>NZ_CM186038.1:1182500-3836896 GCF_059752595.1 Alteromonas sp. DYW1 | reverse complement strand
AACACTTGGACCTGTCGCGTGTACTGGAACTTTACTGTTATGAGCCGAAACTCTATCTGCTGAAATGGAATGATTGGCAGCTGAAGTACTGACTGGTGCTGTTTGGACAGAACCGCTTGTGTCTTCTGAACTGTTGAAGTTTTTTAAGGAAGCCGCTGACATGTTTTTAGCCTGAATATCTAATTTCAACAACGGGGCTTCAGCGCCAGCAATTTCTGCAAGTAGACTTGCAATTAGATTTCGATACTTATCTCTAACCCAATCCAATATAAAATGATTTTGCGCATATAAAATCAATGAATCTTCATTCAAATCATAATTCAGAGGTCTTATCCACATGCTAAACTCCTGAGTCGGTAAATCTTCCTTTAATCGCTCAAGACATTTAGTCCAAATATCCATACGTAAAAAACCTCATAATTCTTATTTATATTGAGCTGCATCGCATTTCTTAGCAAAATATTTGCATCAGAAACGACCAAGTCGCTCAACAAATAAATTACCAAAAGTGCTACTAAACGCCCAATATTCAAACAGGGTTGTGAATTATCTCTTATCATCGATGCTATGTAAAACAGATCTGCGATCATTTTGATCGCAATTAAAAAAATAATAATATCTACCTGTAATATATAGCTTTTTAATGTGGATCTGTGGTTACTTGAAACACGACGTTAGCAAAACTAAACATTTCATCAGAACTGGATCTAATCAAATTTGATGCCAATATGAGGTATACAGGACTAAAATCTGTGGATAAAATTACTAATGTTCGATTTTTATTCACATATTACTGATATACGACTCATCTAATCGCCATGTATAAGGCAGAGAAACGACAAATAGTTGTTTAATTTGCTATTCCAACGGTAATAAAGATTGACATACGGCTTAGCGATCTCTAGAATTCAGCGTCCTTTTTGAGCACTGACCGTATAATTTCTTATGGAATTGACGGTACAATTCTCAAATGTCCTTTAAATTTACTAAGATGAGACTCAGGCGATGAAAAGAACTTTTCAACCGAGCAATCTGAAGCGTAAGCGTTCACACGGTTTCCGCGCTCGCATGGCGACAAAAAATGGTCGTAAAGTGCTTGCTAGCCGCCGTGCAAAAGGTCGCGCTCGTCTTTCAGCATAAGCTCTAATTGCAAAAAGTGGGCGAATGCACATTTACACGGGAGTCGCGACTGTTGACTCCCACCCACTTTACCTACGTATTCGACCAAGCAATCCCCGCAACTTCAAACGCCTTTACTGTTTTAGCCAGACATAATCAGCAAAATCATCCCCGATTGGGTATTACTATTGCCAAAAAGCGTGTTCGCAAAGCACATGACCGAAACCGGTTAAAACGAATTATCCGAGAAAGTTTTCGAATTAATCAGCAGTTGCTGCCAAATGTTGATATAGTCGTGCTTGGCAAATCTAATGCTGAATTAATGTCCAACCAAGAACTTTTTATTACTTTAGAAAAACTATGGAAAAAGCTCGCAAAACGTTGCGCAAGCTAATGATATTTATTCCTGTAGCACTCTTGAAAGTATACAGAACGTTTATATCTCCACTTCTGGGGCCGAAATGCCGATTTCATCCCAGTTGTTCGAGTTATGCCATTCGGGCATTAAAGGTTCACGGATTGTTTATTGGCAGTTGGTTATCGATCAAACGCATTATAAAATGCCACCCTTTTCATCCTGGGGGCGTTGACCTTGTTCCCCAGAGAACGAATAAATCAAAGCATCATTAAGAGATTAGTATGGAATCGCAACGCAGTTTTTTAATCATCGGCCTCGCATTAGTCAGTTTTCTACTGTGGCAACAATGGCAGGTAGACTATGGTCCCAAAATGGTTGAACCCACATCCGTAGCAGCAACTGACACTCAGACGAATGCGGTTCCAAGCGCCATTAATTCTTCAATTAATGATGCAGCTGTGCCCACTGATATTGCGCAAGAAAGTTTAAGTGAGGTTCCTGCTAATACTGCCGCAGCAAATACGAGCAATTCAACTCGCTTTATCGAAGTTTCCACGGACAGTATACATGCAACTATCGATCTAGTCGGAGGTGATGTAGTTATAGCTGACCTGAGAAAATTCCCCATTGCTCAGGATTCGAATCAACCCTATAGCTTGTTGCGTGCCGAAAGTGCTAGTTTATACGTCGCACAAAGTGGTCTTATTGGACCCAATGGCCCCGATGGAAATAGCCAAGGTCGCCCACTGTACACGACCAGCCAATCCTCATATGAATTAACAGAAGACACATTGCAGGTTCCCCTAACTTGGCAAAACCAAGACGGCTTAACTGTTACTAAAATTTTTACTTTTAAGCGTGACTCTCACATTGTTGATGTCACTTACGACATTCAAAACAACACCGCAAATGCTGCTCAAGTACAGCAATATGCTCAATTAAAGCAAACCATGTCGCAACCAGAAGGCAACATGTTTATGCCTACCTACCGCGGCGCGGCCTACTCAACGCAAGACACCCGCTACGAGAAGTTTAAGTTTGGTGATTTTGAAGACGATAACCTGCGTCTTGCGACGATTGGTGGATGGGTTGGTATGTTGGAACATTACTTCGTTTCCGCATGGGTACCGCCGCAAGAGCAAACGAATACTATTTACTCTCGCTTAATCAATAACCAATTTGCCATTATTGGTTACACCACCCCCGCAATATTAATTAATGTAGGCGAAAGTGCATCGCTTACGAGTACGTTATACCTAGGTCCGAAAGATCAGGAAACATTGGCCGGTATTGCGCGTGGACTCGATCTGACCGTCGATTACGGTCCATTATGGTGGATTTCACAGCCATTATTTAGCTTGTTGAAGATGCTATTTGATTGGGTCGGTAATTGGGGTGTTGCGATTATTTTGATCACCATCATTGTAAAAGGTGTGATGTATCCGTTAACGAAGAAGCAGTATGAATCGTTCGCTAAACTGCGTGTTTTAGCACCTAAAATGCAACAATTAAAAGACCGTTACGGCGATGACAGACAAAAGATGTCACAAGCTATGATGGAGCTTTATCGCAAAGAAAAAGTAAACCCAATGGGCGGCTGCTTCCCATTATTATTACAAATGCCAATATTCTTAGCCTTATACTGGGTTCTGTTGGAAAGCGTTGAATTACGCCACGCTGATTTCTTTCTATGGATTACCGACTTATCAGTGATGGACCCCTATTTTGTCTTACCTGTACTAACCGGCGCGAGCATGTACTTGCTGCAAAAGTTGAATCCGACCACAGTACAAGATCCAATGCAGCAAAAAATTATGCAATGGATGCCTGTTGCCATGAGTATTTTCTTTATCTGGTTCCCAGCAGGCTTGGTTTTATATTGGTTGATTTCTAACGTCATCACCATCGTACAAGCGAAGATGATTTATAAATCAATGGAAAAACGTGGCATCAAGACCCACTAGTTACGAGCGAGGAAAACGACAATGCCTTCATTTGATATCGTCTCAGAAATAGACATGGTTGATGTGAAAAACGCGACTGATAATGCGAATCGAGAACTTGCTACTCGTTTTGATTTTAGGGGTGTGGAAGCGTCCTTCGAATCCACTGAAGACGGAGTTTTAATGATTGCTGAAGCGGAATTTCAATTGCAGCAAATGGACTCAATGTTACGTAATGCATGTTCCAAGCGTGGCGTTGATACTGCTTGTATGGAAGCAAAAAATGTTGATCATCGCGGCAAACAATATCGCCAACTGATGAGTTTCAAGCAAGGTATTGACCAAGCCACCGCGAAAAAAATAGTAAAACTAGTTAAAGACGCCAAACTGAAAGTACAAACGGCAATTCAAGGTGACCAATTACGTGTAACAGGAAAGAAACGCGATGATTTACAAGAAGTTATCGCTTTGGTTAAGGGTGCTAACTTAGGTCAACCTTTCCAATACAATAATTTCCGCGACTGATTGTTACGGCAATTGATCAATGAATTTTGGTTCTAGCGATACCATCGTTGCGCAAGCAACCGCAAGTGGCAAAGGCAGCGTTGGTATCGTACGTGTCTCTGGTCCGCAAGCCGCTACCATTGCTGAAGCAATATTGGGCTGTTGTCCCCCGCCAAGAGAAGCTCGATACCTCCCATTCAGAGCCCATAATGGAGACGCCATCGATCAAGGCCTCGGTTTATTTTTTCAATCTCCTAATTCCTTTACTGGCGAAGATGTACTTGAACTACAAGGTCATGGTGGGCAGGTTGTCATGGATATGTTGCTCAGCGAAATACTGCAACATGACAATGTTCGCATGGCGCGCCCAGGAGAATTCAGTGAGCGCGCATTCCTCAATGATAAAATGGACCTTGCCCAAGCAGAAGCTATTGCTGACTTAATCGACGCTAGCTCTCAACAAGCTGCGCGCAGCGCAATGCGCAGTTTGCAGGGAGATTTTTCTAAGCAAATCCACGCACTAGTAGAAGCCGTTATTCAACTTCGTATGTATGTCGAAGCGGCGATTGATTTTCCCGAAGAAGAAATCGATTTTCTAAGTGACGGTAAAGTTGCGAACGACATTGCCGCCATTCGTTCACACTTAGCCGAGATACTCGCCAAAGCTCAGCAAGGCTCTATTTTGAGAGAAGGCATGCATGTCGTGATAGCAGGTAAACCTAATGCAGGTAAATCGAGCTTAATGAATGCATTGGCCGGTCGTGAAGCAGCGATCGTTACCGATATTGCTGGTACCACTCGGGATGTATTGAAAGAACATATTCATCTGGACGGGATGCCGCTACATATTATTGATACCGCTGGGCTGCGCGAAAGTGACGACAAAGTAGAACAAATTGGTATTCAGCGCGCGTGGGAAGAGATCAATAAGGCTGATCGTGTACTTATGGTTGTCGACGCGACAACCACCACAGATATCAACCCGGAAACGCTGTGGCCAGAATTTGTTGCGCAGTTACCCAGTAACGTAGGCATAACACTACTTAGAAATAAAGTTGATTTAACTGGTGAGGACATAAGTCCCACGTCCGTAATCACCGAGCGCGGTACCGTTCCCGTTTTTAAAATCGCTGCGCATACCCAGCTTGGAATGCATGAACTAACAGAACATCTTAAACAATGTATGGGTTACTCTAGTCAAAGCGATGGTCAGTTTATTGCGCGGCGACGTCATTTAAATGCATTGAACCAAGCCGCCGAGCACATTGCTATTGGCGAGCAACAATTACTCCAAAATGCCGCCGGTGAAATACTCGCCGAGGAGCTGCGCATTGCGCAACAACAATTAAATGAAATTACCGGCGAATTTTCTTCCGACGATTTACTCGGTAGAATATTTTCATCATTTTGTATTGGGAAATAATCAGGTGAAGCAAATTCAGATTATCGTTGGGTCTGTGCTTGGCGCTAGCGAATATGTAGCCGAAGCATTGGCAGACAAACTGCAAACCCTCGGCTTTGCAACAGAACTCCATCTGCAGCCAAGATTTGATCAAATCCCTCTGCAAGACATATGGCTAATATGTTCCTCCACGCATGGTGCCGGCGATTTACCTGACAATATCCAAGACTTTGCTGAGTCACTACAAGAACAACAACTAGATGCTCTACCCTATGCTGTTATAAGCCTCGGTGACAGCAGCTATGATACCTTTTGCGCAGGTGGTGCAACCTTGCATCGCTTAATGCATCAGGCCAACGCGAAGCCCTTATGTGAGCCTTTTGAAATTGATGTATTACAGCACCCCATCCCTGAAGATATTGCTATTGAGTGGGTAGAGGATAACAGTGCACTATTTACACAAGCGTAAAAAAGCCGATGAATGATGCCGAACGGGATGCCCTCCTTCAGCCCATAAGTAATCTTGCCCGAGTACTTTATATTCTAGGGTTAAGACCTACTGCAAATATTCATACCGGCGCTACATCACCTTTGGTTTACAAAGCACTGATGCAACTATTAAACAGTACTGAAGAGACTATCACTCGCGGCAGACAAATTAATTCACTCGTCAAAGAACTCATACAGTTTGGCTTAGTTGCGATTAATGATGAACAAGACGTGGAACGTAGTCTTAACTACCAACGTGTGATGTTACCCTTGGTCCCAATGAAAGAATCGGATATTCAACGCCTACATCATATGCGCAATGCAATGATACCCGATTGGCAACCTAACATGACGGTATTTGAACAATTAGCGCAATTGGTCGGATTGATTGATAAACAATGCAGCACTGAGGAAATTGGTGAATTTGTCGCCTATTGGTTAGGCCGACCGACAACCACACTTAGCGAGTTTCAGTGGACGCAAAAGTTTGTCAGCTATTTAAAACAAAAACGTCAGGCACGTTATGCCGGGAATCATAAACAAATCGGGTCGCAAGTTGTGCAATCCAAAGCGGGCTTAGAAGTTGATGAGAATGCACGTAAGTTGGTAGCAAAGTATGCTACAAAGCAGTAATCTACGTACCCTAACAGCGAAAGATTGAAGTAACCGTGAAAACACTGAATGACAAAATCGCTAATTTAGCAAAGTTAATGGGGCGATCGCTCAATCACGTGCCAGAGCAAACAAATGCTGATTTTCACACCATCAAACAAGAGTATGAAGAACTTGCTAACCGCGAGGTCAAACATCTTCAGCAACAAGCACGACAGCAGCGCATAGAACAACTGCATGGGCGTTCAGATCTCAATCCAAAGTGGACGTTTGCCAATTTAGTTCAAGACAGTGACGATGTAATAGAGGCGATTAATATCGCACAATCATTTATCGCTGCCCATGCCGATCCAAATTGGCGCAATAATAGCTCGCACATGATGATCTTTTATGGTGATTATGGTCGCGGTAAATCGCATATTGCCGGTGCTATTGCTCACGAACTCATCGCGCAATATGAAACCACAGTTTTATACCGTCAGCTTTCAAGTCTGCTAGAAATGCGGTTTTTCTCTTATGATTACTCGTCCACCGATAACATTGCTCAGCAATTCAGGGAAATTCAACAAGAATTGCTTAACGTAGACTTATTAATCCTTGATGAGGTTTGCGTAAATGAAACCATGCTGAAAAAAAACACCCAGAGTTGGCTCGGCAATTTGTTACGCCAACGTTTAGCGGATAATAAAAATTGTATTCTGATTACCAACCATAATTTACAAGAGCTAGAGATCGCTTTGGGTCGTTATTGCTTCGAATCAATCAAGGAATACGATACTTATAAAGTAAAATTCAGCGGTCCTAGTCGACGCAAAACCATCACTCCAACCTTGCCTGAAGCAGAAAACACACCAGGCTATCAACCTAATCAATTATAATTTTCTTACATTTAAACCTTTGCAGTTTTACTCACGACTCACTGTAATAAGATCGTAAACTGCTAAGGAAAAAATGATGAAATCACTCGTTAAATCAACCCTGGTGGCATTGCTTGGAGCAACCGTATTCAGTACCTCAGCAAATGCTGAAACCTACTCACAAACGTATACAGTTGATTCTGGCAAGCTGTTATATATCAAAACCGATGTGGGTAGCATTGATATTCGCACACAAACTTCAGATAAGGTAGAAATTGAAGTCGACGTTGATGGTCGCAATGCTGATGAATTTAATGTTCGCTTTGAAGAAACTAATGATGGTATTGCTATTTATGGTGATAAAACCAATGATGGCTGGGGCTGGAATGGTTCACAAATTCGCGCGAAGTTCTACATAACAGTACCTCAAACCTTCAATATTGATGTTAATACAGCCGGTGGATCAATTAAAGTTGAAGATCTCACAGGTAATGTAGATGCACAAACGTCGGGGGGTTCCATATCATTGGGTGATATTGATGGCGATGTCGATGTGCACACGTCAGGCGGTTCGATTCGCGTTGATAGTGTTAATGGTAATATTGATGCAAATACCTCTGGAGGCAGTATTCACGTAGAGTTTAAACAACAGATCACTGAAGATGCCAAACTAACGACATCAGGTGGTTCGATTACGGCGTACCTACCGGCAGACATCCAACTAGATATTGATGCTTCCACCTCTGGTGGATCCGTGCGCAGTGAGTTTGATGTTGATGGAAAAGTGAAAAAACGCTCAATTCGCGGCACTATTAATGGTGGTGGTCCAGAACTGACATTACGCACTAGCGGCGGTAGCGTTAAAATTAATAAAGATTAATCCACAGGAACTGCGGTGATCTGTGTGATCACCGCGATCGCTGATTATTCCTAACATTTAGCAATGTTATCCTTTTTTACACACAACCTACCAACAAGATCTCAATACTTGTGGATAAGATCGATATAAAACTGTGATCTTAATAGCATATACCTGTTAATCAAATTGATTGAAATTTAACCTGTGGATAAAGTAACTGGTTATACACAGATTATAGTATGTAAACGATCGCATAGATCACAACAATCAATAGTGTATAACCCACTGTTATTTATAGATAAAAAAGGGTTTTCAACAGAATTGTCGATGCTTAATAATAATAAAAATAAACTAACTAAGGATCTGATCATATTTATAAAGTCATGATCGCTGCTACATTTAAACTACATTGAAGTACGCTTAATCAAATAAGCGATTACCCATTGATTGTGTATTCTTTGTACAATAAAGATGTTTTTCAACGCATTATTCATATAGAATATGCGCCCGCATTTTTGCGCGTAGTTTTGATGAGGTCGACCCTGTGTTTTATGAGCAAAGCTTTGATGTGATTGTAGTTGGTGGTGGGCATGCTGGTTCTGAGGCAGCTATGGCCTCCGCTCGCATGGGTGCTAATACACTACTTTTGACGCACAATATTGAAACATTAGGGCAAATGTCTTGTAACCCAGCCATCGGAGGGATCGGCAAAGGACATCTTGTTAAAGAAATTGATGCTTTAGGCGGTGCTATGGCGATCGCAGCAGATAAAGCCGGTATTCAATTTCGCACTCTAAACAGCAGTAAAGGACCAGCTGTTCGGGCTACTCGGGCACAAGCCGATCGCTCCTTGTATCGCAGTGCAATGCGATCAATGTTAGAGCATCAAGCAAATTTAACGATTTTTCAGCAATCTTGTGACGACTTAATTGTTGAAAATGATCAGGTTTGCGGCGTAGTCACGCAAATGGGTCTTAAATTTCGCGCGAAAGCTGTTATTTTGACGGTAGGCACATTTTTGGGTGGAACGATCCATATTGGTTTAGAAAATTTTCAAGGCGGTCGAGCGGGTGATCCGCCTGCCAATGCACTCGCTCAGCGTTTACGCGCCTTACCATTTAGAGTTGATCGCTTAAAAACGGGAACACCTGCTCGTCTTGATGCGCGTACACTGGATTTCTCTGTAATGCAGGAACAACCCGGTGATGATCCATTACCGGTGTTCTCATTTATGGGTAGTCAGGCCGATCACCCAAGGCAGATCCCTTGCTACATCACTCATACCAATGAACGTACGCATGACATTATCCGTGGTGGCCTGGATCGGTCTCCAATGTACACGGGTATTATTGAAGGTGTCGGGCCGCGTTATTGCCCTTCAATTGAAGATAAGATCATGCGTTTTGCTGATAAAGCTTCACATCAGATTTTTGTTGAGCCAGAAGGTCTCAATAGTATCGAAGTTTACCCTAACGGGATTTCTACAAGCCTACCATTTGATGTACAAATGGCGTTAGTGCGCTCAATTAGAGGCTTTGAAAATGCGCATATTGTGCGCCCTGGTTATGCCATCGAGTATGATTTTTTCGATCCACGAGACTTAAAACAAACGCTGGAAACTAAATTCATACAACAGCTGTATTTTGCCGGTCAGATCAATGGTACTACGGGTTATGAAGAGGCTGGTGCTCAGGGCTTAGTTGCCGGGGCTAACGCGGCGCTAGCGGTTATGCAAAAAGATCCGCTCATTTTGCGTCGCGACCAAGCTTATATGGGTGTGCTTATTGATGACCTAGCGACAATGGGAACGAAAGAACCTTACCGTATGTTTACTAGTCGTGCAGAATATCGTTTGCTGTTACGCGAAGATAACGCTGATATCCGTTTGACTGAACTTGGGCGTAACATCGGACTGGTTGATGATCTGCGTTGGCGAGCATTCAACCAAAAAATTGAATTGATCGAACAGGAGGTCCAACGCCTGCGTGGACAATGGGTGCACCCTGATCACATTGCCGTACCAGACCTTAACCAATTGGTTAAAAATCCAATCTCGCGTGAACATTCGTTAGAAGAATTGGTACGACGCCCAGAGCTGACGTATCAACAACTGATGCAGATACCGTCCCTGGGTCCAGCGCTTGAACATCAACAAGCAGCAGAGCAAGTTGAGATCCAAATTAAATACGCGGGCTATATTTCGCGTCAGCAAGAAGAAATAGAAAAAACTCGACGTCATGAGAATACCTTGATCCCGCATGATTTTGATTTCTCTTCAGTGTCTGGATTAAGTAATGAAGTTGTGGCGAAGTTGTCTGACGCGCGGCCAGAGACGATCGGTAAAGCCTCACGAATTTCAGGTATTACGCCTGCAGCAATTAGCCTACTCTTAGTTTATCTGAAAAAACAAGGTTCATTGCGCAAACAACAGCGTGAGTCAGCCTAATGCTGGAGGCTTTATTAGCCCGATTAATATCTGGCGCACAGGAGCTTGGGTTAGCGTTAAGTGATACACAACTTAACGCATTGGTTCGTTACGTTGAACTGATGGATAAATGGAATAAAGCCTATAACCTGACGTCAGTGCGTGATCCTAGTGAAATGCTCACAAAACACATTTTGGATTCCCTTGCGGTGGTGCCGTATATCCATGAAAAACGCTACATTGATGTTGGGACGGGGCCAGGATTACCGGGTATTCCACTGGCCATCGCATGCCCGCACTCTCATTTTACTTGCTTGGATAGTTTGGGAAAACGCGTGCGTTTTATGAAACAAGTGGTTCACGAACTCAAGTTACACAATGTTGAACCTGTGCAAAGTCGTGTTGAAGATCATCAACCTGAGAAGTTATACGATGGCGTTCTAAGCCGGGCATTCGCATCGCTGCATGATATGTTGCATTGGTGCCAACATTTGGTAGATTCTTCGGGTGAATTTCTTGCATTAAAAGGGCAATACCCTCAAGATGAGTTAGCTGATATCCCTGAAAATATATCAGTTGTAAGTACTCACAAACTACAAGTTCCCTACTTGATAGGTGAGAGAAACATTATCTTGCTTAAAAAACAGTAATAGGATCGTCAGTGGCTAAGGTCATCGCAATTGCTAATCAAAAAGGTGGTGTTGGAAAAACAACCACCGCTGTCAATGTTGCAGCTTCAATGGCTGCGACCAAGCGTAAAGTGTTACTGATTGATTTGGATCCCCAAGGCAATGCGACCATGGGGAGTGGAGTCGACAAGTATGATGTTGACGCAACCTGCTATGAATTGTTGATTGAAGAAAAACCCATTGATGAAGTTGTGATCAAGAATACCTCTGGTAAATATGATTTGATCGCCGGTAATGGTGACGTCACTGCAGCAGAAATCAAATTGATGGAAGTGTTTGCTCGAGAAGTGCGCTTGCGCAACGCACTCAAGCCAGTGCAAGGGTATTATGATTTTATCTTTATTGATTGCCCGCCATCACTGAACCAATTAACCGTTAACGCACTGGCAGCAGCAGACTCAGTGTTGGTTCCGATGCAATGCGAATACTACGCCTTAGAAGGTTTAACGGCACTGATGGATACAATCCAAAAGTTGGCATCGGTAGTCAACCCTAACTTAAAAATCGAAGGTGTACTGCGGACGATGTATGATCCGCGTAATCGCCTTGCTAACGATGTATCAGAACAATTGAAACGCCACTTTGGTGAACAAGTTTACCGTACGGTGATCCCGCGCAATGTGCGCTTGGCAGAGGCGCCGAGTTTTGGAGCTCCTGCAATGTATTATGATAAATCATCCACTGGAGCAAAGGCTTACCTAGCTCTTGCGGGAGAGATATTGCGTCGTCGTGACAAAGTACCAGCTTCATCGACCGCGCAAGCAAGTTAACGAGTATTGAGGAACGCATGTCAGCAAAGAAGCGAGGATTAGGCAGGGGTTTAGATGCGCTACTAGCAACCAGCCATTCGAATAAATCGGATACATCTATCGATAGCCAATCCAGTGAATTAACTAAGTTACCGATTGAATGGTTGCAACCTGGTAAATATCAGCCGCGCAAAGACATGTCACCTGAAGCGTTGGAGGACTTAGCGTCTTCCATTCGTTCACAGGGTGTTATTCAACCGGTTGTGGTGCGTCAAATTGATACCGAAAAATACGAAATTATTGCTGGAGAGCGACGCTGGCGTGCTTCGCAACTAGCTGGATTAGATGTAATTCCCTGTTTAGTCAAAGATGTCCCAGATGAATCAGCGGTCGCGATAGCACTCATCGAAAACATTCAGCGCGAAGACTTAAATGCCATGGAAGAGGCACAAGCATTAGACCGTTTGATGGTTGAGTTTGCGTTAACCCACCAAGAAGTTGCCGATGCTGTTGGTAAATCGCGCACCACCGTTACCAATCTTCTGCGTTTGAATAATCTAAACGAAGACGTTAAAAAAATGGTTGAGTATGGTGATATTGAAATGGGCCATGCACGCGCACTGTTAGCGCTAGAAGGTAATACTCAATCAGAAGCTGCGCAACATGTATCAGGTAAAGGGCTAACCGTCCGAGACACAGAAAAACTTGTGCGTAAATATCTTGAACCAGCCCCAGAAAAAGCCCCCAAGCGTATTGATCCTGACGTAGCGCGGCTAGCAACGCGATTATCTGAAAGTGTTGGAGCGCCGGTTTCAATTGATCATAATGCCAAGGGGAAAGGCAAAATGGTGATCAATTTTTCTAGCTTAGATGAGCTCGATGGGATTTTGGCAAAATTACAACTTTCAGACGAATAATTTAAAATTTTACATCGAAAAATACGATGTAAAGAATCGCGAAAATTTGGCCTAATCCAAACCTAACTGATATTCGTTTGGTAAATTTTCACAATCGCTTTCAAAAAGGCGGTAACGGTTGAAATTACTGCTGATCCAAGTATACTTCAGTCGCTTTTATTTTGGGCGTTGATAACTGTAAAAATTATGCCATCAAATGACTTAGTCGAGAGCGGCAAAAAACTAGCCAAATTAGCTTTTTGTACACAACTCGCAATTGCATTTAGTATGGTTTGTGTTGCGGTCTTGATTTGGTCAACACACGCAGCAGTATCCGTAGCGTTAGGTAGCGCTGCAAGTATCATCCCCAATGGAATATTTGCGTTTTTTGCATTTCGATTTTCCGGCGCACAACAATCACGCGCCGTGGCTCAGAGCCTAATGCAAGGCGCAAGATACAAATTAGGGTTAGCCGCAATCATTTTTGGTATCGCGTTTATCGCCTTCAAAGCACAACCTGTTCTTCTTTTTTGTGCCTTTGCGATTACCACATTGATTTATTGGTTAACCATATTGCGCTTCAGCAAACCTGCTTAAGAACGCGTAATGAACAGTTTTACAATTACACTACTTGGGTTTAACAATGGCTTCTGAATACACAACATCAGAATATATTAAGCACCATTTAACCAACGCCAGAATGTGCTCTACCGATGACGGTATCGTGTTCAATAAGGCGTGTGAAGATGCCGGCTTTTGGGTTTGGCATGTTGACACTTTAGGTTGGTCGATTGGTCTTGGTATTCTTTTCCTTTGGCTTTTCCGTAGCGTTGCTAAAAAAGCAACCACTGGCGTACCATCAAAAACACAAGCGTTTGTAGAAATGGTTGTGGATTTTGTCAACGATAATGTAACCAGTACATTCCATGGCAAGAGTGCGCTAATTGCACCGTTATCATTAACAATATTTGTTTGGGTATTGTTGATGAACTTAATGGATCTGGTACCCGTTGACGTATTACCTATGATTGCAGGTGCGATTGGTGAGTATGGCTTTGGTATGGATCCTCATGATGTTTACATGAAGGCCGTGCCAACCACAGATTTGAACTTAACCTTTGCATTAGCTATCGGTGTGTTCTTTTTAATTATTTATTACTCACTAAAAATGAAGGGTATTGGTGGTTTTGCAAAAGAACTAACCATGCAACCGTTTGGCCATTGGGCATTCATTCCAGTGAACTTTATTCTTGAAACCGTAACCTTACTCGCTCGTCCATTATCACTGGCATTGCGTTTGTTTGGTAACTTGTACGCCAGTGAGCTTATCTTTATTTTGATAGCGACAATCGGTTTCTTCCAGCTTCCACTGCACTTCATGTGGGCTGTGTTCCATATTTTGGTACTCCCTTTACAAGCATTTATTTTCATGATGTTAACCATCGTGTATTTGAGCTTGGCGAGTGAAGACCACTAATAACGTTTTACTTTTAACTTTAAATTTAACTACACATCGGAGATTTACATGTTATACATCGCAGTTGCTCTACTAATCGGTATGGGTGCCCTAGGTACTGCTATTGGTTTTGGTCTTCTAGGCGGTAAGTTCCTAGAATCTGCTGCTCGTCAACCTGAGCTTGCTCCTCAATTACAGGTGAAAATGTTCATCGTAGCCGGTCTTATCGACGCGATCGCAATGATCGGTGTTGGTATCGCGCTATACCTATTGTTCGCGGTTGGTGCTTAATTTTACTTAAACCTACGACTAGCGAATTTACAGAGGAGGAGCGGACGTGAACATTAACGCCACTCTTATTGGTCAACTTATAGCGTTTGCTGTGTTTGTGGTTTTCTGCATGAAGTATGTGTGGCCACCACTATTAGCAGCAATTGAAGCGCGTCAAAAGACTATCGCTGATGGTCTTGCTGATGCTGAGCGTGCCGGTAAAGACCTTGAACTTGCGCAAGAAAAAGCCACTGAGCAACTTCGTGAAGCGAAGCAGCAAGCAGCGGAAATTATTGAGCAAGCGAAAAAGCGCGCTAACCAATTAGTTGACGAAGAAACGCAGCGCGGCCACGCCGAGCGCGAAAAAATCATTAATCAAGGTTATGCAGAAATTGAAGCTGAACGTAACCGTGCTAAAGAAGACTTACGTAAGCAAGTTGCTGCCCTGGCGGTAGTAGGTGCTGAACGTATTCTTCAACGCGAGATTGATGCTGCGGCACAAGACGACATTGTTGAAAAACTTGTCGCTGAACTATAAGGGTATTGAGCTATGGCTGAATTAACAACCGTTGCTCGCCCTTATGCTACTGCTGCATTTAATTTTGCCGTTGAGCAAAAAGCCGTTGCCGAATGGCAAGAAATGTTGGTATTTGCTAGCGAAGTGTCACGCAATGAAACCATGAAAGAGTTACTTTCTGGTGCCACTGCTGCTGAACAACTCGCTGAGGTTTTTATCAGTGTTTGCGGCGAACAGCTCAACTCAAATGGTCAGAATTTTATTAAAGTTTTGGCTGAGAATAAGCGCCTAACCGCGTTGCCTGAAATTGCCGCTTTGTACGCTGAATTAAAGTCAGAATATGAGAAGGAAGTAGATGTTGATGTAACCTCTGCAACCGAACTGACTGCAGCACAACAAGCCAAAATTAGTGCATCGTTGGAACAGCGTTTGGCACGTAAAGTGAAGCTTAATTGTAACGTGGATCCTGCACTGGTTGCTGGCGTAGTCATAAAGGCTGGCGACACTGTCATTGATGGTTCCGTAAAATCTAAATTGAACCGTCTCGCAGACGCGTTGCAAGCATAACGGGGATAAAGAGCATGCAACTTAACTCCACAGAAATTGCAGAACTGATCAAGAAAAGAATTGAACAGTTCGATATCGCGAGTGAAGCGCGAAATGAAGGTACGATCGTTGGTGTAACTGACGGTATTATTCGTATCCATGGCCTTGCTGATGTAATGCAAGGTGAAATGATTGAACTACCGGGTGGTCGTTATGCGATTGCACTAAACCTTGAGCGCGACTCTGTTGGTGCGGTAGTTATGGGTCCTTACGCAGACTTGCAAGAAGGCGTAAAAGTTAAATCAACAGGTCGTATCTTAGAAGTACCGGTAGGTCGTAAACTATTGGGCCGTGTTGTTAACACGCTAGGTGAGCCAATTGACGGTAAAGGCGCAATCGAAGCTGACGGTTTTGAGCCGGTAGAAAAAATTGCACCAGGCGTTATCGAGCGTCAATCAGTTGATCAACCAGTACAAACTGGTTACAAGTCTGTTGACTCAATGATCCCAATCGGTCGTGGTCAGCGTGAGTTGATTATCGGTGACCGTCAAACGGGTAAAACTGCTTTAGCAATCGATGCAATCATTAACCAACGTGACACAGGCGTTCCTTGTGTATACGTAGCGATTGGTCAGAAAGCCTCTACTATTGCTAATGTTGTACGTAAGCTAGAAGAACACGGTGCGTTGCAAAACACTATCGTTGTTGCTGCTTCTGCATCTGAGTCTGCTGCTTTGCAATACTTAGCGCCTTACTCAGGTTGTACAATGGGTGAATACTTCCGTGACCGCGGTGAAGATGCACTGATCGTATATGATGATTTGTCTAAGCAAGCTGTTGCTTACCGTCAAATTTCATTGCTGTTAAAGCGTCCTCCAGGTCGTGAAGCATACCCAGGTGATGTTTTTTATCTTCACTCACGTTTGCTAGAGCGCGCGGCACGCGTTAACGAAATGTATGTTGAGCGTTACACCAATGGTGAAGTGAAGGGCAAAACGGGTTCATTGACCGCACTGCCAATCATTGAAACACAAGCCGGTGACGTATCTGCATTCGTACCAACCAACGTAATTTCGATTACTGACGGTCAGATCTTCTTAGAAACTGATTTGTTTAACTCAGGTATCCGTCCTGCTGTTAACGCTGGTATCTCAGTATCGCGTGTAGGTGGTGCTGCACAGACTAAGATCGTTAAGAAATTAGGTGGTGGTATCCGTCTTGCACTTGCTCAGTATCGTGAATTGGCGGCGTTCTCGCAGTTTGCATCTGACCTTGATGATGCAACCCGTGCGCAACTTGAGCATGGTGAGCGCGTAATGGAGCTAATGAAGCAGAAACAATACGCTCCTTTGAGTGTTGCGGATACTGCAGTTTCATTGTTTGCAGTTGAGAAAGGCTACTTGAAAGACATTGAATTAAACAAAATTCTAGACTTTGAAGCGGCACTTCACTCATACATGAACAGTGAAAAAGCTGAGCTAATGAAAACGATTAATGAAACAGGTAACTACAACGACGACATCGAGTCACAGTTAGCTGACGCTTTAACTAATTTTAAAGCGACACAAACGTGGTAATCGACCGGTGCTTATTCGTAAGCACCTCGTCTGTTAAGTAACTGGAGAATAATCATGGCCAGCGGTAAAGAAATTAAAGGTAAAATTGGGAGTATTAAAAACACCCAAAAAATTACCAGTGCGATGGAAATGGTTGCAGCGTCAAAAATGAAAAAGGCGCAAGACCGAATGGCTTCTGGCCGCCCATACGCACAAAACATGCTAAAAGTGATTGGTCATATCGCAAACGGCGCGCTTGAGTATCGCCATCCTTATTTAGAGGAGCGTGAGGTTAAACGCGTTGGTTACATCGTAATATCTACTGACCGTGGATTGTGCGGTGGCTTAAACACCAACGAGTTTAAAAAAGTCACGCAAGATGCTAAAGCCTGGCAGGAAAAAGGGGCTGAAATTGCCTTTGCTGCACTAGGTTCAAAAGCGTGTGCGTTTTTCAATCGATTTGGTGGCGATGTTATGGCTGCTGAATCGGGTATTGGTGATGCACCTAAAGTAAGCGATGTTGTGGGTATCGTGCGCGTAATGATTAATGCGTTCGATAAAGGTGAATTGGATAAAGTTTATCTGGTTTTCAACAACTTCGTAAATACTATGGCGCAGGAGCCAGTGATCAATCAATTATTGCCTTTGCCGAAATCGGAAGATGAAGCATTGCAGCATCGTTGGGACTACATATACGAACCAGATCCTAAACCGATCTTGGAAGCGTTAATGACACGCTACATTGAGTCTCAGGTTTACCAAGGCGTTGTTGAAAACGCAGCGTCAGAACAAGCTGCACGTATGGTTGCAATGAAAGCTGCAACCGATAATGCGGGTAACTTAATCGATGAATTGCAATTGGTATATAACAAAGCCCGTCAGGCAGCGATTACACAAGAAATCAGTGAGATCGTTGGCGGCGCAGCTGCGGTGTAGGCAACAGGTTTAAAGATAACGAGGACTAATTATGAGTCAAGGTAAGGTCGTCCAAATCATTGGTGCCGTTGTGGATATCGAGTTTCCACAATCAGCAGTACCAAGAGTGTATGACGCACTGAAAGTGACCGAAGGTGACTTAGAGGGTTTGACCCTTGAAGTGCAACAGCAATTAGGTGGCGGTGTTGTCCGTGGTATCGCACTAGGTACTACTGACGGTTTACGTCGTGGTTTGAAAGTTGAAAATACGGGTGCGCCAATCATGGTTCCTGTCGGTACCAAAACATTGGGCCGTATCATGGACGTATTGGGTAACCCAATCGACGAAGCTGGCCCTATCGGTGAAGAAGAGCGTATGTCTATTCACCGCGAAGCGCCTACTTATGAAGAGCAATCAAGCTCAGTTGAACTACTCGAGACTGGAATCAAAGTAATTGACTTGGTTTGCCCATTCGCTAAGGGTGGTAAAGTTGGTTTGTTCGGTGGTGCGGGTGTTGGTAAAACCGTAAACATGATGGAGCTTATCCGTAACATCGCTATCGAGCACAGTGGTTACTCAGTATTCGCTGGTGTTGGTGAGCGTACGCGTGAAGGTAACGATTTCTATCATGAAATGAACGAATCTAACGTACTTGATAAAGTATCGTTGGTTTACGGTCAGATGAATGAACCACCAGGTAACCGTCTACGGGTTGCTCTTACTGGTTTGACAATGGCTGAGAAGTTCCGTGACGAAGGTCGTGACGTACTTTTCTTCGTAGATAATATCTACCGTTATACATTGGCCGGTACAGAGGTATCAGCACTTCTTGGTCGTATGCCTTCAGCGGTAGGTTATCAGCCTACACTAGCTGAAGAAATGGGTGTTCTACAGGAGCGTATCGCGTCGACTAAGACGGGTTCAATTACCTCAATCCAAGCGGTATACGTACCTGCGGATGACTTGACTGACCCATCACCGGCAACCACCTTTGCTCACTTGGATGCAACAGTTGTATTGTCTCGTGATATCGCATCTTTGGGCATTTACCCAGCGGTTGACCCATTAGATTCAACCTCGCGTCAGCTAGATCCATTAGTTGTTGGTCAAGAGCACTATGACACTGCACAAGGCGTTCAAACAACGTTGCAGCGTTATAAAGAGCTTAAAGATATTATCGCAATCTTGGGTATGGATGAATTGTCTGATGAAGACAAGCAGGTTGTAACACGTGCTCGTAAGATCCAACGTTTCTTGTCACAGCCGTTCTTCGTAGCTGAAGTATTTACTGGGTCGCCTGGTAAGTATGTATCGCTTAAAGATACGATCGCTGGCTTCAAGGGTATCTTGGCAGGTGATTACGATAACCTTCCAGAGCAAGCCTTCTACATGGTTGGCTCAATTGACGAAGCGATTGAGAAAGCCAACAAGAAATAAGTCCGAGCGCGCAAGCGCTCAACTTTAGGAGGTGCCCATGGCAGCAATGACAGTACATCTTGATGTGGTAAGCGCTGAAGAACAAGTTTTTTCAGGCCGCGTTGAGACGATACAGGTAACCGGTAGCGAAGGTGAATTGGGTATCCACCCAGGGCACGCGCCACTGATCACCGCATTAAAGCCTGGCATGGTGCGATTGGTTAAGCAGCATGGCGAAGAAGAGATGATTTACATTGCAGGCGGTATTCTTGAAGTACAGCCAGGTAATGTAACGGTTTTGGCAGATACTGCGGTACGCGCCGAAGATCTCGATGAACAAGCCGCTGAAGAAGCTAAGCGTCGCGCTGAAGAGCATATTGCTAATCCAGGCACAGACTTTAACTATGCAGAAGCTGCTGTTGAGCTAGCTGAAGCGATTGCGCAATTACGATTGATACAGAAGTTGCGTAAATAAGTAGTTATAGAATGATAAAAAAGAGCCGGCACTTGCCGGCTTTTTTGTTAGTGGATTTTAGTCTTTGTCTATTTTATTTACTGGTTGCACTACGGGTAATCTAGGAATTGATTGTTCTAACCGAGAAGGATTTCAGAAGTTGAATAAAATCATACTACTACTCATTGTCAGTGTTCTCGCCCTACCAGCAGTTGCTATACCCAACGCTCCAGAGTGTGCTCAGGAAGATTGTTCATTAGCAAAATTAAATACGTTACGTGCAGTTGCATCCAGAGGGAATATGGAAGCGAGCTTTTCTCTTGGTCATATCTTTATGAACAATGACTCGGGCATTAAGACGGATTTTGAAAATGCATTTTATTATTTTTCAAAAGCAATGCGTCAAGGCTATTGGCCTGCTTATCGTCAAGTAGCAGGTATGCTTTCAAAGGGTTTGGGTACGGAAAAAAATATTGCTGAAGCGAAATCGGTGATGCGTAAAGCGGCCGAACGAGGAGTCCACAAGACAGCGGAAGAGTACGCTTTGTTAGTCTATCTAGATCCCAAGTCTACTCAGCAAGAGCTCCAGCACGCATTAGACTTGTTGAACGTAAAAGTAGCCGAAGGTAATAGTTATTTGGCTAATTATTTACTCGCAGTGATTTACCTAGACGGTGTCCATGTTAGACAAGATATTGAAAAGGCAAAGCAATTGTTAGCATTTCCAGCGCAGGGGAATTATGCAAATTCAGAAAAGTTGTTGCATAAACTGTCAACAGAAAATGCAAAACACAATCGCTCAGGCAATGCCCAGATACCGCAGAACTCGAATTTTGATCCTGATATTGAAATCATTCAGGTGAGAGGTTTGAGCATGCAACTTAACGCTGTAAAGGATTTAGTAATCGATCCGTTTTGGAACACGGGGCGACAAACTGGCAGCAGAATTATAGGCAATGGATGCACTGCAGAAATGCCGGGGTGTGAAATATATGGTGGTCGAGACGACTTAAATCGGTCTTTGAATTTACGCTAATTTTGCTGTTGCGTTCCTATTTTTAATCTCGTCTGTTCAAACTGACAATAGTCGTTTAATAGAAAGGTAATAGCTCGTCGAAACGCTTAACCTCAGTACGTTTACTGTGGGCAGTTAATACTTGCTTAATCAATCCGTGTTTATCTGAGTTTGTTGATACAGCGTAATGTGTCGGTAATTTCATCAGGCTTTTGATTGTTACCTTGTCAGGCATTTCAAAACCATTATGTTCAAGGTAAAACTTATACGGAGCCTTGTACGTGATAAGGTGTCGAGTTCGTCCTCTCACAAACATTTTAATAGCATCGATACTGCCGGGCGTATCTTGAAAAATAAAACCCTGCTGCTCCAACACTTGGCGTTGGCCATTATAGTCAAAGCCACGTATGCCACTAACCATTTCAGCGAAGCCTTCTTTGTGGTGGCTTAAAAAAATTAATTCCAGTTCACCGAAAGGCGGCTCTATAAACTCAACATTTTGTTGGATCAAGCGAGTTGATTTTATATTAACAGTTAAGTCTACCTCGCCTGCCTTTATCATGCGGTAAACGCGGATTGCGGGAGCACAAATAGCGTTTAACTTGTGACCCTGTCGTACGAAAATCAGCTCAGTTAGCTCGACAATATATCCTATGCATTCACTAGAACCACTTTCTGTATAGGCGTATGGCGGAAATTCTAGTGCGGCGAGGGTTATGGTCTGTGAATTTAGCTGATTTTCGTCCGCACTGGATTGCTCAGCCCGAAGGACAGAGCTATAGGCAGCAACCAAGAATATCAGCAAGCTTAGCTTCATGAAGACTCCTTTTCTCTTACCTAAAGATAGACAGAAAAAACCAGAAAAGCGAAAAGTTTTAGCGGTTCAGAATCACTGCGCCGGGCCCTTGTTCAGCCAAATTGTCATCCGGATTGTAGAGTGGGCACGCATGCAACGATAGACAACCACAACCTATACAGCTTGATAATGAGTCACGGAGTTTTTCGAGTGCATAAATGCGTTGGTTAAGCGCTTCCTGCCAATGACTCGATAGGGTTACCCAGTCGTTTTTAGTTGGGGTTCTTTGGTGTGGTAGCTTATCCAGCGCAAGTTTTATTTCTTCTAGACTTATTCCTAGTCGTTGCGCGGCTTTTATGACCGCGATTCGACGTAATACATCCGAGCGATAACGCCGTTGATTGCCAGTATTGCGTTGGCTCGATATTAGGCCCTTATGTTCATAAAAATGCAGGGTTGAGACCGCTACCCCTGAACGCTTCGCGACCGCACCGACCGTCAACGCTTGTTGTTCCATACTGTATTCCGAAAAATAAATAAAAAAGTACTTTACCTCAAGTTAGCTTGAGGTTTTACAGTGATTGTGAACTTAACAGAGGAATAGTCAAATGAATATCACTGTAGTTACAGCAAGAGACAGCGAGAATGAAACGGCGAAGTTGTTAAAGAAAGCGTCTTTATCCCAGTGGATAAAGCAATGGATGAGCAATTATATTGCGCTAGTAAATGCAACTATGGCGCTAAAATAGTATGCGGATCAACATGGTTGATGATGCACGGAATATGGGTCGCAAGAATTAATTTTACAGTAAATGCATCCGCACCTTCGGCGCGGATGCAGAAAGCTTAGAGCGCTTTAATACCCATATTAAACAGAGTAAAACCGTAGATATCAGCGTATTGCTCAATGGTTTTGCTTACCGGAGTACCTGCGCCATGACCAGCGTCAGTTTCAATTCTGATTAACGTCGGGTTAGAGCCACTTTGATGCTCTTGCAACGTCGCTGCAAATTTAAATGAGTGGGCAGGTACAACACGATCATCATGATCTGCGGTAGTCACCAAGGTGGCTGGATACGCGACACCTGCTTTTACATTGTGTACTGGAGAATAACCCAATAAGTATTCAAACATTTCCGGACTTTGCTCAGAAGTACCGTAATCATAGGCCCATCCCGCTCCAGCAGTAAAGGTGTGATAACGCAGCATATCCAATACCCCAACCGCAGGTAATACGACTTGCGCAAGCTCAGGGCGCTGGGTCATTACTGCACCAACGAGTAATCCACCGTTTGATCCGCCGCGCAGCGCCAAGTATTGACTGCTGGTATACTTATTTTCAATCAGGTATTCCGCAGCTGCAATAAAGTCATCAAAGACATTCTGTTTTTGTAGCTGTGTACCTGCTTGATGCCAGGCTTTGCCGTACTCACCACCTCCACGGATGTTTGGTACTGCGTATACACCACCCAGCTCTAACCAAGCGGCAACCGTTGAACTGTAACGCGGGGTTAAACTTACATTGAAACCACCGTAGCCATATAGCATGGTTGGGTTTTTACCGTTTAGTTCGGTGTCTTTATGATGCGTGATGATCATAGGTACTTTAGTACCATCTTTAGAGGTATAGAACACCTGCTTAGACACAAAATTATCGCCGACAAATGCTGTTTCTGGTTGGTTAAAAACGGTAGTTGCACCACTGTCGATGTCGAAATTGTAGACCGTGGTTGGTGTGCTGTAATTCGTAAAGGTGTAATACGCTGAAGTATCTTCTCGCTTACCTGAAAAGGCTCCTGCTGAGCCAAGACCCGGTAATTCTACCGTTCGTACTAATTCACCGGTGAGGTCGTATTGTTTCACCTGTGAAATCGCGTCAACCATATACTCTGCGAAGATAAAGCCCCCTGCTGTGCTTGGGGTTAGCACGTTGTCGGTTTCAGCAATTAAGTCTTGCCAGTTTTCCACATCTGGATTGGCAATGTCAGCAACCACAATCTTCGTATTCGGTGCATTATGGTTGGTAACTAGGATCAGTTTATCGCCGTTGGTAGTGAGTGGGTAAACGTCGGAGGTAATGTCTTCCTTAACCGTGACCCATGCGGGTTCAGGTTGTGACAAATCTTTAACATACATGCGATTGCCAGACGTGGCATTGGCAGCACTAACAAACAAGAAGCGATTGTCATCACTAACACCTGCACCAACATAGCGGTGTTTCTCTGCATCTACATGACCAAAGATTTTTTGATCATCGGCTTGGCTGGTACCAATTTTGTGATAATAGACTTTATGCTGATCAGTCTTTTCACTTAACTCGGAGCCTTCGGGCTTGTCATAGCTAGAGTAGTAAAAACCTTCATTTTTGAACCATGACAGGCCACTAAATTTAACATTGACTAATTTGTCACTCAGAAGCTCTTTGGTTGCGGTATCGATAACATAAACTTCACGCCAATCGCTACCGCCGGTGGATGTTTGATACGCAGCTAGCGAACCATCTTCGGAAAACTCAAGGGCAGCCAGTGACACCGTGCCATCATCGCTGAATTGATTGGGATCGATAAAAACCTCTGGCTCGCCATCGCCTTTTTGACGATAAACTACGCTCTGGTTTTGTAAGCCATCATTTTTGTAAAAATAGGTATATTCGCCTTCTTTGAAGGGTGCTGACACGCGTTCATAATTAATCAGGTTCTTAACCACTTCAGCAATTTTGTCGCGATAAGGGATTTGCGCAAGGTAGCCTTGAGTCACAGTATTCTGCGTTTTAACCCAAGCTTCGGTTTCTGCGCTGCGATCATCTTCAAGCCAGCGGTAAGGGTCTGCGACGGTAGTCCCAAAATAGGTATCAACAACTTCACCTTTTGCGGTGGCGGGATAGTTTATGGTCACGGGATTTACTTCTTCACTGGCGGCTACTGCTGAGTGGCTTCTTCTTGTACTTGTGGTTGGCACGCACTTAGCACGCCCACTACGCCCAGCGCAACGAGTGTTCGGGTTGTTGTTTTCATGAATGATTACCTGTTTAGCTCTTGTTATTCTGTGATTAAGGTAAATATGTTACGCAAATAATTGCGGTAACGTTCAATCCTCATCGTAAACTAAAATGCGATGGTTTTGTGGGATTAATTGTTAGGTTTTTGTTTTTTCACAGGCTCGCAATCAATATTGGCAACTTCCTTATGTAATCATGAGCTTGTTGGCGATTAAGCTTCTTCTAATTAGCGCAAATAAAGATTAGTAGTACCCCAGTGACAACAAGGATAAAAGCTAGGCGTTGTATTATCGATTTTTTATTACGCCTAAACATTGTCAATGGTGAACGGTTGGTTATTTTATAACTTATCGATGGTTTTTGGGTTCTTGGCGACCCAAAAGTAGAAAGCTGCAACAATCAGCCCAAACAACGAGGTGATCAGTATTATTCCGCCGAAGGTCAGTGAAGTTAAATCCAGTTTTTGATGAATAAATAAGAAATAGAATATAGCGAACAGAAGGGTGGCTATTTGGAATGCTAATTTTTGTTTTTGCGACATCTGTGCTCCCTCGTTAAAAGCGTGCTAAGCACCCTACTTTATTGACCGGATTAGTTTAGTTTGTTGTAAAACTAATTCTCTAGTTTCTTGCTTAAACTATCGGCTCCTAATGTAGTAATTTGCATGAGTAGTTCGACGGGATAGCGGCTGAGTGGTATCCCTGTCGATTGGTAATCTTCCAATAAATCCTCAATGATGAAAACAGTGCCTGCGATCAGTTTCTTTCTTAAAAACGCTTACTTAGACTTAAGTCACTATCAATATTGATAGTGACCTATATAGAAGGATCTTACTTATGAAAAATCAAATTGTAGAGCTATCACTGGATGACGTTCATATGGTCAGTGGCGGAGTTAGTAACGATGCAGCATGGGGTGCCAGTATTGGTTCAGCAGTTGCTTTTGTTGGTATGGCAATTGCCATTTCTAATCCTGTTGGTGCTGGTGTTTTTGCTGCTGCATCATTAATTTCAAGTGGTATTTCAGTTATTTACGTTTAATCACAGAGCAATCACATTATTGGTATTTAATAATGTGATTGCATTCGTTAGGAAATAAGAAATGTTTGAATCTGTCACTAAGTCAAAGCGAAGATTTCTACTCGCATTAGTGCTCGCAGAGAGCGGGTTTTTATTTATTATGTTGCATGTTGTTATGCAATTGGCGGATTGGCTAGTTGTAATGGTGCTGATTGTTAATGCTATTACTGTCTGGCTTGCTGGTCTGTTTGTGTTGGTACAAAAAGCAAAAGTAACTCCTCGCGAAATAATCAATAAAAATGACGTGCGTTGAGATCCAGCTCGCTGAGTAGGTGGCTGAGGTCGGTCAAGCGTCCGGCAATGATATGAATGACATCGGCATCACCGCGTTCCAGAATGCCATTAACTTGTAAAATGGTTGACTTTAGATAAGCTTGTTTTTGCGCGCGGGCTGACGCCTGCCATACGATCACATTAATATTTCCAGTCGGGTCTTCTAAAGTAATAAAGGTAACGCCTGACGCTGTACCGGGAGCCTGTCTGCCGGTGACACAACCAATTACCGTCACCACCGATTTATGCGTTAGCTTGTTTAAGTCACGTGCCAGAGTGAATTTAGGCAGTTTCTGAGCTTGTATGAGTAGCTCGACGGGATGGCGGCTGAGCGACATTCCTGTCGATTGGTAATCTTCCAATAAATTATCAATTTCGCTCGGCACTAAGCTGAGCTGATGAGGATCGGGTTGATCAGTCATTAAGGGTAATTGTGAAGTGGTTTCCATGATTTGCCAGCGGGCTTGATAGCGATTACCAGCAATCGCATTGAAGGCATCGGCACTGGCGAGTGCTTGTAGCTCTAGTGCATTGATGCCTAACTGACGGATTTGAGCAATTGATACAAAACCTGTGGTCGGGCGCTGCCGCAGTAAGCGTTCTGCGGTCGCTTGTGATAAGCCTTTAACAATCCGTAAACCTAAGCGGATGGCAAAACGTCCGTGCTGGGGTTGTAAGTAATGCTGGTATTGTGAGGTGTTAATACACACAGGCTTTACTTCGATATTGTGACGTTTCGCATCTTGTACCAACTGTGAAGCAGTATAAAATCCCATGGGTAAACTATTCATTAGGCTGGCATAGAACGCCTCTGGATAGTAATACTTTAACCACGAAGAAACATAGGCCAAGACGGCAAATGAAGCAGAATGCGACTCGGGAAATCCATATTCTCCAAAGCCGCAAATTTGTTCAAAAAGGCGCTCAGCAAAGGCCTCTTCATAACCTTTCTTGAGCATGCCTGTAACCAGCTTTTGTCTAAATTGCAGCAGTTTTCCATTCTTCTTCCAGCTGGCCATAGCGCGACGCAATTGATCGGCTTCTCCACCACTAAAGCCAGCGGCAACCATGGCGAGCTGGATCACTTGTTCTTGGAATATCGGGACTCCCATAGTGCGACTCAGCACGGACTCTACCGCCTTGGAAGGGTAGTCAATCGACTCTTTTCCATTTCTACGGCGTAGGTATGGATGTACCATGTCACCTTGAATAGGGCCCGGTCGGACAATCGCAATTTGCACCACTAAATCGTAATAACCGGCGGGTTTTAACCGCGGTAGCATGGACATTTGCGCGCGTGACTCTATTTGGAATACGCCTACGGTGTCAGCTTGTTGGATCATCTTGTAAACTTGTGGGTCGTCGCCCCAGCGCGTGATATCAGCAATGCAGGTGGAGTGTTGGTAATACTTTTGTAGCATCTCGAAGGTCTTGCGGATAGCGGTCAGCATGCCCAGAGCTAATACGTCTACTTTGAGTAAGCCGAGACTTTCCAGATCGTCTTTATCCCATTGAATAACCGTACGTTCCGGCATGCTGGCATTTTCCACAGGTACTAGCTCATAGAGCGGACCTGAGGAAATCACAAAACCACCGACATGTTGAGATAAGTGGCGGGGAAAACCCATTAATTCGTGGACTAAATTAACCAGTTGCTGGCTAATACGGCTAGCAGGGTCGAGACCTAAATCGCCTAGTTGTGACTGCCAGCTGACATTGCGGTCACGGCGATTCACGTTGGCGATGAAAAAGTCCAGTTGCGAGGCATTGATCCCCAGTGCCTTGCCGACTTCTCGCAGTGCACTTTTAAAGCGATAACAGACCACAGTCGCGGCCAACGCCGTTCGTTCTCGCCCGTACTTACGATAAATATACTGAATAACCTCTTCACGTCGTTCGTGCTCAAAGTCGACATCAATATCTGGGGGCTCATTGCGCTCTTTGGAAATAAAGCGTTCAAATAGAACATTGATTTGGCGCGGATCAACCGCCGTGATTTCAAGGCAATAACACACGACAGAGTTGGCAGCCGATCCCCTGCCCTGATATAGAATACCTTGTTGTTTGGCAAACTGTACGATGTCAAAAATGGTTAAGAAAAAGTATTCATAGCGCTGTTCGGCAATTAAGCGGAGTTCTTTTTCGATGATGGCACGGATATCTTTACTGAGGCCGGATGGAAAGCGTTTTTTGATCCCGCGTTCAACACATAAACGCAAGTAACTCTTAGCATCAAAGCCAGTAGGAATAAGTTCAGCAGGATACTGGTAGCGTAAGCGGGATAAACAAAAAGTGCAGCGCTGTGCGATACTCTGAGTTTCGGCTAACCAGCTGGCGGGATAAAGCTTACTCAGTTTAGTTTGATCGCGTAAACAGCGTTCCGCGTTACTCAGTCCGGCTTTACCTAATTGTTGTACTGATGTACCGACGCGAGTTGCATGCAGAACATGCTGCAGGGGCAATCGTTCTGGTTCATGCATAAGTACACCACTGCAGGCGCAGATCGGTAGGTTAGCTGTAGTTGCCAGGGTTTGTAATTGGTTTAAGTAGGCTTCTTCATTGGCAACTAGCCAGCGCTGCGCGCCGATCCATGTGCGGGTAGGATGATAACGCAGAAGCCAGTCAGCCCATACTTGTTGGCTACTAGGGTCAGGTTTGGGCAACCAGATTAACAGGCAGTGCTGAACGCGCTTTAAATCCCACTCCTCCAACTGGTACTGCCCTTTGGTTGCACGGCGACGGGCATTGGTGATGATCCGGCATAGCTCGGCATAAGCCTTTTGGTTAGGGCATAATAAAACACATTCAAAGTCATCGTTTAATTTAAAGTAGCTACCTACAATCAGTTTGATGGCCAGTTGCTTTTGTTGTTTTTCGGTAAAGGCTCTCACCACCCCTGCGACGGAGCACTCGTCGGTGAGCGCTAAGGCGGAATAGCCTAAAAAATCAGCGCGTGCAATCAGCTCTTCAGGGTGTGAAGCGCCGGTTAAAAATGAAAAGTTAGACTGGCAAAACAGTTCGGCGTACATCAGACAAAATACCCATGTACAAACCAGCGTTTGTGTTGATCGCGAAATACCCACAAGTATTGCCCCTGATCATTTTGCGCGATGAAGTAATCTCGCTCTAAGGGTTGCGCGCTCCACCAACCGGTACACAAGCGCTCAGGGGCTGTTAGGATCCGGCTTTTCCCACCCAGTGGTTGCGGTTTGGGTAATAGTAAGGATGGGCGATCATGGAATGATTGGGTAACACTCATTGGTTTAGCGTGTTGCTGGTCAGTAAAGTACAAGCGCTGACTGATATGATCGGGACGATGATCATTGCCTAGCGCTAACTGATACACGCAACGCTCTCCTAAGCGAGCTTGCAAACGGGTGATTAATTGCAATGGGGTGAGTTCAGATTGACGAGCGGTAAATAGATCATCATTTGCAGCAAGCATCGGGGTGAGCTCGTGAGCATTTAGGCTCATGGCTTGCACTGGCGCTGTAAGCTCTAGACGCTCGACGGCAACACGAGCAATTGATAGCCAAGCTTTACTGCGATTCTCACCTTGTGCGCTATGTAAGCGCCATTGCTGTTGTTGCTTATCACGCAAGATTAATGTGATATTCAGATCAAAGGTTACGAGTGCACGTTGAATAAGATAACGTTCAAGTGACATCAGCAATGATTCTAGCGGTTTTAATAAGCGTTCGCTGAGGGTAATTTCATACAAAAATTCTGAGTGTTTATGAAACTGACGGGCTGGTCTAAACAGCGGAAGCCGTTCAAAACGTTCACCTTTGAGCTCGCTAAGGTAGCGTAGTAAGGGGCCGTCAAAGCGGGCCGCGAGAGCGCTAACCGGTTGCTTAAACAGATCATCAAATGAGGTAATGCCCACTCGCTTGAGGGTTTGGAGTTGTTTATCAGTGAGATTACTGTGCCTTAAAGAACAACGCCTTAGAGCTTGCTTCCATTCCTGCGGAGCATCGCTTATATGGTTATATTGAGCGTAGGCGAGTACTTTTGCTGCACTCATTGAGTGGGCGCTGGCGTAGTTATAAGCATAGTTGCTGAGCAATGACTGAATGGTTTGCCAATAGCAGCTCAAACTGTCATAGAGCTTAAGCATATTATCGGCGCGTAAAAACAAGCCATCGGGGTTATCTAATGCGATGTCTGCGGTAATGCCGTATAAATGCTCTGCGATTTCGCTCAGACGCTGGCTTTCACATTTGCTGTCATACTCGATAATGCAGAGTTCTGCGCAAAGAGCACTGGCTGACGCAAGGCCTTGTCCACGACTTAAGCCTTGCTGTTGTGCGGCTGTATTTAGCTGACAGAGTTGATTATTTTGCGCATCATAAATCGCGATGGGTTGTTGGGCATCGAGTGCTGGTAAGCCGTCATGATCAACAACGCTACTTAACTGTAGCGCATTGAAGTGCACATATAACCACAACCCCTGCATATACTTTACTGTTGTGCATATAAATGAACAACATTATCCATACTGTTGGCGGTTATAGCTTGATAGCGTTGTTGCACACTACCGAGCGTATGTTCGACTTGTAATCCGGATACTGGCCAGCCACCGCGTTGTTTATCAATGTCTATGTGCAGATATTGCTTAGCCCGACTAACACGCATAGATAAACTGATGGGTAAAGGTTGTATTTGCTGATTGTATTGCAATAACAACAGCAAACTCTGACTTTGCTCAGCTGCTACCTGTAAGCGCTTCGCTTGGCTAATTGAAAGCTGGTTACACCACAACACTGCCGTATGGCAAACACCACTTTTCAAACATTGCTCACAGGCCCACAATACATCCGCGGGTTCAGCCGGTGAGATAAAGAATGTCCGCGCTAAATCAATTCCATATTCGGCTAACATTTCAGCATTGACCGCGGCTGGTGGAGAAATAAAAAAGAGTTGGCGTAAATCTTCTTGCTGAGCCTGAAGGACCGGCATGCATAGGCGTAATTCACCAATGCTCATAGTGCTGTTGATGCGTACTACACCGTGCTTCGGAAAGCCGCCGTGCAGCGCATTATCTAAGGTGCTGATACCAGTAGATAACTTAGCGGCAGCTGTTTGGCTGGCATGTGATGCTTGCCATAACAGTTGCTTGTTTTTTAGATGAGTAATTAAAGCAGACATAAATACAAAACAAATACTGTATGTTTGTACAGTATAGTGGGTAAATGTTTTTGCGCAAGTAAATATTGTGACAAGCAAGGTGAAGTCGCGGATTGCCAGTTGTGTCACAACAAACATACGACAATGTCATATTTGTCATGAGAACGTTTAAATACACGTTATTTGGACTAAATACTCCCCTTTTTCTTGGCATTCTTTCTGCAAAGTCATAAGTGCACGTGATCAATTTGAACGTGTTTTATAGACTCGGAGAATGTTATGAATTTACTCAAAGCCGGTTGTGCAGCTGCATCCTTTATTTTTCTACTCTCAGCATGCAATGGTGATACAGACTATCAAGGTCCGAATGTAGCAGAAAACGGTGCGACACCTTTTGATATTCCTCAGCTCAATACGGAATTGAATAAATACCCTGTCGGCGATTTAAGTGCAATTGAAATTGAAGGTTTACTCATGATGCGAGAAGAAGAAAAGCTTGCGCATGATGTATATGCCACACTTTATGATGTTCATGGCGTGGATATCTTTACCAATATAGCCGTAAGCGAACAAACTCACACCGATGCAGTTAAATTGCTGCTCGATCGTTACAGCCTAGTTGATCCCGTAATAGATAGCACCGTCGGCGTGTTTGCGAATGCAGAATTTAGCTATTTATATGACACCTTAACCGAGAGAGGTGAGGTGTCATATTTGGAGGGCTTGTACGTGGGCGCGCTTATTGAAGAATTGGATATTTACGATATCGAACGGCTGAGCCAAGATGTGGTAGACAACGCCGATATCATATTGGTGTATGACAACCTGCAAAAAGGATCGCGTAATCATTTGCGCTCTTTCTACAAACAAATTCAAGCCAATGTTGGGAGTTATACGCCGGTTTATCTGAGTCAGGCTGAATTTGATCAAATCGTGAATTCGCCAATTGAACGGGGTTAATCAGTGCATCTTGTATTTCGCCCGATGTGATTTAGTGATGTAGGAGCAAATCAATGAGATTTTTTATACTAATATTCCTGATATTTTCGCACGTAAATTTGGCTGAAGAACAACCTCAATCGCAAGTATTGGATACGCGGATAACGATAGAGCTCAGTGCAGAGCAAAAGGCTTTTGTATTAGAGCGTATGCGTAGAATGCTGGAAACGCTAACGGCTATTCAAGTCGCAGATATGAATGATGAGCCTGAGGCAGCGGATGATTTGGTTAAGACGCTGATTGAGTACACCCATAAAAATCATCCGCAAGGGCTAGGCAAACAATTTCCTGTAGCGTTTAAACAGATTAGTCAAACAATGGATCTACATTGGCGAGTATTGTCAGAAGAGCAAACCGATAGCAAATTGATTCAAAAAGAAGTAGTGGCGATTATGTCGACGTGTAATGCGTGTCACCGTACATTCAGAATAGAGTGACACGCTGTTTTAATTCGCCAGTTAGAAGGGATAGATAAACGCAAGTCCTGCTACAACCGCTGTTTCGCTGTCAATCCGGTCAAGGCTGAGCACAGGAGCAATTTCAAAATCTCCAACTTGAAAATCATAAGCGACAGTCGCTCGGTAAAGCGTTTCATTGTGTGGATGCGCACCGCCTATTTGCTCTTCTCCGACGCCAAAACCCAACCGGAAATAATCAAATGGGTGCTACATGGCTTGTGCAACCAGAATAGTTACGCCATCGCCGTGATGAGCGTCTTGAATGCGTTCGTAGACAAACTCAACTCCCCACTTGGGTTGAAAGCGATATTCATATTCCAATCCTAAAGTTAAGTTACTTTCATCATCAAAGTTCGTTGTGCCTACAAAAACGCCTGGGAAGTGTTTTTTGCCCGCAGCAGCAAAGGCGCTAGACGGAATTAGCAGTAAAGTGATGAATAACAAACCAACAGTTTTCATAGTAATTCTCTTAGAATATTTATACTTATAAAATAGCACATTTAATTAAATTATAAGTGTTGGTCGTTAACTTGTGTTGGAGCAGCTGTACTTAACTGGCTGCAGCCGCCTCTTCACTGTCGGCTGCTTGTGTTTTCAGCGCACCACTACTGATTCCACGACATGCGGCGATAAAGCCATCGACTGTGTTCTGGCACCATGCCATACGGATTTCACTGGGTTGCTTCTTGATCAGTTCATTGACTTTTTCAATGGTGATGGTTTGGTTTTCCACCGCACGATTAACCGCTTCTTCAACGGTACGACCATGCTCAGTACAGTTCATTACGATAAATTCGAAGCGACTCATAATAAAGCTGGCAACTTGATAGTCTTCTTGATTGATCAGGGCTCGCTTATTCAGCGCTTCTAAGCGATTAACAAAGATCTGTTGCAGTTCGTGAGCCATAAATGCCAACTGCTTCTGCCCTATCCGTAGTGCATAGGCTTTAGCCTTGGCATTGTTATTTGCTATTTTCAATTCACGCTGCAATCCCTGCCCACGCACGACAAAATAAATCAAAATAATAAGCATAATGGCAATAATGCCGGCAGAAATCATAGTGCTGAAAAACCTCGTTTATAGCGCCTTTTGTTGTTCGATAAAGGCATTAATGTTTTGCTCGAGCACGAACAATGGTACCGATCCTTGCGCTAACACGGCATCATGGAAGGCGCGCAAATCAAATTTATCGCCCAACTCAGTTTCCGCCATGGAGCGTAATTCCTTAATTTTTATTTCACCAATTTTATAGGATAGCGCCTGCGCAGGCCACGAAATATAGCGGTCAATTTCGGTTTTTACGTTATGCTCTGAGAGTGCAGTGTTTTCAAGCATATACGCAAGCGCTTTTGCACGTGACCAACCCATCATATGCATGCCCGTATCAACCACTAAACGGCATGCCCGCCACATTTCATAACTTAAACGGCCAAAATCGTCATAGGGGTCAGAATAAATACCAACCTCTTTACCTAAGTATTCTGAGTACAAACCCCAACCTTCGCCAAAGGCGGAAATATAGGTTTGGCGTCGCACAGGAGGTAAACCCGACATTTCGTTGGCGAGCGAAATTTGTAAATGATGACCCGGCACAGCTTCGTGTAAAGTCAGCGCTGGAATAGCGTATAGCGGACGTTTGTCTAGAGCATAAGTATTAACCCAATAGTAACCGGGTTGGTCATCGCGTGCCGGAGATACATAGCGACCAGTGGTATATTTTGGCGCAATTGCAGCTGGAACTGGCGCAACTCCATAGGGAGTGCGTGGTAATTTTTTGAAAAGCTGTGGTAGCTTAGCATCCATCTGTTTGGCGACATAAGAAGCGTAAATCAGCAATTCTTCTGCACTTTTGGCGTAAAACTGTGGATCGGTACGTAAAAACTGGATAAACGCATTGATATCGCCAGCAAATTCCAATTTATCGACGATGGCTTGCATCTCAGCGCGGATCCGTGCAACTTCGGCTAAGCCAATCTGATGGATTTCCTCAGCGGTCATGGTAGTGGTGGTGTAATATTCAATCCGATTCTGATAGTACTTTGTACCATCGGGCCACCCTTTGGCCGCTATTTCGTTGCGCGCATTGGGCTTATAGACTTGCGTAAAAAAGTCATAAAAGCGCTGTAATGCAGGGGTAATTTGCGCGGCAATTATTTCTTGCCCAGAGCTTTGCCAAGTGGCGATCTGTTCGGCGCTATATTTAGTTCCATCAAGCTTGGCCAGTGGTTGATAAAACACACTCTCTTGACTGTCTGTTATGAGCGAACTGATGGTATCTTCATAACCTTCCAATACTGCTTTAGGTTGTGTTTTCCCGACAGCTAAACCTTTTTCCATCCATGCAATATGGGTGTCTATGATGGCACCAATTTGTTTGAGCTGAGCCAAGTAACTTTCCACTGACTCCGAATCTATGATGCGAATTTGATTGGGGAGCTGAGCGAGGCTACTATGAAATCCGTATTCCGAGGTGATTGGTACATAGTGCTCATTAAAACGATATTCATCCACATAGTTCTGAATGCGATAACGTTGCATTAATAAGGTAATTCGTTCTTGCTGCGATAATTCTGCGGCATCGATAAGGGCAAGTTGGTCTAAATATGTTTGAAACTGTTCGGCACGCGATTGCAGTGCTTCAGGTGTGACATCGGTTAGTTTATCTGCAAACTCTCGCAATCCCTGACGCCGAGCCAAACCAGGAAAGCTGCGTAACTCATATTGCCAAATTTCCTCAGTCAAACGTTCCAACTGTAGGGAAGCGGCAGAATTCCCATATGCGACACCACATAAACTCCACATGAAAATAACAAGGGCGGCTATAAGGGTTACTTTCATAATGCTTACTCCTAACAGTTTGTGGCAACGCGATTATTTCTTCGGTGTATAAATTGGAGTTGGTAACGCTGTTACTTTATCCGACAGTGCAGTAATTTTTGCACTGCCTTGCTTTTTGACTTCATCAATCCGCAATACATTGTGCATAGGAATATAGGTATGCGTCACATCAGCAAACTCATCTTTGAGCTTTTCGTGACTGGGATCAAGAACTAAGCTGGTGTGGGTATCCCAGACAAAATCGCCAATTTCTACAAAACCAAAAAGCCCACCCTGACTTACTTCGCGAACATACAGTTCATAGCGTTCACCGTTGCTGACAAACTGAATTCTAAATAACGATTTAGACATGATACCTGCTAACTTAAACCAAACCGCGCTGATTTTAGCGGTTTCACCTCGCTTTATCCACGACTACGTAGCTTTCGCCAAGTTCCAAGGTTTGAAAATCAGTCTCATTACTGTGGCGACTTTGCATAATTGTATCAAGCCGCTGTTGTGGCTCAATAGGAGGCTCTGCTGTTAAAGGAAAGGTGCCCCAATGCATGCCGATCGACAGCTTAGCACCAATATCATCATGGATCTGCACGGCCTCCTCAGGGTTTACGTGATAATCCCGCATAAACCAGCGTGGTGCGTAGGCTCCAATAGGGATCAGGGCGAGGTCAATAGACCCGAGCTGCTTTCCAATTGGCTTGAATAACTTTGGATGATACCCAGTATCTCCAGCGAACCATAGGGTAAAATCATTAAACTGCAGTCCCCAACTCGCCCATAGGGTGGTAAACCTATCGCCCAAAGAGCGTGCAGACCAGTGTTGTGAGGGTAAGGCAACAATGTTCAAGCGTTCACCAAAGGTAGCGGATTGCTGCCAGTCTAGTTCGGCAACTTGCGTCTTACTTACGCCGTGTTCAACCAACCAAGGTTTTAGTCCTAGCGGCACATAATACTGAGGTTGGTTGCCTAGCTGCTCAATGGTTGCTTGATCTAAGTGGTCATAATGACTGTGGCTTATGATGACAACATCAATCGGCGGTAACTTTGTGTAGTCAATAACGTGAGGCACATAACGTTTCGGCCCCATAAAGGACAATGGCGATGCGCGGTCGGAAAAAATCGGGTCGGTGAGAATACTAATTCCTTGGTATTGGATCAGAAACGTGGAATGTCCAAGCCAGGTAATTTGCGGGCTATTGGGTGGCTGTTGAATCCCTGCCACATCCACTTGTTGTATCGGCACCGTATGTCCGAGGTCGCTATGCTCAGCCCATGCTTCATCCCCGAAGTAACGCATCTCAAGAAAATCAAAAAAGTTCTTATCCTTATCTTTAAGATACAGGTTTCGAAAACGAATGTTGCCATCGGCATCGACTTGATGGTGAGCTTTTGTTGCATCAAACCACTCAGGCTGCTGCTTAGTTGAACAGGCTTGTAAGCTAATTATTAGCGCCAGGAATAAAGCCCAGTGCATTCGTCTAAACAACATAAGCCGAGATACTTCGAGGTAAAAATTGTGCATGCTGATGCATACGTGGAGAAACACCGAAAAGATTGACGGCGGCGGTTCCTAATGCTGTACGCTACCTAACAACCGATGCGTTGCCATTTTTAGCTCTTGATTGTCTTCTACAAGGATAGCGTTGACCGCAAAACCTTGTACGTAACTCGTTAATTGTAATGCGACAGATTCGACCGGCGTGTCAGGTGAAATCTCATGATTATTCACGGCTCGTTCTAAACAACCAATAAAGTCAATTTGCAACCGATCAAGATAGTGTCGGCCGATGTCTTTGATCGTTGGATCGTCATGACCCAGTTCGGTAATACTATTTACCAATAAGCATCCGCGACCACTGACTAATGCTAAGTAACGATCAAAATATTCATGTATCGCTTGGATCCCTTGGGGTTGCTCCAAGGCAACTAAGACCTGCTTCATTTGGGTGGAAAGGTAAAAATCGATGACTCGATAGAGAAATTTTTGTTTGCTACCAAACTCGCGATAGAAACCACGCCGATTAAAATCGGTACGCGCAATGATTTCATCCATAACAGCACCATGAAAACCATGCTCTAAGAATACATCAATCGCTTGTTCCATGACTTCTTCTAAGTTGTAAAGAGGAGCACGAGGCATTTGGGCACCTTTTCGAGAATCTTTATTCTCTAGCCTAGTCACTGATTATGTTTAGTCAAGCGCTTTCGCCTTTCTGAGCCAAATACTTTCGACCAGTGGTGGGTTATGGCGGTTTGCTGAACGGGATCCATGTATTTATCTTCCACCCAGTACGATAAACTATGCGTTTAATTTGTTGCAATATCGAGAGTTAGAATCATGAGACGCAAAACCCGAACGATTGTTTTGACAGCGATCACGAGTCTGTCAATGCTGGTCATTGGTTTCAGCGCGAACGCCGAGCCAATTAAACCTGACGCAGAGCGCATTAAAGCGCATATGCAGTTTTTAGCCGATGATTTGTTAGAAGGTAGAGAAACTGGCAGCCAAGGGCATGAAATCGCATCATTATATATTGCGACAGAATTTGCCAAATATGGACTTAAGCCCGCGGGCACCGATACCGCTTCACCTTATATGCAGCGTGTTAACTTTCGCTATGCGACTCTCGATCAAGACTCTCCGGTAATGGTCTTAACCGGTGCGGACGGACAAAGTCAGACTTTTGATTACCCAAAAGACTTTATCATGGGGCCAGATACCGTGCGGACTGAATCGCAGGTGCAAGCAGAATTGGTTTTTGTGGGCTATGGGATCACGGCCCCCTTATTAAATCATGATGATTACGCAGGTTTAGATGTAGAAGGTAAAATCGTTGTGATTTTATCCGGTAAGCCAAAGGATTTTCCTACTGAAGAAGGTGCGCACTTTGCGTCGGGCAGTCAAAAACAGGCATATGCTGCCGCGAATGGCGCCATTGGTATCATTTCTATTGTCACGCCACAGTCTGAGAAGACCCGTCCATATCAACGCTCACTCAGTTACTTACATACACCGTCTATGCGCTGGCTTAACGCTGCTGGTGAGCCTGAAAATGTGCAGCCGAGCCTAATCGGAAGCGCGTATTTACCCATGCATACAGCCAAGCAATTGTTTGAAGGTGCAGATAAATCCCTCGATGATATTTATCAGCAGCTTGAGAATGACGAAGTACCGCGCGGCTTTGCGTTAGCAACATCAGTGGAGTTAAGTCGCAAGAGTGAACATAAAACCATAACCAGTCCGAATGTTGCTGGCATTATTGAAGGTAGTGACCCTGATTTAAAAAATGAATATGTGGTTTATTCTGCGCATTCCGATCATATTGGTTTTTCAAAAACCGTTAAACAGGACAAAATTAATAATGGCGCCATGGACAACGCATCAGGCACAGCCGTGATGCTGGAAACCGCGCGTTTATTTAGTCAGCTATCCGAAAAACCAAAGCGTTCGATTTTATTTGTCGCGGTGACCGGTGAAGAAAAAGGCTTACTTGGTGCGGATTATTTCGCGCGTAATCCAACCGTGCCACAGCAGAGCATGGTCGCTAATGTCAATTTAGATATGCCATTACTGACGTTCGAGTTTGCTGATGTCATCGCGTTTGGTGCAAGCCATAGTGATCTGAAGGCTTCAGTTGAGGATGCAGCGAAGAATGTTGGCCTAACCTTGAGCCCCGATCCTTGGCCGGAACAAGCGCTGTTTACGCGCTCGGATCATTATAGCTTTGTTAAGCAAGGTATCCCTGCGGTCTTCTTAGTACCAGGTATCAAAGCTGTTGACCCTGAAATAGATGGCAGTCAAGTATTAAACAACTTTTTGTCCACTAATTATCATAAACCTTCCGATGATATGAACCAGTCATTCGATTGGAATGCAGCCACCAAGTTCACGGCGGTGAATGCCCAGATTGGGTTAACCTTGGCGAACCAAGCGCAGCGTCCAGCATGGAATGAGGGTGACTTTTTCGGAGATACCTTTGGAAAAGCAAAATAGCTCATGCCAAAGCTAGCTCTGCAATTTTTTAGTCTTTTGCAGAATGGTGTAGCATAAAACAGGCCGCTTATATGCGGCCTTATTTGTATCCAGAACCATTGCAGCTATGTATCAGCCGGGTTGTATTTTATTGTTTAACTTGTGACGTACTATGACCATGCGACAGCGACTGTAACGTAAGCGGACTCGCATACGTTTAAAGCGGCATTAAACACTAGGGGCTAATAGCAACTAAAGTTGCGGTTACTGATTGAATCAAAAGAAGCGGTTTTTAATAAAAACCCATTGCGCGGCAAAGTCTTCGGTCGGTTTACGACTAAATTCACTACGAATAAAAAGATTGATCCGTCCATCAGCGTAGCATACCAGCATGTTGGCTATAATGCCTTCATCAGCAGGCAGTTCCTTACCTTCCCGTAGCTTGCGCTCGCGTAAGACTTGCTTCAACTGCGTTTCTAAACGCTCGTAAAGCTTTGCAATCCGAGCGCGCAAACGCTCCTGCTCACCCAATAATGCATCACCATTGAGAATACGCGTAATACCTGGATTTTTTTCCGCAAAACCTAATAGCAAATGCAAAATCATTTGGCAGCGTGCGGCTGCGTCTTTCTCTTCATTTACGATTTTATTGATTCGCGTAAACAAAGCTTCTTCGATGAACTCAATCAATCCTTCAAACATTCGTGCTTTGCTAGGGAAATGGCGGTACAACGCAGCTTCAGAAACACCAACTTTCTCAGCAAGCTTGGCGGTTGTTATACGTTGGCCTGGATTAGTTTCGAGCATTCCAGCAAGGCATTGCAGGATTTGAGCACGACGATTGGGTTTTTTAGTCGCTGGCATTAATCGGTTCCGTGAGTTTCTTGTTTTAATTTATATTGGCTTGCCAGTAATGCTAACAATTGATGAGCAACTACGTGCTTTGGTGCAGTTGTCAGCTTCTGGTCACCGTCGGACCAAAATACGTGTAATGCATTTTGGTCACTATTAAAGCCTATATCGGCATTCGATACATCGTTTGCAGCTATCATATCAAGCTTTTTATTACGCAATTTACTTTGCGCGTAATGTTCTAGCTCATGGGTTTCTGCAGCGAAACCAAGTGTAAACGGTGGTGTCGGTAATGACGCAACGTCACCTAGAATATCAGGGTTTTTAACAAAAGTAAGTGTTAACTCATCTGAGTTCTTTTTAATCTTTTGTTCAGCAATTGTTGCGCAACGATAATCAGCTACTGCTGCAGTTGCGATAAAGATGTCACATTGAGTCGCGACCTGCATAACCGCAGCGTGCATCTGCAGAGCGCTGTCTACTCGGATCAGGTTAACGCCTGCGGGTGGCGGCAAAGCAGTTGGGCCGCTGACCAAAGTCACCTTCGCGCCTGCCTGAGCAGCCGCTGCTGCTATCGCATAGCCCATCTTGCCACTGCTGTGATTGCTCAGATAACGCACTGGGTCAAGGGCTTCGCGCGTGGGACCGGCGGTAATAACAATATCCACATCAGCCAGTAAGTTCGCATTAATCGTTGTGGCATGTTGGCATAATTGTGCAGTAATGCTTTCGGGTTCAGTCATTCGACCTGCACCAACATCACCGCACGCTTGTTCACCATTAGCGGGTCCAATAATCGCAATTTGTCGAGTGTGTAATGTTGCCAGGTTAGCCTGTGTTGCCGGATGTGACCACATCGCTTGATTCATCGCTGGCGCAATGACGACCTTGGCAGATGTTGCAAGATAGAGCGTACTCAACAGATCATCAGCAATGCCGTGCGCCAACTTGGCCATACAATTAGCGGTAGCAGGCGCAATTAATAAAATGTCGGCCCATTTGGCAAGTTCAATATGCCCCATACCGGCTTCAGCGTCTTCATCCAACAAATGTTGATGGACCGGATTTCCTGACACTGCCTGTAACGACAATGGACTCACAAATTCAGCTGCTGAAGCTGTTAAAACCACCCGTACGATCGCACCCTCAGCGGTTAACTTGCGCACTAAGTCGGGCGTTTTATAAGCGGCAATACCACCGGTTACACCAAGAAGAATATGTTTATCTTTCAATTGCATCGGATACAGACTGACCTTGTGGACGGCGACTTTGTGCACGCAATACGCTTTATTGAACTAAATAGTAGCAAGGGAAAGCACAGATGAGAATAACTGATTGGTCGGTAGCTGAAAGACCCAGAGAAAAGTTGTTAATACACGGCGTCGATAGGCTGAGCGATGTTGAGCTGTTGGCAATTCTGATTAATACCGGGATTGCTGGTCAGAATTCGCTGGCATTAGCACAGACGTTGTTACAGCGCTTTGGTGATGTTGCAGGGTTATTTGCCGCTACTGAGCATGAACTGCGTCAAGTCACGGGTATCGGCAGTGCTAAGATAGCCTTGTTAAGGGCCGCTCGCGCACTCGTGAGTCGCAGCGTACAAAAACGACTTACAGACCGCCCGACGTTCAATGATGCGGCTGCGGTGAGTGATTTTCTGTTACTCGAGATGGCGCATTTAGCACAAGAGGTATTCGCTTTGCTAACGCTGAATAGTCAGTATCAACTCCTGCACTTTCGAAAGATGTTTTTTGGCTCGATCAATTGTGCTGCTGTGTATCCACGCGAATTGATACGTCAAACGATCGCTGACAATGCGGCGGCGGTGATATTGGCGCACAATCATCCATCGGGAAATGCAGAGCCGAGCCAAGCTGATTGTGATATTACTCAACGTATTGTTGCCGCTATGGAGTTAATAGACGTTAGCGTTCTTGATCATTTTGTGGTTGGGAGCACAAATACGGTATCATTCGCGCAACGAGGCTTAATCTAGGGACTCCCAGACTTGAATACAGCATTTGATGATATCGCCAAGAGCAGCGGTAAACGTATTGCTTTATTGATTGATTCATTAGCTGGTGGTGGTGCCGAGAAGGTCGTGATCACGTTGGCTAACGCTTTTGTTGAGCTAGGCCACCGAGCTGAGATTATTAGTCTGCAAAAGCGCCAAGAATACACTATCCCTAGCCACATCCCTATTCACTTCTTATACACCCAAAGGCGCGCTAAATTGGCGCATCCATGGCGCCGCAAACGGCATGCAGAAAGGTTAAGTGATTTGATCGCCGCGCTTGAGCATAACGACGCAGCATTTGATTTTTTTTTAGCGAATTTAGACGAGACTAATTACATTGTTACAGTGTGCCAGTTTAAGCCGTGTTATTACGTTGTACACAATGCCATCATGCCTACGCTAAGGCGTGCAATGCAGATGGGACCACTTAAGTATTTGCGTCAACGGCGCTTATTTAAAGCGTTACATAAACAAAATATTATTGCTGTATCCAACGCATTAGCACGTGAAGTTGAACAACAGCATCTGTTTGTCGCGAATTCTATCACCACAATTTATAATCCATTCGATCTACAATCGATCCGCGCGGCCAGTCAAGTAACCTGCAAAGAACTACCTGACTTCCCTTATCTATTGCATATTGGCCGGTTTGCCAAGCAGAAACGCCACGATGTGCTTTTCAACGCAGTAAAACAGCTACCAGACAAATCATTGAAATTGATCTGCTTGGTTTCCAATAAAACCGGTTTGCAAGCGTTAGCAAAGCGCCTGGGAGTAGCGGAAAGAGTGGTGGTTGTTGAGTTTCAGCAAAATCCTTATGTTTGGATCAAACGGGCAAAGTGTTTAATACTGAGTTCGGATTATGAGGGCTTTGGGAATGTGCTGGTGGAGTCTCTTGCCTGTGGTACACCGGTGGTTGCTACTGACTGTCCGTATGGTCCAAATGAAATATTGGTGGGTGAGCATAAACCATTTCTGGTACCGCCGAATGAGCCCGAGCAATTAGCCCAAGCAATTACACAGCGACTTGAGAGCCCGATGAGTGATAACATTGTCAGACTTACTGCGACATTTGATCACTTGCAAGTTGCCAAACAATATTTAGCGCTCATACCGTCGTCACCCATGCCAAGGAGGCAAGATTAGCTGTGTCAGAAATGCCTTGTTTCGTTATTAATTTGGCGCGTTCAAAAGATCGAATGGCCAACATAAGCCAACAATTAACGGCATTACGAATTCCTTTTGAACGGATTGATGCGGTTGATGGAAGTAATTTGTCATCCGAGCATATGCAAGAGGTGTATGCACCCAATCATCCAGAGGCCTATTACAAGTCCCTGAACAAAGGTGAAATTGCCTGTTATTTAAGTCATCGCTTAGTATGGCAGCGCATGGTTGATGAAAATATTCAGCGTGCGCTAGTACTCGAAGATGACGTGCAACTGGATAAGACTCTCACCGACGCCATGATGGTTATTCAAGACATGCCCAAAGATTGGGACTATATAAAACTGGCGCAACATGCGCGTAAGCGCCCGATTTTGCATCAAACCGTGTTTAACCAATTCAATCGTGTCACCTATGCTAAAGTGCCAGCCAGAACCTGTGCACAAGCGATTAGCTTGGCGGGAGCTAAAAAATTACTTGGGCGCAGTTTGCCGATCATTCGCCCTATTGATATTGATTTACAGTATTGGTGGGAAAAGGAGTTGCGTTTATTTGGACTAATGCCCTATCCGGCGAGTCCCAATGCTGAGGACAGCAGTGATATTGAGAATGTGGCGAAGCGCAAGCGCGCGCGACAGAGCAAGGTGCAAAAGTTGCGCAATATGTGGCGTTTCTATTGGCAAAATCGATTTTATAATAAGCGTCGCTTAGCGACGTTAGCACAGCTTCAAAAGAGGTAAATCGCATGCAAATGTCGGTCATTTTTTCAACCTATAACTCGCCTGATTGGATGTTGAAGACCTTATGGAGTTTGCATTATCAATCCTTCCAAGACTTTGAAATTATAATTGCTGACGATGGTTCTGATGCGCTGACCGCAGAGACCATCGCGCAGTTTGAAAATGAGTCCGGACGCAAGGTAAAGCATGTGTGGCAACCGGACGATGGCTTTCAAAAAACACGGATATTGAATAAGGCTCTGATTGCCAGTGAGGGTGAATATATCTTATTCACAGATGGTGATTGTGTCTTGCGTAGCGACTTCTTGGCGGTGCACATGCAACGACGTGAGCCCGGCTATTTTCTCTCGGGAGGCTATTTTAAATTACCGCTGCAAACGAGTAAGGCGATCACCCGAGAAGATATTGAAACCGGGCGAGCATTCGATCTGGAGTGGTTGTTAGCCCATGGTTTGCGGAAAACCCACAAGACAATGAAACTCACCGCTTCAGGTTTCAAAGAGAAACTCCTGAATTCATTAACGCCAACCAAAGCAACTTGGAATGGTCACAACGCTTCGGGTTGGCGCAGTGATATATTTGCGGCCAATGGCTTTGACGAGCGCATGCAGTATGGTGGTGAAGATCGCGAGTTAGGAGAGCGGCTGTTTAATGCTGGGATAAAGTCAAAGCAAATCCGCTATTCCGCCATCTGCCTGCACCTAGATCATGCGCGTGGGTATGTTAAACAAGAGATGCGTGACAAAAATGCTGCAATTCGAGCGGTCACCAAACGTGAACGAAAGACTGAGACAGAATTTGGAATTAAACAGGCGATCGCGCGATCGGAACAAGATCCTGGTTAAATTTTGTTGATCATTGTTGGCGTTTGCTGTATAACATGCGCCCTCTTAATTGTAGGTTGGATGCCTGTGTTGCTCCCCGGCTATTGATTAGTCATTAAGGGAAGTAGCCACTAGTGGCAACACCATTGTAAACGTTGTTCTGGAGACAAAAAATGTCTAGAGTATGTCAAGTGACAGGAAAGCGTCCAGCGGTTGGTAATAACCGTTCGCACGCGCGCAACGCGACTCGTCGTCGCTTTTTGCCAAACTTACAAACCCACCGTTTTTGGGTTGAAAGCGAAAATCGTTTCGTAAAATTACGCCTTACTCCAAAGGGTATGCGTATCATCGATAAAAAGGGTATTGATACAGTACTAGCTGATATCCGTGCTCGTGGTGAGAAAGTTTAAGGAGCCTAAACCATGCGTGATAAAATTAAATTAGTATCAACAGCGGGTACCGGTTTTTACTACACCACTGATAAAAACAAGCGTAATATGCCTGGCAAAATGGAGATCAAAAAATTCGATCCTAAAATTCGCCAGCACGTGATGTTCAAGGAAGCTAAGATTAAGTAATTCTTACTTTTTGTCTCCTTTTAAAAACCCGGCTTAGCCCGGGTTTTTTGCGTTTTTAACTCGGTTCCTAATCAGGTAAGCTTAGGTCACGTTTTGTTTGGGTATAGTGTTCTTTGAAACTATCAGCACGCGCGTTAAACAACGTCATTATTTTTGCCATGTTAGTGATGATCGCATTGTTTAATCTTGATCAGTGGTTACCGCAGCCAAAGGCAACGCCTCAGTTACAGTTGATTGGCGAAAATGATATGGTGCTGCGGATTGATATTGGCTCTGCCCGTTTAGAGCGAGCTGGCACGCAATGGCGGCTAATTGATCCAGATAAACATCAGCGTAGCTCAGGTGATGCTTTGATTACCCATTGGCTGGAAGCCCGTTTACAGCCGGCAGATTCAGTGCCAACACCAAACTCGCAAGTGGTTGCTAAGGTTTGGTTGGCGCGGCAGTCTGCGCCCGCTGAAGTTGTACTTTATATGAGCGAAGACGGTGATTTTGTGCAGATTGGTGAGTACACGTACACACTCGAAAATACCACTTTTACTGAGTTAGTATTTAACCAAGATTAAGGAAGTTTGCGTGCCTGAATTACCAGAGGTTGAGGTCAGTCGGTTAGGTATATCCCCGCATATCGAGGGGACAACAATTACAGCAATTCGAGTGCATAATCCTGCATTGCGATGGCCCGTACCAGAAACGGTGCAAACTGCTGTCGGCGAGCAAGTGCTTTCTGTTACGCGTCGGGCGAAGTATTTATTTATCAATACAGCGCCAGGCAGCATCGTCTTGCATCTGGGAATGTCTGGTCGTTTGCGCGTGGTGGACCAGCGTTTGCCGTTGGTAAAACATGATCACATTGAACTACAGTTATCGAATGGGCAGTGCTTGCGTTTAAATGATCCGCGCCGCTTCGGTGCTTGTCTATGGCAAGCTCAAGGTGCTGAACCTTTGGCTATTTTGTCAGGCTTAGGTCCTGAACCATTGACCGACGAATTTGATTGGCAGCGGCTGTATGATTTATCGCGCGGTAAATCAACTGCGGTAAAAGTTTTCATAATGACCAATCAGGTGGTCGTTGGGGTGGGGAATATTTATGCGAATGAAGCGCTATTCCTCAGTGGAATTGATCCGCGCCGTGCTGCAGGGCGAGTCGCTAGAGCGCGCTATCAAGTGCTTACGGAGAATATCAAGCAAGTACTCGCTGCGGCGATACAGCAAGGTGGAACTACGCTAAAAGACTTTACTCAGGCGGATGGTAACCCGGGTTATTTCAAACAACACTTACGCGTTTACGGGCGTGCTGGCGAATCATGTGAGGTGTGCAAAACAACCATCAAAAGCCAGGTGATCGGACAACGCAATACCTTCTTCTGTCCACAGTGTCAGCGTTAACTGCCACTTTTTTCATGCAAACGTTTTTGTAAGGCCGCTTGCACGACTGGATGGCAAAACTCACTGACGTTACCGCGGTGCAGAGCCACTTCCTTGACCAAGGTGGAAGAAATAAAGGAGTTTTCCTCCGCGGGGGTCAAAAATACGCTTTCTAATTTAGGGTTTAAGCGGCGATTCATATTAGCCAATTGGAATTCGTACTCGAAGTCAGATACCGCGCGCAATCCTCGGATCAAAACGGTGGCATTTTGCGAGTCAGCAAAGTCAGCTAAAAGTCCAGTAAATCCAAGTACCTCGACATTGTCTAGATGTGCGGTAATTTCCTTGATCATGGCAACACGCTCAGCCAAGCTAAATAGTGGCTTTTTGCTCGGATTGGCCGCAATGCCGACCAGTACACTGGAAAACATTTGTGCTGCTCGTTCGATAAGGTCAGCGTGACCATTAGTAATAGGATCGAATGTGCCTGGGTAAATTGCTCGTGTATGCATACACCAATGACTCTCGTTTCTAGACTGGCGAAACACTACATGGAATCCGAATTTGATGCAATTTATTCGCTGAATTGCCTATATATTCTAAGGCTTATCCGCTAGGATCAGAGCGAGTTAAAGTCTTACGAGAGTCAAGGTTTGCGTTTCTTTGTCGCGTTATTGTTGTGTTTTGGCATAAGTAGTAAAACTGCTGCTACTCCTTGGGTGGGGACTTTAGACCCACAGTTGCATCACGACTTAGTGAAACTGGCGGAATACTCGCTTCTGGATGTGGCAGTGACGACTTATCCGGTCCCATGGAAAGGCATTGCGCAGCAACTAGAAAAAATCGAGCTCTCGAACCATCCAACGCATGTGCAATTGTCAGTGCTGCGCTTGCAACATTATTTGGCCATTCAACAACGCCGCACGTGGCAAACAACGCTCGATGCATATGCAGCTAGTGAAGAGGCACAATTTACTGCTTTTGACGCTGAACAACGAGTGTCTGGTCGCCTGACCCAAAGCACCGAATACACCAAAGGTCGTTGGTCAGCACAACTGTCTGTAAACCTAGAACCGAGTGGTGAAAGACATTTTGATCAAAGTTATTTGGCTGTGCAACTTGCGGATTGGAATATAGCCGTAAGTGCTATGGATCAGTGGTGGGGCCCCGGCCAGATGAGTAGTCTAATGTTAACCGATAATGCCCGACCTGTGCCGGTGCTTTCCCTTTCTCGTGCGACGACAGAACAATCGGAGTCGCCTTGGGTGAGCTGGTTGGGCCCATGGTTTTTTACTGCGCAGCTAGGCGAGTTAGAGGCAAAACGAGAAGTCTCTGGCATTAAGCTATGGCGTGCACGCGCCACAGCGAAGCCGCTGGCTGGTCTTGAGATTGGTGCCTCATGGGCCGCCATGTGGGGCGGTGAAGGGCAAAATAACGGCTTGTCCGGTTTTTTCGACGTCCTTACCTTTCAAAAGGAATGTGCCAATGGTGCCGTAAGCTGTGAGTCTGAGCTAAATACTACGGTTGGGAATCATATTGCTGGCTTTGATGTTAAATATACGTTTTCGTTATTTGATTCGCCGGTTTCACTGTACGCTCAACGTGTTGGCGAAGATGCTGTTGATGGCTACCGAATTACAGACAACGCAAATTTATTCGGGATATCAACGTATTTTGGGCGCGTATATACCTTCTTGGAAACCAGTGATACCAACATCGCGTGTGCGGGTGATGGCAGTACAGTGACTAATTGTTATTATGAAAGTGGTACTTATCCGGACGGTTATCGTCGTTATGGTCGCGCAATTGGGAGCACGTTTGACAGCGATGCTAAGTATTTAACGTTGGGCAGTCGCTGGCATGTGGGGGAAGCTGACTCTGTCCAGCTGCAACTCAGTCGCATTGAGCTAAATCCTGATGGCCAAAGGCCTTCTCCAGTTTTGCGCGACGCTGTTCAGGAAGATATCTGGTATATCAGCGGAGCTTACCAAACCGCAATTGGTGATTGGCAAATAAAATTAGGTGCAAATCTCGCCTATCGCGAGTTTGCCATTCAAGCGCGTGATGCCGAAACGGATATTAATGGCTACCTGCACATCCGTTATGCGGTATTGGATTAAAGTGAGAGCAACCATGTCAGAAGCAAGCAATAAGCTACCCGTCAGTGTTTTTATTGTGGCGCAGGATGAAGCTCAGCATATGCCAAGGCTGATGCAGAGCCTGTCAGCATTTGCAGAAATTATCGTGGTCGATTCTGGCAGTACGGATAACACCCGCGAAATCGCTCGTGAATTTGGCGCTAAGGTCTACGACCAAGCCTGGTTGGGCTATGCAGGACAAAAGCAGTTTGCATTGGAGAAATGCACTCAAGAGTGGGTTTTGAACTTAGACGCTGATGAACAAGTCACTACCGCAATGCTAACCGCAATCCGGGATTTCATTGCGACTACCGATAAAGACGCGCTGCGCTTCGACCGCAACGATATGTTCATTGGTCAGATGCCGCCTGCAGCCATCAGTAGACCGAACAATGTACGTCTTTATCGCCGTTTGAAAGCGCACTTTGACACTCAACAGCAGGTGCATGAAAGCGCCTTGGTCGAGGGAGCAATCGGTGCTACGTCGGCAAGCTTTGATCATTTTGGCTACGACGATATCCACACCTTAGTCAGTAAGCAAAATCAATATTCAACGTTGAAAGCGCGCGAAAAATTCAGCCGCAATAAACGTGGATCGATCCTTAAGTTAATATTGATTTTGCCGTTAGAGTTTATACGCCAGTACGTGTTTAAACGCCTATTTGCCTTTGGACTTCGCGGCCTTATCCTCGCGAGTTTGAATGCTAATTATGCATTTTTAAAAGAAGCGAAGCTAATCGAACAAGGTTTACGCAAATCCTAGATAGGTTAGCGGGTAGTGAGAGTATTTTAATGAAGCGGGTCATAACATTTGGTACCTTTGATGTGTTTCACATTGGTCATGTTCGAATACTAAAGAATGCTAAGGCCTTGGGGGACTGGCTGATTGTCGGCGTTTCATCAGATGCCCTAAATGCGGACAAAAAGGGGCGATTACCAATTTATCGTTTAGACAATCGTATAGAAATAATTCGCTCACTGGCGTTTGTTGACGAAGTCTTTGTTGAAGAGTCGCTAGCTAAGAAATCCGAGTATATTCGTGATCATCAGGCCGATATTTTAGTCATGGGTGACGACTGGAAAGGTAAATTTGACCATCTTTCCGATATATGTGAAGTACGCTATTTACCGCGAACACCCTCGATTTCCACTACTGAGATTATTGAAATCATTAAGGATTCTCCGGAATAGTTCCCTAAAGAAGCGTTATGTAAAACCGCGATAGCCCTCCATCAGGGCATCCCAATCACCTTCTGCAAATTGATAGCCTGAAACCTTATCTCGTTCTTTGCATAGTGAGCGGTGCAAGCGCTCAAGGTTGCTGACTTTCCAACGCTGTCCACGGCGAATAGCACACTTGTCAAAGTCGATTAACCATGCCTGCCCTTCGTCGTCGAGCATAATGTTATGGATATTTAAATCGTGGTGGTACACCTGATGCTTGTGAAAGCGTGCGATTGTAGCGCCAATGTGGCGCCATTCGATGCCACTTAATGTAGAGTCTACGATCAGCGCATGAACATCCTTTGCGTTAGGGATCCGTGTAGTAATGAGATCGCCTCGCCACACTAACCCGGTGCGCGAAACTTTTCCTGCAATAGGGGTTGGACAAGGCAAGTGCCAACTGCGCATGCGAATTAACAGATCTAACTCCCGCACCGGCCGGGTCCAATTCTTATGTAAAAAAAGAAACTGATCATCTAATACTTTGCCGACCAAACCGCCACGCTTGTAGTGTCGCAATACTAAATCACAATCATGATAGCGCAAAAAATGGGTAGTCCCGCGACCCGGTGCACTGCCGATAAGATTAAAATCTGTGGCTACCGGTGAACTAGCAAACCAGTCTGAATGTGGCGTGGGCAAGTGATTCTGTTGGCAATTGGCAGGCACCCAATAAACCGTGTTTTGGTTTGCTGAATGACTTGCTAATAATGGGTTCACAGTTTAAATCCACGATAACACTTGAGAATTATGCGCAATTGTAATCAAATTGCGGTTATCCGTCCGCTACTTATCCCATTTCTTTGGTTTTCTTTCGCAAACAATTACAGTTAACAGCCCTACCTCAGGACGCTAACATTTGCCTGATGCGACTTTCCGCAATCGGTGATGTTTGTCATGCAGTGGCAATGGTACAAGCGATACAACGGCAGCGTCCGGACGTAAGGATTACTTGGATCATTGGCAAAATTGAATATCAGTTGTTGCATGGACTCGAGAATATTGAGTTTATCGTGTTTGATAAAAAACGGGGCAAAGTTGCTATCGCAGAGCTTAAAGCAACGATGCAAGGGCGTAACTTCGCTGTTCTGTTAATGATGCAAGTCGCTTTAAGAGCAAATTGGGTGTCGCGCGTAATTCCTGCGCAAGTGCGTCTTGGTTTTGACTCCGCGCGCAGCAAAGAGCTGCACGCTTGGTTCACTACGCATACCATTGCGCCGCAACGACATGCGCATGTTCTCGACGGATTTATGGGCTTTGCAGCTGCGTTGGGTATCACTATTAGTCCACCGCAATGGGACATGCCGTTGGCTGCTGGGGATACACACTTTGCCAAACAAACCTCAGCCACTTGGGGCGACTATGTGGTTATTTGCCCCGCAGCCTCCAAAGCTGAGCGCTGTTGGCTGCCTGAGCGCTACGCACAGTTAGCCGATGCGTTATCGAGTGCGGGTAAGCGGGTGGTCCTATGTGGTTCGCCTGCCGAGCTTGATATGCGTCTGGCAAGCACGATTGAGGCAAGCGTGAGCCACAGTGTTGTGAATATGGTGGGTAAAACCACGCTTAAACAGTTACTGGCTCTGTTAGCCAACGCTCAACTCGTAGTCGCGCCAGACACAGGGCCTGCGCATATGGCAACCACAGTCGGAACCCCAGTCATTGGGTTGTATGCTCACAGCAACCCGCGTCGCACTGGACCATACAATAATTTAAATCATGTGGTTTCGGTTTATGATTCTGTCATTCAGCAGCAAACAGGCAAGAATTGGCAACGTTTGACGTGGGGGAAACGTGCGAAGGGCGCTTCTTTGATGGAACTCATTAGTGTTGAAGAGGTGCTGCAGCAAGTGCGCGCATTACTAGCCATCGAGTAGTTGGTTGATCAGTGTAAGGTTATTCTCGATGGCGCCTCGGTTTGCTTTTATCACCTGCAAGCCTTGTTTCCCTGCGTCTTTTCGAGCCTTAGCATCCGCTAACCAATGCAGTGTCTGAGCGACCAACTCTTGCTCATTTGAAACCGTCTTCAAGGCCCCGGCGGACGTCAAGCTTGCGGTAATTGCTGGATTGTTATATTGGCTGGGTCCCATAACCACGGGCACTTCATAAAGCGCAGGCTCTAGCGCATTGTGGCCACCTTTCTCGGCAAAACTTCCGCCCACAAACGCAATATCCGCGATGGCATACAAATCATGTAAAACGCCCATCGCGTCAATCAAGACAATGGAAGCACTTGGATCAATCGTGCCGTTACTATAACTGGTAAATTGCATTTGGCGGCTGGTCAATATTTCCTTAACCTCAGCGAACCGCTGTGGATGACGCGGCACGATGCATGTTATTAGTGCTGGATTCGTCTGGCATAACTGCTGATGGGCTTCGAGGAGCATGAGTTCCTCGGGAGCATGGGTACTGCCGGCCACTAACACGATCGCTTGCTTTTCTTGCTTTAACGCCGCGAGCGAATCGACCCAAGGGTCTTGATGCCGTTGCGATTGAATTTCAAATTTAATGTTACCTGAATTTTGCGTGGTATCAGCATGTGCACCCAAAGCCACATAGCGTTGCTGGTCAGCGGCACTTTGTGCATTAATGTATCCCAGCTGTTGCAATGTTTGGGCGAAGAACTGGCCCAGATGAGCATAACGTTTTGCCGAGCGTTCAGTCATGCGCGCATTCAGTAAGAGGCTTGGGATCCCGCTTTTGTTGCAAATAGACAAAAGGCTAGGCCAGATTTCTACTTCCGTGACAATGAGCAATTGCGGCTGAAGTTTGGCTATCAGGCGTTGCATCAATCCATAATGGTCATAGGGTAAAAAACAATGCTGTACCTGACTTCCTAATGCCCGCTGCACTTGCTCAGCGCCGGTTGGTGTGGTGGTTGTAATCGTAATCTTCAGATCAGGTCGTTGCTTCAGTAACGTGTTAATTAAAGGTGTTACCGCAGTCACTTCTCCGACTGACACACAATGCCACAAAACATCACAGGTGGTTAACTTTGGTGAGAAAATCGCGAAGCGCGATAGTCTGAGTTTTGAATAACCTGGGCGTCTAAGTAGCCATTTGAGTAGAAATAATACCAATAGCAATGGCAGCAGAATTGTCCATAACACGTTGTATAAAAATAGCTGGATCCCATACTGCAATGAGACTTTAGCTTCTTCGTTATTTGGGGCTGAATGTCGCAACACATCTCCGCAATATTTTGCTTGTCATCGTAATATACCTGCAAAGCCCTCCAGCGTCTGGTTCGCCATCAAGAAGCTTGTACACGTTACCTGCCGCTGTAGCATATCGCAAAACTCAAAAGATGCACTACACTGAAAGTGGATGGTAAAAACTTAAACCAAAACACGCGGAGATAAATTGACACGATTATCGCTGCTCTTGATGATTTCACTTTTGTTTTCATCAGGGCTTTTAGCTGAAAATGGAGCGTCAGTTGTGATTGTGCATCCACAGGTTGCTCAAAGCGCGATCGATCGGCAACAATTAAGGCGAATCTTTCTGTTGAAGCAGCGCACATGGGATGACGGAGCGCCAATATCCCTCGTTGTCTTTGCTAGCGATGATGACAAGCATCGAGCGTTTCTGCGTCAACGTTTGAACATGTTCCCCTACCAGCTTGAACGTGAATGGAACAAGCTAATTTATTCCGGGCAGTCGGCGCCGCCCGCCATCGCAACAGATACAGAAAATATGTTACGACTTGTCGCATCTACGTCTGGTGCGATTGGTTATGTATTGGCTCCGCAGGCTATTGAAAGCAGTGCAAACCAGGTAAAAGTTATTGAGGTAATTGAGCAATGAGAAAAAGGATTTGGCTTGTCTATGCACTGATTAATTCATTTTTATTATCTATACAGTTAGCAACTGCTAACGCACAAGAAAACTGGAGTATCAACGGCTTCGTTGCGCAGGGTATGCAACAAGCAAGTAAAACCAACTTTGTAAATCACGACGGTGACCTGTCGTTTGCGTTGACTGAAGTGGGTGTTAATGGTCGCTATGCCATCAATGAGGATCTAAGTTTAAATGCGCAAGCCGTCTACTTGAATGCTGGACGGCGCTACCCAGAAGGTGGGCGGATTGATTACCTATTTTTGGATTGGCGAGTCATTGATGCCAACAATTTTAATCTTAATGTGCATTTGGGTCGCTACAAGAACTACCATTGGTTATATTCTGCGACGCGCGATGTTCCGCACACTCGGCCGAGTAATTTATTACCGCAATCGGTCTATTTTGACAGCTTCCGCGACGTCGCCTTAGGGAGTGATGGTATTGCTATTCGAGCCAACACTACCAATCGGTATGGCGATTGGGAATTCAACTGGAGTTATGGTGAGTCACCGGTCTCACGAAAATCGACGGTGCAGTTACTGGGGCATGGTTCTAGCGGTAATATAACTCAAGAGCATGATCACCAAGCAAGTATTTACTGGCGTTCGTTTGCCTCTGGTCTGTTATTTGGCGTGAGTTGGTTAGATGCAGATTTTACCTATCACCCAGGGATCAATGATGGGTTTGTCAACGGCAGCGTGAATGTGCAGCGCATTGCACTTGCGGCACAGTGGCAAAGTCAATATATCGAAGTAACCTCAGAGTTGGTGCGCGAGAGCAGTGCCTATAAAAACTTATTGGCCCCCGATTTCTTTAGTGACTCCACTGCCGAAGGTGGGTACGTGCAATTCAGTATCATGCCATTGGCAACGGTCACCGGCTTGTTTAGACTCGATCTCTATGATCAAAATCGAGACGATCGCAAAGGTGTAAACTTACAGCAGTCAATGAATGGTGATATCCCTAACTATTTTGCCTACATGGATACCGCTACGCTTGGCTTACGCTATTCGTTCGCGGATAACATGGCTGTGCAAGCTGAGTTTAATCGAGTTAAGGGGGCAGGGCGTTTGACTCCTGTGCTTGTGCGCACAACAGACACCGCAGACTCAGAATACTGGGATCTATGGTCATTGCAATTTATGTATTGGTTTTAATATGCCTAGACGGGTCAGCATTGCACAAAAATTCATTATTGTTTTGGTTTTCCTGCTGACGACTTTTAGTGTCTTGCTCGCCGGTTTTTTGCTTAATCGCGCCAACCAATCGTTAGCAACTCAACAGAGTCAATTACAGCAACAGTATTTCAAGCAGTTTTCTCAGTTGAGCAACATGGTTACTGAGCGGAATGTTAGATTTGTTGAGAACTTCATCAATGATTTAGAAACCCGTGGGTTTGCCACCATGGATGATGCCTTGGATTATATGCAGTCGCAAAAAGACGATCTGTTGGTGCGCTGGCAAGTCGAAGAAATATGGATACACAGAGAACAAAAATCAGCCCTAGCCACAGGTGCACAAGGCAGCGAACCTGATGAATTAGCACACTTAATCGCTACGGTAACGCAAAAGCAAAGTCCCGAAATCGTCGTTTCATGTCGCGCGACTTGTTTGGCAATTTTGGCTGTGCCGGCATTAATCGAAGAGCAATTTGCTGTAGTGTCTATCCAATATTCGCTAGCGGAGGCGTTAGCCGCCTTTGTACGCGCTTCATCTACTGAAATTGCTCTCGTTAACTGGCAGGCGCAGAAAAAGGCGCTGGTGACTATTGGTGAACAAACCATAGTCCATCAACAACGTTTCAACCAATTGATTGAGGCTCTTCCTGCACCCTTGGATTACGCGCATTTTTATCAATTCGGCGAGGTTATTGATGCGTTCGAGAAAACCTTCTTACTGAACATCATTCCGCTCGAGCAAGATACCTCGAGCGGCGCTTATTTGTTGACCGTGACTGATTTTACCGAGCGTTCGAGTGCGCTTAAAAATCAGCAGACGGTTATTGTTACCTTGGCTTTGCTCTTGAGTTTAGTCTTTATTACTTTGGTCGCTTTCTTGCTGCGACACTACCGTAATAAGCTGACTAATTTGTCGCTTCGTTTGCCCTTGTTGGCGGAAAATCGTTTCGATGAATTTAACGAGTTACGACTGAAACGGCGGGGGTGGTTTCAGGACGAATTGGACCAATTGGAAAATTCCGCCACACAGTTGGCGCAAAACCTTGAACAACTCAATCGACAATCGCTTGCCGACCAGATGCAACTAGAAAAGATGGCGATGTTTGACAGCCTGACCGGACTTCCGAATCGCAGCATGCTGATGTTTCAACTAGAAAAACATATTGGCGCGCTAAAACGCACCAATAAGTCCGTTGCGCTAATGTTGCTCGATTTAGATGATTTCAAGCGTATCAATGATTCTCACGGACATGGTGTGGGTGACAAGTTATTAGAAAAGGTTGCCAAGCGCATTGGTAAGCAACTACGGATTGCCGATATCGCAGCCCGCTTCGGCGGCGATGAGTTTGCTATTTTATTAACTGATGTAGAGTCTATGCAGGATGCTGAAAGCGTCGCGCAAAAACTTGTTCAGGCCTTTAAACAACCAATTGAAGTGCGGGAGCATCGTTTTTTTAATGCAGTCAGTATTGGTATTGCTGTAACCCATGAGGATGATGTGACTTCTACGGAATTGTTACGCCATGCAGATATTGCCATGTATGAGGCTAAAACGATTTCTGGCTCAGCCTATCGCTGTTATGACGCGGCGATGAATCGAAAATTAATGCGCCGTGTTGAATTAGAAAACGAAGCCCGTCAAGCGATTCAAAGTGATCAATTTTATTTAGCGTTACAACCGAAAGTCGCGCTGACGGATGGGAAATTGATAGGCTTTGAAGCGTTAATACGCTGGCAACATCCACAAAAAGGGCAAATTTCTCCGGCTGAATTCATCCCCATACTAGAGAAAACAGCATTGATGGGGACATTAGATTATTGGGTTATCGCTCGTTCAATGCAACTATTGGCTGAGTTAAGGTTAAACGGCTACCAGGACCTGAGCATGGCCATCAATGTCTCAGCGCAGCAGTTCTTGGACTGTAATTTGACCGACTATCTACGCCAACAGCTGCGTCACCATGATATTCCAGCGAACCGCATTGAGCTTGAATTGACCGAAACAGCTCTCGTCGACGATTTAACGCGGGCTTGTAGTGTCATGGAAGACGTGCGTCAGCTGGGCTGTAAGATTGCCATCGACGATTTTGGTACGGGTTATTCCTCGCTGAGTTATTTGAAAGCACTACCCGTTGATGTGGTGAAAATAGATCGCTCTTTTGTGAGTGGAATGTTGGAAGACCACAGTGATCGCAATATAGTATTTTCAACCATTGCTATGGTTAAGGGGCTAGATATTGAGGTTGTGGCGGAAGGAATAGAAACCGTCGAACAGTATGAACTACTGTGTGAATATGAATGCAACGTTGGGCAAGGGTATTACATCTCAAAACCTATCGAAGAGAGTTTGCTTTGGGATACGCTCAGTGTTCATTGTCAAGCCGGCGTGTGGCAACTCCGCTTGCCGGCGGCTAATGCATAATAATCGGGTTTTTCTGTACCGGCGTAGTTAGGTTTATTAAGATACCGCGTCATTATTCGGAGGGTGATATGTCTGAAGCATTTTTGGCGCACTTAAACGCGCAAATTGAAACGGTAAAAAGTGAAGGCCTGTATAAACAAGAGCGGGTAATCGAGTCGCAACAACAAGCCGACATAAGTGTTGCCGGTGGCGAGCACGTAATTAATTTTTGCGCTAATAATTACTTGGGTTTAGCCAATCACCCCGATCTCATTGCGGCAGCGAAAGCGGGCTTAGAAAGCCATGGCTTTGGTGTCGCTTCTGTGCGGTTTATTTGCGGAACGCAAGACATCCACAAACAACTAGAAGCTAAAATTAGTCAATTCCTCGGTACCGAAGACACCATTTTGTACCCTTCCTGCTTTGATGCTAATGGTGGTTTATTTGAAACAATTCTAGAGCCAGAAGACGCAATTATCTCTGACTCGCTGAACCATGCCAGTATCATTGATGGAGTCAGGCTCAGTAAGGCCAAACGCTACCGTTACGCAAATAATGATATGCAAGCCTTAGAAGAGCAATTGCAGCAGGCTGTCGCCGATGGAGCACGCTATAAACTAATCGCAACTGACGGCGTATTTTCGATGGATGGCATCATTGCTAACTTAAAAGGTATTTGTGACCTGGCCGAAAAGTACGATGCCATGGTCATGGTCGATGACTGCCATGCTACCGGCTTTGTTGGTGAAAATGGGCGAGGTAGTCACGAATACTGTGATGTAATGGGGCGCGTAGATATCATTACCGGTACCTTAGGTAAGGCTTTAGGGGGAGCTTCTGGCGGTTATACCTCAGGGAAGAAGCCAGTAATCGAATGGTTACGTCAACGTTCCCGCCCGTATTTGTTCTCTAATTCTGTCGCGCCGCCGATTGTTGCCGCTTCTATCAAAGTGTTTGAAATGATGGAAAACGGCCAAGCTTTGCGTCAAGCAGTTATGCGCAACGCGGAACATTTCAGACGTCGGATGTCGGAAGCTGGATTTACCTTGGCAGGCAAAGATCATGCGATTATTCCGGTGATGTTAGGCGATGCAAAGCTGGCTAGTGAAATGGCAGATCGTCTTTTAGCCAAAGGAATTTATGTTATTGGCTTTTCATATCCAGTCGTACCTAAAGGACAGGCACGGATCCGCACACAAATGTCTGCAGCACATTCCATCGAGCACGTAGATAAGGCCGTTGATGCGTTTATCGAGGTTGGTCGCTCATTAGGGGTTATCGCATGAAGTCGTTAGCTAAATTGCATCGTGAGCCTGGGATTTGGATGCATGAAAGTCCGATGCCGGAGGTCGGCCATAATGACTTATTAATCAAAATCCGTAAAACCGCAATTTGTGGTACCGACATGCACATTTTTCACTGGGATGAATGGTCACAAAAAACCATTCCAGTGCCGATGATTGTTGGTCATGAGTATGTGGGTGAAGTTGTTGATATGGGCAGTGAGGTCCAAGGTTTTCGTAAGGGCGATCGGGTTTCTGGTGAGGGCCATATAACCTGTGGTCATTGTCGTAACTGCCGAGCGGGTCGCCGACACCTTTGTCGCAATACTGAAGGCGTCGGGGTTAATCGCCAAGGCGCTTTTGCCGAGTATTTGGTGATACCTGCGTTTAACGCGTTCAAAATCCCTGACAACATCAGTGATGATCTTGCATCAATCTTCGATCCGTTCGGTAATGCTGTGCATACGGCTTTGGCCTTTGACCTGGTTGGCGAAGATGTACTGATCACTGGGGCCGGCCCCATCGGTATTATGGCAGCCGCAGTGGCGAAACATGTCGGAGCTCGACATGTGGTTATCACTGACGTAAATCCCTATCGATTAGAGCTGGCTAAAACCATGGGTGCGACCCGAGCGGTTAACGTAGCACAAGAAGATCTGAAAGATGTGATGCGTGAATTGGGAATGACCGAAGGCTTCGACGTGGGACTAGAAATGTCAGGTGTTCCCAGTGCCTTCGATAGTATGTTGGAGAATATGAACAATGGCGGCAAGATTGCCATGCTGGGTATTCCACCGAATGCAGTTGCGATTGATTGGAATCAGGTTATTTTTAAAGGTTTAACGATTAAAGGGATTTATGGGCGAGAAATGTTTGAAACTTGGTATAAGATGGCAAGCCTACTGCAAAGTGGGCTGGATCTGAAGCCAATCATTACGCACCAATTTCGCGTGGATGAGTTTCAACAAGGCTTTGAGACGATGGGGTCTGGTCAGTCTGGTAAAGTGATATTAAATTGGGAGTAGTCTGCTTATGTCGACGTTTAAACATATCAGCCCAGAGCAAACTTACGCCAAAATTGAAAATGGTGAGGCGCTTGCGATTGCCGATATTCGCGATTATCAATCCTATTTAAATGGGCATATGCCGGCAGCAACGCATTTAAATAATGAAACGATTGCCGAGTTTATGCAAAACACACATATGGATACACCTGTTGTTGTGGTTTGTTATCATGGGATCAGTAGCCAACAAGCCGCTGAGTATCTCGTAAGCCAAGGTTATACGGATGTGTACAGTATGGATCAGGGCTTTGAGGGGTGGCGCCTACGTTATCCCATTGAGTCAGGAGCCTAAGTATGACGCCGCTGGTTGGCTTCCAACATGAGCAAGCAGCGCGCCTTCTAATCGCGCATTTGAATGCGCAAGGAATACCAGCGAGTTATCGCAAGACGGATGATGTGCATGAAGTATTGTTAACTCGCGCAGACGACGTTGAAAAAGCAACACTGCTCACACGCATATTTCTCAAAAATCCGCATGCGAAAGAATATCAATCGAATGCCTGGGAGGTGGGTGAACAAGCTGAACGCTCTGGCTCACTGAACCTTACATTCCCATCGTTGTTGGAATGGCTCAAGGCGCCATTTACGACAGTTATAGCTGTGTTGTGCTGTTTAGTTTATGCGTTGATGGCGCTCGGTGGATTCACTTGGGTCAAGGATTGGTTGTTTATTACGCCAATTGATGCGCTTTTACAACATCATGGATACTGGCGAATTTTCACCCCGAATGTGATCCATTTCTCCCCTCTACATCTTATTTTCAATGTCCTTTGGTGGCTGATGCTAGGCAGTCAAATCGAACGACGCTTAGGACTGTCTGCGATCATTATCATTTTTGTTTTAGCTTCGATAACGTCGAACGTGGCGCAACTATGGGTGTCGGGCCCCAATTTCGGTGGTCTTTCGGGCATTGTTTACGCCGTACTCGGGTTTGTCTGGTGGGCCGGCTGGCTGCGCCCGGATTGGCAGCTGCAGGTCAGTAAACCTATTGTTGGCTTTATGCTCGTTTGGTTAATGATTGGTTTTGCCGACGTGTTGTGGATTTCAATGGCGAATACCGCGCACTTGGTAGGCTTGGTGAGTGGTTGTTTACTTGCTGCAGGATTCGCACGATTAATCCCGAAGTAGCACTTTGGTATGCTGAGAAGTGTTTGCCTCAGCCATTCACTGCTGAAGACTTACTAAAAGCAGAAAGACCAAGATTAGCGCAGTGTTAGCCCTGATAAAGATATTTAGTAAAAATCACATCACTGACAACTGCCTTGCCGGTCTCTTTTTCCAAGCGTTGTTGCAGCAACTGTAAGATGGTGCGGCGAATATCTTCTCGTCCGGTTAGTGATTTAACTTTGTCTTCGGGCTGACGTCCAAAAGTTTCAATCACAATTGCACGCAAGAGTGGCATGTGATGTTCGACAATCTCTAAATTGTCGGCATCGTCCAGCATCAACTCAACAGTGACTCGAACAAAGCCCAGTGTGCGTGCATTTCCGCTAAGATAATTGGTGACGATGTCGGGTTCTAACCCCATATAAGCATATTGCTTTTGCTGCGCAGACGCTGCAGAGCTCATGATTAAGCCTGCGATGACAATGGTTGTTTTAAGTAACTTTTTCCATGCGGCTGGGAACATCGTTTCTTAAACCTTATAAGCCAGTGTGAGTATTCAAAGTATCGCATAAGTTTAGCAAACGCCGGATAAAAAAATACGGCTAAAACGATATATGGATATTCTGAACTCGTGAATGTTAATATTATCGGCAATCACCTGTGTAAGTTTTAAAAGAATTTGTCGAATCAAACCAGCCAACAACCAGCGGCCCCTGTAGCATTAGAATTTGAGTGGCGCGCCAACAATCAACTTGATGTTAGCAATGCCTATTTAGCCAACTGGTTAATGGATACTGGCTCTCTTACCGAGCGTTTACAAAGCATGTGCCGACACTTTACCGTTGAGGTATTGTTTCACGCTCAGATTGCTGCCGATACGAGCAGCGATAGTGAAGCCAACTATTTACGTGAAGTCATATTATGGGGTGACGGTGTGCCTTGGGTATTTGCGCGTTCGATCATACCTGCAGCAATTAATAATGGAGAGCTTCTGGGGCTAGGTGAACAGCCGCTGGGGCAGCGCATATTCAATGATGAGCGTTTTGTTCGCAGTCAATTTGAAATGTGTCGAGTCGCCCGAGACACGCTATGCGCTTATTTGCCGTCGAAGATTACAGCAGTCATTAATTCGTCCACAGGCGATAATATTAAAGAGCTGTATGGCAGACGTTCAGCCTTTCATTTTCTTGACCATCAACTGAGTGTCGCGGAAATATTTTTACCTCAGGCTCCGGCATACAGCCACGGATAACGGATTTTTTGCATGAAAGCGAAGATTTCTGCCTATTGGCAGCTAATGCGGGCGGATAAACCTATTGGGATCTACCTGTTACTTTGGCCCACGTTTTGGTCGGTTTTGATTGCCGCTGAAGGTAGGCCGGCATGGTCTATTGTGGTGATATTTGCCCTCGGCGTGGTGCTAATGCGCTCTGCAGGATGCGTAATTAATGATATAGCTGACCGACACGTAGATGGCAGCGTAAAACGCACTGCGCAGCGGCCCCTGCCGAGTGGTAAGGTGACTTTGCGAGAAGCCCAAGGATTGTTTGCGGTGCTAATATTATTGGCGTTCATCTTGGTGTTGCAGCTAAATTTTCAAACCTTACTACTTTCTGTAGTCGGCCTCCTACTCGCCGCGGCGTATCCGTTTATGAAACGTTATACCCACCTGCCGCAAGTCGTATTAGGAGCTGCGTTTAGTTGGTCTATTCCTATGGCGGCTATGGCGATCCTCGAAGATTTACCACCATGGGTGTGGGGACTTTACTTGGCTAATCTGTTGTGGACGGTTGCTTATGATACCGAATACGCCATGGTCGATCGTGATGATGATTTAATCATTGGGGTGAAATCAACCGCAATATTATTCGGTCTATATGACCGAGCGATCATTGCCCTATTACAGATTGTGTGTTTACTGGTTTTGACCTGGACCGGGTTAAGTCTTGCAATGACATGGCCTTACTATCTGTCTCTGGCTGTTGCAGCGAGCTTATTTGTCGCCCAGCAAGTCATGATCCGCCAGCGTGAGCGTGATGCCTGCTTTCGTGCGTTTTTGCACAACCATTGGGTCGGTATGGTGATCACTATAGGAGTCGCTCTGCACTATTGGTTTTGATAATTAGCAAAACCTAGCTCTGCCCCACAATTGGAATGAAAGTAATGCATCAAAACTAACACTGTGAGCTGGCACATCTAGCATGCGCACAGCCAACTTGTTTTGCTCGCTATGTGCGCAACGCCTGTTTTAATTTATTGCTGTTCAGTTGAAGCCTCGAGTGCAGCGACTCGTGCCTCAAGGGCTTCTAATTTCTCGCGTGTGCGGATCAACACTTGGGTTTGCACATCAAACTCTTCACGGGTGACTAAGTCGAGTTTCGAAAGCTGGCTTTGCAGTACTTGTTTGATGCGAGCTTCGGCACCTTCGGCCATACTTTTCACGCCCGGCGGTACCGCATCAGAGATTTGTTTGGCAATGTCTTCGAGTTTTTTAGGGTCAAGCATGGTGGCGCCTTTACATTATCGTTTATACCCGTAGTTTAAGTGACTGGTTCGAGGATGCAACGATAGAGTTCAACGTCGATTAAAAATTCGTGTAAAATGCTCGCCCTTTTGGTGAACAACCGACACGCTAATTAAATGCAGTTAAACCCCGCGCAACAATCTGCTGTTACCTTTATTTCTGGCCCTTGTTTAGTGCTGGCGGGTGCTGGTAGCGGCAAAACGCGGGTAATTACCAATAAAATAGCCTACCTAGTGCGCGAATGTGAGATGCCAGCCCGGCATATTGCAGCAGTTACGTTTACCAATAAAGCCGCGCGCGAAATGAAAGAGCGCGTTGCCCAAACCTTAGGCAAAAAAGAAGCGCGAGGCCTGATGGTTTCTACCTTTCACACGCTAGGTTTAACTATCATCAAAAAGCATGTATCCCAGTTGGGTTTGAAAGCGGGTTTTTCGCTATTTGACGACAAAGACAGCATAGCCCTGCTAAAAGACCTCACTGAGGCCGAGTTTGATGGCGACAAAGACCAACTCAAGCTATTGCAAACCTGTATCAGTAATTGGAAAAATGACCTACTTTTACCTGAAGCACTGAGTGCGCGGGCAAGCTCACCTGCGGAAAAGCAATTTGCTGCTTATTATCAGCAGTATCAAAACCACTTGCGCGCCTACAACGCGTTAGATTTTGATGATCTTATTTTGCTGCCAACTCTGCTGTTGCGTAGCAATGAAGAAGTGCGGCAGAAATGGCAAATCCGTATTCGTTACTTGTTAGTCGATGAATATCAAGATACCAACACTAGTCAATATGAACTGGTTCGATTATTGGTGGGCGATAGAGCTCGTTTTACTGTGGTTGGTGATGACGATCAATCGATTTACTCTTGGCGTGGCGCGCGACCGCAGAATTTAGTGTTATTACAAGAGCACTTTCCTGCATTGAAAGTGATCAAGCTTGAGCAAAACTATCGATCTTCAGGGCGCATCCTGCATAGCGCCAATATCTTGATCCAAAATAATCCGCATGTGTTTGAGAAAAAGCTGTATTCAGAATTGGGCTATGGTGAGCCATTGCGCATCATTATTGCTAAAAATGAAGAACATGAAGCAGAACGCGTGGTCGCCGAATTAATGGCCCATAAGTTTATGCAGGCCACTGAATATAAAGATTATGCGATTTTGTATCGCGGCAACCATCAATCTCGGGTTTTTGAAAAGCTGCTGATGAGCAATCGGATCCCATACAAAATCAGTGGCGGGATGTCGTTTTTTGGGCGCGCGGAAATCAAAGACATGATGGCTTATCTGCGGTTGTTGGTAAACGTGGATGATGACAATGCCTTTTTGCGGATTGTTAATTTACCGGCGCGCGGGATTGGTCGAGCCACGCTAGAAAAAGTCGGTAATCTCGCCAATCAACACCACATCTCATTGTTTGCCGCTTGCTGCCATTCAGATTTAGCGCAGCATATCAGTGGCGCTGGTTTGGCGGCTGTTGAACGTTTTGCGCGCTGGATGGTGGAGCTTGCCGACAATGCTGCGCGCGGTGATACGGTTGCAACCATTGGCGAGATGATTAAGTCAATGGGGTACGAAGAATGGTTGTACGAGCACAGTGTCAGTCCCAAAGCTGCGGAAATGGCGATGGCCAATATCAGTACCCTCTATAAGTGGCTCAAAGACATGCTTAATGGCTCTGAATTAGAGCCACCAATGACATTACAGGAAGCTGTAAACCGCTTTATTCTGCGCGATATGATGGAACGAGGTGAAGAGGAAGGTGATGCAGACCAAGTCCAATTAATGACTTTACACGCCTCTAAGGGATTGGAGTTTCCACATGTATTTATGGTGGGCATGGAAGAAGGCTTGTTGCCGCATCAAAGCAGTATTGATGAAGACAATATCGAGGAGGAGCGACGCTTAGCCTATGTTGGGATCACCCGTGCTCAACAAACACTCGTTTTCAGCATTGCCAGGGAGCGTCGTCAATTTGGTGAAGTTATCAACCCCGATCCAAGCCGTTTTTTGTATGAATTACCCCAAGATGATCTAGACTGGGAATTTAAGAAAAAGCAAAAGACTGCGGAAGAGCGTCAGAAAGAAGGCGAAGCCAGTATTGCTAATCTACGGAACTTGTTAAACAAGTAAGTTTGATTAGGCGTCCTTTAACAGTATTGTTGGTGCTAATAGCTTGCCTTGGCCATAGACACACCCCAACTCATGCAAAATGTTGAGTTGCCCCTGATTATCAATCCCATCGGCGATCACATGAAAACGCAGATGTTCACTGATCAGCATAATTGATTGGATCAGCTTCTGATTGCGCTGCGAGCGAGGTAAAGAGCGCACAAAACGATGATCTACTTTGATGTAATCAAAGGGATATGAGAACAGATAGCTTAGCGAAGCTAAACCACTACCAAAATTATCGAGTACCAGCGAAATTCCGGCGCGGCGTAACTTTTTAATCGCCGGTAAAATAAATTGTGAGCGGCGATTCAAATCGTTCTCATCAAATTCAAACACTAGCTTCTTCGGCGAAATGCCGGCTTGTTTGATTTGCTCTAATAGGCGGTTTACCAGATTGCCTTGAATAACATGGTTGATCGACATGTTGATCGCAATCTTTGAATCCTTGTCTTTACCAGCCACCGTTTCCCAGTGCTTAATCTTTTCACACGCGTATTTCAGCATGTAATTATCAAGTTCAAGCGTAAGCCCTGACTGCTCCGCTATTTGCCAAAATTGCTCGCGTTTTACCTTACCTAAGGTCGGGTGCTCCCAGCGCACGTAACATTCGTAATATACAGGTTCGCCATCAGCCAATGACACCGTGGGCTGAATAAAACATTGGAACTCCGCATCGCGCAGCGCCTTGCGGAATTCATTTTCAAGTTCAAGTTCTTCCAACAGCCGCTCACGCATGCTTTTATCAAATGTAATGAAGCGCCCACGCCCTTGTTGCTTGGCTTGGTACATAGCGGCATCGGCATCTCGCAAGACTTCTTCAGCTTTTTGATAAGTGATATCTAGGTGTGCAATACCAATACTTGCACCGGAATACATCTCTTTTTCTTCCAGTACAAAGGGTTCTGCAATTGAGTCGATGACTCGGCTCGCGACTTCTTCAACGTCATGAACATCATCAAAATTATCAAGTAGAATGACAAATTCGTCACCCCCTAGGCGCGCCAGCAAATCATGGCCACGAATGCAGGTGTTAATGCGTCTGGCGACTTCAATCAAAAACTGGTCGCCGGCGTGGTGGCCCAAGGTATCGTTGATCACTTTAAAGCGGTCTAAATCAATAAACAGCACTGCAAAATTGTTTTCTGGGTGGCGCTTTTTGTTCGCCACCGCGAGCTCTAAACGGCTGTTAAACATGGTGCGATTGGGCAGATCGGTTAGGCCGTCGTGATGCGCATCATGGATCAAGCGTAATTCTATTTCTTTGCGTTGTTCGATTTGATTCTTGAGGATCTCATTAGCGCGATTAAGCTCTTTGGTGCGTGCTTCAACCCGTTCACTCAGCTTTAAGGTGTATTGTTGGATCGCCTCAGACTGGCGCTTCCGTTCCATCGCAACCGCGATATGGTGTGACACATAGCGCAGGAGTTCGAGGTCTTTACTGGTGTACTTGTTCTGCTTACCGTAAGTTTGTACTGCAATTACACCTGAGATCTCTCCATCGACCACCAGGGGTGAACCCAACCAAGAGTTAGAGCTAGTCAGCATGTTTTGCGCAACGCTAACATCTAATTCACCACTTTCGACCAGCTGGACAACTCGTGAGGGGTTAATCATTTCGGCCTGACCACTGCGCAAGACAAACTCGGTCAGTCCATAGCCTAAGGGGCGTTTATCTGGCGCACTGTCTTTCTCATCGCTAAAGTACGGAAAGTTCAGGTGTTCTTTTTCTTCATCTAAGATTGCAACATAACAGTTTGGCGCGCTGATCAAACGCGAAATGATGCTGTGCAACTGCGAATAAAACGACTGCATGTCGTCATCTAAATTCGCCGCGACTTCAGATATTTCAAATAGAGCTTGTTGCAATGACTCAACTTTCTGGCGCTCTAGAATTTCTTCTTGCAAGTCATCGTTAATTTGCCGCAGTTGTTTGGTTCGCTCGCGGATCGTGCGTTCTGTCATTTCACGACTTTTCACCCGGTCCACGGTCGTAACAATATGCTGGGAGACGAAAAGCAAGACTTCTAAATCATCATTCGAGTAGCGCAGGCTATCATCATAGGTCTGAACCACCATCGCGCCGATCACTTGTGAGCCACGTTTAAGTGGCACACCGATAAAATCAGACGGCACTGAACCCATGATCTTAATACCTTTGGCTCCCAGCACTTCTTCAGCATTTTCTTTACCAAAGACAACATATTCGCCACTGCGTAAGATGTGTCCGGTGATACCATCCATCAATTGCTCAGCCGGGATCTGTTTTACCGTTTGCTCATCGAATTCATCAACAAAATAGACAAAGTCGATAATTTTTTCTTCGCGCTCGTAAAACGCAACGAAGAAGTTATCGGCGTTCATAAAGTCGCCAACAATGTCATGGATAGAGCGATAAAGGTTTTGTAAGTCACTGACTGAACTGGACAGTTCAGAGATATCAAATAGGGCTTTTTGCACCCGCTCCGCGCGCTTGTACTGCTCGGTCAATTGTTGCAGTTGAGGAATGAGTTCGCGTAACTCTTCTTCTGACAGGTCGTTTTTGGATAGATCTGCTGTCATTCTCTCTCTCGTGCAACGTTGGTTGGATGTCGAGTGTGGCCGCTTTGCAGCGGCCAAAATAGACTAGATGCCTTCGATCATGTATTCAATAGCGGCTTTGATATCGTCGTTAGAGCAGTCGCCACAGGTTCCCATTGGCGGCATGGCATTGATACCGTTGATGGCGTTTTCCCAAACTGTATCGAAGCCTTTTTCGTCCAAGCGAGGTTGCCAATCAGCTGCGACCTGCAGCTTAGGGGCACCCAATACGCCAGAACCGTGACAGGCTACACAAGCTTGGTTATAAATGTCTTGACCTGAACGAGGGCCTGCCGCGGCAGCACCTGCTGCTTCAGCGCCTGCTACATGAACTGAACCATAAGGTTTGATGCGCTCAGCAATTTCTTCATCTTTCATTTCCTGAGCATTGAGTGTTAGCGCACTGAACAATAATGCTGACAAACCTACTAAAACTTTTACTTTCACAACAGACTCCAGCCGTTCGTTAATTTCGCGATTTATTGTGTCAATTCGGTTTAAAAGGCGAACTGTCACAATTTTGCAGACTCCCGATTATAGCGGTAATTTCAATCGGGACAACCGTTAACATTGATGATATTACGCAAACCTCGGTATTTCGGTTTTAATCGCACTTTCAGAGTGACAAAGCGGTTGAAGCATTAATGTTTGCAACGTATTATTGGCGCCTCTTCACGGCACCCGTAGCTCAGCTGGATAGAGCGTTGCCCTCCGGAGGTTACGGACATCCGGGAATAGGGAAAAGTGAGCAACGGACATTGTGTTAAGAATACGACGCAACGTCGTGTATGATAAAAATTGAAGTAAAAAGTTTATCCGCCCCTAGCTCAGCTGGATAGAGCGCAGCCCTCCGGAGGCTGAGGTCAGAGGTTCGAATCCTCTGGGGCGGGCCATTTCCCTCTTTTTTGTACTTTGCTTTTCTTGGTCACAAACCTTCAAAAAGCATTCTGTGACCAGATTGTGACCAAGCTAAGGGATTTACATTTCACCTCAGTAGCCTCTTGTTCCCTTGACCTCCAAAATATTTTTCATAGATTTCTAAAAATAATCTTCAAAAAAATGACAGACTATTTTTTGCCGTTATCTTGGTTTACATCATGGTAGTAACAGATGACGGAGGTATTCCATGAAATTAAGCAAAACGAGCAGTGATTTAGTCGCGCTATTTAACGTTGTCTATCAATATCGAGTACGAGAGTGGTCACTAAACTCTGAACCTTATAAACAAGACTTGGAAACAATTGAATGGTATCGAATCAGCCAGGCACAAGCATATGCAGAACTCGAACTATTCAAAACGTCGGATTTATATGATGTGTTACAGGAAATTTTTGACACTGGATATAGCGGTGAGAATTTGATCGCCTTTGCAGCATATGTTGTGAATGTGCGCGGACTGCCAAATCCTATGGCGGATGAGCCTGCATTGATTTCGCAAGATCTTCATCAATGGTTGTTTGCAAACCAGAAACAGTTTAAGAGTTTTGATTTTTCGTTTAAAAACTTAGAGGAAGCTTATAAGGAATCATGCTGGCATCAATGGTGTGAAAATCACAGTAGGCTTGTCTAATAGGATTAACTTTGATCAATTCTCTTGTCCAGACTGCAACAAACATAATTACGAATACTTGGGCGAAGCTTTTGGACTAACAGCAAACGTAATGGGTGGTTTACGATATCGACCATCCATTGCTTCACGACTAACTCATATCCCACTCTTCAACCAAGCATAACGAGTCTGGTGCACAGCGCTTCAGAATGTCTTTGTTTACTTCGATATTCGGAATGAAATCAACGCCGATAAAATAATCGTCACCAATCACATTTGCGCCATACTTTTCTGGTTCTCTTAGCAGTTGAGGTAAAACATGCTTAAATGGCACGGTATAGCGGTTGGGATAGTAGTTATTGCCGCCGCGATACTGGGCAATACCCAGCTTTTCGAGCTGTTGTATCCAAAGGTCGCTGTATGGACCTACTTTGAATACAGCAAATTTATGGGTATCGCTTTTACTGGCGAACTGATCGAGAGGGTGCTCTTTAACATCTTCGTCGATCAAAAAGATTTCGTATTCGAAGCCAAGCATCACTGTTCCTCACAAAGTTGATTGTGCGCCTCAATTTTCTTCCATAATTTGGAAACAATAAACTCTGGATCATCTAACGAGGAAGGATTTCTAAGTTTATTGAGTGGATACCAGACGCCATTCGTTTCTTTATAGAAAACGAGTTTATAAATATTGCCTGTGTGAGAAACTCTTTCCTTCTCTATGCATTCTGATATCCGTGTATAAGCTTGATTAAGGCTTTTAGGGTTAGGCTTTATATCTAGCGCCTCAGGAAGTTCTATGGCGCCACAGTAAACGACTCCCTTTTCGAACGGTAGGTAATCAAACCAGCCTGTGCCTTCGGGTGTTTTACTAGAAGAGAAGGAGTCAGCTGCCGTCAATTGTTTGAGCGTAAGTTTGATGAATGAATAGTTACCTAAACCAATTCGCAAACTCTCATGACATAATCTAAAGTCCACATCATGATAAAATGAACGTCGAATTTCCGAAGATAGGTCTTCAAATTTCGGTACTTTAACTGCGACTAGCAGCTCATCGCCATCATCAAATATTTTTACTTTAAACGGCTTTGGCTTTTTTCTGACAAAACCTTGTTCTTTAATTGATGCAACATCTACTTCGGCAATAGCTTTTGCCCCTGGAGCAAAAGTTATATGCTTGTCTTCACAAGTCCAACGCTTGCCATCAAATACGAGATGAATATTTTTCTTCCCTGAATTCATTTTATTCTCCCTAAGTTATTGCAAAAAAATTTCTAAGCGTCTAACGCTATTCAACCAACGCTTTCAATAAAGCATCTCTCGCATCTTGATAAAACTGAATATCCACTTTCGTGGCCATATCATCGGACAAGTCATAGAGTTGTCGACGGGCGGTCACGGGCATGAGAAGTGCGGTTGCCCCTTTTTCTACGGCTAATTCAGCAATGTTGACGGCATTGTGAATTGGCTCGATTGAACCACCCAGGTTAATTTCACCGACAACAATTAATCCACCTTTTACCGGCTTCTTGAGTAAGGCACTGCTCATTGAGATCAGTACAGGTACTCCAAGCTTTGCGCCTTTCTTAGCGGCGTCAAATGCGCGTAATTGAATGGAGTATTCGTGGGAGCGGGGTTCGCGGTCTCCAACTAACGAGGCAGCGCGAGCATAAAGGTTTTGTTCAGCATAGCGAACAGACTCCTTGAATGCGGGTGGCGCTGGGTTATTGAGGATCTTCACGCCCGAACCGGGGCCAGCGTTCACTTCAATTCGATACAAGCCTGCATTGTCACCTGTATCTTGGCCGCCTTCGCTGATGGTCCAGATTTGACCTGGTTCCATCGGGTCATCACCGATTTCGTTATCAGAGCTCAGTTCCGGGGTGGCAACGAACTTCTCTACGCCATCATCACCAATAAAGTAGCTAAAGTGAGTATTTCTGAATTCAGCTGCGCCAATCCTTTTTTGTTGTTCTTTGACACGGCGACGAACTTCTAGCGCCAACCTTACTGACCACTCTAAATCTTCGTCAGAAACCTGCATATCTGGCAAGGGGTATAGCAGCTTCAATAACCCTGATGCGGTTTTATTTACTGCATTGGTATCCCGTCCACTTAACGCTCCACCAAAGTGAACACGGTTCTGTAATACACTTACTCGGCTTTGAAAGCGCAGTCGGCTCAAGCATTCTGAGAAGAAGTCACTGACCAATCCAAAATGATCAGTGACCAAATCCGAGCTCATTTTAGGAATATCCCAACCAGGCAAGTATCCATGGATACGATCCATCCAGGCCGTGTCGTCGCGCATCTCTTGCGGCAAAGGTCCAAAAAGGTGGCCTACGCGCTGTTGATGTTCTACATCGACATCAAAATTGCCTACGAATACCATTGAACCATCGGCTCGAATGCTTTCTTTGCCCCGAGAAAACTCCCCAGACTCCATGTAGCCTTTCATGATATTAATGCCTTCCTTTGAGTCAAAGGAAATACCGCTAATCTCATCAAAACACACCACATCGTATTGGCACACCAGGCCACGTGCTCCGGTGGCGTTATTGACAAACATTTTTGCAATTGTCGCTTTACCGCCAGAGATAAGGTGCGCGTAGGGGGAAACCTGTTGAAATAGATGACTCTTGCCGGTTCCGCGAGGGCCTAATTCAACCAGATTATAATTACGTTCAACAAAGGGGACCATTCTCAAAAAGATTGCATCTTTGGCTCGGTCGTCCAGCTTGTCGGGCTCGAGTCCAATGCCCCGTAGCAAAAAATCTTTCCACTCCTCAGTAGTGAATTTAGCGCGAGCTTCGCCTAAGGCATCTAATACATCTCGCTTAGACAATTGAATGGGTCTTAACTCCCGAATTCCGAACGCGTTACCTTTTTCTTCAGCAATAAGGCTGTCGTATTCAAGGGTAATCTCAGCGTAAAAGCCACCGGTTAACAAACGCTCATTATCATCTACCAGATTGTCATTGATTCGCACCTTATTCAGCTGAATGCTAGGCAAAGAAGCAAGATAGCCATTGTCTTTCTGGCTGAAGCGAGCACTGACCAAGTCAATGAGTTTTACGGTGCCGTTTTTATATGCTTTAGCTTTGAATAACTCTTCTTCACCTGCTCGAACCGTACGCGACTCAAGTTGCTTTTGTACGATTCCTAACCCTTCATTAATGTCTTCTGGGTCAGTGCTCGCACAATAGCGTCCTAACATAAATTCTACGACATAAGTTGGAACCGGAAATTGCCTCGCAAAAGTTCTGACAAGATCTTTTCTAACTAGATACCCTTCTAGTGTTTGTGCCGCTTTTAAATCTAATTCATCAAGTTCCATCAATCTTCCTCTCCAACAATAGTTGGCTGCTTAGCAAGCACATTTCCGGCCTCATCAATTAACACGGTAACTGCAGATGTGCCCTCATGATCGTCATCAACCATTAAGCTGCATTTGCCATCTTTAAGTAGCTTTCTGGGGCTAATTTCAGACGCTTCATTAGCTGGCTGCGTTCGCAACACCGCAGTTACTGATGGACTATCAGCCTCGCATTTCAGTTTGCAAACAAGTCCTACCCAGCGAGCCTCAGTAATACTGGCTGATATCGCACTAACTTGTGATGGCTCTTGTCGATTTAAAATGCTGATCACCGGGGTGTAGCATTCTTGAAGGCTTAATCCACCATGATCATAGTGTTTCCCAGCAATAAAACTTCTGGCACCTGGAGCCATGGCTACAGAAACCTCCGGGTGCCAGTGCCATCCCAGTGTTAAGTGATCTGTTTGCACATTTTCTTTAATTAAGGCGCATCGCCCCCATCGAGTTTCAGTGAGATATTTTGCTATCTCGACTTTTTGCATGGGGGAGGGCGTCAATATCCAGCCGTGGTCGGTGACAATTCTGATTTTCCGCCAACCTGCAGCGAAAAGGTCTTCCACTCGCTCAACTATTTCATCGAGTAACGTATTAATCCGTCCGGCAAGTTTTAATTCTTTTACATGGCCTTCTTTATCGATATCGCCAGTTTGAACCCAAGCGTTAGTGCTTGGATCGCCTGTTTCATTTTCTCCTAGATACGCCCAGCCTTTCTCTGAGAGATACTTCTTCAAATAGTGGGATGAAAATGCGACGTCACTTTCTTGAAGGCTAGGTTTAAAATCTTTATCTGATGATCGGCCGGTGATTTTATCGTTTACTGGGGTAACGGCCGCTTTGGCAGTCGATGTTACCGACGGTAGTGCAGACCAATCGCTGGTCAACGTAACATCACCTAGGTTATTCAGTTTGTCGATAAGGCGTTGTGCGACATCAAAGCGTAGTCCGTCGACAAAAAATACAACCTCACCACCTACCTCATAGTGAGCGGTAGCCTCTCTCGCAACATTTTCTCGTTGATATCCGTTTCGCTTAACCAGTGACTGAAAGTTATTCGTAACTTCTTCCAACCAGGGTGTATAAATAAGATCAAGCAGAGACTTCACTAACGTTTGATGATGGGATTTAAGGTTATAAGCAAGCGCCTCGAGCATATGGTTATCCGCTTGCCAGAATGTGTTGCGATATTGCTCTGCCATTTCATCAATGCTAAGCCCAGAAAAGGCGTGTTCGGTGAGTTTCGCTACAATAGCAAGGTGTTCTAGCACACCTGCCAGTGGTGAAAGTCCCAAATCAAACCAAATCCAATTTCGGCGGTCTGCGTGTTCTTGTTCCAGTTTTAAAAGCTGGCGCCGGGCTTCTGAGCTGCCTGCTTTGCCAGGAATATTTTGCAATGCCTTTTCTAATTGAGATTCTAATTGGTCATTAAGTGCGGGGTAGCTTGTGCCTTCAGCGGCAAGATCGGGCTCTACTTTCATCAGCAGTTCTGGTAGTTCTGCATAATGATGGCAGGTTTCAACATATCGCTGCCAAACGGATTCCCATGGCCCCTGTCTGGCGCACAGCCTTTCTGCTGCGGTCAGTTCTCCATCTTTATCTGGATTAAAGTGATATTCCGTTTCCCAAATGCTCGCTAATGCTTCCCATCTTGCTTGATCCCAGTTCTCTTTTGCGCGTTTGGGGGCATTCATCCAAACCAAAAGGTCACGCACAGGGTCGCTCGAAATCAGCTTATTAAAATCGGGCGCTTCTAGTCGCTTATTCGCTAAATCTTCACGTTCACTTTCTAGTATTTCGGGGACAACTTTAAGCAACGCTTTTTGTGTATTGTTGTCACCAGCCACATCTAAACCGGCACCACCGCTTTGCGAGAGTAAAAATGCGTTTACTGTCCAGTCTCGTCCAGCACTGTTATACGCCCACCACGTTCCTCGATATTGCAATTCGGCAAGCGGCTTAAGTTCATCAGGGCAATTTGCAATTGCCCTTAAGTCTCTGCGTTCATAGCCAGGTAAATATATAATCGGTGTTTTATCGGTTGGATAATCAAACTCTGGCAACACACCTTCAATAACGCACTTAATCCAAATGGCAGGGCCCATGCGCTTATCAGGGTTGTAATCACCCAGCACCAATAGCTCGGGCATTGCAGATTGGAGCAAGGGTAATGCGCTTTCCCAGTCACGTTTTTTATCCGTCCACAACACCACTGAAGGCGCTACCTGGATAGCGGAATTGTACTTAGCGCTATATCGTATTTCTTTACACAACAGGTCAAGTAACTTCATTCACTATTACCTTTCGCATCTCTAGCGAGCTGTTTCTCCTCTAGGCTCAAATGGTGCTCATTAATGCGTGCGCCGAGTTTTTCGCCGTAGTCGGGGCCCAGGTGATACCAGGGGGCCGACTCGACATCGGTGCCACGGTCTTTGGCCCATTTAATGTTAGGCTTGGCGCGCAGTAGCCCTGCGCCTTTTTTGCCCATGTCTTTAGCCAGCATAAAGGGGCGAATATTTAACCGTACACCATCGTTTAAGTCGGGTTCCCAGCCAATAGGTTGCTCTGACAGCGGCTTCCAACGCACGAAAATATCGTAGGGCTTTTCACCGCGCAGGATATTTTCTAATTCAGCTTTCAACGTTTGCGCGGCACCCAAGCGAACATCGGCACCGTCAACACCATCAGCAACACCTGCCTGCTGAGTGCGGATCCAGTCACCCAGGTAGGTATAGATAAGCCGTTCAAGACCGGCTCTATCCAGCTTGTGGTAGTTGACCAGCACACTAAAGCCATCTTTCAGGCCATCCCAAATGTGCCAGATGAACGGACGGTGTTGGAATAGCCTGCAATGTTGCTCAAAGAACTTGTCCCGTAGCCAGGCATTGAGTGATTTGCTGCCTACTGATTGTAGTAATTGATTGCGAACGCTCACCGTCCACTGGTCGCCATAGGCAGCTTCCAATATGGATTCTAGTCGACTATTAGCCGCCTTTTCTCCCCGCACGGGTGGAATACACACAATGCCATCGTCATCAACCAGTGCATTAAATACGTCGCAGCGATCAATCCATGCTCGCTGCTCATCGGCCAATTCCATTTCCGCATCCAGCTCGGCTGGCCATTGATAGCCAAGCAATCTAGCCACAGCAACATGCAATACGGTATCGTCAGTGCGTAGGTCTGATTCGGCCGTCCACTTTGTTTCTTCATCCCAAATAACTGAGCCGCAGGGGTGCCCATGGAATATCCATTGGGTGGGGTCGTCAGAATAGGGTTTGGGCAGGCCATTGGGATATTGTTCTTCAGCGACTTTGGTCCAATAAGCGAGATCGAAAGGAACTTTGACCAAAGTGGCGTTAGTGACATTCAACTTCTGATCAATTCGACGTACCGCTTCGTTGTATTCTGGAGAGGAGCAGAAGCACCAGATTGCGGGAAGGTGGGATTCGTTGTTTGGAAGAATCACAGAGCAATTTGTATCGAAATGAACGCCAGTGTGAATAGTACACGGCAACTCTCCCATTTGCTTAACAACTAATCCGGCCTTACTTAAAGCATCCGTACCACGCAAATAAGCCTGTCCACGATCAAAAGCTGCTTCTAAATCATCGTTAAACCACAGTAAGAGGTCCTTTCCGCCAAAATCGACATTCGATTCAATTGTGCTTTGCCAGTACTTCCAATCTCCTGTAACTTCCTCGATTTCCCAAAACCTTCGACCATAATGAGGTGCATCAGCAGGTGAAACTCCTTGTAATCCTGATGCAATTTGCTGAAGTAGCGCTATCGCATCAGTATCATCCAGTGCAACCCTCGCATCCGGATTCTCCAGCTGCTTCGACTGCACAACACTTTTCACTTCCGCCGAAATCAACTGCTCAGCTTTTTCGGCTGCCGTGCGAGGTTCGGAAACATCCACCCCACGAATCAGTTGTCTGCGCTCAGCAGCATCAAATAGCCCGCCCGATTCTCTAGCAGAATTGCCTCGGCTAAGGTTGATTAATATGGCTTTAACGACCTCACCGCTAATGGTCTCAAACGCACCGGGCCCCAAACGAGCAATTAAATGCCATGTGGCTTGCGTGAGTAATTTTTCCCGAAACATCTTGTAACTTGTTAAGAACAACCAATTTTGAGGCAAGACAATGCTCGAGCTTCCGCCTTGTTTACAGAATTCTAGGCACCGGTCGAGAAAGACTGTGGCAAGGTCGTTTTTACCTTCGCCATAATATCTCTCACAGAACGACTTTAATGTTTCAGCCTGTTTGCCTCTTGCCAGATAAGGCACATTGGTAATGACCCAATGATATTGACTAGACAGCAACTTAGCTGCTTTCACTAACCCTTGTGCAGCAATACCGGCCTCAAAGGATTGCGATACCTGACTTGTTTCTAGGTCTTGGTTTTTCTTTAACGCTTCATCTGCTTCAAGTGTGTCACTAAGTACTTTTTCAAGCTCATCCCATTTAGCAATTTTGGCGCTATGTAAGCGTTTGGGGTTGATGAGGCTGCCAAGCACCGGCGCGTCTTTAAACGTTTCGTACATCCAATCTAGGGCGATTGTCAGGTTCTGTTTACCTGCTTTTTGGCTGAGCGCTTTCCATTCGTCTTTTGCGGCGGTAATCGACAAGCCACTGCAGGCAAGGTGTAACTCTGGCAATTGGCGATAACCAATAGCTTCATCTGTTTTGCTGTCTTTCGGGTAGCGCCACGCTTCCAATGCTAAAGCAAAGGCGGCAAGTTCTACACAGCGCTGGTCAAGCTCCAGGCCATGGATGTTTTCGGCCAGCACTTTGTCAACCGCTTGCTCTGCTGTGAGTTCTTCCATTTCCATGCGCATGGGCACGAGCATTAAAAACGCTGCAACCAAGAAATGACCGGAGCCACAACAGGGGTCGAGGGTTTTAAGTTCGCTTAAGTGTTCTGGCCAACCTTCAAAGAAGCCCGATGCGGGTTGCCATTGGTCATTTTCCTTAACAAAGCGAAGGTAGGTAAGTGGCACGCCGGGAATGGTAGCCTTTTCTCTCAGCTCTTGTTCAGATGTTGCATTGGTGAAGTCATCCTGGCTTAACCGTTTTCCTGCCCACCAGGCGCCTAAGCTGTTATCGAGCAGAAAGCTCACCATATAGGGTTCGGTAAAAAGTTGTGTTACCGGAGACAACTCATCGGCGCCAATTTTGACTTCCGATTTGTTGACTTCGTCTTTACGTTTGCTCTGCCAGAACTGGTATACCCAGCCAAGACTGTCTTGAGCTTGAAACACCTCTGGCGCTAATCCAAGCACCAACTGCTCTAGTTCCCGCTGTAGCTCAGGGGCAAACTGCAACTTGAACACAGGGGAGTCGATGCGAAATATCTGCGGCAACATTTTTGACGCAAGCACGCCGGCTAATGCCCAGCCACTATTACACTGCGCTTCAAGATCATCCTGAAACACGCCGTCTTGCACCAGTTCATTACACTCATCGATGGTCAAAGGTGTGTATTGGTCGTACATCAACAAGCTGTTTTGCTCCAAGAAGCGGGCGAACAACATGCGATGCCAGTGCTCATAGGCCACTTCAGTGACCAGCTTATTAATTCCTTGCTCACCATTGGCGCGGCGGATATCGCCCAATTGGCGACCATGGGCACGCAGCTGGTTTCGAAGTGCGCGCTGAGACTCATCGAAATAATCGGGCGCTTTGTTATCCCCCACTGCTAAGCGTTCAAGTGCTTGTTGGGCGGCTTTTTCTGCAATATCACGGGCCTTAATGACGGTGCGTTCAAGGCCTGTGCGCAATGTTTTTTCGAGTGGTTTACGTGTAGTCATTAGAAGCTCACCGGTCCATCGTTTAACTTATCTAATACTGCTTTTTTCACTTCATCTAACCAGGCATCTAGCTCTTGAGGACTGCGTACAGTGACACGTCGAGGTGAATAATGTTGCACCTTTGGCTCTAACATTTTCACTGCTTCTTGGCGCGCATTTTCAAACTTTGACGTCAACGAGTCTGTTTTGTCCCGCCATTGTTCTAGCGTGGTATTTTCTAGTGCATCGATCAGTGCATCTGTCGTACTGATATCCGGTGCAGGTGTGATAGCCAGATGACGGCGTGTCCAAATGTCGGTTTGTTGCTCCTGCGTTAATTTCTGCCAATCATGGTCCGCGTTGAGTTGATCTGCCAATGACTGGTGTGTTGCTTGGTAATCGTCAATACGATGTTTTAACGCTTCACGTAGTTTTTTGACCAACTCTTTCGTTGTGTCGATGACTGGGTTGGGGTCATCAAGTAAAGAGCGATTCTTTACAACGGTGTCAGCAAGGTTTTTAGCTGGCTCGAAAAAGGCAAGGCCTTCGCTGAGTCGCAGTAATTCTTGTAACTGCGCCCAATCATGACGACGCTGCTTTATTTTCTCCGCCGTTGCTTTCCAGTCAGTCAATGCCGCCTTAATGGCATCTTGATTATCAAGGATCACTTTGAGTTGAGCATTGCCCGATTGGCGCGCAATCTCGTCAAAAATAGCGCTGTCTGGCGCAGGTGGGAACGGCGCAGAATCGCCGGCTTCTTTGGCCAGCTCGCGTCCTTTTTCGGCAAGTAAAATTGCTTTGGCTTTTTCTTCGCCTTTTTCGCACTTGATGCCTGCGGCAGAAATCACGCTTTTGATTTTGATTAAATCGACTGGGCGAATAGTTAACTGTTCAGGCCGGAAGGTTGTGCTGGGTAGTTGTTTTCTCTCTAATTCGGATGCTTTTAGCCCAGGTTCAGCAATCAGCACGCCTGCAGCGAGCATGGCGTACAATGCACCATCGATCGCATCCTGAGACCAGCCATAGCCCTTGCCTTGAAAGTTTTCGCGAATTTCTTTTCCGGTCTTTGATACGCCGATAAAGCTCTTTATCTTAGCGCACACAGGGTGCTTTTCAGGATCATCATTGTGTCCCACTGCTTCCATTGCATTTTGACCGCCATCTTTTCGAGCTCGTTCAATAACGCGCGCCCAACCGGCGTGGTCAGCTACATCAAATTCATTGTATAGGCGAATCACTGAGGCTTTGGCTGCGGTTTCTACTTGTTCGGCAATGGAGTTACCGTCAATTTCACTGCCACCGGCCTGGAGCACGGTGACACCATCGAATATTTCTTTTAACAGGGTCTGCACATTACGCTCAGCATCTCGCTTACGTGTTTCCATGGCGCTGCGAGCATCTTTACCGGCCTCTGTTCCTGGAATACCGCGCTTTTGAAGTGTGGCGTCGGCAGCATGCTCAGCGATAATAGCTGCTGACAGCTCAGAGCGGTTTCTCGCCGGAATATACAGATATATGGTAGGGCTATCTGTGGGCGCACGGCGTGCTTCGGTTAAGAAACTGTTTTCGTCAAGACTCCATCCATCCTGAACCCAAGCATAGACTTTCTCGTCAGCGTCACGCGGTAACTCTGCATCGAAACAAGGAATTACCTGCCTAACTTCGTTCGTTTGTCCTTGTGTTACGCGAACTTTGCTTAACTCCGCCCTGACTTTTTTATGTAGCAAATCTTCACGAAGGTTTTCCACTCGCTGCATGTTACCGCGTAAATCCGCTTCTTCTTGACGGAAGGTGTCATACCACTGTGCGCTTTCTTGTGTTTGCACGCGATATTCAGTACCAGCTCCTGTCTGCATGGCCATGATATGCCCGTCATCCACCAAAGCTTGTAAGAGCGAGGGCACGGCCGTGCGTATTTCGTCCTTACCGTTCTTAAGGTCGTCAATTAGCAGATCCGCCAACATTTCTGCAGTCGCACGCACGCCGCAATCTGCGGCTGGCTCGGTAGGTAACTTGCCGATAAGGAGAACAAGGGAAAGGATCCGGGCTTTTAATTTGCTTGTGCTGTCACCGGCAGCCAAGCGCCCGATAATTTCACCCATTTCTTTTGAGACAACACCGGTTTGGATCAAGTTGACCGATATTTGATCGTAGATGAAATCAGCAGGTACCACATGCCCGAGGGCTTTATTTGCGGTTGCTTGAGCCGCTTCATGAATGACTTTAAGCTGATTTCTCAGCTGCGATACAGTACCGGTAGTATCGACGATGCGAAGAACTCTTTCCCAAAAACGTCTGCGAACGGGTAGCAGCGGATAGTCAGCAATCATCACCCGCTCATCGTCCTGGTGATGCTCGATACGCGTGCCGCGCAAGTGCCTGGAGATCTCGCCCAGATTATCTTTTAGTACCGCATCAATTTTTGGCTTAACGTCCTCTTTTTTAGACAGTATAACTTTTCGAATAACCGCTTCTACGTCAGTGTCTGAAAGTTGAATGGGTAATTGGAAGCGCCCCATCAAACGTTGCAAATTCGGCATGCCTGAAAGTGCACTTTGGCCAGTGCCAACAAACAACAACTTATTAGAGAATGCAGCATGCTTACAGCAGGTTTCTACTACCTCTTGCACCATATGAGCTTTGTCAGAGTCGTTACCTACGTATTGCTGAACTTCATCCAGCACAACGAGCGTTAATGGAAATTTGCCATCTACAGAGAGTGCCTCGCTGATAGCGTTAACCATTTGATTATTGGTAACGTCAGTTACGTGGGGATATTGTTCTTTAAGCAGTTGTCTCATCTGTTTGATGTCGTCGGCAAGGGTGGGGTCGGCTTCTAAAAGCGCACCCGCAATACTGCGAGACATGTATAGATCGTCTAGTTCATCCAGCCATTCATCGTCTTCTGCTTCCACCGCTGCTTTGACCTGGTCAAGTAACCCTTGTTTTTTAAGCCACATAACAAAACGTGCTTGGTGATATTGTTCAGGTAGCCCCGCAGATTTAAAGACGATATTCAAAAGTGCCAGGCGGACATTATTGTCTGCGCCTGAGCCTAATGTGCCTGATGCAGCATGCAAGCCTCCATACCGCTTTGCTTGGTTGCTGAGCTCGACAAGATTTTCTCTAATTTCATCAGGTAGGAGAGCGATATCTCTAGCAGACGAACCATCAGGAAAGAGCTGATTTATCCATAGTGCTCTCAGCATTTTGGCTAGGTGAGATTTACCTGATCCGAAGAAACCCGATATCCAGACACCTTTTTGTTCGTGTTCTTGTGTAAGGTTCGTCAGGTAATTAGACAGAATTTGTTTAAGCCCTTTTTCATACTCGCCATCACAAACAAAGGTATCTAATTCATAGCGCAGTGTTTTAAGTGCCTGCGAGGACTGGTCGTCTTTAACTTCTGCAACACCGTTGTTAGCTAAACGGTTCTGCATTGGATCTTTTTGATAAATTTCTTGATTTAACATGGTTGGTAACTCCTTTTTGACCAAGTTAGTTGTCAGCCGTAATTGCAGTTGCTAGATACCCCCAGCCATCTTTCGCATCGAGAAGCCGGTATTTGTTATCGATATACTCACCAGGGAAGAACACCAGTAATCGCCCGGGTACATAAGCTGAAAGCTGCTTAACAAAATCTGAAACGGATGCGAAACCAAACAATGTTCCACAACCAATTAACGCGACTAGCGTATTGTCGTTAACTTTGCCATCCAATGAGTCGGCGAGCTTTTCAACAGACTGCCGAGCAAATTTTTTATACTTTGTCTTTAAGCTTTCGGGATCGTCGAAGTATTCTTCACGATATTTTTGCGACGCCATCCATTCTGGGAAAAGGCGAGTAATGTCCAATTCAACCCAGTTGTGATTTTCAGATGTCGTCGCGAATTGAAATTCTTCAATGCGAGAGCGAAGTTTTAGTTCGTCCTCTTTATGATAAACCGCGAAAAGTACGCGTTGCTCGTCTGATAATCCTTGAATCCAAGGAATGCTGATAAAGTTTGAATAACTCTTAATAAGACGTTCGAGTCGATTACTCATTTAACCAATTCTCCTCTTCCCGGTTTAATAAACCTGAAAGACCAACCTCGATAACTTCACTTGAGTGTTTAAACGATATGAGACCCATGTGGCCAGCTAGTCGCGCTAACTCGAGCAATTTTTCAGTCCGGCACTGGAGCATTTGAGCCCAGGTTGATGTGAATAATCTATTGCCGGTGGCACCTTGTACTCGTCCAAGGATTATTGCGAAGACGATATTAACGGCCTTGATCTTGGGTTCACTACGCGTTTTTTTAACTCGGCCTGATAAGTAGCCTGCGTTTGTCCACGTACCGTTTACGTTTTGTGCAAGAGATTTCAGCATTGCTGGGCTGTATCTGTCGGGGAATTGTTCATTAAACGCGTCTTCCATTTGTTGTCTTGACAGCGTCTCGCCGATGTTAAGTTCTAAAATCGTAGAGAGCGACGCCCGAAGCAATGGGTCACGAGCGAGAGCCATTTGGCAAGCCAATAAAGGCCGAGCTTCTTCATCTGATTCCCACAATAATCTGAAAATTCGGAATAAAGGAATTTCTGTATTCATTCCGTAAAGATCGACTAAATGGCGCCAAGTCAATTGGCGTGCTTTCATAGATGGCTTATTGAGCGCATTAAATTGTTCAATATCTTGTTGGTATTCCTGAGCAGTTGCGCTTGAGGAATGTCTTTCAAAAAGTACTGTCAACTCCGCCAGCATCATAGTTCTGCTGGAATGGGCGCCATTTCTACCGTATTTGAAGCCAAATTTTTCTTGGATTTCTTGCGTTATCATTATTTGGTCTTTTCAAGTAATTCACCAACTTCACAATCAAATAACTCACACAGTTTGTCGATTGCATCAAGGTCGATGCGTTGAGCTGTCTCTTTGTAAAGCAGGGTGACTGTATTCCGGTTTAAGCCGGTTTCTCTAGCCACATCCATGATCTTCATCTTTTTTTCGCCCATTAATCGAGCTAAATGACACCTAATCACACCGTTTAACCTCGTAAATGACTTAATGTCATCCAGAATGGCAAAAAGCCATTGACAAATACATTCTGCGATGTAAAATGTCATTCAGGATGGCAAATTGAGTTTTTGAATGTCTATTTGCTGTTTACAGTATCACGAAGTAGAGGTAATAGCGATGCAAACCACGTCAAATTTTCTAACAACCGCTGAGCTTTCCAAAATGATCAAATACGACTGCCGCACCATTCGTGAGCAGTTAAAGGATTCGGTATTGATAGAAGGAGTTCACTACATACGGCCATTTGGTGGTCGTAAGATTTTGTATGTCTGGGACGCTATTCAGCGTGACATGTGCAAGTTTTCTAAGCAAGCCATGGCGATTCCTATGAGTAACGGAGGTGTGACCCATGCCTAGTATTAATGTGCGCAAAGAAACCGGAAAGCTCTATCTGGATTTTCGATTCCGCAACATGCGCTGTCGCGAGCAAACCGAACTCAATGACACGCCGGCGAATCGCAAGCGCTTGCAAGTGTTGTTAGACAAGATCCAAGCGGAAATTCTGTTGGGGCAGTTTGACTATGCGGCCACGTTTCCTAACAGTCGGATGCTCAATAAATTAAAGCAAACTGCGGACGTTATTGCCGCCAAGAGCGAAGTTATTCCGACTTTTGATGCTTTCGCCAAAGCTTGGTTTGAAGAGCAAAAAGTGCAGTGGAGTAAAAGCTATACGGCCTCGATTGACAATATCGTGTTTGGAAGACTGGCTGTCTATTTTGAAAATGTGCCAATAAATGAAATCACTAAACAGCAACTTCTTCAGTTTAGAAGTCACGTGTGCAGGTTAAAGAAAAAGGATGGCAGTACACTTTCGCCCTCTCACGTGAATCGGCACATGAAAATTGCTAAGGCTATTCTCACGGAGGCAGCTGAACGATTCAGCTTTACCAATCCATACGGAAAAATCAAACCCTTAAAGGTACCAAAGTCGGATATCAAGCCGTTCACGCTAGATGAGATTAATCAGGTTTTAGCCAATTGTCGCCCTGACTTCAGAGAGTATTTCCTCATTCGCTTTTTCACTGGCATGCGCACAAGTGAAATAGATGGGTTGCAGTGGAAGCATGTCGACTTTGATAAGCGCCAAATCTTGGTTCGTGAAGCGTTAGTAGGTGGCGAGCTCGGTTATACAAAAACCGACCACAGTCAACGAAATATCGAAATGAGTGAACCGGTGTTCGAAGCGCTAAAAACCATGCAAGGTCGCACTGGCAAATTCCAATTCGTATTTGTTAATAAAGCTGGGAAGCCACTCGAACACAACGCAGTTACAAAGCGTGTTTGGTATCCATTGTTACGTAATCTTGGCATCCCTAAACGCAATCCTTATCAAATGCGACATACCGCTGCGACGCTTTGGCTTGCAGCAGGTGAGTCACCTGAGTGGATCGCACAACAAATGGGGCATGCCAATACAGAGATGTTGTTCCGAGTGTATTCGCGCTACGTCCCCAATCTAACCCGAAAAGACGGCTCTGCCGCCAATGCCATGTTTTCAAAAGTAGTAGGAGATACTCATGATGATGAAGCCGCAGAATAATTACTTTCCGCTATATTCAGTTGAAGAATGTTATCGCTTCAAAGGCGACTACTTTTTGGCGGGTTTTGTGACTAAAGCCGATGAGCAAAAGAACCTGTTCGCTGAGATTCGAATCTCTGATGCTACTGGCACACAAGTTTTGTATTGCAGAGACAACTCATGTATTGAGGGTGATATTCAGCCAAATTCAATGGTGCATGTAGAGGGAAGAGTAGAACGAATAGGTAAGCGCCCTTACTTATCCTGTAAATACATAGGAAGTTCAGTGAAAGGCGGGCTATTTTTCCGAAACCTTTTACAGTTGCCTTCGTCACTCTGCCGCGACCCGATTTCATTAGGACGGCTAATTAGATTAGTTGATTCAATAGGAATGAATGAGTTGAAGGCGTTTGTGACTGATGTAATTTTACAATCAGACGTCGCACTCAAATTCCTAACCTGCCCGGCAAGTATTAAGTATCACCATAATTACGCAGGTGGTTTACTCGATCATTCACTTGAAGTTGCAAGCAACTTTGCTGCGACGAAGGCGGCCAAGAGCATCCAGTATGATCTAGCGGTTGTCGCAGGTTTGCTTCATGATATCGGCAAAACTAGGACCCTTACGCCTGATCTTACACTTACCGATGTTGGGATAATGGCAGAGCATGACTCGCTAACACTAGAAGTTTGTTCTGGCGCACTAGCGAAGCTGTCACATATCAATGCATGGGCGGCAAACCAACTTAGACACGCCTGGACATGCTCAACGCCCGGTTCTCGATACGGGCTTAAACCCAAAACCGAACTAGCTAGGCAGCTACAACAGCATGACCGCGACAGTGCGTTTAACAGCGAATTTAATTCAACTAACGAAACTAATTAATTTAATTAACGGAATTAATGTTATGGCACGTCATGCAGAGGTAAAAGAGAAAGAGATCATTGAAGCTGCACTCAAATTGGAGGAAAAGGGCAAGATACCTAATCCCGGTTCAATCAGGGCGCAGCTTGGTTTTCGGGGTGGATTAGCCCGTATCCGCAGAGTGTGGGAAGGCTATCAAGAAAAACGGGGTGGCAATGAAGATGATGATGAAAATCAGTTCACTATTGATGATTTACCGACAGAATTGTCTGATGCCTATAACTATCTGCTTGCCAATCAGAAAAAGACATTAGAAAGTCTGATCGTTCAAGCATACAACCGGTGCCAAGCATTATTTGAAAAACGATTAAGTGAGCACACAAGTCAGCATAACCAGCAACTGCAGTACTTTAAGGAATACGAAAACAGTGCAGATGAATCAATTCAAAAGTTAGAAGATGAGCTTCGCTCGCTGCATTCTGAACTTAAAGAGCTTGCCGATCAGAATGCGAAACTGATCTTGAATAACGCTGAACTAAAAGGGCAGGTTAAAGCCTTTGAGCAGAGTATTAAGCAAGCTGAGCAATCGTGAGGGAGTTGAATGAGATTGAATCTATCCGAGTTTGCTTTGTTTTTTACAATGCTGACGCTGTCAAATATCGTGATCATGACCTTCGTTTTTTACCTGTGTTTAGACACCGTAATTGGGTTGTTTACAGGTATGAATGTGAGTGTCAGCCTATTTCAATCCATGGCAGTTGCCATTTTTATAATGGCTCTAAGAGGAGCATTCATGCTCAAACTAGACTCAGAAGATTAACCGCAATATCACAACAGCTACCCCATTACACTCAAGGTATGTATTTCATTTCTGTATTTGTAGCTAGCACCCCGGGGATCATAATAGCAAGTACGTGGGATACGTACTTAATCGCATTGCTGGAGTATCGTTCAGCATCAGAGCTCGGCTTTTGAGGATGAAGAAAGTACAAGCGCGCACGACCATTTTTGAACTTCTCAGACAAAACTTCATTAGGTGATATTTTGATTGATAAGTCGGCATCTATCTTATTCCACTGTTCTTTCACCCGCGATCTTTCATACTTAGGCATATCCAGCTCAAGTTGCCATTCTCTTACTTTAGAAAAACGCAACGCAAAGCGCATAAACCGATAAAACTCATCTGCATCATCGAATTTCAGATAGCTTTGGCTATTCATGGCTGTATTTATCACTCGCTGAATAAACCATATCAGTTCAGAACGTTCTAACTGAAAAAGTTTCCGAGCGGATTCAACAGCCAGCTCGGCTCTCTGACGCTCAGCATTAGATGCAGGCTTGATAGGCATGAGTGGTGTATTCTCATTGCGACATTTGGTAGGGAAAAGTCGGAGCTTACCCTTCGAAGTCCTCAACTCCGAGGCGGCGACTGCTCGCTCATACCAATCGTTTATGACGGAGTCTTCCAGGTTTAGCATGTCTGCAACTTGAGGAATGGTTTCACCTTTTTCGAGGTGCTCCAGTGCGGTCAAGCAGTCAGCATAGGTAGTTTTTCTCTTAGGGTGAATGAGCTGAGGTTTATCTACTTCGATTACCTGAGGATTACTAGTCTGCTTGCCACACAATGCTTCAATCAAGAGGGTTTGTATCTCATGCTGTTCAGGCCTATCGCTAGCACACCTTCGAGTTATAAGGTGTTTGCTCAATGCTGACAGGTTCTCCCAGTATCGACGGCTGCGCTGGCATGGGTTGGCACTTAAATGTTCGTACAGAATAATGTCTGTAAAGTGTAGATAATTTCTGAACGTGGTTTCAGGGCTTAAATGGCCTGCAAATGCCGCGATTTCATACAACATGTCTCTACTGTTATTAACCGCAAAGAATCGTCTAATCTGCGCGACCTGCTTATCTGTGTATGGGCATGATGTCAGAAGCAAATCAGAAGAAAGTACGGCTTGTAGTGTTGAAATCGCTTTATGCCTCAAATGATAGGTATGAATATGCTCTCCACACACCTGACTTAACCTATCACTGAACTTATTGTGAAAATCACTCAGTGAATAAGGCAAGTTGGCGTTGTCGCTATTCGAAAAAAGTAATTGTCCGAGTTGATTATTAGCATCTAGAAGGCGCCGCTTTAAGTAGGATTTGAATAGACAAAATTCCTGTGGCTTTAACATTAGAGATAATGGGATCTTTCTCCGTGCAGAATATGACTTGTTCGTACCAAATCTATTTTGACGAATAAAAATGCAATGCTGAGCTGAGGGCTCGACATCTTGCAGTCTTAACTTTAATACTTCGCTCGGTCTTAGCCCACATCGAGCCATTAAAATCGCAGTCAACACCAATCCCTGGCCTTTCAAATTCTGATGTTCATCCACTTCACTGATGCTATTAATAAATCGGATAAAATTGGATTCACTGATGACATAGTTGCGAATATTACTAACCTTTGAAATAAATATGTCATCGAACACCGGCAAGGTCGTATTAAATACTTCATTGCTGAAAAAGAATAACTGTTTGATAATACTAACTTTATCTGCTTGTGAGATGTTATTTTCGCTCACGGCTAGCAGCGCTTCTAGTAGCTCAGTCATGCCGTATTCATCCAGAGTGATTATGTCGACGTCTTTAGTGAACGAAAGCCAATGTGTGCCTAGGTGAGATAGATATGTTTCAGCAGTTGAAAGCATCCAAGATTGCTCTTTGATTCCTTTTTCAAAGAAACCGAGCAGCATGGTTTGCGGTAATGATGCGGAAACAGATTTCAATGAGTCTAGTTTACGAAGTGTCTCAGAAATCGGAATGACACTGCCGTTTGGATCTTTAGATTTAATTGCGTGACGCAAATTTGATAGAAAAACCTTGTCAGTTAAACGCGATTTCGGAAGTGTTTGTGCTGATTCGCGCGGAGTTTCTGTTTCTACTGAAAGTTGCTCGCCTTTTGGACGATAGTCAGGTTCAGTGTGCCAAAATGTTTTCCAGCAAGATGGACTCATGCTGGTTGCGCTTGTCTTCCCAGTCGCATAGTTGACTAAGTATGCCGGTAAGTTAATCTCTGGATGCTCCGCCGCATAAAGAAAGCCCGCCTCACAAAGCACTTTTAAACTGCTGATACGTTTAAACTCTACGACCGAAGCAAAGTGTTTTTTCACTATTTGAAACAGTGATTTATCGTCCTGCTTAGCTAGCCTTCGTTTGTCTTTGGCGGCGTTAAGCGCATGAATGGCTGCTAATGTCTCTGTATCTATAAGCCAGCGACGAAAACCTTCATTACCAGATTTAGCAACATCTGCGGGAGAAAACTCAAGATATGGCCCAATTGGACTTATTTTTATCTCTAACTCATCCTTCACAATCATGTTTATGAGTTGAGAAAGGTACGCTGGTTTCGCAAGGCCTCCACTGTAGATAGCCAGCATTATCACACGCACTACTTTTTCTTTATTAGTCGTCATCTTACCTGCTTGGGATATTTGCAAACTCAGTGCATCGGCGGCTTTAGAAAAAGCCGCTACTTTACGAAATTTTTCTAGAAGCCAAGGCGAGGAGTTCCGGTTTACATTACTCATAATGTCACCTTCAGCGGCGAGATTAACATCAATTCAAGTTCATCATTGAGGGCATTTGCGATATGTCGCATGTCTGACATATCCAAGCTACTGTAGGATGAGAATGATTCATCAAGCAGGTTTTCATGCCCCATATACGCATCGATTGCAGGAGGTTTAAGGTCAACCCATCGTGCAAGGGCAGATCGGATCCAATGTCGATTCCAATTGCCTCGCGCTTTTATCGCTGGAATATCAGAGCTCATGGCAGCAGAATGGCTGAACGGTTTTAGACCGGTATTAATCCATAAGTGAAAGAGGCCAGTTTCACCATCTAGAGTGCGTCGAAGTATGTCAGCTTCTGTAGGGTAGATGTATTGAATCTTCGTGATGAACGAGTTAAGAAATGCCAGGTAGAACTTAAATTGTATGAATGCAGAATCATTAAGTGGTACAACCCGCGCAGATTCACGATTCTCTTTGTCGTTAATAAGAACTACTCTGCGGGACACGTCGAAGTTTTCGAATTTGCCGTAGTACTTGCGTGATGGACGGTGACCCGTGCACATATTCAGCAAGACCACAGTGTAATAAGTGTAACAGTTAAACAACTTCCAGTGGTCTTTGGTCTTAAACCGTTGCAAATTTGTGATTGTCTTGGTGAGCTTTTCAACGCCTATCTTTATTTCAAATTCCGGGACTCGGAAGTTACTTCCCATAGCAGGTATCATGATTCGATTGTTAAGCACTGACTCAATTTCAAATTGAGGAAGCTGTGCAATTTTCATGAGCGCATTTACAAACTGATAATGCTTTTTCGCCAGCTCAGCTGCGCTCATTGATAGATATGAACTTCCACCGTGTTCTTTTAGTGGCGTATTTGAAATCCAGTGAACTTCGGCCTGCGTTAAGGAACACTTAGCTGCATGCATCTTGATATATTGCTTTATACGCGTAAGGGTAAGGCGAGACTGAGTCGCTCGATTCAGTGTTTTCAGCAGCTCAATAGCCTCTTCAGTGAGTACATCTGTAGACTGACCCGATGCGGCTTCTATCGACTCAATAATATCTCTCGGAAGGATCACGAATGGGCTGAGGTTGCCCGATGATGAGGCTTTATCCTCAGAACAGTCTTTATTCCACTTTGGAAATGTCAGGGTTGAAAACAAGATGCCAAACTCTGTGCCCACTTCATATCTAATTTCAACATCATCACGCGTTAAATATTCAAAGCTACGACCCGTAAAAAGCGAGGCCAGTAGCACGCGTTCGACGATGCCAGAGTCTGATTGACAACAATACTGAACTAAGCATTTCACATCATGCTGGCTGAGCGTGTTGTAGTCGCACATCAATAGCTTTTCACGTTTTAATTTGTGTTGGCCTGCCATTGAGGAAGTATTGGTGTTTGTTGCCGAGCTCATTTCATTTCCTCCACCTTACCCAAGAAGTAGCGAACTGATGCTCGGCTCTCGCCTGTAAATTCAATGATCTGAGCTTGCAATGTCTTCGGAGTTCGGCCTGAAAAAAATCTGAATATTAATTCTTGGGGAACGTTAGAAAAGAAAAGTGCCAGGTTTGGTAACACTGCACTTCTGCAAGAGAGCGAAAGGATTGCATCTAAAGTATAGCTCCAAGCTTTGAACTCAATATTAGAAGGACCATTGAGAACATCTTGTTTTCTTACGTTTTCAGGGGTTAGTAACAGTGGTAGCCAACCAGTGAAAAAGACTTTATTCCCGCATGAGCGTTCAAAGAAGGCTAAATGCTGTCTCTGGCTAAAAAGCTTAAGTTTATGCTGTGAGATTGGAGCAGATGACGAAGAACAGAAAATCTCTTGAGTCAGCTCGAAAGCAGGAACCGCCAGCTGGTGGCAGATAAGATTTGGGACTAATTTTTTATCATTTAAATGCTGCATAACAAACCCTCAATCAACAAACGTTAATTCAAAAAATTCATGTTGTTGTTTAAGGTGCTGCTATCAGCACACGGTCAGATTAAATGCAGATTTCCTTTGTCGTCAAACTAAAAAAGATTTTTTTGTTCAGTTTTGCGAGGTTTCTCTATTTTTGGGTTCTGGCAAGTTTTAACTTTGTTGGATTTGCGAGTTTTTTAGGGCATTTTTCACACTTTTTCTCATCGGTGAACCAGGCTCCAAATCAAAGTGTTAGCCTGAAGTTGATTCATTTTTTGATGAGGAAATTTTATGCATATGAACCCCATGATTAAAAAACTTTTTAAATACGCCAAAGCCTACGAAAAAATGCAACGCGGAAAAAAGAGCGTTTCTAAAAGCAAATTAGCTTATGAATTTGTCTGCCTCATATGTCAATCGCGGAGTGATCTCGTGTTCTTGCTGGATGAGAAAGCGCTGACAATGTTAACGAGGTTGGAGCAATTTACGCTGCTCAAAATCTTGTGTGATATTTACGGAGAGCCGAGTACTTGGAAGAATTTCGAAGGCAAGCCAACACCATGCAGCACACTGTTAAGGCTCGAAAAGGAGTATCTTGAGGCATTCGGATCCACTCAATATTACGATTTTTCGTATGCATTTCGTGATTTTCATGACTATCTTCATCCCAATGACAAGTATAGAGTCGATGAAGAAATAATCATGCTTGCTGATAGACCAGTGCGGCATGTGGGGTTGTGGCAGAGAATAATAAGTTGGATGGCGCAATCACGAGTGTCTAGATGGAGTCGTGCCGATTATGACCAAAACGTGCCGTTTTAACGCTATTTGTAGAATATCAGACAACGGGATAAAGCGGATCACCCCAAAGTGTGTTTGGATTATCCATCATCGTATTGATAATCACAGGCACCAGCTTGCCGAGAAAAGCAGCACCATCTTTAATTTGTTGTCTATTCGCTGAGCTCTTCCAGGTTGCACCACCATGCACCAATTGGTTTCTCAGTGTATACATACGTTGCAAAACAATTGATAAAAGCCGAGTGGTATTTTGCTCACCGAGCGCCTTATTCGCGGCACTATTTGCATTCTCGAAACTGGTTTTCCACTCTTCCTCACTTATTTTGCCGCTTACATGGTCCCAGAAAGGTTGATAAACAAATTGGTTAGACAGTAGCAAACGGATACTGGATGTAAATTGCTGCCAGACCAGATTGTACAGGGCGTTATCTGTGTCTAGCTCAACGAGTTTTGCAATGAACTTGGAGAAACTGGTTGTCTCACTTCCTCGAACAGTAAATTCCAAGTCTTGTGCGTAGGCGGCATTAAATGAAATCCATAAGAATATAAACTGACTATCTAAGTCATCGCCACACTGTTCTGATTTATCTAGCCAAGAGAGTGCTCTGTGTACTCTAAGGCCTAGCGATTCTGGAAATGAGTCGCGGATTTCCCTCTGTTTTGTTTTAAGCGTTTTGTAATCCATAAGTCCTCCGTTACTGTCGAAAAAAGCGTAGCAAGAGTTTGTACCTCTCGCCATTTAATCTCTTTCCTTGTTAATTATTTCGGTTTTTATTTGACAGTTTATAAGACAGTGTATATAACATAATGACTGTCAAATAAAAGTGTTTTGAAATGTCTGACTACAGCATTGAGCAATTAGAAGAGTTAACGGGGTTTGCGCGGCGCACTATCCGCTTTTACATCCAGCAAGGGTTAGTTGAAGCGCCCTTCGGTGCACGCAAAACACCGAGCTACACACAGCAACATGTTGAGCAGTTACTTAAAATCAGGCAGTACAAAGATGCTGGATTAAATCTAAAACGAATTGCACAACTACTTAATTTTTCGAACGAGGAAAGTGACGTACCAGAAAATCGAGAGCAGATAGGTAGCGTGTCACTTGTCTCGCGGATTTGCATTGCTAATGGTGTTTCGCTTGATATAGACAGGAGCCAATGTTCGCTAAATGATGCTCAGATTCGTCAGTTAGCCAGCGACGTCATTTCATGCCTCAATAAACTCCACGGAGCGTCTCATGATTGAACCCAAGTTGCATTTATCTGCCACTATTGATGTCAAATTTAATGGGCCTATGGCGCTGACCAAATATTCACTCAAGGTAGAGAACGCTACCCGCTCAAACATTGAGGCGCTTTATCACTTTGCGTTACCTCGTGAAGGTTCATTGTTGCGGTGTGAAGTGAAGATGGATGGTCATGTTTTTAGCAGCACTGTTATGAAGCGGAGAGACGCGAGCAATTTGCATGAGGAAGCAATAGAGGAAGGTCGTCGTTCAGTACTTTTAGAATCCATGGATGATGGTGTTTATGGTTTAAACGTAGGTAACCTTGATGCAGGCGAGTCGCTAAAGATTGAGATGGATATCGCGAGTTTGCTGACAATATCCGAATGTGGGCAGGCTTATACCTACCGATTACCAACTACGATAGCACCGCGCTATGGGTTAACGGGAAATGACATCGAGCCGGAGTACAACTTTTTCGCGCGCTACCCATTTGCGATGAACGCGACACTGCCAAGTGATGCGACGATTTCTTCAAGTTCGCATTCCGTATTAGAAAGCGATGATGCTTGTGTTTTAAGCGGTGAGCTCGACCGAGATATTTTTATAACCTGGCATCAAAAGCCTGATAATCGATTACTCTGCGCATCTTACGAAGGCTCTAGCTATACACTTGGCTTTCCAATTCAAGTAGCTGAACAAAGCCAAAGTAATCAATCAGAAGAAAAACATCTTCATGTGGTATTAGATAGGTCTGGTTCGATGATGGGGCCTGCAATTCAATTGTGCAGAAGCGCATTGAGTCAGGTAGTAAAAGGTGTTGGTGAAAACACCTACTTTAATCTTACATCATTTGGCTCACATCACAGTACGTTGTTTAAGTCAGCACGAAAGATGACACAAGTTGATCGAGGTCTTTGCTTGGGTGAAATTGGTCTTATTGACGCCAACATGGGCGGTACAGAGCTTGTATCTGCACTTCTGCATTCAGCGTGGCAATTATCAGAAAATACTCAGCCTAAGCATCTTCTTCTCATTACCGATGGCAATATGCATATGAGTGATGAAGAAGTGGCATCAATTGAACTGCTGTGTGTTCAACGTAAAGCTAATCTTCACATCATAGGCATAGGTTACAGCGTCAACGCTCATGCGCTAACAAGGTTGCACAATACCGTTCCCGGTACGCTACATATTGTTAATCCAAATGGTGAGCTGTCTAGCGTTATTGAGAATGTGATAAGGATAATCGAGTCAATACCTAAACCATCATCACTTAGTTGGAAGGGTGCACCAGATTGGTCAGTCATGCCGAGAATATTGTATTCCGAATTGTCACAGCCAGTTATGGCAGCTGGTAAACAAACACTCATCGACAACCAGCAAGAAACGAACTGGCACCCTGAAGAGATAACAGGAGAGTGGGCGAAAGCACTGGTTCACATTGCAGCAGCAAAGCACCTTCATTCATTATCTTCGGCTGAAGCCACTACCCTTGCTGAAAAATTAGGAATGTTAAGCCCGTATACAAGTTTTTTGATGCAGGATGTCGGTAATTCAAGAGTGGAAACCCAAGCTATTCCTACCGTTATTCCACAGATGACGTCACCGACATCGGTTACAGTAAATGCATGCCATTCAGTGTATTCAAATCACCTTTCACCAAGCGACTGTGATGTGGAGTATTTAGATATACCAGCGTTTTTACGAAAAACCAGTGGTGACGAAGTAATTGAAATTCAGAAAAGTAAGCCTGCACTCGAAACATTAATGCAAAACTTATTACAAGATTTGGACCGCCGCTGGTGGCGAGAGTCGAGTTGGTCAGAAGATACTTTGCGAGGCATGATAAACAATAATGCTCTGATTGATACGATCATAGAATTTGCGAACGAGCAGGCAATGCCGGTACGATTTGTTATTTTTGCCATGTTACTTGCTCACATTAATCATGATTATCTCAAATTAAGTTTAACCGATAGAGTTGATAGGCGAGTACACCGGTTGGAAATTAAACTGTCTGAGTCGCTAAAAGCGTCAACCGAGACTTTTTATAGGCAACTACAGAACGACTCGGTTGAGTGCTCATAAAAATTCACTTAGGGTGAGCATATGTTAGGCGTTTTTGGTGGCGACATAATTGGTTCTGTTTAGGAATTCAAGAAACGCACTCCATACGCATTCACTCCGCTTTTTTATCCAAAATCGCATATCACTATCGATTCCATGTGTTTAATTGCCATTATGGATTCATTGAGCCATGATGAAAAGGCATAGCTACCTTAACAAAGCTAAGTAGTCTCGCTGATAGTAGTAAGTAATATTACTTTGTGTAATATTACTTATTTGCCAGTTCTTCACAGTGGATAGAAAGCTCGTGAATACTCTTTATACATGGATAGGTAATACTGATATCAAAAATATGCAGCAAGATGAACATGCTGCTATTTCAACGATAGCGCTACAAAATCCTAAACCATTTGATCGTGTCTTTATTTTTGCCAATGACTGGGAAAATGATTGGATGCCTTATGAAAAATGGTTAGTAAAACAACTTAAAGAAGCAGGCCGCCCATTCGACAATGTAGCAATCTTCAAAGCCAATATAGACGGCCCAACAGACTACCCAACGATTATAAGGGAAACGGAGAAATGGGTTTCTAAGCTATCTGAAGAAAGTGAAGAGCTTTATATCAATATTACTTCAGGTACACCTGCGATGAGTGTAGCATCTGTCCTTGTCGGTAAAGGTAAACACAACACGTATTTCATTCAGTCTAAACGTGACAACACTATAGAACATGTAGATGTTCCAGTTGATTTTGGTCAAGCCTACGTAAAATCTGCTGCAAAAAGCATTGCAGATAAAGCCGTTAAAGCACCCTCATCCCACAAACAGTTCGACAATATCATTGCTCAATCACAAATAATGCAAAGCCTAATCACTAAAGCAAAACGTGTGGCTGAATCTGAACTAGAGTTGCCTGCTTTAGTGTTAGGCGAGACGGGAACGGGTAAAGAAGTTATTGCTAATGCTATTCATGCGGCGAGTCCTAGAGCTGGTAAACCTCTGAAAACAGTAAACTGCGGAGCATTGCCTGAGTCATTAGTAGACTCCATCTTATTTGGACATGTTAAAGGAGCTTTTACTGGTGCGAATGAAAAGCACGAAGGGTTATTTGAACAAGCCAATGGCGGCACGCTATTTCTTGATGAGGTAGGTGAATTAACGCCAAGTGTCCAAGTAAAGCTGTTGCGGGCTTTACAGCAAGGTGAAATCACCAGAGTTGGTGATAAAAAAACGATATCAGTTGATGTCAGGATCATTGCTGCTACTCATAAAGATTTACTGCAACTTGTCGAACAGGGCGAGTTCAGGGAAGACCTATTCTATCGTTTAGCGGTTGGCCTATTGCATATCCCACCTCTTAGAGAACGTCATGAAGATATTGAGCCATTAGTTTTGGAATTAGTAGACGAACTCAATCAGGCCGCAAACAAATACCCAGGTTACAAAAGTAAGAATATTTCTGAAAAGGGAATAAAATTTATTAAGTCACAACCTTGGCACGGCAACATTCGCGAGTTATGGAACACAATTAATAGAGCTTTTTTGTGGTCGGATAAAGAAAAGATTACCGATGTAGATATCAAAAATGCACTAATCGTTCGTTCACCGAAAACTGAAGATTCTCAGGTGGTTTTGTCACTCGGTCAACAAGTAGATATTTACCATCTTATTGAAAAATATAAGAAAAAATACGTAGTGGCAGCAATGAAGGCTACTGGTAATAACAAAACGAAAGCGGCAAAGATGCTCGGTTTAAATAGCCAACAAGTGATTACTAAGTGGATTGAAGCTTTGGATATAGAGATCTAATAATATGTTTGAAATTGTCCCGTATTAAAACTTGGCACTTGACCTGCAATTTAAGGAATATCAAATCATGAAAGGAAGACGTTATGACTTTTATTGTAAGAGAACAAGATCGACTATTAATTGCTCCTGAGCTAACAAATAGCCAGCATGCACTTACAAGAGAATGTCAAAGAGGCATATCTAAAAAGCAGGTAATTCTGGTTTACAAATACGGTCGTGTTATTCACGCAAGACGCGCTAGCTATTATGTTATTGGCAAAAAAGAAATTGAAAGATATGGCTCTATAGAGCCTGAATTGAAAGAGATGAATGGAATTCAGCTTGTTGTATCCTCAAATGGAACAGTATTGACAGCCTTCAGAAACAAAGCGCTTAGAAAGATCCGTCCATTCAAGCACAGCCACAAACACTTACATTAATTTGTAGGTGATCGAAGTGAATCAATCAAAATTAAAAGGATAGAAAATGAGTTTAAAAAAATTCGCAGTAGCAAAAGCCAGAGCTCTCCCTGTCATTATTCTAGCTGATACCAGTGGCAGTATGTCGGTAGATGGAAAGATCGCCGCGCTTAATGAAGCTGTTCAGAACATGGTTTCTACATTCAAACAAGAATCAGCACGACAAGCTGAAATTCAAGTGGGTTTAATTACCTTTGGTGGTGATAAGGCTGAAATGCATCTACCACTTGCTAAAGCATCTGAAATAGAAGTTATGCAGCCACTCGATGCAATTGGTCGCACACCGATGGGACATGCCTTTGAATTAGCAACGGAGTTGCTTGAAGATAAAGAACTAATCACATCCCGCGATTATCGCCCTGTATTAATTTTACTTTCTGACGGTATTCCAACCGACAGTTGGCAAGCAGGTTTAGAAAGTTTAACCACGAGTGAACGCGGTCAAAAAGCCAGCCGTTTTGCAATGGCAATAGGGGCTGAAGCTAATATCGATGTACTTGAAGCATTTAACAATGATTTAGAAGCGCCAGTGTTTAAAGCTAATGAAGCCAGAGATATTCACCGTTTCTTTAGAGCGGTCACCATGAGCGTAACAGCTCGCTCTCAAAGCAGAACTCCTAACGAACTCGCACCAATTAACTTTGATGAGTTAGACAACGATGACGACGACTTAGGCCTAGATTTAGAAGGTCAATGGTAAGTATTCGTCACCTAAGTGTTTCAGTCATTGGGCCTAGTCATTTACTTAATGGTCAGCCCAATCAAGATTCGGTGCTAGTAAAAAGGGTGCCAAGCGGTTGGCTCGCCGTTGTTTGTGATGGCATGGGATCTAAGCCTGATTCTGATGTGGGATCAAGACAAGCATGTCGAGCTGCATTTGACGTGATTAAGACGGTTGATTTCAGTATTGAAAGTAAAGCGCTGATCAAACGGGTTTACCAAAAGTGGTTGAACTCTCTTGGCGATATCAAAGCCAGTGATGCAGTGACAACTTGTTTAATTGCTTGGGTTTCTAATAGAGGAGAACTAAGAACGTTTCAGTTAGGCGACGGTTTAATTTTAACATCGCAACAGACAATTGAGAATTCGGATACAAATGATTTTGGCAACATCACTACAGGTTTAGGTAAATCTAAACAGTATTCAGACTGGCAGGTAACGAAGCAGCAATTGAGTGTAGGTGATGTAATTGCGCTTATGACCGACGGCATTAGTGAAGATCTGCACCAAGGAATGGAGCTGGACTTTGCAAATTCGATTGTTGAAAGCACTAAGGGCAAGAGTATTAGGCAGGCTAAAGCTTGGTTAAAAAACGAATTTAGGAACTGGGGTACACCGAATCACACGGATGATAAAACCATCGCAGTATTGGTTTTGAGCTGACTGTGCAAAACAAAGGTTATAAACAAATGACAAGAGAACAAACAAAAAAGCGCATTGTAACCGACACCTTTGGTCAAGAGTTTGAGTTAGTTAAAAAGATTGGACAAGGTGGTCAAGGAGTTGTTTGTACAACTCAGATTGATAACGTGCTGGTTAAAATGAGCACGCAGCGAGATAAAGAGAAAAAAAGAAAGTGGCTTGAGCATGTTCATTGGTTAATGAGGCAACCTTTAGAGCAATTAAACATTGCTAAACCATTCTCGCGCATTGCTATGAAAGGGAATAACTTTGGTTACGCCATGGAACTGATGGACGGACTAATTCCTCTAGAATCGTTAATGAATGAAACTGAAGAGTTAATTGCGGCGGAAGGTTCACCAGCGCATTACTTATCAACGGGGGGCTTAAAACGTCGAATGACTATTTTGGCAAAGCTTGCCAGAATACTGTCAGATCTTCATGCAAGAGGTTTAGCGTACGGTGACTTATCTCCGGCTAACATTTTTGTTTCAGAAAACCCTGATTACTCTGAAGTGTGGTTGATTGACTGTGACAACATTTGTGTCAATCAACGTGAAAGTTTTGACTCTTTGGTAGATGAAGGCAAGCCAGGTCGCATTTTTAGCCCAGGTTTTGGTGCACCAGAAGTTGTTAATGGCGAAAGCTTTGTTTCCTCGTTAACGGACGCATGGAGCTTTGCAATCGTCGCGATGAAGCTATTAACAACTAATCATCCATTTATTGGTGAAGCTGTTGAAAATGGTACTCCTGAAGACGAAGAGCAAGCGTTTGCGGGTGAGTTACCTTGGATATACCACCCAACTGATCATGCAAATGCGTTAGATCAAGATAGCCCCAAAGGCATTCCATTAGAGCTGGTAGCGCTAAAGCCTCTTTGTAATTTATTTGAGCAATGCTTTAACGCGGGTAAAAACGATCCGCTAGCCAGACCGAGTTTAAGTGAATGGGCGGAAGTCTTTGAACGGCTTGCGCATATGCTAGTGAAGTGCCAAAACAAAGAATGTAATGCTTCTTTTAACTTCTTGGTGAGTGACGGTCATTTAGAGTGCCCTTTCTGTGGTACTTCAATGAACAACAGCCAAGTCTTGTATATTCGTAATAACCTCCAAGACTTATCAATTCTAGAGCTACCTAATACAACGCTAAATGATACATACGTTGATACGGGGTATCATCAAACGCTTAATATTGGAGAAACCATCGTAATCAAAAACTCTTGCCCTGGCTCTATGTACTGGTCTGAATCACAAGAGCTACTGTCGATAAGCTTTTCCAAAGAGGGTTTAGAGATCACGCCAATAGGTGTTAAATCTTTTGAGATGGGGATAGGTAAAAACAAACTTCAAACGTTCAACTCGAAAACACCAATATCGGCTTCCACAAGAGCTAATCAATGGCTAGTCATTAAGCCAATTGTCGAGACCACTGAGCCGCAAATAGCTAACTTGTTTAGGTTGAGGTGGTAGGCTGATGAAAACACAAGATCTAAAGCATTTAACTCAAGAAAAGATTATTGAAGTTGCTATTGAAGAGGATGCTATTTCGACCTTGGATTGTGAACAAGATATCTCTTTTCACATTATCCATGACGAGCTGTTTATTAAACAAAGGGAGCTCTTAGCACAGGTTACTAACGCTGAAGTATTTGATAGTTATGGTGACATTGAGCACTTTATTTGGATTCCGATTTCTAAAAAAGAAAACAAGGTGCTTATTCAAACGATCCCCTGCTTACCGAATAATTTGGATTTTCACGAGCTGCAAGTTTCTGTAGATGAAAACATTATTGAGCAAGTTGCTACACTCGCAAAGCTAAAAAACAAAGACATTGATAGCGTAACAGATTGGCTAAAAAGCGAGTTTGTACTTGATGTTAATAACCAATCGAGAGTGCTAACAGCGATCAGTAAAGCAAGCCTTGCTGAAAATAGAGGGATAACGATTGTCGGTAAATCGAGTTTGCTTGAAGTGCAATATACTCCAGAGCAAAGGATGTGGGCGAAATCGGTTAAGAAATTGCGCCGTAAAGTAAAGTTCGATTTGAGTTCTATAGATTGTGAACTATCGTTTGTTGACTATACGGTTGCAGCTCGAATTCAAGACCCTTTAGTGAAGCAAAAGCTTGAGGAGTTAAATCGAGATAATTCAACATACATAAACTTATGGAACCAATATAACCAAAAAGTTAAAGAAAAAGCGGTAGAACTCGCCAATAACGCTGGCTTTGTTCGTTATATCAAAATCGATAAAGAAGACTCAGTTGATGGTGTGAAGTGGAAGTTTTATTTCCAAGAAAAAGATATTGAGAAAGTTAAACAACTAGCCGCAATTTTAAGAGAAGAGCCTAACCATACATTAGAGATCAACAAGCGCTTGCCTAGCTGGTTAGAGAATAATATTGGTGATATAGGGCTTGAAAAGGATGAGACGGTAGAGAGTATAGCTGCTCAATTCTCGGGGTATACTAACCAGTATATAACGCTCAACTTAAACTCTTACGGAAAGCCTGAAGAAAAAGGTGTTATTTATTTGTCGATTAGTGGCTCAATTGTGCAAATGCAACGACGCGAGCAAGCAAGGGATTCAATTGCAGGATTTTTGAACCCAATGAAAGACCTACGTCTGTTAATTGAAGATCAAAATTTTAGTATTTCTAGGCAAAAACAAGCTAAAAATAAATTAAAGCCGTTAACTGCTGCGGCGAGAAGATCCTTTAAAGGTGAGCCAACAGCAAAGCAGATAGAAGCATTAGATGTTGCTTTAAATACACCTGATATTGCCTTAATTCTCGGCCCTCCAGGTACGGGGAAAACTCAAGTTATTAGTGCGCTGCAAAATAGATTGGCAGAAGAGCATAAAAGCAATTTAACGGGGCAAATACTACTTACTAGCTATCAAAATGATGCAGTGGATAATGTAATCGCTAGATCCGAGGCATTTGGTATTCCGGCTATTAGAGCGGATGACAATACCCGCGCCCCTTATTTATTGGAGCAGTGGAGCCAGAAACAAACAAGCAATTTAACTGAAGTTGCGAATGAGTTAGTCCAAAATGACGGCAGTTATAAAATTATAAAAAACATTCGCAAGGATATTGCGACTATACTAGCTTCTCGTGTAGATAAAAAACAAAAACACGAGCGAATCAAAAGTCTTCTAGAGGATATTGATAATCTTAGGATCAACCACGGTTTTGATATACCTCAGTCCCTAAAAGCAAAACTTGAACAACAGTTTGAAACTCAAGTCGATGAGAGCAACCCAACTTCTAATCCTTTGTTACTGAGACAAGTTAGAGGTTTACGAACCTCTGAACGATCGTATGACGATGATGGCTATGAACAGTCTTTCAAGTGTCTATCCGCTTTACGCAGAACTGGGCGATATGAAGAAGAAGTAAAAGTTCTTGATGAAATTATCGATAAGCTGACTCTCAGTGCTGAAGACTTTGAAAAAATCAGAAAAATCAAAAATAATTTACTAGATGATTTAATCCCTGATTACCGACCTAAGTCCTTACAAGTTGAGCTTTCAAAAGAAGAAATATCAACGCTCCATCAATTGAATGAAGTTATCGCTAAGCATGCAATGAATTGTGCTGCTGGAATACCTGATGTTATCGAGGAGTATTTAGACTTAATCAAGTATCAACCGGATTACCTTGCAAAAAGTGTTAGAGACTACACCACTTCAATTGGTGCATCGTGTCAACGCTCTGTGGGTCAACAGGTTGTAAAGTATAAAGAACAAATTAATGCTTCTTTGGATGAAGTCGTTGGAGATTTTACCTTCGATACGGTCATTGTGGATGAAGCTGCCAGAGCAAACCCGCTTGATTTGTTTATTCCAATGGCACTGGCAGCGAAGCGCATCGTATTGGTTGGAGATCACTTCCAGCTACCGCAAATGTTAGAACCCAATATCGAAAAAGAAATGATTGAAGCAGGTGACTTGCAACAAGAGACTGCTAAAGCAATCAAAATGAGTCTTTTTGAGCGACTATATACGCAATTAAAAGCTCGCCAAGCCAAAGATGGGATTCAACGAACTGTGATGCTCGATACCCAGTTTAGGATGCATCCAGATATCGGCGGATTTGTTAGTCGATGGTTTTATGAATCTGAAGGAGAGCCAAAACTTGAAGCAGGCTTAAGTAAAGATCATTTCGATCTCGGTATTGCGAAGTATAGAGGGAAAGTAGCCGAATGGATTGACGTGCCATTATTGTCAGGCAAAGAGCAGCGTTCTGGAACCAGTTGGCTGCGCGATTGCGAAGCGCAAAAAGTGGTTAGCGAAGTGCAAGAGCTTTTAGCGGAAAATCCTCATCTTAGTGTGGGAGTGATTACCTTCTTTGCGGCCCAGCGAGAGTTAATTCTCAGCAAGCTCGCAAAAGTAGGTATCTGCCAACAGACTAAAGATGGCTGGGAGTATTTGCCTGGCTATAAAACTACTGATGAAGGGAAAGAAAAAATTCGAGTTGGCTCTGTTGATGCATTTCAAGGAAAAGAGTTTGATGTGGTGATCCTATCAACAGTGCGTTCAAATAACATTACGGCATCAGATGAAAATGCATACCGAAAAAAATACGGCTTCATTCGCACACCAAACCGTTTAAATGTGGCGTTTAGTCGAGCTAAGAATTTAATTAAAGTTGTTGGTGATAAAGCGATGTTTTCTGGCGAGTCCGCCGAAAAAGCCATTCCTCAAGTATGGGCATTTATTCACGAACTCTGTGAGGTGAATTCATGATTACACACAGAGATATTCAGGATGTTTGCTATTTAAAAAGTAAGCTGAATCGATACCAGAATGAAAAAGATATCTTTTGGCCGTTTTATTTATGGCGTGTCGCTGCACCTAAAAGTGAGCCAAGCTTGAATATTTTTCAGCTGTTGGTGTTAAAGCTTGTTTTGGCAGGGTGTCGTGACAACGAAAAATTATGCCGATATAGCAATTTAGATAAAGAGCTTATCAGGTACGTATTAGCTCAGTTAACTAATGATGGTTACCTTGACGGTTGGAACCATACCGACAAAGCCAAGCAGTTACTTTTGGGTATAGAAGAGTCTTCAAACGAGAAAACAAGTTATTACATACTTCAAGATGCAACAACGGGAAAGTTGATGCCGAGAGTGCTCTCGTCATTACCGCACATAGGAAGCATGGACTTCACTGAGCGCTTTCCACAATTTGTTCGAAGTAAAGGCTCAGGTAAGTTGATAATGCCTTTATTGATTACCAATACCGTTAAGCCACAAGCGCCATCCTCAGAGCAAATGAACACCAGCTTAAGAGCATATCGCAGAGTATTGAACCAGTTAAAGCAAGCTGACTTTTATATATCTGACGATGCGCTAGAAGTTACGTACTCAATTGAGTTTATTGAACCTGAACCTATCGCAGCGTTTATCCACACAAAGCTATTTTCAACAATTTCTGGTGAGCGCTCATGGTATTTATCTGACCCAACGGGACTAACGGAAACCCTTCCAGAGCTAAATGATGTTGCCGAGCAGTTGTTAGATTCAAATAAACACTTTGCTTCTAGAGTTAATGAGGTAATGGGTATCGCTGAAGATGAACATACGCTCAATTATAAGCAACAAGAACAGCTATTTGAGGAGCAGGCAAAAGTAGAGTTGTTATCAAACTATCCTTGGGTTCAGGAATATTCACTGATAGAAAAGCATGTATTAGCAACACTGAGGTTTAAGAACCAGGTTGAACAATTGAAAACGCCTAGGCCAGAAGTCTTGGAAGGGTTGTTAAGTGAGTTGCAAAAAATAATCGAAGCTTGGTTGAAAACCTTTATGAAGCCTAATGAAGCCAACAATGACTGGGAAATTTTAGTTATGCGGTGGAACGGAAATAGACCTGTTTTTCAGCATGACAAAAGACTTATTGAGCAAATTTACTTAGGAGTTAGCGGCGTTAGTGCCTATGCCGCGAAAAGGTTAGCAACCGTTAGAGGGGGCAATGTTCAGTCAGCAATGACAAGAGGCAATCAATCATTAAAGCCGATGCTAGCCGCGATGTTATTAACGTTTCCAAAGGTTATGGAACAATTATCAATGCAACTGCCTAACTGGTTAGACGATGCAATTCGGCTTGCAGATGATAGAAACCAAAAAGCCAGTCACGCAAGTGGCGAAGTTTTAACTAAAGAAGAGGTTCAAAAACACTTCTATTCAGTAGATGAATTATTAAAAGCTTTAGACAAAGTATTAGGGAGAAAATAATGGCGAAACGTAACAAATCAAGGACGCCCCAGCCGAAGGCTAATAACTTATCAAATTCAGCATCAGATAAAATAGGGAGCGCATTAGCTTCCGTTGATAACTTGGTAGAAGGTCATAGTGAATCTGGTTTTGGCACACTGGCAGAAAAACTTAAGCTAGCAAAAACTTCACATGATGCTGCGAGTGAAGAACAAAAAAGAGAAGCTGCTGAGTCTTACGGTGATGATATTCAAACTCTGGTTGGTGAGCTGAAAAAGCTGGTAGAGCAAAACAGAAAGCTTGAATCGGAGAATAAACAAAGCTTATCAAGAACAAAGCAATTAGAAGAGTCAGTAGACGAGCTTAAAAAGAAAATTGAGTCAGAAAGAAAAGAAATAGATAGGGAATCCAAAGAGCTTTTAGCTAACAAAAAGAAGAATGCTCAAGAAAGAGCTGAAATTGCCAACAAACTCGAAGAGCTTAAAGAGAAAGAACTTGATGCTCAAAGTGGTTTTGCAGCAAAACACATGGAAATGCTGGATTCATTTGAGGAAAAACAAAATAAGCTTCTCGAATCATTGGAACAAAAAAAATCAAATCTTGAAAAAGAAGTACATGAGCTAACTATGGCTAAACAATCGTTGAATGAAGCGGAAAAAGCCTTGCTTGAAGAAAAGCTACAAGAGTTATTTTCTAAAGAAGCAGAATTAGAAGAAAAAGAGTTCCAATTAAATCAAGAAAAAAAACAAATTGAGAGAAAGCGTAAGCAAGCTCAGTTAACTAATGAAGAAGCGAGTAGTTATAAAATTTCACTTAAAAATGAAATTGAGAAAGAGTTTACCTATCAGATATCTTCACTTGAAAACCAGAAAGCTAGCCTTGAAAAACAAATTGCTCAGTATGACCAAGGTGAAAAGCAGTTACTTGCAAAGTTGAGTTCGTTTAAGGACTTAGAGAGACAATTTGGTGACGCTTCGCCGCAAGAGGTTTTAGAGCAACTTAATCACTACAAACAAGCGGTAAACAAACTGCGTTTACAGTTAGATGAGAAGCCTAGTGAACAGCTTGAACAAAATTTCAAAGAGCTAAAGAAGACTTACGAGGCATTAGAGCAAGAATACAATAATGCTCATGCAGAGCTACAGCAAAATAAAGTGCAGCTTACAAAAAGTAGAATGTCCGTTATTGAGTTAGAGCACGTTCAAAAACAGAAGCAAACTTTGGAAAAACACAATCAATTGTTAAAGGCCGCGGTTGACCAGTTGAGCGCTGATGTTGATGATCTCGTTAATAAGCAACAAGCTAAAACCGCATTCCCAGCTCTTTTAGAGCTTGATAGCAAACTGAGAGCTAAAGGGATAACAGAGTCTATTCCGTCATTAAGAAACTTTGCAGTGGAGCTTCAGCATCGTATTGCTTGGGACTCTCATGAACAGAAAGAATTGTTCTATCGCCTTGAAGATATTTGGCTGTTTATTGCTGGCCTTGCGATGAGCCGTTTACATATCCTACAAGGGATCAGCGGCACAGGTAAAACAAGCTTAGCAAAAGCATTTGCAAGAGCTGTTGGTGGTGGTGTGAAAACCATATCTGTTCAAGCTGGTTGGCGTGATAAAGGAGATTTAATTGGTCATTTTAATGCGTTCGAGAAGAAGTTTTACGAGCAAGAAACTTTGCAAGCTTTATATGAAGCGCAATCTCCAGCATACAGTGATCGTCCATACATCGTTTTACTAGATGAAATGAATCTTTCCAGACCAGAACAATATTTTGCAGAGTTTTTATCAGCTTTAGAATTAGATCCCAAAGACCGCATTCTTACGTTGATGACAACAGGACAACCTAATGGGCCTGAAAAGTTAATTGATGGAAGAAAAATTAAAATACCCGAAAACCTTTGGTTTGTTGGCACAGCTAACCACGATGAAACAACGTTTGAGTTTGCTGATAAAACTTATGACCGTGCCCATGTAATGGAGCTTCCAAGGCATAAGATTTCGTTTGAAATCAACAAAAATCTTGAGCAAGTGACTTACAGTTTTGATTCACTTGAGGCAGCATTTGAAGCGGCAGCTAACAAACATAATTCTCAAGTCACTAAACTTATTAAAGCATTAGATAGTTCTGAGCTTTCAATGATTCTAGAGGAAGAATTCAATGTTAGTTGGGGCAATCGACTAGAAAGGCACATGATTAGATTCATACCAGTGATGCTTGAGTGTGGCAGTGATTTGGGTTTCGCCTTGGATCATATGTTAGCAACTAAGGTGTTAAGGGCGGGTAAAGCGACTGGCCGTTATGACACTGAGCATGAAGATATTTCAAACCTTATTGATGCATTAAACGAGTTTTGGCGTACCCAGGGCTTTAATTCCAAACCTGAAGCGAGCTTGAAACTCTTAAATAATGAATTGAAGAAAAAGAATAGTCTTTAATGATTACTTGGTATGACAGATTTAACGGGAAGTTAGTAGAACAGCTTCCTAAAAATATTGTGCCTGGAAGATATGCGGCTCAGGAATCGTGCATTTTTAATGGACATTCAAATATTCAGCCAGATGATTTTCTTATTTGTGATGGAACTGAAAGGTTTCACATTGGATCTCAGGTAGGCTCATTTATACATAATGAAAAGTCAGGAAAACTTGAGGCGGAACTAGAAATTATCGAGAGTGCAATACTCGCATATCAAGAAGCGGTTGATTTGGGGAAAGATAGCTCTTTTCTTATACCAGATAAATTACTTGCTCGCTTTGAGTTAACTAAATTTGAGGAATTACTATTCGATGTTCTAAAAAAAGGTCATCTCCAAGAAATTGCCAGACGGCCTAGAATGGAGTTAATTTATGAAGAGCATCTTGTTCCAGTATCCAGAGCTAAAAAAGTAGCAGGCTCTGCCAATGCTCACCTAGCTTCTCATTCAGAGTGTTGGCAAACCAGGACATTAACTGGTGTGATCCCTAAGCAAATCCTCGCTTTAGAAAGTGAAGACCAGCTCAATATTTATGAAAATCGAGTCTATGTGAAATTACTGGGTAATATTGAGCAATATCTAATTAAGCGCATTTTAGAAGTTAAAAAATTAGAAGAATTATTCAAGCAAGCAGTGAGCTTTCAAAATGCGGAAGGTATTTATTTCGAGTTACGGGAGAGTATCTTTACCTTGTGGGGAGAAGGCTTTTCTGATGATGATCAGGGGGATGATGCCGCAATACAAGGAATAGCAACACTTGAACTGTTAACGAAGATGTTGAAAAAAGTAAGAACATTACAACATTCAGGTTTGTACCTAACGTTAACTCATAATATTCATGTCCCACTTAAGTTAAATATGACCAACGTTTTGTCACATGACCAGCATTATCGTCATGTAGCAAGGTTATGGAACAGTTGGTTGGATACCCAGCAAGCTGATAATCTCGAACCTGAACAAATATTTCAACGAAATAAGAAGGTTGCAGTTGCATATACACAATATTGTTGTGACTTGGTGAAACGAACGTTGTATGAACTTGGTTTTAAAGAGTTACCATCAAACCGCTTTAAAAGAAACGGAAACCAGACTATTGATCTTGAGGTTACATCTGGCTCTGAAATCGTATTAAGAACACCTGAGCGTAGTTTATTTTTTATTCCGTGTTTCACTAATAGTATTGACCTCTCAGACACAGAGTTGATGGAAAACAGTCACAGGATATTGCTTTCTTTAGGTTCAGCCGTAGAAATGAATGAAAAACATCTTTGCGCCGCACCAACCAATTTTTATTCATTAGAACAACTAGCTGTTTTGATTTCGAAGTGGTTAATCAGTCAAACATTGAAAACTATTGGAATTACAGTATCTAAAGCTCCATCACTGCTTTTAAAAACGTTAAACCAAATGAATAAAAATGGCTATTGGAAGCTTGAAAATAATAGCGTCACCATAATAAAGCCATGCCTAGCTATTAAACCTCAGTTATTAGAATTTAAAAAAGAACACAAGCAGGATGTTTCTATCGCTCAGGCTGTTGATGCAGTTACTGAGGCAGCAGAAAGTTTTGAAGAGCTGTTGTTCTGCCCTTGCTGTGGTGTAAAAGCTGATGAAAACCAATGGATTTCTAGAGATGACAATTGCTTTGCAATTCGAAAATCCAGCTGTAATCACCTATGGGAGATTAACCGACAAGCAGATGGCAATAAAGTATTAAAAGTCGTACCAAATAAGGTTGTTGATAGTGACATGCTAAATGACTTTACGCGTACAGGCAGATTTAGCCTTTTAGTAAATGTATAGATAAAATTAATTACTCTTAAATAAGATTCTTTACGAATTCAAGTCTTTGTCATTGCTTGTTTTTTTGTTATCCGTTTGAATATATTGGGTATTTTGTTTTTGGTTTGATTTTGGCATTGCTATGCGAAGTTATTAACTTCGGAATGTCTTTAATGAACCAACAATCGATACAAACAGTAATTTTTGCAAACTCTATTAAACACGGTCAGCATTGCGTTGCTGGAAAGACATTAGACGGTAGGCATTGGGTTAGACCTGTGGCGGATAGTGACGGAAAAGAATTAACACATACCCAAGCCAAGTGCCGTAACCCTCATGGTACCTTTAACGTTAAGCCTTTACAAAAGGTAACCATCGGTCTTACAGCTCATGTTCCATTGATAAACCAACCTGAAAATTACTTGATTGATGATAGTGTTTGGCAGCAGAACTACACGTTAGACCACCATCATATTATCAATTTTTTGGACCATCCATCAGATTTATGGGGTAAAGGTGATAGGGTAAGATATGAGCTTATCAAATTAGGTCAACTGGTTGTTTCTCAAAGTTTATATTTAGTGCAAGTGAGTAATTTAAGCCTATATGTTAGTCCGTTTAATAAACGAAGAGCATCTTTCAAATACAATGGTTGGGAGTATGATTTACCAGTGACTGACCCCAGTTTCGACGCTCTTGTTCAAGACACACGTGCTATTAAAGGGATACTTTGCATTAGTTTAGGAGAAGAGTTTGAAGGTAATTGCTACAAATTAGTTGCGACTATTTTCTAAGGGGACATGATGAACTTGTATACAATTGGCTTTACGAAAAAAAACGCGGAAACATTTTTTACTTTCTTACAAGAATCTGATGTCAAAACACTCATTGACGTTAGGTTAAACAATGTCTCACAGCTAGCGGGCTTTGCGAAAAGAGATGATCTTAAGTTTTTTTTAAAGGAACTTTGTGGCGCTGATTACGTACACTCGCCAGAATTAGCTCCAACGAAAGATATATTATCTGCATACAAAAAAGGCGAAATGCCTTGGAATGTTTATGAAGACAGATTTTTAAACCTCATGAGCCAAAGAAATATTGAAAAGTTAATTACGCCAAAATTATTAGAGGATGGTTGCTTACTTTGCAGTGAACATGAACCTCACCTATGTCATCGAAGCTTGGTTATACAGTACCTTAACGAGCACTCAAACTTAGAATTAAAAGTGAAACATTTATACTAATGAACAGCGTTTTAATACTTTATCCAAGCCTTTTTAAATGTTATTCAAAGTTTTTAAGAAAGGTGCAAAAAATCACTTCTAGCTTAGGAGAAGTTGAGATTGTTTTTTCTGATGATCCGAACCAATTTATACAAAAAATATGTGCTGAAAGCTCTGGTCAGATTATTAGCAAAAAAGTAGATGCTTGGACGGTAGAGCGTATAACACATGCCATAATTTTTGATGACGGTGAAGAATTTTCCGAAGAAACAAAGTTATTAACCTTAAATGATAAGCCTTTAAGATTAATAAGGATAAAATTAACAAGGGTTATTAATATAAAACATGAAGCTAAGTATCAATCGGAAAAAAGCACACCAAGTTATGAATATATCGGGAGAGGGTCTTACTGGGGTAATCCCTATTCAATGTTTGAAGACGGCGATGACCGAGACGAAGTAATTCGAAAGTACAAATATGATTTTGATTTTGAGAAATTTCCTAATAAAGAGAAAAAGGAAGTTTATAAATTAGCCGGAAAGCGGCTCGGATGTTTTTGTAAACCACAACCTTGCCACGGTGATATATTGGCTGATTTTTTAAACCAGTGGGATGATGGAATGTAAAGGGCGCTTATTCGTTACGAGATCGTACAACCAAATCAGAATATGGAAGGAACGCAAGTGTCAGATAAAAATATCAGTTCGTTTCCACCAGAAGTGCAATAGCATCTTTAATATTATGTATATTGCTAAATCGCCCCGAGAAACGGCGAAACAATTTATGTGGGATGTAATCCCGTTAAGTATACATTGTAGTGCGAGACTGTAATAATTGTCGCTACTGATTATACTACTCATTGTTGTGGACTTTTTCGCAGGGCTCAAAACTGGCTAATTTCATCACGCGAAATCATAAAGTTTTGTGACCGTACTGTGACCATCGGTGTTAATCGGGGTAAGTTGGCTTTTTAGCGAATGCGTCCTAACACATTGATATACCTATTAATGCCGTTTTTCGCAGGGGTGCGACTTTTAGCCACTTTTCGCAGGGTCGCTCTCCGGAGGCAAAGGTCATAGGTTCGAATCCTATCGGGTGCGCCATATAAACTCACTCACTTTAATAAGCTTGAGTATCGCGATAGCTTTACTCAGTGATATTGTTAAGCGCAAACAGAATTGCCCTTACCGTTTTTCTATAGTGTTGCATTGACATTGTAATGATCTCAAAATTGTTAGAAATAGGTTCATTTAAAGCTTTTTGTAAATTCTCCTTCGAATTAGCGATAGAAATGAATGAAAAAGTTTAAACGTATACTAGAATAACAACCAAATTACCCAAGTCGCTGCTAAGCGGGCCTTTCAGTTGAAAGAGAATATTGACTACTATTCTTCCAATGCTCAATCACTGGCCGAGCAATACAATAGCGTTCAATTTGAATCAGTTCATAAGGATTGGTTAGACCTAATTCCAAGTGCAGGCATGGTTCTTGATGTTGGAGCTGGTTCTGGCCGTGATGCTCGTTTTCTGGCTGCAAAAGGTTTAAGTGTTGTTGCTGTCGAACCTGCGGATGGTATTCGTGAGCTTGCACAGCAATATTTTGTCGGAAAACCAATTCACTGGATTGCTGATACATTACCTGAACTATCTGCGGTATATGCACTGCACACAAAGTTTGACTTGATACTTTTAAGTGCCGTTTGGATGCACATACCACCCTCCTCGCGGCAGCGAGCATTTCGAAAGTTAAGTTCTTTACTTAAGCCTAATGGGAAATTAATTATTTCATTAAGGCATGGCGCTTGTCGTGATGAGCGCACAATGTATCCAGTTTCAGCAGATGAATTGTCGCAATATGCGAATCAATTTGGTCTTACATTTAAGCTGTTAACAACGTCACAACGAGATGATGAATTAGGGCGTGATGATGTCAGTTGGCAAACGGTTTTGATGTCACTTCCCGATGATGGAACCGGTGCATTCCCCTTAATTCGGAATATCGTGGTTAACGACAATAAGTCTTCAACTTACAAAGTTGCTTTGCTAAGAACTCTTCTGCGCATTGCTGAGGGGCATCCAGGAGCCATTATCGAACAAACCGATGAGCATGTTCTCCTTCCTGTTGGCCTAGTCGCTTTGTATTGGATGAAGCTATATAAGCCATTAGTTGATCAATTTGGTATGCAACAAAACAGTAATAACAACAAAGGGCTCGGATTCATCAAAGCTGATGGGTGGCAGAGACTTACTTCTCACAATTGCAATGACTTTTATATCGGAGCCAGTTATTTCGAAGGTAAGGTTGTGCAATCTCTTTATCAAACTTTGAAAGATATCGCCTCCACTATTAAGAGTATGCCAGCTAAGTACACCACGTTACCAGGTACTAAAGATGCCGTATTTCAGGTCGAACTTCATCGAACTATGAAGCCAGATGGGCAGCTCACTTTAGATTTTAAATTTTTGTCATCGCTCGGAAGGTTTCTTGTTCCAAAGTCCATTTGGGATTCATTAACGCGATTTAGTGTGTGGATTGAACCCACTTTGGTCAACGAGTGGGCAACGTTAATGGCGAGTTATGGTCGCAACAAAGAAAGTCAGTTTTCTAAATTAGACTATCTAAATGCGTTAAATTGGGACAACCCAGAGCGTACGACTTCGCGCATAAGACAGCGAGTCAATGATTTGTTGAGATCGGAAAATGTTGTTTGCTGTTGGTCAGGTAAAAGCTTACACAGAGCTGACTACGCTGTAGATCATGCATTTCCATTTGCGCGTTGGCCAAACAATGACTTGTGGAATTTGTTGCCAAGCATGACTAAAATTAATGCGCAAAAGTCAGATAAATTACCCACTGGATTAAAGCTAATTGAAGCTAGAGAATTTATTACTTATTGGTGGAAGCAAGGCTGGCAAACGAATCAAGCTGAATTCTTTAGTCAGGCAAATTTAGCGTTACCCAATTTGAAACCAGAGAATACTAACTTCGATGATGTATTTGCTGCATTTGCGTTGCAAAGAGATCGCTTAAAAGATTTCCAACAGTTAGCGGATTGGCAGTAAAAGTAAGTATCTAGGAATTAAACCGAAAACGTTTGTAAATTTGATAAGTACCAATTTACACTGCTATGAATGAACGTATCACTTTATACTGATACCTCCTTTTTTTTGCGCTTAATTCCTCAATTGCTCGAAAAAACCAGATCCGCTAGTCGCTAAAAACCGTATCAATTGTCGCAATTATTGCCCCAAATTTTTCTAATTTGTGTTACTTTCTGGTGACTTGCATCAGTCATCATTGGATTCAGGAGCGCCGTTAAATCATGAGCTTATTTTGGGTATCCGTCATCATGCTAATTGGTGTGCTAGTGCCTGTTGTGACTGAGCGCTTTGGGCGCACTGCGAATACGCTTTTCACCATGCTCGCACCGGCCATTGCCCTCGCATACATCATTAGCTTGGTGCCAACGGTTTTAGCCGGAAACGTGGTAACCGAGCATCTTGAGTGGATACCGAGTGCCGGCTTGGTGCTTTCCATGCGCTTAGATGGATTGGCATTAATGTTTGCGTTGCTGATCCTCGGCATTGGCTTACTCATTATACTTTATGCGCGGTACTATCTATCTGCGCAAGAGGCCGCAGGCCGCTTTTTCGCCTACTTAATGCTGTTTATGACGGCGATGTTATCGATCGTGCTTGCGAATAATATTTTGCAACTTTGGATGGCGTGGGAAGTCACCAGTATTAGCTCGTTTTTACTGATCAGTTTCTGGGGTAGCAAATCTGAATCACGCAAAGGCGCGCGCATGGCGCTTACAGTGACCGGTGCGGGTGGCTTAGCGCTGCTCGCAGGGTTACTGTTGGTCGCTGACGTGGTCGGTAGTTACGATCTGGGTACCATACTGGCCAGTGGCGATGTTATTAGAGAGAGTACTCTGTACCCAGTTATACTAATATTGGTATTACTTGGGGCATTTACTAAGTCGGCTCAGTTTCCATTTCACTTCTGGTTGCCTCACGCCATGGCGGCGCCAACACCAGTAAGTGCTTACTTGCATTCTGCTACCATGGTAAAAGCGGGTATTTTCTTGTTGGCGCGTTTTTTCCCAGTACTATCAGGCACCGACATGTGGTTCTTGATTGTGACACTGGCGGGATTAACCACCTTGGTACTCGGTGCGTATGTTGCGTTGTTCAAACATGATCTCAAGGGATTATTAGCTTATTCAACGGTAAGTCATTTAGGTTTGATTGTACTGCTATTGGGCATGGACACTCAGCTAGCCACTGTTGCGGCCTTATTCCATATTATGAACCACGCGGTATTCAAAGCTTCTCTGTTCATGGCAGCCGGGATCATTGATCACGAATCAGGTACCCGCGACATGCGCAAATTAAATGGTTTGTGGCGTTTTATGCCATATACCGCAACCCTAGCGATGGTCGCAGCAGCGTCAATGGCGGGTGTGCCGCTGTTTAATGGCTTCCTCTCCAAAGAAATGTTTTTTGCAGAATCCTTACATCAGGAAGCCTTAGGCTTTTTGTTTTGGATGATCCCGGTGCTAGCGACTCTTGCAGGTATTTTTGCCGTTGCTTATTCACTCCGCTTTGTGCATGACGTATTTTTCAATGGCGACCCGATTGATTTGCCGAAGACACCGCATGAACCGCCACGGTATATGAAAATCCCAGTCGAGATTTTAGTGGCACTGTGTTTGTTGGTTGGGGTATTCCCTGGCTTTATGGTTGGAGATTTTCTTGACGCTGCAGCGCGTGCTGTGGTGGTTGGAGAACTGCCTTACTACAGTCTGGCAATTTGGCATGGATTTAACTTACCTCTCCTAATGAGTGTGATCGCGATTGTCGGTGGTGTGGTTATTTACGCCTACCGGAACCAGCTCTATCGCTTCCAAGGTCAGTTCAAAGAGTCCGACGAGAAATTAGTTTTTGAAGGTGTTATCCAAACATTAGTGGGGTACGCTGAAACGGCTCACAATAAATTAAGTAATGGCTCGTTACAGCGTTATGTCGCGCTACTACTTATGTTCACGGTGGTTATTACGGCGATACCACTGATTAATCTTGATGTGGCAGCATTACATCTACCTGATCAACCCGTTAGCTTTGCCGAAATTATTGCGGGGATCATCCTATGTGTCAGCGCCGTGGCAACCGTTATCTTCCATCGCAAGCGAATGCTAGCGCTGATTTCTTTATCCGTGGTTGGTCTTATTGTATCAGTTGCATTTGCACGTTTTTCAGCGCCAGATTTGGCCCTGACCCAATTGGCAGTGGAAGTTGTGACCGTCATTTTATTAATGCTAGCGCTTTACTTCTTACCACAAAAGACGGTCACCGAGTCTGCGCCCTCGCGCGTTGTTCGTGACTTAGGTATTGCAGCTGCGGTTGGTGGGATCGTGGCAACGATTAACTATGCGTTTATCACTCAACCGTTAAATAGTATCTCCGAGTTCTATTTGGCCAATAGTAAAACCGGAGGTGGTGGCACCAATGCGGTCAACGTTATATTGGTCGATTTTCGTGGGCTAGATACACTGGGCGAAATATTGGTGCTGGGTATTGCGGCTTTCGGTATTTTCAAATTACTCACCGGTGTCCGCTTATCCATGACCACAGCCAATGACAAAGGTATCCCATGGTCGGAAGACAGTCATCCGCCTATTTTAACGATGATTTCGCAAAGCTTGTTGCCCCTTGCGTTATTAGTCTCATTTTATATTTTCTTGCGCGGACACAATATGCCTGGGGGAGGATTCATTGCAGGTTTGATCACTTCAGTCGCGCTGATCCAGCAGTACATTGCACATGGGGTTGATTGGATCAAACCGCGCCTGAAGGTGGATTATCAGGCGTTAATTGCGTGGGGGGTGTTAATTGCTGCGTTTACGGGCATCGGGAGTTGGTTCTTTGGTCGCCCCTTTATGACCACCTGGTTTGATTATTTTGACATTCCAGTCATTGGTGAAATTGAGCTCGCTAGCGCTTTGATATTTGATTTAGGCGTGTATTTAACAGTGGTAGGTGCCACCTTACTCATTTTGGCGAATTTAGGTAAGTTGACATCGGTTCATCGACCGACTGCGGAGGAATAATGGAAACTTTATACGTAGTATGTGTGGGTGTTATCACCTTTTGCGGTGTGTTCTTGTGTTTACGGGGGCGGACATTTTCGGTTGTTGTTGGTCTCACCATGTTGTCTTATTCGGTGAATTTATTCTTATTCTCTAGCGGGCGTTTGAATTTGGATGGGGCGGCGATTTTAGGTAAAGCCGAAAATTATGCGGACCCGTTACCGCAAGCATTGGTGCTGACTGCAATCGTTATTGGTTTTGCGATGATTGCCTTCGTTGTGATTTTATCGATGCGGGCGCGCGCCGACCTTGGCAATGATCTCGTTGATGGTCGCGATCCGCCCGATACTGACAAGCGCGTTAAGCCCATCAGGAGTAAACTATGATGGTGCATTTGCCGATCCTACCCATTTTAATTCCATTGGTTGGTGGCTTGTTGATGTTGCTGCCACCCTTTGTGGGCAGTGAAAAGTACCAATATCGCCGAGTTGCCTCGATCTCGCTATCGGTCTTACAAGTAGTGTGCGCACTGTGGTTAATGACGACGGTTTGGCATGACGGTGCACAAATGTATGCGGTTGGAGACTGGCAACCACCGTTTGGCATTATTCTCTATGCCGATCTACTGTCGAGTATGCTGGTAGCTCTGACCAGCTTCCTGGGGCTTGGTGCAGTCATGTACGCCTGTGCAGGTACTGACCGAGAAGGTAAATATTTTCATCCCTTAATTCAATTCCAATTATTGGGAATTGCGGGAGCGTTTTTAACCAACGACCTCTTTAATCTGTTTGTTTTCTTCGAAGTATTATTAATCGCGTCATATACGCTGCTAATTCATGGTGGTGGTAGGATGAAAACTGCTGCCAGCGTGCATTATGTTATCTTGAACCTGATTGGTTCAAGCTTGTTCCTTATCGCCTTGGGTACCCTGTATGGCACCACCGGTACACTCAATATTGCAGATATGTCGCAGCGTGTTGCCCAATTAAGTGACAGTCAGGCGATAATTGCGCAAGTGGGTGGGAGCTTATTGCTCGTCGTGTTTGGTCTTAAAGCCGCCATGCTGCCATTACATTTCTACCTGCCTAGAACCTATGAGGCTGCGAGTGCTCCAGTTGCGGCGCTGTTTGCGATTATGACTAAAGTCGGTGTGTACTGCATCTTTCGGGTTTATACCGTTATTTTTGGCGAGCAAGCGGGTGAATTAGCGAATATGGTCGAGCCATGGATATGGGTGTTGGCGTTGAGTTCAATTATCGTTGGCACCATTGGTGCCCTGGCGAGTCCAAGTTTGCGGATGTTGGCAGGCAACTTAGTCATTGTATCAGTGGGCACATTGCTAGTGACCTTTGCGTTGAGAACGCCTGAGGCGACTGCAGCGGGTTTATACTACCTTGTGCATAGTACGCTGATCACCGGTGTTTTGTTTTTAATTGCCGACATGATTGGTGAGCAACGTGGTAAGGCGTTTGACCGTTTTGTTATTGCGCGTAAGTTAAAACAACAAACCTTGCTGGGAATTGGCTTTTTTGTCGCCGCCTTAACAGTTGCTGGACTACCGCCTTTTTCCGGTTTTCTGGGTAAATTAATGATCCTGCAGGCGGTCACCGACGGTACTGCGCGTCTCTGGGTCTGGTCGATTATTCTGATCTCCAGCTTAGTAACGATCGTCGCCTTTTCGCGAGCAGGAACAACCTTGTTCTGGCGCTATGCACCCAATAGCGGTCCTAGCGAGTCCGACGGGGCCTCAGCGTGGCAAATCGCAGCCACCGTATTATTACTGGTCGCTTCACCGGTGTTGGTTGTATTTGGCGACAGCGTTATCCAATATACTCGAGCAGCGGCTGAGCAACTGCACAATCTCAATGGGTTATTGGATGTGATGAATTTGCGGGGAGGTTTATGATGCATAGCTTGGCAAAGTTACTGCCCATGCCGCTACACAGTATCATGTTGCTAGTGGTTTGGCTGATGATCAACTCCAGCATGAGTCCGGGCCATTGGCTGCTGGGCGCTGCATTAGCGATAGCAATTCCGCTTTTATGCGAACCGCTACGGGTACCTCAACCTGCCATAAAAAAGCCGCTAAAGGTAATCAGCTATGTATTGCTGGTATTGAAAGACATCGTGGTAGCGAATCTTGAAGTCGCCGTGTTGGTTTTAGGGCCGATGCGTAAAATAAAGCCGGGCTTTGTTGCGGTTCCGTTAGATTTACCTGATGTCTTTCCGGTGACCATACTGGCTAGCACGGTCACGATGACGCCGGGCACAGTCAGCTGTGACATCTCAAGTGACCGAAAATGGCTGTATGTGCATGTGCTGAACATGCCCGCCAATGAACAAAAGGTCATCGATTTTATCAAACAGCGTTATGAAGCGCGCGTGAAGGAGATTTTCGGATGCTAGATATCACCGTAATCATCGTTGCTATCATGCTCTGTGTCGCATTGATATTGAATTTGTGGCGATTGCTGATTGGCCCCCACATTGTCGACCGCATATTGGCTTTGGACACTATGTACATAAACAGTATCGCATTGATTTTATTGTATGGGATCTACAACCGCACTGCCTTGTACTTTGAAGCAGCATTGTTGATTGCCATGCTTGGCTTTGTCAGTAGCGTGGCGTTTGGCAAATATTTGTTGCGTGGCGACATTATTGAATAGGACAGAATATGAGTTTTACTGCTGAGCTAATTATTTCAATACTATTGTTGCTAGGCGGCATATTCGTGTTGGTCGGCTCTATTGGTTTGCTGCGTTTGCAGGATTTGTATGTTCGCTTGCACGCACCCACTAAAGCGACAACCTTGGGCTTGGGTGGGATTTTGCTGGGCTCGTTGGTGTATATGGCCTTTACCCAAGGTTATGTAAGCATCAAAGAACTCCTAATCACTCTATTCTTAGTGATTACGGCGCCAGTAACAGCGCACATTCTAGCCAAGGCCGCGATGCACCTCCAGGTTGGCACTATGGCGCGCACCAAAAATACGCACCATGTCCTCACTGCGCGTGAGCAAAAAGCGCCAGAGGCCTCGCCAAAAGATGAGCAAACAGAAAGTTAAGGCCAGTGATATCATCAACCCGGCTTATCTTGGTGCGCGCAACAGTCGGTGTCTTTCTCTATAGATAGAGCTCTCCCAATCAGCTAGGTTGGTTTCAGACGGAGTGCGGGTGAAGCCATTAAAGAGGCGCACGGTTGCGCGGTTGCGCAATAATTTCTGTAATGATTGCCGACCAATCCCATTCAGGTCAATCACGAGGTTTTCACCGCACGCTTTTGTGATGGACAAAAAAGCAGCGCCAGTGAACATGATGTCACCAATTTGGTAGCACGCGGAAGCCAGCGAAAGGCCAGGTGTGAGCATAACTAAAACAGGTATGTGTCCTAAATTAATGACTTCGCCATCATCAAAAAGATAATCATATCCTTGCGTGCTGCGCACAACCTCCCCCTCGACTAAGCGATAGGATGCTTGTGAGGTTGGTACCCTTAGGATAGCCTTACTGATCCCTATTTCGCCGTTGCAGCGGTGCTTTAGGAAATGACTCGCACTATAGTGATTGGGCTGAGTATGGGTTTCCAGAATCCATTGCAGCGTTAATTGTTGCGCGTTGATGTAGTGGACCAGCGCCTCTACCGGCGAACAATCCACATTGCCGCTAGAGTTTAGCGTGAATGTTGGGTCGATCGCTGCGGCGAATTTTGATGCGTTGTCACTAATGATGTAGCTGACAGTGCGTGTCTGCGGATTGATAAAAGGTTTAACACTAAGCGCCGTCATAATGTTCAACTTGCTGCTGGACACTTGATAATGTATCCAGTGAGACGAGTGAATCGACTACCAGCTCGGATGGAACAATGTGGGTGCTGAGCACAACCGTTTTGGTTTGAGCGAGCAAGCTGATTTGCTCGGCAATTCGTGATGTATTCTTTGCATCCAAGCCCTCGAAAGGTTCGTCGATTAAAATGACAGCAGCGTCGCTTAGCAGTGCTCGGGCTATTCCGAGCCGCTTTTTCTCGCCGCCGGATAGTGTTCTACCTGCATCGCCTAGCCATTCATTACAATCGTCAAGATAGGCCAATCCTACATTGCGCAACGCTTGTTTTACTTGCGTTTGACTTGCCTGCTGATTAGCTATCTGCAGATTGGCAAGCAGTGTGTCAGATAGACAATAAGGAAATTGCTCTACATACAATATGTTGTTTAATACCCCCTGCGGCAGGCTCTCTTGTTGCCCTGATTCTGTAGCAGAACACAACGATCGCGTGCCGGTTGATGGAATGAGCCCTGCGATAGCTTGAAGGAGTCTAGATTTGCCTGTACCGGAGCTGCCCACTATCACATTTAAGCTGCATGGGGCAAAGTAAGTCGATACTGTCGGCATTTGCGTTTTACTGGCTTTAAAATGCGTTAAGTCAATTGCGTGAACAGGATTATCAAGTCGCGGAACGCGCTGATGATTGGTTAATTGTGCATTGAGTGAGCGTTTGGCCTGAACATATTCCAATAGGGTTTGCTGACTGGGCAAACTGGGAGTGAGCCAGTCATTAACGCCGAGTAATACCATTGGAACAATAATAAACATGGCATTGCCTAGCATAGTGTGGCTGTAGTGAGTGAACAGCACACTAATTGAAGTGATACTCAGTAGCAGCAATATAAGCGACATGAGTTTGATACGTCTGTGTTGCAGATTGAGCGCGTGCCTTACGGGATTTAGCGATGGCATATTCACCTGCCCTGCAGCTTGCATATGCCATAGGCTCGCTGATTCAATGTGCTGATGAATATTAAGCTGTTGGTCCCGTTGTAAGGCGACAATTTTCGCTGCAGTGCCCAACAAGCTGACGAGCAGTAAGGCATACAGGATAAAAAAGCTAACACTGAAATACAGCACAATGAGTGATAATGCTGGTATGTAAAATAGACTGATAACATTCAGTAGTGTTAGCGAAAACAGAATTCCACTATTTTGTGCAACGAAAGCCATCCATACGGCAGCAACGCGCTCGCTGTTGTGATTCATAGCGTCGAGAGCTTCGCTGCGTATAACCTCTGTTTGACCTTCTAGCGCAGCAAATAGCCTGTCTCGGAGGTTGGCGAGGCGGAGCAGCAAGTCATGATGGCCAACGAGTAGACTAAAGTAGCCACTGCCGATACGCAGCAGCGCAAGTGCACGAATGACGACGGCAGGTAATACATAATTAAAATTTACCCCAGCAATAGCACAGGCTGCGATAAACCATGAAGCCAGCAATAAAATGGCTATACCAGCGCTATAATGCAATATAGCTAGCAGCAAACTGCCAACTAACGAGGCCTGGGTTGGACGTTGACGCTCGCATATCATGAGTGGATCTCGCCGTCTGCAATTTGCCAATGTTGACTGAACCATGACGTTGGAATTGGTTTGTGTGAAGCCCAAATAACAGTCTTATCATGCAGCTTCTGGCGGAGCAGTTGTGCAAGTGCAAGGTGTTGTTCATGGGTAAGATGAGCTGTGGGCTCATCCAGTAATACTATGTCTGGCTCATGCAACAATACGCGGGCCAATGCTAGACGGTGCGCTTCGCCACCGGATAATGGCGGGTGATCACCAAGCTCGGTATCTAACCCTTGCGGGAGACGCGCGAACCAGTTATCTAACTGAACTGCGCTCAAAGCATTAAGCATTTGTGCAGTCGAAATGCTGTCCTTGCCTAAACATAAGTTGTGCGCCAAGGATGCATCAAGAATGGTTGCTTGCTGTCCGAGCATGAATGGTCGAACCGGAAAGGCGTGAGAAGCTTGACGAAAACTCATGAGTGCCTCCATTAATGCTGTTTTACCGCTACCAGAGTCACCACTGAGTAAGATCCAATCACCCTTACTGAGCGTGATTTTGTTTGCGTGTAAGCGAGGCTTGGCGACTTGATAGTTGAGCCAAGTGACACCCTCGAAGCGGGTCACGAAATAGGACTCTTGAGTATCACCAAGGACTTGATGTAGCCGTTCTGCGCCGGCTTCGGCTTTTGCTTTCTGGTGATAATAGCGACCTAAGGCCTTTAATTCTGAAAAAAGTAACGGCGCTACGAGTAACATGAAAAGGCCCTGCGAAAAGTTTATTTCTGGACCAATGCTGATTTCTCCTAGCAGGCTAAAACCGATAAACACAGCGATTAATGCGATCGCAATCGTAGCGAAGAAATCCAGTACGGTGTTGGATAAAAAAGCCACTCTGACGACCTGCATGGTTTTGCGGTTGACGATATCGCTTGCGTCGGCGAGTCGAGCTTGCTGTGTTGCATGCTGATTGGTCGCGGTCAATAGTGGAAGCGCTTTAAGACGGTCGCTAAAAAGGTCGCCTAAACGTTCAAGTGCGATAAAGTGTCGGCGATGCAGTTGCGCCGCGTGTTTGCCAACTAAAATCATGAACAATGGGATAATTGGAAACGTCATTAACAAGGTCAAAGCAACCACATAGTTGACGGGTATTAAAATCAGAATGACAAGTACAGGAGCAATTGCGGCAAGCCATTTTTGAATACAATATTGCGTAAAGTATTCAGCGACATCAGGAATGTTAGTCATTACCAGTTGCTGCCAAAATGTTGCGCTGAACCGACGTGTGAGCGCTGTTTGTTGCTGTAATAGCGCTCGGTTGAGACGTTTCTCCATACTTTGAATGCTTTGCCATTGTAGAGCAAAAGCAAACCTATCAGCAGCGTAAGATGTTAGTGCCCAGGTTGTACCGCTAATTATCAAGGGAAGCACCTGCTGCCCCGTGATGCTGCGCTCAAACACAATAACCTCTGCCATAAGACTGGCAAAAACACTGAAACTCATAATTTGCGCGAGCAGTTGCACAAGGCGTATAGCCAATACTACAAGTTGCTTGCGACGTAAGGGTTTAGCTTCAGTGCTTAACCAGTCTGATATGGCGGAGTTTGTCGCTGTCATTACGCTTCGTCCGTTCTATCCATATCTTCGGTGGATTCTAACCACATGGCGTTTATGATGCCGAACGAGCAGGCCAATAATACGCCTAGTATCCAGGTGAAATACCACATAATAATTCTCCTTAATAAATTGTGTGTGATTGATTGAGGTCAGCCTGTTTTATACGTCCACGCATCACCCAGAAACCATAGATGGTGTAGGCAAGGACAATGGGTACAAAGATACAAGCTACAATAAACATGGTATTAAGAGTCAACAGTGATGACGTCGCATCCCAAACCGTTAAACTTGCTGCTGGCATAGTGCTGCTGGGCATCAAAAATGGGAACATCGAAAAGCCGGCGGTGAGGATAATGCCGGTTATGGTGAGCGCACTAGCAGTAAATGCGAGGCCACTCTTACCCGAATATGACGCGTTTGCACAAACAATGGCAGCACCAATACCGATGATTGGGGCGCTTAGCATCCAAGGATAAGTCGCATAGTTGCTTAACCAAGCGCCACTGACGATTTCTACCGTTTTTGTCAACGGATTGCTGGTGGCGAGTGGATCGACTGTAGAGGTTATCACGTAGCCGTCTACAGCAAAGTTTAGAATCAATCCAGCAAGAATAAACAAGCCTGCGGTAGCGACTGACAGCACGACAGAAACTTTGCGCGCGCGGTCATACAGGTGTGAGTCTGTTTTTAGCTGTAACCAAGTAGCCCCATGGTTGAGCAGCATAAACACAGAAACCAAGCCAGTGAGTAAGGCGAATGGTGTCAAGAGACCAAAAAAGCTGCCGGTATACGTCGCCTTTAAGGTATCGTCGAGCTCAAAGGGTACTCCGAGTAATAAGTTACCAAAGGCAACACCGAAAATAAGAGCTGGTATGATACCCCCAGCAAACAGTGCCCAGTCCCACATTAAACGCCACTTTTTATGCGGTAGTTTACTGCGATAATCAAACCCTAATGGACGCATCCATAGCGCGATTAAGGTGAGTGCCAAGGCCAGATAGAAGCCCGAAAAAGCGGTTGCATAAATTAATGGCCAAGCCGCAAATATGGCGCCACCAGCGGTGATAAACCAAACTTGGTTACCATCCCAATGTGGACCGATAGTGTTGATCATCACCCGCCGATCTTCATCCGTTTTTCCCACCAAGGTCAGCAGTGCGCCTACGCCTAAGTCAAACCCGTCGGTTACCGCAAAGCCAATCAGCAATACGCCAACCAGTACCCACCAAATGAGGCGTAACATTTCATAGTCAATCATGAGTGAGCTCCTTTAGGTTCGGCATCCACAGTGCCGACAGAAAGTTGTGCAAGTAGCTGTTCTTGTTCTGCAAACGTTGCCGAAGGGCCTTTGCGAGCATACTTTTGCATTAAATAAAATGCGGCGATAAACATGAGCGTGTAAAAGGTGGAATAGGCCACCATAGTGATCACGACATCACTGACAGAGAGGTTTGATACTGCAGTGTGCACGGGCAATATTTCTGCAATGGACCAAGGCTGACGACCATACTCTGCAACAAACCAGCCCGCTTCAGAGGCAATCCATGGGAGCGGTAAACTCCACACCGCGGCCTTAAGCAGCCAACGAGGTTTCGTAATCTGGTGTTTAGTTGAGTAGTAAAAAGCACACAAAAATAACAGCAACATGGCGACACCTGATGCTACCATGATGCGGAAACTCCAGAACAATGGTGCCACCGCAGGAACGCTATACTCCACGGCTTGCGCCAGCGCCGTTTCACTGGGGTTAGTAATATCCTCTGCAAACGGTTCAAGTAGCATGGCAAAACCGAGATCATCCTTATGCGCTTCAAATTGCGCTAACTGTGCGGCTGTCGCTTCACCACTGCGCACCACATCAAGCACAGCATAGGCTTGAATGCCTGATAAAATGCGTTCTCTATGTTCGATTTTGTGATCTTTTAAGCCAGTAACTTCTTCATCTAAAGAACGGGTTGCAATAATGCCCATGGCATAAGGGATCTGGATGGCATAATCGACTTGTTCGGTTTCGTCATTAGGGATCCCAAAAACCGTAAATGGCGCTGGTGCCGGATGGGTTTCATACTCAGCCTCGACGGCAGCAAGTTTTACCTTCTGTACATCGCCGAGTTCATAACCACTCTCGTCGCCGAGTACAATTACGGACAGTATGGACGCCAAGCCAAAGCTAGCGGCAATGGCAAATGAACGACGCGCAAAGGCAATGTCTTTACCCTTTAATAAATAATAAGACGATATCGCAAGTACAAAGACTGCGGCAGTGACATAACCCGCGGAAACGGTGTGCACAAATTTTACTTGTGCAACAGGATTAAACATTACCTCAGCGAAGCTAGTCATTTCCATACGCATTGATTCGAAATTGAACTCAGCTCCCACTGGATACTGCATCCAGCCATTGGCAATTAAGATCCACAATGCCGAGAAATTTGAGCCAAGCGCAACCAACCAAGTGGTCATCAGGTGCTTCACTTTTGACATTTTATCCCAGCCAAAAAAGAACAGTCCGACAAAGGTTGATTCAAGGAAGAACGCCATCAAACCTTCAATTGCGAGTGGTGCACCAAAAATATCGCCAACATAGTGGGAGTAGTAGGACCAATTCATTCCAAATTGAAATTCCATCGTCAGACCGGTGGCAACCCCAATCGCAAAGTTTATCCCAAACAACTTGCCCCAGAATTTGGTCATTTGTTTGTAGATTTCTTTGCCCGTCATGACATAAACCGACTCCATAATGGCCAACATAAAAGTCAGACCCAAGGTCAGTGGCACAAATATGAAGTGGAACATCGCGGTCATGGCAAATTGCCAACGCGACAACTCGACTAGCGTCTCGTTCATATGGTTTCTCCTGATAACGCAGAGCGCTGATTAAATACACCCTTGAGCTGCATCCAACGTGCCAACCCTGCAATTAGCGGAATTCAGCAAAAAAGTTGATCGTGATCAATTCAATGGGCTGGTTTTGCGCTGATTAAGGAAAGCTACAGTCAAATTTGGCGAAAGCCTGTGTCAGTAATGTCAGTTATGACAGCGAGAATTGAGTTGAGGTTAATTTTTGGAATAATGACACTTTTGGTAACAAAGGAACAAAGGAACAAAGGAACAAAGGAACAAAGGAACAAAGGAACAAAGGAACAAAGGAACAAAGGAACAAAGGAACAAAGGAACAAAGGAACAAAGGAACAAAGCAAGCGATAGTCCATGTTCGCTTGCTTACACGATTAATCTTCTTTTGCTGGTGGTGTTTTGGTCAACGAGAATGCGCCACGAATGTCACCCATTGAGAATCCAGTCGCTTGATCGTTTGGGTACAAGGTCTTGATCTGAGCGGCTAGATTCGGTTCTATGTTACTGCCGTGGCAGGCTAAGCAGAGCTGGGTGGTTGGGATGGCTCGCATAAATCGAAAGCCGTCAGGTGTTAACTCGCTACGCTGTAATTGTGTGAACGCCACTCCGTTTTGCATTTGCTGCGCAAATAGCGCCAAACCTACGGCTTCCCAGTCGTCGGGTTGGTTGTCGGCATTACGCGTTTTCAAACTCGTTCGACGCAAGTTCCATCCGTCGGCTGAGAGTTCGGCAGCAATATCAGGCGCTTGATCATTGCAAACCTCTACGGCAGCTGAAAACCCGCCTTGCTTTACCGCACTCATGAGTGCAGTCTTCAGAGCCGAGGAGAATTGATTAATTTTTTCGTCGGCAGCGCGTTCCAGTGCTTGCTGCTGTGCGGCAGAACCGGGAGCTTTTGTTATAGGAGTCCCCACCGTCTCAGCAGCCACTAGCGGGTAGGCGCTGATGGCTAGTATTAATGTCGCGAAAGTGCAGTATTTTGAGCTATTCAACGGCTTACTCCAAACGCTCAATACCCAAGGCTTTAAGTACATATTTTTCATATACAGGTTCACTGGTACCGGTTTTCATTTTACGCATAAAATACTTTTCAAAGGCAATTTTAGCTAAATGCACCCATTTACCTTTCTTAAACCACGTAATATTCCGTGGGGGTATTTGTGGCATAGCCACAAATGCAGCGCCTGTGTCACCCATGTCAGCAAGGCATATGGCATGCCACGTACCTTTGCTTGCAGGTTCTTCGTTATCGACAATGATGGATTTTAAGTTGTGCGCAATTGCGGTCATCATGGTCTCGATCATATAGCCTGTTTTGGGTGTCCCTGTTGGTACGGGCGTGGGCTCAACTGGCGGAATAGCCACACATACGCCACCAGAAAATATATTGGGGTAGGTTGGATTGCGCTGAAATTCATCGGTGATCACAAATCCTTTGGGGTTACATAATCCTTCAACATTCGCGACGGCATCAATACCAGCAAAAGGAGGAATAAGCATGGAGTGGTTAAACGCGATGTCATGATTGAACTCTACTTCACCCTTTCGATTGAGTTCTGAAATGTGCATCAGGCCATCTTCAACCCGATCCACTGTGGCATTGCAGATCCACTTGATATCCCGTGTGCGTAACTCGGATTCTAAAACTGATTTTGAGTCACCCACACCGCCGAGCCCAAGATGGCCAATATAGGGTTCACTGGTGACAAAATGAATCGGAACTTTATGCCTAATTTTTGCATCACGCAGTGCTTTGTCGAGGATAAAAGCGTACTCATAAGCAGGACCAAAACAGCTCGCACCTTGAAATGCCCCAACGATGACGGGCCCCGGATTGGCCACTAGTTTTTCAAAATCTCGGTGGCATGCTTGTGCATGATCCAGAGTACAAATAGATTGGGTGAAGTGCTCTGGTCCCGCGCCGGGAATATTATCGAAGGCGAGTTTAGGGCCAGTAGCAATAATCAAGTAGTCATAATCAACAGCTTCACCATTATCGGTTTTAAGCACATTATTGTGCGCATCAATTTCGACAACTCGACCACAGACAAATCCAATATTTTTCTTCTTAAGGTACTTTTCTATCGGAATGGTAATGGCTTCTGGCTCTCGCCAACCAACTGCAACCCATGGGTTGGAGGGGACAAAACGAAACTCTGGGCGTTCATTCACAACGACCACTTCGTGATTTTTCCCTAAAATTTCCTTTGTTTCATAAGCCGCCGGCATACCACCGGTTCCAGCTCCTAACACCACTACTTTTGCCATTGTTGTTTCCTAAGTCGTTATTTAACAAACGCTGATGAATAAATGTAAATAACCTGTAAACAAAAGGCGTGCCAATCCTGTTTGATTGTAACCATATGAAATTAATGGGTTTTATTTTAAGTTGGGTAGTGCGGTAGATTTGTGTGTATGAATCGTGTCATATTTGACAGCAACTAGGTCAAGATTGTCAGTTTAAATTAGCGCGAATGAATACATCGATTGTCCAGTCCATGATTAATGCCATCGATAAACCAGCAATATTTATCGACACCAAGTACACCATTCTGGCTGTGAATGAAGCTTACCGAGATACTTATGAAACCGAGGTCGTGGTGGGCAATAGTCATTGTTTTGAGATTTCGCACGGTCATCAACAACCGTGTGACAAACATGGTGAAGACTGTCCGATCCAAACCTGCAAGGTAACCAATAAGCCCAGCAGTGTGGTGCATATTCATAATACCGAGTTAGGCAAGACTTACTGCGATATTCTAATGAAGCCGGTAAAGGATGAAAATGGAATAACTATCGGCTTCCTGGAGATCCTTGATCGTATCAACTTTGCTGCCGCAGAATCCGAAGCAAACAAGATGATTGGCTCATCTGCGCCATTTAAGCGCATGCTGACCTTGATTAATCGTGCTGCGAAATCTGAAATCTCGGTGCTTTTACATGGTGAAACAGGCACCGGTAAGGAACTCGTTGCTAAAGCCTTGCATGATTCTAGCTTGCGTGCTGAGCGACCGTTCGTGGTTATTGAATGCACGGGATTAAATGAAAATCTGTTTGAATCTGAATTGTTTGGCCATGAAAAAGGCGCTTTCACAGGCGCGACGCACACCAAGAAGGGGCTTATAGAAGTCGCGCAAGGCGGTACGGTGTTTTTTGATGAAATTGCCGATGTCCCGCTGAGTATGCAAGTCAAACTATTGCGTCTGTTGGAAACCCAGTGTTACCGGCCAGTCGGCAGTACCAAGCAGCGTAAAGCCGATTTTCGTTTGATATGTGCCAGCCATAAAAACTTGCTGCAGTTGGTCGAGAAAGGTGAGTTTCGCCAAGATCTTTATTACCGTATTGCGGGCTTCCCCATCGATTTGCCTTCGTTGCGCGAGCGCCACCAAGATATCCCTGCGTTGGCGCGCCACTTCCTGAGTGTATCGGATTTAAAGCACAAACGATTCAGTGAGGCAGCGTTGCAGATAATTAGTCGCTATGAATTCCCTGGTAACATCCGCGAGTTGCGTAACTTAGTTGAACGTTCAGCACTAATGGCAAATGAAGATATTATCAACCCTGAAGATATACCTAACGCTCCTGCCAATGCGAAAATCCCACACAACGATAGTCAGGCATTAATGTCATTAGAGGAAGCTGAGGCCGGCTATTTAACCTCAGTCTGTGCTCGTCACGATATGCCAATCAATGAACTAGCAGAGACTTTAGGGGTGAGTACTAGAACGCTGTATCGGAAGTTACAAAAATACGGACTAAAATATGATTGAGTCACGCCCTAAACGGACGTGACTGTGAAGCTACTATTATTTACCGAGCGCTAACTCTTGCTCAGTTTTGAAGCCAAAGACTTTACGCAGCACAATCGTGGCTGGACAAAAGCCGGTAAAGCTTTGCTGGAATAGATTGGCGCCAATGAAAACCGTGAACCAAACAAAGTTAGGGTGTACCCAAACAGTAAGTACCACGGACAGTAATACCATGAACCCTGCAAATGCAGTTAACGCGCGTTCAGCAGACATAACGACTCCTTTTTGCTAATAGTAATAGCGATAACGCAGATATACGTTACTCGCGTCGGAAAATTGATTAAAAAATGTGTGTGGCTCGTCACCATAAAAGAGGTTAAGACCACCCGAGACACGCCATTTATCACTGGGACTGTAATCGGCGGTGAGTTTAGCGTAGCCATCACTGTCTGATGTGGAATAAAAATTAAATAGCCCGAGTGTTAAGGTTTGTTGCATAGCCCGATACGTTAGGCGCTGAGTAATAACTACGCGGCTGCGGTTTGACTCATACTCAGGTGTCAATGAGTGTGCAATTAGGGAGTTATGATCGGCGGTGCGCTCCATATACCACTGCACACTACCTGTGAGGTTCTTTATTAACTCCTGCTCGTAACCCACTAACCAGCGCGTTTGACTATTGGCTATGAGTGGATTTGTGCCGGTAGTGTCATCCTTTGAATCATAGTAAGCGAACTCTGCATTGAATAGTCCGCTTGCCAAAGGCGTGATGGCACTAACACCGTAAACCCCTAAGGCTGAAAAATAGGGTAAGCCCTGAGCAGTAAAGCTGCTTGGTGACTTATAATAGCCATCGTAGCCATAGAGTGCGTACTCGGTTTGGCCAACTGTTTTATATAGTCGGATAGCGATTTCCGCCCCTGTCGGCTCGAGCTGAGATTCAACGCTGAATCCAGGCGCGACATTTTGCCCAATCAAGGGAGAGAAGAACGAAAAGTAGTCGCCGTTAATATAGTTATCCGGTGTGAACTCCGGGGTAATCGCGATATCAATATTGGCGACCTCAAAGAAGCCCGACAAGCGCGCGGACAATGAGGGTGCTTTTAAGTAACTATCATCGCGGCCGGCAAAAAACGACTGAAAATCTTTCGGGAAAAGGTCGTTTAAGAATAAGTAATCACCCGTACCCCAGGTCAGCACCTGTTGACCGATTTTAAGATCGAAGTGTTTACCCCATTCCCCGAGACCGGATAAACTGCCTTGCCATGCAGCTTCCCTGAGTTGGGCTTTCCATTGGTCAAGTACACCGTCATAGTAGCCATCGATAGTGAGGTTAAACCGCGATGCAGTAAAATCATAGTCGAAGGTCAATTGGCCACGCAGGTCGGCAAGTGTTAGATCGTCATTGAGCGCGGGATCATTGGCTAACCGGGCGCCTAATGCGCCCTCAAAAAAACCGGAGAAGCGGTAGGGCGTTGGCGCCTCTTCTTGCCATTCACCCATATCCCACTCATCATTACTCCATTCATCGTCTTGTTGTGCATTCACCATCGCACTGCTGAGCACTGCGGCAGTAATACAGCCCAGTAAATGAAGTTTCATCAATTTAGCCATTCGCGCGGTGGGTTACGTAAGCTACGTTCAGTAAACACATCATCGCCTAAGCCGATGTTGTAACGGATATTGCGAAACTCCATCAGTGTATATCCACCACTTTTAAGGTCACTAACTTTGCTGCGCACAACGGTTGGGAATCCTTCCACGTCTTCAATCTGAACGGCTTCAACGCGGCGGTAATTGTCATCACCAGCTTTGAAAAAATCAATCAGAACAGGCAAGTTGGTACTTTTGTCAATGCTGACTACATAGTATGCAAACTCAACACTATCTGGCTTTCTCGGGGTCGCTTTGAGTTGGACTTGGGTGTCTGTCTCAGTCACTAATTCAAATTGATCCTCACTGATTGCGCGGCCAGAAACATCTTCATAATAAAAGTGTGAACCGACAAATGACGTGCGCTTATCGCCGGCAGAAATGCGCTTCACTAAATCTAACGCGGGTAGATATAACCAGCGGTCGTCATCAACGTCAGCATCGGTATGCTTTTCCACCCGAAACACCGTATCTTTAACATCTGCCGGGCGCGAGAAAAAGACCATCATTTGTTGGTCGCCATTATCACTCACATCACGGCGTAAAATAGTAAATTGACGCATCTGTTTGCGACCTTGCGCATCAACGATCATCATACGCGCATCTGAGCGACCATCATCACCAGCGTAATAGGCCGCTTTTTCTGCGCTTTGAACTAAGCTATTGATATCGATCTCAGCGTGCCCTAGTCCAGCGACGGAGAGTGCAGCAACAGTCAATAATGTGCGGATCATAAAACCTCCAAACACCTAGGCGTTAAAAACAATACGCTTCGCCAGCGTCATCACTGCAGGCAAAACTAACAAGGTAACCAAGGCTGAAATAGCCATAATACTGGCTAGGAAAATTCCAACCGTAATGTAAGGTACTAGTGGCGCAAATAAGAGTGGTGTAAAGCCTAATGCAATCACTAGTGCGTTGCGGGATATCGCGGTCGCAGGCTCGCCAAACATGAGTACAAAGGTTTGCTTGATATCTTGGGTTTGCGAGTAAGTCTCGCGCGCGCGCTCTAAAAAGTGGATAGCAAAGTCAACGGAAAGACCAAGGGTCAATGCCGAGAGCACAGCAATAGGCATGTCGTAGTCTTTGCCAATAATACCGATCAGGCCATAGATAAAAGAAATCGTAATGGTCAAAGGTAACATCGCCAGTACACCAAACACCAACGAGCGGAACAACACCACCATCATGATAAACACGATCACGAATGCGCTGATCAGGCTGTCCAGCATTCCAGCAACCATGTTCTCCTGCCATACGACATTAAGGTAAGCTTTGCCTGCCCAACCGAGAGATAAGCCTTCTGGCAACGGATTCTGCGCTACGTAGTTATCGACTACTTGGATAACTTCGGTCATGTCTTGATTGTCACCCGAGGTTAGCTGTAGCCATATCAATGTGCTACTAAAATCGGGCGTGACAAAGTGCCATAAATCATCCGGACGGTGTGATGATTGATATTGGAGTAGGGTTTGAGCAACTGCCTGTGGTGATGACGGTATTTGATAGTCATTTGCTTCACCCGAGCGTAATTCACGATTAACCACCTTGGTTACATCTGCCAAGGAGTTTGATTTACCGACTAAACCGGTTTCTGCCAAATGTGCTTGCAAGTTAGCAACGTAATGCAGTAATTCAGGTGATTGAAAGGCCTTGGATGCACTGAGTGCACGCTCTGCCGTGCGTAATTTCTCATCTAAAAAGTTAATCGCAGCATCAGAATTATCGCCAAATAGCTTATCGTCAATATCAATAATCAGTTGTTGATATTGCTCACTAATTGGTGAATCAGCTAGAGCTTGCACTCGCTCGTCGGCCCAAGCTTTAAGGTCGCTGGGTATTTCATCGCCAAGAAATTTAGCTAACGGTAGCAAGGTATCAGCACTACTTAACACGATATAGGCATCGTAAGTACCCGCAAAGTTTTCATTCAATACTCGATCGGCAACGCGAATTTCATGGTCTTGCTTGAACCAACGCACCGGATTGTCGTTGATTTGTATTTGACTAATGCCCCATACCGAAACTGCGAATATTGCCGTAAAGCTGATCAATAATACTGCCCGATATCGCATCGCTATGCGTCCCAGGGCTTTTGCTGCTGTAGCAATTTTACTGCCGCCTTGTTGCTCATGCATAACGGCCTGCAATTTAGCCAGTGAGGCCTCATTCATACGTGACAAATAAGCGGGCATGAATGCAATGGTGATCATAAACGCCAGAAGAATACCTGAGCCAACGAAAGCACCAAAGATTTGCACCGGTGGGATTGGGGTTAACATTAATGAATAAAAGCCAATCGATGATGTGACCGAGGTGTATAGCATCGGAGTAAATAAGTGACCAACCACTTCTTCAATCGTAGCATTCAAGTCTTTGCCCGGGAGATAGCGATCGCTGAATTCAGACAAGATATGTACTGAATCCACCACCGCGATGGGCATTAAGAAAATGGCGATCATGGATGACATGATGTGCACAGTGAACCCCATACCGATAAGCGCGCCCATCGTGATCATCACCGTCGCCATCGCGACTATCATTGGGGCAATGATCAATGGAATATTACGAAAGAAAATGAATAATAAAATAAAGATGGTTAAGCCGGCGAGCGGTGCTGAGATCCCCATCTGTACAAACATTTCAACGCCAAACTGGTCCTCTGCAACAGGCAAGCCGGTGATGTACCAGTTAGCATCACTCGAGAGCTGATCAATTTCAGATCTGATTTGTTCGGCAATTCGATAACTTTGATTTTTATCTTCGATAGGGACGTAAATCGCCGCTGCTTTGCCATTTTGCGATGCCAATGTCTCCTGCAGTAATGGCAGGCGAGCCAATGCCTCTTGAATGTTGCTGGCTTCTGCTTGCGTGGTTGGTGGTTTTGCCATCATCCATTCAAAGCGGATAGTACCTGGCGCTGATTGGGTAATATTATCAACGGTAGAAATCGACATTAAATCGGCGCTGATCACGCCCTCTACTGCCATTATTGACTCTGTTATGTCAAAAATGTCAGTCAGAGATTCTGGATTGAACACACCTTGTGCATCATTACTATTGACCACTCCGACGACGATCGCATCATGCATCGCGAATTGGGTCTTCACTTGATTGTGAAAGACGCGCGCCGGATGCTCCGCATCTAGCATGTTTTCTGGATCAGTGTCGATTTGAATGCGCGGTATTTGAGCGGTAAATACGACCGCTAAAATGGCTAAAGCCAAGTACACAGACTTGGGTCTAGTGAGACAAAAATGCACTAACTTTTTTGCGATGGATTGCATATAAAACGCCAAAAATAAACAACTCTTGTAAATTCGTTACAAGAAGTATGCCAGCAAACGAATTCGACCCTAAAGATTGTTGTCGATAACACATCGGCAATGAGGTTGCCCAGTGTTACTGGAGTCCATTCGCATTTATGCGAGACTTTATTTTTCCCTTAATTTAATTCCGCATGTAAGTGCGAGTAAATGACGCGCAACGTTGAGTAAATATTCTGTTTAGCCGTCGGCCAAAAAATCGCAATATTGTCGATTAAGCGGTTTTCGCAAAACATCTGTAAGCGATTCGCCATGTCGCTCAGTGGAGCCGAGTGGATACTTTCTAATAAAGTAATTAACTTGCGGGTAGACAGTTGAATATCGCGATTATTATTTTCTTCTACCGCTTTATCCAACTCGGCAATTCTAGCTTCTAAGTTATCCATTAGATCCTGCAGGGTATTGGCTAATGAGGTGACACCTTGGTGGTGCTGTAAGTAAGGCAAAAGATCAAACCAAACCGCAGGCTCTGCGGGCATGGGGAGTTTGGCAAATTCAGGCACTGGCCGTTGCTCTGCTGCAGGTTGCTGTTCATTAACTTGCTTTAACTCTTCTTTTTGCGCGTCAATTAGGGCTTGTTCTTGTGCAGCGAGTTTGTCGGCACTGCTGGCAATTTGCTGTTGTGCGTCTTGCAATGCGTTTTCTTTTGCACTCAGTTGCTGTTTGCTGTCTTGCAGCTCCGCTTCCAAGGCTTTGAGCTGCTCATTCAGCTCTTGTTGGCTGCTATTTTGGTCGTTCAAAGAGGCTTTACTTTGCGCATATTCTTCTTTAACAGAGCGTAGCGCTTCAGTCAGACGCTTCTGTTCGGCTTGCAACGCTTGGATATTGTCTTCGCGCTCTTGCAGACTATTTTGCTGTTCAGCCACTTGCTGCTTGAGTTTTTTCTCTTGCTCTTCTTGCTGTGCCAAGCGGGCTTGCAATGCGTCCGCTTGTTCCTTCGCAGCGTTTAATTCCTGCTGCAGTTTTTGCTCGTCAGATTGAGTTTTGGATACCGTCGATTCGGCACTCTTCAGCGCCTCTAGTTTACTCGCCAAGGTCGACTGCATCTCTTTATTTTGCGCTTCGGCTTGCTCTAATGCCTGCTGGAGCTGTTGTTTTTGTTTTTCTATTTCAGCATGGTGTTGACGCCATTGCTCGTCATTACCAGCCATCATTTCGCGCTGCTTGGTCGCCCGTGACTCCACGTCAGCCATTTCCTGCTTAAGCTGAGCAAGCTTGTCTTGCTGGGCTTTGCGGGCCAGTTTTTCAGCATCGACTTGGCGTTGATGTTCATTCAACTGCGCTTGGGTAGCATCGAGTTGAGCTTTCTTCGCGGCCAGCTCTTCTGCTAACGCTTTTTGCTTCTGTTGATACTGTTGATCACTTTGCGCTATTTTTTCGTCTTGCGCAGCTGCGCGCTGTTCAACATCCTGCAATTCAGCTTTGAGCTTCTCCAGTAAGGCGGCTTGTTGCGCTTTTTCTTCCTCGGTTTGTTGCTGGGTGCTGTTTAACTGCTCGGTTGTGCGCTGTAGCTCATCTTGCTTCGCTTTGAGCTCAGCTTGCAGCTCAGCTTGTTGCGCTTGCCATTTGGCGTCTGCTTCGGCAATTTTTTGTTGTTGCTCAATACTGCGTTTTTCAACCTCTTCCATTTCCTTATGTAATTGGGCCAACTCAGCTTCACGCGCTGCACTTTGTTGTTTTTCCTTTTCTGATAACTCGCGTGCTTGCGCCAACTCTTGTGCCGTTGTGTCTAATTGCGCCTGTTTCGCTTGTAGCTCTTGCTCGAGCTGCTGGGTTTGTTTCTCCATGTCGCCTTTTTGTTGTTGCGACATTTGTTCCAGCATTTTCATTTCGTGCTGTAAATGCTCAACGTAACTGCTCTTGTTGCTTAGCTCCGCTTGAGCAGCCTGGCACATGAGTTCAAGTTCACGCCGCTTTTGTTCAGCAAGCTCACTGGCTTTGCGTTGATTGATTAATTGTTCGCGCAGTTTTTCGCTGGCTTGACTAGAACTGACGAGCTGAGATTGTAAGGTGTTTATTTGCCCACCCACGTCATGCAATTGCTTATCTTTATTGTCGATGGAACTCTTCAGCGATTCAATTTGTGCAAGCGAGGCCTCTAATGATGCTTGCTGTTGCGCTTGTTCTTCTTTCAATCGTTGTGAATTTTGCTCACTGATGGCCAGTTGTTCTTGGGCTTTTTTGTGCTTTTTCTCACTGTATTGCAGTGCATCGGCAATTTGATTGCGTTGCTTCTGCAAGCGATTCACTTTGTCACTGGATTCTTCCAGCTGCGCTTCAAGTTCAGCATTGGCTTCCTCGCTTTGGGCCAGCAATTCGCGGTTGCGAGCATAGTCATCCTGTAATGATTGCAAATGCCCAGTGATGTCTTCATGAGCCTGTTGCAAATCTTGAATGGTGTCCATTTTAGCTGCTAGGTCAGTCTCTGCCGCTTGTAGCTTTTGTTGGGTATCCTCGAGGGAGCGAGCCCGGCTGGCTAATAGATCCTGACTATTTTCAAGTAGCTGTTGTTTTTCCGCAATTTCACGCTCTGCAGCTGCACGCAAGTTGACGGCTTCTAAGCGTGCCGCATTGGCCTGTTCAATTGCGCGTAGATCAACCCATAAGCACAGTGTCGCAATGTACTTTTGTTGATCAAATAAGGGAACCAATGTGACTTCACAAGGCAGCTGGACGCCATTGTGTTCATGCACCCAAGAAAATGAATTCACCTTGTTATCAATAGTGACTTGTTCCAAGTGTTGCGCCATTTCAGCGGCTTTATCTTCTGCGGTATTTAGGGTTGCACTTGCGGGCGATTTGCCGCGCAGTTCATCGGCGTTTTTAACGTCAAAAAATGCACACGCGGCAGGATTTAGCTGGGTAAATCCATCATTACCTAACACTGCAATTGGCATTGCACTGTAGGTAATGAGTCTATCCAGCTTCTGGCTGATAAAATGCTGTTCTCTGGAGTCACTGACCCAGCATACATACGTGGTTTCTTTGCCAGGTAATTTTGATACATCCAGACGGGTAGCAAGCGTATTGTCATCGCCGGTTGCCAATTCGGAAAAGAAATTTTCGATAGCGCCCTTCTGATGTAAAAAGCGTGCAGCAGTGCCGGAGTGTTCCGGATTTTTAAATAATTGGTAAAACGTTTGCGTTTCAAGTTCGTCTTTGCTTTTGTTTAAAATATTGCTTAGAGCAGGATTTACCCGCGTTATTTTATCTTCATCATTGAACAACGCGATCCCAAGTGGGGATTGTTCGATGAAATTCTGTAACGCTTTGGTTTGCGTTGCGGCTTCTTGTTCTAGCCTTTTAACTGGAGTTAGGTCCTCAATAAGCCCAACCATGCCTGCATGAGTGCCATCAACCTTGTAGCTTAGTAGATGTAAATTGATCTCTGCGGTTTGCTCGTCAGCGATTTGAATACTCAGCGTTTTGCGCTTTGCACCAAGACCATCAGAGCTCTTATGTAATGCCTTATACTCATCACTAAAGAATTCAATTTCATCAATCTGTTTGCCTTTCAGACGATTCAACTCGACTTTAAACATCGCACAGAAGGGACGATTACAATCCACAATCTGGTTTTTAGCATTGATGAAGTAAACTGGCTGTGGGCTTGCACTGACCAGCGTTTTTACTTGCTTTTGATAATGTTCAGACTCGAGTTTTAATTTGGCCTGTTTTGCATGGCTAGTGAGTACCAGCGTTGCAGAGACCGGTGCATCTTGTCCCGTGGGTGTATAAGGCTGTGCGTGCACACTGGCAGGAAAGACCTTGTCTGCAACGGTTAGCTCGACCTCTATTTCGGCTGGATAGCCGTCTTTCAGTTGTTTTATCGCGCGCTCCCATTCAGGGCGATTGCCATCACTGAGCAGGCGGGTAAAATCAGCTAAACCTAAAGATTCAGCATCACCAACTCCCAACATTTTTGCCGTTGGCTCGTTGAGCTGAATGGAGTCATCTGCAAATACCAGTTCTGCGGCTGCAATATTGGCGTGCAGCCGGCTATCCATTAGATGCTCATTGATACCTTGTTGCTCGTCAATCTGTTCCTGATAACTGTGAATATCCTCTATGGCCACTAACGTCACAATATCGCCTATTGGCTTTTTCTGGGGGGCTATGCGCATCCGCACTAACTTGTCGCGGTTACCTAGTAAACACTGAACATGCGTTTCTTGCGCTTGCTGAAGCGCTTGTTCAATGGTGTTTTTCAGGTCCTTTGGGCAAATCGAGCTTAATGTTTTGCCTTGCATGTGATCGACTTTTTGTGTCAGGTAATAGGCTGCCATACGGTTGGCATAAATAACATTGCCTTCAGCATCAAGCTGTAAAATACCCGTGGTAAAGCGATCCAGTTGTTCTTGTACGTGTTGGATCCGGCCATCAAATGCCTGCAAATCGGCATCTTTGCCCTTAATCTTGTTGTTAAATATTATCAGCGTGACAATCAGCGCAATGATGACGGAGCATAAAATACCCATAATCACATTAAAAGCGGTTGCGTTGAGAGTTTGTAGAGATTCGGCAAATGCCCACGCTGGACTTGCTAACAATACGAGGAATAAGGTGGCGCTAAGAGTTGCCGTCTTTGATAACAATGCAAGTGCTCGATTTGGCATTCCAGTTCGGTTCCGATGATAGTCAAATTTAACGAAATCAATACTATAAAGGATATCGACACATTATTGCGGTACTAAACCGCATCTTTGGTGCTTAATTCGATACCTTTAACGCGTGTTTTTAAAAATAGCTCATAAAAACATAGCAGAATGCCAATAAATCGCGCGATGAAATAATGTCTATTGCGAATTGAAGGGGCGGCTAGCCGAGTTAGCGCTCCTTTGCACAACTAAAGTTCGCTCAACAATATGCCAGCCTATTGAGTGTCTGTGCCCTAGCCGGCACAGTCTCGACAAAATTGTGTATAGGGCAGTATTTCTAGACGCTCGTTGCCAATCGCTTCGCCGCACTTTGCACAAGCCCCAAAGGTTTTCATTTCAATTCTGTGCAGGGCATTGTTTATCTGATTCAGTTCAATTAACGCTTCATTAAGTAAGTTTTGTAGGACTTCATCATTTTCACGTTCTGTCACTTGCTCTGCAAAATCGGCCGAATGGGATTGAGATATGTCTTTCTTAAGCGCCGCAATTTTATTTAGTAGCTTTTGTTGTTGAGTGCTTAATGTTTGTTTTATCGTCTTCATTGGGCTTTCCTTGTTCATTTAAGATAAGCCATCATTTCATGCTTTTGTGCTGTACGTATTGATTTAACCCAATAGATCGCAGGGTAATTCGAAAATTACCTGATTTCGCACTATTCTTTTGAAACATAGTATTTTCTTGAACTGGAGTGTTTTTGACCTTGCTTCCGATAGCCTCATTGTCCTGTCAGTGGCTACTTCGCTTGAAATTAGCCGTGATCTTTGGAGCTTCGTTACTATGGCCCGCTTGGAGCAATGGTCAAACGACCTCCACTTCAGCGCCAGAAAAAATTGTTTTTGCAGTGGATGAATTTCCGCCTTGGGTTATTGCTAGGGATGATGGTTCTGTATATGGCATTGATATTCAATTCGCAACACTGTTGGCAGAGCGGTTAGAGCTTGAGGTTAGCTTTGTGCTTTGCCCTTGGGCCAGATGCTTAAAGATGCTTGAAGTTGGTTATGCAGATGCATTGGTAAATGTGTTTGATACACCGGAAAGACGTCAATTTATCACGTTTTTTGAACCCGCAATAAGCCTCGACCCACCTAAGGCGTTTTTTTTACATGCAGCAGATGAGAGAGAAATTAGGCGCTACGACGATTTGTATAATAAGGCTATCGGCAGCATTCGAGGGACAAGTTATTTCAGACGTTTCGATATTGATCAGGACTTGCGCAAAGTCGAACTTGTGACTGATGAACAGCTGCTTGATATGCTGTTAAAGCGACGCATTGACCTACTAATCGGAACCCCAGAAACTATCGACTATCTTGCTAGTGTTATGGGGGTAACTGATCAGTTAAAAAAGGCGCAATACTTTTTTGCGAGTAAGCGGCCCACGTTTTTCGGATTAGCAAAAAACTCGCCGTTAAACCGACCCGAATTAATAGAGAAAATTAGTGTTGCACTACAAACCATGAAACGGGAAATGACTTATTCTGTGCTGACAGAAGAGTTTTATACCACCCAAAAAGTCATTCAAGTAGACTCTGGCCTAATAACGAACTAGTACGCTGTATAGATAATGATCTCTGATATCCAAATACCTCAACACATCAAAGTCGGCGCAGGAGCGCTTACCCAAATAGTCGCATTAGTCGAGGAGTTTGGCTGTTCGCGACCGTGTGTTATCGCTGACCCAATTATGATTGAGTTGAATGTAGTCGCGAGAATCGTGGATCTATTTTCGCAAGTCGATATTCCAGTAGTTGTTCATTCTAAAGTAATGCCTGAACCTGATGATGTTTCAATCACTGCTGGAGTGAGAGCAGTTAAACTGGCGCGCTGTGACATATTAATTGCCTTGGGCGGCGGTAGTGCAATTGATAGTGCTAAAGCAATTGCACTGTTAGCTTCACACGGCGGAGAAATGCGCGACTACAAAGTGCCTAGTGTGGTTAAGCAAACAAGCATGCCTGTGATTGCAGTACCGACAACTGCAGGAACGGGCTCGGAGTGTACTAAAGTTACGGTGATCAGTGACAGCCAGTCGCACGAAAAGATGTTATGTATGGGGCCAGGATTAATGCCTGCTGCGGCAATCTTGGATTACGAACTGACCTTGTCAGTACCATTCAGAGTTGCTGCCGACACGGGTATTGATGCGCTGACCCATGCAATTGAAGCGTTTGTAAGCCGCAAAGCCAACCCAATGAGTGACCAGCTTGCGATTAGTGCTATGCGATTGATCGCACCCAATCTCAAGCATGCTTGTTTAACACCAGATAATCACGCTGCGAAAGAAGCAATGATGTTGGGAGCCAGCCTAGCCGGAATGGCATTTTCTAACGCGTCGGTGGCTCTAGTACATGGTATGAGTCGCCCCTTAGGGGTTCACTTCCATGTGCCACACGGAATGAGCAATGCTATGTTGCTGCACACGGTCACGGAATTTTCGCTGGCCGGAAATCCTGTTAAGTATGCAGAGTGCGCCTATCATCTTGGCCTGATTAGCTCTTATCGGGACGTAACTGCAAGTCATCAAGCTTTGTTGAGCTATTTACAAGATATCGTGACCACCTTAAAAGTACCCAGCATGTCCGGATTTGGAATTCTGCAAGCGGATTATTTCGCCTTGCTTGATACTATGGCTGAGCAGGCACTGGCGTCGGGTTCGCCTGCGAATAACCCGCGCACCCTTACCCACGCAGAAATCGTAGATCTATACCAAGCGGTATATGCTTAAGTTACCTTGCTTATGGTTCAGCAAGATGGCCACGGGTCGAGGCAAGTAGTAAGGTGATAACCCCTGCGTGTAGATAGTGAAATGGTATGCAGTGAGTGAAGACAGCAGGCAGATTATTCTTCAGGTTTTTTCTCTATTACCATGTCGGCGTAAGACCGTAGCTTTTCTTTGTGCCTGAGATGAGCAAAAGGATCTTCCGCTTGTGCGGAGTTTAAAGGGAGTTGGGCGGCTTTTTTGGATGTTGAATTTGGTGTCTGGTTTTTGCGCTTTAACAAACGTTGCAATGCGGAGTTAGGCTTGCGTTGTTCCGCAAGCGCCTCTTTGCGTGCGTTATACCACTGATTGGCAATTAGAAAAACCATCACTAAAACGAGCCAAACTGCCCATTTAACGACAAACGACCAACCAACCGCGGGCTCTTCGGTGGTGGCTGAATAACGCAGGTAATCAGCATGGATCTGGCCCACCAAAATAATCGCAAGCACTGTGACAAGTAGGGTTACTAATAAAAACTTATAACGCCGCCAGAGTAAGCCAGAAAGAATAAGATTGATAATTTTGTTCATGATTAGCCGAAGATGTTGAAGCCGAGGACAGCTAGGATAGCCAGCAAACCTTTCTCTTTAATTGCGGAATACAGTTTGGCTTCCTCTTCTTGTACCACAACCTCTAGTTCATCCGGGCTAAAATCTTCGGGCTTGCGCTGCATTAACACAATACGCGTTCGCGCCCGATCAATGGCTTTATCCCGAATTGACTGTTTCACTTTATTGTTTAAAGACGTAAATGGATTGATAAAGCGCTCCGCTGCAATTGGGTTGCTGTAGTGGCTAATTCGACAGAATACTAAAGATATAGTGATGCACGCAGGAAAAATCAATGACGGATTCCCGAACCTAGCAGTCTTGCTATATTCGGCTTTAGCCTGCCAGCATTTGGCTCGGTGAGAAGAAAGGCATAGTTTAAATCAACCCTGCGAGCGACATCATCAGCAGTCCCACCAACAAATAGAGTGGGACTTTTTATCTGCATCATAAGCGCTGCCCAGCTATTGCGTGGCCACTAGCTTAAAGATCAAGCTCGTTTGTGGAAAAACAATCGGTAACTGCATACCCAGCTTCATCAACACGTCACCACTGTATTGCACTTCATTTAGGTGTTCAAGGATCGAAGGGCTGTATTCAAACAATGATCCGGGCCAGACCAGCTCAAGTGTATAGATTGCAGCTGGATCGAGGCCGACAAATCGATATTTTCTTGGTTGGGTGCGTTTCGTTTCAAGCACACTGTTGTACGCAAACAACGCCTCATTCTTGTCTTTTGCAACGATACCAAAATCAATACTCTCATCATTCCTTTCAAGGCGATAATAGTCGCCGTGATGTATAAGGTGACGGTGCGCTTTGTGTAACGCAAAACCTTGTTGTAGGCACTGCATTTCTTGGTCCGTCAATTCTCGTGGATCCATTTCCATACCCATATGGCCAAATAATGCTACTGCAATGCGTGTTGCAATGGGAATGTGACGCCCAGTGATGTGGCAATCGCGCGGACCGACATGTGAACCCATAACAATCGGAGGGATAAAAAATGACGCACCACGTTGAATATGCAATCGGTCCAAAGCATCGTTCGAGTCCGATGTCCAGAAGCGGTCGGTATACTGCAATATGCCAAAGTCAATGCGTGCACCGCCAGATGAACAACTTTCGATTTCTACGTGAGGATGAGCGTTTTTAACCTTTTCGATCAAGTGATACACCGCAAGCGTTTGCTGATGGACTGCTGGACGACCGTTAAAGTTCCCGCTGTGCGTGTTGTCTCTGTTCATATCCCACTTGATGTAAGTAATGAGTGGGTACTCACTTAGCATGGCGTTGATTTGATCAAATAGGTAGTCAAAAACCTCCTGACGGGTGAGATCAAGTAAGAGCTGGTGACGAAAGTTAATTTGTTGATTCCCTGCGGTACTGAGCACCCAATCAGGGTGCTGTCGATAAAGGTCGCTGTCAGGGTTTACCATCTCAGGTTCAAACCAAATACCCATGGCCATGCCCGCTTGAACAACATGGTCGATTAACGGTTGTAAACCATGCGGATAGACTATTTTATCCACCACCCAATCGCCTAAACCTGCTTTGTCATGACGTCGTCCTTTAAACCAACCGTCATCCAACACAAAACGCTCTGCACCGGCATTAGCGGCCAAATCGGCCATTTCCACAAGCGCCTCAAGGCTATGATTGAAGTAAATTCCTTCCCATGTGTTGTAGTGGACGGGGCGTGGTTGCTCAAGGATCCGCGCATCGAGTAGATGGCCTCGCACATGCTCATGAAATTGTTGTGACAATTGATTAAAGCCATGACCACTGTAACTGACATATAGCGTTGGGCTAGTGTAGCTTTCTCCCTGTGCGAGCATGACCTCGGTTGGGTCTAGCAATTCTCCCATTTGCACATAAGTACGTTGGTCAGGTAATAGTTCTACGCGCGTGCGATGATTACCGCTCCAGCCGAGATGAAAGCCGAAACACTGCCCGTGCTCTTCACTGGTATTGGTTGCGTGTAAAATCACTCCCGGGAAGTTATCGTGTGAGGTTTTGCCACGGCGATTTTCCCGACTGTAAGCGCCAAGAAATAAATCAATGCTGCGAGTTTGAAATTCACTCGACCAGCGCCCTTCAAACGCCAAGATTTGATTAATATGGTCGGCCAATGCAATCGTTGGTGCAGCAAGTTCCAGCAGGTTAACGCTGTGTGCATGTTGGTTAGTAAGCCGCGAGTACCCGCTTAACACGTGACTGTGTGGATCAAGGCTTAGGTAGTGTTCTAGTGTCAGTTGGCGCGTTTCATCAACTGCAGTGAAATGCACGCTCTCATTGGCTGTTTGTGCAACGCTGGTTAGTCTGAACGCTGCTGACCAGGCGATACTATTATCGTTAAGCGTTAGTCCTGGATGTCCGGTAAACCCGTCACCAAGCGTGGGCGTTAGACTAAGCGGAGACTCTTCGACGGGAGCGCATTTCGCCTCCTGGCGTTGGGTTAACACCGCAAGCATTTCGTCTTGCACTGAGCTATGTAAACGATCACCAAAGTAAGTAATCGCAGGGACACCGCGACGACAGTCGAACACAATAGAAACACGATCAGAATGCAGATAGATAAATGGTGGCACTGAAATCACAAATATAATCCCCGCTCGAACAAAATTAGTACTACGCTTAATTTGCAGCATTTAGCACTTTATAAATAGCCAATAATACAGCAAAATCCAATCTGTCATATAAATATGTTAAATGTGTAACTAAGGCTTCAATACGTTTATTGGCCGAAGTAGCACATCAGAAGGAAAACTCTATGTTAGGTGTGTGTTATTACCCTGAACACTGGCCAGAAAGCATGTGGCAGGAAGACGCAAAAGAAATGAAGGCGCTTGGGCTGACTTATGTACGGTTGGCTGAGTTCGCTTGGTCAAAAATGGAACCGCGCGCTGGTGAGTATCATTTTGATTGGCTTGATAGGGCAATTAATACACTGGTTAATGAAGGCTTAAAAGTTATCCTCTGCACACCAACTGCGACACCGCCAAAATGGCTGATAGATCAGTACCCAGACATTCTTCCTGTGGATATTTTTACTGGCCAGGTGCGCGGCTTTGGCTCACGTCGTCATTACGACTTCTCGAGTGAAAACTATTATCGAGAGTCGATGCGGATCACCCGTGTAATGGCCGAGCGTTATGCCAATTATCCGGGCGTGGTTGGCTGGCAAACCGATAATGAGATTGCCTGTCATGATACTGCGCACTCGGGCTCTGAAAATGCAAAACGTGCGTTTCAAAACTGGCTCAAGCAAGAGTATGGTGACATTGAGGCCTTGAATAAGGCGTGGGGAACGATATTTTGGTCCATGGAATACCAGAGTTTTGAGCAAATTGAGCTTCCGATACTTGCTGTCACTGAAACTCACCCATCCCACCAACTCGCTTACCGTCGTTTCAGTTCGGATCAAGTGGTGCGTTTTCATAACGACATGGTCGAGATTATTCGCGCGTGTTGCCCTACGCATTTTGTTACCCACAATTTTATTCCTATGGTCGACACGCAAAGTGACAACTTTGCCTTGGCCGACAAGCTCGATTTTGCCTGTTACGACAATTATCCGCTAGGCCGCACAGATTTGTTCTTTGCCAATGCGGACCAAGCTCAATTTAAACGCTATATGCGTACCGGGCATCCTGATTTTGCGGCCTGCTCGTTTGATCACATTCGTGGTATCAGCAATGGCCACTTTTGGATCATGGAGCAGCAGCCTGGCCCGGTGAATTGGGGGCATCATAATCCTAGACCGCTGCCAGGTATGGTGCGATTCTGGTCGTGGGAGGCAGTTGCCCATGGTGCCGGCACGGTCTGCTACTTCCGCTGGCGTCAAGCGCCTTTTGCCCAAGAACAAATGCATGCAGGGATCAAGCGCGTAGATAATTCAAAATCTATAGCGTGGCACGAAATCGAGCAATTCCGCGATGAGTTAGCTCAATCTGGGTTTGATTTAAATGCGCATGTAAGCGCGCAGGTAGCCATTGTAATGACGACCGAAAATCAATGGGTAACAGAAATCGAACGCCAGGGTGACAGTTTTAATCATCAACAAGTTGAATTTGAATATTACTCAGCATTACGCCAACTGGGGATTGATGTTGATTTTATCTCGCCGGATAGCGATCTAACGGGCTACAAGTTAGTTGTTGCGCCTTGTTTACCGATTGCCTCCGATGACTTTATACAGCGCTGCCAAGCCGCTAATGCGCACATCGTGTTTGGGCCCCGCAGTGGCGGCAAAACCCATGAGCTGACTTTTGCGCCAAATCTCGCGCCCGGCAAAATTCAACAATTAATCAAAGTTAAAGTGGCAAGTGTTGAGACGTTAAGGGCTGATTGTGAAGAACCCTTAATATTCAATGGCAAAACATTTGTTAGCAATCGCTGGCGGGAGGAATTGTTCGACTTGCAAGATGTTGTGGTCGTCGCGAGCAATTCGGATGGTAGTGCGGCCGTGGTTGCTAATGAAAAGGCAACTTACATTGCCACCTTGACTGATATTGCCTTCCTCAAGGCTTTATTCATGCAGTATGCCGATAAGTTGCAATTGGATTGGCTTGAGCTCGCTGCAGACATGCGTATTGCAAGACGAGGTAACTTCGCCGTCGTGCTGAATTACGCGGATCAACCACAATCGATAAACCCTCGTCGAGCGGTTGAATATGTGATTGGTAACGCAGATATCGACGCGCATGATGTTGCAGTATTTAAATACCGATAATAAATATGATAAATATCACAATAATGGTTCTGTGTTGTCGATGTGCGTAAACACCATTTAAGAACTGGATGTGAAGCTGATTAGTAAATAAAATTCAAATAAAACAGGTACTTGTGTTTTGTTCTTGGTGGTTTGCAAGGTTTTTACAATATTTAAATGGTCAAAAAATAAACGGTTTGATGCAGTAATAAATACGCTAAATAGTGTTTAAAAATGTAAATGGAATGTTGACACTTAGTATAAATACTATTTAGCATACAGATTGGCATAGGCGTATTTTGCCAACTTGCGGTTCAATGAACGCTAGTGCATTGCACGCGATTACTTGAGCAACCTTAAATAGCATAACGAACACACAAACAGGACACGGGGGCTTCTCATGAAAAGAAGTTATCTTAGGTCGGCGATACAGGCGGCCCTACTTATACCAACGGCAACGTTGGTTACATTGCCTGCGGTAGCTCAAACTGCAGAAGAAGATCCAAATTTTGAAGTTATAGAAGTGCGTGGGCTGGTGAGCAGCTTAAAACGTTCCTTCTCTGACAAAAAGGAATCATTGGTTGTTTCTGATGGTATCGCAGCTGAAGATCTCGGTAAGTTCCCTGATCAGAACGTGGCGGAATCATTGCAACGGATCACTGGTGTTTCTATTGACCGCAATGGTGGTGAAGGCCAATTAATTTCGGTGCGGGGCTTTGGCCCTCAGTTTAACCTTGTGACCGTCAATGGTCGCCAAATGGCGTCTGAACGAGCGGGCCGTGAATTTAGTTTCGACACGCTAGCGGCTGAACTTATTTCAGGGGCTGAGATATACAAATCATCAATTGCTGAAAATCAAAGCGGCGGGATTGGTTCGGTTATCAATTTGAAAACTGCCAAGCCATTTGATTTAGACGGGTTTAAAGCTGCCGGAAGTGTTCAAGGTACCTACGATACGCTTTCTGAAGAATATACACCTGAAGTTTCTGGCTTAGTGAGCAACACCTTTATGGACGGGCGCTTGGGTGTTTTGGCCTCATTATCGGTGCAGCAACGGGAAGCACAGATAAACCAAGCGGATACGCGCGGGTTCTATCGGGTTGATCGTATCGCAACCAATGACTTTGATGCAGACGCGGGAACCGGGAAAGAAGCGTTTAACGTCTATGTGCCACGTAACCTAGACCTTGTTTCAAACTACGAAGACCGCACACGCACCAGTGGAACTGTGGTTGTGCAATACATGGCAACGGATGAGTTAACCTTGTCTTTTGACGGCCTGTACTCCAAGTTTGAAGTTGAATCGCAGGTAAATAACTATGCGAACTGGTTTACCCCGGGTAACTTCCGAGATTTCCAAGTTGATTCGGAAACACAAACGGTTGTGTATTGGGATCACAACTCAGCTATCGATCCTAATGGTGGCGGGTCAGGTGCGACCGACTTTGTGCAACAAGGTTTAGATCGCAATGTTAAGATCCAAGGCTTTGGTTTCAATGCGGATTGGGATATCACTGAAGCATTGAATATGAATCTTGATATTTCAACATCTGAAGCTGAAGATCTGAGTGGCGATCAAAGCCGCGTGTTTACTGTTATGGGATACCCCAATGGTTATACCTATGACTTCACTGGTGGTGGCGATTTGCCATCGTTCAGTAGTGATGGGATCTCTGGTCCTTTCGCATCTAGTGATGCAAGCAAGCTACGCGCTCACTATGTTGAACGCGGCGGTGATGAGCGCGAAGATGAAATTACCGAAATGCGCGCTGACTTCACCTACACTCCCGATAGTGACACCTTTACGCGTATGAAGTTTGGTGTATACACGCAAGATCGAACTAAGTCTGCGAAAGTCTTCCAATCACCTAGCTTCCCGAACTGCTTCTATTGTGGTTATGGTACCGATGTGCCTGATGAGTTGGCCACTTTGGTGTCTCCAAACGATTGGTTTGCGGGGATTCCTGCGGCCTTCTTTGGCTATGATGTTGACGCGTATTTGGCTTACTTAGAAAGTCCAGAAGCGATTGCTGCGCAAACGGCCGTGCGAAATGCCTTTGGTGCGGGTGAGACTGCAGAGGGTAACATCGCTGCGTTTGCTGCGTTGAATGGTTACACCCCTGTTGAGCTGGGTACTAGCTTTACCATCGATGAAGAGATCATTGCGGCATATGCGGACTTCGTTTTCCAAGGGGATTTGGGTGATATTCCTTGGACGGTTAATGTTGGCTTCCGCTACAGCGAAACAACATCGACTGCATCGGGTCTGCAAGATACGCTGTTGGATGTGCAGGAGAACCCAACCGACGGGACTATTCTTGACCAAGTTTATGTGGTTGATGGTTCGGGTCAACGCGTACTTAGCCCAATTTCAATCGAGAATGAGTACAGCAATTTATTACCAAGTTTAAACGCGAAATTCGAGATTGAAGAAGATATGCTACTGCGTTTTGCGTATTCTGAAACCTTGACGCGACCTACTATGTCGAGCATGCGTCCGGTAACCAATATTGGTACAACTCGCCCTGACATTTTATTAGCAAGCGGCGGTAACCCTAACCTTGAGCCTTTCCTATCGGCCAACTGGGATGCATCGTTTGAATGGTATTATGATGATGCAAGTGCTGTTTCGATTGGTATCTTCAGTAAAGAAGTTGAGGGTTTTATTACCAATATCACTGCTGAAGAAAGCTTCTCGTTAGCGAGTGGCGTCTATGTCTTTGACGTAAACCGTCCACGTAATGGTGAAACGGCGAATGTCGATGGTCTTGAAATGGCCTGGACCCATACCATGGAAAATGGTTTCGGTGTGCAAATCAACGCGACGATCGTAAACAGCGATGCCGAGATTGATACTACCGCTACCGCACAAACGTTTGCTTTGGAAGGCTTAGGTGATTCCCAAAACTTCATCGTGTTCTACGAGAAGGATGGCTTCCAAGCACGGGTAGCGTATAACAACCGTGAAGCATTCCTGCAAACATTGAGTAACGGTGATACGGGTGAACCTGAGTTTGTAGATACGTACGGTCAGTGGGATATCAGTGCAAGTTACGATATCGATGAGAACTTCTCAGTCTACTTTGAAGGGATCAACGTGACTGACGAGTACACTGACAAATATGGTCGTATCCGTAGTCACTTTACTGAGCAGGTTAGAACGGGCTCGCGCTACGCCATCGGCGTACGTGGTACTTTCTAAGCGTTGTGTGCTTGCAACCGTTAAGCGTGGTATCGCTTAGCGGTTGCACTTAAGTTGACTAAAGGGAGCATTAAGTGGCTGAAGTCACTCGAAACATAGTGATTGTGGGCGGAGGCACTGCAGGCTGGTTAACGGCAGCTTTGCTTGCGAAACAGCACGGCCATGCGCTATCCATTACGTTAGTTGAATCTTCTGATATTCCAACGGTTGGCGTCGGTGAAGGCACTTGGCCTTCGATGCGCACAACATTACAGAAAATCGGCATCTCGGAAGCGGAGTTTATTCGTGAATGCTCGGCTACGTTTAAACAAGCCAGTCGTTTTGTTGACTGGATCGATGACGCGAATGATGAATATTTTCATCCTTTTACCCAACCTGTAGGTGCCGACAAAGTCGACATTGCCGCCTATTGGCAACAACTCCAACCGGACGTCCCATTTTGTGACGCAGTTACTGTGCAGGCGCAACTGTGTAAGCAAGGTATAGCACCCAAAAGTATTACTCATCGCGACTACGAAACGGTCGCTAACTATGGTTATCACTTAGACGCAGGAAAATTTGCAGAATTACTTAAAAATCATAGTGTAAACAATCTAAACGTACGTCATGTGATAGGTACCGTGACAGAGGTTCAGCAGGATGCTAACGCAAATATTCGCGCGGTAGTGACGGCCGAACAAGGTGTAATTGCGGGCGAATTGTTCGTCGATTGCAGTGGCTTTAAATCCTTATTACTGGGTGAAACACTTAAAGTACCGTTTGTATCGAAACAGGATATCCTATTAGCAGATACCGCTATTGCAGTACAAGTACCCTACCCAAGTGAAGAACACCCGATTGCCTGTCACACCATTTCCACAGCGCAATCCGCTGGCTGGATTTGGGATATTGGTTTGCAACAGCGGCGTGGCGTGGGCTATGTCTATGCGAGTGAATTTGTTAGCGATGCCGATGCAGAGCAGACGCTAAGAGACTACATTGGCGACGGAGCTGACGGACTTGCGGTTAAAACGATTAAATTTAACGCTGGCCATCGCTCTCAATTTTGGAAAAACAATTGCGTTGCCGTTGGGCTTGCTTCAGGCTTTCTTGAGCCGTTAGAGGCTTCTGCACTCATGTTGGTTGAGACCGCTGCTAACTTTATTGCTGATCAATTGCCAGTTACTTCAGCGGAGATGGCGCCGGTTGCGCGCCGGTTTAATCACGTGTTTGCCGCAAAATGGCGGGGCATTATCGATTTTCTAAAGCTGCATTATGTTATGTCGAAGCGGTCAGAACCCTTTTGGCACGCCAATAAAGATCCAAAAACCATTCCTGAATCATTAACTGAATTACTCACACTATGGCAGCATCGTACGCCTAATGAGTATGATTTTATGCAGGATTTTGAAGCGTTTAGTGCGGCGAGTTATGCCTACGTACTCTATGGCACAGGGTTTAAAACAGACTTGGCGTTAACCCAACACCGGTTAACTCAGCCACAACGTGCCAACAAATTTTTTGCTATTCGCCAGCAGCAAAGCGAGCAGTTACCGCTCCGCCTGCCCCGCCATCGCGAATTGATCAATCAAGTATTAACACAAGGGTTTGCTCAGATCTAACCTGAGTGCCTTGAGGATTATAAAAAGAATGTCAAAAACTACGCCGCTAAATCCACAAAAACACGCCAGTACAAAAGTAAAAGCGCGTGAAGATTTCTTAGATGTGATCGCTCAAAATTTTATCAGCTTAACGGCCGATGAGTTTTCTTCTGCTGCGAGTAGCTTTCCGATTATGCTGATTAAGAATGGCCAAAACGGACAATTTCATGCAATTGCATTGACCGCATTTGAGGAAGGCCAGAACCTGTTTTGTAGCCAAGCGGGTCAGCATTGGGAAGGGGTGTATATACCCAAAGCGATACAGCGAGTGCCTTTTGTTTTAGGCCCCGATCCAGAGAAAGAGAATAGCGTAACTACCCATTTAATTAATGAAAATCCGCGGGTAAATGACAGTGAAGGCCAGGCCTTATTTGATGAAAGGGGTCAAGCGACAGGCTTTCTACAAGGGATAGAAAAGCAATTAGCGGATTTTTACCATATGGAACGAGCGACGCAACAGTTCCTAAAGGCTCTTTTGAGTCATAATTTACTGAAAGAGTATGAAGTCTTGGTGCGCTTTTCCTCAGATAGAACAAAGCGGATCAAGGGGTTTTACAATATTGATGAAGACAGGCTCAATAGCCTAAGCGACGAAGTCGCCGCCGATTTCTTCAAACAGGGTTTTTTCGCTCCTATCTATGCGATGTTGAGCTCGGTTACCCAATTCAATCGTTTATTGCGTCTGCAAAATAATCAGTCTGACGACACGATCGTGCAACTGAATATGCGCGCCGTACAGGAGGACGAATTGTGAGTGACCAATTTCTTCAAGTAGTGGTTTTTTTGGGGGTAACCATTGCCATTGCTTTTGCGACATACATGCATTGTCGTGGCAAAGGGCATCGCACAGCCAACCAAAATAAAGAGTATTTTCTCGCGGGTGGAGGTCTAGCTTGGTACTTCGTGGCTGGCTCAATCACTTTGACAAATTTAAGTACCGATCAATTAGTGGGAATGAATGGTAACCAAATGGCTTTACTGTCGCTTTGGGAATTTTCCGCTGTTATCGGGCTAATCATACTCGCGAAAGTGTTTTTACCGGTGTATTACAAATATAAATGCACGACCACTACCGAACTATTAGAACGTCGTTATCAGGACAAAAACATCCGTGCCGTAATCAGTACCATGTTTTTCCTCGGCAGCGCATTAATCTTTTGCCCCGCGGTCATCTATTCAGGTTCCCTGTTTATGATCACCATGTTTAATGTCGACATTCCATTGATGTATGTTGCCATTGCATTTGCCTGTGTGGGTGCAATGTATGCGATTTTTGGCGGTTTGCGCGCCGTTGCCGTATCCGATACCTATTCTGGGGTTTTGTTACTCGGTATGGCAATTACGGTTGTGCTGCTCGCTCTTGCGGCCATTGATTACGACTTTAGCGGGATCCCCAAAGAGCGTTTGACCCTGATAGGCGATGATGAGTCGCCCATTCCCTGGCATACCTTATTAACCGGTATGATTTTCATTCAAATGTTCTATTGGGGAACCAATCAAGTCATTACTCAGCGCGCTATGGCAGCACCGAGCCTCAAGGAAGCGCAAAAAGGGGTCTACGCTGCTGCGATCATCCGTTTGGTGATCGTGCCAGCAATTATCGTAGTACCGGGGATCATTTCATATAAGTTATATGGTGATATCGGCGATGCGGCTTACGGTCGCATCGTAGGAGATGTACTGCCAGCTTGGTTATCGGGTATCTTTGCGGCGGCCATGGCGGCCGCTGTATTAACCACCTATAACAGTAACTTAAACTCTGCGACCGCGCTTTACGTCTGTGATATTCATGAAGCCTATATCAATAAAAATCCGAATGTGCCACGGTTAAGTGGCTGGGTAACAGCGGCACTTACCTTGGTTTCGTTGCTACTGGTACCCGTTTATGCGCAAGCTGATAGCATTATTAACTTGCTGCAACAGCTATACGGATTGTTGAGTATGCCAATCCTTTCGATTTTTATAGTTGGTTTGCTATTTAAAAACGTACACGCCAATGCAGGTATTACCGCTGTTATCTTTGGTGTTGCGCTGTATGGCGCCATGTCGTTTGAATTCTCGCCTATCCATGCGCCATTTGGTTTGCACTATATCCACCTTATGTTCATCACCTTAATTAGCTGTGTCAGTGTAGCGTTGCTAGTGAATCGCGTGGTGTTTAAACAGGCGGCGAGCTTTTCTTGGGCGAACGATGCGGAAGTCAACCTGTGAAAAATTATTTCTTCCCCCAGCATTTAATATTATCATATAAATACTATTATATTGGTGGGTATACTGGATGAGCACAAATAACGCGGCCTTTCGGCGTCGCAATCCATTGACTGGTGAATGGGTGCTGGTCTCACCGCATCGCAATAATCGTCCGTGGTCTGGTGCAGTAGAGAGCGTCCCAGAGCTTAATTTGCCGGTGCATGATCCAAAATGCCCGCTGTGCCCAGGCAATCAGCGTGTGAATGGCGAGCAAAATCCTTCTTATGAAAATACGTTTGTATTTGATAATGACTTTGCCGCATTGACCAACAATGCAGAGAGTCCTACCCAGTCTGAGCCTTTGTTTACACAGGTACCGGCGACAGGACTTGCACGGGTCATTTGCTTTTCTCCTGACCATAATCGCTCGCTACCGCAGCTTGAACAGGATGAAATGCTTGCTGTCGTTGATGTCTGGCGGGCGCAGTATGAGGAGTTGAGTGCACGTTTTACCTGCGTTCATTTGTTCGAAAACAAAGGCGAGATCATGGGCTGTTCGCAGCCTCATCCGCATGGTCAGGTATGGGCTCATCAGCACTTATCCACGGAAATTGAACGTGAAGATGTCAAACAGAGAGCGTATTTGGAGACGCATGGGACTGCTTTGTTGAGCGACTATGCAGTTGCTGAAATAGAGGATGGCTCGCGGGTGGTTTATAAGAATGCTGACTGGCTAGTGGTGGTCCCTTATTGGGCAAAGTGGCCATTTGAAACCCTGGTTGTTTGTCGCCATGCGATTGCGAGTTTTACTCAGTTAACCGACTCCCTTGCGCGCTCTTTAGCACAAGCGATCCGCTATTTAACCATCAAATACGACAATGTGTTTAATTGTAGCTTTCCGTATTCAATGGGTTGGCATAATGCCCCATCAAACTTATCAGATAGCTCGCACTGGGTTCTACATGCGCATTTTTATCCGCCATTGCTGCGCAGCGCTAGCGTGAAAAAGCATATGGTCGGCTATGAAATGCTGGCTGAAAGCCAGCGTGACCTGACGCCTGAAGTGGCGGCACAAATACTGCGCGATGCAAGCGATGTGCATTACTTGGAGAGAGCATAAGCATGGTTGATGAAACTCTACTTGAGGCATTCGTAAAAGCTTACGATTGTTCACCTAGCCATCAGGCGACTGCGCCTGGTCGGGTCAATCTGATTGGAGAGCACACGGATTATAATGAGGGTTTCGTATTGCCCTGTGCGTTGCAATATAAGACGATTGTTGTGGCTCGTCCGCGGCAAGACACAAAGGTTAACGTTATTTCATTGCAATATCCTACGCAACGCGAGCAATTTGATTTATCCAACGAGATAACGCCGGGCGAGTACCCTTGGGGTGACTATGTTAGAGGTGTTGCACAAGAACTTATTGCTGCCGGTTACAGGCTTACAGGTGTTGATTTAGCCATTACCAGCAATGTTCCCCAGGGTGCAGGCCTGTCTAGTTCTGCAGCGCTAGAGGTCGCGATTGGCGGCATGTTTAATGAACTCAATGAGTTGGGGTTGTCAGGGGCGCAAATCGCTCGGTTCGGACAACTTGCTGAGAACAATTTTATTGATTGCCAATGCGGAATAATGGATCAGCTTATATCTGCCCAAGCTCAACATCATGCCGCACTGCTCATCGATTGCGAAAACTTAGCTACTGAGGTGGTCGAAATTCCTGATGACCTATGTTTACTGGTGATTAATAGCAATTATCCGCGCAAACTGGCGGAAAGTGAGTATAACCAGCGTCGGCAGGCATGCGAATTGGCCGCTGCCAAAATGCAAGTAGCGAGTTTGCGCAAGGCGGATATGCATATGTTGTCACTGGTGCAAGGTGATATTCCGGATGAAGTGTATCGCCGTGCTAAGCACGTCATTTCTGAAAATCAACGCGTTTTAGACGCCGTTCAAGCGTTGGCCAACAGTGACTTTACTACGTTATATAACATCATGCACGAGGCTCACTTGTCGTTGAAGTATGATTTTGAGATTACCGTTCCCGCCACTGATGGACTTGTCGATATATGTATGCAAGCGCTAGATAATAAAGGCGCTTGTCGTCAAACGGGTGGTGGTTTTGGTGGTGCAGTTATTTGCTTGTGTAATAAAGATGATGCGACAAAAGTGATAAGTGCTGTCGAGCAACACTACTTTACTCAGTTTGGCTTGCACGCCGATATTCTGCAGTGTGAGCCCTCTCAAGGGCTCACCGTTCAGCGATTGTAACAAATTAGTTAGCAGCCTCAGGGCTGCTTGCCTTGCATGCTCATTCCAGTCGAATAGCGGTCATCGAACCCTAACCAGGGATCGGGTTTTTTGCCATCAATCGGATGTTGATTAGAAGAGCCGCGCACACTCAAATATTTACAAGCATCGGGTGTTTCTTTTACATGGCAATCCATCATCGCCAGAATGAAATGCTGATTAGTCATAGCGAGTGCCTGCATGTCCCAGGTTGCATCCCAATAGTGACCAATATCTAGCTCATTTGACATCGCTGCGGCAGGTGCTGGGTGGGGAGCAATATTATGTCGAGCATAGTGATAAGTTAACATTTGCGTGCTTGGTAGTTGATGTTGCTCATAGAGCCATTGGACCCCGGCATAGCCGGAAATATCATCTAAGTCGCCAGCAATATATAAACTAGGCACCTTAATATTGGCGAGTGATTCAGGGGAAAAAACCTGATGCTGGCCGCCCCATGGTGCCATCAACACAGCAGCCTTCCAACGCGGATCAGCCCCATTCGAGCGGCGCGCAGCACATTGGTTTAGACCCATAGCGACGGCTTGGTTTGTGGCACTGTCTTGCGAACCTGAAATGGCTGCTACATGGTGTTCAGTGAAGGCGTAGCAACCGCCAATAGTGTTTATCGCACCGTATCCGCCCATAGAATAGCCAATCAAACCAGCATGCTCGGCATCAGTGATTGCTGCAAGCAATGGATCGCGCAATGTCCACTCTAACGCAAACTGTTGGTCTAACGAACGGTTCACAAGTGTACTCAGAAATCCTGCTCCAGGGTCAACAGAAAAATCAACATCGGCATTGGTAGAGTCCGTGTGATCGATGCCTATCACTATGTAGCCATGTGAGGCGAGGTGCTCGGCGATATGAAACATAATAGTACGATAGCCGGTATAACCATGTGACACGATCACCACCGGATACTGACCGGATGTTACGGGGGCTGCATCACGCAGGGCTTGCCCGGCAAGCTCAAAAACTGCTCCAGAGCGAGTTTCATTGACGTAACTGGCAGGCTTTCCGCTTTCGGCTATTGCCGGATACCAGGCTTCCAACACAAGTTGTCGGGAATTTAACGCTGGATTGAAGGGGTTTTGATAATTTTCGATGGTGACATTTACTGTTTTAACGCCAACTGAGTAGTTTCCGAATTGACTTAAATGAGGGGCTACATCATTGGGTAAAGGCTTGAACAATTGTTCGGGAGCTGCGTAAATCTGAGTCGTTAAACACAGCTGGGAAAGCAATAATAACCAACGTTTCATACCTGTTTCCGTTGTAATAGGGCAACAACGGCGCTGGCGTTACTGGTCTGCGAGTACCGTCGTCATCATTTTTTTAAGCATTTGCTCGACCAGGGCAAATGCGGTATCCGATTGTTTTTGTACGATTGCGTCAAACACGCGGGTGCACGTTTCAACGCTAGAGAGTTTGATACCTTGCATGCGATTTGAATAGCGAGAAGTGACTCTCAGAGCAGTGCTGGTAAACTCAATTAATTGTATAAAAAAACGATTGTGAGTGGCTTCGAACAATGCGGCGATAAATGCAATATCTGCATCAAGAGTATCATCCAAGCCTGACTCTGCGTCACGCATGCGATCGATGGCCTTGCGCAACTCAACAATATTTTCCGGTTGCGCATGTTGTGCGGCAAGCGCTGCAGCTTGCGGATCAGTCACCAACCGCATTTCAAAAAACTCGCGCAACAATTCCAGTGTCGGTTTGCTCACCAACGTCCATTTGAGGACGTCCGGATCAAACATATTCCAGTGGCGCTCTGGTTGGATCCGGATCCCCTGTTTTGGCCTGGAGCGGATTAATCCTTTCGCCGAAAGCATCTTAACGGCTTCGCGAGTGGAGCTTCGGCTCACACCAAACTGTTCACAAATCTCAGCTTCTGATGGCAGCGCCTCTTCGTAGTCACCGCGGACGATTGCCAAGCCCAACGTGTGGGTTAGATTTTGAGTGATATTTAGTGAGGAAGATTGTGACATTCAGCGTGTTTGTGTGTGGTTAACTTTGGTTAGTCATATAAATACCACGTAATGAACCCCTATGTCACTTTTCCAGCCTCATCTCTGTGCATGAACCCACTAATCCATAGTAAATATATCGCGGAAATGGATATCCGACAGATTCCCCAATCGACGTGCGACTTGTTGCGCCGAAAACTCAGAACCGATAAATCGCTGCCCTGCAAACAGGCCACCCTGAGCTTGCATGTCTGGGGTTATTACCGCACAAAGCGCACTGTCATCAAGGTTCTGATACCACTCAATATGCAGGGGTACAGTGCTCATGCAGAGATTGTCATAACGAGTTGATAAAACGGTTAAAAGTTGCCCGAGACTATTAATTCTTGTGGCTTCTATCTGGGTCAGTGATGTGGCCGGAAATCTCGCTTCCAGACGGGTTGCAAATGGATGGCAATCAGAGTGAAACACCGTAACTTGCCAATCTGCGTTTTCACAAACAACCAGCACTGAGGGCTGGACTTCCCGATGTGTATCAGGAGTTTGAGCAAAGGTAACGCTACCGGCAAATGATGAATGGCTACTTGTCTTTAGCCACTGCGCGATTTCAGCTGTCCGTTGCTGGGGATTTAATTGCGCGAATGAAATCGAATTGACTGTTTCTGCTGGGCTAAACTCAAGAGCTGAGAGTTGCATAACGGGTTGCGATGGAATTTGCAGTGCATTGTGTCCAGTGTTCATAAATCTTTGCCCCATCAAATGTGTTAATTTTGCAAATAAGGGTAACCGTTTACCCTTTGGTTGTTAACCTTCTCCCATTTGCCTTTTTCAAGAAAACATTGAAATTAATTAAAAAGCAAAGAAAAACATGGGCTTGCGTATGTTTGTTTGGCTGACTTGATTTGAGCAGCTATCAAAAAACGCTTTATTATTGGTTTTATTTTACAAAAGGTTTACATAAGGGTATACGCTTTCCCTGATTTTGCAAATGTTTTTCAGAAGGCTTGCAATAAAGCGTATTTATCATAATTATTAACAGCGACAGACGAGCGTCTGTAGTAAACTCTGATGATTAAGTTAGGCTGAGGAAAGCGATAATGGCGACCATGAAACAAATCGCAGATGCTGCGGGCGTATCCCAAGCCACTGTTTCGCGCGTGATCAATGATGGCCCTAAAGTTGGGCGGGCGACGCGCGAACGTGTTAAGTCCATTATTAAAGAACTCAATTATCGCCCCAATGCGAATGCTCGCGCGCTCGCGACCAGCCGCAACAATGCAGTCGGAATTGTTATCGCTGACTTGTATGAACCTTTCTTTGCTGCTCTTGCGCATGGCGTTGAGACGATGGCGCGCAAACACAACACGCAAATCCTGATCAGTGGCGGCTCAATTGGTGCTGAAGCCGAGCATAAGGCTATAGAAACCTTGCTTGAGCATCGCTGCGACGCAATGGTCGTGCACAGTAAAACGCTTCCAGACGAAACACTGATTGCGCTCGCTGACTCTGTGCCCGGATTGGTCATTATTAATCGATTTATCCCGGCAATACCGTCGCGTTGTGTGTGGTTAGATAATCGTGCTGGTGGTCGACTGATGGCAGAATACATGATCAAGCAAGGGCACTCGAAGTTTGCTGTGATCACAAGTGATTTCCCTATTGACGACCCGGTCCATCGATTGGAAGGAATTCAAAGTGCTTTTGACGAAGCAGGGATTGAGTTACGCACCGAAAATATCGAGTATGCGCCGCCTAATCAAGAAGGGGGGGAGGCTGCGATCCAAAATTTATTGTCGCGCGGCAGCGAATTTACCGCCGTTTTGGCTTACAACGACGCTATGGCGTCAGGGGCGATGTCAATGCTATTTGATCATGACATTAAAGTTCCAGAACAAGTCTCAGTGATTGGCTACGATGATATTTTGTTGGCCAAATACTGTCGCCCAAAGCTCACAACTTTGCGTTATCCGATTGAACTAATGGCCTCACGCGCGACAGAACTAGCTTTAGAATACGCGCAAGGACAACAGCCGTTACACGATACCACTTTCAAGTATCAACCGACGATTGTTAAACGCGATTCTGTGAAACGTATTTAGTCGCTGAGAGCACGCCATGAGAACTTTTCAATTAGCCTCTGCTGCAATGGAAGTCACATTGTCTGATTTTGGGGCTAGAATTGTTGATTGGTGCGTGAATATCGGGGGAGAGCAACGCTCGATCGTATTACGCTATCCTGATTGGCAAGATTATTACCTTGATCCCTATTACATCGGTTGCATTGTCGGGCCTTATGCTAACCGCATTCGTGATGGCAAAGTAAAGCTTGAGTCCACATTGATCCAACTACAGCAAAATGACGGCACAAATCATTTGCATGGTGGAGCCAAAGCCTTAGATAAACAGATATGGGAAGTTATCAACCATGATCTTCAGAGTCTGCATTTGCGGTGCATAACCAAAGACGGCTGGAACGGCTATCCTGGACCAATAACGTTTGACGTTATCTACACCTTAGCGGGCAGTGTATTGGACATACAATTAAATGCGTTTGCTGACAAAACGACCGTTGTTTGCTTAACGGGTCACAGTTATTTCAATCTCAACGGCATAAACTCTGACAAGTCGGGGTTGTGCCAATGGCTGCAATGCAATGCTAGCCACTTTGTGCCTAAAGACGATGCTGGATTACCTAAGGCTGTACCTGAACCCGTGCGTGGCAGTATGTTTAACTTCCAAACTGCAACGCGACTAAATGCGCATGCGTCATGGGCATTGTTAGATCATAATTTGGTGTTTGATAATGAATCCCAACGCACGGTGATCACCAGCGACAATGGCGACCTCTCGTTGATAGTTACTTCAGATTACCCTGCAGCACAAGTATACACTGGCTACTATTTGGGTGATGCTTTTGCAGCCAATGAGGGGATCTGTATTGAGCCTCACTTTGGCGCAGATGCTCCAAATAGCTCAGAACAGGGAATTTTGCCTGCAAATACCTCGAGTCGGCATTACATTCGTTACGAAATCATCGTGGAATAAATCAATCCTCACGAATAGTGAGGATTGATTGGAGTGTTGCAGGTTATTCCGCGTCTTCTGCATTGCCTTTAAGGCGGTTACCCATATCGAGATCAAAGGGTGGCATTGGCGCTGAACGGTTATTGCCTGCGGCTAAATAGGTATCCATCCAGCGCATCAGGCGCAATGCATAATCATACTGTGCAGCCGCTTTTCGGTTTCCATGCCCTTCACCAGGATAAAACACTAAACGAACAGGTGTGTTAGTCCTTACTTTCATTGAGCGGTACAATTCCATTGACTGGCTTGGATGTACGCGGGTGTCTTCCTCACCGTGAAGGATCAACGTTGGCGTGGTACTCTTACCCGCATGGAAGATAGGAGAACGTTCTATTAAGTTCATCCAATTGTCTTCCCAAGGCCACTTTAATGAATGCACCAAATGCATTTCGTTTGGAATGTCACTGGTGCCAAACTTAGAGACCTGATTCGAGATACCAACGAATGCGACTGCTGCAGCGAAATGCTCAGACAAAGCCGTTGCCCCCCACATTGAGGCATACCCGCCGTAGGAGCCACCGGTGATGCCTACACGGTCACGATCGATCATGCCGGCGTCAGCCAAGGCATTAACACCATCAACCAAATCATTGAACTCTTTGCCTGCGTAATCGTTTTGGTGCTGCTTAGCATACGCAACACCCCGACCAGTAGAGCCGCGGTAGTTTGGATAAAATACCGCATAACCGTCAGCTGCGCCAAACTGTCCAGCCAGTGAATATGCCGTTAACCAACCATCACTATAGTGGGCTTCAGGTCCGCCATGCACCGTTAGGATCAATGGCCATCCGTTTGCGGGTTTAGGCGTATTAGGAGTGATCAGCAAGCCTTCTACCATCTCGCCATCTCGTGCTTTGTAGCTAAAGGTCGACTGATTAGCCAACTCAATGTCTTTGAGCCAAGCATTATGTGCGCTTAACTTTTTAGCTTTGCCGCGTTGCAGACCAAATACTTCGCGTGGATGTTTTGGACTATCTGCGATAAAGAAGATTTCGCCATCGCCGACATCAGCACTGCGCACGATAATATCTTCAGGGGTCTTAAATGTGCGTTTCACATCGCCATCTTGTGCATAAACCACGAGAGCGCTTTCAACCCCTCGATGAGCAACGGCCAAGATATCCTCCCCCAGCCAGTCAATATCCTGAATGTGTTGTGGAGCTTCTCCCGTGAGTATGGAGAATTCAGGATTATCAGTACGCGCGGTCATTAATACGCCAGTGGCCGTGTCATGTACGTCCAATCCAGCCAAGAACGCAATGTGGTCGCCGTCAGCAGACACTTCAAAGGTGCCTAGCTTACCTGGTATATCAATACGATTGGTGACATTACCAGACTCAGTATTGACCACGTATAAATCGCGTAGCATGTAATAATCATCGATTAAGCTAGTTGGTGCTGCAGCCAGCACAACGGTTTTGCCATCGGTAGCGAGGTCAAAATCAGACACATGACCTTCATCATATACGACGGTAGGTTCAGACTCCGGATGGCTCAGGTCTGCTAGCCACAGGCTGGCTAACCGCGAGTCTTCTTCGTAAGCATAGGCGGTAAAGCCTTTATCCTTTAGGTCCTCACTGTCGTCCTTCGGGCGCGCCACGAAATAGAGCTTCGAGAGATCACTGCTTAGCGCGTAGTCACCGATATCAGTATCAAATTCAAAGCGCTTGATGGCCTCGCCACCTGACAAGGAAATCGAATACAAAGCGGTGTTTTCATCCCCTTCGCGCTTGGTTTTGAAAAACAACGTGTTACTGTCAGCGCTAAATTGCAGCCCACTGACACTCCCTTCTCCGCCGACAAATAGTTGTGGCTCTTTGCCGTCGCGGATCACGTAAATATGATTATCTGCTCGGCCATCATTATCACCGGCAACCAAATTACGGGGATTCGCAAGCGTATACGCTGTAATCTCACCATTGGGCGCAACGGTAACGTTAGCTGAATGTTTGACTTGCGGTAAGTGCTCTATTTCGAATGTTGCAGCGGTGCTAGTGTGGGTAACTGCAGCCATTGCCAAAGCTATGGCAGTCGTTCGCATCGGATGCATGTAGTTGGGTTCCTTGTAGTTGTATTTGACGACACTACTACGATACAAAACCCGATTGCGTTCAGTCCAGTTAACGAGCAACGTTTGCAAACATCAACTGTGCATAAAGCTTAACAGTATGAATTAATTCAGAATTACCACGAGGCGCGAGCATTACTTTGATACAGCCGCCAGACAAAGCCAACGCCAACGCTGTAGGTTAGCTTATCTTCAAATAACGGACTATCGGTGTTCGCTGCACCATGCTGAAGTTGTAGGGTACCGCCGACAAATACGCGCATATTCGGATTGATTGGAAATCCGAGGCCAGCATATAGTTCAGTGCCAAGATAGCCGCCAGAGGCCGCATACGCCGCTCGGTCAACTGTGCTAAATTCTGGGGCGACTGAATAGAAGTATTCGTGTAGCTCACGGCTCGCAAAGGTTGAACTGATAGACAGTGTCAGACTGGTATCGGCGAATAGTCGCCCACGTTGCTGATAGCTGAGCACTGGCTCAACGACAAAGCCTTGGTGAACGATATCACTAAAGTCAGTCGAAAAAACGGCGCGGGTTTGTAAGCGAAAATTAAGTCGGCCGTTGCCACTATTAGCAAAGCTAAAATCTTGGATTTTGTAAATCAATTGCGGACCGAGCTCGAACAAATAGTCCAAGTCAGGCATACCTTGGCGCACCCCATCATCGTCATTCTCTGCTGCAAAAGCACCGCCGAGAGAAATATCAAATTCATAGTCACCCTCATCAACGACCACCGCGCGTGCTCCACCGCCACCACCGACACGAAAGATATCGCCACGATAAACGACGTAAGGGGCAGCCAGGGCAATGAAGTTACGCTCACTAGAGGCAGGATAGTTGGGCACCTCTGCCAAGCCACCACCAACGCCAAATTCCCACAATGGTTGAGACTCGGTAACATCCTCAAAGCCACTAAAATCGCGATCAGGACTGTCCTTAGAATTGGCAAGTGCTGGCGACAGCGCAGCAATTAGGCCGTAATTAAAGCAGGTGGCTAAGATAATCGGAAATAGACGCATATGCACTGCCAACAGAGAGATAATTATTCAGTAACGTCGAGTGACACAGGAGGATCAATTTCTTGATAGAAATAGTCTAGCAGCATTTGTTCTATATCTGTCTTCAAGTCATCAAAAAACGCAGCGTCATCGGTTACCGCTAAGTCATCATAAATAACGGGCTGATTAGCTTCATACGCCGCTAAACGCTCCTTATATAACGCAATCACTTCAGCATTTTCCGGTTGCTCCGCCTGTAATGTCGCAATCGCTTGTTTCTGCGTTTCGATAGCTTTGGCAAATTGTTGGTTGGCTGCATAAGCCGCAGCGAGCGTATCAACATATGAATAATTTGCTGTCGCGATACCATCTTTTATCAATGATTCAGCCATGCTAACCGCGTGCTGTGGCTCATGTAATTGGTTGTTGTCCAACGTTGCGAGGAACCATGCGGTATTGTTAATACTATCCGGCGTGTTTGATTGGGCGTATTCTGCCAGCAGTTGCCGAGCCTTACTGATATTTACGCGAGTTGCCAAGCCATTAACATGGATTTGGATCATCTCATAAACACTGATCACCGAATTGTCTTTTTGGTAAGCACTTTCCAGTAACCATAGAATATTGGCATCACGTTCAAGTAGATTTAAACCCAAGGCATAGAGTGCACCTAGGTACGCTTCAGCAGGCGCGAATCGCAAGTTTGCCTGCTGGCGGATGCGACGCTCTCCGTTAATTCTATCTTGCTCATCTTCGCCGAGTAGAAACAAAATAATGTTGGCTAAAAACTCTGCGTTTTCGTCACTATTACCGATCTCCCGCAACCAGCGATAAGCTTCACCCCAATTTTGATCATCATGCTCAACGGTATAAGCCCAAGCGATTCGTTTTTGTGCTGCTAGCCAGTCCTCGTTGGCAAGCGCTAAACAGCGCTCAAACGACTCTGTAGCAGCGGCATTTTGCACCTCGTTGCAGGCGAGTAAATCAGGTTCCCACGCAATTTCTGAACTCGCGTTATTGAGCTGGGGCTTATTTAACGCTACGCCGATCAACAAAATTGTTGTCACCAGAAATGCAACGACAGCGCTATTTACTAGCCACTTGGTATTAGCATGGCCAGCGGCATGATTGACTGCGACATAAGGCGAGATTTCGCCATTCACTGCGCCCAGCAATTGGTCGGTCACGCTATCGCCCAACTGGCTATGTAGCTGTTGCCTGTGATTTTGCCAGGTCAGCTGACGCGCTAATTCTGGGAGCACAAAATCAGGTAAATCGAAACTGAATTGTTGGGCCTGATTGGCTGATACATAGGTTGTGCACATATCAGCAATTGCAATGCGCAAAGCGGAGATACATCGGAAGTTAGCCTTGCTGAACTGACTAAGAATACTTATCCATTGTCCGTGGTTTGTGCGTAGTTCTGGCGTATTAAAAGTGTGTTCAACGTTTTTAAGGATTGCCTGAACGAAGGCATAATCGTTGGTGTCAAGTTGCATGGGTTGTGCATATCTCAGCGCCTCTTCTCGAGCGCACTCTAGGATTGCATATTCATCATCAGTGCTCAGCGAGTCGGCGGCAAGCGCCAATGTATAAGCCTTTTCAATTTTCTGCGGGTCGCGCGTTGGCTCGATTGCCAATGTTTGCCAACAACTCAGTGCCATTCCATTGCCTTTAACTACTTAAATGACCAACTTTAACATAAATCAAGGCTCCGTCCTCTTTGGTGAAAGGCGTATGCTCACTTAAATGCGGGCTGCGCAGCCAACTGCCTGCCGGATAACTGCCGTGCTCATCGTGAAATGTTCCCTGCAGGACTAAAATTTCTTCGCCACCCCAATGTTTATGCGGCTGGAATTGGGTATGCGGCGCCCACTTAACTAAAGCGACACTCTCATGCTCGAATTGATGTAGACTCATCACTTGAAGGCCTGTAACGAGTCCCTGCGACCAAGCTTGCTGATTGGTATTAAGCGCGAAATGTGCAGTATCGTTTGGTGAGAACTGATGCAACTTTACGAAAATTAACGCACCTTCAGGACCCACTCGCGGTGTGTGTTTAGTGCCAATTGGGTTACGCAGATAAGTTCCAGCAGGATAACTCGCGTGCTCATCGGCAAACACGCCTTCAAGCACTAAAATTTCTTCACCGCCAGCGTGTTCATGTGGAGGAAATGTTGAATTCGGTGCATAGCGAACCAATGAGGTTGCTCTGGCGACTTCATCGCCTATCCTGTCCAGCATCATACGCTCAACCCCTTGAATTGGGCTGTCAACCCACTGATAGTCGTTGGGCGTGACGACGACACGTTGGTTAAAATCGCTGTTAATGTACATACTCAGTGACTAATCTAGTGGCTAAATAAATTCGACAGCTACTCAATGCTTTGTTTATACAACGCGAGTGCTTTGACATTATCCTGCTTACGCTCACTGATCTGTGCCAGCAGGCGCAGCCGCTCTTGATTGGGGGCTAACTTAATCGCCTTTTGCAGCGCTTTTTCCGCCAGAATATCATTGCCACAGTTATAGGCGATGGATCCCAGCGTGGTTAAGTAATCCACGTTGTTTTCATCTTTCTTCAGCCAGTGCTCTAACAATTTAATACTTGGCGCAGGGTTCGGTAATTGCAGTTGTTGCATTAACGGCAGTAAGGCGTCAACGGGCTTTTCTGACTGCCATTCCACCAAGTGCTTTTGCGCATCATGATGCATTCCTTGGTCAAGTAATTGCTGGACATAAGCGGCTTGCTTGGCTCGATCACGGCGCACACTGCGGGGCAACTGATGCCAATGCTGAATTAATTGGTTAGCCCCCGATTTGCTGGCAATTTCGGCAAATTCTCCTTTTGCAGCCCGTTGAGCCCAATCTGCATAATCGTCGCCAAGCGGTTTGCGCCAGTCAGATAAGTGCGCTTGGATATCTTTCCAGCGCCCCATTTGAGCTAATATGCGTATCCACAAGCGCACACTGGACACTCGCTGTTGCTCTTTTTCATCCATAGCCTCAATGACCGCCAACGCTTCAGTTAAGCGGTTGTGGGTGAGATGATTCTTGGCCACACAAATCTTGGCAGCATAGTCAGCGCTGCTTTGATCGGCGGCTTTTTGCCAGAGTTTTTCCGCGCGCTCATGATCACCTAGTTCGGCGGCGACTTGTCCAGCAGCAAGTAAGTTTACGCCATCAAAATCGCCTTCTTCAGTGCGCGATAACCAACGGTTTGCGCGCACCAAATCACCCTCAAAATACGCAGTGATCCCCTTAAAATAAGCTTTGTTAAGACGCCGCTGACTCCAGCCACCCAGCCATACTGATGAGCCTGAAAGCAATCTAAACAGACGCTTAATCGCCCATTCAATGGCTAGAAAACCCACTACTGCAGCCAACAAAATAAAACCTAAAGCGACAACGCTAAGCTCAATCGTGTAGTTACCCATTGCAATCAGCACGTAACCCTTTTCCCCCGCCAGTGATGGCCCAGCGATCATAGCAACCATTAAGAATAGGAATAACGCGATTAGCATGATCAATCGTGTCATAGTGCTTGGTCTCCAACTCTAAACGCTGCATTTATGCGGTCGTTCAGTCGGTCTTCCAGCGGTTGCTGCACCTTAAATTGTTGCGGTAACGGTTTGCTAATATCAGTTTCCAGTAAATTCTGTAGTGCATGGGTAAATTGTTGCACTGCGGTGTTATCCAAATCGAAATCCTCGATTACGATCGACATGGCGCGTTGCAACGATTGCTGATACAGGGTGGCCTCTGCATTCATCGCCGCTGATTTGGCTTGCAGAAGCGTCAGACTCAGTTGCTCTTTCAATAACCACTGTATTTTTTCAGACATGAGAGGTTCAACCGGTTGATCGCGGTGCTTCACGCTAACAAAATCGTCCATCATTGCGCGCATGGTGCGTCGCAAGTTTTGCCACCAGTCTGCGACAGAATCTGTCAGTGGTTCTAATTCTTGCCCAGCGGTTGGTTCAGGCAGTTTTAGTGCATCTACAGGCAGTTGTTCAATCAGCGGTAACATCCCTGATAGTGACAACGCCACTGATGTGAGCGACACGGGATTAATCTGTTGCAATGTTTGTATGTCTTCAGCCAACAACTGACGCAGTGGCAGCAGTGACGGGTCTCCCAAATCCGCAAGTCGTGTATCAGCTGCACTCAACATCATAAGTGCGCTACGAATGTCTCCTTCTAACCAGAGCTTGCGGCCCGCCATACGTACTAAATAATCAGCCTCTGCCAAAAGCCAGTCTGAGGGGCGACGCCCGCCGACTTCATCCAACTGTGCTTGTAATTGGCTAATTTGGGCTTGCAGCAATGCATTGTTATCGCGCAATTGCGCCACAGTAGCTGCAGTGGCTTGATTTTGCTTATCTTGGTCTGCAATGAGTGCATTCAAGGCATTGGCATTGGCTTTTTGACCAGCGCTTACTTGAGTTACTAGGGCTTGTTGCTGGGCTAATGCCGTTTGATTCTGTTGGACTTGCGCGTCGCCCTCGCGCAGTTCTGTCCAATAATACCAGCCGCCTGCGCCAAGCGCGGCAAGTAATATTAGCCAGTTTAAGCCGAGAAAAAACCACAGGCCCCCTGAACTATTGCGTCCTTGTGGGTGTGAAGTGTCCTGCTTAACTTTGTCAGAGCCTGCATCCTCGCGCTGACTGTCATTCGGCGCGTTCGACGTTAGGGCTGTTGAGGAGACTGTTGAATCCGGATCTGCCATGCATTACTCCATGATTTGATGAAGACACTTTAACAACGCTGCGTCGCTCGCGCCAGCGCTTATATACACAGATTGTAGACCATGTTGCAGAATCAAATTAGCGATCCGTTGACTGGGTACTATCCAATTAATCGTTGGCTTTATTTTTGCGTCAATATGCTCGAGTAACACAGCAACCGATTCACCATTTGTAACCACTATTGTGCTTGCAGTATTGATGGTTTGGAGCATAGACGTGTTCACGGGAAGAAACTCGCGCTGATATACCGCCTGCTCGGTGACCCATGCTCCGCGCTGTGTTAACGCCGAATAGAGGTTTTTTCTGCCGCCTTGACCTTTGACGATAATAATTGACTTATGTGCAACATCAGCGAGGCAAGACATGGCTAACACCCCTTCTGACGTCTGTTCGTTTGGGAGTAGACAAAAATCAGCATATTCCTCCATCGCCGTTTTGGTTTTTTGTCCAATCGTAATTAATGTTGGAGGAAGATGATCGGAATGGCTGTGTCGGAATGCCTTTACCACCATTGCAGCCGCGTACTGACTTGTAATGATCATAATTTGCGGCGGTTTTTCGGTACTTTTTATGATGTTTGTGAGCGCTAACAAACCGCTTTCATCAATGATTATTTCTTGCAACGCAAGGCCGCTTACTGGTTCTTGCAGTTGGGCCTGTTGGAACGCCTCTAGACTTGCAGACAGTGCTTGTAATGGCCTTACCAATAGGATCACGTGAACTCCTCAGTGACTCAATGCCGCGAGTATTGTGCCAGCACCTTGACGCAAAAGGTCTTCCGCAACGCGCTCGCCAATGGCGGCAGCGTCGCTAAATGTGCCAATAGCCTCGGCGGTGAAGCGCTGTGTACCATCCGGGCTGGCTACTAGGCCACGCAAGGTTAATGTATCAGCATTGATTTCAGCAAAGCTGCCAATGGGTACTTGGCAGCCGCCCTCTAGTCGCGCGTTCATCGCGCGCTCTGCCGTTACCCGATAATACGTTGGCGAATGCTGAAGTGGTTTTAGTAAATCTCGTAACTCAGTGTCATCAGTGCGGCATTCAATACCCACCGCGCCTTGACCTACTGCAGGCAATGAGAGAGACGCCGGTAATGTCGCGCGGATCCGTTCTTGCATATTCAGCCGGATTAAACCTGCCGCTGCGAGTATGATGGCGTCATATTGCCCAGCATCCAATTTACTTAAACGTGTATTAACGTTGCCACGCAAATCTTTGATCAGTAAATCAGGCCGATGGAATCGCAACTGACTTTGACGACGCAAACTTGAAGTGCCCACAACCGCGCCCTGCGGCAAGGCGGCTAGACTCTCATATTGATTGGAGACAAACGCATCAAAAGGATTCTCGCGCTCACAGATTGCATATAAACCAAAGCCCTCAGGGAAGGCTACTGGGACATCTTTCATTGAGTGCACGGCAATATCTGCGCGTCCTTCTTGCATGGCAATTTCGAGTTCTTTGATAAACAAGCCTTTACCACCAATTTTGGCGAGGGGAGTATCCAAAATTCGGTCACCTTGCGTGGACATTGGCACGAGTTCGACTTGAATACCTGCATGGTGATGTTCAAGTTGCGCTTTAACGAATTCTGCTTGCCATAGGGCCAACGCACTTTTGCGCGTTGCAATACGAATAGTTCTGTCTGTTGTCACAATAGAAAATACACTAAACAAATTTTAAATAGTGTAACTGAATTGATTGATTCGCACATCATCACCTGCTGTGATGATGGAATTTTGATTAGCTGTATTTCCCTCGTTGTTGATCAGCATCAAGGAGAAGCATTTGCGATTTTTCTACATTACGAAAAACCTTGGGAGGTATTTTATGTTCAGTAATGAAAATGGGATTGATAGAGTCATTCGAGTAATTCTAGGAGCTATTTGGCATTAGTACCCGCTAGGCTGCCCATACGCAGCCTGCTGCAAAATTTGCAAGGCGGCAGACGCAATTAAAGCTCTACTTTTTTCGGATACCACGCGTCAGCCTGTGGAATGTAGGTAGCGGTATCTGCACGCCATTCCCGCATCACACTTTTACTGTAATTTAAGTAAAGCTTACCGTCTAGGATAGTGAATGCTTCTTCATCCACCCCGACCAGGCGGCCATCGGACATGGCATAAGCACAGTAACCGCCATACTGCGGTGCATATTTTTCTGGGTCAGCAACAAACAGCTCCAAATGCTGTTGTGATGAGAAATACCAATCCGCACCACGCCAACTAGTGGTGTAATCTTCACTGCCTTTAACGGCAGCGTTTTGGGTAAAATAGGCAACCGTATCGTAGCCATAGATGGCTTTATTATTGAAAGTGCCGGTTTCGATGGGAGCGTCTGCCAGTGCATTAGTGCTAATGAAGATGATTAGGAGTGTAACTGAGCGCAGCCAATGAGTGAGTGTAAACATAAGTTTTTCCGTCGTGATTTACTAAGCAATAAAACCGGAGGACAAAAGAAAAACTTTCAATCGATGATGAATTATGCGCTGCTGACATTTGGTGTAGCTAGCGCATGAGATTGCACTGCAGAGCATGCTGGTTAATTGAGTGCTCATTTGCTAGTCTGACAACACTCCATCTGCACGGACGCTAAAAACCTCACATGCAAGAATTAAATCCCGCATATATCCTCGCGGTAGCAGAGCAACTGTCCTTTGTGAGCGCCTTTTTAGGCGGCATATCCGCCACTATATTGGTCACCATTGTGGTGTTTATGTCACCGAAAAAATCCGTGAGCTGGATTGTTTCTAGCTCAGCTTTAGCTGCCTGTAGTCTGTTGGTGGCGGTTGTGGCTGCGTGGCGATTAACGATCCTGCTGCACCCGGAAATACCATTTCAAGTCGAATCTGGCGTTATCAAAACGCTATGGACGGGAATGTTGTTGGGGTACGGATTAGGTTTCCTCTCCCTACTGGTAAGCATTGGCTTGTCGGGTTGGCTGCGCTCGCGTAAAAGTGGTTTCATTACTACGGCCATCGCGAGTGTGGCCGTGCTGTTCTTTGTTCTGGCAACCCCGTTTGGTCTGTAGATTTTGCACAACGGGAGCGCAGCGATCGAGCGTATAAACACGCAATTGGGTAGTAGTGATGACCGGTAGCGTGATATCGCTGCTTGGGTGATATACGCTAAGCAAATTAATGTAATGCCAAGGTATATCTGCTCGATTGCCTATTCGCTTCGGTTTTTCCCATGGCTTTGGCGTCCTCTACCATAATTGCCATGGAATCCAGGACATCGAGGAAATCCCTAAGTTGCTCTGGATTCATTTGTGCTGATAACGTTTCGATTTTAGCAATAAGGCTTTTTGTAGGTAATCTCATAAGTGTCAATTTTCCGTAACTTGCGTTTAGTTGAGTATTACTTATCAAAATCCTTGCCAGATTGGCTTGTTACACAAAGCTAGCTTAATCAATGATATTCTGTGATGCTATAAATCAGACATCAAATTAAAAGCCAGTGATACAGTCAGGGTTTGCGAAGATGCAGACTGTTATCGCCATCAACAGATAAGGGTCTCCAAGTAACAGTGTCAAATATCACAACAAAATACCGCCGCGATATGGGAACCTTGGGTGTCCTTTTTATTGTTGTTAATGGTTTGATAGGTGCCGGTATCTTTGGGCTACCCGAGGCTTTGCATGTAGCGGTAGGAAGTTTCTCGCCGTGGCTATTATTGCTAGGAGGGATCTTAGTACTCGCAATAGTCATTTGCTTTGCTGAATTGACCAAACTCACCGACCGTTCCGGCGGTCCGCAGCGTTACGTTGGCGATGCTTTTGGTGCTTACCCTGGGTTTGTGGTTGGTTGGACATTCTTTTCTGCACGCTTGATCAGTCAAGGCGCAAATGTACTGGTGCTCGTTGCCTATGCCGCAGCTCTTTGGCCTGCGGTTGGGCAGGGAGCGGCAAAAGTGATTCTAATTATTGCAATTCTCGGTGGCATAACCTTAGTCAATGTTATCGGCATTAAGCGCGTTGTTGCGGTGCTCGGAGCAATGACTTTTTTGAAATTATTTCCTTTGCTTATCCTCTTGGTGGTTGGGGTGGGAGCTGCCACAAGTCCCGGCGCAGTATCTCTACCACAGTTCTCGGCAGTAGAAGGTATCGCTCTCGCCGCACTGTATGCTTTTGTCGGATTTGAGAATGCTACCGTACCGGCTGGAGAAACCAAAAACCCTAAGCATGCCATGCCACGTGCTCTGCTTTTAGGAATCGCCATCGTCACGATGATTTATTTCGGCTTGCAATGGGCCTATACCCACAGTGCAATCGCCGGTACAGCACCAGCCGCACCTCTTACCGCGCTTGCACGGGAATACGGTGGCGATATTGGCGCATGGTTAATTGCTGCAACGATAGTGGTTAGCGTGTTAGCGAACCTTACCGCTGGGCATACCTCGGCGAGTCGCATGCCGGCGGCGCTGGCGGAGGATGGGCTGTTACCCAACTGGTTTGGAAAAGCTTCACGCTGGGGAACGCCAGCAAACTCAATTATATTTTTCGGATTGGGCGCAGTCTTTTTCTCATTGTGGGATGACTTTTTAGCGCTCGCGGCGGTCAGTACGCTGGCGCGTTTGTTGGCTTACATTGGTTCTATTATTGCTTTACCCAAATTGCGAGCTCAAGCGGGTTTACCCTTATTTAATCCAACTATTCTGCTAACAATTCCCATTGCTTTGGTATTGAGTATTTGGTTAACGCTGCAAACAAACGCAAATCAATGGCAAATCTTGGGTGGCTTTGCGGTGGCAGGAACCGTGCTGTTCTTTGTTGCGCGCAAGCGTTAAAACCCCACAAACACAAAGAATAAGTTGATTGCGATGCGTACCTGCGAGATATGTTGAATGACGCTGACATCGAAACGGGACAATCCAATAAACCCCCGCCGACTCATAAGGATCGATTGCCTTAGCTAAAGCAATCGATCCTTAACTACCAAGACTCTTTTCAGAAAAAATCTTGTATTAAAAGCAGCATCTCTAGTTATGGGTCTTAAACTGCAAGCGGCTTACTGTTTAACAAACTTCAAGGTAAAGCGGTCGCTTTCACCAATTTGACGGTTGCGCTCTTTTTGTTCTTCGTCGTCGACGTTTAATGATGGTGGTAATGACCAGACTCCGTTCGCATGGTCAGCGGTGTCTTTGGGATTGGCGTTGACTTCTGAAGCTGCAACAAAGGTTAAGCCATTGGCTTCTGCAACGTCGATTACCCAGCTTTGTTTGACGTAACCAGTAAAAACGCTGTCATCACCGTCTTCCGGCAATCGGTGACCCACGATACCAAATACGCCGCCAGGTTTAAGTACTTCGTAGACCGACTTAACTACATCCGCAAATACCTCGTCACGCTTCCATCCATGGACGCTGCGGAAAGATACGACCATATCTGCTGAGGCTGGGTTGCCAAGACTACTCTTGGCTGGTGGATCAAACGGTAAAATAGTGATCTTACCAAAGCGGTCTGTATCGGCAATACGTTCCTGATATGCCGCCATCGCTCGGGCGTAGTAGCTTGGCGCGTTTTCGCGTTCCATATTAAAGTGAGCGGCGATTAAATGACCTTCTTTGGCCAGGTACGGCCCAAGGATCTCCGTATACCAACCACCACTTGGCGCTAACTCAACCACTGTCATCGTCGGTTTAATACCAAAAAATTCGAGGGTTTCTTTAGGGTTTCTGAACCGGTCGCGAGCACTTTCGTCAGCACGGTCTGCGGCGTTAACGGCGGCTGCAAGCTGATTATCGGCCCACGCCAAGTTACCCAACGACATTAACAGCACGCAGCTCGCGGCAAATGCCTGAGTTAGGCGAGTAAAGGTACATTTAAACATAATTTCTCCATGGTTTATTATTGCTCTAGTAATTGGTTGATGTAACCGCTGGTATCCAATCCAATACGGTAAAAGCGTCTGTTTCGGTTAATTTTAATGTCAAAACAGCTCATGTATTATGGATTTCGTCCCTTAGACTCATCTATGGAACTATTGGTGCGCGGTTGTTATCTCATAGTTAGATGAATGTTTTAAAGGAAGTGCTAAATGGCCCGGTTGAAACTCGCTAATAAATGGTATGCTTTGGTAGCTATTGGTGTTTTTTTTGGAACGACAGGCTGTGCCATTGTTGACAACTCCCTATCTGAAGCAAATTTGGCGGAAAAAACGGCCTTGGCTCCCGGTGAATTTAATCAACAGTTACTGCCCATTCACCAACGCAAGGCGATCCTTAATGCGGAGCTTAAGGACACAAAAAGCACAAGTGGGCAATAGTTAGTGAGCGCTCGCTTATATTCTGCATTCGACGGCAAAGGTTACTTCAGCCTTTCTTGCAGCCATCCTGAAACATCAATAACTTCTTGCATGCACACGTTGTGTTGCATCACGTATTCTTTCCATTCCACGTTGTAATTATTCGCTTTTAACGCTTGATAGGCCGTATGGCCAAGAAACATGGGGACAACTTCATCTTGCTGGCCATGACAAAATAGAATGGGTGTATTGGTGTTAGCGTCAGTTTTTTTGCTGCTGAGTTGATCCGCTTCACATAGGTAGGTGCTCAGGGCCATAACACCTGCAAAAGTAGTGTTACCTCGGGTTGCTAGATGCAAAGCAATTACGCCGCCCTGCGAGAAGCCAGCAATGATAATACGGGAGCTTGGAATGCCCGCTGCCACTTCGGCATCGATAAGTTGTTGTACCTGCGCTGCTGATTCTTCGACGCCTTGTATGTCGGCGCGAGAATTGAAATCGAGACTTTTAATGTCATACCAAGCACGCATTGGCATCCCATTATTGATGGTCACCTGGCGCACCGGCGCGTGGGGAAAGATGAAGCGAATACCGTGGCCTGCAGGGAGCTTTAACTCTGGTACTATAGGGGCGAAACCATTACCCGAATCGCCAAGTCCGTGCAGCCATATAACCGTAGCAGTGTGCTCTCCCGGAGCTGGAACATCGACAAATTGTAGCGCTTCGGTCATGTTGCTAATCCTTCTTGGTATTCTTGTTATGGTTTGTCAGCCGCAGTGAACTACGCTTGTATATCACGCTTTTGTGATACTTATGCTACCATTGGAGCAGCATTTTTCACCAGAGCATATTGCTCAATTTTTAACGTCTTTTATTGTCTATGGCCCAACTTCTTGGAAATCTCTTTATCCTGTCAGCGCCGTCAGGAGCAGGCAAATCCAGTTTGATCAAAGCGCTACTAACTAAACATGAGGGGTCCGTACGTGAGCATAATGGCGCGTTGCAAGTGTCCGTTTCACATACTACCCGTCAACCAAGGCCCGGAGAGAATGATGGCGAACACTATCATTTTGTCTCACGCGAAGAGTTTGAAGGCCTGATAAAGCAGGATGCGTTTTTTGAATGGGCCGAGGTATTTGGTAACTATTACGGTACCTCGCGCGTTGTAATTGAGGAAACGCTCGCGCAAGGCGTAGACGTGTTTCTTGATATTGATTGGCAGGGCGCGCGGCAGGTGAAAAAGCAGTTGCCAGATGCTGTTGGGATCTTCATTTTACCGCCATCCGTGGACGTATTACGTGAACGCCTAACCTCGCGGGGGCAAGACAGTGAAGAAGTGATCGCTGCGCGCATGCAAAAGGCCAAAGATGAAATGAGTCACTACCACGAGTTCGATTATGTGCTGATAAATGATGATTTTGAAACTACGCTAGAAGCCCTCGAATCTGTGGTTTTTGCTCAACGTGAACGGTTAGTCAATCAACAGCTGCGCAATAAAGCATTAATTGATGCTTTATTAGCATAAATGACTACCGTCTGTACAAAGCTTAGGCTATACTACGTGGCCTTTTTTAAAGTAATCGCATAATCGGAGAACGACATGGCTCGCGTTACAGTCGAAGACGCCGTAGAACAAATCGGCAATCGTTTTGATTTGGTATTAGTTGCTGCGCGTCGTGCACGTCAATTAGCTACTGAAGGTAAAACACCTCAAGTGGATATGGGCAACGATAAACCAACCGTGACGGCATTGCGTGAAATCGAACAAGGTTTGGTTACTGCGGCAAGTATCGAAGCGGAAGAAATGCGTGATCAGCAGCATCAAGACGAAGTTGAATTTGCTTCAGTGGCAAATATCCTGTCTGAATAATAAAAAGACACTAAAAGATCGCCTAACGCCAGCATTTTGCTGGCGTTTTCATTTGGTTATTTGAATTAAAGGCCTTATTCTACTGAATAGGTTTGGCTTAACGTAAACACTGTGTATTTATTCGAAGGACTACAAAATAAGATAGCGCAATATTTGCCACCCGAGCAGATCGCTGTGGTGCGCGATTCATTTGTAGTTGCCCGGGACGCCCATGAGGGGCAAATGCGCTCCAGTGGCGATCCGTATATTACTCACCCAGTCGCTGTCGCTGGGATTCTTGCAGACATGCACATGGACCATGAAACCATCATGGCCGCGCTGATGCACGATGTTATCGAAGATACGCCCGTTAGCAAACAGCAACTAGAAGACCAGTTCGGTACCGTGGTGGCTGACTTGGTTGAGGGCGTGAGCAAGCTCGACAAAATTCAATTCAGTAACAAACAAGAAGCCCAAGCAGAAAACTTCCGTAAAATGATGATGGCGATGGTGCAGGATATTCGCGTCATCCTGATCAAGTTAGCGGATCGTACCCATAATATGCGCACCCTAGGATCGTTACGCCCAGACAAGCGCCGACGAATCGCTCTGGAAACGCTCGAAATTTATGCGCCAATCGCACATCGCTTGGGTATTCACGACATGAAAAATGAGCTTGAAGATCTTGGCTTTCAAGCCATGTATCCTATGCGTCATCGGGCCCTAAAGTCTGCTGTTGTGCAAGCTCGCGGCAATCGTAAAACTATCATTGAAAATACCCGCCTTGAGTTGGTTACCCGGTTGGAAGAGCATCATATCGAAGCTTCTGTGATTGGGCGTGAAAAGCACTTGTATTCGATTTATCGCAAGATGAAAAACAAAGAGCTGATGTTCAATGAAGTGATGGACATCTACGCGTTTCGAATTGTGGTTGACACAGTCGACAATTGTTATCGCTCTTTGGGCGCTATGCACTCTTTATATAAGCCCATCGAAAACCGCTTCAAAGACTATATCGCAATCCCGCGCACCAATGGTTATCAGTCACTGCATACCTCATTGATTGGTCCACACGGGATCCCGGTTGAAATCCAAATCCGTACCCATGAGATGGACCAGATGGCTGACAAGGGCGTTGCGGCGCATTGGTTATACAAGGGTGAAGATACCGATACCACCGCGCAGTTGCGAGCGCGTAAATGGATGCAGTCATTACTGGAATTGCAACAGAGTGCGAGCTCATCTTTTGAGTTTATTGAGTCGGTGAAAACTGATTTATTTCCAGATGAGATTTATGTATTCACGCCGGATGGGCGGATTATCGAATTACCCACGGGTTCTACCGCGGTTGATTTTGCCTACGCAGTGCATTCCGATATTGGTAACACCTGTGTGGGCGTAAGAGTCGAGCGGCGCAATTATTCATTAAGTAAGCCTTTAGAGAATGGCCAAACGGTCGAGATTATTACTTCACCACGAGCCAAGCCCAATGCTAACTGGTTGAACTTTGTGGTCAGTGCGCGTGCCCGCACCCGTATTCGTCAGTATTTACGTAAGCAGCAATCGCAGGAAGCCGTGACTATGGGTAATCGCCTGTTACGTCACGCGCTGGGTGCAATTAAATTAGACGATATTCCACAAGCGGATAAAGACCGCGTGGTCGCTGAAACTAAGCACGAGACCTTCGATGATTTATTGGTGGATATTGGCTTGGGGAATGAACTTTCGGCTATCGTCGCGCGCCGTTTATTGGGTGAAAATACTGATATCCCCGAGAAAAAGGGCGACGTTGCGATCAAAGGCTCTGAAGGTTTGTTGGTGCACTACTCGCAATGTTGCTATCCGATCCCTGACGATGAGGTTGTAGCGATATTAAGCCCTGGTCGAGGAATGGTCATCCATCAAACCGGCTGTACCAATATTCGCAAGTTAACCAAAGAAGAGCCGCAACGGGTCCTTCCGATGCAATGGGAAAAAGGTGCAAAAGGCGAGTTTAAAGCGTCACTGCGCATTGAACTGTTTAACCATCAGGGGACTTTGGCTACGCTTACAAATACAATTGCGGGCTGTGACTCAACCATTATCGGTCTGCAAACCGAAGAAAAAGAAAGCAACATTTACTACATCGACTTGCAATTGACTACCGTCAACCGAGTCCATCTAGCGCGTATTATGCGTAAGATCAGAACCATGCCCGAAGTGCAGCGTGTGTCTCGACATAGCAAGACGAAAACCCGACAAACCGCATAAATTAATTAGGAATTATTATGTCTAAAGCGATTATCTCAACGGATCGTGCGCCACAAGCTATTGGCACATACAGCCAAGCTGTTAAAGCAGGTACAACGGTTTATCTTTCTGGTCAGATCCCATTAGTACCAGAAACCATGGCCATGGTTTCTGAAGACTTTGCTGAACAAGCCCATCAGGTATTTAAGAATCTCAGCGCTGTATGTGAAGCCGCAGGTGGTACGCTGCAAGACCTGGCAAAAGTGAATATCTTTCTGACTGACCTCAGCAATTTTGCGACCGTCAATGAAATCATGAGTCAGTATTTTAGCAAGCCTTATCCTGCACGCGCTGCAATCGGTGTTGCGCAATTACCCAAAGACGCGCAAATCGAAATCGATGGTGTTATGGAGATGCCTGAATAATCCCATGAAAATGTCAGCCGAGCGTAATGCTAAAATCCGGGCATTACTAAATAAACGTCAGCCTGACCTAACGGTATTGCTTGAAGAAGTGCATAAGCCACACAACGTGGCTGCGATTGTGCGTAGCTGCGATGCCGTTGGTATCCATCAAATCCATGGTGTATGGAATAACAAAAATACCGTGCGTAAGGGAACTGCGGTTGGCAGTAATATGTGGGTTAAGAGTCACGGTCATGCAACGATTAATGATGCGGTCTCTGATCTCAAAGCCCAAGGTATGCAAATTTTGGTAACCAATTTGAGCACTAAAGCCGTCGACTTTCGTGAAGTGGACTATACGCGGCCCACGGCAATTATCATGGGCCAAGAGAAAACCGGTGCGACAGCGGAAGCCATCGCGCTAGCGGATACCGATATCATAATTCCCATGGTTGGCATGGTGCAGTCGTTGAATGTATCGGTCGCGGCGGCGCTGGTACTTTATGAAGCACAGCGTCAGCGAGAGGTGGCTGGCATGTACAATGAATCTCGGTTACCTGAAGATGAGCGCCAACGAGTCTTGTTCGAAGGTGGCTTCCCACGCTTGAGTCAGTTTTGTAAAGACAAGTCCATTATCTATCCACACGTAAACGAGGATGGAGAAATCATTGCGGATGACACTTGGTGGGAGCAGCTCAGATTATCAAAACAGGCAATGCAGGATATAACCGCGACTGACGAATAAGGTCATTTTGCCTGAAATAATTAGCTGGCTGCGCAGGTCTGATGCTGTGACTTTTATCTAGCAGAGAAATCTTATGCGCAGTTATTTATTTTTAATGTTTATTCTTCTGGGGTTGAGCTTACCCGTTGCCGCTTTGGATAGAGCGGTTGTTGCTGAACAAGCTGACAGTGTTACGCCCCTTTTGAATGGGCAAACCATTCCCAACACAACCTTAAAGCTTGCAGATGGATCGCCGGTTAGCTTGGCTGCATTGGCTATGCAAAAGCCGAGCATTATCTTATTTTACCGTGGTGGTTGGTGTCCTTACTGTAATCGCCAGTTGGCTGAGCTAAAAGATATAGAAGCGGAGTTAGTGAACCTTGGCTATAAGGTTTTGGCTATATCCCCTGAGTCTCCGGCGCGCTTACAAGAACAAAAACTGACAACCGAGTTTGCTGTAACCCTGTTATCTGATGAGTCACTGGAGACTATTCGTTCATTCGGGATTGGATTTTACGTCGATGCACAAACCAGCAATCGCTATCAAAACGACATGGGGATTGAGTTGACCGAAGATGCTAACCAGCGTTCCGTATTGCCAGCTCCGGCAATTTTTATCGCCGACACCCAAGGTATTATTCAGTTTAGTTACGTAAATCCCAACTTCAGGGTACGTCCTTCCGCACAGTTGTTATTGAATGTTGCGAAGGCATTAAAATAGCTAAATTTGCTACGCATGCGGCGTGATCTTTGTTTACTATTACACGATGCAAATGTAATGAGCACAGTTCATGCGATTGATATTACTGTTGTGTTTAATGCTTGGTGCAAGCCCGCTAAGTGTTGCAGATGACACGCTGCGGGTAGCGAAAAATGCTGACGATATAAAGCCGTTATTAATCGGCCAGTTCGCACCCAATGTGCAATTAAAGACGGAGTTTGGTGGCAACGTAATGTTGCATAGCTACATTGAAAAGCGCCCAACGGTTGTTATTTTTTATCGTGGTGGCTGGTGCCCTTATTGCAGCCGCCAACTAGCCGGTTTAATCGAAGTCGAGCAGCGGATCCTCGATCTGGGTTATCAAATATTGGCGATCTCGCTGGATAGTCCGGAACGTTTGCAAGCCCAACAGGTGACGCAAGATTTTACCCTTACCCGTCTTTCTGATATGAACTTAAATGCAACCCTCGCATTTGGCTTAGCCTATTATGTGGATGATGAAATGGTTGAGTTTATCCGTGGTCAGCGGGGCGCTGAGGTAGTTACCTTGGCAGGAGAGAATAAAGTTGTTTTGCCTGTACCTGCTGCCTATATCATTGATACTACAGGCTTGGTAAAGTTTGCCTATGTTAATCCCAACTACCAAGAGCGCATCAATCCGCACTTGCTCTATCAGGCCGCGCGATTATCGCGTTAAGAATTTTAGTGATCGCAGTTAATTTAAGTGGCGGTGCATGACAATAACCGCAAATAGTCCTGTTACTGAATTAAAAGGTGTCGGCGCAAAGGTGGCCGAGCGTCTGGATAAGCTGGGGATCCGTACTATCCAAGATGCACTGTTCCACTTACCCACGCGCTATGAGGACCGCACTCGCATTTACCCGATTGCTGATTTACAGCCTTTTCTGCACGTGAGTGTTACGGGCGAAGTGACCTCCAGTGCGGTGCAGTTTGGGCGTAAACGCATGTTAGTGACGCGCATAAATGATGGCACCGGTTCGCTAACATTGCGTTTTTTTCATTTTACTGCAGCGCAAAAGAATATGTTAGACAAAGGCCAAAAGGTGCGTTGCTTCGGTGAGGTTCGCACTGGCAAACACGGCCTCGAAATGATGCATCCAGAATTCAAATTGCTAACCGATAATCCCGACCAACTCACTGTAGAAGAGTCGTTAACGCCGGTGTACCCAACCACAGAAGGTGTGAAACAGATAACTCTGCGCAATTTAACCGATCAAGCCTTAGCGAAATTAAAACAAGGGTTTCTACCAGATTTACTCCCGCCGGGTATGTATCAACAGCAAGTGCCATTAGAAGAAGCTCTGCATCTAATACACAGGCCCTCACCAGATATCGCTACTGATTTGCTAGAACAGGGCAAACACCCAGCCCAGCAGCGCTTGGCATTAGAGGAATTGCTTGCCCATCACCTAAGCATGTTGAAGTTACGTAAACAGGCTAAGCAGGTGACGGGCTTTGCAATCCCACCCAGTATTGACCTGCGCCAGAGATTACTTGCCCGCTTGCCATTTGCACCAACCAACGCGCAAACACGTGTGCTGGAAGACATTCAGCGTGACTTAAGTCAGGCGTCTCCAATGATGCGATTGGTGCAAGGTGATGTTGGGTCAGGTAAAACACTCGTTGCTGCTCTGGCTGCATTAAGCGTAATTGAAGCGGGCTACCAAGTGGTTCTGATGGCACCTACCGAGCTTTTGGCAGAACAACATGCAAGTAACCTCAATGGCTGGTTACAACCATTAGGCATTACAGTAGGTTGGCTTGGCGGTAAGCTTAAAGGAAAAGCGCGGACAGAATTACTCAGCTTACTTGAACGTGGGCAAATCGATTTGCTAGTAGGCACGCATGCGGTCTTCCAGGAGAGTGTTAACTACACAAATCTGGCCCTTGTAATTGTTGACGAACAACATAGATTCGGGGTGCATCAGCGCTTAGCATTACGTGAAAAAGGAGAGGCGCAAGGGCGCTATCCGCATCAGTTGATCATGACGGCAACGCCGATCCCGCGTACCTTGGCAATGACGGCTTACGCTGACTTAGATACCTCCATCATCGATGAGCTCCCACCGGGCAGGACCCCAGTGACTACGGTGGTTGTGCCAGATAGTCGACGGATTGATGTAGTAGAGCGGGTGCGCCAAGCCTGCGCTGAACAAAAGCGCCAAGCCTATTGGGTGTGCACATTGATTGATGAGTCTGAAGTATTGCAGTGTCAGGCTGCCGAAGAGACTGCGATAGCGCTCACTACTGCATTGCCTGATCTACGGGTTGGCTTAGTTCACGGACGCCTGAAGGGGCCTGAAAAGCAAGCGATTATGGCGCAGTTCAAAGCAGGCGATTTGGACCTCTTGGTAGCGACCACTGTGATCGAAGTCGGTGTGGATGTGCCCAATGCGAGTCTGATGATCATTGAAAATCCGGAACGCTTGGGACTTGCGCAGTTACATCAGTTGCGCGGTCGGGTTGGACGCGGCGCGGTCGAGAGTCATTGTGTTTTGATGTATCAAAGTCCGTTATCAAAAACAGCGAGCAAGCGCTTAGCGGTTATGCGTGAATCCAACGATGGGTTTTATATCGCTCAGCAAGATTTAGAAATTCGTGGTCCCGGAGAATTATTGGGCACAAAACAAACGGGCATCGCCGATATGAAAATTGCTGACTTGGTGCGCGATGCAGAATTGATCCCACAAGTGCAAAGCCTCGCGGAGGACTTGTGGCAACGCTATCCCAGCTACGCACAAGCGATCATTAACCGTTGGCTGCAATATAAAGAGCACTATGGCAATGCCTAATAAAAATTTAATGAATAGTATTCCTGTTATCAAAGAATTACCTATTGATCATGCATTTACGATAGAAGAACAATTATTCACAATTTATCTTAGAGAAGTATTAGGCGATGAAAATTGGCATCTGGCAGGCCACTCGGATGATACCTTGGCCCTTGTTGTAAAAGCAGACTCTCTCGCCCTGCGTAACTTGTCAGAGCCTAAGCAGTCTGATGTTAGTGTTGATTTCTTATCGCCGGCACTGGCCTATCGACAAGCCAAAGGTGGCGGCAAAAGCGAGCTTTTGGTGAAGGCCATCGGGATCAAAGGCGCTGCTGACTATCATGTAGTTGATGCGACTGCGGGGCTGGGTACCGATGCCTTTGTGCTGGCGAGCGCCGGTTGTCACGTGACCATGTTGGAACGCTCTCCAATAGTCGCGGCCCTGCTGTATGACGCATTAACCAGGTTAAAACAGGCATCACTTTCCGCAGACTGGCAGCAACGATTAATGTTGCAACGTGGCGATAGTGTGGCATTGTTATCACAGTGGCCGGTGGAAAAGACCGTTCCTGATGCAATTTATTTAGATCCTATGTTTCCTCACCGCAAAAAATCGGCGTTGGTGAAAAAAGAAATGCAAGCACTACAAAAGCTACTTGGTGTCGATCCAGACGCTGATGCATTGTTAGCGCCGGCAATGGCATTGGCTAAGAAGCGTGTAGTGGTGAAGCGTCCAGCTAGTGCACCTTTTTTAGCGGAGCGAAAACCAAATTTGTCGATGAGCAGTAAAAAGCATCGCTTTGATATTTACCTTACATAATGACAGGAGAACGCAATGTTAGAAGTTGGTTCACGTTTACCCGAAGAGACCCTCAGTTATTTGCACAATGGCGAGATGAAAAACCCGCATACGAATGATTTATTTGCGAATAAAAAAGTTGCTTTTTTCGCAGTGCCTGGCGCTTTTACGCCCACATGTTCTGCGGCTCACTTACCCGGCTTCGTTGCGTTAGCCGATCAGTTTAAGGCGAAAGGTGTGGATAGCATTATTTGTTTGTCGGTTAATGACGCATTTGTTATGGACGCGTGGGGCAAGTCACAAAATGCTGAACATATTTTGATGGTGGCTGACGGTAACGCGAGTTTCACGCAAGCCTGTGGGATGGATATGGACACCGATACCTTTGGGGGTATCCGCTCTATGCGTTACAGCATGCTGGTGGACGACGGTGTAGTCGTGGCGTTAAATGTAGAAGATCCTGGTCGTTTTGAAGTCAGTGATGCAGAAACATTGCTTAACGCACTTTAAGTTAGCATACCTAGCAACACTCATTGGGGTGTTGCTAACCCTCCTTACCTGATCTTTGCTATCATTTCGTTTTAATTTTTCCTGAGTTGCAAGCATTGGACAATTTCGATGTAGTTATTATTGGCGCAGGGGCCGCTGGTTTATTCTGTGCCGCCCAAGCGGGCAAGCGTGGACGTCGGGTGTTAGTTGTCGATCATGTTAAACGGCTGGGCGGAAAGATCCTGATGTCGGGTGGTGGACGTTGCAACTTTACCAATATGTACGCAAGTGCCGAAAACTTTCTATCGAATAATCCGCATTTTTGTAAATCAGCGCTGAGTCAGTATACCCAGTGGGACTTTATTGCACTGGTGAGTGAATATGGTATTGCGTATCACGAGAAAACGCTTGGGCAATTGTTTTGTGATGATTCAGCGAAACAGATCGTTGATATGCTGTTATCCGAATGCAACAAAGCTAACGTGACTATTCATAATCGTACTACGGTCACAGGTATTGAGAAAACAAACGACGGATTTTCTATCGGTACATCGCAGGGGCAATTCAACACAGAATCATTAGTAGTAGCCACCGGTGGCCTAAGTATGCCAAAGCTCGGAGCAACGCCATTGGGTTATAAAATCGCTGAACAGTTTGGTATTCCCATTACCCCTGTGCGTGCAGCATTAGTCCCCTTTACTCTGCATGAAGAGGATAAAAACACGCTAGCCGAACTCAGTGGGGTATCCATAAAAGCCATTGCGTCCTGCAATGACATGGCTTTTGATGAGAGCATGTTGATCACTCATCGCGGTTTGAGTGGGCCTTCTGTTTTACAAATTTCAAGTTACTGGGAGCCGGGTGATACAGTCACATTTGATATCAGTCCAAGCACGAACTTTGCCAGTCAAGTGTTGCAAAAGCAGAAAGAGAATAGTGATTCTTTATTGTCTACGGTGCTAACTCAGTGGTTTCCCAAGCGTTTTGTGCAAACGATCCTCAACCTTTTCGGAATTGCAAACAAGCCGCTGAAGCAATACTCCGAAAAGCAATTAGCGAGCGTATGCCAACAGTTCCATCAATGGCAAGTGAAGCCCAATGGCACCGAAGGATATCGCACTGCAGAAGTGACGTTAGGAGGCGTAGATACCAATTATCTATCCTCTAAAACTATGCAAGCGAAAAATGTTGAGGGTTTGTATTTCATTGGTGAAGTTGTCGATGTTACCGGTTGGTTGGGCGGCTATAACTTCCAATGGGCTTGGTCGAGTGGCTGGGTTGCCGGACAGTATGTTTAGTGTTTATCCTAAGCCTAACTTTTGGTAATTAAAAGTTTTGTCGAATGTCATTGTAACGGCCAATTTGCTTTAGGACGTTTAATTTTTCATCGAAAGCATCTCTTAAATCTCTATTTGTAAAACCAACATAAAACCACAGTGGGTTTTCCTTTACCGGTAATAGCACTCCGACAAACATATCTATTTCAAGTAATTTTAATTCTTTATTCATGCGGTTGCTTAATTGTTTCAAATGCCAGGCTAGCAGCGTGTCATCGATTAGTATGACTTCACATCTTTTGTTCAACCAGTCCACAACTTGCCTTTTTTGATCGGGATATTCCCAGTAATCACTTTTACTGGCTGCCCATTTATGAAGGCTCAGATGCTGATGTGAATTTTGCCAAGCGCAGATACTATATGTTTTAAGTTCATTAATATTATCTAGAGTGAAACTTGATTTAGAGTGATGAAACGCATAATTAGAATAGGAAATGAAAGGTTGGGAATAGTACATATTGGGATTGTCATTTTGGACTTCCACGGCAATGTCGACCTCACCATCAGAAAGTAATTTCAACATGCGTTGGTTTGATACATAAAGCGGCGTAAATTCCCACTGCAATTGTTTAGCTACCTCATTGAACAGTCGAAGACTAATGCCATCACCTTGAATTTCGTCTATATATGGTGGCCTGCTTTGCCCAAAAGCTACAGTAAGTTCAATCGCTTCAACACTTACAGATTGGGTGATCGACAACAACAAGCATACCCATTTCATCTGTTTTCTCGTCAGAATTTACATTCGTAATAATTTAATTATAGAAGCGACGCCGCCAAAAGTAGTAAAAAACGGCTAGTTTTTGTTCTGATTTATGATCGAGCTCATTTTATAGACTGGGTATTTCGACATCCTCGATGGCTTTACGCTGCAAATTCTGCGCACTCTGCATGGAGAGAATAATTTCTTGATATATACCGTTTGCTTGCAGTGGGGCAAACATAGGTAGTTTATCAATATACGCATAATCGAGGTGACCTAATCGCATCGCGCGTGACAAATTCACTAAGGTCGCTTCACGATCATTATTCGCAATGGCAAATATGGCTCTTGCGACAAATAGTTCGGGTTTTTGGTTGTCATTAAGTGTAGGAAACGAACTTGCCGTTTGAGGGGCTACATCGCTCTGTGCTCGATGCCACGTTGTCCAAGCGATGACGTGAAGTGCATTGGGGTCAATAGCCTGCGCAGCCTTAAGGGCTTGCTCAGCCTGCTCAGCCTGCGCTAATCGATGATAAAGGGTATACGCAAGTAAGTAACTTTGTACCGAGCCTTCGTGACGTTGGTGAAACTGGCTGAGTAAAGTTATTGCCGCTTTATATTCATCGTTTACTAGCAACAAACGTGCGTAGGCGAGATTTACTCCAGGATCGTCAGGTGATAGCTGTAGTGCAGCCTCAAACCAGTCTCGTGCCAATGTGTAAGTGCCGGTTAAGTACAAAATCCGAGACACATTTAGAAACTGAGCCCGATGTTGATCACTTTGATTCTGTAAACTGAGTTCTAACGCATCACGCAGTTGCCCCTTTTCGATGAGTAAGTGTGCCAGACTTAAGGCAATCTGTGCGTTCTCGGGTGCTTGTTGATGCGCAGTTTCATAATGCCCAATCGCATTAGTGATGTTTCCAGTGACCTCAGAATAGTAACCGCGGAGCCACAAATAGCTTGGATTAGTGGGGGCGTTTAATAGTAAACGTTCGATCATCTGATTGACGGGCGATAGCAGCTGTTTATCCGCATTAAACTTGAGTACACCATCAAGGCTCGCTTTTGCCAACCCGAAGGCAATCGCAGGGTCATCAGGATCGGTGCTATACAAGTCTTGATAGAGAGAAATCGCTATCGAATTGGTGTACTGCGTTGAGGCATTCGCGTACTGCTGTGCACGCGCTAGTTTAACGCGTGTGTAGACACTGGCATCGAGACCATGTTCGACTGGACTATTGGCCGCGCTCACTGGCGGCACAGAGGGTTCTGCTGCGGGTTGTAGCCAATAGATGAGCAGACTAACAATGACTAATGCTGCACCAGCAAGCAGCCACGGCTGTATCCGCTTAACATTAGTCAAGAAGGTAACATCATTAGCAGTATCGGCTTGAATGCTAGGTACCCAGCGATAGCCCTCGCTACGCACGGACTCGACAAAACTAACACACTCCTCGGGTAATGCTCGACGTAGCAATGAGACGCGCTGTGATATGGTGTCGTCACTGACAAATTTTTCCTTCCATACTAGCCGGGCAAGATCTTCCGTAGAAACGACCGCATTTTGAGCAGCAAGCAACGTTGCCAACATTTCAAATGTTAGCCCTCTGATCGACAGCGCTTTCCCTTGATAGAAAACTTGCCGTCGTTCCAAGTCAACAGTGAGGCCTCCCGTCTTCACGCGGGCTTGTGTGTGGCTATTTGTCATAACGAAGTTTACACGTCCTTAGCTTCAGACTTCATGCAATCGAGTGATCAACTTCCCGTGCTGTTGACCATTCGTTGCAGTTATCGGCGCCTTGGCGCCAAAACAACTAAAGGGCACCCAGCAAGCAGGATGCCCTTATCTCAAATTATGTGGTTAACTGCGCTTGTTGGAGCAAGGCAGAGTTGCCTGATACAAACATATCTGACGAACCTCTTCTTTGGTTGCTCCACCGATGCAGAAATCTAACCTTAACAACACGGTTTCTTCGATACCGCCGTTAGATTTTGCGCGCCATTTCCATGAACTGACATATTCCTTAGCGTGCCTGCGTAGACCAAAACTCGGCACTACGGTTTCTGTTGTGACGTCGTCAACCTCACCATTTTCATCAATCGTAATACTGAAAATGGCACATCCCCTCGCCCCAGCGCGCTCGATACTGCGGGGCATAGTTAACACCTCGGGCTCTATTCGCTCCCAGGATAGAGACTCGCCGGACTCAGGAACCAATAAGGTTTCTATAACGTCTGTCTGCAACACCACTTTATCGCTTTGCGCGTAAGTAACCATGGATGTCAAGCAACTCACCGTGCATGCTGCTACGAGTCCTTTACATACCAATTTTTTCATCCTTTCAACCTTTCTGTTTATCAACCGTCACCGCCTGTTTCACTGCCACCCTGCAAGCGCAGAATACCTTCACGAGCCGCCTCTTCCATGGCTGCGCGTTCTTCTGCAGTGCGACAAACGCGTGTCATCATATTTGAGCCGATGCGTTTTTCCATTTTGCATACTACGCCGTCATCATTGTTAGCGCTGCTGGCAGTGTACTTTTCTGAGTAACGTGTACCTGTGCTCTCACAACCCAATAATGCAGCCGATGCGGCAAGCGTTATTAGTACGGGTAAGTGTAAAACGGTTTTTGTATTGCGTGTAGTCATCTTGTTGTTCCTTAGTGTCGTATACACCATCCTATAGTTAGAAACAAAGCATCAAGCGTGCAATTAACAATTCATGAAATTGCTGGAATTTGGTTACTTTCAGAAATCTTAAGAATCTTAAACAACTGATTTAAAATGAAAAAGTTGTGTAGTAATGATTCTTTGGAGTAAAAGGAATAAAGGATAAAAAATGTAGGCTGAAGGGCTTTAACCCGAACCAGAAGTCAACCTGTTATTGTTGGGCAGCATAACTTTGACTTTCAAGCCACCACCTTTGCGCTGCTGTAAGGAGATACTGCCGTGGTGAGCATCGGTGATTTCTCGGCACAACGCTAAGCCTAAACCACTCCCGCTGGCTTTGGTTGAGTAAAAAGGGATGAGTGCTTGCTCTAATACCGCATCGGACATGCCTGACCCACGATCGGCCACTTCAAGAATGCTGTAATCCCCACTGTTTGCAACGGTCAGGATGATGTCATCTGGCGCACTGCCGGACTCTTGCGCATTTTTAATCAGGTTGATCAATAATTGCTCTAACTGAATCGCATCGGCGATTAACCTAACATCATTGACAAGATTAAAACGAAATGGCCATTGTTCTGCCAGTTGATGCAGTAACGACTCAATATCCACGCTAACGAGCTTGGGTTGTGGTAGCTTAGCAAACTTACCGTAGCCTTGAACAAAGTCAGATAAATGCGATATACGGTCCTCAATGGTAGAGAATACTCGTTCTAAACGCGGCTCGTCGACATTTTTGGTGAGCAGTCGACCGCTGTGGATCATGGATGAGATTGGGCCAAGGGAATTGTTTAACTCGTGGCTTATAATACGAATAACCTTTTTCCAAACAGCAACTTCTTGGCGGCTGAGTTCACGGGTCATTTGTTTCAAAATAAATAAGGTATGTGCTTGACCATTAAGATTGAATCGCCCGGTTGACAAGTACCAAGTTTGACTTTCTTGGCCCTCCTGACTGAGCGTAAATAACCCTTCGCGGGCAGCTTTAAACTGGGCTTGAAGTTCTTCGTTTGTGTTCGCGATTAAACTGGATAACGGTTGACCTTCCAGGGTATGGCGCGAGGCAAAGAATTGTCGTGCAGCAATGTTACTGAATACGACTTGTTCCTGATCGTTGACCAAAAAAAGTGCTTCTGGCGAGCTTTGAGTGATCTTATCAAGCAACAGTTCGCGCTGATAGATCCACTGCTTTTCGCGCCGCATACGATCCGCTGTCTCGTTATATAGGGCGCAAAGCTGAGTGAATTCGTCGTTCCCAGCAACTGCAAGACTTGTAGAATATTCTCCGTCCTTCAGATTCAGCAGACCCGTTTCAAGCGCATCAATCCCGTCACGTAGTCGCTTAGTCATTGTCGTAGCGATGGAAAATGCCAATAGGACAATCCCAATCGACAACAAGCTTGTGTGCCAAAGGTTTAACTCACCAAAAAAAAACAGTGGTAAGCTCGCTATGCCTCCGCTCAGCACGGCAGCCAGCTGAATTCGGCGACGCAGAGGTAGATGCATCAATACTCGATCCCATACTTGGCCAAACGGCGATACAAGGCTTGCCGACTTAGCCCGAATTCGCGTGCTACCCGGGCAATCACGCCCTGATGTTCACGCATAGCAGATTCTAACGCTTGCTTATCTGGTTCGATAGCCGGTTCAGACGTATTCCCTCGCGATGGTGGTGCTAATGAAAAGTCAACGGCTTCAATAATCCCCTGGGGCTTTAATACTGCCACGCGCTTGCAGGCATTCTCCAATTCACGCACATTACCGGGCCACGGGTATTCAGTGAGGGCCTTTTCTGCGCCTAAACTGAGGGTTCTGCCCGGCAAAAAGTAATGTGCTAAGGGCACAACATCATCAATTCTTGCCGCTAAGGGAGCAAGCGGTATTTCGATGACATTCAAGCGATAAAAAAGATCTTCGCGAAACTTACCTGCTTGAATATCTTGTAGCAGATTAGCATTGGTCGCGCTGATCAGGCGCACATGGGTCTTTTGTGTTTTAACCGATCCTAAGCGCTCAAATTCACCCGTTTGTAGTACCCGTAATAATTTGGTTTGGCCCTCATAAGACAAGTTGCCAATCTCGTCGAGAAATAAAGTCCCACCGTTGGCTGCCTCAAAGCGACCGATGCGAGTTTTGTGAGCGCCTGTATATGCACCTGCTTCGGCACCAAACAGCTCTGCTTCAATTAAGTCGGCTGGTAAAGCACCACAATTCACTTTGACAAACGGCTTATTGGATAACACGGATTCAGCATGGATGAGTTCTGCAATCTTTTCTTTGCCAGCGCCATTGGGACCCGTTATCAAGACTGAAATATCTGCACGAGCAACTTGGATTGCCATATCAACCGTGCGTTGCATAGCATGACTTTGGTAGATTAAACCCACTGACTGAGCAGCACTGCGACTATCTTGCGTAGCTTCTAGTTGGCGCTCTAGCTGCGCGGTTTGACGTTTCGCTTTGCCCACCTCAAGAAGATTGGCGACAGTGGTGATAAGCTTATCATCGTCCCAAGGTTTGGCGATGTAGTCTGCGGCTCCTGCTTTTATTAACGCGACGGCTTGCTCCAAATCGGTCCAAGCCGTGATTAAGATAATCGGTAAATGTGGATTAATATTGCGTAACTGTTGAAATAATTCACAGCCTTCTTCACCCGAGGTTGTGTCCTTGGTGAAATTCATATCCTGGATGACCAAACCAATGCGCAGCTGATCCACCAGTGTGACCGCCTCATCAGGAGAAGTGGTAGTGACCACGTCATAATCGTGCAACTCAAGCACCAACGACAGTGCTTGCAGCACTGCCGGGGTGTCATCAACGATTAAAATCTTTTCCATACGTTTATCACTTTCCGTTTAAATTGAGCGGGTAGCGATACTTGGAGAGATGTTTGCTGCGCGATTTGCTGGCATCAGCACCGACAGAAGACTGACAACCAGAACAAAAAAAGCGGTCATTGCAACGTAAAGGTAATCTAGCGCTGGCACTGAAAATTCCCGCATCATTACATTTCCTAAGTATATTGCTGCAATACTACCTAAAACTAACCCTGCTGCACACACAATGCCGTTTTCAACTAAGAAGTAACGCACAATCGCCGACTTGCGTGCGCCCAACGCTCTACGAGTACCTATTTGCTTAGTCCGCTTGCTAATGTTGAATACAGTCATACCAAAAATACCGAGTGCAGTGATTAAAACGAGCACAACAATTAACACCACCAACATGCGCAGCATTAATACGTCTGCGGCGTTGTATTCCGCTTTCGCTTCATCCATGCTGGTTAACCCCATGACTACGCGTTCCTCATATTCATTCAATAGGATTTGCTCGATTTTACCCATGACTTCAGCGCGGTCCTCTGCACGTGTACGCACAACAAACTTTTGATATGGACTGAGTTCAATATTGGGGAAAATTGAGAAGTTGTCGGCGGCTTCGTCCTTTAACCAAGGTCCTTTCATATTTTCAACAACACCAATAATCGTGACCGGATCGTTGCCGATGTATAACTGTTTGCCTAAGCCGTCGCCATCGGGATATAGCGCATTTAAATAGCTGCGTGACACAACCACCACTTTAGGCAGCACTGTGGGATCATCAGTCAATTCAACTTCGCTTGGCATAAAGTTACGCCCTTCACTGATTTCCAGTCCTAAAGTGGCAAAGATCGATGCATCACCTCCAGTAAACGCAGTGCGGACATTCCGAAATTCATCGCTATCACGTTGACTGATGGGTAAAACCGAGAAGCCAGACGCAGAGCCGCTGCCAGACAACGGGATCTCGCGGATCAACGAAGCGCTTACAACACCAGGAATATTGCGAATGGTTTCTTGGGTCTGTAGGAGCAATTGCACAATGCTTTCTGGCTGGCCAAAGGTATTGATTGCAAAGCCAAAAATTTCATCTTCAGGGTAACCTGTGTCTTGCTGTAAATACTGCGCGCGATCGTTAATGATAAACGCGGCGTTACTGACAATGGCGACAGTAATCGCGATTTGTAGCAATAGTAATATGGCACCCGCTTTGGAGCGGAATAATGCGCTGATAATCGGTTTGATTTCTAACATGAGTTGCTCCTTATTGGGTTTTAAGACAAATCGCAGGGTTTGTTCTGCACACTAGCCATGCCGGGTAAAGACCTGCCACAACACAGGCAGTAATCGCTATGATTGGTGCTGCTAATAGCATGGTGAGATCCATGGTTGCCAGAGCACTGTAATAGCTGAATGTGGCTCGCACGCCCCACAGGCCAAGTTGCGCTAGTCCAATTCCGATGAGCCCACCGACAAATCCCAGCATGGACACTTCTACAATGTGCTGTAGAAAAACCTGCCGTTTATTAGCGCCTAGGGCGCGTCTGACACCGACTTCCGGTACACGTTTTAAGAATTTACCGAGTAGCAAACCGAGTATGTTAGCTAGGCAAACCGCGAGAAACATAAAGCTCAAGCCAACCAGAACACGATTATCTTCAGTGACTACTCGATTGTAGTCCAGCCATTCACGCAAATTACGCAGACCAAATTGGACCTCACTGCGTTCAAAACGCCCTTTGGTAGCCTCTTCGGCAAGATAGTTTTGTAAAAACTCGCGATATTCAGCAACTTCTTGGGGCGTATCGAGCTGGACCCAAAACTGCAACCAGAATTGCTCAGAGCGCAATTTGTCATCAAAGGTTTGGACTTCTTCAAACTTCCAGCCGTTGGTATTACCCCAGTTATGAATTTGCAAAGGTTCAATCAACGTGATGGGGATCATTAAGTTTTCTGGATCATTAAATGCGCCATTGGTTAAGTCGTAGTACTTGATGTGAAAGTCAAAGTTTTGATAAACCCCAACGACCCTAAACGCGCGTTTATTCAAATAGACCTGCTGGCCCACTGAGTTTTCACCACCAAATAGCTTTTCATTTAATTCACGACTGATCACTATGACCTGCTCGGCTTTGTCTTCTTGCTCCTGTGACCAGGGTGCACCATATTGAAAGTCGACATCAAAGGCAGTGAAAAAGGTATTGGCTGTTACCCTTACGCTTTCCATAAAAGGCTTGATTCGGTCATCGTTTAAGTGGATACCGTAACCTGAACGCACCGATGGAACTTTGATCCCTGGCGAGTCTGCGCGATACAAATTCATCGTGTCACGGTAGGTTAACTGATGCGGTAGGTTATCTTCCGTCCACCAATTATTGCTTTCATCTATGGTGTTGAGTTGCGGGTGAAACAGTTTATCGCTTTTATGCGGTAATGGGTCCATCGACATCATGTAATAGACCGACAGGCTCGTCATGGTAACGCCAATACCAACAGCAATCGCGATCACCATCAGCAAACTTACCATTGGGGTGCGTTTGAAGCTGCGCCAGCTCAAGTCAATATAATGTAACAACATTGCTTTACGCCTCCGCCACGATTGGCTGAGAGTCAGCCATCTGTTTTTGGTAAAGGGTGAAATCTGCGATTTGGCCGTCCACGATTTGAATGTTACGCGGAGCTCGACGCGCTAACTCAGGATCGTGCGTCACCATCACAATCGTGGCACCGTTGCGGTTGATGGTTTCTAGGAGTTCCATGACTTGGCGCGCCATTAAGCTGTCTAGATTACCGGTTGGTTCGTCGGCTAACAAAAAGCGCGGCTCACCCGCGAGCGCCCGAGCAATGGCAACACGCTGTTGTTGGCCGCCAGATAACTGCTGCGGTAAGTGCTTCATACGACTACCTAAGCCGACTTGCTCTAAACAATCCATTACCCGGCGTTTACGCTCGGCAGACTTGATGCCGCGATAGCGCAAGGGAACTTCCACGTTTTCAAACAAGTTGAGGTCAGGGATTAAATTAAAGCCTTGAAAAATGAAGCCGATTTTTTGATTACGCAAATCAGCGCGTTGATTATCGGATAACTTGCCAATATCTACGCCGTCCAACAGATACTGACCTGCAGTAAATGACTCTAGCATCCCCGCAATATTGAGAAAGGTCGTCTTTCCTGAACCGGAGGGGCCAGTTACTGCAATAAATTCACCTTCTTCAACGCGCAAATCGAAATCGCGTAATGCGTGCGTTTGGACCTTTTCAGTTTGGTAAACTTTGCTGATGTTCTTCATTGTTAGCATGTTTGTATTCCTTGTTTTACTGGCGCAGCAGAATAGTGTCTGCGTTATCAAAAGATTGATAGTTTGAAATGATGATTTGGTCGTTCTCTTGCAGTCCTTCGAGTACTTCGATTTCGCGCATGCTGTAGGCTCCCAGGCGAATGTCGACTCTACGCGCTAAGTCACCATCAACTTTGTAGGCTGCATAACCACCGGCCTGAGTAAAGCTACCGCGACGAACTTTGAGTACGTTTTGTTTACTGTCTAATAAAACTCGTGCAGTAACCTGTTGGTTTTGACGTAGTTGCGACACATCAGCGCCGTTTAAACGGACGCGTGTGGTTATTTCACGATCTTTAATTTCTGGAGATACAGAGGAAACCACGCCTTCAATCCTTTGATTGCCTATGCGGATTTCAACAGGCAAGCCTAAAGCAAGTTCATTGGCATAGCTTTCGCCAACTTGAACTTCGGCTTCATACGCGCTTAAATCGACTAGCGTCATGAGTGGCGCATTCTTACTCACTAGTGCGCGCGGCTGAACGAGCAAGTTTCCGACCACACCATCAACACTGGCACGAATCGTCAGCTCGTCTAATTGTCGTTCGAGTTCCTGAACCACCAAGGTTTGGCGCTCCAGCGTACTGCGCGAGCCTTCTAGTTCAAATGCAAGGGTATCCTTTGCCAACAAGCCGGTTACTTAATTTGTGCTTTTAGCTTGAGTTAATTTATTGAAAGCCTCATACTGTATATAATTACAGCATGGGGCTTTAATTTGGAATTACAAAAAAAATCTTACGCAAGGATTTCGGAGACGATACCAAAGGCTTTAAAAGGCCTACAGGTAAACGGATGTAAGAATCCTGCTTGTGCAAATTTCTGTATCGATCCTCATGATTACAATCCAGCAGAATACAGCCTGAGAAAAGGAGCTAACCCATTTTATAAAATATCGGGGGCTGGCAGAAATGAACCTAACCTCCAGTGCAGAGTGTGCGGCGAGATCACCCCTATCAAATCTAATGTAGGTATTTTAGAAGAGGAGTTTCGCTTGTCTTCATATTTGCGCGAACCCTCATACACTTGTCCTAATACCGAATGTAATAATCACCTTATGTCAATCAGCGATAATCCTAATCTATATAAAAGACATGGTCAAACATCAGGCAACACGAGGTATCAATGCAAGCGCTGTAAAAAGACATTTTCTGATGGTAATAAGCGGCGTCAACATCGACGATCAGAAATAAACAAAAGCTTTTTTTTACATATAGTCAATAAAACACCAATGAGACGTATGTGCGAGATATTGGACATATCGTCAAAAACCTACTTTGATAAGTTAAATTGGCTGTATGAGCAAAGTTTGGCATTCGCTAGAGAACGAGAAAATCGATTGTTAAAAAATACCTACGCTCATAAAGTCGATATTTGTACTGACAGGCAGGTGCATATTAGCAATTGGAGTGATCGTAAAGATAAAAGAAACATTGAGTTGTGGGCGATAGGTAGTGCCGATAATATCAGTGGGTATGTTTTTGGCGTCCACTTTAATTATGATCCGTTAGTCGATAGAAAGGCTGCTGAGATTGACGCCAGTGCAATAAACCCTAAAATCACGCCGCCACACCTTCAACCTCATGCACGTCTATGGTTACAACGTTACCATAGCGAAGAGCTTACTGTATCAACCCACGAGCATGTAAACGGTATATCTAAGCTTGAAAATAGTTCATTTGAACAAGCCGAGATATTAGATGGTACTACAAAACTCCCAGATAAAGGTGCATTGGTTCATAGTGAATATACGATGTATGCACACTTCTTATTAGTAGCAAGGCTCTTGGGAAATGTTAAGCAAGTACACTACTCGCTTGATAGAGAGACCGGAATAAGAAATGCTTTTATGCTTGCAAATAAAGATCGCGTGTCCAATGGCACAGCCCATGCGTTTTACGTCAAAAACACGACAGGATTGACCGTTGATGAAAAAAAAGAAATCGTAAAAGATTTTTATAAGGCATTTAAAATAATCGCTGGCAAGTCGTTCAAATCCGCTACTGGTACGGAAAGATACAATACAATTATCAGCATGCTTCGACAAAACATACCTCAGGCAAAACCTATCCCCTTTAGTAAAGAAATGTGGCTTAGGCATCCTCATTTTACGATGCCTGAACCAGAGAAATTAGTGGCAGCATTAACACCGATAAGGCACTTATCCATTCAAGAGCAAGCTGAACTATATAAACCCTCATCACTTGCCGCGATAGATAGATTTTTTATGTTTGTCAGACGCCGCGTAAGTCTTTTGGAACGCAGTAAGTCTGTAGCAGCAAGCGAGCGCCGCAAATGGCATGGGTACAGTGCCTATGACCCTTATTCATATTTGAAGGTCATGGAGATTGTGCGGCTCTTTTACAATTATTGTTTACAGGCAAAAGATGGGACAACAGCAGCTATGAGACTTGGTTTGGCGAAGAGACCAATCAGATTAGAGAGTATTGTATATTTTGAAAAGTGATTCCGTCCTTTGCAACTCACTGTTTAACATTAAGAAATCCATGATATTATATTTAATTGAAAGTTTTAGGGGAAAAGTGATAATGATTGTAAAAGGATTTACTGTAGGGCTGTTATTAATTAGTTTAAGTGGGTGCGCTTCATTTATCGCTAATCAAATGACAAGCCCAAAAAACTCTAACGTAGAGGGCAATATCTCAGATTGGGCTGTTGAGCAACAATTGTGTGATAGCAATAATTACTGTGTTAAAGCAATAGGTTTAGGTGAGTCTGCCGCAGGTTATCACAGTCTAAAATTTACGTTTCATATCAATGATAACCATAAGATTTGGCGCTACGAAACCAAAAATGACGATGTTGAAACCGCCAAGCCACTCGCAAACCATTTGATATTACTCTTTACTGGATATAGCCAACCCACTCAGGTCTTATACATACATCAATTATGGTTACAACAGATGACGGGCGCAGAAGTTATCGTTATACCTAGCGCTGAGAACACGGAAACGTTTAAATTTGGTCTAGATTACGTCTCTCCGCTTGTCGCTGAAATTCAAAGATTAAACCCTACAAAAATACACCTTATTGGGTTCTCAATGGGTGCACTAGCAGCAAGTGAGGTCGCGAAGGAAATTGACAATACCAGACTCTATTTGGTTGCGCCAATGACCGACTTTGACTATTCAGCTAAAGCGGTTTTCGACCTTTTTTATAAAGACAAGATATACGCAAAGCTTATCTCCCAAGAAACGCTTGAGGATGCAATTCAAATTGTTTATGAAAAATCAGGAACAACATCAAAAGATACTGATTTAATAGCAAAACTGAATGAAGTGAAATCACCTACATTTATCTATGCGTCGAATAAAGATAGAGTTGTTGAGCATTTCGCTTTTAACGCTATTCCAAATGATAATGTTGATGTAAATATTTACGGAGAGTTAAATCATTTAGAAATGGTTGCTCTGTTAAGTCAAGATTTGATGACTGACTTCGTATCTGATTTACTTGAAAGGCCTGTGTTAAAGAGTGAAATTACAACTCTAGGTATATTATGTGATTTTGATGATGACGATTGCCTAAATCAATTACCTGATTAGCGCACAAAAAATAAGGCGAGTTAAAAACTCGCCTTAGCACAAATTAAGTAACCGCCTTGCCTTTGCCAATGCCACTTCTTGTTGCGCGTGTTTGAATGTAAGTTTTGCACGGGCTAAATCGTCGACGGCTTTCTCATGATCTATTTGGCTAATGAGATTGTTCTTAATACTCTGATTAGCACGACGGTTCTCACGTTCTGCAGCTTGTAAATCGACTTCTGCGAGGTCTAGCCGCTTGGTTAACTCTAATGTCTGACGTCTAGCGTCCAGTTCTTGGCGGGCCAACTCGCCCTGTAGTCGTTGCCTTTCAGATATTTCTTGTTGCAGTTGATTTTCCAGTTCTGGACTGTCAACCACCGCGACGATGTCATTTACTGCTACGCGATCACCAGGATTAACTTGCAGATCAACAAAGCCTTGTTGCGGGGCATAGAGTTGTGGTGCATTGGCAGCAACAATTCGTCCATTGGCAACGATATCGCGTACTAGGTCGCCACGCTCCAGTGTGGCAATTTGGAGGGTCGCGCGATCCACCGATTTTTGTGCACCGGTGGTTGTGAGAAGTGCTTGAGCAGCAAAACCGACAAGCAACAAAAGCGCGCCGGCGATTATGGCCTGCCGTTTAAATCGACTGTTGTCTTTAACGATGACATCTTGGTCACTGGTGTCTTTAATCAAAACAATACTCCATTGAGTTAAACCGGCGGACAGGGGCAAGGTTTTCATCCACTGTCAGGTTACTATGGGTATGTTTAAGCGAAGAGCGTGCCAGTAGTTAAGTTGTTGATAATTAATGAAAAGTCAAGCTTTTGGCGGGGGCGGTGAGTGTCCGCGGACAGAAAAAGTGTCCGGGCGGACACTTTTTCAGCTTAATTTATTTCTGTTGCAACAAGTAATCCAAACCACCGCTGATCGCGGCTATTTGAGCATCAATGCATTGTTCTGGGGTTGCCTTGGGGCTATCTGGATAAACTTCCGTTGTGGTCACATAGGGCGCTTGAGTAAATCCACCGCACAGGTGCAGGGAGTGTTTATCATAATGGATAACACCGGGTTGCTCGATAGCGACACCAATAATTTTGCCATCTTGATCGGCTGGTGCGATGTGGGTGACTTTGGCAACCGAAGCAATGACCGCTGCTTGAAACCCAGGCTCGGGGCGACTGGTGTCACCGACGGTATAAAAGCCATCCGGTATATTCCAGATGTCGTGGGTTGTACCATCGCGCGCCGCTAAAGCTGGACGGAATTCTGAATTGTCAGTATCCGTGGTTTCATGCAAATCAAAATGCGCTAACAAGTTTGTTTTTTGGGCAGCAATGTAAGCCATTGCTTGGTCAGCTTCTGGCGATGATCCGTTAGCAAAAAATGAGCGATTAGGATCGACTGCATCGGGATTCCAACGATTAATCGTTTCGTAGCCCCACGGGCTTAAACAGGGCAGTACAATAAAATTCAACGCATTGGCATAACGTTCGGCTGCTGTTAGCGCAAATCCCAGCGCACCATGCACGCCACTGGTTTCGTAGCCATGCACACCACCAGTGATCAAAATAGTGGGCTTGTCTGCATGCCACGCCAGCGATTTTGCTGCAAACAGTGGGTAACGCGCTTGGTCATAGGGCAATGTGCCGTATTGCTCGATACCAAACTGAGCATCTAGTAATTTTATTTTTGTCAGCACTTCATCAGCATATGAGCGTTTGATTGATTGTTGTTTTAGCCACTGCGCTTTCTCGAGATCACCCCAAGGGTGTCCGGGTGTACCGATTGGATAGTCTGAATTCAAGTCAACTCCTTTTAATGATGTAGGGTAAAGGCACGCTGATCGCGTTTGTTAAACCGTTATACTCTAGCGTGTTATGCAGTGAGATTAAATCACTGGAGCAACCGATAAAACAATCAACGCTAGCGAGTAATTCATGCTATCTTGCGAGCCATATTCATGCTGAAGGATTTTAATATTCATGTTTAAGCACCTGTGCCAACTGTCAGTCCTCTCTGCCGCCATAACTTTGTTGCTCGCAGTAGATGCGAACGCACAATTATCTGCATTTACCGATGGTCCTACGATCAAGGGCTACGGTAAAAAGATGGTAATACCCGGTCAAGAATTCACGCCGCAACAACAATTCGCTGTTGCATTTGATGTCGCTGAGGGTGCAGATGCAGGAACAATCAATCGGCGTTTTGATAGCCTAGCCCGGTTTATCAATATGCATACAGCAGCGGGTGTGCCTAAAGAAAATATTCGGCTCGCGTTAGTCGTGCATGGTAAAGCGAGTCTTGACTTACTGAAAAATCAAACCTACCAGCAAGTGCATCAAACCGACAACCCCAATTTAGGGCTTCTTGCTGCGTTACAGGCTAATCAAGTCCGTATAATTTTGTGTGGTCAAAGTGCAAAAGCGTATGAGATTGAACATTCTCAATTAGCTGATGGGGTTGAAATGGCTTTATCGGCGATGACCGCTCATGCCTTGTTACAGCAGCAAGGCTATACCGTAAATCCATTTTGATTGAAGGATAGACAGGGAATGAAAAAATTCGGTTTACAGAACTGCATCAAGGTTGCCGCGCTGCTTTTTCTGTTGAGTGTATCGAACTTTGCCAATGCGTTGGAATTTACCATTAGCGAAAAAGATATTAATCGCTTTGCTAAACTCGCTTTCCCCTACAAGCAGAGTTACAACGGCGCGGATATATTTTTTTCAGATCCTAAAGTCATCCTCAGTGGTCTGGAAAATGAATTGCGTATTCAAACCAAGATCAGTGCATATAAAAATAATCAACTGCTGAAAGCCGATGCTGAAATTACTGGCGAGCTCCGGTATGACCCAGTCGATTATAATTTACAAATTAAAGAGCCCATGGTCAGTGAGTTCAAGTTACTCGAAAGTACGATGGATGATGCTGATCAGATTATTCGTGGGATCCGCGATGTCGTGGGACAGTCATTGCCGGTTATTGTATTGATAGATTTGGACACCTTGGATATGGGTTTTGGTAAAATCCAGCCTAAGTCGATTGTTGTTGGTCACAAGAAACTCATTATTACGCTATAGACAGGTTTTTTAACATGCACAAAGTCGCCATTCTTACCATGGACAGTCTCGACGATTTCTTCGCCTACGATAGTCTGCTTGATGCGCCATTTGCGGCCGCTGGTTGGCAAAGCGAGCATGTTTCTTGGCGCCAGGCCGATGTGGATTGGAACCAATACGACGTAGTGATCGTGCGCAGTCCTTGGGACTACCAACAAGACCCAGATGCTTTTCTTGCTTGCCTGCAACGCATCGATGCTTCCAAAGCTGTATTAGAGAACCCATATTCTTTAATGGAGTGGAACCTTGCAAAGACTTATTTGCTGGATTTGGCGCAGCAAGATGTGCCAATTGTTCCGACACTTTGGTTTGATGCCTACGACCCTTCCATGCTTGCACAGGGTTTTGCCGCTTTTGCCAGCGACGAGATTGTAGTTAAACCAGTGGTTAGTGCGAATGCCGATTTCACCTATCGAATTGCACAGTCAACGAGTGTAAATCTGCAAGACGAACTAGCTCAGGTTTTTGCGGATCGCGCGTTAATGATCCAGCCTTTTTTGCCTGCAATAGTATCACCCGGTGAATATTCGTTATTTTATTTTGATCATAGGTTTAGTCACGCCATTTTGAAAACGCCAAAGGCACAGGACTTCCGTGTGCAAGAGGAGCATGGTGGGCAGTTGAGCTTGATCACGCCTAACGAGCATATGCTTACAGTGGCCGAAAAAACACTGGCAGCATTACCCTCCCGTGCATTATATGCTCGGGTCGACCTGATTGAGACTGAGAATGGCTTTGCAATTATGGAGGTTGAGCTGATTGAACCGTCGCTGTATTTCAATATGGATCCGACGTCGGCCCAACGTTTTGTGGATACTTTTTGTCAGAAATACCCAAATTAACTAGGGCAGAGTAATCGTTCCTTGCAAATAGCTCACGGCATGCCCCGCTAATAATACGCGCTCGCCTTTGACTTCACATCGAATACTGCCACCTCGTTTTGACTTTTGTTCAGCGTTTAGTTGCTGCAGCTTAAGCCGTTTTGCCCAGAATGGTGCGAGTTGGCAGTGCGCAGAGCCTGTGACCGGATCCTCATTCACCCGTAATTTAGGAAAGAAGCAGCGACTGACAAAATCTGCATCGAGGCCCCGAGCGGTAACAACTACACCGCGCAGTGGAAGCTGCGAAAGCAGCAAAAAGTCGGGCTTCAGCGCGACCAATCTCGCTTCAGTATCAACTTCAACCAGATAATCAAAGCCTTGATACACGCCAACAACACCGTCGCCTAATGCTTGCAGCAAATGCGCTGGAGGTTCGCATTCCTGCACGATCGTAGCTGGAAAATCCATCACATAACGATCGTTCTTGCGGTGTACAACTAATTCGCCACTGCGCGTAAGAAAACGCAGAGGATCCATCTGACTTAATTGCTGTGTGTAGATAACATGAGCTGCCGCGAGTGTTGCATGTCCACACAAATCAACTTCGGACTCAGGGGTAAACCAGCGTAACTCGATGGTATTTTCACTTATTACGAAGAAAGCCGTTTCCGATAAATTGTTCTCATCTGCTATACGCTGCAGGATGTCATCACTGAGCCATTGATCAAGCGGACACACTGCGGCTGGGTTACCCCCGAAAATTTTGGTGGTAAAAGCGTCGACTTGATAAATCGGTAGCTGCATTTGGGTTTCCTGTGGTTCGAAAATCTTAGAGTAGCCTATTTAAGATGACGAAAACCACTGTTAGTGCGCATTTGATAGCGCATTGGTAAAGACGCTAGCACTGATTTACTGCTAGCGTCTTTAGACCGAGGTTTAACTAAGTCACCAGTGTTCTAATTGGCTCACTTCTGCCGATTGTCACGCGCGTGACGCTTCACCTGTTGAGTGTTACGGTCACGACTCACTGGTTGGCGTGATTTAGGCTGTGCGCGCTGCACTTCGCGTGAGACTCTCTGGGTTTCGCGCGGTGCCTTGAAAGTCGGTTGTTGCTTGGCTGCGCGTGGAGGTGCCACATGGTTGCGCTGTTCAACACGCGGTTGTACAGTCGCTGCCTGGCGCTTACTGGGTTGTCGATGCTGTGTAGGACGCGGTACTTCAAGTCGCTCCCGTTGCGGAGCTTTAACGACATCGCGCTGTTGGCGCGGAGTTTCTGTGCGCACTTTAGGCATATTGTGACTATTCGTCGCTATACGTTTAGTTGAGTTGGGCTGCACATATTTTACCTTTCTATTGTGTTGCTCTAGTTGAGTCGGCACAGCGCGCTGATATTCGCCATACCGAGTATTCATAACTTCTCGATTGCGCACAACTTTTAACGGTTCGCGTTGGCGATATTCGCGGTGGCGGACAACACGTTCGTTATAACGCGCACGGCGATGTTGGCTATTATGTGCCCAGCGCTTGTATTCGCGGCTATAAACGCGCTTGTGGTCGCGATAATAAGGGCGATACGTTGGTGTAGTGTTGATCACCACATAGCCATGATGCCAATGAAATCCGCCAAAGAAAAAGTGTGAGGCAATATGGATGCTGGGACTCCAGTAAAAGCCAGCACTCCAATGATAATGTCGCGGATGGTGCCAATAATAAGGTGTGCGAGCGTGCCACCAGTTCCCATAAACCACTCGGGTATCATAATAAGGCACATACACTACACGGTCACGAACGGTTTCAATCACCACCACATCATCTTCGCGTGCCACGCTGACATAATCATTACTTTGCAAATTGCCCTCACGATAGGCAACTTCGCGCAACGCTTGAATGCGTGACATGACCCACTCTTCATCGGCAATTACTGCATCACCAAGATAATTGAGCCAATCGATATCTTCACTCATTTGCGCCAATATCCGGTCAAATGGTGTCAGTGCTTTCACACTGGGATCCCAGTCAAAAGCGTCTACTCGCTTTAGGATCTGATCTTCTGACAGGTTTTGATTATTTTCGCGCCAACGTGCAGCCCGAATGACATCCATGGGGTAAGTCGAGGCGATTAATACATGCGTCAGTAATGTATCGGGATACAAAGCGATGGGGGCAAGTACAGTATCGAGTTGCTCCTCATTTAACACGGTACTTGAGTATTCTCCGCTATCATAGTCTCGCGCACTGGCAAACTGTATGGCTAAACTGATACTGAGAATTAGCGCAATTGCATAAATAAGTGCGATTCGTTGCGTTGACTTCATAGGATTCTCCCTCTTAATTCGTCCAATGCAAAGATCATTGGTACTAGCGTAATCATGGTTATAGTGCGTAGCGCCTTAACCAAACCTGAATGCTATGCAACGGTCTGAATAACTTGGTTAATTGCATTTATCAGACAATAAGCGCAGAGTAAGGGGGTAAGTGTGATGCCCCAAATGAGTCAAATGGATTATTTTTTTAAGTTAGTGCCAAGGCTAAATATCTCGTTTACGCGAGCTAGCGGCATATTGCCTGTACGTCGGCTAATGACAGCGTTAAAGGACTTAAAGGCGAATCCAGCGTACTCACCCACAACTCATTTTTTTCTTGATTTTAGAGGTGTAGAAGAGATTACTGGTAGTTTAGACGACTACGAGCAGCTGGCGCATCTTGCAGTCAATATGCAGTCTGCGGAAAATACCAAAACGGTATTTGTGCTTGCCGGGGATAAACCTGCCGTGGAACGCTATGTAGAAGGCCACACTTTGATGGCATCGCAGTCTAATCGACAGTATATCGTTGTTAACAATGGTCAGCTTGAAGCAGCGCTAAGTGAATTGGGCTTGCACCAGCTTCCAGCCAGTCTGGCGGCTTCTGAGTGAGACCAGCTCCAGTAGGGTAAATGATTGTAGCGCTATTTAAGTAGATGTGGGTCGAACAAATGGCCCAGCTTTTCCGTTTTGGTTTTTAAATAGTGGCGATTCTGGTCAGTTAAGCCATGGTCGATCGCCTTGCGTTCCACAATGTTGATCCCAAGCTCCGCCAACGCCGCTGCTTTTCTCGGATTGTTGGTCATTAGTACGACATTTGCAACGTTCAGGGTCTCAAGCATGAAACCACAGATAGAATATTCACGTAGGTCTGCGTCAAAGCCTAAATGCAAATTGGCTTCAACCGTATCCATACCGGTGTCTTGCAATTGGTAAGCTTTAATTTTATTCAGTAATCCGATGCCCCGGCCTTCTTGGCGAAGGTATAACAGCACGCCTTTGCCATGCTCGACGATATTTTGCAGCGCTTTTTCAAGTTGAAAGCCACAATCGCAACGGGTACTAAACAGTGCGTCGCCGGTTAAACACTCAGAGTGCACACGGATGGGTACGGCTTCATCGGCCTGCCAATCGCCGTAGGTCAATGCCACGTGTTCTTGGCCTGACGACTCCACAAATCCATGGATACGAAACTCACCAAAGCGTGTGGGAAGCTTAGCGGCGCTGATGTATTCAAATTGTGGACTTGATTGTGTCATCTTTATCTCAAGCGGTTGCACGGCATGGCTATTGCGTAGAGCCAATGTAAGGCCGTTTTAAGGCAAAACAAGGGTTATTGACCAAATGCTTTGAAATCATCCAGTGGTGCTGGCATTGCAATGCCATAGCCTTGTGCATAGTCAACCCCCATTCTACCTAATTGCACTTTAATATCCGAATTTTCTACAAATTCAGCGACGGTTTGCATACCGATGGCTTTTGCTACGTCATTAATTGAGCGCACCATGGCAAGATCAATGGGGTCGGTTAATAAATCGCGGACGAACGCACCGTCGATCTTTACGTATTGAACCGGCAATTGCTTCAAATAACCGTATGAAGAAAAGCCGCTGCCAAAATCATCTAACGCAAAGGTACAGCCAAGCTGGTGAAAGGTTTTAATAAACTCTAAGGTTTCGTCCATCTTAATGATCGCCATACCTTCGGTTATCTCAAAGCAAATCTTGCTGTACGGCACATTAAATTTTTCAAACGCGTTAAGCACGTACAGTTTAAAATCTCTATCCGCGAGTGATTGACCGCACAGATTGATATTACACTTCTGCAATTCTTGTGCATGAATTGGATTGCGGTGTAACCATTCGAAGTAATGAAGGACTACCCAACGATCGATTTTTGCCCCCAGTGAATAGCGCTCAGCCGCTGGCAAAAATGCGCCTGGTGGTACGAGGTCGCCTTCTTTAGTTTGCATCCGCAACAGGATTTCATAACGATGGCCATCGTCGGCTAAATGCAATGGCTGATAGTGTTGGTAGTACAGCTTAAAATTGTTTTGTTCAAGTGCCTCGTTAATATGTGCTAACCAATTCAGTTCGCTCTCATAGCGCTTGGTCGTAATGTCACTAAGGGAATAACGGTGGATTTGATTGCGCCCCTGCTCTTTAGCGATGTAGCAAGCGGCGTCAGCCATACTCATCATTTGTTCGGGTGAATCGACTTTTTCGGTGCGTTCAACTAAACCAATACTGATCCCCAGCGAGAACACATTGTTTTCCCACATAAAGCGAAAGTCAGACACGATATTCAGTATACGATTTGCCAACACAAAGGCTTGGTCGCTATCACTTTTGGTCATCAATACACCGAATTCGTCGCCACCTAAGCGTGCCAAAAGACCACGCTCACCGACACCTTCATCCAAGAGTCGAGCGAGCTGTTGCAGCAAGGCATCGCCCGCCTTGTGCCCGCAGGTATCATTAACGACTTTAAACTGGTCAAGATCCATATAGAGCAAAATTAATGGCTCGTCGATGTTAAAGGGAAGAGTAAGTTGGTGCTGTAACTGTCGTTCAAACTCGCGGCGATTATTAACCCCAGTGAGCGAATCATGTGTGGCAAGATACTCGAGGCTAATATTAGATTGCTTGCGTTCAGTTACATCAAATAGAGAACCATATAAGAACGTCTGGTCTCCTTCGCTATGTAGTTGACATGAAAGAGAAAACCAGAACTCAGTGCCATCTTTACGTAAGCCGCGAAACTCTCGTCCAAGGACTGTTCGGTGAGTGCGTAGCTCCCCAATTAAAACATCGCGCTCGTTTCTGTCGGCATAAAATTCACTGGTATTTTGCACTGCACTGAGCATTTCATCTTCACTGCTATAGCCAAATAATTGCCACATTGCAGGATTGACTGATAATAATATCCCGTCCGGTGTTGAGGTATATAGGCCTTCTGCAGAATTACGAAACAGCTGATAAAACTGACTCAGGTTATCTATTTGCTTTTCTTGCTTGCTTTGCTCCAAGCGCATCAATACTTGTTGATTGATTTCAATTGCCACGCCGAGAATCAATATACCCAGGGTGGTAAATGAAATAATCAACAAAGTCCCCGCATTATCAAGCATGCCCATGTTTTTATACAAATAAAGATTCGATCCTGCAGCAGTGATTAACAGAATCCACCCAGCGATAAAAATGAGCGCTGGTCGACTGCTAAAGCGCACGTAGTAGCGCAATGCCATGCCGCACTGGCTAAGCATGCTCAAGCCGATGATGAGCCCATTAACAGCAGCCTGCCAGCTGTCAGGTGTTAGCCATTTATTGACAATAATTGCGAATGGAATGAGATAAATAACATACTTGTAGAATTTAGGAGTACGGGTAAACAGGGCTACGCTGACTTTGCTCGTTAAGAGTAAGAATAGAGCTAGGAATATGCTAGTAAATACGCGGTTGTATTCAGTAATTTCTGTGATCTGAGCAATAACCCCTTGAATGTTAAGGACGCAGAGCATTAACACACAACAAGTCAATGAAAACCAGAACCGCACTGGACTTTTCAGCACCAGATAGGTAATCAGAAAATACAGGGTAAATACCGACATTGCACCGACGAAAATACCAAACAGCACCTGCGTGTTTTGTTGTTCTAATACCCAGGCTTCAGAGTTTTTTAGAGTGATTGGCGCGAGTAACGGGTTGTCATCAGTCAATCGAATATAAACGCTGACTTTTTCATTTACGGCAAGTGAGATTGGTGCGATAAAATTGCGATGATTGATCGGTCGCTTGTCGAAAGCCTGGGTTGCGCCCATTAAATGGGAGGCAACAATCCTATCCAAGTCATCGAGAATAAATATATCTACACTATCAATATTCGGATCGTTGACGCTTAGATATAAGCCTACAGGCGTTTCGGTTTTATTCGTTATAGCGCTGCGGATCCAAAGACTTTGACCGTCCAACAGTGCGCTTTTATCCCAGCTGCCTGTCCAGTTGTCCAATAACTGTACTTCACTCAGTCTGCGCGTGTTTTCAGTGCGCAAAGATTCAGCAAAATCCTGCAAGTCAATCAGTGACACAGAATGATCGATATCAATGTTTACATTGCGCTTTGCTTGGGCATTGACATTGGCACTCAGAAAACCGAGGAGAGCGCCAATACACAATACCCAATAAAGGAACCCTGTATTTCGCAAGCTGTGGTTAGATGTTGACAAGCGGTTACCTTTTGCTCTTTAAACAGAAGCGTAAGTTATTAATAGATAATACTAATCCCAGTTTAGACTAACTGCTACAACTTAGTGCAATGCCTTTTTCTTGTGCCGGCGGAGGGGTGGCGAATGGAGCATTTGCTGGGGTGTCTTCAAAGGGAGCTGTTACCGCCGCAAATAGTGCCTCTGCAACCGAAAAATCATCATCATAAGCGGCCGAAATGGCATGCTGGAGATGATGGTTTCTGGGCACGATTGTAGGGTTGACCAGGCGTAATTCATTGGTATCAATTGAGTGACGTTCACATATGTTTTGGTAATCGTTTAGCCACTGGTGTATCGCACTTCGATCGATAAAGTGATCAATCAATTGGCTAGGTGCGCTCGCGGCACAGGAGAGTAACCGGAAGCTTTGTGTGTAATCACGTTGCTGCTGCTCCAGCATATCAAACCACTGGACGCGCAATTGGTCGGCGCGGGACTTATCGGGATGTTCACTTGGGATCTGGTCGAAACCAAACTTGGTAGCAATAAGTTTTTGATACGTGCGCATTAATACTGGCTCGAACAAGGATAATGCTGCCGTTATCGCATCGACCGATAAATAGTGAGTAAAGGCTTGCGCCAAGGCATTCAGGTTCCACAATGCGATGCCTGGTTGTTGGTCAAATGCATAGCGACCATTGTAGTCAGAATGATTACATATATAGCTGGGGATAAAGTCATCGAGAAAAGCATAGGGGCCATAATCGAAGGTTATGCCATGAATCGACATATTATCAGTATTCATAACCCCGTGATTAAAGCCAATAGCTTGCCAGTGTGCCACTAAATGCGCGGTTGAAGTTACAATAGTACGCAATAATTCGAGGTAACGGTTAGGGTCATCCTTGAGGGTTGCAAAATGGTGGGAAAAACAATACTCAAACAGCGCATCCAGCCGCTCTTTTTGTCCAGTATAATGATAGTACTCGAAATGACCAAAGCGTATATGGCTTGCACACGTGCGGATTAGCATTGCGCCGGGTTCAATGGTTTCACGTTGCACGGGCTCGGTACTGGTAAACAAGCACAAGGCGCGCGAAGTCGGTATACCCAGTGCGTGCATAGCTTCGCTGACAATGTACTCGCGCAGCGTTGACCGTAACACTGCGCGACCGTCAGCGTGGCGAGAGTATGGGGTTGGTCCAGCACCTTTTAAATGCAGATCCACACGTTCGCCAGAGGGCGAGATTATCTCAGCAAGCAGGTGTCCCCGCCCATCACCCAACGCGGGATTCCATTGACCAAACTGGTGACCACCATATTTTTGTGCCACGGCATGCTGCTGCCATGGGCTATTGGGTTCACTGAGTAAATCTTTCCAGTCGTTGCGCCACACGCTCGCAGCGATCCCTAATTCATGCGAGAGATTATGGTTTATCATGGCAAGGCGTTGATCGCGCAATAACCTCACTTTGACGGGGGAGGTTAATGCTTGCAATTCATTGGCGTAGGTGTAGCTTAACTGCATCAAATGTCAGCTCTAAAACGAGGTTGGAATGCCATGGTATCAATACGTACGAAATTAGTAATGCGATCGTTGTCAATTGCTGTGCTCAGTGGCTTATTAGTGTTCAGCGTGCAAGCGGGTGATGCAGCCGCTGGGAAAAAGCGAGCGACGGTCTGTGCCGGCTGTCATGGCAATGATGGTATGGCATTCATACCCAACTACCCCAATTTAGCCGGGCAAAATGAATTGTATTTGATTGATGCGCTTAAAGCTTACCGCGACGGCATGCGTCGTCATATGCAAATGACTCCAATGGCGAGAGGGTTAAGCGATACGGACATCGAGAATTTAGCAGCTTACTACAGCGGCTTAACACCAAAAACAAAAACCACAGAGTAAACCAAATCTACAATCTCAGTGTATCTATCGGATATTTAGTGCAATAGGCAATCGATATGCTGGTTTTACATCATTTAAATAACTCTCGCTCACAGCGGATCTTATGGTTACTCGAAGAGTTAGACGTTGAATATACATTAAAAACCTATCAACGCGACGCTAAGACCAATCTTGCTCCTGCCGAATTAAAGTTGGTTCATCCCTTGGGTAAGTCGCCGGTAGTGACCGATGATGAAGTCACCATTGCGGAGTCTGGTGCTATTATCGAATACCTTGTCACACAATATGGCAATGGCCAGGCGCTAGCAGAGCTGTCGCCCGCAGAAAAGCAAGAACAATCGTTCTGGTTACATTTTGCCGAGGGCAGCTTTATGCCACCGTTGGTGACCAAGATGGTACTGGAGAAAGGCAGAGATAAAGCGAAACCTTTCTTTATCAAATATATCGTCGAAAAATTTGTGGATGCCGTGATGGATGCCTACTTTGGGCCTAATATTAAGGCAAACATTGCTTTTGTAGAACGCCACTTAACTGGGCGCGAATGGTTTGTGGGTGAGCATTTAAGTGCAGCGGATTTTCAAATGAGCTTTCCGCTTGAGGCGATTGTGGCGAAACAGGGGAAGGATGCCTTTCCTAATATTGCTGCTTTCGTTGCGCGGATCCACGCACGCGATGCCTATCAGCGCGCGCTCAAGAAGGGCGGGCAATATGATTATGCCTAGGCAATATCACTTAAACTATCGAGATACTCGTTGATTACCATTAAGAATGCGTCACCATAGCGTTCGAGTTTGGTTGCGCCAACACCGGATACAGCCAAAAATGCACTTTTTGTGGTAGGCATTTGTGCAGCCATGTCGGCGAGCGAAGCGTCACTAAACACCACAAAGGGTGGCACGTTATCTTCATCCGCAATACTTTTACGTAAATGCTTAAGTTTGGCAAACAAGCGTTTGTCATAAGCTTTTTGCATTGTATTAGTTTTTGCTGCTTTCACGCTTAAGCGCGGTATTGCCAAGTCACATGCAACTTCGCCGCGCAGAATATCGCGCGCGGCCTCCGTCAGCTTCAGAGCCGCCCCTTGGGTAATGTCGATGCGTAGATACCCCTTATGCACCAATTGATTAATTATGCTGTGCCAATAGGTATCAGGCTCAGTTTTACCTATACCGTAAGTACTGAGCTGTTCATGCTGGTTCTCAATGATACGTTTATGCGATTTGCCGCGCAGAACATCGATTACATATTGCGCTGCAGCACTTTGCTGGATCCGCAATACGCAAGAGAGGACTTTTTGTGCAGTGACCAGGCCGTCAAAATGACGCGGCGGATCGAGACAAACGTCGCAGTTGCCACAAGCTGTTCCGGCAAATTCGGAAAAATAATTGAGCAATACTTGTCGCCGACAGGTTTGTGCTTCTGCAAATGCCTCCATGGCGGTAAATTTCTGGGTTTCTATTGCTTCTCGCTCAGAGTTGCCCATCGCGATCCATTGGCGAATACGGGCGCCATCTTTTTCATCGAAAAGCAGTAATGCTTCGGAAGGCATGCCATCACGTCCGGCGCGCCCAGTTTCTTGATAGTAAGCCTCTATACTGCGTGGTACATCATGATGTAGAACATAGCGAACATTACTTTTGTTGATCCCCATGCCAAATGCAACAGTGGCGACGACTATATCAATAGCATCAGTTTGGAAGCGCCGCTGCACCCAATTTCTTTGTTCGCTATCCATACCGGCATGGTACCCCGCCGCTTTGAGCCCAGCTTTATGGAGTTTTTCACTGAGTTCGTCTACCTTACGGCGACTATTACAATATATGATCCCACTGCCTTCTTGCTGTTTAACATAGCTAAGGACCTGATCAAACGCCTTATATTTGGGTAACACATGGTAGCGAATGTTGGGACGGTCAAAGCTACTTTTGAGGACCAATGGCTCGTGTAAGCAAAGTTGTTGCTGGATATCGGCTTGAGTCGTTATATCTGCTGTGGCCGTCAAAGCCATCATTGGAATATTTGGGAAGTGCTGTTTGAGTTCGCCAAGACGACGATATTCTGGGCGGAAATCATGGCCCCAATGGGAAACACAGTGGGCTTCATCGATAGCAAACAAGGAAACATTGACACTGCGGATAAACTGCAAAAAACGAGGTTGTAATAAACGCTCGGGGGCAACATAGACAATCTTGAGTGAGCCGGATTGTAAGGCGTCATACGTTTGTTGTTGTTGCTCTTCATCGATACTACTATTAATAAACGCCGCGGCGACACCGCTGAGTTTCAGTTGCTCGACTTGATCTTGCATTAACGCAATCAAGGGAGAGATAACAATCGTAATACCCTCCAGCATTAAAGCCGGAACTTGATAACATAATGACTTCCCACCACCGGTCGGCATCAACACTAAGCTATCACCACCAGCAAGTGTATTCCTAATGGCGTCGAGCTGCCCTGCGCGGAACGTTGAATAACCGAATACGTGGGCAAGCACCTGTTCTGGTGTAGCAGTATTTTCAGCTGTCAACGTGGATGATTGCATAAGATTTAGGGAATCGATGGTAAACTATAGCGAAAGAAACCGATGGCCCTATGATACGCATTTTTGCGTCACGCTTCACTGGCTAGTTGTGACAAGTTTTTAAGGATCGAACAATGACTGAACAATTACCCGAATTGATCGAAGAGTTGGTCAATACGCCGGAGGATACATCCCAGATAGCGCGTTCTTCTGCAATGTTGGAGTTGGACGATCCAGATATCGCGTTAATTCTCGAATCATTACCTGTTGAACAGCGGATTTTGACTTTTAGTGCATTGCCAAAGCACAGAATGCTAGATGTGTTGGTTGAGATGCGGGCGGATCCGCGGGAAATATTGATCGACGCAACGCCGCAAGATCAGTGGGCCAGTATCTTTAGTGACATTGACGCTGAAGACTTATTGGAGTTGATGGACTCGCTGCCTAATCGACTCATTGACCGCGCCTATGAGGCACTTGATTCACAGCAACAGGCCTACTTTGATGACGCCCGCCAATTCCCAGTCGAGCAAATTGGTCACTGGCTTAACCATGACCTATTGGTTTTGCCACTCAATGCCAAAGTAAGAGAGGGGTTGCGTTTGATCCGTCGGGGTGTGCCCAACTATTGCGACACTATCTATTTGCTGAATCGTTCAGGGCAGTTCGCCGAAGCGGTAAAACTCGCACGGGTATTTAATGCCGCCGAACATATTCCCTTGGTTGAACTGGCGGAGGATGGGCTCACTGTGCTTAAGGCCACTGATGAGAATGTCTCTGCGTCTCTCTTAGTCCAACGCTCGGGCTATACATCATTACCAGCGGTGGATGATAATAATAAGTTGGTGGGGCGCTTGGATATTGGTGCCGCGTCTGAATTAATCAATGAGAATTACGAGCGCCAAGTCATGGCAACCGCTGGTATGGACGAGGATGAAGATTTGTTCTCGCCGGTAGCAAAAAGCGCAAAAAATCGTGCTTTGTGGCTGGGTATTAACCTACTGACGGCGTTTTTGGCCTCTTGGTTTATTGGCTTGTTTGAGGCCACATTACAACAGGTTGTGGCACTGGCCGTATTGATGCCAGTGGTCGCCAGTATGGGCGGCATAGCCGGTAGCCAAACGCTTACTCTGATCGTGCGTGGTTTAGCGCTGAAGCAGGTAACCACGGCCAACGTCCAGGCGCTACTTAAAAAAGAGTTTCAGGTTGGTGGGGTTAATGGTGTTATCTGGGCAATCGTCATCGGCATTGTGGCTTTTTTCTGGTTTGCCAATCCATTATTAGGCATGGTGATAGCGCTGGCCATTCTGGTTAACATCATCAGTGCAGCATGCGCCGGTGTATTTATCCCCGTCTTGTTGGATAAACTTAAAATCGACCCAGCGCTTTCTGGTTCGGTCATCTTAACGACGGTCACGGATATTGTCGGCTTTGTTGCATTTTTAGGTCTCGGGACGTTGTTTTTACTATAAATTTGAATAGGAAACGCGCACAATACGCGCTCTCCTCAATGATACTGCTTAACGTAAATGTCTGATCCAGCTCAACAGTCTCGCGCAGGCGTGCTCTTCGCCATAGCCGCCTACAGTATGTGGGGCTTCGCGCCATTGTATTTCAAATTACTGCAGCACATGCCCGCGGCAGAAATATTGGTGCATCGGGTGGTTTGGTCAGCGTTAATACTCATCGGGTTAATAGCCCTCAGGCAGCATTGGACCAAAGTAAAAGCCGCGCTTACCTCGCGCAAAGTTATGCTGGTGTTGTTGGCGGCTGGTATATTGTTAGCCGGCAATTGGTTGCTGTTTATTTGGGCAGTTAATAACGACCAGTTGCTAGAAGCAAGTCTGGGTTACTACATCAACCCGCTGTTTAATATTCTGTTTGGTAGGCTTTTCCTGGGCGAACGCTTGCGGCCATTACAGAAACTAGCGGTGGTCTTGGCCATTAGCGGTGTGGCTGTAGCAATCGCGGGGTTAGGCTATCTTCCCTGGATTGCTCTGGTACTGGCTGTGTCGTTTTCATTGTATGGATTACTGCGTAAAACTGTTGCCGTTGATTCGCTTCCAGGCTTGCTCATTGAAACTATGATGATGTTGCCGCTGGCATTGGTGTACTGGGCTTTCTACGCCAGTGATGCGAGTAATCTGGGATTGAATAGCTGGGACATGAACGGACTATTGATAATGGCCGGTGTAGTCACTACAGCCCCATTGTTGTGTTTTACCGCCGCAGCTCGTCGGATCCAGTATTCAACGCTAGGCTTTTTCCAGTATATCGGGCCTAGTATCATGTTCGTCCTAGCGGTGTTCTTTTACCAAGAGCCGATTGATCAAGCACGCATGATCACCTTTGCTTTTGTTTGGACGGGTCTGATGATTTTTTGTTGGGACTCTCTGCGCAACTTCCGCCAGACGCGCAAACTTGCCAAAACCAAACCGGTTTAGTTGAAGTCAGATTCTACACGATTGCGGCCACTACTTTTCGCTTGATAAAGTAGCGTGTCAGCTTTGGCGAGCATGGCATCCAGATTTTTGCGCCCTTGTACAGTCACGCCAATGCTTGTGGTTACCTGCAAATCTTGCTGTTGAAAGCGGATCTGCTTGTGTGACAACGCCTCACGAAAGGCCTCTAATCGTTCAATCACTTCCTGGGCTGGGATATTGGGCAAATAGATACAAAACTCCTCACCACCAAAGCGTGACACGTGAAAATCCGAGAATTGACTGGCAATCAACTTCGCCACATCTTTCAGTACCTTATCGCCCGCATCATGGCCGTAGGTATCGTTGATTTGCTTAAAATGATCTAAGTCGACTAAGGCGACAGCCTGATTTTCAGGTTGGCTGCGCGATACATGATTGACCGAATAGAAAAAGTGCCGGCGATTGGGTAAACCGGTTAAATAATCCGAGTTGGCAGCACGTCGAATCGCTTCCACATTTTCGATGTATTCAACATTTTGGTTAATACGGACCAAAAATTCTTCTTGGCAAAAGGGTTTGTGTAAGAAGTCATTGGCGCCGCTTTTTAAAAAGCGCGCAGAAAGCAAAGCGCTGTTACCTGATGAAACACCAATGATGGCAAGTTGCTCCTTCGGCATTGATTTGCGTAACTCCGCAACAAATTCTGTACCGGTCATGTCAGGCATGGTTTGGTCGGTGATCACCAATTGAATATTCATGCGTTCGTGCAGGATAGCTAGACCTTTCTCGGCGCTTTCTGCTTCAAAGGTCTGAAAGTTATGGCGTCGTAACATAGAGGTCATTGAGCTACGGCTAACCCGAGAATCGTCCACCACTAGCACCCCAATATGTTTGTTTTTTTCCATCCGGGCCAATAAGCGACTTAAATAGTCATAGACTTGTGCGTTTTCTTTGGGGATGTAGTCGGCTACGTCTTTACTTAGCACATGTTCGCGTGTGTCATCATCGAGGCGGCCGGTGACTACAATAGTAGGAACAAAGCTCGCGATGGTGTAATCGATGGCTTCACCAAATGGAGCATCGGGGAGGTTGTAATCCACCACGGCGCAAAGATAATCTTCTGGATTGGTGGTGCCAAATACGTGCTTGGCTTCAGTCAAAGTTGACGCGCAGACGGGTACTAGCTTGGCTTGAAGTACCAGCTTTTTGATGATGTTCATACTGGTAGAACTATCTTCAATTACTAATACTTTCTTTTGCATACCATCATCACCACAACGATTATTGGCTTAACTGTATACTAAGTAACCTATAATTTCGATAATTTAGCGTAGCTTAGCACCAACCATTTGGTGCCCACATCATCAAAGTTGACTTGCACCCGCGCCTGCGGGCCTGAACCCTCGCAATTTAACAGGGTGCCATCGCCAAATTTAGGGTGCATCACCCGGTCACCAAGCGCAAAACCACTGTCATCCACAGCGTCAAAGCTACTTTGTTGACTAAACCGATTTTGCACTGGGCGTGCAACCGTGCTGCGCAAGCGAACTTCTTCTAAACAGGCCTGCGGCATTTCTTTAATAAATCGTGATCGGGTGTGGTATTTGTCTTGGCCATAAACCCGACGGCTTTCTGCATAGGTTATATAAAGCTTTTGCATTGCTCGCGTCATGCCGACGTAACAGAGTCGACGCTCTTCTTCGAGTCGACCTGGCTCATCATGGCTTTGTTGACTGGGAAACATGCCTTCTTCAACGCCAGCCAAGAACACCATTGGAAATTCAAGTCCTTTAGCGGTGTGAATCGTCATCATTTGCACAGCGTCTTGGTGGCTATCCGCTTGTGCTTCACCCGCTTCAAGAGACGCATGCGCTAAAAAGGCATCTAACATTGTCATATTCTCGACATCATCAGGCATTTCAAAAGCTTTACACGCAGAAACTAGCTCTTCTAAGTTTTCAATGCGTGATTGTGCTTTTTCCCCTTTCTCTGCTTGATACATTGCAAACAAGCCTGAACGTCTAATGGCAATGTCGGCTTGCTTTTCTAGCGGTTCGTCCAGCGTTGCAGCTTTAAGCGATAGGATCAAATCAATAAAGCTCTGCAATGCTGTTGCTGCGCGCCCAGAAAGGCGTTTTTCGGCCAATAGCGTTAAACTGGTCTGCCACATCGATTGATCCAGCGAGCGGGCACTTTCACGGATCTGTGCAAGCGTGCGTTCGCCGATACCACGGGTAGGCGTGTTCACTACCCGTTCAAAGGCCGCATCGTCTAATGGCTGATTGATCATGCGCAGATAGCCTAAAGCATCTTTTACCTCTTGGCGCTCGAAAAAGCGCAGCCCGCCATAGATACGATAGGCGATTGATTGATGCAGTAAGGCTTCTTCGAGTACCCGCGATTGAGCATTATTACGATACAAAATCGCGCAGTCGCTCAAGGCATTACCATAATCATTCCAACGCTTAATCTGAGAAACAATGAATCGGGCTTCATCCATCTCATTGAAGCCAGCATAGAGTGAGATGAGTTCGCCTTCCTCGCCTTCGGTCCAAAGCTCCTTGCCTAAGCGGCCTTGATTGTGATCGATGACTGCATTTGCGGCTTTCAGTATGGTAGCGGTGGAACGGTAGTTTTGCTCCAGTCGAATGGTGTTTGCGCCAGCAAAGTCGCGTAAGAAATATTGGATATTATTGACATTAGCACCACGCCATCCGTAGATTGATTGATCATCGTCACCAACAATCATCATATTGTTATCACCGCTGGCCAAGAGTTTTAGCCAGGCGTATTGAATGTTGTTTGTATCTTGGAACTCATCCACCAATATTGCTCTGAAACGACGCTGATAATGAGCCAATAAAGTCGGATGGTTCAACCATAATTCGTGTGCTCGCAGCAATAATTCAGCAAAATCGACCAGTCCCGCCCGGTCACACGTTTGTTGATACACTGTGTAGATTTCACGCATTTTGATCTGGGTAGGATCATTGTGTGTTTCGATATGCTGAGGACGCAAACCCTCGTCTTTATTGCCATTGATAAACCACTGGATCTGCTTTGGTGGGTAATGCTTTTCATCCAGATTCATACTCTTCAGCACGCGTCGAACGAGTCGGTATTGATCATCAGAATCGAGGATTTGAAAACTCTGTGGCAGGCGGGCTTCCTCATAATGGCTGCGTAACAATCGATGCGCCAGACCATGAAAGGTCCCAATCCACATGGTATGTAATGATTGCCCCATTAAATTTTCAATCCGCCCGCGCATTTCTCTGGCTGCTTTATTGGTAAATGTCACGGCCAGTATGCTGTGTGGAGCAATGTGTTCGACTTCCATTAACCACGCGATACGATGCACTAGTACGCGGGTTTTACCACTGCCTGCACCAGCCAAAACTAGCATGTCGGAAGGCGGGGCAGCGACCGCGTCGCGCTGTTTGTCATTCAAATCATCGAGTAATCGAGAAACGTCCATAGTACTGCAGAGTGGTTAAATCAAATCGCGAGTATACCAGTTTATCTGTGAATTTATACAGCGGTTAACAAAAGCAGTGTTATCGCAAAATGTCGTTTTAGCTGAAATTTTCAAAGCTTGATTATCGACTTGCCACATCAGAGGGTGTGCTTTTTTTGCGTACTAAATGATCTGTAGCTACGACCTAAAGGTAACCATTGTCAGAAAACTTTTAATTGAATAAACCCTATGCAATTTCGTGAATGGTATGATGCGTTGGCTAAGCCAGAATGGACGCCTGATCCAGCGTTTATTGGACTGATGTGGCAAATTCTATACCCCATTATCATCGTCACCTTTGCATGGGTCTTTATACAAGTTTGGCGCAAGCAGTATCCCAAAAGCTTAGCATTACCCTTCGTTATAAACTTGATCGCAAATCTAATTTTTACGCCTATTCAGTTTGGATTGCGCAATCTTGAGCTGGCGACGCTTGATATTTTTATCGTATGGGGCACGATTGTTTGGATGATTGTTGCGGTGTGGCGACATAACCAATGGATTGCTCTTGCCCAGTTGCCTTACTTCACCTGGGTTTCGGTGGCTACGGTATTACAAACCATGATTATGGTCATGAACTGGTAGCGCTAAAGTCTGGCTCAGTAGCGACTTAATAGTCGCAGGGGGGATGATTGGCAAGCGCGTACGTAGCTACTTGCCGCAGTAATTCCTGAGTTGCTGGCGCAATATCAAGATGTGGTACCGTTAGTAATAGGTCAGCGGGAAATTCAGTGATAACTTCAAATAAAACCAGCGCGGTTAAGAAACTGCCAGCGAGTGCTGCGTGGTTGCCATCCGCAGCATGTAGTTCGAGTTCGGGGTTGATTTCCAACGCGCGTTCCCATGCATAGCCGATGGGGGCGACACATGCGCCACTTTGGGCTGCAATTTGTGCATGAATATTATGGATATAATCGGTTTCAGCGGCTCTTCCCGCTTGTGCCCACTCAGGGAACATGATTGGCTTGGCCGCACCACTAAGTGCCAGTTGTGCCAAGTAAAGTGCCCCATTGATAGGGTATTCATTCTGGAAGCTTTGGGAGTATTTTTGCGCTTGTAGAATTACATGCGTCCACGGCTCAGCTGCCAACGCTGCTAGCGTTTGCGCGGATCCCGCGTGTTCACTTAGAAACTGAAATTGGGGAACACGAAAGACGTAGCTGCTGTCCGGTCCGAAGTGCTGTTCAATCAGCATTTTTAACAGGTTAGGTAAGTTATTCGCTGCAGTGTGGCTGTTACCGAGCATAATGACTTTAAAGCGAGCTTCTTGAGCGTGCTGTGCTGGCGGTAGCGGTGTAATCAAATTGTCGTTACTGTTAGACCCGCCGCTTCCTCCGCATCCGCTGATCAGTAACATTATTATGCCAAGCCAAATTCGCATTCTTTTAGTCTCGTGCTTATCTTCGCCTAGCTTAGGTAAACCTCAGACGCTTGCCCATGTTGCCTGTCCCGCAGCTAATACCTTCTGTCTGTTCTAACGCGTGTTGGGGGAAATGGAAAGTTTATGGTGATTTGTCGGGTCGTATTGAAATACGCAGTAGTGTCCTTACATCTACCACACTATCCCCAAGGGAACTCATCGAATGCAAAGTATAGACAACAATACGCAAAGGTTTTGGCTGACCTTAAAGCAACAAGCACAACGCACAGTTCAACAAGAGCCTCTCTTGGCCAGCTATGTTCATGCATGCATTTTGGCGCATCACAACTTCGAGAGTTCGCTAAGTTTTATATTATCCAACAAGTTGTCTGACAACGTAATGCCGGCACTCGCAATACGCGAAGTATTCGACGAGGCCTATCTACTTTCACCCAGCATTGTTGAGGCGGCGATGTGTGACAGTATCGCTATCGTCAATCGTGATCCGGCTGTCGACTCCTACTTGCCTGTACTGATGTACTTTAAGGGGTTTCAGGCCGTTCAGGTACATCGGTTAGCACATTACTTGTGGCATAAAGGGCGACATGATTTAGCGCTTTTCTTGCAAAGTCGAAATTCTGAAGTTTTTGGTGTCGATATTCATCCTGCTGCGAATATTGGTAAAGGCGTGATGCTAGACCATGCAACCGGTATTGTTATCGGTGAAACTGCGGTGGTAGAAGATAACGTTTCGATCCTACAAAACGTTACGTTGGGTGGAACGGGCAATCAGTCGGGTGACCGACATCCGAAAATCCGTGCTGGAGTTATGTTAGGTTCAGGCGCCAAGATCTTGGGCAACATTGAAATTGGCAACGGCAGCAAAGTTGGTGCAGGTAGCGTAGTGCTTAGCGATGTACCTAGCGGCGTTACCGTCGTTGGCGTACCTGCGAAGATAGTCGGTAAACCCGATTGCTGCATGCCTTGTGACTCTATGCAGCAAAATGTCTTAGAGGATAAAGAATAGCTATTCTTCATCCTTATTAGAGTAATTGATAGAGTTCTTCTAATGCAGTTAGTTGTACTGTGGGTAATACGCGCACAGGCTCTTGAGCTACCGTCATTGCGCGATTACAGGCAAACCAAGCGGTTTGAAATCCTAAGCGATGAGCAGCCCAAACGTCTTTAATTAAATGATCACCAATGTGTAACACTTCACCCGCTGGCAAGCAAAGATGAGCGATCGCAGCATTGAACATACTTGGGTCAGGCTTCATCGGCGCGGCAATGTTGGCTTGAAAAGTGTGTTCGAAGAATTGCTCAATACCCACTTGTGTCAGGTCAACATTACCATTTGTTATTGCCACTAATGGGTATTTTTGGCTCAGTTTTTCTAATAAAGAATAAATATTCTGATTTACTTTGAAAGCGCTACGTTGGTTGAAAAAGTGCGCTAGTCCGCGATCGGCGATTTCAATTTGTTTTTGTTCTGAGAATTTGGCTTGTCTTGCCAGCGCTTGTAAAACTTTATGTCGCAATAGGCTCATATCAGAAGCCAAACGCGGCTCTTGCTGCACCAACGCGTGGCGGTGGTGCATCCAATGTTCGCCCATTAGCGCTGCAACGGGTGGGTATTCTGCGTGCAAAAAGTCAGTTAATGCCTGCGTTGCCAAACGAATAATCGGGCCGTTATCCCATAAGGTATCATCTAAATCAAAAGTAAGGGCTTTGATCCGCGCCAAAGGACGATAAAAAATCATGCGTTACCTCAGTCCTTCTTGCGCGCCCGCGGATGGGCTTTGTCATATACCGCGGCTAGATGTTGAAAATCTAAATGTGTATAGACTTGAGTCGTGGATAGATTGGCGTGACCGAGCAATTCCTGTACTGCGCGCAAGTCTCCACTCGACTCTAGCATATGCGTAGCAAATGAATGCCGCAGTTTATGCGGATTTACTGCGCTATCAAGGCCTTGCTGCAAAGCAATACGATTCAACCTGTTCGCTACCTGGCGGTTAGAAATACGCTTTTGCTGCTTACTTAAAAACACGGCCTGAGCACCTGGATTGGCGAAACTGGCCCTGACTTTTAGCCAATGTGACAGTGCCTCCTGAGCCTTACGGCCAATCGGCAATATCCGTTGTTTTGCACCCTTACCGGTCACTCGCAGTGTGTTGTCAGGCTGTATATCTTGCAAATTTAAGCCTGTTAACTCGGAAAGTCGCAAACCACAACCATAGAGTAATTCAAACATGGCGATGTCGCGGGTAGTTAGTAAATCGTCCTGTTCGACGTTATCCAACAGTCGTTGCGCTTCATCAACGCTAAGTTGCTTGGGGAGTGGCTTGGGTAGCTTAGGTGCCTGTACTCCGTCGCAGGGATCAACAGATATAATGTTTTTTCTTAATAGGTATTGGCAAAAGGTGCGCATTGCAGACAGACGATTCGCGGTACTTCGCGCTGATAGTCCAGCTTTACGGGCACGCATGATGGCAGACTTAACGTGCAGTGTTGACACTTTTTCAAGGTTGTCACAATCCAGATCTGCAAGTAACGCTGTTATCTGTCGTTGATATTGCTCACAAGTGCGCTCCGATAGCCCTCGCTGGGCCCTGATATACTGGATGAAATCAGCAAGGTGTTGCTCGGTGCTCACGGCAACCATCGGTTAAAATCCGATGGCGTCGGGCAGTAAAATGTTTAAAAACTGTTGTAGCTGTGTCAGCAGTAAGGTATCCATATCGGGATTGAAATGCCCAGGATCGTTGCTACCCACCGCCAAAATACCCAAATCCTTATCAGTGCCTAATCGAACTAATACGACTGACTCAGCGGGTTGCTCATCGAACAGTAATTGCTTCTCATGCTGGCTAAGGCGGCCAAAGTAAAAAAGCTTATTTTTGAAGTGCTTCTCGGTAAACAAACGCTGATGTAATTCAGACATTGCATATGGACCAACGAAAGGTTTCACTGCGACAGCAGACAACTTAAGCTGCGTTAACATAACCTCTTCGAGCGTGTTTTGAATATCACTAAAGTCTTGGCATCGCCACAACTTGATATTGAGGTCCACATAGACCCGATAAATACGCTCATTTTGTTTGGCAATGGCGATCAACTGATGGATCTTGCGACTTAATTGGCGGACTTTATTGCGCAGAATTTCACTTTGCTTCTCTACCAGCGATACGCTGCCATGCTGTTCATGCGGAATTTCTAATTTTTCTAATAACTCCGGACAATGTGCAAAGAACGCTGGGTTTTGTAACAAGTACGCGCGTACTTGTTCGGCGCTGACTTGTGAGTCCTCACCGGTATCGAGTGTGGCTATTGATGGTTGGGTGGCATCTTTCATAGTTGGAAATGCCCATCGTAAATATGTTCTGCAGGCCCTGTCATTTTTAGTACGTTATCCTTACCTTGCCAGCGAATCTTTAAATTACCACCTGGCAATTCAACTCGCACATCTTTGCCTAATTTACCTTGAATTTGTCCTATTGCAACTGCTGCGCACGCGCCACTACCACAAGCCAATGTTTCACCAGTGCCGCGCTCGAAAACGCGTAATTTTATGTGGGTCGGATTAAGGACCTGCATAAAACCTACGTTTACCCCTTCTGGGAACCGCTCGTGCTGCTCAAGTAAAGGGCCAAGCGTTTCCAGATTCGCGGTGTTGATATCTTCGACCTCCATCACACAATGGGGATTACCCATCGAGACGGCACCACAAAATAGGGTATAGTCGTCGGCGCGAATGACATAGGTCTTTTCTTCTTTCTGCGCCACCATCGGAATTTCGGCGGGGGTGAAAATGGGTTTTCCCATATTGACGGTAACATTCCCGTCGCGCTCGATGTATAACACCATACGTCCGGCTTTCGTGCTAACGACAATCTTATTGCGGTTGGTTAAGCCTTTGAGTTTTACAAAGCGCGCGAAACATCGGGCGCCATTGCCGCATTGCGACACCTCAGAGCCGTCAGCATTGAATATTCGATAATGAAAATCTTGGTCCGGATCGTAAGGTGGCTCGACCATTAGTAACTGGTCAAAACCTATCCCGAAATTGCGATCTGCTAGCCTTTGAATTTTTTCTTTCGACAAAAATACATTCTGCGTAACATTATCGATGACGACAAAGTCATTACCCAGTCCATGCATTTTTGAGAATTCTACAAGCATTAGCAGCGCATTATTATTTTCGTTATGGGTATAGTTTACGTAAGTTTATGCTCTCCTTTCCAGAGATCTTTTAGTTTTTCTCGTTCTCGGACCAAATAAACCTGTTCTTTATCCACCATAACTTCTGCTGGACGACAACGACTGTTGTAATTCGAGGCCATGACAAAGCCATAAGCACCGGCACTGCGCACGGCCAACAAGTCACCTTCGGCAATGGCTAAGTCGCGTTCTTTACCGAGAAAATCGCCGGTTTCACAAACCGGGCCAACCACATCATACATTCGCTTTGTGGCCTTCATATTTTCTCTGACCGGAACAATCTCCTGCCAAGCTGAATACAATGCTGGACGTAATAAATCATTCATTGCGGCATCCACAATGGCAAAATTCTTTTCTTCACCGGCTTTAATAAATTCGACTTTGGTAAGTAAGATACCTGCATTACCGCTGATGGCTCTGCCGGGCTCCAAAATTAACATCAAATCTTCGCGCCCGCTTAATTGCTTGGCCATAGCGGCAGCATAATCATTGGGATGTGGTGGTTCCTCGTTACGGTAACGCACCCCCAAACCGCCGCCGACATCTAAGTGTTTAATTTTGATCCCCATTTCGGCGAGCTCATCAATAAGAATTAATAAGCGTGATAAGGCATCGACAAATGGGGTTAAGTCAGTTAGCTGTGAACCAATGTGACAGTCCATACCAACAACTTCTAGATGACTTAAACTGGCAGCTAACTGATAAACTTCTTTGGCACGTTCGCGTGCAATGCCAAATTTATTGGCTTTCAGTCCAGTGGAAATATAGGGATGTGTTTTGGCATCGACATCTGGGTTGATACGCAAGGAAATACGCGCAGATACGCCTAATTCTGCTGCGACGCTATTAATCCGATGTAATTCACTTTCCGATTCGACATTGAAGCACAGGATCCCTTGGGTTAGCGCAAAGTGGATCTCTTCAGGTGTTTTGCCCACACCACTGAAAACTACTTTGGCTGGGTCACCGCCGGCGGCTATGACTCGCGCAAGTTCGCCGCCGGAAACAATATCGAAACCGGATCCCAGCTTCGCAAGCACACTGAGTACACCTAAGTTTGAATTGGCTTTTACTGCATAGCAGACCAAATGAGGATGCGTACCTACGGCATTATTAAAGGCATGCCAATGACGCTCCAACGTTTTACGTGAATAGACATAGCAGGGGGTGCCAAAATCAGCAGCAATCTGTTCTAGCGGCACTTCTTCAGCAAATAGCGCGTCATTTCTGTAATTAAAGTAATCCATTTACGGTTGCTCTTCAGTTGCTTTCGCCGGGGCCTCGTCGGGAGACTGCTGTTGGTTGTTTTGACTGGGCTCGGGCAGATAAAGTGCACCTCGATAACCACAACCGACGGTCGCTAGCATACAGGCAATCAATGCAAAGATAAGAACGGAATATTTTTTAGTTTTCACAGGCTCTAAGCGATGAGTTCAAATCGTGTCGATATCATCGCATCGACGCTTTAAAAAGCAAGTGCCATTAATCGTTGGCGAGTCTGTTCGGGGAATTTTACCTGTTTCCATAAGGACTCACAGAGGTTGTTTTTACTATCCCAGTCTTGTTTTGTGATCCAGTCGATTAACAGGTGAGGATCGTGCGGAAAATCAATGGGTTCTATTGTCGGCACCGCAAGCCACTCCTCAACGGCATCAGTATCTAATTGATACATGACCTCGCACAGGGCGAGTTGTTTCAAGGTGTATGCATTTGAGAGTTGTTCAAACTGACCCGCGAGAGGTTTGAGCAGCAGCTTTTTACCCAACTTAAGTGCTTCACTGGACAATTCAAAGCCGGCATTTGCGATTACTCCTGCTGATTGTTTTAACTTTCGCTGGAAGGGTTCAACTGCGGTTGGATGCCAAGTCACGTGACTGTGCTTTTGTACTTGCTGTATGGCCGGATGAAAACAAGTGAATGAAACCTCACTTAAAGGTTCGAGCATCGCCTCAATATCGGCAATTGCTTCAAAGGGCAGATAGACAAGATAGCCTTCAAGTGACGTTTCATTGGCCGTCACATCATGAATGAATGGCGGTAAGATGGTTTGCCCAAAGTGGTACCAATGCACGCCAAGTTTGATATCAGCGGGCGCGAAACTGCGCATAATAATTTGGTCAATAAAGGTTGCACCTGTTTTCGGTGCGCCCAAGTTGAATGCCGCTTGGTGACTGATTGACATCGAGGGGACACCGCAGCGTTTGGCTGCCCATGCGGTGATGGGTTCGAAATCATTAAGGACAAGGTCGTAATGGGTTAGATCAAGCCGTTTAATGTCATTCAATAGACGACAGGCGCGTGCGTTTTTTAGGGTCTGAAAATGATTAACTCGCCCCTTACTGGTAGCGAAACTCAAACCGGGAAAGCTGGTAAATTCGCCAAACGCGTGCATATCAAAATACTGTTCTACAGGACGACCACTAAAAAAATAGTCGACCTCTACGTCAGGACGCTCCGCGAAAGCGCGCGCCATGATGCGAGCCCTTGTGATATGTCCATTGCCGGTACCTTGTACCCCATATGCGATTCTCATACTACGACTACGCCATTACTTTAAGACTAAACAAACCCACGCTGGTACCTAAGACGGCTCCTGCAAGAATATCACTGGGATAATGCACGCCTAGCAGGATCCGTGACATACCAATAAGCCCGGCCCAAAGGATGGCAAGACCTGCAATCTGTGGATAAAAATAACTCAAGATTGTCGCCATCAAAAAAGCCGCCGCAGTGTGGCCGGAGGGCAAACTAAATTTGTCCGCTGGTTGTATGTGCGCATTGAAATTATTCAGCAGATCGGCCGGTCTTGGACGTTTTAACCATTGTTTCAATAGTAAAAACAGTGGCAACTCAAATGCATATGCCAGTAAACCAACGTAAATGAACAATTCACCATGGATAGGATCATACAACCAAAGTAACGCAGCGATCAGAAGATACAGATAACCGTCTCCAGTTTTTGAAATAAATAGAATGGGACGCATACCGATGCTATCGCTAGCATTGAAAATCCAGAAAAACAGACGCCGGTCTTGCTCAAGTAACCCTTTCAATCGCATTGCTCTGTACTCTACGCAACAATCCTTTGGGCAAAATAGTTAATTTGAGTGACATAATTGTGACGCTTTCGCGACGTGTTGATGACAATGCACCAGGCGTTACTGGCGTTACATGACAAGTCGGTGCTAGACTGCAATCACAGGGGTATCTAAGGAATAACCATGGAATACAACACGTCCGAGCTTTGTGACCTATTTGCTGACAGCGTAGATGTCGTTGAACCAATTTTTTCTAGCTATGGTGGGCGACTGTCTTTCGGCGGCGAAATTACCACCATTAAGTGTTATGAAGATAAAGGCTTAATTGATCGAGTCATTGCAGAAAATGGTGAAGGTAAGGTTCTCCTCATTGATGGGGGTGGTTCGCTACGTCGCGCTTTAGTCGATGCTGTAGTCGCGCAGCAGGCGGTTGATAACCAATGGGAAGGTATCATCTGTTATGGCAGTGTTAGAGATGTTGATGCCTTGGAAGATCTCGATCTTGGTATCTTAGCTGTGGGTAGCATCCCGGTATTAGCTGATGATGAGCAAACTGGCGATGTTGATGTAGCAGTTAACTTTGCTGGTGTGACTTTTTTACCCGAAGATCATATCTACGCTGATAGTACTGGTGTTATATTATCGCCAGAGCCGCTGGACGTAGATTGATACTTGGTTTACGCGATAGCGGCGGTGCACCCGCTGTGCGTTGAATTAGAGCAATGCAGCTATAGCATTGCTCTGACGTCTTCATTCTGAGCCTAAGATTATTGCGACTCTTTTTGCTCAGCAAATACCTCATTTAAATAGGCGGCAATTCGTACGCCTGCTTGTTGTAGCCTGAGCGTCGCCGTCGGTATGTGTTGATAGAGATAGTTCCAAGACAGATTGTTAGCGTCTTCAGGGTAAAGCCCATCACGATAGGTTGTGGACTCTGCAATCCAGGTGGCAGGATTGCTATCCCACCATTCTTGTACGTTATCTTTTGAGATTTTCGCACCTAACCATTCGGACCACTCGGTGTACGACAACTGGCGTTGATCAAGCAATCCAGAGTCCCACACGCGGTGCAAATTTGAATCTTCCCAAAAGAAGCGCACTTTCACATCGTTACCACCGCGATCAGTACCATTCCCCGCATGCAGAGGCTGATGCAAATCACCGATGATATGCACAATAAAGCGCAGCGCCAACTGCTTGTCTTCCAAGCTTGCTCCTTGGTCCAACAGCGTCTGACGGAACTGCGCTAAAGCCGTAACACTATCGCCCTGCTCTGGGGCTCCGACCTCATGGTAATGCTTTCCTTCGGGTACGGTTACGTAATGATAAGGGCCAGCAACCTTTTGCCAAAAATGTGCTGGGTTTGAACGTTGTTCATCGGCATAGGTTGAAGCTTCGGCCAAGGTTTCATTGGGCAGTAATGCAGTTATTGCTGCTTTGGCTTCAGTTGAAAGGTAACTTTCAGCAATCTTACCAGTGACACGATGCCCGGTTTGTCCCCATGCCAATGCATCTGCACTGACTAGCGACAACCCGGCGACTACTGATAGAAGAACGTTTAGTCTCATTTATTAATCCTCTTTTTGTTGTGGCGAATAGCCCCAACGATCAACTAAGGTTTGTGGAATTTGTAGATGATCTAGAATACGCGCTACGACAAAATCGATAAGGTCATCGATACTTTTGGGTTGGTGATAAAAGCCAGGTGCTGCCGGCATCACCGTTACCCCTAGGTTACTTAAAGTGAGCATATTCTGTAAATGTATTGACGATAAGGGCATCTCTCGCGGCACAATAATTAATTGACCTTTTTCTTTGATCACCACATCCGCCGCGCGCTCGATCAAATTGTCGCAGCCGCCTCGCGCTACCGCAGAAAGGGTGCCCGTGCTACAGGGACAAATTATCATTTGTTTAGGTGCGGCTGAGCCAGACGCTACTGGCGAAAACCAGTCTTCTTTGCCGCAATAAATAATTTGCCCTGGCTTGGCACCCAGTTTTTCAGTAAACCAAGCACTTGCCTTCTCTTTGCCACTGGGAATTTGAATATTTTCTTCAGCAGCAAATACCACTTTCGCGGCTGCTGAAACCAACAAATACACGTGAATATCGGCTGCAATCAATTGCTCTAATAAGCGCAGTGCGTAGGGTGCACCTGACGCTCCGGTGATTGCTAGAGTAATGTGTTTGGGCGTAACGTTCGCTTGCATCAGAGTGCTTTTCCAAGTTGGGTCAGTAGTTTTCCGTGGATCCCTTCAAATCCACCGTTACTCATCACGAGAATATGTTGCTTGGGAATGCACAAAGCATTTGGACTTCCCAGCGGAACATCGGCTATGTGATGCTCATTACGCACCAACTCAGTAACCAGTTCATCAACACTGCTAAATACGTGGACCGGACATCGACTCGCCGCTTTAACTTCAGCAATTGACCAGGTGACGGAATCCGGAATATAAATGAAAACTTCATCTGCTTGAGACCAAGCGTCAGCTAGTAGATCCTTATGGATCCCCATCTTCATGGTATTGGAACGTGGCTCTAATACCGCGATAATACGTTCTGAGCCAACGCGCTGACGAAGCCCTTCAACCGTGGTTTTTATAGCGGTTGGGTGGTGCGCAAAGTCATCATACACGGTGGTATGTCCAACTTGGCCTTTTATCTCCATGCGGCGCTTGACGTTCTTGAAACTGTTTAAAGCTGCTATTGCATCATCGATTTTCACGCCGGCATGGTGGGCTGCCGCCACTGCCATGACGCCATTGAGAACATTATGCAAGCCAATCAAGGACCAGTCGACAATTCCTTGTGGTTTACCGTGATGGAGAATTTCAAACAAACTACCGTCTGCTTCGAGTAAGTGGTAAAACCATTCTGCACCGAGGGATTGCTGTTCGCTCCAACATCCTTGCTGCAAAACTGACTGCAGATTTTCATCGCTTTGTGGGGCGATTATTAGGCCGTTCCCGGGTACGCTCCGCACTAAGTGATGGAACTGGCGCTGGATGGCAGCGAGATCATCAAAGATATCTGCATGATCAAATTCTAAGTTATTAAGAATAAGTGTTCTTGGACGATAATGAACAAACTTGGAACGCTTATCAAAAAAAGCACTGTCGTATTCATCGGCTTCAATAACAAAAAACGGGCTTGAGCCGATCCGAGCTGAAATGCCAAAATTCTGTGGGATACCACCAATCAAGAAACCAGGGTTTAACCCTACATGGTCCAAAATCCACGCCAACATACTGCTTGTCGTGGTTTTGCCGTGGGTACCTGCGACGGCTAACACCCAGCGATCGTTGAGAAGATTATCAAGTAGCCATTGCGGACCGCTGGTGTAAGGTAAATTGCGGTTGAGAACATACTCGACAGCAGGATTGCCACGCGCCATGGCGTTGCCGATAATGACCATATCAGGGGCGGGTTCAAATTGAGTAGTATCGTATCCCTCGGTGAGCTTGATGCCTAAATCCGCCAACTGCGTTGACATTGGTGGATAAACATTCCGGTCAGAGCCCGTGACCTCATGACCTAAAGCTTTGGCAATCGCAGCAATACCACCCATAAAACTGCCGCAGATGCCGAGTATGTGTACGTGCATAGGCGAAAAAGTGACTTCAATCCAAAGTTGCAATGACCGCCACTGTATCAAATGCGGATGCTGACGAATAACAGTTTTAACAATTTTGCTAACAAGGGTACAATTATTCGCCATTGGCACACCTTAAGAACAATAACACGTGCCGTTTTACTGACCGTGCAATGACAACACAGTCAGAATCTTACCCCTACAGAAAAAAGAAGGCTTACAGTCAGCATGAAACGACTTAATTCACAATTGCAAAATGATGGTGCACCGCTAGAACTTATCCTATTGATCAGAACCCTTCTGGCCGGATGTAAAGAAATATCCTTCCGGGTTAGCCAAGGAGCCCTTGCTGGCGTTCTCGGTTCAACGCTAAGTGAAAACGTGCAAGGTGAAAAACAAAAGAAATTAGATGTTATTTCGAATCAAATTTTAAAGGATACGTTGCGTGAATCTGGTTATGTAAAGGCGATTTCTTCTGAGGAAGAAGACAATGTTGTGCCGTGTAATCCTGAAGGGAAGTATTTGGTTAGTTTTGATCCTTTGGATGGTTCTTCGAATACAGAAATCAACAGCCTTATTGGCACGATTTTCTCAATTACGCATGCACCGCAGTGGATGCAACCCGATGATCCGTCGGCATTTTTACAGCCGGGCACGCAAATGGTAGCAGCCGGGTATGTGTTGTATGGTCCTTCCACGATGCTAGCTATGACCACAGGCCGTGGCACCCACTTGTATACTTTGGATAAAACCCATGGCGGATTTCTGGTTACCCAAGCCAATGTGAAGGTACCCGAAGAGACCAGTGAATTTGCGATTAATACATCGAATCAACGACATTGGGAAGAACCGATCCAGCGCTACGTGGCAGACCTAATTGCTGGTTCTGAAGGTCCTCGCAAGAAAGATTACAACATGCGCTGGGTTGCTGCGATGGTGGGTGATATTCATCGCGTACTCTGTCGTGGCGGTATATTTGCCTACCCATTTGATAAGCGTAATCCAGCCAAACCGGGTAAGTTACGCTTATTGTATGAAGCAAACCCAATGGCTTTTCTCATGGAACAAGCGGGTGGATTGGCTGATACCGGTGCGGGCCGGATCATGGAAGTGATGCCCTCTGAAATCCATCAGCGTGTACCTACTCTCTTAGGCTCTAAAAAAGAAGTAGAAGCCTGTTTGAGCTATTACCAAAAGTAAGGTTGCTAGTGAGCTGGGCGAGAGTCGCGGGACCTTGCCCTAGTCGCAATAAACCCTTGCGACAAACGTCGTAAGTGGATGTCAATTGGGTGATAAATCCGTATAATCGTCGGCAAAATTTTAAACCTATTAAAATAAAGGAAACTCTTATGAGCTTGAATGCGATCCCTGCGGGCAATAAGTTACCCGATGAAGTTAATGTGATCATCGAAATTCCAGCGCACTCTGATCCAGTCAAATATGAAGTGGACAAAGACTCTGGCGCGCTATTTGTTGATCGTTTTATGGCAACTTGTATGCATTATCCGACTAACTATGGTTATGTTCCCCATACATTGTCTGACGATGGCGACCCTGTAGACGTGCTAGTTGTTACACCGTTTCCATTGCTGTCTGGGTCTGTGATTGCTGTGCGCCCTATCGGGGTCTTAAAAATGACCGACGAATCAGGTGAAGATGCTAAGGTGTTGGCTGTTCCGGTTGATAAATTGTCTACCATGTACCGCAATGTGCATAAAATCGACGATGTAGAACCCTTGTTGTTAAAGCAAATCGAGCACTTCTTCGCTCACTATAAAGATTTGGAACCAAACAAATGGGTTAAAATCGAAGGTTGGGAAGGTGTTGATGCAGCTAAACACGAGATCACTTCGAGTGTTGAGCGTTATCAACAGCAAGCGTAAGACTTTCTGTCACGTGATGATTTGAAAAAGGGCCCTTAGTGGGCTCTTTTTGGTTTTGCTAAGTAAAACGTGTTAACTAAGAGCCTAATAATAAGTGAGGATCGAATACGTACATGAGACGCATAATTCTATTGCTAATCGCCATTAGCTCTCTCGCTGCAAGCGCTAACGAGTATAAAGAACTTTTTTGGGAAGACATGGCCCCTGCTGATTTTGCCATTCCAGAAATCCCGGTAACTCATGATGGCAGCATGACACAAGCGATGCCTAATGCTCCCGTGATTGAGGCGCTGAATGGACAAAAGGTAAAGATCCCTGGCTTTATTGTGCCGTTAGAGGGTACAGCAGAATTGACCACAGAATTTCTACTGGTGCCATACTTTGGTGCGTGTATTCATGTTCCGCCACCACCGTCGAATCAGATAGTTTATGTAAAATTTACCTCGGGCGTGCCGATAGATAATCTATACGACGCCGTATGGGTGGCGGGCGAGTTGTCGACACAGGGCTGGAGCGGCGACATCGCTTCTGTAGGCTATACCTTGGCAGGCGTCAGCGTAGAGCCATTTGATGGTTAACATTTGTCTAACAATTAGCCTATACTGAGGTTGCCAACGGTTTATTGGCTGATTAAAGAAGGGTAGTTATGAATTTCTTAGCACGTATGTCAATTGCACAAAAACTATACCTGATCCCATTGATCGGTTCGGTGCTATTTGTGGTCTATTTGATTATTACCTATAACACCGCATCGAATAATGTCGATTTGCTTGATGATGCAAAGGATGTGCAGTTTCCGGCCTTAATTGATTCGCGCGAAGCGCTAGTCAATATGGAGAAGGTCAAAGATACTTTAAGCGCGGCTGTCACGACCGGGGATGAGGAGTCATTGGAACGCGCGAAGGAATTCGCTGCCATTACTCAATCAAAGCTATCCGATATCGGTAAAGTTGACCCAACCTTGCGTGCCGAGTCGACCCAAATTTTAAATTTATTTAACGATTATTACGAGACCGCGTTTGCGGTCAGTCAATCCATGGTAGATGGTACCGCAGACTTTTCTAAACTGGCACAGCAATCGCAAGAGATGAACGATGCCTTTGACGCTGCGACTTCGCAATTAGATAGTTTTAGCGACAAACGCTTGAAGACTTTCCAAAGTGCGATAGAAGAAAGTAACGATAGTGCACAGTCACTAATAACCATTGGTTTGTTCATGGGCGTGGGCACTACGGTACTGCTGTTCGCGACAGCATTGCCGGTAGTCACGTCACTGCGCAGCAGCATTGTCGACGTGGTTAAATCGTTAAAAGATATTGCCCAGGAAGATGGCGACCTCACGGTGCGCATCGAAACGCAAAACAAGGATGAAATCGGAGACTTGGTTTATTGGTTTAATCAGTTCGTGACTAAACTGCAAAACGTAGTCCGCGAAATTTCTGAGTCGTCAATGCCACTGGCTGATTTGGCCAATAATCTGAATCAGGTATCGGATCAGACGCAAACCACGATTTCAGCGCAACAACGTTCCGCTGCAGATGCGAAGACTGCGGTCGACAATATGACAATGAGTGTGAACTCAGTTGCGACTAGTGCTGCCGAGGCAGCTGAAGCCGCGACGAATGCTTCAACCGCGGCAAGCGATGGTCAGCGCGTGGTGAATTCAACAGTGAATAGTATTCAAACCTTAGCTGATAGTGTGGAAGAAACTGCTGAAGTTATCCGTAAACTTGAAGCTGACTCTAATCAAGTGGGCGTAGTGTTGGATGTGATCAAAGGCATTGCCGAGCAAACCAATCTATTGGCCCTCAATGCGGCAATTGAGGCCGCGCGCGCAGGTGAGCAGGGGCGCGGATTTGCGGTCGTTGCCGATGAAGTAAGAACGTTGGCATCGCGCACGCAAAAATCCACCGAAGAAATTCAGGCAACTATTGAGCAACTACAAACGGCGGCGCGCTCAGCAGTAACGGTGATGGGCAAAGGCACCGAGCAAGCGTCTGTGAGTGTTGATGAGGCCAACAAAGCTGGCCAAAGCTTAGCGGTAATTAATGAGACGATTGCTAAGATTACACAAATGAATGACTTGATTGCGAATTCAACCGGTGAGCAACAAGCGGTCGCCGATAGTATCAGTGCGAATGTTGATGATATTAATAATCGTACCCATGATACTGCTCGCAGTTCAAGCCAGCTGGGAGAGGTGAGTCAAGAACTGGCGCAACTATCCCAAGAGTTCATTCGTATTATGGGGCAGTTCAAGTACTAGCCGTGTATACCAGGCGATCGGTTAAAATCTAAAAAGGGGGCTTTTAAGCCCCCTTTTTAATGCATTGATTAGCGGGTAATCAGCGTTTTATTTTTGGCTCTCGATCCAGCGTAATATTTTCTGTTCTAATACGGCAAGCGGTAACGCGCCAGTACCCAGCACTTGGGCATGAAATTCTTTGATATCAAAGGCATTACCCAGGGCGCTTTCTGCTTTGCTGCGTAACTCTTGGATCTTCAAAGCACCCACTTTATACGCCAAGGCTTGTGATGGGATTGCAATATAGCGCTCAACCTCCGCGACCACTTCGGTGCGGGTCATGCCTGAGTTGTCTAGCATAAAGTCAATGGCTTGTTCGCGGCTCCAGCCTTTAGCATGAATGCCGGTATCAACGACCAAACGCATCGCGCGTAATTGCTCATCCTGAAGCGTACCGTAGCGGTTCCATGGGTTTTCAAAAAAGCCCATTTCATAGCCTAAGGTTTCTGCATACAGAGCCCAGCCTTCGACATAAGCGGTATTACCACCAAAACGCATAAATGCTGGCAATGCTTCATTTTCTTGTGCGAGACTGATTTGGAAGTGATGGCCTGGCGCACCTTCGTGCAAATATAGCGTCACATTGCCTGTGGTTAAGCGACTCGGAAGATCATACGCGTTGAAATAAAAGGTCCCAGGGCGTGAACCGTCGGGTGTACCTGGCATATATGAACCACCAGCGCTAAATTGCTCAATGGATGGATCATAGGGCTTAATTTCAAGGTCTGACTTAGGTAGTAATGAAAAGTACTCATCAATTTTGGCATCAACATCGCGACCAATTTGATAGTAACTTTCGGTCAATGCTTCTCGGCTAGTTGGTTGAAATTGAGGATCCGTACGTACATAGTCAAAGAATTCGTTTAAGCTCCCAGCAAAGCCAACTTCGTCTTTAATTTGTTGCATACCTGACTTGATCCGAGCAACTTCTTGTAAGCCTAAGTCATGCAGGTAATCAGGGGTTAATGGAAGAGTTGTCGTACTTTCTACCAGTTGCTGATAGAGCTCAGCACCGCCTTTCATTGCACTGAGACCGACGCTTTCGCGGGCAATAGGAAGATATACATCACGCAGAAAATCCCGCATACGAGCCGTAGCGTCATACAACTCTTGTGTCGCGACCTCGTAACGTGCCGTCAATTCAGTTTTCTGTGCGGCACTAAACGATTCAGGAAACTGAATCACCGGCCCCCAAAACTGCGATTCTTTCATTGGTATAGCGAGCTGAGTATCCAATTGTGAGATCACTCGCTCAATGGTTAGTTTTGTTTCAAGAACGCCTGTTTCCATACCTTTTTTAAACCATTCGATCGCACGATCATTAATGGCAATGTAGTCTTTGTGGCGGGATAAATTATCTTCATAGTGTTTAATCGTTTTGAATGGCGCAGCGCCTTTACCACTCGCGAAGTTTGGATAGAACGTATGAAAACCACTGAAGTGATTTACAGGTCGCACAACGGTTAAAGCCCGAATCCCCGCCGATTGGCCTTGCAGCGTTTGTTCCTGGTCATATTTAAATACGTCATACGCTAACTGATCAGTTTCATTCAGCTGTGCGCGGTCGATATGCTTAAGCATTTCCAGGTTCAATAAAGTATCGGTGCGCGAGGCAATATATTGTGCCTCAGTTAAATAGTCACCAATCTTATCGGCGCGACGCATATCACCACGAAATAGACCTGACAGTGGGTTGAGCGCAAGTTGCCGCTCATCTGAATCTGCAAATAGCGCAAACAAGGCATCATGTGCGCTTTGCTGCTGATTAATATTCGCTTCCTGTTGGTTCGCGGCTGCGAAGCTCGTGAGTGGGAAAGCTGCGTGGGTTAATAGCGTGGTGCCGAGCAACACAGATTGAACTAATTTCACCTTAACTCCTAGTTTTGTAGGGTGTTATACGCGCCTCATACTAACTGAGGGTGGTGTAACAAGCGATGGCATAATCGTTAATGAAGCAGGACCCTTTGTAAGCAACTGTTTCAGCACTAATCATCAAACATTGATTTTTGATAACTGATTTATCGTTCAGCGCGCAAGCTCAGAACGAGTTGCTATACTCTATACGGTACCTGTTGGAGTTAGTTAAATGTCGCTGAAAAAATCATTGTATTTATGCCTGTTGATATTGATTGCACCACTCAATCACGCCGAAGAATTAAAGCTCGGTTCGCCATACTTTCCCCCTTACGTTTATTTTGATATTGATGGTGAACTGACAGGGTTGTGGATGACGCAGTTAACCCCTGTACTTGAAAATGCGGGTATCACCTACAACGCAGTACATATTCCGATCAAACGGTTTTATTCTTCAGCTGCAACCGGCAAGATAGACTTATTCGCTATGCCAAAAGGTAGAGCCGGACTGGAAAATGTATTGTTTAGTCAGCAACCCTTCTCACATTTCGATTTGCGGGCGTTTTGGTTGGATGGCAAGCAAGGTATAACATCAACGGCTGAACTCGCGGATAAAAAAGTGGCTTTGATCAAAGGGTATACTTACGGCGGCGTACTGCAAAATGACTTAACGACAGAAGCTCGAAGTAACTTTGTGATCGCAGATAATCAAAATACTGCCTTACAAATGCTACTAAATCATGAGGTCGACTACGTTTTGGGTTATTGGGCAATTATGACCCACTTGCAAGAGTCCTATCCCAACATGCAAATTAATAATATGAAAATTGCTGAGTTGCCCATCTATCTTGCCATCCATAAGAACGTTGCTGGAGCGGAACAACTCATGCAACGCTTTGATGCTGCTATGCAATAGCCATTGGTGTGCAATGAAAATATGACTGAGCGTTTACCCTTATATAAAAAACTGACAGTACTGTTTCGTATTGAACCTGGTTGTTTGGGCCCCCAAGGCGCAGACTACGTTGAAGAGTTTTGCGTGTATGTACGCAAACAATTGAAAAGCTTTGAAAGTGGTATAGTGCGCTGGGTAATCAAGCCGCGCTACGACAAAAGTTTGCCCGAAATCGAGTATTCACTGCAACAACAGCCAGCCGATCAGCAAGCGGTTGAGACGTTTTTCAGCGATGTAGGCAAATCTCTGAGTCAATTCGAAGAAGCGCTGGAAGAAAAATTAGCAGCGTCAGTTGAAGAGTTTTTTGAACGCTGAGCCTCAATGCTTAAGTCTCTCGCAAGTTATCGCGCAGATGATTGGCTGGTCAATATCTCGAGTTTTCGGTAAACTCGCAACTGTATGAAATTAGTCATTGCGTTGTTTTGCATTCTTACATTGAGTTTCTCCGCCACCAGCGGTGGTCTCAGTGTGGCTGCTATTCACGGTGAACATGCTCCCGGTGTCATGCTGCATGATGATGCTGCATGTGCACAGCATGCGGTTACGGCGACCCAAAGCAGCAGCGCACACGACTGCTGCGGTGAAGACAGCACAAACATGATAGCGAATACCTGTGATGAGCAGTGTCAAACCTGCTGCAATGACCTCAATATCAGCCATGTTGCGCTATTAACAGCTGCTAGTCGAATGGGCAATGCTGTTACTAGGGTTAAATTTACATCCTCCACAACGTTGCCAGAAGCACCCCATAGAGATCCCATTATCCCTCCCATTATCTGAATCACAGATTTGTTCAAAGGCCCTTTTCAAGCCAGATAACCGAGTGAGAAACTAGTATCGCAACGTTGTCTCTGACTATCGCCAATCGAACAAATACTATCAATTAATCAATGTTAGCGCGGAATTTTCCTGCCGCAGCGAATACGTTAAATGGAACGACAGAATAAAGATAACCAGGAGTTTGATATTCGTGTTGTTATAACAATTGTCACAGAACCTTGGTTCTGTGGTGGGGTTAAAAGTCAGTAATAAGCATCTTACTGGAAACGACCTCAATATTTGGAGGCTATTGTGAAACCGATTTTTAGCGCACTACTCGTACTACTTTTCGTTGCTGCTGCACCGGCTATCAGGGCGCAGTCTAGTGCAATCTTGACCGAACCAGCGCAGACAGAAAGTGAGCGATATGTTTGCCCAATGCACAGTCATATTGTCAAAGACCATCCAGGGACATGCCCTATCTGCGGAATGGATTTAGTACTCCGTAAGAACAAGCCTAGCAAGCGCCTCGATGTGGCCGTTAGCGGAGCCATGCAACAGGCCATGGCGCTAACCACCGAGATTGCGGGTATCAGTAAATTATGGCGCTTTATCTATACCTACGGTTCAGTCCAGTTTGATGAGACTAGTTTGCAACATATACATCCTAGAGCGTCTGGCTGGATAGAGAAACTCACAGTCAATTCACTGGGGCAACAAGTACGTAAAGGTGAACTGCTTTACGAGTTGTATGCGCCTGATCTACTCGTTGCGCAGGAAGATTTTCTCTTACTTTTATCTTCCCAAGCGAAGAATAAGCCGTTGCTTGAACGGAGTAAGCGACGCTTAAGTTTACTGGGTATGGAGCCAAAACTGATTGAGCAACTAGAGCAAACCCGCCAAGTCCGTTATCAAGTTCCTTATTACGCTCAGCAGGATGGGATTGTCTCTGCGCTAGATGTGCGCGAGGGTATGTATATTGAGCCAGGGGTTAGCATTATGACTGTCGCCGACCTCTCGAAGGTGTGGGTGATTGCCGATGTATTTGAACACCAGATGGATTGGGTTAAAACCGGCAAGGCTATAGAGATTGATATTCCCGCACTGGATCTGTACAAACTTGAGGGCACCGTTGAGTTTATCTATCCAACCTTGGATCCAGTCACGCGTACCTTGCAAGTGCGGTTGGTACTGGATAACCCTGAACAACGGTTAAAACCTGATATGTTGGCCACCGTGCGCATTTACGCTGGGCCAAAGGAAACGCTAAATATTCCGGTAGACGCATTGATCCAAACCGAGAAGCATAATCGAGTTTTCGTACAAGTGGATGATGGTACTTTCCAACGCCGTGATGTCGAAGTTGGGATTGTGACTCATGGCCGTGCCGAGATTCTTGCCGGATTAGACGTTGGCGAGCGAGTAGTGACTGCGGGACAATTTTTGCTCGACGCAGAAGCCAATCTCAATAATGTGGCGACACGTACCCGTGCGCTTCCTCCGCAGCATCAGCACTAGGAGACGCAAATGTTGTCTAAGATTATAACCGCTTGTGCGCATCGGCCTTATCTGGTGCTACTAGTCGCGGTATTGTGTTTGGCAGCGGGTTATCGCGCAATGCTACAAACCCCCGTTGATGCGATCCCCGATCTCAGTGATGTCCAAGTGATTGTTAAGGTGAATTACCCCGGCCAAGCCCCCGATCTTGTCGAACAGCAGATCACTTATCCGTTGTCGACGATTTTAATGTCGGTACCGGGCAGTGAGACCGTGCGGGGGTATTCATTTTTTGGCGATGCCTACCTCTATGTGATCTTTGATGAAAATACCGACTTGTATTGGGCGCGCGCGCGGGTGCTCGAGTATTTGAATCAGGCGCAAAGCGAATTGCCTATGGGCACATCTATTGAGTTAGGGCCTGATGCATCCGGGGTTGGTTGGATATTTCAATATGTTTTACGCGACAGTTCGGGTACCCACAATCTTGCCGATCTGACCCGCTTGCAAGATTGGTTTATTCGCCAAGAGTTGCAATCGGTTGCAGGCGTTAGCGAAATCGCAAAAGTGGGAGGCATGGTTCAAACCTATCAGGTGGTGATTGACCCACTGAAACTGGTTAATTACCAGCTCACCTTGGCGCAGGTCCGTAACGCAATTGTTACGGCGAATAATGACGTTGGTGGCTCAGTGATTGAGTTGGGCGAAGCGGAATACATGGTGCGCAGTAAAGGTTATTTAACCTCACTGACTGACTTTTCGACTATCCCATTGGGAATTGATAATGCACTAGGCACTCCACTTCAGTTAAAAGACGTTGCAACAGTGCGCTTAGGGCCACAAACTCGCCGCGGCGTGGCTGATTGGAATGGTGAGGGCGAAGTCGTTGGCGGTATTGTCGTGATGCGCGATGGTGAAAATGCATTGGCGGTAATCGATGACATAAAAGCTAAAATTGAGCAGTTGCAATCTGCACTTCCACCGGGGGTCACCATTGAGACTGCCTATGACAGAACGGGCTTGATCACACGTGCTATCGAATTTTTGCAAGAGAAGTTAGTGCAAGAAATGTTAGTTGTGATTGTGGTTTGCGGGTTGTTCCTGCTGCATGTGCGGGCAACATTGATCGTTGCTTTGTGCCTACCTAGCGCTCTTCTTCTGGGCTTTGCATTAATGCGTGCGTTTGATATTAACGCCAATTTGATGTCTTTGGGCGGTATCGCTATTGCAATCGGCGCTTTGGTTGATGCAGCAATTGTTATGGTCGAGAACGTACAGAAGCATCAGGAGGATGCCCGTAAGCATGCCCGCACTGTTACTCATGTGCAGCTCGTTAAAACCGCCTGCATTGAAGTCGGTCCAGCGCTGTTCTTTTCATTGCTGATCATAACCTTAAGTTTTATCCCAATTTTTGCCCTTGAAGGACAAGAAGGGCGCTTATTTTCACCGCTTGCGTTTACCAAAACCTTTGTGATGGCAGCCGCTGCACTATTGTCCATTACATTAGTGCCTGCATTGGTTGTTTTACTGTTAAAGGGGCGTGTGCCAGAAGAAGACAAAAACTGGTTAAACCGTGGCCTAAAAGCATTGTATCGCCCGTTTTTAAACGCCGCTTTACGTTGGCCATATTTGATTGTGGTATTAGCGATAGGTCTTGGCGCATCAGCAATCTACCCATGGCAAAAATTGGGTAGTGAGTTTATGCCAACCTTTGACGAAGGGGACCTGCTGTATATGCCCACCACATTACCGGGAGTTTCTATTCAAGAAGCGGGGCAGATATTACAGCAAACCGATCGCCTAATTAAAACAATCCCGGAAGTAAAAAGTGTATTCGGCAAAGTGGGAAGAGCAGAGACTGCTACCGATCCCGCGCCGTTAACGATGATAGAAACGACGATCCAATTGCATCCTAAAGCTGAGTGGCGAAGCGGCATCACGTTGGATGACATCATTGATGAGTTAGACAATACGGTGCAATTTCCCGGCCTCACGAATGCATGGGTGCAACCGATAAAAACCCGTATCGATATGTTAAGTACAGGAGTAAAAACGCCCGTTGGGATCAAGTTGTCGGGCGACAGTTTGGCGGATATATCGGCGGCGACCACCCGTATTGAACAAATCGTTGGGGGGATCAATGGGACTTCATCGGTTATTGGCGAGCGTCCTTTATCCGGGCGTTATCTCGATATTACGCCGAATCGTTTTGCGGCCAGTCGCTACGGGCTAACGGTTGAAGATATTCAAGATGTGGTGCGCTCAGCCATTGGCGGAGCCGTCGTGGCCACTTCGATACAAGGCACAGAGCGCTTTCCGATCAATGTGCGCTATCCGCGCAGTTATCGTACCGATCTGCAGTCCATAAAAACCTTGCCCTTTGCCAGCCCAACGGGTGCATGGGTGACGCTTGAGCAGGTGGCTGATATCCGGTTAAGTGATGGGCCATCGATGATCAAATCGGAGAATGCCAGAACCATTGGATGGGTGTTTATTGATTTGGCGCCGCAAGTCGTCATGGGAGACTACGTCAAGAAGCTTGAGGAGGCCTTGGCGACAGTTGACCTACCCCAGAAGGTTACTTGGAGTATTGCGGGTCAGTATGAATATCAACAGCGGGTAGCGGATAAGATGGCTTGGATAGTACCGGCAACATTAGTCATTATATTCGTATTACTGCAATTACTGTTTAAGCAAACTTGGCAGGCGCTGTTGGTTATGGCAACACTGCCGATTGCCTTGGCCGGTTCATTATGGATGGTGTATTGGCTGGACTTTCAGCTATCAGTGGCGTTAGCGGTGGGGATGATTGCACTAGCCGGCGTTGCGGCAGAGTTTGGCGTGGTCATGTTGCTGTATCTCAACAACAGTTGGGAGCAACAAACCGGCAGCGCGCAAGATAAGATCAGCTATGGGGCGCTTCAGCGCGTGCGACCGAAAGCCATTACAGTGCTGACAATTATCGCCGGCTTGATACCCATTATGCTGGGCGAAGGTAGCGGTAGCGAAATAATGCAGCGCATTGCAGCACCCATGTTGGGCGGAATGTTGGTCAGTCCGTTGCTGTCGATGTTAGTGATCCCCGCCGTTTATTGGCTAGTGAAACGTGGGACAATGGATAAACCCTAGTTCTGTCGGTGGACATAAGGAGGGCAATGCCCTCCCCGAGGTTTACTGACCTGCAGTGTAGATATTTTCGGCGCGGTTAAAAAGCATCCATGAAGTAAGAATGTACTTATCGTTAGAGATCGGCATGCAGCCGCGATGCGTATGGGTAAAGTACGCTGGTGCAATGACCATTCGCCCGGTTTGCGGTTGAATCGATTTATTTTGATAAATAAAGTCTGTTGTACCGCCTTCGTCAACATCATTGAGGTAATACATAAACAGCAAATTGCGGTGCAAAGCTTCGTTGTGCCCTTGCTGTGGATACACCTCGGAGTGCCAGTAGGGGTAACCACCTTCACCGGCTTTATAGTGCTGTGCATTCACTTCACCTATACGAAATAAGTAGTTTAATAGATTCCGTAAATTGGGCCGCCCGACCTCAGCATAATTTTCATCCGTTAAACGTACTGGTTGTTTGGTTTCAGGGTGAGCAACGGTCAATCCAATCGGACCGATCAAGGCGAAGTGATACTTGTCGATGTAGCGTAATAAGTGTTCACCGGTGATCTGTAAGACCTTTTGAAACAATGGGGCAAATTCAGGGTGCTGGCTAAAAGAAACATCGGTACTCTTTTTACGCTCAGGATCGACACCACCGCCGGTACGCCCGGGGTTTTTATTTGGACTCGCTTGAAATGCCTGAATAATTTCTAAACACAGATCAGCTGGCAACGCCTTATCAATAACTTCGATAAAATCGGTATTTGTGGTTGTCTGTTGCTCAGTTTTCATTGCTCGTTTCCTTGATATGGGCAAGTAGTTGCTGTTTAAGCTCGCCTTCTATAGGCTGCGATTTTTGGCTCTGGTAGTCAAAATGTACCATCGTGGTAGTACCCGACGCACAGCAGACATCCTGTTGCCAAACTTCTTGATAAACATCAAAAGAACTTTTGCCTAAACGACTGATCCACGTTTTGATGGTGACGGCTTGTCCGTAATAGATTTGCTTCAGAAAATCGACTTTATAGCTGGCTAAGATCAGCGGCCAATTAGCCAAGTCTAATTCAGGGGTGAAAAGCCTAAAGATTGGTTCACGGGCGGTTTCAAACCAACCAACGACGACAGTATTACTGACATGTCGTAGGGCATCTGTTTCGTAAAATCTGACGTTAAATTGTTCTGATAACATAACGTTTAGTTCCTGCTTAGTACTTATTATTGTTGTTTTAGCATGGGTTTTAAGAAATGCCCGGTGTGGCTTTTCTTGACCTTACAAATGGCCTCGGGGGTGCCCTCTGCAATTATGTTTCCGCCGCCAGCACCGCCTTCAGGACCAAGGTCGACAATCCAGTCGGCAGTTTTAATCACATCTAAGTTGTGCTCAATAACTACCACCGTATTGCCGTGGTCACGCAAGCGATGCAGAACAGTAAGTAACTGGCGAATATCATGGAAGTGCAAGCCAGTGGTCGGCTCATCAAGAATATACAGAGTCTTACCTGTGTCGCGCTTAGATAATTCGCGGGCCAGCTTTACCCGTTGCGCTTCACCACCCGATAGGGTGGTTGCCGCTTGACCCAAACGAATATAGGACAGCCCAACATCCATCAAGGTTTGCAGTTTGCGCGATATGGCTGGGATTGCATCAAAGAATTCACGGGCATCCTCCACCGTCATTTCCAAGACTTCATGGATGTTTTTACCCTTATAACGGATCTCTAAGGTTTCACGATTATAACGTTTGCCATGACATACATCACAGGGTACGTAGACATCGGGTAAAAAGTGCATCTCGACTTTGATCACGCCGTCACCCTGGCAAGCTTCACAGCGCCCACCTTTAACGTTAAAACTAAAGCGCCCCACTTTATAACCGCGCGAGCGTGATTCTTGGGTTCCAGCAAAGAGCTCACGGATAGGGGTGAAAATTCCCGCATAGGTTGCTGGGTTCGAGCGCGGCGTTCGACCGATCGGGCTTTGGTCAATGTCTACCACTTTATCTAGGTGTTCCATACCGCTAATGGTGTCGTAGGGTGCTGGTTCACCCGTGGTGGCACCGTTCAATTCACGGTGCGCAATGCGATAGAAAGTATCATTAATTAAGGTCGACTTACCCGAGCCAGATACGCCGGTAACACACGTCATTAGGCCAACTGGGATCGATAAATTAACATTCTTAAGGTTGTTACCACGTGCGCCGGTGAGTTGAATGTACAGATCATCTTTAGGAGTACCGCGCTTTTTCGGCACTGCAATGATTTCGCGGCCGCTGAGGTAGGCACCAGTTAAGGAACGTTCGTTCTTTAATATATCTTCGAGGGTTCCCTGAGCAATAATTTCACCGCCATGCACCCCAGCGCCCGGGCCAATATCCACAATGTGATCAGCTTCACGTACAGCATCTTCATCGTGTTCAACCACGATCACCGTGTTACCTAAATCACGTAAATGCGTAAGTGTCTTTAACAAACGTTCATTATCCCGTTGGTGCAAGCCAATCGACGGTTCATCCAATACATACATAACCCCAACCAATCCAGCACCGATTTGGCTGGCAAGCCGAATGCGCTGCGCTTCTCCGCCTGACAGGGTGTCGGCACTGCGTGACATCGAGAGGTAATTCAGCCCCACGTTGACTAGGAAACCCAAGCGATCTTGAATTTCTTTTAGGATCTTTTCGGCAATCTTTGCGCGTTGACCAGACAGTGCCAGTGAGTCAAAAAAATCAAAGGCTTCAGCAATGGACTTGTTTGCCACTTCCGGCAAATTGATGTCATCGATGAACACGTTGCGTGCTTCCAGTCGCAAGCGTGACCCACCGCAGCTGCCGCAAGGTTGGTGGCTAAGGTACTTGGCTAGCTCTTCACGCACCGCGTTGGATTCGGTTTCACGATAGCGCCGCTCCATGTTGGGTATAATCCCCTCGAAGGGATGATTGCGCTCCATCACATCGCCGCGATCGTTAATGTATTTGAATTTCAGTGATTTACCCTTACTGCCATGCAAGACAATGTCTTTGGCTTTATCCGCAAGAGAATCAAAGGGGACACTGAGATCAAACTGAAAATGCTCTGCTACCGCTTGCAACATTTGGAAGTAGTAGTAACTGCGTTTATCCCAACCGCGGATCGCTCCGCCTGACAGGCTAAGTTCAGGGTTAGCTACGACACGGGCGGGATCAAAAAACTGGCGAGTGCCCAGTCCATCGCAACTTTGACACGCTCCCGCGGGATTGTTAAACGAAAAAATCCGCGGCTCTAACTCGGTGATGCTATAGCCACAGTGTGGGCAGGCAAAATTCGCTGAAAAGACAATTTCTTCCTGTTCCGGCTCATCCATGTAGGCAACTTTGGCGCTACCAGCAGACAACTGCAGTGCTGTTTCGAAGGACTCTGCTAAACGCAGTTGTAAGTCTTCACGCACCTTAAAGCGGTCAAGGACAACTTCAATGGTGTGCTTTTTGTGCAGGTCCAGTGTGGGTGGATCAGATAAATCACAGACTTCGCCGTCGATACGCGCACGAATGTACCCTTGTGCTGCTAGGCTTTCGAGGATCTTGATATGTTCACCCTTACGCTCTTGGACGACGGGGGCAAGTAGCATCAGCTTAGTGCCTTCTGGCATTGCCAATACTTTATCAACCATTTGACTAATGGTTTGCGCATTCAACGGTACATGGTGGTCAGGGCAACGCGGCTCGCCCACACGGGCATACAACAAACGCAAGTAATCGTAGATTTCAGTAATCGTACCCACCGTTGAGCGTGGGTTGTGCGATGTTGACTTCTGTTCGATAGAGATTGCCGGTGACAACCCTTCTATGTGATCCACATCGGGCTTTTCCATCATCGACAAAAATTGCCGCGCGTAGGCCGACAACGATTCAACATAGCGGCGCTGACCTTCGGCATATAAAGTATCGAATGCCAAGGAAGACTTGCCCGAACCTGACAATCCCGTAATCACGATCAATTTATCTCTGGGAAGCGTTAAATTTATGTTTTTCAGGTTGTGGGTGCGAGCACCGCGAACTTCAATTTTATCCATATTGCCGCTTAGAAAAGGAAAACCACCAGTATGCCACAGTGGAGCAAGAAAATATCGCTTGTTTACGAATTCGTTTACGTCTGGATCAATCAATTGTGGTACACTCTCGCGCCGTTAATAGGGAGCTCGAAAGAAGATTGAACGCAGTAGAGATTAGAACCGCTTTATCACTCGCGGCAGTATATATGTCGCGGATGTTAGGTTTGTTCATGGTTATGCCGGTGTTGGCCATTGCGGCGACTGAGTTTGCTGGTTTTTCACCGTTGTTACTCGGCTTAGCCATTGGTGGCTATGGACTGACGCAAGCCGTGTTACAGATCCCTATGGGTATGTTGTCGGATCGTATCGGGCGTAAACCCGTGATCATCGCTGGACTGAGTGTCTTTGCCCTTGGCAGTATTCTTGCAGCTCTGGCAGATAGCTTATGGTTACTGATCCTTGGGCGTATTTTACAAGGTGCTGGTGCGATTGCTGGCGCAGTCATGGCGCTTGCCGCAGATACTACAAGAGTTGAGCAACGCACCAAAGTAATGGCAATTATTGGGGTGTCGATTGGCATGTCTTTTTACGTTGCCATCCTATTAGGCCCGTTACTTGCGCCCATTGCCGGTTTATCCGGTTTGTTTGGATTGACCGCAATCTTTGCCGTGGTCTCTATTTTTCTGGTGATATTTGCAGTCCCAAATACGCAGCAACTGCAATCCAGTGGTGAGGTTTTACCGCAGAAACAACAGCTAAGGGAACTGTTGTATCAGCCTGAACTATTCAAGTTAAACCTCAGTGTTGCCCTGCTGCATATGATGATTACGATACTATTTGTGAATTTACCGGTGCAGCTACGCTCGGTCGGCTTAGATTTATCAGCGCAATGGCAATTTTACGCGCCGGTTTTCGCTGTGTCACTGTTGTTGCTGGGTGCCTATATGCAAGTCGCCAAGCGTATCAAAACGTCTGTGGCTATCCAGATCCCAATTATTTGCTTATTAGTCGCATTTTGGGGCTTTGGTTACATGCCGCTAACGTCTAGCAGCGTGGCTATTTTTACCCTGATATTTTTTGTCGGATTTAACTTCTTAGAAGCACGCTTCCCCGCATTGGTTTCAATGTTTGCGCCTGCTGGTTCAAGGGGTAGCGCAATGGGTATATATGCCAGTTTTCAGTTCTTTGGGGCATTTTTAGGGGGCATGCTTTCCGGCACATTGATCAGTTGGTTTGGGCAACAAACCTTGTATGCTGTTTTGATTGGGATGTGCGTGCTTTGGGTTAGTTTATTTTTGAGATTTGTTGGTCACACGCAATTAAAACGCGTTACACTAGCGCTAGATCCTTCACAGACAGATGCAGGTGCAATCACTCAGGCCTTAATCCAGTTAAAAGGCGTTATTGAGGTTAACCCAGTGCTTAATGAAGGCGTTGTATATTTGAAAGTCGACCCGATGTTTGATCAGCAACAGGCAAAACAAGCACTCGCGAACGATAAGAATTAGGAGAAAGTGGTTATGGCCAGTCGAGGCGTGAATAAAGTCATTTTGGTAGGCAATTTAGGTAACGATCCTGAGATCCGTTACATGCCAAATGGCAATGCAGTTGCGAACTTAAGTATTGCGACCAGTGAGAGTTGGAAAGACCAACAAGGCAATATGCAAGAAAGAACCGAATGGCACAGGGTGACCATGTATCGCCGCTTGGCAGAAATTGCCGGTGAGTACTTAAAGAAAGGTTCTCAAGTTTACCTTGAAGGCAAGTTACAAACCCGTAAGTGGCAGGACCAACAAGGTCAAGACCGCTACACCACAGAAATTATCGCGGACCAGATGCAAATGCTGGGTGGTCGCGCTGAAGGTCAAGGGCAAAGCCAGGGTGGCGGTTATCAACAGCGCCCACAAAATCAAGGGGGTCAGCAAGGTGGCTATCAACAATCACCAAGCAACAACCAGCGCCCTGCGCAAAATAATCAAAATCAAGGCAACCAGCCACCGCCAATGGCAGAGCCAGACTTTGATTTTGATGATGATATTCCGTTCTAACCAAAGACAAATTACAAAATGTTGAAAAAATCTATCAAAGGTCTGTTTATACAGGCCTTTTTAGTTTTTTGATAGAAAAAATGTTGAAAAATAGAAGGTATTTTCTATATTACTTTATAACAAAAAATAAATGTTTATTATTGAGTGTTTTTGAAAGTCGCAATTAAAAAATTTAAAAGTGGAGAGCGCTACGTCTTTTTATTGGGAGAAGATGGCGTCCCTGATTTTTGGGTCACTCATTTTGTCACGCAAAAACTGCGAATGACTAAAGCGGCAACATCAATTGAGCAATACCTAAAAGACATTAAACATTTGAAGCGTTGGGAGGAAATAAACGGTAGAGATCTTCTTGATGAAATATACAAAGGCAAAGTACCCAGTCGAGATGATATTAGGGATCTGAAGGAACACTGTTTATATCAGGCCAAAGCCCTAAGACAGACAACTGCAAGTAATGTGGTCGATATGGGACAATTTCACTTATCAAAATCACAAGACAAGCCCACGATTAGTAAATCTCAATATATCTCCAGAATTGCTCATATTGCAGAGTTCTTGCACTTTATTGGTAAAGAGCGAGTAAAGCATAAACCAACCGCCTCCGAGCTTTTTGATGACTTAGATGAAATGAAAGCTCGACTCAAGGGCGGTAAGCCAAAAGGAAAATCGAAAAAAACTTTCTTGGACAAATCTGGTATTCCAGATGATGTCTTTGAAGATTTTGTTGAGGTGGCAAAGCCAGATTCACGTTACAACCCGTTCAATAATCCCGTTGTTAAGTTTAGAAACTATCTAATTGTGCAAGTGTTGTATGAGACTGGATTTAGGTGTGCCGAGTTACTAGCGCTTCGGATAAGTGATATAGGAACGGAGACTGATAATCCAACACTGTCAGTTGTTAGACGACATGACAGTAAAGATGATCCTCGCTTAAAAGAGCCAACAGCCAAAACGCTTGGCAGAGCGGTTTCTATCTCAAAAGACTTAAGAGACTTATTAAATACTTATATTAAGGTTCATCGTGCGGATACGATAGTAGCGAAAACACATCCATTCATATTCGTTTCACACAAAGGCAAAAAGGGACACTATCAATCTGGGCAACCGATCATTCAGCAAACTATTAACGATATATTTAATCGGATAAAAAATGTGAATTTAGAGCGTTTCTGGGGTATTACGCCTCACTCTTATCGACATTATTTCAATGATCAATTGTCAGTCATGATAGATGAAGAAAGGCAAGCAGTTAAGCAAGAGGTTAAACGATTAGAGCTGGCTGGTTTGCATCAAGAGGCGAAACAATACGCCAACGAAAATACAATTACAGAGCAAAGAGAGCTTGAAATTCGAGCAGAATTAAACGGACATTCATCCCTCAAATCAGGTGAGATTTATCTTAAACGAACTGCAAGAAAGCAGGCTCAAAATGTACGTAAAAAAATGCAATCGAGGATGAAGCAAAGAGTAGAAGGAAGTTTTGATGGCGACTAAGGCAACCCAGTTAAAAGATTCAAGAAGCACAAGAACGAAATCAGATAAGCGATACAGCAAGGCGAACTATGAATTTGATGTGTATGGTGATCGTTGGCAATTAGATGCAAATAAGTCGCTGAATTTTAAGCTACTCGCTTCGCTACATTTAGATCCAAAGCTCGTAATTAATTTCAAACTGGCCTTGGCAGACTATGCTTCAGAATTTTCGTCTTCTTATGTGTTCAATATATTCATGTTTAGCCGATTGTTTTTTGCTAATGGCGTGAGTGATGCCATTCGTGAGGAGCATATAGTAAATTTTAAAGCGAATCTGACTAAAAGCACAGAGTACAAGCTCGGTTACATCCGTGCATTTTTACTAGATTGGCACGACAAGGAGATCAAAGGGGTCGATAAGAAGGCGGTTAATCTGCTGAAATCACTTACACTTTCTGGCAATGAAAAAGGAAAAGCTGTTGCTTTAGGTTGCCCTTTTAGTGGAGCGTATTCATTTGAAGAACAGGCTGCTTTTTTAAACTGGTATGTTAATGCCTTTACTGACAAACTCATCTCGTTGGCTGATTATGCGTTTATCATGGCATTGCAGAAAACAGGTGCCCGTCCCGTTCAACTTACGCAACTTTATTTCTGCGACTTGATAACAAGGGTTGAAGACGGAGTTGAGCACTTTGATCTACAACTGCCGAATGCCAAGAAGCGTGATGAGCATTTTAGAGGGTCGTTTCAGGCCAAAAAAGATACTGATGAAGACTTAATGCTAGTGCTAACAGCACAGGCAAATCAGTCCATCAATACTGTTGAAAAACAATTCGATATTAAATTGACATCCGGTCAAAAGAAGCAAATCCCTATTTTCCTCAATACACGAGAAGTCGCTAATCTCGCCACTTTTGAAGAATTTGAAAATCTTCAAAAAAGAACGCCGGATTTATTATGTTTGCTGAAGACAGGTGCAACTCCATCAGTCAGTGACATAATCAGACGTCTATCTCACCTTTGCCCTTTGAAAACAACAAGGATCAGGTTGGATGACGGATTTGGTGATTTGCATATTAACCCTAGGCGATTCCGTTATACCCATGCAACCAATATGGCAATGCTAGGCGCAAGCGACTATGCCATAGCCGAGGAATTGGGGCATTCAGATACCCAGCAAGTGAAAGTCTATACAGAGTTCACAGAAGAAATGGCTGATAGACTTGATGAAGCACTTGCATCGGACTTAACGCCATTAGCGCAAGCATTTTCGGGAACTTTGATTGATAGTGAAAAAGACGCAATTAGGGCCAATGACCCTCGCAGTCGAATCAACAATAACGATGGCAACCCCGTTGGAAGCTGTGGAAATTTTGGTTTCTGTGCAAATGGGACGATTCACTGTTACACCTGCAATAAATTTCAACCTTGGCTAAATGCACCTCATACAGAAGTGCTGAAAAGTGTAATTTTGGAACGTGATCGTAAGCGTGATATGGGGGCAAGTGAGTTTGTGTTGCAAGGTCATAATCGCAGCATCGATGCCATTAAAGTCGTCATACAAAAGTGCAATGCTAGAAAGCAAGAGTTGGAAAAAGAAGGTGCATTAAATGGCTGATGTATTGGTATTTACACCTAAGCACAAACTAGATTTCCAGAAAAATTATGCTGACTTTATAGCATTCGCAAAAAACGATTTAACGCTTTTTGGTGATCAAGAGTTTGAAGCTCCTCTTGGAACTCAAAAAGGGTGGGAATGCGATAAATGGTCTTGGGAGACGGCTAGAGGAAAAACATTAACCATCGTATTTGGTAGAAGTTTAAATAATAGGCAATATAAATCATTCAAACAGCCATTTGCTGACTTTGCCAAAGCCTATGTGCGATACCAACAGTCGCTCAATCATAAAGATTCGACAGTCTGGGCTTCATCGTTGGTTTGGTTGCATAATGCCCTAGAAGAAGACGCGACTCAAAATAAAAGAGCAGACGTTGATATTATGTGCCTCAGTAACTCAATTATTAATCGTGTTGAAGAGCAGATTAAGAACAGTGATTTAAGTGCTAGAGGCAAGCGCAGCATTGGCCTTTCATTTGAAAAGGTATTGAATTTCATTAAGGAAAAACGTTTAAAGTTGGACTTGCAGGAATGGTCAAACCCTTTTCCTCGTCAATCTGATTCCCAAATTAAACTTGATAAAGACAGTCGGAAAAAAGAAGAAGATAAATGTCCTTCTGACTATCAAATGCTCCAAGTGGCAGACGCTTTTCACAAAGCTAAAACACCTCGTCAAAAATACTACACTAGCCTATGCGTTATACTGATGTGTCAGCCGAGTCGGTACGTTGAACTGAAAGGCTTAACAATCAACTCATTACAAAAAAGTGATAAGGGGCGTTGGTATTTATTGTGGAACCCAGCAAAAGGTGGCGATCCCGTCAAAAAATGGGTGCCTAAACTACTAGAGGATGTTGTAAAGCAGGCATTTGATAGGCTTATTAAAATCTCAGCTCCTGCTAGATCGGCTGCGAAATTTGCTTATGAAAATCCAGATGTATTCTTAGTGCATGATGAGTGCATTACACCTGCGGATTTTCCTCAAGACAAACCGTTAACATACAACCAATTCGCAAAAGCGATGGGGCTCAGGACTGGAACAAATAGCAAGGGAGGAAAGATAAACTGGTCAAATAACGGCACATTTAAGTGGGTGAACAATTTGATCAACAGACTCAATGGAGTATCCGATTGGAAAAAAGAATTATTGAGAGAGAATAGTATTTCTGAGGGCAATGAGGTACTGAACAAAGTCACCTTAAAACCAACAGGCATTAGTATTACATTCCCTAGCTATAGCGATCTTCGCTCTCGTGTGGATCAAAAGTATAAATCTCAAAACTTTCCTAATTATGGTGATGTCAAAATCTGGGACTGCATTACCTTAGTTCGAGAAAAAGAGTTTCATAAAGAGTTTGCTGTTAAGCCGTTTTCATGGGTAATGCCGAAGCATGGAGTGTTGAGTGATGCTATCGGTGCAACTGAATTCTCAAAAGAAAGGCCAATTGAATCGGTTTTTGATGAATTGTCTATTACTGACGAGGGTGGCTCTCGATTGAAGTTAACTACTCACCAATTTCGACATTGGCTGAACACTAAGTTAAAACTCGCTGGCGAGGAAGACTGGTTGATTGCCAAATGGTCAGGTCGAGCGGATATAGAGCAAAACAAAGCATACGATGGCCGAACACAAGAGCAAAAATCACGACTGACAAAGCGTATAGGTCACGTTGAAAATAGAGAGGGTGTCATGACAGTTGCTCAGGCCAATCAGTTTTTATCGCCATACACATCTGAGTCGCCACCCCCTGCAATCGTATTGCATGACCTGGGCTTACCCGTTTCTCTTAAGTCACTTGGGGTTGACCGCTCAGGCGTTGCTCAGTTCACAGGACTAGGTTACTGCGTTCATAACTATGCAGAAAGTCCGTGTGTTAAAAATGCCGATTGTGCGGTTTGTAGCGAGCATGAATGTCTGAAAGGTTTACCAAATGCCCTAGAAGAACTTAAAAACCTTCAGAAGCTCTATGAGGAGCAATTAGAGGATGCAAAACTGAAAGTCGGTGATAATGTTTTTGGTGCAGACCGTTGGGTGACGAGCTTAGGTTTCAGATTGTCAAAGATTAAAACCATTATTGCTATTATGGAAGACCCAAACAGACCTGATGGTACACCTATCAGAATTCCAGATGAGTTAGATCCTTCGCCTGTGAAACGTTCTCTAAATATTGATGAACAAAATGTCATTCCGACCTTCGACCTGACTGCGCTGGCAATATCAGACATGGAGGAGTAAAGGTGGCTTTTGTAGAAAACAACAAAGAAAAGATACTGGCAATCATCGATGGGTGGAGCGGCAAGCTGACCTATAACTTGCTCTCAGAAAAACTACAGAAGGAGTTAGGCCTAAAGGAGCCGCCATCGCGTTTCACTTATTCAAATTACGCTGATATCAAACATGCATTTGATTTAAAGAAACAGGAGTTGAGAAACAAGAAGTCAGTTGCGATAGAAGAGGCTAAAACGCTTTTTGAAAGCTCTGATAAGTTGAGCCATTTATTGAAAAATTTGAGTAGTGATAATGCAACCATAGTTGAACTTATCAAACGAGTTGAAAAGCTTGAAAGCGAGAACGAGAAGCTTTATTCAGAGAATAAAAGACTAAGTGATCAAAACGACATTCTGCTCGAAAGATTTGCCAGGTGGCAGCACAACCTTCAAAAAATGGATAACGTTGATTTAAATAAGCTTGCTGCGACGATTGACAATGGTTTACCTGCAAAAAATAGAAATTAATAAGATTATTGCCTTAGCGACTGACAGCTGTGGGCAAGAGGAGATAAGCTGTGTGTAAACACGAAGTGTTTTCCATCAGTTTATCCCTCGCTCTGCGAAGCAGATGTCCCTGCTGTTGAGGGAGCCAACTCAATCATGCTGTAACAGTTTAAAATGGCGGCGCTGATCTAAACTGCTCGCCATGCTGATTCGAACAGATCCGCTGCACTGGTGAATATTGAACTTTGTGCTGGAGAAACTGACCGCTACGAGCGAATTGCAGATCTTGAGTGAGTTCAACCTTAAGATCCGCTAAAGACAATTAACAGACATACGATCCGGTGGAAAATCGAGATCACGAATGATAAAAGTGTATGTAAAGCAGAAGTAGTAGATTCCCATCTTCAAATATCAACAGCCAGAGGTCACGGAACCGGTTGTCGGTACTGTTCCATCCTCACGATTGTAATAATAGGCATAGCATAAATCAGACAATGTCATACCTTTTAGCCAAATTAGCACTAAACCATTTGCACCATTGGTTGTTTCGGGGAAGCCTGGAGCGTTAGTTTGCCTTCCTACACCACATAAGTCATTGACAGTGCACGTTCTGTTGCTTCTTGTAAAATCAATAGGCTTGCCGATATCTAAAATATATTTCCAAACGCCATTCCAATAACCTTCAGGGTACCCGCCATATACCTGTAATTGGTCAGACGGCAACCCGATGTTCTCTATAGTAACATTACCATTCTCAATGTTTTGGATAAGCGATTTGGTTCTAACTAAGTCTGCTGTATTTTTCATTGCCGATGCTGTGCTTTTAAGTACACTGACTTTTGCATCTGCAGAAAAATCCAGAAAACGCGGAGCTGCACTGGCTGCTATGATCCCCAGGATTACAATCACTATGATTAACTCAATGAGCGTGAAGCCTCTGGCTTTTAGCGCGAGTGTTCTGGTATTCATTATGACGACCTACATGAGTCCAAACTTTTTTTTCCTTGCCATTGGCGGTGGTATTTTTGTGACAAAACTTCCTTTCAGCGCAGTGTAACTCAGCGTTTGTTGAATGTCAGCTAAAATGCCCTTATGTCACGTCGATTATATAAAAAACTGACTGCCTGGAATACGTACAAAGTGATCGTTCAGCAATGCTGAAACCAACGGCAGCTACTGGCACAGAACAGTTAATTTCAAAACGCGAATCCAACCAATGCTTCATTTGTCGAAGCTAAAATTAAAATCTACTTTCCAACCTCAGAATGCAACTAGCGCATCAACGGCAAAGATTTCGTTCAAATGCTTTTTAAAAAACTGACCGATCGTAGTTTTAGCAATGGCAACTAAGCCAATCAAGCTCGCACACTCCGTGCGATGGAACATATATTCGCAAGCGTGTTTCACATTTTAGTTAACTATTACTTGGCCGCTTATTGCAGCGTTATCTTCTTAAAGCATTGCTTGACGTCTATTACTGCTTTGAGTAATACGCCAAAAACATATCTGCAGTATCGTTTGCAAGGGTCGTACGCTGCTGATCATCAAGTGGGGGATCAAACCGGATAATTTGAGGCCAAAAGGCTTGTCCTTTAAGCAAACTCACTATCTGCTCATTCGCTTTATACGGATCCATCGTTTTAAATCGTTTATCAGCGTTTGCGGCTTTTAACCATCTTACAAGTGCTGTGTCTTGTTCAAAAAACTGATGCACTTCTCTATTAAACAATTCGGGATTATTTATTGATTCAGTGATAGCAACTCTTATTAACTCGATTGTATCAGTGTGTTTTGCCAGGTTGAGTTCATTTTCAATTAAGACTACGAGTTGGGCTTTTAACGAAGTCTCTGGCGTATAGACAAGCTCAGACGTCACTACATTTTGACACCAAATTTCCTTGATTACATGGGTGACTAGCACTTCCTTACTTGCGAAGTGATTATATACAGTGCGTTTCGAGACCTGTGCTACTTCCGCAATTTTGTCCATGCTAGTGTCGTTAACACCAAATTCTTTAAACGCCTTTACCGCACCTTGCAAAATAGCTTCACGCTTTAATTCGCTGCGCGTTTTTTTACCTTCGCTCATGGTCTTTAACTTCATTCATGACACTATACTTCCACATAATCTTCGATCATTTTTACACTGATCAGTTTACTTTTCAAATTTATATTATAAACTATACCGTGTAGTTTACTTATTTGGATTAAATATGAATAACGAAAGTCTTAGTTTGCGAGCGCAACGAAAACTTATCCTTGTTTTTCTAGCTATTTTCTCATTAATCACGGCTTGCTCTGAAACGCAGAAAGAAGAATCGCCTGCTGATGCCATAGTTACGGTCAAACTAAGCCAAGTACTGGATGCTTCGGATGTTACAAAGCGAACTTTCCCAGCTGAAGTCTCTGCGGTTAAAACCATAGATGAAAGCTTTGAAGTATCCGGTCGATTAATAAGCACCAATTTACAAACGGGTACACTCGTGAAAAAAGGCGATGTACTTGCACAACTTGACCCTACCCCCTTCAACCAATTGGTAGACGAAGCTGAAGCTCGTTTTACACAAGCCCGTCGTGACCTAGATAGGATTTCGACTACTTTTGAAAAAGGGCTTGCTTCGCTGAGTGAGTTTGATAGCGCAAAAACCAGTTTTGAACTTGCTGAAATTGCCTTAAAAAGAGCGAAAAAAGATTTAAGTTATACAACACTAGTCGCACCGTTTGATGCTCAAGTATCAGAACGTTTAGTTGACAAAGGGAGCTATGTGAAATCAGGTGAGATCATCGCGCGACTGCAGGATATTTCTCGCTTTTACTTTAATATCAATGTTCCTGAGCGTCTTGTAAGTGGTTATCAAGAAGGCTCTTTATTACAAGCTAACGCGACTATAATTAGCTCACCCGAAAAACAATACATACTCGAATACGTAGAGCACGACACTCAGCCCGATCCAGTTACTCAAACCTACAAGATTGTGTTTGCTGCTAAAATAAGTGACAGCAGCTTAACCCCTGGTGCCCGCGCCGTAGTAGAGGTTACATTGAATCGTCAACACTTCGGCGAAGGGTTTCTAGTGCCATTTTCGTCACTTGTAGGAAATGACAATGAAGGCTTTAAAGTATGGAAGTTTAATCAAAGCACACAACTAGTCGAACCGGTTAAAATCGATGTTTTACAGATTGATGGTGACTACGCGTTAGTTGAGGGCTCTCTGACTATTGAAGATCGTGTTGTCGCTGCCGGTGCTAACAAAATGCGAGAAGGGCTTCGCGTAAAAGCCTATCAAGCGGAGCGCTAATATGGATATTGCCCGTTATGCAATTAAAAAGCCGGTTAATGTCTGGCTGTTAGTATTGGTACTCCTAATTGGCGGCTTGGTAGCGCTTAATAACATAGGCCGCCTAGAAGACCCTGCATTTACAATCAAGCAAGTGCGCGTAGTAACTCTTTACCCTGGCGCAAGCGCGATAAAAGTTGAACGAGAAATTACCGAGCCTTTAGAAATTGCCATCCAGCAAATGTCACAACTCTATCGGGTGACGTCTATTTCAAAGCCTGGCGTTTCTGAAATCACAGTAGAAGTTGAACCACATTACGACACTAATATGTTGCCTCAAATATGGGATGAATTGCGAAAACGCGTTAGAGACGAGGCTAGTTCGCTTCCCAGTAGCGCACAATCGCCAATGGTGTACGATGATTTTGGTGACGTATACGGTATGTATTACGCTCTTACGGCTCCCGACTTTAGCCCACAAGAATTACGTGAGTTTGCCCGTGTAATTCGACGAGATTTGTTGGTAACAGAAGGGGTAGCAAAAGTTCAGGTAACGGGCGTGCAACAAGAGCAGATTGTTGCTTATATCAACCCTTATGAAATTGCCGGTCTAGGAATTTCGTTTCCAGATTTGACTAATTTGCTAGCCGAAAACTTAAAACCATTTAATGGTGGACGAATTGCGGTTGACGGTAAAAAAGTCAGAATTGCAATTGAAAGCGCAGCAGACCGCCTGGATGAGATTTACAATTTAAGTCTTGTCGTGCCTGGTACTACCCGCTCAATCAAAATTCGCGATATTGCCGAATTAGAGATTGGCGCAGTAGACATACAACCGGTGTTGGTCAGACATCAAGGCAACGAGGCTATTACCCTCGCGGTGTCTGCGCTTGATGATGTTAATATTGTCGATGTCGGTAAAAACGTCAAAGCCAAGGTCGATACGCTATTATCAAAACTACCGGCTGGACTAAGTCTCTCTCCTATTTATGATCAAGCTTCTTTGGTCCAGCGCTCTGTCGACGGATTCATTACTAACTTAGTGTTATCGGTTTCGGTGGTTACTATCACTCTATGTTTATTTATGGGGTGGCGTAGCGGGATCGTAGTGGGATCCGTTTTACTAGTTACTGTTATGGGTACTGTGTTAATCATGTGGTTGATGGGTTTGCAACTGCAGCGGATCTCTCTTGGTGCAATGGTTATAGCAATGGGCATGCTAGTGGACAACGCGATAGTTGTCGCTGAAGGAATGATGCTGCGAATGCGCCAAGGAAAATCTGCAACCGAAGCAGCAAGCTTTATTGTTAAGCGCACTCAATGGCCGCTACTGGGTGCTACTGTTATCGGAATTGCTGCGTTTTCGGGTATCGGCTTATCCGATGATGCAACCGGCGAATTCCTCTACTCCTTGTTTGCTGTAGTAATGGTTTCTTTGCTCTTAAGCTGGGTATTAGCAACCACTGTAGTGCCGCTATTCGGCAAATACTTTTATCAGGTGGGTGATAGCGATCAACGAGATGAGGAACCTAATTTTTTCTACCGAGGCTACCTGTCTATATTGCACTTTGCACTCAAATTTCGTTGGGTTTCAATCGCCTTTCTAATCTTGGTAACCGTGATTGCTTATGCAAGCTTTGGGATGGTCAAACAAGGTTTTTTCCCGTCTTCAAATGCACCTCTATTCTTGATTCATTATTGGGGACCACAATCTCAGGACATTAGGAGCACAACGTTACAGGCTAAGAAAGCTGAACAAATAATCCTACAGCAAGAAGAGGTTTCCGCAGTTACCACTTTTATTGGCCAAGGAGCAGACCGGTTTACCCTGACCTATGCGCCTCAACAGGCCAATGAAAGTTACGCATTTTTCTTAGTACGTTCGAAGACCCGTGAACAAATTCCAGCATTGATAAAACAGCTCAGCACAACACTTCCCTCAAGCGATTTAAATGCGAGTTTTTATAGTGAACGGATGCAGTTTGGTCCAGGTGGAGGAGCAAAGTTAGCGGCTCGATTCTCAGGCCCCGACCCTGAGGTTTTAAGGCATTTAGCTACGCAAGCACAAAACATTATGTTCGAAGACGGTAAATTACATGACATTCGCCATAATTGGCGCGGGAAAGGTTTGGCCATTAACACCCATTATGATGCTTTTAGTGCTGGTATCGCAGGCGTGTCGCGAAATGATTTTAGTCAAGCAATTCAATATGCAACCAATGGTTTAGAGCTAGGTCAGGTAGTTGATGGCGATTATATATATTCAATAAAAGCAAAAATGTCTGCCGCCAATAGCTCTGAGCTTGAGGCTATCGAAAACAATCAAGTATGGAGTTCTTCAGAGCGTACCTATCTGCCGTTTCAACAGGTTTCAACCGGCGTAGAGTTAATCAACGAAGAAACCCAAATACACAGGCGCAATCGTGTTAGAACCATCACTGTTTTTGCCGAACCGGGCGTACAAGAGACTGCTGGCAAAGCCTTTAGTCGAATTCGTCCACAAATTGAATCAATTACCCTGCCCGACGGCTACATTTTAGAATGGGGCGGCGAATACGAAGCGTCTGCCGAAGCTCAAGAGGCACTCGGCTCTGGGCTGCCGATTGGATTTTTAGTGATGTTTTTAGTCTCTGTGCTGTTGTTTGGACGAGCAAGACAGCCACTTATTATATGGTTAACCGTTCCAATGGCGATAGTGGGTGTTGTGTCAGGTCTGCTAGCTGCTGATTTGCCGTTCGGCTTTATGTCCTTACTCGGGTTTTTGAGTCTATTTGGCATGTTGATTAAAAACGCCATTGTGCTGATTGAAGAAATTGATTTACAAATCGACGAAGGTAAAGACAAAAAAACAGCCATTGTTACCGCTAGTGTGAGTCGTTTACGCCCAGTCGCCCTTGCTGCAATCACCACTATTTTAGGAATGGCTCCCCTGCTTTTTGACCCGTTTTTTGCTGATATGTCAGTAACAATTATGGGCGGGCTTGCCTTTGCGACGATTTTGACAATGATCGCCGTCCCCTTGTTGTACAGTATTTTATTCAGGGTGAGTTATCGCTGAAGAATACGCTACTCTAATTAAATGTAACGAAAACAGCGATTATAAAATAGATTAATTGACCTTCAGTTGACTCTTTATGACTTAGCTTTAGGTCCATAAATCTACCCTAACCGCTGGAAACTAAACCATGAAAAAACCACCTTATTTTGCAATGGCATGCACTGCGATTGTGCTATCAGGATCTAACTCATTAAATACACATAAAGCTATTAGCTTCGATGCCATAGATACCCCATATCAAGGTAAATGGATACTTGAAAATCGTAGGAACCACCAATGAAATTCAAATCAATTATACTGATATGCACTCTGTCTGTACCAGGACTCGCTCACGCTAACACTCAGATTTCCGCAGGTACAGGCTATCAACATGGCTCACTACTAGGGGCACAAATCGCGTTCAAGTATAAGTCGAATTAACGCTATACACTACCCATTATTACAGCTGTCTTTAGGTTGTGATTGATTTTTTCGAAAGGAGGTGTGTGGTGATATTTGTGAAAATGACGCCCGTTAATAGCTTATGTTAGCAGTCCTTAGGTACTGAATGACGAGAGCTACGCGCAATCAGCCCTGCCATGAATGGCCTATGCCCCAAAATCGAAGTCGCGTTGAACGGTAAAGTATTCATCGTACTGCTCATCAGGAGGCGCTCGTAGGGGTGGAAATAACGCCACTTGAGTCGATAGCGGGTAAATTTTGTCTAAATGCCCCAGTATTTTTTGAATAACAACAGTGTCTATAATGCAGGCAATTATGGTGACATTATGTTTTTGACATTTTTCGCACTCGGTTATGTCAATATTGAAGACTCTTTTTAACCTTTGCGCCCACGACATGCTACGGGCATGGTAGGGTTTATTTGAACCCTTCAAATGCTCTGCTAAACGAGGGCTGTTCTTTCCCCGTTGTGAGGCTGTTACTTTTGCCCTCACATTGCTGTTAGGTGCAAATACCCCATAAAATCGAGTCAGGTTAAGTCTAGGTGGAGGAATGAGCGCTACTAGTTTGCCAATGAAATCAATTGGGTTAAAGAATACATGTGTAGTGCCATCTCGATACGGCGTTTTCAATTCATAGCGCACTTTCCCATGGTCTGTCATGTTTAAACGTTGCTCAGCGCTTGAAGATGTGATGTGGGCAGCCTATGCCGACGACGAACGCATTGTGTATTGCGACAACCAAAAGCAGTGTTGGCTATACGCTGATGGCAACACAACTCCGATACCGCAACTAAACGGCAAGCTATACGGCAAACGCGCCGTCATGCGCAACGGCTCAATCTATGGTCTCGACGGCGACCATATGCTTTGGCAATACAACCTTGCTACAGCAGAGTTCAATGAGATAACGCGCGTAAACAAAGACGTTATATACGTCAGTGATGTGAACGCGCAGCAGATGCTAGCGACCAAATTTATTGGTGGACGTCGTGAATTGGTGGAGTTAAGTGCAAGTCGATAAACGGAATTTGCGGGCACAGAGACTAAACGCTCACATAGAAGGCAAACCTGTGTCAAGGCGCTATTCAACCGACCAATAACGATTGTAACACCGATAGGGAAGCGCTCCTGCCAACACCAACAGAAAAACGCCAAACATTTAACGAGTGTCATGGTGTAACGATATTAAACAGACCATCTGGCTTGTCTAGCAGGCCAACAAACGTCAATAAATCAAGTTTGCTACCGGTTATCTCCAGTTCGTTACCAAACAACGCATCCCGAATGTTGGCATCGCCCACTAGAATATCGACAAACATTGGAACGGTGACGCTGATCACGGTTTCAGCCAGAGTGTTGGCGCTCACTGCTTGGTGATGAAGAACCGAATTGTTCACGGTCAAAAGGTAATGCTGATTTAGGTCAGTAAAGTTTACCTTAATGCTTAATTGCACACCCTGAGCCTTTTCTCCATTCAAACGCACGGCCATTGTGGTAAAGAAGTTTTCTACATCAGTATTAAGCAAAATATCCTTCATCGCCCTTGGTTCTATACCCTTGGCTGGCTTGCCGTTGCGCAACTCATTTGCCGCACTCAAATAAACACCGCGCCAAGGCGCAGACTCCGCTTGATAACCGAGTTGGTCGTAAACTTTGGCCAGTAGCGCTTTTGCAGAGAGGTTATCCGGTGCGGCAAAGACAGCGTGATTAAGTAATTCGGCTAACCAACGGTAAGTCGCATTCGCAGCATCACCATCAGCTTGATTGGCTTGCTCAAACTGCTCAGTTGCGGCGTTTACCACCGCATCTGTGCCGCCCATCATTTGCATATAGCGTTGCGCCGCTGCAGTTTCTGGCAGAGGGTGCAGTTGTGCGGGATTGGCATTGTACCAGCCTAGGTAGTATTGGTAGACCGCCTTGGCATTATGTTGCACGCTGCCGTAGTACCCCTGATTATGAAAATTTTGAGTTAATTCTTGAGGTAATTTTATTGTATTGGCTATTTCATTCGGCGTAAAACCATGATTTATCATGCGTACAGTTTGATCATGGATATATTTATAGGTGTCTCGCTGTTGTGCCAGAAAATCACTGATTTGCGCTTTTCCCCAAACTGGCCAATGATGGCTGGCAAAGTAAACTTCTGCATCGGCAAAACGTTGACGCGCCTCGTCGATATAACGTGACCACAGCATCGCATCTCTAACTTTAGCGCCGCGCAATGTATATAAATTATGCATATTTCGGCTGACCAACTCTGCTCCACAGAAGGCTTTTAGTTGGGGAAGATAGAAAGTAAATTCAGCAGGAGCTTCGGAACCTGACACTATTTGAAAGACAAAGGTTACTCCATCAATGCTCAGCGTTGTGTTATCGGATGATATAAGTTGCGTCGGTCGCTGATAGCTAAAAGTGCCAAAGGCGGGTTGCTTACCCAAACCATTGCCTACATGGCCTCTTTCATCAACCGCAAGATATTTACCATACATGTAGCCTGCCCTGCGTCCCATAGCCACACCCGCGACAATGTTTTCGCTTGTCGCCTCATGGTCAAATCCAGCAGGTGCAATTATTTGGAGTTCACTTCGTTCCTGCGCAGTCAAGTGCTGTAATATGCCTTTAACACCGCCAAAGTGGTCAAGATGACTGTGCGTGAAAATAATCGCTTTGACGGGCTTTTTACCCAAATGTGTTTGTGCGAATAAAAAAGCCCGACTGGCGGTTTCGGTAACGGTCAAAGGATCAACGATGATCCAACCACTATCCCCCTCAATGATTGACATATTGGCCAAGTCGTAGCCCCGCAGCTGATAGACGCCCTTAGTAACTGAAAACAAACCGTGTATATTATTCAGGGCAGCTTGTCTCCACAGACTCGGATTAACGCTATCCGGTGCATTTTCGCCTTGTGGATCGATAAACCCATAAGCATTCATATCCCATATCACCTCTCCTTGCTGGGCGGTAATCAGTAAATCGGTGTCCTGTGCCACCAAACCTTGGCGGGCAAGCTCAAAGTCGGTGGTATTCGCAAAGGGCCGAGATGCATAGACAGCTTGGTTCGCTTGAATTGTAGCCGGAGTGGCTGCGGTGTGACCGACTGAATTGGCGTCAGGCTCAAATGCAACCTGCTCTGTGCATCCGGTAAGTGTCTGCAGCAACAGGAAAAAACTGAACCATTTAGGCAGGTGTTTTGATCGAGTCACGTGCATACCTCATGATGCTCGAATTGGCGATAATTTGAGCTAGTATAGAAACTTCAGTATTATCCATCCAATCAATATTTTATATTTGTAAAATCCATGAAGCTGAATTTGAAGTCTATCGACCTTAACTTGCTACCTGTATTTGAAGCCATTATGGAACATGGTCAAATCAATCTCGCCGCTGAGTATTTAGGGATGAGTCAACCCGCGGCAAGCGCCGCCCTGCAACGGCTTAGGGTGACCTTTAAAGACGACTTATTTATTCGAACCCGCCAAGGCATGTTACCAACTGCAAAAGCTAAAGCGATGTATGAGGGTATTCGCTCTTCATTAGATGGACTGAGAGTAGAGCTCTCACCAAACCAAGAGTTCAAACCCGAACTCTGTGAACACAAGTTTAGCGTTATGGGGGGCGATTATTTTGACATGATACTGTTAGGTGAGTTGCTGACCCAACTTGAACATTTAGCACCGCTCGCGACGATTGAATCCAGTGCATTAAACTTTGATGTCGGATTGGAGCTACTAGACAAAGGCCAACTCGATTTACTACTGCACTATGACAAATCACTAGCAGCGTCTTTTCCAACCCGCAAATTATGCCAAGAATCTCTCACTTTGGTGATGTCAGCCCAGCATCCAAAGGCGCATCAAGTGATAGACGAATTCACCTTTTTTGAATTACGCCATGTCGTGCAACCACAGATGAAAAGTACCATTAATCAGCTTGATGCAATCTTAGGCAGGCGACTAAACGAACGCCAGATTTGCGCACGCGCTTGTTCAGCTACGTCTGCGGTGATGGCGATAAAAAAAGCGCATTGCATCGGGGTTTTGCCCCGTCGACTGGCAACCCTATTAGCCGAACATTTTGATCTGTTGGTCAAAGACTTTCCACTTGACTCGCCCCAGATCGATATTTTTTTATCCTGGCCAAGATTTTCCGATCAAGAGCCTGCTCATCAATGGCTGCGAGAGCTTGCTTTTCACTGTTTGAAATGAGCGCATTTTCAATGCAACGACGCTCATTACGATTTACCAAGTGTTTGCAAGGTAGTGAGCTGAGGAAAACACTTACTGCTGACCATGGGCCCTCACGTCAGATTTGAAGCGCTCAGCGTTTTCTCGCTCTTGAGCTGCAACGTTGCCTTTACCAAAAAATGCCCAAAACGGCTCTGGGATTTCGAGTGCACGCTGGGTAGCAGGGCGAGCGTCGATTCTATCAAACCAAGCCTGCAGGTGCTCCAAACCATCAACACTTACGTTTGCCCAATAGTACGCACGCGCCCAGGTGTATGTGGCCATATCAGCAATCGTGTACTCGTTATTGACCAAAAATTCTTTGCCTTGCAAATGGGTGTTTAACACTTCCATCAAGCGACGACTTTCATCCACATAGCGCTCAATCGCAAACGGTACCTCGTTTCCATTCTTTGCGGCAATGCGCTGAAAGTACATCGCTTGTCCCATCATTGGGCCAATTCCCCCAATCTGAAACATTAACCATTGCAGGGTTTTGGACTTCTGATCCGGCTCAGACGGTAGGAATTTGCCATATTTTTCAGCTAAGTACCAAAGAATAGCGCCAGATTCAAAAACAACAAAATCGTTATTGGAGCGATCGACGATAGTCGGGATGCGCCCATTAGGATTAAGTTTCAGGTAGTTTGGCGCTTTTTGCTCCTGCTTTGAAAAGTCAATATGAGTTAGGTCGTAATCGACGCCGGCTTCCTCTAGGAAAACCACTGGTTTCCAACCGTTCATGGTAGAGGCTGTATACAGGTGAATATCTAAGTATAAGTCGAATTAACGCTATACACTACCCATTATTACAGCTGTCTTTAGGTTGTGATTGATTTTTTCGAAAGGAGGTGTGTGGTGATATTTGTGAAAATGACGCCCGTTAATAGCTTATGTTAGCAGTCCTTAGGTACTGAATGACGAGAGCTACGCGCAATCAGCCCTGCCATGAATGGCCTATGCCCCAAAATCGAAGTCGCGTTGAACGGTAAAGTATTCATCGTACTGCTCATCAGGAGGCGCTCGTAGGGGTGGAAATAACGCCACTTGAGTCGATAGCGGGTAAATTTTGTCTAAATGCCCCAGTATTTTTTGAATAACAACAGTGTCTATAATGCAGGCAATTATGGTGACATTATGTTTTTGACATTTTTCGCACTCGGTTATGTCAATATTGAAGACTCTTTTTAACCTTTGCGCCCACGACATGCTACGGGCATGGTAGGGTTTATTTGAACCCTTCAAATGCTCTGCTAAACGAGGGCTGTTCTTTCCCCGTTGTGAGGCTGTTACTTTTGCCCTCACATTGCTGTTAGGTGCAAATACCCCATAAAATCGAGTCAGGTTAAGTCTAGGTGGAGGAATGAGCGCTACTAGTTTGCCAATGAAATCAATTGGGTTAAAGAATACATGTGTAGTGCCATCTCGATACGGCGTTTTCAATTCATAGCGCACTTTCCCATGGTCTGTCATGTTTAAACGTTGCTCACTAATTGCGGGGCGACTAATGTAACGGCATAGCCTTTCTAATTTCTCTGGCTCGTCGGCATCAGCAAACACTCCCGCATGCAGCGAAAACCCGCTTGTATTGGCTAACTGACCATATTCACCCTTGGAGCTTGAAGGTAAGGTTTGTAGCGTAAATACCTTTTGACCTTGTTGTGGTCCCATAGCAATGCGATAGCTTACGGAGGCCCCTTGCAACTGCAATAGACTATCTTCATCATCAATAGGTAAGTTAAGAAAACTGTTTTCTATGTCGCGCTCCACTAACCCCACTTTCTCCAAATAGTTGGCAATGCGACAGCTAATGGTGTGCACTAGCTCCACCATGTCGCTATGGGACGGCGCTTTGATGCGGGTAAAAGTTGTGCCACCCCATGGATTTTCACTAATCGCGCCTTCTAAGAACAACATGTGGAAATGGATGTTTAGATTAAGGGCGCTACCAAATCGCTGAATAAGGGTAACTGCCCCAGTTTTCGCTTGTTTGTTGGTAAAGCCTGCTTTGTTCACAATATGCGTGGAAATGACGCGATGAATGATTTGCATCACTTTGCTTAATTCACTTGGGTTTCTTGCTAGCAACAGCCGAAGTGGAATGGGTAAGCTTAAGACCCACTGGCGAATTGGATAACCAAGTAATACATCATCTACAAGAAGCGCGGCACTTTCTGCCATTCTTCTGGCTCCGCAGCTAGGGCAGAACCCGCGTCGCTTACAGCTAAAAGCGACTAACTTCTCATGCTTGCAGTCGCCACATACCACGCGTAAAAAGCCGTGCTCTAGTCGACCACAACGCAAGAACTCATCAAACTCACGCTCAACATATTTGGGTAGATTCTTACCTTGCACCGCTAAGTTATCGGTAAACTCAGGGTAGTATCGTTCAACTAATTGATAGAGTAGCGTTGTTTCAGGTCGATGGCGCTTGTATGTTTCACTTTGTTGCTTTGCCTGCACATTTGTTCATCCCTGAATTATGTACCGACGAGTGTGGCAAAAAGAGTACCAGTTTACGACTGGCTGAGTGTCCGGTTGCGGATGGCAACTGCCAGTCAAAAACGACCTCTTCAATGCCTCCTTATGGCACTGAATGATCATTCCAAGCAGCAGAAGTGATCACTGTAGACCAGCAGAACCGATCACTCCTATCAGCCCCACCATTAAAAGTCTATTTGAACAATTCTTTAATTATGAACCTAATTAATGTAGTTAATTAAGTGTATGAACTTAAATGTACTTTGACATATAAAGTTCGACTCATTATGATGTGCACTAAAGGTATAACTTTAGTACAGGTTCATAGGAATGGCTTTAATTGGATTTGCAAGGGTAAGCACACAGGAACAAGACCTTGCCTCCCAAGTGCAAGCATTAAAAGACTTTGGGTGTAGTGAGATATTTTCGGGCAAGCAAAGCGGCAACTCTAAAGATAACCAATCTAAGCTTGAGGAAATGATCCGTTACATAAGGCGGGGTGACGTGGTGTGCGTTACTAAGCTTGATCGCCTTGGCCGAAGCTTGAAAGGAATCATGGATGCAATTGACGATATCCACTCTAAAGGCGCCTCTCTAACAACCCTGGACGGTGTAATCAATAGCGCTGACGACTCTCCGTTTGGCAAAGCAGTTCTCCATGTTATTGCCGTTTTCGCTGAGCTTAATAAAAGTCTCATTGTTAAAAATACTACCGAGGGTCGCCAACACGCCATCGCACAGGGCAAACATATGGGGAGGCCTAAAACCATATCTGACCGCGACAGAGAAAAGATCAGAAGACTTGTGAAGTCCAAACAAAGGTCGCAAAACCAACTTGCTAAGGATTATGGAGTTAGTAGAACAACAATCAAGCGAATCGTTGAAGGGGGTTAGGATGACTAAGAAAGCAGGTGAGTTAAACAGGGAAAAGTTCATTGCTTGGGTAGATGAAATGAAATCACAGGATTCTCCTGATTGGAATCGATTCTTCTACGACGGCAAATTATCCCCAGCTGCTGTTGCGGCAGAAATAAAGATTGGTAAGGACGCATTTAAAAGAAAAAACAACCCCAAATTGCGTGAGATGTTCGATGAATTACAAGATGAGCTATCGGAAAGTGGTATCTATCACAAGCGAATTTCACGGTTGAAAGTAGAAGAGGTAGTTGAAAATCAACCGTCTGAAAACGTAGAGGAGGTTACTGATTCGGCCAAAATTAGGGATCTAAAAAGGGCGAATCGCCGATTGCAAAACGAGAATGCAAAGCTGGCCGCAGAAATCGCTAAGTTGTCAGAGTTTAAAGAAGTGCTAGTTGAGATGAATCTATGGAAGTAAGCAACGAAGCGTTTCTTGTGCGATTGACGCAAATTTATCAATATTCTCCAGACGCAGTTCGGCTGGGTGCTCAATTTGTTTACGCTCAACGTGCCGGAGCGCACCGCATTACAATACTTACCACTCAAGATAAACTCAATTTTGAACCAAGGATTGGGCAGCAATGGGAAATCGCCAAAGAGCTTAATCATGTTATACGGCAGCAACCAATACCAGGGCATCCAAACAAATATCTCCATCATTGGCGATTTATGGAACCCAAGCTTAAATGTGTCATGCCTGATAGCGGGAGAGGTTTTGTAGAGTTCGTAAGTAAGGACAAGAAACTGTTTCCTGGTATTGGCCCTGTCCACGCTCAGACTTTATGGGATGCATTTTCCAATCACTTGTTCGCAACGTTAGAACAAGACCCAGACGCACCTTATGAACACGATAAATCGATTTCAAACTTCGAGGCGTTAAGGGCTGTTCTCTTAAGTGATGAACGCGTAAGAACGTTATATAAAGGCATGTCAGCTTTTAATAACTTGAAATATGCAAGTCAGTTCGTGGAATGGGAAATTGAAGAGCCAATTCAGCGACAACTCTTTCGATTCGCAGATAAAGATGCGACTACTTTTTTGAAGGAAAACCCATATAGGCTTTTTTCATTAGGGATGCGTTTTCATAAGGTCGATGCGATTGCGCAAAAGCATTTTAATGTTGCAGATCAAGACGAGAAAAGATTAACGGCTATTGTCGAAGAAGCGCTTAGGCAATGGAGCGATAAAGGCCATACATTAGCTGAATGGGATGACATAAAGCCAACTATCAGAAAGCTTCTCAATAATGATCTTCAGTTAGTTGAGAAAGCACAAGAACTCAAAGGCGATATCATTGGTTTCACAAAGCAGGATGATAAGTATTTTGTCAGTGGCAACTTCATATTTGAAAAAACTATCGCTAAACGGTTCTCTAAGCTTCGTAATATAAAACGCCATTGGCTTGATGAACACGAGCAAGCTTATAACGCAATAATCCCTGAAGGTTGGGTGTTAGAAAAAGCGCAAGAAAAAGCGATAAGGAGAGCATTAACCAGTTATGTTTTTGCATTGAGTGGAGGTGCAGGTACAGGCAAAACAACCACTACTAGGTTCATCGTAGATATTTATCGTCAACTCGGCTATACCATTTATCCAGCAGCCCTTTCCGGTAAAGCTGCAAGGCGTCTACAGCAATCTATCGGCATTAAGGCCAGTACAATAGCTCGACTTTTAAAAGAAAAGAATATTGATGGAAATAATTGTGTATTGCTGATTGATGAAGCTTCAATGGTAGATGCTTACACTATGTGGCGATTGGTGACACTGTTTCCAGACCGAGCAAGAATAATCCTCGTGGGTGACCCTCATCAGCTCCCTCCTATTAATGCAGGCTTTGTACTCAATGACGCTATTAAAAGTGGCGTCATCAATCATGTTGAGCTTGATGTCGTTAGAAGGACTGGGGTTAATAGTACAGTCCCTGCTTACTCTAAAGCAATTCGTGATGGAGTATTGCCAAAATGCTTAAGTACGGCAGACATCCACTTTCAAGAACCCGCCGTTAATGTAGTTGAAGATGCTGTGCAAGCATACAAGAATTACGAGAGCGCTATGGTAGTAGCTCCGACAAATGCGACGGTAAGAATTGTCAACGAAAGACTTCAAGAAGAAATCAATCCTAATGGGGATAAGCTGGACTTAACTGGTATGCCCGTAACCAAAGGGAATTACACATTTAAAAAAGGCGACCCAATTGTTATTACTCTGACTCGGTATGCAGATGACGTACAGAACGGGATGCTTGGCAAAATAATCAGTGTGGACGCTAATGAAGAACATGCTTGCACTGTAGAGTTGGAGGATGTTGATAAAGACGGTAATTCGCGTGTATTAAACATTGATTGGGATTTGTTTGAGTATGTCGACCTCGCCTACTGCTTAACACTACATAAGCTACAAGGTTCTCAAGCGAAGAATGTTATTGTCCTGCTGGAGCGAGGTCAGTTGCTTGATCGCAGTTGGCTATACACAGCTGTTACACGAGCGGAAGATAAAGTTAGAATCATTGGTCAAAAGTCAGATTTTGAGTACGCAGTTTATCGAAAAGGGGCATCCTATTTACGTAAGACAGGCTTGGTAGAAATGTTGATTAATGAGTGTAAATCACCATAAAACAAACAAAAAACAACAATTATTAAACATTATGTGATTTAGATGTTTATTTTTAAAGTAGGGGGAGTTAACGCAGGTCTTTATTAGAGACTGTAACTAATTTTGTGTAACTGCTAATCACATCATACTCTATTGAGAGTTAAGGATTGGCAGATGCAAATGAACAAAAAAGAGCTTGAAGCTTTCGCAAAGGAAGCGGCCAAAGGCATTAAAACGCCTGAGGACTTAAATGAATTTAGTCAGATGTTGAAGAAGATCACCGTTGAAGCGGCGTTGAACGCTGAAATGGATGAACATCTTGGCTATGAGAAACACCATAAATCGACCGCAACAAACAGCCGCAACGGGAAAAGCAGCAAACGGGTTAAAACCGAAGATGGCGAGTTTGAACTTGATACGCCTCGCGACCGTGATGGCTCTTTTGAACCCAAACTCGTCAAAAAGCACCAAACTCGTTTCACGTCCATGGACGATAAAATTCTCTGGTTATATGCGCAAGGCATGAGCACCCGAGAAATCGTCAACGCCTTTGATGAATGGTATGGCGCAGAGATATCACCCACACTGGTTTCTCGTGTGACCAATGCCGTTATCGAACAAGTGATTGAGTGGCAATCTCGCCCACTGGATGCAATTTACCCAATTGTTTATCTGGATTGTATCGTAATCAAAATCCGGCAAGACAAACGAGTCATCAACAAATCCATCTTTTTGGCGCTGGGTATCAATACTGAAGGCCACAAAGAGCTGATGGGCATGTGGATAGCTGAGAACGAGGGTGCCAAGTTCTGGTTAAACGTCCTGACTGAACTTCAGCAGCGAGGTGTTGAAGATATTCTCATCGCGTGCGTGGATGGTCTGAAAGGCTTTCCTGATGCAATTAATACGGTCTTCCCTCAAACGCATATCCAACTCTGTATCGTTCACATGGTTCGAAATTCATTAAAGTACGTTTCGTGGAAGGATTACAAAGCCGTAACCGCTGATTTAAAGCGTGTATACCGTTCAGCGACTGAGGACGAAGCCTTGCTTGAACTGGAACGCTTCAGCGATACCTGGGACGACCAGTACCCACAAATCGCCAAGTCTTGGCGTAACCATTGGCAAAATCTGAATACGCTGTTCAATTACCCTGAAGATATACGCAAGGCCATCTACACAACCAACGCGATTGAGTCGCTCAACAGCGTGATCCGTAAAGCCATCAAGAAGCGGAAAATCTTCCCCAGTGATGATTCTGCAAGAAAAATGGTTTACCTTGCGATCAAAGACGCCAGCAAGAAATGGACGATGCCCATTCGAAACTGGCGTCAGGCAATGAGCCGTTTTATGATTGAGTTCGAGGAGCGCCTCGAAAAGCACATTAACTAAATGGCAGTTACACAGAATCTGTTACAGGCTCCTTTATTATAAAGAGTTTTCAACTCCACTGCCCCTGCTTTGTGCTGTAATTTGTTATAGATAACCTTTCTAGAGTTCACCTGAGACATATTCTGTAAAGAATTCTAATTAAGCCCTTATTTTTAAGGGCTTTTTATTTGTCTGCTAGACACCTGTCTAAAACTGCCTCTCACACGGGATCCCATCGTTATCCCCATCCATTTTAGTGTTTGGGCAATTGCGGAGGAAGAACTCAGCTTCTTCACGCGAACGCATTTGACTGCAGTATTGCCTACCGTCGCATTTAAAAGAAGAAGTTTCTTGTTCAAAAGCAACCACAGGCAATTGCTGCGCAGTATGCTTTACGTTGGATTCTTCCACACTATGGTTCACATAAACACGATAACCAATAGTAACCAAGAATATGGCAATAACAATTTTCTTAAACATTTAGATTCATTCCCTTGATCATTTTAAAACTTCGCAGCTTGGCATATTAGCCCTTTAATATAAGCGAAGTCGATTTGGTCTCGGCTTTTGAAGTTCACATGCCTTCTGAATTTGCCGGAGCCTTTAAGAATCTTACGTTCGTCATTTAATTGCGGGCCATTACTGAATGACAACTGGACGTGAGCAGAATAGACAAAGACGCCACAGAACTGCCCCTCTTTTTCTTCTGGCTTTAGAGTGAAAAGCGTCCCTCCATATTTACTGACGCGATTGCTATCAGGGACACAGCTTGTAATAAACTCCTCAAGCTCACTTGCGATAGAGGTTAATTCCATTGAGTTATTGTCCATAAATAAGCTTCCTTTTCGAAGAATGCTTTGCGTCTAACATACCAACGAACCGAGGGTGTGAGCTTTATTGGCTTGCTATATGCCAACCACGTTTTCACATGCTCATCACTATGCGTATGCTGAGTGAAGAATAAATTGTAGCTTAGCTATGGCAGACCTTTACTATTTAGCCGCACCAAAAAGGCAACAAATTTAAGCCTAAAAAGTGATTTGTTAGAAAAGGCTCAAAGCTTGAAAGTTAACTTGTCGGTAACTCTAGAGCAAGCATTAAGCGATAAACTTAAATTTGTGGAAGCTGAAAAGTGGAAGCGCGAAAATAACGCTGCGGTAGAAGCCTACAATGAATTTTTAGCCGAGAATGGTAGTTTAAGTGATGAGTACAGGGATTTTTGATGCCGCAATTTGATGTATACAAAAACCCAGTAAGAAAACGAGAGAAACTTATCCCTATTTAGTGGACGTACAAAATCCAGTAATCGAACAATTGGCAACGGGCTTAGTTGTACCATTAGCGAATGTGAACGCTAAATCCAGCATGATGATGAAGAAATTAACGCCCGCATTTGCGGCTGGTTTGCAGCGCAGCGGAAAACCAGTCCGACAACATGCGCTTGTCATGCCAATTACTATTGAACAATATTGAGAACCCTAAAAGCTTCCAATGTAAGCTTTTTCCTCAACGCCAAATCTGAACGTTTCTCTACCTCAATGTGGTTTGCAAAAAACCATGTCTGATTGTTGAAAACAAGATAACCTACATACCATCCGTCTTTGCCAGACCAGCCAGTCTTTGACCAGATTTTAATCTGACTGTTGCTCTCTGACAGCATAATGTTCTTCAGTGTTTTAATATGTTGTTTCTGTATTGGTAGATTCTCCGCATACAGTTTACGCAAGAAACTAATTTGATCTTTCACAGAAACCCTAAGATCACCATCGAGCCAAAATCGTGTAATCTCGCTACCGGTTAATTGGTTTCCGTAGTCAAAATCTTTAAGGTACTTATGATATTTTAATTCGCCTACTTTTTTAGCATAGCGCTGATAGCACCATACACATGAGTACTGAAAGGCTGTTTTTAGAGTTTGATCTTTGTTCCATGGAGCGAATTCGCGTTCTACACCATCCCAAGCGATGACTTCAGAAGAGTCCTTAATCAAACCCTCCTCTAATATGATTAGAGTATTTGGAATTTTAAATGTTGAAGCTGGGACAAAGCTTTCTTCATCGTCAACGTTGTATTGATACTTTGTCTTGCCATTGGCAGATTCAATTAGCATTGACCCATTAATATTGTTAGACCTGTAAAGACTCTCTATCTCATTCTCTATAGCATATATGTTAGCTGATAAAGCCCATATAACTAGTAGTCCCAAATATTTCATGCCTGTCCTGATTTTAATGTGCGCGTGGCATAACTGCTTATTAATACGACCTCATAGTAACACCCCTTTCCCGTGAAAACCCTATTCTAATGTTTTCATAGGAAAGACCGCGTGCTGCTTGAATTGCGCTCGTAACCACTAATTAAACGGGTCACTCCATTTTTCTTCTTCAGCGATACTTTCGTCAGTCAAGGTTTTCAGAAAAGCAACCAGTGCTGACTTTTCTTCAGCGGTAAAATTTAACCGCACCGGATCGCCATTCGCATCGGTCAGAGCAGGGGATAATGTCGGGTGTGCTTGAATGCCGCTGTTGTAGTGTTCGACAACCTCTTCCAGAGTCGCAAAGCGACCGTCGTGCATGTACGGTGCGGTAAGTTCGATGTTTCTTAGGCTGGTAGTTTTAAAACGCCCTTCAAATATAGGATTATTGAATACTGCGCCAGCGCCTTCATCCGTTGTTACGGTATCCAGTCCATTGTTCTGCGGGCCTGGATTGGCACTGACAAATGCCTCAGTAGTATGGCAGCCAAAGCAAGCGCCACCCCCATTCGGGATAGTTCTGAAAAATAAGTTCTTGCCTAAGTTTTCTTCAGTAGTGAAGTTAACAAAATTGTCTCCAGGCGCATTGGCTAATGCTCTGCCTTCATCATATTTACTGCTGTAGCTCACAATGCTGCGAACAAACTGGGCGATGGCCTGCGCTATTTTGGTGCTAGTTACCTCTGTTGAACCGAATGCATTGGAAAAAAGTTCAGGGTAATAATCTTGCGCTTCTACTGTGGCCTCAAGTTGTTCGAGGGTTATGCCCATTTCTGTCGGATCCTGAAATGGCATTAATACCTGTTCTTCGAGTGTGGCGGCGCGTTCATCCCAGAAAAAGCGTCCGCGCTGATAATAGCGGGCGTTAATCAACGTCATTGAATGACGGGCGGTTGTACCCCCTTCAAAACCCAGACTAAACGCAGCATCGTCGGAGAATCCTAATTCTTGGATATGGCAGGATGCACAGGCAACCGTTCCATTGGCACTGAGCTTTTTGTCGTAAAATAATACTCGCCCGAGCGTTGCTCCATCATTGGTGACAGGGTTATCTGCTGGCGTATTGTCCAAGCCATTTACCGCCGTCGGTAACGGCTGGCCTGGAACGTTTGTGGTAAAATGCGCAGGTAAATCCAACGTCGCATAGTCAAACGGTGTACTCGGCAGATTGAGTTCTGAGACTGGCTCGGGAGAGACTTGGATCGGCTCGTCTTGTGGCGGGGTAACATCTGTACTCTCACTTTCGCTGCCACTGCCACAGGCGACCAAACTGAAAGCTGCGATTAAAGTTAACCAAGAATTCTGTCCATTTTGCATACGTTACTACCACCACTTGTTTACTCATTCGACGCCACCGAGCGGTGTACACCAGATTTTTCGTTATGCAGCCAGTGTAACCACGTGGATGTAAAGTAACGTCGGGTAAGTGTAAAGATTACGTAAATCCATGTTCTATTAATTCCACAGTATTGATGTCAAAGGTGGGGCTGTCACAGGCCTTTGTATCTGCAACATATTTACAAATCTCGATTTCGGCGTATGGTATTTGCGCATAATGATCTTGTTAAAGGATTAACCTTTGAAACACCTAACTTCACTGTCTTTAACGCTAGTTTTGCTACTCACGCTTGCGGCTTGTAGCCAAGCTCCTGAACCGACTTCATCAAGCGTACATGGCGCTGATCCTGCCCTACCCAGTTTTGATATTCCCTACGAAAAGTTCGTGCTAGACAATGGGCTTGAAGTGGTGATGCACCGCGATACTTCCGATCCGGTGGTTGCTGTTTCGTTGACTGTGCATGTGGGGAGTTCACGTGAAGTAGAGAATCGCACCGGTTTTGCCCATTTGTTTGAGCACTTATTGTTTCTTGAGTCGGAAAACCTAGGCAAAGGTGGACTTGATCAAATGAGCGCAAGAATTGGCGGCTCAGGCGCCAATGGCTCTACCAGTCGCGACTGGACCAACTACTTCCAAACCGTACCCAAAGACGCGTTGGAAAAAATGATTTGGGCCGAAGCAGACAAGTTGGGATGGTTTATCAATACGGTCACGGATCCGGTGCTGGCCAAAGAAAAGCAAGTGGTGAAGAACGAGAAGCGCTTGCGTGTTGATAACCAGCCCTACGGGCATACCTCATATGTTATCGATAAACTATTATATCCAAGTGATCATCCATATAGCTGGCAGGTGATTGGCTCACTAGAAGATCTGCAGGCAGCGACATTGGATGACGTTAAGGCATTCTTCAATCAGTGGTATGTACCCAACAACTCGACACTAGTCATAGCGGGAGATTTTGACTTTGCTCAGGCAAAGGCATGGGTGCACAAGTACTTTGACGAAATACCACGAGGTCAAGCCATTGAGCAGCGCGCTGCTATGCCAGTGGCGTTAACTGAATCAAAACGCGCTTATCATGAAGATAATTTTGCCAACTTACCGGTATTAACCAAAGTTTGGCCTACGGTAGAGTCTTATCATCCCGACGAATACGCGCTAACTATGCTTGCGACGTATTTGGCCGATGGCAAGCAAGCGCCGCTGTACCAGTTATTGGTAGATGAGATGAAGCTAACGGCAAACGTGCAAATGCGCCAACGTGGGTCTGAATTAGCAGGTCAAATGTATCTCTCGGTGCGGGCCTTTGAGAATACTCCACTAGATAAAGTCGATGCTGCGCTGGCTGAAGCGTTTAAACGGTTTGAGGAACAAGGGATCTCAGACGCTGACTTAGCGCGCATTAAAGCCGGTCAGGAAACTCGGTTTTATCAACAGTTGAGTAGTGTTCTGGGTAAAAGCATTAGTTTGGCGCAATACAATATTCTGGCTGACGACCCTGGTTATGCCGAGCAGATGATTGCACAAATCATGAGCGTTACAACGGCAGATATTAAGCGCGTATACCAGACCTACATAAAAGACAAACCTTTCGTGGCAACAAGCTTCGTACCGAAAGGGCAAAGTGAACTCGCGCTGACCGGCTCTACCCGAGCGGATGTGGTTGAAGAACAAATTATTGCTGGCGCTGAAGAGGCTTTTGACGCGAGCATACAGGCAGAATATGAACCGACGCCTTCAACCTTTGATCGCAGCCAAGAGCCAGCCTATGGCGCAAGCTATGTGATCCAACCCCCGCAAGTCTGGCAAAACCAACTATCGAATCAATTAGCCATTATTGGCATTGAAAACTCGGAAGTGCCGTTAGTCAATGCTCACTTAAGAATCACCGGCGGTAAATTGTTGGATCCTGATGCGAAGCCTGGTGTTGCCAATTTACTTGCAGGAATGCTCACGCGTGGCACGAAGTCACGCACTGCCGCTGAATTTGAAGCACAGGTTGAACAATTAGGTTCAACGGTTACCGCAACGGTTAACGGGAGTGCAACGGATATTTACATCAGTGCGCTAGCGCGTAATTTTGCGCCGACGCTTGAATTAGTCAGTGATATGTTACTCAACCCACGTTGGGACAGTACTGAGTTTGCGCTATTAAAACAGCGTACGCTGGATGCCCTGCAGCAACAACAGGCAAATCCCAATGCTATTGCTGTGAACCAATTTAATCAATTGCTGTATCCTGATGATAAGCGTGGCATCAATTCGCAAGGCACGCTGGCTGCAGTCGCAGCGATCACCATTGAGGATTTACAAGCGTATTACGAGGCTTACTATTCACCTGCCGTAGCGACTTTAATGGTGGTTGGTGATGTGCCGCAATCGGTGGCCATTGATACCGCGCAAAAGAATTTGTCCAGCTGGGCGAATAGGGCGGTTAATTTACCGAATTATGCACTCCCTGAACCGCCGCAAACTGCACAAGTCTATTTTTATGATGTGCCAGATGCCAAGCAGTCAGTATTAACGATTGGGAGTCCTGCATTAAAAGCGACAGATAAGGATTATTACGTCGCTAGCATCATGAATTATAAATTAGGTGGTGGTAGTTTTGCGTCGCGTTTAACTCAACAACTGCGCGAGAGTAAGGGATATACCTACGGAATATTCTCTGCTTTCGATGGCAGCCAGTTTGCTGGTGACTTTACTATCAGTAGCAGTGTTAGAACTAATGCAACGCTAGAATCGATGACGTTAATTCGGCAAATCATGGCTGACTACCCAGCAACATTTACTGCCGAAGACTTAGCCACCACGCAAAGCTTTATGCTGCGTAGTCAATCGCGGGCCTTTGAAACGGCGCGCTCTAAATTGAGTATGCTACTGAATATTAGCCAGTACAATTATCCGCTTGATTACGTGCAACAACGGCAACAAGAAATCGCAGATATTAGCGTTGCTGATATCAGCGCATTGGCGCGTCAGTATGTCGATCCGAATCGTATGTATTGGTTGGTGGTGGGTGATGCAAAAACCCAGTTACCAAGGTTGAAGGATTTCGCTGGTAGCGCGCCGGTAATGCTGAATAATCAAGAGCCAGCAGTGAATGATTAAGGCAATTGAATAAAACTAGCACTTTTAACTTAACTTTGGTGTAATTGGGTCAACTAACGCAACAATAATCACAATAATGCGAATTGGTTGGCGACAATACATCCGTTCTAAACTGCAGCGAAAGTCCTCCTTCGCTGCGGTCGGAATTTCCTTGTCAGAAGACACGGCTTGTTTTTCAGCTTTACAGGCCACTGCCAATGGTTTTGTAGTCAAACTGTATCATGAAACGCCCATTGGCAAGTGGCAAGACGCCTTAAATCGCTGGACAACAGACAACAATGTGGGGGCTGCACAGTGTGCGGTTTCCGTATCGACGCATTTGTATGAAATTTTCCAATTAGAAAAGCCAAATGTTCCGGACGACGAGCTGCGTCAGGCGCTGACCTGGTCAGTTAAAGAGCTCAGCAAAGACAGTTTCAAAGCACCGGTTTTTGATTACTTTGACTCACCCGCTAGATCTGCTGGTAATCAACAGGTGAACGTTGCGGTGATTGAACAGCAACATGTTGAGTCTATTATCAGCGCAACGATAAATGCAGGTTTAACGTTAGCGTCAATATCGGTTGAAGAATTGTCGATTTGTAATCTGGTGCCAGTCAGTGATGAACCGGTGTTGACCTTGTTACAGAAAGCCGGTGAGGAAATTCATTTAGCCATCGTCAAACAGGGCCAGCTTTACTTTTCACGCAGTCTAAAAGGATTTGAAAATCTGGGCAGTTTTTCGGTTGATGAATTGCAGATGGGCGTAATGGACTCGCTGACCGTTCAAATCCAACGCTCAATGGATTACTTTGAAAGTCAGCTGCGTCAAGCTCCCGTGCGTAAGGTATTATTTAATATCGAAGCGTCAAACAGTCAGGCCATAGGTACTCAAATTGCTGAGATTTTGCGGGTCGATGCGCAGCCATTTGACTTACCGGCAGGGATTGTAAATACGACCGAGCAAGCTTTGACTTATCAGTGTGTTGGTAGTGCGTTAGCGTTGTTGGATTGGTCAGCTGAACAAACTGAGCGAGCCGCATGAAGAATCGGGTAAATCTATATTTAGAGGAATACCGGCCAACCCTCGATTTACTGAGTTTAGGTACGCTGATCACCGTGTTCACGCTTTTGTTCTTAGTCGTGGTTGCTGCACGCATTGGTTTATCCGTTGCCGGTGGGCAAGACGCCAAAAACTTGGAACGTGTCTCTGCGGAAGTCACGCGCAGTAGTAATTTGGCTAAAGAGCTGACGAACGCCCTGCAAGCGCGCAAAGAAGATCCTCAGTTATTGGCAATTTTTGCCGGTCTGCAAGCATCTTTGGAGGCGAAAGAACGGCTCAAACAAGCGCTGGGTGAACGCGAAGTGATGAAGTCAGCTGGTTTTTCAGTACTTCTACAAGAGCTTGCACAACATCATCATCAAGAGCTTTGGCTCACCCGCATCAATGTTGCAGGAAATAATATGGTGTTGGATGGTCAAGCCTTAACACCGACTGCATTGCCGCAATGGTTAGGGAAGCTTGGTCAAGGTGACTATTTCTCAGGTCGGGAATTTGACCAAGCACAATTATTGCGTGAAGAGCGTGGCCTGTTATTTAGCCTTTCTACAGAGCGAAGTGGGCAAAGAAGGAATGGCAATGCGGGAGGGCAAAACTGATGTTTGAGCAACTCCAGCAGCGTTATCAGGAATTGTCGGGCCGCGAGAAGAATCTGGTTTTATTAACCGGCGTAGTATTGATCTTGTTTGTTGGGTTTACCTTTTTGGTAGAGCCACAGTACTTAAAAAATCAACAAGTTAAAAAGCAGATAGCCACAGCACAGATTGAATTGGCCAGCGCACAACAACAAATTGCGTTGCTTCAAGAAGCCTTAGCCGATGATCCGAATGCCCAGCTACAGCAGCGTATCGGCAGCATAGAACAGCGTATTGTCGCCCTCGATAGCGCCTTTGCCACGCAAATGCGAGAACTGGTTCAACCGCAGCAAATGCCCATGGTCATTGAGCAGATGTTAGCGCAGGCTAAGCATCTCGAATTACTCGAGTTAACCTCCATTAAACCCATTAACGTGTTTGCAAACAGCCATGAAAATGCTGATCTCCCGTTGTATCAGCACGGTGTTAAATTCGTTTTTGCAGGTCAGTATGCTCAAGTTATCGACTATCTGAAAGCCGTAGAAGCCTTGCCTTGGCAAGTCTATTGGCATGCATTTGATTATCAGGTTGCGGACTACCCGAACGCGCAAATTACGCTGGAGATTTTTACTTTGAGTACCAGCCAAGCATTTATTGGAGTGCAATGATATGCGTGCTTTGTACGGTTTATGTTTGTTCAGTACCTTAGTGTTTGCGCAAACCCAGCAAAGTGTTGATCCGACGAAACCTGCGAACATGCTTATGCCAGCAAAAGATATTACAGCAGCGCAGGATGTTAACGGTATCCAAGTAACGGCGATCTTACAAAAAGCCGACACGTATTTTGCTATTGTTAATGATAGAGTGATGCGGGTGGGTGATCAGGACTTTGGCGCTACAGTCAAGTCGATTGATCAAGACACTGTTGTATTAGAAATTGTTACCAATGGCGTCATGGAAGAACGCCGGTTACGTGTGATCTCAGCGGAAAATATAAAGAAAAATGCGACAGAGAACTTCTAAAACTATGCAAATTATTATTCGAAAAACGCGCTGTGATTATGCGTTGCTAATGATGTTTCCTGTATTTTTATTGGGGTGTCAAAGTGTGCCTCCTAGTCACGTTGAAACGTCTCTGCAGCAACAGTTGGAACAACAAGTGGCGACCGAGCGTGAGGCCGAAGCGCAGCGCCGAAATCAATTGGACACATTACCAGCATCGGTTAGTGCTGCATTGCAAACCTTACCTGGGCAAGAGCAATCCGGGCTCTTTAGTAGCGAGAAGTATGATATCAACGCGCAAGGGGTTGATGCCGCTGCCTTTTTTGCTGGTCTTGTGACTGACACCCCGTTCAGCGTAGCAATTCACCCAGAAGTTAGCGGTAACATTTCACTGAATTTAAAACAGGTATCACTAGAACAAGTGTTTGATTTGGTGGGAGAGCTATACGGATTTGATATTACCCGACAAGGTTCCATTTATCGCGTGCGACCTGCGGGTATGCGCACTGAAACGTTCAGTATCAACTATCTACTAATGCAGCGTGATGGGGCGACGCAAACTAGCATTATTTCCGGCGGTGTATCACAGGCGCAAGGCAATAACAGTAACAACGGCAACAGTAACTTTAACAATTTCAGTGGTAATTCGCAGAACAGTAATAATTTAGGTTCAGGATTAAATAATAATACCAACGGTACGGTGATCAGCACGCGCACGGAAACCAATTTCTGGGCAGATCTAGCAACAAGTTTACAAGCAATGATCGGGAATGAGGGAGGACGTACCGTATTTGTGACTCCACAAGCCGGCTTAGTCACAGTTCGAGCCTTGCCTGACGAACTTAAAGCTGTGCGTGAATACTTACAAGTGTCTGAGACGAATTTGCAGCGCCAAGTTGTGTTAGAAGCTCGGATCCTAGAGGTCTCTTTGAATGATGAATATCAACAAGGTATAAACTGGAATCAAGTATTAGCTCATGCCGGCAGCACCGACTTCCAGTTTTCTACTTCTGCAGGGGCGATTGGTAATGAGATTTCGGCAGCGTTGGGCGGTATCACTAGCCTATCTTTCTTAAATCAGGATTTTTCTGGTGTTCTCAACCTACTCTCCACGCAAGGCAATGTGCAGGTTCTGTCGAGTCCGCGAGTGACAGCAACAAATAATCAAAAGGCAGTCATTAAAGTCGGTGACGATGAATATTTTGTCACTGATGTGTCGAGTCAGAATACGATTACCTCGACGACAACATCAGTCGTTCCTGATATTGAGTTAACACCTTTCTTCTCCGGTATTGCGTTGGATGTAACACCGCAAATCGATGATAAAGGCAGTGTTCTTTTGCACATTCATCCGTCAGTGATTGAAACTCAAGAGCAAGAAAAAGTCGTGACCTTGAATCAGGAGCAAATCGTGTTGCCATTGGCACAGAGCACGATCCGTGAATCAGACACCATCATTCGTGCGAACTCTGGCGAAATTGTGGTGATTGGTGGCTTGATGCAATCAAGTATCACTGAAGTGAACTCAAAAACACCACTGTTGGGCGATATTCCTTTGTTAGGCAATTTATTTAAGAACCGCCAAGATAAAGAAGTTAAAAGTGAGCTGATCATTCTACTTAAGCCAACCGTGGTGGGGGTTGGTACATGGTCAGAGCAACTGCAGATGAGCCAAGAGCAAATGGCTGATTGGTTGTACGTGGATTGAGCATGTATTTGTATCACTTTGGGATAAAGGAACTGCCGTTTACGCTAACACCGAACACGCAGTACTTTTTTGGATTGCCAAGTCATCAAGAAGCGCTACAGGTGTTAACCACAGCGCTTAAAACGGGTGAAGGCTTTATCAAAGTGACCGGCGAGGTTGGTACCGGTAAAACCTTGATTTGTCGTAAGTTGCTAAATGAAATGCCCGACCATTTTGTCTCTGCATATATTCCCAATCCCATGTTATCTCCGGCAGAGCTGCGCCGAGCAGTTGCCGCTGAACTCGGTGTAACTTTAGCAGCGAATTCTGATCAACAAGATTTCACGCAGCGCATTCAAGAACGCCTGATAGAGATCCATCAGCAACGTCGTAGTGCAGTATTGATTATTGATGAGGCGCAAGCCTTGCCAATGGAGTCTATTGAGGCACTGCGGTTGATGACGAATCTAGAAACTGAGTCGCGTAAATTGCTGCAGGTGATCTTATTTGGGCAGCCAGAATTAGACGAAAAGTTATCATTACCTGAATTGCGCCAATTAAAACAACGTATCACCTTCGCCTATACCTTGAGATTAATGGATGCGGATCAGGTGTATCAATACGTAAAGCATCGCATGCGAGTGGCCGGCTATTCCGGCGCTGAGGTATTCGATCGGCGTTGCGCAGAATGGCTGTTTAAAACCAGCAAAGGCACTCCGCGTATTGTCAATGTGGTGTGTCACAAGGCGTTGATGCTGGCCTATGGGCAAGGTCGGCACACCATCGAGATTGCCGATCTAAAAGCTGCGATAGCAGATACCGAAGCTGCCCATCCCGTATCACAGTCTTACTGGTTAGTCTGGACCTTGGCATTACTGGCGTGTTTTGCCTTTACTTTATTGGTGTATTTTGCGCCGTGGAGTCGGCAATGAGTGTGGTCAATCAGATGCTCAAAGACTTAGAGCAGCGCAATGCTGAAGAGCAGACACATTCCGCTGTGTATCAGGCGCCAGCGTCGAAAGCCACAAGTGCTAAATTGTTGCTGATTATCATTGCGCTATTATGTGTGGCAATTCTGATTATGGCAGCAAGTTGGTGGAGCGCCAAATCAGCAATACCAGTATCTGCGTCTACCTCGCCGGTCGTTGAAACTATTGGAGGTACGCCTAATCAAGCCAGTGGCAGCCAAGATTCGCTGGCTTCTGCAAAAATTGGGAGTGCGACTGCAGAACTCACCCTAGCGGGGAGCGAGCAGCAGATAAATAAAGTAACTCTAGAGCAAGCTTACACGGCAAGCGCAACAACTACTGTTACAGCCCAAGACAGCGCTCAGCGGCAAAGCGCTGTTGCGAACATGCATGGCCAACCGGAAGCTGCGTCTGAAAATACTGAGGTTACATCTGCAACAACCAGTATGGCTACTGAGGGAGTCGAGCAAACGCTTAAATTGCCCCAAGAAGCTGACGATATTGCAGCCGCGGCGGCAGTCAAAGAAGCGCCTTTTGTTAGTGGTCAAGATCCAAACGCTGCTAACACGGCGCCCGTATTTAAGAAGTCCTCGAACGCCCAATCCTCCGATTTAAGCCTGCGTGACCGCGCCTTGTCTGCAGTTCGTGCCGGCCAGGACGAGCAAGCGATTACCCTATTACAGCAATTGGTTGCTATTGAGCCAGATAACATCGCTGCACGCAAAAAGCTCGCGGCAATTTACTATGCACGTAATGAATTGGTTAACGCACAAGTAGTGCTTGAGCGTGGGATCCAAGCATTTCCCGAGGATGCGGGTATGCGCTTAATGTTAGCCCGATTATTCGAGCAACAACAGCAAGCCGAATTGGCGTTCAGCGTGGTTAATCCAGAGTTACCATTGCGCGAACTAAGTACCGAGTTTCTCGGTTTTCGCGCGGCATTGGCCGATCGCGTGCAAAACGTGGTCACGGCGTATAATGACTATCAACTATTAACCCAACGCGAACCCACACAGGCGCGTTGGTGGTTAGGTTTAGCTATTGCGAGCGAGCGGCAAGAAAAAGTCAGTCAGGCGCTTAGCGCCTATCAGCAGGCATTGGCATTGCGTCAATTGGGGCCAGATGTTGTGCGTTTTGTACAACAACGAATGGCAATTTTGGTGGAGCCATCATGAACCAACCTAAGCGTATTCGTCTCGGTGATTTACTGGTTCAAAATGAACTGATCAGTGAAGATCAGTTGATGCAAGCGCTGGCAGAGCAGCGCAAAACAGGGCGTAAGCTCGGAGCGACACTAATTGAAATGCAATTAGTTAGCGAACTGCAATTACTGCAATTGTTGTCTGAACACTTAAAAGTGCCCCTTATCGACATTGATCAGTTTAAAGTATCGCCTGAAGCCGTGCGCTTGTTACCCGAAATGCAGGCGCGTCGCTATCGTGCCCTTGTGCTCGAAGACAGCGGTGATAGCCTGTTAGTTGCGATGAGCGATCCCGCTGACTTGGCGGCAATCGACAGTTTGACCGATTTGTTGCCAAAACCGATCAAGGTCGCGGTAGTTAGCGAAGGGCAATTGTTTGGGGCATATGACAATTTCTATCGTAAGACCGAAGAAATTGCCTCTTTTGCGCAAGAGTTGGCGGAAGAATATCAAACCGAAGATGAGTTTGATTTAGCGGCTGATCTTGATGACGGTAGCGATACCGCGGTAGCTAAATTGTTGCAGTCCATTTTTGAAGATGCCGTGCAGGCCAAAGCATCGGACATTCATATCGAACCCGATGAGCAGCAATTACGCATTCGCCAGCGTATTGATGGGGTATTGCAAGAGACCGTTATTAAAGAACGTAATATTGCAGCGGCATTGGTACTGCGATTGAAGCTCATGGCGGGTCTGGATATATCAGAAAAACGTCTGCCGCAGGATGGCCGGACTCAAGTACGGGTTAAAGGGCATCGTGTTGACGTACGTTTGTCAACTATGCCAATCCAAGCCGGTGAATCTGTGGTTATGCGTTTGCTTGACCAGTCGGCTGGTGTATTGACGCTCGACCAAACGGGAATGCCCAATAACTTGCTGGCGCGCTTTAGAACTTTACTGAAACGTCCACATGGCATGGTTTTGGTTACTGGGCCCACGGGGTCAGGTAAAACCACAACGCTGTACGGTGCGCTAAGCGAACTAAATCAAGCGGCAAAAAAAATCATCACCGTAGAAGATCCGGTCGAATATCGTTTGCCACGGATCAATCAGGTGCAGGTGAATAACAAGATTGATCTAACTTTTAGCAGCATACTTAGAACAACGTTGCGGCAAGATCCAGACATTATCATGGTCGGTGAGATGCGTGACCATGAAACCGTTGAAATTGGGTTGCGTGGTGCACTTACGGGTCACTTGGTATTGTCCACTTTGCACACCAATGATGCGATCAGTAGTGCTATCCGTTTGATTGACATGGGGGCGCCGGGTTACCTAGTAGCAACATCGTTACGCGCGATTATCGCGCAGCGTTTAGTACGGCGGATTTGTGACAACTGTGCGGTTGATTACACACCGAATGAGGACGAAGTTTTTTGGCTTAGTCATATTGATGAAACTGCCAGTAGTGTGACCTTCAAACGTGGCATGGGCTGCCATAAGTGTAATCAAACGGGCTATCGGGGGCGCGTAGGCGTGTTCGAATTGTTGGAAATGAACGAACAAATGATGACCGCACTGAAGGTGAATGATACCGAAGCATTTAGCCAGGCGGCTCTGGAAAGTAAGGGGTATCGGCCGTTATCACACACTGCTTTGACCTACGCGAAAATGGGTGTGACCACAGTAGAAGAAGTCTTGAAGTTGGTTGAAATGGTGGCCGAACGAGAGGTGGATTATGGCGGCGACGATACTGAACATCTCCAAAAATTAGAAACGCCTGACGAAGTTAAACCTTCAACATTGGCGCAGAAGACTGAAAACAAGCCCGCAGGTTCAGGCGGTTTAAGTCTGGAGGATCTGCCCAATGGCTAAGTTCAGTTATACCGGGCGTCAGAGTGATGGTGAACTCACTCGCGGTGTAATTGATGCTGTAGACGAAGCGACAGCAGCGAAAATGCTCAGCTCACGGAGCATCATTCCGATTGAAATTAACGCAGGTGCCAGCCAGAGTAGTCAACGTCAGGAAAAAGTGTCACTCCTGACACCGCCGGTGCGTTTGGATGACTTGGTTATTTTTGCCCGCCAAATGTATTCATTAACCCGCGCTGGTATTCCTATTTTGCGCTCCGTGGCGGGGCTGGCTGATACCACGACTTCTTTGCGCATGCGTATCGCATTAACTGATGTGATTGAACAGTTGGAGCGGGGACGTAATTTGTCTTCTGCGTTAAATCAGCACAGCAGTGTTTTTCCGCAGTTATTTGTCAGCGTTGTGCATGTGGGGGAAAACACCGGGCAATTGGATTTGGCGTTTTTGCAACTCGCTGAATATCTTGAGCGTGAACAAGAAACCCGCAAGCAGATTAAATCGGCCACCCGTTATCCCATGTTCGTGGTCATTGCACTGGTGATCGCTTTGGTGATTATGAATATCTGGGTGATCCCAATTTTTGCTGGGATGTTCAGTAAGTTTAATGCCGAATTACCTTTAATGACGCGCTTTCTTATGGGGATGTCGGATTTTTTCCTCACGCAGTGGCATTACATGCTACTGACGTTATGCGCCATTGTATTTAGTGTGCATCAGTACATTAAAACTGAGGTTGGTCGCTACAAATGGGACCGTTTAAAACTCAAGTTACCCATTGTTGGGAGTATTTTGGAGCGCTCACTGTTAGGCCGTTTTGCTCGTAGTTTTGCCATGATGTTAAAGGCGGGCGTGCCATTAACCAGTGCATTGAATTTAGTAGCAGATGCGGTAAGTAATGCCTACATGGCCAGTAAAATAATCGAAATGCGGCGGGCCATTGAGCGTGGTGAAAACCTCACGCGGGTGGCGAATGCCAGCGGTCTGTTTACACCATTGGTTATGCAGATGATTGGTGTAGGCGAAGAAACCGGCCGAGTGGATGAATTGTTGGGTGAGACCGCCAGCTACTACGAGCGCGAAGTCGATTATGATCTGAAGAGTCTGACCTCGAAAATAGAGCCAATTTTGATTGTGATTGTGGCGGGTATGGTGCTGGTGTTGGCATTGGGTATTTTCACTCCAATGTGGGACATGATGGGCGCTATCAAAGGAGGCGGCTGATGAAAAATCGTGATGCTGCGAATGAGGATACCCAAGGTCTGTATCGCAATATTGTTATTGTGTGCGGATTCCTAACGTTGATGGCTGGTACGATTGTATATTTGAATGAAAGTGAACCTGATCTGCATGCTGAGATGATGGATACGCTATCGCGCCAATTTAGCAGTAGTGTAATCAACTCGCACTGGCAGTGGCAGGCCGAAGGGCGCCCACGGATGATCATGTTGGTGCAATACGACCGCACGGGGAAAGAGACCGGACGACGTCCATTGCGCATGTCAACCCAAGGTTGGCCTTACGTGGATGGAACCGGTGAAGGCTGTGAGCGCGTGTGGGAAGGAGTGTTGGACATGCCAACCCGCGTCGACAGTTTTCGGGTCATCCCAGAATACTATGATGATGGAGTCTCAGATTCTGGAGAGCCCTTGCAATGGTGCCGTTACAGGCTATCCACCGGGCCTTATTTTGACTATTATGTGAATAACGGTAGAGTGAAAACAGATGATTAACAGGATAACAAACCGAAATATGCAGCATCCGCAAAAGGGCTTTACCTTAATAGAATTGGTGATTGTGGTCGTTATGCTAGGGCTTCTAGCTGCAGTTGCAATCCCGCGCTTCCTCGACGTGACTAAAGAAGCGGAAGACGCAACCGTAGAAGGCGTTGCCGGTGGTTTTGCTACTGCAGTTGGGCTGGTTAGAGCCCAATGGGAATTAGAGGCTCGGCCACAAGACAACGACGGTGTGAATCAAACCTTCGTGACTATCGATGGAATTCGTGTCGGTATTGATAAAGATACTGGCTACCCTACCGGGCAATTGAATAACGATAGCAGTTCAGAGGATGATGCTTTATCAACCCTCGATTGTGAGAGTGTATTTAATCTGATCATGCAAAGCGCGCCGACGATATCGTCAAATTGGGCACAGCGGCCATTCGATGATTTTCGTTACTTTACAAATTTAAGTGAAGGCACGGGTTCCGGTAACAATGATGTGTGTTACTACTACCTGACCCAAACAATTAAAAACCGAACGCAAGAACCTACCGATAATACGGTTGGTAATGGGTTTATTTACGACCCGCGTATCGGACAGGTTATTGTATTTAGCAATAACAATACGAATCAAGGTACCAACTAGGACGTTGGCACCCCACTTTACGGATAATAATAATTTAAAAACTTAAGCTTTTACTTTTGAGGAATGAAACATGCAACAACGTGGTTTTACATTAATAGAGTTAATCATTGTCATTGTTATTTTGGGGATCTTAGCGGTAACCGCCGCGCCACGCTTTATCGACCTGCAGGGTGATGCACGAGCATCCACGCTACAAGGCGTTAAGGCTGCGTTGCAAGGGGGCTCACAGTTGGTTTATGCAAAAGCCGCGATCGCGGGTTTGCAGTCAAATGCTTCTGCGGGGGATGCCACGAGTCAAGTCACCATCAATGGAGCTACCATCGAGACTGATTTTGGTTATCCTGCTGCTGACGCGGCTCTGACCATTGTCAACGTTGGGGCTTGGGCAACGTTAGATGATAACGAATGGACATTAACCAATAGCGGTGATGCAGCGGTAACAGCCGGCACATTCGTTATCACTCCAGAAGGTACGGCAGCCTCTACAGTTGCAGCGAATCAGTGTCAGGTAACTTACACTGAGGCGGCCAATGCCAATGCCGCTCCTACAGTCACTGTGCAGTCTGACGGCTGTTAATTCAGTAGAGTTAGCGATTACTGACATGCGGTGCACAGCGCCAGTCAAGCGGCCGGGATCCCGGCCGTTTTTGATCCAGCAAAAAGGTTTCAGTTTTGTTGAACTGATCACTGTCGTGTTATTGATTGGCATTTTAAGTGTTGTTGCTGTGGCTCGTTTTAGCGGATCTGATGGCTTTGCTGAGTACACCTTTCAGAATCGTTTGATCAGTGCCTTACGGAATATGCAACAGCGTGCTATGCAAGACAATCGAAGCGGTTATTGCTACCAGATTAATCTGATTGCGGGTGCCGTGAATCCTGCTTTTGGCCCACCCTCAACCAATTACACTGCCGGTAATGCCGCAGCTACCTGCGCCAGTACCATCGATCATACAGCACTAGCGCTTGCCACCGCCAGCGATGAAATCGCATCGGAAGCTGTTGTGCTGAACGCTTTTGATAGCGCAGCGTCAGGTCTTACGGTTATTGGTTTTGACGGTTTGGGGCGCCCATTTAGTAACCTTAGTAATTGCGCCGCAGGTTGTCAGATCCAATTTGTGGGTAGCAATACGGCGACTGTTTGTATTGAGTCGGAGGGGTATATTCATGCGTGCTAGTGGCGGCTCGGGCGGATTTACCTTGGTGGAGTTAATTGCTGGGATCGTGGTGTTTGCGATCGCACTAACTCTGGTTACCAGCCTAGTAGCTTCCCAATCTCGGCAGAGTATTGACCCTATCTGGCAAGTGCGCGCTACCGAGCTAGGGCAAAGTCTATTGAATGAAATTAATGGCAAGGCGTTTGATGAGAACTCTGATCTCATTGGCGGAGCAACGCGTTGCAATGAGACAACGCCTTGCTCCGCAAGCAGTGCGCTAGGATCGGATGGTGGTGAATCGCGCGAAGACTTTGATGATGTCGATGATTTTAATGGATTAGATGCAACCGGCGGCGCTATCACCAACTCCCTGAATGAGACATTACAAGGACCAAACGGCAATTTATATGAAGGCTTTCGGTTACAAATTGCGGTCTTTTACGATGATAATTTAGACGGAATTAATGATGATGATATCGATCAGGATGGCAGTCTGGATACTGGCACTTACGTAGGTAATCGGAAGTTGATCCAAATTCGGGTAACAACCCCCGGTGGAGATAGCATTCCTTTCTCGCTTTATAAGGTAAATTACTGATGAAGCGTAAGCAGGGATTCACATTAATTGAATTAATTATGACACTGGTTGTTTTGACCATTGTTTCGATTGGTATTGCAGGCTTTGTGCGCAGTAGTGTTGGTATCTTCAATGACGTCACCGAGCGTGAACAGTTGCTAGGTGACAGTCGATTTTTGCTTGAACGTATGACGCGAGAATTGCGCGCATCAGTTCCCAATAGCCTTCGGGTGCGCGGTAACAGTTCAGTGCACTGCTTACAGTTTGTGCCAATCGACTACAGCACATTTTATTTAGATGCGCCTTTATTCCCAGGTTCAGACGATGAACTGACCGTCGTAGAAATGGGCGACTTCGCTGGCAATGCATTTGTACCTGCCGTTAACAGTAGCGTAATCATTTATCCAACGCGACCGAACCATGTATATAGTACTAGTCAGCGTAGGCGGCGTTCAGTGACGGCCTGTGAAGACAGTGGATCCGATACATCATGTGCGACACTAGACGATCCCAATAATCTTGCAGTGGTAACCGTTGACAACGCGTTTCAAACCAACTCACCGGCTGACCGGGTATATTTCGCCAGTCGGGCGCATAATTATTGTGTGCGTAATGGCAACATGTATTTTCATCAATCGGCGATCACTGCAAATCAAACACTATTTACTTCGGGTGGCGTGTTAATGGCAGAGAATATCGTCAATGCACTGTCTGCCAATCCGGCACAACAAACCAATAATAATGATAACCCTTTTCGGTTATTTGAAAGTACTTTGCTGGATAATGCGTATGTGCAATTGCGCCTACGTTTTGAGCGTAACGACGAGGTGCTAAACTATAATCATGAAATCCATGTCCTTAATGTTCCGTAAGCGTTCAATGCATCAGCAACGTGGTAGCATGTTAATTGTTTCACTGTTTGTGATCATTGTTTTGGCATTACTGGGTATTACTATGACCCGCATGTTGGCAGCAGCTTCGCAGACGACTATTACCGAAATTTACGGTGTGCGCGCACTGACCGCAGCTCAATCGGGAGTGCAATCGTTACTGCAACAGTCTTTTCCACTCAATGCCACAGCGAACACGTGCAATACAACGATTGCGAGTCCGCCATCGTTTGCATCAATAGATGGGTTTAAAGGGTGCCGCTACACTGCGTCTTGTGCGACAGAGACTGTAACCTTTGCCGGGCAAGATCGAAATTATTACCGCTTCACAGCTAGCGGTGAATGTAGCATTGGCAATACAGTTGTTAATCGGCAAGTCGCGTTAGACGCTATGCAGGAGTTACCATGATAAGACTTATTCGCTTCTGGTGCATACTCAGTCTGGGGCTAATTCATAGCTACGTGAGCGCTGCCGAATGCCGCGATGTGTTTCCTGACCCAGCAGCTTCTTATGCCGCCAATGGCAGCATTGAGTTTTTATATCAGGCGAGACTGATCGGCAGTGATGGTGTGCTAACTTTTAATAACGTTACGGATTTGTCGAACGGCAGTGTTTCCTGCGATAGCCAATCGTGTGTCGCTGGACCGACCAATAGCGCTAACTTGTCACTTCCCGCCTTTCAGCCCAGTAATACGAATCTAGATGTGCGGGTAAATCCTTATAACACCGTTAATCTGGCACAAGGGGAATATGATGATATTAATGTGGAACAGGGAGGCCAGCTTAATCTTACGAGTGTTGATGGCACTTATATCATTGAACATTTACATGTTAAATATGGCAGTCAAGTGGTGCTTTCAGGTGGTACCTACTGGATTACTACACTCACCCTTGAGCAGGATGCGCGAATTATTGTTAGTGGTACTGAGCCAGCAACCTTATTTGTGCAAAATGCCCATGCCAAATATAACTCTGCCATCAATACGTCTGGTTCACCAGACCAGTTAACCCTGATCAGTTACAACACGGTTACTCTAGAGCAGGGCGTACAGCTAAACGGTTTTGTGTATGCGTTAAACAGTATGCACATGAAGTATCAAAGTCGAGTGCTTGGCGCTGTAAATACAGCTTATTTGCGTATGGAATCTGAATCGAGAATTACCTATGCGCCGGACGAAATTGAAACTGCAGATTTTGCCAACACCTGTTCGGTCTCAGTGACAGTGCCCGATCCTATTGGGCATTGGCCATTTGACGTGTGTTCACTTTCTGGCAATGGGAATGAATTACTGGATGTCGTTGGCGGTAATCATGGTCAGGCCTACAATGGTTCAGGCATCGATTATGATGGAAAATATTGCCAGTCGGGCGAAGTCAATGGCCTTGGCAACGTTTTTTACATACCACACAGCGATAATTATCATTTAGCCAATGGCAGTTTGTCATTGTGGATCAATACTGCAGATCTATCCTTTCGCAATCGAGCGAGTGCCGGTGGGATGGGAATTTTCTCCAAGGATTCGAACGGACTCGACAACGGCGGCCATTTGACCTTATGGGTGACCAGTTCGGGCGCATTGCGCGCGCGATTGCAAAATACACAATCCAGTGTGACGCTGCAAACCGGTGGTTTTATCACAGAAAACAACTGGCATCATATTGTGGTTACTTGGGGGGCAAACGGCTTTAGGGTTTATTTAGATGGGATTCTGCGTGCGGCGCAGAGCAACTTTACAACGGGCTTGGGATTTAACCGCGAGCCGATTGTGTTAGGAGCGAATGCTTGGCAAACCGGTAATCAGGGCTCACCGTTGAATCAGTTGCGTGATTTCTATCGTGGCAGTTTGGATGACCTTAAGATATTTGATCAACAGCTTTCCTCTCAGCAGGTAACGGCATTGACCAATCAAGCGGCCGGTAGTTGTTTGTCTTGTAGTAGTAATCCGGAATTAGTGACGCATTGGCCGATGGATTTATGTTCAGTTGACGGTAGTGTTGGTGAAATAGTTGATTTGGTGGGTAACTCATCGGGGGCGACGGTTGGTGCAGCTGGCACCATTAATGATGGTAAATTTTGCCAGGCCGGGCGTTTAACCGGTTCGGGCAGTCATATTCATATTCCTAATACGCCCGTACTCGCGCAAGCCAGTGGAAGTTTATCAATGTGGGTAAATACGCCTGATTTAAGTTATTCAGAACGCAGTCATACCGGGGGTATGGGGCTGTTTTCGCGCGATTCTACTGGCTACGACAATGGTGGACATCTTACTGGCTGGTTAACCAGTGACGGTCGCGTAAATGTGCGGCATCAAAGCACTAGCCAAAGCTATTTCGTGTCATCGCCACAAGGAGTCATAACTGAAAATACCTGGCATCATGTGGTCTACAGCTTCGGTCCTGGCGGTATGCGGCTATACGTCGATGGTGATCTCGTCGCATATAACAATCAATACAGTGGCGGAATTACCGGCAACACCGAGCCATTGATTTTGGGCGCAACGGCAACGATCTCTGGGGACAATCAGGCGTTACCCGCAGAGTTACGAGATTTCTACAAAGGGGGTATTGATGATGTACGCCTATACCGCAACCCATTGTCTGCCGCAGATGTTGATGCGCTGTATCGTTCCAGTGGTTATGTCTGTGCCAATTGTACGGGGGATTTACCGGTCGCGTTTTATCGCTTTGAAGAAAACGAATATACCGGGCCAGGCCAGATCGTAGATTCATCCGCCAATGGTTTTGATGGTGATCCCATGGGCAACGTAGAACCGCTAATCCCGGATTTGCCAGTTTCGTGTCGGGCGCTTGAAGTGCCGCAGAACTTTACTGTTGAGTCGGTAGATTCACTGCATACAGGCATTGACATGAATCAAGTGGGCGGGCGCGGAACAATATCCTTTTGGTATCGCAGTGAGTTGCCTTGGATCAATGGTAATGCGCGACAATTGTTTGATGCGTCACGCATTGCAAATCCGCCTAATCGCGATCTATTAACCGATAAGTTTTTCTTTTTTGTACTAAAAAATGATGGCTCTATGCGCCTCGCGATGGAAGACAATACCGACTTGGACTTAATTGTTGATACCTATCGGTATGATGTTGCCCCGAATCAGTGGGTACATTTTGCGGTTTCCTGGGATCTGGTTAATCGAACCGCATCGTTACACCTTAATGGCTATGAACAACCGCTGTTTATTACAGCACAGGTGGAAACTAGCCAATTAGGTGATGTGGGTAATTTACATATAGGCGACAATGGTACCGCTTACGTCATCATCCAAGGCACTGATAATTCCGCTCATGGTCAATTTGACGACGTAAGGATCTATAATTTCATTCAAACACGCGCCCAAATATTAGCTGATATTCAAGACCGCATTGAGTGCACCGCTATCGATCATTATCGCATTATTCATCCTCAGCAAGCCCTGACGTGTGACGGAGCAGAAGTGACTATACAAGCTTGTGCTAACGCGGATTGCTCGCAGCTAGCGACAGAAGCAAGCACAATCTCGCTGGCCCCTAATGGTTGGCAGAATGGTGGAAATGTGACATTTACTGGCACTACAACGCAACGCCTCTTAAGTCCAACACCGGGTTTGAAAACGCTTGGTATTCAGAGTTCTAATCCGGCCGCTGCAGTGGAGTGCGATCCTGATTGTACGATTGATTTTGTTGATGCCGGATTCGAATTCTTTAATGTCAATCAACCCGCAAGTACCGTTTTACCGGCCGTAATAGCCGAGTCTGACTTGGGTGTTGTTGGTATTCGCGCGATAGAAAATCAAGATGGGGTTTGTTCACCGTTATTAAGCGGTACTCATAATGTGCAACTGACCTATGACTGTTTGTCGACCGTTGACGCTCCCTATTCAAGCAATCAATGCAGAGTTCCGTTTGCTGGAGTTAATGTTGTGGGAGGTGGTACAGGCGCAAATACCGGTAATATTACATTAACGTTTGATGGTAATGGAGAGGCGACGCTGGCAGGGCACCAATACGCAGATGCTGGTCGACTAGCCCTGAGCGCTGCTGCCAACATCGATGGTGTGAACATTCGTTCCGGTAGCACCCAGCTTGATAGTGTGCCGGCACAAATCGACATTAATCACAACGCCAGTGATCCCCAGATTGCCGGTGAGGCATTTTCTTTATCATTCAGTGCGCTCGGGGCAAACGGTGGTGTGTTGCCAAGCTACCAACCAGGACGTTTTCAGTTTGACTTGCAGCGTTTATCGCCATTAGGCTCTGGTGTGGACGGTGCCTTGCACTTTGGCTCTGGGCGCGAACTCAATAGCACTCTGGGTGCAGGTAATTTCGTTGATGTGGCAGGGTTATCTTTCAACAACGGACAGTACCAATATGCTCAAGCGTACTTTGAGGAGGTTGGAACAGTAGCGTTGGACGTCAGAGATCTTACGTATTTAGGGGAAACTGTAAGTGCTAACGCAGCGATTTTAGGTCGCTTCATTCCGGCGTACTTTGAAGTCGCTACAGCTAATACAGGTACGTTCGCGGATAGTTGTTCGGCTAATTTTACCTATGTTGGCCAACCCTTCGAATTTGTTTTAGGCAATGAGCCGCGTTTAGACATAACTGCAAAAAATGCCTTAGGTAATACGACATCGAATTATGCTGACACCCTGTGGCGACTGGCCCCCTCGGTAAGCGATTTAACCTTTAGTGATGCCACTGCATACAGCGGTGGGCTTAATCTTGAACAAGCGGGAAATGTAAACCTGACAGGTAGTAATGTTTACGACGGTATAGGCTCAGTTGAGGTTCTTTCAAGTCAATTCAGTTACGCAAAAGCCGCCCAAGCGGCAGAGCCATTTGCAACAACAATTGATTTATTGTTCGACGCAGAATTCTTAACAGATGCCGATGGCGTATGTTACCAATCCAATTATCCTAATGGCTGTGAATCCTATGCACTAAACGGTATTCAAGGCACTCAACAACGCTATGGGCGTTTTACCGTAACCAATACCCATGGACCAGAAAGTGAGCAACTAATTGTTCCAGCAGCGACTGAATATTTCATTTCGGGTGCATGGCGTCTGAATGCAGAAGACAGTTGCACACCGATCAACCTATCCCAGGCGGCCGGAGATATCTTGCTGAGTAACGCGTCGGAAGGCGATATGGAACACAATATTGCAGGCCAACTGAATACAATCACAGCGAGCGGTGTTTTACAGCAGGGCCTGTCCGGCGATGATGACTTTGTTTTTCAACCCGTTTTGGACGCGAGTAATAACCCGCTACGTGGTAGTGTACTAATGTCGCTAGAGCCAATTACTGGCGCTCACTGGACAGACTTTTTGAATATCGACTGGGACCAAGATGGCGATATCGACATTGATGATAAACCAGCGGCTTTCGTAACCTTCGGTATTCCACGCAACAATGATCGCACAATTCATTGGCGAGAACAGTTTGATTGAGCGCTTTTATTGCCCTGAATAGCGCGTACTGCTTGCTGTTAAAGGCCTTGATTGGTAAAGTGTCGGGATTATTTTCAGCAGCATTTGAATGGCGATCGCAGCGCCACTAATTTCTACAGGATAACGCAATTCATGTTTAAAAAGCTCCGCGGCATGTTTTCCAATGATTTGTCAATCGACCTTGGTACAGCCAACACCCTGATTTATGTTAAAGACCAGGGCATTGTTCTTAACGAACCATCAGTAGTAGCGATTCGACAGGAACGTGCAGGTGGGCCGAAAAGTGTTGCCGCGGTTGGTGCCGAAGCTAAACAAATGTTAGGGCGTACACCGGGCAATATTCGCGCCATACGTCCAATGAAAGACGGCGTTATCGCTGATTTCTACGTGACAGAAAAAATGCTGCAGCATTTTATTAAGCAAGTGCACGATAATAATTTTCTCCGCCCGAGTCCGCGTGTATTAGTTTGTGTTCCTTGCGGCTCAACGCAAGTCGAGCGACGCGCGATTCGTGAGTCAGCCTTGGGTGCGGGTGCGCGCGAGGTATTCCTGATCGATGAACCCATGGCGGCAGCGATCGGTTCGGGTTTGCCTGTCAGTGAAGCGACGGGCTCAATGGTCGTTGATATTGGTGGCGGGACTACCGAAGTTGCTATTATTTCATTGAATGGCGTCGTGTATTCATCATCCGTGCGCATTGGCGGGGACAAGTTCGATGAAGCTATTATTAATTACATCCGTCGTAACTTCGGTTCATTAATTGGTGAAGCCACAGCCGAACGGATCAAGCATGAAATTGGCGCGGCTTATCCGGGCGAAGAAGTCCGCGAAATTGAAGTGCGTGGTCGCAACTTGGCAGAAGGTGTACCGCGCGGCTTTACCTTAAACAGCAATGAAATTTTAGAGGCTTTACAAGAGCCACTGACCGGTATTGTCTCCGCAGTCATGGTGGCTTTAGAGCAGTCACCACCGGAATTAGCCTCTGATATCTCTGAGCGTGGAATGGTATTGACGGGTGGTGGTGCGTTACTCAAGGATCTTGATCGCTTATTGATGGAAGAAACGGGCATCCCTGTGGTTATTGCAGATGATCCGTTGACTTGTGTTGCACGTGGTGGCGGTAAAGCGTTCGATATGATCGATCTACACGGTGGCGACCTGTTCAGTTACGAGCAGTGATCGTTGCTGCGGCAAACTAATCTGTCGCTAGCGAGTGTGTAATGGAAACAATTTTTACGCGGGGCCCCTCTTTAAACAATCGTTTGGCGATTGCTCTTGTGATGTCACTCGCGTTAATTGTTGCGGATCATAAATTCGATAGTTTCAATGCTGCTCGCGGTTATCTTAATTCTCTCTTGAGTCCACTCCAATACATCGCGAACTTACCCGGTGCGATGCTAAATTGGAGTGCGGAGCGGGTTACGTCACAACAACAATTGATCGCAGAGAATGAATTTTTGACCAATCAATTGTTGTTAATGAGCGAGCAACTTCAGCGATTCCAATTAATAAAGAACGAAAATGACAAGCTTCGTGCCTTGCTTGATGCTCCCCTACGTCAAGATATGCGTAAAACCGTTGCTGAATTAATGGCTGTTGATAACAATCCTTTTAGCCATCAAGTAGTGATTAATAAAGGCGCTACTGACGGCGTGTATATTTCACAATCGGTGCTGGATGATAGAGGGATTGTAGGCCAAGTGATTGAGGTTGGCTCGACAACCAGCCGAGTGTTATTGATTACGGATGTTACGCATGCGATCCCCGTGCGCTCGCAGCGTAACAGTATTCAATTTATTGTCGTTGGTAGCGGCGCTTTGGACGAGGTTTATTTAGAGCATGTCGCCCATAGTGTTGATGTGAAAGTCGGCGATGTTTTAATGTCCTCGGGTCTCGGGGATGTATTTCCAGAGGGATATCCTGTTGCGCGCGTGACGAACGTTCTGCGTGATGAAACGCGTCCATTTGCTAGTATTAGTGCTCAACCTTTGGCCCAGCTGGATCGTTTAAAGCACTTAATGTTACTGTGGCCTGAGGCCGAAGGGCCTAACAGCGAGTCAAATTCCGACAGCAATGCGATCCAAGTGAGTCGAGCCTATGACTAGTCGCCGTTACAGCGTTATCGTAACGAGTTTATTAATCGCATTGGTGTTGCAAATAATGCCAATGCCAATCCAAGCTGACTTGTATCGACCTGATTGGGTCTTATTAGTCTTGGCGTATTGGACCATGGCATTACCCAGTCGGGTTAATGTCGGTGTGGCCTTTATCTGCGGTCTCGCGATGGATATTCTGCTGGGCACTGCGCTGGGTACGCACAGTTTCGCGTTAAGTTTAGCAATTTATGTGCTGGCAGCTAACTACCAGCGGCTACGTAATTATTCGGTTTGGCAACAAGCCATAGTGGTTGGCCTGCTTGGCTCGCTGTATCACTTAGTATTATTTTGGTTGCAACACTTACTAACCAGTATCTACTTCCAATTCGACTATTTATGGCCGGTGTTATCATCGATGTTGATATGGCCTTGGGTATTCTGGCTGTTACGCCGTACACGTCGTAATTTTAAGGTGTCTTAGCATGCCAACGTTAATCTTGGCGTCGCAGTCTCCGCGCAGAAAAGCATTATTAAGCCAAATGGGTTATCGTTTTACGGTACACATAGCGGATATCGATGAATCCCCTAAAAAAGATGAAACCGCTGCGCAACTGGTAAACCGCTTAGCGTTGGAAAAGGCGCTGGCAGTGAGCACACAGCTTGCACAAAAAGGTAGTGATGAGACTGTGGTTTTAGCGGCTGATACGGTCGTTGTCTGTGAACAATGTATACTCGGAAAGCCGACGGATTTTCTCGATTTTCAAGCTATGATGCGTCGCTTGAGCGGCAACACACATGAGGTTATGACTGCTATTGCCGTCGTCGGCAAGCAAGGTCAACAAGTGCAGCGAATAACCACTAAAGTGACATTTTGCGCACTGGAGGAGCATGACATTAACACCTATTGGGCAACCCAAGAACCGGTTGATAAAGCCGGTGGTTATGGTATCCAAGGGATTGGTGGGCAGTTTGTGAGCAAGATTAATGGCAGCTATAGTGCAGTGGTTGGATTACCCATGGTTGAAACCCGCCTGCTGTTGACGCGATTTGGAGTGGAGCGATGAGTGCAGAATTATTGATCAACGTAACACCATCAGAATCTCGCGTAGCCCTGATTGAGAATGGGATCCTACAAGAAATCCATGTCGAGCGGCATACCAAGCGCGGTATTGTAGGCAATATTTATCGTGGCAAAGTGAGTCGGGTGTTGCCAGGCATGCAAGCCGCATTTGTGGATATTGGCTTTGAAAAAGCCGCCTTTTTACACGCCTCTGATATTGTTATCCACAACGAAATTGTAGGTGAGGTATCGACCAGTGAAATCACGAAGAAAGATATCCGAGAGTTAGTGCGCGATGGTCAAGATATTGTGGTGCAGGTGGTCAAAGATCCGATTGGAACCAAAGGCGCACGGTTGACCACTGATATTACCATTCCGTCGCGTTATTTGGTGTTTATGCCGAGCGTTACTCATGTGGGAGTGTCCCAGCGCATTGAAGATGAGCAGGAACGCGAGCGCCTTAAGCAGTTAGTTGAAGGCTTCTGTGACGACGATGGTGGATTTATCCTGCGCACCGCCGCGGAAGGAGTGGGAGAGCAGGAACTGGTGCAGGATGCAGAATTTTTACGCCGCTTATGGTCCAAGATCCAACAGCGCATGAAGCGTAAAAAGTCTCATGTATTGTATGAAGACTTGCCACTAGCGCGGCGCGTCTTGCGCGATTTCGTAGGTACTGAAATCGATCGTATCCGAATAGATTCAAATCTCAGTTTTCAAGAACTAAACAGCTTCACTCGTGAATATGTACCCGAGCTCAACAAGAAGCTGGAATACTATCAGGGTGAGCGCCCTATCTTTGATTTGTATGACGTCGAGAATGAAACCCAGCGAGCCCTAGAGCGGCGAGTAGATTTGAAAAGCGGCGGTTACTTGATCATTGATCAAACCGAAGCAATGACGACGATTGATATCAATACTGGCGCTTTTGTTGGGCACCGCAACCTTGAGGAGACAATCTTTAATACTAACATTGAAGCGACTCAAGCGATTGCTCGTCAGTTACGGTTGCGAAATTTAGGCGGGATGATCCTGATTGACTTCATCGATATGGTTGAACCTGATCACAAACGCAGGGTCTTACATAGTCTAGAGGTCGCAACGAGTAAAGATCGCGCGAAAAGTAATATTCACGGATTTACCGCGCTTGGTTTAATCGAAATGACGCGTAAACGCACGCGCGAGAGTCTTGAGCACGTTTTGTGTGGTGAATGTCCAGTGTGTAAAGGGCGTGGTTCGATCAAGACTGTTGAGACGACCTGTTTTGAAATCATGCGCGAAATCGTGCGGGTCAACCGCGCTTATGATGCTGATAAGTTTGTGGTCTATGCCGCGCCAGCAGTCGCCGACGCATTATTAGGGGAAGAGTCGCACATGCTAGCTGAGTTAGAAGTCTTCGTTTCACGCCAGATCACCGTGCAGGCTGAACCGCTGTATCATCAGGATAATTTTGATGTGGTCATGATGTGAGCAAAGTTCGTCAATATCTCGCTTACGGAATACGCAAACTATGGACGTTATTGGCATTTCTGTTGGTGCTGTCCGCAGTCATCATTTCTCTGCTGCGTTTTTCTTTACCTTACCTTGATAAAAATAAACACCTCGTTGAAGACTACATCAGTCAAACCTACAAGGCTGATTTGAGCATAGGTTCAATATCTGCAGTTTGGGCAAACCATGGCCCCAGCTTAGTGCTCAATGACGTGGTCTTGCTCGATGCTGATACTAAAGCATTAGAGCTCTCGATTGGTCGGATCTATGTGGAAGTTAATTTTTGGCAATCGTTAAGTGATTTGAGTATTCAGTCGAATCAATTTGAGCTCAATCAAGCCTCACTTATTCTTAACACGCATTTATTGACCCAACTGCAAGCGAGTGAAGACAATATTGTTGATGTTGTCAGTGATTTGTTTTTAGAACGTTTACAGCGGTTTTCATTAACGGATTCATGGCTGACTATAAATACTGAAGCGAATAGCCAGAGTTATTCATTGAGCTCGGTTAATTGGACGAATAGCGGCTCCAGACACCAAGCCGTTGGCCAGATGAGTGTAGCAGAATTGGCTAAAAACTCGGCTAGCTTCATTCTTGATTTGCGTGGAGATTCGCGCAGTCTTGCCGGTACCTTCTATGCCAAAGGCATCGACTTGGATTTTTCACCTTGGTTCAATGAATTTACTAATGAACAACAGACGTTATTGCAAAGTCGAGGTAACTTTACCTTGTGGGTAGGCATTGACAGTGCACGTGTACAGAATGTTCAGGTTGAACTGCAACCCAGTCAGTTTGAGTGGCGGTCACAAACCGACGAGGCGCTGGTTACTCGCATAGAAAGCGGCAGTATTATCGCCATACCGGAGAGTCAGGGGTGGAATTTTACCGTATCTGACCTGGTGCTGGCAGCGAATAACAAGGCGATGGAGACCAGCTTTGCCGGGCGATTTCTACCCGCTGGCTTGTTGCATGTCAGTGCTCTAAACGATATTCAACTTGCGCCATTAGTCGAATTAGTCCCGCTGTTTACTGACAGTTCTGCCAGTGAGCAATGGCGAGCCATTGCACCCACTGGGTTATTAACTGATTTCCAGTTGCTACAGCGGCCACAGGGCACATCAGTGATTGCGTCTGCCACAGAACTTTCATGGCAAGCCAATGGTGTATTGCCTGGCTTGGACAATTTGAATGCGGATTTGCATTGGTACAAGGACCAAGGGCGCGTTAGTTTCAATACCGCCAATGCTACTTTGGACTCTGGAGAGTTGCTGGACGAAGCGATAGCGATCGCTGCGTTGAATGCCAATGTGTATATCTTTCAGCAGCCTGATGCGCGGTCGAATGCTAAGAGTTGGTATGTTACGTCGGATGATATTTCCTTTGCGAGTAACCGCGTCGAGTTTACCCAACAATTTAGCTATCGTGCAGCAGATGAACACTTATTGCTGTCACTGCAAGTCGCTGAACTACCAGTTGCACAAGTACCTGCGCTATTCCCCGGGTATTACATGGGGTCTGATACGAAAGGCTATTTAACACGTGCGCTTGAATATCAGTCGTCGACCACGAATGCGACAGTCAATAACGCCACGATCCTCTGGCAGGGGCGTGCAGCGCACTTTCCCTTCGATGGTGTGAATGGTGTCTTTCAGGCCGGAGTAGCGATTTCTAACGCGGAGTTTGTGTTTTCGGAACAGTGGCCATCCTTGACTGATCTCGACATTGATTTACTGTTTGAAAATAATACGCTAACCATGCGAGCGCAGAAAACGCGCTTGCAAGAAATTGAACTAACTGACTTAGTCGCCACCATTCCGAGTTTGTCAGCCGCCACTCAGCTACAAATCAGTGCCGCTGCTTCTGGCTCAGGTCAGCAGCTCGCGACCTTGATGCAGGCTAGTCAACTTGCCGATAGTTTAGGTAATTTATTCTCAACTGAGTTACTGATCCGCGGTGATTTAGCGACAGAACTCGCATTATCGATTCCGCTAGGTGATGGTGTTGTGCGGGCTTCAGGCCTCGTAAAGCTCAGCGGGAATGAGGTACGTTTCCCCAGTGTAAATCTTGCGCTCGACGATGTTACTGGTGAAGTGACCTTCATTAATGATCAAGTCAGTATTGATGGTTTATCCGCGCAATTATTTGCGCAGCCGATATCCGTTGCTCTGCGCGGGCAAGAAGAAGCCGCAGGGTACCGCGCGAATGTTAGTTTACAAGGAGAATGGTCCTTAGATAAGCTTCTCGAACAGTATGCTCCCTCGTTACACGAATACGCACAAGGCACGGCCGAGATGGGGGCACAGTTAGAACTGATCACCTCGGCGAATGATTTCAGCTATGACTTACGTGTGGAGGGAGACTTTAACCAAGACGCGATCCGTCTTCCGGCACCGCTAGATGATGATCCCATAGGGAGTCTAGTTATTAATGCGAGTGGCAATAGTCAGGCTTCTGTAATTTCAGCGAAAACGAATAATGCTGTGTATTTTGATGGGGTGCTTCCCCATCGTGAAAAAGCGTTCTCGCGTGCCCACATCAGTGTTGGCGATGAAGTAGCCTTAAGTCGTGGAGTCGGCTTTAGCATTGCTGCGGATGTTGACCGGTTTGATGCGCTGGGTTGGGCTGGGGTTGTGCAGTCCCTGGTTGACAATCAGAGCACAAAAGAAAATACAATCATCGGTACGCCAGAACGAATTTTTATTGATACCGAACAGTTGCTCATCGGCGAAACTACGATTGATGCAGCATCAGTGAAAGTCAAGCAGCGGGATAATGATTGGAGCGTAGATGTTACAGGTAAGCAAATTGAGGCTAACGTCTATATCGATGATGATTGGTGGCAAAATGGTGTGCAAATTGATGCCAATTATTTGCGCATGGAAACCATTAGCGTAGCAGAGTCACAGGGAACGGCGTGGCAGCCCGAACAAATCCCGCCAATTAAATTGCGCTGTGCTGCATGTCAAATAGGTCGGTTTGATCTGGGAAAAGTGGCTATTGACGGGCGTCAAGTTGATGGTCGTTATGTATTTGAGACGGTTAATTTTACCAGTCAATCAGGCCAACTTGACGCAACTGCTGAATGGTCATTAGATCAGCAACATCACTCAAAAAGTGTATTTCGTGGTGTATTGAGTAGTCGTGATTTTGGTGACCTGCTGAGCCAAATTGGCTTTGAAAGTGGCATCAAAGATTCTGAGGCTGAGTTTGATTTTAATGTGAGTTGGCATGGAACGCCATGGGATCTTGACCGCGCCAGTTTAGCGGGCAACGTCAATTGGGAATTAACCGATGGCTATATTACCGAACTGAGTGATCAAGGCTCACGAATCTTTACGCTATTCAGTTTGAACTCTCTGGTACGTAAACTGAGTCTCGATTTTCGTGATGTTTTTGCTCAGGGCTTCTTCTATGATGATATTCAAGGAACCATGCAAATTGCTAACGGGCGAGCTGCAACGGAAGATACTGTCGTGGATGGCGGCGCCGGCGAAATCACAATTAATGGTTACTCTGACTTGGTTGAGAATCGGTTAAATTATCACGTATCTTTTACCCCAAATGTGACCGGTAATCTGCCCATTTTGATGTACTTCATGGTTAACCCGCCGACTGCTTTGGCTGCGCTCGCTCTCGATCAAATGCTGACGTCCGCTAAGGTCATATCTAATGTTAACTATTCGGTAACGGGTACCTTTGCAGAACCTGTCGTGCAAGAAATAGGGCGCGATAGTACAGAAGTCGAGTTGCCTGCTCGCAACTCAACGCCGCCAGCAAAATCGCCGCAAGAGCAGCTTGATGTACCTGAGCCGGTATCAATACAAACGGGAGAATTAGATGGCTAAAATTGCAGCGATCCAACTCGTTTCGACATCTAGCGTTGAGGCTAATTTTGCTCGGGTTGACGCATTGCTATCACAGCACGAGAGTGACGAACCGCGATTGGTGGTGTTGCCCGAATGTTTTGCTAGTTTTGGTGGCCGTGACAGTGAGCTTTTCGGATTAGCAAAAACTCAGGGTGAGGCAATCATTGAACGTTGTCAGTTACTTGCAAAGCAGCACAATTGTTGGTTGATAGCCGGCACGATCCCAATCCTTAGTCAGGATAAACAACGCTTTCGCGCAGGTTGTCTGTGCATAGATTCCGATGGTGTGATACAAGCTCGCTATGACAAGATCCACTTATTTGATGTGCAGGTAGATGATTCTACCGGCAGTTATCTTGAGTCACGTTACACTGAACCAGGCGACAAGGTAGTTACAGTGCAAACCCCATTTGGTAAAGTAGGTCTTGCAGTTTGTTACGATGTTAGATTCGCAGGGCTGTTTCAAGCCATGCAAGGCGTTGACATTGTTACGTTGCCTAGCGCATTTACGCAAAAGACCGGTGCAGCCCATTGGCACGCGTTATTGCAGGCGCGCAGCATAGAAATGCAATGTTACGTGGTTGGTGCTAATCAAGGCGGCCTGCATGCGAATGGACGAGAGACGTTCGGTAATAGTGTCATTTATTCGCCATGGGGTGAGACCTTAGCAATACTGGGTAAAGGTGAGGGCTACATATCTGTGTTGCCTGATCAGGACAAACTCGCATCTATTCGGCAAGCAATGCCCATCCATGCGCATACCAAATTTAGGAGTTCCTTCGTTGAATCATGTTGAAGAAAGCTTGTTGCATCAATCCGGCCTGACAACCGATGATCTGGATCGTGCATTGGGCACAATATTGACGCATCAGAACGATTTTGCTGATCTGTATTTCCAATCTAGCCAACATGAGAGTTGGGTTTTAGAGGACGGAATTATCAAAGACGGCAGCTACAACATTGAGCGGGGCGTTGGGGTGAGAGCCGTCAGCGGAGAAAAAACCGGATTTGCTTACAGTGATGCGCTATCAACCGAGGCTCTTATGACTGCAAGTAAAGCTGCTAGGAGTATCGCGGCAGGGGGGGGCAGTACTAAGAGCTGTAAGTTCAGCCCACAAGTGCCTCATCCTCTTTATAGTGCAGACAACCCATTAATGGGATTAGCAGAACAAGAAAAAATCGCTTTGCTTCGAGCAGTTGACCACTACGTTCGTCAACAACAGCCCGATGTTGCGCAAGTGATTGTGAGTTTAACCGGCGTTTATGAGGAAGTGCTGGTGGTCGCCAGTGACGGAACTTATTGTACCGATCAACGTCCGCTGATCAGATTAAATTGTTCAGTGTTATTAGAGCAAGATGGCCGGCGTGAGCGTGGAGCGTCAGGTATGGGGGGGCGGTATTCGTATGCATTACTTTCAGAGTTAGAGGATGGTAAACCCAAGTATCAGAAACTAGCTGACGATGCCTTGCACATGGCCCGTGTTAACTTACGCGCAGTTGCTGCGCCCGCAGGCACCATGCCAGTTGTACTGGGGAGTGGTTGGCCTGGCGTGCTTTTGCATGAAGCTGTTGGACATGGCCTTGAAGGTGATTTTAATCGTAAAGGAGCATCTACATTCAGTGGACGCATTGGTGAGCGTGTGGCGGCGCCGGGCGTTACCGTGATAGATAATGGTACACTAGAGAACCGCCGCGGTTCATTATCGATCGATGATGAAGGCACCCCTTCTCAGGAAAATGTACTGATTGAAGATGGCATCCTGAAGGGTTATATGCAAGACAAGCTTAATGCACGCCTGATGGGAGTCAGCCCTACCGGCAATGGTCGTAGAGAGTCTTATGCGCACCTTCCAATGCCTAGAATGACCAATACCTATATGCTTGGCGGTGATTTTCACCCTGAGGAAATTATTGCTTCCATTGAGAAAGGTATTTATGCGCCGAATTTCGGCGGAGGACAAGTAGATATTACTTCTGGAAAATTCGTTTTCTCTACGTCCGAAGCCTACATGATAGAAAACGGCAAACTGACTCAGCCCATTAAGGGAGCAACCCTAATCGGTAACGGCCCTGAGGTAATGCAAAAGATTTCAATGATCGGCAATGATTCACGGTTGGACGACGGTGTTGGAGTATGTGGTAAAGATGGGCAAAGCGTCCCGGTTGGGGTTGGCCAACCCACCCTAAAAATCGATGAACTAACAGTCGGTGGCACCGCGTAAAACACACCGCAGTTATTCAGTAGCTCACTATCAAGCGAGCTACTGAGTATTATACTAAAGCAGTCGTATAATAATCGACAACGCAGATTCGACACCACTGGGTGAGGTTACTGTTGTGCTCACTACGGCATCAATTGGATCATCCGTTGCTGCCAAATCATTGGTTAACACGAAGCTCATAGTGGCACCACCGGCGCGATTGTTTTTATTGATTTGACGAGAAACCTGGCCAGCAAGCGAGCCAGCTGAGGTTGTAATCTCGATACTGGTATCCGATGGCATTGTTTGCCCAGCTGTATCTTGGATCAGTAACTCTAGCGGGACGCTTTCTCCACGATTTAATTGCAATACGGGACCATTGCTAGGATTGTCGGAATTATTAGCCAGCTCGAGTCCGTTCTGCAGAAAGCTCAATTCTGCTCGCGATGAAGCCATAATCATGACCAATGCTCTGCGTACGTGCAAACCACTAGATCCGCAGCTATTTGCTTGACACTGCGGGCCATCAAACAGGTCATTCGCTGCGCTAAAAACACCGGAGCTATCATAGTCTAAGAATGTCTCAGCAGGATCATAACTATTATTCTCATTATCGTCACGCCAAGCTTCTGACATATCGGCAAAACCGGTCGTATTCGACGTGGCGACTTGCAAACCACTGTCATTGCCCAGGTCTAGGGCGCCACCATCAATATCGTCGTACACATTGTTGCCGTTACTGTCATATAGAGTTTCATGTCCAATGGCGGTCGCTAGGATAGTAATGCGATGATCATCAACGCGCGGGTCAGCACTGGTCCACTCTACTGCACAACGGCCATTTGTGGTCGTACAGCTGGGCTGAATTTGTCCACCTTCGGTGGTGAATGAGACCACAGTGCCATCGGGGACCGGGTTGTTAAATGCGTCCGCTAAAAAGGCAGTAACACTGACCGTCTGTCCGTCGATACCCGCGGCTTCAGGATTGGGGTTACTGGTAGAAAGCGAGAAACTGTTTTGATCCGGCAGGCCGGTATTTACCGATAACAAATCTGATTGCGTGGATATAACAGTATCATTTGTACCCGTAATACTGGCCAATACACGCACCGCAGTTGGAATATTTCCTGCCGTTACACGAGTGCTGACCTGCCCTTGTGAGTTTGTTAAACCCGATATTGGTGAAATCGTAAGGCCGCCAATATCCGTGCTGAGTGCAAAGGAAACCATCTGTTGTGCAAGTGGATTGCCGAGTTCACCATTCACCTGGAAAGTCACAGTCGCAACCGATTCACTGCCTTGCCCGCCTGTACCTTGCAGCACGATTGAACTAGGTTCGGCACTAACGAATAAGATCGAACCAACATTTTCGGGCAACAATTCGACAGAGCGAGAAATATTAAGCGGGGTGTTATTTACCTGCACAGTTGCAGTGATAATATCATCATTGCCAGTGCCACCCGCACAACTAACGTCTTCATATGTTGAGCTCGCTCGACCATTGACCGTGGCAACGTTTTGATCGATAGATGCGCGTCCCTCATTAGCACAACTTGAACTAAAGGTGATTGGTGTGCTGCCGACGATGGGATTGCCTTCACTGTCTGCCAGCCCAACCAGCAAACCTAACGTTGCTCCAGCGCCGATAACAACATCTTGGTCGCTCGCAACTCCATTTACACCCAATACGCCTTCGATAAATGTGTCACCCTCGAAGTAGCCTATGCGTACGACTTCTTCCTCAACCGCATCAACCGACTGAATTTCGTAGTTAAGTGTATCGATCACTGGCGTGTTGCTGTTTTCGAGAGCGTTAGCCGACGCGATGCCAGCACCAATGGAGGTTAAATCGCCACGTACGATTACCTCGGCTGTCCCTTGTTGATTAGTTAGCGCATCGGTAACCGGCAATTCTCCGCGGGTAACAGCAAAAGAGACGATTTCGTCCGCAACTGGCGTGCCGCTGCCATCTACCAGCGTAGCAACGAGGCGGACTTGTTGATCGGCTTTGAAGCGCAAGGTGCTTTGACCAGTTGAATTCAACATGTTCAAGCTGAGTGTTGGATCTCCCTCTGAGGGAGCAGTGCTATCTAGCGTGAATTCAATCGTCGCTTCAGCTTGCAGATTAGTATAATTCGCAGTTACTGTGGACGCACCGATTATGCCGTTTTCTGCGCTCAGGAATACGCGTGCAACACCATTACTGTCAGTCAACTTAGACGCTACATCCAATAGACCAATTCCGCTACTAAAGGTGACAATAGCGTTACTTATTGCACTATCGTCTTCGGTCAGTGTAGCTTCAATACACGCACTTTCATCATTCTTGAAACTATTTTCTGTTACTGGCAAGCAATCAGAGTTGAGCACATTCAAGGTTAAACGGACTACTGGCTCCGGTGGTGGCGCAGGCTCTTCGTTCTCACCCGAAGAGCCGTTGCAGGCGATGATAAAAATGCACAGGAAGCTAACTAAAAAGTAACGATAAGGGTTCATATTATTGCTCTTGTATTGACTCTTTTAGGTACTTAAAAATTTCACGCGCTGCAGCGGGCGGTTTTTGTTGCGAGATTTCTTTATTCGCTTTGCGTTGTAATTGTCGCAATTTTTGGCGTTCCAATTCGGGGTGTTTCTCGACGGCTGCGTTAATCGCATCATCGCCTTGATAAACGATATTGTCCCGTAGGGTTTCAAGATAATGAAAATGCGCATTGGCTAATTGATGTTTAGTCGTCAGTAAGGCGACAGCTTCTTCAATCGGTGTTGTATCACGCGCACGCATCAGTTTACCTAAAAACTGAATTTGGCGGCGAAAACCGTCTTTCTTTCGATTAATTTTACGCGCCAGTTGGATACTTTCGGCGAGTTCGTCATCAAGGGGCATTTTGGCTAGATGGGCATCGCTCATATCTACCAGTGTTAACGCCAGCTTTTGTTTTTCTTCAGCTTCGCGTTTTAATTGAGACTTGCTTTTTTCTTCAGTCTCCTGCCAGTTATCCTCGGCAAACCAGTCATCATTCGAATCGAAGTTTGAAGCAGTCATTTGCTACTCTTTAATGCTACACTTGGTTCGATTGTAACGTGGTGTAACGCCAGTGGGTAGTGAAACTTGAATATGCAAATACAGCAACAAATTGAAGAAGTAAAAGAAAAGGTTGCCGATGCGCTGAAACTCGCATTGCAACGTGGTGCTAGCCACGCAGAAGCAAGTATGTCTAGAGTTGAGGGGATTGCCGTTTCCGCACGCCTTGGCGAAGTGGAAAATGTAGAGTTCAATAATGACGGGGGCTTAGGTATTTCAGTCTATGTTGGACAATGCAAAGGCAGTGCATCAACCGCTGATCTGAGTCCACAAGCATTGCGCCAGACGGTTGAAAAAGCTGTCGATATCGCACGTTATACTAGTGAAGACCCATGCTCAGGCTTGGCCGACAAAGCTTTAATTGCGCAAGAAATTCCGGATTGTGATTTGTTTCACCCACAACCGTTAGATACTGACAAGGCGCTACAATATGCATTAGCCGCAGAGCAAGCCGCCTTGGATTTTGACCCTAGAATCGTTAACTCTGATGGTGCTTCTTACAATGCTAATTTAGGTCTGCGGGTCTATGGTAACACGCATGGTATTTTGGCCGGATATCCGAGCAGCCGCTATAGTCTGAGTTGTGTCGTCATTGGTGAACAAGACGGCGATATGCAACGTGACTATAGTTACACGGTGAGTCGCAAAGCTGAACAGCTTGATAGTCCGGCAATAGTAGGGCTTGAGGCTGCTCAGCATACGATTAGTCGTTTGGGAGCGCGCAAGATTGGCACGGCTAGAGTGCCTGTATTGTTTCACCGTGATATCGCCAGTGGTTTATTTAGTCATTTTGTCAGTGCGATCAGTGGCGGCAGTCTCTATCGCAAGTCTTCTTTCTTATTGGATAGTAAAGGTGAACAGGTATTCCCTACTTGGCTAAACATCCATGAACGTCCGCATATCTTAGCGGGGTTAGCCAGTTCACCTTTTGACCATGAAGGAGTGGCAACGCGCGATGCTGATATTGTCAAGCAGGGAGTACTGCAAGACTATTTATTAACCTCATACTCTGCTCGCAAATTGGGGCTGCAGAGTAACGGACACGCTGGAGGGATCCATAATTGGCAAATCTCTAATACCGGGCAGTCAGACGACCAACTGTTACGGCAAATGGGCCGAGGTTTGTTAGTTACCGAGCTGATGGGGCAAGGCGTTAATATTGTTACCGGTGATTATTCTCGCGGGGCGGCTGGCTTTTGGGTGGAAAATGGTGAAATTCAATTCCCAGTTCACGAAGTCACGATTGCTGGTTCGTTATCCGACATGTTTAACAATATTGTGGCGATTGGCGAGCAACAAGAGCGGCGTGGCGCAGTGTCTACGGGCTCGGTTTTAATTAGTGAAATGAACGTGGCTGGCAATTAGCCAGCCTACTTGGTTTAGGTTGTTGTTTAGGCGTCAACACTGCCACAAAAGCGATAACCTTCGCCATGAATTGTCACAATCAACTCTACCTCGCCGGGATCAGACTCAAAGTGTTTACGGATCCGTCTAATGGTAACGTCGACAGTACGGTCATTAGGGCGCAATTCTCGGCCGGTCATTTCCATGATGAGCTGCTCGCGAGTAAGGATTTTCCCTGGATTACTGAGGAATAAATGTAACGCGCGGAACTCACTGCGTGGTAAGCGAAACTCTTTGCCGCTGGGAGAAACCAAAGAGCGACTATCTCCGTCAAGAGTCCAACCATTGAAATTCACGCGGCTAGGTAAATCATCGTCGTCAGAAGCGCTTGTGGTGCGCGATAATAAATTGCGTGCGCGAATCGTTAATTCCCGCGGGTTAAATGGCTTTGTTAGGTAGTCATCAGCACCAATTTCGAGACCAAGTATACGGTCTACGTCGTTGTCTCGACCAGTTAAGAAAATCAGGCCAACATTCTTCCTATCACGAACTTCGCGCGCCAAAATCAACCCATTTTTACCGGGAAGATTGATATCCATAATCACCAAATTGATGGGGTGGTTGGTGAAGTAATCATGCATCTGATCGCCATTTTCGGCTTCAAATACATTGTAACCCTCTGCCTCGAAAAGGCTCTTGAGCGTAGTGCGGGTTACAACTTCATCTTCAACAATCAATATGTTTGGCGTTTGCATTTTATTAGTACCGTTTAACCAAGTATTCTTATCCAATTCACAGAGTAAGGATTAATTTGTGAAATTCAAGTTATTCATAGTGTCCAGTCAACACCTTATTGGCTTGGGTGACTTTAACCGGGAATATAATATCAAATTTAACCCCTTCACCGGTTTTACTTTCAACCGTAATCGAACCATTTAACGCTTGGGTAACCAAGTTATAGACCAAATGCATACCAAGTCCAGAACCACCTTGCCCGCGTTTTGTCGTGACGAATGGATCAAAGATACGCTTGCGTAAGTCATCCGGGATCCCTTTACCATTATCGGTATACAGTAGATGAAGGTTACGTTTGCCGGAAATGCTCGCGGTCAGTGTAATTGTTCCTTGTTCGATGTCTTCGAATCCGTGAATGATTGAATTCATGATCAAATTAATAATAATTTGGTTGATAGGACCCGCTTTTGACTCTACGCATAATTCAGGGTCACACTCAATTTTGATTTCATGCTTCAGTTTCTTGAGTCTCGGACGCATTGAAAGCAAAATCTCATCAATCAGTTGCGCAAGAACAAAGACTCGACTGTTTTCGCTCGATTGGTCTACCGCGACTTGCTTGAAGCTTGAAATAAGTTCAGCTGCTCGATTTAAGTTGCGATAAATAATATTCAGGTTTTCTTCACCCTCATTGATAAACTTCTGCATCACGCTGGCTTTAAGGTTTTTATTTTCAAAGTCTGTCTTCAAACTTTTTAGACGATCTAACATCATGGTTGATGCTGTCACACCTAAGCCAATTGGAGTGTTAACTTCGTGTGCAACGCCGGCAACCATATCGCCCAGTGACGCCATTTTTTCATTCTGCACAATTTGGCGCTGAAATTGGTGGAGTTTCTCGAGTGTCTGGATCAGCTCCTGATTGGCTTCTTTGAGCGCGGTCGTGCGCTGACTAACCATCTCCTCAAGGCCCGCATTCAACGATTGATATTCTTGCTCCATGGATTGGTTACGCTCGATATAACCCTGCATGCGTTTAAGCAAATTGTTAATTGCTTCACTCAGTTCTGCGGTATCTTCCGTTGCGTTAGCGTGGACTTGTTGCTCATACTCTCCAGAGCGAGCTACGCGTCGCAAGAATTGGATCAATTCGCCTACCGGTTGACTAATGAAACGTTCAAAGCGCCACGCTAGGAATATAGCGAATACGACTGCGCAACTTGCTAAAATGAGAGAGCGCATCAGACTTTGGGTTAAAAAGTCGTTATATATGTCATCGCTGATTCGAATATAGAGCAAACCTATTTCTCCAGCTTCGCTGGTAATTGAATGCATATACTCAGTGCCCGCTTCGAAAGGTCTGGGCTCAATTAAGCGCGCTAGGTCATTGGTTGTGCGTTTAGGAATTTGTGGTTGGCCGATACGGTCATAGGTTGCTTGGATACTATCGTTGTCGAGGGGCCCTTCATTCACTGCGATAGGGTTTAAATAAACGTGCACAGTAAGTATTGATTGGATCTCTTCTAGATGAGACAGCACATCATCAGGCCAGCCGCGAATATCATTGCGATACATTTTCTCCAATAGGACCACTTCACGGGCAACTAGATTCGCTATCGTTTTGATTTTTTGATTACGTTCAATTTGATGGAATTTGTCACTTGAATAAATTTTCTCAGCAATCGCACCCCCAACAACTATTATTGTTACGAATAACACCATCGCAATGAATAAGAATTTGATTGAAAGTCGATTGGAATGGTCAGCCATTCGGAGTTATGCCTTTAACTTACACTGCCGATTATTTGTTCACTTTAGCAAGCACGGTGGATTTCGCCAATATTTACTTGCGTTCAATTCATACTTACTGAATTTCTAGTAGCGCATGATCCGAATGAATTGCTCTTGACTGAGTTGCCATTCTCTTAACCAGGCCAGGCTTTGCTCTTGCTCATCACTATCAGATTCCGCGCTCAGCAGAGGAGTAAAATCACTGACACAAATGCATATCGTTGGCGACTCTAAGTTTGCTTGTTGTTGGATCACGGGGTCGGTTTTTTTAATCAAGACATGCGGGCAAGGTAGTTCTCGCGTCGGATTTTGAATGCACTGCTGTGGTTCTTGCGCAATTAATGCAGTACTGGCTAGCATGCCCACACTGAACAATGTACTTTGGGTTATGCGCATATTAACTGCTCATATAGCTCGGAATATTGCTGGGCTGATGCTTCCCAAGTGAAGCGGGTTTGCATTGCACGCTTTTGTAGTTCTGTAAACCGGGCAGAGTCCTCATGATAGAATAATAGCGCCCGTCGAATACATTCCAATAAGGCCTGTGACTGTGGGGCTTGAAATACAAATCCAGTCGCTTGAGCTGGATTTGCCTCTTGATCAATCACAGTATCCTTTAAACCACCGACTCCGCGCACTATCGGCAATGTACCGTAGGCTAAGCTGTACATTTGATTTAATCCGCAAGGTTCAAATTCTGACGGCATTAAAAAGAAATCACTGCCTGCCTCTATCCAATGCGCATACTGATTACTAAAGCCATGAATGAATGCAAACTTATTGTTATATTTCTGACTTAAGTATTGTAGTTGTTCGACGACGCTTGGGTCACCGGTACCAACAATCACCAGTTGCACATTGTGTGCTAATAGGCGCTCTAAAATGGGCATGATGTAACCGAAGCCCTTTTGCGTGGTCAGACGACATACCATGCCAATCATCGGCACGCGCGGCTTACGCGGAAGCTTAGCAAATTTTTGTAATTTCGATTTACATTTGCGTTTCCCGCTCAAATCTTCGAGCGAAAAATGATCGTCGATATATTCGTCAGTTGCAGGATCCCATTGACTGTAATCGCAACCGTTAAGGATCCCAACCAGTCGGCTGGCACGCGGCTGCAACACTGCTGACAGACCGTGACTGCCTAAATCTGTAAGCAACTCTTTGGCGTAGTTTGGGCTAACCGAAGTAATTGCATCGCAGTGTGATAATCCACTTTGCAAAAAGTTGACGTAACCCCCTCCATCGACAGGAATAGCTTGTTCCAGACCGGCAACTATAGGAACCGTTTGGGCAAGAAACACACCCTGAAATGCCGCATTGTGGATGGTTAGTATTGAACGGGTATTAGCATACTCCTCAGGAATTGTTGCGTCGTGGTTAATGCGCATTAACGCGGGAATAATACTGGTATGCCAATCGTTGCAATGCAGGATGTCGGGAACAAAACTTAAATGACTGAGCGTAACTAATACAGCTTGAGCAAAAAATGCGAAGCGCTGCCCATTATCTTCATACGGCTCATATCCATCCGTGTATAGTCCATCGCGCATGAAGTACTGAGGTGCATCAATGAGGTAAACGGTTACGCCATGCAGAGATAATTGCTTAACCGCAAAATTTTCGATACCGCCAGCATGTGTAATCGATAATGGAGCGCACGCATCCGTTAGATTGGCTTGCTGTGCAATACTTTTGTAGAGTGGCATAACGATCCGAACATCATGACCTAATTGGGAAAACGCAACAGGTAGGGCCTTACCAACATCGGCAAGGCCACCAGTTTTAACTAGGTCTTCGACTTCAGACACAGCGAAAGCAATTTGCATGCACGTTCTCATTGGCTAATTATGCGAACATGTTAAGCCAACCGAACAGGAATGAAAACTTACTTTTTACTTGCTTTATAGAGTGCGAATTTACCCGACTTTGCGATGTCAGCTTGGCGGCGAAGATGCTGATCAATTAAGTCAGGGTAGGGTAAAAACCGATTAGCGACTAAATACAGTTGTCCGTGGGCTTGCAAATGCGAATTGGCTGCTGCAATAAAGCGTTCAGTAATATTGTAATTCGTTTGTTTACCGCTATGAAATGGCGGGTTAGTTACAATATTGTCGAATCGCCTCTGCCATTCGTTTAAACCGTTAGACGCGATGACATCGCCCTTTAGGCCATTTAGTTCCAGACTTTTTTGGCAGCAATACAACGATAAGGCATTAATGTCGGAATAACTAACCGTCAAATGAGGTTGTCGCAGGTTAAGGAAGCATCCGATAACACCTGCCCCACAGGCAAAGTCTAAACAGCTTGAGCCCTCTAATTCAGGGATTGAGCGTAACAATAACTCAGTGCCGGGATCGAGGCCATCAGCACTAAATACACCTGGCAGACTTGCAACTTTCCATTTAACTTCATCTAATGAGTAAGTACTTACTTTCAAGTGGCTGTCTAAATTAAAGGGAACCTGTTTAGGATTGGTGACTAACCAAATTGCACAGTGACGTGCAGCATCGTATTTTTGTGCATTCCCAAAAGATTGCTTTAAACGCTTGCCAATACTCTTAATACCGCTGTCATTGCTGCCGACGATTGCAATAGTTCCACCCGCTTTTACCACACTGCGTGCATTTTCAATCAACATGCTCGCATGGGCCTTAGCGGTTGGTAAATAAATCACAGCGCCATCGTACGCAGGATCAGACTCAAGGGCACAGTATGCTGCAAAGCTCTGCTTGCCGCCTTTATCTAGACTGGCCTGATAATTATCAAAATACTGATGGTAACCATCAATCTTATTCGGCAATGCAGCAAAAATTGCACTCTCATCTGGATTAAAGAAAATCCATCGCCCTTCAGAAAACAACTGTTGGTTGCGTAGAAGGAGTTGACCAGTACCCTGTTCCATTAAGCCACACGCTCAAAAATTAGATCCCAAACGCCATGTCCTAGGCGTTGCCCGCGCGTCTCAAATTTAGTGATGGGGCGATAGTCTGGACGCGGCACATAAGTGCCCGTAGTAGCGGTATTTCTATAGCCTTCAGCCGATAACATGACTTCTAGCATATGTTCTGCATACGGCTCCCAATCTGTAGCCATATGGAATACGCCACCAATGGCTAATTTTTTGCGCAATTTTTGCACAAAATCAGGTTGTACTATGCGACGCTTGTGATGGCGCTTTTTATGCCATGGATCGGGGAAATACAGCTGCACTCGTTGTAGTGCCCCATCTGCAATACACTTTTCCAAAACCTCAATAGCGTCATGTTCGAAAACACGTAAGTTATCGACTCCGGCCTCATCTGCGCTACTTAAACAGGCGCCCACACCAGGTCGGTGCACCTCAATACCAATAAAATTTAATTCTGGTGCGGCTTGCGCCATTTCAACCAATGAGCCTCCCATGCCAAAGCCAATTTCTAAAACGACAGGGTTAGGGTTGCCAAATACCGCAGATAAATCTAATAAGCCATCAGCTACGCTTAATCCCATGGTCGGCCAGCACTTATCTAATGCTTTAGCTTGCCCTTTGGTTAAACGACCTTCACGCTTTACATAGCTCTTTACTTTGCTGATGTATACGCCTGCGGCTTCTGCTTCTGCTTGATTTTTAAATTGACCCATTATTTCGACCTTAAAATCATTTGCGCGGCATTATCCTAAGTTAGCCGCCGATTGCAAACTTCCTGCAATAGTGTTGCTGATCAGCTCTGCGCATCGCTGAGGTTGCGTCAATGACATCATGTGTGCAGTAGAGCCGAGACAATGAAAAGCAATTCTCTCGTTGTGTTGACAGAAATCCTCAACACTTTGTGCCGATGCAATTTGATCATACTGTGCAGCAATACAGCAAATCGGTATCTTCAACGTTTCCAGTTTAGCGCGTAAATCTTGACGTGGTGTGGTGGCTAGAAAGTGTTGCTTTAAGGTATTAACGCCAAGATCAGCAGACATAGCTAAGATTGTTTCGGATGGTTGCTGCGTGCTCAATTCTTCGCGCGTCAGGTATTGACTGAGATGAGCCTGTGTCATTCCAGTAAATTGGCGCTGTTCAATGGCATTGATAATACGCTTTCGCGCAGCGGTTTCTTGTTCACTTAGGCCTTGTGGACTGTACCCTACAAGCGTTAAAGAAGCGACATTGTTTGAATCTAGCGCTGCCAGCGAGGCGATATATCCACCCATGGAAAAGCCAACCAAATGCACTTTTTGTGAATTGGCACTCAGTCTGTCTTGCGTTAATGCGAGCATTTGCTCTAAATCATTTGCCCATTGCAGCGGAACATATTGTCGTGTGCCTGGTGCAAATGACATATGCCGCCATACAGGCAGCCAAATGCGCTCATCACAAAGGGTGCCAGGCAGGAAAAGGACGGGCTCGGAAATTAAGTGCATTGCTACTGATCATCTGTGCTTTCTTGCTAGTATAAGCGCTTCTGTAGAGAGTTTTTAGTGAAAGCTATAAATATGACGTTTTCCCAACGAGTGTTGGCATGGTTTGATCGGCATGGCCGCAAACATTTACCCTGGCAACAATCGATTTCAGCTTACCGAGTTTGGATCTCGGAAATCATGTTGCAACAAACTCAAGTGGCGACAGTCATCCCGTACTTCGAACGCTTTATGCAGCGCTTTCCAACGGTTGTCGATTTGGCCACAGCGCCAGAGGACGACGTGCTGCATTTATGGACTGGATTGGGGTACTACGCGCGGGCAAGAAACCTGCACGCTGCAGCTAAAGTGATCACGCAGCAATACAATGGGCAGTTTCCAACGCAAATTGAACAGGTCTTAGCTTTGCCGGGAATTGGTCGTTCAACGGCGGGCGCAATCTTGTCTATTGCTGAGCGGCAGGCGCATCCTATTTTAGATGGTAATGTGAAGCGGGTGCTCGCTCGCTACTTTGCCGTTGATGGTTGGCCAGGTAAGCAAGTGGTCGCCAATACTTTGTGGCAATATGCTGAGCAAGTGTTGCCGAAGGAGCGCAATCATCACTACACCCAAGCTATGATGGATTTGGGAGCAACGGTGTGTACACGGAGCAGCCCCAAGTGTGATGAATGTCCATTACACAATGATTGCCTTGGTTACATTCAAGGCCGTCAGCAGGAATTGCCGGGCAAAAAGCCAAAAAAAGTACTACCGGTGAAATCGATAGCGTTACTCATTCCTTTTGTGCAGGGCAGTGTGCTTATGCAAAAGCGACCACCGACCGGTATTTGGGGAGGATTGTGGGCGTTTGAGGAGTTTTCAGATGTCGCAGAATTAAAGCGACAAGCCTATGCCAGATTGAGTAACGGGAACACTGAAGTTCGCTTTGAAGGGCTTGATTCGTTTCGGCATACATTCAGCCACTTTCATTTAGACTTACAGCCGATTCTGATGTTGGCTCCGAAGCTCTCAGGGCACTTTGTGTGTGAGCCGGATGCACGTTGGTTCAATATACAAGAGCCAATTAAGGTTGGTTTGTCTGCGCCGACTGAGCGAATTCTCAAAACGATCAAAACAAACGTGCTTTAATTTGCTTTTGTTGCCACTTATTGATTCAACAGTAACTAGGTCACTACTGTTTTGCCAGGTGATTATGTAGAATGGCCAGAAACGGTAAATGGTAGCGATGTTGCAGTAAATTTGCTGCCTCAGAGCAATCCATTAGCCAATAATTTTTTCACAATCTTTCCCGGCATTGTCGTCGGGCATATAGGGCAAACATGAGTAGACAGGTTTACTGCCAGCATTTGAAACAAGACGCCGAAGGCCTAGATTTCCAACTTTACCCAGGGGAACTCGGTAAACGTATCTTTGACAATATCTCCAAGCAGGCGTGGGGCGAATGGCAAAAAAAGCAAACCATGCTGATCAATGAGCACAAGCTGAATATGATGCAGCCAGAGTCAAGAAAATTTTTGGAAGAAAAAATGGTAGCTTATCTTTTCGAGGGTATTGAACCCACGATTGAAGGCTATGTTCCCCCGAAAAAGTAAAGTGATGTGTGCTAGTTTGCTTAAAATCGATGAATGTTTAAGCAAATGCGCATTTCTACGTAAAAAGCAGTTGACTTGTCGGTCTGAAATCCGTTTAATACGCGTCCACAGCGAAATGCTGATGCCCAGATAGCTCAGTTGGTAGAGCAGCGGATTGAAAATCCGCGTGTCGGTGGTTCGATCCCGCCTCTGGGCACCATTATTCCAGAAGCCCTGCAAGCAATTGCGGGGCTTTTTCGTTCAAGGGCCGACACACATCGCGTATCGCTGCGGGTAACCGTGAGTTACGATACGACTTCGCGGCAACATTATTCAAAAAGCCCTGCTCTCTGGCTGGATAATCACTTAAGATACAGAACCGCAGAACAGGCACTCTACTACTCTTCCAGTTCCGCCTCTATTATTTCCGACATTGCCGTAAAACTCATGTTAGAGTACTTTTTTCCATTGATTAAAAATGCTGGTGTTGACCGGATATCGTCAGCCTCCGCATTATTGTGGTACCAGTTGAGCAAAATGTCGGCATTCTCGTTATTGTTTAGGCAAGACACAAACTTGCTTTTATCTAAGCCTGTCTCTTCTGCAAGATTCTGAAAATGCGAGAGTAGCTCGGCCTCATTCTTTGACGCCATCCACTCGCGCTGCTCTTTAAACAACTTGTCCGCAAATTTAAAGTAAAAGTCTGAGTCGTTCTCGCATCTGCCAATAAGCGCACCAGCCAAACCAAATTTATCAAAGAATACTTCTCTAAATATAAATTTAACTTTACCAGTGTCTATATACTTACTTTTAACCTTGTCGAGTACAAGGTTGTGAAAGGTAGCACAGTGTCCGCAAGTAAAAGAAGCATACTCAATGATGGTTACTGGTGCAGCCTCATCACCTAAAAATCTATCGCTAGTTAATGGCTTAGATAATTCGCTACTTCCTACAGACGTTGCGAAAGAATTTAGTGATAGGCTAAAAAATGAGATGAATACAAATATAGAGTAAATCAGTCGTAAGGAAAGAGGGGAATTAAACTTAATCTGGAGCATAGTTGGAAAAGACTTTTGTTTTAAAATTAATCAAGTCACTAGGGTAACACTCAAAGTACATGTATTTAAGCAGAATGTACGTACGCGAACTGCTATGGATACCGGGTGTAACAGATCTATATTTAGTGAGTGGAATCGTTACCTAGTCTTTGCTGCCTGAATAGCAAGTCCTTCACAAACCGAATTAAACGCATCATTTTCTAATAGCGGCAGTCCTTGCAACAGTCCATTACACAGCGCATCGCGCACAATCGGTGATAAGCTCATACCGCCGGTGATCATAAGCACCTCTGGCGCCTTCTCACTTAACGCTAAACAATCTGCAATGAGCTGATTAACCTTACTCAACCAGGCTTGCATTGATTTCTCGAGTAAGAGTTTGTCGATTTCGACATTAAAACCAGGTTCGATATAGTGCAAAGGTAGAGTTATTTTCGTTTTACTTGACAGCAATTCTTTGGCCATTCTTGCTGAGTTAACCACGCGTGCCGATAGCTTTTCTTCTTGTACTACCAACAAGCGCTCTAGCGCTGCTGGATCTTTCGTTATCGACATTGTTTGTGCAATTTCTAAGCCGTATTCATCAGAAAAGAAGCGGGTGAGTTTGGGAATATCGTCGACCGCACACATATCGGAAAAATAGGTTGGTGGCACAGGCAGTCCATTTTGCATATTCAAGCCTAAGCCCATGTGCGGGGCGAGTGCTTTTAATACCAAGCTCTTGTCGCATTCCATGCCACCCAAGCGACGACCAGTGACAGCCAAAACATCTTCACTACGATTGAGCTGGGAATATTTTTCTGGCGAAAGGTTGATACAACAAATATCTGTAGTGCCGCCACCAATATCGACAACCAATGCGGTGGTTTGCTGTGTTAACGAGCGTTCGATTTTGTATGCCGCAGCTATCGGTTCTTCTAAAAAACTCACATGCTCAAAACCGGCCTGATGGGCAGCTTCAGTCATAATCCTGATGGCCTGAATATTACCCGCTTCGCCACGTGTACCGTGAAACTTGACTGGGCGACCAATAACCGCCTGAGTCACCGTCTTTTGCAACTGTCGTTCCGCGCAGCTTCTGAAGTATGCGAGTTGTTTAGCGATCATACCCACGAATGCCTGCTTCTGACTCCCTTCTAACGTGGCCCCAAGGAAGTTTTTCGGCGAGTAGATGAGGCGGCCTTTATCGGGCATGCTAAGAAAACGACGAAACCCTTCTTCACCAAACGCAAACTTGCCGGTTTCAACCAACTGTTGTAACGACAACTGTTGTACCGTCATATTTTTCAGTAACAATTGTATTGCGCGGCGTTGAAGCGCAGGACGATCATGGAATTGGCCGCGCAGATCATCAATCCGGTCACTATAAATTTGTTGTTCTTGTGGGTCTTGAGCGTCGTAAAACCCTTGTTTGGCTTTATCGATCTGTTCGCTAACAATTCGTTGCAGTTGATTAACTTTAGCTTCGACGACTTCTTGTGGAGGAATCGGCAGCTCATCTTCGTAGTAAATAAATATCGACGAGCGGATCTTGTTACTCTCATCAACGGCGGGATCTAATTTGATGTGCTGATGGGTTTGACCGTCAAAGTACACGACTTCGGAATTTGACGTGCCATAGTCGATTCCAATTGCTGGCATAGATTATTACTTCAAAAAAACGAAGGCCGCAGTGTAATGGATTTACACGACTTATTCATGGAGTATTTCGCTGCAAATGTCAGTGCCAACGCGTTGCTGATATTCAGCGCATAGACGTGTTGCACTTGCTCGCTCCCCGTGCTGATTTAACAGCGTAACCAAGCCCTGAGTCGCATTCGTATTGAGTGGTGCAAATGACAAGACATGGCGATACCAGCGTTCAGCTGACTGAAAATCCTGCAAAACTTGATATTTTGTTCCAATCATTGCACCTAAATCAGCATACCAAGGCGCAATTTGTGCTGACTTTTCAGCATAAATCCGTGTCATTGCTGCAAATGCATCTTCAAAGTAGGGTAATGCTGCTTTATCTTGGCCTTGTATCTCGAGTACATCACCGATATTGAGCAAGGCATCCCAGGCATTTTCATCGAGTTTCACCGCCTGTTGATAATTCTCAATAGCCAAGGCAAATTCTTGTTGTGCGGCATAGACAAATCCAAGCGCTTTATACGCTCTAGCCGAGCGTCTATCGGATTGAACCGCAGCAGATGCCAAAGCATGAGCGCGAGCAAGTTTTTGTTTTGCGGTAGTGGTCTCAGTACGACCCAAAGCAATTGCATGTTCAAGATCTTCGATCGGTCGAGCGTGATTTACTGTGTGCTCCGACCAGCGTATAACTTGCTGTACGATCGCGTTGGCCAGTCCCGCTTGTGCATGCGCCGAATCAGGCCTTAGACCAATTGCTTGCTGGTATAGCTCAATGGCCATTTCGTTATCGTGCCGACGCATCTGCATGTAGTAATCGTCAGCCTGACTTAAAAGGAATTGAGTGTCAGAATTGGGTAAGTGCTCTTGTTGTGGGTTAACTAAAAACAGTCCAAGACCGAAAAACGCAGAAATGAAAACGCTGCTAATGATCCATTGACCCAAGTGGCGTGATTTTTCCTGAGTCTCGCCTTCCTGCGGAGCTGAATCTTCAGGGGTTAGTAGGTTTAAATCCGCCGGTTGGTGCCAAGTGATATTGCTGGCGATCATGCGATAGCCACGTTTGGGCAAGGTCTCGATAATTGTCGGGGCTTTCGGATCATCATTAAGTACCTTACGTACGCGCGAAACACATCTTGTAAGTGAGTCTTCACTTACAACTTGGCCTGTCCAAATAGTATCAAGTAGATGCTCTTTATCTATTACTTCTGGAGCGTGCTTGGCGAGTATCTTCAGTAAAAATACCCCTTTAAGTTCAATTTGATCAAGCGGTGAAAAGCGTAAGCTTGTTTCGAGATTTTGATTGAAAAGCCAAACCTCTCCAGAGGACATGTCAATCAACCACTGATTTATTTGTAACTTACGACTCGGCATGGTTCTGATGTTTGTAATATTCAGTGCGACAGCGTTTTATCAGCAGAATATCAGGCTTTTGTCAGGACATCATGTATTACCTAAGTAAAGGTTGAGGCCTAAGCTAAAAAGGAAATAGAAATGTTTAAAAAACTAATACGAGTAATCACTGTCGGTGTGCTAATTGGAATTAATCCCAATGCTTTTGGGCAAGCACTGAATTCAAATGAATCGCTATCAGTTGACCAATTGCGCGCTGATTTTCATCAGTTGTACCAGACTCTGCAAATAGCGCACATCGATCTGTATACCAACCTTTCAAAGGATAAATATGATGCGGCATTCACAGAGTATCTAGCACAAATCACCGCACCGATGAGTCAGCAGCAGGCGCGCCTGCACTTTCAGCGCTTTGTTGCTTTGGGCAAAGTAGCGCACGCGAAAATCGACTTACCCTTGGCGGAGTTCAGCGCATACAGAGCCCAAGGTGGCGTCATGTTGCCAATGTTTTTAAAAATCGATGATGATAGGGTCACCGTGGATGAGTTAGTTACCCAGCAGACCGGTAATTTCACTGGTCGCAGGATTACTCATCTGAATGGCAAACCCATAGCAGAATGGCTATATGCGATGCGCGCACTCATTTCGGCTGATAATCAGCGGATTGCCAACACGCTAATCGAAATGCAATTCCCTTTTTTACTCTGGTTATTGGACGGTGAGCAGCGAAATTATACGCTGACCTTGCTCCAAAATAATGAGCCAAGCAACTATGCGGTGCCCACGTTGTCCCGCAGTCAACAAGATCAACTTGCAGTCAATAGTGAGAGTGCCTCCTCTGCTGATTTACCGCGCGAGGCTAAGTTATTGAATAATCAGATTGCGTATTTGAAGCCAGGACCGTTCTATAACATTGATGATGCGAACACTGACGTTTGGGATAATCGACCATTTATTAATTTCATTGATAAAGCGTTTGAGCAATTTATTCACCAACAAGCGACCGCATTGTTGGTGGATCTGCGTGATAACCCGGGTGGTACTAATTCCTTTAGCGACGCGATGATTGCCTGGTTTGCTGATGAGCCTTTTCGTTTTGCGTCAGATTTTATCGTCAAGGTTAGCCCACAAGCGATTATGGCGAATCAGGTGCGCCTAGATGAAACTCAAGGTGATAAATCAGTCTCACAAGACTTGGCTAAATTCTATCAGCAAAAGGCTATTGGTGATTCATTCTCGTTATCATTACCATTCGCTAACCCACGCAAGGAACCTAAATTTACCGGGCCTGTTTTCGTGCTGGTTGATCGATACACTTACTCCAACGCGGTGTCTGTAGCCGCGATTGTGCAAGATTATGGCTTTGCTACTGTAATAGGAGAAAAGACCGCTGATCTAGCGACGACCTATGGCGCGATGGAGCATTTTACGCTTGACCATTCAGGTATCGAGGTTGGATTTCCTAAGGCTTTGATTGTGCGGCCAAATGGGGATAAACAGCCGGATGGGGTGACTCCTGACATCAAGCTGAGGGCTGTTATTGAGCGCAGAAATCAGGACGTGTTGGCTGAAGCTATGGCGGCAATCCAACAGCAACTACAATAATAAAAAGGAATAAACGCTTTTACAGCTAATTGGGTATACTTGAGTCAGAGTTTGCCCACAGCGAAGAACTATGAGAAAAGCGTTTATTTTTCTGACCCTATTTATAACCTTCACTTCCTTAGCTGAAGAAGAAGCACCGCCGCCACCACCACTTGATCCAAAGTATGAGGGCGAGCATCACTTTGTGCTGATGTCGAGTGAGTCTGATTTATTTGCTGCGTACATGCCTGCATATGATGATCCGAGAGATCAACAATTGGTTTACTTGGTAGATGCCAAAGGCCCAAACTTGTTTTATCTCGTCCGCGATGCTGATCTGGTGACAGCAAAAACAAGCGCCTTCAATCTAGAGCGTCTCATTCGCGGTGAAAGTGTGAAGTTGACGCTGAATGCCTATTTGGGCGATTTTCGCATGGGTGCCGGCCAAGTCTATGCTGATGTAGAAGTGAACTTTAGTCGTCAGCTTTATTATCGTTCATTGGAAAATATTGAACCGTCCGGCCTGCGACAGACCTATGAGGTCGTCGATTTACGTAAAGATGACCGTTTAATGATCCACAAAATAAAGCATGCACCGAGTTATCAGCATATTGTTTTGGTTGAAGAGGCCAAGAACTGTGTTAATCAATTTTTTCTAGACGATCCTGTTCCACAAGAGAATGCCTTGTTGATGAAGTTATTATTCTGTGGGTCGCTGAAACCGTTGTACTACAATGCGACTGATTTTCAGTAGTTAATGGTCAGGCTGAGCCACAGGGAGCAACCGATAATCGGCGTTTGGGTTTTGTTAGAAATATGACATACTTGCGCAGCAAATCAAAAATGGAACTCTAATTCGCGCATTTTGGACAGGTAAATGACCCGCAGGATAATAACAATAATAAGCCTGACTCTAGGTCTATCAATAGGCTCTGTGCTTGCACAAGACTCCCAATCACATGAACCAGCGTCTGTACCAGTGACCATTCCCTTCGTCGCAGGTGCAGCAACGCTCGATGGTGTTCTTGACGAGCCACAATGGCAACAAGCGGCTAAACAAACTTTGGATTTTGTGACTGAGCCTTTTGAAACTAATTTACCGGCGCCAGTGAAAACCGAAGTTTTTATCTACGAAGATGGCAATGCTTTGTACATTGCGTTTATTGCTCACGATCCAGAGCCGGAAGCGATTCGTGCATTTTATCGAGACCGGGATTTTATCTTTGGTGGCGATATGGTTGGGGTCAAATTAGACACCTTTAATGATAGTCGCCTGGCCTATCAGTTTTTCGTAAACCCGTTTGGTGTGCAGGCGGATGTCATTGAAAATGAAATGACTAAAATTGAAAGTGAGGCATGGAATGCCATTTGGGAGTCCGCGGGTCAAATTACTGAGCAAGGCTATGTTGTTGAGATGGCGTTGCCATTACGCACCATGAACTTTAATGAAGGTGAGCGCACCAAAATTTGGGGCGCTGAGTTTTTGCGTTTTTACCCGCGCGAAGACTATCTACGGATCTCCAATATCCCGCGGGATCGCAATAATTCTTGTTTACTGTGTCAATTAGAAGAAATCCAAGGTTTCGAAACCGCCACACAGGGGAAAAATTTAGCGGTTATCCCTACATTTGTTGCTGGACGTGCACGTAGCCGAGACGTTTACAGTACGCGCGACTGGGATTATCAGGATAATCAAGAGATTGGACTTGATGTCAATTGGGGGATAACGCCAGAAATCACCTTGCAAGCCACCCTTAATCCAGATTTTTCCCAAGTTGAAGCTGATGTGGCTCAGCTCAGCATAAATAACACTTTCGCATTGTTTTTTGATGAGCAGCGCCCGTTTTTTACTGAAAATGCGGATTACTTTTCTTCCAATCTGAACCTCGTATACACACGTAATGTAGGGGCGCCAGAGTACGGTGCAAAAATCACTGGGCGGGTGGCGGATCACTCGGTCGGTGTGTTTGTAGCGAATGATGAATCAACCACTTTTTTAGTGCCAGGTAACTTGGGCTCCTCAGTCGCTGAGATCGCCGAATCATCAAACAACGCGGCGATCCGTTATCGTTATGATGTGAATGAAAAACTATCCATTGGTTATGTCAGCACCTTGCGGAAATCTGATAGCTACCACAACTACGTGAACGGCATTGATGTGCGGTATCTGATTACTGACAACGATACCTTACGCGCACAATGGGTTGTTTCAGATACCCAATACCCTGAGCAGCTATTTCGAGATTTTTGCAGCGAAGACTGTTCGGGCTCTAGCAGCTTAAGTGAAGAAGCGTTGCGTTTACGTCAAACTGATAGCTTTTCGGGTCGGGCATTCAGGGTGAATTACCGGCATGAGGCCAGTGACTGGTATGTGTATGCCGATCATTACGCTAACGGCGCAGACTTTCGTGCTGACTTGGGTTTCGTATCGACGATTGATAATAATAAGTCGGTGCTCGGTGGCGGATACTATTGGTGGAATGATAATAGTTGGTGGAATCGTATAAGGATTGCTGGTGATTGGGATATTACCCATAACGACAACGGTGAACTGTTGGAGCGTGAAATTGAAGCCAACATCAGTATTCGCGGCGATTATCAGTCGTATGCTGAAGTCGGTGCAGTTACGCGTGATCGTTCAGGACTGCGCTGGGATAACACCAGCTTAGCGATAGATAACAACAGCGATCGCTTTGATGAGCACCAATGGTTTGTGTTTGTGGAAACACAGCCTAACGAAATACTGTATATGAATGCCTATTTTAATAGTGGCGATCAAATTGATTTTGCCAACAATCGCTTGGGTGAGCGTGACTTGATAGAAGGTGAAGTGGAGTTGAATATTGGCCAGCACCTCTATGTCGGTGGGTATTTCTTATATAACGACTTCGAAGCTGACAATAAGCCGCTATTTGCCGCTAAAATTTATGATGCACGTTTGACTTACCAATTCGATACGCGCCAGTTTTTGCGCTTGATTTTGGCTTACGCAGATATTGATAGAAATCCTGACAATTATTTACAACCGGTTGATGCGGAATATCAAGACTTGAGTTGGCAGTTGCTCTACAGCTATAAGATTAATCCACTCACCAAGTTCTTTGTTGGTATCTCTGATGCGTCATTTAATGATGACAGCTTGTCGCGCTTGACCAGTGCTGAGCAGTCCGTGTTTATGAAATTTAGTTATGCCTGGTTGCCTTAGCGCTAGTTGCCTGGCGCGTTTTTAAACAAAACGAAGCCAGCTAGGCTGATGTTGCTCAATCCACTCAGCCTCGGTACCAGACATAAACTCAAAATCAGCAAAATCAAACCCTGGGGCGACGCTACACCCTACCAGTGAGTACTCACCAGTGCTTTCTGCAGCCTGCCATTGCCCACCTGGGATCACGTGAGCAAAGCGGTTTGCGCTGCCAATAATCACTGCTCCACTGTTTACTTGCGACTCCGCTGACAGCGGTTGGTGATTATGAATGTGCAGCAAACGCAGCGGTGCACCCGCATAAAAATTCCATACTTCGTCATGGACTACGCGGTGAAAGCGACTGACCTGCCCCGCCAGCAATAAAAAATAGATGTGGGTTAGGGCTGGGCGCCCTTGTGAGTGAATCGGAGAGTCGACGGCTAGTGGTGAGCGGTAGACTTCACGGTAAAAGCCGCCTTCTGGGTGGGGTTTTAACGCTAATTCATCAATCAATTGCTGCATTTTTCTGCTGATCAGGTAATCTGTTTGTTGCCAGTTTGCAACATAAGCAAGCATAAAGACAATAAAAGGCATTTTGGGGAGTGCAACCGTGTTTGGGGTAACTGACGATCTGTTATTGATATTCGCCCTGATTGGCATCGCGAGTATTGGTATTGAGTGGCTCGTATACCGCTTTAATTCGCTAGTCTGTTTTTCGATTGGGCTTGGGTTTTTATTTGCTGCGGCACTATCATCGTTACAGGTGATCAGTAACGATTGGCTCAGTTTACTTGGCTGTCTGTTGATTACGACAGTGTTTTTTCTGGTGGCGTTCCGTCCTTCATTTAAGAATATTCGCTCTAACCTCGATGGGACAAGGGCTGCAAGGGACCTAGTTGGCTATCGGTTCCTGTTAGTCAATGATCTTAACGACAAGCAAAAATGTGTTCACCATTATTCCGGGCGGGCTTGGCGGTTACGTAGCAAAGATGTAATAAAAGCAGGTACTTGGGTCGAGGTTACTCGTGCTGATTTGGGTGAATTTACTATCCGCCCGCGCTACGAACGCTAGTCTGTCGCCGAACGCTGACACTGCGTATAGCAAAATCTAAAAATAGCGCCGTAAATGTTGTTGGCGTAAGCGCTCATGACGTTTGCGTTTATTTGCTTTGCTGATCCGAGTGGTAATATAAATCCCGTACACTACCGCAGCTAAGAAAATGATTTCATTAGAAATTGTGCCATAGTGATAAATGCTATATACGGTAATTGGGGTGCCTACAAACATTAAAAAAAGAACTAAAACGCTGACAATACTCATACTACTCTGCTCGTCATAGGGTAATTTTTATCCGGACTTTTACTAAGCGAATTCTGTACCAAGTGTACGGGCGGATGGGTTTTGTTGGCGCGATTGAAGCGAGAATAGTGTATGACTGGAGAAATTGCAGCGTTGACGACGGCTTGCTGTTGGGCTGTTGCGGCGCGGATGTTTCAATTACTGGGGAGTTACTTTAACCCTTTAGCTCTGAATCTATGGAAAGGTGCGCTCGCAGCCGCTGTCCTATTGCTGGTCACGCTGATCTTTCCAATGCAGGTGGCGTTAAGTAATAGTGCGATCTTTTGGTTATTGTTAAGCGGTATTATTGGCATTGGCTTAGGGGATACCTTTTTCTTTCGCGCCCTGAATTTGATTGGTGATAGTCCATCCATACTAATGGCAGAAACGCTTGCGCCGATTTTAACGGCACTCTTTGCGATGGCTTGGATCAATGAATGGCTGACTTGGCAGCAATGGTTGGGTATTGCCGTAGTAATTCTTTCAGTTGATGTGATCATCAAAATTCAAAAACGTGATACCACACGATTGTTCTCACTGACGGGCTACGTTTTTGCTGCGCTTGCCGCAGTTTGCCAAGCGATCGGGGCGGTTATTAGTCGCGATATCCTTACCAGTACCGGTGTGGATGCTGCTAATGCATCGTTATATCGCCTACTTGGCGGGCTGGCGGCGATCGTTGTGTTAATGATCCTCATGCGGCGTTCGTTTAAGCCTGCGCAGCCATTGGGGAAAAAGGGCGTTAAATTATTGCTCTGGGCCACGCTGTTAGGAACCTTTGCGGCGTTGTTTTTACAGATGGTCGCATTTACCCATACCAAGGCTGCGATTGTGCAGACGCTGTTCGCGACGAGTGTGGTGCTTTCGTTATTGGTGGCGAAGTTTTTAGGCGAACGGGTGGATAAGCGTACCTTTATCTGGTCTTTGTTTGCATTGCTGGGTGTAAGTGTGTTGATTTTGTCCTGACACCTCTGTATACTCCGCGCCCTTACAGCCAACCAACCCGTTCCTTGTCTCCATGCAGAAGGCTGTACTGCCCGAGACTACAACCGTAAGGAGCAGACATGCGTCATTACGAAATCGTTTTTATGGTTCACCCTGATCAGAGTGAACAGGTCCCTGCGATGATCGAGAAATACTCGACTATCCTTAAGCAGGATGGCGGACAGATCCACCGTTTAGAAGACTGGGGTCGTCGTCAACTAGCTTATCCAATTGAAAAGCTACATAAAGCACACTACGTGCTAATCAATGCCGAAGCAACTGCTGAAGCTGTAGAAGAACTTGAAACTGCGTTCCGTTTCAACGACATCGTTCTACGCAACCTTGTGATGCGTACTAAATCAGCGGTAACCGAAGCGTCACCAATGATGAAAGAAGAGCGTCGTGAGCGTCGCGAAGAAGCTCCAGCAAAACCTGCTGCTAGCGCAGATTCAGAATAAGGAGAATTACCATGGCTCGTTTTTTTAGACGTCGTAAATTCTGCCGTTTTTCAGCTGAAGGCGTAGCAGAGATTGATTACAAAGATATCGCTACATTGAAAAACTACATCACTGAAAGCGGTAAAATCGTACCTAGCCGTATCACTGGCACAAGTGCAAAGTATCAGCGTCAGTTATCAACTGCTATCAAGCGTGCGCGCTTCCTAGCATTGTTGCCATACACTGATTCACATAAGTAATTGGCGAACTAATAGGGGTATTGTAGATGGACATTATTCTACTAGATAAAATCGCCAACTTAGGCGGATTGGGCGACAAAGTGACTGTTAAGTCTGGTTACGCACGTAACTTCTTGTTCCCTCAAGGTAAAGCAGTTCCAGCAACTAAAGCTAACCTAGAAAAGTTTGAACAGCGCCGTGCTGAGCTTGAAGCGAAAATCGCTGAAGAGCTAAATGCTGCACAAGCGCGTGCTGAGAAAGTACAAGCATTAGCTGAAGTGACAATCGCTGCTCCAGCGGGTGACGAAGGTAAACTTTTCGGTTCTGTAGGCACACGTGATATCGCTGAAGCAATCACGGCTGCTGGCGTTGACGTAGCTAAAGCTGAAGTTAAGTTACCTACTGGTACACTGCGCGAAACAGGTGAATTTGAAATTGATTTACAACTTCACTCAGATGTTATGACTTCTATCAAGTTGCTCATCATCGCTGAAGCGTAAGTTTTACTTTTAGTTTTAAAGGCCGCCTCGGTGAATACCGTAGGCGGTTTTTTTATGTCTCAAAAAAGTTCCTATGCAGTTGGGCCGCGCCAATACGACTGAAGCTTGGATAATATATTGGTGAACGGCGTTAGGTCGATGTTCTCCAACTCTGCTAATGCATAGGCGACAGCTTCAAGTGTGCTCAAACTAGCATCGTGCGGCGCTTTACGGATCCTATATTGGCTCGGGCGAGTGGGTGAAATAGCTACGCAGGGAAGTTCGTGCAGCCAAGGATTACTTAGCCATAGCTTTCGTGCTTTACGCCAGGTGCCATCCAAAACAATAAGATGGTCTGGAGGTTTGCCTGATCGCGTTACAGACGCTAAGGGTAGTGCATCGTCCGTCGGATACAATACAAGCGTATTGTTAGTTGCTTTGATCCGCGCTTGGATAGCGCTAAAGTCTGCCGGTAACTCGCCCACAGTTATCTCGGCGTTTGGCAGCAACAGTAGTAGTAAGCGAGCGGTATTCTTTGCATGTTTTTGTTCGCTGGGGTGCTGCAATATGCTGATGTGCAGCGCAGTATTGACTCGCTGAATGGCATCACAGACGCAGGTGCTAAGCGGATAATGGCAAGTAGAGCAAAGGGCTCGACCGACGTTAGCCGTCACGGCAACACCTATAATTGCGCAGCACGTTTTTGCAGTCGACGCTGCCATTCGGGGTCTAAACCCTCAAGAGCTGCGGCTCGTTCAACCGTAGCCTTGGCTGCCTCAGGGTCATTCACACACTGCATGAATTCACGAATTGACATACTATTGGTATATCGTTCACGAATGGCAACCGCATCGCCTACTGACATAACGCCTGTTTCCAAGACTCGGTAATACCAACCACAAATGGTGTGCGTATTCACAAAGCGATCAAGATTCTTGATGCCAAAACGGTGGGAAATTTTATTGCATGGCACGCGCGGTGAACCGACCTGCAACACGACTTCGCCCATCTGCACAACGTCCCCTATTAGTGTATTGTCGTCGTCCATGCCTTCTATCGAAATATTCTCCCCAATACTGCCGGGTACAAACTGCGCAGCGTGTTCAGGGAAATGCTGCTGAAACAAGGTATAATTGCTTGGCGCATACTGATGCAGAACCTTTTCTTTGCCACCATGCAGTTTCTTGTTGCCCTGTTCATCTTCTTGCGTTCCATCGAATGCAACTGTTAACTGCTCCACTGGGTTTTTAACAATGCTACTCGGTGCCCCACGCGGCCCGAACGCCACTGGTTTTGCGGCAAATAGTTGATTGATAAACATTATCTTTGATTTTTCGTTACTATTAATAACGACCAGTGTAAACCATGTGCGCACTGAGCAAAAAAAATTAATTACGGTTTAAACCTTTGTTAGCTACACAGCGACAAAGCTATTAACTCTAACCGGTAACACTTGGTGACAGACATGCTTGAACTGGCACCCAAACGGAAACCAAGCAACATGGCAGAACCCCAGGGTAGCGTTGTAGACGCACAAACGACATTTGCTGAGAAGGCAGAGCGCGATGTGATCAGTGCAGCGCAGCAAGGCAGCAAGGAAGCATACAGGAAGTTGTATGATGCTTACGTCGGCCGCGTTTATGCATTGTGCTTACGACTAACCGGCGAACGCACGATGGCAGAAGATGCCACGCAAGAAGTGTTTATCCAGTTATGGCGTAAGTTGGAGAACTTTAACGGTCAGAGTAAGTTTTCTACTTGGCTGCACAGTGTCACCTCGAATATCACGATTTCGTATATTCGTAAGCAGAAAGGCTGGTGGCAAAGAACCTTCAATATTGAGAGTTCGCCTGTGATGGAAAGCCAAGCGGAACATTCGGTCGATGAAATATCGTTAGATCAATACATTGTTCGACTGCCCGAGCGTGCCAGACACGTGTTTGTCTTGCATGCATTGGAGGGCTATCGGCATGAAGAGATAGCCGACATGCTGGATATGGCGGTTGGCTCAAGCAAAGCACAGTTTCATCGAGCAAAGCAATTATTAACGGAGTGGATGGGTGATGAATAAGCAACAACATCAACTGCAGCAGGCTATCAATGACCTTCCGCGCGAGAAAATGCCAGAGCGTGATCTGTGGCAAGGAATAGAACTTGGCATTGCGCGCCAAGAGGCCAATCAAGAGACAGTCAATGAAACGCCGAAAAAGTCGCAGTGGCAATATTCAGTTGCAGCAAGCGTAGCATTTGTGGCTGTACTCGGCTGGCTCGCATTTGCACAGTTGAAGGTCACCGAGGTGCAGGAAGGCGCCCAGCCGACAGCTGCGGAACTAGCCGCCATGCTGGCAACACAGCACAATGCACAAAAAGAGGCATTACTGGTCAGCTTACAGGACCAACCGGCGTTAACTGAGAATTGGCAGGAACAATTGGAAGAGCTAGATGCAGCAGCAAATGCAATAAAGGCTGCGCTCAAGCAAGACCCGAATAACACAGCATTGCTTAAAATGCTTCAGAACGTGTATCAACAACAGATTGGACTGATTGAACGCGTCCATGCGCCTAAATGGCGCCAGATTTAACCCGAGGTATAGGATCATGAATATTAACGCAACAACGACACGCACCTTATCGAGATTCACGCTGTCTCTGGGTACCTGCTTAATGCTAGCTTCTGCAAGTGCATGGGCTGGGCAAAAAGTTGATGAACGAATGAATGTAGACAGCGATAGCTATATCGACATCGAGCATATGAACGGCAAAGCAGTGGTCAAAGGCTGGGACAAAGAAGAAGTGCATGTGCAAGGTGAACTCAGCGAACGCGCCGAAGAATTCGTCTTTAAGAAGCGCGGCAATCGCATCGAAATTGAAGTGGAAATGAAGCATTCTTCCCATAATGACGGTGGTTGGAAGTATTGGAATAATGATGGTGGTGATGATTTGACCATCTATGTGCCTAAGAACAGCCGTGTACAGTATGAGTCAGTAAATGCCAGTTTTGATGGTGAGAACTTACATGGAGGCTTGTCTGTGGATGTGGTTAATGGTCATGTTGATGTGAATGATCTGACCGGGCGTATTCGCTTAGAATCGGTCAATGGCGATATCCGAGCGCAGAAACTGTCGGGTGACGTACACATCGAAACGGTTAACGGCGCGATTGAAGGTAAACACAGTGGTGAAGGTGATATCACCTTCACCTCAGTAAACGGCAATATTTATATCGCTTCGGATAGTCGCGAAATCTCTACTGAAACCGTGAACGGTGACGTACAACTAGAGTTACAAGAAGTCGAAGAATTGGACTTGAGTACCGTCAATGGCAGTGTTGAAGTGTCAATGCATTTGCTCGATAACGGCGACGTACGGGTCTCAAGTGTTGGTGGCTCAGTTGAGTTGACCTTTCAAAAGGATGTATCTGCTCGGTTTGATATTGAAGGGCATGCGGGCGGTCGTTTTGTCAATCGTCTAACCGATGACAAAATGCAAAAAGACAAGTATGGCCCACGCCGTTGGTTGGAGTTTAGTACAGGTAGCGGCGAGGCTAAGGTAGAAGTCTCTACGGTTAATGGGCGAGTTGAGTTGTCCAGTCGTTAAGCCGACAGTTTTCGAGCTTGATCAAGCGGTTGCCCTTAGGCAGCCGCTTTTTTGTGTGTGAAGATAGTTCTACTGCACATTTTATTGCATAATAGCTAACCGTTTTTGAGTCAGTGAATTGGTCTGTGGAAGTCGTTAAGTCGTCAAAAAAAGATAGCACCGTCGAAAAGTTAAAAGTGCCACCGCATTCGATTGAAGCGGAGCAATCTGTGCTCGGCAGTATGCTCATCGCACCAGAGTCTTGGGATACAGTCACCGAAATCATTGGTACCGACGACTTTTATAATCGTGCTCACCAAACCATATTCAGCGCCATTTTAAATCTTCTTAAACAGAACCATCCTATCGATCTCATCACGGTGTCGGAGTTCCTTGAGAAGAATGATTCGTTAGAGGAGAGTGGCGGTTTTGCCTACCTTGCTGAGTTGGCCAAAAATACGCCCAGTGCGGCTAACGTTGCAGCCTATGCGAACATTATTAAAGAACGCGCAATTACGCGTGAATTGATCGGAGTTGCGCACAACATTGCTGAGGTTGGCTTCAATCCAGAAGGTCGCAGCAGCATGGAAATTCTTGACCTAGCTGAGTCAAAGGTCTTTGAGATCGCTGAAAAGCGCACGGGTGAGAATGAAGGACCGCGGGATGTTGAGAAAGTCTTAGGCAAAACCGTCGATCGCTTAGAAGCCTTGGTTAAGTCAGGTAAAGAAGTCACCGGCGTTACCACCGGATTTCATGATCTGGATAAGAAAACCAGTGGCTTACAACCCTCAGACTTGATCATTGTTGCGGCTCGACCGTCAATGGGTAAAACCACCTTTGCCATGAACTTGTGTGAAAATGCCATGATGGCAGAAGAAAAGCCGGTGTTGGTGTTTAGTCTGGAGATGCCGTCGGAACAGTTGATGATGCGTATGCTGGCGTCATTAAGCCGAGTTGATCAAACCAAAATTCGTACTGCACAACTGGATGATACTGACTGGTCGCGTATTTCGCGCACCATGTCGATGCTTAAGGAAAAGAATAATCTGTTCATTGACGATTCTTCAGGTTTGACGCCGATGGATGTGCGCACACGGGCGCGTAAAATTGCACGCGATCATGGTGGTATCAGTCTGATCATGGTGGATTACTTACAGTTAATGCGCGTACCCAGCCTAGCTGATAACCGCACCTTGGAGATTGCGGAAATTTCTCGCTCCTTGAAGGCCTTAGCCAAAGAACTCGAAGTGCCCGTGGTTGCATTGTCGCAGTTAAACCGTGGCTTGGAGCAACGAGCTGATAAGCGACCCGTAAACTCGGACTTACGTGAATCAGGCTCAATTGAGCAGGATGCCGACTTGATCATGTTTATTTATCGTGACGAGGTATATCACGAAAACAGTGAATACAAAGGCGTCGCTGAAATCATTATCGGTAAGCAACGGAACGGACCCATTGGCACGTCACGCTTAACCTTCCAAGGTCAGTTCTCACGGTTTGATAATTACGCCGGTCCAGCGGTTGCAGACGAGTATTAACAAGCGTATTTATCGCTTGAACAATCGGTTGTTTCATTTCGCTTACTTCTTTGCAACTTAACAAGGCAAACCACTATCAAGTCTTTTTCCAAAAGTACTCTATAAAGTATGTGAGTGTTTACTCTAGTTCGATATTTTGCCTCTGAATGCGCATGGTCTGAACCTTCGAATCCTCTTAAGAAGTCAAGGTTTCTTCCTTAATTTTCGCCAGTTCAAATCTAAACCAGTAAATCAAGCGATCCTGTTCTTGGTTACAGGCGTAATTGAGAGCGTGAACTTGGAGATGTGTATGCGAAAACTATTAGTCGGACTTAGCGCTTTGCTACTCGTGGGCTGCGCCCAATATGATTACGCAAGCTCGGTTAAGCTGGGCGAACCGCTATTAAATTTCAGTGGAGAAAGTTTAGCCGGCGAGGCGGTCACTCTGCCCAATGACTTGCATGGTCAACCTGCAATTTTGTTGTTTGGCTATGTGCATAAGTCACAGTTCGATATTGATCGCTGGCTTATCGGGTTAGATATGCGTGGAAACGATTTAGCGCTACTCGAAGTTCCGGCAATAAAAAACCCATTGGTGCGCTGGTTTAGCAGTCGCATTGACGATTCAATGCGTGAAGGAATTCCACGCGAATTATGGAGTAGTGTCGTTACCGTTTACGAGGATGGCGATGCGGTTCAACAGTTTACCGGTAATCAGTCGCCAAAAAATGCGCGAGTCATGGTCATTGATAAGGCGGGCGACGTCCAATTTTTTTATGACCGCGGCTTCTCCGTTCAGGCCTTAAATCAACTTTTAGCCGTTAGCCAACAATTATGATGTTGGCTGTTGAGCTTGTTTGGAGGTTTATTCGATGAGTACAGCCGGTTGCTTATGCGTCAGGGTGCTTCATTGCCTGGGTAGTTAGCCAGATACCGAAAAAAACCTCCACGGCGGCAATGACAAATGGCAACATCTGCGCAGATGGCAGCTGCCAAATAATCGATCCGATTCCAATACCGTTCATTAAGGCCGCGAGTAGCCAGTATAGCCAGTCACCATAGGCGGAGCGAAAACCAAAGTAATGCGTACCAACAAATAAGGCGCAAAGGGGAAAAACCCATTCGGGCTTAAAGGGCAGTAATAGCCACGCAGCGAAAAAGCCAGCAATCATGGGAAACACGGTTTCAAGCGCGATACGTCCACCGGGATTATCATTGGACTCAGCGGCACGGCCAAATAACTTCCGCACAATGAAAGCCCCAATAGGGAAGATCAACATACCGCCGAAAAACAGTGCAATAAATCCTTGTTGCGTGCCGTAGCGCAAAGCCACCAGACCGGCAACTAACCAAACAATGCCGGAGACAATGGCTCCAGGGCCTCCGCGCATGTACGCGCGACGAATATCAGCTTGGGCTGCTAGAGTGTCCATATCAGACCTCAAATAAGGTAAAGGTTGATTGTGGTGAGCCTTGAACGAGTACTCGGCATTGCCCCCATGAATCAGGGATGTCCCAAATATGATCCTCGGCAACCGTGAAAATCTCACGCCGAGTCTCACAACGCACTTCGACATGGCTTAGCTCACCGTTGATACTGCTAAAGCTAAACTGGTCGCGCACCAACTCATGGAAAACATTACCGCTGTCTTGTATAGCTAAATCAATGCCAATCACCTCGGTAGAATCAATGAAGTCTTTTACTTTTTGTACTGACTCTGCGATCTGTGCATAACGGGCTTCACCTCCGGCAAAGTTCGCGAGCTCCTCAGCCATGGCTAATGCATCTGCCAAAAAGTTACGATTAGCATTGAGGAAAAATAAACGTTGATACACATACGCAATGTATTCACTGCCAAAGGTTGCATAATCGGCGCTGTGCGAATTACTGCTTCTCAGAGTGCGATAGAGGCTTTTTCGCTCGCGTTCAGTATCTCGGAGTCTTGCTGCAAGTTGCGCATCCATACCCCACAAAAACGCATTCTCATAGCGGTTCAATGACGATAGATTGCGTAGCTCATTGAGTTTTTGCTCTGCGGTTTCGAAATCTTCTTGATTGACCAGCGCTTCAACTTCTTGGTATTCACGAATAAAGCGTCGAGTAGCGCCACTTGGCCCTTCAATATTGAAATCATATTGCACCGCTTGGTGGCATTGCTGTGTTGGCTTGCCATCTTTCATTGCAGGTTCAAATTGCCAGCGTGATATTGCACGCTTGGCGGCTCGTCTAAACTCCTTGCCACCAAAATCATCCTCGATGACGATATCCTGAACATTGCCCTCTGTATCAATTACGTAGCTCATTTGGACCCAACCCTCACGACCTGAGCGAGCCGCGGCTTTGGGGTAATTCGCAGGCGGCCGCTCAATGATTTTTGCGGGCGTAAATGCTGATAATTTTTGTACTACTTCTGCGCTAACCGTTTCACCTGCTTGTTGGATTTTATCATCGCAGGGCAACTCAAACTGTTGGGCATGCGTGGAAACGCTGATTAAGGTGCTTAGCAGTGCTGGGGTAATGAATTTATGTTGCATGAGAAGTCCTTGTCTCTAGAGTTTGGGCTTTACTTTCCATGGTAATGGTTAGCTTGTCAATATACCGCAAAGGGCAAATAAAAAGCCCCACACAAGTGAGGCTTGAAGATAGAAAAAAGAAGAACCGTTTACTTCTTAACGCGCTCTTTTACCGTTGCAGAAACTTTTGCCTCAATGCGACGATTCATACGGTGTGCTTCGGCAGTATTGGCTTCATCAACTAAGCGTGTTTCACCAAAACCTTTAGCACTTAAGCGGCTAGCTTCAATACCGTATTGGCTAATTAAAAGGTCTTTCACCGCGTTGGCGCGACGCTCAGACAACGACATATTATAGTCAGCTGCGCCCACCGCCGATGTGTGACCTTCAATCACCGCAGAGGTATTGACATAACGGTTTAAGAAATCTGCAAAGGCTTGGATTTCAGCATCGTTAGGGTTTCTAACTTCCGCGCTGTTATTGGCGAAAAGTACACGCAAAGCAATGGATAGTTCTTTCTCTTCAAAGATTACACAACCATCACTGTCAACTTTATCACTCGGCAATGAGTCAGGGCATTTATCGTTGGCATCAGCGACCCCGTCGTTGTCGCTGTCTTTACCCAGTGGGCAACCTACGGCGTTAACGGTCGTTCCCATTGGAGTATCTGGGCACTGGTCAAGTGAGTTAACAACGCCGTCACCATCAAGATCATTGTTACAGCCAGTCGCATCTACTGCTTGCCCTGGTGGCGTCATTGGGCATAAATCACGGCTGTCCATGACACCATCGCCATCAGTATCTTTATCGGCTTTGCGGGCTGGGGTTACATCACCAAACGCATAGGCTAAGCCAATTTTCACTGCATGGTCATTAAAGCCTTCACCAAATTCACGAAATGCCATGGCTTCAGTGATCACCATAAAACGCTCGCTGATTGACCAGTGTTTCCCAATCCCTGCTGCAGCCATCCGATAGTTTTGATCGAGATTTTGCTGACGTAGCCCGCCAAACAAATAGGCTGCGTCGTTTTCCAGAAAATACATCACGTCAACGCCAAGGCTTTTACCTTCCTGTTCAACGCCAAAGGGGCGGTTCGGGTCAACATCGATTTCTTGATGAGCCGCCTCAAAGCGTGCCGCCCATGACTGATCAAAACGGAAGCCTATTTCAAAACCCAGGCCATGACCTTCGTCTAGGTAACCGTTGGGTTCAGGCTTTTCACTGTCAGCGTTGTAGTATTGTACAAACCCGCCTAACCAACCCTCATACGGGGGGGTATCGTCAGCAAACGCTGCCGATGATGCAGCGACTGCTAAGATCGCTGAGCTTAATAGTGTGCGTTTCAACATAGTTTTATCCCTTTTGTACGTCCAAGTGAATTGTGTTTATTGTTAGGTCATTGGAGAGCCTGAAATACCAGGCGATCAGGCCCCAATTACGCATTATTTCCCATAATAGTCATATGTATTGTGCGACGTCCACCTTGGTCGCGATGTTCACCCAAATAAATCCCTTGCCATGTACCCAAAACTAATCTCCCTTGCTCGATGGACAGCGTAAGTTGTGTACCAAGGAGTGACGATTTTACATGCGCTGGCATATCATCTTTACCTTCATAAATGTGGGTAAAATACTGGGTGCTATCGGGCACAATATGATCAAAAAAAGCGTCCATATCAGCGCGAACCGAGGGATCGGCATTTTCATTTACGGTAAGACTGGCACTGGTATGCAACAAACTCAGCTGTATGATCCCATGAGACAGATCACGAATTTCAGGAACCGCATCATTGATCCTATCCGTGATGAGATGAAAACCGCGCGGGAATGCCGGCAATGAAATCCGTTTACTGAACCATTCCACGCGCCATTACTCCTGTTGACAGTCGGTGCATAACCCGTGGGCTTCAATGGTTTGTTTGGAGATCAAAAATCCCCGCGCTTTGGCTTGGTCATTTAATTTATCTTCAATCCCTTCCGATTGGATTTCTGCGACATCGCCGCAACTATCACAAATCAAAAATTGCACGGGATGACTGCAGCCAAAGTGATGACAAGCCACAAAACTATTGGTCGACTCTAGCTTGTGAATTAAATCAAAATCCAACAGGAAGTCGAGCGCGCGATAGACTGTCGCTGGCTTGGCACTGTCTTCAGTTTCTCGCAATGTATCAAGTAACTCATAGGCACCCATAGGACGGCTTTTGAGCAGCAAGATTTGATAGACTTTTTCCCGCAAAGGAGTGAATCGAGCACCTTTTTGTTCACAAAATGCGCGCGCTTGCGAGACCAATGTGGCAGTGTTTTTCATCGTATAATACGGTACATGTGCGTAGTGGCTAATGCATTAAGTGATATCGCAATCGTTATGCATTTACCAACGTTGATTTATGCGCTTGAGAATAACATATTTTTAACTCAGTGAATCAACATCTGAGGGTAAAAATCGCTCTGCGAGGTGCTGAATGATGCGATCCTCAATTTCAAATCTAACGGCAAGTGTTTCCCCAAGTCGCGCGACTGCACGTTCGAACATGGCGGAATTAATAATTTCTTCTACTCCGCCGTAGGCGTCGTTAAATTCAAGGGCTTGGTCGGTAGTCGCTAATAATTGCGGATAGAGTGATTCGCGCAACGCTTCACCATCGGGATCCTCACTGGCTAATATATCAAAAATTTCAAAGTGACCGGCGGAAACATAATCCATCATGAGCTCACAAAAGCGAGTTAATTGATGTGCACTTGGCAGGGAGCTGGCTCCCTGCGTTTTATTGGCTGTGAGCCCAGCGATACTGCAGTAGTCAACCCACAATTGCTGGCGCTCGTTCAACCAATTATTGAGTACAACACTAACGTCGTAACCTCGACTGGTTTTATGTTCGGTCGTACTCAACATGTGATAACGTACCTAATTAAACGGTGTCTTGGATCTCCAGTATAGCACTGTGCAAAATGTGAACAACTTTATTGGTTATAGCTAGGAACGTGGCACATGACTATTGATGTATCCCCCTCAACTCAGGCTTATTGGCTAATTGTGAGTGAAGACCGATTTGTACGTGACGAGAGTGACCAAATCCTCATTTTCAACAGTTGGTCAGCACTTACTGACCTTCATCATTATAAAGACTCGGTTGTACAGATTGGCCAATACAATGAACATCCAGTCGTACTTATTGATTTACAGCGTGAAAAGTTGGCCACCGAGTTAACTACATCAAGCCTGCGCAGCGCATTAATGTATGCTGATAACGAACAGTTTGGGTTGATTGCTAAAGCGTGGCAATACGCGGTGTTTTTGCGTACGCATCGATACTGCGGTCAATGTGGAAATAGAATGCAGCAAGTGAATTGGGAAATGGCGATGCATTGTTATCAATGTCATCATCGCACTTATCCACGCATCTCACCCTGTATTATCGTTGCCATATATCGCGCTGACGAATTGTTACTCGCAATGGGGTCGCGACACAAAGACACGGGCATGTATTCTACCCTGGCTGGCTTTGTTGAGAGTGGTGAAAGTTTAGAACAAGCGCTGCACCGCGAGGTGATGGAAGAAGTCGGCGTACGGGTAAAAAATATTGAATACTTTGGCAGTCAGCCTTGGCCATTTCCGCATTCGTTAATGGTCGGTTATATCGCAGAGTATGCCGAGGGTGAGATTACTATAGATAATGATGAAATTTGTGCTGCTGACTGGTTTCACGTCGATAACTTACCGAAAGTTCCGCCTAAACTATCCATTGCCGGGCAGCTCATAGAAACTACTGTAAAACGGATCCGTGACCAACAAAAAAGCCCGACCAAAGGTTCGGGCTGAATCTACTAGCGCGGTCTCGTTAACGAGCTTCTCTTTTTTCTATGACTTATACGTATAGCAAACACTTACTTATTGCGCAAGTTTTAGCCAATAAAAGTTAGTTTTCCCGTATTTGCTCACCAACAAACGCTGAAAAGACGCTGAATTATTGTTATATTGCGCCGGTTTATTTACCGCAATAGCTTAAGAGACAAAACTGCATGGCTTTAAAAAACGATCGTTATCTACGCGCATTACTCAAACAACCTGTTGATGTCACTCCTGTTTGGATGATGCGTCAAGCCGGTCGTTACCTGCCAGAATATAAGGCAACCCGTGCGCAAGCCGGCGATTTTATGGCGTTATGCAAGAATGCCGAATTAGCTTGTGAGGTGACCCTTCAGCCGTTGCGACGGTATGACTTAGACGCAGCCATATTATTTTCAGACATTCTGACGATCCCTGATGCCATGGGTCTTGGTTTATACTTTGAAACCGGCGAAGGACCTAAGTTTGAACGAGTGGTCGACAGTGCAGCCATGGTTGAAAAACTACCAGTCCCCGACCCAGAAGATGAGCTCGGTTATGTGATGAACGCTGTGCGTACGATTCGCACGGCGCTTAATGGTGATGTTCCATTGATAGGGTTTTCTGGTAGCCCCTGGACGTTGGCGACATACATGGTTGAGGGTGGTTCTAGTAAAGCATTTACCAAAATTAAAAAAATGATGTATGCCGCACCAGAGACATTGCATGCGTTACTCGATAAGTTAGCCGATTCGGTTATTTTATATTTGAATGCGCAAATTAAAGCCGGTGCGCAGTCAGTGATGGTGTTTGACACTTGGGGTGGTGTGCTCACGCCGCGCGATTACCAAGAATTTTCTCTGCAGTACATGCATAAGATAGTCGATGGCTTGATCCGCGAAAACGAGGGGCGTCGAGTGCCGGTAACCTTATTTACCAAAAATGGCGGCATGTGGTTAGAGTCTATCGCGGCAACTGGCTGTGATGCGGTAGGCCTTGATTGGACCATAAATATCCAAGACGCACGCGCTCGAGTCGGTGACAAAGTGGCCTTGCAGGGCAATATGGATCCATCGATATTGTACGCTCCGGCATCACGGATTGAACAAGAAGTCGATCTAATTTTGCGCGGCTATGGCGACGGTAGCGGTCATGTATTCAATTTGGGGCATGGTATTCATCTCGATGTGCCACCTGAAAATGCCAAAGTGTTCGTTGATGCTGTGCATCGCTTAAGCCAGCCTTATCATCAAAGCTAAGCGTCACGCGGTAAGCCTTTTTCGATCGAGCGGACCAGCCGAGCCTGCTGGCGATTTATCGCTGGCTCTTCCTGCTGGCGGCGCAGTTGCTGCTCGATTGCCCAATCAATATGAATAAGTGCGACATCGCCCGCCTGTTGCTTCGCCGCGGATAACGCATTCAAGTAACGCTCCGCGTAAGGCGCGTTACCTATAGCTATAGCCACATTACGGAGCCATTGTTGGTGGCCAATGCGACGGATAGGCGAGCCTTCGGTGAAATTTAAAAATTCATCTTCAGTCCAACCGATCAATTCATCCAGTGAGCGGCCATATAACTGACTGCGAGGGCTAAAATCAGGTTCTTTAGTCAATGGGGCATCTTTGTTGTAGGGGCATACTAGCTGACAGTCATCACAACCGTAGATCCGATTCCCCATCAGCGGGCGCAATGCTTCTTCAATGATGCCACTATACTCAATGGTCAGATAGCTGATGCAACGTCTAGCATCCACTTTATACGGCTCGACGATGGCGTTGGTTGGGCAAATTGTTACACAGGCATTGCAACTGCCACAGGCATTGCTAACGGGTTGGTCGACAGGCAAGGGAATATTGATCAAGAGCTCACCCAAGAAAAACCAGGAACCGGCCTCTTTATTTAGGGTTAGAGAGTGTTTTCCCGTCCAACCAATACCCGCTTTCTCGGCCAACGCATGCTCAAGAATAGGTGCGGAATCAACAAAAGGCCGAAATTCAGTCTTGGCAAATGCGGCAACGATTTTATCGCCCAATTTTTTTAAACGGTTGCGCATGACTTTGTGATAGTCCCGGCCCAAGGCATAACGGCTAACATAGCCGATGGAAGAGTCACTGAGTTGTTTAGCAAACGCTGCATTTTCCGGCAGATAGTCCATTCTTACACTGATGGCTCGCAATGAACCAGGCACTAAATCGGCAGGGCGGGCGCGCAAAAGACCATGGCGTTGCATATATTCCATGTCACCATGAAATCCAGCGTCCAGCCATTGCTGCAGGTACTTTTCATGTTGCGATAGATCAAGATCGCAGATGCCAACATGCTGAAAACCTAGCGCCTTGCCCCAAGCCTTGATATTGTCTGCTAACTGATTTAAATCGATAGAATCTATGGTGGTCATAGCACTATGTTAGATACAGAATTGGCGCAAAGCTTAGCACACAAACTTTATCGCGCCGACCAGATCCGCGATAACGAAGAGGCCGCAGCAGAACAATCCGGCTGTGACATGTACACTTTAATGCAACGAGCGGGTAAGAGTGTTTTTAGCAATTGTCAGTTGCATTTACCTAATAGCGAAAAGTATTTGGTTCTAGTCGGCCATGGGAATAACGCCGGTGATGGGTATGTTGTTGCTGTGGAGGCCAAACAAGCCGGCAAGCAGGTCGCCCTGTGTGCTGTTGAGCCTGAGCGCGAGTTGCAGGGGGATGCGCTACGTGCGCAGCAAGCATGGTTAGCCGCTGGCGGTGAGGTCAGTCCATTTGACTGTGCACTGGTGGACAGCAGTGACGTCATTGTGGATGCTCTTTTGGGGACCGGTACCAATAGTTTAATCCGCACTGAATACGCAGATATTATCGATTGTGTTAATGCCAGCCAGACAGCGGTTGTCAGTATTGATATTCCCTCAGGCCTTGAACCCAACACGGGACAATCCATGGGGCGTTGTATTCAAGCTGACTACACGGTTACCTTGGTTGGTATAAAACCAGGCCTTACCACAGGCGCTGGGAAACAGTCATGTGGGCACTTAGTTTTTGATGATCTCGGCATTGGAAAGGCCTTTATTGCGCGCGCCAAATCGTCTGCCACTGTGATTGAATTAGAAAACTTTGCGCAAATGGCGCCGCGGGAAATTCATAGCCATAAGGGCACTTATGGCCGCCTACTTTGTGTGGGTGGTAATAAAGGCACTGCTGGCGCTATTCGATTAGCGGGTGAAGCTGCTTTGCGCAGCGGCACTGGTTTAGTAAAAGTCTATGCACATGAAGATTCGAAAATCCAAATTAATGCTGGGCGACCAGAGCTTATGGTGATCACTGACAATTTTGAGCAGGCCTTAGAATGGGCTACGTGTGTGGTGATCGGTCCCGGCTTAGGGCAAGACGACTGGAGTCAGAATGTCTTTGATAAAACGCTGCAATATTGTCACTCACACAATAAACCTATTGTTATTGATGCTGATGCGCTTAATTTGCTTTCGCGTTACTCTGGCACATTCAATATGCGTGAGTGTGTGCTTACTCCGCATGCAGGAGAGGCTGCAAGACTGCTAAATGTCAGTGTGGATGAGGTCGAAGGGGACCGTTTTAACGCGGCCAGACAACTGGCTCAGCGTTATCATGCCACATGTATCCTCAAAGGCGCAGGAAGCATTGTTGATAATGAACAGCATGCCTGGGTGTGTCGACATGGCAATCCTGGTATGGCTACCGCAGGTATGGGTGATGTCCTCAGCGGTGTTCTGGGTGCTTTACTTGCACAAACGTTAAGTCCAGAAGTTGCCTGTAAGTTTGGGGTCTGTCTGCATGCGCGCGCTGGCGATGTATTAGCCGAACAATTCGGGCAACGCGGTTTGCTCGCCAGTGACTTGTTCGATGCTGTGCGAGCGTTGATCAATAACCGTATCAGCTAGGCGATTAAATGACACAAACACTCACGATTTCCGTCACTAACGAACAGCAAACGGAGCAACTTGGGCAAACATTAGCGGGGTTGTTACATCAGACTCCTCTGCCAATGGTGATCTATTTGCGTGGTGACTTAGGCGCAGGCAAAACCACTTTTAGCCGCAGTTTGATCCAAGGCCTTGGGCATACTGGACGAGTCAAGAGTCCCACTTACACGCTGGTTGAGCCCTATGAGCTTGAGCAGCTCAATGTTTATCACTTCGATTTGTATCGACTGGCTGACCCTGAAGAGTTGGAGTTTATGGGTATTCGGGACTACCTAGAGAGTGCAGCAATTTGCCTTTTTGAGTGGCCGGAGAAAGGTGCTCAACACTTGGCAGCACCAGACTTAAGCATTAGTATAGAAACGCTACCGGCTGAGCCTGATGCGCGCGAATTTGTGTTTACGAGTTATTCACCCAATGCCGCGCCACTATTGACCGCATTGTCAGGAACTTATCGAGAGAATTAATATCTCAGTAGCAACTCAACTATATGTAACCGCGATGGCAACGAATTTTGATGTATGTGCAAGTAACTAAAGGGTTTCATAAGCAGCGAACGGTTGGTCGTCTCGTTTGTGGGTTGCTCCTTGCACTTATGCCGCTGTGGGTTATTGCACAAAACTCAATAGAGGGTGTTCGGGTATGGCCATCGCCGAACAACACGCGGGTTGTTTTTGATGTTGCCGCACAACCGACATTTACTTATTTTACGTTAAAAAACCCCGATCGTTTGGTTATTGATTTTGCCGATACACAATTAGCCACCGCACTTGATGCGCCAGAAAATAGTAATGAGATTTTGCGTAGGATCCGCACCAGCAGCGCGAAAAATTCGCAGTCGACGCGCATCGTGCTGGATCTTTCTGCCGCAGTAACTGCGAACTTGTTTGCGATGCCACCGACTGAACCCTATGGGCATCGTCTCGTTGTTGATTTGCCATATTCGATCCAGTCACCGCAAGCAACGGTGGTGAAAAGTAGCGACCAAAGTGATCGCGATCGTGACATTATTATCGCCATTGATGCGGGGCACGGTGGAGAAGACCCTGGCTCTATTGGTCCATCGGGCACGTACGAAAAAAACATCGTGTTAAGTATTGCCAAAAAACTTGAAGCATTAATTGACCGTGAGCGGGGCATGCGGGCGATCATGACGCGTACCGGTGATTACTACATTACACCTAACCAACGCCCTGAAATTGCGCGGCGGAATAAGGCAGATTTATTGATTTCGATTCACGCTGATGCTTTTACCACGCCGCAGCCCAAAGGCGGTTCGGTATGGGTTTTGAGTACTGGCCGAGCAGATACTGAGCTTGGACGCTGGATGGAGAGAACAGAACGGCATTCAGAATTGCTCGGCGGCGCTGCTGAGGTGATCAATGATGCGGTGAGTGAGCGCTATTTGGCCGAAACCATTCTTGGCTTGTCTATGGATCATTCCAGAGCCACTAGCCATGACTTGAGTGAAAAGGTCATTCAAGAAATGCGCAAAATCACCAAAATGCATAAAACCCGTCCGCAGGCCGCAAGTTTGGCGGTGTTAACCTCGCCAGATATTCCCTCAATATTGGTTGAAGTAGGTTTTATTTCGAACCCTCAAGAAGAAAAGAATTTGAATTGGGCTAAGCATCGTGAGCGTTTGGCAGAATCGATATTTACTGCGACAAAACGTTACTTCAAGGCGGTACCGCCGGATGGCACCCTATGGGCATCATTGAAAGACAGTGTGCGTACTCACAAAGTGCGCAGTGGTGAATCGCTCTCGTTGTTGGCGCAACGTTACAATGTTAAAGTTAGCAGCATAAAGCAAGCCAACAATCTGACTAATGATATTGTTCGCATTGGTCAGGTGCTAACAATACCCGCGTCCTAAAAGGTTTTACGTGTCAATCCAATTATTGCCACCTGAACTGGCAAATCAAATCGCTGCTGGTGAGGTTGTAGAGCGCCCCGCGTCCGTCGTAAAAGAACTCGTCGAGAATAGTATTGATGCGGGTGCAACTAAAATTGAAGTAGATATTGAACAAGGCGGCCATAAGCGCATTTTAGTGCGTGATAATGGCTGTGGCATCGTGCAACAAGAACTCGCGCTCGCCCTGAGCCGTCATGCCACTAGCAAAATTACCACGCTTGCTGATTTAGAAGCTATTCAAAGTATGGGGTTTCGCGGCGAAGCGTTAGCCAGCATTAGTTCGGTGGCTCGGTTAACCTTAACCTCAAAACCGGCAAACCAAAGTGAAGCTTGGCAGGCGCATACCGAAGGGCGAGACATGCAGGTTAATGTGCAACCGGCGGCGCATCCCAATGGTACCAGCATTGATGTGCTCGATTTGTTCTTTAATACACCTGCAAGGCGACGCTTTTTGCGTACTGCGAAGACCGAGTTTGCACATATTGAACAAGTCATGACGCGCATTGCATTAGCTAATCCCGGCATCGAGTTTGTACTAAAACACAATGACCGGCGTCATAAACAGTGGAAAGCGACGGCAAACCTAAGCAAACGAATCGAAGATGTGCTGGGTAAGAGCGCTAACCAAAGCTTACTGTCTATCGAGGCAGAATGTGAAGGCATCGAGTTAAAAGGCTTCATTGTGGCGCCAACCGAAGATACTGCTACCAATGATTGGCAGTATAGTTTTGTGAATGGGCGACCGATGCGGGATAAATTGATTAATCATGCAATCAAGCAAGCCTTTGTTTTGACAGAGATCCCACTCGAAGCGCCGCAGTACGTGCTCTTTGTGCACGTGGATCCGACTGAAGTCGATGTTAATGTACATCCTGCAAAGCACGAAGTTCGCTTCCATCAAGCGCGTCAGGTGCATGATTTTATCGTCAGTCAGGTAAAGCAGGCGTTAATGACGTTGATAAGCGATGCTGGGGGCGAGTCTACACTGGCTTCCGTTGCTGAGTCGACACATGGATATCAAGTACCTGATCAATTGCGCTCTCTGCATCAATCAACTGCGCCAGCAAAAGCAGCCCCAGCGTTCGCTGCGCAAGCTTCCGGTGATAACTCAAGGGCTGCAAGTAGCTACGTTAATTTGATGCGCCAGCCTGCCCCAGCAGCTCAGCTGACTAGCTGTCAGTTAATCCAATTACAAGATCGAGTTATCGTTGGCTATCAGGATAGCAATCAGTGTTTTTTATTCGAGAAGCAGCAGCTGTTGAGCTTGTACCTAAAACATCAGTTGGGAAAAATAACGGTTTCTCAGCCTTTATTGATGCCGGTAGCGATCCCTGACAGTGCGGCATGGGATGAGTCGCGTAGGCAAGCATTTGCAAAGTTGCAGTTGCATATCGATAAAGTCGCCAGCAAACGGGTGCTAAAGCAAGTGCCAGCGGGATGGCGTTCGATGCCTTGGTCAATTCTGTTTAATTCCTTTGCAGATTTGGATTTAAGTGACCTTGTAACATCGCTAGCATCTTTGATGGCAACCACACTGACTCAGCATGATTATCCTTTACATGAGGTACTGCGCTGGTTTCAGGCTCTGCCGCAAGATCAACAACACACACAGTTACAGCAATTCGCCAAGCCATTATTATTGGATGAATTATGACGGATCGACAACCAATTATTTGTTTAATGGGTCCAACCGCTTCCGGTAAAACGGGGCTCTCGCTGGATCTGGCTGAACAAGTCAGGGGAGAAATTATCTCGGTTGATTCAGCATTGATTTATCGTGGTATGGATATTGGCACGGCAAAGCCTACTTCAGCAGAGCAACAACGCGCGCCGCATTGGTTATTGGATATTCGGGATCCTGCCGAGAGCTATTCAGTCGCCGATTTCTGTCGTGACGCTAGAAACCACATTGTGGCAATTCAACAGCGTGGCCACATTCCACTGCTGGTGGGTGGCACTATGATGTATTTTAATGCACTGATTAACGGTATTTCAGCGATCCCTGAAGCTGATGGCGGCCTTCGAGCGCAAGTTCAGCAAGAGGCAGCGACGCACGGCTGGCCTGCACTTCACACGCGCTTACAGGCGATCGATCCAATCGTGGCACAACGGATTCATCCCAATGATCCTCAGCGTATCGGACGGGCGCTAGAAGTCTTTTACAGTTCAGGGAAACCGCTCAGTTATTGGCAGCAACAAAAGACACCAGGTTTGTTAGACGATCAGGCACTTGCGGTCTATCAATTTGCGATTGCACCGACCGATCGAAAAGTACTGCATGAGCGTATACAGCAACGATTTGAGGAAATGCTAGAAACAGGCTTCATTGATGAGGTGGTGGCGCTGCGCAATCGGGGTGACTTACATCTTGATATGCCCTCCATGCGTTGTGTTGGGTATCGCCAAGTCTGGCAATATTTAGATGGCGAATTTGCCTATTCCGATATGGTTGATAAAGGCGTGGCAGCAACACGTCAGTTGGCTAAGCGTCAGCACACGTGGTTGCGAGGCTGGAGTGATTTGCATTGGTTGAATACGTTTTCAGAAGATAATTCTGCTGTTATAACAAAAATGGTTATTAATTAACCAGCTTACTGTGCTATACATTATAAGGGTGGCTGGTGTATCCTTTCACATAGAACAATGATAATAATTAAGGAAGTCAGATGGCTAAAGGGCAATCTCTACAAGACCCATTCTTGAACGCGCTAAGAAAAGAACGAATCCCCGTATCTATTTACTTGGTTAATGGCATTAAATTGCAAGGTCAAGTTGAATCATTTGACCAATTTGTCATTTTGTTGAAAAACACGGTTAGCCAGATGGTATATAAGCATGCTATTTCAACGGTAGTTCCATCCAGAGCCATTCAAATGCCGACCGGAGACGATGCTAATTCTTCTGATTAAACTAAGCGGAGCCCCTCTTGTTTGACCGCTATGCATCAGGCGAGCGAGCCGTTCTGGTGCATGTTGAATTTACCGACGAAGCAAGTAAAGAAGCACTTTCTGAATTGCAGATGCTGGTGTCATCTGCAGGGGTGTCTGCTGTTGATGTCGTCACTACATCTCGCACAGCACCGAGCGCAAAATTGTTTATTGGTTCGGGCAAAGCCGACGAAATCGCCGATATAGTGCGCACCCTAGAGGCTGACGTAGTGATTTTTAATCACGCGCTTTCGCCTTCGCAGGAGCGCAATCTTGAAAAAGTATTTAAATGTCGAGTGATTGACCGTACGGGTCTAATTTTAGATATATTTGCGCAACGCGCCCGGACCCACGAGGGCAAGCTACAGGTTGAGTTGGCGCAGCTGAAACATATTTCGACTCGCTTGATCCGTGGTTGGACTCACCTTGAACGCCAAAAAGGCGGGATCGGTTTACGCGGTCCTGGTGAGACTCAACTTGAAACTGACAGACGCTTATTACGTGGCAGGATAAAAGCCATCCTACGGCGGCTGGAAAAGGTTGCCAAACAACGCGAGCAAGGGCGCCGCTCGCGTAAGCGCGCGGAAATCCCTACAGTCTCACTGGTGGGTTATACCAATGCCGGTAAATCGACGTTATTCAACACCTTAACGGAATCTGCGGTATACGCCGCCGATCAGCTCTTCGCGACACTTGACCCTACGTTGCGAAAGCTCGACCTGCAAGATGTAGGGCCGGTAATACTGGCCGATACTGTGGGTTTTATTCGTCATTTACCGCATGATTTGGTTGCCGCGTTCAAAGCGACATTACAAGAGACTCAGGAAGCCGATCTGCTGTTGCACGTGGTCGATTATGCGGATGATAAATACCAAGAAAATACCGATCAGGTACAGGCGGTACTAGAAGAAATTGACGCGGATGAAGTGCCGCAATTGATGGTTTGTAACAAAATAGATCGCCTTGATGGGATGCAACCGCGAATTGATCGTGATGAAATGGAGCAACCCATTCGTGTGTGGGTATCAGCACAACAAGGGTTAGGGATTGAATTATTGCATCAAGCCCTCATTGAGAGATTATCGAAGTCAATTGTACAACGCCGATTGTGTATTCCGGCAAGCGCCAGCCATTTGCGCGGTGTTTTGTATGAATTGAATTGCATTGCTGCGCAAGAATACAATGAGCGTGGCGATTGGGTAGTTGATGTGAGAATGCCAAGTGCCGATTGGCAGCGTTTGTTGAAGCGCGAAAAAGGCGCGCTGGACGACCTCGTAATAACGTCCGAATAAGTTTAAAGTGGGTGCATGCAAACTGAATTGCGTGCCGGTACGTATCAGAATTTAATTGAAGTTTACGGAGTATGCTTATGGCCTGGAATGAGCCGGGTGGAAATAACAACGACCCTTGGAAAAATAAAGGAGGGCGTGATCAAGGCCCACCGGATTTAGACGATGTGTTCAAGAACTTATTTGGTAAGTTTGCGAAAAGTGGTGGCTCAGGGGGTAGTTCGGGCAAGAGCTTTGGTGGTATCGGCGCTGGCATTATCGTTGGTCTGCTAGTTGTCGTATGGGTAATAAGCGGTTTTTATACCATCCGCGAAGCGGAACGAGGTGTAGTTCTGCGCTTTGGTGAGTATTACTCGCAAGTAGAACCCGGCTTACGTTGGAAGCCAACCTTCGTTGATACTGTTATACCCGTTGATATTCAGTCCATCCGCGATCAATCGTCGTCGGGTTCGATGCTCACAGAAGATGAAAACCTTGTTAGCGTGCAAATGGAAATGCAATTTCGTGTGGTTGATCCATACCGCTGGACTTTTGCTGTAGTGGAACCAGAAGTGAGCTTAAGCCAGGCGCTTGATAGTGCAATCCGCTATGTGGTTGGGCATTCCAAAATGGATGATGTACTGACTGATGGCCGTGAGGTGACTCGTCAACGTGTATGGGAAGAGCTCCAAGCAATCATTGAACCGTACAATATGGGCGTGCAAATTGTCGATATGAACTTCCGGGACGCACGTCCACCGGAAGAGGTGAAAGACGCTTTTGATGATGCGATTGCCGCGCAGGAAGATGAACAGCGCTTCATCCGCGAAGCGGAAGCGTATGCACGTGAAATTGAACCACGTGCGCGTGGTCAAGTTAATCGTATGAATGAAGAAGCGCAAGCGTACAAAGAGCGTGTGATTTTGCAGGCGCAGGGTGAAGTTGCTCGCTTTGAGGAACTGCTACCACAGTATGAAGCGGCGCCACAAGTGACGCGTCAACGGATCTACATTGAAACCATGGAACATGTGTTCAGTAACACATCTAAGATCATGGTGGATAATGAAGGCGGTGGTAATAACATTATGTATCTACCTCTGGACAAATTGATGGATCGTCAAAACAACGCTCCGTTCTCACAAGATGTATCACGCAACGCGTTAGATTCATTGCGTAATGCCGCTACGCCGGACCAGACGCCGAATACGTCGCCACGGACATCTTCACGCACTGATCGTTTTAACCGCGGTGGGAGGGATTAATGATGAAAAATTTAGGTATAGTGATTCTTGCCTTGTTTGTTTTACTTGGCTTTAGCTCGTTGTTTGTGGTTAAAGAAGGTAATAAGGCCATTGTGATCCAGTTTGGTAAAATTCAAAAAGACAGTGAAACGGGAGAAACCAAAGTATTTTCTCCGGGATTACATTTTAAGCTGCCGTTTATTGATTCAGTTCGCTCCTTGGATGCGCGTGTGCAAACTTTGGATGATGCGCCTGATCGCTTTGTGACGTCTGAGAAGAAAGACTTGATCGTTGATTCTTATGTGAAATGGCGCATCAATGACTTTGAACGTTACTATTTGTCAACAGGTGGCAACAAGCTGCAGGCTGAAGCGCTATTGAAGCAGAAAGTGAACAACGGTCTCCGTTCTGAATTTGGTGCACGTACGATTGCGCAAATCGTATCGGGCGAGCGCTCAGCCCTGATGGATCAGGCAATGGAGCAGGCCTCGAGTAGTTCTGATGAATTAGGTATTGCCATCGTTGACGTGCGGGTTAAACAAATCAATTTGCCGACTGAAGTTAGTGCTTCGATATTCCAACGGATGCGTGCAGAGCGTGCGGGTGTGGCCAGAGAGCACCGCTCGGAAGGTCAAGAACAAGCGGAAGTTCTACGCGCTGACATCGATGCTAAGGTTGAAGTTATGTTAGCAGATGCCGAACGTAACGCGCGGCAATTGCGAGGTGAAGGAGATGCTTTGGCGGCGCAGATTTACGCTTCTACGTATTCTAAAAACCCAGAGTTCTACAGCTTCCTGCGCAGTATGGATGCTTATCGCGCGAGCTTTAATAGCAAGCAAGACATTATGGTGGTAGAGCCTAGTAACGATTTCTTCCGTTACTTAAATCAACAATCGGGGCAGGCGAGTAAGTAAACCTCCCCATTTACTTAACAACTAAAAACGCCTCTATACGAGGCGTTTTTTATGCGAGCTCAGTAGCTGACGCTGGCTATTGAACACTGTCCTGCGCAGCTAAAAATTCATAAAAATCATCCAGCGGCATGGGTTTAGCGTACAAGTACCCTTGCGCAGAAGTGCAAAAGTGCTCCTTTAAAAACTGCTGCTGAGCCTCGGTTTCAACACCCTCTGCTATGACCGTTAATTTGAGTTGATTGGCCATGGCTAGGATCGCTAAAACGATAGCACGGTCGTCATCATCGCGGTCCAGATCACTAATGAATGAGCGGTCGATCTTCAGATGATCAATCGGTAAGTGTTTAAGATAAGCGAGGGAGCTGTATCCGGTACCAAAATCATCGACTGATATTGTCACTCCCATGTCACGTAATGACTTTAACAATTTCTGCGCTTTCTGGTAATTATCAACTAAAACCCCTTCTGTAAGCTCTAACTCAAGCTTGTGAGCATCCACCCCTAATTGTTCTGCTGTGGCTTTAATGAATTCAAAAAGATGGCGTTCACTTACTTGTCTAGGGCTCACATTCATTGCTAACTTGATGTTGATATTCCGCGCGTTAAATGCAGATAGAATGTGGCAAACTTGTGTGATCACCCATTTTCCCAGCGGATAGATGAGACCGGTTTGTTCGGCAACAGGGATAAATAGATCAGGTGATATCGCTTCTCCGTCAGGTTGAAACCAACGTAACAAAGCTTCCGCTTTCACTACTTTGCCCGAAGATAAATCGACGATGGGTTGCAAGTAAATTTCTAACGCTTCATTGCTGATCGCATCACGAAGCTTGTTTTCAATGCGCAAACGCGCCTCGGAACTCTCTTTTAAATCATTCGAATACAGCTGGATCGGATCCTGCGCAAACAGTTTTGCGGCTTGCAGTGCGAGGTCGGCTGCCTTCATTAGCGCTTCTGCTTGCACGGCATCGCTTGGATAGTGTGCAATACCAATCCGAAGCGGCAGACTACAGCGTTCGTCTCGCTCAGTATAATGAGGCGCCAGTGAATCATTGCGCAAGTCGGCCGCTAGGGTAATAACACGCTCGATTTCATCGCCCACCTCATCACCACGCGATGTTTCTTCTAACAGTTGCTGAGCAGACGTTTCTGGTACCACTATGGCAAACTCATCGGCCCCCACACGAGCAAGAAAATGTTCCTTTTGCAGCCGTTTTTTTAACCGTTTAGACACGAGAATCAGCATAGAGTCACCAACCGAGTGGCCGTGCAGCTCATTCACTTGTTTGAACTTTTCAATATCCAAATATACTACAAAAAAGCGTTGTTGAGCTTCGATAGACTGCTCGACTTTCTGCCAGAAATACTGACGGTTGGGCAGCCCCGTCAGTGAGTCATGCAGCGCTAAATCCTCGTTTGCTTGCAGCAAATACTTAATGCGGGTGATATCGCTTAGTGTAATTATCCAATGTTTGACGTGTTGTTTCTCATCACTGATCGGATGTAGTTCACATTGGATCCATTTGTGGTAATTAGGTGGACTATGCCAGTAAAGTTCACCACTCCAATCTGAGCGATAATTAATGATCCGCTCAAACTCAGGGTATTGCTTTTCGAGCAAGCGCTGCACGATGCTTAGCGGGGAAGTATCCGCTTTTTGCGGGTCGAGTGCGAATAACTGCCAAGCGGCGGGGTTAATGGTAAAAGTTTGCCACTGACTATCGGTAATAATCACTGCCAATGTAGCGTGCTCAATGGCTTGCTGCACGGGCAGAGAGAGTTCAAGAAGGCTGGCATTTTGCCCTAATACTTGAGCGAGTCGGTCTTGCATATATTGATGCTGGGACTGCAATTTATCGTTCGATAGCAATAATTCTCTGGCAACTTGTAAGGTCTTTTGTTGCTCCTGATATTCATGTTGCATGTTATTGATAACAATAAATTGTTCACCCCCGGCATAAGCCGCAATTGCCTCTAGATGCAGCGTTTGTTGGCCACACTGTTCAGTCCAAATCCCTGAATGGACCTGGCCTGTTGCGTGTTTTTGCCAAAAGTCTTCGGCCTCGATTAAAAAGTCATTCAGAAATGGTGAGTTCTCGCTGAGTAAAAAGGGGCTTGAGCTTTTGCTTTCAGGCAAAAGCAATTCACTCCAACCAGCTTTGCTGAAGATGACTTCAAAATAGCGCTTACCTAAATGCCGCAAAATTGTGCAATCAATAATTCCTAAGGCCTGAAAAAGTGAAGAATTCATGTTAGCTCAAACTCAGCTGCGCAACTTTTTCGAACATGGCTTCAACGTTTTCTCCAGTCTTGGCACTGGTGTAAAAAATTGCTGCGAATTGCTCAGCTTGCAAATTGACATGATCGGTATCCCAATGCCATGCTTCCGCCAGGTCGCACTTGTTTACGACCATAATGGCTGGGATATTGGTATGTTCTTGAACCATATCCAGAATTTCCATGCCTTCTACTAAGGATTGTGCGCGGCTTCGATCCATTACGATGAAAACAGCGCTAGCACCCCGGAGGTAACGAGGTTTAAAACCACAATAGCGGTCAATGCCTTCCAGGTCCCATAGCATGAGCTGCACGTCGGTATCATTGACACGGATTTGCTTTTTATCGATTTTGACACCGATCGTTGTGAGATACTTTTCGGAGAAAAAGCCTTCAACGAATTGGCGAACGAGGCTGGTCTTGCCGACGCCGGTAGCGCCTAGTATACAGACCTTCTTTTGTAACATACCCCTCCTTGGTTCACGGTGTAGACTTGTTATCAGCGTACATCAAGTTAAACATGACACGACGTGTCGCCACAGCGTCATCAGACAAATTGATTTCTCCGATCCCGGTGGCAAATAATTGGCTTACCGGAATGCCTTGATTGATCAACGCGGCTTTTACGGCGTTTGCGCGCGCTAAACTGAGGCGCAAGTTAGTACTTGATGCACCGGTTGAATCGCTCGCCCCAATGATAATTAGATTAGCACTTAAGTTTAAATTTTGCGCAGTTTTTAAAGCGTCTTTCAGAATTCTAGTCAAGGCAATAATGTTGTCCATTGCTAATAGATTAAGCTCGGCATCGCCGCTATCAAATTCAATGTTCACGCGAGAGATTTCACCCACGAGTTGTTCAAACAGTTGACGTTGGATCGCGGGCTGATCGCTGGCTTGTAGACTCACTTCAGCTAATCGTACTTGGCTGCGATCCAGCGGTATAGTGTTGATCCCCGGAAGTGCCGCTAGGGCAGCATTAAATTGCTGCATATCCTGCCAATTCAAATCACCCGAGAGTGTTACTTTAAGATCCTCAACTATTTCGACCTGTGGGAAGCGACGTAAAAGCTTTAATAGTTTGCGTTTAACAATCACGGGTTCTAAAGAAATAAATGATTGTTCGCGAAAAATGACATCATTAGAGGTTAGTCCATGGGTAGCGACCCAGTCTTTTAAACTGTCGCTCTCAGCATCGCGCAACACGGTCACTTCGTACTTTCCCTTAGGTCCATCGACGATCTTAGTGATCAACACGCCGGGTTCTTGATTTAAGGTGAGCAGCGACTGATAAACTTGGTGCGATTGCCACGCAGAGTACCCCCAGTAAAGCAAGGCAAATAAAATGGCGCAGAACGCAGCCCAGCCAAACCAGGGTATTTTGTTCTTTTTCTCATATTCAGGTTTCACTTGCGCCGCAAGATTCTCGCGCAACTGAATATCTGTGACCTCGAAGGGTAAAGTATCACCGTTAAAATGTTGTAATTCCTCACGATGCACACTATGAATATTATCCAGTAATTCTTGCAGGCGTGCGCGCACATCGTGCGGCACAATCCCGGTTACGGCTGCAACCAATAGGGCGTGAGGACTTGAGGAAATTAGCAGAGTGAAATCGTCAGTTTTGACTTCATCCAGTTGCCGCTCGGAATTTTCTTTAGAAAAAGAGTCCGCGACAAATTCGTTAATGGCCGAGAGCATCGACGATACTAGGTCGGCATCAGCGTCAGCTTCAACATTGGCTGATACTGATTTAAGTAAGAGTCCAGTTTCACGATGGATCAGCAGCAACTGCTCAATCTTGTAGACGTAGGTTTGCCCGGCGACAAACTGGGAATATTTAACGCCGGCTTGCCATGCTTGAAAACGCCACTTCAGACCCTTGGGTGACAAAGCATTTTCAATAATATCGTTAGTACGCTCGATAAATTGAGATAAGAACGCGCTGACCGATTTACGCACCAAACTACCCACGAGCGGGTATAAAATACTTATAAATTGCTCGCTATGGTTTGCCACGGATTTTTCAACGGTTTTTTCAACCATTGGCGATACAACATGTTGAATGGAGTTATCCGCTTTTTGTCTATCATGCAGTGCCTGAACTAACACATCTCCAACCAACTTCCTTGAATGAGGCTTTAAGGCTGCAAGTAAGTGCTTACCATCTTTCCCTAGGATAATCTGGCGAAGATGTTCAAGTTCATCACTGTCACGTTCTGAAGCGGTTTTATCGGAATCCGATTGTAACGACATGTAGGGCTACTCGTCGCTTTCGTCTGTCTCTAGATTGATTGCCATTGTGGCCAGGAGTTTCGCCAACGTTTTACGATCAGTTTTTGATGTCGTTAGCTCCTGTGTTACTTGCGCTAATTTGGCCATGGCTTCTTCATAACGGCTATTAAAATGTTCGGTAAGTTTGCGAACTTCTTTATCGAGTCGGTCGTGTAATTGCTCAGCATCCTCTTTAGCGGAAGTTTCCGCCATCTCTAGTTCAGATGATAAGCGATCGGCATAGGTATTAAGCTCATCACTTTTTTGCTGGTGACTTTGATCGACAGTTGATAGTTGTTGCTGTAAGTCTGCGGCAGTTTTTTCGATAGTCGCGTGCAACGCTTTCACGTGTTCAGACATGGCGCTTTGCAATTCAGCGAAAGAGCTCTGCATATTACGATCGAGATTGGCAATCTTATCTTCAATTTCACGACGCGCAGCGCCAAAAACAATCTCTCGGAGCTGATGAAGCTCGTCGTTACTTCCTTGCGGCTCATCTGTTGCGGGCTTTTTAGTTTTTTCAGCCATGTGCATTTCCTCATTGCAAGCGCAAACACTTGTCTGAAATATATACTTTTTTTTAACATTTGCACACTTTGTGTACAGATTGAGAGGCCGTTGATTGGATTAAGTCTGCACTTCTGGCAGGAAATTAGGTAAACTCACGCTTATACCAAATAATTATTATAAAGCTGTAACCGATACCCTTTTCGGTTCATCGCGATAGATAGAGGGCTGCGTTTGACTTCTCACAATGTATCTCAAACTACCACGCCAAAGAATGGTGGGTGGTTTAATCGCTTTTTGGCTACCGTTGAATGGTTGGGGAACTTGCTCCCCCACCCGATAACGTTGTTTGCCTTGTTAGCGTGTTTCATCGTTTTATTAAGCGGGTTGTTGGGCTTCATCGATTACGGTGTTGCGGATCCGCGTCCATTGGGCGCTGCTGGCCGCGATCCTGATGGCATGATAGAAGTCATCTCACTCCTTAATGCAGAAGGCTTGCAACGCATCGTGACGAATTTGGTCACCAACTTTACTGGTTTTGCACCATTAGGTACGGTACTGGTCGCCTTGCTTGGGGTTTCTGTTGCTGAGCACAGTGGTTTGCTATCGACTGCCATGCGGGCTTTGGTTATGAATGCCTCCAAACGTGCGGTTACTGTTACGATTGTGTTTGCTGGGATAATTTCGAATACCGCTTCAGAACTGGGTTACGTTGTGCTCATTCCGCTTGCAGCCATGATCTTTCATTCCCTTGGCCGCCACCCGCTGGCAGGACTTGCAGCTGCCTTTGCCGGCGTTTCGGGGGGCTATAGCGCCAACCTGTTGCTCGGCACTGTTGACCCGCTACTATCGGGGATCACCGAAGCCGCCTCCCATATGCTTGATCCGGGTTACGTGGTTGGACCGGAGGTGAACTGGTACTTTATGTTCATTAGTACCTTTGCGGTTGCCTTTATGGGCGCTTTTGTCACCGAAAAAATTGTTGAACCCCGCTTAGGCAAATACGATCCATCAGAAGCGTCTATTGATCTTGGCGAGCAGAAAATGGAGGCGCCGACTGAGCAGGAGCGTAAGGCCTTACGTTGGGCCGGCGTGGCATTTGTTTTAATGTGTAGCCTGCTGGCACTGACCATCGTACCTGAAAATGGAATTTTGCGTCATCCGGAAACCGGTGAGGTTGCAGGGTCACCATTTTTACGGGGCATTGTCGCGTTTATTTTCATCACTTTTGCCGTACCGGGATTTGTTTACGGTCGCGTTGCTGGGACGATGAAAAATGATAAAGACATCATCAATGCCATGTCGAAAAGTATGGGGTCTATGGGTCTGTACATTACCTTGGTCTTCTTTGCTGCGCAGTTCGTTGCTTTCTTCAAATGGACCAATTTAGGTACGGTATTGGCGGTGCAAGGCGCGACCTTGTTGCAGACCCTTGGTTTAGATGGGCCAGAGGTATTCATTTTATTTATTATCATGTGTGGCATCGTTAACTTGTCGCTAGGCAGCGCTTCCGCACAGTGGGCTGTAACGGCACCGATTTTCGTTCCCATGTTAATGTTGATTGGTTTTGCTCCCGAAGTGATCCAAGCGGCCTATCGGATTGGCGATTCGGTGACGAACGTGATTTCACCCATGATGAGTTACTTTGGTCTGATCCTCGCAATAGCTGCACGCTATAAAAAGGACTTGGGCATGGGTACGTTAATCGCCACGATGTTGCCTTACTCAATGGTATTCATTGTTGGCTGGACGATACTCTTTTATGTATGGGTGTTTGTATTTGGTATGCCCGTCGGTCCCGGGGCCGCAACCTATTACACCCCGTAACAAAATGTCACTTGCGATTGCGAGTGTGATAAGTCTAAATTAGGGTTAGCTGCGTACTGTGGTTAACCCTTTTTATTAAGTTGCATTATGAAGTATCAATCGAATACCGGATTTTCTCACCGCCAACACGATAAGATTGGTGTATTGATTACCAATCTTGGCACCCCAGAAGCACCCACGAAGCAAGCATTACGACCCTATCTGAAAGAGTTTTTATCGGATCCGCGTGTAGTTGAAGTACCGCGCTTAATTTGGTGGTTTGTACTCAACGGGATTATTCTTAACATTCGGCCAAAGCGCTCAGCACATGCATACAGTACCGTTTGGTCTGAGCAGGGTTCCCCCTTGATGGTACATACCAAGAACCAGTGTGCAGCGCTCAACGAGCGTTGTCGAGAAGCGTTCGGTGAGGATGTGGTGGTGGATTTTGCCATGCGCTATGGGCAGCCAAGTATTAGTCAAGCCATCACTCGTATGCAGGCACAAGGCGTACGTAAGCTTCTGGTGCTTCCGCTCTATCCGCAATACTGCGCTTCCACCACCGGCTCTACCTTCGACGCAATTGCTGATTGCTTTAAGCAGAGCCGCTGGCTGCCCGACTTTCGCTTTGTTAGCCACTATCATGATGATACGCGTTACATAACCGCTCTCGCCGATAAGATCAAAGCGCATTGGCAGCAGCACGGCCGCGCGGATAAGTTGATCATGTCGTATCATGGGATCCCGAAGCGCTACCTACTGAATGGCGATCCTTATCATTGTGAGTGCCACAAAACATCGCGTTTATTGGCAGAACATTTGGGTCTCGAGCAAAGTGAATATATGACCACATTCCAATCACGTTTTGGGCGCGAAGAATGGTTAAAGCCCTACACCGACCACACCCTCCAAGCTCTGCCGGAACAAGGGGTGAAATCTGTGCAAGTGGTGTGCCCAGGCTTTTCTTCTGATTGCCTCGAGACGATCGAAGAGATTGGTGTTGAAAATCGTGACTATTTTCTCACCGCTGGAGGCGAGCGTTACGAATACATTGCTGCGTTGAACAGTGACCCTACGCATATTGATGTGTTATTTTCGCTGGTCAAAGAAAACTTGCATGCGTGGCAAGTGGGCGATGATTACACACTGCGCGCGAAATTGGCTGCAGAATTAGGGGCAGAACGCTAATGGATACTCAGCAATTGACACCCAAAATAGATGATAATCCACAAGGTATGGCTCCCAAGGAACTGCGCAAAGCGCAGGATATAGCAAATTTACTCGACACTGCGGTGAGAATTCCCGTTGTCGGTATTCCGGTTGGCTTGGATTTCCTGATCGGCTTAATTCCCGGTGTGGGTGATGCAACCATGGTATTAGCAGCCTTGCGGATTGTTCATTTAGGGCGAAAGTTAGGTGCCCCTGAACATATCCAAAGTAAAATGCTACGCAACGTTTTAGTGGATTTTGGGCTTGGTTTTATTCCCATTGTCGGTGACGTGGTCGATCTGTTTTACAAAGCCAACCGCAAAAATGTGCAACTACTCGAACGCTGGTGGATTGAGTCCCATAAGTCAGAGGTTGACAGCAATACAGCAAAGAAATTAGCCGAGTGGGAGAAAAAAATGGAAGAGTTGGATAAGTAAGTGCTTACTGACTCTTTGTTAAGAGAAACTCTCGAAGCGATTTATCTTGATGTAGGTGGTAAAATCGCTAGCCTAGAGGGTGAAGTTGCCAATTACATCCCGGCATTAGCCAATGCTCCCGTCGACGCCTTTGCCATGTCGGTATGCACGACAAACGGTCAACGCTTCAGTGTCGGCCAGTGTGAACATCGCTTTACCATTCAATCGATCTCCAAAATTATGACATTAACGTTAGCATTGCAACGCTATGGCGATGACCTTTGGCAACGCGTCGGCAAAGAGCCATCAGGTACAGCGTTTAATTCGTTAACCCAGTTAGAGTTTGAGCAGGGTAAACCGCGCAATCCGTTTATTAATGCTGGGGCAATTGTCACTTGTGATGCACTGTATTCGCGGTTATCAGCTCCCATTCACCACATGCTAGAAACGTTAAGAGAGCTATCGGGTAATCCAAAATTGGTTATTGATTTGATGGTGGCTCGTAGTGAATACGAACATCGCTACCGTAATGCGGCGATGGCTAATTTAATGAAGTCCTTCGGTAACTTCGACAATGCTGTTGACGATGTATTAAAAACCTATTTCTCATTTTGTGCTATCGAAATGAACACTACTGAGCTGGCCACCGCATTTAGTTTTCTCGCCAATAAAGGCAAGGACGCACTGACCCAAAAAGAAGTGGTATCGGCAAAACAGAACGCACAATTAAACTCATTGTTATTCACCAGTGGTTTGTACGATGCCAGTGGCGATTTTGCTTATCGGGTTGGTATGCCAGGAAAATCTGGTGTGGGTGGGGCGATAGTTGCATTTGTGCCAAACCAATTCAGCATTGCAGTATGGTCACCTAAACTAAATCGTTATGGCAATTCAAGTGCTGGGATCTATGCACTGGAGCAGTTCGCCAGCCGTTTGTCTCTGCAATTGTTTTAAAAATCAAACCTCTATTTGCTGACCCTACGTATATAGCTGTTAATTTTCATTGATCTATAAACTGGCAAAGTAGCTAGTAATTCTTATTAATACATAAACATTCCGAATAAAAATTGCTCAGAGAGTGGGTTTAACTGCTAGGGTTTATAACATCGAAATTTTTTATGCCATACGTTCGTATGGTTCGGATTAAATTGCTAGGGAGTATGAATGAAAGCATCTGATTTGTTTGTCAAAGCACTAGAAGCTGAAGGGGTTGAATATGTTTTCGGGATCCCCGGTGAGGAAAATCTAGACTTACTTGAATCCCTGCGCCATTCATCAATCAAGCTTATTCTAACTCGGCATGAGCAAGGGGCCGGCTTTATGGCAGCAACCTATGGGCGTTTAACCGGAAAGGTTGGCGTTTGTTTGTCGACCTTGGGGCCCGGTGCTACCAATTTAGTCACCCCAGCAGCATACGCCCAACTTGGAGCTATGCCGATGTTGATGATCACTGGACAAAAACCAATTAAAACCAGCAAGCAAGGGCGCTTTCAGGTGATCGATGTGGTTGACATGATGCGACCGATAACGAAATACACTACGCAGGTGGTCAGTGGCGATCGTATTCCCTCAGTGGTACGCGAAGCGTTCAGATTGGCTCACGAGGAACGCCCGGGTGCAGTACATATTGAATTGCCAGAGGACATTGCAGCAGAGGCCACTAAGGCTCCACTGATTAAGCCCAGTGTGGCACGTCGGCCGATTGCTGAATACAAGGCTATCAATCGGGCAATTGAAATGATTGAGCAGGCAACGTCACCCGTGTTAATGATTGGCGCCGGCGCTAATCGTAAACTGACCTCCAAAATGCTCCGGGAATTTGTGTCGAAAACGGGTATCCCGTTTATTACCACCCAAATGGGGAAAGGGGTAATCGATGAAACCGATCCGTTATTTATGGGTAATACTGCATTGTCCGATGGCGACTTTGTGCATCGGGTAATTAATCGCGCTGATCTTATTATTAATGTGGGCCACGATGTCGTCGAGAAACCACCGTTTTTTATGCATGACGATGGTAAACAAGTGATCCACATAAACTTTGATTCAGCTGCCGTTGACCCCGTCTATTTCCCTCAATTGGAAGTTATTGGTGATATCGCGAATAGCATCTGGCAAATCAAAGAAGGGATAACCCCGCAAAGTGATTGGAAACTGGATTTTTATCGCGATGTACATGATGCCTATGTCAGTCATCGTCAAGAGAGTGAAAAAGATGACCGCTTTCCAATTTTGCCCGAGCGTTTTGTTAAAATTGTCCGCGAGGCTATGCCTAAAGATGGCATCGTAACGCTCGATAATGGTGTTTATAAAATTTGGTTTGCGCGCAATTATCCCGCTTATTTTCCGAATACCTTACTGCTGGATAATGCCTTAGCCACGATGGGCGCGGGACTGCCATCAGCAATGGCCGCTAAACTAGTGCATCCGGATAAACCGGTTGTCACGGTATGTGGTGACGGCGGCTTTATGATGAATAGCCAAGAGCTAGAGACCGCAGTGCGATTGAACTTGCATATTGTGGTAATGATTTTGCGTGATGATGCGTACGGCATGATCAAATGGAAGCAAGCCCACATGAGTTTTGATGAGTTTGGCTTGGACTACGGCAATCCGGATTTTGTTAAATATGTTGAGTCCTACGGTGGTAAAGGCTGGCGCGTATCCAGTTCTGATGAGCTTGGGCCTTTGTTGACTCGCTGCTTAAGCGAACCGGCGGTGCATTTAATCGATGTTCCCGTTGATTATAGCCTGAATGATCAAACACTAAATAAAACCATCAAAGAATTGAGCAAAGAATTATAAGGAGTGTGTATGTCGAGCTTACAAAAAGCCTATCCGTATTATTTAGCCAGCAAACCGGTGTTCGCTAACCAAGATTTGAAAGTGACCAATAAATATACGGGAGATGTCGCTACGACAGTCGCGATGGCGAACGCTGATGTCATCGACAAAGCCATAGCGGCTGCTGAAAAAGCGCAAGAAGCAATGACAGCCATGCGTCCCTATGAGCGTCAACAAGTGCTTAATCATTGTGTGCAACGCTTTACTGAGCGAGCGGAAGAACTGGCGTATGCGTTGTGTATTGAAGCGGGCAAACCGATTAAGGATTCCAGAGGTGAAGTGACGCGCTTGATTGATACGTTCCGAATTGCAGCCGAGGAGGCTGTGCGCATCAATGGTGAGGTAACCAACTTAGAAATTACTGAGCGGGCGAAAGGCTACACTGGAATGTACAAACATGTGCCGATTGGTCCGTGCTCATTCATTTCGCCTTTTAATTTCCCCCTGAACTTGGCCGCGCATAAAGTCGCGCCGGCGATTGCAGCGGGTTGCACTTTTGTGCTCAAACCGGCCTCGCGTACGCCTTTAGGGGCAATTATCATGGGGGAAGTATTGGCAGAAACTGCACTGCCTGAAGGCGCGTTTTCGATCTTGCCATGTTCGCGTGACGGGGCTGATCTATTTACCACCGATGATCGCTTCAAGTTACTCAGTTTTACCGGTTCGCCGGATGTCGGTTGGGATCTAAAAGCGCGCGCTGGGAAAAAACCAGTGGTGCTTGAGCTGGGCGGCAATGCTGCCTGTGTGGTCGATGCTGATGCCGACCTCGACGATGCCATTGAGCGCATTGTATTTGGTGCTTACTATCAATCTGGACAAAGCTGCATCAGTGTCCAGCGCATTCTTGTTCATGACAGCATTTATGCTGAGTTTAAGGCTCGTTATGTAGAGAAAGTGGCTAACTTGGTGCATGGTGACCCGCTGGAAGAATCGACGTTTATTGGGCCAATGATTGCAGAGTCAGAAGCTGAGCGTTTGGAACAGTGGATCAATCAAGCCGTAGATGCTGGCGCGAGCTTACTTTGCGGCGGTAAGCGTACGGGGGCGATGCTGGAGGCTACGATCCTTGAGGACGCGCCGCGCGAGGCTAAGGTTAATGCAGAGGAGGCTTTCGGGCCGGTTTCCATTATCAGTCGCTTCAGTGATTATGATGAAGCGCTAGAGCGCGTTAATGACAGTCAGTTTGGCCTACAAGCGGGGGTATTTACCCGCGATATCTATAAAGCACATAAAGCTTGGGACAAACTGCATGTCGGTGGCGTTGTTATTGGCGACGTACCAAGCTGGCGGGTTGACAATATGCCTTACGGTGGGGTCAAGGAATCTGGACTTGGACGCGAAGGTATTCGCTATGCTATTGCCGATATGACCGAAATCCGCTTAATGGTATTACGCAACCCTAATCCGTAATCGATAATGGGCTGCTCATATAGCAGCCCTGCTTCATGCACTACATGGCGCTGTAGGTAAGATAGGCGAGCGCCGCATAGCGCGCAGTTTTGCCAATGGCGACCAGCAGAATGAAAATAGCAAAGCGGATCCGCAGCATTCCTGCGATCAGAGTAATAGGATCCCCTATTACGGGCACCCAAGCGAAGCACAACGCAATCAAACCGTATTGGTCGAAACGTCGTTGCGCGTTTGCAATCGCGGCATCGTCTACACGCAGCCAGCGTTTGGCTGCACTTTCACTTAACCAGCGGCCAACAAAATAATTGATTACTGAGCCCAAGGTATTGCCAAAGGAAGCAATAATAATAACTGCTAGGTAAGGCTCACTGGCCAGCAGCAAACTAACGAAGATGGCTTCACTACCGAAGGGAAGGATCGTCGCTGCGAGCAGAGCACTGAGAAATAATCCCGGCAGGCCAAGTTGCGCGAGCAATTCTGTCATTTTAAACGCTACGGCAACTTGAACCTACCGCTATTTGCATTGTGGTTACTTAGGGCGGTGTAACGCACAAATTTTATTGCCCGACGGATCGCGCAGATACGCTAGGAACAGCGACATTTTGCCATTACTACGTAGTCCGGGAGGGTCCTCACACTCGGTGCCACCGTGCTCAAGACCCGTCTTATGCCACTGTTCGACCAGCTCTGGCGAAGCGGCCGCAAAACCGATGGTGCTGCCATTGCCGTGACAAGCCGGTTCGCCGTCTATCGGCTTGGTAAGGGCGAATACACCTTTTTCGGTCATATAAAAGCAACGCCCTTTTTCATCGATAACCCCTGGCTTGATACCCAATTCACCCAAAATTGCATCATAAAAGCGCTTAGACTCCTCGACATCGTTTGCGCCGAGCATGACATGACTAAACATACGGTTCTCCTAAAATTAACCAATCCATAATGTAGCGCTGCTAGCGCAGCAGGTTAACTGATTATTGCGAATAGATATGTATTCTCTAATTCGATGAATTAAGCTTGGTATGCATATCGACGCAGAGTTTCTAATGGGATGATATCGAGGGCTGTTTGATTAACAGCGGCGAGCACGACTGGCGGTGCAACGCCCGCAGACTCTGCTTCTAGCCAACGAGAGGCGCACAAACACCATTTATCGCCAGCTTTTAATCCTGGAAAGCTGAACTGTGGATTGGGCGTGATTAGGTCGTTTCCCCGTTGCAAAGAGAATTGTAAAAACTCATCAGTCATCACTGCACATACGCTGTGATTACCGAAATCACTAGCGGGGACGTAACAAAATCCTTCCCGGGTAAAGCCGGTATTGCCACAACATAACTGTAAAGGTTTACCCAACACATTGCGTGCATTTGCCATAAACTAAACTTCCTTTGGGATCTCACGTATAAGCATGACGTATTTGTAGTCACTTGTTAATTCAATTTTATGCTGGATAAAAGCCAACTCAGTGCCCCTCTATCACATAGCTCGACCTTATCTACAGAAGAAGTCGCTAAATTCGACGCAATGGCGCGGGAGTGGTGGGACCCACAGGGAAAATTTAAAACTGCGCTAGAGTTTAATCGGGCGCGCTTGGCTTGGTTTGAAGGCCAAATTCAAGCGCATTTTGCGCGGCAAGCAAAACACTCAAATTACCTGACCGGACTTGATATCCTCGATGTCGGCTGTGGCGGCGGTTTGGTATCTGAAACACTCGCAGTTCGGGGCGCTAATGTAACCGGCATTGATGCCAGTGCGGTTAGCATCGAAGTTGCGCGCAGTCATGCGCGACAATCTCAGTTAACCATTGATTACCGGCATCAGCTAAGTCACGACTTGGTAGCAGAGAATGCGCAGTTCGATGTAGTGATCAATGCTGAAGTTGTTGAACATGTGCCTGATCAAGAGCAATTGATCTCGGAGTGTTGCCAGTTAGTAAAGCCCGGTGGTTTACTGCTCCTAGCAACGCTGAACCGCACATTTAAAAGCTATGTCATTGCCATTCTGGGGGCAGAGTACGTCATGCGTTACCTTCCGCGCGGCACCCACGCTTGGCGTTGGTTCGTAAAGCCTTCAGAACTCCAGCACATGGCTGAGTCAGCTGGACTTCATTTGCATGCGGAAACTGGGATGCGCTACAGACTGTTTGCTCAGCAATGGGTAGAAAGTCATAGTACGGCGGTGAATTACGCTCAGGCGTATGTTAAACCTGAGCGTTAGTTGCCGGGTTTTATTGAATGCCGAATAACAATCGCGTGATGCGAAAACGTTTTGCGACTTCAAACGTTATCCAACAACCGACAACGGTCGTCGTCAAAATGATCGAGAAATCGAGCCAAACGGGTAACGCATAAGATTGTAACCAAGCGGCAATTGCGACAATCAGTGTTTGATGCACCAGATACCACGCGAGCACAGCTCTGTTAGCATAGCGAAGCAGGGGGGAATCATGGCGCAAATACCGTCCGGCAAAACCTAGGACCGCGAATATCCAACACCAGTGATTGCCAGTGACAATCACTGCATACAGCAGGCGAATGGTCAGTGAAGTTTCGAATTGCTCAGCAAAGTAACTCAAACCGTCGTGTCGATCAGCGATTAACAATACATAACCACAAATCGCCAAACACAATAGCCACCGGCGTTGCTCAATGATGCGTTGCCATATGAGCGGCATGTAAGCTGTTGCATAACCGGTCACAAAAACTAAAAAGTATTTACCATGGCTGTACCAGTCGTTAACAAGATCATGAGTGACCGGGAAGGTTCGACGCATGGTTAGCCAGATTACCGACATCGCAATAACCAGAGCCAGTACCAACTGCCATACCGCTAAGTAATTTTGAACTAGATGCGCAATCGACTGAATGACGCGATGAAGAGTCATCAAGATCAGCGTATAACAAAACAAGTAGGGTAAAAACCAAAGGTGATTCCAGGTTAGGCTGATGCGCGCCAATGCGGCGTCAGGCAGCGAGCTTGGTAGCCCATAGTAGGCGGCTAAGTAACTGAGGTAGCTTGCGTTTAGCAAACCTTGATCGACAAGTTCAAAATACTGCTGTGGCGGTACAATCACTAACATGCCAAAAATAAGTGGTATTAGTAAGCGCTTACTACGCAGCGATATTATCCTATTTATTGCATGCTTTTGCTGGTAGAGCGCAAGAGATAGCGCTGAAATAAAAAATAATAGTGACATACGCCACTGATTAGACAGGATCATAACGTCCTGTAGCCAAGCAAATTGTGTGGGACTTTTAATGTGCCAATCCCAATCAAGCACGTAGTACATGCCGATGTGATAGCCAATCAAAAGCATAAAGGCAAGCGTACGTAACCAATCGATATCATAACGACGTTGCACCGTTGTATTCACAATCTTTCTCCATTACCGTGGTGAGGAGATAAGATTGGTTAAAACGCAGAATGAAAAAAGTACAGAATGGCCATGTGGAGGCGTCTAAGGGGCAAGCGGTGGATAGCGGGGGCGAAATTTCCAGTTGGACGCAGTGGTTTCTGCGCATTGTGTCGCAGCGTCCGACACGTTTCTTCTTTTTACTCTTAGTCGTGTACGTTTTTATCAACAACACAATCACTGCCAGTTCGGTTTGGATGGAAGCAACCCGTGGCGGGGCACCCTCAATCGCATTCTGGGAGCCATTGGTGTGGGAATACACCAGTATGCTGGCTAACTTAGTACTGGTGCCAGTGTTGCTATGGGTATGGCACCGTCATCCTTTGCGCTTCAGCCATCCTAAACGACAGTTAATTATGCATATTGGTTTGAGCCTGGCGTACGCCATTATGCATGTCTGTGGCATGGTGCTTTTGCGTGAAGCTGCCTATTGGCTAGCCGGCGGCAACTATGACTTCGGCCCGTGGCTACGCGAATTTTTCTATGAATACCGCAAAGATGTTTGGGGTTACTTATTTGTACTGCTGCTGTATCACGTCTATATGGCGCTGTATCGTCGCATTCTAGGCGAGGCTAATTTCATCGACGAATCTCAAAGTGACAACGCTAAAACTCCACCTTTGCATTTATTGGTACGCAAGCTAGATAAAGAGTTCTTAGTAAAGGTGGCTGATGTGAGTTGGGTTGAAGCATCGGGAAACTACGTCAACCTGCATGCGAATGGCAGGATTTATCCATTGCGCACTACAATGAATGAAATCGTGTCACGGCTAAGTCATCAATTTGTGCGCGTACATCGTTCAAAGGCGGTAAATCTTAGCCATGTTGAACATATTACTTATGCCCCAAGCGGAGATGGCGAAATCGCAATCAAAGGAGGGCATCAGTTGCCACTGTCGAGGCGTTATAAAGAGGCATTCAAACAGCAACTGACATTGTAAGTATCTATTTTACTTGGTCGTAGCTGAATTTTAAAACGCAGCTGCCGACTCTTGCTGGCGCTTTATTCGTAAAAGTCCCATAAATGCAGAATTTTATTCGAAAAAAATATCTGGAATTTTAACCTTCTGATTTGAAAGATGATTTTCTAGAATTTCCTGAAATTATAGCGAATATACGCCATGTCGTTTATCTTTCATTATTGTCATTTCGTCGTACGAGGCGTAGAGTCCATTGGTCGCTTTATAAACAAAGTGAATGAAAAATTTAAAACTAAAGCCACTCGTGTCGGCAACCTTGCTTGCACTATCGGCGACCGCTGCTCAGGCCAGTGAGCGAGTCGTTATTCAAGTGGATAATCCAGGTAAAGGCATTGTTAAAAATCTAGCGAAGAAAGCTGGCGGTGAATTGAAAGTCGAAGGTAATGGCTTTATCGCAGTTGAGTTCGCAGGCAAAAGCCTTGCAGAAATTAAAGGTGTCTTAAACAACCCTCACGTAAAATTAGTTGAAGTTGACCAGGTACGTCGCCCAATGGCGTTGTTCAACGACGACTTAGGTGATCCTATGGCGCAACAAATCACGCCATATGGTTACTACCAAGCGCAAGCTGACCAAGTTAACTTTGATGCCAATGCCGGCATGAAAGTGTGTGTTATCGACTCTGGTCTGGATGCATCTAACCCTGATTTCCTATGGGATAGGGTTACTGGTGATAACGATTCAGGCACCGGCAATTGGTTTGAAGCGGGTGGTGAACACGGTACTCACGTAGCGGGTACAATCGGCGCAGCTGATAACACCTATGGTGTGATCGGTATGGCACCTGGTGTTGACATGCACATCATCAAAGTATTCAACGCCGCAGGTTGGGGTTACTCTTCTGATCTTGCGCGCGCGGCTGAACTTTGTTCTGCAGCCGGTGCTAACATCATCAACATGAGTCTGGGTGGCGGTGGTGCCAACAGCACTGAAGAGAATGCCTTTGAAGCATTCCGCGCAGCCGGTGGATTAGTGGTTGCAGCGGCAGGTAACGATGGTAACTCGGTTGCTTCTTACCCAGCAGCATATCCAGCCGTAATGATGATTGGTGCGAATGATGCGAATAATAATATCGCGACGTTCTCACAGTACCCAAGTTGTACTACCGGGCGTGGTAAGCGTCAGAAAACTGATGAAACTATCTGTGTTGAAGTTACTGCAGGTGGTGTTGATACGTTATCAACGTTCCCTGCAGGACTGGCAACATCTTCTGGCCTAACGGCTGATGGTGCTGTATTTGCGTCGTCTGCGATGGAAAACGCCGGCAATGCAACAGGTCAAACTTATTTCATGGGTACGGCCGAGTCTGTAGATGCCAATGCAAATGGCAAAATCTGTGTGATTGACCGTGGTAACATTTCGTTCTACGACAAAGTCAACAATTGTGAGCAGTCGGGTGGTGTTGGTGCCGTTATCATTAATAATGAAGCCGGCATGCTATACGGTACACTAGGCGATACCAATGACACGTCTATTCCAGCAGTAGGCGCTGCGTTTGAAGATCGTTCTGGTCTTTTAGCTGCGAGCAGTATGGATATCTCGATTAGCGCGAGTGATTATGGCTTCCTAAGCGGTACATCAATGGCGACACCAACGGTTGCGGGTATTGCAGCGCTGGTATGGTCAAATCACCCAAGCTGTTCAGGTGAAGAGATCCGTGACGTGTTGAAACAAACGGCGCTTGATTCAGGTGCGGCAGGTAAAGACGTTTACTTTGGTTACGGCATCGTACAAGCAGCAGCGGCTGATGCTTACCTAACGGCCAATCCATGTGGTGGTACAGAGCCACCTCCTCCGCCACCGCCTCCAGGTGGTGATTTCACGCTGGATGCCTTCGGTTATAAAAACAAAGGCTCTCAAGTGGTAGATTTAAGCTGGCAAGGTGCAACAACAGCTAATGTTGATGTTTACCGTGATGGTCAGTTGATTGCGACAACGGCTAACGATGGTGCATACACTGATGCATTGAATCGTAAAGGTGGTGGTGCATATCTTTACCAAGTGTGTGAAGAAGCTTCAAGCACATGCTCTGCAACTGCGCAGGTTGTGTTCTAAGCTAAACTAGCTAAAAGAAAACCCGAAGCGCTTTTGGCCTTCGGGTTTTTTATTGCCTTGTTATCGTCATTTTAGTAATTGCCGCTGATATAGGGCTGGGCTTAGGCTTCTTGTGGGGCAGAATCCCGCTCAGTTGGAAACCCTTGGGTCTTCCCAACTAAAAGGTCCATAGAGTGGTAATTGAATAGTTTCATCCGGGTGTGCAGCAGCGATCGTATACAGTCGGTGGTAGTCCTTTTGTAATTGCATCCGAAATTCATACACCTCTTCTGACAAAGCTTTAAGTTCAGTAAAATCCTCCAGCTCATCATTGAAAGCAAGCTGCATCATGGGGCCTAAGCGAGCAAAGCCAGCGAACAAACGGGCTGTATTTTGCGTTGCAAAAATACGCACTTGCTGCAACCTATCACTTGGATTGTTGGTGGCTCCAGACTGTGGCTCACTCAGATTGGCATAATGCGTGAAATATTCTACATAAGCCTCATGCTCAACCTTATCGGCGGTGTTCCACAGCACCATATTGTCTCTATTTATTAGCTGCTGAGTCATTGGATTAACAAGCATAACGGTGGGCGTTGCATAATAGCCTGGGTAGTCATAACGCTCGGTTAGCCAGCGCATGTCGCGATACGTGCCCACATCAACAAACACGGGAACGTAATGCTGTTGTATCAAGGGGGTGAGGTTTGGCTCGGAAAGTTGCTGTGCGAAACCTCTGCTGTCATGGCACCAATCTGCGCCCAATACTAACATGAGATGTTTATTTTCGTTGATGGCTTGCGCGGATGCTTGCGCCACGCGTTGCGACAAATTATCAGAATACTGATAAGTGTAGTCAGAGTGAACAGGTCGTGAGTTATCAGCGGAAAAAGCTGCTGTTGTGAATATTAAGGTGAATGCGAGCAATGCTCTTAGCATAGTATTTGCCTTTTAACGAAAAGCGCCATACTAACCAATATGCAGGCGTTGAGGCACTATTAATTTAAGTGGTCAGGATCTAAGGGTTGTAGCTTCCGCTTCAATAGTAAGATATCCATATATTCTTACTATCTACCTAAGATAGATTGTGTTTTTTGTTACGGACTCAGCAGGTCGGTGAATTCTGTCGCTATAAGATGTAGATTAAACAGCGCAAGTTTGGATTTAGAATGCTCGTAATAACGATGAACTTGAGGGCACTGATGAAGTGCCCTAGTAACATGCTGTTATTGCCAATCAGACATGCCATATCGACTCATGATTTGTTGTAATTGACCAGGTTTGTCTGACTTGGGATCGCCATTATTGGGATACCATTCGTCAGCACGAATAGACACGGTGCCAACCAGCGTGGCTCAAAGATAGGGGTGATCTTTTTCATCATTTATCTCTTGCAAGCGCAGAATAGTATGGCTTTCAAAAGTCATTCTTTTTGAACCGCTAATGCTTTAGTTAACGTAAATACGACTGTACAAAATATGCACAAAAAACTGGCGAGTAGAAAACCTCAACTATAATTAGGCTTGAATAGTCAATGCTTTGATGAGATCAACGATGAAAGTAACGAGTTTCATTTTAACTGCGTGTTTAATAACTCCTTTTACTGCTAATGCAGAATGGTCATCAACCATTACTCTGGCCAGTGATTATCTCTTTAACGGTGTGTCCCAAACAGATGAAGACCCAGCCTTACAGGGTAGTTTGGACTGGGCTGGCGAGACGGGCTGGTATGCTGGAGCATGGGGGTCTAATGTAGATTTTGGTGATGATACAGACATAGAAATCGATCTCTATGCAGGTTATTGGCATGATCTCGGTAATGATACGAGCCTGGATATTGGCATTGCTCAATATACCTATCATGGCGGTGATGACAGCAGTGACGGCAACTATGCTGAAGCTTATATTGCTTGGGGTATTCGAAATACCGAACTTAAATTATGGTATGCATGGGACTATTTTGGTACGGGGGCGGGCCACTACATTACCAGAATTAGCCATACATTCCCCATCAATGACGACTTTAGCGTGTTAATTGGCGTGGATAGATCGGTCAGCATGGATGAGGATGACTTTGTTTGGGAAGGCAACGATAAGGATTATATTCATTGGCAATTAACGGCAAGCTATGCTTGGTCAGGTTTTGATTTTACTCTCGGTGTTGAGGGTACCGATCTCGATACCTACGGCGACACCGTGGTGTTAGCTTCTGCCAGTAAGACGTTCAGTTTTTAGGAGGAAATTTGCGAATAATGTTGCTGATCAGTGCGCTACTTTTTTCCATTAAAATTGCGGTTGAAACAGTTTACGTTACCTCTTTACATTGACCTCCTTTATTCTGGCTCAGAGGTGAAAGAACATAACTCTTCGGTTGCTGTAGCGATTAATGGGACCCCATAGTTGGAAAGCGGCCTCTTCCTACCAATCCAGGGCTATGGGTCGTACTGTGTTTTGCAGCGAGCAAAATTTGCATTTTTGTCAAACATTAACAATAGTGTTGAAACTCACAATAGACCATTCTCAAACAGAGGCTTCATGTTACTTTATGACACTAAAACAGCGCCCACACCGCGGCGCGTAAGAATTTTTCTGGCTGAAAAACGCATCGAGATACCGACCAAACAAATAGATCTGCAGAAAGGCGAAAACCTAAGCCCTGAAATGCGTGCCAAGAATCCACTAGGCAAAATTCCGGTACTAGAGTTAGACGATGGTACGTTTATTAGTGAATCGGATGCTATTTGTACCTATTTTGAGAATTTACACCCAGAGCCTCCGTTGATGGGGTCTTCAGCGCTTGAAAAAGCCCAGATCATGCAATGGAACCGGCAAGTTGAATTTGGTTTGTTTATGCAAGTGGGAATGTGCTTTCAGCACTCGACTGGCTATTTCAAAGATCGCATGAATCCGGTTCCAGAGTTTGGTAAGGAGGCCGGGATCAACGCCGCTAAATTTCTCAAGCTGCTCGATAAACGCCTAGCAGCGTCTGATTACATAGCGGGAGATTCTTTTTCTATCGCAGATATCACGGCATTGTGCGCAATCGATTTTGCACGGGTAGTGGATATCCGGATTAAACCTGAGTATACGGCGTTAAATGCTTGGTATGAGCGGGTCAGCACACGTCCGAGTGCTGCTGCTTGATTGTGTTTTAAGGTCGGCAGCAAATCGTTGAATTAAGTAATGAGTTGTTGCACGGCAGCTAAGTTGTCGGCTTCTTCCGCTGGCTTATCCCAGCGGATCCGGCTTATCCGAGGGAAGCGCAACGCGACGCCCGATTTATGTCGTTTGGATGGATGCACTGAGTCAAATGCGATTTCTAATACTAGCGCTTTTTTAACTTCTTTAACGGGGCCAAAGCGACCGATGGTGTTTTGTCTTACCCAGCGATCCAAACGCCTCAAGTCGGCATCGGTGAAACCGGAGTAGGCTTTGCCAATCGGCACGATAGTATCATCCTGCCAAACACCAAACGTGAAGTCTGAGTAGTATGAAGAACGTTTACCATGCCCACGCTGCGCGTACATCATTATGGCGTCGACTTGTAGCGGATCACGCTTCCATTTCAACCATTGATTGGCTGGCCGGCCAGGCACATAGCAACTCGCTAAGCGTTTCAGCATTAAACCTTCAATGGCGTTTTGCTGGGTATCGGTGACACTTTCTCGCCGCTGGTGCAAAGCCGATACTGAATCAACGGCTATACATTCTGAAAGATAAAAGCGTGACCGCGCTTGCTGTGCAAACCATTGTTCTAAGTATTTGCGCCGAGACTTTAAGGGTAGCTCCGTCAGCAGGTTGCTTTCTAGTGCGAGCACATCATACACCATCATTCCAACAGGCAATTGTGTTTGTAATTTACGACTGGGCTTCTTTTTGTTGAGGCGTTGTTGCAAATCATTAAAGCTACCAATGCTGCTATCTTTGACTATGAGAAGCTCACCATCAAATATGGCATGGAAATCGACCTGCTCTAAAAGGTCAGGAAAGCTATGGCTGATGTCATCTCCAGTGCGTGTGAACAACGCTTTACCCTGCGGCGTGCTGACCAGCTGCACGCGGATCCCATCATATTTCCATTCTACTTGCCAGTCGGAAAGCGTGAGGTAATCATTCTTAGGAGTATTGAGTTTAGATTCATCCAGTGGTTGTGCGAGCATCACCGGATGGAATGTCACGCGGTTAGAAACATCCGGCTTATCGGCTTTACCTTCCAACCACAGTAATAGCTCGGTGTAGGGAGGTTCGACGCCGTGCCATAACTTTTCAATTTTAATAACCGGTTGCTTACCGTAGTCAGCTAGAATGCGTTTAATTGAACGTGCTGAAACCCCCACGCGCATCCCGCGAGTACCTAGCTTGAGTAATGCCCAGCGTTGGGCCGGTGTCATACTGTCGAGCAATTGGATCAAGAAGTGCCTTACCGTTTCTTTGTCGGCGTTGCGGAATGTTTCGACCACGGTCGAAAGATTGGGCAATGAGCCTTGTTGCGCCGTTGGCGTTGAAGGTTGCCAAAGATGTGCCACGGTTTCACTCATCTCGCCAACATAATCGTAGCTTAGGTTAAATAAGGTTTCGTCAGCTCGTTCTAAAAGCAGTTGTTTAACCAGCGCCCGTTTAAATAAATCAAAGCGCAGGGTTCCCGCCAGTGCAGCAATGGCCCAACCTCGGTCCGGATCAGGTACGGTTGCCAAGTAATGCATAATGGCGCGCGCTTTGGTGGTTTGCTGATTGGTATAGTACAACTGCTCCAATAGTAGAGAGAAAGCTTCCATCAATCGCTGGCCTCGTCTTCAAAACCCAGTATGGCTAGCGCTTGAGCCGGATATCCCATCTTCTGTGCTTGATACACCAACGCCTCCTCTCGGCCGTGAGTGACCCAAACCTCCTGAGGGTTTACTTCTTGGATGGTTTGTATTAATTCCGGCCAATCGCAATGATCGGAAATAATGAGCGGCAATTCTGCATTGCGCTGCTTGCTGCGGGCACGAATTTGCATCCACCCTGACGCCATGGCAGTGAGCACATTGGGTAACTTTCGTGACCACCGGTCATTCAGTGCTGAGGGTGGCGCAAGAACAATCTTGCCAGCCAGCGCGCTCAAGTCTTCTACTTCGCTAACAGCGACTAATTTGCCGAGTTCTATGCCGTGTTGAGTGTATAACTCACACATTTTTATTAATGCCCCGTGCAGGTATATGGGATGGTGATAACCTTGCTCGCGCAGCGCAATAATGACCCGCTGGCATTTACCCAGCGCATACGTACCGACCAAGTGACATCGTTCGGGAAAGAGCTGAAGTGACTGGAGTAACTTACTAATTTCTTGAGCGATGGGGGGGTGTTTAAAAACGGGCAAGGCGAATGTGGCTTCGGTAATAAAAACATCGCATGGCATTACTTCAAACGGCTCACAAGTAGGATCTTGGCGGCGCTTATAATCGCCAGAAATAACCAATCGACTCCCGCCATAATTGATAATCGCTTGCGCTGAACCAAGAATATGCCCGGCAGGGCGGAATTCGAGAACCACTGGGTTACTGTCATCTGAATTTAATTGTAAAGGTTGGCGGTAGGCCAACGCGGTTGCGTCTCGCCATGCATTGTCGGCATAGCGTAACTGCATAATATCCAACGTTGCGGGTGTTGCTACCACCCACTGGTTATTTGGCCGTGCATGATCCGCGTGGCCATGGGTGATGATCGCACGTGCAACAGGCTCATGGGGATCAATGTAGCAATTGGCGGGCACGCAGTACAAGCCTTCTGTGCGAACTTCGAGCCACTCTCTAGGGTGTTTCAATTTCGGCAAACATATTTATTCATTCTGTGATGATTTGCATACGCAAGCGGCGCTGAAATGGATGTTTGCACAGATTTAAGATACGCTCAGTTTACGCTTAGCAGTACAGAGAAAATCCATGAACGTGCAGTTTCGTCTTGCAGACTATAAAAACCCCAAAGATGCGTCTACGGTCATTACTTTGCTAGATGCTTACGCTCAGGACCCCATGGGTGGTGCTGCGCCATTGAGCGATGAGGTCAAAGAGACTTTGATTGCAAAGCTTGCCAAGCAGCCTGGCGCATTCTCAATCATTGGGTTTAACGGCGATGAAGCAGTCGCCCTGGCGAATTGTTTTACTGGCTTTTCTACGTTTAAAGCTAAACCTTTAGTCAATATCCACGATTGTTATGTTGCGCCACAATGTCGCGGTCAACATGTTGGTCAACGACTCCTAGACGCGATTGTCCAAGAGGCTAAAGCGCGCGATTGCTGTAAAATCACCCTGGAAGTATTAGAGGGAAACGTACGTGCTAAAGCCGCCTATCAAAAATACGGTTTCCGTGGCTATACACTAGATGATACTTCCGGTGCTGCGGTCTTCTGGGAATTAGCGTTATAGACTCTGCTTAAGGGTTGGCGATAGAGGCCTTTAACTCGAGAAAACTCAGCGTTAAGTTCGTAGTATGGAGTTTCATCAAATCTGAACCTAAAGTGATCGGGTCAGATAAATACTGCGTTTTATGTGCATGACAGTTTCATCCCCAATATTGCCAGAAGTCTTTCAGCGTTGGTTTGCTAGCCGAGGTTGGGCGCTGCGTGATTACCAAGAGTGGATGCTATCGGCTTTTATTAACCAGCAATCCAGTTTACTCATTGCCCCAACTGGCGCGGGCAAAACATTAAGTGGTCTGTTACCTTCATTAATCGCCCTGAGTAAGGGCGAGCATTCTGGACTTCATACCTTGTATATTTCTCCGTTAAAGGCGCTTACGCATGATATTGAACGTAATGTGCTGCAACCGGTAATAGATATGCAACTGCCTATTTCTGTGGAAACAAGAACCGGCGATACGCCCGCACATAAGCGGCAACGGCAGCGCAGAAATCCGCCTAATATTCTTTTAACCACGCCAGAATCACTGATGTTGATGCTGTCTTATGTCGACGCAGACAAGCTGTTTGGCAATCTAAAAGCCATTGTCGTTGATGAAGTACATGCCTTTGCGAATGGCAAACGTGGTGACTTTACCGCATTGGCGCTTGCAGAGCTGCGCGCCTATGCACCTGAAGCGACCACGTTTGGCTTATCAGCGACGGTGGCGCAGCCGCATGCGCTGGCCCAATGGTTGGGCAGCAGCGGTAGTCCTGTCGTTGTGCACCGGGTTGATGATATGGCTAAACCAAGCGTGCATATTATGCGCTGTGCAGAAAAAATACCCTTCGGCGGATTTATGGCGAGATATGCCATCGATGAAATTTACGCCAGTATTCAAACCGTAGAAACTACATTGGTGTTTGTTAACACAAGAGCCCAAGCTGAGTTGTTATTTCAGTTTCTTTGGGAGGTCAATGCCGCCGGCTTGGCCATCGCGATATATCATGGCTCGTTGAGTAAAGACCAGCGACGCAAAACGGAAGCTCTGGTAGCGGCAGGTAAAATTCGCGCCGTGGTAACGACCTCTGCATTGGAATTGGGGGTTGATTGGGGGAATGTTCAGCGGGTTATCCAAGTCGGCGCACCGAAAGGGGTCAGTCGATTGCTACAACGCATTGGGCGCAGTAACCACCGGCTTAATGAACCATCAGATGCCTTATTAGTGCCAGCCAATCGCTTTGAAGTATTGGAGTGTGACACTGCTATAAGGGCCATTGAAAAAGGCCAACTCGATGGTGAACCTTTTATTCGTGGTTCCTTGGACATAATCCCGCAATTCATCGTAAACACTTTATGCAGCAGGCCGTCAACGCCAGACGCTATTTATCAGCGCATCATACAGTCGCCCACCTATGCAGAATTAGACCGGACAACATTCGATGCATTATGGCAGTTTACTTGTGACGGAGGCTATGCACTGCGAGCTTATGATCGCTACAAACGGCTGGAACAATGCAATGATGGCAGCTACCAACCGGCATCAAAACGGGTGATCCAGCGGCATCGGCAGAACATTGGAACCATTGTTGAGGCCGGGCGTCTCAAAGTTAAACGCTTGCGTCGGGCTCATCAGGGCAAGGTGATCGGTGAGGTGGAAGAATATTTTGCGCAGCAGTTGGTTAAAGGCGATACATTCTATTTTGCTGGAGAAGTCTTGAAGTTTGATGGGATCAGAAACATGTTTCTGGAAGCATGGCCGAGCAAAGCGAAAGATCCAAAAATCCCGAGTTATGCGGGTGGGCAAATGCCATTATCAACGTTTCTAGCTGATGGGGTACGTGAGTTGCTGGCTGCCCCGCAGGAATGGCAACGGTTACCTGATGATGTGCAAGATTGGCTGGCATTACAAGCGTCATATTCGGCCATTCCTGCCAGTGATCGTATTTTAATCGAACAGTTTCCTTATCGCCAAGCGCAGTTCACACTGTTTTATACCTTTGATGGCCGCAAAGCACATCAGACTCTGGGTATGCTGCTGACAAGACGTATGGAAAAGCTCGGCTTACAGCCATTGAGTTTCAGTATCACTGATTACGGCTTGTCGATATGTTCTATTAAACCCGTGACCGAGCAACATGTTCCGTATCTATTTAATCCTGATATCTTGGGCGATGAACTCGCTGATTGGATGTTAGAATCGCCCATGCTAAAGCGGTCCTTTCGTCGAGTTGCAATGGTCAGTGGTTTGATTGAACAACAGTATTACAGTCAGCGTAAATCCATGCGCCAGGTGACTTTCTCTACCGACCTTATTTATGACACATTACGTGAATACGACCCGGACCATATTCTTTTACGGGTTACCCGAGAAGACGCAGAGCGGGAACTGCTCGATCTCGACCGCTTGGCAGAGTTACTCATCCGCTATGTGGGTAAAACCCAATTCAAGGTACTAAATAAGGTTTCACCCTTGGCTATTCCTATCGTACTTGATGTACGTAGTGAGCAGGTCAAAGGCGCGGGGCAGGCTGCTCTGCTCGAGCAAGCAAGTTTGTATCAGGAAGCGGAAAATATGTTGGAAGAAGTGCGTCAACAGCTCAGCGACGGGACAGCGGGTTAGCAATGGATGAGTTAATTATCAAACAGCTCATTACTAGCAAGAAGGTGCAGCTTTATCGCATTAGAGAACATTTATTCCTATTAAATGCCACGGGAACTCTGTATTGGCCAGCGAGGCGAATATTGATTGTTTCAGATCTACACTTTGAAAAAGCCAGCTTCCTGTCGCAACAAGGAGCACCGTTACCGCATTACGACAGTCATGCTACATTGCATAGACTTAGCGCCGATATTGACCAATTTAAGCCATCCGTGGTGATCTGTTTAGGCGATAGTTTTCATGATCGCAGTGCTTGGTATCGTATGGGGGAGTCTGAAAAGGCACAACTGCATAATCTTGTGCAAAGTCGTGGGCGCTGGATCTGGATTGAAGGTAATCATGATCCTGAACTGCCATCAGAGGTACCAGGCGAACGACACAAACATTTGCAGATTGAGGATGTGATGTTCTTACATGAACCTGCGATTGATAGTGGTGGATTGTTTCAGATAATTGGTCATTTCCATCCCAAATTGCGCACACGAATTGCCCGCCAAACTTTGTCGGGAAGATGTTTCGCCGCCAGCAAGCACTATCTGATTATGCCCGCATTTGGGGCTTACACGGGAGGGCTGGATGTTACTGATCCAGCCTTTTCCCAACTATTACCCAAGCGTGAACGCAAGTATTTCCTGATCCATCACGAGTGTATATACGCGATTAAATAGTGGTGTTGGTATTTGCGCAGCTGCGTCGCCTGTGTCATCTTTAATCAGCCACTTTTTACTTGAGATACCCTGCATGCTTAGCAAACGTGATTTTCTGCGCCTTTCTGCCAAAGGACTTATCGCTTCAGGTTTCGCCGCAACTTTACCAATGTCCTCAGTGTTTGCAGCGACCAACTCTTCTGCACTTCGTCAATCCACTAAACTACTGCAGCTGCATTACAATGAAAATGCATTGGGGATGTCGCCAGTAGCCCTACAAGCAGCTATTGATGCGACGCAAACGTTGGGCAATCGGTATGCAGATAAACCGCTGGATGAATTGCGCGCGAAATTAGCTGACAAGCACAAGGTGTCACCAACTCAAATTGTTTTTGGCAATGGGTCTACCGAAGTTCTGCAAGCGGTGAGTCGCTTTGCTGCCATGCAAGACGCAGTTCTGGTAGAGCCGACACCAACCTTCGGCGCGCTCGCTCGCTATGCCAGAGCGCAAGGCATGGAAGTGGTCAAAGTACCTGCTTCAGCGCAATTTATTACGGATATTTCAGCGCTTGAAGCGAAAGCAAATCAATATAAAGGGGCGGTACTGATCAACTTATGTAACCCAAATAATCCAACGGGTACCATTGTGGACAGTGAAGCATTAGCAACATGGATAAGGCGCGCGCCCAGTCAGCATATTTTCTTACTTGATGAAGCTTATTTAGAGTATGCGCTGCAAAGCCCAGGGTATCAGAGTATGTTGCCGCTGGTGCTAGAGGGGCGAGAAAACTTGGTCGTTGCGCGTACCTTTTCTAAAGTCTTTGGTATGGCGGGACTTCGCATGGGGTATGGTATCGCTGCGCCAGAGACCGCCGCACAACTAAATGCCCTTGGAGCAGATTTTAATTTAAATATTGCAGGTATTGCCGCCGCATCAGCCTCTTTGGATGATCAAGATTTCTTTTTAACTAGCCTGAAAGCCAATGCTGAAGCTAAGCAAATCCTGATTAATACGCTCGAACAACTTGGGCTAGGGTATATACCGAGCCACACTAATTTTATTTTGCATCGGATTAACAGTGATTTACAAACTTACTCACAACGCATGCGAGATAATAATGTAAAGGTGGGCCGCAGAATGACGGCGGAGGACGGCTGGAATCGACTTTCGCTGGGGACGCCGGATGATATGCGCGAGTTCAGTCAGCTGTTAGTTAAGTTCAGGGCGAAGGGGTGGGTGTAAATTCGCCACCCCTCACTGGAATTGTTAAGAACGCCAACGTTTAGTTAGTTCATCATAGGCATCAATTCTACGGTCGCGAAAGTAGGGCCAGATGCGCTTAACTGCTTCGGTTCGCGTCATGTCAATTTCGACCATCAGAGTCTCTTCTTTGTCACTGCTCGCTTGGGCCAGAATTTCGCCCTGGGGTCCCGCAATAAAACTTTGCCCCCAGAAATAAATGCCATCGGTTTGGTCATTCGGAGCGGCCCCAGGTGCTGGTTCAAAACCTGTTCGATTGGCAACAACGACTGGCACTGAGTTAGCCACCGCATGAGCACGTTGGATAGTATGCCAAGCATCATGTTGGCGCTGTTGTTCAGCTTTGTCGTCGTTCAGATCCCAGCCGATCGCAGTGGGGTAAAATAACAGGTCTGCTCCAGCCATACTCATCAACCGCGCAGCCTCTGGATACCACTGGTCCCAACAGACGAGCACTCCGAGCTTACCGACAGAGGTTTCAATCGGCTCAAACCCCATATCGCCGGGCGTAAAATAAAATTTTTCGTAGAATCCCGGATCGTCAGGGATGTGCATTTTGCGATACATGCCGGCAATCTCTGCACTACGGTCAAAAACGACCGCAGTGTTGTGGTATAGACCCGATGCTCGCTTTTCAAATAGTGAAGTGACCAAAACGATGTTCAGTTCTGCGGCTAATGTGCCAAAAAATTCGGTCGCTGGACCAGGGATTGGCTCGGCCAGATCAAAGGCGTTAACGTCTTCGTTTTGACAGAAATACAGTGTGCTGTGAAGCTCTTGTAGTAATACCAATTCACAGCCGCTAGCCGCGAGTTCACGCACGCGTGCAGCGCTTTTTTCCCAGTTGGCTAATTTGTCATTATTCTCAACGGCTTGTTGTACCAAGCCGATGGTTAAACGCGCGGGTTTAGCTGGCATAGGATGAAACTCCTTGTTGTAATTGCTGAACGACGGTTGGCTTAAGCGTATTTTGCGGGACTTGCATGGTAATGCAGTGCAGACTACCAAATTGTTGCACTAATGCGTGGCAATTGACCGCAACGATTTTATGTTCTGGGTAGGCTTTACGCATAACTTGCAGAGCTAAATCATCCTCTGTCTGCCCATACACAGGGCACAATACGTCCTCATTACAGATCAGAAAGTTAGCATAAGAAGCCGGTAAGCGCTCGCCATCGGCATTGATGATCTCAGGTAGCGGCAATTCAAAAATTTGATGATTGGGAAAGCTTGCTTTGACCTCAGCTACCAGATCTCGCAGCCCAGTAAAATGACGATCCTCAGGACGATTAAATGCACTCTGAATAACAATGCCGTTGTGTGGTGTAAACCTGACTAATGTATCGATGTGTCCGTCAGTATCGTCACCTTCCAAATGACCATGTTCAAGAATATTTGTTCTTTTTGCTCCAAGTACATCAGCAAATAGCGTTTCGTATTGTGCTAATGGCATATCCCCGTTGCGCTCGGGATTGGACAAACACAGTGCGGTGGATAATAAATGCCCGTCTTGGTCGATTTCTAAAGCGCCCCCTTCACAGACTACGTCAATTGACGTCAACGCCTCTTTGCAAAGCGTGCTGAGAACTTTTTGGTTGACTAAATTGTCTTGCTGAGCGGAAAATTTGTTACCCCAACCATTAAACTTAAATTCAACCGGTAAACGCCGGCCTTGTGCGTCAGAGAGTGTTAAGAATGCATAGTCTCTTACCCAGGTGTCATTATAATCAGCTTCAATCAGCAGCACTTGCGCACCGGCAAGTCGAGTTGCTAAAGCCGTTTTATCTTGCTCGCGGCAAAGTAATATCACGCCAGCGCCGGCAGCATTAATGGCTGTGATGAGCTGCTTATAGGTGTCTGTCACAGCGGGTAGCCAGGGAGCCCAATCCGTATTTTCGTTCGGCCAAGCGAGGATCACCGCTTCACAGGGTGTCCATTCAGGTAATAAGGTCGCAGTCACAAGTTCTCGTTAACGTTAGTCAGTTCAAACGCCAATTATAACGTACTTTATTTTAAATGACGCCCACCATCGAGGTGTAAAGTTTGGCCAGTCATGAAATCACTCTCAAGCAAGTAGGCCACTGCTTTCACGACTTCTTGTGGACCCGGACAGATTCCTAAAATCGATTTTTTCAGAGCTTTAGCACGATATTCAGCGGAGTCGTCGTCATTAAACATCACTAATGCAGGCGCAATACTATTTACTTTTACTTTTGGCGCCAGTTTGGCCGCAAAGGATAAGGTTAAATTGTGCAATGCTGCTTTACTCGCCGAATAAGCAATATGTTTCTGACTTCCCTTGCTTTGTACATAATCGGTCATGTGGATGATGTCACTCACCCCATCATTAGCATGCAACATCTCAGCAAATGCCAAATTCATTTGATAGGGAGCCGAGGCGTGTACTTGCATCATTTTTCGCATTAGCCCGGCTAAATCTGAATCCGATTCTTCCTTATCCCAGTCTGACGCATTATGAATGACAGCACGCAGCCTTGATGTGTGCGATTTAACGGCGTTAATAGCTTCAGCTATACCTTCATCAGTGGCGAAATCAGCTGCAATCAGGTGAGCGCCCAGAAGGCTTAGCTCATCGACTGATGGTTTTCTGCGCCGGTATGTTATAATCACGGAGAAACCCTGCGCTATTAAATGTTTGGCGACGGCCAAACCTAAGCGTTGGGTGCCACCGGTAATCAATATAGGTGATTTCAATCAACGGGTCCTTATGCGAATGTGCCTGAGGCAAGTTGGTACGAATATGATGGTCAGTACGCATATTAGGGTGACATTGGTTTTTTTTCCGGTCAATTAATCCCAATTATTAACTTGATGCGTATAACTGACTCAAGAGAAAACTGGAAGACGCTATGAGATCGAATGAAGCTGTGGTCGTGCGTGATGCATTGGAGCCAAGAATATCGCCTGAAGCAAAGCTAGTCAGAGAAGCTTTAGAAGCCCAAGGATTGGAAACGCCGATGGTGGCTAATCGTTTGTCCGATGAGCAAAAGCGCGACAGGATCCAAACGGCCATGCGCACGGTGATGGAAACTCTGGGTTTAGATTTGACTGACGATAGTTTAGCCGATACGCCGTCCAGAATTGCAAAGATGTACGTCAATGAAATATTTGCCGGGCTGGACTACACCAAATTTCCTAAGATTACCCAAATCGAAAATAAAATGAGTATTTCACAGCCAGTACAAGTGTCTGATGTCAGTCTTACCAGCACCTGTGAACACCATTTCGTCACCATTGATGGCACAGCAACAGTGGCTTATATCCCCAAGGACACAGTTATTGGGCTGTCGAAAATCAACCGCTTGGTGGGATTTTTTGCGCAACGACCACAAGTGCAAGAACGATTAACCCAACAGGTAATGGTGGCCTTGCAAGCATTAACGGGATCCGAAGATGTCGCCGTTACGATCAATGCGACTCATTATTGTGTTAAAGCGCGCGGCATTCGTGATAACAATTCCTTCACCCGAACCTCCGCGCTAGGTGGCCAATTCCTAACTAATAGCGAGTTACGGCGCGAGTTTTTTCAAGGCTAAAACTATAGCGTCTTGTCCAAAGGGATAAGACGCGCTAATCTCTTTATCGTTTCCAAGGAATAAGGTTCAAGCGATATGCGCTATTGTTGGTTAGTTGTTTTAGCGCTTACCAGTGCAGGATGTGCGCTGACAAACCCTACTCCCGTCTCAGTTGAAGTAAACCCCCATGCTCACAAAGGCATGCCACAAGCGTTACAGAAGATGCTGGTTGTCGATGACATTCCAAGCGCAAATAAACCGCCTGATACGTCACAACTGTTTGCATTAACACCTGAACAGCAAGCGCACTTTTTAAACTACTTTACCGATCCGAACCGCGCCGATGTTGCTAAACATAAACGGCTGTACAACTATATTGATAATTTGTATGTCGGATTTACTTACTTAGGTGATACATACGACGCCAAAACCGCGTTTGCCACACAAAGTGGCAACTGTCTCTCCTTGGCAATTCTAACTACTGCGTTAGCAGATTTGGCCGGACTTGAAGTTGCCTATCAGGAGGTAAGTGCCGCGCCGGTTTATCGACGTTTTGATAACGTAATGACGCTCTCGACCCATGTGCGAACTCACTTATTCGAGGAATTATCAGCAGAAGAACTTAAAACATCAGTGATCCGCGGTAAAATCATCATCGACTACTACCCCGAGCGTGGCAACATTCGGGGCAATATGATCACCAATGAAACGTTTTTTGCCATGTATTACCGAAATTTAGCGAGTGAGGCGATCATACGTGGGCAGTTAATTCGAGCCTATGATTTATTGCACAAGGCGCTGCAAATCGCTCCCAATGATGCCGAATCATTGAATGCTATGGCTGTAGTCTTGAACAAGATGGGATTTTCAACAAAAGCGCTAACGTTATACCGATATGCAGTAAATCAGGGTGCTGAGTCCCTCAATTTGTTAGCCAATTATGCTGTTTTAGCGCGTGCCAAAGGATTTGTTGCTGAAGCAGAAGAACTCAATACTGCGCTGTCGCAAAGTGACGATTCGAACCCATACCGCTGGCTGGATTTAGCCAACGAGAGAATTCAGCAAGGCAAGCATCATATCGCACGCTCTATGCTAACTAAAACACTTGAGCGAGCGCCCTACTTACATGAAGCTTACTTCTCTCTGGCCAAAAGCTATTATCTTACCGGCCAACAAGCAGCGGCTGATGAATCATTGCGCAAAGCCGCAGAACTTGCTCAGCAACCTGAAACTGAAAGACTTTATCAACAGAAGCGGGCGGTCTTAGCTATCGTTGATGATGAAGCAATTAATTAGTCGCCTCATCATTGTCTAAGCTGCTGGCGATTACATTGAGCTGGTCACCAAGGCCATCCGCAACGACGATCTCCAATAAATGGTTGCAACGCTGACAACACACTTGATATTCGTGATATTTTTCTCTGCATACAGCGGCATCAATTTTATTAATTGACCCACAATCCGGACATAAAAATTCTGTTTTTTTCATATCGTTGCCCATTATCCTTTCCCTTAGATAAGCGTAATTTTCCCTGTTGATTAAATTATAGACAGCAGCAGCGGTTTTGGATTTTTTATTTTTAGTATTTTTCTTGTACCCAACAATTAATCTTGGCGTTAACCAAATAATCTAGTTACCAATTGCCCTGTAAGTTGCAGCAGAAGGGAGGGTATACATGAGCGAGTAGCGGATCGTCACCACAGCCAAGGCGATGGTCTGCTGAAGACATTACCGGACATTCATGACTCTTTGCTCTTGATTCTGACCTTTAACCTAGATTAATACCAATCCCTCGATGAGATTTTTCAATTATTGACCGGCCACCATTATTAGAACAACTAACTAGATGAGTTCACGCTGTTCATTTTGTATCTGTGCCACGAACTCATTGGGGCGTCAGATTATTCAGAGCTTGGTGAGGTCGAACATGATTTTAATGTTCACACCCAAATAGGCTAAAGAGTGAAGCAAACCGATGAACTAACTCATCGGTTTTTGCCCAGTCTTAATTAGAATTACGAATCTTCATCTCTTATGGGTTAACAGAAAACGAAATATCGTAAGTATAGTCACACTGCACTGAGTAAGTTGGATTTGGAGCATAGGTTGTTCTATTCGTTTCCAAATACGTTCCAGTGTAAACATCAATATCCTGACTAGATTGAGATTCATCGAATGTGATATCGAGATAACCAGAGTTGTAATAGATATAGTCATTATCTACTTCAGTCTCTTCTTCAAAGTGAGAAATTGCCTGCGTTGATGGATTATAATTTGCTAAAAAAGAGTAACCAGCATCAACATCATTAACACCTGACATTATGAGAATATCACTACCTGAGTAATTGAATACCCATTCTTCTGTACCATTTTCGTCATCCCCGACTTCAATACCTGTGCTACAGGAAACAGAATATTGTTGTTCACATTCGGGACAACCTGGCGGTGTGATTGTAAAGTCAATCGCTGGGTCCTCTATCACTGTTATTGCGGTTGCTTGATAATCAACTTCAGAAATCTCTGGTAGAGGTACAGCACGTACTAAAACATCATACTCTTCTGAACATTCAACAATCTTAGTAGGATCTGGAGCATAAGTTATTCGTGAAAACTCAACATATCGACCTGTATATATTAATTCTTCGTCAGAAGACAAGTTTTGGTCTAACGTAATATCAAAGTCACCAGAGTCATATAATATAAAATCGTCTTGAACCGAATCATCCTCTGAAAAATCTGAAATATTGCCAGTTGTTGGTTCATAAACCGCTGTGTAACTGTAACTATCATCATACTCGTTATTCAACGATCTAATTCGAACACTATTGTTTGCTGAGTCAAAGTTCCATCGTTCAGAGCCTATTTCCCTATCTCCTACCACAAGTCCATTACTACAGGAAAATGACACTATCTCTTCGCAGTCTGGACATTCAGGTGTTGGCTGTGGAACAGTGAATTCAATTGGTGGATCGTCTTCAATTGCGGTAACAGTCATTTCATATTCAGAAAAGTAATCCGTTACCTGCTCCATTGACAACGTCACATCAGCTATCGTGATAGGATTTTCATTCGGATTGATTACAGTAACAAACATTGGTAAACGCTGTTCATTCGTAAATATGTATACACTATTACTATTATCGAATACCAAATTTAAATGCTGCTTATTATCTAATAAAGAGTTACCTACAAATGTTGGGTCATCACTAACAATAGAAACAATTAGCTTTTCGTTTTTTGAAGCATCTAACCCAGATGTATCCAAAGAAAGTTTGACTTCTCTACCTTGAGCCTCATCAAAGATATCCGCATCTAGAAAAAATGATTTAGCGGCGTTTCTAAAAAGGTACCCATAATCATTTAATCTAATGCTTGCAGTGCCGTTTGTATTTACAAGATCACTTTTATTAAAAGTATTTTTAGTTTGAATAAAACGTACGCCGTTTGATGATGCGTCAATCTCGTTAGGATCAAGAAGAGACATTCTATTTTCTTTTGCTGTCGCATATTGATAAAACGATAATGCAGCCTTTAATGTAGATTGGTTTACTGGTCCGAGCTGACCGCCAAAGCTACAGTTTTGTTTTGGTAGCAATTGTTCCAATGTGTCAGCACCTTGAGTGCCATCTTCAAGCCCCAAAAATAACTCTACCAGTGGATAATTGCCGTCTGTGTTTACCGCCGTAAAGTCGCATCGTTCACTTAAAAGCTTCCAAAAAGAAAACCAGTCGTAATGAGAAAACTTACTATTAATATATGAACTTTGATTGTTCACCCCTTTATCTAATAGTCTCGGCAAAGGCTTCGAAACAGTATTGGTATAATTAAGATAAATATCATCATCGTCATTTACGTAATCGTCAAACCATCTAGCAGTGCCTTCAGTGATCCATTTTTTCGATTTATCAAACTCGAGGTTCTTTGTACCACCATTATTCTCGATTGATTTTTTTTGAGCGTTATGGAAATACTCGTGTTGAGCAACCGTTTTCATAAACGTTCCATCTTCAACAAGGCTTGGATGCAAAATAATTATAGTACTCGGATGGAAGTATTGACCCGGTCCTTTGAAAGAAGAACCCCATATTTTGTCTGTAATCAATACATTGACTACGATATCGGAAACAAGTCCCAAATTGTCAAAATTCTGTTTCGCTTCTTGAAGCCAGCTCGCTAACTCTTCAACAGTAACCCCTCCCCAGTGTGTAGTCGCTCCAGTTCCAGAAGAATTAACGAAACCTTGAATAACATAATAAAAGGTTTGATTGCTATCTTCACACCCATGTTGGGCAGAACCTGTATTTTGATTCAAAATTGTACATGTGATTTGATTAGACTCTGAAGTCGATTGTCGTGGAGGTGATGCGGCCGTTGTATTTGAATCAACGCCATAAGTTGGTTCAATATGAGCTATCATGAATAATCCAGACAATTCGTTACTTCTAACTGTTACTTGTGAATTAATACCATCACCAACTAAATCAGGCGCGATGCTAATTGGTATCCAAAGACCTTCTTCTGAATGTGTAACATTTTCGCTGTATCTGAAGATATTTATGCCTGACAATGAAAGACCACTACTAATTAGAGAGGTGGGAAAGCTAATCTCAGATGTTCCAATCGACTCGCCTCTAACTTGAATAATACTACTCACCTGTGTGATTGTATTGGGAACGGGAGGGGCATCGTCATCAGCAATATAAACCAATTCCGACATAGTTAAATCTACGTCGGCTTCTGCTGTAATGCTAAGCCCCTCAAGCCCAGTATCAGTAATACTGATAATATTGCCAGATACGTTTGTTCCAACAGTATTTACTAACGCCACTTGCACAGGAAACGTTAGCGTTTCTGTTAGGATTCCATCGGTTACAGAGACTGAAACATTATTTGTCGTCCCTTCATATTCTGAACCAGCCATCCAAGTAATGGCACCGGTATCAACATCTATAGACATTGACTCTGGCGAATTGATTAAACTAAAAACTAAAACATTACTACCTGTATAATTCACCTCAAGTTGTATTGTCTTTTCTAGCATAGAGATAAACTTGCCAAAATTAGCTGGCTCCTGAACAGCAAGTTCTATACCTCTCATTTGAACATCATCTATGTTCACTCCCTCATAGAAAGAATCGACACTCTGTGAAGCACCCAATTCGATGAGGTAATCCTGAACTCCATCGACGACAGCGTCATTCTGCCCCCTAACAGAAACCACTTGCCCCTGACGCCAATTGTCCTTATTGAAAATTAGTTCGGAGACGCTAGGAACGCCTTCTGTTGTATCATTAGATTGAACAGGTACGATTACATCAGAAGTTGGTTCACTGTTAATCGTCACTGTGAATTCTGCAATTGAACTAGGTGTCACGGTATTACCCGACACTTCACCAACACTAAATCCTGGTGTCTGTCGAGCAATCATAGTAACGGTATCTTCAGAGGTATTACCGTCATCATCAATCAATGTAAGCTTAAACGTATATGATTCTGTACCACTTAAAACAGGTATGTTTACAGATGCAATTGCAGACTCTGGATTATCTAAAGTTAAGTCAGCATTTGATGTCACGCTATCAATTGACCATAGATAAGACACAATATTGCCTTCGCTCGCTGTACCATCAAGTGATACGGTAGTAGTTTCTAGAGCTTCGACGTCATTACCCGCATTTGCTGTCAGAAAAGGGTCAATCTCAATATTTACGGTATCAGTATCAGATGCACCGCTATTGTCTGTGACGGTTAATTGGAAAGTGACGGTAACCTGAGAACTAAGTTCCGGAGCAATAAATGTTGGGGTTTTTGTATCAGCACCACTTAAAGTTACTGTTGTTCCGCTAATTTGAACCCAACTGTAGCTAACTATTGAACCATCTGAATCATTACCATCGCCGTCTAATGAGACGACGCTCTGCTCATCTACATTTTGGTCAGGACCAGCATCTGCTATAGGAGTTGAATTTTTATCTGGGGGGGGACTTGTTGTTTCTCCGCTATCGCTTCCACCACAAGCGAAAAGGGACATAATAATAATTGTAGAAAGAATAGTTTTAAAATGGATAAGCATTGGCAGTCCTAGTCAAGATTCCTGTATCCAATATAGACAAGAAAATTTATTTTTTCTATTGAAGCCAAAGGCTGATCTACGCCTTGCCCAATTCTGCCCCCAAGACAACAGGTCTTCGGAATTGGCTGGCAATTCTGCTAGGGGCTCCAGACTATCCTACTCAAATTTTTCAGGACACTTTTCTAAAGTACAGTTAATATTCCATTGGCGAGCAATAACCATTGGCAGTATTAAGCCGATTTAAATTGCAAAATTACATATTAACGTTCGCATCATTTTCTCGCTCTGGCGATAAGGAATGACAAACTTCTACGCCATGATTCGAACATCATGCCCTAGGTTGCCGAACTCTTTTTCCCAATAGTGAGGCCCTGAGCAGGCTTCTATGCCAATGATACAGCACGATAATTTCGCTACTTCTGTAAACAACTTTAATTAAGAATATATGGACTCCCCACTAATTTTTGAAATCTCGCTATTTCACTATGGCAGATCGATGCCGAAAAGGTGGGGAGTCCATATCATTCATTGAACTTCCTCTATCCAACCATAGCGTTCATTAAATCTAAAGGTTTTGAGCGTCGCCTTGTGGCAAATTTCTGAAGTTAAAGGTTGGAAATCCGCACCACTACGGCCTTACTTTCGGCTTAGAGCGAGTAGCAGATCCATAGTTATATATATGGTTTTGTTTGTTCATACCAACTTTGCAGACGTTAGGAATGTTCTAATTTTTACTAGATATGAGGACTATCCTAGTTATTCTGCCACGCAAAAGATGTGTCAAACTCTGCAAGCCGAGTTAATAAAATTTCGGTAGAATGCATACAGTTAAATGATGTAACCACGTGACGACAATAAAGGACTATATGCAAATCAAAAGGCGTTTTTTGGGTACTACCACTCTTGGCTTAGTTGCGATTATTATTGGTAGGCTGTTCTTTCTGCCCGCGGAGCAAAAAGCGCATAATAGTGATACTCAAAATGTTGATACTTCAAGGTCTGAAGTCGCTACGGAGCTATCTGCTCAGATAAACAGTCAATCAACACCTGCGCATACAGCAACGACGTTGGAAAATGCGTATCAAATCTATGCAGCCAGTGAAGCCTACAGTCAATGTGAAGTCGAAAGTACAGAAGTCTGGGACCGACTCGAAGTCGTAAAAAATGCTATCAACGATAAACTTAAAGGCATTGAAGATGAGCGTCTTCTTAGAGATGCCGTATTCTTACTCCAAGGTGAGGGGTACTTTAACACTTATGAAGCACCTATAGTGTTATACCGACGACTACTAGAGAATGAAGCACAGCACTTCGAGCGAGCACCTTTTCGACCCACTCGTGCTGAAATGGAACAATTTACTAGAGTGGGGTATCTTCTGCGCGATGTTTTTGATGCAGTTAGAGAGCACGATATTGAACGAACCGTTCTGGCTGCTGATATCTTTAGGCAGAACAATAGCAAACGCGGGTTATTGTTTCGTCGTGGGAAAGACAAACTTTTGTGGACACCAGACGTTTTTATTGGTCATAGTCTCGCAACCGCGCCGTTAAGCTTTGTTGACGATATTACTGCTCAATACCCGGTTAGCCACTTACTTTTCACTCAAGCGGTTCGTTCGGGGGCAAGCAAAGAGGCGTTAGAGAAATTGCTTGCGAGTTTCGACTTCAACAACACACCGATTTATACCAAACACAACAAGCTTCAAACGGCATTGCAAGCAGCAATAGAGATAGAGTCGTTAGAGGCAATGCGACTAATCCTCGCGCAACCTAATCTTCAACATACCGACTTTTTCTTTAATCCGCTGAATACTATCGTTTTTGATACATTGAATACTGAAGAGCAAGAGTTTACCGATTCTCAAAAGGTTATGATGGCTCTTTTAGTTGAGCGGGGTTTTCGCGTTGATGTAGTTCCTGGACCTTTTTCCAAGAGTCGTATGCTAGCTGGCTACGCAGCTATGCTTGAGCGACCAATTGTCGACCAGTTAAATGCCTTATCGATTCCTCCTAGACACATCGAAAAGTTTAGGATGCACCCTGATTCTACGTTGCCATTGAGTTTGCAAGATCAGCTGAAACATGAAGCGCTAGATAGACAACTGCTATCAGACGAATACAATGCAAGGTCAAAAACCTGTGGTGCCCTTAAGCAAAGACTAGTGTCTTTGGTGCCACCGCTTATCAGAATTGATAACGTTCTGGACTTTGTCAGTGCCGACAACACTTTTATCGAAAATATCCAGTTGTTGAAACAACAATCGCTGACTTTGGTTGACGCCTATTACGCCAAAATGGAGAAGAGGAGTGAAGATACTCAAAGAGTAGATGTGCTAGCAGCAGCTACTCATTCGCTACAGGACATCCCCGCTACCGTGAAGGCACAAATAGATCAACTTACTCCTTTTGAGCGACACCAACTCAACGAAGTTTACTGTGAAAAATTCGGTAAGCGCATGATGGAGGACATCTTTGATACCGTTCAGTACATGAGCTTTAACTTATTTAGTTATGAATCTTGCTTAGCTGGTACTCCAGACGATTACACTGAGACAGAGCGAATCTTCTATCTTCATGAGAACACGTACCCAGGGATCATTTATAGTAAGTTAGAGCACCATGCTTTCGATAAAGCAATAAACCTATTAGCTGATCCAGCTTTTCAGCGCCGTAAAGATTTACGTGGCCATCCTTATGGTCGCGATGCTTTAATGTTGGCACTGGATTTAAAACTCGCCGCGCACGGCCTTGACAAAAAAGACTATAGGACATTGTTAATTGATTTAATCGCAAAAACAGAATTACAAGACGAGCATTTCAAACGACTTCACAGACTAAAAGTTGAAAATTATATGTTCTTTGAAGACATTGCCTTGTTTCACCCACAAATTCGTCAAGCAGTTAGTTACCCGTTGGAAATCTATAGAACGCATAACTGAAGAGTATGACCAACTGAAACAGGCTTCAGGAATTCATTGACTACTAGAGGGCGATGAAATGGGTGTATTCTATGTCTGCTTCAGCTTAAGAGCCTTCTGTCTCTAGTCACTTCTAAAACTCAAACGTCGGCAAAACATACAAGGTGATCGCTGAACCGCTGGTTTCAGATGATCTGCAAATGGCACTTTTCAACCATTGAGCACTTGAAGGTCGCATCAGCCCCGAGACAATTGCAGCATTGAGCGAATTGCGGATAGTCGGAAAGGTAGGACTGGCTGTTGGCTCTGCGAGCTAAAGCGGACGTTGAGTTTGCAATCGGTTTATATAATCAAATTGAAGATTTAATTCTTGATACTTGTTATTTTTACGATAGTTCATGAAGATGAGAATTACGTTCTCTAATTTTAAAACTAGATATTCGCGGCTGATATAAGTCGGAATCTTCTGAAGAAAAATAGCCCAAAATCATAATGAGCAAATAGTGAATTCGATATTAAAAGCTTCAATTATTTTTTTACTTTTTCTAATGTATCCGGTAAATGCCGATGAATGGAAAAGTAATATTAAAACAACGGTATCTGATGCTGAATCTCTACCGTGTGAAAGCTATCCAAAAATTGATGACTTGGAAATAGTGTTTGCTTGTGAAAATGCGTTTCTAGAAATTAGTAATGCTATTTACTCTGGTTGGCTCAGAACTAATAACAAAGTCGAAAGGTTAAAGTATTTAGCTATTCTCTGGTCTAAAGGTTCAGAATTTAGCTATTTGTTCACGATACCTTCAATTCGGTTAACGATCGCTCAACTTCTTGGACAGGGCAAAAGAAATGACCTGTATTCAGAGAGCATTCAAGGTATGCGTGAGTATGTTATTCAGTATATTGATTCAGATAATACTTTCATACAAATTGATGCTTTAGCTGCTCTTGGTTGGGTAGGTGAACACAAAGATGCAGAAGTACTAAAAGAAATTATTCTGACTGAAAAAGAAGGTATTTCTGATAAAGCTGTCTTGGCATTAGTTAATCTTAGCCATCCTATGGTGATAGAAGACATTAAGATGCTCATTAATGAAGTAGAACGAAATGACTTGAAAAACATGTTAACTGAAAAGTACAACGCTTTGGTTTACAGGTAGTAAAATCAATAACACTATAGCATCTGTAGTCTTGCCGGATAGACAATTAGAGATACCGTTTTTTTACAGGCAGTTACCCCCATCCCCAAATTGCTTGCCCGAGTCTCTAAAGAAATGAAAGAGAGCGCTGACCTGAGAGATAATATGCTTTTTAAACCGTTTAAAGTTCTTTTCCTTTCTAGTTATAAAGCGATAAAACAAAGAAAAAACTCAAGCTTTGACTCGACTATTTACGCTCTGAGTTTAACCTCTTTTTGCATGACAATCTTGGGGACAATTTTTATTGGTACATTGGCGTTCTTTTTAAGTGGCTTAGAGCAATTAGATGTAATCATAAATCTTATGTCCGAGTATGGATTAATTGTTTATTTTAGCTGTGTCGCATTGATTTATATATTTTATGCGGCAAATGGCAAGCTAAGCAAAAACCTAAGTGAGTTTGAAAAACTGAGCGCCAGTAATTCACCATCAACAATAGTTTTTGGCTTTCTAGGCACCACTGGTTTAGTAGCCGTGCTTGCTATGTTTATAGTTGCCGTCATTTAAAGTCCGCTTCACGTAAAAACTGATCATTCAATCACTGGTTTACGTTGGTCGCCTTATGGCACATTTCCGCAATTGAGGCTTGGAATCCCTCGCCAATCCTGACTCAAATTCAGAAACGAGCGACTAGGATAAGTAGATATACTATAAATTGAGTTGGAGCTTAGGTGCCCAAAGCAGCCATTCAATCATAAAGCAACATCAAGAAAAGCGACCTAGTGCGCTTACTACATAATTCGCACCTTGTTGGAGAGCATCAGTATAAGTTTTATTTTTTCATCAGAATGCCCTAACCAGGCCTGTACCATTCGAATATAGGCGTCAGGCTGTAATAAGTGAGTGGCACAAGGTTACGATGAAGCAGCAGGTCTTATTGGTGTCGTTATACCGATTACAGAAAATGCTAGTTTAATCGCTTTACGACTGCTAAGAGGGTGATAATAATGCCTTCTTGTCTCATCGTTTTTGCGTTCTGCATTGAGTTTACAAGAAGGAAATTGACGGTTGAAGGGTATGTAATGAAAACTATAAAAAATAAAGGGATATTAAATGGCTGATGACTTCAACTACTACACTTGCAAAGTTCGCAGTGAGAATGGAAAAGTTACGATGACGATTGCAGGGGACAAAAACTTAAGGGTGACAGCCGATTCATTGGAAGAATGTGAGTTTTATATGGCAGAAAAATTGATGGATCTGAAAGGTGATTTTTCTCCATATTTTAAGTATGAACAAGATCTCGAAGACTTGAGAGTTAAAGATCATTTTTATAAACCTTTAATTAAATGCGTTCCGATAGAAGGCGCTCATTTGTTAGAAACTGTTGATAGTTATTACACGGAAGGTGTCTGTAAAACATGTGGCAAAACTAAGGGAGTTCGTAATGATAGATATCTCAGTTACAAAACGCAGCTTCCAAATTGCGACATACTAGCAACAAGTAGGTGGGGCCCAGACTTAGTATTGAGCGTTGCTAATGTCTGTGTTGTATCCTCTCGTCTGGCTTCAATACTAAAAGGATACGATTGGTTTGATTTTACTCCCGTGATAAACGGCGGCAAGACGGAAATGTATGAAGTTCGAGATAAACGATTTATAGAGCCTGTACAGCCTATCTTAGTGGAGGGGGCGGTAAAGTTTTTTGGCGAAGAGCATATAAAAAAATGTGAGGTGTGTGGTTTTCATTGGGAAGACTACTTTAATGGAAAATTCTTTACGGAAATATTACCTAAAGAAATACTCATTAATCATGAGCTGGAAGCAATTATCATCAATGGAACACTGTACATGACAAAAGAGTTACATAACGAAATTAAAGCGAAGTTTTCATTAATTGGGGTCGAATTTCAAAAACAGCCTTTTTATAAATCGAGTTAATGAAACCTTAGTTCTTTGAATCGCTACTAGTTCAATAGACACTCCATAACCTTTCATGGAGTGGAACTGAGACCCATTCCTTAACGACTGTTTTACTTACACAGCTGCCGCACGCTAGTTGACGAACCAACGGCAGCAAATGGCACAAATCGGTCAGTCTTAACATTTGAATCCATAAAAGCGCCAGAGGTGCCATTAAATGCTATAGGCCATTCCCCAGCACCTGTGTAATTGTGAGTCTAGAGCCTTTTAACACTCATTTGTATTTAGCGTTAGGCGTTGCTATTTCATACAGTTCTAGTGGTAAGTCGTCTGGGTCACGGAAAAATGTAAATGCGCGGTTAGTGTAGGGATCAATTCTCACCGCCTCTACTGCAATACCATGCGCTTGCAAATGCTCAATAGAGCGCTGGATATTGGTCGTCGCAAACGCCAAATGCCGAAGCCCCTGGGCTTCTGGCGATGAGGGGCGCAAAGGCGGATTAGGAAAGGAAAACAGTTCAATCTGGCCGCCTCCGGGTACGGCCAGATCCAGCTTATACGAATCGCGTTCGTCACGGTAATTTTCGGCCAGTACGGTACAGCCGATGACGTCGCAATAGAACGCTTTTGAGCGTTCATAATCACTGCAAATTATAGCAATGTGATGAATGCCTGAAATTGCACTCGACATCATTGGATGACCGCCAAAACCTCAGGATTGAGGGCAAACTGGCGCCGTATTTCATGGCCATTGGCAGATTGTGCGACGACCTCGATGGCCGTTATATTCTGCAAACGCTGAGGCGGAATAACTCCTGAATAGGTTGCCGTGTAGTCAGTGGCTAATTCAATTGAATTACCGTCACTATCAATTCCATAGGTCGTTACCTGTATACCGGCTAGCTCAGTGTCCTGCGCGAGCGTTACCGCATACTCAAACTTAACACGCTCGTTTTCAATCCGTTGGCTTAATAGCTCAATGGCTGTGGGCGGCACCGATGGTATCGGTTTGCTACCGCGGTAAAGGGCAAACGAGTAGGGCGCAACCGTCAATGTTAAACGACCGTCTTGCTGTGTAGCATCGTTTGCAGCAACTACTGCTGTATAGGGTGAATAGGCGCTTACACTGACACTCGCGGTCTCTGCATTTGGATTAAACACGGCAACATATTCTTCTAGCGTGTCTGGGTGGATCCGTGAGAAAGCCAACACGCGCTGTGGATCAATGCCATCAGCAACTTCGACTTCCCGCAAATGCTGGTATCCGTAGCGCAGCGTTTTGTGTTGCAAGCGCAGGTTGGCAAGGTGACTCAAGCCAATATAAAGTGGATGACTCTGATCAAAGTTCTCGTCAGCAGTGGTAGCGTTGGTACCAATCAGATCGTTATCGTTGTAGCTAGCCACTTTAGAAGCAAACATATTTTCGCGTGCATCAACATCACCAGCATCACCGGTAAAGCCTTGTTCATCACCATAATAAATCACCGGTACCCCGCGGGATAAGTACATAAACGCATGGGCCAATTGATTGCGTTGAAGTTGTTCTGCCTCACTCGCATCTGGCTGAGCCTGTTGAATGAACATGCCAACCCGCCCCATATCGTGATTCCCAAGGAAGTTCATTAACTGAGTTGCATCACTGTCCGCGTCATTATAGTAGTCGTCGTTTTGGATCAGCCTTGCCAGACTATCAATGGGTTGGTCCTTGAAGAAGAAATCAGCGGTTGCGTACTGAATACCAAAATCCAATACGGAGGGCATATTGCCTAGCGTGGTGTAGCGACTTAATACCGCCGGATTGCCATCGTAGACTTCGCCAAAAATATAAAAATGCGCAATACCTTCCGCCTTTGCATGGTTCATTATTGCAGGTGAAAAAACTTCCCAAAAGGATAAATCTACATGCTTTACTGTGTCGATCCTAAACCCGTCAGGTTTAAATTCACTGATGATGTTTTTATAGATATCGATCATGCCCTGTACGACAAACGGATCTGATGTGCGCAAATCATCTAAGCCAACAAAATCGCCGTTTAGAGCGCTCTCACCTTGCCAGAAACTATCGCCTTGATTGTGATAGTACTTAGGGTCATTCAACCAAGCTGGCGTCTTAGCATTCTCAAGTCCTGCTGGGATAAAAGTAGTATAAGTATCGCCATTGGCCAGTTGCTCAGTACTTTTATATTCACACCCCGACAGGCCTGCTTTAAAGCTACCATCTGAATTATGACATTCGGTAAAACGGATCACATCCGCGGTATGGTTTGTAATAATGTCAAAGAATATTTTCATCCCGCGCGCGTGCGCAGCGTCAATTAGGCTCTTTAGATCATCATTACTGCCAAAGTGTGGATCAATTTGCGTGAAGTCTAAGATCCAATAACCGTGATGGGCAAAACCCGTATTCTGAATGGCTTGGTTACGTAATATGGGCGTCATCCAAATTGCAGTAACACCCAGATTTTGTAAGTAATCGAGTTTTTCCTCGATCCCCTGTATGTCTCCTCCGTGGAATGCCCATTTTGAGGTGACATCAAGCCCGCCGGCGGATATCGACTGCGTTTTCGAACCATTATCGTTTTCCGGATTGGCATTATTAAAGCGATCCGGTAACACAAAATAAAAAACATCATCCCGAACATCGCGCACTGGCGTTTTATACACAATAAGATCGGCTGCAGTGAGTGGAGCTATCGCCATGGATGAGTCTGTGCTAGCGATGCTGGCGGTTTCATCCGTGGCCTTTTCGCAGCCACTTGTGAGTGCGGTAATCGCCAAAAGTAGAACGGATAGTCTTATATATTTCATTTGATTTTCCTAAACTTACGGAATTTCCTGACCTCGTGATTCCTGATACAACCAATACCAATCTTCGCGACTAAGCTGAATGTCAACAGCCTGAGCGCAGGCCTGTATGCGTGTGCTATTTGTTGTTCCAATAATGGGCTGAATGGCATGCGGTAAACGCAGTAGCCATGCCAACACGATGGCTTCAGGCGCGCACTGGTATTTTTCTGCAAGCTCCTTCACCTTTTTTACCGTGGCTTGCTGGATAGCGTTTTCCGCTCGCTCTGCTGCGCTGAATTTACCTTGAGCCAAACTACCCCAGGCCTGTAACTGCACATTATTCTCGGCACAATAAGTTAATAAATGACTGTCGAAACTGTTGTCTTTGGCGCTTGCGCTGCCGGTTGTTAAGCTTTCTTCTAACCAATCACATTGCAGTAGACTCATTTCGATTTGATTAGCAACAATTGGCAAATCCAGATGCTTTTGCAAAAAGCTAATTTGTGCACTTTGCATATTGGACACACCAATGTGCTTAATTTTGCCCGCTTTACTCAGTTTATTCAGGATCTCTGCGGTTTCTATAACATCCATTAATGGGTCGGGGCGATGCAGCAGTAGAATGTCCAATTGTTCTACATTTAATCGCTGCAGAATCCCGTCCACTGATTGTTGGATCCATGTGGCAGAAAAATCGTATCGTTTTGGCCCTTGGTCATCGGCAAAGCGGATCCCACATTTACTCTGCACAAGCATCTGTTCACGTAATTTAGGGGCTCTTCTAAGACATTCACCAAAAGCTTTTTCAGCTTTGCCAAAGGTATAGATATCCGCATGATCAAAAACGGTGATGCCATGTGCCAGCGAGGTTTCGATGACTTCTTGTGTATGCTTTATATCGCCAGCACTTACCGGGTTCGTGTTCCATCCACCGCCTAGCCCCATGCAGCCATACACGAGCTGACTTGCGTGCGGAAACAAAGCGTGAATAGGTAATGATGTTTTTACTGTCATAATTTTAGCTTAATCAATTTAGCGCTGAAAAGCGTATGAATACGTTTGTAGCCTATTGTGACAGAGTTCAGCGATAAAGCGGGGATAAATTGATGAATACAACGAAGAATACGAAGCCTAGTGGGCTGATAGTCATCTTTTTACTAATGACTTTATTAAGCGGTTGTACATCAATCCCCAATGGAGTTAAGCCTGTGGAAGACTTCAATATCGAACGCTATCTTGGCACATGGTATGAAATTGCGCGCTTTGATCATTCCTTCGAACGCGGTTTAAGCAAGGTAACAGCTGAGTATTCGCTGCGTGATGATGGCGGTGTTGCAGTCATCAATCGCGGGTTTGATGCCGCTAGCGGAGATTGGAATGAAGCATTGGGGTGAGCCTATTTTGTTGATTCCACGACCGTTGGGCATCTTAAAGTGTCTTTTTTTGGTCCCTTTTATGCTAGCTACGTGATCATGGCACTGGATCAGGACGGGTATGAATATTCGCTGGTCACAGGACCCGATCAGGACTATTTGTGGATCCTCTCGCGCTCGCCTAATCTCCCTCAGGATATAACCTCCAAGTTACTGGCGTTTGCTGAGAAACAAGGTTATGCGACGGAACGCTTAATTTGGGTAGAGCACTAACTCGGAACGGTTTTCCTAACCCTGTCAGCAAAGATGCTGTATGCATTGGTCTTGCGTGGCATTGTTGACTAAATAAGGCTACTCTTTGTGCAGTGACAACTGTTCTCTCGAAGAGTCGTCCGATTAGTATGGAGGCTTTCCTTTTTTCGTGTGGTGGAGGATGGTGTGCGTCTAAAGTTTAAACCAGTTGTCTTACAATTATGGCTTTTTATCAGTGTTATTGCGCTATATGCCCCGAATGGGTACGCCAACACGGCTAAAGAGCGATACTCGATAAATTTTGCACCCAATCCTTCCTCTGTCGCACAACTTGAGTTTTACCATATTCTGGTGAGTCGATTTGAACGTCAATATCCCGAAGTTGATGTACAGATCAAGTCACAAATGATGGAATCTCATAAACAACGGGTGGCCGAATTTAATCAAGGTAACACGCGCGGTATCGATGTAATGATTGCATTCGCAGGCACTCAACTCGATTCACTCATCGCCAGTGGGAATATTGCCAAGTTAGGTGACGTCTGGCATGAAAGCGACTTTGACACAGTATTTCCAGACTCTGCTAAGCAGTTGGTTAGCGTTGGTAGTCAACCCTATGCAGTACCGCTAGATTACTATCAGTGGGGGTTGTATTACCGTAAATCCTTCTTTCAACGTTGGGGATTATCGGTACCGGTGACATGGGATCAATTCATTAAAACCGTACAGCAGCTCTCAACAATTGTAGATAGTCCGCTAAATTTCAGCGGAGCAAGTCCATGGACGACATTTGCTTGGTTTGATTACCTAGCGTTACGTTTGTTGGGGCGCGAGCATTATTTGGCATTAATGGCAGGAGAGCGTAACTTCGATAGTGCTGAGGTTGAAAGTGTATTTTTGCATTGGCAACAGCTGATAGAAGCCGGCGCATTCGATACTGCACACGCAGCATTGACGTGGCAGCAGTCGCTACCCTTTTTTTATCGTGCTAAAACTGGATTAATGCTACAAGGAAATTTCTTTTTGGCGGATGCGCCAGATAGCCTTTTAAAGGATATTGGTTTCTTCCCTTTTCCGCGATTTAAAAATGATATGCCGCGCTATGAAATCGCACCGATGGATGTTGTTGTGGTTGCCGCAAACGCAAAAAATAAGCCATTCGTAAAAGAATTTCTGGTTTTCTTATCCGCATACGAGACGCATGTATTTTTCTCGGAATATGTTGATGTGATCTCCCCTCGTATTGATTATCAACCTGTCAGCAATCCATTATTGCAGATCGGCGCAGAACATTTGCACCACGCTGATGGTCTGGTGCAATACTTTGACCGCGAAACTGATGCCGAATTTAGCCGGGTTGCAGGAGAAATTTTTGTCGCTTTCATGAGTGAAGAAATAACCATTCAAGCGGCTTTAAAGCAACTTGAAGATGCTAGGCAATTGTATTTAGTCAAACCATCTTCATAAGCAGGCTTCCGCCGGCACATCAATACCAGCGGTGTTTTCTTCATTCAGACCGCAGAGTGAGTGTGACGACTTTTTATCTGACTCCGTGCTATTGCCAACCAAGCGCCGAACATGCAAATGGGAAGGGGCGTTAGCAGTTTTGCAGTTTGTTGTAACAGGTGATGCTCTGGATTGAGCATAATACTCAGCGCGCCGTAAAGGGTTAGCCCAATGGCAAAGTAACAGGCGTGTTTGTAGTCTTGTGAGCCAGTTTTAGCTGTGATTGCATAGGCGCAGACAAGCGCTGTTAAACTGCCAATTATTGCTGTTCCGATGATAATCAATTGAGAACTTGCCGCCAATAGGTGCAGCTCATCCGTTGTATATTGTGAGACTTGGAAACCCATCTGCCAATACAGGGTCAGTGCGATAGCTAAGGTCGCAGAGATCACGACATACAAACCGAATGTGACAGCTAGTTTCTTTTTATTGAGCGATTTTTTGTTCATCTATGGAGTCCTAATCGAGTTAAACGGTTTTGAGGCCGGTTTAAAGGTTTAAAAAATAGATGAGCCAAGCTGATATTTTTTCTGGATACGCAGGTACTTCCATAAAAAAATAAGCGCAGAAATGATCAACACAATGGATAAGCTGTTCTTCAACAATTGAAAGGTTTCGTGATCAATTTTCTGCATATCAAATGCTGAAAATATCCCGTAAAAACCAAACAGATGGCTAACAAAAACGATAGCAAAGCCAATGTATAATTGCTTGATCGCTTGTTTGCCTGTTTGATGTTGCTGTACCGCTTCTTTGCTAGGTACATGCGACGTTAGCTGCAAGTCTTCGTGCTGTTCTGCGCCAGCAGAAGCCTCTTCGCTCATTTCAATTAGCGCGCTTGTGTCTAATAGTGCTTGAATTTCAATATCAAAGACGGCGCAAAGGCATTTTGTGCTCTCTTGCGAGGCTACGGCCTTGGCTTCAATTCTTTGCACGGTTCTTAGACTTAAACCTGACAAGTCGGCAAGCTGTTGCTGCGACCAGCATTTGCTCTCGCGGAGTTGTTTTAGTTTGTTAGCGTTAATTTTCAATAGCACGAATGAGTCTCCCCGTTGGCTCAGTCACAAGCTAACAAGAAAACTCAATTTCCCTTACGAAACAGCAGCGTTATCGCTACGTTACCAATACGACACTGGCTGTCAACGCCTTATTTTATATGACTTTATTTTGTTATAGCTGCTGCAATGCTGAAACAGGGTAACTGATGCTAAGCCATTGGAAGCGGTGAGAAATCGCCCATTTGCTTTGAAAAAATAAGAATGAATAATGAAATGACTCTGCGACTTGGCAGGTCTGTCTAATCTGTTACTCTAATGCAGTGGTTATTTTTCAATCACTATTTAACACGGATCGCACTTATTCATGCTGAAAAGCCATATTGAAGTCCTTGAGCAAGCACTTGAGCTAATATCAACGTTGACGGTTGAAGAGTATCAGCAGGTCCTTTCACCACATTTCAGCGGCTCTATTGGGCAACATTTTCGACATATCATTGATCATTATCAGGCGCTTGAGCAGGGCGAAATACAGGGATATGTGGACTACAATCAGCGCCATCGTGCAAGCAATATCGAAAGTTGTAAGCAGGAGGCTATGGCAGCGATTAAGGCAATTGTAGCGTGGTTGAATGAATTAGACCCAAACACACTCCATCGTTCCATAGCGATTGAAAGTGAAGTGTCAGTTAGCGCATCAGACAGCGAAAAATGTTTGTCTACATTGGGGCGCGAAATTGTGTTTGTGTCGAGCCATGCGATCCATCATTTTTCGTTGATTGCGATTATTCGCTCTTTACAAGGTGGTGGTGTTCCGGCGTTTTTTGGGTACGCGCCAGCGACGATTAGCTACCTAAATCAACGTGGCAGATAATCAACATAGTGTTGCCAATTCTCACCTAAGAACATTTGTAGCTGTTTTGCCGGCGCTCTGGGTAATTCAACACTCAACAAGAAGCCTGGAGTATCATTAAAGTTCTTATCAATACCGAGACAATGAAAAGTGGCACCAAGCTTTAAGTATTGCTTCATCAAGACTGGTATCGACTTGCCATCAGCCTCTAGGCTGACTAACAAACTCGGCAACAATGCCTGTAATTCTTTCTGTGTATAGGCTTCACTTAGTTCCGGCTGTTCGGCCATCGCAAAGTAAGCGCGCGGTTTTACATTGTCAGAGTTTTGCGCATAAGCTTGTTCGATCAACTTCACACTACGTGGATCATAGAGTTTGCTGAGCGATACCGTGCCGTATAGCGTGCGATATTGCGGGAAGCGCGCAACAAATGCCCCTATTCCGCGCCAGAGTAAAAACAAGCCTAGGCGGGAACGCTGCATACTCGGTACTAGAAATGAGCGACCCATTTCCAAGCAAGGCTCACGTTGGTTAACGAATGTTGGGGCAAACGCAAACATTCGATTTAAGTAGAGCTGGTCGCGATCGCCTTGGGCCAGTAATCGATCCGTCTGGCCCATTCGATAAGCACCGATAATCTCTTTTTTATCCCGATCAAATACAAATAAGTGGGTATAGGTAGCATCAAAATGATCGCTATCAATAGGCTCGCCACTCCCTTCGTTTAGCTGCCTAAAAACCAGTTCACGTAAGCGGGCGATTTCAGTTACAACATGCGGAACTTGCGCTTGATAGGCATAGTAGATTGCGTATTGGCTATGCGTGGCAAGCAACTGAGCTGAAGGTAATTCAGCTAGTTCTTTGCTTAACAGATTAGCATCTATCTGTGGTGCTAATGGTTTGCACTCGGTATACCGATTGGGCGGCCAACTCTGCCGCCACTCTGGTTGTTGGGCATAGCTGAGACTCCGGCATTGATCTGCATTCTCAATTAGTTTTGCGGGCACTGGGTAACCTGTGCCTAAAATGATTTCTTGTCCTTGTTTGTTTAACAATTCATGGCCCAACAATAACATCCTCAAGCGATGATAAAGGCGTTCAACCGAATAAAAGAAGCGACTGTTTTGACCACTGACGAAAATGGGCAAATATTGACATTTGGGAGTTTGGGCTAAACGTGCGACGAGTCGATTCCATTGATGCTCTCGAATGCGGCCGCGCTGACGGTCAAAATAACTGACTTTCCCCGCCGGAAAGATTAATAACGCACCGCCGCGTTGAATGTGTTGTTTGCACTGCCTTAGGGATGGGCCATTACGCGGATCTTTCTCAGCCAGTGGGTTGGTAAAGATGAAAAAACTGCGCAGTTCAGGAAAGATCTTCAGACCTTGATTGGCGAGCACTTTGAGGTCGGGTCTGACTTGTGCAATTGCGCGCGCGAGAATAACGCCTTCAATACCCCCAAAAGGATGGTTGCTAGCAATAACCAAAGGTCCTTCACGAGGGATCCGTGCTTGCAAGGTATCTAACCCTTCAACCTGCAATCCAAGCAGCTCGATCAACTTATCAGCGAAGTCCTCGCGTGATAACCCCTGCATCTGGTGCTGTTTATACAGGCGATTCATCTTTGCCACGCCTAACAGTTTATCGAGCATTGTTAACGTAATTCGGGTCAAAATGCTGGAGCTGTCACTTAGGCTACGCAGGGATATTTCGGCTCTTTGCATGGTTAATTTTCTTAATGTCTTAAAGGGTAATCGACCCGATGCGGCCTGATTAAATTTCTAACTGGTCAGCCCAATGGCGTAATCCAAGACAAAGTGCTGCTTCGCTCTGTACTTTCAGGCATAATATCATTACCCGTTTCATTGAGATCCGCAATTATTCTATGCTCAATTCATTGACTATCACAGCGCCGGATGACTGGCACTTACATTTTCGCGATGGTGACATGTTGCTAGAAACTGTCCCCGCTACAGCGCGCTGTTTCAAGCGTGCGATTGTCATGCCGAATTTGGTGCCGCCGGTGACTACGACGGCACTTGCCCTTGACTATAAAACGCGGATCTTGCAAGCCGCCGGAGAACACTCAGATTTTGAACCTTTAGTGACATTGTATTTAACCAATGACACAACGCCGGCAGAAATTCGCTTAGCTAAACAGTCGGGCATCGTCGCAAGTAAGCTATATCCTGCAGGGGCAACGACGAATTCCGATGCGGCGGTAAAAGGCATTGCGAGCTTATACCCAGTGTTTGAAGAAATGCAAACTCAGGGCATGCTGCTTTTAATCCATGGTGAAGTTACCGACAGCCACGTGGATATTTTTGACCGTGAAAAAGCATTTATTGACCAGCACATGCGTTCGATTACCCGTGACTTCCCAGAATTAAAAGTCGTGTTTGAGCACATTACCACGCAAGATGCGGCTGAATTTGTGATCGCCAGCTCAGACAATGTTGCAGCAACAATTACGCCACAACACCTGATGTTAAATCGTAACGATTTACTCGTTGGAGGGATCCGCCCACACAATTATTGCTTGCCAGTGTTGAAACGCAATATTCATCAACAGGCGTTACGCAGCGTTGTGCAGTCGGGTAACCCAAAATTCTTTTTGGGTACGGATTCTGCGCCGCATGAGAAGCATAAGAAAGAATCGGCGTGCGGTTGCGCCGGTTGCTACAGTGCATGGAGTGCTATAGAGCTCTACGCTCAAGTCTTTGAGGAGCTCGATGCGCTAGATAAACTAGAAGGGTTTGCGAGTCATTACGGCGCAGATTTTTATGGGCTACCTCGCAATACAGATACAATTACCCTTGAGCGTCGGCGCTGGAATATTCCTGAATCAATTAAATTACCCAATGGTGAAGATATCGTTCCTTTCATGGCCGGAAGCGCGGTGAATTGGCAGTTAGTTGAGTAAAAGGTTCTTTGTGAAACGTATTTCGGTTGGCTTTTGGTTATTTTTGCTCGTTATGTGCTTAACGGGGGCGTGTGCGAATGCCAACGAAACTCAATCGATCACTGTACTAACCAGTCCGTTACCAGTCTTTAGCGAGCAAGCTGATAATGGCAGAATGAGCGGGTACTCGGTTGAATTTGCGCGTGCTGTGCTGCAACAGGCAGAGTTAGAGGCGGAATTTGTCCCGTTACCGTTTGCCCGCTTAATCAATCAAATACAACAACAAAAAAATACGATTGCGACTGGGATAGGCCGGACCGCAGAGCGTGAGGACGAATTTTTTTGGATCGCGCCGATGACGGCCAACGCAATCGGTTTATTCGCGACTAAAGACTTACCATTTACCTCAATTAGCCAGATAAATCAGCCCATTGCTATCTCAGTGCTTCGTGGCGACTACCGCGAGGAATATTTACGTCAAAATCCAATGATCACAGTGGTGGAGCTAGACTCGTGGGCGCAAGCGCTGGGCTCAGTATTGTTAGGCCGAGTTGACGCTGTGTTATTCTCAGAACTTGGTATCTCTTTAACCTGCCAAAACGCAGTTTTGCAATGCGGTAATATCCGCAAAGTGTTCACACATTCGGTATCCTACAGCTATCTGGCCGTCCCGAAAACCGAAGAAAATCGTGGGCTCGCGGTCAAATTAACACGCGCTGCCACAGACTTTATAAAAAGTCGCCAGTTTCAGTATTTAACCGAGCGGTGGCTTCCTCAGCTACGCCTCGTTTCACCTAACGTTGATGTTGTTGAGGGGGTCATAACGCTCGGTCATGCCGATGTTAAGTCATCACCATCACAGTCGCTGTGGGTGATAACCAACATGGAGCCAATGTTTTCGTACCGCGATGAACGCGGCAACTTAACGGGCTACGCGGTAGAATTGGTACGCAATGTTCTGATTGAAGCGGGTTTAAATACCGAAATACTTACCGCACCATGGCAACGTATCTTGGTAGAAAGTGCAATGAAGCCCGATGTCCTGGTGTTTTCTTTGGCGCGTACGCCGGAGCGTGAGGATCTGTTTCATTGGATAACCCCGATTACCCAAAATGCGTATTCTTTGTTTACCATCGATAAAGACGTTGGCCCAGCACAGAGCTTAGTGACCTTGCCCCCGAACAGTAAAATTGCGGTTCTCAAGGGTGACTTTCGGGAAGAAGTGGTATTACAGCATGGCCATCAGGCGATTACTGCGGATACATGGGGCACCGTACTTTCGCGTTTTCTTAATGGCGATGCCGACTTTTTATTCTTTTCCGATGGTGGCGTCGATGTCATGTGTGACATCTTGTCTGCCCGTTGCAATCAGATTAGAAAGGTCTTTACTTATCAGTTAGCCACCACCTATTTAGCAATCTCAAAACAAGGCACAGATGAGGGCATGATCCAACGTTTACAAAAAGCTGCTACGGCGGTGAAAAGTTCACGTGAGTACGTTGCGCTAGTTGAGCACTGGTTGGCCGACTATGCACAGCAATCTGCATTAAAAATGCATGAGGCTGGAGGTATTATTAAATTATGGAAAGCCGAAAATGAATAACCCAAGTTCAGTAACCTCACTGCCACTTGCAGATCCAATAAAAAAGTACTTTCTTGCAGCAGGCTTTAGCAACTTGACCCCAATTCAAGCGGCGGCGATTCCATTGGCACTGACCGGTAAAGATGTGATTGCCAAAGCGCAAACCGGTTCCGGTAAGACGCTGGCATTTGCACTGCCTATTTTGCAGCGAGTAAAACCCGAGTTATCGAAACCACAGGCGCTTATCCTCTGCCCAACGCGAGAGCTGGCCGAGCAAGTTGCAGAGCAGGTAAGGGCAGCAGCACAATACATAGCGAACACGAAGGTGCTTACGTTGTGTGGCGGCGTGCCTGTGCCACCACAAATTGCCTCGCTGAAACATGGTGCGAATATCGTTGTCGGTACACCAGGTCGAGTGATGGACCATGTACTCAAGCGTCGTTTAGACCTTACAGCAATAGAAAGCTTAGTGTTAGACGAAGCTGACCGCATGTTAGACATGGGCTTTGAAGATGAATTAACCGCGATCGGAAAAGCGTTACCCAGTCAACATCAAACCTTGCTTTTTTCCGCCACATTTCCCACTACGATGGATGACCTACTCGAGGCGGTTACACAAGATGCCGAGCGCGTTGATGTTGATAGCAGCACAGCGGTGGCTCACATTCAGCAACTGGTTTATCGAGTAGAGGAGCACACACGCTTACAGACATTACAAGCGGTGTTAACCGATGAGCAAGCTGCAACATCAATTGTGTTTTGTACCACGAAGAAGGATACTCAATTCGTCACCGATGCTCTGATTACTAGTGGTTTCTCGGCTGTTGGCTTACACGGCGATTTAGAGCAACGCGATCGTACTGCGATGCTTGCCATGTTTGCTGCACGTAGTGCACGCGTGCTGGTAGCAACGGACGTGGCGGCGCGTGGGTTGGATATTGACGCTGTGGAACTGGTGATTAACTATAAAGTCAGTGAAGATACAGAAACCCACATTCACAGAATAGGGCGTACCGGCCGCGCAGGGCAAAAGGGCATAGCCATAACTCTGGCGTCAGAAGCTGAAGATATATTCGTCGCGCGGATCGAAGAGATGATGAATTGCGCTCTGCCGCGCAAGGGCGCTCAGGCATTACGTTTTCATGCCAATCGAATCATAGCGCCTGAGTTTACGACCATACAATTAAGTGCAGGTAAAAAAGACAAATTGCGCCCGGGCGACATTCTTGGGGGGCTGACCAAAGACGCCGGTATTGAAAATGACGATATTGGAAAGATAAAAGTTACTGCCACGGTCAGTTTTGTAGCAGTGAAATTGCGCAGCGTAAAACGTGCAATGGCGTTTTTTCGTGATGGCAAAGTGAAAGGCAAACGCATTCGGGCGCGTAAATTAACGCCTATCACAGCCAGTTAACTTTAACCAAGCTTACTTGGAGATATTATGTCAGCCACAATCAGCGTGTTAATTGGATACATTCTTTGGACAATGCTTTTGCTGTTGCTACTTGCAGGCTATCGCACGCTAGCAGCTAAACAACATGGCTCGTTAAAATTTGCGGCTGACGGTAGTGATGTTCCTCCGCTTGGCCATCGGATCACCCGAGCACAAGCAAATTGTAGTGAGAGCTTTGTGTTTATTGGCGGGACTTTATTGTTAGCATTAGCGACCAACAGTGCGGTCATTACCGATGGGCTTGCTTGGGTATTACTTGGCGCTCGGATATTGCAGTCACTGACGCATTTGATGTCAACCAGCACGGTTGCAATCCAAATTCGATTTGTGTTCTTTTTAGTGCAATTTGGTTTATGCGGCTATTGGTTAATTATGCTAGCGTTAAAATTTGCTGGCTAAATTGAGAATATTACTATGGATAAGCTCCTGCAACGGATAACTGCGTTGTCACCGTGTGATTTCGCTGATGCACTGCCTATTAGTCAGTTTATTGATCCAGCCATTCAATCGTTGTGGCAGCCTATCCCCAAACTTGTCGGCCGCGCCTACACGGTAAGCTGTCCACCGGGTGACCACTTAATGTTTCATGCGGCTATTTATCGTGCAAAACCCGGAGACGTAATTGTTGCAGTCGGTGATCCCGCGTTTGCCTTAGCGGGTGGTAATGTATGTGCTATTGCCCAACAAAATGGCGTCGCTGGCTGCATTATTGATGGTCGAGTGCGCGACCTGGCGGAAATCCGCGAGATGCAGTTCCCATTGTTTGCCAAAGGGGTTATCCCCAAGCCTGGGGCGAAAAAGCAGCTCGGCGAGTTGCAAGGCAGTATTCAGTGTGGAGGCGTTACGGTACAGAGTGGCGATTATGTGATTGCCGATGAAGAGGGTATCGTTATTATTCCACAAGAGGATATTGAGTCGGCTTTGCAGAAGGCCGAAGCGCGCGCTAAAAAAGATGCCGAAACACCTTTACCTGCATGGCGTGAGCAACACCTTAAGACCGTGCAAACGGCTTTAGCAAGCTTAGGTTTTACCGACCAAGACTAACCCATCGATTACACTATTAGGTCGTCAGTATGTTTTCTTTTTTTGAACGCTTAACTGAAGCGTTCCCGCCACACCCACCGACACAGCCGCCTAAGACTATTTGGGCGTTTTGTCGTTATTACACGCAAGGCATGTGGCCGATCATACTTGTCGTTTCCGCACTCAGTGCCTGTATTGCAGCATTGGAAGTCGCGTTGTTTGGTTTTATGGGGCAGCTGGTCGATTGGTTTTCTGAGCGCGATAGAGCGACATTTATGGCGGAGGAAGGCCAAACCTTAATGGTGTATGGCGCGGTTGTTTTAGTGGTCATCCCTGGACTGATTTTTCTCCACGCTATGCTTAAACACCAATCGTTGATGGGCAATTACCCGATGCGTATACGTTGGCTAGCGCATCGTTATTTGATTGGTCAGAGCCTAAGTTTTTTCCAAAATGAGTTCGCAGGCCGGGTAGCGACTAAAGTTATGCAAACCGCGCTGGCAGTGCGCGAAACGGTATTGAAACTGCTCGATTTGATGGTTTATGTTAGCGTGTATTTCCTCAGCGTGGTCGCACTGGTATTTAGCACTGATTGGCGCTTGAGTATTCCGTTGCTAGTTTGGTTAGTCATCTACATCACCATTTTGCGCATCTTGGTTCCGAGGCTGAAGCAAATTTCTGAACGACAAGCCGATGCCCGCTCCTTGATGACGGGGCGGATAGTCGATAGTTATACCAATATGATGACGGTAAAATTGTTCTCCCATAGTCAGCGTGAATCAAATTATGCTAAAGAGGCGATGAGTGGCTTCTTACATACGGTTTACCCGCAGATGCGGTTGGTGACTGTTTTAGAGGGCGCAATTGAGTTTTTGAACGGCACCTTGATATTCGTTATGGGGGCGCTGTCAGTCTATTTGTGGTTAGCGGAAATCGCGTCTCCGGGAGACATCGCTATCGCCATCGCGTTATGCCTACGCTTAAATGGAATTTCGCATTGGATCATGTGGGAAGTATCCAGTTTGTTTGAGAATATTGGTACCGTGCAAGACGGGATCAACACCCTATCTCGGCCGGTTACGGTCACTGATCAGCCAGAAGCGCAATCCTTAACGGTCAATGGTGGAGAGTTGCGCTTTGACAACGTCAGTTTTGCTTATGTGCCGGAATTGGCTAAGGATGCCCAACCTATTCCGGTGTTTGAGAACCTTAATCTTACGATCAAACCCGGTGAAAAAGTGGGGTTGGTCGGCCGGTCCGGTGCAGGCAAGTCAACATTGGTCAATTTACTCCTGCGCTTTTACGACATTCAAGGTGGCTCAATCAGCATCGATGGACAAAACATTCGCTCCGTCGACCAAGAGAGTTTGCGTGCGCAAATCAGTATGGTGACCCAAGATACGTCGTTATTGCATCGTTCGGTACGTGACAATATCGTCTATGGTCGCAGTGGTGCTAGTGAGGAAGCCATGGTCGATGCAGCACGCAAAGCCGAGGCGCATGAATTTATTCAGCAACTTACCGATGCACACAATCGACGCGGGTATGATGCGCATGTGGGAGAGCGCGGAGTTAAATTGTCCGGTGGTCAGCGACAGCGGATCGCAATTGCGCGCGTTATGCTAAAAGATGCTCCGATTTTGATTTTGGATGAAGCAACCTCAGCACTTGATTCCGAAGTTGAAGTCGCCATACAGGGTTGTTTGAACAGGATGATGGAAGGTAAGACCGTGTTAGCAATTGCCCATCGCTTATCCACCATTGCGCAAATGGATCGCTTATTGGTACTCGATAAAGGTCAAATCGTAGAATCGGGGACCCACGCCGAGCTACTCAAGCTCAATGGCATTTACGCCAAATTATGGGCTCATCAAACCGGTGGATTTATCGGACTGGAGTAGTTCATTGCATTTCGCGCTTGTATCCAAAGTGGGAATAAGTATAATGCCTGTCCCTTCCTTGCGATGCCCTCGATTCCCTTGATTTAGAGACTTCACAAGGTAAGTGTAACTATTAATTGGTGAGCGTAAATTGCGGTCACCACAATAGGGGTGTAGTTCGAATTGGTAGAACAGCGGTCTCCAAAACCGATGGTTGGGGGTTCGAGTCCCTCCACCCCTGCCATATTAAGTTGCCGAATATTTCGGTGGGCGGCACTGTCGCACATGTTTAGGACATACGGGTAATGAGTGAGAAAGTAGAAAATACATCAGGTGGCGCATTCGACCTGATCAAGTGGCTAGTGGTTTTTGCGATCCTAGCAGCGATTATCGCGGGTAATTCAGTTTATGGCGATGTATCGGTATTGTATCGTGCGTTGGCAGCAGTTGCGGGGGTTGTGATCGCTGGATTTATCGCTGCGACTACAGTCAAAGGCAGCGCATTTCTTACCTATGCTAAAGAGTCGCGTACTGAAGTTCGTAAGGTTGTTTGGCCATCTCGTCAAGAAGCTACGCAGACAACTCTGATTGTGTTAGTAGCCACCGTTATCGTTGGTTTAATCTTGTGGGGCCTTGATGGCATTATCGTTCGCGTTGTTGGCTGGATCACGGGAATAGGAGCTTAATCATGTCAGATAAAAAATGGTATGTAGTACAAGCGTACTCGCAGTATGAAGGCCGCGTTAAAAAGACGCTTGAAGAATATATCAAAATGCACGGCATGGAAGAGTACTTTGGGCAAATTCTAGTACCAACAGAAGAAGTTGTTGAAATGCGTGCCGGCCAGAAGCGTAAATCTGAGCGTAAGTTTTATCCTGGCTACGTGTTAGTTGAAATGGACATGAATGAAAAATCTTGGCACTTAGTCAAGAGCGTACCACGGGTATTAGGTTTTATCGGTGGCACGTCAGACCGTCCAATGCCGATTACCCAGCGTGAAGCAGACAACATCTTGAACCGTCTTGAAGAGTCGGTTGATAAGCCAAAACCAAAGACATTGTTCGAGCCGGGCGAAGTGGTGCGTGTTACCGATGGTCCGTTTGCGGACTTCAATGGTGTGGTTGAAGAAGTGGATTATGAGAAGAGCCGAGTGAAAGTATCGGTGTTGATCTTTGGTCGTTCCACGCCAGTGGATTTAGAATTTAGCCAAGTCGAAAAAGGTTAAATTTAAAAGAAAAATCGAAAGCCCGCAGTTCGCGGGCTTTTTTGTGTCTCTAAAATGTCCTTTGCGCGTCATGGCGGCACAGAACAATCTATCATCCCATGGTTTAGCTACCAATCTGGCGCAAAGTCCGGATCGATCATACGCTGATTAGAATCGAGTGTTGCAATCTGCGCCATTTGGTCTGGCGTCAAGCGGATATCTCGGGCTGCCAGATTGGCTTCAATATGTTCGGCATTCGTAGAGGCAGGGATCGGTACAATTCCTTGTTGGATCTGCCAAGCGATTGCAATACTGGCTGGTGAAGTGGCGTGCTCGTCAGCAATGGCCTGCAATACCTCGCTTTGCATAACTTTGCCATTGGCGATGGGCATATAGCCGACAACAGTTATTCCTTGGCTTTGACAATATTTCACTAAATCTTGATTCTGAAAGAACGGATGCACTTCCACCTGATTGCAGGTAATGTTTTCCACCCCTATGAGTGCGGCAGTATCTTCCAGTTGTTGTTTGGTAAAATTACTTACGCCTACTGCGCGCGCCATACCCTTGTGCATGGCACTGATTAACTCTGTTAAATATTCCTGCATGGGTACTTTGTCGCTGGGGCTTGGCCAGTGGATCAATAATAAATCGACGTAGTCAGTGTTTAACTTTTCCAGGCTCTGCTTTACTGAAGGCAAGAATTTATCTTTTGTTAAATGATCAAACCAAACTTTTGTAGTGATAAACAAACGCTTACGTGGTGCTTTTACGATAGCCGCGCCGACATCGGCTTCGTTGGCATAAATTTGTGCTGTATCAATGTGGGTAAAGCCCGCATTCAGAGCCTTTTCTACCGCGTGCTTTGCGGTATCACCTTGCAGCCGAAAAGTACCAAAGCCCGGTGTTGGGATAGCAACGTTGTACATGTTCTACTCCTTTTTCGTTTTCGCTATTGCCGATCAGGTATTGAAAGAAGTATGCCAACCGCTAAAAACCGCGGTTAGCGCCATAGCGCTGAATGGTGGGGTGCGTTAGTGGGTAGCATTTACACTGCGGTGGGAGGATTATGAAAAATTTACTCAACCAAATAGGTTACGACTTGTTACATCTAAGCGCTTGAACAATTTTTAAACAGGTGTGACGTGGCAATAGTCGTAAGCAATTTCAGGAGAATCTCTATGGACGAAGGTATGATTTTTGTACTTACTATATTATTTCTGTTTGTCTTGCCTATTGTGTTTGTTGGCATTTGGACTAGCCATAAAAAAGATATGCTTAAACTCAATGGTCAACTTTCAACCTCCGAGAAAGCCAATTATGAAAATGAGTTGGCTGGAGTAAAGAAGCGCTTAGAAGTACTCGAAGCGATCGTGACCGACAAACGTTACCAGCTTGACTCCGAAATTGCGGAACTGCAAAAGTCTGAGCGTATTCAGTAACTGACTATTGCACGGCACAATCTTAGTCTCTAGGATAAGGCGCAGGAAATTACAATCGCCTGCGCTGTGGTTCGTCTACATGCAATCAGTGTGGGCCTAGGGAGTTACCCATGGCTGTTCAGCAAATTAATCACCCGCTCATCCAACATAAGCTTGGCCTAATGCGTAAAGCGGGGATCAGTAGTAAGCAATTTCGCGAACTGACAAACGAGTTAGGTTCGCTGCTGACTTATGAGGCCACGCGTAGTATGGCAACTGAAACCGTTAATATCGATGGCTGGGCAGGAGAGCCTATTCCGGTTAAACGGTTGAAAGGTAAGAAAATGACCGTTGTTCCGATTTTGCGTGCGGGCATGGGCATGCTAGACGGCGTGATGAACCTTATTCCTAACGCTAAAATCAGTGTGGTGGGTTTTTACCGCAATGAAGAGACTCTCCAACCCGTCGCTTATTTTGATAAAGTGGTCAAGGATGTGGATCAGCGTCGTGCATTAATTATTGACCCCATGTTAGCCACGGGTGGAACGCTTAACGCAACGATTGCACTACTTAAGAGTAAAGGATGTCAGCATATCACAGGCTTATTTTTGGTTGCGGCACCTGAGGGTATACAAGCGGTTACCGCAGCTCATCCTGATGTTGATCTGTATACTGCGGCGGTTGACGAACGGCTTAACGAGGACGGCTATATACTGCCTGGCTTGGGCGATGCCGGCGATAAAATTTTTGGAACTCGATAAAAACAGCTCGACTAAAGCCGTTGATCTGTATCAAGACTGGATTAGCAGTAATCAGCCACACTTGCATGCTACCCACGCGTCAAATCAAGGGGTGTTATGCAAGCGCCACAGCAATTGTCTTCGGGTGAAACGGCTTCTAGTATCGCAACCCTAAGCGCCAAAAACCTGATAAAAACTTATCAAACGGGTGATGTTGCCGTGCAAGCTTTGCGTGGCGTGGATTTCGAACTATTTCCCCATGAAATGGTGGTTTTACTGGGTGCCTCGGGCAGTGGCAAGTCAACACTGCTTAACATTCTGGGTGGGCTTGATTTACCAACGTCTGGCCATTTGTTTTACCAGCAACAGGATCTGAGCCAAGCATCTGATGCTGAACTTACCCGCTTCCGACGCGACCATGTAGGGTTCGTGTTCCAGTTTTATAATTTAATTCCCAGCTTAACGGCCTACGAAAATGTTGCTCTGGTGACAGAGATATCCCCACACCCCATTCCACCGGAGGAGGCGTTAGCCTTGGTAAATTTAGCTGATCGGATGCACCACTTTCCTGCACAGTTGTCAGGGGGGGAGCAGCAGCGCGTCGCAATTGCCAGAGCTATAGCTAAACAGCCCGATATCTTACTCTGTGATGAGCCAACGGGCGCGCTGGATAAACACACGGGCATTTTAGTATTGGAAGCGATCGAAAACATCAATAAACAATTAGGCACGGCCACTGCGGTAATCACCCACAATAGCGTTGTGGGAGCGATGGCTGACCGTATTGTGCATATCTCCGATGGCTTGATTAGCGATTGTGAGATTAACACTCAGCGTCAGCCTGCGAGTAGTTTGGAATGGTAGTCCTCTCTGCGCTCAATCGTAAGCTGATCCGAGATTTATGGCGCTTGCGTGGGCAAGTATTAGCGATTGCTTTAGTTATTGGTTCTGGCGTGGCCACACTAGTGATGTCGCTCTCCACGGTTGAAGCGCTGCAAGACACCACGAATGCCTACTATCAACAATATCGTTTCGCTGATGCATTTGCGAACGTAACGCGTGCACCCGAAAGAGTCGTTGAGCAACTTCGGCAAATAAAAGGCGTTCAGACTGTAGAGTCGAGAATTACGCACTATGTGACGGTTGATATTCAGGGTTTTTCTGAGCCTGTGGTTGGGCAGGTTATGTCCATTCCTCAGCACGAACAGCCACTTTTGAATCAATTAGTGCTAAGAGAGGGGCGCTGGGTTGCACCTCACGCTGTTGACGAGATCATCCTCAGCGAACCTTTTGCGCAAGCGCACAATTTACAAATTAATGATTCTATCGCACTAATATTGAATGGCAGTAAACGACAGTTTCGGATTGTTGGCTTAGCCTTAAGCCCTGAGTTCATCTACAGCATTGGCCCTGGCGCTCTAATGCCCGAGGATTTGCGGTTTGGTATTATGTGGTTAGGGCGCGATGTGTTGGCCGCAGCGTTTGATCTCAAGCACGCGTTTAATGCTGTTGCCATCAAAACCATGCAGAATGCGGTACTGGATGACATCCTTACCGAAACCGATTTACTGCTCGCCCCATTCGGCGGCGGCAGCGCTATCGCAAGAGCTGATCAAATCTCAAACTGGTTCGTGATGAATGAGATCGAACAACAAAAAACCATGGCCAGAATACTACCCGGGATTTTCATTTTAGTGTCGGTGTTTTTGACTAATATGGTGCTATCGCGCCTGATTGCCACAGAACGTACCGAAATTGGTTTGCTTAAAGCGTTTGGTTATGGTCGGGTCGCTCTCGCGTGGCATTACACCAAGTTGGTGCTGCTAATGTGTTTATTCGGTTGGTTACTTGGCATCGGGTTGGGTGCGCTATTTGGCCGCATGAACACACAAATGTATGCAGAGATGTTTCGCTTTCCCCTATTGATCTATCAGCCCGGTTGGCACGCATTCACCTATGGCGGCGCAGTTGCCGTGATGGCTGTACTCTTGGGAGCTTGGTCGGCCGTAAGAAAAGCTGCGATATTACCGCCAGCGGTGGCGATGACGCCATCAGCGCCGCCTAGCTATCATCGGACGGCCTTTTCTAATCGTCTTTTGGGACGCTGGCTTGATCAGCCTACGCGTATCGCACTGCGGCAAATTGCGCGCTGGCCGGTGCGCTCGTTTTTCACGAGCCTTGGGATTGCGTTTGCGATTGGACTGACAGTGATGAACTTACAGTGGACAGATTCCTTATCGCATTTATCCCGAGTGTTTTTTTTCGAAGCGCAAAAACAAGACATAATGGTCGGTGTCCCCAAACCATTATCCATGCGCGCCATTCATGACTTCGAAACATTGCCCGGAGTACTCCAAGCAGAGCCTATGCGCATTGTACCCGTTGAGTTTAGCGTGAATGGCGCAGTACATCGCGGCGCGCTCAATGGTATTGAGGCGGATAGTCTGTTGCAGCCAATCTATGACGACGCACTACGGCAAGCCAAAGCGCTACCTCAAAAGGGTATGATGCTATCGACCGCGCTGGCCGAAAAGCTCAATGTTAACGTGGGCGAACGGGTATGGATTAAGGTGCTTGAAGGGAAGCGTTATTACTTCGAATTACCGGTTGTGGGTACATTCGAAACCTTCATCGGCACGCCGGCGTTTATTGAAATCAATACACTGAATCAATACATCGGCGATTCACCTAGCTTTAATTATGTGAATCTGAAGATTGATTTCGCGCAGCAAAGCGAATTGTTTCGTGCACTTAAAAATACGCCACTGGTAAGCGCCGTGATGCTCAAGTACGCCGCTTTGCAAGCCTTTAATTCAGTAATCATAGAGCACCTGATGGTATTCATTAGTATGTTTGTGCTCCTCGCGTGCTTGTTGGCGTTGGGCGTCGTTTATAACAGTACTCGGATTGCCCTTTCAGAGCGTGCGCGAGAATTGGCAACGCTTAGAGTCTTGGGTTTTTCCAAGGGAGAAATCAGTTATGTGTTACTGGGCGAAGTGATGTTTCTCGTTCTGTTTGCGTTGCCCTTGGGTTGCTTATGCGGCTGGCTATTGGTGAATGCCATGGCGAATGCATTCAACACCGAAATGTATCGCGTGCCTATGGTCATCGATCATTCAACGTACGGTAGCGCTATCTTGTTGGTTATCATAGCCGCTTTAATATCTGCCATCATAGTGCGACGGCGAACCAATCATTTGGATTTAATAAAAGTCCTTAAAACCAGGGAATAATGTATGCAGACTCGACATTCTCGCTTCATTTTGTGGTCGTTAATACTCGGTGTATTGATTGTGCTAATTGCGTTTTCATTCCGTTCAAAACCTGTGCTGAGTGAAATCAGGCAGGCGCAACGAGGCCAATTACTGATCAGCGTAAAGGAAGAAGGAAAAACGCGGATCCATGATACTTATGTCATTTCGACACCCGTGACAGGCAACCTAAAGCGCATTAATGCTGATGTTGGTGATAGCGTATTGGTGTCCGAGACGGTGATCGCTAGCATTGAACCCATTGATCCCGCCTTTTTAGATCCGCGCACCGAAGCTCAAGTAAAAGCCGAAATTGAAGCGGCGGCGTCGTCACAGAAACTGGCGCAAGCCCGGGTAGAGCAGGTGGAAGCTGAACTTGAGTTTGCAGCCTCGCAGCTCAAACGCATGCAAGAACTTAGGATCAGTAATAGCGTATCGCAGACTCAACTAGATGAAGCCGCAAGAGCACACAAAACCACCAAGGCAGAGCTGGCAACCGCGCGTGCGGCTTTACAAATGCGCTTGTTTGAGTATGAAAGAGCGAAAGCGCAATTGTTATCGCCCGCCACAGTCAGAGCTGAGCCTCAGGAGTGTGAATGCATTAACATTACCTCGCCTATTAATGGCAAAGTTTTGAGTGTGTTTAGCCGCAGTGAAGGTGTTGTACAAGCAGGCGCACCCTTAGTGGAAGTTGGCGATCCTCAAGATTTGGAAATTGTGGTTGAATTGTTGTCTTTCGATGCTGTGAAAGTGATGCCTGGCTATCCAGTATTGATCACGAATTGGGGGGCGGCGCATACTCTTGAGGGGGTTGTGCAGCGGGTTGAACCGGTTGGTTTCAAGAAAGTTTCGGCTTTGGGTATTGAAGAGCAAAGGGTAAACGTTATTGTTGCTTTTGAAAGCGATTATTCTCAACGCGAACGGTTGGGACATGGCTATCAAGTAGACGTTGAAATTGTGCTCGAAGCAAAAGCTGATGCATTGACTGTTCCTATCAGTGCGCTATTCAGAGAAGCCAACAATTGGGCGCTCTACAGTGTGGTTGCTGACACAATTGAAAAGCGCAATGTGGTTGTTGGCGCAATGAATGACTATTCGGCTGAAATTATTAGCGGATTAATGGAGGGCGAGGCATACATCGTCTATCCCAATGAGCAAACGGTTGCTGGCGCGACTGTCGAAGCCTTATGATCTCGTGCGCTCAATATGATTACATTGAGATTATCGGTAAATCCGGAGAAGTCGTGCGCGGTGTTGCAAAAGATACTCGAAAAGATAAGCAACGTAATGAATGCATACTCGTTAGAACGTCTGCCACTTCGATTTTGATTGAACTGGACACTATAAAAACTTTACGTGTAACCGAGGACAATCCACATTTTTCCGAGGTCTCGTTTGTCGATTAACCGGGTTCAGATTCGACCGAGATGCATCTAATCCTCTTACGTGCTGGATAGAACCTCATTTCACACGCATTTCACACTGCTACAGATAGCCTTAATTACGACTAGTAAATAGGGTTATGCAAAATATGGCAAAGTTCTCATTCCGAACGTTAGTGTTCAGCGCAATTATCGCAACTAGCCTGAGTGGCTGTAGCGTGGTTAACTCACTGCGAATGATGCAAATAAACTCCGATGTGGAGCCGGTTTTTGCGCAGCAAACCCGGCTTAAACTAGATGCGGTTTATGAGGGTGAGAAGCCCTATGTGTATGCTACGGTTAATGGCGAGAAGCTACTTTTTTTGTTAGATACAGGAGCCCGATTCTTAATTCTAATGGATACGCCCAAGGTACAGCAAATGGGTCTGGAGCGTGGCTTCGACCTCGCTTTAACTGGCTGGGGAGAGGAGGGCAAAACGCAGGCTTATCAAACCGATATCCAGCGAATTGATTTAGGTGGTGTACATTTTGACGATATGAAAGCGGCTATGATCCCGGTCTCTCAGACTCACTATTACCTGCGTGAAGATGAGGCAATTTATGATGGCGTTATCGGGCATGACATGATGCGTCACTTTACCTGGGAGTTTGATGCGAACGCCAACACGATCTACCTTTCGGGCGAAGCTTATCAACCGGAAGAGAACGCACAGAAGCTAGCAATGAGCAGTTTTATGAACAAGATTTCAGTGCATGGGGATCTTACTTTTAATGAGGCTGTTACTGTCGAGGAGTCTTTTATCATTGATACCGGTAGTCGGCACTATATTAAGCTGAGTGCTGCATATCCTCAGGCCAATGATATTGCGATTGACGCTACGCGGGTTCGAGCTGCAGATTTTGGTTTGAGTGGTAAAGTGGAGCATGATCGTGTGTCACTGCCCCAACTAACATTAGGTGACATTGCAATAGAGCAGGTCAAAGTCAACTTGATACCTAGTGATGATGAAGATGATTGGTGGGTGTTGGGTAATGCCTTACTTAATCAATTCAAGACGGTTATCGACTACCAGCAAGAGGCGTTTTATTTAGTCCCACAACAGCCATTTGTTACTGATTACAACTTGCTTGGACTGGAACTAAGGAAAATCAGAAGCGGTGAATTTGTTGTACGTTATGTGTTTCCCTCCCTACCTACAAGTCAAACGGATATTCAAGAGGGCGATATCGTGACGCGCATTAATGATCAGCCATCAGCATTAATCACACTTAGTGAGTACAACGATTTGGCGTCAGAAGCGCAGACGCACAGGGTATGCATTGTGCGCAATGAACAATGTGTAGACATAGTCGCAAAGGATATTGCTGGCTATTCCAATTGAGCATTAAGGTTACTCAAACCATCAGATTATTTAGCCACATGTCAGTGCAACGGCATGCCACCCTGCCGTTGCTTGGCATCCCGATGTCAGGAGAACCAACCTGAAAGTAATCGGGCTATACTATGCTGGATATACGCAATGACCTGACCGATTACAAAAACGCGCGCTAATGCCTTGCCAGGTCTAAAACTTAAGCGTCGCGAGTGAGGTAAAACTGACGGTGAATTATTTGGCACATATCCACATGGCGCATGTGACTAAGACTAGTCTCGTCGGAAACTTCCTCGGTGACTTTGTTAAGGGCAGCGATCTGACGAGCTATACCCCGGAAGTACAAACCGGTATTCGTCTGCATCGCGCCATTGATACTTTCACCGATAGCCACCTCATTATTCGCGAACTGAGGGAGCAGTTTCCAGGAGCACTGCGGCGTATGTCTGGAATCATTATTGATGTGTATTTCGATCATTTGTTGTGTCGGCACTGGTCACGCATCGAAAGCGTTGAACAAGATCACGTGTTAGACAAGTTTTATGCGCAAATTAGAACGCTTACTATCCATTCCAATTCACGTTATCAAAAGGTGAGAGAAGGTTTGTTAAATCACCAATGGCTTGCGGATTACCATGCTGAATCTGCGGTATTTCGAGCTTTAGTTCAAATAGAGCGGCGCTTGCATGGCCGGATTAAATTTGCTCGAGAAGCACAGCAAATGGTAATGGATAATCGGGTGGATTTTGAGTCGGCATTTTTAGTGTTTTATCCACAGGCAATCGAGCACGGCTTGAAAGTCACGGAGAGGCTCAATAGCCGCTTGGCCACGCCATGACTTTCACGCTCAGGCTTACATAATTTAGTTGTCTTCAACGACACAAAAGGCGTTAAGTTTATTACCATCTAAATCACGGAAATAACCTGCATAGAAGCCGTGCGATGCGCCTTCTGGTCGAAACCCGGGCTGCCCCTCACAGGAACCGCCAAGTTCAAGCGCTTTGCTATAAAACGCATTGACTTGTTCGGGGGATTCCAAAATCAATGCGACCATAACTCCATTCCCAACGGTGGCTGGTGCTTTATTAAACGGCAAAGTCACCGACAGTGCACATTCATCAGGCTTGCGCGCCCACGCGATGAAATAGTTGTCTTCCTCCATAAAGCGTGTCGCGCCGATGGTTGAGAGTAGTGCATCATAAAAACCTGCTGCGCGCTGCAAATCATTAGTGCCTAGCGTTACGTACCCGATCATTGTTCTCTCCTCTAAGTTGAATGATGGCGCAGAAGAGCATAGTCGTTGACTACTGACATCTAGTGTCAGTAATGTTTGCTTAAACTGGCAACCAATAAATCGAGCAGGAGCAGCATGCGTAAATCAGACAGATTGAATGAAATCGTGCATTACTTACGGCGAATGCATCATGCTGTGACGGCTGAAGTACTAGCGGCTGAGTTTGAAGTCAGTGTGCGTACGCTTTATCGCGACATTCAAGATTTGCAGGATACCGGCGTGCCTATAATGGGGGAGGCTGGAGTGGGTTATGTGATCGACAAACAATATCATCTACCGCCGATCATGTTTGATGCTGATGAAGTTGAAGCGATTGCCCTAGGTATCAGCTTGGTAAGCAACTGGACGGATAAAAAATTTGCGCAAAAGGCGCAAAGCGCATACCAGAAGATCCAAGCTACACTCTCAGCCACTATGCTGAATGAACTCGCTCAAATCACTACGTTTTCTGCGCCAAGTCATTATAAAATTCCCTGGGATGTAGATTTTTCCGAGTTAAGGGAATGTATTCGGCGCAAGCAGCGGGTGCAGTTTAAGTATTTGGACTTACGCGACTCGTTGACCGTTAGAACCATCCGTCCTCTGGCGTTAACTTCGTTCAGCCCGGTTTGGTTATTAACAGGCTGGTGTGAGCTTAGAGAATCTTTCCGAAACTTTCGCATCGATAGGATCTCAGAATTCACGCCACTTAATGAGCGGTTCAAGGATGAAAAAGGGAAGAATTTAGCGGCGTATATGGCGATTGTTGATCAGGAAGCTATGAACGCTGATGGAACAGAGTGCCAGAACAGTGGGAGTGCATAGGTTGACTTGCCTATTGACTGTCAATGGGGTGCCAACGGTCCCTATGCTCTACCGCTGTGCTTCAACATGCATGACGGAAGTTTTTCGCATAGGAAAATTTTTTATATTATTTCCTTAACTTGCAATACACTTTATTCTGTAGCTTTGACTATTGATTTTAATTTTTAACGTTGGTTATGCTGTAGTTAACAGCAGATGTCGCTATGGACAGGCGTATAAACGCGGAATGGGGTATATATGCAACATAATGTCCATCGTAAGGATATAGTTGGTCTTCGACTGTTAGTATTTTTCCTGTCTATTTTCAGTTGTTTACAAAGTAAAGCTGAGGACACTCTTACGGTGAAATTCTGTGTACCTAATGCAGATGTCTTTCCTTTTTTTATTTACCAAAATGACGCCTTAACTGGCACCAACCCCGATATTATGAATCTCGTTTTCCAGCGAAATAGCCTTTCTAAGGTAAAACTAGAGTTTGTATCGCGCCCCTGGAAGCGCTGTGATCTAGAACTTAAAGCTGGAACTGTAGATATGATTGTAGGTAGCTATCGCGAGAGTAGAGATGCTGTTGGTGTCTACCCCAAAGAAATTGGAGAGCCCTATGACAAAATCTTATTCTCGACGGTTGAAGTGTGTTTAACCACATTAACCGATGATGCTCATATCGAAAAAGTTCGAGCAGGACTGAATGGAGCACATAAACTCACCATCGGCGTTGAGGCGGGTTTCTCGCAGCAACACAGTGATGACGTAGTGTTTGAATGGCTAGTGCTATACAACTATCTGGAAAAGTATCGGTTACTTGAAAAAGGTCGCGTTGATGCAATTGCACAAGTCTGCAGTATGGACAGCACGCCGATAAAAACCAGGGCTGAAAATGAGGGGCTGCAAAACATAACGACGCTATACCCACCTTATTTATCAAGTGATGGGTATGTAATTTTTAGCGAACAGTTCATGCAACAACATGCAACCATTGCGAAAACAATATTAGACGAACTGCAACGGGTCGATAAGCAATCTATCTTACAGAACTATAGGCCTGCTGAGCTCATTGAATAAATCCTGGTGAGGCAACGCTTTTCAATGAATGTATGGTACTAATCATAATATGACAGCGGTCAATTTTGCGTATTCACTGAATAATTAGCCGTTAAGATTTAGAGTCGTTTCTGCAATGCTTTGTAGGTTTTCTTGAAGTTTTTATCATCTTCCAAAACTATCTCACTAAACACGGCTTGAGCCCGCGCCGGTTGTTCAGCCTTGAGATAGAGTTCACTTAAGCGTAACTGCGCCCAACTCTTTGACGGTAAGTCACGGTGAATAGCTTTGTCATTATCCAGACCGGCAATGAATGTTTGACTATGGGTTATCGCTTGCTGAATATTGGCACCTGACAACAATGCTATTCTAGCTAGCTGATAGTGCGCATTTAACTGACTCGTATACAGTTCTCTTTGAGTATCCTCTACCTCGGATGTGGTAAGCTCTGGTATGGGTAATTGAATGATTCTTTGATAACACTGAGTTGCTTCATTCCAACGCTCTGCGCGATTGTACAGATTGGCCGCATAGCTGAGTAACGGCAGTGAATTGGGATAATCCTCAAGTAAAAGATCGAGCTGCTGCTCAAAGGGTTCATCATTGGTTCGCGCCAGCCTAATGGCAGCTAGGCCGCCAAATTCAGGGTTCAGCATTTTTATTTTACTGACTAATTGCGCAGCCTTATCCAAATCACCACCGGCGATGGAGGGGGCGTTAAGGTGGAAGCCTAAGAGACCCATGTAGGGATGTACTTCCTCAGGTGCTACCTGAATCGCTGTCTCAAGGCTATTCAGGGCTTTTTCGGCATAGCCCAGCGCACTAAAAATTGAATCTGATGCCTGCGCCCCCATAACGGTGGCGTGAGTTAAGTAAACGCGATAATCACGGGGAAAGTTCTTAATCGCTTGTTCAGCGATTGCTTCTGCGTCGTCCAGATCTTTAGTCATCGCAGCTAACGTATGCCACCGTGCAGTTTTCACTGTCGCGCTGTTTTGTGGCAATTCGCTGACCAATTGAATTACTCGCTCATCATCACCGGCATAGAAGGCCTTTTCAATGGCTTGCTCGCTCGCAGCAAAAACATGGGCGCTGAGCACTAGCAATCCTGAAAGCAGAAGATAAATGAGTTTTAACATGGTGTCCGTTCCTAAGTTTAGGGTAGTAAAAATTGCACAAGCGATGATAAACAACACCTACTTACGACTTTTGCCAACCCTAAAAGTTTCTGTAGTACACCAAAAATCACCCCTGCAGTTGGCTTTTTGCTTGCGCTTCAAAGTCCTTGGCGCGCTGTAATGCTGGTCTTTTCAGCACTCGCTCAGCATAAGCTTCAATGGCTGTATGTGAGATCGTCTGCTTGGCGTTTTGGGCCCACATAAGAATTTGCCCGATGATAATGTCGGCTACGCTAAATTCATCGCCCAAGATAAAATCATTCTCAGCTAACAATGCATGTAGAGTTTTCAGTGCTTGCTGAAATTCCCATTGCGCGACTTCAATTATTGCCGGTATGCGTTTTTCCTCGGGGAACACGAAGGTGTGTTTGGCAATGGTCCACAATGGTTGCTCTAATTCTGTTAGGGCGAAATACATGGCTTGTTCAAAGCGTCCACGCTCGCTTGATCCGCACACAGGGATCATGCGGCCAACCTTATCTGCCAGGTGGGTTACAATGGCGCCAGACTCTGCAATCACTAGGTCACCATCTTGAATGGCAGGAACTTTACCTAATGGTGAAATGCTGCGGTAAGCGGGTTGTTTATGCTCACCCTGATATAGATTGATAAGTTGATATTCGTAGGGAATGTTGAGTTCTTCAGCAGCCCACGTTATGCGTAACCCTCGGGTGCCAGGAAAGCTTAAGATTTTTAACATGGGTAAATTTCCTTACCTTAATTCATCGCTATGTGGATTATGCGAGTATAAGCTAACATTCCTGCGTGTAACGCCTTAATTTGAAACAAAAGGTTTTTGCAGGTCTCTTGAGCCGGTTTTGGGCAGAGAGTTTAGCCGATTGTTAGATAGCTTCTGAACTGTTAATCAATAATTGGGGTGGTTGATTATTGGTAAGAGACTGGGTTTGTCCTTGGTATAATAAACGGCTGTTTACTGCGCATAATGATTAACACAGTTGTACAACAAACTGTTCAATTCTCGATAGCAGCATGGCAAGAGTCTGCTGAGTGACGTTAAATAGCGGGCGATATGGAATCTGACATAAGTAAAGTATCAATTCACGATCAACAATTGGATCTACTGGTAAGTTCGACGTCCAAGGTCACTTACGTCTTTCCTATTACCGCAAGTGTGTTAGTTGCCGTTTTTCACTCTCAAGTGCCATTGATGCAACTTTTCGGCTGGTGGTTGGCCGTTATTCTCTGTAGCGCACTGCGCTTCAGCGTGCTTCGGCGTTATCGTCGTAACAGGATAAATGGTAGTACCTATCAACAATGGCTAAAGGCACTGTTAACGGTTGATGTCTGTAACGGGTTAACCGCCGGCATGTGCGCCATGTTTGTGATGTATTTACCGCTAGAGTTTGAGCTCTTGGTGCTGGTAGTTCTGATTGCCATAACCATGGAGAGTGTCGGTGCTCAATCAGCTATTAAAGCTTCTTTCATCTGCTTTGTGTTACCGCTGTTCTGCGCCATGATTTTTTGGTTGTTGCTGGTGGGCGGGCAACTGAATTACGTGATTGCGTTCCTTGCGTTGGTACACTTAGTTTTGTTGTGGGGGAATTTTAAGTCACTTAATACGACGATTCAGCGCAACTTTGATTTGGCGCTTAAGAACCAACGTTTGAATGTTGAATTGCAACAAACTAATCAAGAGCTATCGTTGTCACGCGATCAAGCGATGCAAACCAATTTAGCCCAGTCAAAGTTCATCGCTGATATGAGTCATGAATTGCGCACGCCCATGCAAGGCCTGCTTGGCTCCATTGAATTAGCCAGACAACAATCGACTAATCCTAGGACTGCCAAGACGTTGCAAACTGCTCAGGCTGCAGGTGTCACTTTATTAAACTTGCTTAATGGCATTTTAGAGCTCAGTCGAACGGAAGCAAAGATGCAATCGCAAAGCACTGAGCCTTGCAATTTAGGTGCACTCTGCCAAGAGCTTCTTGATTTAGTGGCCATAACAGCTGAGACCAAAGGGCTCAGTATTTCAATGCATACCGAAGGCACATTGCCGAGAGTGGTGCAAATAGATAAAAACAGGCTTTCGCAAATCGTATTAAACTTTCTGTCTAATGCAATAAAGTTCACTGATAAAGGGTATATCCAACTCTCGTTGAGACAGCTCGCGGCACGGCCAGCTCGCTTTATGATTACGGTCAGAGATACTGGCGTAGGGATCGAAAAAGCAGAAATCCCCCACGTATTTGAACGCTTTAAACAATTACCCGAGGGGCGAGAAAAAGGCGGCTCAGGCCTTGGTCTAGCTATCTGTGCTGAACTTTGTCGCGCAATCGGAGCTGAAATTAAAGTGAATAGCACCGTCGGCATGGGCAGCGAATTTTCCATTGTATTCACTGCTGATGCTCAGGATCCAACAGCGCCGCAAATTCAGCATGCAACTGAAACTCCTGATGCAGATGTGAGTCATTTGCGGGTTCTAGTTGCAGAGGATGAACCCCTCAGTCGACTGGTGTTAGAAGCGTTTTTTAATAACCTAAGGATCCAACCACACATAGTGGTGAATGGAGAGGAAGCGTTGGCTACGTGCATGGAACAAGCATTTGACGTGATCCTGATGGATTGTCAAATGCCAAGACTGAATGGGATCCAAGCCAGCCAAAAGATCCGCGAGGCCTGTTCACTGAATGCGAAGAGTTACATAGTTGCTATGTCTGCTCATATTGAGGCTCAAGATGCCGAAGTAGTCAAAGCGGCGGGTGTAAATCTACTGCTGGGCAAACCCATCGAACAACAACAGCTAACCCAAATTTTACAACAGGTTGGCGCTAAGAAGTGACTTGTCGCTCATGCCGAGCCGAGGTTCTAATGCTGGCGATTGGTTGCATATTCTGTGGCGTATATTATCGCTTCTTATTGCTTTTGCGATAGAGATAAAATGCAGCGCCTAAACAGCCAAATGTAAAGCCAAGGGCCAATAGTTTAACCCTACGGTAGGTTGAGGGTTGGCTGTCACCTGACACAAATGTGCCTTGTTGACTGACATGCGTTTTACCGGCGACGTAGCCACCTTGTTGAAAGAGTCCATAGGTGACATAGCTGGCAAAAAGGCCAAGCAAAAAGAAAAAGATAGCTGCTGATTTCACAATGACCTCGTTAGGCTAAAGGCAAGTTCCTGATATCTTATTCGCACGCGCTATTGTGCCTTTCTCAACGCTGCCTATACACTATAGTCATGAACGCATTTCTATCACTTTACATCACCAATTTATTTTTGGTTGCTGGCACTGGATTGCTAACCACTTATGTCGCTCTTTATATGGGTGGTAAAGGTATTGCGACCACCTGGATTGGTTTGTTGTCTTCGTTTTACTACGTCGGGCTACTATTTGGTTCGCGGGTGGGTTACTACTTTATCAAGTCGGTGGGTCATATTCGGACATATGCTGCCAGTACCGCTATAGTGATTGCATGCGTTGCATTACACGGCATTTCTGCCGACATCTATTTGTGGTTCGCGCTGCGCTTGATCGTGGGCATGGCAATGATGTGCAATTATATGGTGCTTGAAAGTTGGCTCAACGAACAAGCAAATCCCGACCAACGCGGGCGAGTCTTTTCGTTTTACATGATCACATCTTATATCGGTATGATTGCTGGTCAGTATGCGTTAGCGAAGTTCCCTGAACTTGGTTATGCACCCCTATTTTTGGTGTGTTTTGCCGTGGCTATAGGGATTGTGCCCATTGCGATCACGCGACGCATTCACCCCCAACCATTAAAGCCCGTTAACATTAGCTTTTTTGCGTATATTAAACTCGTACCGCAGTCCTTAACCGGAGTACTGTTTGCGGGCATTATTAGTGGTAGCTTTTATGGTCTAGCCCCTACCTTTGGTCGGGAAGCGGGTTTCACTTCAGCGCAAATTGCGAACTTTATGACATTAACGATTCTCGCGGGCTTATTAGCGCAATGGCCGATGGGGTTATTATCGGATCGCTTTACCCGTAGCAGGTTAATGCGCATGAACGCGGTGTTTATCGGTGTGGCAAGCTTAGCCTTATTTGTATTACCGGTAAGTGTGCAGACAAGCCTAGTCTTCACCTTTGTGTTTGGTCTGTTCGCGTTTACTTTGTATCCGTTGGCCTCGGCAATGTCGAATTCGCGGGTATCCGATGACGAACGCGTCGGTTTGTCAGCAGCATTGCTGATTTCCTTTGGGGCTGGCGCAAGTTTAGGGTCTTTCCTTCTAGCGAAGGTCATGACCATATTTGGCTATCAGGCCTTGTATGCCGCGATAGCACTACTCACAGTTGTTATGTTTGTTTTGCTAACCTTGATAAACGCGCGTCAAAAAGCGGAGAAACCAACATCGTCTGATTACATTGTTACAGTACCTGATATTACGTCATCACCCATGGTGGCAAGCTTTGACCCACGTATTGAAGAAGCTACTGCACACGAACAATTGTTAGACGAAAATGACGCTGCACCCGCCACGGAAATTGAAGACACATACAGCGAGCCGCCCCGATAACATGTCGAGGATAAGTTTTGTTGAAAAAACACGCGATTTTTCGTAAACAGCGCTTGCACAATACTTAATCATCTCCTATACTTCGCGACCCTAAATTTTATCGGGGAGCCGATTGAGCAAGTAATCTCGATACTTGCGAGGCGCTTTACCCAAACTGAGAGATTGTCAAAATGGCTAAAAAAGTATCTGGCTATATCAAGCTACAAGTGGGTGCTGGTGCAGCAAACCCAAGTCCTCCTGTTGGTCCAGCATTGGGTCAACACGGTGTTAACATCATGGAATTCTGTAAAGCGTTTAACGCGAAGACAGAAAGCCTAGAAAAAGGTGCTCCGGTTCCTGTTGTTATCACTGTATATGAAGATCGTTCATTCACGTTCGAAACACGTACGCCTCCTGCGTCTTTCCTATTGAAGAAGGCAGCCGGTATCAAGAGCGGCTCTGGCCGTCCTAACACTGAAAAAGTGGGTACAGTTACACGTGCACAATTAGAAGAAATTGCGAAAGCTAAAGAGCCAGACTTAACAGCGGCCGACTTAGACGCAGCAGTAAATACCATCGCGGGCTCTGCTCGTAGCATGGGTTTGAACGTAGAGGGCTAAGCGAATGGCAAAGTTAACAAAACGCGCTCGTCTAATCGCAGAAAAAGTAGACTCAACTAAAGAATACGCAATCTCAGAAGCAGTAGCGTTGTTGAAAGAACTCGCAACAGCTAAATTCCCTGAGAGCATTGACGTTGCTATCAACCTTGGTATCGACGCTAAGAAATCTGACCAAAACGTACGTGGCGCTACTGTACTACCTAACGGTACTGGTAAAGACGTTCGCGTTGCAGTATTCACTCAAGGTGCTAATGCTGAAGCCGCGAAAGAAGCTGGTGCAGACGTGGTTGGTATGGATGACCTTGCTGAGCAAGTGAAAAAAGGCGAAATGAACTTCGACGTAGTTGTTGCTAGCCCAGACGCAATGCGCGTGGTTGGTCAACTCGGTCAAATCTTAGGTCCACGTGGCCTTATGCCGAACCCTAAAACTGGCACTGTAACGCCTGACGTTGCAACTGCAGTTCGTAACGCTAAAGCGGGTCAGGTTCGCTACCGTAACGATAAGAATGGTATCATTCACGCGTCAATCGGTAAGATTGCGTTCGAAGAAAACCAAATCAAAGAAAACCTTGAAGCGCTATTGGATGCATTGCGTAAAGCGAAGCCTTCATCTGCGAAAGGTACATACATCAAGAAAGTTAGCTTAAGCACTACGATGGGTGCTGGCGTTGCACTGGATCAGTCAACACTTAGCTAAAATCTCTGTAAAAAATATGGGTTGGAGCCGCAGCTAACATTGTGGCTCCCGTCCAAGACCGCAGGTGCGGTGCGGTAGAAGAGGTAAGAGACCTTCTACATTAACGCTCGCTTAATTAATTGCCTGCGCAGACGGTGGTTTCGACTCAGACTCTCTGGGGTAACGAACACCGTAGAGCGGTACTTACGATAAGTGATTATCAAAGTATCAATCTGTGAACCCTGATAAACAACCTTTTGAGTGCGTTTATCAGATACAAAGAGGTGAACTCAGTGGCACTAGGCTTAGCAGCAAAGAAAGAGATCGTAGCGGAGATTAACGACGTTGCATCTCGAGCTCTATCCGTTGCCGTCGCTGAATACCGTGGGATGGAAGTTGCAGAACTGACTGACCTGCGTGTTAAAGCTCGTGAACAAGGTGTTTACTTACGTGTTGTACGTAACACTCTTGCTAAACGTGCTCTAGCAGACAGTAAGTTTGCAGACCTTGATAGCGCGCTAACTGGCCCGCTTATCTATGGCTTCTCTATCGATGCACCAGGCGGTGCAGCGCGTTTGTTTAAAGACTACGCGAAAGGTAATGACAAGCTTAAGGTTACAGCTCTTTCATTAGGTAGCGGTCTATTGGGTCCAGAGAAATTGGATTCTGTAGCTTCACTACCGACTCGCGACGAAGCGCTTGCAAAACTTCTTGCAACCTTCAAAGCACCGGTTGGCAAATTCGTTCGCACTATCAACGAAGTTCCAACCAAGTTTGTGCGCGTATTGGCGGCGATCAAAGACGAGAAGTAATTCTCGTTTTTGGCATAGTAATTTTTTTAACATTAAACCCAGGAGTTTAGAGACATGGCTCTAACTAAAGAAGATATCTTAAACGCGATTGCTGAAATGCCAGTTATGGAACTGGTTGAGCTAATCGAAGCAGCTGAAGAAAAGTTCGGCGTTGATGCATCTGCTGCTGTTGCAGTAGCTGCTGGTCCTGCTGCAGCTGCAGAAGCTGTAGAAGAGAAGACTGAATTCGACGTAATCATGACTTCATTCGGTGCGAACAAAGTTGCTGTTATCAAAGCAGTTCGCGGCGCAACTGGTCTTGGCTTGAAAGAAGCTAAAGAAGTAGTTGAGTCTGCTCCTAAAGCAATCAAAGAAGGCGTTTCTAAAGACGAAGCTGAAGCACTGAAGAAAGAGCTTGAAGAAGCTGGTGCAGAAGTTGAAATCAAGTAATTTGGTTTAACCAATTTACTTGGCTGAAAGGCTTGGGCTGGTGATTTATTGATCACCAGCCTTTTTGCGCTGTAGAGATTGACGTTTTCTGCCCTGAAATTCTCTACGATAAAGTGCATGGGAGTCCCAAAAATAGATTAAAAAACCAACGTCTTAGCTATCGATTGTTTAAGAATTTGGTGTAAGCTAGTGGGATTGCCCTAAATTAGGGTACTAGAAGTTTGTTACAGCAGTGCGCACTGGTGTGGCAGGTCGGGTCAAAAATCAGCAGGCTGAGGGACCAATGGTTTACTCTTATAGCGAAAAGAAACGTATCCGTAAGGATTTTGGCAAACGCCCACAGGTATTGGAAATTCCATACCTTCTTTCAATCCAGCTTGATTCCTTTAAAAAGTTTATTGATATCGATCCTGATGGTCAATATGGCTTGGAAGCAGCATTTCGTTCCGTATTCCCCATAAAAAGTTATTCGGGTAACTCAGAACTTCAGTACGTGAGTTACCGGTTAGGTGAGCCGGTGTTTGACGTTAAAGAATGTCAAATCCGGGGTGTTACCTACTCTGCACCGCTAAGAGTTAAACTTCGTTTAGTGTTGTTTGATAAAGAAGCAGCACCGGGCACGGTTAAAGACATTAAAGAACAAGAAGTCTACATGGGTGAAATCCCATTAATGACTGAGAACGGTACTTTTGTGATCAACGGTACTGAGCGTGTAATTGTATCTCAGTTGCACCGTTCGCCAGGTGTGTTCTTTGATCATGACAAAGGTAAAACACACAGCTCGGGTAAAGTGTTATACAACGCTCGAGTGATCCCTTACCGTGGTTCTTGGTTAGATTTCGAATTTGATCCAAAAGATAACTTATTCGTGCGTATAGACCGCCGTCGTAAGTTACCTGCAACTATCATCTTGCGTGCGCTCGATATGAGCACCGAGCAGATCCTTGAAGAGTTCTTCGAGTCTGTGCAGATTCGTTTTGAAGATGAGCGTGCCATGATGGAAGTTGTGCCAGACCGCCTACGTGGTGAAACTGCACAATTTGATATCATTGACGCGGACGGCAACGTTCTGGTTGAAACTGGCCGCCGTATCTCTGCGCGTCACACACGTGCACTAGAAAAAGCGAAAATTACTGAACTAGAAGTACCAATGGAGTACTTGGTTGGTAAAGTTTACGCCAAAACCTATATCGATGAGTCGACGGGCGAAGTCATTGTTAATGCTAACGATGAAGCAACGCTCGAGAACATGCAGGCACTAAAAACTGCAGGTATCACTGAAGTACAAACCTTGTACATCAATGAACTTGACCATGGTTCGTATATCTCTGACACGTTACGCATTGATTCAACTGAGTCGCGCTTAGACGCATTGGTTGAGATCTATCGCATGATGCGCCCGGGTGAGCCACCAACAAAAGATGCCGCAGAAACTTTATTTGACAACTTATTCTTCTCTGACGACCGTTATGACTTGTCATCGGTTGGTCGTATGAAGTTTAACCGTCGTTTAGGTCGTGAAGAATTAACCGGCGCTGGCACTCTGCAGAACGAAGATATCATTGCGGTAATGAAGCAATTGATCACTATTCGTGACGGTAAAGACGATGTTGATGACATCGACCACTTAGGTAACCGCCGTATCCGCTCTGTGGGCGAAATGGCTGAAAACCAATTCCGTGTTGGTCTAGTACGTGTAGAGCGTGCGGTTAAAGAGCGTTTGAGCTTAGGTGATCTTGATGCGGTAATGCCACAAGATTTGATCAACGCGAAGCCAATTTCTGCTGCGGTTAAAGAGTTCTTTGGCTCAAGCCAGTTGTCACAGTTCATGGACCAAAACAACCCATTGTCAGAGGTTACGCACAAGCGTCGTATTTCTGCTTTAGGTCCAGGTGGTTTGACGCGTGAGCGTGCAGGCTTCGAAGTGCGTGACGTACACCCAACGCACTACGGTCGTGTGTGTCCAATCGAAACACCTGAAGGTCCAAACATCGGTTTGATCAATAGCTTATCAAGCTTTGCGCGTACCAATGATTTCGGTTTCCTTGAAACTCCTTATCGTCGCATTGTTGACGGTAAAGTGACGGACGATATTGATTATTTATCAGCGATTGAAGAAGGCCAATTTGCGATTGCACAGGCTAACGTCGAGCTAAACGGTGATGAGCTAGCGGAAGATTTGATCCCTTGTCGCCACCGCGGTGAAACGACCTTGATGCCGAAAGAAGACATCAAGTACATGGACGTTTCACCTCAGCAAATCGTGTCAATTGCGGCGAGTATTATCCCGTTCCTAGAACACGATGACGCCAACCGTGCCTTGATGGGTTCGAACATGCAACGTCAGGCTGTGCCTACCTTGCGTGCTGATAAGCCGTTGGTTGGTACTGGTATGGAGAAGACCGTTGCGGTTGACTCTGGTGTAACTGTAGTAGCGAAGCGTGGCGGTGTTATCGACTATGTTGATGCCAGCCGTATCGTGGTTAAGGTTAATGAAGAAGAGATGGTCGCTGGTGAAGCGGGTATCGACATCTACAACCTTACTAAGTACACACGTTCTAACCAGAACACCTGTATTAACCAAAAGCCTACCTGTAACGTTGGTGACCCAATTGTAGCCGGAGACGTTCTTGCTGATGGTCCATCGACTGACTTGGGTGAATTGGCTCTTGGTCAGAACATGCGTATCGCGTTCATGCCTTGGAATGGTTACAACTTCGAAGACTCGATCTTGATTTCAGAGCGAGTTGCACAGGAAGATCGTTTCACGACAATTCACATCCAAGAACTCAGCTGTATCGCGCGTGATACTAAGCTTGGTCCAGAAGAAATCAGTGGTGACATCCCGAATGTCGGTGAGTCTGCATTGGGTAAGTTGGATGAATCTGGTGTCGTTTACATCGGTGCAGAAGTGAAAGGCGGCGATATTCTAGTAGGTAAAGTAACCCCGAAAGGTGAAACCCAGCTAACGCCAGAAGAAAAACTATTGCGAGCGATCTTTGGTGAGAAAGCCTCTGACGTAAAAGATACGTCATTGCGCGTTCCAAACAGCGTTCACGGCACAGTTATCGACGTGCAAGTCTTTACTCGCGACGGTGTAGAAAAAGACAAGCGCGCGCTAGAAATCGAAGATATGCAGTTGCGTCAGGTTAAGAAAGACTTATCTGATGAGTTCAATATCTTAGCTGACGGTATCTTTGCTCGTGCACAGAATCTATTGCTTAAGAATGGCGTTGATCAGGCGAAGCTTGATGGCATGCCGCGTGAGAAATGGTTCGACATTCCGTTGAAAGACGAAGATGCACAAAACGAACTGGATCAAACGGCTGAGCAGTACACCGCTACTAAAGACGACTTCGATAAGAAGTTTGAAGCTAAGCGTCGCAAGATCACTCAAGGTGATGACCTAGCGCCAGGCGTGTTGAAGATTGTTAAAGTATACCTTGCGGTTAAACGTCACATTCAGCCTGGAGATAAGATGGCTGGACGTCACGGTAACAAGGGTGTTATTTCAACCATCCAACCGGTTGAAGATATGCCATACGATGAGAACGGTACGCCGGTCGACATCGTATTGAACCCTCTAGGTGTACCGTCGCGGATGAACATTGGTCAGATCCTTGAAACTCACTTGGGTATGGCTGCACATGGCATCGGCGCGAAAATTGATCGCATGCTTAAAGAGCAAGAAGAAATGGCCAAACTGCGTGCCTTCATTAAAGAAGTTTACGAGTTAGGTGATTCACACCAGGAAGTTGATATCGATAGCTTCTCTGATGATGAAATCAAGCGTCTTGCAGATAACCTACGTAAAGGTCTTCCAGTAGCGACACCAGTATTTGACGGTGCCCGTGAAGACGAGATTAAGCAAATGCTTAAGTTGGCTGATTTGCCAGAAAGTGGGCAAATCACCTTGTTTGACGGTCGTACCGGTCGCGCGTTTGAGCGTCCAGTAACGGTCGGCTACATGTATATGTTGAAACTTAACCACTTGGTTGACGACAAGATGCACGCCCGTTCTACCGGTTCGTACAGCTTGGTTACACAGCAGCCATTGGGTGGTAAAGCACAGTTCGGTGGTCAGCGCTTCGGTGAGATGGAAGTGTGGGCCCTTGAAGCATACGGTGCGGCATATACGCTACAAGAAATGCTTACTGTTAAGTCAGATGACGTTAACGGTCGGACGAAGATGTATAAGAACATCGTCGATGGTGATCACAGAATGGAGCCAGGCATGCCTGAGTCGTTCAACGTATTGTTGAAGGAAATCCGTTCACTCGGTATCAATATCGAGTTAGAAGAACACTAATCGAGCCGTTGGCTGACCTTTCTGACTGAAAGGTGTTTGTTTGAGTGAGGCCCGGTTCATGAGCCGGGTCTATTAAGACTGACTCCGTTGGGAGAAAATAGTGAAAGATTTACTTAAGTTTCTGAAGCAACAGAATAAGACAGAAGAATTCGATAACATTCGTATCGGTCTTGCATCACCAGATATGATCCGTAGTTGGTCATTTGGTGAGGTTAAAAAGCCAGAAACCATTAACTACCGTACGTTCAAGCCAGAGCGTGACGGTCTTTTCTGTGCCCGCATCTTCGGCCCGGTGAAGGACTATGAGTGTTTGTGTGGTAAATACAAGCGCTTGAAGCACCGTGGTGTTATCTGTGAGAAGTGTGGTGTTGAAGTTACCTTAACCAAAGTGCGTCGTGAGCGTATGGGCCATATTGAATTGGCTAGCCCGGTAGCACACATTTGGTTCCTAAAATCATTACCGTCACGCATCGGTTTGATGCTTGATATGACGTTACGTGATATCGAACGTGTATTGTATTTCGAAAGCTATGTGGTGACTGAACCTGGTATGACTGATTTAGAGCGTGGTCAGTTATTGGGTGAAGAAGAATACCTCGACGCGTTGGAAGAGCACGGTGACGAGTTTGAAGCGAAAATGGGTGCCGAAGCAGTCTTTGAATTGCTTAAGCATCTTGACGTTGACGCTGATGTTGCGTCTATGCGCGAAGAGTTACCTAGCATAAACTCTGAAACTAAGCGCAAGAAAATCACTAAACGTTTGAAATTATTGGAAGCATTCCAACAGTCAGGTAATTCACCAGAGTGGATGATCATGACCGTATTGCCGGTGCTTCCGCCTGATTTACGCCCGTTAGTACCGCTAGACGGTGGTCGTTTTGCAACTTCAGATCTAAATGATCTGTATCGTCGCGTGATCAACCGTAATAACCGTTTGAAGCGTCTATTGGACCTTGCTGCACCGGACATCATCGTACGTAACGAAAAGCGTATGTTGCAAGAAGCGGTTGATGCGTTGCTAGACAACGGTCGTCGTGGTCGTGCAATCACTGGCTCTAACAAACGTCCATTGAAATCTTTGGCTGACATGATCAAAGGTAAGCAAGGTCGTTTCCGTCAGAACTTATTGGGTAAACGTGTGGATTACTCAGGCCGTTCAGTAATCACGGTTGGTCCTACTCTGCGCTTACACCAGTGTGGTTTACCGAAGAAGATGGCGCTAGAGTTATTTAAGCCATTCATCTACGGCAAATTAGAAGGTCGTGGTTTAGCCACAACTATCAAAGCCGCTAAGAAGTTAGTTGAGCGCGAAGCACCGGAAGTATGGGATGTTCTTGATGACGTTATCCGCGAACACCCAGTGTTACTTAACCGTGCACCAACACTTCACCGTTTGGGTATCCAAGCGTTTGAACCGACCCTGATCGAAGGTAAAGCGATCCAGTTGCACCCATTGGTGTGTGCGGCTTATAACGCTGACTTCGACGGTGACCAAATGGCGGTTCACGTACCATTGACGATTGAAGCACAGCTTGAAGCTCGCGCGTTAATGATGTCTACCAATAACATTCTTTCGCCAGCGAATGGTGAGCCAATCATCGTTCCTTCGCAGGACGTTGTATTGGGCTTGTATTACCTTACGCGCGATAAAGTGAATGGATTGGGTGAAGGTATGGTATTTACCTCACCAAACGAAGCTGAGAAAGCGTATCGCACGGGTAATGCAGAACTGCATTCACGCGTTAAAGTCCGTATCACTGAGCATGACATTGCTGAAGATGGCACCAAGACTGAGAAGGTCACCCTAACCGACACTACTGTTGGTCGCGCTATCTTCTCATTGGCATTGCCTGATGGTGTACCGTTTGAGCTGATCAACCAAGCAATGGGTAAGAAGCAAATTTCTAACCTATTGAATGCTTGTTACCGCTCATTGGGTCTTAAAGACACCGTAATCGCAGCTGACCAAATCATGTATACCGGTTTCCACTACGCTATGATTGCAGGTGCGTCAGTTGGTATCGATGACATGGTTATCCCGGATGCGAAGAAAGACATCATTGATGCCGCTGAAGCTGAAGTAATTGAGATCCAGGAGCAGTTCCAATCAGGTCTTGTTACCGCAGGTGAGCGTTACAACAAAGTTATCGATATTTGGTCAAATGCCAATGAAAAAGTCGCCAAGGCGATGATGGATAACTTGAAGACTGAAACCGTGAAAAATAAAGACGGTGAAGACGAAGAACAAACGTCTTTCAACTCAGTCTTTATGATGGCTGACTCAGGGGCTCGTGGTAGTGCTGCGCAGATCCGTCAGCTAGCAGGTATGCGTGGTCTGATGGCGAAACCAGACGGTTCAATCATCGAGACGCCAATTACGGCTAACTTCCGTGAAGGTCTAAACGTACTACAGTACTTTATTTCTACGCACGGTGCGCGTAAAGGTCTTGCCGATACCGCATTGAAAACCGCTAACTCAGGTTATCTAACCCGTCGTCTAGTAGACGTTGCGCAAGACTTAGTGATTACTAACGTTGATTGTGGCACATTCGAAGGCGTCAAGATGACACCACTGATTGAAGGTGGTGACGTTGTTGAGCCATTGCGTGAGCGCGTATTGGGTCGTGTGGTCGCAGAAGACGTAATGAAGCCTGGCACTGACGAAGTGTTGGTTGCACGTAACGAAATGCTCGATGAGCAGATGGTTGACATCCTCGAAGCTAACAGCATCGACCAAGTGATGGTGCGTTCAGTAATTACCTGTGACAACGACTTCGGTGTTTGTTCGCAGTGTTATGGTCGTGACCTTGCACGTGGACACATGGTTGGTCAAGGCGAATCTGTTGGTGTTATCGCGGCGCAGTCAATTGGTGAGCCAGGTACTCAGCTTACGATGCGTACCTTCCACATTGGTGGTGCGGCATCACGGGCATCAGCAGAAAACAGTGTACAGGTTAAAACGAGCGGTAGCTTGAAGCTGCACAACGCCAAGTTTGTCCGTAATACTGACGACAAAGTGGTTATCGTTTCACGTTCGACTGAAATTACGATTATCGATGATCAAGGCCGTGAGAAAGAGCGCTATAAAGTGCCTTACGGTGCAATCCTAACTGTGGATGATGGTGCAAGTGTTGAAGCTGGCGAAATCGTTGCAAACTGGGATCCGCATAGTCACCCAATCATTGTTGAACGTGCCTCTAAGATCACGTTCTCTGATATCGACGATTCAAACACTGAGATGCAGCAAGACGAGCTTACCGGCTTGACTCGTATCGTAGTGAAAGATCTTGCTAAGGTTAACGCGAAAGAGCCTAAATTGATCCTTGAGTCTGACGAAGTTGGTCTGCAAGAAATTCGCCTGCCTAGCTTTACCACGATTGAAGCGGCAGAAGGCAAAGTGGCTAATGCTGGTGACGTGCTTGCACGTATCCCGCAAGAATCTTCGAAAACTCGTGACATCACCGGTGGTCTACCGCGTGTTGCTGACTTGTTCGAAGCGCGTAAGCCAAAAGAGCCTGCAATCCTTGCTGAGGTGAGCGGTACCATTGGTTTTGGTAAAGAAACTAAAGGTAAGAAACGTTTAGTTATCACTGGTCCAAACGGCGAGCACTATGAAGAGATGATCCCGAAATGGCGTCAGCTTAACGTGTTCGAAGGTGAATCAGTTGAGAAAGGTGAAGTTATCGCTGATGGTCCTGAGTCACCGCATGACATCTTACGTCTACGTGGTATCAGTGCAGTTGCTAACTACATTGTTAACGAAGTACAAGAAGTTTACCGCCTACAGGGTGTTAAAATTAACGACAAGCACATCGAAGTGGTTATCCGCCAGATGCTGCGTAAGTGTATTATCACTGCCCCGGGTGACAGCCAGTTCTTGGAAGGTGAACAGCTTGAAGTCTCTCAAGTTAAGATCGCTAACCGCGAATTAGAGCGTCAAGGTAAACTACCAGCATTGTATGAAACACAATTGCTCGGTATTACTAAAGCTTCATTGTCGACCGAATCGTTTATTTCTGCGGCTTCGTTCCAGGAAACAACGCGCGTATTGACAGAAGCGGCAGTACAAGGCAAAGAAGACGATCTACGTGGCTTGAAAGAGAATGTTATCGTTGGCCGATTGATCCCAGCAGGTACAGGTTTCGCGTACCATCAGAAGCGTGCTGCAGCTAAGCTTGCAAACGTGGAAGAGACCTCAGTTTCAGTATCTGAAGCTGAAGCGGCATTAACCGAAGCCTTAAATGCTGAGTCAACAGATCAAGAAGCGGGTACTGAAGAGTAATCAGAACGTACCACTGACAAGCCGGCGAATTACTCTCGCTGGCTTGACAGTTCATTAATTGATCTTTAATATTCCGCGTCCCAAAAAATGGGCGCGGTTTTTTGTATAACCGTGAGCGACCTTAAACAAGCGTTCAAGGTTTTTTGTTTTTTAATCAGGAGCTAGTTAATGGCAACAGTTAACCAGTTAGTGCGTAAGCCACGCCAAAAGCCCGCTGCCAAGAGCAACGTAGCGGCATTGCAGGCTTGCCCACAGCGTCGTGGTGTATGTACTCGCGTATATACAACTACGCCTAAGAAGCCGAACTCAGCATTACGTAAAGTATGCCGTGTTCGTTTGACCAACGGTTTTGAAGTTTCTTCATACATCGGTGGTGAAGGTCACAACTTACAAGAGCACAGCGTTGTATTGATTCGCGGTGGTCGTGTTAAAGATCTACCAGGTGTTCGTTATCACACTGTTCGCGGTACTTTGGACTGCGCAGGTGTAAACGATCGTAAACAAGCCCGTTCTAAGTACGGCGCGAAAAGGCCTAAGTCTTAACGGTTCTCCGTTAGTAAGGCCAAACTGAAATTTGAGTTTTGGGTAATCCCTGAATTCCACGGAGAATTAAGATGCCAAGAAGAAGAGTCGTAGGTCAACGTAAAATCCTACCTGATCCTAAGTTCGGATCACAGCTACTCGCTAAGTTCATGAATGTCGTTATGCTCGACGGCAAGAAATCAACCGCTGAGAAAATCGTTTACGGTGCGCTCGATATTGTTGCTGAAAAAACCGGCAAGGCACACCTTGATGTATTTGAAGATGCACTAGACAACATCCGCCCAACTGTGGAAGTTAAATCACGCCGTGTGGGTGGTTCTACTTACCAAGTACCGGTAGAAGTTCGTCCAGTTCGTCGTAATGCATTAGGTATGCGTTGGATGGTAGAAGCTGCACGTAAGCGTGGTGAGAAGTCTATGGCGGCGCGTCTAGCAGCTGAAATGCTAGATGCATCAGAGAACAAAGGCTCTGCAGTGAAGAAACGTGAAGACGTTCACCGCATGGCTGAAGCGAACAAAGCATTCGCTCACTACCGCTGGTAATCACGGTTTAATTGAGAGCGATTCATGGCGCGTAAAACACCCATTGAGCGATACCGAAATATCGGTATCGTGGCTCACGTTGATGCAGGTAAAACTACAACAACTGAGCGCGTATTGTTCTATACCGGCTTATCTCACAAAATTGGTGAGGTACATGACGGTGCTGCAACAATGGACTGGATGGAGCAGGAGCAGGAGCGTGGTATTACTATCACCTCGGCTGCGACTACTTGTTTCTGGGCTGGTATGCAGCAGCAGTTTGAACAACATCGTATCAACATCATTGACACTCCAGGGCACGTTGACTTCACTATTGAGGTTGAGCGTTCACTGCGGGTACTCGATGGTGCCGTTGTGGTGTTTTGCGGTTCGTCAGGGGTAGAACCTCAATCTGAAACCGTATGGCGACAAGCCGACAAATATCACGTACCGCGCATGGTTTTCGTCAATAAGATGGATCGTGCCGGTGCGGATTTTATGCGCGTCGTTGAGCAAATTCGCAAACGACTAGGCGCAACTTGCGTACCGATCCAAATGAATATCGGTAGCGAAGAGAATTTTAAAGGCGTTATAGACCTGTTCAAGATGAAAGCCATTAATTGGAATGAAGCTGATCAGGGTATGACGTTTACTTACGATGAGATCCCAGCCGATTGCCTCGCGCAAGCTGAGAAGCTTCGTACCGAAATGATCGAAGCCGCAGCAGAAGCCTCTGAAGCGCTTATGGACAAGTACCTCGAAGGTGAGGAATTGACCGAGCAAGAGATCAAAGAAGGCTTACGTACTCGCACATTAAATAATGAGATTGTCTTAGCGACGTGCGGTTCTGCATTCAAAAACAAAGGTGTACAGGCTGTCCTTGATGCAGTCATCGAGTTCTTGCCGGCACCGATCGACATTCCAGCCATCAATGGTGTGCTCGAAGACGGGAATGATACTCCGGCTGAACGTCATGCTGACGATAATGAGCCGTTCTCGGCTTTGGCATTCAAGATTGCCACTGACCCATTTGTAGGCACATTAACGTTTTTCCGTTGTTATTCAGGTGTCATAAAAACCGGCGATACTGTGTTCAATCCGGTTAAAGGCAAACGGGAACGTTTTGGTCGTATCGTGCAAATGCACGCGAAAGACCGTGAAGAATTAAAAGAAGTGCGTGCCGGTGATATCGCCGCGGCGATCGGCATGAAAGATGTAACCACAGGCGATACCCTATGTGATCCGAATCACATTATAACTCTTGAGCGCATGGAATTCCCCGAGCCGGTGATCTCTATCGCGGTGGAGCCCAAATCAACGGCTGATCAAGAAAAGATGGGTATAGCGTTGGGTAAGTTAGCGGCAGAAGACCCATCATTCCGTGTTCATACGGATGATGAAACCGGGCAAACGATTATTTCCGGGATGGGTGAACTACACCTTGATATTATCGTTGATCGCATGAAGCGTGAATTTGGTGTGGTTTGTTCTGTGGGTAACCCTCAGGTGTCTTACCGTGAAACGATCCGCAAGTCTGTGGAAGTGGAAGGTAAGTTTGTGCGTCAGTCGGGCGGTCGCGGTCAGTTTGGCCATGTCTGGTTACGCCTTGAGCCACAAGAAGAAGGTGCAGGCTACGAGTTTGTTAACGCCATTGTTGGCGGTGTAATACCAAAAGAATTTATACCCTCGGTTGATAAAGGCATCGAAGAACAGATGCGCAACGGGGTGGTAGCAGGATATCCGGTGCTAGATGTGAAGGTCACTTTATTCGATGGTTCTTACCATGATGTTGACTCTTCAGAAATGGCGTTTAAGATTGCCGGTTCAATGGGCTTCAAGAATGGAGCTGAACAGGCGAATCCGGTGTTACTCGAACCAATTATGAAGGTTGAAGTAACCACGCCGGAAGACTGGATGGGTGATGTGGTTGGTGACTTAAATCGTCGCCGCGGCATCATTGAAGGCATGGATGAAGGTGTTGCTGGTGTGAAAATTGTTCGCGCTAAGGTACCGCTTTCAGAAATGTTTGGATATGCGACGGACTTACGTTCTGCAACGCAAGGGCGAGCGTCGTATTCTATGGAGTTTTTCAATTACGCAGAGGCGCCTAATAATGTGGCCAAAGCGATTATTGAGGCGAGACTGTAACGTTTTAAAGGTTCGGTCCGGTCTATGTTGGGTCGGGCTTTAAATTAGGAAGCGAGAAAAATGGCAAAAGAAAAGTTTGAACGTACGAAACCGCACGTTAACGTTGGTACAATCGGCCACGTTGACCACGGTAAAACTACGCTAACTGCAGCAATCACTACCGTACTAGCTAAAACTTACGGTGGTTCGGCACAAGCATTCGATCAAATCGATAACGCACCAGAAGAGCGTGAGCGTGGTATCACAATCGCGACTTCACACGTTGAATATGACACGCCTACACGTCACTACGCACACGTAGACTGTCCAGGACACGCTGACTATGTTAAAAACATGATCACAGGTGCTGCACAGATGGACGGCGCAATCCTAGTAGTAGCGGCGACTGATGGTCCTATGCCACAGACCCGTGAGCACATCCTATTAGGTCGTCAGGTAGGTGTACCTTACATCATCGTATTCATGAACAAGTGTGACATGGTTGACGATGAAGAGCTTCTAGAGCTAGTCGAAATGGAAGTGCGTGAATTGTTGTCTGAGTATGAATTCCCAGGTGACGACTTACCAGTCATCCAAGGTTCAGCGCTTAAAGCACTAGAAGGCGACGCAGAGTGGGAAAAGAAAATCATCGAGCTAGGTGAAGCGCTTGATTCATACATCCCAGAGCCAGAGCGTGCGATTGATAAGCCGTTCATTCTTCCAATCGAAGACGTATTCTCAATCTCAGGTCGTGGTACTGTTGTAACAGGCCGTGTAGAGCAAGGTATCGTTAAAGTGGGTGAAGAAGTAGAAATCGTTGGTATCAAAGAGACGACGAAGACGACTTGTACGGGTGTAGAGATGTTCCGTAAGCTTCTAGACGAAGGCCGTGCAGGTGAGAACGTTGGTGTTCTACTACGTGGTACTAAGCGTGACGAAGTTGAACGTGGTCAAGTATTGGCGAAGCCAGGTTCAATTACTCCACACACGAAGTTCGAAGCAGAAGTATACGTACTAAGCAAAGACGAAGGTGGCCGTCACACGCCATTCTTCAAAGGCTACCGTCCACAGTTCTACTTCCGTACAACTGACGTAACGGGTGCTGTTGAGTTGCCAGAAGGCGTAGAAATGGTAATGCCAGGCGACAACTTGAAGTTTGTTGTTGAACTAATTGCACCAATCGCGATGGACGAAGGTTTACGCTTCGCAATCCGTGAAGGTGGCCGTACAGTAGGTGCGGGTGTTGTATCAAAAATCATCGAGTAATCGATTGATTTAACAACACGTTAGATTGAAGAAGGCGCTCTTGTAGCGCCTTTTTTGTGCCTGTCGTTTAGCTTCAGTTCTTCGACTCACGCCTTTTGCATTGGGAAGCGAATTTCTCAGCAAACCCGCGGTGAATACATCCCTGTGCGCTTGATATCGCCATCCATGGCTCCAACAGTTTGCGGAAAAACTCACTCCCCAACGCAGCGGCTAGCACCGTTGTATAGCTCAACCATTCGAGTAATTCTAGCTCGTAGGGCGGGGAGGCTGTTCAGTTTCCCGAGTGTCGCTGGCAGGGAGCCAGCGAGCAAGCCTACAGGGAAGTATTTACGGCGGCTCGGGAAAATGAATAGGCGCACTGACCGAGAGAGCGGACTACAGCAAGTCAGGCTTTGGCACTTCGACTCACGCCTTTTGCATTGGGAAGCAAATTTCCCAGCAAACCCGCGGTGAATACGTCCCTGTACGCTTGATGTCGCCATCCATGGCTCCAACAGTTTGCTGATAAACTCACTCCCCAAAGCAGCGGCTGGCAGTGGTGTAGACCTCGATAAAAACAACGATGTGAGCTCAGATGGCGGTGATTCTATTCAGGTTCACGAGTGTTGATGGCAGGGAGGCGGCGAGCAAGCCTACAGGTTGATAATGAGGATAACTGGAAGCAAAGTGCTGAATAGGAGAGAGGGATTTAACAGCTTCTTAGCTGACATCTGTTTCAGGTGAAATATTCGTATCGAACGCTCAGCTTTAATTAAATAAAGAATAATATTTACAAAGAGTTAGCTTTACCTATAATAAGCGCCTGCGACGAAATGCCAAATATCAGCGATGGATCGCAAATTATAATAATTCTAACTAAGATCGCGCTAATGAAAACTATGACCAAAACTTTAATATTGGCACTGCAATTTGTGTTGGTGTGCTTTACATCTTCAGTTTACGCTGGCCTTATTACATTTGATGACACGACGTCTTCCGCAACATACATTACTTCAGATTATAGCGAAGATGGATATGATTTTAGCTTTAGTAAGGGCATGTATTTTGTTGACTCTGCCTATACAGCATGGACCGGACTGAGTGCATTTAGTGGTGATGCACTGCATTTTAATAGTTCTTCGTCATCAGCCATTGTGCGTTCGTCAGATGGTTCTGCATTTTCATTAATTAGTTTGTTTGCTGGCACATTACGCAGCAGTGCAAATGATCAAGGTTTTGTTTACTTTGTTGGATTGCGCTCTAACGGCGAATTGATCTCTGCACAGATATACGCAGCTAATAAAGCAAGCGAGTTCTTGTTTTCAGATCTAACAGACTTAATACAATTGACCATCCATCGTGATACTTTGAATTTCCCAGTTATCGATGATTTAGTGTTAGAAGCCTTCCAACCACATAAGCTTAATATCTCTGCGTTACAGTCAGCGCAACCCGTTGTACAAGCGAGTGAGCCTGGAATATTGGCACTACTACTATTAAGTTTAATGGTATTACCTTTATCCCGAGTTCGAAGTCAGTAACTTCTTTGCGGTACGCTACATAGAATGTGACATACCGCTCCCTGCACCCTTATACTAGCTAAGTTACCGCATTGTTTTAAGAAACCGTATAATTCGATAAAGGTACTTCACGTGGATATTGTTGTACAAGCTTTGCAAAGACTTACGCAATGGGCCAGTCCCTACTACTCTGAAATAGCATTAACTATCATTGCGACCATCCTGGTTGTGTACGGTGATGTTATCAACAAGCATATCAAGCGCGCGTTAAGTCCCTATCACTTTATCGTGCGTACCGGCATCTTCGTTTTGATTTGTGCATTTGGTTATGGCTTGCTAATTGTATATACCACGCCTTGGGTTAAAGAGTTGATTTTACTCATCCCTAGCCTTTATCGTGGATTATCTATTATCTTGGTATTTCTACTTCTCGGTTACTTGGCAGAAAACCGTCGTTATATATAGTCAGTAGGAAAAATTTACTTTCGTCATTTTAGTTATCGGTAATTTTTCCAATCTGATGCTGTATCAAATCAGATACGCTTATCGTCAGGGAAATTCCTTACTCCGTCCGGAGTATTGCTATGGTGCGCTGTGTACTTTGATATTAATGGTTTGGGTGTCATTGGTCTTGTTTTTGCCGCCATATCATTGAAGTAATAATCAAAGAGGTAGATGTATGCGTGTTTTTAAATATTCCGCAATAAGTTCTTTATTTGTGCTCACTGCTTGCGGCGGTGGGTCTTCAGGCCCAGCAGGTGACGATCCAGTATCACCACTGGCTCCAAGCCCTGCGAGTTTAACCCTAAACGTTTCGGATGCCCCAGTGGACGATGCGCTAGCTGTCGTTGTCGAGTTTGATTCAATAGAGCTGACTGGCAATGGCTCCAATTGTCTATGATGTAACTGATGAGCAAGGCGGCGCACGCCAGATCGATCTGTTGGCCTTCCAAGGTGAGGATTTTGCCACCTTGCTAGACAGTGTTGAAATAGAAGCTGGAACCTATGAACAGCTGCGCTTAAATGTCACTAATAATTCGTTTATTGAGATGTTATCTGGGACGTTTGACTTGCGCGTACCAAGTAGTCAGCTAAAGCTTGATGGTTTTACTATTGCTGAATCTGAACAGGCGTTGTACACGGTCGAGTTTGATTTACGTAAATCGTTAGTCGCACCGCCAGGGCAAGATGCGATCCTGCTTAAGCCTAGAGGTGTCAGAGTGGTCGAGAATAGTGAAGCTGGGACAATCGCTGGGACTGTAGATGAGTCATTGTTAGTAGTAGAGGAATGTGCCGAGAAGGTAGATATCGAAGTCGGTAATGCCGTTTACATTTATTCTGGGACTGATTTGGCGTTAGACGTACTAGGCGATGATGCTGACGAGCCCGTCGACCCTAATGAAGTCTCACCAATTGCAATTGGCGAAGTGGCGCTAAATGCAGACGCTGAATATGCCTTTGAGGTTGCCTATTTGCCGGTTGGAGATTACACCGTTGGATTTACCTGTCTCGCAGCTAACGATGAGCCGGAAACCGATGAAAATGTGAATGACGGATTTTCTATCATTACGCAACAATCTGCGAGCGTAAGTGCTCAGCAAACAACGACAGTGGTTTTTGATTAAGCAACAGTTGTAATTTTAGAATTGATAACTCAATACAAGATGAAATTGGTGTTGAGTTATCGATTCTGGCTGTAATAACTGACGTCGATTAGCGGCCCGATTGTTGGTTTAATCTTGTCGCCAGAGCCGCTACCTTTAACACCATTATCGGTGTGGCCAATTAATCATTATCGCGTTTGTATGAAGTACAAAGAATCACTCAGAAAGACTTTGCGTGTTTGCGCCTGAGTGAACCAGTGATCAGAGCCATTCGCCGGCAACAAGACTGCTTGTGTATTCCCGCTATCCAATAATTTTGCGTACATCCGTTCAGAATGTTTATAACGTACCACCGTATCACGCTTGCCGTGAAACATAAGTAATGGCAACGTTTTTTGGTCTGCTCGTTCATGGGGTGAAATAGCGGCCAAATTGGTCGTCGTAATTTCGCCGGCATAATATTGCTGTGCATGTGTATTACGCTCCCATCCATCATTGCCAGCGAAGAGAATAGTCTCTTCATCTAACAGTTGCTTCATGTTAGACACACCGGCCGAAGAGACTGCACAGCGAAACTGCTGTTGGGCTTCAGTTGCTGCTAACATGGCAACGTAGCCGCCATAACTATGACCAACAATACAAGGCTTGCGCTGAGCGACTCGATCACTGGCTAATACCGCTTGCGTGCCCTCATACACATCTTGTTGCATCCGTCTTCCCCATTGGCCATAGCCAGCATCGAGAAATTTATAGCCATAGCCAGAGGAGCCTCGAAAATTCGGCTGATAGACGGCATACCCATTCGCCACGAAAAAGTCACGGATCCAATCAAAGTCCGCATCATCACGGGAATGCGGACCACCATGTGGCAAGACGATCAGCTCGGGCTTGGTGTCAGAATGTTTAGGCAGCGTTAGATAGCCCGGGGTCACCAATCCGTCAGATGCCGTGAAGGTGAAAACTTCGCTTTGTTGGTGCTGACGTTCAGTCAAAAGGGGGTATTCTTCACCCAGTAAGGCAATTTCTCCCGCACCTCTATCGAACAAATAGTAATTTGGAGCTAGACCACTGCCACTGACCACTACGGTAAACAATTGACGATCGCGAGAATAACTAAGGATTTCTACCTGTGCATGCTCAAACGTTGCTTGCAAAGAACGGTAAATGCCGGCAAGTTCCTCATCAAACACAAAGTGTTGTTCGTAGACGTCGCGGATTACTGTCGCACCGAGGAGGGCACCGGTGTGCAAATCTTGATAGAAGTCATTATCGAGGTCATGTTCACTGAATCGAAGCAGCACGTTGCGCTGAGCCTGAAGATCATCTGTGGGAGTACCATAAAGACCCCAAACACCGTTTGATGTTGTCCATCTGACGTATGCTGTTTCGCCTTTAACAGCGAGTACTTGGGGTACGCCGAATTCTTTTTCCGGAGAATACGCGACCTCTGTATAGCCTGAGCCATCCGCATCTTTCCAGAATGTTTGCCAACGTTGTGATATGTCGCTGTACTGTTGATAACCTAGATAATCACCTTGATCGCTGAAAATCCAAGATGCTGCATTATCATTCGGCATGAATACCGACTCGATAAGTTCAGTGTCGCCGCTTAATACGTTAAGTTTAAATAATCCCTCGCTACGCGGGGCATCTAAATTGGCACGGTAAGTATTCGACACAAAGATGTGATTTGCGTCGCTTGGTAGAGTGTGCTCGAGTCGCATGCTACTGGTATTGTACCGATAGCGTTCGCTACTGAAAGGGAATATCGCTTCACCATTAGTCGTGTTAACTAATGCAGTACGGAAAAAGGTATACCACATTTGTGCCGGAGCGTGATGATACGGCACGCTAATCATGACCATAACCCGGTCGTCTGCCACCCATCTCAGTTCTCGAATGTGTCCTTCATTGACGGCAAAAACAATGGGTTTTTGCGCATTATCTGTAAGCGACTGGACTACCAAAGCATAGTTATCTTTGGTGCGTTGTAAAAAAGCCAGTTTGGCGCCGGAGGGGGATATCTTCATTGCCTTTACTTCGGGTAACGAGCCATATGCAGTAACGAGCGGCTCCTCGGCATGAGTGAAACCGACTAAGCAAAAGAATAAACTGATAACGATGGGAATGTAGTGCCGCATATCCATAATTTTGAGGTGTCCTTGTATGCAGACTTTAGCGAATTTCCCACTGATTGCCTAGCCTATGTTGCGCTATGGGTATTATGCCCTGATTTAGCTTGAAGATGCTGTTGAGTATTGCATAATGACGGTCCGAGTATCTCTGGTCATTTCTATGTTTCTGCTTACCGTTTATGTTCTGATTGCATTGGGTTTTTCTTTTTTATGTTCCATTGCTGAAGCCGTAATTTTGAGTATTTCACCGGCGTATATTTCGTCACTGAAACATCGTGGTAAGCCTTCCGGCAAGTTGTTAGAGGGCTTATCCAGTAATATCAATCAACCGTTGGCAGCAATACTTACCCTGAATACTATTGCGCACACCATGGGAGCTGCCGGCGCCGGTGCGCAAGCTGCCGCAGTGTTCGGTGATGCCTATCTTGGCGTCATTTCTGCAGTTTTAACCTTGCTCATATTGGTATTTTCCGAAATTATCCCGAAGACATTGGGGGCAACTTTTTGGCGGCAACTGGCACCAGCGACGGCTTATTTCTTAAAGTATTTAATCATGGTGCTTTATCCCTTCGTAAAAATGTCAGAGTGGCTAACCAAAGGATTTAAAGAAGATAGCCCATTACGCGGTCTGAACCGCATGGAACTACAAATGATGGCCAAATTGTCTGCCGAGGAAGGGCAGCTAGCGACACAAGAAGTGGCCTTCGTACAAAATGTGCTGAATTTACACAGTCTCAGGGTGAGAGACGCGATCACCCACCGCACACGCATCTTTTCAGTGGATGAGAATACCAGCGTTGAAGCCTTTTTTCACAAGCATAGCAATATTGAGTTTTCGCGGATCCCTGTGTATGAAGACAACGATAGTGAGAAAATCACGGGCTATGTCATGCGCTCTGATTTGCTTGTTGCACAAGCGCGGGGTAATGGCACAAAATCTTTGTATGAGTATGTGAAACCCTTGGTAACTTTGCTCGATACAATGCCGCTATCAACCACGTTTAATCATTTTATTGATAATCATGTGCATATGCTTTTGGTTGTAGACGAATACGGTGGTCTTGTGGGTATTTTGACCTTAGAAGATTTGCTGGAGAAACTCCTAGGCGTGGACATTATTGATGAAAAGGACAATACCGTCAGTATGAAGCGGCTTGCACGGATTGTATCCAAACGCCAAGAGAAGCGTCTGGCTGACGCGCAATCAGTCGCTGACCCCGAAAGTTAACGTTTCGAGCACAATAATACTGACCAATTGGTAAGCAACTCCAGCGGCCAAAGCAGGCGTAGTGCCTGCCTCAACCAATGGTTATTTAGCTCTCAACGGCTAATGAGGCCATGTCGATAACGAAACGGTGAGCGACATCTCCTTTGCTAAGATGGGCAAATGCAGCGTTGATTTCGTCAGCCCGAATGGTTTTACATTCTGGATGAATATTATGTTCGGCACAAAAATCCAAGACTTCTTGAGTTTCTTTAATACCACCAATCAGTGAGCCTGCAACGCGTCTACGCCCCATAATTAAAGGTATCGTCATAGACTCTTCCATTGGTCCGACTTGACCAACAATAACCAGCGTACCATCAACGTCTAACAACGGTGTATAGTCGTCAACATTGTGTTTCACTGGCACGGTGTCGAGGATCAGGTCAAATGATGCCGTAGCTGCTTTCATGGCTGCCTTATCGGTAGACACCAGTACTCCCTTAGCGCCGCTCTGCTTGGCTTCAGCTGACTTGGCGTCCGAACGACTGATAACGGTAACTTCGGCACCCATTGCCGCGGCTAATTTAACCGCCATGTGCCCGAGCCCACCGAGTCCAATCACACCCACTCGTGAGCCTGACTTTACGCCCCAAGTGCGCAAGGGCGAGTAGGTAGTAATACCTGCACACAGGATGGGCGCGGCTCTGCTCATATCCAGAGCGTCAGGCACGCTCAGAACAAACTCCTCGCGAACGACGATATGCTTAGAGTAACCGCCTTGCGTGATTTCACCGGAAATGCGATCGGGTGCACCGTAAGTGGGTGTCATTCCATTGCGGCAATACTGTTCTTCGTGATTATGGCATTGGTCGCATTCTTGACAACTATCTACCATGCAACCAACAGCCACCGAGTCACCGACGTTGTAATTATTAACCGCTGGACCAACATCAATGACTCGACCAACAATTTCATGGCCAGGAACTAGCGGATAGTGTTGATCGCCCCAATCGCCATTCACGGTATGCAAATCGGAGTGGCAAATCCCACTGTAAAGAATTTCAATTGCGACATCATTGTCACGTAATGCGCGTCGCTCAAAATGATAGGGCACCATATGTGCATCTGAAGAGTGTGCTGCGTAACCAATTGTTTGCATAAGCCCTCGCTGCTTAATTATTTACTTTCTTGAGTTATAGATAATGATAGTAGTTCAGCAAAGATCAACCGCCAGTAATATCACTTTTATTGTTAATACATTATGTCGTTGCTCAATAGTTTACTCACGAACAGTTTGCATCGGACTAAGGACTTGTGTGCAGGTGTTGAGAGAGAAAGCTGCGATCTCCATCATTCAAAATATTTGAATGTGTTGTTGCAAATGTTCCGCTATCTAATTCCTTAGTCAAAGCCAATAATAACTTCACTGGATTTTATTTAATTAAATTGTTTGAACTTCTGGAGATAGACATGACTCAATTAACAACTTTATTTACCTCACAACCTTCATTGGCCCCAGTCGCATTACGCCTATCAGCCGGGGTTATCTTCGCGGCCCACGGGGCGCAAAAACTATTTGGCTGGTTTGGCGGCTATGGGCTCGAGGGTACAGGGCAGTGGATGGCTTCTATCGGTTTAGAGCCTGGGTACCTTATGGCTTTGATGGCCGGTAGCGCTGAGTTCTTCGGCGGTTTGTTCTTGATCCTTGGCTTGCTGACAAGGCCTACCGCATTAGTTTTGGCAGTAACTATGCTGGTTGCGATTGTGTCAGTGCATTTAGAGAACGGATTATTTATGGCCAACAATGGCTATGAATTCGGTTTGAGTTTATTCGCTATATCAGTGGCCTTGATGGTTTCCGGCGCTGGTCGATTCGCACTCGACACTGTAGTAGCGCAACGTCTAAGCAGCAATGCATAAGGAGGGGGAATATGTTTACCGTCAGACGATCTGACGCCCGTGGTCGAGCCAACTTCGGTTGGCTTGATAGCCGGCATACATTTTCATTTGGGCAATATTACGATCCTCAACATATGGGCGTTTCAGCATTACGCGTTATCAATGATGATAGGGTTGCGCCAGGTGCAGGATTTGGCACCCACGGGCATAGCCATATGGAAATTATCAGTTTAGTCACTGAAGGGGCAATGGTGCACAAAGACAGCGAAGGTAATGAGCAGTTACTGCCCGCAGGCGAGTTTCAATTAATGTCAGCTGGCAATGGGATCACGCACAGTGAATTTAACGCATCAACGACTGCTCCGTTGTCGTTTTTGCAGATTTGGATCCAACCCAATGAGCGTGGTGGGCAACCTGGCTACCAACAAAAGCGGTTTGATTTAACCTCAGCGCAAACCTTGGTAGTTACACCTGACGGCAATAATGGAACTCTGCGAATAAAACAGGACGCAAGTTTAAGTCATATTAATTTGACCGAGACAGATAATTTAACGATGACGCTAGCCCAGCAGCGGAATTACTATCTTCATGTTATGACCGGAGAGCTTTATGTTGGTGGGTACTTGCTAACCTCGGGTGATGCAGTTCATATAAGTAATCAATCGGAGCTTGGATTAACACGCCACTCAGATAATGCAACTACAGCATTACTCTTTGATTTACCCTAGTTGAATTGGGCCGGTGGCAATTGCCACCAGCCCTTGAATTCGCCATACTCCAATTAACGAACCTGTTCGGTGCTCGCATGCCTAATCCTATCAACCTCGACGCACTTATGGTGCTGAAGACTATACAAGAGAAGGGCTCGTTTGCAGCCGCTGCCGACGCATTATTCAAAGTACCTTCAGCACTTACTTATACTGTTAGCAAGCTAGAACAAGAGCTTGGTGTTGCGCTATTTGATCGCAGTGGGCATCGTGCAGTGCTAACGCCAGCAGGTCAATTAGTTCTGGATGAAGGGTTGCAACTATTGCAGGCCGCGAGTCGGTTAACCGAAAAAGTCAAAGAACTCGAGTCAGGCTGGGAGCCAAGAGTTACGATCGCTTTAGATTCGTTGTTACCATGCACGCCTCTGTTAGGGCTGATTGAACGCTTTTGCCAATTGCAAAAACCGGTAAATATCCAAATTGTTGAAGAAGTACTTGGCGGAGGTTGGGATGCGCTGTATACCCAACGTGCTGATATCGCAATCGGTGTGAGTGGTGAGGTAGCCAGTGGTTTGTACGATATTGCGCAAATTGGTGACGTTGAATGGGTTTTCGCGGTTGCCCCACATCATCCTTTAGCCAACCTTGCAGAGCCGATCGCAGCCAACGAAGTGCAAGAATTCCCGGCGGTGATTGTATCGGATTCATCACGCACGTTAGCACAGCGCTCATCGGGCTTATTTGCCGCTCGGCAAACCATTAGCGTGAGTTCCTTGGCACATAAAATTGCTGCTCAGGTCCGAGGCGTCGGTGTTGGCTTTTTGCCTTTGCACGCAATCAAACAAGCGCTTGAGGAGCGCAAATTGCTGATCAAATATACCGATATACCACGTCCAGCGATCCCGATTTACATTGCCAAGTCAAAAACAGCCCAAGGCAAAGCGGTCACATGGTTTTACGAACAGGCCATAGAAACAAGTTGGCTAAGCTAGAGTGAGTACGCACTTACATTTTATGTCTATTGGCTCAAATCATTTTGCCTGCAACTGAGATTTTACGCCTATCACAACGGTAACCTCGCCTTCTAGTTAAGTTTTTGGTCAGTTTGCTCAATTTTAAATTTACCCAGTACACATACACCACTCATGTCTGCAAGGTTAGTAATGCTAAGCTCTCCGCCGTGAAACTGCGCAATTGTCCTAGCGATATACAAGCCTAGACCAAGGTGCACAGCATCGTGCTGAACCTCTGATGGACGAATTGACACCATCGATTGAAAGAGTTCTTGCTCCATACCACTGGGTAACTGACTGCCGTAATTGGTAATACTGAGGCAGAAAAACTGCTGCTCTTGCCAAGCATGAATGCGGATAGGGGAGTCAGGAGAGCTAAATTCAACCGCATTATTGACCACTTTATCGAGCAATTGCGCGAACAAATCAGGAATACCATGCAGGGATACCGTCGCGATGCGGCAAGTAAATTCAAAAGGATGAGTATTATAGAGTGCGGAATAGCTATCGCTACAGGTACGAATGACATCAATCGCATCAAATGTGACTTTATTCTCACTGACGAGGGCACTCTCCATCCGTGTTGCTTCGCTCATCCGGGTAAGAATACGACTTAACCGTTCAATTCCGCTCAATGCTCGCTGCGTGTAAGCGCGTTGCGATTCATCCTGTTCTATGGTCATTAAATTATCTAACGAAGAGCGCACGATGGCGACGGGGGTGCGCAATTCATGTGATAAACGTGACGCCATGTTCTCCAGATATTGGGTGTAGTGGGTCAAGCGTGTAATTACGCTGGAAAACGCTGCCGAAAGATCGCCAATCTCATCGTAACGGGTGACCTCAGGCAAAGTACCAACAATGCGGCCAGTGTCATCAATAATCGTTTCCGTTGCGTCTCGCAGTTTGCGAATACGTGTGGTGATACGCGCGGCAAAAAATAAAATTGTAGCGATTGCCACAAAGGTTATCGCCAGCATGACATGGAACAGCTTTTCTAGCGCACGGTTCCGTAAAGTGCGGATCCCATGGGTTGTTTGTTCCACGACAACTGCCCCCATCACTTGTTCATCAATATAAATTGGATGTGCAGCTGACAGGATGACAGCTTTATTGTCAGGGCTTAACCGCCATAGAGCGCTAGCTTCTCCCTGCAGTGCCTGCGCAATTTCATGTCCCTCCAGAGCGAATGCATTCTCTAATTCGTCAATAAAGTCGTTGCTCGGCTGGGTTAACACTAAATAGTACAATGGCAGCAACCACTGCTCTTCTAACCGCGACCACCAGGAAGATTGACTGCGTGCTCGATTACCCGCGTTGATCCCTGTCGCAGTTTGAATGTCACCAGAGCGCGCCAGTACGCGTAAATGTTTGTCCACTACCCATACGCGCGAGCGCGTGTACTGCAAACTTGTAAGCAAGCGCTCAATGGCCCCAGACTGTGTCGCAATCGTACCGAGCTCTTGCTGTTTGTTGGGATCCGCTGTACCGATAATACTTACCACCGCGGCTGTGACTGATTCGTCAACATCGACTAAAGCGAAAGCCAAATTTCCTCCAGTCATAGCTTGCGGGAAGCGGATTTCTATATTGTATCCACTTGCAGTTTCAACCCATTGTCCTTGTATACGATTTTCGTTGCCGAGGATTTGATAGCTGTTGGCCTCTGGGGCGAGTTGAAAACCATTCACCCAACCGGCTTGGCGGGGGGCGATGGCGTAGCGTTTAATGTTGCCGTTGTTGTCACTCATAGCAATCATAAGGTGATCGTTCTGAGCGATACCCAAGGCATTAGGGGGCCGCCGGATCCAAACATTATCCTTAACCGCAAACATGGCATACACATAGCCTTGATAACTACCCACAGTGTGATCAAAGGTAAGGCTGACCGGTTGCGCGAGTGGGGCTTGCGCATCATCGATCCGATAACGCGCGTCATAATGACGCACAATGGGTTGCGCATCACGCCAGTCTGCGAAGTCACCATCTAGCTTAATCGCTTGACGGATCGGCACTGCGTATAGGTCTGTGCCTGGACGTACGCTCTCTCGCTTAGTCGCCGGTGAATCAAACAAAGCCTCGCGTTCATGCAAAGCGCTGGCGATTGCTCGTGCCGTACCAATCATGGTTTGCTCCTGGCCAGTCCTTAAATAAGACTCTAATTCCCACACGTATTGATACCCGACGTAAGGGATGGCCAGTAAGAATACTGACATTAGCAATAGCTGAGCACGGATTGGAATGCGTATCATCTAGTCACTCGTGCGCCAGCGGTAACCCATTCCATAGAGCGTTTCGATACGATCAAAGTCGGTATCTAGTTGCACAAATTTTTGCCTGATCCGCTTAATGTGCGACGTTATGGTGGTGTCGTCTACGACCATCTTTGAATCGTCCATCAATTGTTGCCGGCTTTTTACATGACCCGGGTGTTTAACTAGCGAGTACAACATCCAGAATTCTGTCACCGTCAGATCAACCGCAACCTGCCGCCATTTTACTAACATGCGGTTGGCGTCTATTTGCAAATCATCAAGTTCGATCAGCGACGTTTGATCGACGGGCGCATGCAGTAAATCGGTGCGTCTAAATAACGCTGCCACGCGGGCCAAAAGGTGCGGCAAAGAAATATCTTTGGTGATGTAATCATCGGCTCCCATACGTAACCCGCTGACCGTATCGATATCATTATCGCGGGCAGTGAAAAAAATGATAGGTAAGGTTGAGGACCACTGACGTAACGTCTGGCAGAGTAGGAAGCCACCATCATGCTCATGCTTTAAGCCAATGTCGATTATAGCCAAATCGGGTAACCTGATGGCTATCGCCGCTTCTGCATCAGCACGATTGTCATAGCCGACGACCTTATAACCCTGGCGACTAAATGCTTCAATGTAGTTTTCTCGTAAAGCTGGGTCATCTTCGACCAATACTATTCGTTTCATGGAGTTTTCATTGCTGGTTAATAACGCGCAGTCTACCGTAAAAACTCTGTGACAATAGCGGTTGCAGTGAAATTCCATTTTTCTGCCATAATTCAGCATGATATTGAAATATTCATTAAAAGCGTACGTTCGCGTGTGCAATTTTGGGTCGATCAGCTAGGGTTATTAGTAGCAGTTAACGAGAACTGACAAAACCAAGGGAAGGATGCCTTATGTTACGTGTGGTGATTAGTTTATTAATACTTTGGGTAAGTACTCGCGCAGGTGCGGAGCCATTTGTCGTCAGTTATCCTCCACATTATGAAATTGAGCCATATAAAATCATTGTGCAACAGGCATACGCAGATCTGGGTATTACAATTGAATTTGTGGAATTGCCAGTAGAGCGGCGCTTGTCCAGTTTGTCTAAAGGTCTCACGGATGCAGATGTTGGTGCGAGGAAACCGCAGTTCGAGCAATATGAGAATATTGACCACATTCCAATAACGTTAACCACCGTTTATTTGTACTTATTATGTCATTCAGAAGATTGTGACCCTGATATTTTGTTAGATGAGCGGGTAAAAGTGCATGCGACTCTTTTTGGCAAGGGCATGCTGCACACGTTGTTTGGTGAAGAAATAAAGGCACAAGTCACAACCATCGAAAACTATCGTGTCTTGCTTGATATGTTTCACTTACGCCGCGCGACAAATATAGTTTATGCCACGGGAATGGACTTAACGGCGTGGCAACAAAAGCACAGCGCCAATGTTGCGCTATTGTATGAAACGCCTCTCTATCATGTGGTTAACCATCGTCACTCGGCGCTTATACGACCGCTTACCCGAGCCCTTAGAACGCGGTTAATGGCGTCGCAATAGGTAATTACGAAGGGTATGCCATGTTTTGATATCCAGTATTCGCGCATTGAATGTAAACGCAGGGTATAGCGCTATGCATCTTTGTTAGCTGATTGGTTTAATAGCAAGTGTATGATTCAGAACAATATAAACGTTTTTTGTTAATGTTAATCTCCGGTCCTGTTCTAGCTACTGAATACCTGCCTAACGTGCATTGCTGTACTGCCAATACCAAGGTCGTATGGTGTTAAGGCGCTAAGTGATTAATCTCTGGCGCAACCCTTTGGATTGAACCACATTTTTTGTTGGAGTAAAGGTTTCCAGATGTTCTTAAAATTTTTGCTTATTTGCGGGTTGGCGGGCTTTGCCAATTCAGCCGTTGCAAGCGCTTCTGCAGCTACGCTGGAGCCACTCAACTTAGTTTATAGTGGTTTTGGTTACGCCGCGCTCGCGATTTTTGCGTTTGCCTATTTATTTGTAATTTTTGAAGAGCAGATCCATTTGCGCAAGTCAAAGCCCGTTTTGATTGCCGCGAGTTTGATTTGGATCCTCATCGCGGTAGCTTACCTTGGGACCGGGCAGTCAGCGGCGGTTGAAGAAGCCATCCGGCACAATTTTCTGGAATATGCCGAGTTGTTTTTCTTTTTGGTGGTCGCAATGACCTATATCAATGCGATGTTAGAGCGGGATGTCTTTGATGCTTTGCGCGATACGCTAACAGTACGCGGCTTTAGTTATAGGGCGATTTTTTGGCTGACGGGGATTTTAGCCTTTTGTATTTCACCTATTGCCGATAATTTAACTACCGCACTAGTGATGTGTGCGGTGATTATGGCGGTCGGCAGCAACAATGCCCGGTTTATCAGTATCGGTTGTGTGAATATTGTCGTTGCCGCAAATGCGGGCGGGGCGTTTAGCCCGTTTGGTGATATCACTACGCTGATGGTATGGCAAAAAGGGATCCTGTCATTTACTGAATTTTTTCAATTATTCATTCCTGCATTAGTTAATTTCATAATCCCAGCTATCATCATGTCTTTCGCTTTGCCTAATGGACGCCCGGTGGGCAATGGCGCAACGATTACACCCATCAAACCCGGCGGTTTGACGATTGTTGGGTTATTTTTGTGTACCATTGTCACGGCCGTTAGTTTTCACAATTTTCTGCACTTGCCACCGGTCTACGGCATGATGTTTGGTCTTGGTTATCTCAAACTGTATAGTTTCTATTTACGCGTGAGTTACGGCAATGGACATCATGAATCTGATAGCTTACCGGGTACTCACAATGAACCTGACTCCTTTGATATTTTCACCAAAGTTGCGCGCGCCGAATGGGACACTCTGTTTTTCTTTTATGGCGTAATTTTAGCTGTCGGGGGGCTCGGCTTTATGGGGTATTTGGCGCTTGCATCCGAAGGGATGTATGGCACCTTCGGACCAACGGGTGCAAACATTTTGGTCGGTATTTTGTCGGCGGTAGTTGACAACATTCCGGTGATGTTTGCGGTTTTGACCATGTCTCCCGAGATGTCACAGTCGCAGTGGTTGTTAGTGACCTTAACTGCAGGTGTGGGTGGGAGTTTGTTGTCCATAGGTTCTGCTGCTGGGGTCGCCTTGATGGGACAGGCGCGCGGTTATTACACGTTTTTCTCGCATCTGCGCTGGGCCCCCGTTATTGCGCTCGGTTATGCTGCGAGTATTGCTGTCCATTTTTGGTTAAATGGTTAGTAACCATAGAGGGCGACCCTATCGCCATAATTTAGTCATAAAGTAACGTTAGCTTGCCATTTTTTCGCAATGTCCTGTGCATGTGAGCATGGTTTCCTATAACGGTGGATTAACTTCATCGTAAACATTAAAGGAAAACCTATGACACAAGTAAAATCAGGCTTTAAACGTACAACAATTGCACTGTGTATTCTATTAGGCAGCGCCCACACTGCCGTCGCTGAAACGCCAAGCGATACTTCAAATGATACCTCAGAATCTAACGCTTCAGTTTTGATTGGAGGTGCCACGGGAGCTGCGATGGGTGGGATGGCGGCTGGTCCGATTGGCGCAGTAGTTGGTGGTATCATTGGCTTGATGATCGGCAACGATGCCGAACAACAAGCCGCACTTTCTGATTCACAAATGAAATTAGCCAAACAAACAGCAGCAATGCATGCTCTGCAGGACGACCTCATTGCCTGGCAGCAGCAGAGTATGCTGCAACCGGTTAATAAGGTCACAACCATTGAACCATTATTGCCAGAATTAACCACTTCAATTCAGTTTAGGACTGGCCTGGCGAATATTGAACCTGTCTATACCGAACAGTTGACCTTGCTGGCCGAATTAATGACAGACGCGCCCGGTCTTGGCATGCAGGTCATTGGTTATGCGGATCCGCGTGGCAATCAGGATGATAACTATGCGCTTAGCCAAGCACGCGCTAACGCGGTTAAGCAGCAACTCGTGGATCTTGGCGTAGATCCTGCTCAGGTCGTCACCCACGCTGGCGGCGAACAACCTGCGCAACACTCTTCGTCGTATGAGTCATATTTTTTCGATCGTAAAGCGGTGATCATGTTGGCACCGCAGGAGAAAATGTTAACCGCTCAACAGTAAGTTAGCAGCAATCGAATCGCACCTGCCAGTCATGGCTGTCCTTCATTTAGACAATGAAGGCAGCCTGCGTGGCATTATTCAGGGAGTAGTGCGCAAAGACCGCTCGATATGCTAACAAGGTCTTATTTATTCTGGTTTCTACTGCGCTAAATGGTTGAAATTTGGCATAATGGCAGCACATACCAAAGATGTTGTTGCTGCAACTGCTGCGGTAATAGATACCACTTTTTGAGAACACTATGTTAGCACTGGATATTAAAGGCCTGAAAAAGACCTACAAAGGCGGCGTACAAGCGTTGAAAGGCGTAGACCTAGCGGTTACACAGGGCGACTTTTTTGCGCTGTTAGGTCCAAACGGTGCAGGTAAATCAACCACCATCGGGATCATCGCTTCGTTAGTGAATAAATCTGCGGGCGATGTGAGTGTGATGGGGCATTCGATTGATACCGATTTAACCCAAGCAAAGTCATGTATTGGTTTAGTACCGCAAGAGTTTAACTTCAATCAGTTCGAAACCTTATGGCAGATCATGCTGAATCAAGCGGGCTACTATGGCGTACCTCGTTCGGTCGCGCGGGAGCGAGCCGAAACCTATTTAAAACAACTCGACCTGTGGGAAAAACGGGATGCGCCTGCACGTGAATTATCTGGCGGTATGAAACGGCGCTTGATGATCGCGCGCGCGCTCATGCATGAGCCAAAGATTTTGATCCTCGACGAACCCACTGCAGGGGTGGATATTGAAATTCGTCGTTCTATGTGGCGATTTTTAACGGCAATAAATCAGCAGGGCATTACGATTATATTGACCACACATTATCTTGAAGAGGCTGAGAGTTTGTGTCGCAATATCGCCATCATTGATAAAGGGCAGATTGTCGAAAACACCAGCATGAAAGCATTATTGGCGACGCTAAACGTAGAGACTTTTGTGCTGGATATCAGCCCAGTAGAGCAAGCGCCTTCTTTGCCTAATTATGAATCGCGCTTAGTGGATGACCATACCTTGGAAGTTGATGTGCACAAGTCAGAAGGATTAAATCCCGTTTTTTCGCAGTTAACTGAGCAAGGCGTACAAGTTATGAGTATGCGCAACAAAGCGAATCGCTTAGAAGAGTTATTTGTACGATTGGTCGAATCTGGCCGTGCTGAGCAACAGGAGAAGTCCGCGTGAATCATTTATATTTCGTTGCTTTACGCACTATTTGGATTAAAGAATGTACGCGATTTTTGCGGATTTGGGTGCAGACATTGGTACCGCCAGCCATCACGATGAGTCTTTACTTTGTGATTTTTGGCAGTTTAATCGGCTCTCGCATTGGTGCTATGGACGGCGTCAGCTATATGGAGTTCATCGTGCCAGGTTTAATCATGATGGCAATTATTACTAACAGTTACTCCAATGTGTCCTCATCGTTTTTTAGCGCTAAATTTCAGCGCAATGTTGAAGAGTTACTCGTTGCTCCAGTGCCTACTTGGGTCATTATTTTTGGTTTTGTTGGAGGGGGCGTAGCGCGCGCGATGTTGATAGGAATTATTGTGACAATTGTAGCGTCGATTTTTGTTGATCTGCAATTGCTGCATCTAGGTGTCATTATTGCGACCTTACTACTTACGTCTACGTTGTTTGCGACGGCTGGTTTAATTAATGCCATATATGCAAAAACCTTTGATGATATTTCGGTCATTCCCACGTTTGTATTAACACCGTTAACCTATCTTGGCGGCGTGTTTTATTCATTGTCGCTGTTGCCGGAGTTTTGGCAAACAGTCAGTAAGGCGAATCCGATCGTGTACATGGTGAATGGTTTTCGCTATGGTTTTCTAGGCAAGTCTGATGTGGATGTGACGATTTCTCTGGCTTTGTTGATCGGTTTTAATGCGGTGTTATTTACTGTTGCGTATATCCTGTTACAACGCGGTGTAGGGATCCGTAGTTAATTTATGCATGCTCAAGCACGTTCAGTCACAACAACCCAGCTTACGGTGCATGAAAAGCTAGATCACTATGTTGAGCGCTATCGGCATGCGCAGCGTCAACATGCAGTGAGTGAGCACACGGCAGCAGCCTTTAAAGAATGTTTAACTTGGCTGGCAGACTGGCGTGGGCCGATAATCTTTGATGCGTGCTGTGGCGTTGGCGAGAGTACAGCGCAAATTGCTGAACGTTATCCGGATTGTAAAGTTATTGGGATCGATAAATCTGCCGCGCGCTTGGCAAAGCATCAGCATTACGCTGGCGCAACTGAGAACTACTGCGTTGTGCGCGCTGATGTGAGTGATTTTTGGTATTTAGCCAGACAGCATGGGCTCACATTAGCGAAGCATTTTCTGCTTTATCCAAATCCTTATCCAAAACCGTCACAGGTGCAGAAGCGTTGGCATGCATCACCCAGCATGCCTGACTTTGTTGCTTTGGGCGGAGATATCTTTGTGCGTAGCAATTGGTTGATTTTTTTAGAGGAATTCCAGCAGGCTCTAGCACTTTATGGCATCAATAGTAAGCTTGAGAAGGTTCAAGTAGGTGAACCACTGACACCTTTTGAACGCAAATATCTTGCGAGTCAGCAGGCGTGTTGGCAGCTCACTGCATTGCGTTAATTGGTTGTTTGTACACTCGCGTTGGGACGACTAAACAAAAAACCTTGGGCATAGCGAATCGATAACTGATCCAGCAAAGGCAGCATATCTTCATGTTCAATATGCTCCGCTACCACACAGACGTTTTGGCGTTGGGCAAATTCACAAATGTGCTCTACAAATTCCTGCACACTGCTATTTTGATTAAATTGGTTGATCAATTTACCACTGAGTTTCACGCCATTAATGGGTAATGTCAGTAAACGTTGCACATTCACCGGCGTTTCGCCCAAATTATCGATAAATACGCCGATACCCAGCGCCGCGCATTGTTCCACAAACTCAGTGAGTTGAGTCTCATAATGCAAAGCGGCATGTGCTGTGATCTCAATACTGATGCGTTGTCGATTCGGGTAGTCGTTGAGCGCATTGCGAATAAAGGGAATAAGCTGGGTGTTTTGCAGATCCGCGGTGTCTAAATTAATGTTCCAGGGGATATTCACGTGTCGAAAATATTGTGCACACTGCAATAGCATGGTTTCGGTTAACTGCGCACACCAATTATTGCGCTCAACGATAAACAAAAACTCATTGGGCAGGAAGGTATGCTCTTGCTCGTTAATCAAGCGAGCAAGGCACTCATAGCGCCACACGCTATTTGCTTGCCGATCCATAATCGGTTGGAAAAACGGAACGATGCGGTCAAGGGAAAAGCTATCCGTGACCTCTTTAATTGGCATTCGATCAAATAATCCTCATACTCAGTATTAAAACTATAACAGAACATTTCACACTTGGTACGTGTTTATGCGCGCTTTATCGCTTGGTAAAAGGCACCAACTAGGGTAAAGTCCGCGATCACCGTTATTTAGGTGTATTTTGTGTCGAGGCAGTTGGGGGCAAGTCAGTGAGCAAAGCTGAAGTCAGTATGAGTCATCTACTACGGGTGTTTACCAAACCCGAGCAGGTGAATTCCAAGCTTGCGCAAATTGAGCAGCATATCTCTGATAATTTGGCCGATTTTTTGTCTCAGCACGTGGTTGCTAAAAAGACGTCATTGGAAGAAATCGAGCAAGACTTTGCCGACGCGCGATTACCCGAAATTCCCGAGTTTGTTTCCACTCACGCTGAATCACTACTCGACAAATTAGTTGCCCATTCCGTCAATACTTATTCACCGACATTTATCGGTCACATGACGTCGGCGTTGCCATATTTTCATTTGCCACTCGCCAAACTCATGGTGGGGTTGAACCAAAATCTGGTAAAGATTGAAACGTCAAAGGCGTTTACACCACTAGAACGGCAAGTGCTCGGTATGATGCATAATTTAGTGTATCAGCGCGATGATGCATTCTACGCGCAACATTTACACAGTGCGCGTCATTCTCTTGGTGCCTTTTGTTCTGGTGGTACGGTTGCGAACATTACTGCATTGTGGGTTGCGCGGAATCATTTGCTCAAACCTGACGGCAGTTTTAAAGGTGTTTCGCGTGATGGTTTACTGGCTGCGTATCGCCACTATGCAATTGATGGTGTGGGCGTATTAACCTCCAAGCGTGGTCACTATTCCTTAGGTAAAGCAATGGATTTGCTCGGTTTAGGTCGCAATGAGATGGTCACCGTGGATTGTCTATCGCAGACCTTGTCGCCTGAAAAAGCCCTTGCGATGGGAAAACAATACCAAGCACAAAATAAACGCTTGCTAGCCATTGTGGGGGTTGCTGGTACTACAGAAACCGGCCATGTAGATCCGTTGGACGAGTTAGCCGATGTGGCCAAAGAACTCGGCTGTTGGTTCCATGTTGACGCAGCTTGGGGCGGTGCAACACTCTTCTCTGATCGTTACCGGGATAAGTTAAAAGGGATCGAGCGTGCAGATTCGATAACGTTCGATGCGCACAAACAAATGTATGTCCCTATGGGGGCTGGCATGGTTCTATTTAAGGATCCTGAACATAGTAATGCGGTTCGCCACCACGCCCAATATATTTTGCGTGAAGGGTCCAAAGATTTAGGTTCTACTACGCTAGAAGGGTCGCGCAATGGTATGGCGATGTTGGTCTATGCGTCATTACATATTCTGGGTCGCAGAGGCTATGAATTATTGATCAATCAAAGCATCGAGAAGGCCCATGCATTTGCGCAGATGATCAATAGCTCGGCGCATTTTGAGTTGGTGACAGCACCGACCCTAAGTCTATTAACCTATCGAGTGGTTCCTGAGTTTGTCCAGCAAGCGCAGGCGAGTTTACCGGCGCATGAACAAGCGATACGGCATGATTTGTTGGATCAACTAACGGTGAGTATTCAAAAACGTCAACGCGAGGCAGGTAAATCTTTCGTTTCCCGCACACGCCTAACCACCGAACAATATACTACGCAACCTGTCACAGTCTTTCGCGTTGTATTGGCTAACCCGTTGACGTCGTTAACGGATTTACAAACCATTTTGGATGAACAACTAACGCTTGCAAAAGGTTGCACTCAATGGCAGCAACTGGCCGAATTATTTGCTCCGCAACAGCAGGTAGTTGGTTAACCAACCACGATAGCTTGCAAGCCCTATGGATCCGATTTGCGCAGCTAATCGCACTTTTCATTGACTTGACTAATAGGCGTCTAGCGATTAATTTATGGCCAGAGCAGCTTAATCGATTAACTTATGCCCGACGCGAAAATCTTGTACCGGATCAATACTGAAAACAATGCTCTGCTTGTTTGGGTCAGTGGTGCTGTGAGTTTTGCTAAAGCGATGGATTTTCTACAAACGTTTTTACACGATCCTGACTTTGCCTACGGTATGGACAGCTTTTACGATTTGACCGCGTGTACCGATATTGATGGTGACCTTGGCGATGCAGCTGATATCTCTGCCTTGGTCAGTGGCGAAAGTATGCCTTTACTACCGGCTAAAACGGCTTTCTTGTTACCCGAAAACAATGAAAAAATCAGTCGTGTCATTCACGGCATGATGTTGATGTTTTCAGCCTCTCCCATTGAGCATGCATGCTTCAATCAATCTCAGCGCGAGCAGTCGTTTGACTTCTTAGGCTTTAATCAGGCGTTTCGAATGGACATTGATAGTGTCAGTCGTCAGGTCGTGCCAGAGCCTGAATTAACTCCTGCACTACCTGGCTTAACGATGCTTAGTTAAGACGCACTTGAATATTATCGATGAGTCGAGTTTTACCCAAGAAAGCGGCTGCGAGAATGACCAACTCTTTATCTTCATGCCCTGGGTGCAATAAGGTACTTGCGGCTCTGATTTCTATATAATCAGGTTTAAATCCAGCTGCGGTTAGCGCTTCTTTAGCAGTGGTAAGCATGTTTGAATAATCAAAACGCCCCGCTTGGAGTTGTTCCGCCAGGGTCGCAATGGTTTGATACAGCAAAGGCGCTTTCTCACGCTCTTGAGGGGTTAAGTAGCCATTCCGCGAACTCATGGCCAGCCCGTCCTCTTCGCGCTCAGTGGGTACGCCGTATATCTCCAAATTCATCGATAAATCGGTCACCATGGCACGGATGACTTGTAGCTGCTGAAAGTCTTTTTCGCCGAAGAAGGCCTTATTCGGTTGCACCATATTAAAGAGTTTACACACAATCGTGGCAACGCCGCGGAAGTGGCCGGGCCGACTGGCACCGCAAATCATGTAGGAAAGGCCCGGAACTTCGACGAAGGTTTGCTGTTCGAGTCCACGTGAGTAGATATCGCTGGCTTTCGGTGTGAAAACTACGTCAACACCGAGCGCTTCTAACGCTGCCAAATCTGCTTGCATGGTGCGGGGGTAGGCATCGAGATCCTCATCTGGACCAAACTGTAAAGGATTGACAAAAATAGAGACCACCACGATGCTGGCTTCCGCTTTGGCACGCTTTACCAACTTTAAATGACCATCATGCAAATTCCCCATTGTTGGCACGAAGGCGATAACTTCTCCTTTTAATTGCCAGCTGCGTCGTAACTCTCTTAATGACGTAATATTTTCAATGACTTGCATAATGAACCCAATCTTTACTTAAAGTGTTACTCGAAACTATGCGCAGCGTCTGGGAACTGCTCACTCTTAACTTCAGTAATAAATTGCGCGACAGCTGATGGGATGTCGGCACTGTCGGCGAGATAATTCTTGGAAAACTTAGGCATATAGTTAGCGCTGACCCCTAACATGTCATGCATGACGAGAATTTGCCCATCACAGTGAACCCCTGCGCCAATCCCGATAACCGGAATTTCGACCGCTTGTGCGATACGTTTACCTAATTCTGTCGGCACGCACTCAATGACCAGAAGTTGCGCTCCGGCGTTTTCAAGCGCTTGCGCAGACTGGATCAAAGCGAGCGCTTGCTTGTCATCGCGGCCTTGCACCTTAAAACCACCGAAGACATGCACGGACTGCGGAGTTAGACCAATATGACCACACACTGGCACGCCGCGCTCAACCAAACCACGAATGGTCTCGCTTAGCCACTCGCCACCTTCTAATTTGACCATACTTGCGCCACTGGCCATGAGTTTACCTGCCGCCTGATAGGCAACCTCAGGCGTTGCGTAACTCATAAAGGGCATATCTGCGATTACTAAAGCGTTTTGGGCCCCAGCGCGGACCGCACGGGTGTGATAGGCGATATCAGCTACTGTAACGCCTAACGTGTCGTCGCTGCCATGCAATACCATGCCTAACGAATCACCAATCAAAATCACCTCGACGCCGGCGTCATCAAAAAGTTTGGCAAAACTTGCATCGTAAGCGGTGAGCGCGGTGATTTTTTCCCCTTGCTGTTTCAGCTTTTGTAAGCTGGCGATGGTTTTCTTTTTCACGCGCTTATCTCCTTAACTTCTGGTTCATTTCTCATCCGGCGCAAGCCTTTTAGCGAACAGTCGGCAACCCAAGTAGCCAATGGTCGACCGTCAGGCATAACCATATCGGGAGCTACTTCAAACAATGGTACCAGAACAAACTCACGTCCTGCGAGGCCGTAGTGAGGTACGGTTAATCGCTTGGTTTGGATGAGCTGTTGGTCAAACAAAAGAATATCCAAATCCATGGTTCTGGGCCCCCAACGCTCTTGTTTACGTTCACGCCCAAACAGTTGCTCTATGGATTGTAGTTGATCAAGTAGGGTATCGGCGGAGCAAGTGCAACGAATGTGTATAACGGCATTGACATAATCAGCCTGGTCTTTGGGTCCCATCGGTGAGCTTGAATAAAGTGAAGATGCACGTACCAGTTCTACTGCTTCCAGTTCAGCAATTTTGCTTATGGCTTGTTGCACTTGCTGGCAAGGTAGACCAAATACTGGACTGGGAATGTTACTTCCGAGCCCAATAAAAACTTGTTCATACATCGCTTTTGGGTTTCCGTGGTTTACGGTTTTTAGAAGGGCGACGGCGTGGCCCTTTAGCACCACTATTCGCCATCTTACGACGGCCGTCAGGATCCTTGCTTTGGTATTCTGTCCACCACTGTGCGACTTCTAGTGCTTGCCCACCTTCAATTTGCCCACGTAGCAACATAAAGTCATAGGCCGCTCTGAAGCGCGGATGGCTGTGTAGGGTTTGTGCCCTGCGCCCAAAGCGTTTAGGTAAGCGCCATTGCAGTTGCCAAATTTCGCGCATTGCAGTGGTAAATCGTTTTGGGATCATCAAACGTCGAGTCTGCGCACTGAGCACGTCATTCATGGCAATGTTAAATGCATCATGTGGTTGCAAACCTGACTCGGCCATTAATTGCTGGTGACGTTCTTCCAATGGATACCACAGAAAAGCGGCGAGCAAAAAGGCTGGAGTTACCCGTAAATCATTGTTGATCCGGTTATCAGTATTAATCAGCATCTGTTCAATCAGTTGATATTCTCGGCTGGCTGAATTATTTAATACATCCTCTAAACAAGGGAATAACGGGTAAAACAAGCGATACTCAAGCAATAAACGGAAGGTTTGTAGGGCTTGGCCGGATAAAAATAATTTTAGATATTCTTCAAATAAGCGCGCCGGTGGGATGTTGCTGAGCAAACCAGCCAAGGCGACAATAGGCTTACCCGTTCGTGGCGTAATATGCATATCGAGTTTAGCCGCGAAGCGCACGGCTCGCAGCATACGTACCGGATCTTCACGATAGCGTGTTTCCGGATCGCCAATTAATTCAATTTCACGTTGTTCGATTGCACGTACACCATCGGCAAAATCAGTAACGCTGTAATCAGCAATATTGTAATACATCGCATTAATGGTGAAATCACGCCGCTGGGCATCTTCGTCAATGCTGCCAAACACATTGTCACGCATTAGCTGGCCGTGTTCCGATTGCTTGCTATGGTCGGTAGAATCTTCGTCACTGCCATGGTGACCGCGAAAGGTTGCGACTTCAATGATTTCGCGCCCAAAAACAATATGAGCGAGACGAAATCGGCGACCAATGAGGCGACAGTTTTTAAACAGGCTTTGCACTTGCTCAGGCGTCGCGTTGGTAACCACGTCGAAATCTTTAGGGTGTTTGCCGAGCATGATGTCGCGAATACAGCCGCCAACCAAATAAGCCTGAAAGCCAGATTTATTCAGGCGATACAGTACCTTTAACGCATTGTCACTGATTTCTGACCGCGTGATTGGATGTTCTGCGCGTGGAATCGTGACCGGGCGCAATTCATTCGCATTCCCACGGGTAACCGTTTTCGCTTGACTTGAGAGTGCATTTTTCACTCTGCTGATGACTTTACTGATGATACGCCTGAGCTCCTGACATCCGATATGCTCGATTAAAGCCCGCTATAATAAGCTGCTTAAGGCGTTTCGACAATAATTTCACGTTGTTGCGGCCATTTATCGCTAGGAAGGTGCTCAATGGCCCAAGCCAATGTGGCCGATATGGACGATAAATCTTCCCGTTGGGGTAATCTAGCCCCCAGTAAGCGCAAAATATGGTGTAAATTTTTCACTGCGTTGGCTGCCTGAACCGGTGGTGCATGATTTTGTTTACTCAGTTTAAATCCGGGTTTGGCACTTAGTACGGGCACGTGTAAGTAGTGCGGCGCTGGGGCAGCTAGTGCGCGATATAAGGACAGCTGACTGGCGGTTGTTTCCAATAGGTCAACGCCGCGCACAATGTGACTGATGTGTTGACGAATATCATCAACTACCACGACTAAGTTGTACGCAAACAAACCATCCTTACGCTTGACAATGAAGTCGTCAAGGCTGTGCGGATCCTCGATAGTAATCTTACCCAGTAGTTCATCACTGAACTCAACAATTGGCTGCTGTTGCAAAAAACGCAGTGCTGCATCTGCAGAAGGATAATGTCGATTGCGACAAAAACCGTCATAGTAGCCTTGTGCATTGCGCTCTCGCACCTGAGCGCGTGAGCAGCGGCAAGCGTAGATTGAATCAGCCAAGGCCGCCAGCGACTGTTGATAGTATTCAAGCTGCTGGGACTGATAGGTCACAGCGTCATCCCACATCAAGCCATGCGCTTCTAAGGTCTGTAAGATTGCTTCATCGGCACCAGGCACACAGCGAGGGGTATCAATATCTTCGATTCTAACCAACCAACGACCCGCATGTTGCCGCGCGTGTAAGTAACTGCACACTGCAGTGAATAACGAACCAAGGTGTAAAGCCCCACTGGGGGATGGGGCAAATCGCCCGATGTAGGATGCAGATGTCATACGCTGATAGAAAAAAAGCTACGCGGGTTAACCCGCGTAGCTTTTCTAACTTTCCAACTAACGGTTGCAGCCATTAGCCTTGTAATTGTTTTTCCTTGATCTCTGCCATCGTTTTGCAATCTATGCATAAATCAGCCGTTGGACGCGCTTCCAAGCGGCGGATGCCGATTTCAATGCCGCACGAATCGCAAAAACCAAAATCATCATCGTCAATACGCTTAATCGTTTTCTCGATTTTCTTGATCAATTTACGCTCGCGGTCACGAGTCCGCAGTTCTAAGCTGAATTCTTCTTCTTGCGCTGCACGATCCACAGGATCAGGGAAGTTTGCGGCTTCATCTTTCATGTGTGTAACTGTGCGATCAACTTCTTCGCGCAATTGGTCACGCCAAGCTTTGAGGATCAGACGGAAGTGCTCCATCTGTTTCTCATTCATATACTCTTCGTCTTTGCCTTCTTGATATGCCTGAAGTCCGGCTAACGCCAAGAGACCGAGTGGCTTATTTTCTTTAGTGGTTGGCATATGACACTTCTCCCAGAATCAAATCCATTACATCTACTTTCTTAACGTATGAGTATGTCGTCGTTCTGACAATACTGCAAACACAGTCGCTATTTCCAACGCCGGAATAAAGATGCTGATTTATCTACTCTCAGATGGGTAACAAAAACGTGGCGTGATTTGCTAGCCATCGTGCTAAAAACAAGCGGCAAATATGGCGTTGTTCTGATAAAAATCAACATGTTTTTCACAATTCAACACTGAGCTTTTGATTTATAAAGATTTTTTGTTCATCAACGTAACATTGATAAGCATGCACCTCGAGCCCCTGCGTGACTGCTTTGCGTAGCGCTTGGGCGTAGTTCGGGTCAATATGTTCAGCTGGCCGAACCACACCAATCCCGGTATGTTGAACGCAAAAAACTAATGCGCACCGCGAGTAGGTGTCGCGCTGGCGCGCTAATTCCTGACAGTGTTTAGCGCCGCGGCTAGTGACTGCGTCTGGAAAGTAACCAACGCCATTGTGAGCTAAAGTGACAGATTTTACTTCCAGCAAGCATTCTGCCTTTGACATGGTATTACATAATAAGAAATCGAACCGTGAGTCTGCGTCTGCTGGCTTGTACTCCGGTCGCGCATGATCAAATTCAGCAAAATCGACCATGCTCTGATTAGCCAGCCCTTCAGCCACGATTTTATTCGCTCGATGAGTATTAATACCAATTCGGTGACCTTGATTATTTTCAACTAGTTCCCACGTATATTGGAGTTTGCGCTTGGGGTTGTTGGCTGGACGTACCCACACGCGAAAGCCTGACTCGGCGCAACCGGTCATTGCACCTGTATTTGGGCAATGCGCGGTAATAACTTCACCGGAGTCGAGTTCAATATCTGCAAAGAAACGCTTGTAGCGCCGCAACAGTTTACCGGGGATAAGTGGCGATTCGAAATCCATGGAATCCTGATGTAGGTTTGTTACAGTAGCGCGCAAGAATAGCAAAAAGGGCTAATAATGTCGGATTTTACTTTACGCTTAACAACAGATTTACCCAGTGGCGCTTGGCGCGAAGATTCGTTGATCAGTTTTGCGCAAAACGGGGCTTATATCCATCTTAATGAAGCTGGCTTGAATTTGCGCCGGATCCAAAAAGCTGCGCGCATGCTTGAGAGCAATGCCATCGCTCGACTTCAGTTAGCGGGTGATTGGGATATAGAACAACAATGGGCATTTGCGATTAGTTTTGTCTCCCACAAGGCTAAAACCGAATTGTTTTTCTGTGACAACGCCGATAAAGCGACGTTGCAACAGCGCTTAAAGGCACTCGTATTTACGCGTAGATTAGTCAATGAAACGCCTGAAGTGATGAGTCCCGTATATCTCGCAGAGCAGGCAGCACAGTGGTTGTCATCGCTTGCGCCTGAGTACATCAGCCACCGCATCATCACCGGTGAAGAATTGGCTGCACAGGGTTGGACTGGGATATACAATGTTGGGCGTGGCAGTGAACGCCCACCAGCCATGCTGGTCCTAGATTTTAATCCCACTGGCGATAGTCAAGCGGCTGTTACCTCGGCACTGGTCGGTAAAGGGATCACCTTTGACAGTGGCGGTTACAGCATTAAATCCAGCGAGGGGATGCTGGATATGAAGTGTGATATGGGTGGTGCGGCAACCGTATGCGGTGCGCTTGGACTAGCCATTATGCAGGGGCTGAAGACACGCACTCAGTTGTTTTTATGCTGCGCTGAGAACTTGATCAGTGGGCACGCGTATAAACTTGGCGACATATTAACCTACAAAAACGGTTTAACAGTGGAAATTGTTAACACCGATGCTGAAGGTCGCTTAGTGCTGGCAGATGGCTTGATGGCAGCGACTGAAAGTGGCGCTTCATTAATCATCGATGCAGCAACATTAACCGGAGCCGCAGTTGCGGCCGTTGGTAATGAGTACAATGCACTGTTTTCATTGGATGATGAGTTGCGTAATAAAATGCTGCAGTGGGCGGCGTTAGAGAACGAAAAAACCTGGCCATTGCCGTTAGAGCGTTGGCACCAAGAGAAATGCCCTTCAAACTTCGCCGATACCGCCAATAGTCGTCCGGTCAAAGGCGGTGGTGCGGGTGGTGCTTCAAATGCGGCAGGGTTTTTATCGCGTTTTGTGGCCGAAGACGGCAAAGGGTGGGCTCATTTAGATTTGGCAGCGGCATACAGTGGAGCAGCCACAAACACCATGCCAGCGGGCGCTACTGGCCAAGGCATACGCACCATTGCACGTGCACTGCTAGAGCACACGGCGTAAGATGATAATGGGCGCGTTTAGCGACAGTTAAATGCCGCCCAGACGTTCTGCTAAGGTTTTGTATCTTTCCACATCGTCTTTATCAAACAAGGGCTTACCGTTACCGTCCTTGTCTTTTGCAATCAGCAGGCTTTCTCTTTCAAGGCGCTCTACGCGGATTTCTTGCACCCCTAAAAATTCTGCAACTTCGCTAACTGACATTAAACTCATAGTCGATTCCTTTAATAAAATTTCAACACGATCGTTATTAATGTAAACCGTAACTATAAATTTCGCTATAATGGCGTGCAATTTTATCGATAAATCAGGTTTTTGCGGAGTTAAAATGGATACGCTATCGGCAGCGGTGATGTTGTTCCTGATTATGGATCCATTAGGCAATCTACCCATTTTTACATCGATTTTAAAAGGTATTGAGCAAAAGCGTCGCCGCATTGTTGTGGTGCGTGAATTACTGGTCGCGCTTGCAATCTTGTTTGTGTTTTTGTTCAGCGGTCAAGCTATTCTGGATTTTCTTAACGTTGGCCAAGAGACCGTGCGGATTGCGGGTGGGGTCATATTGTTTTTGATTGGTCTTAAGATGATATTTCCGCAACCGGGTGGTGTAACCGGCCTCGCAGTTGGAGAAGAGCCCTTTATAGTGCCGCTTGCAGTGCCAATGATTGCGGGTCCAAGTACCCTTGCTGCGCTGATATTGTTAAGCAATCAAGACCCATCACGAATGTTAGACTGGTCGTTAGCGTTGTTTTCTGCATGGCTGGTTTCTGCGGTTATTTTGCTATTTTCAGGTGTCTTCCAGAAACTGCTGGGTGAGCGCGGATTGTCGGCCATGGAGCGATTAATGGGCATGATCCTCATAATGATCGCGATTCAAATGTTATTAGATGGTGTTAGCGCTTATATTGCGCATGCTACGGAGATTGGTGCATGAGTGACCAACAACAGAAATTATCTACCTTTGCGCAAGTAAGAGCCTTGTCAAAGGTTCAAGCCGTTGGTTTTTGCGCCGCCATGTTACAGCGCCAAATGGCTAACTTTTCGTTGTTTTGCGATTTGTGCGACTGGGATGGTGACGCACAAATGCATAAAGCCTTAGCGCAACTGTGGCTTGCCTACGAAGCATTAGTCGCGAAACGCAAAATTACGACTAACTTTACCCTCCTCAAAGACAAAGTCGAAGAAGCGAGTCCAGATCCACAAGCTTTTGATAATTTTGGGGTTTATCCGGCGGTTGACTGTGCCATGTCAATGGTGGCTGCATTAGGTTTACTGACCGGTGACGATGAGCAAGGGGCGGTTGCAGTGAGTAAACTGTCACAGGGTAGTGTTGAGGCTGTGATTTTGGCAACCGAAGGCGAGCTAGATAATGCCGCAATCAAACAGCATCCCTTGATGCAGCGTGAAGTCGAATTTCAGCAAAATTTACTAAAAGTGTTAACTCAATCGCTGCCGCTTGGCGCTGAATTGAAAACCTTGGCGCTAGCTGATAATGCCACAAACATTGGGGTTAGTTTAGAGGATTAACGTGTCCATAAACCGAAAGCCACTTGCGCCGTGGTCTTTTGTTTTTGGCAAGTCAGGCCAAATTGGCTGGGCAATTCACTCAGGTTCTTTTCAGTCTCAATGTAGAGTGTTGCGTGTTCTGCTAATACAGCACTGTTGGTCAAGTGTTGTAATATCGGGGCTAGAAACTCTTGATGAAATGGCGGATCCAAGAAAACCAGATCGTAAGTTTCGGTAGCGCTTTGCAAGTAGCTTAATGCGTCATTCACAATGAGGCGTGCCGCCTCTTGGGGTAAATGCAATCGTGTGATGTTTTGTTGGAGTTGCTCAGCAACCCGTTTATCTTTTTCCACAAAATCTACGTGCTTGGCATACCGCGACAGAGCCTCAAACCCCAAACTTCCACTACCGGCAAACAAGTCCAGACAGCGAGCATCTCGCACGTCATGCATTAGCCAATTAAACACGGTTTCTTTGGTTCGGTCAGTGGTTGGCCGCAGACCTTGCGCATTCAGAACGGGAAGCTTGCGGCCGCGCCATTGACCGGCAATTATCCGGATGCTGCCAGTGGATGCCTGGATGCTTTGCGAGTTTTGCCGTTTTCTATCTCGCTTCATGGGTGTTGGCAATGTTAAGATGTCCGCTTATTTATGTACATATGCTAGTGTATCTGAAATCTTCGGATACGTTGAGATGGAAGCAAGCTTAGATGTCAAAATTTTTTGATTGGTTTAATAAAGACAAGTCGAAACCCGCAGTGTCCGATGAGCAAAAAGTTGAAAATAGCTCCGCAGGCGCAGAGGCTGCCTCTTCAGATGTTGCCAGTTTAGCCCAGCAACCATCCCCACCAGAACAAATAGAAGGGGCAGAAGCATACCATCATCATGCTACGCCGGCAGAAAGCGCCCCACAGGCAGACCCAGTGCCATCTGAAGGTGGAGAAGAACCAAGCTCAGTAACTGCTCCTGTATCAAACCCGACCGCGGAAAAAGCGTTCGTAACAGAGGCCTCGGAACCACAGAAACCCAAGTTCTTCGAGCGACTAAAAGCTGGGTTGTCGCGCACTAAGCAAAATATTGGTACCGGGTTTGTTGCCCTATTCAAAGGCAAGTCCATTGATGATGACCTGTATGAAGAACTTGAAACTCAGCTGTTAGTCGCTGATGTGGGGATGGACACGACGACGAAGATTATTGACCGGTTAACTGAAAACGCCAAGCTGTCACAATTGAAAGATGGTGAGGCCTTGTATGCCATGCTACGCGAGCATATGCAGGAGATGCTTGAGCCGGTTAGTCTGCCGTTGGAGTTAAATAATAGTCAAGGCCCCTATGTGATCCTGATGGTGGGCGTCAATGGGGTTGGAAAAACAACAACCATTGGCAAGTTAGCCAAACAATTCCAGCAACAAGGTAAGCGGGTCATGTTGGCGGCTGGAGATACCTTTAGAGCAGCCGCGGTTGAGCAATTAGAAGTGTGGGGAGAACGCAATAATATCCCTGTTATTGCTCAACACACGGGCGCTGACAGCGCCTCGGTGTTATTTGACGCGTTGCAAGCCGCTAAAGCACGGAATGCTGATATATTGATTGCTGATACGGCTGGCCGGTTACAAAATAAAGACAATCTTATGGAAGAGCTCAAGAAAGTGGTGCGCGTGATGCAAAAAATTGATCCATCAGCACCCCATGAGGTGATGCTGACGGTCGATGCTGGAACTGGGCAAAATGCTATCAGTCAAGCCAAACTGTTTGGACAAGCGGTCAACGTGAGTGGCATAACACTCACTAAACTTGATGGTACTGCCAAGGGTGGGGTTATTTTCGCAATCGCCGATCAACTCGGTATTCCGATCCGATACATTGGCGTTGGAGAAGGCATTGATGACTTGCGGCGCTTTGACAGTCGCGAATTTATCAATGCATTATTCAGTGACAATGAAAATCGCGACTCGCAGTAATTAACAATGGCGTTGGTATGATCAAATTTGAGCAAGTAAGTAAGACCTATCCGGGTGGCCAGCGTGCGCTCCAGAAAGTGAATTTTCATCTGCAAGCGGGTGAAATGGCCTTTCTTACCGGGCACTCTGGCGCGGGTAAAAGTACTTTGCTCAAATTAATCAGCATCATGGAGCGGCCGACTGTTGGCAAAATTTTCATCAATGGCCATGACTTAGGCAGCATCACGCGGAATCAAATTGCCTATATTCGCCGGGATATTGGGATGATATTTCAAGACCACAATCTGCTACTGGATCGGACGGTTTTTGATAATGTGGGTCTGCCACTGGTTATCGAAGGGTATTCACATAAACAAATTAAGAAGCGCGTAGCAGCGGCGTTAGAGATGGTCGGTTTGAGTGATAAGATCCGCCAGTTACCCATGGCGCTCTCCGGGGGAGAGCAGCAGCGCGTCGGCATTGCGCGCGCCATCGTCAATAAGCCGCCGTTGTTACTCGCCGATGAGCCTACAGGAAACCTCGACCCTAAACTGTCGATGGAGATTATTCGGTTATTTGAAGATTTCAATCAGGCTGGCGTTTCGGTGTTGATTGCGACCCATGACCTCGGCCTGATCGCTCGCATGCGCTATCGCACATTAACCCTGAAAAACGGCCAAATGATCACCGATGGACTTACCGAGTCAGCGCCGGAGATGTTGCTATGAGTTTACTCTTCAAAGATCGACCCAGTGGCGCTGTGCACTCGAACAAAATCAATCTTGTGCAACGCATTCTGATGTTTTTCGTTAATCATTTACGTCAGGCGTTATACAGCTTAGGCGAACTTTGGCGGCAACCCGTTGCGTCTATGATGACGATCGGTGTACTGGGTCTGAGTATTACATTACCCAGTACCTTGTATATCTTGGTCAGCAATGTAGAAAAAATGAGTGAGGGTTGGCAGCAAGCCTCAGAAATCTCGTTGTTTCTCAAGAGCTCGGTGAATGAAAGACAATCACAACAATTGGTCACGCGGTTGGGGTTATGGGAAGAAGTTGATGGTGTAGTCTTTATTCCCAAGCAACAAGCGCTGCAGGAGTTTGAGCAACTTTCTGGGCTCGGCGATACGATCGCTTACCTGCCCGAAAACCCAATTCCAGATGTTGTTCTGGTAACGCCGACTAGCAAGCATAGCAGCCCCACAGCTGCGAAGCTGTTGTTAGAAAAACTGCTTAACGAACGGGAAGTGGACATTGGGAAATTAGATATCGATTGGTTAGAACGTTTATACGCGCTGGTCAATGTAGCGCGAGAACTCGTTACCTTCATCGGATTGCTTTTATTTATGGCAGTAGTCCTGATTATCGGTAATACAATCCGCTTAAATATCCTGAATAAACGGGATGAAATCATCGTAATGAAACTGGTGGGTGCCACTGACGCTTTTATTCATCGCCCGTTTTTGTATACCGGCTTTTGGTATGGCTTGCTCGGCGGCCTAATTGCCTGGTTTGCGGTATTGACCATATTGTGGTGGATGGATGCCAGCATCACCCGTTTTGCTGAGCTTTATCAGAAACAGTTCTCCATTTCCGGTTTAGATGGAGGCGCGCTACTGACCATGCTCGGGCTTTCGGTATTGTTGGGGTTGTTAGGATCGTTTATTTCCGTACAGCGGCATGTGCGCCAGATCGAACCTCAATAATTGACTTTGCGTTGCGGGAAATATGAAGACAATGTTTGTCTTACGCCATTGCCCCAGACAATGGCTTGATTATATAAACTGTGCAGCTCTTTTTGGTCGATTTCTAACTGTTTGGATGCACGAATAACGTTTAACCATAAACCGCTTTCAAAGGCTCGCACTAAGTTAAAGTAGCGACTAAATTCTTCGCTTTCACCCAAGATCCCTTGGTTTATTTCATCCGCGAGTGGTAGCTGGACGAGAATGTCACTCATGCTTTGATCAAGTAACGCATCGAGCAGTGAAAATAACCCAATTAAGAACCCGACAGGGGGATCCAATTTTAAGTGACGTTTTTGCGACAACAGGTCAAAAAATTTCGCCCGCACTAATGACATATGAGTGAGTTCTAAGGGCTTTTCGTCACTGAGGTTGGCCAAAGATAATAGGGCAATAAACTTCTTAATTTCGACTTCGCCCATATAGTTCAGAGCATGACGCAATGAACTGATCTTATAGCGCTTATTGATCATAGGGTTGTTAATAAAGCGCAAGAGCAAGTACGACAAAGCCGCATCACGCTCGATGATCTGATTGATCCGATCAAAATCAAAATCGGGGTTACTACTTTCTCCCATCAGATCAACAAGGGTTAACTTGCTGGCGGGTAAATCGCGTTGCAAGCGAGCTTCAGGCTGGGCGAAAAAATAGCCTTGAAAGAATTGAAATCCCAGCGATTGAGAAGTGGCAAAGTCATCGTAAGTATTTACGTGTTCTGCGACCAACTCCAAATTAGCATCAACTAAACGTGGTAACTGCTTTTCTAAGTGCTCAAAACGATTCACCGCGAGGTCGATTTTCACGATATCGACCAATGGCATTATCTCCGATTTTCGATTGAGCAGTTGCGGGTCGTCGAGGGCTATCCGATACCCCAAATTTTTGGCATGCTTGCAGGCGTCAGCTAAACCAATATCACCACTTGGATCACGGTTTAATTCAATCACCACCCGATCGGGATCCAGTTCTTTGGGGACGCCCTGCATTAACGTTGCTGGCTCTAAACTAATAAACGAGGTTTTATCGCCTGAAATATCGTCTAATCCCAAGGCATAGAAATGCTCGGTAATGTACTGCTGTTTCTTCTCTTCGTATTGCGGTAGAGCACCTTCCTTGCCATCGCGGAAAATGAGTTCATACGCATAGACATCCTTTTCTTTGTCTAGGATGGGATGTCGAGCTACAAATGCAAACATAGTTTAATCCTTTACTTCAGCAGACTCGCGTTTATTCGCTTAGCGCACTTTGCTTCATCGCGTGCCCCCACTTCATGGCTTCATTATAGAAACTATGAATTAAAGCTTGCTCAACGCCGTGTTGCTTGGAAAAGCGTTCTACTGCAGGCCAGTTGCCCACTTCAAACGCTCTGGCTACATTAACACACGCGCGCAATAAGTTTTCATTCCCAATGAGCGCCAATTTAACGTTATCGGCGAGGGGCAGTTTTTCCACAAGCGCTTGCATTGATTGATCCAAGATAGTGTCTATCAAAGAAAACAACCCCGTTAAAAAGCCGGTCGGCGGATTTTCTTTTTCTTTTAGTAATAATGAAATGAGCTCACAAAACTTAGCACGCACCAGAGACATGTGCATCAATTCAATAGGCTTGCCTTCACTTAAGTTCGCTAATGCGAGCAGGGCGATAAATTTCTTTACTTCTATTTCGCCCATATAGGTCAGCGCATGGCGTAATGATGTGATCTTATTGCGTTTGTTAAACAAGGGGTTATTAATAAAGCGCAACAACATAAAGGATAAACCTACGTCACGTTGCAAAACCTCGTTTACCTTATCATAATCGAAAGTCGCACTCGAACTGACGGCCACCAATTCTAACAGGGACAGTTTAGACGCCCCCATTTGTTTGTTTTTAACGATTTCTGGTTTGGCTAAAAAGTAGCCTTGAAAATAGTCAAATCCCAGTGTTTTAAATCGCTCAAATTCGTCCAGAGTTTCTACTTTCTCTGCTACCAGCTTCGCTTTTGCTGCTTTGAGTTCAGGTAGCTTGGTTTCTAATTGCTCTTGACTCACTTCCTGAATATCAATCTTAACGAAGTGGACAAAAGGCAAAAATGGGTCCCACTTAGGATCCAAATCATAATCGTCGAGTGCTAACTTATAGCCGAGATCGCGAATGTGCTTACATGCACTCACTAGTTCTTTGGTCACTTTTACGGTTTCAACGATCTCGATTACCACGAGGTTGGCATCCAGTGAAGTTGGAAAGCGATAGAGCAGCGTGTCTTGATGAAAGTTGATAAACGCAATTTTATTGCAGCTCACCTCTTCAATGCCCAATGACAGGTGATTTCCGGTTAGTATCTTTGAAGTGGCCTCATCAGCGTTTATTTCAGGGAAACAGTTTTGTTCTCCGTCACGAAACAACAACTCGTACGCAAAAACGTTTTTTTCGGCATCAACAATGGGCTGGCGAGCGACATGTGCAAACATAACAACAATTCTCTGGCATGGTTGAATTACCACAATTAATCTGAAATTGTACGTTGATTGTTAAAAAATGAAACTTTTTTATACGATTGGCGGTCTTGTATTAGGCAAAAACGTCACCATATCGCTTAGGTTAACAGGGAATCCGATAAATAATTGACCGAAAACGCGGTGAAGGTCGTATAAGTAGGTAGTTTTAATACGGTGGCTTTGCTACACTTTTCGGATATTTATTAGAGGTAACACATGAGTTCAAAAATGCAATCCATGGCATTATCTGTTCCTCTCAGTGGCAGTATCGAGAGCTACATTCAGGCAGTTAGCGGCATAGATATGCTAACCGCAGAAGAGGAACGTGAGTTAGCGATTCGCTTACGTGATGAAGAAGATTTAGGCGCCGCCAGAAAGTTGGTTATGTCGCACCTACGATTTGTTGTCCATATTGCTAAGTCATACGCCGGGTATGGCTTACCGCAGGCCGACTTGATCCAAGAAGGTAATATTGGGCTGATGAAGGCAGTAAAGCGCTTCGACCCTAGTGTGGGGGTGCGTTTGGTTTCATTTGCGGTGCATTGGATCAAAGCTGAAATCCACGAGTTTGTGCTAAAAAACTGGCGCATTGTGAAAGTGGCGACAACCAAAGCGCAACGTAAATTGTTTTTCAATCTGCGTAAGGCGAAAAAACGCTTAGGTTGGTTTACGCATGAAGAAGTGCAAAAGGTCGCAGAGGAATTAGGCGTCAGTACTAAAGAAGTACTTCAGATGGAAGCTCGCATGAGCAGTCAAGACACGGCTTTTGACTTATCTGCCGATGACGACGAAAGCGGGAATTTTGCGCCGGTTCAATACTTAGAAGATAAGTCTGCCGACGTTGAACAAGACGTGATTGATAACAACTGGGATCAGCGCGCGTCTAAGCGTTTGTACGCAGCGATTAAAACACTTGATGCTCGCAGTCAGGAGATCATCGAAACCCGTTGGTTGTCTGATGATAAAACCACATTGCAAGATTTGGCTGACAAATATCAAGTGTCCGCTGAGCGTGTTCGGCAGATTGAAAAGAATGCTATGAAGAAATTGCATTCAGCAATGGCTGCATAGAAGACGACTTTATAGTTTGAAGCAAACGCCGGCGATAGCCGGCGTTTTTTATTGCCGTCTTTAAATCAGCGTACTTTCGTCGATGGTTGTTTACTGCCTGATTACAACATGGTGTTGGCGAATAAGCTGTTGCTTATCTTTTACCAAGACAAAGATATCCCCATAATCTTTTTCAGTTAAAGATTTGGCTTCGCCGCCGAGACGTTCTACCAGATCGGGAACGGTATTGCTGTGGCCAACTATCACGCAATCTTGTTGTAGCGCATCTAAGCTATTGATCAACTGTTCGGGTTGCCGTGGATCATATAATCGGACTTCAGTCTCAAGCGCGCTTGCCAAAGTCTCAACGGATTGCCGTGTACGTTGATAATTTGTTGTATAAATACATTGTAGGGCATTGCCAGACAGCAGAGTGGCTAGCGCTTGTGCTTGCTGCATTCCGCGCGCAGACAGTGGGGGATTGTCGGTTATTGGTGCTTTTTCAAAATGCCTTAGTATGTAGTAGGTGTGTGCCATCGCGTTATTGCATAGGCAAGACAATAAAAGGCCTAGAAGAAATCCCCTCATGCTAACTTAACCTTAACCTTAGCAGCCGCTTGTTGGGCATTTGCCACTGCGCTTTCGACGGTGTCACTCAGTGCTAACGTTACACCCATGCGGCGGGTTCCTTGCACCGCAGGTTTGCCAAATAAACGCATATCAGTGTCACTGCAGCTCAGTGCTTGGTCCAATGCGCCAAATTGAATATCGGTTGAATCGCCTGACACCAAGATAACGGCCGATGCGGCATTACCTAATTGTCGAATATTTGGAATAGGTAAGCCGAGAAATGCGCGCGCATGCAGGGCAAATTCCGACAATGACTGTGAAATTAAGGTGACTAACCCAGTATCGTGAGGACGTGGTGACACTTCACTAAAAATCACCTCATCGCCTTTGATGAACAGTTCCACTCCAAACAGCCCTTTCCCACCCAGCGCGGCGGTAACTTGCGCAGCGATGGCTTGCGCATTGGCGAGCGCAGTCGTCGACATTGCTTGAGGTTGCCATGATTCCCGATAATCCCCCTGCTCCTGCCGGTGACCAATTGGCTGACAAAAACTAACACCATCACGATGCTGAATGGTTAACAAGGTAATTTCGTAGTCAAAATTCACTTGCCCCTCGACTATGACCCGCCCTTTGCCCGCTCTACCTCCTTCTTGGGCATATTGCCAAGCAGCCTCAATATCATCCGGGCCAGCGAGATGAGATTGGCCTTTGCCAGAAGAACTCATAATTGGTTTAACAAAACAGGGGTAGCCAATGACCTCGATGGCTCGCTTGAAATCCGCATAGTTGTCAGCAAATTGATAGGTTGAGGTTGGTAAACCGAGTTGCTCAGCAGCCAAGCGGCGGATCCCTTCACGGTTCATAGTGGTGTGAACCGCATTGGCAGATGGAACAACAGTAAATCCCTCTTGTTCCAAGCGTAGCAGCTCGGCGGTCGCAATGGCCTCAATTTCAGGCACAATGTAGTGGGGCTGTTCCTGCATTACTGTCGCGCGTAATTGCTCAGCATCCAACATCGAAAACACATGCGCGCGGTCAGCAACTTGCATGGCTGGGGCATGCGCATAGCGGTCACAGGCAATAACCTCACAACCAAGACGTTGTAACTCAATGACCACCTCTTTGCCGAGTTCGCCGGCGCCGAGTAACATTACACGCGTCGCATTACTGCTGAAAGGGGTTCCGATCGCAGGCATTATTTTTCTCCGTGGGTTGCAGTGAGCGGGAGTACCCAAAAAACACCGCTAAATTCAGCTACGGCATTATCACCGTCGAGGATATCAACACTCAGTTTGACCGGACACTTCTTGCCATTGGCTAAGTTTTCAAATTTGGCGTTCACAGACTCAATATTACAAATCGCTCGTGGCTGCATAGTAATCGGTTTGTGGTAATGGATATCGCCATCGCCCAGTACAATATCGCCTTCGAGGCCTTGTTGCTTGAGTTGCAGATGGATCATACCCCAGCCAGTTAAGGTCGCGAGTGAAAAAATACTCCCAGCAAACATGGTGCCATGAACATTGATGTTTTTGTTCAGCGATGCGCGCGTTTCAAGCGTGCGGCCACTGTACTGGTAAATTTTTATGCCCATGTGCTCAGAAATTGGGATCGTATCTGACCAGGTTGCCTGCAACTCTGCACACCATTTGGGATGCAGCATCAACACGTTGTTTTCTGTGAGTTCCTTCACCATTTGGCTGCGTTTTAGTTTGTTTAATTCGTTGGGCGCTTCAGCTTCAACGTTATAGCCGCAGGATTCAAAGAATGCGATGGATGTTTCGCGACTATTGGTAATGGCTCGTGTCGCACCAAGTTGACGAGCCACCGCCTCTAGGGCAGACAAGATCATTTGCCCAAGCCCTTTGCGCTGATGATTGAGTGACACGGCAATGTGCCTGACTTGTGCTTCCTCTGAGGTATTTAGATGAACCCTGCCAACCGCGACAATCTCTCCTTTGCCATCGACAATCATCCGATGTTCGGCGACACTCTCGTATTCGTCTTTTTCACTCCCTGGCGGGAAATTCCATGGCTTACGTAACAATTGCCAACGGAAGTCAAAGTAGCGTTCAAACTCTTCGTCACTGACAGGTGTTGCTATTTTATACACAGCAGACTCGCTCAATAATAGAAGATAAACATTAGACCTTATTGTCGGGGAGTGGGCAAGTCAGCTGGTGAGCCAAAACGTCACTGGCCCGTCATTCACCAAAGCAATCTGCATGTCTGCACCGAACACGCCGCATTCGACCGGTGTGTGCAGCACGCGGGCCTGGTTAACGAAATAGGTAAATAATTCTTCTCCTAATTGTGGAGAAGCCCCTTTTGAAAACCCAGGGCGAGTGCCTTTTTGAGTGTCCGCCACCAGGGTAAATTGCGAGACAATCAAAAGACCGCCGCTAATTTGTTGTAGGTTAAGGTTCATGCGCCCCTCAGCATCAGCAAATACGCGGTAGTTTAAGATTTTCTTGAGCAGTTTGTCGGCGTGTGTTTTATCGTCGCAGCGCTCAACGCCAAGTAGTAATAGTAAGCCAGCATCAATGCTGCCAACGCATTGATGGTCAATACTGACACTCGCTTGTGAAACCCGCTGGATCAGTCCAATCATGTCGTCCTACTAATATATTTAAAAAACTCATCGGTCGCTTTGCGTAAAGCGTTCGCAATACCGTCTTCACTTGTACTATGCCCCGCATCGGGAACATATAATAACTGACTGTTCTCCCATCGTTGGTGTAACGCATAGGCAGCTTCCGCTTTGCAGATCATGTCATAGCGACCGTGAATGATAGTACCTGGAATGTGCGCGATGGTGGCGATATTATCGAGAATATAGTTCTCTGGAATAAAGCATTGGTGTTTGAGGTAATGGCACTCTAACAACGCCAAACTCTTTACCATGTGAAAATGCTGATGTGCCAATACGTTCGTGTAGGCCAAAACCAGTTTCGATATACGTTCTTCCCAGCTATACCATGCTTGCAAGGCATGTGCTTGAGTAACTTCATCAGCAGCATTGAAAATCGCGTAATAGCGGTTGCAGATATCCTCGCTAGTCATGGCGCGATCCGTGGGTTTAGCAAATTCAGCATAGGCTTCAGGATAAACACTTGCTGCGCCGCCATCAGGCCTTAGAAACCAGTCGACATCCTGCTGTCGCGCCAGAAAGGTGCCGCGCAAGATGAGCCCGGTGATGTGCTGTGGAAATCGAATGGCATATATCAAAGCGAGGGTTGCCCCCCAGGAGCCACCAAACACTAACCATGAAGAAATGCCTAAATATTGGCGAATTTGCTCAAGATCCCTCACTAAATGGTCTGTCGTATTGGCATACAGGGCGGCGAATGGCGTACTCTTACCGCACCCACGCTGGTCAAATCCGATGATATGATAATGTTCTGGATTGAAAAAACGTCGGTAGATAGGATTTAGTCCAGCCCCAGGCCCACCGTGGATAAATAGCACTGGGATGCCGCTAGGGTTGCCGCTCATTTCAACATACAGGGTATGCTCATCACCGACGTTTAACATGGTGGTTTGGTATGGCGCAAGATCAGGATACAGATTTGGCATTCTTTTTGTATTATTCCACTTGTAGTCGAACAGGTGTTCGCCTATGTTAAGAACACTTTGATTGCAAATTCAACAGTTATGGAGAAAGAAATATGTCAGGACAAGGTTCAGGCGGAAATGTTATTGCGGCTATTTGTAGTTTTTTTATTGCTGGACTTGGCCAATTGGTGCAAGGACGGATTTTGGCGGCGTTAGTCTTTTTCGTGTTAGTGTGGGTAAATTATGCACTGGCCGCGACCGGAATTTTATTTTTTATGGCTGTCCCAGGGTTTATTTTCCACGTGTGGGCAATTATTGACGCGGCACGCTTCAAGGGTGCCAGCTAATGCGCGCACTGATTATCGCGTCATTACTATTTCTAAGTGCTTGCCAGAGTGCGTATTACGCAGCATGGGAGAAGCTTGGGGTAGAAAAGCGCGATATTCTTGTTGACCGTGTTGAAGACGCACGCGAGAGCCAAGAGGAAGCGCAACAGCAGTTTTCCTCTGCCCTCGAACAGTTCAGCACGTTAATTAATTTTGATGGTGGTGAGCTGCAGGCTGTTTATGAAGCACTCAGCGATGAGTATGATTCCAGTAAAGCGGCGGCTGAAGCCGTTAGCGCTCGTATCGATAGTGTAGAGAACGTGGCCGAGGCACTGTTTGCCGAATGGCAAGAAGAATTGGGTAACTATTCTAATGCTAATTTGCGCCGTGACAGTGAGCGTCAATTAAAAGACACGCAACGTCGTTACAACACCTTAATTAAAGCAATGCGTAAGGTTGAAAATAGTATGGATCCGGTTTTGGCCTCATTGCAAGACAACGTTCTGTACTTAAAGCACAACCTAAATGCCAATGCAGTGGGTGCATTGCAAGGCGAGTTGAATACTATCCGTAAAGATGTTGGCCGTTTAATCAGCGAAATGAATGCTGCCATCGAGCAATCGAACCAGTTTATTCAGTCGCTCAACGGCTAGTTGTTAAGCAATAAAGAGCCTATCGCTCGGTTACTGAGTTGAGTGAGAAAAACACACTCAACTCAGCTTTCTGTGCTGACTTCGCGAGGTTCTTGTTCAACACGTTTTTCAAACGTTTCTGTCACTGCGCAGGTGAACTCTGCACCTAACAGCACCACGATCCAAGATAAATAAATCCATACAAACAAGATCGGAATAACCGCGAGCGCCCCGTAAATTAATTCGTAAGAAGGAAAACTCGTGACGTACAGTGAGAACCCTTTCTTGGTTAGCTCAAATAACAGGGTGGATAACACCGCACCACTTAATGCGTATATAAACCGCACGCGCCGGTTGGGTACTAACATAAAGAGGATCAAGTAGGCGGCTATCGACGTCAAACTTGGCACTAACTTCAGAAAAAAAGTACCGAGCCCTGGGGTATACTCCTCAGCAAAATTCGCCAGCCCGACCAAATAGGAGCTTACAACGACGCTTGAGCCAATCAATAGTGGCCCCAGGGTTATCACCATCCAATAGATGGCAAAAGTATAAATCAGTGGCCGTTCGCTCGGAGTACGCCAGATAGCATTGAGGGTCTTATCAACATTAGAAATCAGCAAAAGTGCAACAACAAGCAGTGAAAGAATACCGATCGCACCCATTTCTGAGGCGTTACCTACAAATTCTCCAATGTAGTTTTGCACCACATCACCGGAAGCCGGTACAAAGTTATTAAAAATAAAGTTTTCGATTTTTCCGCGGGCAGTCTCAAAAGCCGGAAACGCTGACATTAAGGTGAAAAACACCATAATGAAAGGCACTAACGACAATAACGAGACATAAGCTAAATGGCCCGCAGACACGGTGATTTTGTCTTCTTTACAACGGTAAAGAAACGTCGCACCTAAGCGCCCCAGTGCGGGTTTTATCACTTGCCAACGCTCAACGAACGTATTCATAGTCTTCCGAATGTAGTTTTCGCCAAGCGAAAATAATTAAATGTTCAGTGGCTATTCTTGTCTAAGTCCAAGCATATGGCAAATCGCAAAACTCAATTCACTGCGGTTAAGGGTGTAGAAATGAAAATGCTTTACCCCTTCTTTCGCTAGCACCTTTACCATATCCATCGCAATGTTTGCGCCAAGCAAGTTACGCGTAGTTTGATCCGCTTCATCTAAGCCATCAAAATGTTTATGCAGCCAGGCGGGAACATGAACATTGGTCATCGCTGCAAAGCGCAAAAGGGTTTGATAATTGGTGACGGGCAAAATCCCGGGGACAATATCTAAATCGATCCCCGTTGCGGCAGCGCGGTCACGAAAGCGCAAAAACACCTCGGTATCAAAAAAGAATTGGGTAATGGCTTCGCTTGCACCCGCCTCGTTCTTGCGCTTGAGATTTAATAAGTCAAATTGTGCGTTAGGCGCTTCTGGGTGCTTTTCTGGGTAGGCGGCAACCGAAATATCAAAATTTGCCACTTCTTTCAGAAGCTTGACTAAATCTGACGCGTATAAAGCCGGCTTCCCGCCACCCGGTGGCAGGTCACCGCGTAACGCAACAATGCGTCGAATACCATTGTTCCAATAATCCTGCGCAATACTTTTTAACTCATCTTCACTGGCATCAATACAGGTCAAATGGGGCACTGCAGGCACGCCCGTTTGATGTTGAATTTGTTTGACAATATCGTGGGTCCGGTCACGTTCGCCACTGTTTGCACCATAAGTAACCGACATATAGGCTGGCTTTAGCGGTGTTAGCCGCTCAATTGATTTCCAAAGTGTTTTTTCCATTTGCTCGGTCTTAGGAGGAAAAAATTCAAATGAAACGGCAATGTCATTCAGTTCGGAGAGCGACTGATTGAGTGCATCAATACCTTGTGCGTATGAGACCATAATAGAAAATAACTTTGCAAATAGACGTTTAGACGTCTAAATTAATGGTAATGATAGGGGGAGTCAAGCATTCTTATGTGCTTTATAGCGAATAAGTTATGGTTAATTGACCTTTACGAAATTGCGGTTAGAATTTCCCCGCTAAAACAATAATGAATAAAAGGCTAGCCAATGGCAGAGTGGAATGGCAAATACATTCATCCGTATGCAGAACACGGAAAGAAGAGCGAGCAAGTAAAAAAGGTCACCGTTTCAATACCCATTAACGTATTGAAAGTGTTAACCGATGAGCGCACGCGGCGCCAGATCAATAATCTACGCCACGCGACCAACTCGGAATTGCTGTGCGAAGCCTTTTTGCACGCATTCACCGGCCAGCCGCTACCGAATGATGATGATTTGCGGAAAGACAATCCTCATCGCATTCCTTCTGAAGCCCGTGAAATCATGCGTTCAATGGGTATGGATCCTGATGATATTGATGCCTTGGAAGACAGTGCTGAGGAATAAATGTGGGTTAGCCAGAGACTAACCCACTACTGCCGCTGCTAATTATTTTGCTAAATAATAGGTAATGATTTGGTTCACCACTGAAGCTGCAGCTTCCTCGCAAATATCGCCTCCGCAGTTGACCATTAATGCAATCGTGATGTTTTTTTCGGGCCACAAAACGTTATGTGTTAACCAACCAAACTGGTCGCCACCATGGTGAAATAGTGTGGTATCGCCAGCGGTTTCCTTGAACATACCTAGCCCATAAGCTATGTCACTGTTGGGTAAATAGCCGCCTATGCCATTTAATGTGATCAGGCTTTGCTCATGAGTCATTGCTGACAACAAAGACTTGCCGGGCAGAAAATTGGCATTTTGTAGCGCATATTGCCATTTTGCGAGGTCATCCACGGTGCTAGCTACTGGAGCGTCAGAAACGCCTAAACGGTACAAGTGTGGGCGTAAGTTACCAATCGTTGGCTGCACGGCCAAGTCAAACTCCATGAGGTCACGATAGCCGCTGACAATATCGTCCTGAGTCGTCTCGAGTCCAAGATAGCGAGTTGCATCCATTCCAAGAGGCGCCAGTATCCGTGCGTTGAGTGCATGACTGCTATGTTTTTCGAGTACCGCTGATATCACCATGCCAACCAGTACGTATCCGGTGTTACTGTATTTGAATTGACTTCCTGGGTAGAAATCAGGTTCACGGTCCAAAATGAATGGGAGTAAATCTTCATCTAACCAGATATCGTCAGGGGTAGCTAAAAATGTCGACAGAAACAATGGATGATTCAAGTAGTCGCGCACACCGGCGGTATGATTTAATAGCTGGCGTAACGTGATAATGTCGCTGTACGCCAGATGTTCAGTAATGGTATCGCCCAAATAATGCTTGATGGGGCTATCAAGGTCGAGCCAGCCCTCGTCAACCAGTAAGGTAACTAATGCAGCAACCAGAGTTTTGCCGACACTGCCAATCGGCATTCTCGCATCTAGCGGCATGGGTTCCAGGGTCTCTGTATCAGTTACACCAGCACTTACCCAATGTCTATCAGTAGCAGTATCAACCAGTAGCACCATGCCAGGGACGTTATCTGAAATTGCCGCGTCTAGCAGTGCTTGGTAGTCGAGATCTTGTGCGACAGGCTCTGGTAATGGCTTAGGCTCAGGTTGACTGGTGATAGGGTGAGACGAGGATCCACCGCAGCCGGTTAACATTGAGGCAACCAGCAGACCAACAGTGCAGGTAGATTTCAGTTGAGTAAAAAATTTCATTGTGATTCCTTCGGTTAGATAATTTACCGGTACAGGATATCGTCACGAATCACTCGTGGTTGTATGCGAATGTATCAACGGTACACGTGACTTCCCCTTGGTAACCCGAGTAGTCATAAGTCTTTGTGGGCGGGCGAACAAAAAAGTACTGTCGCTTGATACAAATCGATACAATATGAGGAAACTTGGTACGCAAAATAGCCAACAACTTCCCTACGATTAATGCCTCGAAAAACAACTTGGATAGTTTTATGACCATTTCTAAATTAGTGACAACCGTTGTGGTGCTTCTTGTCGTAGGGGCTAGTAGTTTGTCGCCAGCAGCGTTCGCCGATGACGAAGATTTTTCATTTTATGCGGCTGTTAGCATTGTGGCTGGCGCACAGGAACGTATTCACATCGACCCTGATTTGAGCAGCACGCAATATATGGATGAATTTTGGGGCATTAACTTGGATCTAAGGGCTCAGTACCATGGCTTTTTTATTGAGTTACCCGGCAACAGTCAGGAGACCGAAGATGGTCAATATGCAGGCCCAGCCATTGGCTATAATTTTTATAACTCACGCCATTGGGCTTGGGATGTCTACTTCGCCAACACTGCACAGGAAGTGGAATATCGTCTAAGCGGACCGTTACAGGCATACCATATCAAGCGCGAGAGCGATGAGCGAGTAGGTTTAAGGTTCAGTGGCTATTTTGACCAAATGTTGACTCAGTTAACGCTAATGCCACACAGTTTTAGCGATGGTATTGGTGGACTTGAAGCCACAGCATCAGCACGTTATGACTGGCAGATCCGTAATGTTAACGTGTATATAGCCGGCGGTGTGCGCTATCGCTCGAGTGAAGTCTGGACGCATTTTTATGGCCTAACAGAGGCGGACTCAGAGCAAATTTCTTTGGTCGCAGAAGGCTTCGAGCAGGCGCAACGTATCCGTGATTATTTTGTCCCTTACCAAGCGGGTAGCGGAATGGCATTGAGTGCACGGGTTGGTTTTGAGTATCCGCTCAATCAACGTTGGGTTGTTGGCGGTTTTGTGAATGTTGAACGCTTACCATCGGGTGCTGCAAACAGTCCATTCCGAGGCGGTGACAACGTTAACGTTACATCCTTATTCAGCCTTACCTACGTGTTTTAATGGAGTGCCAAGAATGACTTTATTAAAACAACTTTTACTGCTACTCAGCCTCCTATTTTGCGCCTACACCGAGGAGGTAATGGCACAGGACTCTGGCACGGTAGATCTGCAAATTAAGCCATCTCAATGTGTATCGTTGCGGCAGGGGCAAACCTGTTATGTAGAAGTGGAGTTAGTCTGGCAATCGAATGAGCTAGGCGATTATTGTTTGTATGTACAATCCCAGAAATCCCCTGTCCAATGTTGGACCGGTCGCTCTGCTGGGAACTCCACGTACGAAGCTGCAACAACCAATGATTTACTATTTGTGCTAACACCAGCAAATTCTCGCACCGTGCTGGCGCAAGCTGAATTAAAAACCGCTTGGGTTTACCAGAAGAAGCGCAATGCCGTATCGTGGCGTTTATTCTGAACTTGGAGAAACGATGACGACCTTATCACCCAGTATTCTTTTGGTTGAAGATGACGTTGAACTCGCGCAGTGGACAGCTGACTTTTTAACTAAAAAAGGCCTAAAAGTGCTACACACGGTGTCTGGCAAAGAGGCGATCACCCTAGTTCGGCAGCATATGCCAGAGCTCGTTATACTTGATGGGATGCTGCCTGATTTGGATGGTCTGGACGTGTGTAGAGAAGTACGAGCATTTTACAATGGGCCTATCTTGATGTTAACCGCGCGTGATGAGGAGATTGACGAAGTGATAGGTCTCGAAGTCGGTGCTGATGACTATGTGATAAAGCCAGTAAGAGCGCGAGCACTGCTTGCCAGGATCCGAGGGCTGTTGCGGCGGCATGAAGTTAACAGCGAGGTGTTAGTGACAGAGCCTAGTCGCTTGTCTGTTGCAGGTTTAGTGATTGACAGAAATACGCGCAGAGTCACTCGTGGTGACACGGATTTAGCAATCACCAGCCATGAATTTGATGTCATATGGCACTTGGCGTCTCATGCAGGAGAGATTATTAGCAGAGAAACACTCGTGAAGATCTTGCGAGGTTTTGATTACGACGGATTTGATCGCTCAATTGATTTACGAATTTCGCGTCTGCGCAAGAAACTTGGTGATGATGGTGTTGAGCCAACCATTATAAAAACGGTTTGGGGTAAGGGTTATATGATGGCAAAGCTGAATTAATGCGGCGTATATCACTTTCACTGGTTGGACCGGTTGTGCTCGCATTTATTGGATTAGGCTGGATGTTTGATACCATTTATCAGCACTATTGGGGACCGTCATCTGTTGCCACTCCATCTGAATCGCAGCAGCTTTTTACAGCGCTGGCAAGCACATTAGATAAAGCCCGTTCACCGACTGAATGGTTAGCGCATTGGCCTAGTGGAAGCCAGTTCAAAGTCCGACTCGTGTCACTGCAAGACATAGCACTACCTGTAGAGCTAACGAGCAAACTAGAGGAGGGGGAGGTGTTGGAGTTGGAAACCGCCAGTGGACGCAATGCAATGGTTTACCTTCCCTCCCATTCTAGCTTGCTTGTCATGGATCTGCCCAACCTGGCAAACCGCTCCCAGATTCAATGGGTTAGGGTTGGATTTACTACGGTTTTTTACGTCCTACTCGGTATGATTTTGATGCTTTGGCTAATTCCGTTGTTAAGGCGAATTAGTCAGTTGGAATTGGCAGCTAAACGGTTTGGAAAAGGAGACTTGGCAACCCGCGTAAGACCACACAAAAGTTCCTATATCTATTCATTGGAACAAACCTTTAATGCAATGGCGCGGCAAATTGAAGAATTGTTGGCCGATGTAAAGTTGCTGAGTTCAGCTGTGTCGCATGATTTGCGCACACCACTTGCTAAAATTCGGCTCGGGCTTGAGATTATGGCGGAGGAGCAATCTTTCGAAAAGCGGCAAGCATATGAACAACGCTTACAGCATCACGTAGATGAAATGGTGTCTCTTGTAGAGGCTCTCATGGATTACGCTAGGATGGACCAGGCATTGCATTCTCTGCCGAAGTATCCAGTCAATATAGCAACTTTGATTACCAACATCTGTGGTGGACTTGAGCCCAAAAAAGGCGTTCGCTACAACATAGATCCGCTACGGGTATATGTAATGGGAAGCAGTGACTACCTGCAACGTGCACTTGGCAATGTTATCGAAAATGCAATGAAATATGGTAAAGGTACTGTGCAGATCAATGTTAAACGAGAGCTCGCGCAGATCCACATCATCATTGAGGATAATGGTGAAGGTATCGATGAAAATGAATCTACTGATATCTTCAAGCCATTCACGCGAGGGCAAAGTAATACTAAGCGAGATGGCTTTGGTCTGGGCTTGGCATTTGTGCAGCGCATCATCGAATGGCATGCGGGAAGTATTCGAGTTTCCCAGAGTCGCCAGTTAGGCGGTGCTAGATTCGATATTTCATTGCCGGCAATAGAAAATTCGTGAATCTATTCTCAAGTATAGAAAATTCTGCCGAATGTAGAGGGTCTGGTTTACTCGTGCAACCAGACTCTTATGATAAGCGCCGGTATAAGCTAACTGCTCAACGCCTTAGAAAGTGGCAAGTTGAACTAATGCCACTAAAATAGCGCTGTGCAACAGAACAGCTGACTACGACGTACCTTAATAATGAAAATTAAGCCTCAATTTGCTTAGTGACTATCATTAGACTGTTGGATGGCGTTTCTACAAACCTGATCACCATAGTAGTTGTTGGCATAGTTACAGCGTTGAATAACCGGTTGGCTAGGCGCGAAACGTAGCACGGATTGAATGTGTCGGATAAAGTTTTGCATAATCAACTCCTAGTGAATGAAGCTGCAGTATGCATACCTAAAACAATTGGTTAAATTAACTAAAATTGATTTATTTAATCGTATTTATGAATCAACTATATTGCCACATGCTCTTGCCTTACTTTGTGTTTTCAAGGCATGAATTAACTAGTTCACATTGACGGATCGCTTTAACAATTCAACAAACAGAGATAGGAGGTCTATGGAAGAGCACTGCTATGTTTTGCCCTATCGAGCTTGGGTTAAAGGCGCTTTCGATTATATTTTAATTTTAATTCGTTATGACTCGGTAGAATTGGGCTAACGCATCGTCATTAAATTATCGGGTACTGAGCACTGCGATAAACAACTGTCCATTCGCTATGGACTGAGGCGTTTTAAATCGCTTTCGCTCTGCTCTTCACCATGTTGCAGCCAGGCAACAGCGTCGGCTAGTTGAGTAAACTCTTTACTTTGGTAGTGCTCACAATCGGGTGGTAAAACGAGGCTCTTCGTTACACGGGCTGAAATAGGCGAGCTGGATACGTAGGCTTCCTTAATCAACCCGGCTTTGATGGCGTTACAGGTTGCTGCATTTAAATAGGGAATTGCTTCAGAGGTTGGCATCCAGTCATCATGCAAAATGCCAACCGCACAAAAGGGAGGAGTTACCAATGGCGTAATGGTGTGATTGAGTTCATGAATAAATTCTTTGGCCTTCTCTACATTCCAGCCACCAGAACACTCCATATAGACTATGTTGTCTTTAACCCATAATTTGAGCTCACCATGACTACTGAATGCCATGCAACCTCATCTTTTTTGCTTGCGGACAAGTTAACTGTAGATAACATTTTAACGACTGACAAATCCCATCAGGAAAAACTATCTCTAAGACGCCAGAGTCTTTATTGTTCTGGCTGCCTCAGGACAACGTGTCTGCGCTTACTCCATATAGCCAGCAGGCATATCAATGCGTGCGACACCAGAATCTACAGCCGCTTGTGCAACAGCTTTAGCGATAGTCTGACATAAACGCGGATCCATTGGTTTTGGAATGATATAATCTTTCCCAAAGGTCAATGACTCTGAATCACTGGCGTCTAAAACCTCTTGAGGTACCGGCAGTTTAGATACTTGTCGAATCGCCTCTACTGCGGCGACTTTCATTTCATCATTAATGGCAGACGCGCGCACATCTAAAGCACCACGGAAGATAAACGGGAAACACAGCACGTTATTAACCTGATTAGGGTAATCAGAGCGCCCCGTTGCCATAATTAAATCATCGCGTACTTCATGGGCTAATTCTGGTCGAATCTCCGGGTCCGGATTTGAACAAGCGAAGACGATTGGATTAGGTGCCATTAGTTTGAGGGTTTCCGGCGGCAATAAGTCGGGCCCTGATACACCTACAAAAATGTCAGCACCAGCCATTACATCGTCAAGCGTACGTTTATCAGTATTATTGGCAAACAGCATTTTATGTGGCGTTAGATCATCACGACGGGTGTGAATAACGCCTTTACGATCCAACATGTAGATTTTCTCACGTTGCGCGCCACACTTAATCAATAACTCCATACAAGCAACCGCAGCGGCTCCAGCACCAAGACAAACAATAATCGCATCGTGTAACTCTTTGCCTTGGATCTCTAGCGCATTTAACATGCCTGCAGCAGTTACAATTGCAGTGCCATGCTGATCGTCGTGGAACACTGGGATTTTACAGCGTTGGATCAGAGCCTGTTCAATCTCAAAACACTCAGGTGCCTTGATGTCTTCAAGATTAATGCCGCCAAACGTATCCGCAATGTTGGCAACGGTGTTGATAAATTCTTCTGTCGTGCGGTGTTTAACTTCGATATCAATTGAGTCAATACCAGCAAAATGTTTAAACAGCAGGGCCTTACCTTCCATTACAGGTTTAGACGCTAATGGGCCTAAATTACCCAAGCCCAATATTGCAGTGCCGTTAGAAATAACCGCGACCATGTTACCTTTGGCGGTGTATTGGTAGGCCGCATTGGGGTCGTCTGCGATTTCTCGCACGGGCTCGGCTACGCCAGGGCTATAAGCGAGGGCGAGATCTTTGACGCTATTCGCTGGCTTACTCAGCTCTACTTTGATTTTTCCTGGCGTTGGCTTGGCGTGATAGTCTAATGCTTGTTGGCGAAAGTCAGACATGCGTCGAATTCCTTGATAATGTGTGCTGTAGGGTTTGCGTTTATACGCTGTTTTTATTTCGGTAATCTATCACACTCGATATTCACGGCATATCGGATGTGCACGCGCTCAGCATAGCGAAAACTAAAGGTAATACCAATTAAAGGCAGCGCAAAAATAACACACATTAATTTCATGAATGTTTGTTGCGCAAGCCATAAACCTAAAAGGATAATAGCAGAGGCACAAAAAAAGCGCCGATACGGCGCTTTCTTCGCGAAGTCAAAGAGCTTATTTCTTGCCCAATGCACCGAAACGCTTCTTGAAGCGATCAACACGACCACCGGTATCAACGTTACGTTGCTTACCTGTGTAGAAAGGGTGACATGCTGAACAAACATCTAGGTTAATGTCTTTACCTAGAGTAGAGCGCACTTTTACTACGTTGCCGCATGAACAGGTTGCTGTGATTTCGCTGTAATTCGGATGAATATCTTGTTTCATTAGGGTTACCTCATCGTAAGGCCGCATCGCTATTCAACCCGTAGTTGAACACCATACGTTACAAAAATCTGGCAATTTAGGGTGAAAACCTGTGGTTGCCGTAAAGAGCGGCGCATATTAATGTACACGCCTTGACCGATCAAGTGTTTTTACGCCTGTGGCGGTGAAATATTGTCCAATTTTAGTAGGCCGAGAGAGGAACCATTGTCAATTGTTAGAGTTGCACTGCCAGTGCCGATGCGTCGCTTGTTTGATTATCAGGCTGACAACGCTAATCCAGGCTGCCGTGTGCTGGTACCTTTTGGTCGACGAGAATTGGTTGGCGTGGTTATCGCACAGGTCGCTGAGTCTGAGTTTGACGCGAGTAAAATCAAGCCAATTAAACAGGTACTTGATAGTGAAGCCGTCGTTGATGCAGAGCTGCTCTCGCTCGCCCAATGGTTAGCCGATTACTATCATCATGCGCTTGGCGAGGTGATTGCGACTTTATTGCCAGCAGCACTACGCAAAGCGCAGAGTATCCAGCGGCCGTGTATTGACTGGTTGCAACTGACTGCAGCAGGTGAATTGCAATTACAACAAACCCTGCGGGGTAAACAACAGCAAGCCCTACTGACGCTGTTAAGCGCAGCCGCACTGCCCGTCGCGGAAGTGCGCGAGCAATTCGGTCAGTCAGTGATAAAGGCCTGTCTTGAGAAAGGGTGGATTGAGAAAATCGGCCGTGACATTGAGCCAACGTTAAACTGGCACGAAAATCTTGAGATCGCCGCAGCACCAACCCCAAATGCGGACCAGGCGTTGGCTATCGCCACCATTTGCGCGCAGCAAAATGCGTATACTCCTTTTTTACTCGAAGGCGTCACTGGCAGCGGCAAGACAGAGGTGTATTTGCAAGTCATTGCTCCGAAACTTGCTGCAGGCGAGCAAGTGCTCATACTGGTGCCCGAAATTGGACTTACGCCACAGACCGTTGCACGCTTTGAAAAACGCTTTGGTCTGCCAGTCGGAGTGTTGCATTCAGGTATGACGGATAACGAACGTCTGGCTGTTTGGCTGCAAGCCAGAGCAGGCAGTATTGGATTAGTCATTGGTACGCGTTCAGCGATTTTCACACCGTTCAAACGGTTGGGTATGATCATCGTTGATGAAGAGCATGATGAATCTTATAAACAACAAGACGGCATGCGCTATCATGCGCGTGATATTGCGGTGTTACGGGCGAAACGAACTGATTGCGGCTTGCTGTTGGGAAGCGCCACACCATCCTTTGAATCATTACACAATGCGCTCACGGGGAAATACCAGTTACTCCAGTTACAACAGCGCACTGGTCAGGCCCAAATGGTTAGGCAAGAAGTCCTGGATATTCGTGGGCAATCCATGAATGCGGGGATCGCTGACCCAATGCTCAGTAAAATGCGGGAGCACCTCGCCGCGGGTGGACAAGTCATGGTATTCATTAATCGGCGCGGATTTGCCCCTAGCCTGTTTTGCCATCAGTGTGGTTATGTAGCGCAATGCACACGTTGTGAAGCCCCATTTACGGTGCATAAGGCGTTAGGGCGCTTGCACTGCCATCATTGCGATAATATCCAACAATTGCCGCAGCATTGTGCGTCGTGTGGTAGTAATGAAGTGGCATTTCAAGGTGTTGGCACTGAGCAACTTAAAGAATATTTGGATGCGGTGTTTCCGAACTACCGCAGTATCCGCATCGACAGTGATTCGATGCGAGGAAAGCAGAAGTTGGCTACCGCGCTTGATGAGATCAATGCTAATCAACACCAAATCCTGATTGGTACGCAGATCTTATCAAAAGGCCATCACTTTCCTCTCGTGACCTTAGTATTAGTCGTTGATGTGGATGCTGCACTATTTAGTGCGGATTTGCGCGCCACTGAAAAATTAGCGCAGTTATTAACGCAGGTTGCTGGCCGTGCAGGTCGGGAAAATAGACAGGGTGAAATGTGGCTGCAAACCCACCAGCCTGACCATCCCTTATTGCTCGATCTATTACACAATGGGTATCATCACTTTTCCCGTTACGCTCTGGCGGAACGTCAGGCAGCTCACGCCCCGCCGTTTTTTCATCAAACTGTATTTCGCGCTGAGGCGAACTCGGCGGAACCGGCCGAAGCGTTTTTACATGATGTACAATTGTTATTACAACCTAACGCCGCGTTAACCATCCTCGGCCCGATTCCCGCCCTAATGTTCAAGCGCGCTGGGCGTTATCGGATGTTGCTGGTGATAAAATCAGCCCATCGCTCCATCGTGCACAAGGCGATTGCAGCCCAACTGGATAATATTGAGGCGCTCAAGAGTGCAGCCCGAGTGCGCTGGGCGATTGATGTTGCACCTACGGATTTGAGTTAAGAGCCACACGTATTTTGCACCGGCACTGCGATTTCACGCTATTGCTTTAATATCGCTTTATGTAAAATACCAACATGGTAATGTATCACGTGTAGTCTAAGTTCAGCGCTTGCGTGCGCAAATGAAACCGAATTCATCGGTCGTACTAAAAGAGATACGACCTCTATTTAAGTAGTTTATCTGAATGCCACATAAAGATTATGTCAAGCGCGGCCGCGCCACCAAGCAAACCAAACCAGAACCCAAGCCCACGCCTTGGCTGAATATTGGTATCGCAATAATTGTAATTATCGGCTTTGTGTTATTGCTTTGGCGTATTAAAGACAATGCGCCCGCGCCAGAAATTAAGCCGTCAGAGCCAGAAATTATTGCGACAACTCCAGAAGAGGAGCTACCAGAGTTGCCGCAAGAAGAATGGGAATTCATTAAAACCTTGCCGGGATACGAAGTGGAAGTCGAGCAGGTCGAGCAGGTGACCAAGCGTTATCTCATGCAATGTGGTAGCTTCCGTAGCGAATCGCAAGCGGAAGAAATGCGAGCGCAAATCGCCATGACCGGAATGGAGTCAATTGTGCGCCCAAGCGAAGGTAGTAATGGCCGCTGGTATCGAGTGATCCTGGGGCCTTTTGAAAGTAAAAGGGCCGCTGAAAGTAGTCGCCACCAGTTAAGTCGGATCAATATTCGTACCTGCCAGATCTGGTATTGGAACCTTTAACTTATTGATGACTTGAAAATAGTCATGCGAGCCCCACCTTAGCTAAAAGAATTTAGCAAAGGAAAACGCATGACAACTATCGTTTCTGTGCGACGCAACAATCAGGTCGTCATTGCAGGGGACGGGCAAGTCTCCTTGGGCAACACGGTAATGAAAGGCAACGCCCGCAAAGTAAGACGCCTATACCACGATAAAGTATTGGCTGGTTTTGCCGGCGGTACCGCTGACGCTTTCACCTTGTTTGAGCGCTTTGAAAGTAAGCTTGAGCAACATCAAGGGCATTTGACCCGTGCTGCAGTAGAGTTAGCCAAAGATTGGCGAACTGACCGCATGCTAAGGCGATTAGAAGCTTTATTGGCGGTCGCCGATCACACCGCCTCCTTTATTATTACTGGAAATGGCGATGTTGTGCAGCCCGAGGATGATCTCATCGCAATCGGTTCTGGTGGGCCATACGCACAGGCAGCCGCGACCGCCTTACTAAAAAACACGCAGTTAAGTGCTGAAGAGATCGCGCAAAAAAGTTTGTCGATTGCTGGTGACATTTGTGTGTTTACCAACCACAGCCAGACCATCGAAAGTTTAAGTTATTAGCCTAGCGCTGCATTAAAGAGAAGAATTAGTTATGTCGGAAATGACGCCAAGAGAAATCGTCCACGAGTTAGACCGTCACATCATTGGCCAACAAGACGCCAAGCGCGCAGTCTCCATTGCTCTTCGCAATCGCTGGCGACGCATGCAGTTAGAGCCTGAGTTACGGCAAGAAGTCACCCCAAAGAATATTCTTATGATCGGACCTACTGGGGTGGGTAAAACTGAGATCGCCCGACGTTTAGCCAAATTGGCAAACGCTCCTTTTATTAAGGTTGAGGCGACTAAATTCACCGAAGTGGGTTATGTGGGTAAAGAAGTTGAGTCGATTATTCGGGACTTAGCCGATATTTCGGTGAAGCTCACAAAAGAACAAGAGACTGCCAAAGTAAAATTTCGCGCGGAAGAAGCTGCTGAAGAACGCATTTTAGATGCTTTGATCCCACCGCCGGAAAATTCGTGGGGTGAGAAAGAGGATGTGCCGAATAAGTCTACACGCCAAGCTTTCCGTAAGAAGCTGCGTGAAGGGCAACTCGATGATAAGGAAATCGAGATTGATGTGGCACAGCCTCAAATCGGTGTTGAAATCATGGCCCCGCCAGGCATGGAAGAAATGACTAACCAGTTACAAGGTATGTTCCAGAATTTATCGGGTTCACAGAAAAAGAATAAAAAACTGAAAATTAAAGACGCCTTTAAGTTGTTGGTCGAAGAAGAAGCATCCCGTCTCGTCAATCAAGAAGAACTGAAAGAAAAAGCCCTCTTTAACGTTGAGCAAAACGGTATTGTGTTTATCGATGAAATCGACAAGATTTGTAAGCGCGAGGGCACTGGCAGTGCGGATGTATCGCGCGAGGGTGTGCAGCGAGATCTGTTACCACTAGTAGAAGGGTCAACGGTATCGACTAAACACGGTATGGTAAAAACCGATCATATCTTGTTTATCGCTTCGGGCGCATTTCAAATGAGCAAACCGTCGGATCTGATTCCTGAGTTACAAGGTCGTTTGCCCATCCGCGTTGAACTGGCAGCACTCAAGGTAGAAGATTTTGTGCGTATCTTAACTGAGCCGAGTGCCTCATTGACAGAGCAATACGTTGCCCTAATGAAAACGGAAGGCGTTGACGTTGAGTTTTCCGAGTCAGGTATTGCGCGTATTGCGCATGCAGCTTGGCAGGTAAACGAAAAAACTGAAAACATCGGTGCGCGTCGTTTACACACGGTACTCGAGCGTTTGATGGAAGACATTTCCTTCGATGCCTCGGAACGGACTGGTGAGAAAATTGTGATCGACGAAGCCTACGTAAATAGTCATCTTGAAGCCTTGGTTGACAATGAGGACTTGAGTCGCTTTATTTTATAGCGGCATGTGACATTCATTGTAAGGCTCAAGTAGCAGGTCGATAAATGTCTCAGTCAATGGGATCCCAGTGCCTTTCTCAGCTTCGATAAACATCGGGCTGGGATTGGCCTCCAGAAAATAATATCGCCCTTCGTGATCACAGCGCCAATCAATGGCGCTCCATTGCATACCGAAGGTATAGGTAATTCGCTTCGCCAGGTTTTTTACTGGAGCCGGAATGGATACCGCGCCAGCAACGGTATAGTCGTCATCGCGGAAATCCACAGCAGCACTATTAAACTCGATACTGAATAGGTCGTTGCCAATCACGTAAGTGCGAATATTGGTGCCGGGTATATATTCTTGCAAGGTCACTGGACTACACCCTAAGACTCTTTCCAGATATTCTTGAGTGCGGTGACTGGGTTGCACAAATTCTGTAAGTGCCCCGCCATGAACTGGCTTGAAGATCGCTTCGCTGTGTCGTTGTAAAAAGTGAAATGCGGCATTAGGACAATTGCCGGTAAAGGATTTCGGGATCGTTGCGCCCATAGCCTTGGCTAATTGTAATTGGCGAGGCTTCATTTTGTGATTTTGAATGGCTGAAAATGGGTTTATCCAGTTTAAACTGGGTTCAGCAAAGAACGTCTTTAGCATGCTCATGGTGTCTTGCGTGGCTATACTGCTCTTAGTGCTGAGTGGCATAAAACTGCGCCAGTAAACCGAGCAAATTTGATCGAAGTAAATGATCTCCTGCTCAATCACCAAGTGCCCATCAGACAAATTAGGGCTATAACCAATCTGGCAATAACGAGGGAATAGTTGAGTATCGAAAACCCGGGTTTGTCGATTACGTTTGGCCAATTGCAATTTCACGTGCTGTACGTGTGGATCGTCGCCATCACCAATGATCAGTGTTATCGGGGTGCGCAAACCTGACTCCTTTACCCAACGCAGGCCTGCAGGCCTGCGTTAGCGGTTGCCGTTAAGTTAAATCGGGTTCAGGCACGAAACCACCATCTTCACCCAGGGCTTGTGTGTAATAAACGGGTGGTCGCAGTAAATTGCGCTGAACTTCGCGTCCTTTGCCATCATTGGGCATTGTCGGTGTCGCAGTACTGTCGGATGTCTGAGCGCCTGCATTTACGGCTGTTACAGCCTCTTTATCTAGAGTGGCCGCGCAGGGTGTAGCAAATGGATGTCGCATAAGATTTCTCCAATTATAACAATTGAAGGATGCTGGCATTGAGCATGCAGCTTCAACACAGCTCCTTGTGTTATCTCGCGTTACGAGAGTTCACCCCCTGTGAACATGCTTAGATTAGCAGGTCTGCGGCAACGTTCTACTGGCCTTACGTCTAGTATTTGCGTTTATTGCATACGCTCTTGTAGCCGCGGGTCAGCTTGAATACTGTCGTTGAGCCCCTGCATGTAACTGTATTTCACCATGGAGTAGGTGCCAATGACCCAAATGGTATTGTAGACAACCGCAGTGAGCAGAAACGGCGGTGCATGGCGGGTCGCCAGAAAGTAAAAGAAGAGAAAGATACTGGCGATGATAAAAAGCATCACTGAATAGCCAATCACTAAATAATGAAGGCGGTGAATTTTGCCAAGTGGGTTATCCATGTTTCGTCCTCTGGATTAGATGAAAAGGCCTGAGTACCGCTTAAACTCAGGTGGTTGGATGCAAACTAGGCAGCATCGGCATTATCGTACAGTGCTTTAAAATAAGCTGCCATTAAACTCGCCCGATTCGTGATGTCCAGTTTGCGATAAATATTCGCACAATGAAACTTTACCGTGCGTTCACTGATAAACAGTTCACGCGCGATTAGTTTATTCGGTAAGCCTTCCATGATTTTCATGGCGACTTGGAGTTCACGCCGTGAGAGTTGTTCAAGTTGTGTTGATATAGTCATAATAGTCTCCTGGTTCTTCTTCCGTTGAAGGTTAGGTTGGGTTATTAATCAGTGAACTAGGATCAACCCGTCGTAGCTCACCATTGATTAATTCATAAATAACATCTGCTTGCTGTATTGTTTGCAACCGATGTGCAATGATCACTCGGGTAATTTGCAGCGCTCCAATATTCGTTGTGACTTGACATTCATTGGTTAAATCGAGATGACTTGTCGCTTCGTCTAGAAACAATATTACGGGTTGGCGATACAGTGCACGAGCGAGCAAAATGCGTTGCTTTTGACCGCCGCTGAGTGTGGTTCCCATATCCCCGACCAGCGTGTTGTATTGCATCGTCATAGTCACTACATCGTCATGGATGCAGGCGACTTGAGCGGCAGCGATTACCCTGGGCATATCGATGTGCTCTGCAAAGCAGGCAATGTTATCGGCGATTGAGCCGCTGAGTAGCTGGTCATCTTGCATAACCGCAGCGATCCGTTGGCGGTAGTCGGGTATTTGTTGCAGCGGCAAACCGTCAATATGTATCTTGCCGCTATGCGTGGCGAGTAAACCCATCATGCACTTCATTAACGTTGTTTTACCGCTCCCGCTAGCGCCAATAATGGCGACTGTTTGACCGGGACTAACCTGTAATGAAATATGCCTAAACAGCGGCGGATCTAACTCGCTGTGTCGATAGCTGATATCAGTAATACGCAATGCTCCCAACGGTTGGTGGGCTGATTTCTGCTGACTGGTGTAAACAGAGTTATGCGAGTTCGGGGTACTAAGTAAGGGATCTTTAGGGGTATAAACAATATCAGCGAGCCGAGCGAAATGCAGGTCGAGCATTTTAAAATCGATCCATTGCGTGATGAGGCTGTCCATTGCATTAATAAAACGCGACTTGTAGCTGATAAAAGCATACAGCATTCCAACAGAAAGGACGCTGTCCATGACTGCAAGCGCTGCAAGGTAGATGACAACCAGATTTTCTAGGCCAAAAAGCAACTGATTGATACTGGCAAAACTGATATTCCAGCGACTGATCTGAATATGCTTATTCATGCTTGTGATGAGCTTATTTAACCATTGATTTTGCCGCTGGTTCTCTTGGGCGAACAGCTTAATCGTTTGTAACGCCCGTACTGATTCCATGAAATGACTGTTTTCTTTTGCAGCAGCAACGATCGCCTCTTCATTTAAGCGCCGAATGGGGCGATAGAAGGTATACCTGACAAGCGCGTAAAGCGTGACAATCGCAATAACCAATAGTGCTAATTGGGGACTGTAGATGAACATCACGATCAGCGTGACTATCGCCATTAGTCCATCCACGATTGCTGTGATTAGGCCGGTGGTAAACATTTCTCGGATTGCGCGCAAAGATCCGAACCGACTGACAATATCACCCACGTGTCGTTTCAAAAAGTAATCCATTGGCAGGCGAATTAAATGATGAAACACGTTGCTCGACATCTGTAGGCTCAGCCGGTTGGATAAGTAGAGGATACTCACCTGACGTAGAATAGTGACTCCAACTTCTATCAGCAGCAACAAACCGAAACCAAGTGCGAGTGTGGTCAGAATTTGCGTGTTATTCCGTATAATCACATCATCAATCACCACTTGCATATAGAACGGACTGGCAATAGCGAAAAGTTGGAGCATCAGTGACAACGCAAGAATGACCAGTAAACTTCGCTTTAGGCCATGAATGGTGGACCAAAAGTGCGATAACGTTAATTGTGAGCGTTGTTTTTGCGGGGTAAAAGCCTGATTGGGCGATAGTTCCAATGCGACCCCAGTAAAGTGCTTATCTGCGTCTTGCCATGAGAGCTGCCGCTCACCGCAAGCGGGATCATGAATTGTCAACGTGCGCTTGCGGGCGTCGACACTGACTAAAACCACAAAATGGTTCATATTCCAGTGCAATATACATGGCGTTTGCAGCGCGGCTAATTGTTCAAGCTCCAGTTTCAACGCGCGCGTGCTGAAATTCAGTTGGCTGGCGATTGCCATGATTTGTTGCAAGGTTGCACCATGAGCTGATAGTGCAAAACGATGACGTAATTGCGTCAAATCGGTCTGATATCCATAGCTGCCTGCCAGCATCGCGAGGCAAGCCAAGCCGCATTCGCTAGCTTCAGTTTGTAACACTAAGGGGACTTTAGTGGAGTTAGAGAGTGACGACCACCAGTGGGAGAAGTCAAGCGCTGCTACGGTCATTATAAACGTCCTTGCAAACTGTAAATCGGTTCAAGCAGCCATTCCAACAAACTGCGTTCGCTGGTGGTAATGTCTGCGCTAAACGTCATGCCTGGTTTTAAGCCAACGTGCTGACCGAAGGCCTCGATTACACTCTGCTGCAAGCTAGCCTTCGCGACATAAACGGGTTCGCTAATCGCTACCGGTGCATGATTTAACTCGTTAGGCAGGATCACCGATGCCGCAATCTCGGTTAATTCGCCCTGAAATAAACCAAATTTTTGGTATGGAAACGCATCGTAACGGATCTCAATGGATTGGCCCGCTTGCACAAAACCGATGGCACGAATAGGCAGCAGAAGACGGGCCTCATACTGATTATTTTGTGGCACGATATCGAGGACATGCTGCTGCGCTTTAATCGCTTGTTCAACACTCACTTGTAAACTGGTGACAAGTCCATGGCGACTAGCGATAATATTGGTCGAGCGCTGTCCTTGGAGTTGCAAAATCTTTTGCATCAATTCGCTTTGTTCGCGATTGCGTTGAGTCTCTGCACTGGCTTGTTGCTGCGGCAATACCAGTTGCTCTTGCTGCAACTGCGCTAAGGTATTTTGCTGGTTTGACCGGGCCAATTGCAATGCGTGCGTTTCACTTTGTAACGCAAGCTGCTGTTCGCGCAGTAGTTCTATGTCGTTGGCTCGGATCAAGCCTTTATCACGTAAGTCTTTATAGCGGGCGATGCGTTCGTCAACTAAAGCGATTTGTTGCTGTAATGTATCCACTTGATCGGTCAAGTGCCGCAGGGCGATTTCTGCATGGCTCACTTTTTGTTGTAATACATCAGCGTGCAGCGCATCAATCTCGGTTTGCCGCGAAATCAGTGAGTTCAACTCCTGCAATTGTTGCTGATATTCGTTTAATAACTGACCTTCGACAGTTTCACCTGAAGGTAAGGGCGTTGTGTGTGCAATCGTCAGCAGCACGTCGCCTTTTTCGACAATGTCGCCGGCCTTCACAAATACCTCAGTGACAATCCCAGGTTGCAGGGTAGTATAGTGGCGAGCGATCCCCCCGATCGGCTCTATCCATCCAATCACTCGCTCTTGACGCGCATAGCTGTGCATCACAAGAAAGCTAATAACCGCAACTAGCCAAATAATTAGCGCTAGTGTGATTACACTGTGCGACAGCTTGGGCACTACCAGTACATCACCATGTAAACGGTTACGCTGATAGGCAACGGCATTTGCTCTAAATAGGCTGCGCTCTGGTGTCTTTGTGCTTGTCATTATGCTCCCCGCAATAAAAGGTCGATGGTGAGTTATCCGTCCTTGGATTAGTTGGCTAGCCCTGCCTATTCTCACTTCATCCTTGTTGTACCTAATGCTTTGGCGAATCATCCATAATTACTGGCGAACTCCCTGACATCATATCCCTGACATCTCTCTGTTCTCTCCTCACCATCAGGTACAATGGATAGTTGCCATTCACGTTCCTTGCGATACTGCTGCAACCCTCCCGTCAGCAATCCGTGCTGACAAGACTAGATTAGGTGGTGAGTGTTTTTTGTACTACATGCAAGAGGACTCGGATATAACGGTTTGCTTAAACAATGCTTTTTGTCTCGAAATTAAGACCCATGTCTTAATTTTTAGACTTTGCTCAGATTGTCAGTGCAGAGGGGCATTGGCCGGCGAGAGATCGCTTATCTCAGCTATTTCATCTTTCGATTGGGTATCGTCACTTAAGAAGATGGGGCGGTTGTTGCTGGTCATTTCAATCAATGAGTTTAGCGTACAATCAGTGCTCAATTATTACATTGAATGCCAAGTAAGGTATCTCCCAGTGCTGTTCGTTTTGTCTCAATTCTGCACCAGGCTTGATTACCGCTAAATAATCCGCAGTAATACTCATTGGATTTAAAATGTATTTCTCGTCCTTGTTGATCAATCAGATAATTTGAAACACCGAAGAATTTATGACGACTGGAGTACTGACAACGGGCGTCGATTGAAAGTGATTCTCCTGGCAACCAGTTTGCCGCGAAACCCGAAATGAAAATTGATGATGTCACTAACATAACAGTGAATAGGGCACCTAATACAACAGTATTGAACAAAGCAAATAACGTTTTGTTCAGGTCTTTCTTTTTAATATAGCTGTTATAGATCGTACCTCCGGTACTCAAAACAATAGGGTATTTAAAAATAATCCTGTAACACCAGATAACATAAATGACGCTAAATACCGCGATGAGGAAGCCTAAGTATAAAGACGATGGCTGATAGTTCTCCTTGCCAAATAAAACCACTCCTATGGCTATGTAAGAAACCATAAAGAAGAATTTTCTAAGTCCGACTGGCGTGGTTTTGAATAAAGCCATTTAATTATCTTAAAGCGTAGGCCCTTGCCAAGGGTTTTAGAGTTGCCATCTTATTTACTAATCATTGACTGATCCGGCCGTCAGTTTCAACACTTCTGTTGTCTTCGGCGTATGGTGGAGTTGGTTCGCAGCGTCAGCATAACGCTCTATGGCGTTCGCATTAGTCATAGAGCATTAGCTTTGAAACCTCAAAAGCAAAAAGCTAATAGGATGTTACCATCCTATTAGCATCAAGTGAGCTAACACTCGCTTATCTCAGCTTAGTGTTTCCAGTGGTACTTATGGGCTTTCGCTTCAACTTCGCTGGCGGTCTCAGCGGGCATAAATAACTGGTTATTGCGCTCGAAGAAAAACGGCATACGTTTTTGCTTGCTGCCAACCTCATTCATGGTCGCAGCTTCGTATACACGGCCGTTCAGTACGGTGTAGGTAACGAACTCGCTGCGGCGTAGATCATTGAGTACATCACCTTCAATAACCACCAAGTCGGCTAATTTACCCACTTCGATGCTACCCAGGTCTTGATCCATACCGAGATGCACTGCGCCATCAATTGTGCCACCACGCAATGCTTCCCAGGGGGTGAAACCGCCTTGTTGCATGATCCATAATTCCCAATGTGCCGCCAAACCTTCGCGCTGACCATGGGCGCCAATGTGCACACCGACACCATTATCACGTAGGACTTTGGCGTAGCTTGCTACATCGACATGGTTGTATTGATTATCCGGCGCAGTCGGGCGTCGGATAGAACGACTTTCAATTAAGAAATTCGGGGTATAACGCATTAAGCGCTCGTTTTTCCAGACCTCGGTACGATCGTACCAATACTCTTCACCCATTAGACCGCCATAGGAAACTACAAACGTTGGGGTATAGCCGAAACGCGTTGCTTTCCACAGTTGAGTCAGGTCATTGTAACCATGGGCAATAGGCAAGGAATGTTCGAGCCCAGTATGGCCATCCACTAACATGGAGATGTTTTGTTGGAATTTACCGCCACCCTCGGGTACCACCATCATATTTAACTCACGAGCGGCTTGTAACACTTGCTGACGCTGGTCGCGACGCGGCTGGTTATAACTTTTCACCGAAATCGCACCGACATCTTGCAGGCGACGCACATGGAAATAAGCGTCGTCATAGTCGTTGATGATGGCCTTATAGCCTAACGCTTCAGCGCCGTAAAGAATGGTGCCCGTTGAGTAGATGCGTGGTGCAACAATTTTCCCCGCACGTTGTAACTCTGCCGCGGCCATGATCTCAGTGGTGTCATTCGACGGATCATGAATAGTAGTCACCCCAAACGCGACATTCGAGTATTGGCTCCAGTTTTGTTGTGGAATAATTTCATTCCGGCCTTGGGCTCCGTGGGCATGGGTGTCAATCAGCCCAGGGATAACCGTATGGCCACTGGTATCAATGATTTTTGCAGCCTTAGGGATAGCAACCGATTGACTATCGCCCACGGCCACAATCCGATTGCCTTCAATCAGCACTACGCCATTTGCAATGACTTCTTGCGTTTGGTTTGCATCACGCATGGTAACCACTTGGCCACCAACCAATGCGATGGTTTGCTCGGGCACGTCAGTGCGTTGATTAAATGCTAAGTTCAAGCCGTTTTCTTCAGCTTCGGGTAAATCCTCGGCGCCACCAACAAAGCTAAATGCCTGGTCCAATGCGCGTTCAAAGAAATAAGGGCCATGGAACCAACTAACGTTAGCATTATCAGGGGACCAGTTGAGATATTCACCCGCCCGCGCAGAGAGTTGCTGAACCGGTAGTGAGGTCATATCAGGGCCAATAGTGACCTTTTTGCCATTATCGGCAAATGGCGCAACATAGGCATTATATTGATTCACAAATGCCACCCATTGCTTGTCATGGGATAGACGGTATTCGCTGACTTGATCGGCGCCATACAGATGCACGCGCTTGTCTTCGCCATTTAGATCAACTGAAGAAAACTGGGTTTCGGGATAAGGCGTACCACCGACTGATTCGGTGAAGTAAACCCGTGAGTTGTCGCCAGCAAAATGTGGGTTAATACCCGATTTAGACACGCGTTGCGCGCGCTCTTCGTCTAGATTCAGCACGTAAATGCCACTATCAACGGAATGGGTTGGATCCAATAAATATCCACCACTGAATTTGCGATAAGTGATCAATTCACCATCAGTCGAGAAGCTTGGCTCAATATAGTGGCCCGGACCAGGGCTTACCACTTTACCCTTGCCACCGCGCGCTGAAACTACCCGAATGTCGCCTAAGGATTGATCATTCCAAGTGGTGTATACGATCTGTTTGCCATCATTTGAATAGCGCGGATAGTATTCATCATGCTCGTTCTGTTTGGTCAAGCGCTTAACTTTGCCTGATTTGATATCGTGTACATACAATTTACCCAAGGCTTGGAACAGCACCGATTTGCCATCAGGTGATTTTTGTGACCAACGAATGGCCTTTACATCAAACGCTTCAGGTGCCACATCGACAGGAAAACGCACGGCGTCGGCATACTGTAATTCGGCTTTAACCGAGACGTCTAACGTTGTGATTTGCGGCGCATCAGGCTGACTGTTGGCAACATCAATGCGGTGGAACTTGCCGCCTGTCCAAAACACAATGTGCTTGCTATCCGGTGTCCAATCAAAGTAGGCGTAATAGCCCTCGCTGCCGAAGCCTTCCTGCATATCGCGCTCCATCCCTAAATAGATCGGCGTCTCTGAGCCGGTAGCGATATCTTTAATGAACAATGCCGTTCGATCCGTCACACGGCGAATGTAAGCGATAGACTTACCATCCGGTGATGGTGTCGCTACCACCGCACCGCCAGTACCAGAAATATAGCGTTCTTCCTCGCCAGTGACGCGATCAAAACGGGTAATGGCGAAGATTGATTTCAACGGATCGCGGTTATAACTGAACGTGCTACCCGGGCTGATATCTTGGGTGTAGTAAATGTACTGACCGTCAGGCGAAAAGGCAGGATCGGCAATATTTTTTTGATCGGCTTTGCCATTTACCCGTTCCTTGATTGGCAGTCCGCTGCCACCGCTTTTGTGATAAAGCCAAATTTCTCCCGCGGGAATACTGCGGCTCGACATGATCCCTTTGGTCGCGGCAATATAGTTTCCATCAGGGCTCCATGCAGGTGAATGAATAATGTTTTTCTTTTCTTTAGTTACTTGGCGCAAATTTGTGCCATCAATATTCATGATCCAAACGTTACTAAGGCCATCTCGATCGGAAATAAATGCGATTTCTTTGCCATCAGGACTTACCGCAGGGTGAATGTTCCACGCAAAATCCTGTGTCAATGCTTTGGCTTCACCGCCATTGCTGGTAACAATATAAATATCGCCAAGCATGTCAAACACGAAGTGCTCCCCATCAGGAGTAACATCGAGACTTGACCACGTGGTTTCATTGGTTTCGAAAGATACAGTATTAAGTGGAAACGGAGGATTTAGAATATCCCACTGGGTATTTTCATCGGTTGCGGCAGCTGCCTCTTGGTCGTCGGCATGAATTGAGGTCATCATACCTAGCGTAAGGCATAGCAGAAGCCATCGGGCCTTACCCATATGTCGTTTAGGTGTCGTCATGGTAATTCCTGGATTTTTTATTTGCACCAGTGATCAGTGCTTATAAGAGCAATATGCTCAAGAGTACTGGCATACAGTAACACAGCTGCTACAAAATCAAATCTATGCTTGCGCCAGATTGCGTGGTTGCCGCGATTAAGTTGGATCGGGGTAGCGTTCTCTGATTTGGGTAAAGTGTTCCAGATTATCCAGCAGCAGATCAACCAATCTGGGATCAAACCGTTTACCTTTTTCTTCTTTGAAATAAGCGACTATATCCTCAAGTGACCATGGATCTTTATAGCAACGTGCGCTGCCCAGCGCATCAAATACGTCTGCGATGGCCGAAATACGGCCTGCGATATCAATGTTTTCACCACTCAGTCCGTTGGGATAGCCACTGCCATCCCAGCATTCATGATGTTCATGAGCGATGGTCGCGCCGAGATGTAAAATGGGATTATCACTTTTACTTAGCATGTCATGCCCAATCGCAGCATGAGTTTTCATGATGTCCCATTCCTCATCAGTATGTTTGCCGGGCTTATTCAGTATGTGATCGGGAATGCCCACTTTACCGACGTCATGCAATGGGGAAGCTAGCTTAATCATTTCTGCGTCGTAGTCGGACATACCATAAAGTTTCGCCAGTTTATGGCTCATATGGGCAACGCGTTTAACGTGACTACCGGTTTCCTTAGAGCGCATTTCTACGGCTTCGCCGATCAGATATGACAACTCGCGCTGCGATTCTTTAATGGTTTCGCGTAAACTGAGATTCTCATGGGCAACAGCAATGTTGTGGGCAAAATATTCCAGCAAGTGATGTTGTACAGGGTCAATGGCATTATCGCGCGACACATACAGCAAATTCTCAGTCCCGCGATTAGTCGTGAAGTAACCGATAAAATAACTTTCTTCATGCATGCTGCGCTTTTGCTTTATAGCTTCTGCGATCCGCGCCAGAATGGTTGGATTAATATTTTCGTTGGCGCTACAGTCGCCTTGATTGTTGGCCAGAACATTAAGGCCTGACATTGGTTCCTGACCGTGCTTGTGGGTGACGGCACAACACACGATTTCTTGAGATTCGAGCCCCAAAATCACCGCGATCTGACGTAATATGGTGCTGGCAAATTGTGGCAAGGTATCACATTCGATAAATTCTGCTGTTGCCGCAATGATCCGCTCAAGGCCACAACGGTGGCGCTCGATAATTTTGATGTCACGGTAGCTACGCAGGGCGGAAAAAGTGACCGTTTTTAACCGCAGTGCGGTCAATTCGGTTTTATTTTTGTAGTCATTGATGTCGTAGTCACGGATCACACTTTCTTCCGGCGCCTCGCCGGGTTGACCGGTGCGCAAAACTAATCGAATCGTGTGATTGTTAAGTTGTTCCCGCGTCCATTGAATGAATTCTAAACCGGCGTTATTGGTTTCCATCACTACATCGACAATCGCTAAAGCAATGTCGTGATTATCATCGCTGGATAGAATTTCTCGCGCTTCTTGCGCCGAATATGCACTGATACATTCGATGCGCCGACCATCGAATTCGAGGTCGGATAAGACCATGCGGGTAATGGTATGGATCTCAGGCTCATCATCAATCACTAACAACTTCCAGCGCGCACCTTCCGGAAGCATAGGTTCTTGATATTCATCACTAGCAAAAATGAGTTCGTCGTCCATCATGCCTACTTTTACAACGTTCGTGAGTTAACTATAGAGTATGCATACGAAAGCGCTAATGTTTTAGCTTAAATTCGTCCCGCAATAGATCGTTATACATGCGTAATATGAGCTGAGAACGCACTTTCTCAAGTAAACAAGTGTAACCCTGTTGCCATTGAGACAGTGAATGCTTGGGTAGGTTGCATAAGGCTATAACTCATGCAATAAAAGTATCTCCTGCTGAAGATTGTACTGCACTCGTTTTTTATGCTGTAAATTTATCCCAAGGGCCAGTAATTGCGACAGTTACTGAGGGGGAATAGATATTCAGAAACATTGTAGTTCCGTCTGGAGAAAAGCACGCACCCGCTGGCTCAGTTTGCCAACGTAGTTGAGCAAACGAATAAATCTCGCCAGATGGGGTTATTCCCTTTAATTCATTATGTACTTGATCCGTATACTGATCTTCACAAACGATTAGGTGGCCTGTAGGTGCAACCGTAATGTTGTCGCCATAATTAAAAGTAGCCACATCCGGACTTTCAACAACTAACTCAAGTGTTGCAGGGCTCTGTGACTCTCTGTTTGTACCTTCATACTTCGATGGCGTGTAGCGCATGACTTGACCGCATTTGGCTTTACCGCCGTTGGTGCAACAGAAATACAATTCATTTTCCGCCCAATGGATCCCCTCTCCGCGCGCAAATAGTGCCGCTCCATTGTTATAGCCCTGAACCCTCAAATCGTCCTTTGGACTTTCTACCTCCTGTAAACCGACCCAGTGAGTTTGATATCTCTGGTGCATAGAGATAGTCGACGTTTCCCAGTTACGCGTGTCAAATTGCGGCTGAGCAGTAATGCATAACGCCTGCAGAATTCCGCCCGCATGTAGGTTACCCACTTCATTAGGAATGTAACGATAAAATAAGCTATCACCTCTATCTTCTGTGAGGTACACGATTCCCGTGCGGGGATCGACACACGCAGCTTCATGATTAAAACGCCCCATCGCTTTAATCGGTTTGGCCGCGACTAATCCATTTGCCGTCGCTGGTACCTCAAAGACATAGCCATGTTCTTTCTTGATACCTATAGAGTCGCTTGGTGTTGCAACCGATTCTTCACAGGTGAGCCATGAACCCCAAGGTGTTACTCCTCCAGCACAATTACGTATGGTGCCAATGAGTGACATATATTCGCGCTCTACTTCTTGGGTTGCTACGTTGTATAAAATATTAGACGTGCCACCAGGCAGCGCATCGTTATATTGATCGACATCATAGGCTTTCAGCTTGATTTGCTCTGAGCTGGGATTTTTTTGACGTTGTTTAGGAATCTTAATTTCATGATTTCTAATCAATACTACGCGTTGACTGTCCAGTCCTATACAACCCATGCCATCTGCACGATCTGGCACGGTTAAGCCATCATCCATCATTTGTCCGAAGGATGAAATTATACGATAGGAAAAGCCATCTGGAAGATCTAGCATACCTTTGGGGTCTACCTTCAGTGGTCCATAGCCTTTGTGAGTATCTAGTTGCATGCTCAATTTGTTAGGGCTTGCGAGCAACTGGCGTGACAAACCACTAAGAGCAAGTGCCACAAGACCCTTGTTGAACTGACGGCGAGAAATCATAGCGTTTCTTTCATTTAATCCTGAGCTTATGCAGTACTATAGCGATGAAACATGACAACCGTATTTCACAGTGATACCTCTAATTTCTAAAGGATATTTAATTGAGTGCATATGCTTCAGGAGCCAGTCAAAACAGCATCGAAACAAGTCTTCTTCATTCTGTTAATAGTCAATTCTGCAATAAAATTTTAATAAAAATTATATATCTCTGTCATCTCAACTCTCCATGTTGTGCACACAAAAATTACAACCTCAATATGGAATATCACTATGTGGAAACGTTCTGCCTTGTCTCTTGCTGTTATCTCTGTCTGTTTTGGAGCGCAAGCGCAACAAAGCAATGCTGATAACGAGTATATGGAAGAAGTCTTAGTGACCGGCCAACGGGCCATGGTCAAATCTGCAATCGCTAAACAGCGCGCGGCTGACGGCGTAGTCAGCGCTATCACGAACGATACGATTGGCTCAATGGTTGATCAAAATGTTGCTGAAGCAGTGCGCAGATTAGCAGGCGTTAATGTCCTTAACGATCAGGGGGAAGGACGTTTTATCTCAGTGCGCGGACTGGATCCAGAGTTAAACGCCGCATCTATCAATGGCGTTCGTTTACCAGCTCCCGAATCCGACACACGCGCAGTTGCCCTGGATGTTATTCCCTCTGAATTGGTTGAATCTATCGAAGTGTACAAAACTCTGACACCCGATATGGATGCAGATACCATTGGTGCCAGCATCCAAATTAACACCATCAAAGCGACCGACAATGTAGACTTTGTAAAGGTGCAGGCGGCGTTGAGTTACAACGATTTAAATGAAGAACTGTCACCTGAATATGGGATCGATTTTTCGCGCAAACTAAGCGATAGCTTGGGCATTGCCGGTGGGGTTAAATATAGTGAGCGTGAAACCTCCACTGACAACATGGAAATGGACGGTTGGACGGTCAGCGATGACGGTATTGTGTATGCCGAAGACGTTGAATACAGAGACTATGACGTATTACGTGAGCGCTTAGGTGTATCACTCTCCGTAGACTTTATTGCAAGCGAAAACACAAACCTTTTTGCACGCACACTCTACAGTAAATTCGAAGATACTGAGCAGCGTCGACGTTTAGTCTTTGGTATGAACGATCTTCAACCCATTTCCGGCTCTGCGACGGGCGCTAGCTTCGTTGCGGGTGCTGATGCCGATGATGACGAACGTATTGAAGTGCGCCGCGGATTGAAAGACCGTTATGAAGCGCAAACTATCTCTACATTTGAGTTTGGTGGTGAAACTAAGTTAAAAGATTGGGCATTTGACTACAGCATGAGCTGGGCAAAAGCAGACGAAAAAGAGTACAACACACAAGACCCTACACGTTTCCGTGAACGTTTTGAAGATGGGGAGTTAGGCGTTAGCTTTGACTACAGTTCACTTGAATTCACCCCGTACATGATTACCCAAGGTGCTGATGCGTTCTTTGCGGCAGAAACCTATAAGTTAAATAAGATCGAGAACGTTGAAGGTGTGGCTGAAGATGATGAAATGACATTGCAGTTTAATGCCAGTCATTTTATGAACGTGGGGCGCGGCGAGCTTGAGGTAAAAGGTGGAGCGAAACTTCGCCAGCGTGAGAAAACCTTTGATGGTGGCATTACTGTTTGGGAAGATCCTACAACTGAATACACCCTTGCCGATGTCATTGGAGTCCCCTCCTATAGTCTGATCGACATTGCACCGATGCCAGATCTCAACGCTGTTCGTGCAAGAAATGCCAATACTACATTTGAAACCATTGAACTTGATTTTGTTGAATCAACCCTAGAAGACTTCAGTGTGGAAGAAGACGTTACCGCTATTTATGGTATGGCCCGTTATATTGATCAACAGATGACATTAGTCGGCGGTGTACGTTATGAGCAAACAGACAATAAAATGGCAGGCAACATTGTTGACGTTGATGCTGAAACAGCCATTGCGCAGCGCTTTAGTAATGATTATTCGCACGTATTACCCAGTGCAAGTCTGAAATACAACTTAAACGACGACATGGTTTTACGCGGCGGTATTTTTAAGTCTATCGTTCGCCCAAAAATGAGTAAGCTCGCACCAAAGTTCGAGATTAATGAAGACTTAGAAGCAGTATTTGGGAATCCTGAATTGGAGCCGTATGAAGCATGGAACTTTGATCTGGCTTTAGAGTATTACTTTGCTGAAGGGGCGGTCGTCCAAGGTGGCTTCTTCTACAAAGATATCAAGAACTTCATCATTGATACGGTATATGAAGAGGACGATGGCCCTTACTTTGGAAGCTTTAATGGCGTTTCTTTTGTTGAAGCTGAAGTACCAATCAACGGTGATGACGCCAATGTTCAGGGGTTTGAGTTTGCCTATAATCAAGTATTTGGTTCCGGTCTTATTCTTGGGTTTAACTACACCTATACGGATAGCGAAGGGGATATTGAAGGCCGAACGATTGCACTACCTGCGTCTTCAGAATCTACTTATAACGCAAACATTGGTTATGAGGCTGGTGCCTTTAGTGCTCGATTGACTCTCGCCTATCGTGATGATTATCTGGATGAATTGGGCGGAGACGCTGAAGAAGATCGCTGGGTTCAAGAGCACACTCAAGTCGATTTCTCTGCAGAGTACGAAGTGGTGAAAGACATTGAGGTTTTCTTAAAGCTCGTTAACTTAACGGACGAGCCGTATGTCGCGTATCAAAATGGCCCATCACAACCCCGTTTACTCCAATACGAGGAATATTCATTTACAGCTAAATTCGGTATTAAGGGGACGTTCTAACTATGCAGTTACAGTTTAAATGCTCAGTTCTGGTCATGGCATTGTCTGCTCTTGCCGGGTGTCAATCACTCACGGCAGAGATCCAGCAGAGAGAGGCGATGCAATATGTTGACGCGACTCAGGTGCAAGTCATGCATGCATCGGCAGAAACAACGCCAGTGCAATCGATTGATGATGCGGCAGATGATCCCGCTATTTGGATCCACCCTTCTGCGCCAGAGAAAAGCCTTATTCTGGGTACCGATAAGAAAGGTGGTGTTGCAGTTTATAATCTAGCGGGAGAGCAAATTCAGTTTCTTTCTCACGGTTTACCCAATAATGTCGATCTAAGGCAAAATGTTGCAACGATTGATGGCGACGTAGATATAGCCGCCTTTTCTGATCGCGCGACTAATTCGGTTGGTATCCTCAAGGTCAATGAAAATGGGGTTGAATATGTCGCTAATTTTCCTGTAGGTGAAGAACCTTATGGTTTTTGCATGGGACAAAACGGTGCTGCCATTTACGCCATTGTCACCTACAAAACCGGATTGGTTGAGCAATATCAAATCAACACCCAAGCTGATTTCTCACTTGAGTTAATCGCCAGTTATAAACTACCTACCCAGCTTGAAGGTTGCGTGTACGACGACATCAACAGAGTACTGTTTATAGGCGAAGAGGGGAAAGGTATTTGGAAATTTACTAGCTTGTCTCAGGACCCTCTTTTGATTGATGAAGTCGGGGGCGCTTCGGGAATTGAAGCTGATGTTGAAGGACTTTCAATTTATCGCGGCAGCCAATCTTATTTGGTTGTGTCCTCACAAGGAAATGACAGCTTCGCGCTCTATGATTTAGAAGCGCCGCACGCATTCGTGAAACGTTTTCGTGTGCTAGCAAAAAACGGAATCGATGGGGTACAGGAAACTGATGGGTTGGATGCAACGGCGACTCCGCTTGGAGAGATGTATCCTAACGGTATACTCGTTGTTCAGGATGGGTTTAATGTCGATCCCAGCAACAAACAAAACTTTAAACTAGTTCCGGCAAACTTTTAACACTTTCCTTGGAAAAAAAGAGCCACACAATTGTGGCTCTTTTTATTGAGCTGACAAACCAAGCGACTACATAGTAACGAATTCTTCGGCACTGGTTGGGTGAATGGCCACACAGGCGTCAAAATCGGCTTTGGTCGCCCCCATTTTCATGGCTACCCCAAAGCCCTGTAATATCTCGTCCATGGCAAATCCAATCCCGTGTAAACCTACCACCTTCTCTTCTGGGCCGGCACAAATCAGCTTCATCTTAGTGACCTGGCGGTGAGACGTGACCGCGGTATACATCGCAGCAAAACTCGATTCATACACATTAATATTATTATCACCATAGCGTGCAATCGCTTCAGGCTCCGTCAGTCCAATGGTGCCGATTGGCGGGTGGCTAAATACCACGGTAGGTACGAGCTCATAATCCATGTGGGCATCGGGTTTATTATTGAATAAGCGCTCTGACAATAAACGCCCAGCTTTTACGGCTACTGGAGTTAAATCAATCTTGCCGATGCAGTCTCCCACCGCGTAAACGCCCGGTGCATCGGTATTTTGGTATTTGTCGACCAGAATATGCCCACGAATATCGGTTTTAACATCGGTGTTTTCAAGCCCGATTTGGTCGGTTGCAGGGCTGCGCCCAATCGCCCAAATCAAACAATCAGTTTCAATGCGTTCACCATTGGTTAAAATGACGCATAACGATCCATCGTCTTGTTTCACTACCTCTTTGATCACATGATGTTTGTGCAATCGAGGGCCGTCTTTTTCGATAAGTTCAGTTAAGGTCTCGGTCAGCATGGGATCAAATGCACGCAGCGGAGCGTTCTTGCGCACGACCAAATGTGTTTCGCTGCCTAAACTATGCATCACCCCTGCTAACTCCACAGCGATATAGCCCGCACCAGCAACGACGACGCGCTTGGGCTGTTCTTGCAATGCAAAGAAACCATCGGAGGTAATCCCCAAATCAGCGCCAGGAACACTATCAATATTGGGGCGGCCACCGGTGGCAATTAAAATGTGCTTAGCGTGGTAGTGTTCACCGTCAACCTCTACAGTGTGGTTATCCACGAACCGGGCAAAACCTTCGATACGGGTGATCTTATTGCTCGCGAGTACACGATCGTAGGAGCCATGGATACGTTCAATATAGGCTTCACGACTCGCCACTAATTGTTGCCAATTGAATTGATTGAGCGTGACATCAAAGCCGTAATCCTTGGCATAAACATTGATCGCTTCGGCAACTTGAGCACCGTACCACATGGCCTTTTTAGGCACACAGCCGACGTTGACGCAGGTACCACCAATCTGCTTGGCTTCGATAAGGGCTACGCGCTGGCCGTATTTGGCTGCGCGATTAGCCGAAGCAATGCCGCCGCTACCACCGCCGATACAAATATAATCAAACTCTTTCATGTCACTCCTAATCATTAACTTAGCGTGCGAATACAGATAGCTTTACACATAAAATTCTTTCAAACAAAAAGTTTGTTGGCTTTCTGAGTAGGACATGTAGTGAAGAATGAATGCTGCCTTTCCTATTTTAAAAACTGTCCAGTTAATTACTGGATCTGTTAGAGGGAAGAATTCGCATTATTGTTGTTGCGGCTCATTAGGATCGGTACCGGACTGTTGCTGTTCAGTATTAGTATCCGATGTTCGTTGAGTCTCTGCTTTTACATTCGGTAGAGCGCTTGCTTCTGTATTATCTTCTACCTCGGCTGGTGCTTTTCTTTCATCAACAATATCTACTGAAAGGGCTAGATCCCAACCCGCCTCAATATGTATAAGCTTGGCAATACTAGCTTCGGTAAAAACATGCCCCTGTGGTAACAGTAAAAAGTGCTGCGCATTATATAAATCACTGCGTAACACCATACCAGGCAATAGCTGTCGAGTTGTGAGCTGGCCTTCGTGGGCCGTGGCAAGGAGCTTAATATCCAGTTCAATGAATTGCCGCAGAATGCTCTTATCGTATTTTACACCCTGAAATTTCTGCATCTCTTTGCGAGTGTCTTTTGCTGAAAGCTTACGCGGTAAAATACGCCCAGTACGGTAACGCCAATAGTCACGACAGATTGCGATAATCCGAGCCCCAGTAGGCGGACTTGGTTTCGCATGCACGGAGTCGAACTGTTTGGCGATCAATTCAATTTCACTTTCGAGTGAAACCAAGGGGGACAGTATTAACTTCGCTTGCTCCACCTGACTGATATAGCGCTGTTGTTGTTGAATATTTAGCTCCGCAAAGGGGCGGTCGATAATATCTGCCGGGATCCCAATGAGGCCAATTTCACAAATTAGCCCGGCGAGACGGATCATGAATTGGTCTTTGGCACTTAAACCCAGGGTTGCCGCGAGTTGTTGGGCTGACTCGCTGACTTGACGCGCAAACCCGCCATCGATACTGGGGTGCGAAACAATTAGATTATACAGCACGCGTTCTAATGCTTGTGAATGTTGACGCGTGCTATTCAGTGCAGCTTTGATCTGGCGAGTACGTAGATTAACTTTACTGCTGAGTGTTTGATTGCTGGTGGCTAGGCGTTCATTCTGCGCGCGTGTCAGGGCGAGGAGGCGTGCGTTTTCCCTGCGTAGCTCGGCGCGTTCAATGCCTTCTGTGATGCTCTCCTTTAACACCCGATGGTCCCATGGTTCGAGTAAATACCGATGAACTTTATTGTCGTTAATTGCCTTTAACATGGCATCAACGTCGGCGCGGCCATTCAATATAATGCGAAAAGCGTTAGGCTGGATCTGCGCTGCTTGGGCGAGAAATTCGGCGCCATTGGCTCCGGGCATGCGCATGTCTGCAATAATAACGTCGACTGACTTCGACGTTAGCAGTTGCAACGCTTTCTGTGGTGAATCGGTAAGGAGTAGCTGAGCTTTTAGCTGCGGCAATACTTTTCGAATAGCCGCTAAACTGTTGGATTCGTTATCTACTGCCAGGACTACAGGTTGTTTGGCGGGTTGTGCCGACTGCGCATTCACTACACTTCTCCATTACTTTCACCTTCAGAATAGTGCTAAATTGCAGGGAGTACCAGCAAGTCGCACGGTTTAACATCATTGTGTAACAGACGTCGCTGAAGCATAGGATGCTACTACCGCCCCACCCGCGATGATTTAAGGGCATTGTTTTTTTCGAGAACATCCTTACTTACTATGCATGCAATTATAATAGAGAGTGACAACCTTGAACCCAGTCATTGAAACTCAGCAACAGCCCTTACCCGTTTTTTCTGCGCTTAAGCCCGAAGAGATTAAAGCGGCGGTAGAAGCATTAATTGAGGAATCTAAAGCAGTGATCGACGCAGTGGCTGCACAAGCTGAGCCCACGTATGCAACGGTTGTAGAACGTTTAGAAGCGCAAGACGATCGCTTGAGTCGGTTTTGGTCTCCCGTCTCGCATATGAATTCGGTAGTAAGCTCGGAAGCGTTGCGAGATGCACATGATAGTTGCTTGCCTTTGCTATCAGAGTACGGCACCTGGGTTGGTCAACATAAGGGGTTGTATAATGTGTATGTGGCACTGCAAGAAAGTGCTGAATATGCGACGCTCGATCAGGCAGCAAAAACCGCCATTGAGAATACCTTGCGAGATTTTAAATTGTCCGGGGTTGCGCTATCAGGAGAGGCGAAAAAACGTTATGCCGACATTCAAGCTCGTCTGAGTGAGCTGGCATCAACCTTCAGTAATAACGTGCTTGATGCAACGATGGCGTGGACGAAGTTGATCACGCGTGCAGAGGATTTAGCAGGGCTGCCTGAATCAGCTATGGCAGCGGCAAAACAAGCTGCTGAGCGCAAGGAGCAACAAGGATGGTTGTTCACGCTGGATATCCCTAGTTACCTTCCGATCATGATGTATTGTGATAATCGCGAGTTGCGCGAAGAGATGTATCGAGCCTACACCACGCGCGCTTCGGAGCAAGGCCCCAATGCCGGGCAATTTGACAACACAGCAATTATCAACGAAACCCTCAAGCTCCGCGAAGAAGCGGCCCAGTTACTGGGTTTTAGTCATTATGCAGAACGTTCCCTCGCTACCAAAATGGCGGATACGCCAGAGCAAGTTCTGCATTTCCTGAATGATCTTGCGCGGCGCTCTAAACCTCAAGCGGAACAAGACTTACAAGATATCCGCGAGTTTGCGCAGTCAGCGTATGGCATGAGTGAGCTCGAGGCGTGGGATCTGACATACTACAGCGAGAAGTTGAAGCAGCAACGGTACGCCATCTCGGATGAGCAATTGCGCCCTTATTTTCCTGAGCATAAAGTGGTTAGCGGCCTGTTTGCGGTAGTAGAAAAACTGTATGGATTACGTATTGAGCAGCGTGAAAACGTGGATGTTTGGCATGCAGACGTCAAGTTTTACGATATTTTTGATGCTGACAACAACCTACGCGGCAGCTTTTATTTCGACCTGTATGCCCGCGAAGGTAAACGCGGTGGCGCTTGGATGGATGAGTGTCGGGTAAGGCGTAAAACCGAAAGCGCAATACAAACGCCAGTGGCCTACCTTACCTGTAACTTCAATGGTCCAGTTGGTAATAAACCGGCATTATTTACGCACGATGAAGTGGTGACCTTATTCCACGAGTTTGGTCATGGCATTCATCATATGCTGACCCAAGTTAGCGTTGCCGGTGTTTCTGGTATCAATGGTGTGCCATGGGATGCGGTAGAATTACCCAGTCAGTTTCTGGAAAATTGGTGCTGGCAAGAAGAAGCGCTGGCATTAATTTCCGGGCATTTTGAAACCGGCGAGCCATTGCCCAAAGAGTTGCTGGATAAAATGTTGGCGGCACGCAACTTCCAAAGTGCAATGCAGATGGTGCGGCAATTAGAATTTAGCTTATTCGATATGGCGATCCACGCAGCGCCAGCTAAGGATATTGATGTTCAAGCGATTTTAAATTCGGTGCGCGAGCAGGTAGCGGTTGTTAAACCGCCAGAGTTTAATCGCTTTCAGCATAGTTTTGGGCATATATTTGCGGGCGGTTATGCAGCCGGTTATTACTCGTATAAATGGGCAGAAGTGCTCTCATCAGATGCCTTTAGTCGCTTTGAAGAAGAGGGGATTTTTAACCCGCAAACGGGACGGGATTTTCTTACCCATATTCTAGAAAAAGGTGGTAGTCAGCCGCCGATGGAATTGTTTACCGCGTTTCGCGGGCGTGAGCCTGAGGTCGATGCGTTACTTCGTCACAGTGGGATTGCCGCGTGAGCAGTGAAAAATTTGCCGCTATTTATGCACGCGCAGCAAAGCGTAAAGGCGGCAAGCAAGCCCTTGAACAATTGGTAGGGCAACCACTCTCCCCCGAGCAGTTAGCGCAAGTGGGGGATGACCGCTTCCTCGCCGAATTTACCAAGAAGGTCTTTCAATCTGGCTTTGTGTGGCGTGTGGTTAGGCAAAAATGGCCTGATTTTGAGGAGCTCTTTTTCGGTTTTGATATTGAGAAAGTGTTGCTGATGCCAGATGAAATGCTTGAACGCAAAGCGGCGGACCCCAGGATAATTCGCAATTACAACAAAGTGAAAACTATTCGCGATAATGCGCTTATGATCGCCGACGTTCGCCAGCAGCATGGCTCATTTGCGCAGTTTGTGGCGCAGTGGCCGGCTGATGATGTGATTGGACTGTGGGAATACCTAAAAAAACATGGTGCACGTTTGGGTGGCAATACTGGCCCTTACGCCCTGCGGTTTTTAGGGAAAGACACTTTTTTGCTGAGCAAGGATGTTGAAGACTATTTTACCCAGCATAAACTTATTGATGGCTCAGCGCGCTCCAAGCGTAGCTTAAAAGCGATTAATCAAACCTTTCTGGAGTGGCAGCGACAAAGTGGCCGTTCGCTGCAGGCGATCAGTCAGATTGTTGCTTTTAGTTGTGGTGATAATCACATCAATTGATCAGGTTTTGAGGCTTGTCTGTAACTTTTAAAAAACCTTTAGGGCAAAGGTAAAAGCCGCCTGTGTGCCTTTCGTGCGATCTCTGTGCTCTGCAATGCTAGTGCTAAATGTAGGCGCAAGAACTGGTTGCACAGTCACTCTTTACGAGTGCATGAAGGTAGTAATAGTTTCGATCGCAGACATCCGTATAAGCTCTGAACCAAGGGTAGGGCGTATAGTGTGTTGATCATACCAGTATTACAAAATCACTTTTATTGCTGTCGTTACCCTGGGCTTTTCGATAGACTTAGGTCATTAAAATTTCATAGCCTAGATGAGCATTAGACATGACGTCAGAAACCCATTCGGCCCAAACTGAAAATCAAGAACCGCTGAACGAGACTACCCATTTTGGTTACAAGCAAGTAGCGACTCAGCAAAAAGCCTCAATGGTAGCTGAGGTTTTTGATTCTGTGGCCGCCAAGTACGACTTGATGAATGATTTGATGTCAATGGGGATCCACCGTGTTTGGAAACGCTTTACGATTGATTGTAGCGGCGTGCGCGCAGGTCAACGCGTGCTCGATCTGGCGGGTGGTACGGGTGATTTGGCGGCTAAATTTTCACGTTTAGTCGGTGCTAACGGACAAGTTATTTTGGCTGACATTAATCGCGAGATGCTTAAGGTTGGCCGCGACAAGTTGCGCAATATGGGCATTGTGGGCAATCTTGATTATGTGCAGGCCAATGCCGAGGCGCTGCCATTTCCCGACAATCATTTTGATTTGATTACCATAGCATTTGGCTTACGCAACGTGACCGATAAAGACAAGGCGTTGGCATCGATGTTTCGCGTGTTAAAGCCCGGTGGTCGTTTATTGGTACTGGAATTTTCTAAGCCCACGCAGGATTGGTTAAGTAAAGTTTATGACGCCTATTCCTTCCACGTTTTACCCAAAATGGGGCAGCTCGTCGCAAATGATGCGGACAGTTATCAATATTTGGCTGAATCGATCCGAATGCACCCCGATCAAGATACCTTAAAGGGCATGATGGATGCGGTTGGCTTTGAACAAACCGAATACTTTAATCTCACCGGTGGCATTGTGGCATTGCATCGAGGGTTTAAGTTCTAATGCCCACTGCGCAGGTACTGCACGCGGTTGCCGAGTCACTGGTTAACCCGCTACTTAAGCTCGATCCAGAGTCGCAGACGCGGATAGATAAATTGCAGGGCAAACGCTTAATTATTTGGCTCGATGAGCTGGCGTGGCCAGTCGAAATAGCCTTTGAGCAAACACTTTCGATTCACCAATGTGAACTCAGCTGGGAGCAGGCCCAAGCGACCCTTAGTGATGAGCAATGTTTACTCAAAACTACATTGAGCGTATTACCTGAGCTGAAAGACACGCGCAAGATCACGCAACTCATTCGTGCGGAAAAATTGGACCTATGTGGTGATATGCAGATAGCTCAGCATGTCAGCCAATTGTTTTTGCAGTTATCGATTGATTGGGAAGAGGTGCTCTCGCAGCACATTGGCGATGTACCTGCCTATCAATTGATGCGTGGTTTGCAGCACGTCAATCAACAAGCCAAGCAGCACGCCAGCCAGCTGGGTGAAATTATTAGTAGTGCGCTTATCGACGAAAAGCGCCTGGCGGTGCATCGCCTACAGGTTATGCATCACGGCGATCAGGTGAGTGAAATACGTGACGCAGTAGCGCGTCTAGAATCCCGAATCCAACGCTTAGAGTCGAAGTAGTAGAAACTATGCGGTTTTTTAGATTGTACAAAATCAATAAGGTCTTGCTTGAGCATGGCCTTGACGACTGTATTCCTAGTCGTTTTATGCCCTGGTATGCACGGATGGCGCGGCATGGTTTATTTTGGATCCGCAATCAGCATAACAACGAACCGCAAGGCAAACGGATCCGCTTGGCACTGCAAAGTTTAGGTCCGGTATTTATCAAGTTTGGCCAAATGCTTTCTACGCGACGAGATTTATTACCGCCGGATATCGCTGATGAACTGGCCTATTTGCAAGATAAAGTTCCGCCCTTCGATAACGAACAAGCGCAGACGTTGATCAAGCAAGCGTTGGGGCTTAAGCACATGGATGAACTGTTTAGTGAGTTTGATCCACAACCCTTAGCGTCGGCGTCGATAGCGCAAGTACATGCAGCGAAATTGCGTGTGGATAACAAGGATGTAGTGGTGAAAGTATTGCGTCCAGACATCGAGGGAACGATTGACGCTGATATTGATTTACTGCAGAGCTTTGCGCATTTGTTACAAAAATGGTTGCCCGACGGCAAACGTTTGCGCCCGGTAGAAGTGGTCGCCGAATATCGCCGCACCATTAAAGATGAGTTAGATTTACTGCGTGAGTCAGCCAACGGCATTCAATTAAGCCGCAACTTTGTTGATTCTGAAGCGCTGTATGTCCCGCACATTTATAGTGATCATTGTCGCGAAAATGTATTGGTGATGGAGCGAATTTACGGTATCCCGATAGCCAACGTTGAAGCGCTCAAGGCCCAAGGGACCAACTTTAAGTTGTTGGCCGAGCGCGGAGTCGAAGTGTTTTTTACCCAAGTCTTTCGCGATAGTTTTTTTCATGCGGATATGCACCCGGGTAATATTTTTGTGTCCACTGAGCATCCCGAAAATCCGCAGTACATTGCCATCGATTTCGGTATTGTAGGTACCCTAAATCGTGAAGATAAGCGCTACTTAGCGGAAAACTTTATTGCCTTTTTCAACCGCGATTACCGCAAGGTCGCACAGCTACACGCGGACTCAGGTTGGGTACCGCACGATACCAATATTGATGACTTTGAAATGGCCATTCGTAAAGTCTGTGAGCCGATCTTCCAAAAGCCGTTGGCAGATATTTCGTTCGGTCATGTGTTAATGCAATTGTTTAACACTGCGCGTCGCTTCAATATGACCGTACAACCACAGCTAGTTTTGCTGCAAAAAACCCTTCTTTACGTTGAAGGGTTGGGCCGTCAGTTGTACCCCCAGCTAGATTTGTGGCAAACCGCAAAACCGTTTTTAGAGAATTGGATGAAACAACAAATTGGGCTCAAAGCCATGCTGAAAAAAATTCAGGACAATTTACCGTTCTGGTCTGAAAAGCTACCCGACATGCCCGACCTCTTGCACGACAGTTTGAAGCAGTTGAAAACCTTGCCCGAAATGCAGCAACGTCATTACGAGCAACAGCTCGCCCAGCAGCAAGCGCAACATCGCGCACAATTAACGACCATCGTTGGGGCCACGTTGTTTATTCTGGCGGCTTTGGTTCCTTTAAATGGCCTGAGTTGGTGGGTATCTGCAGGACTCGCCGGAGTCGCTGGTGGATGCTGGCTCTACGCCTATCGAAAAGCCAATTTGGATTGAATAGTTCCGCCGCTCAACACATTTTTCGGTAGGATATTATGCAGTTAGCAATCACTGACTAACAGCTCCGATGAGTTGTGTTATGCGGAGATTTTTGTGACTTTTTTATGAATTTCAAGCGAATAAGATAGCTATATCGCCAATTGATGGTATAGTGCCATTGTCTTTGATAGACGAAATTATAGAGTTACAAGCTGCAAGTGTTTTTAAACATCTCAAGTTACCTAGTAATTGTTGTAAGACGTTTTCCATTTCGTACGTGTTGACCCTCAGAATAATCCAGTTAATCAAAGGCGTAAGAACCGCGCGTTTTGCGCAAGAAACAAATTTTATTGAGGTTTTACATGTCTAAAGTAACAGGCACCGTTAAGTGGTTTAACGCTGATAAAGGTTATGGTTTTTTAACTCAAGATAACGGTGGTAAAGATGTATTTGTACACTTCCGCGCAATCGTAGCAGAAGGTTACAAAACTCTTCCAGAAGGTCAAAAAGTTCAGTTCGACGTTGAAGAAGGTCAGAAAGGTCTTCAAGCAGCAAACGTTGAAACGATCTAATTGAGTTTCATTGATGGTGACCGCCCGGTCACCATCGAATTTACTTACTCCAAACTCCAAACTCCAAACTCCAAACTCCAAGCTCCAAACTATTGTCGTTTAGTTTATCTAAATCAAATGACTATAGGTTTCACCAATTAAGCTTGCGTATTTTCCTAATCGATCGGTTACCAGAATCAATCTGAATAGACCGGTTTAGCATGTCCCGAAAGATTTTACTGCATGGGTTCAAGGGGGTTATCCATCTGCAAAACTGTAAACACTTGATCCTGATCACAGGGTTGAACATAGGAAGCGGTATTGCGAAATGCTAAGTTCAGGTAGAATTACCCCACTTTAAACAGCCAATGATTTAGGTACACCTCCATGTCACAACCCCTCGCAATTTGGGATGATATTTTCTTACTCGACAAGCAATTGAGCGAAGAGGAGCGCATGCTGCGCGACAGTGCTCATGACTTTTGTCAGACGGAGTTAATGCCGGGTATTTTGCAAGCCAATCGTGACGGCGTTTTTGACCGCACCATCATGCATAAGTTTGGTGAAGCAGGATTGTTAGGGGCTACCATTCATGGTTACGGTTGTGCGGGGGTTAATTATGTTGGTTATGGATTAATCGCGCGCGAAGTTGAACGGGTCGACAGTGGTTATAGAAGCGCAATGAGTGTGCAGTCATCGTTAGTTATGCACCCAATTAATACCTTTGGCTCAGAGGCGCAAAAAGAACGCTACCTGCCCAAACTGGCCAGCGGCGAATGGGTGGGATGTTTTGGTCTGACCGAACCAGACGCGGGCTCTGATCCCGCTTCCATGCGCACGCGCGCGGAACAAACGGATGGCGGTTATCTGCTTACCGGTAGCAAAATGTGGATCACCAACTCACCGATTGCCGATGTATTCGTGGTCTGGGCCAAGAATGTTGCCGAGGATAATGCGATTTGTGGCTTTATTCTGGAAAGGGGAATGGCTGGCCTCAGTGCGCCTGAAATCCACGGCAAATTATCACTCAAAGCGTCCATCACAGGTGAAATCGTGATGGATAAGGTGTTTGTCCCAGCTGAGAATATGTTGCCGAAGGTGCGCGGATTAAAAGGCCCATTCAGTTGCCTAAACGTGGCGCGTTACGGTATCTCTTGGGGCGCATTGGGCGCTGCTGAGTTTTGCTGGCATGCGGCCCGGCGATATGGCCTCGATCGCAAGCAGTTTGGTCGGCCATTAGCGCAGACCCAATTATTTCAAACCAAACTCGCCAATATGCAAACCGAGATTACGTTAGGCTTACAAGGGTCTTTACGGGTGGGACGTTTGATTGATGAACAGCAGTTTGATCCGGCAATGATCTCGCTGATGAAACGCAACAATTGTGGTAAAGCTTTGGACATCGCCCGGCAATCACGCGACATGCATGGTGGTAATGGTATTGCTGATGAATTCCATATTATGCGCCATATGATCAACCTCGAAACGGTTAATACCTATGAGGGTACCTATGACGTGCATGGACTCATTCTAGGGCGCGCGCAAACCGGTTTACAGGCGTTTTTCTGAGTTTCTGCCAGCACGCAGCCGCTTTACCAAGCGCGCAATATGCCTTGGTAGGCGAAAGGATCAAGAAAGCTTTCACGTTCTTGCTCAGTAATGGAGCGGCTATTAGCGCGAATGAAGTCGCGCGCCGCGGTCCAGCTGGTGAACGTCGTGCCATCAACGCTATAACCGGCGATGACATTGTTAGTATTACCCCAAGGGTAGGCGTTATACACCGCCAGTGCGCCATCATCTGCAAGCATGTCAACTCGGTGCTGAACATCTAGGCTGGTGGTCAAAATCACTTCTGTACCACTGTCGCTAGGCGCACTGATCCAGGCTATACCTAAGAGCTTATTCATGCTGCCATCAGATACCATCTGCTGGATCTGCGAATTGAAATCATCAATTATCTGCTGCGCGTTGGGTACCGCTTGATTGAGGCTCAAGTGCAGCGCAGTTTGATAAATGGCATCCTTTGAACGATGCAGCAACTCTTCACTTTCGCTTTGCAACAAACGGTTAAACTCATTGAAGAACAAAAGATCCGTGAGTAAGTAGTTGCTCCGCTCATCAGCAAGATTGCTAATGCTTTCAAAGGTATTAGGATTACGTGACCACTTAATATCGCGCACTAAACGTAAGGACGGTGTTGCGGCATAGCGGTTTTCGACCGCCACGCGACTGTTACGGATCTGAGCAAAGCTGCGCACCCGCTCTACGTCTGCAGTTTTGCCCACCAAGTGTAAGTACAGTGGCAGGTATGGAGCAGAATAGATAAAGTTTTCGCGCGGCTCATTGAGATCAATAAAATCGATGCGCCCATCATACTGCCCCGAGTTTAACCCACTGCCAGCAAACGCCGGGCGTTCGGTGGTGATCCTTACCGTATGGCCGGCGCGTTGCAATGCGGTTTGCACAATGTCACTAAGGCGCTCCGAATGTGCCCCTTGATTAGTAAACGATTCCCATTCAGTGGTCACTAATTTCAATGAGTCTGCCGACGCGACGCAACTAAAAGAGAGCCAGATAAATAGCAAGCTAACGCAGCGCTGCATGATAATTAGTCATCCTTATATCGACGGTTACATAAATTTTACGCGATAGTGGCTAAAAGGATCGCGCCACGCACTCTCCCTAGCAATCAACCTACGCATGCTTAAAGGTTACTTCATAACCGGCATATTTGCGCATGTTGATGACACGATCGCCATCCAATAGCCAATATTGACCTTTGATCCCCGTGAGTGTTCCAGAGAACTCAGGCGTTTTATCCAGATTGATCGATTTAATTTTATCGGGGTAGTGCACGACAGGATAACGAATACTAATCGGCTCAGCCTGCACGGGCTGCACGGCGGTTAGTCCATGCTGCTCGGTAACCTGCGCAATATCAGTGCTAATGGCCGCTAGGATAGTCTCTGCTGTGGCACTGATATCCAGGGTATCCGGTTCACCTTTGAGCATGGTGCGCCAATTGGTTTTGTCGCCAATATGAGCCTTGGCGGCATCTTCAACCAACCCGCTCACCAAACGCTGTGAGACCCGTAAAATGGGTAATGCTTGGGTGGCGCCTTGGTCAATCCAGCGGGAAGAAACGCCATCCGTAACATGCCGCGTAATGCCGATTTTCATCGCTCCAGTATTGGATAAATAGACAAAATGGTCGGTCAGACAATTAGCTTCGCCCCATTCAGGCTCACGGCAGGTGCCGGCATGATAATGACACAGTTCGGGTTTAATGATGCAGCTATCGCACTGGGCCAAGGTGATCAGGCAGCGATAACAATAGCCCTGATTAAAACTCTTTTTGGTTTTACTGCCACAGTGCACACAGTGGATGTTGCCGCTGAAACTGACGCTGACCGTTTGCCCTACCAAAGCATTCATAGGCACCAGTTCGTCACCTACTGGCAGTTGATATTGGGCTAAGTGAGCGCCATCCGTTTGGGCCTCAGTACTGACTTTCATTTTCCGAATATTGCCGGTAGGCATATTAATTACTCCGCGTTTGGATCAGGTAAAAATGCGCCAGCAGCGCCAGGGAATACCACGGGACTCTCGTAGCCATCTGCACTGACACTAGCCACGCCAAAGAAGTAATTATCGATAACAATATTCTCTAACGTGTATTCGCTAACATCGCCCACAAAACGGCTGAATTGCCATTGTGGTGCATCGGTGTAGCGCCAGTATATTTTATACCCTGCCAGGTGTGGATTAGTGGCCTTATCGACCGCATTCCAGGATAAGGTGGTACTGGGTTGTACTGCGCCTTTTATCGCGACGCCAGTGGGGGGTTGTGGTGCCCATGCCAGACTAGCGAGACTGGCGGCGTTTAAACCGGTGAGTTTGGCAGCATAGTCAAAGTCGACACCGTCGATGGTATCCCCGTATACAATACCGTTTTCGGTACGCAGATCTTGATGTTGACGATGGTAATGTTCGTTGGTTTCCATGATGCGGATCCCCGGGTAGCCGAGATCATTAAACGGGCGATGGTGGCCGCCACGGCGAAAGCGGTCTAAGCGGTAGATCACCATGGTATCGAGGTTCGGCACGTAATCATCGGCAATCTTATCGATATACCTTGCGAGGTTGCGGCTAGGGGAGTCAACCTCACCACCGGTGAAGCGGCGTAAACGGGCTTCTTGCTCGGTTTCGAGCATGCGTGTGCCTTCTGCAAATATGCGCGCAGTGGTGTTATCGACCACGCCATTGATGCCTGTAATGTTACCAATCATGTCATTGTTTAACACGCCGACAATGCGCCATCCCTCTTTTTTAGCTTGCTCAGCCATAATTTTACCGCCGAACAACCCTTGCTCTTCACCCGCCAGAGCCGCATACACAATGCTGCCATTAAATTCGTATTGAGTAAGTATACGCGCCGCTTCTAAGGTACCTGCAACACCCGATGCATTGTCATTAGCACCGGGCGCATCAGAGGTAAAATCCATCACATCACTGACCCTAGAGTCAATATCCCCCGACATGATAACGTAACGTCCGGGGTCGGTTTTACCGCGTTGAATAGCAATCACACTGACCACTTCGGTTGGCTCAGGAATGCGCGGCTCATCGCTGATCACCGCGCTTTGAAAGTAGACTTCGAGACAGCCGCCACATGCCGAGCTAATGCGCTCAAATTCAGCTTTTATCCAACGCCGCGCCGCACCGATCCCGCGTGTATCCGATTGAGTTTCTGAGAGGGTGTGGCGAGTACCAAAATCAACTAAGGCTTGGATATCGCGCTCGATGCGTTCTGCCTGCGGAGCAATTGCGATTTGATGGAGTGGTCGAGTTTGCTCGAGCTCACTAGCCAGTGCTACTGAAGCAATACTGGTAGTCAATAATCCCGCACTAATTGAAGCAAGATAAGAACAACGCAAAGCAGATAAAAACATAGCAGATCCTTAGTTGATTGGCAGGCCACGGGCCGAGGTAAGTTAAACACTCTAACCAATACGCAAGTTATCGCAAGTTGGCTTATCGAAAGATCGGCCTCAGTCAGCGAGTCACTTGATTTCTCTCGTGGCAAGGCATATGAGCAACGCAGGTCGATGTTTTACAGGTAATCAAATGCGTCGCCGAAAAGTTGCCCAGCGGGCAAGCCTAATGCAGTAAAGTCATCACGTACGGTCTTTGCCATATCGAAACGACCAGCCACATACACATCGTGCTGGATCAGGTCAGCCTGATGAGTCATTACGGCTTGGTGCACCCAGCCGGTTAATCCGCGCCACTCGTCATTGGGAAACTCGACCACGGGGTGAAACACAAAACCGCTGTGTTGTTCAGCCAGTTGATTTAATTTATCGATGTAATAAAGGTCATCAATATGGCGCACGCCCCAATACAGCGTGACGGCTTTGTGTGGTTGTTGGTGGAGCACGGACTGAACAATTGAATAGGTATAAGAAAATCCGGTCCCGCCGGCAATTAATAGCATCGGGCGCTCACTGTCGCGCACAAAGGCGTTACCAGCGGGCTCGGTGATTTTAATTTCATCTTCGCTACGGAGTCTTTCCATCACTTCCCACGCATAGGGGTTTTCTGGTGTAGCCCCAATTTGGAGCATCAGACTCTCGGTTTGATGGGGAGCATTGGCAACCGAAAATGGGCGCTCGTCGCCCTCATTCATCACCACTTTGATGTACTGACCCGCGGTGAAGTCCAAAGGCGCTGCTGGAATAAGGGTTACTTCAAACACCACGGAGGTGAGTGGTGAAATCTTTTCAATCTTACAGGTAATGTGCGCCATTCAGTCTACTTCTCACGTTGAATAAATTTAATTGGGCCAGTTGTGCTGTGCGGTATTATGACAATAAATCCATTTCATCCCAAATCGCATCGACTTTGGCTTTTACCTTTTCATCCATGACGATGGGAGTCCCCCATTCGCGATCGGTCTCACCGGGCATCTTATTGGTGGCGTCTAGGCCCATTTTGGAACCCAAGCCGGAAACCGGCGACGCAAAATCCAAGTAGTCGATCGGGGTATTATCAATTAAGGTTGTGTCACGCGAGGGATCCATGCGGGTGGTGATTGCCCAGATAACATCTTCCCAATTGCGCGCATCCACATCATCATCACATACGATCACAAACTTGGTGTACATAAACTGGCGCAAAAACGACCACACCCCAAGCATCACACGCTTGGCATGACCGGGGTATTGCTTTTTCATGGTCACGATTGCCATACGGTAAGAACAGCCTTCTGGCGGCAAGTAAAAATCCACAATTTCCGGGAACTGCTTTTGCAGGATCGGTACAAACACTTCGTTCAATGCTACACCCAAAATGGCTGGCTCGTCCGGTGGACGGCCGGTATAGGTTGAGTGATAAATTGGATTGTGACGATGGGTAATATGCGTCACGGTAAATACCGGAAACTCATCGACTTCATTGTAGTAACCAGTGTGGTCGCCATAGGGACCTTCTGGCGCAACTTCGCCTGGTTGGATGTAACCCTCTAACACGATTTCAGCAGACGCCGGGACTTGCAAATCATTGCTAATCGATTTGACGACCTCAGTTTTGTCGCCGCGCAACAATCCCGCAAACGCGTATTCGGATAGTGTATCAGGCACCGGTGTGACTGCCCCTAAAATAGTGGCAGGATCAGCGCCTAGGGCAACGGATACCGGATAGGGTTGATCAGGGAATTGCTGGCAATGCTCGCGAAAGTCTAACGCGCCACCACGGTGGGAAAGCCAACGCATGATCACCTTATTCTTGGCGATCACCTGCTGGCGATATATACCCAAATTTTGGCGCTTTTTGTGCGGCCCTTTGGTAACGGTTAACCCCCAGGTAATTAACGGTGCCGCATCACCCGGCCAACAGCGCTGAATGGGTAACGTTGACAAATCCACGTCATCGCCGCTGATAATATTCTCTTGGCAAGGGGCTTTTTTGAGTACCTTGGCCGGCATATTCAACACTTGTTTGAAGACCGGTAATTTTTCCCATAGATCTTTTAATCCTTTCGGCGGCTCCGGCTCTTTTAGGTAAGCCAATAGTTTGCCAACGTCGCGCAGCGCGGCCACTGAGGTTTGCCCCATACCCAGCGCGACGCGCTCGGGCGTACCAAATAAGTTAGCCAGTACTGGGATCTTGCTACCTTTGGGATTTTCAAACAAGATCGCTGGACCGCCAGCACGCAGTGTGCGATCGGCGATTTCAGTCATTTCTAAATCGGTATCAATCGGCAAAGTAACGCGTTTTAATTCACCGCGTTGCTCCAGTTTTTCAATGAAATCGCGCAAGTCTTTGTATTGCATATTGAATAGGGTCGGTTTTCTGACTACATTTTTAATCTACGAGTATACCAGTTAAAGCCAGTTTCTGATCATACTGCGTAATATTTAACGCGAATGATTGCCGATTGGCGAGGAAGCAATGCTATGGGAGTTTTACTTCGCCACCTTGTTATGCTGTCAGTCGCGTTAGTTGCTAACGGTGCTGTGCGCGCCCAGACTCCGCCTACGCCATGTCAATCAACCGAGTATCGACAGTTTGATTTTTGGCTCGGTGATTGGCAGGTGACACAACCCGATGGCACTGTCGCTGGGACAAACCGAATTTCCTCTGCCTACAATGGCTGTGTTTTACAAGAGGATTATCAGGTGAATGGTCAACCGTTTGGCGCTAGCCTCAACGCCTATGATCGTGCGACGGGACAATGGCATCAAACCTGGATGGATAAAAATGGCACGGTTTTAAAATTATCCGGTGGCATTGAGCAAGGAAGTATGGTTTTATCAAGTCACGTCACCGCCGCTGACGGCAAGCCAGCAACCCATCGGATCACCTGGCAACCCCAGCCCGACGGCACAGTGACACAGCATTGGCAATATAAACTAGATGAGAGCGAGGAATGGTCTACCTTGTTTTTGGGGATCTACACGCGGCAGTCATCGTAATACGGAGCATTGAATGTCTTTTAACTCAGATATGCTGGATGAGCTCAACCTGTTATTGAAATTTCCTACTGAAAGCCTAATGCAAGGGCTCAAGATCCATCATGATGCCAATCAGTCGGTGATAGATGCTGCCGAGCGTTTGTACGCCAAAGGTATTATTACCCAGCGCGATGGCGGTTATCTAACGGATCTCGGGCATGACCTAATCGAACAGGCACAGCGTTTGCGTTTAGCGTTGAGCCCGAAGTCGCACTAACCTGGTATTTAGCTGCTAAGTTCAAGTCAGCGGTTGCAACGCCGATATACTAAAATATATCTGTCAGCATCGGTGTTGGTGTTGTGACTTTTTTGAGTTGAACCAAAAGGGTTTGTTAGCATGTTCGGCAATACATTAACTTCATCTTTGATTAAACGCTTGGCATTGTGGCTAGGGGTATGTGGAGTGGTGCTCTCAAGCACCTCATTGCACGCACAAGAAGTCCGTGCTGTGCAATTGTATTCGCAAGATGAATTGATCCGCTTGATCAATGCCAATCAGCACCTTGACCGTGTTGTACTTGATCGTTGCCAGCTGGTTCAGGATATTCAAGCCCGAGCTGAAGTGCTGACCGTCCCGGCTTATCAATTCTTATGGGGTGATATGCTGGCTTGGGGTGTGTGTGTTGATGCCGAGCCCGCGCGGGGTGTTGAACTGATGCGCAACGCGGCAAATCAAGGGTTACCCGCAGCATTGGAGCAACTGGGGCGTTACTATGCGAATGGCACGCTGGTGCAGGAAGATAAAAAACGTGCAGTAATATACCTACGTGAGGCCTCTGCCTTGGGTAACATGAAAGCGCAAATGCAACTGGCTGATTTATTTATCGCTGGGCACGGCAGCCCGTATGATTATCAGGATACGTATCATTGGTTATATAACGCGATTACAGCCGATAAAGAGACTCATGCGCGTATCGCCAAGCAGTTAACCGCGTTAGAGAAGCTGATGCACCCCAAAGCCGTGCAAGCGGCGCGTAAACCACTCGATAGCTAAGCGCGAAGATAAGATCACGTTAACCCTGACAATAGGTTATAATGGCGCTTATGCAAGTAATTAGCGACCCAATCAATGAGTGACGATCCGCACTATCAGCGCGAGAAATCCCAGTACGAAAATCCGGTAGCCAGCCGCGAATATTTAATCGAAATTCTTAAAGACAGTGCCGCGCCACTGTCGTTCTTAGAGATCTGCCAACGGGTAAATGCCAATAGCGAGCCAGAGCGTATCGGCGTACAGCGCCGCTTACGAGCCATGGAGCGTGAAGGGCAGGTGCAGTTTACACGGCAGAAGAAATACGTAGTCGCCGATATCAAGCAAACGGTCGTTGGCCGGGTGATTGGTCATCGCGATGGTTACGGCTTTTTGCGCCCCGACAACGGTGAGAAAGACCTCTTTATCAGTGCCGGGCAAATGCAGGTTTTGTTGCACGACGATGTGGTCGAGGCGCACGTGTCGGGTACTGATCGTAAAGGTCGCTCGGAAGCACGTATCATGCGGGTGGTTGAACCCCGCAGCGAACCCTTAGTTGGGCGTTATTTTGTTGAGCATGGGGTGGGGTTGGTGATCCCCGATGATAGTCGTATTCCATTTGAAATTCTCATTCCACCCGAGAACAGCCATGGCGCAAGGCAAGGCCATGTGGTTGTGGTTGAAATTACCCAACGCCCGCGCCGCAGCATCAATCCGATCGGCAATGTGACAGAAGTCCTGGGTGAGCACATGGCGCCCGGCATGGAAATAGAGATGGCGCTGCGTAGTTTTGATATCCCCCATGTATGGCCGGATGCGGTGACGAAACAGGTTGCCAAGCTGTCGCCTGAAGTAGACGAAAAGGCGAAGAAAAACCGGGTTGATCTGCGTTCATTAGGTTTGGTTACCATTGATGGCGAAGATGCGCGTGATTTTGACGATGCGGTGTATTGCGAACCTTTAGATAACGATGGTTGGCAGCTGTGGGTGGCAATTGCTGATGTCAGTTATTATGTGCGCAATGGCACAGCTTTAGATGCGGAAGCACAACAACGGGGTAACTCAGTGTATTTCCCTGAGCAAGTTGTCCCCATGTTACCCGAAGTGCTATCGAACGGATTGTGCTCATTAAATCCGGATGTTGACCGTCTGTGTATGGTGTGCGAAATGACCATCACTGCACAAGGTAAAATTCAGAATTACCAGTTTTACGAAGCGGTAATGAACTCTAAGGCACGTCTAACCTACAATAAGGTTTGGAGCATACTGCAAGGCGATCCTAAGCTAACTCAGCGTTACGATGCGAACGTGAGTAACCTGCAAGAGTTGTATCGGTTGTTCAAAGCATTGAAGAAAAGTCGCAATCAACGTGGGGCTATCGAATTTGAGACCAATGAATCTAAGTTCGTGTTTAATGCGCAACGAAAAATTGAAAACATTGTGCCGTTGGTGCGCAATGATGCGCACAAGCTGATTGAGGAGTGCATGATTGCAGCTAATGTGTGTGCTGCTAAATTCCTCGAAAAGCATGAAGCGCCAGCATTATACCGGATCCACGACCGGCCGGATGCTGACCGACTCACTACCTTCACCTCGTACCTGGCCGAAGTCGGGATCCATCATCGTATCAACGAAGATGCAGAACCTCGCGACTTCACTGAAATTGTTACGCAAATTCAGAATCGCCCTGATCAAGAATTGATCCAGACCATGTTGTTGCGCTCAATGAAACAAGCGGTATACGACTGCGACAATATTGGCCACTTTGGTTTGGCACTGGATGCTTATGCACACTTTACCTCGCCAATCCGACGTTACCCTGATCTCGTTGTGCACCGTGCAATTAAAGCCGTGATCGCGAAACAAGCGGGCAAACGCCCCACGTCAGGTGGCAAGAGCTACACCGTGGAGGAAGTTGAGCAACTCGGAGAACAATGCTCAATGACGGAGCGCCGTGCCGATGACGCAACTCGTGATGTCGCAGATTGGCTCAAGTGCGAATTTATGTTGGATCATGTGGGCGACACTTTCGAAGGCGTCGTTGCCTCGGTAACGAATTTCGGGCTATTCATTCGTATTACTGAGTACCACATCGATGGCTTGGTACACATTACGTCATTGGAAAATGATTACTACCATTACGATGAAGTTAAGCAGTGCTTAGTGGGCGAGTCGCTGGGGCGAGTATATCGTTTAGGTGATGCGGTGTTAGTTAAAGTGGCAGCAGTCAACCTGGATGAACGCAAGATTGATTTGATCCTTGATCTCCCTCACCGCGAGCGCAAGCGTTCGAGTGGTAAACGGAGTGTGAATGCAAAGGGTAGTACTAAACGCCAATCTTCGGCGAAGCCAGAGCACAAACATACGAGCAAAGCGAGTGATGACCAACCGCGCCGGTCGAAAGGCGGCGGTCATAAAACCAAGCAACGGGGTGACAAACGAACGGCTCACGGTGATAAGCAGCCCGGTGGCAAACCTGCAGCTCGCAAAGGCGGCAGTAAAAAGAAAAAATCCAATGCGAAGAGGCGTCAAGGCTAAATATGGCGAAAACAGATTGGTTATATGGCATTCATACATTATCGAGTGTGTTGAGCAATGAACCGGAACGTGTACTCGAAGTCTTTGTACTGAAAGGGCGTGATGATGAGCGCCTACACTCCCTGATCAACTTAGCGCGCAAGAATGGCTTGTCAGTGCAGTTTTGTGCGCGCAAGACCTTGGATGACTTTGTGCGTGGCGAGCAGCATCAGGGGATCGTTGCGAAGGCAAAGCCAGCAAGGGTTCTAGATGATGCGGATTTAGACCGTTTGCTGGATAGCGTTGAACAGCCGCTGTTGCTCGTGCTCGACGGTGTTACCGATCCGCATAACATTGGCGCCTGTTTACGCACCGCCGATGCGGCGGGGGTAACAGCCATGATTGTACCTAAGGACAAATCGGGTGGGCTAACCCCCACTGCACGTAAAGTCGCGGTTGGTGCTGCCGAGTCACTGCCGTTTATTCAGGTCACTAATCTGGCGCGCACCTTAAAGCATTTGCAGCAACGCGGCATTTGGGTTGTAGGCACCGCAGGCGAAGCGGAGCAATTAATTTATCAGCAAGACATGACTGGACCGATGGCTCTAGTGATGGGTGCTGAAGGCAAGGGTATGCGTCGACTGACCCGAGAGCATTGCGATAGCTTGGTGAAGCTGCCCATGGCAGGCAGTGTGAGTAGTTTGAATGTCTCAGTGGCGACCGGCGTTTGTTTGTTTGAAATCGTGCGCCAGCGAGGGCTGTAGATGCAGCGTCGAACTTTCCTTAAAAGTGCAGGTTTAGTTGCGTTGGCGGCGACAACCAGCGCTTGCAGGAATGAGCAGGCGAGCCAACGTCTCAACGTTGCTGCCATGATTGAGTACTTGCGTGGCTTAAAATCTCGCCAAGTGTTGTTGTTTAAGGGACCCTGGCCTGCATTTGCCACCTTTACCCATTTGGCTCAGAGTATTGAGTTTGCGATGATTGGCTTCCCTGAACACAAATCAGATGGCTTTAAACGCTGGGTTGGGCAGCCAGCCTTTTGGATATTTAAACAAGCTGGGGCGATGCAGCATAACACTGCCGAAGCGATCCCTGGAGCACCAGAGCTTGATGTGAACAATACCGATCCAGTGGCCATCAATCAGTCTATCGATCGATTGATACTAGCACTCTCAACCTTTGCCACGTTCACTGCCACCCAACCGCATTTTGCCTATGGCGATTTAACGCATGATGACTACATGCTTGCGCAGCTGATGCACATTAACGATCATCTCGCGTTGCTTGATTAAGAGCGTGGCGATTTAGCGATCAGTTTCCAGCACACAACTCCCCCTACACCAGCGGCAAGCAGCGCTTGCATTGAAAAATCAGAAATTGCGGATATCGCAGCGTAGGCCGTAAAAGTAAGAAATACAGCAATTGCTATTTTATGTTTAGAGATTCGGCTCATAACTTGTTAAGACGAGTCAATTTATCTATTTGCCACAGTTTAACGCTATCTATAGAAGATCATACTGTTCTAAAAGACGGAATTACTCAGCAACCAACCATTCGCGCGGGTTCGCAAATTCACTACGCAACAAGGTGTTTCGTAAAGGTAATGTAAGCATGTGTAAAGTTATGTAAAGCTGCTGAACCTTCTTTTCTTATTGCTGACTCACCGTTGAATTCAATGACCAGTAAATGGAGATTAGTACCCGTGAGTAATATGCAATCAGCGCAATGGTGTAAATTTGTCTGCCTTCCCCTTTTTTTGCTCGCAATGAGTGGCTGTGGGTCCAGCGATGATGAAAGCGAAAGCGGTTGGGTTAAGTTTTATAACGCTTCGCCTGATTCCCCTGCGATATATTTAACCCTAGATGAAGATTTAGATGAGGATTTTGATGATGAATTTGAAGAAACTTTCTCGGCGGTCAACTTAGGTAATGCCCTAAGCAATCGGGAAACACCCACCGGCAACTACTTTTTCGAACTAGGTTGGAACGATGAAGGAAGCACAGCACGCGCGGACCTCGATGTACTTGCAGAAGGAACACTAAACGTCAGGACTGAAACCATTAGTTTAGTGGTGTTGGCGCAGACGGTCGCAAATCCGGCCGTGCAGATTTTTGATATTCCAATCATCGATGATGAGGAGGATACCAATAATGATTTATTTAACTTGCGACTACTAAATGTGACAACTCAAGCTGATGGAGTTGATGTGTATATTTCCAATGCTGACGAATCCTTTAATGAAGCAGTCTTGTTAGCGACTGCAAATTACATGACGCTGACGGATAATATTAAACTCGGCGAGGATACCTATAAATTTTACCTTACCGCACCTGGCACAATGGACGTGTTGTTTGAATCTACGGAGGTACAGTACCTCTACAGTTCGCAATACGTTTTGATGATCCGCACCAATGATGGTGCAGGAAACTCTCCCTATGTTATTGACAATGTTGGGAACACCTCTACTGCAAGCTACTACGACACCAATGCGGAAGCGCGTCTGCGGGTATTTAATGGTGTGCAAGTTTCTCCCTACCTGCCAGACTACTCGGGCTCGATTGATACCTTGATAACCTCTGCAACGGCGCAAAATGCCTACTCGTTTACTGGTCTTCCGGCCGGTGCTATTAGTTCTTCACAGCTTGTTGATAATGGCGACTATAGTTTAACTTTAAATGATGCCACTCTTGCTGAAGAGCTCGCCAGTAACGTCCTGTTAAGTTTGCCGGAAAATACCGACCAAACCCTATTTCTATATACGATCGAAGAGTACCTAGATGATGATAATGACGGCAATTATGATGAGGACGAAGATGGCATTATCGATGGGATCGAAGTAAAGCTAAAAACGTTGTTGGTCGAAAACAGTGTGCGCGAGCGCGCGTATGATCATGAAGTTAAGACAGTTAACATTGCGTACACTGAGGATTTCACTCGTGTAACCTTTTACTTTGTAAAGAGTAACGAGAATATAGCGAACGCTGAGTATCGACGCACTACGATCACTGGCAATGCGGAGAGCATCGTATTGCCCAATAATACCTATGATGTGTTTGCTATTGCGAGTGTTGATGGTACAGATATTATTCTTGATAGTGGCGTTCTAACGTTAAATGTAGACTCCAGTGAAATGTATCTGCTACTTGAGGCTGACCTGACTCGCAGCAGTGGCGTAGCAATGCGGTTTGTTCCACAAGTCGAGCTAGTTGAAAATTAACGGGAATACTGAGCGATCAGTTTGATTTTTCGAATACATGAAATTCAACCTGGTCGCGCCCTTTTTGTTTGGCGGCATACAGTTTTTTATCAACCAGCGAGAGTAATTCTGAGAGTGTTACCCCGCGATAGTTGACGCTAGCCTGTGGAATATAAAGCACCCCAATACTGGTGGTTAAAACATCAGAGACGGGAGAAGTTGGATGGGTTATGGCGAGCTCGCGGATAGCTCTGCACAGCGCTTGCGCGCGGTCTTCGGCGAGTTCAGCATTCTCTGCCTGTACAATAAGAGCAAACTCTTCACCACCGACGCGAGCACATATTTCGCCTGCTCGTCGCGTGAATGAAAGTAGCTTTTGGCCTACCGCATGCAGCGCCTTATCACCCTCTGGGTGACCGAGTGAATCATTAAAGCCTTTAAAATAATCCAGGTCTAAGGTGATTAAACAAAACGGTTCATGCATGCGAATAGCATGGTGCCAGGCCGCTGACGCATGTTCATCGAAAGCGCGCCGATTGGCAATCCCAGTCAGACTGTCGGTCATCGACAATGCGATGAGTTGTTGCTTTTGTTGTGCGACCAAATCGATAGATCTGTTAAAAGCTAAACGCATGTGTTCAAGTTCGATTACCGGCATGGGTTGCGGTAATGGAGTGAGGCTTTCCTTTGCGACCATGGCTTTAATTTGATTAGTGTTACGCCACAGGGGTTTGATTAAACGTCGATCGATCGCCAGCATCAAAATTGCTGGAACTAGGATAAGAAGCAGTAAAGTGAGCACTTCTGACCAACCGAGCAGTTCGGGTACGCTGAGCGGGTCATGGGTAATCGTCACCAACATAATCGGCGTACCCGCAAAATCGTCGAGCAAGCGTTTACGCTCCAATTGAAATCCCTCGACCAATTCAGGGGTCGCTAAACTAACCACGCCATGCGTAGCTGGATCCGAGAGTGAGGTTGGGGTAAAGCGTAATTGCAAGCGAGTGATCGATTCTAGCGCCGCAACTTGTTCATTCGTAATGGCCTGCACGAACATCAAATAGCCGGCCGGCTCGGCATCCATATTACTATTGGTGATGTATTGAACGGCAAAGGCAGCGGGCCCTTGTTGGGTTGCCAGCCAGCCACTTGACTGCCATGGCGAACCTGGTGCTACATTATGGGTCATAAACACGGCAGGCGCCGTTTGGGAAATAGCGTCAGCGTCAACCAAAACTTCGTTAATTAAGTCGTACCCTTGAGCAATGACGAGCTCAAAATCACGGTCAAATATCACAACAGCGAGGAGATCAAACGTCTCAAATGTCGATGACAGTATATTGTCATCCACGAAGCTTTGGTTGTTTTGTGGATCACGCACATAGTCGTAGGTTTCGGTCCAGTGTGCCCAATCGGTAACGATGGCTTGCAGACCGTCAAGGCTCTTATCAAATCCCTTGTTTAAGCTTTCGAGTTCACGCCGTTGGTGCTCTTCGATTGTGGCCAGATCACTCGGATATTCCACAAAGACGCGGTAAGAAACGAAGACCGCAACAACAACCGCGCTGTAAATCAAAAGGAAATATAAAATGTAGCTACGAATCGAATACAATAGCAGTCTCGTGCACAATTTTACGTTGTTAAAAGCATAGTTTACAAATCAAATAAACGTCCAATTAATGCGGCCAAACGTTTCTATATGCATACCCATCGGCTTGCTTTATTTATGTCGCCGGAAGAGTTTTGCATTCATGTGAAGGATAAATTAACCTCAAAATGAATCTTTAAAGGAATACTCTATGGCGCGGTTCAACTTACAGGACATTGCTAGCTTTGTAGCGGTCTTAGTGGCCGTTGTTGCGTTGTACGTTGGCTGGGACCAATCCAGAATAATTCGCAATCATCAGCACGCTGATGTTTATCCTGTGATTGAAATTAAAAGTCAGTTTATCACTCAAACATTAGAAGATGGCAAGCAATACCGTATGTTGCAGCTCGATTTACTCAATGCAGGAGTTGGACCCGCCTTCATTGAATCGGCGCAATGGGACATTGGCGATTTCACCATTGGTCATACTGCTGATCTCGCGAACGCGTTACCCAAGAATTTGTCTCCCGCAGCTGAATATCAAGGCTCGATCAAGGGTTTTGTACTGGCGCCTGGTAATAGCGAAAATGTTTGGCAAATTGCATTTCCTTTAGATGAAGAGAGTAGAGCATTGACCGACGAGTTCATGCAGGATTTCTGGTCTATGGATCTACAGGTTTGCTATTGCTCATTGTATGAGCGCTGCTGGATAAGCGAATATAACGCCGAATCAGCAAGACCTCGCTCTGTAAAAGCCTGCTGACTATGTGGGGTACATCGAACAGAACGAGAGTAAAGTTTATGACGGCATGTGTAGCAGCCATAAGGGAGCTGAGTCAGGCTTGCTTGGATGGATTTAGCAACCATCGTTGCAGTTTTGGATAAAGCTCAATGACGGTTGCTGCGCTCAACACCGCTGCCCATGTCAGCATTGTTGCAGGGTCATCAATATCGAATAACCATACCAACAAGCCTATAAATGAAAGGCTGATTATGGTGGCACAAAAAACGGCCACTCCTTTTACCCCGGCATGACTAAATTTCACGTTATCACCTCGTTTATTTATTCGTCAGTTGTTTCAGAGTCGACCCACTCTTTTACCGCACCGTTTGCAGCTGCGCCAGCGTATCCACCAACTGCATTAAAACCGCTAGCACCATAAATAAAGCCCCCTACCGCAGATCCTGCGAATCCGCCCAAGCTCATGCTGCCAGAGACACCACCGGCAATGGAATAAGTAGCCATTGCACCGAGCGCGCCAGCGATGCCCATCCCCACATTTGCTAGGAAGGCACCGTTAACTTTATGTAATTCATCATCGGTCAGTACCAGCAACTCTGCAGAGTGTAAGTTAATATCCATATTCATAATCAATCTCCTTTTGCGTAAACCTCGTTGCTGAGGTCAGTGTATTGTGCTCGAACTAGTAAAAACATCTACTGAACTTTGGTTGGGATTATGACACTTTATACGGGACCTGAAATTTGCGTTGTTCGTTGACTTACTCTAACGCCAAGAATCGCATGCTTACTATGGATTGCGACGAATATATCAAGTGCGCATTTGCGACGGCGGATTGTTTAAAAATAATTCAAAATTCGACTGTCCCTGCGAATTCTTTTCTGTTATCATTTCGCGCCCTTTTTATCGGGGTACGGTTAAAAATTGGACGAAATGTCCCGTTTTTAGCAGCTTTAGTGGCTCATTGGAGTCGTAATTTAACAGCGGAGCACTAACATGATCCAAATGCAAACTAACCTGGATGTTGCCGACAACAGCGGCGCTCGCAGGGTTCAGTGTATTAAGGTTCTTGGTGGCTCGCATCGCCGTTATGCACATATCGGTGACATCATCAAAGTTACCGTCAAGGAAGCAATTCCTCGCGGTAAGGTAAAAAAAGGTGACGTACTGAATGCAGTGGTGGTGCGTACGAGGAAAGGCGTTCGTCGTCCAGACGGTTCAACTATCCGTTTTGATAACAACGCAGCTGTCTTGTTGAACAACAACAAGCAACCTATTGGTACGCGTATCTTTGGCCCGGTTACCCGTGAGCTTCGTGGCGATTCGTTCATGAAGATTATCTCACTGGCCCCAGAGGTACTATAAGGAGTCACGATAATGGCTAATAAAATTCGTCGTGATGATGAAGTAGTCGTATTGGCAGGTAAAGACAAGGGCAAGACTGGTAAAGTCAAAAAAGTCCTAACGTCTGATAACCGTGTCATTGTAGAAGGTGTGAATGTCATCAAGAAACACCAGAAGCCAAACCCTCAATTGGGTGAAGCTGGCGGTATTATTGAGAAAGAAGCATCAATTCACGTTTCAAATGTAGCGATCGTTAACCCGGCAACGGGCAAAGCTGATCGTGTTGGTTTCCGTTTAGAAGGCGAGAAGAAAGTTCGTTTCTTCAAGTCTAACGGCGAACTCGTTTAATTTATTGGAGAGTACGATGGCGAAACTGCATGATTTCTATAAAGAAACAGTAGTAGCTGAACTTGCGAAGCAGTTCGGGTACAAAAGCGTCATGCAAGTCCCTCGGATTGAAAAAATCACTCTAAACATGGGTTTAGGTGAAGCTGTAGCTGACAAGAAGGTGCTTGAGAATGCTCAAGCTGACATGACTGCAATTGCTGGTCAGAAGCCGATTGTTACTGTAGCACGCAAATCTGTCGCGGGTTTCAAAATCCGTGAAGGTTATCCGATTGGCTGTAAAGTAACCCTGCGCGGCGAGCGTATGTGGGAATTCCTTGAGCGTTTAATCTCAATTGCAATCCCACGTATCCGCGACTTCCGTGGTTTAAACCCGAAGTCGTTCGATGGCCGTGGAAACTATAGCATGGGCGTTCGTGAGCAAATTATCTTCCCTGAAATCGATTTTGATAAGGTAGATAAGATCCGCGGTATGGATATCACTATCACTACTAGCGCAAACACGAACGAAGAAGCGCACGCATTATTGTCTGCGTTTAACTTCCCGTTTAAAAAGTAAGGTGTAGGGTTATGGCAAAAGAATCAATGAAAGCTCGCGAAGTGAAGCGTTCTAAGCTTGTTGCTAAGTACGCAGAAAAACGCGCAGCATTAAAAGCGATTATCAGCGATGTTAACGCCTCTGAAGAAGAGCGTTGGGATGCTGTTCTAAAGCTACAATCACTACCGCGTGATTCAAGTCGTGCACGTCAACAAAACCGTTGCCGTATCACGGGTCGTCCACACGGTTTCCTACGCAAATTTGGTCTAAGCCGTATCAAGCTTCGTGAAGCTGCGATGCGCGGTGAAGTCCCTGGCCTTAAGAAAGCCAGCTGGTAAGGAGTAGCTGATATGAGTATGCAAGATCCTATCGCGGATATGTTCACCCGCATCCGTAACGGCCAAATGGCGCAGAAAGTTGCTGTGACTATGCCATCTTCTAAGCTTCGCACTTCAATTGCGAAAGTATTGAAAGAAGAAGGTTACATCACTGACTTCGCGGTATCTGGTGACGTTAAGCCTACCCTAGAAGTTACACTTAAGTACTTCGAAGGTAAGCAAGTAATCGACACAATCGAGCGTGTAAGTCGCCCTGGTCTACGCATCTATAAGAAAAAAGATGAGTTGCCAAAAGTAATGGGTGGTTTAGGCGTAGCTATCGTGTCTACTTCAAAAGGTGTGATGACTGACCGTGCTGCGCGTAAAGCAGGCATGGGCGGTGAGATCATCGGTTATGTAGCGTAACGGGAGAAGTAGAATGTCACGTATAGCTAAAGCTCCAGTCGACGTTGTATCTGGCGTAGAAGTTTCTATCGCTGGTCAAGAAGTCACTGTAAAAGGTAAAAACGGTACGCTATCACGCGTATTTAACGACGCTGTTGAAATCGTTCAAGAAGAACAACAGCTTAAAGCACTTCCTCGTGAAGGTGTTGCGAATGCATGGGCCCAAGCGGGTACTGCGCGTTCATTGTTGAATGCAATGGTTGTTGGTGTATCAGAAGGTTTTGAGAAAAAACTTCAGTTGTTAGGTGTTGGTTACCGTGCGCAAGCTCAAGGTAGCAAACTTAACCTAACTCTAGGTTTCTCACACCCTGTTGTTTACGAAATGCCTGCAGGTATTTCGGTAGAAACTCCTAGCCAAACTGAAATCGTCGTCAAAGGCGCTGATAAGCAGGTGGTAGGACAGGTTGCAGCCAACATTCGCGGCTATCGTCCACCAGAGCCTTACAAAGGCAAGGGTGTCCGTTATGCAGACGAGAATGTTCTGCGTAAAGAAGCTAAGAAAAAGTAGGTGGGTGATACGATGGATAAGAAAACAGCTCGCTTACGTCGCGCAACTCGTGCACGTAAGAAGATCAGTGAACTGGCCGCGCATCGCTTGGTAGTTAACCGCACACCTCGCCACATTTATGCTCAGTTAATCGCTCCAAACGGTTCTGAAGTATTGGCGGCGGCTTCTACTGTTGAAGCGGATCTTAAAAAAGGTCTTAAATCAACAGGTAATGCAGAAGCAGCGGCGGCAGTCGGTAAAGCAATTGCTGAGCGCGCAATCGAAAAAGGCGTCAAAGACGTGGCTTTCGATCGTAGCGGATTTAAATACCACGGTCGTGTGAAAGCATTGGCTGACGCGGCTCGTGAAGCCGGTCTTCAGTTCTAGGAGATAACAATGGCTAAACAAGAAGTTCAAAACGGTGAACTGTTAGAGAAGCTCATTGCCGTAAACCGTGTATCAAAAGTAGTTAAAGGTGGTCGCATCTTTAGTTTTACTGCTTTGACAGTGGTTGGTGATGGTAATGGCCGCGTAGGTTTCGGTTACGGTAAAGCACGTGAAGTGCCTGCTGCTATCCAGAAAGCTATGGAAAAAGCACGTCGCAATCTTGTTGACGTTGACTTGAATGGCCACACACTACAGCACCCAATTAAAGGTCGTCACTCTGGCTCTAAAGTATATATGCAGCCTGCATCTGAAGGTACTGGTATCATTGCCGGTGGTGCGATGCGTGCAGTACTTGAAGTCGCTGGTGTACAGAACGTACTTTCAAAATGTTACGGCTCAACTAACCCGATTAACGTTGTGCGTGCAACTATCAATGCATTGGTCGAGATGAACTCACCAGCGCAAGTTGCTGCTAAGCGTGGGTTATCCGTAGATGAAATTTTGGGGTAATTGAAAATGGCAACTTTAAAAGTCAAACAAACGAAAAGTGCGATCGGTCGTTTGCCAAAGCATAAAGCCACATTGACTGGCTTAGGTCTTGGTAAGATTGGTCGTGTACGTGAGTTGGAAGATACCCCAGCCGTTCGTGGCATGATCAACCGTGTATATTACATGGTTGAGATCGTGGAGGAGTAAAAGATGCGTTTAAATACTCTTGCTCCTGCTCCAGGAGCGAAAAATTCGGGTAAGCGTTTGGGCCGTGGTATCGGTTCTGGTTTAGGTAAGACTGGTGGCCGTGGTCACAAAGGTCAAAAGAGCCGCTCTGGTGGTTCAGTTAAGCCAGGATTCGAAGGCGGACAAATGCCAATCCAACGCCGTTTACCAAAGTTTGGTTTCACATCACGTGTAGGCTTGGTTTCTGACCAAGTGACACTATCTGAAATAGCTAAGGTAGAGGGTGACACTGTTTCTCTTGAAACTTTAAAAGCTGCAGGTCTTGTTAAGAAAGACATCCAGTTCGTTAAAGTAATGAAGAGCGGTGAAATCTCTCGTGCAGTAACGGTTAGCGGTGTAAAGGTTTCAAAAGGTGCGCGTGAAGCGATTGAAGCTGCCGGCGGTAAAGTAGAGGAATAAGCTAGATGGCTAAACCAGGATTGGATTCAGGCGCGAAAGGCGGATTGAGCGAGCTTAAATCAAGATTGTTGTTCGTATTCGGTGCGATCGTTGTATTTAGGCTTGGTTCTTATGTGCCGATCCCTGGCATCGACCCAGCAGTGCTTGCTCAATTATTTGAGCAGCAAAAAGGGACTATCGTAGAAATGTTTAACATGTTCTCCGGTGGTGCACTTGAGCGTGCGTCTGTGCTAGCCCTGGGCATTATGCCTTACATCACAGCTTCCATTATTATGCAGCTATTATCGGTGGTTCACCCACCGATGATAGAGCTTAAGAAAGAAGGTGAGGCAGGGCGTCGTAAGATCAGTCAATACACCCGTTATTTAACGTTGGTATTGGCGACTTTCCAGTCAATTGGTATTGCGACCGGACTCCCCAACCTAATCCAGGGTTTGGTGATTGCCCCAGGCTTCGCGTTCTACTTTACAGCGGTAGTGAGTCTAGTGACAGGAACTATGTTCCTCATGTGGCTAGGTGAGCAAATTACTGAGCGAGGTATCGGTAACGGTATCTCTATTCTGATATTTGCGGGTATTGTTGCAGGTTTACCAACAGCGTTGGGACAGACTGCAGAACAAGCTCGCCAAGGTGATATTAACTTATTGTTCTTGTTGTTGATTGGCGCGATTGTTATGGCTCTTACATACCTTGTGGTATTTGTTGAGCGCGCACAACGTCGCATCGTAGTTAACTACGCCAAACAGCAAAAAGGCCGTAAGGTATTTGCCGCGCAGAGCACGCATTTACCGCTTAAAGTTAATATGGCAGGGGTTATCCCGCCAATCTTTGCATCGAGCATAATTTTGTTCCCAGGAACAATTGCTGGATGGTTTGGTCAGAATGAATCTACGGCATGGTTAGCCGACGTAGCCTTGTTGCTATCGCCAGGTCAACCCTTGTACGTGATGTTGTATGCAGCAGCGATTATTTTCTTCTGTTACTTCTATACTGCGTTGGTATTTAACCCACGTGATACGGCAGATAACTTGAAAAAATCAGGTGCGTTTATCCCGGGTATCCGCCCAGGTGAACAAACGTCTCGCTACATCGACAAGGTAATGACTCGCCTCACATTAGCTGGTGCGCTCTACATAACCTTTATTTGTTTAGTGCCTGAATTCATGTTGATCGCTTGGAATGTTCCATTCTATTTCGGCGGTACTTCACTACTGATTATTGTAGTGGTCATCATGGACTTTATGGCGCAGGTGCAGACTCATTTGATGTCACATCAATATGATTCTGTTCTCAAGAAAGCCAATCTGAAAGGCATTGGCCGTTAAGGCCAGCCAGACGATTGCGTACTACGGAGTGATGTAATGAAAGTTCGTGCATCCGTTAAAAAGATGTGCCGTAACTGTAAAGTCATCAAGCGCAACGGTGTTGTGCGTGTGATTTGCAGTGAGCCAAAGCATAAGCAAAGGCAAGGCTAATCAACGTTGCGTTCATTTTACTTTGCGTGGCCTCGGCGATTGAAGCCACGCAAGTTGCATAGTAAATGAGCGTTTAAATTGCAATTTGGTCGACGGGTAAGTATCCTATCGGGCTTTTTAGGTCGTCGACATTAATTTAGAGGAGTGCTGTTAATGGCCCGTATCGCTGGCATTAACATTCCGGAACACAAGCATGCTGTGATTGCAATTCAAGCAATCTTCGGCATCGGTGCTACTCGCGCAAAGACTATTTGCGCAGCAGCTGGTGTTGCAGAAACTACCAAGATCAAAGATCTTGATGAAACAACAATTGATAAGCTTCGTGACGAAGTAGCGAAATTCACTGTTGAAGGTGACTTGCGCCGTGAAGTCTCGATGAGTATCAAACGTTTGATGGACCTTGGTTGCTTCCGTGGCATTCGCCACCGTCGTAGCTTGCCTCTACGTGGACAGCGCACGAAAACTAATGCGCGTACTCGTAAGGGTCCTCGTAAACCTATTAAGAAGTAACGGGGAGAATAAGTTATGGCAAAAGCACCAGCTCGCGCACGTAAGCGCGTAAAACGTCAGGTTGCTGACGGTATGGCTCATATCCATGCGTCTTTCAATAATACAATTGTGACTATTACAGATCGTCAAGGTAACGCCTTGGCATGGGCAACTTCAGGTGGTTCTGGTTTCCGTGGTTCACGTAAATCAACTCCATTTGCTGCTCAGGTAGCTGCAGAGCGCGCAGGCGTAGCTGCACAAGAATACGGTCTGAAGAACCTAGAAGTGTTCGTTAAAGGTCCAGGTCCAGGCCGTGAGTCTGCGATCCGTGCACTTAATGCGACTGGGTACAAGATCACAAACATTACCGATGTGACCCCTATTCCTCACAACGGTTGTCGTCCACCGAAAAAACGTCGCGTTTAATCGACGGACAACAGGAGAAAGATCATGGCAAGATATTTGGGTCCAAAACTCAAACTTAGCCGTCGCGAAGGCACAGACTTGTTCCTTAAGAGCGGCGTTCGCGCAATCGATTCTAAATGTAAGATCGATACTGCGCCTGGTCAACATGGTGCCCGTCGTGGCCGTTTGTCTGACTACGGTGTACAGTTGCGTGAAAAGCAAAAAGTACGTCGTATGTATGGCGTATTAGAAAAACAGTTCCGTAACTATTATAAAGAAGCGGCACGTTTAAAAGGCAACACCGGTGAAAACTTGTTGCAACTTCTTGAACAGCGTCTTGATAACGTTGTTTACCGCATGGGTTTTGCAAGCACTCGCTCTGAAGCGCGTCAACTTGTTAGCCACAAAGCAATTCTTGTGAATGGCAAAGTGGTAAATATCCCATCGTTCAACGTTAAAGCTGATGACGTGGTGTCTGTTCGTGAAAAAGCGAAGAAGCAAGCACGTATCGTGGCAGCTCTTGAACTAGCTGACCAACGTGAAAAGCCAACGTGGATTGAAGTCGACAACTCGAAAATGGAAGGTACGTTTAAGCGTATTCCTGAAAGAACTGATTTGTCAGCCGAAATAAACGAACAGTTGATCGTCGAACTTTACTCTAAGTAAAGTGTAACTAAAGAGGATACATTGTGGGTTCTGTAACTGAATTCCTTAAACCAAGATTGGTTGAAATCGAAAACGTTTCTCCGACGCGTGCAAAAGTCACACTTGAGCCACTAGAGCGTGGTTTTGGCCACACTTTAGGTAACGCGTTACGTCGTATCTTGCTCTCTTCAATGCCGGGTTGTGCCGTAACTGAAGTAGAGATTGATGGTGTTTTGCACGAGTACAGCACCAAAGAAGGCGTGCAGGAAGACGTCATCGAGATCTTGCTGAACCTTAAAGGTTTGGCCGTTAAGTTAGAGGGTAAAACCGAAACTACGCTGACCTTGGTGAAATCTGGAGCGGGCCCGGTAACGGCTGGTGATATCCAGCACGACGGTGATGTAGAAATCGTCAATCCTGAGCATTTGATCTGTACGCTTACTGGCGATACAGAAATCAGCATGCGTATCAAGGTTGAGATGGGCCGTGGTTATGTTCCAGCGGCGACGCGTCGTTCCTCTGAAGAAGATGATCGTCCTATTGGTCGTTTATTAGTTGACGCTTCATACAGCCCTGTAGAGCGTATCTCTTATGCAGTTGAAGCTGCGCGTGTTGAACAACGCACAGACTTAGACAAGCTAATCATTGATATGGAAACTAACGGTACTTTGGATCCTGAAGAAGCGATCCGTCGTTCTGCTACCATCCTAGCTGAGCAGCTGGATGCATTCGTAGAATTACGTGATATTTCAGAGCCAGTAGCGAAAGAAGAGAAGCCAGAGTTCGATCCGATCCTGCTTCGCCCAGTTGATGATTTAGAGTTAACGGTTCGTTCTGCAAACTGTTTGAAAGCGGAAGCTATCCAATACATAGGTGACTTAGTACAGCGCACTGAAGTCGAGTTGTTAAAGACTCCTAACTTAGGTAAAAAATCGCTTACTGAGATCAAAGATGTGCTCGCATCACGTGGACTTTCACTAGGTATGCGCCTAGAGAACTGGCCACCAGAGAGCATCGCTGAAAGAGATTAATCAGCCCTAAGGTCTGATTTTTAGAGAAGGATAAAACTATGCGCCATCGTAAAAGTGGTCGTCAGTTGAATCGCAACAGCAGCCACCGCCAAGCAATGTTTAAAAACATGGCTGGTTCATTGGTTAAGCATGAAGTGATCAAAACGACGTTGCCAAAAGCGAAAGAATTGCGTCGCGTTATCGAGCCTTTAATCACACTTGCGAAGCAAGACAGTGTAGCTAATCGTCGTTTGGCGATGGCTCGCACCGGTGATAAAGAAGTTGTAGGTAAATTATTCAACGAACTTGGACCACGTTATGAAGCACGTCCAGGTGGCTATATCCGCATTTTGAAGTGTGGTTTACGTACTGGTGACAGTGCGCCAATGGCTTACGTTGAATTAGTCGACCGCCCAGTTGTTGAAGACGTAGAAGAAGTCGAAGCAATTGAAGAGTAAGTAATTACTGATTTAAAAAACCCGGCAAATGCCGGGTTTTTTTATGGTTGTTTACGCGTCGCTAACGCAATTTCTTCTTCGGTAGCGCCGCCTTTTCGTGCTGATGCCTTTAATTGTTCGGCGTCAACCCCGCGATTCTCAGCGGTCTCAATGATCCTAACGATTTGCTCGCGTTGTTGCGCAGATTCGCGTACAGCTGTTTCAACGACTGTTTCAGCTTTCTCTGGAAACAATGCTAACAGCCCATCAACAATATACTCACCCACAAAGGGTACGGCTCCGATTGCAGTGGTTAAAATACTAACCATATCATCAGGATGTTCTTTCGATAACGTTTGTACAATGCGGTCCGCGCTATCGGGTTCAGTAACAACAGCTACTCTAACGATGTTCTGTAATTCTTCCGGCGTGGTATTGGCTGCAGCAGTAACGACAAAGTTTACGTAACTCGGCTCAGCCAATATGGCTAATTCAACGATATTGGGGCACTCGCTGACACCTTTCTCAATTGCGATTTTAACAATCTCTTCAGTGGCTGTCGGTTGAGTAGAAATAGCCGCATAGATGATCTCGCGGTATTTTTCTGGATAGGTATCTAATGCAACGTCAACAATGGTGGTGATTTCTTGTGGGTAATGACTGGCAATACTTTTGATGGCACGTCCGATACTGGCGTTGTTATCCATTTGTCGATGGATGAAGGACGCCTTGAGTGCAGTCTTTTCGCTTACTTGATGAGCGTCACTTATTTGCGCTTCTTCTATCTTGGGCTCTGGCGGAGGTACCGCTAACACGGGTACGCTAAGGCCCATTCCCAATAGCAAGGTTGTTGAGATAACAGATTTACGCATACTTCATTACACCATTTACCGTTACTGCGTCCTTGCAAGAAAACTTCACCGACTATCGTTGACCTCATTGGTCAGCGTTAGTTCATAAAATTGTTAAAAAATGTTAATGAATGTAAAGTACGCAATGTGAGCAAGAAACGCAAATTTGACGCGTATTTACCCCAGTGGATAAGTATTAAATTGAAAAGGGCCGAGCTCATACCGTTGAGGCTATAAAAAAGAGAATAATCAGTGCCTGCTAATCGACTTACAGAGTTAGACGCCTTGCGCGGCATCGCCGCCTTCGCCGTGGTCATTTATCACCTCGTTTATCGCTATCAAGAACTCTACGGGCACCAGGGATTACCAGTATATTGGTCTTACTTCGGTCAGTATGGGGTGCACTTGTTTTTTATGATCAGTGGCTATGTGATTTATTGGACAGTAGAACGAGTTTCCGCCCCTCGAGAGTTTGTGATCTCGCGCTTTGCACGCTTATTTCCCGTGTATTGGGTCGCGGTCTTACTCACGTTCATCGTGATCAGTCTGTGGGGATTAGCTGGCCGCGAGGTGACCTTGTTACAAGGATTGGCAAATCTCGCCATGATCCATGAATACTTTGCAATTGAGCATGTCGACGGTGTCTACTGGACATTGACCTTAGAATTGACTTTTTATGCTTGGATCTTGCTGTTACTCGTGCTGCGTTGGCAACAATATGCATCGTTATTATTACTCCTACTGGTTGGCGTTAACGCGGTGCTACAAGCTAATGAGATTAACTGGCAAACCCTGCATTTGCTTACGCTAGACGGCTATGCGCATTTTTTCTTACTGGGCGTTGTCGTTTTTGATTGGGAAAGGGAGCGTAATCGGACGCTGTGCTATGTCGGTTTTGCCGGCGTCCTCACCGCAACATTCCTTGGCAGCAACATTTTACAAACACTAATATACTTGGCGTTATTTTGCCTGTTCGTGCTAGCCGTGCGGGGTAAGTTACATGTGCTGCGCCAAAGAGTGTTAATTTGGCTCGGTGCGATTTCGTATTCGCTGTACTTGATCCATCAGAATATTGGTTATGTGTTGCTGAATCACTTACCTGACTCTTGGCACAGCATTATTAACGTTGGAATCGCTGCCCTTGCTGTGATTGGAATTGCTTATGGTCTCAATCGATGGATTGAAGTACCATCAAACAGATGGTGTAAAGACCGCTTACGCGCGTGCTTCGTTAGGCAAGAACCACCCGTGGTGAGCGACGTCACAAAATAATAATAACAATACGATACCAATAATGACGACTTCCCCAGCGCAACGGTCAAATACAAATAAGAATGCCTCCTGGTCGGTATTTCATCAGGTTGCGACGTATGCCTCGTCATTGGTTTTCACCGCTATACTTGCACGCATCATCGCGCCTCACGATTTTGGCATCTTTGCTATGGCCATGACGGTATCCGCATTTTTCTTAATTTTCGCCGATGGCGGCATGGTCTGGTCATTAATCCAGCGGGAAAAAATTTCCACGGCAGAAGTTATCAATCTACGTTGGTTAAATGGTGGATTGGGTGCACTCATGGCGCTCGCTGCAGTGTTGATCGCTCCTTTGGTTGCAGCTTTTTATGGCTATCCCGAAATCACCTGGGTATTAGCCATTTTGGGGCTTAACTTTTTCATTTCTGGGATCAGTACTCCCAGCATTATGTGGATGAAACGTGAACAGCGTTTTAAGGCCTTAGCGCTGATTGATATTATTGCAACATTGGTTGCAGGTGCTTTGGCGGTAACCAGTGCTCTTTATGGCGCTGGTGTGTGGGCCTTGGTATTGCAAGCGGTGGCTAAATTTTTATTGCAGGCTCTAGCTGTCAGCGTTATGGCAAGGTGCCCAGCGGGATGGTTCCAGCGTCAGGTCGACATTCGCAGCTTGACGTTATTTGGGAGCTCGTTAATCGCTTTTGGTGCAGTTAATTACTTCGCCCGAAATCTGGACAATGTGTTGATCGGTGCAGTAATCAATGCAGAGTCCCTGGCCTATTACAGCCGAGCGTACTTTTTAATGACCTTACCCAGTATGTTAACCACAGGCGCGCTCAGTGGTTTAATGATCAGCATCCTCTCGCGTCTGCAACATGACACTGCATTGCTGCAACGTCAGTATGCCCATACATTGCGCTTTTTATTTATTATTTGCGCGCCGGTGGCGATGTATTTTGCCTTGTTCCCGCAAGATCCTATTGCACTGTTATATGGTGAACAATGGGATGCCGTGGTGCCGATACTGCAAATCCTAAGTTTGGCCTGCTTAACACAACCGATCCACAATACCATGGGATGGATTTTTACCGCGTCTGGTGCCGCTAGCAAAATGCTCAAGTGGGGTATTTTTGCCTCACTGTTGCTGAGCCTCGCTTTTGCAATCGGTGTGCAGTTTGGCGTTGCCGGTGTGGCTTGGGCGTACACAGGAATTATGGGGATTGGTTTGACGGTCGGTGCCGTTGCCTATGCCCATCGCAGTGCAAAACTATCTTTTGGAGCGACGTTACAGCACCTAGTTAAGCCTTTTATTGCCGTAATAGTAACGTTGCTAGTCGTCAGGTTAGTTGTCTCGTTATTGGCTCTGCCGTCGCTTGAGCTCTGGTTAGCAATCTTGGTGCATGGCAGTTTACTTGTCGCGGTCTATGGCGGGTTATTGGTACTCCTTTATCGTGGCCGGCTACGGCACGTTTTACAGGTGGCAGTATGAAAATTGGTTTTGTATGTAATGAATACCCACCGTACACCTGTGGCGGGATCGGCACGTTTACTCGGGAGTTGGCCGAGCGCTTGGTTGCCCATGGGCATGAGGTTACTGTATTCGGCGTTTATTCAGACGTAAAGACGACAATTTGTGAATCTTTGCAGGGTGTTACTGTGTATCGTCTAGCGGCGCAACCGGGTTGGCTAGGATTATGGAATAATCGACGCCGACTGTTTCATGCTATCAAGTCAGCGGCAGAGCAGGGTGACATTGAGATTATCGAAGTACCCGATTTTGAGGGGTACGCGGCTTTCTGGGGGGCACTGATGATCCCGGTGTTAGTGCGCTTGCATGGCACGGTGACTTATTTTAGTCACGAGTTAGATAAGCCACAGAGTCGTGTAGTTAAATGGCTGGAGCAAAAAACGCTGGCGCGCGCCGCGGTACTCTTGTCAGTCAGCCAGTACGCCGCTGAACAAACGCTCCAGATATTTGCCCTAGATAAGCCCTATCGCGTGATCCATAACGGCATTGCGTGGCCAGACGATGGGGCGTGTAAGCAGGACTATGATTATACCGGCTTGGTGGTCTTTACTGGCACACTGATGGCCAAAAAAGGCGTTTTTGCATTAGCGCAGGCTTGGCCTGAAGTACAAGCGGTATTTCCTGATGCACAGTTGTTGTTCATTGGTAAAGATACCCAAGAGGAAGGTCTGTCAGCGTGGCTAAAGATCCAGCAGTTGGCTGGACCACAGGCAAACATTACACATACCGGACATATTGCTAAAACCGAGCTGCTGGGGCACCTAGTGAATGCGGATGTTGCTGTTTTTCCGTCCTTTTCGGAAAGTTTTGGTTTGGGGCCTGTCGAGGCCATGGCGCTGGCAGTTCCCACGATCTATACCCAGTTATCCTGTGGTCCGGAAATTGTTGCCCATGAACGTGACGGGATCTTAATAGACCCCACCCATCCAAGCAGTATTAGTCAGGCAATTATTCAGTTGTTATTTGATCAGGCCAAACGTGAGCACTATGGCGCCGCAGGCCGACAACGTGCGGCAACATTTTCAGTTGCCGCACAAATTGAGCATAATGCACAGGCATATCAGCAGTATATTGAGGCGAATTCACCATGAAATCGAAAAAAGTATTACTTATCACACCGTATTTCGCGCCTCAAACTCACGCCGCGATGTTTCGGGTGTATAAACTAGCCCGTTATTTGCCGACGCAAGGCTATGAAGTGCACGTGCTGACCGTGGATACCAATTATTTGTACAACGAAGATGCCTCTCTGCTGGCCCAATTGCCAGCGGATGTGCATGTGCACACCGCACGCTACATTGAACCCACATTACGCGGGCTCAAGATGGCGTTAGGTGGCAAAGACACAACCTTCGCGGCGCTGAAAACCCGGGGCGAGCTAGCTTCAGCCGTGGCGCAAAAAACCGATAAAACGATCAAGCAATCTAAGCCTGGGTTGAGTCAACGCTTTAAGCAATGGTTGGCTAATCGTCCCGACCGCTACTGGACCTGGTACAAGCCAGCGGTTAAACGCGCCCGCGAAATTATTCAACATTACGATATTGAGTTGATTTATACCACCACAGCGCCTTACACCAACTTGCGCATCGGTGAAGCGCTAAAGCGTGAGTTAGGCGTGCGCTGGGTGTCGGATTTTCGCGATCCATTAGGTTACAGTGAGCGCTTTTCTGCGCCCTCACTTGAGGTGCAGGTGCGGGAGAAACAAATTGTCAGTAGTGCCATGCGCCGGGCTGATCATGTGGTTGGTTTAGCTCGCAGTTATGAATACATTTTTTCTGACCTGTATCAGCTCAGCAGTGATCGCTTTAGTTTCATTCCCACCGGTGCCGATGACGACTATATTCGGCAGGCGCAGCAGAGCGAGAAAAGCACGCCGGAGCAAGCCTGCACGGTTTTGTTTGTGGGTGAGTTTTTAGATGAGTATGACAGCAATCATATTTTCAAAGCGCTCGATCAAACGGCTATCAAGTTGGAATGCGAATTGAGTCTTAAGGTTATTGGCCGCAGAGAGGTTAATCAGCATCGCGTGGAGCGTCTATTAAACAGTGCGGGATGTGATTACTTGAAAGCGCATTGTCAGTTTATCGATCATATGCCGCAAGCAGAATTGTACCGAGAAATCCTGCAGGCAGATGCTTGTCTGCTAATTCCGGGGAATAGTCTCTGGTGGACCAATTTTGCCAAATTAGTTGATTATATGGCGATGCAGAAGACAGTAATCGCAGACGTTCCATTGATCAGTGAAGCGCGCCATGAATTAGAAAAGGCCGGATTAGGCGTGTTTTTAAGTGGTGACTTGATCAATGATACAGCGGCGTTGCTGGACATGTTTGCTGGCCGTCGTCAGGCGATTAACAAGGATTATTGTAAAACGTACTTAGCGTCGTCTCAGGTGCAAGCCTTTGCGCGTATTTTTAACCGTCAGTTGGGGATAGTTGAGTGAAACAGCGGGCCATGTGTTTGGTGAGTTTTGATTACCCGCCACTGGAGGGGGGGATCTCGCGTTTGTGCGCGGCGATCGTGGATAATTGGGTTGAGCAAGGCAAAAAAGTCAACGTGATCAGCCGCGAGGTGTCAAGCCAACAGCATGCATTTATAGCTCCTAAAACCGCAGAGTATCGAGTGCCGGCCAAACGTGGGCACGCGGAATGGCAGTTATTTAAGCGCCTTAAGCGCTTTCATCGAGACGATATTGTCGTTACCGGCGTATGGTATCCAGAAGCCTTAATCGCTCGCCTGGCGGGGTGTAAGCATATTGTGGTTTTGGCCCACGGCAATGAGGTTATGCTGGGGCGCCCAACGCTAAAAAATCGCCTGCTTAGTTTTGCACGCCGCTGGCTATTAAAACGTGCACAATTAGTGATTGCAAATAGTCACTACACCGGTGATTTGGTGGCGCAGCAAACGTCAACGCCAGTCGCCGTCGCGACGTTAGGGGTTGATGAAAAGCGTTTTCATCCCATACCAGCCGAGCAGCGGCCTGCAATCCGTCAGTCTTTTAGCATGCCAACTGACAAGTTTGTGCTACTAACCACCTCGCGGGTGCAAGCTTACAAAGGCCATGATGTGGTCTTACACGCGCTGGCCAAATTGACTGCAGACGTACGACAGAGGATCCACTATGCAATTGCTGGGCGCGGTGAACACGTCCCAGCATTACAACAGCTTGTTATCGAGCTTGGCCTTTCGGATTGTGTGCAGTTTCTGGGCTTTGTGGATGATGACAAACTACCTGGGTTGTATGGATGCGTGGATGTGTTCACCATGTGTACCCGAGAGGAAAAAGCGGCGAAACAAGTCGAAGGCTTTGGTTTAGTCTTTCTTGAAGCACAAGCCTGCGGAACCCCAGCGATTGGGGTCAAGCAAGGTGGTATTGTTGATGCTATCGCAGACAATCAAGGGGGATTTTTGTTGGCGCGTGATGATAGTCAGGCGTTGGCTGATTTAATCGAACGTTTGCTGGCAGAGCCTGACTGGTTAAGTCAACAGCGCCAATTAGCGCGCCAGCGTGTCGAAAGCAGCACAACTTGGGCGCACTATGGTCAACGTGTAAGTGAAATTTTGCAGCCTTTGGAGACCACCAATGACTGAGTGCAAGGTTAGCGTCATTATTCCTACACTTAACCGTGATAAGTACCTATTGCTATCTGTGCAAGATATGCTTGCACAGGATTATGGCAATTTTGACATCATTGTGGTTGACCAGTCACCGGCGCCAACCCCGGAAATGCAAACGCTCATTACCCAAAACCCAGCGCGCCTAAAATACTTCAATGTTGACTTTAAGGGGTTACCGCAAGCCCGTAACTATGGCTGGCAGCACAGCGATGCCGAGATAGTCATTTACATTGACGACGATATTCGCAGTGATGAGCAGTTAATTCGCCAACATGTGGAATGTTATCAAGATGTCAGCATTGGCATGGTCGCAGGTGGAATCGATGAGGCGCATCGACCGCTGGATGAAGGGCCACCAGTGGGGAAATTTTCGCGCTGGAGTTGTACACCTTATCGCGGGTTTGCCAGCCATAAGGATCAGTGGGTAGAGCACGTCCCCGGTGGAAATTTTAGCGCTCGGCGTGAATTGCTTGAACTTGCAGGAGGCGTCGATGAGCACCTTACATTAGGTGCAGCCTTATATGAGGAGAGTGAACTTTCGTTACGCGTCAATCGCGTCAGTGGCAAGCGCTTTTGGTTTAAAGCCAATGCGCGCCTGTTGCATTTAGCGGCTGATGATGGTGGTTGCCGTGTAGTTAATGACGTGCCCAAGTACATTTGGGGCTTATCGCATAATCGGGCAATTGTGATGCGCCGCTATTTAAATCCAGTGCAGCGGATGATCGCGTTTTTGTTTTTGTTTAAGCTAGTCGCGGCTTATGCTTGGGCAAATCGCTCCATTCAGGTGTTTAGCGCGTTTTTGCGCGGTTATCGCTTGGGGCGCGCAAACGCCAAACTCCCACCCAAGTGCACCGACATGCGGTAATTTGCACTCATGTTATTTCACTTGGGCTATCTAACTTTTTGTACGATTGTGGCCGCTACCTTTTTTGATGAGCAGGTCACATCGCGTGCCCAACAACGTCGTTTTTTTCAAATTTTATTGTTTTGTTGTGTCATCCAAGTCGCGTTGATGTATGTCTTACGAGATGTGCATGGCGATACGTTCCGGTATTTACGCAGTTACGATCGCATGGTCGGTCAGGACTTTGCCGTTGCGCTGATTGAAAGTGGTAAAGAGGTTGGCTTTACGGTGTTGTCTTGGCTAAGTGCGAACGCAGGTGTGAGTCATCGCTGGTATTTAGCTTCTATCTTTGTGATCGGGATTGTTCCCTTCATTGCTGGCTTAAAACGTTTGTATGGCGACGGTTGGGGTTACATGTTCATCGTGTATATATCTTATCCGTTTTTTTTGAGCTATTTCGCCAGTGGCATGCGGCAAGCGGTGGCAATGAGCATCGCCTTCTTAGCCATTATTAACTATGCTCATCACTTCAAACTAATCCGTACATTGCTAGTGATCGGGATCGCCAGCTTGTTTCATATGTCGGTGTTAGTGCTATTGCCGGCTCTCTTCGCTTTGCACTTTGCTGAGCGCTTTCTGACTTTACCCAAAATATTGTTTATCTGGACGGTCGTAGTGTTTATCAGTGCCTCGGGGATCAATGAGAGTGCGCTTGGCTTTTTATCCAGTTTCTTTGATGATAGTTCTCGCTATCAATATTATCTCGATAGTGACAAAGTGGCAGAAGTCCGTGATTTGATGGGGTATCAAACGGGATTTCGCTTAGACTTTACGTTATTTTCTATCGTGCCGGTGCTGTTTGTCCTTTATTTTGAACGGCGCCGCGGTATCGATCTGTGGCTAGTGAAGTTTTATTTGATCGTAAATTGTGCGTTCCAACTACTCAGTTTCACCGCCTCAAATGACCGTTTTGCTGCGTTGTCGTGGTTTTACATCCCCGCGATTCTAGTTCATTCACAGTTTTTTAATACGCCCATGCGCAGCAGTAAACTCGGGTATTATTTACTCGCATTTTCAGGCATTGCTTTGCTCGCCCTATTTAATAAAAGGTATTTCACGTTTTAACATGCAGTCATCAACCAGAGCTATTTTGATCAGTATTGTCATTCCGTTTTATAACGCTAAGGACTGCATCGCGCGCTTATTTATTTCTTTAACCGATTATGCCCAGCGCGATGATGTGGAGATAGTAATCGTTGACGATTGCTCGGCACCCGAGCATGCGGACGCACTAAAACAGCATGTCAGTGAATTGGGTTGGCCACATATTAAGCTAATCCATTGTACTGAAAACGGTGGCGCTGCGCGGGCCAGAAAGTACGGGATTGAGCATGCTAGCGGTGAATACATCGCATTTCTGGACAGTGATGATGCGTGGGCCCGGCATAAGCTAGACGCACAGGTTGCAGCAATGCGGCAGCACAATGCGGCGATCAGTGGTTGTGCCTGTGAGCAGATCAGCGTTGATGAATTGACTGCCGTGCGGGAAAAATCTATTGCTGCCTACGCGGTCTCGCAACCGGCGAAATGGCGAGCATTGTTTAATAATCCCTACAGTACCCCAACGGTAATGATGACCAGAGCAGCAGCGCTGGCGCAGCCATTTTCTGAGCACTTACGCTATTCTGAAGATGTGGACTGCTGGCGTAGGGTCTTATTAACCCAGAAAGGTCTGGTGTTGCATGGGCCGAATGCTTACATGTTCAAACATGCATTCTTGAGTGATTCGGGGTCGTTGAGCAGTTTTACTCTGAAAATGAGTATCGGCCAGTTACAATCCTTAAGTAAACTTATGTTTAATTCATCGCTGGCGTGGCGTTATCGCTTACTGGTGCCCATTGCGTTAGTCTGGGCTGGGGTTAAAGCATTGCGCAGAGAAGTATTGGTAATGAGGGCAAGACAACGATGAGCTTGGGTACGTCAAAAACATTACTTATGGTCTCGAGTTTTTCAGAGTCGCTGGTGAATTTTCGCTTAGCGTTCATGCAAGATGCCAGTAAAGCCGGCTTTGTAGTGCATGCGTGTGCGCCAGATTTTACGCCACAGATCAAACACGTCTTACACGAGGCCGGTATTCAAACACACGACATTCGTCTGGCGCGCAACGGTTTAAATCCGTTGGGTGATCTCGCTACGTTCACCGATCTGGTCGCGTTAATGCGGCAAATACAGCCGACTCATGTGCTGGGGTATACCATTAAGCCGGTGATTTATGGTTGCTTAGCTGCACGCTACTGCCGCATTCCACACATCGGAGCGCTAATTACGGGATTAGGTTATGCCTTTATGCAGTCCAACACACCGCGGCAGCGACTGGTTGGTCTGGTCGCGCGTACCCTATATAAGTTAGCGCTTGCTGGTGCTACGCGGGTGTTCTTTCAAAATCCGGATGATCAAGCGTTGTTTTTCGAGAATCGCTTGGTTGCCGCCGACAAAACGCAAATCGTCAACGGGTCAGGTATTGATGTCGCAGCGTTTGCACAACAGCCGTTACCCGAGTTAAGTACTATCCGATTTTTAATGATTGGGCGACTGCTGACTGACAAAGGGGTAAGGGAATATGCGGCTGCTGCAAAGCAAGTATTACAACGCTTTCCACAGGCTGAATTTCATCTAGTGGGTTGGATTGACAGCAATCCCTCAGCAATCAGTCAGCGCAGCCTCGACCGCTGGATCAAGGAAAAACGAATCGTGTTTCACGGTAAATTGGTCGATGTTCGCCCCATCATCCAAGACTGCCATATTTATGTGTTACCGTCCTATCGTGAAGGCACCCCACGTACAGTGTTGGAAGCAATGGCAATAGGCCGGGCCATTATTACCACGGATGCACCGGGTTGCAGGGAAACCATTATTGCTGGCGAAAGCGGTCAATTAGTCAAGGTTGCTGATGTGGATGATTTGGTCAAAGCCATGCAACGCTATTTGCAGCACCCTGCGCTTATTGCCCAGCATGCGGACGCTGCGAGAGAACGTGCAGAGAACCTTTACGATGTGCACAAAGTGAATCAAAGTATGCTGTTAGGATTACAAAATTAAATGAAGAGACTGTTCGATTTCTGTGTTGCGTTGTGTGTTCTGTTGGTTTTTTGGCCATTGATCTTGATCGTCGCTGTGTTGGTTGCTATCAAGTTGGGGCGGCCAGTATTATTTAGTCAGGCTCGCCCTGGTTTACACGGGCAAGTCTTTAAAATGTATAAGTTTAGAAGTATGACCGACGCACGCGATGCTACCGGCGCTTTATTGCCAGATGCCGAGCGTTTGACAGCATTTGGTCGTTTATTGCGGTCGACCAGTTTAGATGAGCTTCCCGGCCTTTGGAACGTGTTGAAGGGAGACATGAGCTTAGTGGGGCCACGCCCATTGCTGGTTGAATACTTACCCTTGTATAACGCTGAACAAGCGCGGCGTCATGATGTGCGCCCTGGTATTACTGGCTGGGCACAAGTGAACGGCCGGAATGCCATCTCATGGCAGCAAAAGTTTGAGCTGGACGTTTGGTACGTGGATAATCAGTCGTTTTGGTTGGATATTAAAATCCTCCTGCTGACCTTGAAAAAGGTTGTTGCTCGGGCTGACATTAACCAAGATAACCAAGCCACGATGGAGAAGTTCGATGGCAATAATTAGGCCGCCGCTATTTATCGTTGGGGCTGGAGGACACGCTAAGGTTGTCGCTGATTGTGCCGAATTACTCGGTTACGAGTCGATAGCTATGCTGGATGACAATTTTCCAGCGGTGGAGCAATGTGGACGTTGGCCAGTGGTGGGTAAGATAGACCACCTAAATACGCTCGATCCAAGCACTGCAGAGTGTTTTGTTGCGATTGGGAATAATGCAGTAAGAGCCAAGCTGTGCACGCAATTGTTGGCGCAAGGTTGGAGATTGAGTACGCTGATCCATCCCAGTGCCGTGATTGCGCGCGACAGTCAAATAGGCGTAGGCACGTTGATCTTAGCAAATGTGGTACTTAATGCTTTTAGTTCGGTAGGAAAAGGATGTATTCTGAACACCGCATGTTCAGTGGATCATGATTGTGTCATCGGTGATTGTGTACATATTGCTCCGGGTACACGTTTAGCGGGTACGGTCAGCGTGGGTCAAGAGACCTTCATCGGCATTGGTAGTGCCGTGATCCAACAAATAACCATTGGTGAAAGAGTCACTATTGGTGCCGGGTCTACTGTTTTGCAGAATATAGCGAACGACCAGCTGGCGGTTGGCAGTCCAGCAATAATAAAACAAAAATAATAGGCGTAAGCAGCGCTAAAAATTGAGGTAGTCAGCATGTTAGGCGGTCCATTTTCTCCTTGGCCAAGTGTTAGTGATGATGAAAAATCGGCAGTAATGGCAGTATTAGACAGTAATCGCGTGAATTACTGGACAGGGCAGGAAGGGCGTAAATTTGAACGAGAATTTGCGCAATTGCAGGGCGTATCACACGCCATTGCCGTAGCTAACGGAACGGTGGCACTTGACCTTGCTTGGGTGGCTTTAGACTTACCCAAAGGCAGTGAGGTAATCGTTACTGCAAGAACCTTTCTCGCATCTGTTTCGTCAATTGTACTAGCGGGTTTGGTGCCGGTATTTGCTGACGTGGATCGCGATACGCAAAATATCAGTGCAGCGACCATCGCAGATAAAATCAGTGCTAGGACCGGGGCTATTTTATGTGTGCATTTAGCCGGTTGGCCGTGCGACATGGATAGCATTAACGCATTGGCCAAAGCGCATAACCTATACGTCGTTGAAGATTGTGCCCAAGCGCATGGCGCGGTATATAAAGGGCGGCCGGTTGGTGGCTTGGGTGATATTGCAGCCTGGTCGTTTTGTCAGGATAAGATCATGACAACGGGGGGCGAAGGTGGCATGGTGACCACCAATTCTGAGGAATTCTGGAATATCATGTGGTCGTTTAAGGACCATGGTAAATCTTGGCAAGCGGTCTACGAGCGGGAACATCCACCGGGATTTCGCTGGTTACATGAGTCCTTTGGCACGAATTGGCGCATGGGCGAAATGCAGGCCGCCATTGGTCGCTGCCAAGTGAAAAAAATGCCTGAATGGACCAAGCTGCGCAATCAATATGCCGAACAAATTTTAGCGACTGCACGTTCATTACCTGGGTTGCGTGTACCGCTCGTTCCCGAAGATATTGTGCATGCGTATTACAAGTGCTACGTCTTTGTTGAACCTACGCAATTGAAAGATGGATGGGATCGCGACCGCATCATGCAGGCACTCGTTGATCGGGGGGTACCTTGCTTCTCTGGCAGTTGCTCGGAAGTCTATTTAGAAAAAGCGTTCGATAACACCGGCTTCCGTCCAGCAATGCCATTAGTGAATGCGCAAGAGTTGGGGGCTACATCATTGATGTTTTTAGTTCACCCGACGCTCACAGACGCTGAAATTCACCAGACCTGTGAAGCCTTGCAAAGCGTAATGGCGATGGCGGTGTAGGACTGCATGGACAAGTTCTCCCTCAATCAGATTTTTCGCTTTCCTCCGAAGGTTAAATTTGCCATCGAATGGGTGTGGGACAGTTGCGCAATTCTTTTCGCTCTGTTGGTTGCGTATTGGATGCGAATTGGTATCGAAACCTGGTCATTCAGCACCACTGAATGGGGCGTGGTGATTGCGAATCTATTTTTTACCCAGGGGATATTATTGCTTCTGGGCCATTACCGTCAGATGATCCGGTTTATCGAAATTTCTGCGGTTTATCAAATTGCCCTCGCTGTTTTATTGTCGTCGCTGTATTTGCTTGCTGCAGAATATTTCCTCGATATCTTCTTACCCGCATCGGTTGTTGTCATGTACTTCTTTGGCGCAACCCTAGGTATTGCCTCGCCCCGATTACTGATCCAAGCGACCTCACAAGCACAGAATCATAAGTTGCGTGAAAAGTGCTTGATCTTCGGTGCGTCCGAATCTGGGCGTGCGTTGGTAACGGCGTTGCGCGCCGGTAAGGACTTGATGCCAGTCGCTTTCGTGGATGACAAACGTATTTACTACGGCAAACAAATTCTCGGTTTGCCGGTTATATCCCGAAATGAAATCGAGGAATTTAAAGAGCGCTACGACGTCCATAAAATGCTATTGGCGGTCAACAATACCTCCCGCAGTCGTCGTCAGGAAGTGATCCGAGAGTTGGAGCCTTTCGCACTGGAGCTATTATCTGTGCCGAATGTGCAGGATATAGCTAGCGGCAAGCAGCGCATTGATGAATTAAAAGAAGTTAATATTGAAGATTTGCTTGGGCGCGATCCTGTGCCACCGATTGCCGAGCTATTAAATGCCAATATTCACGACAAGATCGTGATGGTGACCGGCGCGGGTGGCTCGATTGGCAGTGAGTTGTGTCGTCAAATAGTCAAAGGTCAGCCGCGGAAGTTAGTGTTGTTTGAACTCGCTGAATATAATTTGTATCAGATAGAGAATGAATTGAGCCGTTCGCATGCCGACATCGAATTGGTCTCAGTGTTAGCCACCATTCAAGATACCGAGTCGCTACGCAACACCATCGAACAACATAAAATTCAAACCATTTATCATGCCGCTGCCTACAAGCATGTGCCCATGGTTGAGGCAAACATTACTGCCGGAATACGCAATAATATCTTTGGCACCGCCAACGTAGCGCTAATTGCCGCCGAGTACGAAGTTGAGAAGTTTGTTTTGGTGTCGACCGATAAAGCGGTGCGCCCCACCAACATCATGGGGGCAACCAAGCGCTTTGCGGAATTGTTTGTACAGGGAATTTCGGCGTTACACAGTGCGACTGAGTTTGCCATTGTGCGCTTTGGGAATGTGTTGGGCAGTTCTGGCTCGGTGGTTCCCTTGTTTACGTCGCAGATAAAAAAAGGCGGGCCGATCACGGTTACGCACCCAGATATTATTCGTTATTTCATGACTATTCCTGAAGCGTCGCAGTTGGTGATCCAAGCCGGCGCAATGGGCACTAACGGCGAAGTCTTTGTGCTTGATATGGGCGAGCCAGTGCGGATTGCTGACTTGGCAGTCAAAATGGCACACCTAATGGGTTTATCAATTACTGACAACCCGACCAATGAAGATGAAATTAGCATTCGATACACTGGCCTGCGGCCAGGCGAAAAGCTCTATGAAGAGCTGTTAATTGGAGATAACGAAACGGCAACCGAACATCCTCGGATCATGGCTGCCAACGAAATCAGTATGGATTTTGCTGAAGTTGTGATGTTACTGGATCAATTAAACTTCGCATTAGTCAACCGCAATGAAGACGAAGCTATAGCCATTTTAGCGTCTGCGCCTTTGGCTTATTCACCCGATGCTTCTATTCAAAAACGCATTAACGCAGCAAAGCTAGTTCCTCAAGAGAAGGCTTCTAGTTAGCGTAAATACAAGCTGGCCACTAATCGCCATTGGTAAAAAGTGCAGAATTTAACGTTTTCGCCGATAAGAACGATACACCGCCGTGTGCCGTCCTTGGTGCATGCGGATCAGTAGTTATCTTGGAGTATGTTGTAACATGAGATGGTTGATAAGCATTGTAAGTATGTGCCTGGCAGTTCCTGTCTATGCACAACTGTCCAATATGGATAAGTCAATATCGCCACTAACGCTGCAGGCCGAAGCGATCTACAATGATGCGATCAACCCTACTGCCCTGGGGGGCACAGAAGGTTTTGGTGTGGGATTGATGGCCGCAGGCGGATTGGTTAGCACTCATGAAGGGCAATGGTGGCAACTGGATTACGGCGCCACCTATGAAAAATTTCGTCTGCAACAAGAGCTAACAGGCGTTGACGAAGATCCTGATTTTTATGCGTACAATGTGCGAATTCAATCACGTTCATTTGTGCATAAAGCTTTCACCGTTGATGTAACAGCAGCGCACAGCAAGCAAGAGCAAAAGTATGGTGAGGGGATCAGTCGTTTTCAAGAAGGTGTGCTAGCCATTGATACGTTAACGCGGAATCGCGCTGACGTTACCTTGGTGTATGGCAGCGAGCCAAGTCGTAATGCCCTCAGTGCGGAGTTCTTCTGGCAAGATGACAGTTATGATGACACGAATAGTTACGCCCGCCTGTTTGAACTTAGCCAGCTCGGCGGCGCCGCTGAATTACGCCTATGGTTGGCAGGCAGAGTTGGTTTCGTTTCGCGTTTATCGGTGATTGCAGATGACTACGCTGCGTTTGAGCGGGTAGACAGCAAACTGTATAGGGCATTGGCTGGTATTGAATGGGAATTTTCGGGCAAGTCATCCTTACGCGTATTGCTCGGTGGATTCCAGCGCAGCAGCGATGATGGGCAGGATAAAAGCGGATTTTCTTGGGATCTCAGTTATCAATATACCCCCTCAGATTATCAAAATCTCATGCTTACTTCGAAGCGCACATCAGCGGTTTCAGAAGTCTTAGCCACCAGCAATAGTGTAGATGTTATTTGGGGTTTGAAATGGCAGTACGCGTGGAGCGATGTTTGGTCTTCACAAGCCAGTATTGATTGGCTCGACAAAGAGATTGAATTGGAGCAAATCGTACGCTCTATTACCCAGTTTGATTGGGGAATATCGGTTGGTTACAACATCAGTTCGTTGCAACACCTAATGTTAGGGTTAAAACGTCGTGATGTGTCATCTAGCGACAACAGCATTGACTATGCGCAAAATGAGGTGAGGTTAAATTGGTCTTACGAATTTTAGCGTTTGGTTTATTCAGCGTTACTTGGTTAATTACGCTTCCCGGGTATGCTCAGCAGTTGATCCCGATTGGGGTCGGTGATGTGATCACTATGGACGTGCATCTCGAAAAAGACCTTTATCTACGCAGCCGCGTTGATGCTTCTGGTGTCGTGCGCTTTCCCTTGATCGGGGATATGCAAGTGGTTGGCAAAACGGTTAAAGAATTAAGTGACGATCTGGTTAAAGCCTATCAAGATGGTTACTTGGTGAATCCTAGTATAGTGGTACAAATCGATGAAATTCGACCGTTCTATGTGCGTGGCGCGGTGAAACAGCCGGGCTCATTTCCCTTTGAATTGGGATTAACGATGGAAAAGGCGATAGCGGTGGCCGGAGGGCAGACCGATCGTGCGTCAAATAAGAATTGGGTGATTATTCGCGGCATGGATAAACAACGCATCGCTGCGACAGCAGACACCCCCATCTTACCCGGTGATATTGTGGAAATTCCGGAGAGCTTATTTTAGTGATGGATGCCGCCAATAAGTCAAGCACAGCACAAGAGCCGTTATTTGATATCGGCGATTTGCTGCTGCTGATTTGGAATAAAAAATACCGCATCCTATTCACGGCCGGGGCACTGGCGGCTCTGTTGGGTTATTACGTTTTACAGCTGCCGCGTATCTACATCGCCACCACCACGTTGCAATTGGGGAATGCATCCAACGAGATGTCGTTACCGCAAGGCCTGGCCGGTTTTGCTTCGGGGGGAGACTCAAAACTCGATACGTACCTGCAGTACATGCGCTCGCGCCAATTCACCGAACGCGTGGTCGAAGATAGTGGCTTGATGCATCGCGCTGAATTAGTTAATCAAAATCAAAGCGATGAGAAAAAGCGCTTAGATGCGGCGATCCGATTGCAACGGGGGTTGGCGTATAGTCGGTTAGGCGAAACGGCAATGGTAAACGTCAGTTTCGAGTCGACCTCACCACAATTAGCCGCCGATGTGGTGAATGCGGTAGGACCTACATTCTTCGCCTATCAAACTCGCAAAAGTAATGCGCGTTCGGCGGATGCGAGTCGTTGGTTGAATCAACAATTTGAAGAAGTTCAGGTTAAGTTAGAGCAATCAGAGGCTGCATTACAAGACTATTTTCTAGCTAACAAATTGATTGATTTGGCGAGTCAAATTTCATTGGCCAGTAGTGAAATCTCCACTTACATGTCGCAGCGTATTCAAGTTGATGCACAGGCGGCTGAAATGAAAACCATGATAAGCCAATTTGATGCCTCAGGTGATGATATCCAGGGCTTACTAAACGTAAGCTACATCATCAAAAACAGCATGGTACAAGATTTACGTAAACGTATTTTGGATGAAGAGGAAGATCTTGCTGAGATCTCTCGCCGCTACAAATACAAACACCCGAGATACATTGCGCAGGTATCCAAAATCGAAGCAATGAAGCGAGAGCTAGACAGCTTAGTGCGTAAACTCGTGGCCTCGCTCAAACAAGAATACAAAATATACCTAGAACGCAGCGAAGAAATTAATAAGCTTATCGAAGAAGCCCGCGGACGCCACAGTGAACTCGGTCAGCATGAGGTTAATTTAGCCAAGCTGCGTCGCGAGGTAGAGTCTACGCAGAAGTTGTACGATATCTTTTTGTCGCGTGTGCAAGAAACCGAAATCTTACGAGACTTAGGCAGTCAAGATGACTTCTCGATTGTTGATTATGCCAGTGTACCCACCGCACCGGCTAAGCCCAATGTCGTTCTGCTGTTGGCTGCCAGCGTAGTCTTTAGCACCTTTATCAGTGTCATGGGCTGGTTATTCATTCACATTGTCAGTGATAAACGCTCGCGGACGTTGAAAATTTTAGAAAGTATGGAAGTACCGGTAGTTACCAATATTCCGCGCTTGGCCAAAGGGAAACGCAAGCTATCCGATGTATTGGCTGCGAGCCAAGAAAATATGCCCTTTGCTGAGGCCATCAGAACACTGCGAACCAACCTTATCGTGCGCAATGAGTCAGAGGAAAATCGGGTCATTGCGGTTACCGGCGTGAAACCGAATGACGGTAAATCCCTAGTGGCGGCGAGTCTAGCGGAATCTTTTGCGAAGCTAGAGAAGTCCTTGATCCTCGATGCAGACTTGCGCTACCCGTCGATAAGCGGCGCGTTCAATATGTCTCCTGAGCTGCCTGGATTAACTCACTTTATTGGCAAGCAACAGCCTGCAGGGCGCTGTATCCATAGGGTCCGTGATGGACAATTATCGATGATGCCCAGTGGGCATATACCGCAAGATCCCATGGTCTATTTGTCTAAACCGCGGTTTAAAGCGTTTTTGCACAAGCTTAGTATCATTTTCGAGCGCGTTGTCATTGATGTTCCGCCATTGGAGGAGTTCAGTGATGCGTTGGTTATCAGTCGCAATGTTGATGCGATTATCTTAGTGTGTGATTTGGAAAATTGTGAAACTGCCGAGCTCGTGCAGGCGGTGCAGAAACTGCGGGATGTCGGCGCCCCCTTGTTGGGCGTAGTGTTTAATCGGGTCAAAAACATGCCAACTCGGATCCGAGGGGCCAATCGCCGCCCTAGCTTGATCAAACGTTTCAGTCGAAAGCGCAGCAAGTCGACAGTTAACACAAGCAAAAGCCGAGCAAACCGCCTTGCGAAGTAGTCGCGCAACGGTTGGTGCTGGCTGCAGAATGCGGTAAGCTTAACAACGTTTTCCTCCACGACTTTTTTCGCGTGAATAATTTAGCTACATTCCATACGTTTGCGTTATCTGCACACTGCCAGCAATTGCAATTTATCGATGCACTTGCTGACATTCCTCGGGTGCAGCCGAACAGTGATTTTTGGATACTCGGAGAAGGCAGTAATTGCATATTCGTGGACGATTTTGCAGGTGCTGTCTGGATCAATCGACTGACAGGGATCGATTACGACGAACATAATAAACATTACGATTTACGCGTCGCCAGCGGCGAAAACTGGCATCGTTTTGTTGAATATTGCTTAGCAAAACACATTTACGGGTTTGAAAATCTGGCTCTGATACCGGGTACAGTTGGTGCCGCACCGATCCAGAATATTGGTGCATACGGGCGCGAAGTGGCTGAATTTATCAGTGCTGTTGAAGTGATTGATCTTATCACCGGAGAGGCGTTCGAACTGACTGCCAGCGAATGTCAGTTTGGTTATCGGGACAGTGTTTTTAAAGCGCCTGAAAAAGCCCACTGGTTTATTACCCATGTGCGCTTTCGGGTGCCCAAAGATTGCTCGATGGCGGTTGAATATGGTGAGTTACGGCAATTGACAACGCCGACGCCGCAGGCCATTTTTAAGACGGTGGTTGATGTTCGTCGCAAGAAGTTACCCGATCCAACCGTGTTAGGTAACGCTGGCAGTTTTTTCAAAAACCCTGTGATCGAATTCGCGCAATTCGAGCAATTACAAGCAGAATACCCAGCGATGCCCTCATTCGCAGTGGACACCCAACACGTAAAAGTGCCAGCAGCGTGGCTCATCGATCAGGCCGGGTTTAAAGGGCAATCCCATGGAGGGGTGCAATGTCACGTCAACCAACCTTTGGTGTTAGTCAATACTGGCAACGCTCTAGGTGCGGATGTGCTCAGCTTCGCGCGCCAAATCCAGTCAACGATTCAGCAACGCTTCGCAATCGTTTTGGAAAATGAAGTGCGTTTAATTGGCGCGCAAGGATTAATCGCGCTATGACACGCACAACAGAAGCAACACGTATTCGGATTTTGCAACAGCTCGCAGATGGCAATTTTCATTCCGGAGAGGGGCTCGCGCGGGATTACGGTGTTAGTCGCACGGCCATTGCTAATCATATTCATGCATTGAGAGAATTAGGTTTGGATATCTTCAGCGTAAAGGGCAAAGGTTACTGCTTGGCAGAACCCATTACGTTGTTGAACCCAATGGAGATTAACGCCCAGCTCCCTGAGTCAGCGCGCTTACCCTTGATCGTTCTGCCAATTATCGATTCAACCAATACTTATCTCAAGCAGCACATTGATGCGGTGCCCCACGGCCAAGTTGTTGTTGCAGAAGCGCAAACTGCTGGGCGTGGGCGACGCGGTAAGACCTGGGTTTCACCATTTGCAGCCAGCTTATATTTATCTACATGTTGGCGCTTTGACGGCGGGTTTCAACAAGTAGCGGGTCTCTCATTGTTTGTCGGTGTGACTATTATCCAAGCATTGCAGACGCTGAATATTGATGGCTTAGCGATCAAGTGGCCAAATGATATCTATCGCCACGGGGTCAAACTGGGTGGGATATTGGTTGAAATTGAAGGCCAAATCGACACTCAGGTAACTTGTATCATTGGGGTTGGTATTAATGTGAAACTTCCCGATGTAGCAGAACAAATTGACCAATCCTATACCGACTTGTCGGATCGCGCGATCGATCGCAATCAGTTATGCGCCGCTATAATCCAGGCGTTGAGTGTCGGCTTGCCTGAATTTGCCTTGCATGGTTTGAGGCCTATCCTGAAGCGGTGGAACGAATTAGATATTTTCTATCAGCAACCGGTACGTATCTTTGCTCACGGTAATAGCCTAGAGGGCATCAATCAAGGCATCGATTCACAAGGCGCCTTAATACTCAAAACGGCCAATGGTCAACAATTAATCCATGCTGGCGAGGTTAGTTTACGTGCGTGCTGAAACCTGGTTAATCGATATCGGCAATACATCGTTAAAGCTCTTGCGTTTGGCGTCTGATCAAAACGCTATCTTGCGATCATTAGATTGGGTGCAACGCTTTAGTAGCGATGAAGATTTTACTGCGTTTGTGGTTGCAACAAACGCATGTACTAATCAACGGTCGTCGGTTATTCATACTTATGTTGCCAGCGTACGCAGTGATGCAGAGACTCAAGAACTCCTTGGCTGCCTCAGTCAAGAAATATTCCAACTGAATATCATCACTACAAGTGCAGAAAGTTTTGGCTTAAAAAATAGCTATGCCAAACCCGAAAAAATGGGCGTGGACCGTTGGCTAGCCATGTTAGGTGGTCAACTACTTAGTACGGGGCCATTTATTGTAATAGACGCCGGTACGGCGATTACCGTCGATGCTGTGGCTAACAATGCCCATCTAGGCGGGTGGATTGCACCGGGCTATCAGTTAGCTCTGAATGCAGTAACCGGCAATACGCGTCGGGTATTTCAGGCGCAATTCGAATCGGCAGAACTCGCCTTTGGCAGTGATACCGAGGCGTGTTTGCACTTGGGGTGTCTCGCCCAGCTCAATGGAATGCTGCTGGCAGCACAGCAGTTGATGAAAACACATTACTCTGACTATGCAATCATATTGGCAGGGGGGGATCGCAGCCGGTTAGCGCCCGCACAAGAATTACTTTCCGGTACGCGCACCATAAATGTGAATAATATTGTGTTTTACGGACTATTGCGCTTTGCGTTGGCCGAAATGCCACTGCAAAGGCAAAGAAAATGCGCAGAATCGTTGGATATTTGAGCATACAGCAAGAAAAAGCATTTTTTTTGAAAAAGTCTATTGCACAGGGAGAAGGTTTTCACTAGAATGCGCAGCCACTTGATGCAGTGCCGACTTAGCTCAGTTGGTAGAGCAACTGACTTGTAATCAGTAGGTCGCCAGTTCGATTCCGGCAGTCGGCACCATCAATCTCTGGAGGGGTACCCAAGCGGTCAACGGGAGCAGACTGTAAATCTGCCGGCTCAGCCTTCGCAGGTTCGAATCCTGCCCCCTCCACCACTTTTTCTTATGAGGTGGCCAGAGAATTTAGGAATGCGGGCATCGTATAATGGCTATTACCTCAGCCTTCCAAGCTGATGATGCGGGTTCGATTCCCGCTGCCCGCTCCAGATTCGTGCTGATATAGCTCAGTTGGTAGAGCGCACCCTTGGTAAGGGTGAGGTCGGCAGTTCAAATCTGCCTATCAGCACCATTTCTCCCCAGCTCATAGATGAATTATTTTTTTTAATAGCACTTTGCTGGGAAGATAGACATGGCAAAAGAAAAGTTTGAACGTACGAAACCGCACGTAAACGTTGGTACAATCGGCCACGTTGACCACGGTAAGACAACTCTAACCGCGGCAATCACTACCGTACTAGCAAAGACATACGGCGGTTCAGCACAAGCATTCGATCAAATCGATAACGCACCAGAAGAGCGTGAGCGTGGTATCACAATCGCGACTTCACACGTAGAGTATGACACTCCTACACGTCACTACGCACACGTAGACTGTCCAGGACACGCTGACTATGTTAAAAACATGATCACCGGTGCTGCACAGATGGACGGCGCTATTCTAGTAGTAGCAGCGACTGATGGTCCTATGCCACAGACGCGTGAGCACATCCTATTGGGTCGTCAGGTAGGTGTACCTTACATCATCGTATTCATGAACAAGTGTGACATGGTAGATGATGAAGAGCTGCTAGAGCTAGTTGAAATGGAAGTCCGTGAGTTGCTATCTGAGTATGAATTCCCAGGTGATGACTTACCAGTAATCCAAGGTTCAGCGCTTAAAGCACTAGAAGGCGACGCAGAGTGGGAAAAGAAAATCATCGAGCTAGGTGAAGCGCTTGATTCATACATCCCAGAGCCAGAGCGTGCAATCGATAAGCCGTTCATTCTTCCAATCGAAGACGTATTCTCAATCTCAGGTCGTGGTACAGTTGTAACCGGCCGTGTAGAGCAAGGTATCGTAAAAGTTGGTGAAGAAGTAGAAATCGTTGGTATCAAAGAGACGACGAAGACGACTTGTACGGGTGTAGAGATGTTCCGTAAGCTTCTAGACGAAGGCCGTGCAGGTGAGAACGTTGGTGTTCTACTACGTGGTACTAAGCGTGATGAAGTAGAGCGTGGCCAAGTATTGGCGAAGCCAGGTTCAATCACTCCACACACGAAGTTCGAAGCAGAAGTATACGTACTAAGCAAAGACGAAGGTGGCCGTCACACGCCATTCTTCAAAGGCTACCGTCCACAGTTCTACTTCCGTACAACTGACGTAACTGGTGCTGTAGAGTTACCAGAAGGCGTAGAAATGGTAATGCCAGGCGACAACTTGAAGTTTGTTGTAGAGCTAATTGCACCAATCGCGATGGACGAAGGTTTACGCTTCGCAATCCGTGAAGGTGGCCGTACAGTAGGTGCGGGTGTTGTATCAAAAATCATCGAGTAATCGATTGATTTAACAACACGTTAGATTGAAGAAGGCGCTCTTGTAGCGCCTTTTTTGTGCCTGTCGTTTAGCTTCAGTTCTTCGACTCACGCCTTTTGCATTGGGAAGCGAATTTCCCAGCAAACCCGCGGTGAATACGTCCCTGTACGCTTGATGTCGCCATCCATGGCTCCAACAGTTTGCTGATAAACTCACTCCCCAACGCAGCGGCTAGCACCGTTGTATAGCTCAACCATTCGAGTAATTCTAGCTCGTAGGGCGGGGAGGCTGTTCAGTTTCCCGAGTGTCGCTGGCAGGGAGCCAGCGAGCAAGCCTACAGGGAAGTATTTACGGCGGCTCGGGAAAATGAATAGGCGCACTGACCGAGAGAGCGGACTACAGCAAGTCAGGCTTTGGCACTTTGACTCACGCCTTTTGCATTGGGAAGCGAATTTCTCAGCAAACCCGCGGTGAATACTTCCCTGTGCGCTTGATATCGCCATCCATGGCTCCAACAGTTTGCGGAAAAACTCACTCCCCAACGCAGCGGCTGGCAGTGGTGTAGACCTCGATAAAAACAACGATGTTAGCTCAGATGGCGGTGAATAGGCGCACTAACCGTGAGGGTTGGCAGTGTTGATTACGCACACTAACAGTACTTGATGATTTATAGGTTGCTGTTTTAATTATTAAAATCAGTCCAATAACTTATAATCTAACACGTATCGAACTATGGGTTTTCTGGCAAGTTTTTGGTTGCTAGGTTACTATTACTTTCAATGTTTACTGTCGCTTTCCAACCCGATTAAATGAAATTCTGTACTCATTTAAGTTTACGACTGATCCGCACCCGCGTGCTCATTAGCCTGTGCTTGTGGTGTTTCGTCGCAACCGTGCAGGCGAGTAGTTTAGTGGTGGTGGTGAATAAGAATAGTAATGTCGCTGAGTTATCCAAAAAAGAAGTTATTGATATTTATATGGGGCGTTACGTTAGGTTTCCTAACGGCGACCCGGCAAAACCTATCGACTTCCCGGAAAACTCAAATACCAAGCAGCAGTTTTATCAATTGTTGGTCAATCAAGACGAGCGCAAAATAAAATCTTATTGGTCGCGTTTATTGTTTTCCGGGCGAGCTAAGCCGCCGGTGGAAACGTCAGACGCCAAAGAAGTCGTTGAGTTACTGATCAGTGAAACTGATAGTCTAGCTTACGTCGATCGTTCACTTGTAACCCCGGAGATGAAAATTGTTTATCAGTTTGAATAATATTCGTCCGGTACAGTTTAGGACAACGACCGGGCTTTTAATCGCAAGTATTCTCTTGCTCACCAGTTCGCCTTGGTCAATGGCGGTTGAGACTTCCTTTTCGGGATTCGCCACGCTGGGTCTGACCTACGAGGGGCATAATGAGTTAGCCTATAGGAATACCTTAATCAATGAGATTCGAGATGGCTTGAGTATCGCATCAGACTCGGTCCTCGGCGGGCAAGTCAACGTTGAATTCAATGATCATTGGGATGCAGTAGGTCAAGTCATCATTCAAGACCGCGCTGACACGGCAGTGTCGAATTACATTGAAAAGGCTTTCGTCCGCTATGACGTCAATCGGAACCTCGCTATTCGCGTTGGCCGCATGGATAGCAATTTGTTTTTGTTATCAGATTATCGTCAAGTGGGTTATGCCTATCCGTGGGCGCGTCCTCCGATTGACTTTTACTCAGCTTCGTCAATTATTGCCAATATTGATGGTGTGGATTTTTATTACTCTTTCGATGTGTTCGGTGGCTTCATGAAGGCGGGGATGCTGATAGGTGAAACACAGGCGCGCCTGAATGGTGACAGTGGTCGCTTACGGGTTGATTTTAAAGACGCGGTAGCCAGTATCATTGAGTTTCAAAAAGGTTATTGGTTATTTAAATTCGCCCATGCCATCGGTGAAACCGATAATTTTGAGTTCGTTGGTTTTGACGAATTCAGAGATGCTTTTGAATTGGTACCTGAAGTCTTGTGGCCAGAGGCCAGCGCCGTGATTGGCGGAATAGATCCTGATGGTGATAGAGTTTCTTATACCTCACTAGGGTTTAAGTTCGACAACTTCACGTGGCAAGTGCAAGCTGAGGCTGCTTATTACAATTCTGACTGGACGCTCTATCCGGCAGCGGCCTTTGGCTACCTTACAATTGGCCGTTATTTTGATCGTTTTCTGCCCTATGTTTCATTATCTGGCTATCGTCCTGACGACCCGGTCACTCGTATCGAAGCCCCGCTAATACCGCCTAATCTGCCTCCTGAGCTAGCGTTTACGATTAATACCTTAGCGGCATCCGCCGATGCCTCGACAACCGATGCCTATGTTGACCAAGCAACCTTGAGTGTTGGCTTGCGTTGGGATTTTGCCGACGAGTGGGCACTCAAATTTCAGGCTGATCATGTGCGGATCAAGGCATTCGGTAGCGGACTTTGGGGTAATGATGCCCTAGCAACCTTTTCCCAACCTCAAACTCTGAATGTTATACACTTAGGTGTATCAACGGTTTTTTAAGCGAAGTCTGTGTTGCCAAAAAGTCAAAAACTCTATCTCCGTGTTGCCTTTGCCATTGGCATCATTGCATTGGTGTTGTCGTTAGCAACAGCAGGGTTTACGTATTGGTATAACTTACGTCAGCAAACGCAATTGAACACTGAGTTGGTTAATCAGTTAGCCAGCAGTGCGACTAAAACGAGCGCGATTGCCGCGTATTTAGAAGACGACGATCTTGCACTCGAGATTGTGAATGGTTTGGTCTCTAATAACATCATCAGTGCCGCATCCATTGTTAACTTTGAAGCCATGGCTATCCAAGCGGGCGACTTAACTCGCGCTAGTCAGCGCATATCTATCCCACTTATTCATCCCTTTGCGGGCGACGAAGTGGTCGGCGAGTTAACGGTGTTTCCTAATCGGACGTACATTGAGCAGCAAGCACAAGCATTCAGCTTACAGAATGCCTCTACCCTTATTTTTCTGAGTTTTTTAATCGCAGTGTTTGTTTCGCTGTTAGTGCACCGTCGCTTAACTCGGCCAATTAAAGATTTGACTTTGGGATTTACTAAAGTCGATCCCAATGTGCCTGAAACCATGCAAACTATCGATATCGGTTATCGTCGTCGAGATGAAATAGGGGTATTGGTTAGTGGTATTAATGCCTTGATGATCGCGCTGAAGCAAAACCTGCAAACCGAGCGAATTTTACGCGAGCGCACACAAACGCTTGAGCAGCGTTTCCGGCTGATCTTCGAACAGGCCAGCGCAGGTATTGGCTTGATCGATCATACCAATCAGTTTTTTACGCTCAATCCTGCGATGCAAAGTTTATTTAATCAGTCCTGCGATGGCATTGACGTCACTACACTATTTTCCGATAGTCCGCACGTGGCAACGACTCTCGAACAAATGCGCTCCCGCGAACCGTTTGTGCAAGTCAGTATGGATCTTGAATATGAGATTGAGGGGCAACGCCGTTGGTTACATTGCTTATTCGCAAAGCTCAGTGATCAACGAGCCAAACGGCGTTTAGGGCAAGACATGCTCATTGAGATGATTGCCTACGATGTGACTGACCGCATTCAGCGTGAACAAGAAACTCGCTTTGAGGCCGATCATGATTCTTTAACCCAGCTGCAAAACCGGCGTTCGGGTGAGGCTGCATTGGAAGGCTTATTGGATTCAGCGTTGGATCACGATGCCACATTTGTGCTCATGATGATTGATTTGGACCGTTTTAAGCCCATTAACGACACCTACGGGCATGATGTTGGTGATGAAGTTTTAGTGCTGGTAGCGCGTCGCCTGCGCCGCCATTTTAATATGAATTTAGATGTCTGTGTGCGTTGGGGCGGCGATGAATTTGTGATTGGTTTTAAGCACTCCAGATATGACGAAGCAGAAATTCAGTCACTGGCACACCTGTTGTTACAGGATATCGCCTCACCAATGTCAATCAGTGAAACCATCACCTGTGAGGTCGGTGCGAGTATTGGTATCGTCTGTGCACCGCAGCATGGCACTTCGCTGGACAGTTTATTGCAACAAGCCGACAGTACGATGTACAAAGTTAAACAGCAGGGTAGAAATAACTATCTAATTGCAGAGTTCAGCTAAGCCCACAAAACAATGGTTTAAGCGTTTAACGTTGACAACACGCGTACAACCGCTCAGCCAATTTTTTCGATGTCGACAGCTAAGAAAAATCAGGCTTGTACGATGGATATTGGGTGTCTGAACGTGCTGTTATCTTCAAATCAAACCAGCAGATGGGTGAGGAATTATGCGTTTTAATCAACTCGGCAGTAGTGGGTTATCAGTTTCAGAAATATGCTTAGGTTCGATGACCTGGGGGATCCAAAATACACAAGCGGATGCAGATGCCCAGATACAGCTGAGTCTAGACGCTGGAATTAATTTTATTGATACCGCCGAAATGTATCCTGTTCCGCCCAACGAACAAACTCAAGGTGATACAGAAAGGATCATTGGTCATTGGCTTTCCCGTTTTCCCGAGCAGCGTAAGAATTTGGTTATTATGACCAAGATTGCAGGGCCAGGATTTGCCTATCTGCGGGAGGCTAGCATGATTTCAGCAAGTAGCATTGAGACAGCACTGGAACATTCACTGCAACGACTGAATACTGATTACATCGATGTGTATCAATTACATTGGCCGAATCGCACGTCACCACACTTCGGTAAGCATTGGCCGAATCAGGTAAAAGCCTCGCACACGGATGTTGCTGCCGAGCGTGAGCGGATGCGCGGCATCGTGGTCGCGTTGGGAGCAGCTATCCAAGCCGGCAAGATCCGGCATTGGGGTTTGTCAGATGACACGCCTTGGGGTATTGCCACGTACTTATCACTGTGCGCAGAAATGGGCGTGCCACGCCCCGTGTCAATTCAAAATGAATTTAGTTTATTGCACAGTAAAGATTGGCCTTACTTGATTGAGCAATGTGTGTTTGAAGATATTGCGTATTTACCTTGGTCGCCGTTAGCCGGAGGCGCTTTGTCTGGCAAGTATCTGAATGAACAGCGGCCCGCTGGAAGCCGCTGGACCATGGTGCAAAGGCAAGGGTTATTTCGGGATACGGCGCAGTCACGCGAGGCTATCCAAGCCTATGTCAACCTGGCTAATGAGCTCGGCATGACGCCAAGTCAGATGGCCTTAGCGTGGTGTCGTCAAGTCGATGGGGTTACCTCGACCATTATTGGCGCAACCACTGAGGCTCAGCTGCAAGAAAATATTGCAGCGTTCTCGTTAAACTTATGTGAGGCTGATTTACAAGCGATCCAAGCCGTTTTGGGGCGTTTTTCAAGCCCATTCTAGTGCGGATTATTGTTCGTTAAATATTGATAATCCGGTTAGAAATATTCGATTTTTAACTGCTCTCGGCTATGGCAAGATCGCGCCTGTTTTCCACTGGTAACAAAATCGTCATGTTACGGGACTAAACTAGCGCAAATGTAATGAATATGGCTAACGAGAGCATACAACGATGACCCACTCAACCGCCAAAAGTGCGCTCAGTGAAGAGTTACCTGTAATTGCAATTCCGCCATTATCAGGCGGTCAGCGATTACGTCGCTGGTTATGGTTGTGTGTACTGGTCTGGTTGATGCTAACAGCCGTCAGTTTAATTGGCAGTGGATTTAAACTTGCCACCGCTGATCAGGCACGAGAACTATTTGCCTTTGCCTCTAATCCGATTATGGGACTGATTATTGGCATGGTGGGCACCGCCCTCATTCAATCTTCGAGTACGGTCACCTCAATCATTGTTGCTATGGTAGCCGGGGGCTTGCCGATCAGTATCGCGATCCCCATGGTGATGGGGGCCAATATCGGCACTAGTATCACCAATACGATTGTCAGTTTGGGGCATATTGCCAATAAGCAAGAATTTCAGCGGGCCTTCAATGCTGCAACTATCCACGATTTCTTTAATATTTTCGCGGTCTTAATATTTCTACCCCTAGAGTTGATGTTTGGGTATTTACAAAGTGCCAGCGGCGCATTGGTATCATTATTTTCTACTGGAGCTACCGCGGATGTTGCTGGGTTCAATCCAATTAAGGCGGTGACTTCACCTGTAATCGATAGCGTTGGAGCATTGCTTGCCGGTCTGCCAGGTTATTATACGGGGGTCATCAAGATTGTTTTGGGGATCGCATTAATCGTGCTCTCCATTACCCTAATGGGCCGCATTATGAAGTCACTGATGGTCGGTAAAGCGCGCGATATCCTCAACCGAAGTATCGGGCGGGGTCCAGTTAGTGGGATTGTCTCAGGTACCGTCGTTACTGTACTGGTGCAAAGTTCATCAACCACCACATCGCTCATGGTCCCGTTGGTGGGGAATGGTGTGCTGTCAGCGCGGGATATTTATCCTTTTACTTTAGGTGCTAACATCGGTACGTGTATCACCGCCTTGATCGCAGCGCTGGCGATTACTGGGCCGAATGCAGGCTTGGCATTACAAATTGCATTAGTGCATTTGCTTTATAACGTTAGTGCGGTCGCATTGATTTTTGGTATCAAGTTGTTGCGCGAACTCCCGTTTGATTTAAGTTTTAAGTTATCCCATAAGGTGGCAGAGCAAAAGATCTATGGTGTCGGCTACTTAGTTGGGGTTTTCTTTGTGCTGCCATTATCGATAATTTTTATTAGCAATTAGGTTAAGTTAGGAAATCCCGCGCAAGCCGTTCTGATGGTCTGCGGCTTTGCTAACCTTTGCTGCAACATGAAAATAAAGTAGACAGGCATAAAAAAGCCGAACAGTGTGGTTCGGCTTTGTGTATTGATATTCAACTAACAGTCGTTTTTAGAACGCGTACTTGGCAGATAACTGCAGACGATTCATATCACCTTCTAGTCCACCCTCAGTTTCGCGTTTAGCAAACGCATATTCAGCACCAACGGTAATGGCTTTGGTGGGCGAATACAGGAGGTTTACGCGTGCGCTGTAGGTCGACTCAGTGACGCCCATGCCCGTTAAATTAGTATCGTTATCAACATCCAGTGCTGAGAACATAAAATTTGAACGGGTTTGACTGTTCCAGCTGTGACGGTAGGCAATGGTGTATCCCATTGAATCAATCGCTTCGAGTTCGCCCGCTGCATTGATTACTGCGCCGTTTGCGGTATTCAGGCCGATATAGCGACCAAGACCACCTCCCGTGCTGACCGAGAAGCGAATATCGTCGCCATTACCCAGCATGACTTTACCTGACACGCTAATTCCGATACTGGTTTCATCTTCATCGATGCTCACACCGTCATCATAGGACAACTGACGAAACAAGCCTGCGACTTTGATGTAGCCCCAATCCTGTTTAAAGGTGTAACGTGCCACCATATCAGGCAGGATATTGTCATCAGCAACAATTCTGGCACCTCCGCCAAATGGCGTGATGGTAGTTTCTGGATTCTCAGCAGAAAATTCCCACGCACCATTGGTGTAGCGGACCAATGCTTGGCGATCAAAGATTGTGCCGTCAGTGGTTCCTATGAAGTCTAGGCTCTCGGGCAGCGCGCCAACATCCATAAAGGTTGACCAGGTTTGACCAACAGTCCAGTTCTTATACTTCACAAAGGCGTGGCGAATACGCGGTGTCCAAGAACTGCTGATCCGGTCATTACCGTTGGGCGTGGCTAGCATATCGAATTCCAGTACACCCGTAATGGTATCGCCCTCTTCGGTGGCAGTATTCGTGGTAAATCTAAAGCGTGATTGACGAGCATGAATATCCAGTTGTGCACCTTCATCGTTGCCGGTCACAGGTATCAATGCAGGCACATAGAAATCACGATTGAGATTGCCGGTTGCAAGCGAGCCTTCACTGTAGTTGCTCGCGATAGCATCAACTTTGATGTAGCCGGAAAATTTAACATCAGTACTACCAATGGTAGCGGCCTGACTAACAGTACTAAAGCCAGTGCATGCGAAGGCGACAATGGCTGCAGTTTTTTTGAGCGTTGCGTTCATAATAGTGTCCTGTGCGAGTATCTGATTAAAGTTAAATCAATGTAAAAATTGCGTTAACATGCTCTCTATTTTGCGCAAAAACGAAAAAATGCAAATAAGCCCTTCGTCTATTAGACTAAAGTCGTATATTGATTTAGATCAGGTGCTTAGGTTGATTTTCAGTAGGGTTGTTTAGTAATGTTGCTGGAAGCAGTAAGCATCCGCGGTAAGACCAAAGTCGAATTTTGGTTTTGTTCAGAATCGCTACAGTTAACTCACAAAATATAAGCGAGCAACACAGTCTCACTGTGACCGCGTCTACCTAATTCAACTGCTGGAGGCAGCGTATGGAAGTCAAAACTTATCCGGTCCCAAATGCAATCAAAGCAAAAACCTTGATGACCGATGAGCAGTATTTGGAGATGTATCAGCGTTCAATTGACGACCCTGAGTCTTTTTGGGCAGAGCAAGCATCGATATTGGAATGGTTTAAGGCACCGACGCTGATCAAGAATACCTCTTTCGCGCCTGACCATGTCTCTATCAAATGGTTTGAAGATGGCGAACTGAATGCCAGCTATAACTGTATTGACCGTCACCTCGCCGAGAATGCCAAGAAAACTGCCATTCTTTGGGAAGGTGACACCCCCGGCGCGGCAGAAGCGATAACCTATCAACAACTGCACTATGAAGTGTGTAAGCTAGCGAATGGCTTGAAAAAGCTTGGCGTTGGCAAAGGCGATCGCGTTGCCTTGTATATGCCAATGGTGCCACAAGCGGCCTATGCGATGTTGGCCTGTGCCCGCATTGGTGCAGTGCACTCGGTCATATTCGGTGGCTTTTCACCGAACGCCATCGCCGATCGCATTAATGACAGTGAAGCCAAGGTTGTGATCACCTGTGACGAAGGGCGTCGGAGTGGGAAAAGCGTACCTTTGAAAGCGAATGTTGATCAGGCACTTGCGAATGGCGCTTGCCCTTCGATCAGTGCGGTATTGGTATACAAACTAACCGGTGGCAATATCACTTGGAACGATGTAGACGTTGATTGGAATGAGTTAACTGAGTCCTGTTCTGCCCAGTGCGAGCCTGAGGTAATGAATGCTGAAGATCCGCTGTTTATCCTCTACACATCAGGCTCGACCGGCAAGCCAAAAGGCGTTTTGCATACCACGGGTGGATATCTACTTTATACTGCGTTGACGTTTAAATATGTCTTTGACTATCACCCCGACGACATCTACTGGTGTACCGCCGATGTTGGTTGGATCACCGGCCATAGTTATATGGTTTATGGTCCATTGGTTAACGCGGTCACGCAAGTCTTCTTTGAAGGGGTTCCTACCTACCCCGACGTTAAGCGGATAGCGCAAGTGGTCGAGAAGTATAAAGTGAATCAGCTATACACCGCGCCCACTGCGATCCGAGCCCTTATGGCTCACGGTGATACGCCGGCAGAAGGCTGTGATATCTCATCATTGAAAATCTTAGGTTCGGTCGGTGAGCCGATTAACCCTGAGGCGTGGGAATGGTATCACCGTGTCTTTGGTAGCAATGAATGCCCAATTGTCGATACCTGGTGGCAAACCGAAACGGGGGGGGTAATGATTTCACCATTACCCGGCGCGACGCCGTTAAAACCGGGCTCAGCCAGTCGCCCACTGTTTGGTATTCAACCGGCATTGTTTGATGCTGATGGTAAAGAACTGCCTGATGCAGCAGAAGGTAACCTGGTGATCAAAGACAGTTGGCCTGCCCAAGCTCGCACGGTGTATGGGGATCATAAGCGGTTTATTGAAACTTATTTTAGTGCCTACAATGGCGTTTATTTTACCGGTGACGGCGCGCGCCGTGATGCCGATGGTTATTATTGGATCACCGGTCGTGTGGATGATGTACTCAATGTGTCTGGACATCGCCTGGGTACGGCTGAGATTGAAAGTGCGCTGGTGGCGCATCATGACGTGGCTGAGGCCGCGGTTGTGGGTTATCCTCATGACATTAAAGGGCAGGGTATTTATGTTTACGTAACCCCGAATGAAGGGGTTGAAGTGAGTGAAGAACTGACCGCAGAATTGCGCGCCTGGGTACGTAAAGAGTTAAGTCCCATTGCCACGCCGGATAAGATCCAGTGGTCACACGGGCTCCCGAAAACCCGTTCGGGTAAAATTATGCGCCGGATATTACGGAAAATCGCCGCCAATGAGCATGATCAGCTAGGCGACACATCAACATTGGCGGACCCTTCGGTTGTTGATACACTGATTGCGGAGCGCTTAAACAAATAATAAGGACTGGCATGATAACGATACTGATTGCTGATGATCATCCACTTTACCGTGATGCATTGAAGGGTGCATTAGCAGCCTCGTTATCGGAGATGACCTTACTCGAAGCGTCTGACCTCGCGCAGACGGTCGAGGTCTTAGAAAACAATGAGATTGATCTCTTATTGTTAGACTTGCACATGCCGGGCAGTCAGGATCTATTTGGGTTGTTACACGTACGCAAACTTTTTCCTGACGTGCCAGTGGCTGTGGTATCTGGCACCGAAGACACGGTGATCATTTCTAAAATAGTTGGCGTTGGTGCTTTGGGCTTCATACCCAAAACTGCCAGCAGTGCTGATATTGGCGCTGCGGTGAGCGCTATTCTGGACGGTGAAGTTTGGTTGCCTGAGAACGTCAGCGACAAAATTGAAGCCGTTGATGAAAACTTTTCCAAACTAGCCGACCAAGTGGCCAGTTTGACGCCTTCGCAATACAAAGTGTTGTGTTACATGCGAGATGGCTTGTTGAATAAGCAAATCGGCTACAACTTAGATATTGCGGAAGCCACCGTAAAAGCCCACGTAACCGCTATCTTTCGGAAACTGGGGATCAACAATCGCACCCAAGCGGTGTTGATCGCATCACAACTTGAACTAGAGCCCCCGGCGAGCATTCATTAATCAGGCGCGCCGCTCTAGGCAATTTTAAGCCGATTTGGCATACTCCGCGTATATCTCCTCATATTTAGTCGTTAAGGGACATGTTGTATGTTGTTAAAACGTTGTTTGGCGGGTTTTGCCGCGTTTATTTTGCTCGCTAACACCGCGCAGGCCACTAATACGTCAGGCGTACATGGGCCGGCAATTAATCCGAATGACAAGTCCGCGATGTACCGCTTAGGCTTTACGCCAGGCGAAGATGGCGGTCCCGATGGTTGGGCGCACCGCTTTCATTATCAGCAAGCGTTTAACGCAGATTTTCGCGGTCGGGTCATTGTGCAGTTTCGCGATGTGAACGAGTCATTTGAATATGATTACCTGCGCGCGGAGCTACTGTGGCATTTTAAAAAGTCAGGTTCAGATAATTGGGATAGTGGTTTACGTTTTGATATTCGTACCCGCAAAGGCAGTCGCCCAGAAAAGTTTGCAATCAACTGGACTAACCAATGGCGCCCGTCACAAAAGTGGACGGTACGCGGTATTGTTATCGGTGGATGGGACTTTGGTGGTACCGCAACCGGTGGCACGACGTTAGAAACCCGCGCCAGTGCAATGTACAAACTAACCAGTGGCAACAGTGTCGGTGTAGAAATGTTTAATGAGTTTGGCAAGGTTAGCGACATGGGCTCCTTTGATGATCAGGAGCATTCCATTGGGCCAGCGTATAGCGGCAAAATCGATGGGATCAAGTATAAAGTGGGTTACTTGGCTGGCGTTTCGGATAGCGCCAATGATCACACCTTTAGGTTATGGTTAAGTACTTCATTCTAAAGCGCGACAGAATACTGTATCCAACGGACCCAGAGTAGGATCTTCTGCTTTGGGTCTGGTAGTTACCAAACCAAACCAAACCAAACCAAACCAAATCAAATCAAATCAAATCAAATCAAATCAAATCAAATCAAATCAAATCAAATCAAATCAAACCAAATCAAACCAAATCAAATCAAATCAAATCAAATCAAATCAAACCCAATGTAATGCTCAGCCATAAGTCACTTTGCCAATACAATGTTTGGCCTAGTGTTCTGGTGATGTTGTATTGCTACTAGTGGCCCTTTCAACACAGTCAGCTTCTTCTATGTACCGTGTCATCGCTTGCAAGAGCGCCCGCAGCTTGGCTGGCTTTACCGGCTTATTCATGTAGTGCACACCATGCGCCTTACACTCGTCAATCAGTGCTTGCTCGCGTACCGCGGTGATCAAGCAGGCCGGAAAGACGGTATTCGATTCGTTGCGTAGGGTTTCGATCAGCGTGAGTCCGTCTTCTTCATTACCTAGTTGATAATCCATTAATACAATTTGTGGATTAAATTTACGCGTCAAATCGATCGCTGCGCCGCTATTGTTTGCGGTTTCTACAAGCACGCCCCAGCGTTCAAGTAGCACCTTCAAGGCGTCGAGATTTTCCTGCTGATCATCAACGCACAGCACGCGCAGACCCGAAAATGAAGCATTCGCGGCAGTTGTGCGAGGCGCATGACTGGTTTTGCCTATGGTTCGTTCAAGGCGTAATTCAAATCGGCTGCCTTGATGCAGGGTCGAGTAAACACTCACATTACAGTTCATCTGTGCACTGAGGCGGCGGACGACCCCGAGGCCAAGGCCGACACCACTTTCGCTATGATTGCTGGTACGATAAAAGTCACTGAAGATCAGTAGCTGTTGGTCTTGTGAAATGCCCATACCCGTATCGTAAACGCGCATGACGACTTGCTTACCTAAGGTTCTTACGGTTAACAAAACCTTACCCTTTCGCGTATATTTCACCGCATTTGACAGCAAGTTTTGCACAATACGATACAGATAGGTCTTATCCGCCATGACCCAACAAGGTCGAATGCGAGAGGTAAACGCAAGTCCTTTTTCCTTGGCTTTGATCGCGGTCTGGTCAAGCAACGGTCCTAACAGTTGCTGAATATCTACCGCCTCAATTGTGGGCTTGAGGTCGCCTTGATCAAGTCTGGCAATATCCAATAGTGTCCCGATCAAGTGTTCGCTGGCGTTTACGGACTGATTCAGTTTGCCCACCAACGTCTTAGCATTATCCTCTAAGGCATACTCTTGTAGCGCAGAGACATACAGTTTGGCAGCATTTAACGGCTGCAATACATCGTGACTGGCCAGAGCCAGAAAACGCGTTTTACTGGCATTGGCTTCTTCAGCCACTTGGCGAGCGCGAATAAGTTCTTTCTCAGCATCCGAACGGCGTTGAATCTCAAGGCGTAACTCTGCATTAATCGAGTGTACTTCTTCGGTGCGTTTGCGTACACGTTGCTCCAGATCGATGTTCGATTCTTTCAGTGCTTGTTGGATTTCAACATAGCCGGTAATGTCATTAAACGTGGTTACAAAGCCGCCGCCGGGCAATGGATTGCCAATCATTTCTATCACCTTGCCATCTTTACGATGGCGCGTGAATTTATGCTGTTGACCTGCACGCAAGTGCTGCATGCGTTTTTCCACTTCCTCTTCGATCTCACCCGGACCGCAATTCCCTTGCTCTGCGTTATAACGCACGAGGTTAGCCACTGGTATACCGACTTCAAGCATACCATCGGGATAGTCAAACATATCGCTGTAGCGTTTGTTCCATGCCACCAGCTTGAGCTGCTTGTCCACGACGCTGATGCCCTGATCAATATTTTCTAGTGAGGTGATCAAAGCCGTCATGTTGTATTGCATGGCTTGGGTGGTATCGTCAAAAAAGTTGATCACTTCGGTAAAGTCGAGCTTCTTACCTCCGGTCACGCTCTCGGTTAACACGCGTGCACTGGAAGCGCCGATCACGCCACCCAGAGCGCGTTCACAGAAGCTAACAAATTCTGGATTGGGTTGTTCATTGGCTTGCACCGGGGTTGGGCAGGCGCGATTAAATTCGCCAACCAGTTGTTCACAGCGCCCTTCACCCATAAACGTGGTTAGTAACGTTAGTAGATCATCAACTTTTACATTACTGCTGTGATTGCGGCTAACACCACTACGCACATCGGTGGGTGATACAAATGCTTCTGCTTGGATCCGGTCAATCAAGCGGGCGGGGGCCCACAGCGAGAACAGAATATACCCGATAGTATTGGCCATTAAGCTGATAAGGGCTCCTTGGCTTAACAACTCGTTTTGATGTAACTGATCAAACTCGTTATTGACGATAGGCATAACCAGCCACAAGACCCAACAGATTAGACCCATGAGTAGTCCGGCGTACACGCCATGGGCATGACCACGTTTCCAATACAAGCCGCCCAAAATAGGGGGCAATAGCTGGATCACCAAAGAAAATGCAATCAAGCCAATCGAAGACAGTGAGCTACTACCGGCCATTTGCTGGTGGTAAGCCAGTGATAGCAGTAGGATCAAGCCAATAATGATGCGTCGGATAAGCCGAATTTTGCGTCCATAATCAAGATTCTGCTGCGGTTCATTGGTGGCAAAAATACGCGGTAATACAATGTCATTGGTTAACATGGTACTTAAGGTTAAGGTGGCGACGATGATCATCGCAGTCGCCGCAGACAAGCCGCCAAGGAATACCAGGGCTTGCAGGAGCAGGGAGCCATTCGTCATGGCAATACTCAGTACATAGGCATCCGGTGCCAGCGTGGTATTGGCAAACATGTGGGTTCCCGCCAAGGCGATGATCGGGATCACCGCTGCCATAATGAAAAGGTAAAGCGGGAAGAGCCAGCGTGCGGTTTTTAGATGACCAAGGCTTAAGTTATCGATAATCGCCACATGGAACTGGCGTGGTAAACAAATCACTGCGGCCGCGGCCATCAAGGTTTGCGCCCAAAAGGTAAAGGAAGAGAATGTCGCCGTTGCTGGTGCAGCAAATAGGGTTTCGAGTATGTGTATTTCCGGCTTATTGATCAGCGTAAAGTACGCGACAAAACCAATTAACACGAGGGCTAGTAGCTTGATGCTCGATTCAAAGGCAATCGCTAGCATTAAACCGCGGCGGTATTCGGTCACGTCAGTATTTTTGGTGCCAAAGAAAATTGCAAAGACAGCGATAAATCCGGTTGCTAACAGCACAATATGATCAGGATCGCGGTAGTCCGTTAAGAGTAAAAAAGTGGTCCCAATGGCTTGCAGCTGCAAGGCGATATAGGGAATGGTTGCCAGTAGCGCGATTACGGTGACCATCAGCGCTACCGCCTGACGTTTGCCATACCGTGACGCAATAAAGTCAGCGATAGTCGTAATGTGCTGCTTCTTGCTGACCAAAATCAATTTATAGATGAACCGATAACCTAGCGCATACACCAAAATTGGGCCAAGTAATATTGGCAAATACATCCAGTTGTCGCGACTGGCTTGTCCAACCGCGCCAAAGAATGTCCACGCCGTGCAATAAATGGCTAATGCCAGTGAATAAATCGCCGGATGTGAGGTTAACTTGCGTGCGGTGGGCGAATTTCTATCTCCCCAGCGTGCAATTAAGAACAACCCAAAGAGGTAAAGGATCGCCAGCGTGGTCCAGCCAAAAACCATTTATTTTCCTAACAGTTTGTTTACAAATGACACTTTATCACAGTGTCTCATGATTATTTATACCTACGACCATGGTCGCATTTCTAGTTTGTTAACACCGGTCTAAAGTAACTACCAAGGCTTAAATCAAGCATTTTTTATGGGCTTGAACGATAGCATAAGGATTTTTAACTTGTGCCAAAGTCGATAAATCGTGCCTGGTTAGTGAATTGTAAAAATAAAAACATCTACTTAACGTGTTTGAGGAAAGAAAAATGGCTTTCAAAAGTGATGATGATAAGAGCGCGTACTGGCGAGAAAATCTCGGCCTACTCGCCAAGCTTTTAGTGGTCTGGTTTGTGGTCTCATTTGGTGCGGGCATTTTATTTGTGGACCAACTAAATGCGATTCAGTTCTTTGGGTTTAAATTGGGCTTCTGGTTTGCACAACAGGGCGCTATTTATGTGTTTGTTGTACTGATTTTCGTTTACATGGCGAAAATGAATGCACTTGATAAAAAATATGGCGTAGACGAGGAGTAGGGTGATGGATGTTCAAACTCTCACATTTATAATCGTAGGCGGCTCGTTTGCGTTATACATTGCAATTGCTATTTGGGCACGTGCCGGTTCAACCAATGACTTTTATGTGGCTGGTGGTGGTGTACCGCCGGTCATGAACGGGATGGCAACAGCGGCTGACTGGATGTCTGCGGCATCCTTTATTTCCATGGCCGGTTTGATCTCGTTTATGGGCTATGACGGTGCCGTTTACCTAATGGGCTGGACCGGTGGCTACGTGCTACTGGCACTCTGTCTCGCACCCTACTTGCGCAAGTTCGGTAAGTTCACGGTGCCAGATTTTATTGGTGATCGTTACTACTCACAAACCGCGCGAACGGTTGCGGTATTTTGTGCCATCTTTGTATGCTTCACCTACGTGGCAGGGCAAATGCGTGGGGTTGGCGTCGTCTTTAGTCGCTTCCTCGAAGTCGATATTGTTACGGGTGTGGTTATTGGTATGGCGATCGTATTCTTTTACACCGTACTTGGCGGTATGAAAGGGATCACCTACACCCAGGTAGCACAATATTGCGTACTTATTTTCGCTTATATTGTACCTGCAGTTTTCATTTCAATGATGGTTACTGGGCACATTCTGCCGCAAACCGGTTTCGGCGCAACGCTGGCTGATGGGTCCGGGGTGTACTTGCTGGATAAGCTGGACGGGCTATCGACCGAACTCGGCTTTAATGAATATACCTCAGGCACTAAGAGCACCATTGATGTCTTCTTTATCACGTTTGCCCTGATGGTGGGAACCGCTGGCTTACCGCATGTTATCGTGCGCTTCTTCACCGTACCTAAGGTGCGTGATGCGCGTAAGAGTGCAGGTTGGGCGTTAGCATTTATCGCTATCTTATATACAACCGCACCTTCATTAGCGGCATTTGCCCGGGTCAACATGATCGAAACCATCAACGGCTCACAAGGCACTGGCACCAGCTATGCTGAAGCGCCAAGCTGGATCAAAAACTGGGAGCAAACCGGGCTGATTGGCTTTGAAGACAAAAACGGTGACGGCAAAATGTTCTACTCTGGTGATGAGCGCAATGAGATGAAAGTGGATCGCGATATCATGGTATTAGCGAACCCTGAAATTGCCAACTTACCAGCGTGGGTTATCGCCTTGGTGGCTGCGGGTGGTGTTGCTGCTGCGCTGTCTACGTCGGCAGGTTTGCTGTTGGTTATCTCCACCTCGGTGTCACATGATTTGTTAAAACGCAATTTTGCCCCCGATATCAGTGATAAAGCCGAGCTGTTCTATGCCCGCGTCGCCGCTGCGGTGGCTATCGGTATTGCCGGATACTTTGGGATCAATCCGCCCGGATTCGTTGCGCAGGTGGTGGCCTTTGCCTTTGGTCTGGCGGCATCCAGCTTCTTCCCTGCGATCATTATGGGTATCTTTAGCAAACGTATGAATGATAAAGGCGCTGTGTCGGGCATGATTGCGGGTATCGCATTCACCGCGGCCTATATCATTTACTTTAAGTTTGTGAATCCAGCGGCTAACGTTCCTGCCAACTGGTGGTTTGGAATTTCACCAGAAGGGATTGGTACCTTGGGTATGGCCGTTAACTTTGTGGTTGCTTTTGTAGTCTTTAAGATGACCGATGAAGCACCAAAAGATATTCAAGAATTAGTTGAGAGCATCCGCTTCCCGAAAGGGTCTGGTGAAGCGTCTGCACACTAATTGCTATTGGTTGTAAAGAGCAAGGGCTCGGCGACTTCGTCGGGCCTTTTTTTGATCTAAACCAGTGTTTGCTACTATCACCCGCGTATACTTTGTGGTGTCGGTGTTAGTTGCGTAAGGAGAAAGCCGTGAGCACAGTGCCACAACAGATTAGCGATTTTCTGCGCACGTCGGCGCCCTTCGACCAGTTAGGCGAGGGTGAAATTCAGCGCTTGGCACAAAAAGCCAATCTGATCTACGTTACTGAGGACAATAAACTGCAGTTGCTGCAGTCCAATCCGCATTGCCTTTATCTGATCCAAGCCGGGCAATTTTCAGTCAAGGATTCTGATGGTCCAACACGCCACTTAAGCGATGGCGACTATTTTGGGATCAGTGGCATTCTCGATAATGTTGAATATCCCATTAGTATTACCGTAGACATGCCGGGACTGGTGTTTTGCCTAGCGCGTGATAGCGTGCTGGAAGTAATGGAAAATGCAACGATCGCTAACTTTTTTAATAGTGCTAACACTGATGCATTACAAAACAGTGCGGTCACCGACTCTAACAGTATGTGGCTGTACAAGCCGCTATCTGAGGTGATCAGCAAAGCGCCGGTGGTAGCAGATGTGGCGCAATCCATCGGTCAGGCTGCTGCCTTAATGGCGGAGCAAAATGTATCCTCTTTGTTAATCACTCAAGACACCAATTTGGTTGGCATTCTCACTGACCGCGATTTGCGTAACCGAGTGGTGGCTCGTGGAACTGACTATGCACAATCTGTGGCTGAAGTGATGACCCCTGACCCGGCCAAGATCACGCAAAATCGCACATTGTTTGATGCCCTATCACTCATGACAGAGCGCAATATTCATCACCTGCCGGTCGTTGATCGATTCAGTTACCAACCGGTAGGCATGATCACGGCAAGTGACATTGTGCGCCACCAAAGGGGCAACGTGTTATTTGTGATTGGTGAGCTCTCTAAGGCTAAAAACCTGTATGAACTGACGCGTGCCAGTTGGCAAATCCCGCATTACTTCTCAACTCACGCCAAACGCGCGGGTGATTTTGATATTGTGGGTAAAGTGCTTTCGCAGGCCACTGATATTATGACGCGTAAACTCATTACCTTTTATCAGCACAATGCGGGTCCTGCGCCTATGGCATATTGCTGGGTGGTCTATGGTTCCCAAGCGCGCGAGGACCAAACCCTAGGCTCCGATCAAGATAATGCATTATTGCTTGCGCGCACGCCTACGGAGGCGGAAGCGCAGTATTTTGCTGAGCTGGCAGATTATGTGTGTCAGGGCTTGAACAAATGCGGTATCAAGCTCTGCCCAGGCAATATCATGGCCTCGAATCCTGACTTACGCCTGTCGTTAGACGCGGCGTTGGAGGAAGCGCGCAATTGGGTTAAGCAACCGACGCCCGATGCGATCATGCATTTTAATATTTTCTTGGATGCTCGCGCAGCCGCAGGTGATGTGGAATTGTTCAAACAACTGCAAGCGGCCCGCGCGCCGCTGCTGCAGCAGAAAATGTTTCTTGCTGCGCTAGCCCGACACACCAATGAAATCAATGTGCCTTTATCAATGTTTCAAAAATTTGTGTATGAGAAAGGACGCGAGGTAAAAGACAGCATTGATCTGAAGAAGAACGCCGTGGCGATTATTAATAATTTGGTGCGTCTATATGCCTTAGAAAGTGGCTTGAAGATGCCAGCAACGCTGGGCCGTTTGGCAAATTTGCCCAGTACCTCAGGACTGTCCTCGCGTGACGCAGATAATTTGCGGGATATTTGGCTGTTTCTTAATCGCTTACGTTGGCGTCACCAGCTGACCCAAAAAGTCACTGATAACTGTGTCGCTGTCAGTGAATTGTCGTCAATTGAAAAGCATCAACTTAAAGCCGCGTTTAAAGCCATTGATCGGGCGCAGCAAGCAGCGGTGATGAAGTTCTCTGGTGGCGTGGGGTAAGTTGTGGCTTGGATAGACTGGTTTAGACGCCTTGGTGGAAGTCAGCGGCAAGCCCTGCCTGCCGCTTTTGCGACACAAAAATTGGTCGAGTTACCGCTGCTAGCGATCGATTTAGAGCTAACTTCACTGGATCCCAATAGTGCCAAAGTGTTATCGATTGGCTGGGTAGAGGGGCGTAATTATAGTGTGGATCTGGCCAGTTGTTTCTATCAAGTTATCCGCACCAAAGATGACTTACAGCAGAGCCCGGTTATCCATGGCTTAACCGATGAGCAAATTCGCCAAGGTGCGCCTGTTCAGGCAGCAGTTGAACAATTACAAAGCTATGTCGATAGTCACGTTTGGGTATTCCATAATGCGAGTTTGGATGTTGGCGTGCTAAATACTGTAGCCACTAACTTAGGCCTACATGTCCCCAGTATAGTCACGCTTGATACCCTGAAGATGGCTGTTTATGCGCTCCAGAAACAGCACAGTGTGTTACCCCCGAATAGCGCCACTTTGGCGGTGTGTCGGGATCGCTTAAACTTGCCGGCTGCACCAGCACATAATGCATTAGATGACGCCTTAGCCACCTTAACGTTATGGTTTGCGCAACAATATCAATTAGATCCGAAAGCACAGCTTAGTCTGGCTGATCTTCAACACACCGCGGCGGTTAATACTATTCATCTAGGCAAAATTATTGATTAGAAGGTAAGTGGGTGCTCACTATATTTTTTAATTGTTGACGTATTTGGTGGCAAATAATTTCATTTTCTATTAGGCGGGAAAGTAATAACGCAAAAATCATCGTGATAACAATGGCCCATAGCGGCCAGTCTAAAAGCAAGCTGGCCATCGCATAGCTTGCCCCTAGCACCAAGGCGCGGATCAGCACAGCTAAGGTGAAAAAATAGGGCAATGGCCAACGCTGATTGATGTTGTCGCGCGCACGCTCCAAATGCGTAAACTGTTCATTGCGCGGTAAATGCGATATTTCAGCGAAGTAGTCGATGTATCCTTTGATGTCCATCAGTGAAAATTCCCTAGCCGTGTCGGAATATTGCGACATTTGCACTTTAGGTGAAATTTCTCGATGAAACAATACCCTGCGAGAACATCTCTGATAAACCTCCATTGACCCGTCGTTAGAGCAGGAGAAAACCTCAGCAACCATAGTGGCTATCGGGATCGCCATTCTATATACTCTCGCGGCATAACAGTTAGTCCTCGGTCAGACGCCGAGCGCAAGGCGCAGGAAATGGGTAAGGTAAATAAAGTCAGTGTGTAGTCGTCAACGTATAATCTTACTTATACTCCTGCTGTTGTTCGGGTGTATTAACAGTGTTGCTGCAACGGCAGTGGATCCGATCATGGTTGGCGCTGACGAGGCAGGTACCCAGCGCACAGGCGCTGAGCACATCTATTTCGATCCGCAGCACAGCAAAACCGCGATTGATGTTTTACGCGCACTGCACGCTGGGCAATTCACAAATTTATCCACCCAAGGTTCTACTGGGTTGGTGCGTGGTGACACCTGGTCCGTCTTTGCACTGCAAAATACGACAGCTGAAGATCTGACGCTACATTTAGAGTACGTCGACCATCAGGTGATTGAAATTGATGCCTACCGCGTGGATCTTAACAACCTAGACGTGCACTTGTTCCAGCGGCTCGATTTAGATGCGCCATTTTCAGCCCGTCCAGTCACTCACAATCGCTTTGTTATCCCCGTGGACGTTCCGGCAAATGCCAGTGTGACCCTGTTAGTTCGATTTGGGGCTACAGATGCGGGATACACCTACCCCAGTATGCGGATCTGGTCTCCTCAAGCGTTGACCGGATCTCACGTCAAGGAATCGGGCTTGTTGCTGTTCTTGTTCGGTGGTTTTTTCTTGATGGCGTTGTTTTCGCTGGTTGCCGGATTTGCGGCGGGGCGGAAGATATTCTTTCTCTATGCCCTCTATTCATTGTCAAAAATTACCTGCTGGGCAACGATTTTAGGGCTCACTCATCAACACGTTATCACTGATAGTTTTCACTGGAGCCTGATGTCTATCAGTGGCGCTGTGACGATTGTGTGTGGTTTGATTTTCGCCCGCGCTTTCTTACGAACCCGGAAATTCCTTCTTAAAGCTGATTATTTGCTGATTTTAATGATAGTAAATGCTTGCTTACTTTTAGTCGCAGCAGTTTTTCAGATCAAAGCTATGGCCATTATCACCATAACTTTGGCGCTGGCATTGTATCCTGTAATGCTGGTTGTGGGTTTCTGGCGCTGGCGGCAAGGCGCGAACGAGGCGGGTATATTTACCCTTGCTTGGGCAACCTTGGTAGCGGGGTTGGTTCTTCAGGCCCTGCGTGATCTTGGATACGTTGAACATAACATGCTTAACTATTACCTGCCGCCAGTGGCTTCATATATTGAGATGATCACCATTATGTTCGCTATGGGGTTATTGGTGCGACAACTGCGCCGCGACAAGCAACAAGCGGAAATGCAGTATCGTGAGCATCTGGAAGCGTCGAAGGAACGCTTAGAGAATGAAGTTCAGATGCGCACCATAGAGTTAGAGCGGGCGAAAACACGGGCTGAAATTCAGGCCAATACCGATGAACTTACAGGCGTGCGCAATCGCCGCAGCTTCTTATTGCTGGCACAACAACGCTTGGAGCTCGCCGTACGTCAAAATCAAACCTGCTGTTTGCTGATGCTGGATCTTGATCACTTCAAGCAAATCAATGATACCCATGGCCACGGTGTGGGTGATGAAGTACTCAAACAATTTGCACTCACCGTCGACACCTTGATCCGCGAGACCGATGTGTTTGGGCGCTTTGGTGGCGAAGAGTTTGTTTTACTGATCACTGAACCTTGCGATGCGGCGATGTTACTCGCCCAGCGGTTGTTAGAGAAAACAGCTGATATTCATGTCACCTCGGGTAAAGGCAGAGTTAAGATCACTACCAGTATTGGCCTTGCTTGTGCTATACCGCCAGCAAATATTGATGACCTTTTGCATCGGGCTGATGAAGCCATGTATGAAGCTAAACGTCGCGGTCGTAATTGTGTGGTCGTAGCAGAATAGAACTACAGCTCCTTTGTCATAAAGTGGCTATTGGGATCTAAGCGATAGTCACCAAATGGGCCACAATCCAAAAATCCGAGTTTGCGATACAAATTTCGTGCGGCGTCAAAATAACTTTGTGTACCCGTTTCGAGACTAAGCTGCTTGATGTCGTGTGTTTGCGCATAGGCTAGAAGATGCTCGAGTAAGCCTTTGGCCACGCCTTGCTGACGATAGGCTTTAACGGTGCGCATTGATTTAATTTCTGCGTTTGTTGCGCTGAGTTGACGAAGGGCGACACAGCCCATCAGATGGCCGTTATCCCAGGCACTGAAAAACGTGATCTCTGGTGCTTTCAAGCGCTCAACATCTAATGCATGCACACTTTCTGGTGGTGACGTAGCGTACATATCAGTCAGATGCTCTTGCAGTAATTCAATGACTTCACCGCCACTTAAATCATCAATGCGGATTTCCATCTTTTACTCCTTCAAATGTCTGGGCCGCTATATTTGCTGGTAAATGTCAGGTTGCCAGATCTGCATCAGTGACTCGACTTTTTCAATCGGCTTAAAGCCATATTGCGCATACAAGCCATGTGCGTCGTAGGTTGCCAGGAGTAAGCGGCGGAAGCCTTGGACCTCAGGTAAGGACACTATGTACTCAACCAAACATTTGCTGATCCCCTGGCCGCGTGCGGCTTCGATAACAAACACGTCAGCTAAATAACCAAAGGTAGCTTTATCGGTGATCAAGCGGGCAAAGGCAACTTGCCGGTAATCCTGATCAAATACCGCAAAGCACCAAGAATTGGCGATGGCTTTTTCGAGCAAGTCGCGCGGCATACCTTTAGCCCAATAGCTGGTGGAAATAAACTGATAGATCAATTCTTGATCAAATTCACTTTGGTTGGTGCTGATCCGATAGCCTTGCACGGGGAGCCTTATATCCGTTGACGAAAACCAGCTAATACCATGCGCGATACAACGACCTCGGTCAATAGAATTTTATACCGGTTACGCGATTGGCATGGCGCTATAATTTGATTGTGCTGCGATGCGTGCCAACCAGGTTTGTATTGCAGGATACTGCGCCAAGGAAAAACCGCCTTCATCAGCAACATGGGTATACGCATATAAACTGATATCCGCTGTCGTCAACTGCTCACCGCACAAAAAAGACGTTTGCTGCAACTGCTGCTCCATTACCTGTAACGCCTTATGGCCACCCGCTTGCTTGGCTTCAAATTCGCTGCGCTTCTCCTCAGGCATTCCCAAGTATTTGGCAATAAAACGGGCAACCGCGATATATGGCTCATGACTGTACTGCTCAAAAAACTGCCATTGCTGCACTTTTGCCAAAGCAAAGGGCTCACTAGGTAGCATCGCACTGCCATAGGCTAGGTAATTAATAATCGCGTTTGACTCAGCCAGGCAACGCCCATCATCAAGCACTAATAAAGGGATTTTACCCACCGGGTTGTGCGCTAAAAAATCCGCCGACGCGGTATCTCCCGCTAAAATATCAATGGCTTGCCAAGTATAATCAATCCCCAACAACGCACAGGTTAGTTGCACTTTATAACAATTCCCTGATTGAGCATCACCATAGATCTTCACGTAATTCATTCCTTAATGGTCTATCTGTTAACCCATACCTTTTTGTGCTGCGCGCATGTAGGCGGCTAGTTGTTGCGCTGACCGATCAGGCGCTTGTTGCAACGCGTTATAAACGCCGATTTGATCGGCTGCTGTTTTATGTTGCCCGAGTTTCTCTTTCGCTTGAATATCATCAACCTTAATCGTAAAACCGACGACCGCTTTGACTAAACGTTGGATGTATTCCTCAGGCCAATATTGAGGATCTTGACTAATTTCAGGCTCTTGGTGGGCAACCAGTTGCATAACCGCATCACGAGTGGCGCTTTCATCCAACTGAGTGAATGTGCCGCTACATTGAATTGCTGCGTAATTCCAAGTTGGTGCATTGGGGGTCGACTGATACCAGCGTGGACTGATGTAACTATGTGGGCCAGTAAATACAGCCGTAACGCGCTGCTCAAGCATGGCTTGCCAATGGCGGTTAGCCCTTGCCATATGACCCAGCAAGGTAGCTGAGCCATCGCTCTGCTCACTGTATAGCAATGGCACATGCGTGACTTGTAGATCCGATGACATCAACACAGCAAAATTATATCGGTTAATAAAGGCTCCAATACTCGCCTTATCTGTCAATTGCATTTGACGTGGGATGTACATCAATCCTCTCCAGTCTCGTTAATTAAACTGTGTTCACGTTCCAGCACCCAACAGCGCGGATTATGACTAAAGCCAATATGTGCGTAATAGTCATTCGCGGCTGGGGCGGCGAGTAAAATGAGTTTGGCCTGTGGACCAAGCTGTTGTTGGGTTAAATGCTGCAGTTGTTTGCCCACACCTGCACTTTGATAGTCTTTAATGATCGCCAGGTCGGATAGGTAACACGCATAATGAAAGTCGGTAACGCAGCGCGCGATACCGATTAACTGATCCCCAAGCCAAGCACTAACAGTTAAATTGGCGTTATCCAGCATGCCTTGCAAGCATGCATGGTCATCGACCGGGCGCCGTGCGGCAAGGCCACTGCTGCGCAGCACATCAGTAAATTGCGCTACCGTGACTGGAGCATTGATCTGGTAAGTAATGGATGGTGTTGCTCCTTTTTTCATCGCTAGTTATCCTGTTGATCACGCAACATTGCGATCCCAAGTGCAATAAACCAGAGGATCTGACCGAGTCCAAACAGTGCCGTGGTTAATTCAAAAAAACTCAGGTTGCGGAGTGATTCTAGTCCGGCCAGTAAAGTTAAAATGCCAGCCAAGGAGACCACTAAGCCCCAAACGTGCAGCCAGCGAGAATAAATACCGGCACGCAATCCAACCAGACTGAGCAAAAGCACCCACACGGCGCCAATGAGCTCAATACCACCACCGAGCGCAGAAATTATCACGGCAAGTGTTTGGTGGATAAGCAGTGCGCTCTCTGGAGACGTCTCATGCACATTAGACAATGTGGCCAGACTCGCCAGAAACACAAAACTGCTGGCGAGTACAAAGCCTGCCCAAATATAACCAACCGTTGCTGCGTACTGCATAAGTTGCGGTGCCGATGCGCGCAAACGCTGATGCAGTGCCTGTACCAACACAATTAAAACAAAGCTAAATAAAACGCCAATGATCAGGTAGCCCAAAAAATAAGTGTCTTGGTGTTGTAGTAGATAATCTAAGCGCTGCTCAGCACTGGTGAGATGGCTGGTATTTAGCACCCCAAAAAATAGCGCAAATCCGAACAGATACGTCGTCGCTTCAGTTAATGCAGCCAGACCGCCCCATTGCTGTAATTTCATTTGTTGGTTCCTTTTTGGGCATGACACTTTGGCGAGCATAACACTATTTAGCTGCAGGATTATGTTTGGCCATACTCTTTTACAATTTTGTCAGCGCGGGAGGACGGGGAGTACCAACCGCTTCTGGTTGGCCTGGATTAGTTCACAGTTTCAATCAGTTGTAACTCTTCAATCTGCTTAATACGAATATGCGTTTGATAGTAATACTTCGCCGATGGCTCTGCCCCGGCCGATTGGTTTGCACTGATCAGCACGCGCTTAGCTTTGCCTGTTACAGCAATGGTTTTACCCAGCAAAAATTGTTCGAGCGGAGCGCCCATTTGTGCTTCAAAAACAGCGACAAGGGCAGGCGGGATCGTCACCGTAATATTGTCAGGTTCACGTAAGTCAGCTTTGGTATTGAGATACACAAAAGCTCCCTGCTTATCAGCGGTTTGAATGGTGAGCAGGTATTCACCCGTAATGTCTTGTGGAGATATTTCTGCCAGCGCGGTCATTCCATCAGTCTCAGATGGTGTAGATGGCAAGGATAATGACGCGCAACTGGCAAGGGTAATAATCAACAAGCACACTGCGACAACGTGCTGGATCTTGCAGTGTGCAAACATGCCTTAGACCTTCAAAAATGGAATGCTCAATGGGTACTGCCAGAGCTTTCCATCATTGGCTTTAACAGCTGCAATGATGGCAAACAAGAAATTCAATAGTGCTAATAAACCCAAGCCAATAATACCGATGAATATAATGGTCAAAATACCGCAAATGATGCTGTAGATTAACAGGCTTAACACCCAATTGACCGTGACTTTGCCGTGCTTATCAATATCCGGGTGCTTATCCTTATTGGCCAACCACATCACGATGGGAAGGATAAATCCTAAACCGGGGGCGACGATGCTGGAGAGTTGACTGATGTGGATCAGCATACAATATGAACGTAATGGCATACCCCAGTATTCTTGTGGTTCTTCCATGCTTTACTCCTTGTTGATTTGGCAGATGGTTTAAAACTGGTAGCCTAGCTGAAAAACGAGGGCGCTGTCAGTACCCTCGTTAGAATCACCAACCATGAAGCCGAGCCCTAGGTTCGTGCCCGCGCGGTCGATACCATTAAAGAAATAATAGTAACCCAAACCGCCGCCATAAATCGGATCGTTTTCATCAAAGGCTTTCCGTTCAGTACCTACAATACCGATATAAGCGCCGAGTCCATGTTTATTATTGGGAACACTGAGAATACTGGTGGTTATCCAACCACCGCCGATACCACAGGTAGCACCAGCTCTACTGGAATAACTCACGCAACCCGCAGAGACATACGTGAGATTATTATCTGAGTGAGACGCTATGTTTATTCCCAAACCGCTGTATAAGCTCCCAACGCCAATACCAAAAGAGTACTCATCAGCATGAGTAGCTGCGGTCATTGAAAGTGGAATTAACAGGCAGGCAATGGATTTTAAAATTTTCATTCGTTTCCTTACTCGAAATTTATTTTAGCGCGGGCATTATATAGAAAAGCTTATTTACTGCTTTGGTTTTTTCAGGCATTAACGGGCCTATCGCTTAGCCCCATGTAAACGCCGCTGTAGCAACGGTCTGATCCGGATTAAATGTGATCGTACAGCGAGCCATGTTAAATATAACCTCACTGCTTTGCGTGATGCTATTTACACCGTCAATCTGCGCAATGCTATACGAGGATAGAGTGGCGGTATTCAATTGTGAGGTAACGCTTGAAATTGATGTGCCTGCCGTAAAGTTACTGCAAAGGAAGTAGATCTCTTTTCTCGCTTCATTGGCGTAGAAACCCCAAATGACTATTACCACCGCGCCAAGGCAAACAAGTACTAATTTTAGATTGATGAAAATTGCGTGACTCATAAATTTAGTTCCCTTGTACTGCAAATTTAACTGTACCGCACAGACAAGAACCAAAGTAATCAGTCATAAAGGCTTCCCTTTACGTTCCAGCGAGCAAAGGGAGAGCCTTGAGTGCTTATTAGAAACCAATGTCATAGCCAGCAATTTTATCTCTAGCGAATCTTTGCAGATCATTATCGATCTCATCGTCGAAAGAGAATGAATAAATAATCCATTTTTCTTGCGGCTTGTAGAATACAAATTCTAACCTTACGGGTTGGCGTTCGTATAGTGCCAGGTATGTTATGTGATAAAGCTTTTCGGCAAGATGTTCCTCGCCAAGCATTACTTTACCGTAGAACTCTCCTACCAAACTATTAAGATAGTTGAGTTGAGCTTTAACATTTTGAACATCATCAGGCTTTTGAATTATCCATTTATTTGAAGAGTAAATAGAGTCGACTGCCTCTGAAATTTTTCCTGATTCGTAAAGCTCAAAAAATTTATCGATTTCCTTTTGGTATGCAAAAGAAAATTGGCTAAAGCTTAATATGGTTATAAAGAAGAGTATTTTGGCTTTCATAAAACATCCTGTCAGTTAAAAAATTTCTTACACCCCAATAAGGGACAATTACCTGTAGGCTATAATACCGAGCGAAGCGAAGGGAGCCTACGTGTTTTTGTCCCTAGCGAGCGCAGCGAGTGTTAAAGCGTTTGTTATACGCAATTTGCCACACCTGTAGCGCATTGCTACAATGTGGCAACGGACTATTAGGAGACACATTATGGCAACCGCGAGTGTAAGACTAGACCAAGATCTAGTTGAGAAAGCTACCATTATGGGCAAAGCACTAAACCGAACTATGCCAAAACAGATTGAGCATTGGGCAAAGATAGGTGAAATGATGGAAGATAATCCTGATTTACCATACGAATTCGTGAAACAGGCAATTATTTCCAAAGCGGAAAAAGAGGCAGGAAAATTGGAGCCTTACGATTTTGGCTAGGATTACCAGTGTTTTACAGACAGCTAATTTTAAGAGAGCAGTAAAGAAGTTACATACAAATCAGAAAAAAGACTTAGATAAAGCTGTAAAGGAACTGATGGACGACCCTCTTCTAGGAGAACAGAAAAAAGGCGACCTAGCTTTTCTTCGCGTGTACAAGTTCAAGATGGTCAAGCAGTTAACTTTACTTGGTTACAGCTACGAAGATGGTACTGTAATACTTGAATTGATAGCTCTTGGTTCTCATGAAAACTTTTACCGCGATGTTAAAAAGTTATTCTGACCAATTGCGTATTTGTCCCAGCGACCAAAGGGAGTGAGCTTTATTGGCTTGTTATGTTGCAAACCCGCGGTCCTTGAGCATTTTGGTTAACACGATTTCAGACCACTTGATAATGTTATCCGCATCGTTTCCTGCCTTTTCAGAATCAAACGTGATAATAATTGGATAGCCGCCATTTTCGCAATATTCTGTTTGGTCAAAGCCAGCATAGAGTAAACCTAAAGAAGGGATCGAATTATTCGGATCGCCTGTTACCCAATAACTAACCCGGCTATTAAATCCATCGTTGAAGATTTCTTGTCCGAGTTCTCGAGCTTGTTGTTCCGAGTTTAAGCAAATAGGACGATACACCATATTTGAAGTATTAGCGCATCCAGTAATTAACAAACAAGATAGAACCGAAGGGATAAATTTCACGGCTTCCTCCTTGAAACATAACTTTTATGTCTTGAACTTTTATTACCCACCGAAAGCTTTCTTGTGTCGTTCGCCGCTATTGCCAATTTCTTCCCATGTGGCCTTAGAGTCTGTGAAAAGATGATGCTTAACTTCTAAGTTTTCATAGCCCGAATCTAAAAGACTCACAGGAATATAGGAATGTACATCATCGTTTTTTCCCGGAAGCGGAGAGCCACATATTCTGCAAAAATTGGTGAGCCAATCGTGATTAGGCTTTGTCCATTGTTGAATAACGCTTAAATCCCCTTCCATTTTTAAAGATTCGTTTGGAACAACGGTAACAGCAATGCCTCCACTTCCTGTAGATTTTCTGCAAATTGAACAATGGCAAATCAAAACACTAGCAAGAGGAACACCTATGGAAAAGGAAATAGCGCCACAATTGCATGAGCCTCTTGCATAGGTTTGGCTTTCCATTTATCAATCCCTAAGTGATGTTGTTTAAGAGCGTGACATAACGCCCAGCATAAAGGGCTGCTAGCTGTGGGCTAAAATCGCGGAGCCGCAGCAAGTAGGCGTCCCTGCGAGCGCAGCGAGTGCGTTGATCGATTTGTTAGGCGGCATGCAGATCTAAGGGTTGAACGTTTTTAAGATCGGTGACCTGTTTTGCTTGCCACAAATCATAATTGTCTTGCATTGCCAGCCAGCTCTCTGGGCTACGGCCCAAAACTTTAGAAAGTCGAAGCGCCATTTCTGGCGTGATTGAGCTTTTACCCTTAACTACACGACTAAGTGTAGAAGCCGCAACACCCAAATGAGTAGCAAGAGTTCTGCAACTAACTTCATGAGGCTCTAAATAGATAGACTCGATGAATTCCCCTGGATGCGGTGGATTATGCATATTCATTAGTGATAGTCCTCGTAGTTTAAGATGTACGCATTACCATCTTTAAATTCAAAAGTTACTCGCCAATTGCCATTAACAGTAATAGACCAAATATTGGTTCTATCCCCTTTAAGCTTATGCAAAGCGAAACCCGGAACATTTATGTCTTCTATATCATGAGCAGAATGTATAGCAGCCAACTGCATGCGGAGCTTTTTCACATGTTTTGGCTGAATACCCGAGGTTTTGCCTTTTTCAAAAAACAACCTCAGCCCTTTGTGTTTAAAAGATTTAATCATAGACTCAGTGTAGCGTGGTGCGCAACGCGGGTCAACTCTTGACGCCTAGACACAATGACTCCCTTTGAAAGTGCTAGCCTCCGCATTTTCGTGGGTTAGCTTTCACCAACACCCCCATAAGGGGCAATTATCTGTAGGCTAAAATACGGAGCGAAGCGGAGGGGCCTACAGGTAAGTGTCCCAGCGCAGCGCATTAATGGGCTTGTTATATGCCTACTCGCTAACCTCTTTCTTAGGCTCCATAAAGTTCATTATTCCGAGCAGGATCCAACCGCCAACCCAAGTAAAAAAGCCCAAGAAAAAAGTGGCCAAACCGGCAATAAGTTTAGAACGTTTCTGTTTGTGAGCTAAATAGATGGCCAGTATCGCTGGGATTACTGCAAAGAATAAGGGAAGCAACATAACCATATTTACATTAATATTCATAAACTACCTTGTAATTTGAAGAAGCAAAAAAAGTTCCAAAAGCATAAAGAGTATTGACATGGAAATGTTCAGCTTTCGCCAACCTTTGCTCCTTTTTGAATGCTCCAATCTTACCATATTACGGTATGAGGATGCTCCAATGTAGAACCAATCTCTATATACCCATTTGAAGCTACTACCAACTTCAGCAATGAAATTTAGCACCAATTCTCACTAGGCATATAACACCCCAAGAAGGGGCAATTACACGCAGGCTATAATACGGAACGAAGTGACGGGAGCCTGCGTGTAATTGTCCCGCTTACTTGGCTTGTTAGATGCGCTGCAAATTAATGCACGCTGGCTTTTGAAAGCAAATTGAGCACAACAACCCCAGTTACAATTAACCCCATTCCAACAGCACCCCAAAGATCAAGTTTTTGCCCATGCATGAACCAAGCAACTAAAGTCACTAAAACTATTCCAAGCCCTGACCAAATTGCATATGCCATTCCAACAGGAATTGATTTGAGAGTGAGTGAAAGCAAATAAAACGCTGCACCATAACCAGCAACAACAAGTAACGAAGGAGCTAATTTAGTAAAACCCTCACTAGACTTCAGACTAGATGTTGCAATTACCTCACAAATGATAGCCGCGGATAAAAATATCCAGTTCTTCATAGCTTTCTCCAGTTTTTATATCTCGCGCAAGACTATACTAATATTCAAGAAATAAGCAGTCTTGTTCTTTCAAAAAAACTGTGAGCACATGAAGCATCTAACATTAAGCTAAGCGGCGCATTTGCGTGGGGCATAATGGCGAAGCCGCCCCGCGTGTATGCGTCCCAGCGAACGCAGTGAGTGAGTTTATTGAGTTGTTAGGCCGTGCTGATAAGTTAGTCACGGCTATTAATAAAACTTTGTAACTCATCTGAGAAGCCACTAATTTGTTTAGCTTCTAGAAGGCCGTCTGACTTCATTAATGCAAGTTGCAGCATAGCTTTAGACCTTGCATTGTAATCGAATATGTTGGCGATACGTTTGTCGCTGTTTTCCATCAATTTATACAAATAAAGATATTTTGCATGATTTGAAAGTTCGGGGTCATCGATTCCTTTACGCACATCGTCTAAAACTTGCTGGCAGCATCTATCTAATGCATCTGCCTTAACTTGTTTGAAGTGTTTCCAATCTGCCTCTGAAATCATGTTTTACCTCTATAGGCCTAACACCCCAATAAGGGGCAAATATGTGTGCGGCATAATCCGAGGAGGCCGCACACGTATTTGTCCCAACGACCGCAGGGAGTGAGCTTGATTGACTTGTTATACATCACTGTTTCATTAGCCTTTGGAGTATATCTATTCGGTCATGAATTCTCTTACTTTCAATGTGAGTTTCTGCACTAACTGCAACAATCATCAATAGCAATGCGTACAGCACAGGCTGTTCAAAAAGCTCAGGAAACATCCAGAGTAAAAATGCGAACACTGCAATAAAGCCCAAGTTTCTTAAAAGTGTTTCTTTTATGCTCGGCTTCAATTTCTCAAATTGATTTAGCAGAGCTTCTTTCTTTTGAATGTCGTCGTAAAGAGCTTTTGCTTCTATTTCATCCTTGTTCATTTTGTATTCCTAATTTGGTGTATAACAACTTATTGGACACCAATTTGGGGCAAATTTTTACGCCAATCTGGTGCATAGTCTGTATTGCTAGTTTAGCGGATTGGCCTGGAGCGTCCAGCAATATTCACTTGGCATGTTATTGGACATTTGGGGGGAATTCATTTGGACAAAGTGAAGAAATATCTACCTGAAAATGAGTAAGCCTTAAAACTGTATTTATGAACAGTGGTTTTGTGTGCGTTTATTCGCCATTTTACGTTTTATTTGGGCTAACTTATGCGATCGCCATTTCTAAATTATGTCGCGGATTTTATGCGCACAAAACGCTATGCCAAGCGCTCTATCGAGAGTTACATTCGTTGGATAGCTGCTTATATTCGTTTTCACGGAAATCGTCATCCGGCGCAATTGACTGACACTGATGTTGTTTCCTTTCTTGAACATTTAGTGTTGAAAAAAAATGTCGCTGCGAACACACAAGCTCAGGCATTAAATGCCCTCACTTTTCTTTACGCCAAGATTATCGAAAGGCCACTCAGTGAAGATATGGGATTTGTGCGGAGTGCGCGCCAGAAAAAATTACCGGTGGTGCTAACCAAGGCTGAAATAGCATTGCTCTTGGCCCATGTCGCCCCGAAGCATTTACTCGCGGTGAGTTTACTTTATGGTAGCGGGTTGCGCTTAATGGAGTGTGTCCGTCTGCGGGTCGGTGATATTGATTTTAACTACCGATGTATTCGGGTTTGGCATGGCAAAGGTGGTAAGCATCGAGTTGTTACGTTGTCAGACAGTTTACTTTCAGCACTTCAAAATCAAATTCAGCAAGTAGAAACGATCTTGCATCAAGATATTCAGTGCCCTGCATGGGCTGGGGTGTGGATGCCTCACCGAATGGCGGAAAAATTTCAATCCGCTAATAAGCAACTGCATTGGCAATACTTGTTTCCGTCACAAAAACGAAGTACTGATCCTGAGAGTAACCTGCTACGTCGTCATCACATTGATGAAAAGCAGATCCAACGCGCGGTGCGTGAAGCAACTTATGCCGCGGGTATTAAAAAATCTGTTACTCCTCATACATTACGGCACAGTTTCGCAACCCACTTATTGCAATCTGGTGCAGATATTCGCACGGTGCAGGACCAGTTAGGCCACTCTGATGTGAAAACCACACAAATTTATACCCATATTTTGCAACGCGGTGGGCACGGAGTAATGAGTCCGCTGGGTTAAGCGTCCCGCTCTACAGCCGTATGTGCCAAAGCAATCAGCGCTTGCTTGTATTCACTATCAGGAATTGGGGCCAGAGCTGCAATGGCGGCATCGGCTTCTCGCTCAGCTAACTGGCGGGTATATTCCAGCGCCCCCGTTTGTTTGATCACACCTAAGATCCGATCAAACGACTGCATGCCATCGCCATTTTCGATTGCCTGACGGATCAGTCCGGCATCTTCTGGATTGGCATTCCACATGGCATAAAGGAGTGGCAGGGTAGGTTTGCCCTCAGCTAAATCATCGCCAACATTCTTGCCCATCGTGGCGGCGTCGGCATCATAATCGAGTACATCATCAATTAATTGAAACGCGGTGCCTAGATACTTGCCATAGTCCTGCATTGCCAGTTCAATGGTTTCCGGCTGTTCAGTCAGAACGGCTGCAAGCTGGGTAGCGGCCTCAAATAAACGTGCAGTTTTGCTGTAAATAACATCCATATAGCGCTGTTCGGTGGTGTCAGGATCATTGCAGTTCATCAGCTGCATGACTTCGCCTTGCGCAATGCGATTGGTTGCATCAGATAAGATATCCATCACTCGCATGCGCTGCAATCCCACCATCATTTGAAACGCGCGCGAGTAGAGAAAATCGCCCACCAAAACACTCGCCTGATTGCCAAACAATTCGTTCGCGGTTTCGCGGCCGCGGCGCATAGTCGATTCATCCACCACATCATCGTGCAGTAGTGTCGCGGTATGAATAAATTCTATGATTGCCGCCAAACTAATATGCGCATCATCCTGAATATTTAGCGCTCTGGCACTGACTACGGTTAATAAGGGGCGTAAGCGCTTGCCACCGCTATTCACGATGTAAAAACCGAGTTGATTGATCAAGGCTACATCTGACGATACTTGCTCTTGGATCAGCTGATTAACAGCCAACATGTCAGGATTAGCGAGTTGCTGAATTGCGTTTTTATCCATGCGCCTTTGCATTAGTTATGTGCGAAGAGTGATGGGCTGCAATTTTACAGAAAAGTCGCGTGGTATCCAGTCAAGTGTGCAGATAAAAGCGGCTTTTCATCGTGTAGAAGGGGCTTAGCAAGTTGATCATTATCGGTTACTATACCGCCCTGTCGGGGGCAATCGGGGTCTAGATTTCCCATAGAAATAGCGGGTTTTTCGACGAATTGTAAAAAGTGACGTAAAAATAACCATTTTTATGCCATTAACCCTTGCGACACATTCCTAGATCACGTACAATCCGCGCCCTGTTTTTGTAATCAGCGCAGTAGAGCGCAGAGCGGAGTAATTTATGTACGCGGTTTTCCAAAGTGGTGGTAAACAACACCGTGTGGCCGAAGGTCAAACCGTTCGTCTTGAAAAAATCGAAGTAGCACCAGGCGAAACGGTTGAGTTCGAAGACATCTTAATGGTAAGCAATGGTGATGACGTTAAAATCGGCACACCTTCAGTAGCGGGTGCTAAAGTAACAGCTGAGGTTGTTGCGCACGGTCGTGGTGAGAAAGTTAAGATCATCAAGTTCCGTCGCCGTAAGCATTCACGTAAGCAAATGGGTCATCGTCAGTGGTTCACTGAAGTGAAGATCACTGGCATTAGCGCATAATAGGAGCACGAACACATGGCACACAAAAAAGCTGGTGGTAGTACCAAAAACGGTCGTGATTCAGAAAGCAAACGCTTAGGTGTTAAGCGTTTCGGTGGTGAGTCAGTATTAGCGGGTAACATCATCGTTCGTCAACGTGGTACGCGTTTCCACGCCGGCGACAACATGGGTATCGGCAAAGACCACACTTTATTTGCTCTAGCTGACGGTAAAGTTCAGTTTGAAGTTAAAGGTCCTAAGAATCGTAAATACGTTAGCATTGTTGCTGAGTAATATTTAAGATTTGTAGAAAAGCCCCGCTTCAAGCGGGGTTTTTTTATGCAAGTGGCTGGCATTGCCATGCAAAGCCCGCTGGTGTTAACTACACTATGAATGGATGATTGAGCAGTCATGTTTAATTATCCAAGTCACCTATGCAGGGTGAATGGCCTTTCACGTTAACGTTGACGATGCGATTAGCGCGGCCGACAGAACACACAGTAAGCCGATTTCTGTGCTTATTAGCACACATTGGCTTACGCAATGTAATGTAAGTAAATCGAGATAATCATGAAGTTTGTAGATGAAGCGGACATCCGCGTAGAAGCGGGCGATGGGGGCAATGGAACCGTCGGTTTTCGCCGTGAGAAGTATATTCCACGAGGTGGTCCTGATGGGGGCGACGGTGGCGATGGCGGCAGTGTTTACTTGATTGCCGATGAGAATCTCAATACTTTGATTGATTATCGATTTGAACGTTTTCATCGCGCTGAGCGTGGCCAAAATGGCCAGGGTAGTAATTGTACTGGGCGCGGCGGGGCTGACCTAGAGTTACGTGTACCCGTGGGTACCCGAGCAACGGATGCTGATACGGCTGAAGTGCTGGGCGACTTAACCAAACACGGTCAACGTCTCAAAGTGGCTCAGGGCGGTTTTCATGGTCTGGGCAATGCCCGTTTTAAAAGCAGTACTAACCGAGCGCCACGGCAGAAAACCAATGGTACGCCGGGTGAAATTCGTAACCTCAAATTGGAACTGATGCTATTAGCTGATGTGGGTTTGCTAGGGATGCCAAATGCGGGTAAATCAACGTTTATTCGCGCGGTCTCTGCGGCCAAACCCAAAGTCGCTGATTATCCGTTTACCACCTTAGTTCCTAACCTCGGTGTAGTGCGCATGGACTCGCAAGAGAGTTTTGTGATCGCCGATATTCCGGGCTTGATTGAAGGCGCGGCGGAAGGGGCTGGGCTGGGAATTCAGTTCTTGCGTCATTTAGAGCGTTGTCGCGTATTATTGCACTTAGTCGATTTAATGCCGGCGGATGGTAGCGATCCAGTCGACAATGCCCGCGCGATTATTAACGAGCTAGAAAAATACAGCCCCAAGTTGGCAGCCAAACCACGCTGGTTGGTGTTTAACAAGATTGATTTGTTGTTACCAGAAGAAGCTGAAGAGTTAACTGCGCGTGTGGCTAAGGAATTAGGCTGGGAAGGCGAGTATTATCAAATCTCGGCCTTTCAAAAGCTTGAAACCCAGAGTTTATGCCGTCAAGTCATGGATTTCTTACAGTCATTACCAACCGATGAAGCGGCCGAAGAGTCTGCAGAGGAAGTGGAATTCAAGTGGGAAACATACCATAAGAACACCCTTGAACAGGCTGATTGGGACGATGATGATTGGGATGATGACGAAGACGACGATCACCCGAACGTTATTTACACCAACGAATAGAGCGCGGCGTAATTACCCAGTCCAGCGCCTAAACAGCGGTCGCAAATTTGTCGCAAAATGTTTAGACTCTGGGCTTTAATTTTATGAGCCTTGCCCCGTAATGCGAATATCAATGATTGCAGCCATGACGCCCGCGCGGGTGATTGGCGCCAACAACACCATGCCCTGGCATTTACCAGCGGATCTTAAGCACTTTAAAGCGGTAACCCTTGGCAAACCGGTGATCATGGGGCGCAAGACCTATGAGTCTATTGGCCGAGCATTGCCTGGCCGGGAAAACATTGTGATAACGCACCAAGCCGATTACACCTTGCCTGACGCTACGGTTGTTAACAGTTGCGATGCCGCTATCGAGCATGCAAAGTCGCTAGCGGTGGATGAAATCATGGTGATCGGCGGGGGCTTGATCTATCAGACACTGTTACGCAAAGCTGATCGCCTGTATCTGACCTTTATCGATGCTGATGTTAAAGGCGATACGTTTTTTCCCAAGTACGATGAAAATGCCTATTGGCATGAGATCGCCCGCGAGCATCGTGAAGCCGATGAGAACAATGCGTATGCGCTGGATTTTGTTACCTTAGAGCGTATTTCGAGCTAGCTTAATTTCTTCCCGATAGTCGTAGCGCATGCTGCTACCTGTGTGCGCATGCGGTAAAACAGGTGTTAGCAATCGGTTGCATACGTATGTTTAAGGCAACCTAAGTGTGTTTTGCTATGCTGCAACGAAAGCTCGCAAAATACGCTCATAGGTTATCCATGAAATTAACATTACCACTCGCCATTGGTGCAATTGCCAGCGTTTTATTGCTCGGTGCTTGTCAACGCGAAGTCACCTCAGAGCAAACGCAATCCAAGCCGCCCGCATGGGCGCAGGATGTGGTGTGGTATCAGATCTTTGTTGAGCGTTTTCATAATGGGGATCCATCAAACGACCCAACCGCTGAGGACCTTGCCGGTGGTTATCCCGGCTTTGTGCCAGCAGATTGGCAGCTCACGCCCTGGACACAGGACTGGTATGCGCCGGATCCGTATTTTGCCTCGGTGCATGGCAAGTTGGATACCGGCGGTTACCCCATTGATAAATTTGGCACAAAAACCAGCTTACGCCGGTATGGTGGTGATTTGCAGGGCGTACTCGATAAACTGGATTATCTGCAGTCGTTAGGAGTCACCGCGCTGTATTTTAATCCGGTGAACGATTCTCCCTCGCTGCATAAATTTGATGCGCGCCATTGGCGTCATGTGGATGTTAACTTCGGCCCTGATCCGGCAGGAGATAAGCGGTTAATTGCGCAAGAAGAACCGAGTGATCCTGCCACTTGGGTAATGACCAGTGCCGATAAGCTCTTTGTTGAAGTCATTAAACAGGCGAAACAGCGCGGTATGCGCGTGATCCTCGATTATTCCTGGAATCACACGGGCAATACCTTTTGGGCTTGGCAAGATGTCCTAAAGCAACAGCAAGCGTCACCCTATGCTGATTGGTATTGGGTTGATCAATTTGACGATCCAAACACGCCAGACAACGAGTTTGCTTTTCAGGGTTGGTTTGGGGTCAAGCAAATGCCGGAAATTCGCGAAACGGTACGCGTCGATCATTCGGATGGTATTGAAGTGTTCGAGGGTGACATCGCATCGGCGGCAGTCAAGCAGCATATTTTTGCCGTGACTAAGCGCTGGCTTGATCCTAATGGCGATGGTGACCCATCCGACGGCTTAGATGGCTATCGACTGGATGTCGCGGCAGAAATCCCCTTAGGGTTCTGGCGTGAGTACCGTCAATATGTGCGTTCTATCAATCCAGAGGCTTACTTGATCGGTGAGATCTGGTGGCAGGAATACCCCGATAAGCTTATTGATCCAGCTAACTTACTGCAAGGGGATATCTTTGACGCAGTCATGAATTATCGCTGGTACCGCAGCGCACGCCGATTTTTCGCGGGTATCAACAATTCTATTTCTGCTACTGACCTGGTGGCTCAGCTAAAGGAACTGCAGCATGGTTATAGTCGCGCTCATGCCCTTGCTATGATGAACATGTCGGCCAGCCATGATACGCCACGTTTACTAACCTCATTCTATAATTCAACCAACTATAAGTTTAACGCGAGTGCTGAAGCCAATCCCGAGTACCGTATTGGTAAACCCGATGCCTTAACCTATGATCGTGTTAAGACCTTTTTAGCCTTTCAGTTCACTCAGCCGGGCGCGCCTCAAATTTATGCCGGAGACGAAATGGGCATGTGGGGCAGTGATGATCCGCACAATCGTAAACCACTCATTTGGCCGGAACTTGAGTTTGCCCCAGAACAAGGTCACCCATTAGGACTGCCGCGCACCGCTGACCCGGTGATTTTCGATCAAGCCTTGTTTACCGTCTATCAATCACTCATTGCGTTGCGCAAGATGAATCCGGTTTTGGTGAACGGGGCTATTGATTATTATGCTGCTGATAACGATAACCAAATACTGGCGTATGCGCGCACCAACGACGAAGGCGCGCGAGTGTATGTGGCGTTTAATCTGTCGTTTGATGTACAGCCGATGCCACTGCCCTTGGGCTTTATGCAGTCAACTAAAATCCAACTGTGGCAGTCAGACGCCCCAGAAATTCGCGAGTTCGTTACGGCCCAGCCAGTCATGTTGCGCCCCATGACGGCGAGTATTGTGATCATTCCCTGAATAACCAATACTCCAGTCCATAGGGTATAAGTTCTGGGAGCTGCTAAGTAGAACTTACCCAACTGCGCTGGGAAAATTACGCTTCTAAGGAAACAAGCTCGTGTCCATGCGCACGGGCCATGCTGCAGAGCCACGCCCTTGCTTCCGCTTCATCCATAAACCCGCGGCGGACAAAATGCTCATTATCCTGCGGCACGATCTTTTGCGTCAGTACTTCAACTTCCAGCTGACTGGAAAAACAAAAGGCCTGTGCGCGCATGCCTTGCGCAATCGACCAGATGGTTAGTTCGTGCAGAATATCCAAACTGTCATGGGTAGGTAACCAGTCAGAGGTACAGGTCAACACATAGAATGGGTGTGGTGCGAGCATGGCATTAACTAAACACTTACAGTCGTTTACAAACGCTAACGAACGCTCTTTATTCCAGGCACTACTGGCATGGATCACCAACAGTCGACTTTCAACTGCAAGTGAATAGTCTCCGTGACAATCAAATCGAGTGGCTTGCATCGTGCTAACTCCCTCTCCTTGTTCCTTCAACCTTAACAGTAGGTCAAAACTTTACAATCGTCCAATTTTTAACCAGTAATTGTTTGATTTAACGTTGCATACGTTTACGCCACAACGTAATACTGTAGCTGTAAGCATATAAGCCACTAAATATGATCGATGGAGTTACTGTTAACCATAGATTCGGGGTCTGATTAAGAATATTGACGGCAACGACTAAAGCTGACTGAACCGCCAGTGGTAACAAAGGCGCAAACACGACACCAGGAATACATGAGTTCGCTGATTGTCGCGCCGAAAAATCCAATGCCGCATTCATCGCGCTGCGGATAGCGCCGGCCTGTCGGGTTTGACTGTGCACTGCGCAAAGCAGGGGAACCATAAACGCAAGCGACCAATAGCGCTGCGCGATATGGCGATTGCTGAGCTCCAGCAAAAACGTAAAACCTAACGTAATTGAGCCGCTGTAGGCACCTTGTACCAGGGCAGCGCGTAAGGTCATTTCCGGTGAAATTGTGGGGCCGCTATTCGCCCAATAGGCCCAGGCAAAATAAAACGCAAACGCGACGATGCCTGAGAAAATTAAGCGTAAGGTAGAATTCATGCGCGCCGCACACCTCGTTTCAATCGGTTGTAAATATTGAGCCTGTGAGCGCGGCGCGTGCTCGCAGGCTCATGGAGGATCAATACGTTTGGTTAAATAACGCCTCAAGATTTAAACCTTGATGACCGAGCATATCGCGCAGCCGGCGCAAGGCTTCAACCTGAATTTGACGCACCCGCTCGCGGGTTAAGCCAATTTCAGCGCCTACATCTTCCAGCGTTGAAGGCTCATATCCGAGTAGACCGAAGCGACGAGCTAAAACTTCCCGCTGCTTAGGATTTAACTCACCTAGCCAGCGCACGATACTCTGCTTAATGTCACTGTCTTGCAGGTTTTCTTCAGGACTATATTCAGCATCATCGGCAATAATGTCTAGCAGCGCTTTATCACCATCACCACCAATCGGAGTATCTACCGAGGTGATGCGTTCATTGAGGCGCAGCATTTTGCTGACTTCTTCAATAGGGCGATCCAGTGCAGTGGCGATTTCTTCTGCCGTGGGCTCGTGATCCAGTTTCTGTGATAGCTCACGCGCTGTGCGCAAAAACACATTGAGCTCTTTAACCACATGGATAGGCAAGCGAATGGTGCGTGTTTGATTCATGATCGCGCGTTCAATCGTTTGTCGGATCCACCAAGTGGCATAGGTTGAAAACCGGAAGCCACGTTCTGGGTCAAATTTTTCTACCGCGCGGATCAGGCCAAGGTTACCTTCTTCAATCAAGTCGAGCAGAGCCAAACCGCGGTTGTTGTAACGTCGCGCAATTTTTACCACCAGGCGCAGATTACTTACGATCATGCGCTTGCGAGAAGCTTCGTCACCTTTTAGTGCTTTACGCGCGAAATACACTTCTTCTTCCGCTGACAACAGCGGTGAGAAGCCAATTTCACCTAAGTAAAGCTGGGTGGCATCTAGGGTTTTAGTAAATTCTTCGTTGGACAGTGAAGTATCATCACTGGTTTTTTCGGAAGTTTCGGAATCTTGCGCTTCACGCAGGGTACTTTCATCAGGTTCATCAACAGCGATGTCTAATTCAGCATCAATAGAAGCGTCATCTATGTCTTTTTCGACCACAGTATCTTTGGTTTGTCCCACAACTGCACTCCTGAATTTTTGTTCGGGTTAAAACTCCTCTGTCTTATTATTATTTATTGTTATTATTGGCGAGGAAGATAGCGCATCGGGTCTAATGATTTACCTCGATAGCGAACTTCAAAATGAAGCATGACCTTATCGGTACCTGAACTTCCCATTGTGCCTATTTGTTCGCCCGCTGTTACCCACTGTTGTTCTTGCACGAGTATGCGGTCGTTGTGTGCATATGCACTTAAAAATGTATCGGTATGTTTAATGATTATCAGCTTACCGTAGCCTCGCAAAGCTTCTCCGGTATACACCACTTTACCATCGGCTGCGGCCATAATGGGGGTGCCTGCTGCATTGGCAATATCGATGCCTTTGTTGCCCGATTCGGCGGCGCTAAATCGGCCTACGATATTACCTTCTGCCGGCCATATCCAACGCCTTACTTTGGCTGGAAAAGACCGCCTAACTTGCTGCTCATTAACAATTTTTTCACTTTCACCATACGCCTGCTCTTGAGGACGGTCAACTACTCTTTGTGGAGAATTTGTACTGGTACGACCATTATTATTGGCTGCGCGATTTTGGGGCGTAGCCTGCACCGCAGGTTTCGTCACGGGCTGAATTGGCCTTGTAGGTGGGGCCGGTGGCGTCAGCCGTAACTCTTCGCCGGGCTGGATCAGATAGGGTTCTTTAAGGTTATTGTAGCGGGCGATATCGCGATAATCATTGCCGCTGTACCACGCGATAGCAAACAGCGTATCGCCGGGTTGCACTGTATAGCTTGCCCGTTCAAAAGGATCGACTTCCTCAGCAATTTGCATATCCAAGGTGACGACCGGCGCGGGAGTGTGGGGGGCTGAACTGCAGGCGACTAATCCGCAGCCGATAGCGAGCAGTAACCCGATGCGCTTGATGCCCTGCCAAAACCCAGCGGGTAGTGCGCTGCTGAAACGAGAGTCGGCGGTTACAGCAGGTTGCATAAGGATCCCTTAACGCAGCATAAAGTAAGCAGCAACCACTAGGATGACCAAGGCCCAACCCAGCACTTCAACCCATTCACGTAGCTTCTGCTCCATGGCTGGGCCGCCCCAACGCATCAGTCCTGCGACCATAAAAAAGCGTAATCCGCGGCCAACGGCAGAGGCTAATAAAAAGGGCACAAAGGCCATGTGCAGAAAGCCGGCACTGACAGTAAATATTTTATAGGGAATGGGTGAGAAGCCAGCAATAAACACGACCCACACGCCGTATTCACCAAACCAATGGATGGCTTTATCCAATTTATCTTGATAGCCCAATTGTTCAACCAAGGGGGCAATTAAACTGTCAAAAGCGAACCACCCAAGCCAAAACCCAGCGATGCCGCCGAGGATTGAGCAAATAGTTGTTATCCACGCGAAGCGCCAAGCTTTCGAGGGTTGCCCGAGTGACATGGGAGCCAACATCACATCCGGTGGAATGGGGAAGATCACACTCTCGGTAAAGCTTAACAGCCCCAAGTACCGCTCAGCATTGGGGTGCTTGGCCCAACGCAAAGTCATATCGTAAAGGGGCTGAAATAACTTCATACAATGGACCCAGCGACTAAGGGTACAAACCGCACGGATTCTACTTCTTGGGTAACCAATTCGCCGTCTTTACGGTCAATACACAGTAAGGTTTGCGCGTCATTACCCACCGGAATGATCAAGCGCCCGCCCTCATTGAGTTGGTCGGTCAGTGCTTGGGGTAACGAACTAGCCGCGGCGGTGACAATAATTGCGTCAAACGGACCTTTACTGGCCCAGCCTTGCCAGCCATCACCATGCTTCATGGCGATATTGTGCAAATTTAGGTGGTTCATGCGGCGTTTTGCCTGGAACTGCAGCGATTTGATGCGTTCTACCGAATAAACTTTAGCAAATAATTGGGCTAAAATAGCGGTCTGATAACCGGAGCCTGTACCAATTTCCAGCACGCTGCTGGCATTATTTGGCGCTGCCATCAAAAGCTCAGTCATGCGAGCCACAATGTAGGGCTGTGAGATCGTTTGCCCTTGTCCGATCGGCAAGGCGGTATTTTGATAGGCTTTGTGCTTGAGTGCATCGGGTAAAAAGTAATCTCGCGGAGTACCGGCAATGGCATTTAACACCTGATTATTGGTGATCCCCTCTTGGACTAGCAGTTGGGCTAGCGCCTCCCCTTTGCGTGAACTCGATCTCATGTGACTCGTACTGTGTTTGTTGTTATCGTTATTATTTGGCTATTGTCTGGTTTCAGCGCGATTTGTTCAACCATTCTTTCATATCTTCAATGCTTTGATAGGCGGTCATATCCACGCTTAATGGCGTTATTGAACAATAACCATTGGCAATTGCATGAAAATCGGTGCCGGGCCCAGCATCCTGTTCATCACCCACTTTGCCATACCAATAGATGGTTCGACCAAACGGGTCATTGTCTTTAACCATGGTTTCGGCGCGGTGTCGACGGCCTTGGCGCGTAACTTGGGTGCCTTTGAGTTGGTCAAATGGCACGTTGGGCACGTTAATATTCAGAATCTGATTGGCGGGTAGTGGATGTTGTTGTAATTGGCGGATCACATCCACCACCACCTGCGCAGCGGTGGAAAAGTGTTCACCACTTTTACTGGTGAGCGAAACGGCAATAGCGGGCAACCCCATATAGCGCCCTTCAGTGGCCGCGGCTACAGTACCTGAATACACCACATCATCGCCCAAATTGGCGCCATGATTAATACCTGATACCACCAGTTCAGGGTCATCTTCTAGAAAGCAGTTCACACCTAAATGCACACAGTCAGAGGGCGTTCCATTCACCGCATAAAAACCATTTTTCATGGCTTCGATTCGGAGTGGCGAATGCAGTGATAGAGCGTTGCTGGCGCCACTGCAATTGCGATCTGGAGCGATCACTGTGACTTCATGTTCCTGACTCAAGGCGTCAAATAACACGTGTAGCCCCTGGGCAAACACCCCATCGTCATTACTTAATAATATACGCATGTTAGCCTTCCTCTACATTCACCAATTCGCGTATCACCGCAGTCGCATAGCAGCCGGCGGGTAAACTCAAGCTGAGGCACAAATCGTTACCTTCCACGGCCCATTCAAAAGCCGAGGGTTGCAGACTAATTGCACGTCGCTCTTGTCTTAAATCCAATGCTGCCAAGGTAGTTAGCACTGCCGCGTAATTCTGACAGGTTTGCAGTTCAAATTCCTGCGCTGCGGCCTGCGTGAGCCAGTTGCCCTTACCAGCCATTGCTGCAGTGATGGCAATGTCTCCTTCATTTAATCGTTGACGTAAAGTGTCATCAACTTCAGGTACTATAAAGAAGCTATTACTGCCACGCAGTTGCATGGCATCTCCGGTGAGGATTGCATGGTATAAATGGGCGCCAATCCGCGCACTCACCAAGTGATTGAACAGCCAGCTACGCAGCGCTGAGATGGCCATTGAACGCTTGTTCCGGTTGCGAATGGTTTCGCCATCGAGCATACGCTGCGCCATGGCAAGGTTACCGCCAGTATGCAATTGCCCATCACTGCCGCGCACTACACCAAAGCGTTGCTCAGCAAAATAGTTGGGCACGCCTTGCGCCTGAATGAGTGCCGCTCGCTCCAACGCCCATGCTGGGTTCTTAACATCGCGCAAGCGGATAGTAAACCGATTGCCTTTTAATTGTCCGGTACGTAACTTTTTATGATGTCGTTGGCTATCGAGAATACGCGCCCCGGGTAGCGAAAAAGCGCTCCAATCCGGTTGCTGGTTACCTGGCATATGCACACCAAACCATTGCTGCGTTAGCGCAAATTTATCTTTGCGCCCCGCGTAGCTAACGGCGCGCAGTGGCAACCCACTAAACTTAGCGAGAGCTTCAGCCACAAAAGCGGTGTTCAGTTCTTGTTTTTCTACCCATAAAAAAATGTGTTCACCCTCGCCGCTCGGGGCGTAACCGAGTTCTTCGGTGACAACAAAGTCTTCGGGCAGCGTTTTAAATCGCGCCGATGCTTGTGGCTTCCCGTGTAAATAGTGCCAATCAGTCTCGAGTTGTGGGCTCATGCGATACGCTCAATCAACACCACAGCATGACAAGCTATACCTTCTTTGCGGCCCGTGTAACCGAGTTTCTCGGTCGTGGTGGCTTTAACATTAATAGCATCCATTGCCACCTGACAATCCGCCGCGATGTGGGCACGCATGGCGTCTATATGCGCTGCCATTTTGGGCGCTTGGGCGACAATGGTCATGTCTGCATTGCTCAGTTGTAAGCCGCGCTCGGCGAGCAGCCCAACCACATGGCGCAATAATACTCTCGAGTCAGCATTGGCATAGGCAGCGTCAGTATCCGGAAAGTGCTTGCCAATATCACCCAAAGCAGCGGCGCCTAGCAGGGCATCGCACAATGCATGTAGTAATACATCGCCGTCTGAGTGGGCGAGTAGACCTTGCGGGTAATCGATGCTTACACCACCAATCGTGATAGGGCCGTCGCCACCAAATTTATGTACGTCAAAACCGTGACCAATACGCATACTATTGCTTTACCTTCTTCTCTATGGGGTGGGATCCAGCTAAATAAAATTCTGCTAAGGCTAAATCGGGGGGGCGGGTAACCTTAATATTGCTCACGCAGCCTTCAACTAAACTCACAGGGTAGCCGGCCAATTCCATCGCGGAGGATTCATCCGTAATTGCTGCGTTTTTTGCTAAACCTTGCTCGATGGCCTGCATCAGCTCATCCAAGCGAAACATTTGTGGTGTCAATGCATGCCATAAATACTCACGAGGTTGGGTTTTGGCGACTTGTGTGGGTTGTATAGCGTTGGCTTGCTTCATTGTGTCGCGAACCGGATAGGCCAGGATCCCGCCTTGTTGGGTATCGGTAACATGTTGGATCAGCTTATCGATATCATTGGCTGATACACACGGACGCGCTGCATCGTGCACCAGTACCCAGCCATCAGCCGCTGACTCTTGTGCGACGGCACGCAGGCCATTGAGCACACTATTAACCCGCTCACTACCGCCACTAACGCGTGTTATCCGCGGATCTTGAAGTGCACTGATTTCTTCTACATAGCCGTCATCGTCATTTACGACCAAGAATAATTGCCCTAGTTTGGGGTGTGCCAGCAGGCGCTCTAAGGTATGTGCCAAGAGGGGCTTATTATTGATCAGTAGATATTGCTTGGGGCGATCAGCTTGCATACGCTTGCCCACCCCTGCTGCCGGAATAACAACTGGAAAACGCTCATTCATGCTTACTGCTCGGCTGGGAGGATGCGATAGAAAGTTTCACCTTGCTTGATCAAACCCAGTTCGTTGCGCGCCCGCTCCTCGATAGCTTCCAAACCAATTTTGAGATCGTTAATATCAGCTTTAAGCAGCTCATTGCGCTGGGTGAGGTTGGCATTTTGTTGCACTTGTTCGTCGATTTTACTTTGCAGCTCCCACAAATCGGGAATGCTGTGTTTGCCGAACCACAGGCGATATTGCAATGCAGCCAGCAATACTAATAGTATTAGCGGGATCACTTTATCGCGTGACATAGGCAACCTCAATTAATCGAATGTTGCCATTATGCCGTGATTTATGGCGCAAGCAAGGTTTTGCCGGACGCTACCCGCCTAGTTTGCCTTTAAGTTTATCTAACAACTCGTTTTTCTTTTTCTCAACCGCGTTGTTAAGCGGCGCTGCCAAGAGCTCATTAAGACTATCACCTTGTCCTGAGGTTTGATCTTGCCAGCCAGTGATTTGGCTCAGTAAGCCACTGGTATCGCCTAATGAGTCTGCGGTTTTGGCTTGCAATTTATTGCGTAACTCAGCCAGTTTACCGGTTTCATCCTGACTAAAACTGGTGGCGATGGCATTCATCAGTTGACGATCCAAATCTGAACGCAAACTAAAGCTTGGCGACTGTATATCCCCGCGTAAATTTAACTGCATCGACAGTGCGGAAATATCGTCCATGGCGTTGGCAACGGCTGTGGTGAATTCGTCATTACCCTTTAATGCCATGGCTAAATTAGCCAGATCAATTGAACCAGTGCCATCCAATTGACTATTGATTACGCTAAGTTTACCGGTTGTGGTAGCTAAAGCTGACAAGATCGTGGCACTCATCCGTTGACTGTCAGAAAGATCTAAATCCGTCAGGTTGATGCCTTTAATTGACCATTGTTGGTCCGCGTTGACGCCATCGGCGGTAACGGCGAATTGACCAGAGGTTGAAAAGGCTTGCCAAAGCGCGCTTTGTGCGGCATCGATGGCGAATTCGGTAGGGCTATTTACCAGTGCATGTTGATCAGTGATATTGCGCCACTCGCTTGAAATTGACTCACCATTAATGATTACCGACGCCCGTGCTTGCTTAATCCAAACATTGGGTAAACCGTCGGCTGGGAGCTCCGCAGGCGGTTCATCCGCGCGACTCTCTCCGCTTAGCATGGGGGCCAGAGTTTGGATCGCCAAGGTAATGTATTGAGTGTATTGTGCCGCTTTAGCACCGAATAAACTTTGCGTGATCTGGGCCAATGCTGCTTGGTCACCGCCGACCAAGCCTTGCAGTAATTGATAATCGTCTTTACTGGCTTGGGTTAGCGCCGCTTTTGCCGCACTTAAGTCTTCCTTGGCTGCTTTAACAGCCGCCTGAAAGCTTTCCAATTGGGCTTTATCAGCGCGAATTTGGTCTTTCAATTGCTCAAACTGGTTCTTCGCTTGGAGTAGTGCTTGCGGATCTTTGAGGTCTTGTTCTTGCAGCGCTTTTATTTGCGTCTTGTATTCGTCAATGCGGGCTTTATTTGGCAAGGATTTAAACTGTTCTTTCAGTATGGCTTCATGTTTTTGCACGCTTTGCTGCGCTTGAGTTACCGCAGCGGTGGTTTTCAACGGGGAGTTTTGCATTAATTCATCCACACTGGGAATATCGTCTAAACTCGGAAATCCAAAATTACCGGCAGGCTCTGGTTGACGATAAACCTCGCCTGCCGAAGTGCGAGCGGTACCAAAAGCAACGCCATCAATGTTTACTTCGTTGGCGATTAGCTTTTTATTCAGCAGGGGGCCGATTTCCACATCGACAAAGGCTTGCTGCACGGCGACTTTATTGACCGTGGGTTGCAATGGGTCGGTCAATTGAATATCACTTAGCGTAATCGTGGCTGGAAACAATGAGTGACTAACTGCGCCAATATTCACCTCGGCACCATAAGCCTTACCGATTTCCTCTTCGGCGATGCTTTTGATCAACCCATCGGCAAACAGGAAATAGCCGCCGATGAAAATAATAATTAAACCAATCAGTGCGTTGCGAAACGTTTTCATATTCATCCTTTTAACAATTACTTTGTACTATCCAACTATCCAACTATCCAACTAGCCAACTAGCCAACTAGCCAACTAGCCAACTAGCCAACTAGCCAACTAGCCAACTAGCCAACTAGCCAACTAGCCAACTAGCCAACTAGCCAACTAGCCAACTAGCCAACTTTCTGCCTAACGAACTAGACAACGACCTAATTACCTAACCGACTCTAAACTTACAGTTGTATAATGCTCCAGTTCTGTAAGGCAATTACAGTTCTATTATTGGTATAGCGTAGCAGATGGGGCTTTGTTAGTTGTTCACCTAGCTCCCGCTGTGCCCCAACCTTTTGATTATAGTGTAGTTGCTGAAAGCCTTAATCTGGCTTCATCACTAATGCACTGCAACGCTATCTAAAGTTGCCAGCCGCGAATTGCAAGCATCCTAAACAGGTTAGCTTAGCCATCATTAACCGTGTGTGATTAGCCAGATTCTTTGTTTCAGTTAACCAGAATGCATTGTCGTTTGCAGGCACCATAGCCATCCCGATAGGTTGAGGCTCGTTTGCAGAATAGCTGCGCATAATACATTGATAATAGTTAGACAGAGTCGGGCATTTTGGTTCATTCCCGTGCACTTTTTACGCTGCATCGCGGCCATACGGGTGGATAAAATTGTGCGCTTCTGCGGCAGTAATAATGCCTATAGCTCAGGTTATGCAAGCCATTTCACAATAGGGGTAATCGTTAATTGACACTTTTGCGTAGCAACTTTTAACCGAGACTCTTTTTTTCTTGGGCGTTCAGCGTTATCGTGGCGCCCAAATCAACCTTATGATGAGGCACCTATGCTGTTTTCTGATGAACTTTGTACCACGACGCCCTTGCGCCAAGTGATCCGCGACTACCACAGGATTGATGAGGATAAAGCCATTGACTTTATTCTACCTGAGGCCGAGATCAACATGCGTGCACGCAGCCGCGCGTGGGAGCGAGCCAGAAAATTGGTGTTACAGATCCGCAAAGAGCAGCAAGGGCACGGTGGTGTGGACGCATTGCTCAACGAATACTCTTTATCAACCTCTGAAGGTGTGGTGCTGATGTGTTTGGCCGAGGCGCTATTACGCGTGCCGGACAAAACCAACCAAGACTCGTTGATCCGCGATAAATTGTCACGCGGACAATGGGCACCACATTTGGGTAATAGTGAATCATTGTTCGTCAATGCATCTTCTTGGGGACTGCTTTTAACCGGCAATATGGTGAACTATGCTGACCGTTCTAAGAGTGATCAGTTTAACTTATTGAAAAAAACCATGGGCCGCATGGGTGAACCGGTGATCCGCCGTGCAATGAATATTGCGATGAAAGTCATGGGGCGCCAGTTTGTAATGGGCGAAACGATTGCAGACGCCATCAAGCGAGCCACGGAGAAAGAAAAGAAAGGTTACGCCTACTCTTACGATATGCTTGGCGAAGGCGCGCGCAACAGTAAAGATGCGCAGCGGTATTACGAAGCCTATGAAACCGCCATTCATGCGATTGGTAAAGCGGCTGCTGGGCGCGGACCACGTAAGAGCCCGGGGATATCGGTAAAGCTCTCAGCCATCCATCCGCGGTATGAGCTGACGCACTATGATCGGGTCATGAAAGAACTTCCCGAGAGATTGTTATCGCTATGTTTACTGGCAAAACAGTATGACATTGGCTTAACTGTCGACGCTGAAGAGTCCGAGCGTTTGGACCTATCCCTCGACATTATCGAAAAAGTGTTTGCCGACCCACAATTGGAAGGTTGGTCGGGTTTTGGCCTCGCAGTGCAGGCCTACCAAAAGCGAGCGATCCATGTCATTGAATGGCTCCGCGAACTGACTTTGACGCATCAGCGACAGCTCATGGTGCGCTTGGTTAAAGGTGCCTATTGGGACAGTGAGATCAAGGTGAGTCAGCAAGCCGGGGTTGAGCACTATCCGGTGTTTACCCGTAAGTCCTCGACGGATGTGTCCTATCATGCCTGCGCTAACCGATTATTGGCTTATCGCGACACCATCTATCCGCAATTCGCTACCCATAATGCATATACCGCTTCCGTGATTATTGAGCTAGCGGGGGGCGATCACAGTGGGTTTGAGTTCCAATGTCTGCATGGCATGGGCGATACTCTGTACGATAGTGTTGTCAGTGATGAGGGTATTCAATGTCGGATCTATGCGCCGGTAGGCGATCATGAAGACCTGTTGGCCTATTTGGTGCGTCGCTTATTAGAAAATGGTGCTAACTCGTCGTTTGTGAATGCGATTATTGATGATAAAAAGCCGGTTGAATCCTTACTGGAAGATCCGGTTGAACGGACCCAGCGTTTGGATGAACGTGTGAATACTAAAATCACGATGCCAGCCGATTTGTACGCCCCGAGCAGGGTAAATTCACGTGGCATCGACATTGCTGAATTCAACCAAATCGTGCCGCTTAAATTAGGCGTTGAGCGTGCCGCAAATGATTATCGGGTTGAGGGTGAATTACCCGAAGGTGCGGTCGCGGTGCATAATCCTGCTGATCTCAAGCACATCGTGGGCTATCACATTTATGATACGCCAGAACAAATGCTGACTAAGTTGGGCAAAGTCAGTGATGGCTACGCTAAGTGGAGCGAAACGCCAGTTAATGAGCGTGCCGAGTTACTCAATCTGGTCGCCGATGCGTTGGAGCGTCACCGCGATGAATTGATAGCCTTGTGCATGTTAGAAGCGGGTAAAGTCACCCAAGATGGAATTGATGAGATCCGTGAAGCGGTGGATTTTTGTCGCTATTACGCCGTACAAATACAAGAAGTCAGCAAAGACGAACGCCTATTGTCGCGTGGTGTAGTGTTGGCGATTAGTCCATGGAACTTTCCTCTAGCCATCTTCTTGGGGCAAGTTGTCGCAGCATTGGCCGCGGGTAATACAGTGATTGCCAAACCGGCCGAGCAAACGGCATTGATCGCGCGCCGCGCAGTAGAAATCATGTATGGTGTGGGTCTACCTGAAGATGCCTTGCAATTAGTGGTGGCAACGGGGCAGCCGGTAGGCGAGACCTTATTACCGGATGAGCGCGTCAGCGCTGTCATGTTCACTGGCTCAACGCAGACTGCAACGCTTATCTCACGCACGCTGGCCAAACGCAGCGGTGCGCAAGTTCCGTTGATTGCTGAAACTGGCGGACAAAACTGCATGATTGTGGATTCTACCGCGCTGCCAGAACAGGTCGTGGATGATGTCGTGCACTCGGGTTTCCAAAGTGCAGGGCAGCGCTGTTCAGCATTGCGGGTGATGTTCGTGCAAGAAGATATTGCTGATGATGTGATCGAAATGCTCGCCGGCGCAATGCAAGAACTTGAAATCGGAGATCCCACTTGGTTGCATACGGATGTTGGTCCGGTCATTGATGAGAAAGCGCTAAAAACACTCCAAGCGCACACTGCGAAGATGGCAGACCAAGCCAAATTGATTTATCAATGTGCATTATCCGATGAGTTGGCTGCCAAAGGGCACTTCTTTGCGCCAACGTTGTATGAGATCCCTGCACTGGACGTGCTAGAGAAAGAAGTTTTTGGGCCTTGTGTGCATATTGTGCGCTTCAAAGCTAAAGACTTGGATAACGTAGTCGAGCAAATTAATCAATTAGGTTATGGCCTAACGTTAGGCGTGCATTCACGCATTGAGGAGCGCGCCAACTACATTGCTGAGCGCGCGAAGGTGGGTAATGTCTATATCAACCGCAACATGATCGGCGCGATTGTTGGTGTACAACCCTTTGGGGGCCGAGGTTTGTCGGGTACTGGACCAAAGGCGGGTGGACCAAACTATCTTCCGCGCTTGTTACTTGAGCGTAAGACTCCAGCAGAGATCTGGTACGCATCAGATGATAGTCGCAAGATTGATTTTGGTTCGGCGGATGATCATTATTCGTCAGTGGTCGAATTGATGCAGGCCGCTGCCAATGCTGCGGACAAATGGCGCTTAACGTCACTCAATGACCGCCTGTCGTATTTGCGCCAAATGCTCGCCCAGTTGGCCAAGGAGGATGTCAGTAATCGCTATGTCGATGAACTCGATACCACTCTGGCTAGTGCTCGTAAGCAGCTGACATTAATCGAAAAAATGCTCAAGAAGCATACCAAACTACCAGGTCCAACAGGCGAATCCAATGAGCTGCGTTTAGAGCCTCGCGGGGTTATTCTCGGTTACGGCGATACCAGTGTTACCTTTGAGTACTGGGTATTATCGCTGGTAACGGCGTTGGCCACTGGGAATAGTATGGTAGCCGTAGTGTCAGATGCCTTTTATGCAGAAATCGAAGCAATTAAGGGGTATTTGGTTGAAGCCGGCGCGCCAGCGAGTATCGTGCAGATTGCGCGTACTCAACATTTGACTCAGTTGCTCGCCGCTCCGGCACTAAATGCAGTGGTAGTTGATAGTCAGAATAACCATAACGAATTTTTCTGTGCACAACTGGCACAGCGCGAAGGTCCGATACTTCCGGTCATTACGTCAGAGTATATGGATAATCTGATCATTCGTTTGATGACCGAGAAAACCATCAGTATTGACACGACAGCATCGGGTGGGAATACCTCGTTAATGACCCTAGTGGATGATGATTAATTCATCCACTCGTCATTGCGGCGGCGTCGTTTGGGGATAAAGGTGATCAAGACCCCTAACAGGATACACACCGCCGCAACGATGCCACCGCGGGTAAACCATTCAATCATTTCTTTTTGATCCACTCGCTGCAATTGATCTTGCAAGCTTTGCTGTTCTTCTAACGCACTCTCGAGTTGTTGGGCAAGGCGCTGACTTTGTTGAGTGAGTGTGGCGTTTTCTTCACGAAGGCGCTGATTTTGCTGCGCTAAATCTGTATTGCTCGCGCGGACTTCCTCGACCGCTTGACGCAAAGCCGGTAACTCTGCACGAATTGAGCCTGAGGTTGAGATGTAGCGGGCCTCAACCCAACCTGTGCGCCCGTCATCATCACTGATCTGAACGAATGCTGGGTCGCCTTCTCGGGCTAAAACTGTCACCGGCGAGCCAGCAACAATAGTGCCGATAATCCGATAATTTCGGCTCGGCCCTGTATGTAGAAAGACCGTAAGGTCATCCATAATTGTCGCCGCTTCGTCAGTCGATTGTGCAGCTGCTGGTGGACTCACCAGTAAACCAATCAAAACTAACATTGCCAAGAAAAAAGCTGAACGCATAGTTGCTAAAGCCCTGTGGAATGATCATTCAATATGCCGATGGTATTCGATGGCGAACTGATTGCCAAGTCAAAGCCTCAAGAGTAAGGTTATGCGCATCTATGCTTAATCATAAAAAATGCTGTGAATAACGAAGTTGAAATGAAATTTGTGGTCAATGGCGATGGACATGAGCGTTTTCAGCGTTTATTGCCCGACCTGAGTAACTTACTCGGTGATTCCGCTGAGCTGACGATTACCCATGCGCAAAAAAGCTTGAGTAATCAGTACTACGACACCGATCAGCATTTTTTTGCTAACCATCGTTTTGGTTTTCGCGTACGCGGCTGTGACGGGCAGTTTGAGCAAACCCTTAAAACCCAAGGTTCTACAATCGGCGGTTTACATCAGCGCGGCGAGTACAATATCCCGCTTGATTCAGAGCAACCCGATCTACGGTTGTTCAGTGATGTGCGTTGGCCCGACGAGGCGACATCAGAAGATCTGCAGAGGGTGTTAGTCAAACGTTTTGCGACCAACTTTATGCGTCACGAATACCGCCTTACCCTGGGCGATGATTGTGTTGAGGTTGTGTTTGATAATGGGGAAGTCACCACCGACAAAGATGCTCATCCCATTCATGAGGTGGAAATTGAACTTAAGCAGGGAGATGTGCAGCGGGTATTCCAGCTCGCACGAATATTAAATCAGCATTTGTCGTTACGTTTAAGCGACACCACAAAAGCGGCAATGGGTTATACCTTACTCGGCGAAGCGCGACAAGGCCGCCAACTATTACCGGATTACTTACCGTTGCGTTTTGAAAGCACTACCGAGGAGGCATTTTGTCACGCCGTTGAGGCTGCCCTTGGGCATTGGCAGCATCACGAACAGGTCTATATGAACACCCATGCACTCAAATACTTGGATAATGTGCAGGAAGGCTTGTATTTGTTGGTGCAGAGTATTTCGTTGTATTTACCGGTCTTGCAATGTGCGCCTTTACTGACGTTACACAAACGTTTGATCAGTTACACCCAGAAGTGGTCGTGGTTAACCGAGCTGCACAATTTGCGCTTTTTGCGCTCTAAAAAGGGCCCGTTTACACATTTTCTAACCGAGCATGAAGCTCTGATGAGTTACTTGCAAGGGCGCAAAGTGGGCTTATTGCAAGGCCGCTCGCCAGAGCAGTTATTCTTCTCCAGTGAGGCAAATGAAATTAAGATCCTCACCAGCGAATTAATGGTTAAGAAGCCCTGGCGCAATGAAGCGACCGGTTACGATAAGCCAGTATTAGAGCATGCGCGTGGATGGTTATCTCAGGGGTGGCAAAACGTCATGCAAACCTTGGCGCAGCCGGAGCCCCTATCCCAAACTCACTACATTGCAACTGAAGCGGTGCTGCGCCAAGCGTTGACCAATGGCTTTTTACTCGCTGATTTGTTTAGTGATCAACGCGGCAATTTTCGAGCCCCTTGGCATGATATCTTGATAGGGGTGGAAGAAATGAAAGCCCTGATCACGTTGAAAAAGTTACTGAATGAAGCCGAGTTTGAGGATATTGCTGCATTAAAATCCTGGACCGCCGATAAACTTCATAATCTTCTATTGGTAATTGAACGGACCCGAGCGGCTGCAATTGAGCAAGAGGCTTACTGGTAAATAACATGGCTGAACTTGTCGAGTTCTTAACCACCTTGCTATTTGTCCTATGGTTAGGATTAATGGGCTTTGCATGGGCGCGCTTCGACACCTTGCCGCACGGCAAACTGTTGTATGCGGCGAGTGCATTGTGGCCGTTGATACTCGCCGAGGATCTCTTACGTTTAGCCGGCGCAGCGAACTGGTTAGCAGCCCTGGTTGGCATGTTTTACTTTATTCCACTGCTAATGATGGTTGTCGTGGCATTGATGAGTTTCCCAATGGTGCAAAAGCAACCGATCCGTTGGCGTCCTCTAATGGTTCTTAGTGTGATAGTCGTGTTTGGACTGCAGGTGCCGGTGTTGTTACTACCCGCGCATGAAAAAATCACCCTTTTGCTACAACAACCCATGGGCAACCCCTTGACCTTTGCGCCGATTTATTTGGCCTATGGCTTGACGGGGTTGTTGATTGTAGGCATCGGTATCAAGCTAGTCGATGCTATGCAGACGTATCAAAACACCTTATCCGAGCAAGTGGTTGATGTCAGTTATTATCGTGTCCCTACGATCATCGGTCTGCTGGCTACTTTGGTGGGTATTGGATTTGCCGCGACCATACTCACGGCCTTGGTGGCATTCAATTTTGTGCAATTCAGTTGGTGGCAGACGACCTTGCATTATGCTTATGGCTTGGTGTTTTTGATGATCTTTATTTTACTGTTGGAACGCCGTCGTTATTCGCCGCAGCCGTTGGATCTTGGGCGCCTAGCGAAAAAACAAGGGGATGAGCGGCGGTTACGTGACGCACTAGCACGCGCTGAAAAAGCCATGATCCAGCGAAAAGCTTATAAGGTAATCGGGCTGCGTATTGAACAGCTCGCTGACGCTGCAGGCGTGGATCCGACAGACTTGGCCATTGCCATTCATGTGTTATTGAAGCGTAACTTTCGTGCGTTTGTGTACCATTATCGATTGGAGTACGCCAAGAAAGTCTTGATGCGCACGGATGCTAAAGTCACAGCCGTTGCGCGACGTTTGGGGTTTGAATCAGAAAAGTTCTTGTCAGATATGTTTATCAAGTACATTAAAACCATGGGAGCCCGCAGCGCCAGCGAGTTCGATGACCCGCTTGATGCTCATGATGAACCTATTTTTCTTGATCCTCTGGCGAAAATCCAAACTGCTGGCAACGGATCCGGTAAAGCTGATGAGCCGGTGCAAACATCCAAGGCCAATTAGCTGTGTAGTCGGGTAAATTTTTCAGCGAGTTCATCAATGCTTTCACGCTTCTGCGGATCAGGCTCAATGCAATCCACCGGACATACCGCCACACAACTCGGTTCGTCATAATGACCGACACATTCTGTACACCGGTCAGTGTCGATACGATAATAATCCTCGCCCATACTGATGGCCTCATTCGGACACTCTACGGGGCACATATCGCAATTAATACAATCTTCAGTAATATGCAAAGCCATGTTTGTCACTCCGGTAATCTGCTTGCTGGGAATGATAGTAGCCGGGCTCGTAATGGCCAGTATTGATACATATCAAATAAGTACAGTCGCAGGCCTACTGCCAATACTACCCTGAACTCAGGTTTGTTAGTAAAAGGCCTGCTCCAAAATCCCTTGAGTAAAGGATTTGCGTAAATAAAAACCGCGCGGCCGCGTTTGGATGAGGGTGCCGTTAGGGCCGATAGCAGCAGTCGTTTGCGAGCCATCAGCCGCCTTGGGTCGCAGCTGCAACACTTCACCTAACCGAGCAGTGATGGAGTCAACGGTGCCCAAACTGATGCGCTCCATGATTTCTTCCCAGTCGGTTTTGAGTTGCTGATTTTGCGCCGCGCTCGGCTGCCATAGAATGGGACTGCCGACCACGCGTTCGCTGGGGGGGATACTGCGTTCACCATCAATTGGGATCCAGAGCACCGAGCGTAATTTATGGTACACGCTACTAGATTCCCAATGAATACCTTCTTGGCCAAGTAACGGCGCGTAACACACGTAGGTGGTTTCTGCTGGGCGCCCGGTGCGGTCGATGGGTAAGGTTTTTAGTTCGACCCCAAGCGCCGGAAAATCGTGTTGCGGCCGGGAACCTGCAGTCGCACCAAGCCACAGTTCTAGCAACTGACCACTCCAACCTTTCTGGCGTTGAAAGTTTGCTGGAACTGCAATATTGGCTAACGCCGCTAAGTCACCGAGTGTCAGGCCGGATAATTGATTAGCACGGTTCAGCAGATCTTGTATGTTGCCCGGCGGCGTATGGGGTACTTGCACCACTAATGCTCATTGTATGAGTGTAAAGTATTTGTTTCTAATGCTATGCAATTCACCTCGTTTATGGAAGAATGAATTCATTGATAATGAATTACGCACTTTGGAGTCTACGTGATAGACGCAGACGGATTCCGTGCGAATGTGGGTATCGTCATTTGTAATCGCTTAGGGCAAGTGTTCTGGGCGCGGCGATACGGGCAGCATTCTTGGCAATTTCCGCAAGGCGGTATCGATGATGGTGAAACACCTGAACAAGCGATGTACCGTGAGTTGTATGAAGAAGTAGGGTTACAGTCAAATGACGTTGAGATCCTTTCTTCCACCCGTAACTGGGTGCGTTACAAATTGCCCAAACGGCTTATTAGACAAGGTTCAAACCCGGTTTGTATCGGGCAAAAACAAAAATGGTTTTTGCTCCAATTGCGCTGTGATGAGCGTGACGTAGACGTTTTACAATCGGGACATCCTGAATTTGATGATTGGCGCTGGGTTAGCTATTGGTATCCCGTGCGGAATGTTGTGTCCTTCAAGCGAGATGTATATCGGCGTGTGATGAAAGAGTTCTCACCGGTTGCAATGCCGGTTAACAATAAAGCCGTGTTCGGACACCAACGCCGCAAGAAACAACGTCGTCAGCAATCCAACTGAGCCTTGTTTTGCCTTTGGGTTTAACGGTTAACGCTTGATATTGGGGCAATCGCGGCCACGGAAAACTATGCTTACAACGCTCAAACGCATCGTACAAGAAGTTAATCAAATCCCTGAGCTGGATAACGCCATTGCGCATCTGGTCGCACGCGTGAAACAGACAATGTCGGTCGATGCTTGCTCGATGTATTTGGCCGACTATCAAACCCAACAATTGACTCTAGTCGCCACTGAAGGGCTTGCTGCTGAAGCGGTTGGCGTGGTGAAGATTGGCTTTACTGAAGGTCTGATCGGATTGGTTGGGCAACGCGAAGAACCTCTTAATATCGATGATGCGCATAATCACCCGCGGTTCAAACATTACGACGAAGTCAAAGAGGAACGCTTTAATGCTTTCCTCGGTGCGCCGATCATCCATCAGCGTAAAGTTTTAGGGGTTATAACCCTGCAGCAGCGCCAAAAACGACGGTTTAGCGAGGACGAAGAAGCTTTTTTGGTGACGCTGTCCGCGCAGATTGCGCTAGAAATTACCAATGCTGAGATCCGCGGAGCACTGCGGGCTCAGGCCTCAATTAATCAGGCCGCGAGTCAGAAAAATTTGCACGGAATAGCGGGCTCGCCGGGGCTTGCCATGGGGATTGGCTTTCAACCTAACATTAAAATTGATCTTGCGCACTGGCAATTACGCCATACCAACGATATCACTACCGCCATCGAGCAGTATCGTGCCGCAGTCGAAGTCACGCGTAAAGAGGTCACCTCATTATCGACCAGTCTGGAAGGGGCTATCCCAGATGACGTACGCTCAATCTTTCAACTGTATAATCAATTGTTGGATGCGAACAGTTTGGGGCGCGAGGTAGAGAGCAAGATCAAGCAACAAGAATGGGATGCCGGCTCAGCCTTGAAGTTGGTTGTAGATGCGTATGCCGCGCGTTTTGCCAATATGGAAGATCCGTATATGCAAGAGCGGGCCATTGATATTATTGATTTATCTAACCGCATTTTGCGCAACATTGTTGGTGGTAAAGCGGGGGTTGAACCGCTGGCGCGTCAAATTGATCAAGCATCGATACTGTTAGCTGAAGAGGTTACGGCGCCCATGCTGGCAGAGTTTCCGCGTCAGTTTCTTGCCGGGATCATCTCCATCCGTGGCTCTAATAATAGTCACGCGGCTATTTTAGCGCGCGCAATGGGTGTGCCTGCGGTGATGGGTTTAGATAAGGTTTCGCCGCAACTACTCGATGGTAAAGCCATTTTGTTGGATGGCTATTCCGGAGAAGTGATTGTTAATCCACAGCGCGCGATCAAAGCGGAGTTTGAACAGCTGATTGCCGAGGAAGCGGAACTTTCCGAGCGGATCGAAGCACACGCGGGCGAACCTTCAGTAACAACGGATGACGAGGCGGTAGCATTATTAATTAATGCCGGTCTTTCCGCTGAACTCGAATTGCAAAACATGCAAGGCGAGGGCATTGGATTATATCGCACAGAAATCCCATTTATGCTGCGCGAACGTTTTCCCTCAGAGTCGGAGCAATGTGCACTGTACAAGCAAATCCTAGATAGTGCGCCAGAGCAGGAAATTACCCTGCGTACGCTCGATGTGGGGGGCGATAAGCCCTTACCTTATTTTCCAATCAATGAAGAGAACCCATTTTTGGGGTGGCGTGGAGTAAGGCTTACCCTCGATCATCCAGAAATCTTTTTGGTCCAAATCAGGGCAATGCTTAGAGCCAGTGCAGGTATGCAGAATCTGCATATTCTTTTGCCCATGGTCACATCAGTGTCTGAAGTGGATGACGCCAACCGCCTGATTAACCAAGCTTTTCATGAGGTTTCAGAAGAGCTTAAAGCGACTGAGCAAACGCTTCATCGTCCCAAAATTGGGGTGATGTTAGAAGTGCCTGCGGTCATTTACCAGATTTGGCATATCGCCCGCAAAGTCGATTTCTTTTCGGTAGGTAGTAACGACCTGACACAATACCTGTTAGCGGTGGATCGCAATAATGCGCGGGTAGCCAGTTTGTATAACACTTACCATCCTGCGGTACTCAACGCGTTAAACAGCATTGCCGAGCAGTGTGTGGCCGCACATACACCGGTGACGGTTTGTGGTGAATTTGCCGGTGAACCCGGTGGCGCTTTGCTATTACTTGCGATGGGCTATCGTAAACTCAGTATGAACGCACACAACATTCGGAAGATCAATTGGGTGATCCGGCACGTGAATATCGCGGAGCTTGAGGCGTTATTACCACAAGCGCTGGCGGCAGAACATCCAGAGGATGTGTTTACCATTGTGAATCGCTATTTAGATAGCAAGCAGTTAGGAGGTCTGACCCGCGCGGGTCTGTAGGTTGACATTGGAAGTACTGTCTTTAGTCATTATTGTCTGCTTATTGCTAGGCGCAATCGTTGGTGTTATGGCGGGGTTGCTGGGAATTGGCGGCGGCTTGATAATAGTCCCAGCACTAACCTATGTGTTGGCTGAGGTAATGGCAGTGCCGCCTACCGAAACAATCGTTATAGCTATAGCGACTTCACTCTCGACAATCATATTTACAGGTTTATCCTCTGCGCGCGCGCACTACCGTTTGGGCAACCTTAATCGCGAAATAGTCACGTGGTGTGGCATAGGTATAGCTGCAGGCGCAATCGCGGGAGCGATTCTGGCGAGCCATTTGCCGGGGCATATTTTAAAGGGGATTTTCGCCGCTTTAGTTATGCTCATTGCAGGCTACATGTTGTTTGGCAAGCAAGTGACCTCATTGCATTCAGTCAGCCCACGTAAATTGACTTCTATCGGTTTAGGTACCGGCGTTTTCTCTGCACTTATGGGGATTGGCGGCGGCGCATTATTAGTACCTGCTCTGGTTTGGTATCGAGTAAATATTCGCCAAGCCATCGGTTGCGCGGCATTTAGTGGTATTATCATTGCGATTTTTGGTAGTCTGAGTTTTGTTGTGTCGGGATGGACATACAGCACTTTTGCGCAAGGTTATTTGGGCTATGTGTATTGGCCAGCAACGCTAAGCATTGCAGCGACTTCAGTTTTTACTGCACCATTGGGGGCGAAACTCGGCCAACGCCTCAACACACAGCGACTGAAGAAAGTATTCGCAGTCTTTTTAGTATTAGTCAGCATTCGTATGCTGTGGGGATTGTAACAACGTGACTGAACAACAGTATTGGGTATTTCCTAACATTGACCCGATCATCTTTTCTATTGGCCCACTGGCCGTGCGCTGGTATGGGCTGATGTATTTAGTGGGTTTTTTGGCGGCTTTTTTTCTGGCTAAGCAGCGCTTAGCCAGAGTGGGCTGGAGCAAAGAGCAACTGAGTGACTTTTTATTCTGGGGCTTTCTTGGGGTCATCATTGGCGGTCGCATCGGCTATGTAGTGTTCTATCAATTTGATCTGTTTTTATCCGACCCCCTATACCTATTCAAGATCTGGACCGGAGGAATGTCTTTCCATGGTGGCTTGTTGGGCGTCATTACAGCAATTGCACTGTATGCGCGTAAAATGCAGATGCACTTCCTTACCCTCGGCGATTTTGTTGCACCACTCGTGCCGATAGGTCTGGGCGCAGGGCGTCTGGGTAACTTTATCAATGCAGAGTTGTGGGGCCGCACCACAGATGTCCCTTGGGGCGTCATTTTTCCTGGTGCGGGGAATTATCCTCGTCATCCCTCGCAATTGTATGAATTTGCGCTTGAAGGCGTAGTGCTTTTCCTGATCCTCTGGTGGTATTCCGCGAAGCCTAGGCCACGTGGCGCGATAGGGGGCATGTTCTTGCTCGGCTATGGGAGTTTCCGCTTCATTATCGAATTCTTCAGAGAGCCTGACAGTCACTTGGGTCTTTATTCTTTTGGATTGTCGCAAGGTCAGTTATTATGTCTTCCAATGATTGCCTTAGGCACTTGGTTGATTGTGCGTGGTTATCGCCACGGGCAAATCGATGGTCCAATGAAACAGCAAGGTCAAAAGAAGTAAATGCAACAATATCATGAATTAATGCGGCATATTTTAGCCAACGGTGTGCGTAAAGAAGATCGCACCGGTACCGGCACTATCAGTGTTTTTGGCTATCAAATGCGCTTTGATTTGGCGCAGGGTTTTCCCTTAGTGACTACCAAAAAATGCCATATGCGCAGTATCATTCATGAACTTCTGTGGTTTCTCAAAGGCGAAACCAATATCGCGTATTTAAAAGAAAATGGTGTATCAATTTGGGACGAGTGGGCGACCGAAGAAGGCGAACTTGGGCCGGTGTATGGTCATCAGTGGCGCAGCTGGACCGGTGAAAATGGTGAAGTTATCGACCAGATCGCCGAAGTTGTGCAGCAAATTAAACAAAATCCCGATTCTCGCCGCTTAATTGTGAGTGCTTGGAATCCCGCGGTGCTGCCGGATACCTCGGTATCTCCAAAAGAGAATGCCGCGCGCGGTAAGCAAGCATTACCGCCCTGCCATACATTGTTTCAATTCTATGTGCTGAACGGTAAGCTATCGTGTCAGTTGTATCAACGCAGTGGCGACGTGTTTCTTGGGGTGCCGTTTAATATTGCCAGTTATGCGTTGTTGACCATGATGGTGGCACAAGTGTGTGATCTTAAATTGGGTGATTTTGTACATACTTTAGGTGACGCCCATTTATATGTGAACCATTTAGAGCAGGCGAATGAACAGCTAAGCCGCGAACCTTATCCGCTCCCAACGATGCAGATAAATCCAGCGGTTAAAGATATTTTTGCCTTTGAATATGCCGATTTTGAGCTGTGTAATTACCAAGCACATCCGCATATCAAAGCACCGGTAGCCATTTGATTGGCGTACTTGAGACGTTAGTAGGAAAGCGATGACCACAAATGTGTTGATATGCGATGACTCTGGATTTGCCCGCCGGCAAATGGCTCGCTCGATCCCGGATGGTTGGGATGTCGAGGTCAGTTTTGCCGAACATGGTGAAGACGCTATAGCACAAATCAAAGCCGGTAAAGGGGACGTGTTATTCCTCGACCTCAATATGCCCGTCATGGATGGTTATCAAACCATGCAATATATTCGCGAGCACGACCTACCAGCGTTAGTGATTGTTGTCTCAGGTGACGTCCAACCGGAAGCGCGTAGTCGAATGATGTCACTAGGCGCGCTCGATTTTATTCGCAAGCCTATCGACAACGAAAAGCTAACCACCATATTAGCCCAATACGGCGTGTATACGGGAGCACCTGAAACCACGGGCAAAGTTGCCAGTCAGCAGGCGGCTAATGAGCCGGCGGATAAGGCCGCTAAAGCTGTCGACCGGATTGATGCCTATCGTGAACTCGTTAACGTGGCAATGGGGCGCGCGGGTGAAAGTTTAGCTAAATTGTTTGGTGAATTTATTCACTTACCCATTCCCAATGTAAATGTGCTGGAAACCAATGAATTACATATGGCGATTGCAGAAGTCCAGCGCAATACTATGTTGTCGGCAGTGTCGAAAGGATTTGTCAGTGCAGGCATTACCGGTGAGGCGTTGCTACTGTTTAATGATAATAACTTCGCCAGCATGGTTGAGTTACTCAAGTACGACGCCAGTGAAGTCACCGAGCAGCTAGAAATTGAAGCGTTAATGGATGTGTCAAACATCCTGATTGGTGCCTGTTTAAATGCGTTGTCTGAACAATTAAATGTGAAATTCAGTCATAATCACCCCATTATTCTTGGCCGTCATTGTGATTTAGATGTGCTGCTTGAATCTACTACTACTCGTTGGGGTAAAGTGATGGCAATCGAGATTGCGTATTCACTGGAAAAGCATGATATTCAATTCGATCTGTTATTGTTAATTCCAGGTTCGGCCATGGAGCAGGTCTACACCCGATTGATCAATGTAAACGAGGGGCGTTTCGAATGAGTCATTCTGCAAAAGAAGTTGCCGAATTACATTGGCAATACGATTTGTTGGGCTCCATCGAAGTCGGTATTGTGGTGATCAATCGGGATTTTAAGGTGGAAATGTGGAATCAATTCATGGAAAACCACAGTGGCAAACTACCCAGTACTGTGGTTGGGCAGAATCTATTTTCATTGTTCCCCGAAATTGACAAAGCCTGGCTTGAGCGCAAAGCGCAACCGGTATTTGACCTGCAAACACCAGCATTTTTGATCTGGGAGCAGCGTCCGTATCTGTTTAAATTCAGCACCAACCGGCCGATTACCTCAGCATCTAACCACATGTACCAAAACATTACGATCTTCCCTTTAGCTTCATTGGGCGAAAGCATCGAGAAAGTTTGCATTATGGTTTACGACGTGACCGACCAAGCGTTAGGCAAACTGAATATCGAACGCTTGAATTCTGAACTTGAGGAGATGAGCCGGGTCGACGGGTTAACGCGGTTATTTAATCGTCGCTACTGGCAAGAACAGTTTGAACGTGAGTTTAAGCGATCATTGCGCAGTGAAGAGGCTGCAACCGTGATCATGTTGGATATCGACCACTTTAAACGTGTGAATGATACCTACGGCCACCAAGCCGGTGACAAAGTGATCCAATCCTTAGCCGACGTGATCAAAAAGTCCATTCGCGAAACCGATTATGCTGGGCGTTACGGCGGGGAAGAGTTTGCTATTCTATTGCCGGATACGCCGATTTCTCACGCCAATTATGTGGCTGAACGGCTGCGTAAAGCTGCAGAGAAGGTCAAAGTGGCGCATGATGACGGTACCATTTCTTATACTATCAGCGTTGGCGCTGCCGAGTTTAGCACCGATTATGCAACCGCATTGGCATGGTTAGAAGATGCCGACCAAGCACTCTACGCTGCCAAAGAAGGTGGCCGCAATCAGGTCCAGATTTTCACCAAAGCGAAGTAAATATCGCTGTTTCAAACGATCTTAATTGAGCCTTATAAAACGACTGTTCACGCACTCTGGACTTACGTTTCTGGTTCATTATTGGCTGTCGTTCGAGCTAAACATACTAAAGCGTGTTGTTAGCTCAGCGAATCGACTACTTATCCGCCTGTTCTAGGGCAGTAATACGATGCCTAACGCTATACAGCAAGACTAAGCTTGGTGTGACCATCAACGCGGTGATGATGAAAAACAGACTCCAATTACCATCCAGTGCATCAACCATAAAGCCACTGGTGGAAGACAACAACGTTCGACTGAAGTTACCCAAGGATGCCATCAATGCGTACTGCGTGGCGGAAAAGGTTTTATTGCATAACAATGAAATAAAGGCGACCAGGGCAACGGTGCTCCATGCAGCAGTAAAGCCATCCACGATGATCGTGGCTATAAACAAGGGTTTGCTGGGACCGACCTCGGCAATGACTGAAAACATCAGATTACTTGCGGCCATGGCTATTCCAGCAACCATCAAGCCGCGGTAAATGCCATAGCGCATATTGACCATACCGCCAATGACCGCAAAAAAGATGGTTACCCACCAATTAAGCAATTTTGACAAGGTACCAATCTCGGTATTGGTAAACCCGATTTCCTTGTAAAACACAATACTCATACGCCCTAAAAACGCTTCACCGACCTTAAATAGAAAAATGAATAACAACATGGTCAAGGCGAGTTTGACGCCATTCCGGGAAAAAAAGTCTTTGAAGGGTTCAACCAAGGTCACCGCAATCCATGCAAGCGCAGGGGTATACCACCGTTTTGAATTGGCCTGTAGACGCTCACTGTAATATGCCGCTGCCTGTTGCTGGGCATGCTCTCGTTGCGTCGTAGGTTCGGCAATCCAATACACTGTCAGATGCAATAGCAACATGACGCCAGCTAATACGTAGTAGACGTCTTGCCATTGCCAGCCGGGTAAGTCAGCCAAGAAAAAGGGAATGGCTCCCAAACCGCCGTAACCTGTCCACCAACCTGCGGTTGCCATGGCTGAACCAGCGCTGAGTTTTTGTTTTTCGTGACTGTCAATGACATCGATCCGAAAGGCATCAATTGCAATATCTTGGGTAGCACTGGCAATCGCTATACACAGACCGGCAACCGCAATGCTAAACAAGTGCTCATTAAGATTAAAGCTGGCCATACTGAAGCAACTGATGATAACCCCCCACTGAGTCAGAAAAATCCAACTGCGGCGTTGCCCCATGTGCGCGGTTAGCCAAGGGATTTTGACTCTATCTAGCAACGGAGACCAGAGGAAATTGATACTATATGCGGCAAACAAAACGCCAAATAAACCAATAGAACTTCGGGTTAATTCACCATCTTTTAACCAAGCAGAAAGTGCCGAGCCAATCATTACCCAAGGCATTCCACTGGCCATACCAAAACAGAAAATCGCTAGAATGCGTTTATCGCGATAATTTTGTAGGGCGGTAATAAACGATGAGAAAACAGTAGACAAAAAAACACACTCATACTGGCTGAGATAAACAGCTAAGACGGTAGCAAAAAATTACGGTGGCGTCTTGGTTAATCGATGTAAACTGACGGGCTATAACTAGGGGCGAATGCCGATACAATCAAAGGGGCATAAACCGCGCCCTTCCAGGTAATGCAAACAATTACTCAGCTCATCATGCAGGATAGGGTCGCTGGCCAATTTGTTCTCGGGCCAATAATGCATTTGATGCAGTACGTGCCAAAATACCCGCTCCTTTTGACTGTACGGTTGCGTTCGGTCATCAACTTGGCTCCACTCTTCCAATGTATCCCAAAAGAAAAGCTCTAACTCAGCATGCGGTAGCTCGCGGCGCCAATAGGCACTGAGATAATAGATGAGTTGTTGTGACTTTTGGTCGATAAATGATGCTATTTGCACGCCTATGACATCTAAAGATTAATCGTATAAGAAGAGTATAGACGGCTTTTAAAAATTTACCTGAAGTGCCCGCCTTGTAATGCAGAATATTAAAAAAGCGTTTGAAATCTAATTGATTATTTACCAGCCCAGATAGGTGATCCAGCCGTAGATGTGCTTGGCTAACGCCAAATACTGCTGCTCAGTATATACCGTGCCAACGATATCACGTTGGCGGTAATGCAGTTTAAGTTCAGTAATTGCCGCTTTGCGACGTGCCTCAACGGTTTGCAAACTCCAGCGATTATCCCACTCACTGGTGATGTCCAGCACCGGAAAGGGAGTTTGTGCCAAATCGCTTGGGAGTTGCTGGTTAAAGGCTAGATTCGGCCAGAAGGGGCCTGCAATGACCACGCTATCAGGCTCACTTAATGAGCCTTGTTGATACAGCGAGAGCAGAGCGGCAGCCGCAATACCGCGAGCAATGACTAAACGGTAACCTGGCACGGTTTGCACCAACTGTTCGACCCCTTGCATGCGCTGGCTTAAGGATAGTCCGTATCGTGTTCGCGCTTCTTCGGTGAATCCAACCTGTCCACTCAACGCGTTCATGGCTGCCGGATCTGCGAGTTCTTCACTACTTAGATTGGGTACCGGGGCGGGTAAAACAACCGTGTGCCAGCCCCACTCATTGAGCGAGCTGGCAATGACGCTGATACCGTCGTTGCCAAATACACCATCGAGATGATCGCTAATTATAATGGCAACTCCCCGAGTTAATGGCAGATTTGCCGGAGTAGACGTGACCGGGACTTGCTCTGTGCCAGCCAGTATGGTCTCTATCGCAGCTCGGGGTAAACGATTCTGGGTATCAGTATGTAACAGCTCGGCATTCGGTAAGGCTTGCCCCCGCACAGCAAAACTACCCAGTGCCAGGCTAAGCAGTAATACCGGCAAAATTGTTAGTGTGGTCTTTAACACAATTACCCAGACTCTCGCGTACGGATCTACTTGGATGTATTGTTATCGGCGCTAGTCGCGATTTCTGCATTACCATCAACGCGAATAAACCCTTGATGCTGATAGTTGTTGTCTCGGGTAGGCTCATCGCTGAATTGATGGGCAGAAGTAAAGTACATCCGTTGTGATTGTGTGGGATGGTCAAATTCAAGCGTGGTGGCATGCAGGAGTAAGCGCGGAGAAACACGCAGTGCGTCACCCTCTGCGTACAAGCGGTCACCTAGTATTGCATGCCCAATTGCTTGCATGTGCACACGCAACTGATGTGAGCGGCCGGTAATCGGGGTAAGACGAACCAGCGCACTATAAGCGTCCTGTTGTTCAACCGCATATTCAGTCACGGATGGTTTACCCTGCGCGTGATCCACCATCTGTTTGGGCCGATTGGGCCAGTCACAAATAAGGGGTAACTCGATCTTCCCTTGTGCTGGTTTTACCTGTCCATACACCCGCGCATAATAGGTTTTACTCACCTTACGCTGCTGAAATTGGCGCGATAGGTGACTGTTCGCTGACTTATTCAGTGCCATTAAAAGCAGTCCGCTGGTGGCCATGTCTAGACGGTGGACCACACTGGCGGTGGGGAAAACTCGCTGTACCCGCGTCTGCACACTATCAAAGTGCGCTGCCGCACGTCCCTTAACACTGAGCAGGCCACTGGGTTTATCAAGCACAATAATATCATCGTCTTGATAAACGATTTTTAAATAGGGCGTTTGGGGCGGATTGTAATGCAGCAGCACCATCAGGGATTATTCACCAATAAACGTATTGCATCGAGTTGTAATTGGGCACTTTGCATCACACTGTCTAGCGTTTCTACTTGCGCTTGAATAAAGGCAATTTCCTCCTGCCTGATAGACGGGTTATGTTTGGCCAATAAACTCAGACGTTCTGCTTCACCACCTAAATGTTGGTGCATTGCCGCAATCGCATCATGTTGGATCTGATTGGCTTGTTGATGCGCTAAGCGTTCGGCGTGTTCTAGGTTTTGTTGGATCGCAGGCTTTAGGGCTCCGAGCAATTTCATTGCGACCTTCTTATTAACACTGAACAAGCGCTCTGGGGTTAGATCGACTTCTTGCCCCTTCGCATCTAGGGTCACCAATATGGGAGTTGCAGGTAAGTAGGTTTCCAGCTGCAGGTGGCGCGGTGCTTTGGCACTAACGGTAAAGCTAGCCTGCACAAAATAAGCCCCTTTGGGAAGTTCAGGCTGTTTTATGAAGGCCATGCTGCTCTTACCCAGTACATCGGTCAACACCACATCCATGGCGTTATGCACCAAGGGGTGATCCCAACTGATAAATTGCAGATGTTCCATGCGGGTAGCGGTGGTACGCCGATAAGTAACTTCCATACCTTCGTGATCCAAGCCCGGTAGATGATTGACCATAGATTCTGTAGGCATTAATACAAAGCTATGCGCGTCCTTTTCTTCTTGCTGCACGCCTAACGCATCCAGCAAGCGGTTCATAAAGTTCGGTAACGTCTGCGCGACGTCACTCGCGGCAATCGCATCGAGTAATGGGTCTACTTTGCCTAACCCTGACGCGTTGATCTCTAATAACTTATCGCGCCCTTGCTCCAGTTGTTGTGTGTAGGTTTGGTGCAGTTGCTGAGTGGCGGTTAGCAGCGTTTGCTGTCGTTCAATATTCAATGGTTCGAGTAATGCCGCGAGCAGTTGCGCATGCACTTCTTCAAACACGCGGGTACCAATAGGACAGGTTTTTTCGAACGCATTTAAGCCCTGGTGATACCAATTAAACAAACCTGCTTGGCACGAATTAATAAAGTAGGGTACATGAATATCAATGTCTTGGGTTTGGCCGATACGGTCCAAACGGCCGATGCGTTGCTCTAACAGATCGGGAACCATGGGTAGGTCAAACAAGACTAATTGGTTGGCGAACTGAAAATTGCGCCCCTCTGAGCCGATTTCGCTACAAATAAGAACCTGTGCGCCATCTTCGGTTTGGGCAAAATAGTGTGCAGCTTTGTCACGCTCGAGTAATGACATGCCCTCATGGAAAACCGTCTGCCGGATGCCGGTTTTTACCCGCACGTGTTCGGCCAATTGCTGCGCAGTAACCGCACTGGCACAGATCACCAGAACTTTTTGTGGTTTACAGGCGGTCAGAAACTCGAGCAGCCAGGTCACCCTCGGATCGTTGTTTAGCCACTCCTCGAACACTTCGGCTTGTTGCTCAGGATGCAACAGTAGCGCTAAATTGTCTGCGTTTTGTTGACACAACTCTTGGTATAACAAGGGCATTTCGAGTGGGTGTGGATGGACATGTCGTGCCGGAAACCCTTGGATCGCAGCGCGGCGATTGCGGAACAAAACACGACCCGTACCGTGTTGGTCAATCAGTCGGTCAATCACGGCTTCGCGCACTGCAGCATCGCTCAGATCCATGCTGTCAGTAAGCCAATCACCCGCGACTAGTTGTAATTGTTTTCTCTCGTCAGCACTAGGGATAGTATGCGCCAATAGCGGCTCTACCGCACTCGCAAGTTCACCGTAGTGTGCCTCTTCGTCTAGAAATGCGGCGTAATCGTGAAAGCGTGCAGGATCAAGCAAACGCAGGCGTGCAAAATGACTTTCGTGGCCAAGTTGATCCGGCGTGGCAGTGAGTAATAATACGCCTTTGGTTGCTTTCGCCAACCGCTCGATGATTTGATAACCCAATGAGGGATTATCCGGTTGCCACTGTAAATGGTGCGCTTCGTCAACAATTAACAAATCCCAGGTTGCGGCGACTGCTTGCTCACAAACATCTGGATTGGTGGTGAAAAAATCCAATGAACACAGCACCAATTGTTCCGCCTCAAAAGGATTGGCCGCGGGTCCTTGTTCTTCTTGAATCGCCGCATAGCGACTGTTGTCAAATACTGCAAAGCTCAGATTGACCCGCCGTAGCATTTCAACCAGCCATTGATGTACCAAGCTATCAGGCACGACAATCAAGATGCGCTGGGCACGTCCAGTTTGGATCTGTTGATGTGCGATCAACGCCGCTTCAATCGTTTTGCCCAAGCCTACTTCGTCAGCAAGTAATACTCGCGGTGCATAGCGTTTACCAACCTCGGAGGCAATATGGATCTGATGCGGAATTAATTCTAACCGGGCACCTGCAAGTCCAAGGGTTGGCGAGGTGTAATGTTGATGCTGGTAGTGTAAGCAATCATGCCGCAAGTCGAACCATTTGGGATCGTCCAGTTGGCCACTAAATAAACGCTTTTCCGGCTGATTTAAGCGAATATGATGATCAAGTTGAATTTCATGTAACTTGGCATCTTGCTTGGTGTCTTCGCGAATGCCGTGATAACTCAAAACGCCATCTTGTTCTTCAATCCTACTGACTAAGAGTTCCCAGCCTTCATGGCTTTTAATGTTGTCACCGACTGCAAAAGCCAGGCGCGTTAGCGGCGCATCCAGTAATGAATAGGTGCGTTGCTCTTCAGTGGCTGGAAATAAAATGTCGACGGTACGGTGCGAGGTCGCCATGATCGCGCCCAGTCCAAGGTCTGGTTCGGTATTACTGATCCAACGTTGCCCGACTGCAAATGTGTCGCTATTTCCCATTCCACTAACTCCGTCTCGATATCAAAGCGGCGGTATTGTAGCGATAAGTGTAGCAAAGTCACTGTTAATCGGTGGACGGTGAAAAAAACTCGAAAAAATCAGGTGCGAAGCGAGGCAAACTTTACTATGGTGAAGGTATCGCTGGAGCGATTTCTTTGCACTATCGCACCAGCAACCGTGGTAACTAACTGGAGTAACGGATGCCAAAGAAGAAAGTACCCACCACAAAGCTGTATGTGCTTGACACTAATATCCTTTTGCACGAACCGCTCGCCTTCCTCTCGTTTAAAGAAAATGACGTTGTCGTGCCCATGACAGTTCTCGAAGAACTGGATTATATTAAAGACAGTAAGAAAGATGTGGCCCGGGATGCGCGTGTATCGATCCGCGCAATGGAAGATTTGCTCCATGATGCGACACCGGAAGATATGTTAAACGGCGTATCTATGGAGGGCATGACTGCAGGTGAATCCGCTCCCACTGGCACCTTGTCGATTTTTGCTGATTTGAATATGCCTGAATCCCAGCAAGTGTTTACCAGCAACGAAAACGACAATCGGATTATTAATGTTGCGTTGCACTTGCAACGCACCTGTGCACCACGCCCGGTGATTTTGGTAACTAAAGATATCAATATGCGGCTCAAGGCCAAGGGCGCAGGTTTGGCCCTGGTTGAAGACTATCGCACTGACCAATTAATTAGTGATATCAAATATTTATCCAAGGGTTACCACCGTTTTGAGGGTGACTTTTGGAGCCAGGTGAAGTCAGTGGATAGTCGCACCGAAGGGCGCGATACCATTCATACTTTGCCGCGAAAGATCTTGCCAGAAGCCTATATTAACGAATTTCTATTAGACGACACCAACCATTTTGCGGGATTAGTGGAGTCCATGGATGAAGACACGATGGATGTGCTCGATTTGGGTTATGAACGCCTAATGGGCCGCCATGCCTGGGGGATAACGCCGAAGAATATCGGTCAGGCGTTAGCCTTCCACGCTTTGCTCGATCCTCACATCGACTTAGTGATCCTGACTGGCCCTGCGGGTTCGGGTAAAACCTTGTTAGCATTGGCCGCAGCACTGGAAATGACCGTTGAACGCAATATGTATGACAAGATTATAGTGACGCGCAGCACGCCCGAAATTGCCGAATCCATTGGTTTTTTACCAGGCACCGAAGAAGAGAAAATGGCACCGTGGTTGGCGGCAATTACCGATTCTCTCGAAGTCCTGCATAAAAACGATGAAAACACCAAAGGCTCCATGAGTTACATCATGGAAAAGGCAAATATCCAGTTTAAATCGGTCAATTTCATGCGAGGGCGTAGTTTGCAGAATGCTATTGTCTTGCTGGATGAATCGCAAAACCTGACAGCTTCGCAACTAAAAACGATTATCACGCGCTGTGGTGAAGGAACTAAGCTGATTTGTAGTGGCAACTTGGCGCAAATTGACAGTAATTATTTAAGTGCGGTGACTTCGGGATTGACGTACATTGTTGAGAAGTTTAAGAACTTCTCTGGCAGTGCAACCATTAATCTAGATGGCGTGGTGCGTAGTCGATTGGCCGAGTTTGCGGAACAAGAACTGTAACGGGCGTATCCGTGTTGTAGAGACTAATCAGTGGAAATGGAACCGAGGATAAACGACTGATGACCGAGCTGTTGTTGGAAAAACTTGAGAGCCACAAAGCGTCAGTGCTGATCGTGGACGATGAGCCAATCAATGCCGAAATCCTCAGTCACGCATTACAGCAAAAGTATTGGGTGCACATTGCGGGCTCGGGTCAACAGGCGCTTGACTTCTTGACTCATCGCCCTGTTGATTTGATCCTGCTTGATATTCGTATGCCTGACATGGATGGCTTTGAGGTACTGCGTTACCTCAAGCGCCATGAATCAACCAAGTCCATTCCAGTAATATTTGTTACTGGAGAAGGCTCTACTGATGACGAGTTAAAAGGATTACAACTGGGGGCCGTTGATTATGTACGTAAACCCTTCCAGTTACCCTTGGCGATGGCGCGAATTGCCATGCATATTGAGTTGAAGCTCAAGAATGACTTACTCAAAGCTTTTGCCGATGCAGATGGCCTCACGCGCATTGCAAATCGACGTAAATTTGATCAATGCTTAGCAGAGTTGAAAGTGGATAGTATTGCTGAACAGCGCAACCTTGGCTTAATTCTTTTAGACATCGATTATTTCAAGCAATACAACGACCACTATGGTCATGGCCAAGGTGATGATGCGCTAATCGCTGTTGCTAAAGCGTTGCACCGTACCGCGCAGCGCAGTGATGATTTAGCCGCGCGCGTTGGCGGTGAAGAGTTTGCATTGATTTTGCCAGATGTGGATCAAGCGTCGTTGGAGGCCATTGCCAAGCGTATCCACATGGCCATCGAAGATCTCAATATTCCCCATGCGGCCTCGAAAGTCGCTGACCGCCTCACCGTCAGTATTGGCGCACTTTGCGTCAAACCCAATACCTTTAGCCGAGATAGCGACCTTTATAACGAGGCAGATAAACTTTTATATAAAGCTAAGGATCAAGGTCGCAACCAGACGGTTATTGGCACTTTTTCGCCTTCCAATGCACCCATCGCATCCACAACATGACTGCGTTTGTCTAAGTATTAAAGTTAACCATCACGGTTTAAGGGTTAACTTTAATTAAGGGCAAGTGCGGGAATGGTTTGCGTGGTATAGCCACCTTGTTGGATAGCTAACAGGGTTTCATCGCCCACCTGACCAAGCGGCAGTTGTAAAGGACCGGTTGGCTCCAGCAGGACAAATGGCAAGCCATCAATCATAAGGGTTTCATCGCCGCTTTTTAGCGTAAGACTGATCGCCAAAAGTGCATGATTTCTTAGCAACACTAATTGCATGGGTACGTTCGGTAAGAAGGCTCGAATAATCGCTGCGGCGAGCACGGATTTACTATCACAATCGCCTTTATTTTGATTCAGCAGCGTGATCGGCGGTAAGAACCCCGAACCATTGCTTTCAATGCGGTCATCTAAGGTGGAATACGGGATGCTCTGCAACCAACCGAGCAGTAGGTTAATGTAATTACGTGCATCGCTTTGTTGGTCGAGTTGCTCGTATAACGCTTGCGAAAGAGGGATCAATGCGCGTGTACTTTCTTGAATATAGCGGATGTGATCAGGCTTTATCGCGTCTTCATTTAACCGTGTTTGGTACTGCTCGTAGTAGTTCTTATAAAGGTATTCGGCAAAGGCGGCCTTTTCATGCTCGCGCATGTCGCGCTGATACTCAGCGATTTTCTCGGGAAAGCGGCTGGCCACGATTATATCAATGGTTTTACCCTGCGGTTTAATGTCGATCCGAACCTCACGCGGGTCAAAAGTGCGCGCATGATGATACAGCGACACAATAACGTGGCGTTGTGCAATGGCGGGCTGATAGCTGCGTTGTGTGGTTGGTAGCGTAGCGATAGCATCGGTGTCTAGTGCAAACGTTAATTGATGGGGCGTGCGGGTTTCGTCTAGCCATGCGTAGCTATATTCGATCGCATTGGGCTGGGCCGAGCGACTAAAGCTGGTTTGCTTAGCGCCACACCAAGGTGCTATCAACAGACTGATAGTGGTAACGACTAAGGTTGTGAGCCCGCACTTTCGCATGTTTGGTACCAATTGAGTTGTTGGTGTAGACTAACCACACCCCCTACAATAATCAGGGTTGGTGGCTTAATGTCAACCTGATTTGCAGAATTTTCAATGGTTTCCAACGTTCCCGTCACAACCCGTTGCTGTGCCAATGTAGCAGATTCGACCAAGGCAATTGGGGTTGTTGCTGGCATACCATGCGCAATGAGCTGTTTGACTATAATCGGCAGTCCAGTGAGCCCCATGTAAAAAACGATGGTTTGATTGCTGTGCGCCAGTGCCGGCCAATTCAAATCGATACTGTCATCTTTTAAGTGGCCAGTAGCAAATACCACTGACTGGGCATGGTCGCGATGGGTCAATGGGATCCCTGCATAGGTAGAAGCGCCAGTTGCGGCGGTGATACCCGGGACGACTTCAAAGCTAATGCCATGCGCCAGTAATGCTTGGATTTCCTCACCCCCGCGACCAAAAATAAATGGGTCTCCACCTTTTAAGCGAACGACTCGTTCACCGGCTAATGCATGTTTGACTAACAGTTGATTAATGTCGTCTTGTGGTAATGTATGCCGACTTTTTTCTTTACCCACGTAGATTTTTTCTGCATCTCTACGCACCAGTTCCAAAATTTGTGGAGACACCAAACGGTCATAAATCACTATGTCTGCTTTTTGCATTAGGCGCAGGGCTCTGAAGGTAAGGAGATCGGGATCACCAGGGCCTGCCCCAACTAAATAGACTTGCCCCTTGATTGGGTTTTGCTGCTGATATTGCTCCACCAAAGCGGTTAGTTTACGCTCCGCACTCGCTTCTCGACCTTGTACAATGTCTTCAGCAATATCTCCGTCAAATACATCTTCCCAGAGATAACGGCGTTCTGTTACCGATCGCGTACGTGCCTTCACCCAATCTCGCATACGCTCGGAAAATGCCCCTAGAGCCGCGATATTTTGTGGAATAACACTTTCCAGCTTTTGCCGTAAATAGCGTAATAATACCGGCGCAACTCCACCTGAACTCATTGCAATAACAATCGGCGAGCGATCCACAATGGAGGGCGTAATAAACTTACACAGCGGCGTATTGTCGACCACATTGACCAATCTGCCTTGAGCGACAGCCAGATCATGCACGTGCTGATTGACCACAGGGTCGTCAGTGGCTACGAACACGAGTTGCTTATCGGCAATATCGTCATCGCTAAATTTACGGCGGATAAGGGTGATTTCATGGTTTTTTGCGAGTCGTTCAACTGTATCGCAACACCACGGCGAGACCAGGGTGATAGTGGCGTCAGACTTCAGCAGTAACTCTAGTTTGCGGGCGGCAACTTCGCCGCCCCCAACAATTAACACATCGCTGTGTTGGGTATCAATGAACAGTGGAAAATAGCGCATGCTCTAGTCAATTTTAGGTTTACGTCGCTTATCTTGACCGCCGCGCTCCGATTTTCCTTTCCCACCTTTATGTGGCGGTTGATCTGACCATTCGCGAATATTCAGACGCTGACCCGCAACTCGGGTGTTTTTCAGGACCTCGCGGGTTTCCGGCGGCATGCCTTTGGGCAAGTCAACGGTGCTAAAAGTGTCGTAAATTTCAATGGCGCCGATGTGTTTACTACTGATATTGGCTTCATTTGCGATAGCGCCTACGATGTTACCCGGTTTAGCACCGTGCGCGTGGCCACACTCAATACGAAAACGTTGTTTATCAGCATCTGGCTGGCTAGTGCGCCCGGTTTTGCGGGGTTCTCCGCGACCTTTACGCTCACCACGCTCGCGTTCTGGACGTTGTCCGCGGCTATCATCACGTTTCGGTTTACTGTGCAGGTCAGGCCGGTCAGATTCATTTAGCAACAGCGGTTCATCACCTTGCGCCAGCTTAGCAAGCGCTGCCATCAACTGCTCAGGTGCTACTTCGTTTTCGCTTTGAATTGCCTCAATTATCGGCATGTACTGCTCAATCGTGTCGTCTTGTAATGCCTCTACAATGCTTTGCTTAAAGCGTGACAAACGTGACTGGTTCAACTCATTGATTGATGGAATATCCATCTGCTCAATGCGTTGCTTAGTGGTTTTTTCAATTGACGCTAATAGGCGCTTCTCACGATAGTTGATAAATAATATCGCATCTCCTTGACGCCCAGCTCGACCAGTCCGACCAATGCGGTGAACATAGGATTCAGAATCGTAAGGGATATCAAAGTTGATTACGTGGCTGACACGCTCAACGTCCAAACCGCGTGCAACGACGTCAGTGGCCACAAGAATGTCGATTTTACCTTGTTTCAAACGTTCTACGGTGCGCTCCCGGGCATTTTGCGGGATGTCACCATTAAGTGGCTCTACGTCGTATCCGCGCGCGGAAAGTTTCTCTGCGAGTTCCATCGTAGCGGTTTTAGTGCGCACGAAGATAATCATGGCGTCAAAGCTTTCAACTTCCATGATGCGCGTGAGGGCTTCTAATTTGTGGTGCCCTGCGACCTGACAGAAACGCTGCCTGATGGTGCTTGCGGTAGTGACTTTCGACGCAATCTTGACATGCTTTGGATCAATCAAGTAACGCTGGGTGATTTTACGGATTGGCTCTGGCATAGTCGCCGAGAACAGCGCTGTTTGGCGTTCTTTGGGCGCATGGCTTAAGATGTGCTCAACATCATCAATAAAGCCCATGCGTAACATTTCATCGGCTTCGTCGAGTACTAAGAAACGTAACTCACCAAGCTTTAAGGTGCCGCGATTGATGTGATCGATGACTCGTCCAGGAGTTCCCACTACTACTTGCACGCCACGCTTTAATTGGCGAATTTGGTTGTCATATGACTGCCCACCATAGATGGGTAAAACCCGAATTTTTTTCGAAAAGCTGGCATACACTTGAAAGGCCTCAGCAACCTGAATGGCTAATTCTCGAGTTGGCGCAAGTACCAGTAATTGTGGTAACACCGCATCAACGTCGAGTTGGGCCAGCATGGGTAATGCGAATGCTGCAGTCTTACCGGTACCGGTTTGCGCTTGGCCGAGCAAATCATGCCCTTGCAGCAATAAAGGAATACTTTCAGCCTGAATGGGCGAAGGCTTTTCATAGCCAACTTTTTCTAAGGCTTGTAATAAGGTTTCGGGGAGCTTAAGGTCGCGAAAGCTGATATCGACAGATTGAGTCATTGTGGATCCTGATTTTGGGCGCGGATAAACCAAGCAGTCATGTCACGCCCACCATGATGGACTCTTGATTTAATAACAATCACCGCTTGCGTGTTGCAAAGGTAGTAGTATATTCGATAACCTCAACCTATACCATGAATACTGAGTTTTTGGTGCCATACCAAGACGAAAAAATGAGTTCAACAAGGATTTTGTATGCAGCAACGTAATAAAGCACTTACCATCAGCTTGACCAGTTTGGCGTTTGCGGTAAGTTTAAGTTTATCCGGTTGCTCAAAGAAGACGCCTGAAGAGCATATATCGGCGGCTCAAGAATATATCCAACAAGACAATACCAAAGCCGCAATTGTTGAACTCAAAAACGCGATCCAGCTCAACCCCAAGGCCACAGACGCGCGCGTACAGCTGGGCAAACTTTATTTAGCGCAAAGTGACTTTGCCAGCGCTGAAAAAGAGTTGCAGCGTGCATTAGATAACGGTCATCCACCGGCGCAAGTCATTCCCTTTCTTTCGCAAGCATACCGACGCACAGGTGCAGTAAATGCGTTGGCTGATGTTGATCATCAGATGGCTGAATTAACCCCCGCAGAGCAGGTAGAGGTGGGTTTCTTTAAACTGCAATCACTTGTGGAGTTGGGCGATATTGAAGAAGCTCGTCTATTGACTGACGAACTACTCAAAATCGACACCAGTTCAACCTACCGTGGCTTGGTACAGGTTGTTGATGCCGTTTTACGTGAAGACATAGCAGCGGCAAGAGCCATTGCGCAAACCACTTATGCTGAATCGCCGTTAAACCGTGATGCGTTGCTAACACTGGCGCGCTTGAATTTACAAGCGAATGATAACGATGCTGCGATAGCAACCTATGCAGAATACTTGAGCGCTTACCCAGAAGACTCAAATACCAAATTTATGCTTGCAACCTTGTTGGTCGAATTGGGTAAAACCGAGCAAGCAGAACCTTACGTCGACGATCTGCTTAATGTGGCAGAAAAGAACCCGATGCTAAATCAATTAAAAGGGATCATCTTAAGCGAGCAAGGACAGTTCGATCGCGCCTATGCCTTCTTAGAGACAGCGCTTGACGCAGGACGGAATGATCCAGTGCTGCGTTTAGTTGCTGGGTATGCGGCATTCCAGTTAAAAGACTATGAGTCCGCCAATTTACATTTGTCTACCATAGCACCACAGTTGCCCAATGATCATGCTGGATTAAAGTTACTGGCGGCTAGTCAGTTACAATTGGGATTAACTGATGATGCGTCGGCCTCGCTACAGCGTTTGCAAACGCAAAGCAGTGAAGATGCAAGTTTGTTTTCGCGGGCTGGCTATGAACTGGCAAGAGCCGGTAACGTAGAAGACGCCAAAACGATGCTGCAGCGCACACAACAGTTGGGTGACGGTACTGAAGATTTGTTGCGCACTGGCATTTTGCAATTATCGCTTAATCAGGTCGAAGGTATTATCAATTTGGAGCAAGCCGTCGAGCAAGCGCCTGAGTCAGTCACAGCGCAGTCAACCCTTGCGACTGCGTATTTGGCGACGGGTCAATTGGATAAGGCGGCAGCTTTAGCCGAGAGCTGGAAAGCTACCACGCCAGATGAACCACAAGCATATTTACTTGCGGCAGAAATCGCGCGCAGAAATGACGACAGTGCAGCGGCGCTAGCCGAATATCAGCAAGCACTCAAGCTTGCTCCAAATGACCGAACAGTCGTGTTAGCACATGCCCGTTTTATTGCTCAGCAGGGTGATATCAGCGGTGGCATTGCCGGCACAAAGAAAGTCTTACAACAGTCTCCCGATGATACTAATGCACTGGCCTTGCTGTACTTACTTGAGCGCCAACAAGGGAATACAGAAAATGCGCAAGCGTTGGTTAATGCGCAATTGCAAGCTAAGCCGAACGATGTCGCATTGCGTGTTTTGCTCGCTCGTATGCAGGCCACGGACGGGCAGCTGGATGCTGCCTTGGCATCCCTATCACGTGTAACGCCAGGGCCGACAACACCACGTGATTATTGGCAGCTGAAAGGCCAAACTTTAGTTCAGTTGGGGCAATTTACTGACGCCGAACAGCATTTTGATCAATGGATCTCCTTATTTCCATACGACAAAAATGCAGCACTGGGCATGCTGTTAATGCTGGATATGTCAGGAGGGACCGACAAAGCCCTAGCCATCACTAAGCAGTTTCTTGAAAAACGCCAAGATCCGCAGGTTAGGCTTCTACGCGCACATTTTTTAAATCTTAAGCCTGATATTGCCGGTTCGCGGGCTGAACTTTTGGCGTTGCCAGAGGACGTCGCGAGCACACCTTTTGCGCAAGGGGTAAAAGCAAGAAATTTAATCGCTGAGCAGCGCTTTGCCGATGCAGTCGCACCGGCAAGAGTAGCTTACGCTGCGAATAATAGCCTGAAAAATCTGTTAAATTTACTCGCAGCTTTGGAAGGGGCCGGTAATGCGCAAGCAGGTTATGAGTTACTGCTAACCCATGCTCAGGACAACCCAGATGATCTGCGGGCACGAATGTTGTTGGCTGAGCGTAAAATTCAGCAGGACAGTAGCGCCGCAATCAAAGAATACGCCGCATTAATAGAAGCGGACGATAGAAATTTTGTCGCGTTGAATAATCTCGCCTATTTATTGTTACAAGAAAGCGATCTGGATTCAGCATTAACTTATGCCGAACGCGCCGTTGAACTTGCGCCTGACAACCCCGCAGTGGCTGATACCTTGGCTCAGGTTTATCGTGCCCAAGGTAAGCTGGATGAGGCATTGAGCGAATATGATCGGATCATTAATTCACAAATGCGCAATGAAGAAATATTTTTGAATTATATCGAGACGCTTTTAATTGCTGGGAATTCAGTGTTAGCCGAGCGGCGTCTCAACCAACGCACGATGGAATTACCCACTTCCAAGCAAACGCTAGCGCGCTTAGCTGAGCAATATGGTGTTCAGATTGCTAAATAAAGCTTGATTTTGTCTGCAGTGGCTCCATTGTATCGCGGAGTGACTCTAGACAATTGATAAACCATGTACCAACGGATCCAAGAAAGCCTTTTTCAGCTCAAAAGTAACCGCGCTTTTGAGCTCTTTGTGGTTGCGGTTATTATTATATCGGCATTGGAAATCGGGGCGAAAACCTATGATTTGCCCGATTTTGCCTATTCCTTATTGACCGGGCTGGATGTTTTTATCACGCTGTTTTTTCTGTTTGAAATTTCTATACGGTTTATTGCCGAGCCGAATAAGCGAGATTTTTTCAAGTCGGGTTGGAATGTCTTTGATACGCTGGTCGTGGTGATCAGTCTTATCCCCGTACAAGACACTGAAATGGCGTTATTAGCGCGCTTAGTCCGTGTATTTAGGGTGCTGCGGATGATTTCTATCATTCCAGAACTGCGCTTACTCATTAACTCTCTGTTAAAGGCGCTCCCGCAGTTGGGTTACGTCGTTTTGTTACTCTTCATTATCTTTTACATCTATGCAGCAATTGGTAGTTTCCTCTTTAAGGACATTAACCCGTTTCTGTGGGGTAACATCGCGATCTCGATGCTGACCCTGTTCCGGGTAATGACCTTCGAAGACTGGACTGACGTGCAGTATGAAACTATGGAAGTCTATCCGATGAGTTGGATCTTCTATATGACGTTTATCTTTTTCACGGCATTTGCGTTTTTGAATATGGTGATTGGTATTGTGGTCAATGTGATGGAAGAAGAGCATAGGGCTGAAGCTGCCAAGAACAACAAAGAGCCGAGTATTGCTGACTTGCAGCGCGAAATCCAAGAGCTAAAGGGCATGGTTAGCGATCTGGTGCATGAGAAATCGGCGAAACGGGTGGATAGTGATACAAATTAGCCTATAATTAGGCCGTGCGGTGAATGCCGCACAGACAGTCATTAATCGACAGGGAGGTTTATTTGCATGGAAAAGCCAGTGTCTTCAGTGAAACCTGATTCCGAATCGTTACAGCACAAGTTAAAAGAAGTGTCTGACTCGCTATTAAATTTCTCGGCGTCGCGAATGGAGGCTGAGAACCTGCGTGAGCAATTACGTGATTTACTAGCCCGATTAGACGAAACGCGATAAGCAACCTTATTTAATTCAAAAAAAACCTCGACAGCGTCGAGGTTTTTTTGTTTGAACGAAGGCCAATCAGCGTACCTTTTTGTGCATCCCTTACGCAGACGGCATTAGCGCTTGGTTAATGCTTTCAATATCTGCACGGGTTAAATTGCCAGCAGCCTGCTTCAGACTGACGATAGATTGAATAAAATCATACCGTGCGCCGGCTAAATTGCGGCGTGCATCGAAAAGATTTCGGGTACTGTTCAACACGTCCACGATCGTCCGGGTGCCCACATCAAAGCCCGCTTCAGTTGCTTCCAATGCACTTTGGGCGGAAACGACTGCCTGCTCAAGCGCATTGATAGTGCTGATCGCAGCAATTACATCATTATAAGAACTGCGGATGGAGCGGACAGTTTGGCGGTACGTTAATTCAAGGTTTTCGGAGGCAGAAACATAGCGAAAACGCGCCTGATCAGTGCGCGCACTGACCGAGCCTCCTTGGTAGATTGGCACGTCTAAACGAATGCCGATCGACTGGTTATTTAGTGCAGGAACATCAATATCACCGCCGCTGGCAACGACTGTGGTATCGGTACGACCATAATCTGCATTCAGTGACAATCTTGGATAGTGACCAGAGGTTGCGATATCGATATCTTCCTTGGCGATGTCTTTAGCAAAACGTTGCACTAATAGATCAAGGTTTTTCTCTTCTGCAATTTCAACCCATTCGCCGGCTGATTCTGGAGCCGGGCGCGGCGCACTAAACTTCTCGGTATTCAGCACGTAGAGTTGGTCGTGGTACTTTCCGGTGATTTCGCGCAATTCTTCCAAGCGCAATTCGAGCTGGTTTTCCGCCCGGATTTCTTGTGCAATCGTGTTGTCGTAATTTGCTTGCGCTTCATGCACATCGGTAATTGCGGTCAATCCAACTTCAAACCGTTGCCTGGTTTGCTCAAGCTGGCGCTCGATGGCACGTTTTTCCGCTTTAACAAACTCTACATTATCTTTGGCGCGTAGTACGGCCAGATAAGCTGAAACTGTGCGCGTAATCAAACGCTGTAGCTCAGCCGAGTAACTCGCTTCACTTTGCTGAGCCACCAATTCTGCGCGATCCAGTCCCAACCAATTCGCATGATCGTATAACGACATCGTTAAGCTTGCACCCATACTTAGGGTTTCGGTTTCATTTTCAAATACCGCGAAACCGGCGAACACTTCTTCAGTGTCCGGATCACCATCGTCGTCAACCGTAATAGGGTCGGTGTTATCGCGCGTACTCATGGTGTAGCCAATATTGGCAGAAATTTGTGGTAACAAGCTGGCTCGACTGATGCTGATACCTTCAAATGCGGCATCACGTTCGGCTTTGGCTCGATTAACCACAGGGTCATTGGCAATAGCCTGTTGGTAGACTTGCAATAAGTCGTCCGCCCAAGCGCTACTGGTCACGCTCATGCCGATTAACAGCGAAAGTAAGGTTTTTTTCATGTGTGCGCCTTAGTGTAATGTTCAGTTCTGGTATATGCTTACCAGTCTACGTAATTCAAGCAACAATCAATAATAAATAGTCGTAACACTTTGCGATCAAGTGTAACAGAATGTAATCGCTCTGCGCGGCGATTAAGACTAATCAACCAATAAATGAGTTTATGGCGAAAGTTCAACAATTTACCGCAAAGGATATTCGAAACTTAACTTTGAGCCCTTTGTACAATGGTTACTTTAAGATGGTTCAGTATCAGTTCCAACATCGTTTGTATAATGGTGGCTGGAGTGAGACGGTTACGCGCGAGATATTTGAGCGGGGGCACGCCGTTGCGGTTTTACCCTACGATCCAGTGCACGAAGAGTTCGTATTAATTGAACAAGTCCGTATCGGTGCATTGGAAACCAGCGATGCGCCCTGGTTGATTGAGGTAATTGCCGGGATCATTGATGCTGGCGAAACGCCGGAGTCGGTTTGTCACCGCGAGGCGATGGAAGAAGCCGGGATCAGTCTCATTCATCTAACTAAAGCTTTGAGTTATCTCGCTAGCCCCGGCGGTACGACAGAACGCCTGGATATTTATATGGCGCAAGTTGATGCAACACAAGCGCAAGGGGTGCACGGTCTGGATCATGAATCTGAGGATATATTAGTCCACCGAGTGCCTGAGCAGGAAGCGATAGCTTGGCTCAAAAGTGGGCGCATCGACAACGCAGCCGCGATTATTGCGTTACAATGGTTTTTGTTAAACAAAACTGAATTGTTGGAGCAGTGGCAACAAAGTGCAGGTGAATAAACGTAAATATGTTCCTCATTTACCCTCTATTCTGGCTTTAGGGGAGGCGAACTATGCGCGTCTGATGCGTTTGCTGCCAGACGTCGATACCCACTCGTTAGAGTATCGCTTTACCGCCGGGAAGGGGTTGTTTTATAGCATCCACATCATCGACTCCGCACCCTATACCAGCACGCTTGAAATCAGTCAGCACAACAGCCAGCTGCCAGAGTACATGCAACCTAGCATGCAGGTTCGACTGTATCATGACGCACAAGTTGCCGAAGTGGTGCAAGCACAACGCGTCAGTGCGTTGGCAGCATCCTATCCGTATCCGAATACGCGTATGCACCAGAAAAATGAGAAACACATGGTGAATTGTTTTTTGGCTGAGTGGCTGGTGTTCTGTTTACAACATAACAGTGCGTCATCCACCAGTGTCTGATACCTGTCGACTTATCCAAATTAGTGACTGTCATTTATTTGCTGATCCCGAAAAAGTGGGTTACCACGGGATAAAGCCGTATCAGACGTTACGCCAAGTACTGACCCAAGCGTGCAGCCTAAAGCCAGATTATGTCTTGTTGAGCGGCGATATTTCCGGTGATGAGAGTGCGGCAAGTTATCAACATTTTTTATCCTTATGGCGGCGTCATTGTGCTTCGATACCGTTGTTTAGCTTAGCCGGCAACCATGATGATATCAGTCTCTGGCAACAGACGTTTGCGGCAACGCATTTGTTGACTGAGTGTGCAGTTCACCAGCAGATGTGGCGCTTACACCTTCTGCCAACGCGGTTTATTGGCACGCGGGGCGAGATTGCTGGATCTGACGTAGAACAGCTAGTTATGCGCTTACAGCAAGCGCCAGCACAAAAACATATCGTCGCACTCCATCATCCGATCCAAAACGCGAATGTCTGGATGGATAAGCATGCATTGCTGAATCCTGCGGTATTGGCACCGCTGCTGGAACAACCTAACTTAAAACTGATATTACATGGTCATGTACACACTGCCCGCGAGATTAACCTGGGGCATGTTGCAGTGTTAGCCTGTCCTAGTACCTGCTGGCAATGGGGTAACACGGTCGAGTTTAGTGTCGCTGATGAGCCACCCGGTATGCGTGTAATCGACCTTTATGACAATGGTCAATATAAGCATTCGCTTCACTTTTTGTCGGCGTCAGTGGTTAAATAGCCTAAGGTTTCTTGATTAAGGTTCTGCAGTGACAACATTAGTTTATTTACATGGATTTTTAAGCTCTCCCGATTCACAAAAAGCGCTGGAAACGCGGCGCTATGTCGAACAACATTATCCTAGCGTCAAATTGATCATACCGCAGATCCCAAATACCATTGATCAGGTGCCTGGACTGTTGCTGCAGATCGTGCGTCCATTGCTGGCCTCTGGCGAGACATTGCGTTTGATTGGCAGTTCAATGGGGGGATTTTTATCTAACTGGCTCATTGAACAGTTCGGCGGTAAAGCGGTTTTAATTAATCCGGCGGTAGCGCCGTATAATTTAATGCTGGATTACTTAGGCGAACATGTAAATCCCTACACCGGTGAGGCTTTTACAGTAACTCAAGCGCATACTGAACAACTGCGGCAAATGGAACCGCTTTCGATAGCGAGTCCGGTGGCATACAAAGTGCTGTTGCAGACTGGCGATGAGACACTGGATTATCGTCTCGCACAGAAGCGCTACGTTGGCGCTGATTTGGTTATTGAACCTGGCGGTGATCACAGCTTTGTGAACTATGCTGCACATTTACCGGCAATCTGTGAGTTTTTACTCGCTGACAAAACTGATTAGGGAATTGCCCAAAGCAAGGGCACTTGATACCATCAAGCTTGCTTAACCGCGCGCCTCAATCGCTCCGCAACGCGGGCGATGAAGATGCCTATTAATAACATTTAGCGCCGAGACTACTTGCACTATGTCAAATCAATATAATGCCGATGCCATCGAGGTCTTAAATGGCCTTGAACCGGTCAAACGTCGCCCTGGGATGTATACCGATACAACGCGTCCCAACCACCTCAGCCAAGAGGTTATTGACAACAGCGTTGACGAAGCGCTGGCTGGATTTGCCACAAGTATCAAGGTGATCTTACATCCGGATCACTCGTTGGAAGTCATAGATGATGGTCGTGGTATGCCCGTTGATATTCACCCAGAAGAAGGGATCTCTGGGGTTGAGCTGATCATGACGAAATTACATGCGGGCGGTAAGTTTTCCAACAAAAATTATGCCTTTTCAGGCGGTTTGCACGGTGTCGGTATATCGGTTGTTAATGCCCTATCCACGCGCGTTGAAGTCACCATTCGACGGGATAGCCAGGTGTATCAAATAGCCTTTGCGAATGGCGATAAGATCGAAGATTTAGCTGTGATTGATAGCTGTGGGCGTCGCAATACCGGCACGCGCGTGCATTTCTGGCCGGACCCACAATATTTCGATAGTGCTAAATTTTCAGTCTCAAAATTAAAACACGTGCTGCGTGCCAAAGCGGTACTGTGTCCGGGATTAAAAATCCGCTTCGATGATAAAATCAATGGCGAGTCACTTGAATGGTATTACGAAGATGGCTTACAAGATTATTTGATGGATGCGCTATCTGACACTGTGACCTTACCCGAAGATGCGCCATTCGTGGGTACTTTTGCGGGTAATACCGAACAAGCCGATTGGGCGGTCATGTGGCTACCGGAAGGTGGCGATATGGTTACTGAGAGTTACGTTAACTTGATCCCCACGGCACAGGGCGGAACCCATGTAAATGGGTTACGTCAGGGGCTATTGGAATCGATGCGAGAGTTCTGTGAGTTTCGCAATTTAATGCCGCGCGGCGTTAAGTTGACACCTGAAGATATATGGGACCGGTGTAGCTATATTCTGTCAACCAAAATGCAGGATCCGCAGTTTGCAGGGCAAACTAAAGAACGCTTGTCGTCACGCCAAGCCGCTGCTTTTGTTTCCGGCGTAGTAAAAGACGCCTTCAGCTTATGGTTGAATCAACACACCAGCATAGCTGAGTTACTGGCAGAAATGTGTATCAGTAATGCCCAGCGACGCTTGCGCCAAACCAAGAAAGTCGCGCGCAAGAAAGTGACCCAAGGGCCAGCACTACCCGGCAAATTAACCGACTGTTCCTCACAAGATATTACCCGCTCCGAGTTGTTTTTAGTGGAGGGTGATTCAGCAGGGGGCTCAGCCAAACAAGCCCGCGATCGTGAATTCCAAGCCATCATGCCGTTGCGCGGAAAAATCCTTAATAGTTGGGAAGTGGATTCCTCACAAGTACTTGCATCGCAAGAAATTCATGACATTTCGGTGGCCCTGGGAATTGACCCTGACAGCGACGATTTAACGGGGTTACGTTACGGCAAGGTCTGTATCCTGGCAGATGCTGACTCCGATGGATTGCATATTGCCACTCTTCTGTGCGCCTTGTTTGTTCAGCACTTCCGTAAGTTGGTTGACGAGGGACATGTCTATGTTGCCATGCCGCCATTATTCCGTATCGACGTGGGTAAAGATGTGTACTACGCCCTTGATGAGGGTGAAAAGCAAGGGGTGTTAGATCGCATTGAGGCTGAAAACAAACGTGGCAAAGTGAATGTTCAGCGTTTTAAAGGTCTGGGTGAAATGAACCCGATACAATTACGTGAAACAACCATGGATCCCAATACGCGCCGACTGGTGCAGCTAACCATTGATGACGATGCTGGCATGATGGAGTTAATGGACATGCTGTTAGCCAAGAAACGTTCGCCCGACCGTCGGCAATGGTTAGAATCAAAAGGTAACTTGGCTGAAGTTATTTAATCACCCTTATGCGCAAATGGTTTTATACGCTCTTAGGCACACTTTGTATTCTTCTGTGCCTAGCGGGAACAACGCTATTTTTGCTGACTGACAGTAAACCGCTCGTTGCAGAATCAGGCCTGCAGGGCCTGGATGAAGCTGAATCCGTGAGCGCTTTGCTGCAGCAATTACAGCTGAGTGTGAGTGAGCGTAGCCGTGCACATACAATCCCCATATCCCAAGCTCAAGCTGACAGTTTAATGGCCTTTATTGAACGTGCGAAGCCACAGATTGTGGGTGCTGTGCACGTCACTGAGGCGCACACAGAGTTACGCTTGAGTGTGCGCTTTTCGCTGCTCGGATGGCAGCGCTTCGCTAATCTTCAGTTGCGCGTACTACCGGGGGTTGGTTTACAACTGCAACAAGCAAGCGTAGGCAGTCTGACCATGCCGGGTGACTGGGCGATAGGTTTGGTGACCAGTGTGGTTGACTATTGGACGGGGAGCGATATTGCAACCTATGCCGTTCAACAAATCAGACGCATCGAGATGACGGCTGATTCTGTCGTCGTTGAACTGGCGCCACTTGCTGGCTTGTTACGTGAACTTACCAATCTGCAAAATGGTTTAAATGTTGATCAGGATGAATGGTTAAGCGAGCGCACCGCCTATTACTTGCGTTTCCTAGCGCGCTACTCGGTGAATAATCAAACGATCTATCACGACCTTACGCCCTCACTTGCGCCCTATATTCAGGCTGTTATTGGCCACACTTTGCATGCGCCACAACGTTCTGCAGCACAAGAGAATGAAGCCGCATTGTTGGCACTAGCCGTTTTTGCTGGGCATCACCGATTTGGTAATCTGGTTGGCCAAGTGCAGGTCGATCCGGATAAAGCGGTACGCCCTCCCCATCCGATATTACTGGCGCAACGGCAGGATCTTACTCAGCATTTTATTCTTTCTGCAGGGATCAAGCTTTTGTCTGAGCAGGGTATTACACATGCGATCGGCGAGTTTAAGGAATTGATGGATCGAGTCCTAGGTGGCAGCGGTTACAGTTTCGTTGATTTGGCTGCGGACATGGCCGGTGTTGAATTCGCCGCCGCCGCAATTGATCCCCTGCGCGCTGAAGCCTTTCAGCAGTTGGTTGCGAATGGGATCAGCGAAAGTGACTTTTTCCCAGCCATTGGCGATTTACCGGAAGGCTTGGATAAACCTGCGTTCACACAGCAATATACCAGTGTTGAAAGTTTGGCCTATCAACAGCAAGTTGACTTGATTAGTGAGCGCATTGCGAAGTTACCGATTTTTCAAGCGCTTGCTGAGCTACAAGATTAAGTTTGCGCAGGCCAACTCAATGTGCAGCATAAGCCGCCGTATTGTTCGGAAACCTGAAAGGTGAGTGCACCATTGTGGATATTCAATATCGCTTGTACTAACGCCATACCCAGTCCGAAGCCAGCTGTCGTCCGACTCTTCTCCATCCGGTAGAAGCGTTGGGTGATTTTCTCATATTGGTCAGTTGGAATGCCGGGGCCAGAATCACATATTTGCACACAGCAACTAGTGCCATCACTAAATAAACGGATGGCCACTGTGCCACCATCGGGCGCAAACTTATAGGCATTATCCAGCACATTGGCAATCGCCTGAAAGATTAAGTCGCGATCGAAAATAGCCTCCAGCTCTGCCAATTCAATGACCACTTGCTGGTTTTTTTCTTCCAGTAGTGGACCGTAGAGTTCAATCACATCGGCAACAATGGTGGTAAGGTTTTGTCGCGCAAACGCGCTTTTTACCTTGGTGTATTCTACTTCTGCGATGCGCAGTAAGCCATTGAACATACCGAGCAATACGTCTGCATCATGCATCAGTTGTTCGCGGACTAGTGGCTCTTCTACCCGCTCAATTTGAGCGCGCATACGGGTCAGCGGGGTACGCAGATCATGCGCAATATTATCTGATACGGTTTTTATTGCGTGTACTTGTTTTTCTAACTCTGCGAGCATGCGGTTTAGTGCGATTGATAGCCTACTCAAGTCATCCCAAGAACTATCGATAGGTAGACGCTCAGATAGGTTGCCGGTATCAATGATCTTATCTGCTGTCGCGGCTATCGCATTGATACGGCTGACAACATAGTACGCTACCAACAAACTAATCAACGCAATCAAAATAAATATAATGATTAAGAAAGTAGCGAACAACCGACTAGCATATTGTATCTCCAGCAGCGGCGAAATAGTGCGACCAACAATTAGGGTTTCACCCGAGGGGAGTTGCAACGAGCCGCTGACCCATGCCGCATTTCTATCGGTAATAACTTGCCCCGTTGAATATGCAGCGCTGTCTAGCGATAGTGAGTTTGCAGGGAATGTTGCAGATGTTATGTTCATTTGGGCATCGCGTAACGCATAATAAAAGCGAGGCTCAGTTTGGTTAAATACACTGGTTAAGTCAGAAAAAGTAAACGTGTTATCGCGACTGGCTACCAGTTGCGACATTCGCTTCAGTTCGGTTTCTACCGCGAGTTTGGATTCGGCCACCAGTGTTGTGTCGTGCGTCTTGATCACAACATACATAACCAATCCGATACCCAACACGACGAACGAGCTGAATAAAGCGCCGACCCAGAAGGAGGAGCTTGAGCGAAAACGGCGTATTGCAAGCATGCTTTTTAACGTTAAATGGTTTTATGGTTATACGCTGTGAATGTATCTTTTAGGCCAATCAGCGGCCAAAATCACTGTTATTCTATCGTTGGGCTAGTGCTTTTTCGCAGAATATAATTAGAAATAGCTATACATTCAGCTAAGTATCGCGTAAGGTGCGCTGGCGTTAGGAATTATTTCCTTATCTATTACTGCACTTTGTCTCTCTTTCTACTTTTATTAATTTCAAGTCGAACGTGTGTCTCCATTTGCACTATTGGCTAATGTCTTTGTATTACCTAACACTAACACGATGAATTTCATCGGATTTTCAAATTAATAAAAGGTTTTTAATATGTCTAATTCAATCACTGGTGTGGTCAAATGGTTTAACGAAGATAAAGGATTTGGTTTTTTGAGTCCTGCTGATGGCAGCAAGGATGTGTTTGTTCATTTCCGTTCAATTGCATCAGAAGGCTACAAAACTTTGGCCGAAGGTCAGCAAGTACAGTTTTCAGTCGAACAAGGTCAAAAAGGACCGCAGGCGACTAATGTAGTTGCTCTCTAAGCGTTAATCCGAGGGTCTTGCTCAATCGTAATTTGCAGCGCAGACCCTTTTCTAATCTAACTATCCATAATCTCTTTTCGCGTAACGTTGCGCGCAACACTATCTTACCGCAAGGTCAATTTGCTGAACTACGTTATTGCTCACGGAAACAAATAAGAAAAACATTATGCTACATACTCAAAATAGTGCCGCAGTTGAGGCCCGCCCACCCGTTTACGCGATCTCGGTAAACAAACACCAAGTGGCGTTTACTGATTCCGAGCGTTTAAAACTCGTTGACTTCAATAATCTGCAAGAAACAAGACAGTTTGTTGACTGGCTAATCCAACTTTAATACTGCCGACGACTTCATTGCTCAGTTACCCCAGCCCCAGCTTATTCTCCTTTCAGAGTGGCTTTAAATTCTGCCAATGTGCTAAACATCAGTTCCATTTGCTTTACCACTGTGGGTAACGAACGACCCAAGTCGGATTCATCCACAGTCTTTAATGCCTCAACGCGTTTGGTCAGTTCCAGCACATAGGGCGTAAAACGCTTAGCTTGTGTTTCAAAGCCTGCATCTGCAGCAAATATATGGGTAAATTTGCCCTTGCCTTGTTGTTGCAAGCTATCAATCGCTGCATCCGCGTCTACGGCTTTGCGATAGATAAGTTGCAGGTTGTCATTTAATTGTTGATGAAGCGATTGCATAAAAAAAACCTAAAGTTATAACTATTTCGGTCGATACCGTTAGAAGTGGGCAATTGTGCCTACTTTTAACTACTGCTACAAGCAAACAGGAAATTGGTATGGATCTACAAGGTGCACAAACCTCTGGAACGTCCGGTGCTTCGCTAGAGCTTGCGTCGCTTAAGTTGGCTAAAAGCCAACAAGAGCAAGAAGGTCAGGCGTCGCTTCAGCTGCTGGAATCAGCCGCTGACGTACCAACCGCGACATCCGCAAATCCGGCGATCGGGCGCAACGTTGATACGTTTGCCTAAGTCGGGGATATCGCCCAAAAACTGGCCGAATGGCCAGTTTTTTTATGCCTGCTTATGCGTCGGCCATGCCAAGATCAATGAGACTTTTTGAGGTTTCACCACCAATTTCACGCACTAACTTGGGTACTAAAAAGCCGGGTAAACGTGCGCTGAGTTCGTGCATGATGCGCTTTGCTACTGTTGCATCAACATCAAAATGAGCTGCGCCCTGTACTTTGTCCATCATATGCAAATAATAAGGCAGAATGCGTGCAGCAAAGACTTGCTCACTCAATGCCGCCAGAGTTTCTGCTGAATCATTGATACCTTTAAGTAGCACCGCTTGATTAAGCAGGGTTACGCCAGCTTCGGCAAGCGGTTCGAGGCGCTGCTGCAACTGCGCTGAAACTTCGTTGGGGTGATTAATATGCAGCACCAGCAGACGTTGCATTGGCAAAGTGCTAAACCACTCAAGAAAACGATCATCGATGCGTTCCGGCAGCACCACGGGCAAGCGGGTATGAATGCGCAAGCGCTTAATGTGTGGAATGGCGCTGATCTGCTGGGCTAAATCCGCTAAGTGGTGATCTTTAGCCATTAGTGGATCGCCTCCGGATAAGATAACTTCATTAATTGCCGGATCGGCCGCGATTTTAGCTATGATCATTTGCCAATCAGCACGACTCGGTGAGTTATCGCCATAGGGAAAGTGGCGTCGGAAGCAATACCGACAGTTAACCGCACAGCCTCCGCGCACGATTAGCAAGACACGTGAGCGGTATTTATGCAACAAACCCGGCGTCGTATTGGCCTGTTCATGCAATGGGTCATGACTATAGTCAGGCTTTACCTGAAACTCTTGTTGCAGCGGTAATACCTGTAGTAACAAAGGGTCTGAGGGATCGCCAGCGCGCATCAACGCGGCAAAATGGCGCGGGACTCGCATCGGGAATAAACGCCGTGCAGCGATATCCGCTTGATAGCGCTGTGGGTCTAGATCCAGGTAGCGCAGCAGTTTTTCCGGATCGGTAAATGCAAAAGCTAATTCTTTTTGCCAGTTAGACTCTACAGAAACCAGTTTTTTAGGTATTATCTGCGCCAATTCTATTGCCCATTACTAACGGTTAAAAACATCATGGCGAATTTTAGCACTAACGAATTCAAAGCGGGCTTAAAAATTATGCTCGACGGCGAACCTTGTAACATTCTTGAAAACGAATATGTAAAGCCCGGTAAAGGCCAGGCTTTTAATCGCGTCAGGATCCGCAAATTGATTTCTGGCAAAGTATTGGAGAAAACCTTCCGCTCAGGTGAATCTGTTGAAGGCGCAGATGTATTGGATACTGAACTCGCCTATCTTTACACTGATGGTGAATTCTACCATTTCATGAATAATGAAACTTTTGAGCAGATCGCTGCTGATGCGAAGGCAGTTGGTGAGAACGTTAAATGGTTGGTTGAAAACGACGTTTGTACAATCACGTTGTGGAATGGCAGCCCAATTTCAGTTACACCACCTAACTTTGTTGAGCTTGAAATTGTTGAAACTGATCCCGGTCTAAAAGGCGACACCGCAGGAACCGGTGGTAAGCCAGCAACCTTAAGTACAGGTGCTGTTGTACGTGTACCTTTATTTGTGCAAACCGGCGAAGTTATTAAAGTTGACACGCGTAGCGGTGAATACGCGTCGCGCGCGCAAAAATAGTCTACTGGCGCTCGGTTGTTCATATCCGGGCGCGACTTTCTCTAACCTAATTTGCTGGCATGACTAAATCTTCAATTTCGCAGTGGCGGCCCACGACCACTATTGATGCATTGCATCAACGCGCGAAACTTTATGCCGCGATCCGTTCTTTTTTTGCTGAGCGTGGCGTATTGGAAGTTGAAACACCCATTCTCAGCCAATTTGCCAACACCGACCCACATATTCAGTCTATTGCTTGTCAACGCGGATTTTTGCATACCTCACCAGAGTTTGCGATGAAGCGCTTATTGGCGGCAGGCAGCGGCAGTATTTACCAGATCTGTAAAACCTTTCGTCAAGAAGAAAGCGGGCGCTGGCACAATCCTGAATTTACCATGCTGGAATGGTATCGAGTGAACTTTAATCACTTCCAGTTGATGCACGAAGTATCTGAGCTATTGCAGGCCGTGTTAGGTTGTGAACCCGCAACTACCGTTACGTATCAACAGACTTTCATTGACAACGTCGGGATTGATCCGTTGGCACGTGATATCGATGTATTGCGTGCTTGGGTCAATCAGCAAGGTATTCTTGCAAATGGTGCTGATACCCTGAGCTATGATGACCTTTTACATTTGGTATTTAGTCATTGCGTGGAACCAAATCTTGGTCAACAAGCGCCCGCGATGGTGGTAGGCTTTCCTGCGTCACAATCTGCTTTAGCGCGAGTAAATTCAGTTGACCCACGCATCGCTGACCGCTTTGAAGTGTATTATCACGGTGTAGAATTGGCCAATGGGTTTTACGAATTGAGTGATGCAAATGAGCAGCGCCAACGCTTCGAGCTGGATAATCATCAACGCACATTGGTTGGACAACCCGAAATGCCCCTCGATGAACACTTGTTAGCGGCCATTGCGGCAGGATTGCCTGATTGTGCTGGAGTGGCACTAGGACTTGATCGATTGTTGATGCTGGCATTGGATGCTAAGCATATCGATGAAGTCATCGCGTTTCCCGCCAGCCGGGCGTAGCGGTTAGATCCAGCAACCCGAATAAGCGATAAAACCACTAATTTCTTCGACAATAATCGTTTTCTTCGATGATTGAACAGTTGCATTTTGATGGAATTGTTATAGTATCACATCACAAATGATACATTATAACATCCAAAGAGGAACTCATGCGCTTTAGTAAGACCACACTCGCGATTTTCACCGCATCTGCCATGGGGGCGACGGTTTCAACCAGTGCTCTAGCAACCGTAGTTCAAGGTACCATTTTAGATGTAAAAGGTAAGCCTGTTGAGGGGGCAACCGTGAAAATTGAAGGTACCAGTCGAGTTGTGTTCACTGATGCAAACGGAAAGTACCGTGTTGATCTGACTGAACGTGAGTCGAGTTCGCATTTACATCTGCATGTATATTCCCCGAACCACGTGCACGGCGACAATGATTTGGGCTACATTGATGCCGACACCACCGTCGATTTTACCCTAAAGCCAGTGGTATTCGAGAACGTCTTGGTGACTGCGAACTTGCTGGAAACTTCTGTATTAGAATCCATCACTCCGGTCACGGTGTTAGGTGAAAAAACCTTACGCAAACGCCAGGCTGCGACATTAGGTGAAACCTTGAAATTCACCCCAGGGGTGCATAGCACTTATTATGCGGGAGTTGCTGCAAGCCCAGTGATCCGCGGCAACGATGGCCCGCGCGTTAAAATTGTGCAAAATGGTTTAGATGTTTCTGATGTTTCACGCATTGGCCCTGACCACGCAGTAGCCTCCGATGCCAGCTCTGCGACTCAAGTAGAGGTTTTACGTGGTCCAGCCACTTTACAGTATGGCAGTGGCGCTATCGGCGGGGTGGTGAATGTTGTGGATAATCGGATCCCCAACTACGTGCCTGTAGGCATTGAAGGTGAAGCAGAAGTTCGCTACGCCACCGTCAACGAGGAAAAGTTTGGCAAGATTGACTTAACCACTGGTGCGGGTAACTGGGCGTTCCATTTAGATGCCTTTAGTCGAGAAACGGATGATATTGAAGTACCTGGATTTGCCTCTTTGGATCCTGAAGAAGATGCAATGGCAGGCATTGTTGAAGGCTCAGCAGTGGATACTGACAACGTCGTTGCGGGTATTTCTTATATTGGCGATGCGGGCTTTGTGGGCTTTTCTTACCAACAAATGAATAATTTTTATGGCGTCCCAGGGCACGCTCATGCGCATGGCCACGAAGATGAACATGGCGACGAAGAAGGGCATGATGACCATGACGACGAGCATGGCGATGAAGAAAGTGTCAATATTGATGCAACGCTCGATCGCTATCAATGGGTGGGTAAGTGGTACTCGCCAATCAAAGGGATCACCTCGGTAGAGTTTATGGGGGCCTACAGCGAATATCAGCATGCTGAAATTGAAGGCGACGAAATCGGCACTCAATTTGCCAACGATACCTTGGAAGGGCGCATTGATATTCGCCATGAGGATGTCGGTGGTTGGCATGGCGTGTTCGGTTTGCAATATGCCAACAGTGATTATGTTGCAGAGGGTGAAGAAGCTTATACTCCGCCGGTTGAAACGGATGCATTTTCACTGTTTGTGATCGAAGAAAAACGGGTCGAGGATTTCACTTTCCAGCTTGGTGCACGCATAGAGCGCACTGAATACCAAGCCAATGACGTCGAAATTGACCTTGCTATTGCTGATGTAGACCACTCAGATCACGATCATGACGACGACCATGGTGATGAGCATCACGATGATCACGGTCAGCTATTCAGTTTCAATACTTACGACTATACCAGTTTCTCAGCCTCGGCAGGGATGAACTGGCACTACACTGAAAGTAGTGCATTAGCCCTTTCGGTCAGTCGCTCAGAACGTGCGCCTAGCCAACAAGAGTTGTTTTCTGGCGGCTTACATTTGGCTTCTCGTACCTATGAACTTGGCCTAGTGTTCGATTTTCATGAAGATGGTGATCTAGGCACTGAGCTGCGGCAAGCTCGCGAAGAAGTCAGTCATAATATTGATGTAACGTGGCGTCAATTCCATGAAGATTGGGGCTTCTCAGCATCAATATTTTACAGTGATGTGAGCGACTACATTTACCAAGCGGATACTGGATTAACGTTTGCTGACGAGCATGATGAGCATGACGAAGACGAACACATGGATGAGCACGACGCAGACCATATTGACGAGCATGGGGATGAGCATGACGAAGATGGCTATCCAATTCTAGTTTTCAATCAGGCGGATGCAAAACTCTACGGGTTTGAGTTTGAAGGCCACTTTGATATCAGCGAACAGGTTCGTCTAAGTGCTTTTGGTGATTATATCCGCGCGAAGTTGGATTCTGATGATTTACCGCGTATTCCACCGTTACGCTTAGGGGCATCACTGGATTATCAATGGCAAGACCTCAATGCCGATATCGAGGTGGTTTGGTATGATGATCAAGACAATACCGCGCGCTTTGAAACTGTCACTGCCGGCTACACTTTGCTAAACGCAGGGATTAATTATACTTTGTTGAGTAATAACATGGAGTGGCAGTTCTTTGCGCGTGCAGAGAATATCACTGATGAGGAGGCGCGAGTGCATACGTCATTCTTAAAAGACGAAGCGCCTTTGCCAGGGCGTAACTTCCAGATTGGCGTGCGTACGTATTTCTAAACTAGTCCGAAGGTGGGTTTATTACTGATTTACACGAACATCCCGATTGGCACCAAGCCGAGCACTTCCTGCTCGGCTATGGTTCTTTGCTCAGTGCCGATAGCCGTCTAACTCATAGTGACCATGGACACGAAGCGCTTGCTGTTGAGGTTGCAGGATTTGCGCGGCAATGGATCACGCGGGCGTTTCACGAACAACAAACCTATGTAGGGGCAATCGTCGACGCTGACGCAAAACTAAACGCGTTGTGCACGCCCATTACGCTCAATCCCAAATTGCGCAGTCGCGAACGCGATTACCGGTTTACTGCGGTGGACCCCCGTCGTTTAACATTATTAGAAGACGACGTCGATGGTTTGTTTATTAACGCGATGCGCCCAGGCGTTTCGTTGTGGATATGTGAGTCACTCCAATGTTTGCCGGCAGCGCCCGACTATCCGATCTATCTAAGCTACATCGATACCTGCTTGGCAGGATGCCTGACCCACTTCGCGACGGCGCAGGAAGGGCGTGCTGCTGCGACAACATTTATCCAAACGACCACTGGCTGGCAACATATAGTCGATGACCGCGACAAACCTCAATACCCGCGTCGGGCACAGGTGCCTGCAGCCCAACAGCGAGTGATCAGCGAACTTTTGGCGCAGGCAGACATTGAGATTGCCTATGGCGAGTAATTCTGTGCAGTTACGCCCGCTCACCCTAAAGGATGCTGAATTTATTTTGCGCTTGGTCACTGATCCTGCTTGGCTGCAATATATTGGTGATCGAGGGGTGCGCGATGTGACATCCGCCAAAGCATTCATTGCAACACGTATTCAACCGGTGTATGAACAGGAAGGCCTTGGTTTATATGGTATCAGCTTAGCCAATCAGACATCATTGTTGGGACTTTGTGGGCTTCTGCAGCGCGACTTTTTGCCAGCTCCGGATCTCGGCTTTGCTTTGTTGCCAGAGTCCCGTGGTTTGGGGCTCGCGCATGCAGCCAGCTTATCTGTTCTGCGTCGGGCTCGGGCTCAGGGACTGACAACTATTTTGGCTTTCACTGCGCCTGAAAATCAAGCGTCACAATCATTACTTGAGCGGCTCGGTTTTGCGCGTGAAGCTGATATCGCGCCACAAGGTCAACGCGCTTATTTATTTAAGAAGTCCTTAAGTGCGTTGAGCTGAATCCCTTGTACATGCGCAACGATAGGCGCTAATTCTGCAAACCCGCCACTGTTAATGCCATGCACTCGGTAGGTGAGGGTCACTTCAGTGCCATTTTCCGTGGGCGTTAATACCCAGTCTAAAGCCCCATTCATGCCCATGCCTTGTAATGGACCAAGACCGCCTGACATGCGCAGGGTTTTGTTGGGTTCAACAAACACAATGCGCATATGCTCGGCGCTCTTATCGGAGTGAGTCTCGCAAAAACATCCGCCGGCGCGCGCCTCGATGGAAAAGGTACCTTCCCACCACGAATGATCTTTCGGCCACCACGCATCAACATCCTGAACCAGCGTTTGCCATACTTGCTCTGGGGGATGTTCGCTCACCATGGCATTTGCCACAATAAACCCATGGGTATCCACATGTTGCACATCAGCATAGGTCAGTGTTGAAAACACACATAGTGCAATAACGAGTCGTTTTAGCATGGTTATGCTCCAGTCCATTTATCAAAACCTGCGAGATAGACGTCAATGTCATCGACTTTTTGACTATTCCGCGGGCAAAATCGTGACCTTGTTGATGACAATAGGCTCTAATGGCACGTTAGGGAATCCCGTCATTTCATCAATGCCGGTATCCACAAGCTCCATGGCATCCAAAACCTCATAGCCAGATACCACAGTGCCAAACACGGTATAACCCCAATTTCTGCCCGGGTCGAGGCTTTCGTTATCGTTCATGTTAAAGAAAAACTGGCGCATAGCACTGTGCGGGTCGTTTTGACGCGCCATTGCAATGGTGTATTTTTCATTCTTTAGACCATTACCTGATTCATTGAAAATCGGGTCATATTGTGGTTTCTCATTAAATTCCACATCGTAACCACCGCCTTGAACTACAAAATTCACCACGATTCGGTGGAAAATAGTATTGTTAAACAATCCCTTGTCTGCATAACGCAAAAAGTTGTTTACCGTGATCGGCGCGCGCCGACGATTTAACTCAACAATGAAGTCGCCCATACTTGTGTTAAATTCAACGCGCGGATAATAATTGCGTTTTTGGATGTGAGAACCGTCTTCAACGCGCTCAGCTAAAACTGCAGGCGCGTGAACAACCCCGATGAATATGACAAATAAAGTGATAATAAACGAATACCGCATGCTGTCTCCTTAGCGTTTGATAGCGCTCAAGATAACGAATTTTCGTTCACTTGCAAGTACGCGGAACCCGCCGAACAGTCGTTTGAGCTGCTGACCATACGGCAAATGACGGTTGGCAACAATGCGCAACTCACCGCCGCGCGCGAGAAAACGATAAGCATCCTTAAACATTTGCCGTGCGATATGTTCGGTTACCACGTTTTGCTGATGAAAAGGCGGATTACATAACACCAGATTAAAGGTGTTGAGCAACGCCTTATCCAGTGCATCTAGACTGTTACTGGCAATATAGCGACATTGCGCTTTTTGTGCAGGTAGATTCTTGGCTACCCCCGCTTGGGCTGATGCTAAGGCCATATAAGACTCATCGACAAAGGTCATAGAGGCCTGTGGCGCTCGCGCCAGCATGGCAATCCCAAGGACGCCATTACCGCAGCCCAAATCGAGGATCTTGGCATGCGCGCATTGTTCAGCATCGGGTAAATGCTGCAGCATTACCCGAGCGCCTATGTCCAAGCTTTGCCGTGAAAACACATTGGCATGATTCACCAGTGTTAGCGCGACACCTGTTTCACTCTTATCTGTTGTAAAAGTCGATGGAAAAGCAGGAACTTTGGTGTTTGTAAGTACCAACTGACTAAATAGCAGGCGCGACTTTTTCTTAGCTAATGAGGTGGTTACCGCGCCAATATAACGCTCAAACAATTTAAAGATATTCGGGGTGAGAGCTGTGACTTTAGCGCCAGCTATAACCCTGGTGTTGGGTGCGCAGTGTTGCTGGATTTGGGCCAATTGGTACTCTAAAAATGCCAGTGAACGTGGTATTTTTACAATCACCAGAGGGCTAGATGGCATAGGCTGCAAGCTATCCAGCAACGCCACTTCACCGTTAAGGTGATTGTGGGCGAGATTTTGTTGGGTTGCCTGATGACTGATCCAAGAGTCGCTCTGGCTGTATATAGTAAGGCCTGCAAACTGCTGTTTGAGTAAGCAAGCCAACGCGCCAAATTCATCATTTAACACAGTCACAGTGGTTGGTAGTTGTTCAGGAGCTAAGCTGCGAAGGTGTTCTACGATTAACACATCTGCCGCGTCCCAGGCTTGCAGACTTTTGTGTTGGCTGTGCGCGGGATAACGGAACAGCTCAAGGCTGCTTTCACCGAAGGTTAACGTGGTTGTTGACATGACAGTAAATTACTCAAGGAACTATGCAATCATCGCTTTTTGACCAAGCGCCCAGCGCTAACGAACAACTCACACTTCCGCTGGTGGATGCCAAGGTGACGTACATTCCCCATTGGTTATCGGCGCTCCAGGCTGAAAAGTGTTATCAATCGTTAGCGAGTGAAATAACGTGGTCGCAGGATACCATCAAGCTGTACGGCAAAACACATCTTATTCCGCGTTTGCAAGCCTGGGTGGGGGATGAGCATGCCAGCTATCAATATTCTGGGATCCAGCTAGCTCCTTTACCATGGACACCAACCCTAACCAAGCTCCGGCAAACGTGTGAGCAGACCTGCACGACAAGATTTAATTCTGTGTTAGCCAATTGGTATCAGCATGGGCAGCATAGCATGGGCATGCACAGTGATGATGAACCGGAGCTTGGCCCCAGTCCGACGATAGCATCGGTCAGTCTGGGCGCAGAGCGAACGCTGATTTTTAAACATAAACAGAGCGGTGAGCAGCACAAGCTACGCTTAGCTAATGGCAGCCTCTTGATAATGGCAGGTTTGACCCAACGTTATTGGCAGCACGGCATCAACAAGACCGCGCGGCCTACTCAAGGTCGTATTAACTTAACGTATCGATGGATCAACAATGCAAATACAACAGCAGATCACCGCTAAATTAGAGGCTCATTTGGCGCCCATTTACTTGGATGTAGTCAACGAGAGTCATCAGCACAATGTGCCTGCCGGCAGCGAAAGTCACTTTAAAGTCACGGTGGTCAGTGCCGAGTTTGAGGGCAAGCGATTAATTCAACGGCACCGTATGATTAATCAATTGTTGGCGGAGGAGCTTTCAGGCCCTATTCACGCCCTCGCTTTGCATACCTACACTGCGACGGAATGGCAGGACAAGACCGGAGACGTCCCCGCTTCACCTCAATGCCTAGGTGGCTCTAAGCGCTAGGTATTTAGCTCGCTAATAGGACCCACTGGTAGCCTAACAAGGTGGTCGGGATCGACACCACCGTGGTGAGCGCGACGATATTCGCCGCGAGATCAGCATTACCACCCATTTGTTTGACCATGATAAAACTCACCGCAGCGGTTGGTGCTGCCGACATAAATAGCACAGTGAGTAATTCGGTTTTATCAAAGTTGAAGTGTAAGCCTAGTAAAATAATGATTGCAGGGTAAAGTATGCACTTACTAACAACGGTGAACGTTAATGCGGGGATTTGTCCGCGCATATCCCGAAAGCGTATCGAAGCACCGGTACAAATCAAAGCTAAAGGTAGGGTTAGCTGGGCCAGATAACCGACACTTGCCGTGACTAATGCAGGCATTTCGATGTGTAGATAACTCACTAAAAGTGCGGCAAGTATGGCCAGCATGATCGGATTCCGGCTGAGTGTTTTTAGTGTTTCCCAGGCAGAAATGCGGGTGGGTAAATAGGTGCTTAAAACCCATACTGACAATGTATTGAAGAGAATAATCAACGCGCCCATGTACACCGAGGCTTGTGCAAAATCATCGGCCTCAAAGGTTTTTGCCGCGAAGGCCAAACCGATTACGCCCAGATTAGCACGAAAGCAACCTTGAACAATGACCCCGCGGTCTTCGCGACAAGCAAATTTCCACTGCACAATAGCTAAACATAGCGCAAAAAATCCCAATGTCGCGACCAAGCCAAGGCTAATTAACTTGCTGTTGGCTGCCTGCTGAAAGTCTGCTTGGCTGATAGACAAAAACAGCAATGCGGGCAAGGCAATATTAAAGACTAAGCCAGAGCCACTGGCGACAAACTCAGGAGAAATGAACGCACGCTGCATCAGCCACTTGCCTAAGGCAAGTAGCACAACAACTGGGCCCATGACATAAATACTAAAGCTTAATAGTTCGCTAGACATATGTGGTTAGATGCAACTCATCAAACCTGACTATATCAGTAAAATGAACTATACGAGTACCATTAACAAACTGTTAAAAGATTTCCCGGCGTAATCCTGTTAGGATCGCCGGCTAATTTTTAAGCACTCAATTTATGGTGGATAAACAGCATGTTTGATCTGATCACCAAACAACAAGGCAATATCAAGAATGATGTATTGTCGGGAATAACCGTTGCCTTGGCATTGGTACCTGAGGCCGTAGCTTTCGCTTTCGTCGCCGGTGTTGAGCCTATGGTAGGCTTATACGCTGCGTTTATGATGGGACTCATCACCAGTGCGATTGGTGGGCGTCCGGGCATGATTTCAGGAGCAACGGGGGCCATGGCTGTGGTCATGGTGGCACTGGTCGCGCAACATGGCATTCAATACTTGTTTGCCGCTGTCATCTTAGCCGGCATTTTGCAAATTAGTGCCGGGATTTTTAAGCTCGGTAAGTTTATTCGTTTAGTGCCTTACCCCGTGATGCTGGGCTTTGTGAATGGCTTGGCAATAGTGATCTTTTTAGCGCAGATGGGGCAATTCAAAATCCTTGGGACCGATGGCAATATGCAATGGATGCAGGGTGAAATGCTTTGGATCATGTTAGGGCTGGTTGCACTTACCATGGCAATCATCTATATACTCCCCAAGCTTACCACGGCGATACCAGCGTCACTCGCTGCCATTATAACGGTCACCTTGTTGGTGCACGGCATGGATTTAGAGGCTCGCACGGTGATTGATTTTGTGCGTGACATGTTGCCTACTGAACAACAAGAAAGTGCGACATTGGCCGGTGAGTTACCGAGTTTTGCTATACCCATGGTGCCTTTCACCCTCGACACGCTTTATATCATCTTACCCACCGCGGTTATTCTGGCGTTGGTTGGTTTGATTGAATCGTTACTGACCCTAACTCTGATCGATGAGATGACGGATACCCGTGGCCGTGGTAACCGTGAATGCGTTGGTCAAGGCGTTGCCAATACAGTCAACGGATTCTTCGGTGGTATGGGGGGCTGCGCGATGATCGGCCAAAGTATGATCAATATTAACTCTGGTGGTCGCGGGCGCTTGTCGGGCATTACCGCAGCTGTCGTTTTGTTGGGCTTTATATTGTTTGCCGCGCCACTGATTGAAATGATCCCACTGGCAGCCTTGGTTGGCGTTATGTTTGTAGTGGTGATTGGTACGTTTGAGTGGGCGTCTTTCCGTATCATTCGCGGCGTTAACAAAGAAGATGCTTTTGTTTTGTTCTTAGTTACCGCCGTCACCGTTATTGCTGATCTGGCGATTGCCGTCGTGGTTGGTGTCATCGTATCGGCCTTGGTGTTCGCTTGGAAACATGCAACTCACATTGTGGCACGAACTCACACCGACAAAGACGGCTGGAAAGTGTACGAATTAGAAGGTCCATTATTCTTTGGGTCGGTTAGCTACTTTAAAGGCTTGTTCGATCCGCAAAATGATCCGCAAGATGTGGTCATCGACTTTAATGATTCACGGATTTGGGATTCGTCAGGGATTGATGCGTTAGATGGCTTGGCCGATAAATACGAGCAAAATGGCAAGAAGTTACACATTCGTCATATCAGTCCTGAATGTCGCACTTTGTTAGTCAAAGCGAATAAATACGTGGAGATGAACGTTAATGAAGATCCACGCTATAAGGTCGCGACGGATAAACTTGGATAAGTGTTGTTAGATCAGAGTGAGCGGTGAGAATACCGCTCTCAACGGCTCTGGAGTGGGCTCACCATGAGCGAGCAATGAAAGTCTTAAGTCCGGCTCCATAGATAGCTGCTATCTCTTCTTTGATGAATTATTCGCCAAAAAAGCCGGCTTTGAATTCAGGTCGGTTTTTGACTGCATTAAATGCTGCGATTAAGCGGGCGACGTCGGCTGGATCGGAGCGCCGATTAGCGGCCAGAAAAACATCTACTGATAGTTCAGGGAGTTCTAAAGCGACTTTTAACTCATCGCAACTATGCGAGTAATGTTCAACTAAGTCACAAATCAAAAATTGATCAACCACAAACGAGTCGATACGACCTTTGTAAAGTAAGTCAATTAATTCGGGCAAGGAACTGCGAATGACTAAATGTTCATCTGCGAATCCTAGTTGACGCAGGTATTCATGCGTAAAGTCATGCCGCATAGCGCCGATGACGGCAGTTTTCGCATCCGCCGGTGAGGTGATAGTAAATTGCTGATTACTCGCCAGCGCCATGAAACTTAAATGAAAGCGCCCAAGCTTACCGATCCAAATCAGCTCATTTTCTCGCTCGGGTGTGCGAATGGTGGAATAGAGCAGGGTGTTTTCGCGTTGGATTGCGGTACTAAATGCTCTTGCCCAGGGGTAAACTTCAATCTCGGCCTGTAAATTAGCTTCTTTTACCACCGCTTTTACCAGGTTTGTGGTGATCCCGCGAACCTGGTTGTCTACCACATATTGTAATGGTGGGGCATCTTCAGTAACGATTATCCACGGCATTGACCATGCGCAATGGGGAACAAAACAGAGAACGAGTAACCGTAAAAAACGCTGCACACTTTACCTCACATCAAGGACCGCTGATCAAGTATAGACAGCTTTCCGATGCCGGGCACTGGCAGTTGGTGGTTTTTGTTCCATACTGTAAGTTATCTGTCACAAAAATGTCATTTTTCATATGGTAGTGCGTTCGATCAACATCCGTTATCGCTGGGTTGAAATGATCGTGATGTTTTTTTTATTACCCATTGGTGTTTTTGGCGTGATCCAAAACCTGTCAATTTGGTTAATGCCTATTCTGGGTATGGTTGGCCTTATTTGTTTATCTCTGCTGTTAGTTGATCGCCAATTTAAACGCATTCGATTGTGGAGGACTGCTGGTATTGCGTCGCACTTATTCGCAGGACTAAAGCTGTTCTTGCCGTGGGCATGTATATTAAGCCTGCTAATTTACCTTCTTTTTCCACAACTCTTTCTTGCCCTTCCAATCGAAGACACTAACTTTTGGTTGCTGACTTTGCTCATTTACCCACTGGTTTCGGTGTTACCTCAAGAGATTATTTTTCGCACGTTTTTCTTTCACCGCTATAAGCCTATTTTGCCCTCCAAAACCACCCGGTGGATATTGAGTACCTTCTTTTTTGGTTTTGCCCACCTGGTCTACGGGAATTGGGTTGCGGTGGCTTTATCTTGGATAGCGGGTGCCGTGTTTGGATATCGCTATATGCAATCACGTTCAACTATCGCTGTGGTTGTAGAACACAGTTTGTGGGGGAGCTTTTTGTTTACCGTTGGATTAGGAAGCTTTTTTCTGATCTGAATGACGGAATGAGCAAAACTTATGGCTCAGCCTCTTCACTAACCACTTGCATTTAGCATTAAGTCATATATGATTTTTCACATATATGGTAAATCAAATATGTTCTATGGAACCACTACAACTATTTAAAGCATTAGCTGAGCCTACACGCTTGCGCTGTGTGTTACTCATTCGTGCGGCAGATGAAGCATGTGTATGTGACCTAATGTCCGTGCTCAGCATGGATCAACCCAAAATATCACGTCATTTGGCTGAACTGCGCCGTATCGGTCTGGTTGCAGGAACCCGTCGCGGTAAGTGGGTTTATTATCGTCTTGCGCCTAAGTTGCCGGAGTGGATTAACGCTATTTTGACGCAGACGTATACGCAGATAGAGGCAGAGATGAACCCTTTGCTGGAACAGTTAGAACAGCAAAAATGCAGTCAACGCATGTGCTAAGCACGGAGTCAGGAATGAAAATTTTATATATTTGTACCCACAATCGTTGCCGCAGTATCTTATCTGAAGCGATTACCAATCAGATGAGTGCGGGCACTAGTTTAATTGCTCGAAGTGCGGGTAGTCAGCCTGCCGGTGAGGTGCATCCGCTGACTTTAAAGTACCTGAGCGAAGCCGGTATAGCGACCGCTGGGTTACAGAGCCAGTCATGGGATGACTTTGCTGGGTTTGCGCCTGACCTCGTTATCACTGTTTGTGATTCCGCTGCGCAGGAGACTTGCCCGGTCTGGTTTGGTCAGGCGTTGCAGCTGCATTGGGGGCTATCTGATCCTTCTAAGGTCGAGGGTTCAGAGGACGAGGTGGCAGCGGCTTTTCGCGCGTGTATAGCAACCATCACCGAGCGTGTGAAGCAGCTCAATACACTTGCTGAGCAACCGCTGACACAACAAGAATGGGTAGCAGCATTAGAGCGCTCAGGTGCAGTACAAAAGTAGGAGAGGACAGAATGGGACTTTTTGAGCGCTATTTGTCATTGTGGGTTGGGATTGCAATTCTTATTGGTATCGGCCTCGGCGATATTTTTCCAAGTCTCTTTCAGCAGATTGCAACACTAGAGATTGCTCAGGTTAATTTAGTTGTCGCGGCACTGATCTGGCTAATGATCTTTCCGATGATGGTGCTGGTTGATTTTTCAGCGCTGCGCGAGGTGGGCAAGAAACCCAAAGGTATCGTACTTACGCTGGTGATCAACTGGTTGATTAAGCCGTTCACTATGGCATTGCTTGGTTGGTTATTTTTTAAGGTGTTATTTGCTGATTGGGTCGATCCACAAACGGCCAGTGAATATATCGCAGGGATGATATTGCTTGGCGTAGCGCCCTGCACAGCCATGGTATTTGTGTGGAGCCAGCTCACCAAAGGTGATGCTAACTATACGCTAGTACAAGTGTCCATTAACGATATCATAATGATCTTTGCTTTTGCTCCGATAGCGGGCCTATTACTAGGGATCAGCGATATTACAGTACCATGGAATACGTTGCTATTGTCGGTGGTACTGTATGTTCTAATTCCATTAGTGGCAGGTGCAGTTACCCGTAAGTGGCTCGAAAGTAAGGCGTCAGCAGGCAAAGTAGACGCCTTTCTTGCACTTATGAAACCCTGGTCAGTCTTGGGGTTGCTGGCAACGGTTGTGCTGTTGTTCGGTTTTCAGTCGCAGACAATTTTGCAACAACCACAAGCCATTGTGTTAATTGCCATACCACTGTTACTTCAAACCTATGGCATATTTGCGTTGGCCTACTTTATGGCAAAGCGCTTGCGGTTACCGCACAATATTGCCGCACCTGCGTGTATGATCGGTACGTCTAACTTTTTTGAGCTCGCGGTTGCGGTAGCCATAGGCATGTTTGGCTTGCACTCTGGTGCTGCGTTAGCCACGGTTGTGGGGGTATTGGTTGAAGTGCCAGTGATGCTTTCGTTAGTGTGGTTTGCTAATCGAACGCGGCATTATTTTACCTAATAAGTTTTGTTTGACTGGTTTTTGCTTGAACGGTTGGCACTCTCACAATCCGTTTGACCAGTGTTAACGCTTTTTAAGACGGATCACAAAGAATAAAAAAAGCCGCTACATTATTGAGCGGCTTTTTGGATCTTAAGCTGAAATGTTGATTACTTTTGTTTGCTCAACCAAACAATCAAATCAACAATATCATCGGCGGTCATATCACGGGTAAATGTGGCTTGATATTTACCGTTAACAATAAAGTTAGGTACACCGGTTAAGTGCTCGCGGAAGGCTTCGATTTGTTTGTTGTTTTTTTGCACCATACTGTTAACACCGAAACTTGACGCTAACTTGTCAAACTCAGCAGCATCAACACCATTAACGATAAAGATTTTACGTAAGTCATCGCGATTCGCAATAGTTGCTCGTTGTTGATGAATGTAATTAAAAATTGCAGCGTTTAACTTATCTTCCTGTTTAACTGCGCGCGCGATCATCATTGCACGGGTTGCTTCTTCTTGCGTTTCTGGGCCAGTAAAGCCCATAAAGTTAACATGCACTTTATCGAATTTGGTATCGCTGGGCAGTTTCGCTTTAATTTGTTCTACTAGTGGCTCAAAACGATAGCAGCCTGGGCACCAAAAAGAGAAAAACTCGGTTACCACAGCTTTGTCGGTAGCGGTTTCGCTGATCACTTTATAGTGTTTGCCTTCTTGCCATAATTCTTGCGCGCAAGCTTGCAAAGGTAGAACAGTGGCTAACAATAAGCCTAAAAACAACTTCTTCATGTTTATGGGTTCCTTAGTAATTTTGCGCCATAGCCTAGCATAGCTGGCTAACAGCGACTAGAGCGGAATCGACAGCCGCGCGACGGAATACGTATATCACGCGACTGAAGGGGGTTAAATTGAATACTGCAAGCTCACTCGTATTTGACGACCTTTGCCAACAAACCCCACGATATCTTCATATTCTTCATCCAGAAGATTATGCGCATTGAGCTGAATCGTGGCTGAATCAGAGAGCTGGTAACTGAGGTTAGCATTAATCAACCAATACGCAGCAAGAGATACCCGCTGAGCGGGTTGTGGAAATGGCGGGAAAAACTGGTCACTGCGTGTTCCCGTATAGTCGGCCTTTACAAAGGCTGACAATGGGGATTCTTGCGGGCTGAAGGTCAGCGCAAGCGAAGCAGTGTGGCGCGGCCTTCGCAGTTCTGCAAAGTACTGATTAAAGTTGCCAGCTTCTATGCCTTCTTCACTCTCTACATAAGTATAATGCGAACGCAACGCGAGTCTGTTCCACTGCCGGGTTAGACTGATCTCAGCAACATTCCGCCGGCTATCTGAACGATTATTTTGCGCGGTAAATACCCCCTGCTCAGGGACAAACACGAAGCCATTGATTTCATCCTTCAAATTACTCTGTGACCAACTCAAGGTAATTTGATCAAAGTGCCATTTGTCTATTCGTACACCTAACTCAGTGGTCAATGCTTGCTCCGGCTGGAGGTTTGGATTGCCGAGAAAACTGCCAGGGTAAAAGCCAAATCGCTCCGTAAATGTGGGGTTTCTGATCGCCTTACTGTAGCTGACAAAAACATTGAGCTGATCGTTAATCTGCCAATTCGGCCCCAGACGAAAGCTGGATTGATCATCAAAGTCACTGTTGTTGTCCCAGCGCCCACTGGCGGTCAAGGTGACAGATTTACTGACGGCTGCACTGAAATCAGCAAAAAGGCTGCTGGTATCAATTTGCTGTGTCTGGTTGGGGTCATCAAAGGTAACCGGACCAAATTGCTCAAAGTCATCGCGCACATGCTCTAAGCCGGCATTGAGCGAGGTATTGTTGGTCAGTTTAGCTGCGATAAAGTACCGCCCCCCCAATTTATCCGCTTCGCTCCCACCAACATCAATACCAGCGGTAAAATTACTATTTTGATGATGACTGTATTGTCCTTCGAGATGATGCGTGAGTTTTGAATTCTGGTCGTTGAATTGCCAATGCAGTTTACCTGACCATTGCTTACCGTCAGTCCAATTGTCAGAATCTGTTGGGAGACCGGTATTTACATAATCGACCCCATCAAAGTCATTTTTGTATTTGGTATAGCGTAAATTGAAGGTGAGCTGGTGGCTTTCAGCGGGTTGCCATTGTAGGCCAGCAGAAATGCCTGAATTTTGGTATCCATCGGCTTCATCACCTTGCCTTGAGACGTTTTCGCCGTCGGTAGAAAGGTGTGATGCGGAGAAATTCCAATTGCTGCTGGTGCTACGTTGACTCACGTTGACACTGGCGTGACGCTGCGCTTGGTTGCCCAAGCCCATACGCACTTGCGTTGCAGAACTTGCAGCTGTGCGCGTTGTGATATTCAGCACACCAGCCACCGCGCCACTGCCCCAAAGTGCACTTTGTGCGCCGGATAATAACTCAATACGCACAATGTTATCCGTCGTCAGATGAGCAAAATCAAACAATCCTCCCTGACTTTCATCATTAACCACCACGCCATCAATCATCACTAGCAAGTGGTTGGTTTCTGCACCGCGCAAGCGCACTTCAGTTAAACCACCAATACTGCCCGATCGGCTGATGCTAATACCGGGCATGCCGCGCAACAAATCTACGAGAAAAAGCTCACCTGATTGCTGAATGGTAAATTCATCCAGTATATGGGCACTGGCTGACAACTGGGAAATAGGCATTGCATGGCGTGCGCCAACCACTGAAATATGCTCTAAGTTATCATTGGCAAATAAAGCAAGAGACGTACATGTCCCTACGACCAGACAAACGCTGGCCTTAAACATCGTGTTTTTCATACAATAATGTGTTCCTAATACACTCCACCCGAGTGCGCTGGGATAAAATCGATCAAAAAGGTTGATCGGGCGATTTCAGGCCGGTATCCGGGCTCGTTATTCATGTGATTTACACATGTCAAAAGTCACCTTCCCGTGCCAAGCACAGTGGTTTGAAAAGGGCGCACAGGCCACATGTTCTGACTTTCTGTCGACCGCTTAAGCGAAGACAGTACTTACCGTTGCGGGGGCAGCATTGGTTTTGCACCAATTTCCCGTTTAACTCGCACAAGGTTGTGCGTAGCACCTGAAGCGCAGAGTGTAGCGAAAAACAACGTCTGCCACAGACCTTTTTTGTTCTGGCTTATGCCAATTTAGGGATTCTGCAGGAGAAAATGACGGTGCTAACTTTTAGGTTAAAGGAATAACATTTAATGGCGGGGAAGAGCTGTTCTTAGTCTACACTCAATAGTGAACATTACACGTATAGAGGCAATGGACTGTTGGAACCGCTCGCGCAAACTAATCAAAACAAAACGGCTTCTTTTGCTCTGGCAATGTTGGCCTTTACCGCTAAAGGGGGAGTCATTCTCACCAGCGTAATTGTTTTTGTGTGGTCGACAATACAGTTCGGCTATACCATCGATATCAATTACTACTTAATAGGTCTAGTCGATCGAAACGAAAGTTTCCCTATGTTGAAAGATATTCGTTACGTCAGTGCGATTATGGGGATCTTTTTTGGCATCATTCAAGTGCAAGCCGTTGGCCTGATCCCGCAGCTGTCGTTCTGGTTCGTGTGGTTAAAAGCGAAAGAAAGCCTAAACGAAAGTCGCAAACGTTTCATTTTTCTTAAAGTTCAACTGATTTTATTTTTGCTATGCAACAGCATCATTGTATTGTCGGTTTTAGGCGCTTACAGTGTTGAACTGATTCAACATCTGGTAGAGGGTAGTCACGCTGGTGCTCTTATCATGGTAATGACTGCTTATACCTTACTGTATCTGCCTCACACTGTGATGGGCTGCATCTTATATCGACGTAAAATGAAAGGCTGGTAACTTGCTCATTCGTAAGCGTTTAATCTGTTTTTTATTTACCTTAATTATGTGCAGTAGTTGCGCACAATTGCTTATAACCCAGCATAATTCGATCGAAACCATTAGGCTTACCTATGTTAAGGGCGCTCAGATAAACCATGCAATATCAGTAGACATCGTGTTCGCGTATGACGAGCAATCGGTTTCACTCTTACGTGGGCTTGACTCTGCCCATTGGTTTACACAAAAGCCTGCCATATTATTGCGTGCTAACAACAGTATCCGTGTTCTTTCCCAACAATTGGTGCCTGGTTTTGATGAGCGTATCAACCAGTTACCCGAACAAAGTCGCACTGCCAAGGCAGTAATCGCGTTTGCGTATTTACCGGGCAACAATAACGCGAAAGTCTCGTTACACCCATATCGTTATCCGCAATTGCTAATCAGTAAGAAACGAATCGAGCTTCTCAATTCACAAAATCGATAAACTTGATAGCAGTGTTCTTAGGGCTTCATACGGACATACCGGCCATTGACAACGCCGAGGCTCTGACGGGTTTGCACGTGCAGTACGGCAGCTTTCATCTAAGCAGACCCTCAAATCTACAATGAACTTATTTCGGTGATCCAGAAACCGCTTTATCACCCAGCCTTGCAGTTAGTGCGGACTCAAGTGCTTCTAATTGTTCCTGACGCTGTTGTGTAAACTCGATCATTGACCCGAGTCGGCTTAGGTTATCGAAGTAGTCGTTAAGAAAGGCCTGGTTTGCTCGCATTTTTTCGCTATCACAAACACGGCTCCATTGAAATCCTTCCCCGCTTAGCCGTGCCCAACGCTCGGCATCCTCGGGTATTAGTGGAACCAGACCGATTGCTATGAGATCTGGGAATCGGCTATGTAATCGATATAGCTCATTGGTCGCTTCCTCATAGTAAGCGCGTGAGCGTTCGCGAAATAGCACATAATCCCGCAGATGTTTCTTTATGACCTGATCTTGCAATAAGTCAAAACGCCCAGTAGATAACATTTCGTCAAGAACTGGCAGCTCATCCGGCGGCCGTCTGTGCACGTGTGACGCTACAATACGAGGACACTCTTTGCTGGAAAGGTCACGCAACGGTTCTTGCGAAAACAGAACGGGATTAACACCCATCAAAATGTTGGCCCGCTCACCCATACTCACCAGCTCATTACGCTGCTTTTCCAGTAAATTCAAAGTCTCCATATGAAGCCGGTTAAGCAAAGCGTGCTCCTCGATACGATCCTTGCGGGCTTCATTCCAATCTTGAACCTGCAAACCCATAAACACGCCGACCGCGACAATGGCAAAATCCACTGCCATTGCGAACCAATTTTGTGATCGTAAGTTCTCTGAAATACGCCGGAAGATCATGTGTTCACCCTAGATAGTTTAATTAGTAACATTCAGTATTGTATAGTCGCGATTTGAGCGATTGTCTGCTTTGGGTATAAACAGCATAGTGATGCTCACGGATAAAAGTCCAACAGATGAGTGTGTAATGCTCAATATAGCCGTTCTATGCATTCTATTCGCAGGCTTTCATGAGAAGTTCGTAACTAGCATAAAGTTCGAGTCTAGTTAGTCAAAGTGAACGCCTAAAGACGATTTCTTCTAGCAAAAAAAGATTATGAAAATTAAGCTCGTTAGCTACGCTTAACAACCATATTATTCCGTTACTTTATCTGATGCATTTTGCCTTGTAGGTAGCGCGTACGGAAATAAAGAAAATAATTTTCCAGGCTATCGGCTGACTGAGACTCGCCAGCCAGTCGTAAAATCTCAACGCCAACCTCCGCGGTGCAAAGTTGATGCTGGTGCACCGCTTCTCTGAGTCGATAATTCGAGGACGTTTCTGGATTGATCCCGAGTACAGGGAAAGCATTTAAATAGGGGCTTTTCGCTAACATTTTCTTCGCTTCCCGCCAGGTACCATCTAGCATGACAAAAAGCGGGATACGATTGTCTTGAGTGGGTATTTGCGAGATCCGGCGCTCTGCTGGCACATATTGATGCGGGAAAATCACAATAGGCACATAGCGAGGATCATTCAACAATGTTAACAGTGCGATGTCGGGTTCAGTTCGATTCCAAACAAAAGCGAAGTTTTCAGGTGCCACATCAGCGATGAGCCGGCCGGTGTTGCTCGGTTTATAGTACTCTCCCTGATACATTAAAAATACAAACGCGCTTTTTGCCTGCGCGGTTGGTTTAACATCGCAGATACACGCTCTTTGAGGCAACAGGCACTGTTCACAACGTTTGATTTTTGAACCGCGAGCAAGAAATGGGCGGCGCGCTGTGCGCAATTCGCGCTCGCGCAAAGCCATCACAGAATTAGGCATTTGGGTAACGTTTAGCTGAAAAATTGCATATTAGCTGAGTTAGTGTCTTGTACGCTATTGGTTTTGCTTTAAGTTATCTAAAACGGGCTCTTTAACAGCAGTATCAAAGGCTTAAGATAAACTCGAATTGATATGAATGAAGTTGACGGGCGCTGTTACGTTTTTGGACTATTCAGCTGCCGCCTTCAGTCTAATTTCAAGCAGCATGGGTTAGGGCATCTAATCTAGTATCCACTCATCAATTTAAGTGGTGCCTCATCAAGCGCGGCTAATTGCTCTTTGAGGCTTAAGATCTGTTGTTCCCAATACTTTTCACTGGCAAACCAAGGAAAGGCTTTAGGAAATGCAGCATCACCCCAGCGTTTGGCCAGCCAAGCCATGTAGTGCACCATTCGCATGGCTCGCAGCACTTCGATTTGATCGAGTTGATCAGTCGCAAAGGTGTGAAACTCTTCATATGCCTCAACCAATACTTCAAGTTGTAATTGTTGTTGCATCCGATCGCCCGACAACATCATCCAAAGGTCCTGGATCGCAGGGCCCATGCGGCAATCATCCAGATCCAGAATGCTCGGTCCATCGCGCCATAAAATGTTGCTGGGGTGGCAGTCGCCATGCAAGCGAATAAAGTTTTGCGCACGAAAACGTCCGGCTGTGGCCTTAACAATTTGCTCAAGAATGGTAAAAAAGGGTGTCTCGAGTGCCGCAGGGATAAACTGACTGTGCTCAAGTTGCTGCATCGGTTCGGTGAGGAATTGCGCGACGCTAAACTCGGCACGATGCGCAAATGGCTTGGCCTTGCCAACGGCATGGATACGGCCAAGATAGCGGCCTACCTGTTCAAGCTGCTCTAAATTGTCAACTTCAAATTGCCGCCCGCCAACAGACGGGAAAAGGCTAAAGCGGTATCCTTGAAAGTGATGTAGCGACGTTGAGTTTATCGCGACAGGGGCAACAACGGGAATTTCCGCGTCCATCAGCTCAGTTGCGAAACTATGTTCCTCCAGAATTTGGGCGTCAGTCCAGCGCTCAGGGCGGTAAAACTTAACCACCCAGCGCGTGCGCTGCTCATCCATAAATTGATAGACACGGTTTTCGTAGCTATTCAGTGCTAGTAGACCTGACTCTGCATAGACCCCAATGCTCTCGAGCGCATTGAGGATCAGATCAGGGGTTAGGTCAGAAAACTGAAAGCCAGCACTTGGAGCGCTGGCTTTGACTGGGGGCGAATTTGAAATAGTGGTCACCGATACAAAAACTTACTGGGTTCTTCAACTTCGATTAGATTACCCTCTGCATCTTGGGTTTGTACATAAAAATCAATGTCGGTTACACGGCCATCCAAGTTTTCTGGCGCAGTAGCAATTGAAATCGGTAAGCTAAATACCTCGCCACCACTGACACTCACTACTTGCTCTCCGAGGTATTCGTACTCTGCTAAGCCTTTCACGGCAATGGTATAAACCCGGTCTTCTTGCGACTTATTAAGGATCTTTAAGGTATACACATTTTCAATGAGACCGGCGTTATTTTCGCGGTAGAGTGAATTTCGGTCTCGAATGATGTCAACTTCAACCGACGAGCGCGTTAACATTTCGAACGCGAGTAATCCCGTCATGACTACCAAAACAATCGCATAACCAATCAGTTTGGGTCTGACAATATGCGTGGTGCCACCCTTCAGTTCATGCTCGGAGGTGAAACTGATGAGCCCTTTAGGGTAATCCATTTTTTCCATAACCCCGTTACATGCATCCACGCACGCACCGCAGTTAATGCACTCGTATTGCAAGCCATTGCGGATATCGATACCGGTAGGACAAACCTGGACACACAGGTTGCAGTCAATACAGTCACCGAGGCCTTTTTCAGCGAGTTCGCTATGCGGCAGTTTACGCGGTCTTGGGCCACGTTGTTCACCGCGAGTTGGGTTATAAGCCACGGTAAAAGTGTCTTTGTCGAACATGGCTGATTGAAAACGCGCATACGGACACATGTGGGTACACATGATTTCCCGCATCCAACCGGCATTCCCATAGGTGCACACGGTGAAGAAGATCACGGAAAAACCGGCCCAGAAGCTGGTGCCAAAGGTGAAAAAGTCAATAAATAACTGGTCAATGGGAGTAAAATAACCGACAAACGTGAGAGCTGTCAGTAATGCAACGGCTACCCAAGCGGTGTGTTTCAGGGTTTTGCGCCAGAACTTATCAAAATCCATGGGGCGCTCATCCAGTTTCATTCGTTTATTGCGCGGCCCTTCAATCTTTTCTTCAAACCAAATGTAGATAAAGGTCCAGGTTGTTTGTGGGCACATGAAGCCGCACCAAACCCGACCCGCAAATGTAGTGACAAAGAACAATGCGTAGGCGGAAACGATTAACAACCATGCCAATAAAGTAAGGTCTTGCGGCCATAAGGTTAGACTAAATAGGGTGAAGCGTTGCTCTGCGATATCTAATAAGACAGCTTGACTGCCGTTATACTGTAACCATGGGATAATGGCGAAGATACCCAGAAAAATGAGACCAAAAAAGCGGCGAATATTCTCAAAAGTACCCTCAACGGCGCGCACATAGATACGACTGCGCGGTGAATAATTTTCACCCTGATTACTTTTCTTTGGTTTGTGGACTTTTACCGGTGTGACGTCTTTAACCGGAATCTGACTGTTCATGAATTGCCCTTAATCACAGTTTGAAGGCTACGCACTCGCGTATGATACAGCGCTAAGTATACCTAATTGTGAGGCTTAAAAGTTAACTTAGATCAATTTTTATGAGTTATTCTCCGGATACTCAGGCGTTATTGTTTTGCATACCCAAGTATGAACAATTGGATTTTTTTGTGGTCATAACCTGCGTATTGTGGCAATCCATGAATAACCCACTGTGAACATTATGTTTAAGGCATTTATTGTTTTCATCGAAGTCGTATTGCTAGTAACTGTGTTACGCACGCCGTTTATGCAGTATTGGCTTGGTGACATGCAAGATACCGTCACTGATTGGATGACAGTGATTGCAGAGATCCCTGACAAGCAGGAAATCTCACAATTATACAATAACATTCAGCCAGCGGTAGGCGGGATGACAGATAGGCAGCGCGAATATCTTGAAGAAGTCATGCGCAACCGGCAATCTGTCGAGCACTTTCACCGTAATTACTGCGTGAATGGTGATATGAATCCGTTTATCTACGGCACCAGCTTGCGCGTGGTGTGCCGAGAAATGACTCAGTCTGCGCTGCTTTCGATGCAGCGCGCGAGCTAAATCCAGTCGTCATTCGTTCCTTCTGCCAAAATTTATTCAGCCCCAGTTCATACACTTTAACTAAACTTTATTTGACGCTAAGAGTCTGACAGTTAGTGTGTTAGCTATTCAGTAAACTGGTTACAGGGGCAACTATGAAATTTTCTCGTACGCTATCCGTATTATCGTTGGCAATTTTGCCATTAACATCACTCGCTGGTGAGCAGCCAGTCGCTGAAAAAGTTGCAGTCGAATGGCAGTCGCCGGAAGACTATACCGATGTGCGTCCGGCTAATGAGACGCGCAAGCGTTTTATGGAAAACACGTTTCACCAATTTGAGCAACACTTTGCCAAGTTAGCAGAACGACTGCCTGAGAACGCCACGTGGAAGATTACCGTAACCGATGTGGATCTGGCTGGTCAGGTATGGCCGGCGTCTTTTGTTGGTTTAGGGCAAGGCGGGCAAGATGTGCGTCTGATCAAAGACATTGATATTCCGCGGATGTCCTTTTCCTATGAATTAGCATCAGACGGTGAAGTACTTCAGAAGGGCGAAGTGGAACTTAAAGACATGGGCTTTTTACAACGCTCCATCCGCGGTGCCAGTTCGACGGCGCTGCGTTATGAAAAGCGCATGTTAGATGAGTGGTTTGCTGACGAATTCGCGCAATATATAGCGACGGCTAAAAACTAATCCCCGTCCGTTGCTATGACCCTGCGGCAATGGGCACTGTTCAGTGCGATTATTCCAACGCTGACAGTGCATATTACTTGGGTGACCGCAGCGTCGACTCAGGCGCTGGAATGGTGTAATCCTTATTGGTCGCATTGTCATTCGATCAGTGCGACTGGCCGTGAAGTCCCTCAATTTTATCTCTTTAAACTGCTTATGTTGCCCGCAGCAGCCTGTATGGCAATGTATTGGCGGGCACTGGCAGCTTGGCTACAGAAGTTGGCTGCGCCTCGGCGCCACATCGCGGTTATCCGGCTACTTGGCTATAGCGCCTGTGTTGCGCTGTGTATTTATACCTTAACTTTGGGTGCTATCGGTGACACATGGCAAGTACCAAGACGCATGGGCGTGGTCGGGTATTTTGCCTTCACCGCATTCGCGCATTTATGGTTGCTACGATTAGTTACCGCGCCTAATGTTGCGCAAAACGTGTGGCAGCTAAGCCGCCAATGTTTGTTTTGGGTGACAACAGGACTGTGGTGCCTAGGGATCACCAGTGCGATTTTGGGATTTACATGGTCGGGTTACAGCGATTGGGATAATGCCTTTGAATGGTGGTTTGCAGTCCTCATGGTCAGTCAGTTTGTGTGTGTTGCTGTTTTACCCAAGCGCCATGTAAGCATTAACTCAGCAGAGATTAGATAAGGCCCGAATTGCTCCGAGCCTTATCAATGCGTTCAACAAGTCAATTTACAGATAGTCGAATTCGCGGTCATCGACTGCGGTTAAGTCTTCTGCGCCGGCAACTAAGCTGGCTTTGTGCATATCTTTACGCGGTAGTAAGCGTTTAATATAAAAGTCACGGGTTTTGACTTTGCCGGCCGCCAGTGCAGCATTATCGGTCTTAACCGCGGCATCGGCCATGCTGTACCACAATACGCCAAGCAATACGTAAGCAGTGTAATTCAGATAATCACAGGCTCCACCCGCAATATCTTCTGGACTGTACGCAAGGATCTGCTCTGACAGTTCGCGCCACTCGCTAAGTAAGGCCTGCGCACTAATCCGTGCACTGTCATCCTCAATCGCGTCTGTCAACTTAACAAATTCCGCGTGGGTTGCGCGCATCATTACGCCGCCACTGCGAGTGAGTTTACGGCCGATAAGATCGACCGCTTGGATCCCATTGGTTCCTTCGTAAAGCTGGGCTATGCGAGCATCACGCATTAATTGCTCCATACCCCACTCGCGTATGTAGCCGTGCCCGCCGTAGACTTGGATACCGTGATTGGCTACTTCTAAGCCAATATCCGTCATAAAGCTTTTACACACAGGGGTTAAGTACTGTAGTACATGCTCGGCCTGCTGTTTGGCTTCACCCTCAGAATACTTCTCTACGTCCATGGTTTTCGCGTATATCAACGAGAGTGCCCGACACCCTTCAGCGAACGCTTTTTGGGTTAATAGCATGCGGCGCACATCTGGCTGATGAATAATCGCATCGGCTTTGTCATTCGGCTGCTGGGCACCTTGCGGGGCGCGCGATTGCAGACGGTCACGGGCATACGCTAGGGCACCTTGGAAAGAGGCTTCACACACGCCAAGCCCTTGTAATCCAACTTGAAAACGCGCGTCGTTCATCATGGTAAACATGCATGCTAAGCCTTGATTAGGCTCACCGACCAACCATCCTTTGGCACCATCGTAATTCATTACACACGTGGGACTGGCTTTGATCCCCATTTTCTTCTCAATACTGCCTACGCTTACAGCGTTGCGTTCACCCGGTTGGCCACTAGCATCAAGCAAGAATTTGGGCACTAGAAACAGACTTATGCCTTTTACTCCCGCAGGTGCGTCAGGCAAGCGTGCTAACACCAAATGAATAATGTTACTGCTCCAGTCTTGATCACCACCAGTAATAAAGATCTTGTTACCCGTAATCGAATAACTGCCGTCGGCTTGCGGCTCAGCCTTGGTGCTTAACAAAGCCAGGTCCGTGCCAGCCTGTGGCTCGGTGAGGTTCATCGTGCCAGTCCATTCGCCAGAAATTAATTGCGGCAGGTATTGGGCTTTTAATTCATCCGTCGCGTGTTTAGTCACCGCTAAAACCGCGCTCTCGGTAAGCATGGTAGTCAAACGCCAGCTCAGGTTGGCAGAATTCAGCATCTCATGCACTGGCACGGCCGCGGAGTAGGGTAAGTCTTGCCCACCAAAATCCGGATCACCCAGCATGGCATTCCAACCATTTTGCACGTAGTCCTGATAAGCATTAGCAAAACCCGCTGGCGTCGATACATTGCCGTCGACTAACTGACAGCCCTCTTCGTCACCTTCGCGGTTGAGCGGCGCAACAACTTCTTCAGCAAACTTTGCACCTTGATTAAGTACTTCCATAACCAATTCAGCATCATAGTCGCTAGCGCCAATCGCTTGATAATGCGCGTCAATTTGTAACCAGTCACGAAGTAGAAATTGAAAATCAGTGATTGGAGCCTTGTACTGCGGCATAGCCACCTCCGAATAAATTCAAACAAGCGTTTTAATTTTGCCATTATACGGCAAATTGGTCCGATTAGTACGCGTTTATTTGTATTTTAGGATTTATTCTTTTGCTGTTGTTGAGCGATGACGAAGGCATCTTTAATTTCGGTGACCTGTTCAACAAAGCGCCATTCACGTGCAGGTAAGCTGAAAGGATCATGCCATTGCACCGCCAATACTTCGGTTTGCGCCCAAAATGGCACTGGCAGCGTGGCATATTTTTCCGGCCCCAATCCGCTCTGCTCGGCGCATTGGAACAACGTGAGCCCACTGTCGGTGGTGCCAAGATAATGCTCGACACTGACATTCAGCCCAGTTTCCTCGAAGGTTTCCCGATGAGCTGCACACGCTAAAGATTCGTTGGCTTGCGCGCCACCGGCGGGAATATCCCAGCGGCCCGTGAGTCGGTGTTTGATCAGCAGCAATTGTTGCTCAGCCACGATTATGCAGCCTGCCGTTTTACTGGCGGGTGGCGTTAGTTTTATGGCGCTTCGACATGCGGGTGGATGCGGTGTCGGATCACTACAACCGAGCAGCAAAACCAAGGTTAAAAGCGGTAAACAACTAAATCTTGCGGACAAATGCAATCCTATTGAGCATAAAAGCAGTACAATACTGCAACTTAAAAAGTATGGCTTTGCTTATTTGTAAAAGCACGCCGATACTCTACTAATAAATACTATCAGGATCACTATGGCTCGTGCATTTCGTATTTCACCTTTGCTAGTAGGTGCTATTTTGCTGGCAGGCTTTCTGGTTTACATCAATTGGCCGCAACTGATGGGCTGGTTGGGCATGGCAGAGACCCAGCAACAGCAACGTCGTGGGGGCGCCACGCCAGTTATTGCTGAAACCGTGAGCATTCAGCCCTTCGCTATCGTGATTGAGGCTTTGGGCACTGCGCAAGCCAATGAATCGGTAGAGTTAACAGCACAACAGGCTGAGGTTGTGACTTCAGTGGTCTTTGATGACGGTGATCAGGTCGCGCAGGGAGACTTGCTGGTTGAATTAAATAATCGCGCGGAAAAGGCGCGTTTGAATGAACTCGAAATAAACCTCGCCGAGGCGAAACGTCAGCTCAAACGCATTCAAGGGCTTGCTAAGGAACGAGTGGCCTCACAGCAGTTACTGGATGAGCAACAGGCGCGCGTGGATGCCTTGGAAGCTCAGCTGGATGTCGCGAATGCTGCATTGAGCGAATTACAAGTGGTAGCGCCGTTTAGTGGTACGCTAGGGATCCGACAAGTCAGTGTGGGCGCGCTTGTGCGTCCTGGAGATGTTATCACTACATTGGATGATATTAGCCGGGTTAAAGTCGATTTTAGTGTTTCTGAAGCGTATTTGGCATCGGTCGCTGAAGGACAAAAAGTAACAGCGACGTCAGTTGCCTATCCTGAGCAAACCTTCAATGGCGAGATATCCAGTATTGATGCGCGCCTTGATCCCGTTACACGCTCCATTCAAGTGCGGGCAATTATTGATAATCCTGAACGTCTATTGCGACCGGGCATGCTGCTGCAAATTACCGTGCAACGTAAGATGTTAGAGGCAATCGTGGTCCCAGAGAAGGCTTTAGTTCCGATTCAGGACAAGCAGTTTGTCTTCGTAGTTAACGGTGACAAAGTGACGTCAACTGAAGTCAAAGTGGGCGAACGCCGTCCCGGGCGGGTACAGATCCTGTCAGGTCTGCAACCAGGTCAACAGATTGTGACTGAAGGTACGCTGCGATTACGAGATGGTGCAGCGGTCAATGTGCTCAATGCCAAATAGGGGCTAATGTATGTGGATCTCTGATACTTCTGTAAAACGACCGGTCTTTGCGTCGGTCGTTAACTTGCTGCTGATCGTGTTTGGTCTAGTCGCCATCTCGTTATTATCATTGCGCGAATATCCGGATATCGACCCGCCGATCGTTTCGATATCCACCAATTATCCGGGCGCGTCGGCGAATATCGTCGAAACTCGGATCACGCAAATTTTAGAAGACCGCATCAGTGGTATTGAGGGGATTAAAAACATTACCTCAACCAGTCGCAACGGTCGCTCGAATATCAATATTGAATTCAAATTAAGCCGCGACATTGATGCCGCCAGCAATGATGTGCGTGAGCGGGTGAGTCGAGCGTTGAATAACCTGCCTGATCAGGCTGATCCGCCTGAAGTGTCAAAGTCGAATTCAGATGAAAACGTGATCATTTGGTACAACTTGCGCAGCACCAATCTAAATACCATGGAGCTAACCGACTATGCACGGCGTTATATCGTTGATCGATTGTCGATTGCCGAAGGGGTTGCCCGCGTGCAGGTTGGTGGCGGTCGCGACTATGCCATGAAAGTATGGCTGGATCGCAATGCCATGGCGGCACGTGGTGTAACGGTAGCTGATATTGAACGGATTGTACGCTCAGAAAATGTTGAGTTACCGGCTGGACAGGTGGAGTCGGCAGACCGAGATCTGGAGGTGCGCGTTGCGCGCACGTTCTTAACCCCCGATGATTTTGCCAACTTAACAGTGGCTGTAGGGAATGACGGTTACTTGGTGCGCTTGAAAGAAGTGGCCCATGTAGAATTGACCTCGGTGGACGACAAAACTGATTTCCGCGGCGATGGCGTGAATATGATTGGTTTGGGGATTGTAAAGCAATCGAAAGCCAACACGCTTGAGGTTGCGCGTTCTGCTCGCGAGGCCATTCAGCGCATTGAGGATACCTTACCGGAGAATATCTTCATTGTACCCAGTTATGACTCTTCGGTGTTCATCGAAGAATCCATAAACGAGGTTTACAATACCCTAGGCATCGCCATGTTTATGGTGATCGTGGTTATCTACGTGTTCTTGGGGAATGTTCGTGCCACCCTAATCCCCGCGGTAACTGTGCCTGTTGCACTTATTTCAGCGTTCACCGTGATGTATATCATGGGGTTCTCTATCAACCTGTTAACCTTATTAGCTCTGGTGCTGGCGATTGGCTTGGTGGTTGATGACGCGATCGTTGTGCTCGAGAATATTTATCGTCGCATAGAACTGGGTGAACCCCCAATTTTGGCTGCTTATCGCGGTGCCCGAGAAGTCGGCTTTGCGGTTATCGCTACAACGTTGGTGCTGGTCAGTGTGTTTATGCCGCTGGTTTTCTTGGAAGGGAACATCGGGCGTTTATTTACTGAGTTCGCCATTGCGATTGCCGCAGCAGTCGTTTTCTCAAGCTTCACTGCCTTGACACTGTCACCCATGATGGCGTCTAAGTTACTGCAAAAGCGTGAGCGCAGCTCTGCGTTTGGACGCTTTGTGGATCGTAATTTCAAGAAGCTGGAAAACAACTACTTTGAGAGCTTAAGCAAAACCTTACATCAGCCGCTATTGATGACCATCTTATTGTTATTTTCTGTGGTCGCTGTTTACCAGCTGTATAAGTTGGTGCCGGAAGAGTTTGTACCGCGTGAAGATCGCGGTAACTTTTTCATTCTGATGCAAGCCCAAGAAGGTGCTAGTTACGAGAGTAACTCAGCCAATCTGGCCAAGATCGAAGAGATCTTATTGGAATACCGCGAATCTGGTGAAGCCCAACGTGTATTGGTGCGTACACCCGGCTTTGGCGGCGGTGCAGGGATCGCGATTGTTGGAGCGGCTAATTGGGACGAACGTAAACGCGATACTTTTGCCTTGATGAATGAAATCAGCGGGCGTTTAAGTCAAATTCCAGATGTCAGAGCTTTTGCCATCATGCGCAGCTCGATAGCCGGACGAGGATTCGGGCGGCCGGTGCAATTTGTATTGCAAGGCAACACGTATGAAGAGCTTGTGGAGTGGGCAGATACGGTAGTAGCGAAAGCGGCGGAAAATGAAAATCTAGTCCGCCTCGATACCGATTATAAAGAAACGTCACCGCAATTGTTGGTCAACATTAACCGTGACCGCGCGGCGGACCTCGGGGTATCTATTTCCGACATTGGTCGCACCTTGGAAACGATGCTGGGGCAACGTCGGGTTTCGACCTTCCTCGACCGCGGTGAAGAATATGATGTTATTTTGGAGGGCGATGAAGATGATTTTCGCAGTCCGCGTAGCATCGATAATCTCTATGTTCGTTCGCAACGTACCGGCCAATTGATCCCGATGGATAACTTGTTGACGTTTGAAGAGCGGGCAACGTCTGCGCAATTAAACCGCTATAACCGAATGCGCGCCATTACCATCAGTGCGAACCTAGCGGACGGCTATACGGTGGGTGAAGCCTTGGCCTATTTGGAAAACATCGTTGCTACTGAGCTGCCTGATTCGGTATCCATCGACTACAAAGGCGAGTCACAGCTATATCAAGAATCTGGTAACTCGTTTATTTTCATTTTCGTGTTGGCACTGGCAGTAACCTATTTAGTCTTGGCCGCACAGTTTGAAAGTTGGATCCACCCTTGGGTCATTATGCTCACCGTGCCACTCGCCCTATTAGGCGCCTTTATTGGGTTGTATGTTGCTGAATTGAGTATCAATATTTACAGCCAAATTGGACTGGTGATGTTGATTGGTTTGGCGGCGAAGAACGGCATACTCATTGTTGAGTTTGCCAACCAGTTACGCGATGCGGGCGAAGAGTTTGAAATGGCTCTGCGCAAGGCTGCGAGTATGCGACTGCGCCCAATTGTGATGACTGGTTTCACCACCGTTTTCAGTGCCCTGCCACTGGTCTTGGCATCCGGTCCTGGCGCAGAGAGCCGCGAAGTGATTGGTATGGTTATCTTTGCCGGTGTTATTGTTGCAACCTTTATGACGCTGTATGTCGTGCCCACCGCGTATGCATGGTTTGCACGCAACACCACATCACCGCTTGAGCGAACGCAAAAAGTTGAGCATTTGCAGGAAGAAATTCCCTACGACAAAGGCAAAACTGAAGGAGCCAATGGCTAATCTCAAAGAACCAACAAAGCAACCGGTGGTTGCTTTGTTTGATCTTGACTACACGCTGATCTCGGCTGATTGCACCGCACATTGGTTGCGCTTTATGTTAACCCGCACGTGGCGACGTAAATTATTGATTAGCATGCTAATGCCATTTATCCATTTGGCCAGTAAAGCGAACGTTGCACAGGCAAAACGCAATTCTATTTACTTGTGGGCAGCCACGGTAGGGCTTGGACATAAGCAGTCTTTAACCTTGCGCCGTCAAGCCGCCCGTTTTGTGATCGAGCAACAGCGTGTAAATGCCTACCCGCAAGGTCGGCAAGCTCTTGAATGGCATCGTCAACAAGGCCATCAGGTCATTGTCATTACGGGCGCCCTGCGTTGGCTCGCGCGGGATATTTGCCGTGCATTGGGTTTAGAATATGATGTGTTGCTGGGCTCAAGTGATAGATCATACTTGGGTGGGCGTATTAGCGACGTTTTTTGCTACCAAGAAAATAAAGTTAAATTACTTGAAGAGAATGGCTATTTAGCAGGCCCTCAAGTTAGGTATGGCTACTCAGACAGTGCCGCCGATATTCCCTTACTGCAAATCTGTCAACACCGTTTCTTGGTGAACCCCAAACCAAAGTGTTATGATCATTTCCAATCTGTATTAGGCGACTCTACCACCACATTACGTTGGACACTTGAGTGCACAAACGCCTAATTTTTCTTGCGTTAACCGATCGGCGGTAGGAGCTTTATGCTTAATTCACCTTGGCTAAATCAACTCACCCAATGGTTGACTGCGTATCAGTCGCATTTGATTTGGTCTGGTGTCTTACTGATTGCCTACACCATAGTTACGCGGTTAGCCCTGCCGTTAATTGAACGCAAAGTCATCAGCTCTAAGTTCAAAAGTGAGGCCGCCAAAAAGGCTTATCATATCATTCGCTTGATCGTTGGCATTGTTACCGTGTCCGCGCTTTTAGTCGTGTGGGGGATAGACTTTAGCGGTTTACTGCTGATCTCCACGTCACTGCTTACGTTAACCGGTGTTGCGCTATTTGCCAGTTGGTCGTTATTGTCAAACGTTACGGGTTATTTTGTCTTGTTGTTTCAACCGTCATTTCGCCGTGGCAACTACATACGCATTATCGACGGTGACAATTATATCGAGGGATACATTGCTGACGTTACTTTGTTCAGTGCCAAATTGATCACCGAAGAGCGGGAAGTGATTGTTTATCCGAATAACCTGTTACTAACACGGCCAACAATAGTGAATCCGCGCAGTCGCTTATCATCGATTGGTAAAATTGGCCATGAACTTGTGCTTCAGGAGCGCACGCCGCCAGTTGTAACGCCAGTCGATAGCCAGCTTGAAAAGTAGTCTACGTTCAGTATTGCTAGTCAATGCAATAGAGCATTTATTTAAATTAAGATCATCGAGTTAAATCGCTAAAGGGGTGATCCGTTACAGCGTCTCTTTGGTCATAAATATTTCGGCTTCTAATTCCCAACCATTAGACTTCGAATTGAGTCGCCATTTGGCTGTGTAGTTACCTTTGAAGCGGACTTTTTGTTTATCTTTACCCGTCCAATGACCTAACTCCATCGCCATGTTGCCCGCAGGATTAACATTTACACATGCTGTTTGACGGTGATAAATTAAACGTTCATTTGGCTTAGTAAAGTCTTCTGCCCACACATCCAGTTGTTCTTGCTCACCATTAAATAGCAGGCTGTCAGAACCTGTTACTAGGGTTACGTTAGTGGCTAGAACTGATTTGATGTCATCGATGTTGGCATTGACGATAGCGCGATTGAATTTATCACGTTGCTTGAGCACTTCTTGCGCCGCGGCGCCATTTTGGCATTCGAAATCGGCATAGCAAGATAGGCTGGCCGAGCAAAGCAGAAAGGTAAAAAAGCGCTGCATAGTTCTCCCTTGTTCGTAGCAAGTTAGCAATTGACCTTTAGACGTTAGAGCAAAATCTGACAATATCAAAGAAATTGGGCTTCCTCATACTGTTTGCCAGTACTGCCCGTTTCTTCTTTTATGGCTTTAGGAGCTGTACATTACACCCAAAGATCATTTTGGGCTGTTAGCTCACCACCTGAATCACCAGTATTAACAACACCTTTGGGTTCAACAAGCATGATCTTACATTCACTGATAGCAACTGGCTTATGTTCTACCCCTTTCGGGATAACAAACATTTCGCCTGAATTCAGAGTCACCCGACCTTCCCGGAATTCTATATTAAGGCTACCTTCCAAAACGATGAAGACCTCGTCTGTATCAGGGTGATTATGCCAAACAAATTCGCCTTCAACTTTTACTAATTTAAATTGATAGTCATTCATTTCTGCAACAACACGCGGAGACCAATGTTGAGAAAATTTCGAAAACTTGTCCTTAAAATTGATAGCATCAAGCTTCATATTGACTCCATATATTCATAAACAGCTAATCGCCTATTACTGAGCATTCATAGTAACACTGATTGCCAGTGAAGAACTAAAACCACTATTTTTAAGAGGGAAAAGCAAGATCCATTCGATTGTCTTGGAATGGATATAGAAAAGGGCGATGATTATTTAGCGGCAACCAATAATTTCAATAACCAATAATTACATCCAATGATCATGATCCGACCAAGCCACATGCAGGCGGTGGCGAGTCCTTGATCATAGGCAAGCAGTCCAGTTTCATTCAGCAGGTAATGCCAGTCATGAAATCCATACGGTGCAGAGTGTCCGAAATTACCGCCCAAAAGAGGTAAAACACCGGCGCGTGCATCAGCGATGTACGGCGCAATATCAAGGCAATTCAGTGCAAACCACCAGGCACAAACGGCGGTTGCGAATGTGTCGTGGCGATGGCGATAAAATGCGTAACAGAATATCAAAGGGATGATGAGTTGCCCCAAGGTTCCGCCGAGTGATCCCAGGAATTGTCCAAACATGCCGAACAATAGATGTCCAGCTTCATGAAATGGCAGAAATATTAAATGGACCCAGCGGAAATAGTCAGACTGATAGACGTGCTTAACGTCGAGACTAATGAAGTGAATTGAAAGTAATCCAATCACCCCCAGCAGTAGGGCATGTGGCCACCAATGCGCTGACATTGTTTGACTCGGAGTGGTGAGCCGTTGCCAAAAGTCGATGACTGAAAAAGACATAATTCCTCGTTGCGCAAGTTAACGCTATCAAACACGCAGTCTAAGGTTTAGCAATGGCCAACGTTATCGCCTTTTTCGTAGCTAATTCTTGCAGCGCATCCACAGTTGATGGCAGGGGATAGTTCAGATCGTGGGCGATATCACTGACCCCAACCCAGGTGTTTCGCCCAGCGGTTTTTGCCGCATACAAGCAACTATCAGCAATGCTAAATAGATCCTGCATCACGCTTTCACTTTGGCTATTTTGACTCAAAGGAAAGCACACAAAACCGACGCTGCAAGTGAGCCTTTGTTTTGTGGTTTGATCAATAGTAAAGGGTTTGCTCTGCATATCATGGATTAAGCGATCAGCAATAGCTGACGCTTTTTCCCGGTCAATGAAGCGTGCTGCTGCGACAAATTCTTCTCCGCCCCAGCGCACCACATAGTCAGAAGCCCGGAAAACGGCTTGTACGCGGCTGGCCGTTTGCTGTAACACCTGATCACCAGCAACGTGTCCAAACGTGTCGTTTACTGCTTTGAAATTGTCGATATCAATTACGAAAATACATAGATCAGCCTCTTTGGGTGGCGTTCCTCGTTGCTGCGCAGACTGATACTTACGCTGCACAGTTTGGATATCGGTTTCAATTTGATGTTCAAAAAAACGTCGGTTTTTTAATCCGGTCAGCTTATCAGTCAGGCTTAACGCGGCTAACTCTGCATTGGCCGCCTGTAAGTCTGCCGTGCGGCTTTGTACTTCGTGCTCTAGCTTGCGGGTATATCGCGCCTGCATCATTCTTGAATAGACTAAAAATCCAATCGCCAGCATTGCAATAAAGCCCGCCAGCATAAATTGCTGCTTTACTAATCGTTGCTCTGCCTGAACCCGCTCAAGTGTTTGTTGTTGCTCCAGCAGGGCAATTTGATTGGCCCGACGAACAAACTCTGTTTGTGCTTGGGTGCTAGCAATGGCTGCAACGCGCTTTTGATTGAAGAGCTCGTCATCCAACGCTTTCTGACGTTTCAGTGCAGCATAAGCAACGGTAATATCACTTTGTTGTTCGGAAACGATAACCTTCAATGCCAATAACTGGGAAACTTTGTGCGCTTCGTCAATCGATTGTGCAAAAGGTAGCGCTTCTTCAATAAGTAACAGGGCCTCAGCAAAGGCTTGCTTGGCGGTTAATATCTCTATTTTTAATAGATAAAGATCCATTAATAAACTATTGTAATTATTCGTTTTTGCGTTACTGATCAATTCGTTTGTGAGGGTCTCGGCGGCAGTGATGTTACCTTCTGCAAAACTCAATTCAGCCAAACCAGAGCGCGCCCAGTCGATGTCTCGCTGCGCTTCTATTTGCACAAACAAATCATATGCACGTTGTATAAATTCGCGTGCCGGAGCGTAATTGCCCATCTGCATGTTGACGAAACCAATCTTATAACTGCTATAGGCGATATCCTTGAGGTTGCCGTTAGCTTCATCTAGCAGCAATGCTTGTTGAAAGTAGTCCAATGCGAGCGCAAGGTCGCCCATGGTGCGCCGTATATCACCCAGATTATACAGTGCAGAGGCGATGCCGGCTTGGTCGTTAAGGCGATAGTTAGCTTCAAGTGCTTGTTGATGATAGGTCACGGCTTCATCAAATTGCCCCATTTTCTCTAACACGACACCAATACTATTGTGCACTGACGCGAGCTCGCGCTCGCTGTTGTTCTGCTGAAATAATGCGAGTGCTAAATATAAATATTCTAACGCAACCGAGTAGTTCGCTTGATAGCGATAGGTAAGACCCAGCTGTCGATACGTACGCCCCAGCGCGGTTTCATCAGCCAAATCTTGATATAAATTTTGCGCAGCGTGAAACCATTTTTGCGCGTCAGGGTAAACATTACGCTCCATGGCATTGCGACCGAGTTGGTACAGAGCATCTGCTTGTTTTTGCAGATCGTTGGTTTGCTTACTTTCCTGCAATAATTGTTGGGCGAGCTCCTCCGCTACGACTAAATTGCCATCAGCTCGCGCTTGCTGCACTTCAGTAATAGTCGAAGCGAAGCTGAAATTCCAGTTTAACGTCATCGCTAAACCAAGGCAGATAGCCCTGCGTAAGCCGCTAGAAAATAGACCCATAAGTCGCAAAACAGACAGAATTTGATAGTGAATGAACTGTAGTGTAGGTCAATTGCTGGCGTTGATAAACTGATTCCAGCAATTGCTCTTTTACATCGCGAAATTCACTGCTATTTGTTTCTTGTCGAACTCTACACTGCTTGGCGAGTAAGTCGGTCGCATAATTTTCTCGCCAATGGATGAATTTACTCTAGCAACCATGCTATTGCAGTTGCCAGCGTAGCGTTATTGGCGGTGCTAAAATCGACCGGAACTCGCCCGCCATATTTAACTAAATTGCGGTCTGCTATGGTACTCACGGTTAAAAATAGCGTACTGCCATCGCGCAACTCAAAACTTCGATTAGCGGTTGAGAGACCACAGCTGTCAGTCCCGAAGAAAGCGACATTGACTTGCTGTTTGAATGCGATGGTAACCGCCTCGCCTGAGCTAGCAGTGCGCTGGCTAACTAACACGGCAATTTTGGGCAGTGGGTTTATTAGCTCGTAACTATTCTCTAACGCGATCACACGATCATTGCCAACATAAGAACCATTTTGATTAACGCCCCATGGTGTCGCTTGTTCATTGGGGTCGACAAAATAGCCAAGAAGTTCATTATCAAAAAAGGGTGCCAAGCCAGTCAGCATCGGCCACATGTTTCCACCCTGATTGTTTCTGAAGTCGACCACCCAAGCGATGATTTCCGGCGTATCTTGTGCTGCAATTTCACTTTGAATTTCCAGAGCCTTTTGGCGTGCTTCTGCGCTATCGCGAGATGAGAATGCATCAATGCGTAGATAGCCAATACGGGAGTCATCCGGCATGTCCATCATCACGTTTTGTTGGCAGTTTACCGTACTTGGATAGGATATTAATTCGCCACTGGCCGAGAGGAGAAACGAATGGTTAGTGTCAATCAGCTCAAGTGCGCGCGTAATCGCCGGATAGAGTTGAGGGATGGTTGTCGCATCCGACGCCAAAGCGCGTACTTCGGTGTCTAGCGCACCCCAGTCTACTTGATTGCGTGTCACTGCGTTGTTGCGAAGAATATCGAGAAACTCATTCAGGTACAGATCGGCTTCGCTGGGGGCAAAATCATCCAAATCGCGGGTATTGTCATCGCTGCCACCGCAGGCGGTCATGAGTAACAAGAGGATTGCTAGCCAATAAAAGTGGTGAGTGACGGCTAATTTCATCGTTAATCTCCTTATTGGCTAAGAGTGCCAGTTTTATGCAAAGTTTGTCCACGAATCATGGGCTATTCCATCAACTCGGTATTATTAGTAGTGAGCTGAATGGTTCTGGTCATAAGCTTCAATGTTGCCTCTAGTACACTGTCCTGGCGCATCAGAGTGTCCTGCAGTGTGGGTTGGATAAAAACATCCGGTTGTACGGGGGCGTCAGCGCTCTGCGATGGCGCGTCCACGTCAAACGTCATTCGAGCCACGGTGTATTGATAACCGGTATTGGTAGCAGAGTATTGCCGCTTGCCATCATTGCTTGACTTGGTGCCGCCAGCTGGTGTTCCTACAAGGGTGGCCATTCTATGTTCTTTGGCGATCGCAAGGAAATGTGGCACTACGGAAAAAGTATTAGCATCCATGAGGATCGTCGTAGGCCCAGTAAATCCGGTAGCCACTGGCTTTTGGATTTCAAACAATTCTTCTTGCCCTCGAGGGTCTGATGTTGTGGACCAATATTGATAAGGCTTGTGGGCAATACGTCGGAGGAGCCAGTTAGCTGCCAATCCAGAGCCACCACCGTTATCTCGCACGTCGATGAGCAGTCCTGCGCGCTGTTGCTCAGAGAGATCACCGAATGCGCTGGCGACGAAATCAACGAATTGCTGGCCGCGTTCACCGTAGAATGCAAAGCTATGGATGGTCATTATCCCAAGGTTCCGCGATTTATCGACTCGATAACATAGATCCTCTTGGCAGAGGTCGTTGGGACTGCGTATGGGTTTGTGCTCAAACTCCGACAATGCATTCAAAGTATAGCTTCCAGGATGTCCAGCGACTTCGACTTCGTAATGTTCAGGGAACCCTAATGCATAGGTAAGGTAAGAGGTTGCCGAGGCATTAAATTCATGCCATTTAGGATTAATAAGATGATTGTCAGTGGGGATACGTACGAGTATATCTTGCATGATACTGGCGACTGGACGGCCGTTAACCACTGTAATCTCATCACCAACTGCAACTTTGTCCGCACTATTGAGCGGATCGATAACATACATGCGCTCTGCAAACATGCGTACTTCAACAGGAAAACGTTGTGCGGGCTGAATTTCCTTGTCTTCCATGTTGAAATAAAAGGGCCGGGAATGTCCGCAACCGATACTGGTTATAATTCGACTCATTGCCCAGTAGGCATCCTTCTTCGTTGAATTGCTATCGATTAAATTGCTTTGTTCGGCCACCAAGGTATCGAAATCGGCTTCACTGATGAAGCGAAAAGGCCGAGGATGATCTTGTTTGATCCGCTCTGCGAGTTCCTGAAGATCGGCCTTAAGTTCCTTAGCACTGTGCAGGTCAGCTGGTTGTCCAGCGTGTGCTCCATTACTTAAAAAAAATAATTGTGCTGTTAGTATTCCCGCGATTATCCATTTTTCGAGCATAAAGCCTGATTTCCTCTCGGTTTTTAATTACGCTGTTGTATTCCATTCATTTTTAGCGTCATACACGCTTATTTGTCTGCCCAGATCCGAGAAAAGACTGCCCAAAACTGAGTTTTATCGGCCGTTTTCAGGTGTTACGCTTCTTTTTGATTCCCGGTACTCAGTGGGCGTAATGTTTTCATGCTGTCGAAAAACACGATTAAATGTTGAGGTCGAGTTAAAGCCACAGGCCAAGGCAATTGAGAGTAGTGGCTCTTGTTGCATAGTTGGATCGAGTAGCATGCGTTTTACTGCGGCTAAGCGAAAGGTTTGCAAGTATTCATTGAAATTGCGATAACCAAGACGTTTATTGATAAACGCGCGCAATTTATGTTCGCCCACTCCTATCCGCTTAGCCAAGGTCGCAATCGTAAGATTAGCATCGCGCCATACTTCCTGCTTATTCAGTTGGTCATGTAATAGGGCATGGAGTTTTGCATCAGTGGCGGTTAATTTGTCGGCTTGTAACAGTGTAGGCTTATGATTGACGGATTTATGTTCGGGGGATATCTGCAAAAACCACAAACACCCACAGAGCGTCAAGCTCAAGGTAACCAAGACTTTTAAGCTATTAATCAGTTCTCGGTTTAAGTACTGTGCAAAGATTTCAGTGCCAATTAACGCAACTACGAGCAGTGTAATGGTGGCGACAAAGAATAGTCGCAACTTGCGTCGTGATTCAACGAGATCGTTAGGCCAATCGCGGATTAATTGAATAAACAGATGGGTGAAAAGACTAATGGCGTAAAGATTGAGTAGCACGCCGTGCCAGAATTCAATCAAACCCCATTCAAAGTATACGTTTAGCCACATAAACCAGAGTGGAATGCAATACAGCAGTGCCAGCGAAATGTGAGTTTTGTCCACTTTAAAATCGTCTTGCAATAGGGATTTAGCAAACAACCAGGCGATGACTGTATTTGGGGTATCGATAAATCTAGATACTGCGATAACTTGTGCGGGCACGTTCAGTCCGCTTGAAGCGGTGCTGATCATCAGCGCTATGAGGGTGATGCAGAGTATCGGTAAAAGCCAGCCTGCTTGCAGGCGTCGGCGATCTCGCCACGAGACTAATGCCAAGCCTAAAAGCAGACCGAGCGTAGTAAAGCGCAACAATGCTTCGAGCAACATACTCCCTTACCCACAGCGTTTGAATGTAACGTAGTGAATCAGTATACGAGAAATAGCTGAGCGGCAGCTGAACAAGAACGGCAGATCGTTAAAGTTTAGAAGTTTTTTCTGGTGGGCAAAGTGTAGTAAAAATTCTGGACTATACTCACTTGATAACCGTGGTCAAATTCATAGAAGTGTTGTTTTGAATGAAGCTGAATTAATCCAATCTCTACGTGCCGAGAATCAGCAGTTGCGGCGCAACCTAATTGTTGCGGAGCAACAACACGAAAAGTACAAAAAACTCTTTGACGTGTCTGCTGATGCTTTGTCAATTATTGATTTAGAAAGCGGTACGTTCATTGAATGTAATCGCTCCGCGGTGCAGATGCATGGGGTGGAAAGCGAAGCAAACTTTTTGCATCTGCAGCCAGCAGATCTATCGCCTGAATATCAACCCTGCGGGCGTTTGTCACAGGAAATGGCCGAGGAATACATCGGTAGGACGCTATCAGAAGGTCCGCAGGTTTTCCAATGGGTTCACTCAAGACTGGATGGTTCTACTTTTAATTGCCTTGTCTCGCTAACAGCTATCCCATTTCTAGACAAAACGTTAATACTGGCTATCGGTCGTGATATCAGTGACTTGATAGCAACCCAATCTAAATTAGAAAGTACTACGACTGATTTGGCTCGCTATCAAAAGGCCTATTTGTTAGAAAAAAAGAAATTTGAACAGTTTGTCAATCTGGCACCGGTAGGTATCGCGATTAATCGCCTGGAAGATGGGCGTTTTGAATATGTGAATGAGGAATTTAGTCGATTTACCGGATACCAGGTTGATGAGTTGAATGCCATGGATTACTGGCAGTTAACTCCAAAGAAATACGCGGAACAGGAAGCACAACAGCTCTCTGATATGAACACTAAAGGGCGTTACGGGCCCTACCAGAAAGAGTACATTCATAAGCAAGGACATACGTATCCAGTGTTGCTGTCTGGGATAAAAATCTCTGGTGATGATGGGTATGACTATATCTGGTCCGTGGTTCAGGACATCACGGAGCAGGAGCACAGAGAATCTGAGCTACGCGTGGCGAAGCAACAGGCTGAACAAGCGAATCAGGCCAAAAGTGCTTTTCTCTCCAATATGAGTCATGAGATCCGTACCCCCATGAATGGAATCGTAGGCACACTACAAATCCTGCAGCGATCACTAGCCGAAGATAAGCTGAATGGTCTGATCAATAACGCAATGTATTCAGCCCATGCACTCACTCGCATTCTTGATGATATCTTGGATTACTCCAAAATTGAGTCGCGGCAATTACGGTTGGAAGCGATCCCATTCTCCCTATCCGGTGTTGTGGAATCAGTGGTCTCAGATATGTTACCGAGCGCGCTCGCGAAACAGATTGAGTTGGTGGCTAAAGTCCCGTTAGATTTCCCAGATGCTTGGCGTGGCGATCCAACCCGTATTCGACAAGTCTTAACGAATATCCTGTCAAATGCGGTTAAATTTACTGAACAAGGCAGCGTTACGCTTGTGGTGGCAGACACTTATAGAGATTCCACACATGGGATCAGGTTTTGTGTTTCAGATACCGGAATTGGTATGAGTGAAGAGGAGCTTCAACACCTTTTTGAACGCTTTAGTCAGGCAGATCCTTCAATCACTCGTAAATACGGTGGCACAGGACTGGGTATGTCAATCGTCAAGGACCTAATTGAACTGATGAATGGAGAAATTGATGTTTCGAGTACACCGCATAAGGGCAGTGAATTCGTTATTTTTCTGCCACTTGAGTCGGTGGCAGATGATCCGCAACTCGATGGATCGTGCAACGCTGTTAGTACGCCCGATCTTTCATCTTGCAAGTTGCTGATCGCTGAAGACAATTCGATTAATCAGCAAGTAATTAAAGCAATGCTGGAACCGACCAAGGCAAAACTGTGTTTTGCTAACAATGGTCAGGAAGCGGTAGATGCCTTTGCGGCAATTGCGCCGGATATCGTATTAATGGATATTCAGATGCCCGTGTTGGATGGCAAAGCCGCATTTCTGCAGATACACAGCGCAAATGCGACTGTACCTATCGTTGCTATGACGGCCAATGTCATGGATAACGACGTGGCAGAGTATAAGCATTTAGGCTTCACCGCACATCTGGCAAAACCTTTCGAAATCGATACCCTGTATTCGTTGCTTGAGCGTTTATTAAGCCCTAAGGAGCAGCAATAAAAAAACCCGCATATGCGGGTTTTTTTACTGTCACTGGCGATTTACTCGTCCAAGAAACTCTTCAGTTGTTCTGAACGACTCGGGTGACGTAACTTGCGTAACGCCTTCGCTTCGATCTGACGGATCCGCTCGCGGGTAACGTCAAACTGCTTACCAACTTCTTCAAGGGTGTGGTCGGTGTTCATATCGATACCAAAGCGCATACGCAACACCTTGGCTTCACGGGCAGTGAGACCTGCGAGCACTTCTTGCGTTGCATCTTTTAGGCTTCCACCAGTGGCAGAATCCAAAGGTTGGATAATGGTATTATCCTCAATGAAATCACCTAAATGCGAATCTTCATCATCACCAATCGGCGTCTCCATAGAGATCGGTTCTTTAGCGATCTTCAGCACCTTACGGATCTTATCTTCCGGCATTAGCATCCGCTCAGATAACTCTTCAGGAGTTGGTTCACGCCCCATCTCTTGTAGCATCTGACGCGAAATACGATTGAGTTTGTTGATCGTTTCAATCATGTGAACCGGAATACGAATAGTACGAGCTTGGTCAGCAATTGATCGAGTGATGGCCTGACGGATCCACCAAGTCGCGTAGGTCGAGAATTTATATCCACGACGGTACTCGAACTTGTCCACGGCTTTCATCAAACCGATGTTGCCTTCTTGGATCAAATCCAAGAACTGTAGTCCACGGTTGGTATATTTCTTGGCAATTGAAATAACCAAACGCAAGTTCGCTTCGACCATTTCTTTTTTCGCCCGGCGCGCTTTTGCTTCGCCAATTGACATCCGCCGATTAATATCTTTGATGTCCGCAATGACCAATCCAGTTTCAGATTCCACCTGGTTCATTTTGCTGATACTGCGCTCGATCTCTTCTTTTTGATCGCGCAGCGCTGGCACATAGTCCTTCTCGGTTGCGAGTAAAACTTCTAACCAATCAGTTGTAGTTTCATTGCCAGCAAAGGCTTTGATGAAGTCTTTCTTCGGCATTTTCGCGTTAACAACGCAATACTTCATCACTAAGCGTTCTTGAATACGCACTCGGTCCATCATATCGCGCATGTTTTTGACCATGCGATCGAACTGTTTTGGAACCAATCGGAACTCTTTAAATACATCGCTTAGCGCATTGATCTGAGCGCGAGCATCTTTGTGCGCGCGGCCCTTTTTCTCGATCATTGCACGCGTTTTTAAGTACTGCTCACGTAACTCGGTAAACTTCTCTCGCGCAACTTCAGGATCAACGCTGTTATCATCTTCTTCTGAATCCGAATCGTCATCATCATCTTCATCATCGTCTTCATCATCAAGATCTTCTTGCGACAACTCGGAGCCTACGTGTGTAGCAGTAGGAGCAACATCTTCTTCGTTAGGATCAACGAAGCCGATGATAATATCACTCAAACGAATCTCTTCTGCCTCGTACAAGTCCCACTGATCAAGCAAATAAGTGATGGCTTCAGGATACTCAGCAACCGAACACTGCACCTGGTTAATGCCATCTTCGATGCGTTTAGCGATTTCAATTTCGCCTTCTCGGGTAAGTAGTTCAACCGTACCCATTTCACGCATGTACATGCGCACGGGGTCAGTTGTTCGTCCGATTTCGCTCTCAACTGTGGCAAGTGCTTGAGCTGCGGCTTCAGCAACTTCTTCATCAGCCGTGGTTTCTTGCATGAGTAATTCATCTGAGTCCGGTGCAGATTCAGACACCTGAATACCCATGTCATTGATCATTCGAATGATATCTTCAATCTGATCGGAGTCGATGATATCTTGTGGGAGGTGGTCATTAACTTCGGCGAAAGTTAAGTAACCTTGTTCTTTTCCTTTGGCAATCAGAAGTTTGATCTGAGACTGCTTGTTTTGCGGCATAAATTTTACACTTCTCTCATTTGAATAGCGCTATTCAATGTCATCTTACGCATTTAGCTGAAACGCTGAGTGCTAAATGGTTTTGTTGCCTTGGCTAGCCACTCTGTTCTAACCTTAACGGCCGAGCGTGAAAGTAAGTTTAGTCTACTTTTACAGGGACTCTGGCGAATTGACCAGTATAGCAGATAAATGACCATTCGTGCCAGACAATATGGTTATCAAATGTGCAATTTCAAGGTTATCAAACTGGCTTTTTGGCCTGCATTAATAAATTCAGTTCCTGCTTTTCTGCTTGGCTTAGGCCACGCACGCGATCTTTGCTCATTAGCACATCCATACGTTGCTCAAAATGCCAGTGGATTAACTTCTTAAAACTGTCAGTGAAGACTTTGCTGGCAGCACTTTCATCAATTAAGAATTCTTGTTGCAGCAATTTGGCGAGGTGACTGGCTTCGGGTTTACCACGAAAATACTCAAGCACCATTCCCGTATGGGCATTAGGGTTTTGCTGACAAAATGCGTGCACGGATTGCAGTAATGGCATGCCAGCGATAGCGCTGTCACTTAAAATTGCAAAATCAATATCAGGTAATTGTGTCGCGAGAGCAGGATTATCCAGTAATAAACGGATCATTGTGCGCACTGGTGAAATGCTGGCTTTGGGGGTACCAAAGCTGGATTTCTGTGGCGCCGTTCGGGCATTGGCTTGTTGGATATCTCGTTCGCGCTGGTAGCGGTCTCTCTCTCCACATAAGCGGCTTAACTCTTGATTCAATATATCACGTTGATTGTCGCCTAAGATTTTATCAATTAGCGGTTGTGCATGAGCCTTCAGTGCTGCTTTACCTTCAGAGGTACTGGTGTTGTGTTGTTGCAATAGGCGATCAAATAAGAATTTTGAAAGCGGTTGCGCTTCTTTAAATTTTTCTTCAAATCCGGCTTTTCCAATTTTTTGTACCAAACTATCGGGATCTTCACCGTCAGGCAGAAACAGGAAGCGCATGGTGATCCCGTCTTTTAAGTATGTCAGGGCATTTTCCATGGCACGCCAGGCTGCTTCCCTGCCGGCTCGGTCGCCGTCATAACAGCAAATGATATCATCGGTGGCGCGCACTAACATTTGGATATGTTCCGGGGTGGTTGCGGTCCCCAATGCCGCGACTGCATAATCGATACCGTGCTGCGACAAAGCAACAACGTCCATGTAGCCTTCGACGACTAACACTTGGGCCAGATTGCGGTGAGCCTGCCGTGCTTGGTAAAAACCATACAGTTCACTGCCTTTATGGAAAATCCGTGTTTCTGGTGAATTCAGGTATTTGGGACCGTCCTGTTCGAAAACCCGACCGCCGAAACCGACCACGCGGCCCCGCTTATCACGAATAGGAAACATTAAGCGGTCGCGGAAAAAATCGAAGCGCTTACCGCGATCATTTTCACTGATCAGTTTTAAATCTAAGAGTTGTTGCTGTTGTTTGGGCCCTTGCCCAAACTGCTTGAGGACACTATCCCATTCGATTGGCGCATAACCCATTTCCCAATGTTTAACGGTTTCGCCACTCAAGCCACGTTGCTTAAGGTACTCTATAACGCGGCTGGATTGCGCATGCTGCTTCAATTGCTGTTGAAAAAAGCGCGTCGCTTTTTCCATCAAGGCAAAGTCATCGTCCAATTGCTCTCTGCCAACGGAGGGCTTGTGGGACGAGTTTGATTTTTCCCGCGGCACTTCTACGCCGTGATAGCGAGCTAACTCTTCAACGGCTTCGGGAAACTCTAAGCGGTCAAATTCCATTAAAAACGAAACCGCATTCCCATGTGCACCGCAGCCGAAGCAATGATAAAACTGCTTGTCTTGACTGACCGTAAACGACGGCGATTTTTCGTTATGGAAGGGGCAGCAGGCTTGATAATTTTTCCCTGCTTTTTTAAGTTTTACCCGGCTATCGACAATTTCCACAATATCTGTGCGGGCAATCATGTCCTCAATAAAATCTCGTGGGATTAAGCCTGCCATGCAAAAAGTGGGATTCCAATGAATTAAGGGGGCTTACTGTAGCAGTAGTCGAATCAGCTGCCAAGCGGCAGCAGCGCTTGGCAGCTACAGGAGTAAAACTAACCGAGTTTTGCTTTGATTTTGCCGCTAAGAGCGCCCATATCAGCGCGACCTTGTACTTTAGGCTTTAACCACCCCATCACTTTACCCATGTCTTGCATCCCGCTAGCACCAGTTTCAGCCATCGCGGTATCGATCAGGGTTGCGAGTTCTTCTTCACTGAGTGGTTGTGGTAAAAAAGTCTCTAGGATAGTAATTTCTGCGCGTTCGTTGTCGGCTAAATCGGCACGATTCGCATCGTCAAATTGCTGTGCAGCATCTTTACGCTGTTTTACCATTTTGGTGATCACCGCAAGAATATCACCGTCTGATAATGTAATACGCTCGTCAATTTCGCGTTGCTTAATGGCAGCCAAGGCCATGCGAATTGTCCCTAAACGTAATTTATCTTTAGCGCGCATTGCATCTTTTTGCGCTTCTTTTAGTTCATCAATTAATGGCATGCAGCGTTCCTTTTTTATCAACACAAACAAAAACGCGCCTTAACGGCGCGTTTGATCGTAAAAACGTTCTATCTTAGTAGAGTTTTACGCGACGCGCGTTTTCACGAGCCAATTTTTTCATGTGACGCTTTTTAGCAGCAGCTTTCTTGCGCTTGCGTTCCCAAGTTGGCTTTTCAAAAAATTCGCGACGACGAACTTCTGAAAGCACACCGGCTTTTTCACATGAACGTTTAAAACGACGAAGAGCAACGTCAAACGGCTCGTTTTCTCTAACTTTAACGATAGGCATCTAAGATTTCACCTCAAAATTTAATGTGTTCTACCGGGCATTAATTTGAGGAGAAAACTCCACCCGGGTTAAAAATGGTGCGAAATTCTAATCATATCTGACGCAGAAGTAAAGTCGTATTTGCTAAAAACTACCAAACACGTACACTACGCGCGAAAGTAGATTGTAGGTAGTACGAAGATGCGCGTTTTAGGAATTGAAACCTCATGTGATGAGACCGGTATTGCCATTTATGATACCGAGCACGGTTTGTTGGCCCATAGCTTATATAGCCAAGTAAAATTGCATGCGGATTATGGTGGTGTGGTGCCCGAATTGGCCTCACGTGATCATGTACGCAAAATCCTTCCGCTGATCCAACAAACGCTTGATGATGCGAAATTACAAGCCAGTGACATCGAAGGTATCGCGTTTACCCAAGGGCCAGGTTTGGTGGGAGCCCTACTGGTTGGTGCTTCGGTGGCAAAAGCCTTAGGCTATGCATGGGATATTCCTATTGTTGGCGTGCATCACATGGAAGGGCACCTGCTCGCACCAATGCTTGAACCCGAGCAACCGCAATATCCATTCGTTGCTTTACTCGTCTCTGGCGGACACAGCATGTTAGTGAATGTAGAGCGGCTCGGTGCTTATACCGTGCTGGGTGAGTCTATTGACGATGCTGCTGGTGAAGCCTTTGATAAGACCGCCAAACTGCTAGGGCTGGACTATCCCGGTGGCCCAATGCTGGCCAAGTTGGCTGAGCAAGGTGAGCCCGGTCATTACCAGTTTCCTCGGCCAATGACCGACCGTCCAGGTTTGGATTTCAGTTTTAGCGGCTTAAAAACCTTTGCCGCAAATACTATTCGTGATGCTGATAACGAGCCGCAAACTAAAGCTAATATAGCCTATGCGTTTCAAGAGGCGGTAGTTGATACGCTGATTATTAAATGTAAGCGTGCGCTTAAACAGGTAAATGGTAAACGGTTAGTGATCGCCGGTGGTGTGAGTGCCAATTTGGTCTTGCGGGATAAAATGGCCAGCATGATGCAACAATTACAGGGAGAGGTGTTTTACCCGAACTTAGCCTTTTGCACCGACAATGGCGCTATGATTGCGTACGCGGGTGCACAGCGTCTTTTAGCCGGTGAACGCACTGCGTATGACTGCAAAGCAAAACCGCGTTGGCCTCTGGATAGCTTATTACCAATTTAGCCGAACAATTAGCACTATTCGCGCGCTTTTCCTTTTTGCCAGATTTTACTTTCTTTTCCTTGCCATAAACGCGCAATATTTTCATGGTGACGGGCAATAATCAGGATGCTAAGCATAGCGACAGGTAAGGTGTAGGCGGGTTTAATAAACCATACAAAGAGTGGCGCTAAGCCAACGGCGACCAGAGCTCCGAGCGAAGAGTAGCCAGTGAAAGCCACAACGGCTACCCAGCAAACAATCAATAAACCCGCGAGACCTAAGCCTATCGGTAGCATTGCCCCAAAGGCAGTCGCTACTGCCTTGCCGCCTCTGAAGCCAAAAAATAGCGGAAAAATATGCCCTAAACACGCGGCTATGGCGATTAATCCCAAGTACAGCGGTTCAACACCGAGCCAATAGCTGCCATAGGTTGGCAATGTGCCCTTAAGAATATCACTGACCAGCACCAGAACCGCAGGTAATGGACCGCCAATGCGATAGACATTCGTGGCTCCCGGATTGCCTGAGCCGGTATAGCGCGGGTCAGGTAATCGAAACAGACGACAAATCATCACCGCGCTGGAAAGAGAACCGCACAGGTAGGCCACACAAACCAGTAAAATTATCAATGCAACCATGTCATCGTTCATGAGTTCAAGTTAAACTATCGGCACATTACAAGAAAGCCGTCTGCAAGACTAGTCTGAACAGTCTTGCAAAGCGAGGGCGGTAACAGTGCGCAAGTGTATGATTTAACATGGAACAAATACTGATTAAAGGGTTGGAGTTAGCAACAACTATCGGCGTTTATGATTGGGAAAGAACCCAACAAACCACGCTCCGCGTTGACCTAGTTATGGACGCTGACCTCACGCGAGCCTGTCACAGTGATGACGTCGCTGACACCGTGGATTACGCGCGCGTCGCAGCATCCTTGACCGAACTTGCCGCAGCGAGTAACTACGAATTATTAGAAGCACTTGGCGAAGCTCTGTGCCAGAAATTGTTGACGGACTATCCCATTATTCGCGTTGACATGACCATTGAAAAGCCAGGTATTTTGCCACAGGCTCAGGTGGTTGCCGTGCGTTTGGTGCGTGGTCAGTGAAAGCGCATTATATTTTAATTAGTCTGGGCTCCAATATCGAGCGAGAGAAGCATACCCGTGCCGGGGTACAAGCATTGCAGGAGGCTTTTGCTGATGTTGAAGTTTCCTCAGTGTACGAAAGTGAGTCAGTCGGATTTTCTGGTGCCGCGTTTTATAATCTGGTGGTGGGTGCCTATACTGATATGGCCGTCAACGAGGTTTGTCAGCTACTCAAGCAAATCGAACACGATAATGGCCGCCAGCGTGGCGAGAAAAAGTTTGCGTCGCGCACACTGGATCTCGATTTATTGACTTACGACGCACTGGTGATAGCTTCGCCGGTCGTATTACCGCGCGAAGAAATAGTGCACAATGCCTTTGTATTGCAACCGTTAGCTGAATTAGTACCTCAACATCAACATCCTGTATTGGGCAAAACATATCAGCAAATGTGGGATGCCTACGACAAGAGTAAACAAAAGTTATGGCCTGTAGTTTTCGATTGGAGTGTGCCGCGTTATGACGCTATTTGAAATCATCATTTTAGCTATCATTCAGGGGATCACTGAGTTTTTACCTATCTCTAGCTCAGCACACTTATTATTACCGGCTGAACTGTTGGGGTGGCGCACGCAAGGCTTGGCGTTTGATGTTGCCGTGCACGTAGGCAGCCTTCTCGCTGTGCTTATTTATTTGCGGCAGGATGTTATGCGCCTGACAGTCGGTTTTTTACGCTCAGGATTCACTTCTCAGCAAACGGATGATAGTCGACTTGCTTGGTCCATTGTGATCGCGACTTTACCCATCATTGTGGTGGGATTCTTGCTCAAAGACTGGATAGAGGTTAATGCGCGCACTGCATTGGTTATGGCTGCAACGACCATTGGATTTGGCTTATTGCTGTGGTACGCAGATGCGACAGCAAAGCTTAGCCGTAAGATGTCGCAAATGCGTTGGGGACACGCGATATTTATTGGTGTCGCACAAATTCTGGCGTTAATCCCAGGGACTTCTCGTTCTGGTATTACGATGACAGCAAGTTTGATGCTGGGTTTTGATCGTGAAAGTGCTGCGCGCTTTTCATTCCTGCTTTCAATACCCGCAATTTTAGGTGCCGGCTTATTAGCCACACTGGATTTGCTCAAGCAGGGGAATGGCGTAGACTGGACGGCACTTTTTTACGGTGCTGGTTTCTCATTTATTAGCGCCTACCTGTGTATCTATTTGTTTTTGAATTGGATTTCGCGCATTGGTATGTTGCCATTTGTGATTTATCGCTTGGCACTGGGTGTTATCCTGCTATGGTTTGTGTTCGGATAATCGTTTTTGGGAGCGGGCTAAATGAGTGAAACCATTTTTGACAAGATCATCGACCGTAGTATTCCTGCGGAGATTATTTATGAAGATGACATTGCGTTAGCGTTCAATGACATCAATCCGCAAGCGCCAGTGCACTTTTTAGTGATCCCTAAAAAGCGCATCGCCACAATCAATGATATGAGCCGCGCAGACCGAGAATTAGTGGGGCATCTGTTTTGGGTTGCTGCTGAATTAGCAAAGCAAAAAGGCTTTGCAGGTGAAGGTTTTCGTACGGTAATGAATTGTAATGAGTTTGGTGGGCAAACGGTGTATCACATCCATTTGCATGTATTGGCAGGCAAGCTGTTAGGTTGGCCGCCCTACACTGAGCGGCCGAAAAAGCTAGAGTGATTTATAAACCCAAGATTTGCTTGCCTTGTTCAAAGTGAATATCCACCGGGATATTCGCTTGTGCAAGACGCTCCAGATCAGCTGCTAGCTGTTGTTTGATAACCCCCTTGTCTGCGACTAATGCCGCAACGCCGGTATAATCGCCATCCCCTTGTAAAACCAAAATGGTCTGCGATAGTGCAGCAATCGCGGCATCCATTTTTTCCATGTCAACACGATACTGGCCTTCAGCGTTGCGCGTGAAAGCACCTTGCTCAGCAAAAAAGTTAAACCGGATCATATTGGCTCTGCCGTGTGCAGACGAAGCACCAAAGCGCACAGAACGGAAAATGCCAGCCATAAAGGTAGTGTAATAATCTGCTAACGTACCTTCAGTGATTTCACCTTGCTCTAACAGTTGCTGTACCATGTATAAGCCTAAAATATCGGCTTTACCTTCCTCCAGCGCCGAGGCGTGTTCTTTCAACGCAGCACGCACAGTGCCGGCACCATCTAAGGTATTTTTGATGCCTAACCCATGGGCAACTTCATGAAACATGGTGTTGGCAAAGAATGCATCAAAAGTAATGTGCTTACGCTGTTCGGGGACGATCAACTCTTCAGCAATCGGTACTAAGATGTGATCAAACTTGGCACGCATCGCATTTTTTAGCTGTAATCGGCGTGTGCCCTTGGCGAGCTGGACTTCTTCGTCATTCGGCAGGTTAATCGCAATGGTCTTACTCCCTGCGTTGCTGTGGCCAGCGTAGTAAACCACATCATAGGCGTTAAGGTCAGCATTCGCCCCCGGCATTTCAGCTTTATAGGCTTCAGGGACAGGCAGGCCTTGTTGTAATGCGGGCAAGAATGCCGCGAACTTAGCTAAACGTTCACTCCACGCCAGATCTTTAATCAGCACATAAGATTCAAACGCAGCACGATAACCAAAGAGTTGATCTTCATAGGTTTCAATTGGACCATAAACCAGTTCCACAGGATTATTCTTCATGTCCATCCAAGCCATATCAGAGGTTTGGTATTGATCCGTTAATAATGCTTCCGCGCGTAGTCTCAGATAATTGGCAAATTCTGGATCTGCTGCCAGTTCGGCGGCCTGAGTGAGAAAATTAGCTGCTTGAGTTAATTCCGCAGCAAACTTTTGTGAGTAGGGCGTCGCGATCAGTTCGCCTGCTGCGTTGCGTTCTACCATACTATACAAACCGGCTTTATCCGCAAACTCCGCCGCTTCAAATTCAGCTTTGGTCATGTCACTCGGGTAAAATTGTGCGCCTGCAGGTTTTTCGGCAAAGCCACTTAAAAATACCTGATCGCCAGCCAAACGATCCCAAGGACCATAGTTAATGGTGGCAAAATGACGCACTGCATCATCTTCAAGGTCGGCCAAAAACGACGCTTTATTGCCCCCGAATGCCTGTTGCCAAAATAGGTCGTCCATTATTTTAGATGCATCAATGAGTAATCCGACCATGGCCTTTTGTGCGTCAGATAAGTGACTTAAATCAGCTGTTAATTCTACGGGAAAGTAAATCGATAGCCGCTCAGTTGTGCCTAAATACTCAACACTGCTGGTGCTGGTGCTGGTCGCTGCGGGGACTTCACTGACTTCAGAATTGGGCTGTTTAGAACAAGCAAAAAGTGTCGCACAGGCAGCAATGACGCCACTGCATAGTAGGGTAGTTTTAAAGGTAGTTCGCACGATAAAGTTCTCTTCTGTCGTTATTGTTATACTCAGGGGTAATAAGCATACCTGAATTTTTGTTGGTTTGACTATCATCCTGACAGCGCGTGAGGCCCATTTACAATTAGGTCTATGCAGCACTTTCAATCAGTGCGGCAGTCCGCTTGGCTGGGGATCCCTTTAGCTTGATTTTGATCAAGCAACAATCGCACTTTCCAATTGACTGTCATGCTGAATCGTTTACGCTATAACCAGATAATAAAAAAATCACTCTCGCCATCCGCGTTTACATAAGGCAACAACATGTCAACACAAAATGCACTGTTAACCATTCTTACTGAAAAGATTAATAACGATACTCTGGTTTTACCGACTTTGCCGGCAATTGCGCTTAAGATTCGTAAAGCTGCAGACGACCCTGAAATCAATTTAAACGCAATGTCAGACGTTATTTCTCAAGACCCTTCGCTAAGCGCCAGGATGATAAAGATTTCTAATAGTGCTTACATGGGCCGCACAGTCAAAGTCAGTTCAGTCAGCCAAGCGGTAACTCGCATTGGTTTACGCCAAATTAAGAACATTGCGACTGCATTGGCCATGGAACAACTTTTTGTGTCGAAAAACGAGGTTGTGGCGGAGTATTTGCGCCGTGAATGGGAAAAAACGGTTGATATCGCAGCGAACACGATGGCGACACTGCAAATGTATACCCAGCGTACTAAGAAACGCGAATTGCAATTGGATTCAGCCACTCTAGCGGCTTTGGTGTCAAAAATTGGTGTACTACCAATCCTGACTGAAGCAGAGCGACACGCTGAAGTTTTTGCTAATCCAACGTTCCTCGAAGACGCAATCGATAAGATGTCAGGTAAAGTCGGTGCAGCGATCATGGATGCTTGGGGTTTTTCTAGTGAGTTTTCGAGTGTGGCTGCAAGCTGGAAGGACTTGTCCGTGATCCCCGAGAAACTGAGCTACTTGGATTTTGTGCGAGTGGGTGCTGCGGTTAGCGGGCAAATGGATAGTCAGAAAGATGCAGTATTTAACCTAGCATTACAACGCGATGTCGTTGCTGACGTAAAAGAGTTAGACAGTGACGAATTTAAAGATATGCGTGACAATGCAAAAGTGATATTTTCGTAATCAGATAGTGTTCTGCTTCGTTTAACTACTGGGTGGAGCCTTCAATTTACGGTGTAACCTCTCGACTCAATTGTAGTTGATTTTACTGCGCGTTAAGCGGACTATGTTGATTAGATTGCGTTGTTCGATGCGAGAGGTTCAATTGCGCAATAGTATCTACCGACTTATTGTTATCGTGAGTGCGTTTGTCAACGTGCAGGTGTCTGTTATTGCTGCTGAAACGCCTCCTCAATTGCGTTTTTATTCAGAAATTGTAGCGCCTTATTACTGGCTAGATGATGATGGACAGCCGCAAGGCGCGGCATTTGATCTTGCCAATGCTCTATTGGCTGAAACCCAGCTTGCTGCTACTATTTCACACTTGCCATGGGCTCGGGCCGTCGTAGAAGCGCGACAGCACCCGAACATAGTCTTATTGACGGCGTTAAAAACGCCGGGCAGACTTAATTCCTTGCAATGGATTGGCAAAGTCGGTGTCGCTGATGCCTCTCTTATTGGCTTAAAAAGCCGCCAGCTAACTCACCTGAGCAATCTTGAACAGGCCAAATCCCTGCAAATAGGCACTATTCGAGGATATGGTGCGGCCAACTTTCTGTTAGAAAATGGGTTTGTTGAGGGCGAAAATCTCTCCCTATTCGTGCGGGTCGAGCAGCTGTGGTCGATGCTGTATCTTGGTCGTGTCGATGCGGTATTAACAAATCTGACGACCAGCCCGTTTGAAATTATTGCCGCCGGGCACGATCCTGATGCCGTCATACCGTTGTTACACATTGATGAACTGACTGTGGATTTAGAAATGGCTACAGGAATCAAGACCCCGCAGAGCACTGTGACAGCTTTACAGCAAGGGTTATTAAGACTGAAAGCCAGCGGTCAGTATGATCGCATTATGGCGCGCTGGGGACTCAACTAAGCGCATTGCTTTCGCTCGGTCTATCCCCGTCAAATAATGCGTTGTTACGTCGGCTTTAATTACTGGCCAGACGACTCCTCCTCACTAAGTGCAAACATGGCTTTAAATGCCTCCATAAAGGCAAGAATTTCACCCGACATAAGCGCAAAGTCTGCGTCTAATTTTGCCGCTAATTCGTCCTTTGGAATATCCGCATTTTGTTCTTTAACCACATCGGTAAACTTAAGCCGTTTGATTGCGCCATTTTCCTCGATCACGCACTGTAGACGTTCGTTCCATTCGATAGCAACTTTCTGAAGTAATTTTCCTGAGTCTAAGTGCAGCTTGATTTCATCACTGAACAAATCTTGATGTTTGCAGCGAATAATCGCGCCATCATCGTTGACTGATTTTAATTCGGCCTCATCTTGCAGAATAACTTCCAATGGTGGCTTATCACTTACCCATTCGGTAAGGGCTGCTTGTAAACTCTGGCGCACCAGTGGTACTACGGGTAATGACCCCAGCGCTTTACGAACATGGGCTAAAAAGGCTTCAGCAGCACCATCATTACTGGCGTTGACTAGCACCAGGTCATGTTGAGTGGCAATAAATCCATGGGTGTAAGTATTTTTGGTGAATGCCTGTGGCAATAAACGGGTAATGATCTCTTGGCGTAAATCGGATTGCGCTTTTTTGCCGACAGGGCTGCCAGTTTCTGCTTCGATAGCCGCAACTTTTTCTGCGAGTTCAGCGTTAACCACCGCCGCGGGCAAGATCCGTTCTTGCTTCTTTAGACATATCCAGTATCGGCCTTCAACGACATGACAAAGCATGCTGGCATTCCGCATACCGGCTGCAGCAAAGGGAGGTTCAAATCCCATGCTAGCTGTTTCATGCTTGCCACAAGGGCGAAAAGCAAGTTCTCCGAGACTGGACTCAACGGCTTCTGGGTCGAGCGAAAGAGGCGTGTTTAGACGATACGCTTTTAGATTTTTAAACCACATGTTGTTTTTGAATAATAGCTAAAATAAAGGACGCGCATAGTAGCATAAGCCGAGTTCGCTTGTCGTTGTATGCCGGAATAATTAACCTTGCTTTAGCGCTGTGGGAAACGAATGATATAGTGCAAGCCTTTACCGGGCTCTGAATTTGCCTCGATCTGGCCATTCAGCGTTTGGGTGACTAGATTATAGATAATATGTGTACCCAAACCACTGCCACCTTTGGCACGTTTAGTTGTGAAGAAGGCGTCAAATAAACTATCCAGATACTCCGGCTTAAGACCGACACCATTGTCGGAATAGCGCAGCTCAATATCATCTCCGTGTTGCTCAACAGTGATATCAATGGTGCCATTCACTTGATGCTCAAACCCATGATTAACTGAATTCATCACCAAATTAGTAATGATTTGGGCAATGGCCCCAGGGGCACAAAAAATCGTCAGGTTGGGGTCGCAAGTAACATTAATTGTGTGTTTTGCATGTTTAAAACTGGGTTTAAGCGACTGTACGATTTCATTCAAATAATCAAGCAGATTGATAGTACGTTCAGCTTCGCTGGTTTGATCCACCGCGACTTGTTTGAAGCTGGCGATAAGTTCAGAGGCACGGTTCAGGTTATTCATTAACAAAACTGAAGTTTGACGCGCCTCTTCGATAAAACTGCTCAGTTGGGATTGGGTAATCGACTTTTCTTCAAAGGCTTCTTGCAATCGATCGATGCGTTCTTGCAGAAAGCTTGCTGCAGTAACGCCGACGCCCAACGGGGTGTTTACATCATGGGCGATGCCAGCAACTAAGCCACCTAACGATGCCATCCGCTCTGATTCGATTAATTGGGACTGTGCAGCTTGCAGCGTATCCATGGAGCTGGCTAATTCATCATTCCGTTTACGCAATTCTTGTTCAACGAACTGGCGGTTATCGATCTCTTGGCGTAAATCCAATTGGCGGCTGAGTAATTCGTCTTTTTGTGCTTCTAAGTCCAACATGATTTGGCTCATCGCTGCCGTTTTCTTCGCCACCTCTTGTTCCAAGAGTAAGTTTTGATCATCAAGTTTGCGGTTGGCGCGCTTTAATTCCGCTTGGGTTAACTGCAACTTTTCCTGTGATGTGATGAGATCATCAATCACGTGATTGTAGGATATTTGTAATTGCTTTAACTCATTATCATCCTCTAATTCCAGATTTAGCTTGCTGTCTTCGAGGTTATTTTGGTCGAAGTTCTGCATTTGCTCGGTGACGGAGTTAAGGGGTACTGAAAGCATTTTCCGAAAGGCTGTAACAAACAAAAAGATCAAAAACGCAGTTTTGACCATGGCATTGCCGATCAAGAAGAAAATACCCACTTCGATACGATCGAGTACGATTTCAAAGCTGGAGTAAAGGGCAACATCGCCCACTTGCGATTGGCGCCCAGAGAATTCAAATACCAATGGGAAGCTGTAACTGAAAAGCCCGCCTTGGTGATTGCGTAATCCTTCTAATCCAATGGCTGCTGCGACTTGTGGAGCCGTGCGGCCCAATTCAACCACATAGGTGCCGGACTCATCCCGGATATGCACGCCTTCAATGATGGGTAATTCCATCAGACCTTGCGCAATGGAAATGGCTTGCGGATTGTTTAATTCCCAAATTGCACGCGTTAAACTGTCGCTGAAAGTACTGCGTAAGGTTTGCAGTTCAGCCTCGATTTGCCCTTTGGTACTGGCGTATTCCGCAATAATTTGGGTCACAGTGACAACCAACGTCAACACGAAATATACCGAAAATACGCGCGTTAGCAGTTTGCGAGAAAGGCTAGGTGACCCCAACGACATAGCTTCCTTAATCTCTCGTCACGTGGATAGGTTAAACTGAAGAATATGCGTAAATGCTTCAATTAACAAGGTTTGCTGTTGAAAGTTTAATCACCGTCTTTGAGAAAGGCAGTGATCTGCCTTGACTTGAGAATTATTTCAATTTAATAAAAGTGTCACACAGTGTCACAATAATAACGGCGTTTTTATGAACAGAGCGACAAGTATGTCTAGAACGGTATTGCTAGTTGAAGATGAAGCGCCAATCCGCGAAATGTTAAAGCTGGTGTTGGAGCAAGCGGGTTTTAAAACCGAAGAAGCGGAAGACTTTGATATTGCCCAAGCCAAGATTAAAGAACCTTATCCTGATTTGATCCTATTGGATTGGATGTTGCCCGGAGGCAGTGGCGTACAACTGGCAAAAAGTCTTAAACAGCATGAATTTACGCGCGACATACCAGTTATTATGCTTACTGCGCGCGGTGAAGAAGATGACAAAATCCGTGGTTTAGATGCCGGCGCCGACGATTACATTACTAAGCCGTTTTCACCCAAAGAATTGGTCGCACGAATCAAAGCGGTCATGCGGCGTGTTATTCCAACCAGTAAAGAAGAACCGATTGAATTCAATGGCCTTATTCTTGAGCCTGTATCGCATCGCGTCACTGCAAATGATGAACCAGTAGACATGGGGCCAACTGAATTTAAACTGCTACATTTTTTTATGACGCATCCAGAGCGCGTTTATAGTCGTGAACAATTACTTGATAATGTGTGGGGCACCAACGTTTATGTCGAAGATCGTACCGTGGACGTGCATATTCGACGTTTACGTAAAGCCATCGGTGGTCACGGACATGATAGTATGATCCAAACTGTGCGTGGTGCGGGTTACCGTTTCTCAGCTAAGATATAACTATCCATTGCGCCATTTGAGGCCAAGAGGTATCTGTGTACTATCCATTTTCATGGCTTAAAACCACGCTCATCGTCACTGGTTATGTGGCGTTGTTTTGGGTACTTGGCTGGTATTTTGATGCCATGTTAGAAGCGCTCCTAATCGGCGCGGCGGGATTGCTTTTGTGGCATTATGCGCAACTGTTTAAGCTTAATAAGTGGTTGTGGCACAGTAAGAAAATGTCACCGCCCACGGCCATTGGTGTTTGGGAACATATCTATGAAGGGATATACCACTTATCACGCAAGAACCGTAAAAAACGCAAAGAGTTAGGTCAGCTCGTCAAGCGCTTCCGTGAGGGGTCCGAAGCGTTACCCGATGCAGTTGTCGTACTCGATGAGCAAGCAAAAATTGTTTGGTGCAATCGACTTGCACGCATTGATTTGGGTCTGCGTTGGCCTGATGATGCCGGCCGGCGGATCGATAACCTTATTCGTCATCCAAAGTTTATTGAATATTTTCATGCCGGTAATTATCGCTATCCGATTGAAGTACCGTCGCCAGCCAACATCCGCAAGATTTTCGAGTATCGGATCATGCGCTACGGAGAAGATCATTTATTGTTGATTGCTCGCGACGTCACGCGGGTGTCGCAGCTAGAGGATATGCGCCGAGATTTTGTGGCCAATGTATCACACGAATTACGCACCCCATTAACTGTCATTAACGGGTATTTAGAATTACTGCCCAGCGATCCAGACAATGATCCTCTCACCGCCAAGGCGTTAACTGAAATGAGTGCCCAGACCCTGCGGATGCGCAACCTCATTGAAGACTTATTGATTTTGTCACGAATTGAGTCGAGCGCCGAGCGTATATACGAGAATACCGTTAATATCGCTCAGGTATTAAAGATTATTCAGCATGAGGCAGACACGCTCAACCAAGAGCGTGGGCATAAAATTAACTATCATATCGACGCGGATATTGAGGTGTTTGGTGTCGAAACAGAACTGCGTAGCGCCTGTTCGAATTTGATTTTCAATGCCATCAATTATACGCCAGAGAACGGCCAAATTGATGTTTATTGGAAACGCCATAAGGATGGGGTTAGGTTTTCGGTGCGTGATAATGGCGATGGTATTGAAGAAAAGCATCTGGCTCGTCTGACGGAACGCTTTTACAGAGTCGATAAAGCCCGTTCGCGTAAAACCGGTGGCTCCGGTCTCGGACTCTCGATTGTCAAACATGTGCTGAACCATCATAACAGTGAATTGGAAATTACCAGTGTGGTTGGCGAAGGCAGTGAGTTTGGCTTTACGTTGTCGGCTGAGTTAATCAAATCCACAGACGTTACACCCGCATGAGAATCTGTGGCTTACTCTGCGGCCTTTGCTTAAGTTTCTCGCTTGCAGCGGAATCTCCGTCGGCGGGTCCACAACCCTACCAGCGCTATCCCGGCGTTGATGGCAGCCTGACCTCGGTTGGATCCGATACCCTAGCCAATTTAGTCGCGGGCTGGTCACAACAGTTTAAAACCTATTACCCGCACGTAAAAATACAAATTCAAGCCTCTGGGTCAAGCACAGCTCCGCCAGCGCTTACTGAAGGTACTGCAACTATCGGCCCGATGAGTCGCCAACTAAAGCTCAGTGAGTCTAGCGCGTTTCAGCGCAATTATGGCTATGCGCCCACCCTGTTGTTGGTCGCAGTTGATGCCATTGCCTTGTTTGTTGACCGCAAGAATCCATTGCAATCGCTGAGCTTACAGCAAGTGGATGCAATATTTTCGCAGACTCGATTCTGTGGTGCGCCTGCACCCATTCAGAATTGGGGACAGCTGGGCGTTGATTTTTGGGGCGCTGAGCACCCGATCCGTTTGTTTGGCCGGAACTCCGTATCGGGAACCTATGGTTTGTTTAAATCCATGGCACTGTGTAATGGCGACTTTCGCGCGACCGTTAATGAACAACCCGGCTCTTCATCAGTGGTGCTATCCGTTGCGTCTTCGCGCGGTGCACTAGGTTACGCGGCTTATGGCCATAAGACGGCAGGAGTAAAGGCGCTGGCGTTGACTAATAATGCAGGGCAGGAGGTTGCGCTAACCCAAGCAACGGTGCTTGATGGTAGTTACCCATTTACCCGTTTTTTGTACATCATGATCAATAAAGCACCCAATCAACCCTTGCCTATATTAGAGCGTGAATTCTTACGTCTGGTTTTCTCTCAGGAAGGTCAAGCGCTTGTGCGAGAAGATGGTTACTTCCCAATTCCCAATGATGTTCTCGCACGCCAGTTACGGCTATTGTCCAATCTAGAAGATGAGGCTACTGGTTTTATTTTAGAGCCTGTTGCCAAGCGGTAGTAAGGTTTCTCTTTCTTACCTAAGTATCTGCAATATTAAACTTTTGTGACATTTTTGCCTTGTAACAAATGTGTCACTTAGCTCCATTACTCTGCATGCGTTTTTTAATTAAAGTAGCCCTGATTTGGAGTTAAGAATGCAAGTTAAGCACCTATTTAAAGCGTCAGCAATCGCGACAGCTCTCGTACTCGCTGGTTGTGGCGGAGATATCAACATCAGCGAAGGCGATATTGATAACAGTGTTGTGAATAACGTGACAAACAACAATGGTGATGACGGTGGTACTCCTACGCCGCCGCCAGTGACGGACACAGCACCTGGTGAAGCTAGCACATTTCTAAGTAACGAAGTTTCAGCGGCATTTGGTCGTGATGTTAACGTGCGGGTATTGACTGGCCGTTTAACAGATGCGGATGCAACTAACGGTAAAGTAACCCTGACTAACGATACCGTTTGGGCGCTTGAAGGCCCAGTTTTTGTTGGTGGTGACAATGCTGACAGTACTGTATTGGAAATCGAAGAAGGTACAGTGATTTTTGGTCGTACGGGTAACGACTACTTAGTGGTAAGCCGTGGCTCGCAAATCGAAGCAATGGGCTCTGCTGACGCTCCAGTGATTATGACATCTTTCGCTGACGTGTTGGGCGACGAAGTTGGCGCAGGCCAATGGGGTGGTATGGTTATTTTAGGTAACGCGCCATCGAACAAGTGTCCAACTACAGGTGAGTGTTCACTGCAGGTTGAAGGCGTACAAGAAGGTGCGGTCTTCGGTGGTACTGATGAGACCGACAATTCAGGGATCTTAAATTACCTTGTCGTTAAGTATGCAGGTTTTGAAATTGCACCGGACAATGAATTAAACGGTATTACCTTTGGTGGTGTTGGTTCAGGCACAACGGTTGATTATCTTCAGGTGCATGCAAATGCCGATGACGGTGTTGAGTTCTTCGGTGGTAATGTAAATGTTAAGCACTTGGTGTTGACCGGCATTCAAGACGATAGCATCGATTGGGACAATGGTTACCGTGGTAAAATGCAGTACGTTTACGTTGAGCAAGACCGCGCATCAGGTGATGCGAACCGCGGTATTGAAGCCGATAACGACGGCTCAACGCCGGATATCGAGCCGCAATCAAACCCGATGATCGCTAACTTGACCATCATCGGTAACAACTTCGACGGTGAAGATGATTCTGAAGGTGTGTATTTACGTGAAGGTACTGGCGCACAAATTTACAACATGCTAGTGACTGGCCCTGCAGGCATGGGCGAATGTTTCGAAGTTGAAAACTCAACTGAATCTCAAGCTAACTTGGGTGACGGCACAATTACGATTAGCAACTCAGTTATCGCTTGTACCAACGGTGAAAGCTTTAAAGCTGACACAGCAAATGGTGCGGTAGACCTGGAAGATTGGTTCTTGAATGTGCAAGCCAACAACTTTGTTTCTGAGTCTGTAGGCCTCAACAATGATGGTACTCCAACAGCAGAAAGCCCGCTTCTCGGTGCAGGTGCTGACGCATCTCAAGTGGATGGCTTCTTTGAAGCAACAGACTTCATTGGTGCACTAGATAATGGTGCTGACTGGCGTCAAGGCTGGGCTTTTGGCTTCGGCGGTGGTGAAGTCGGTGTGGTCGTGACTGAATCAGGTTGTCCTGCAGGAACGACTACTATTGCTCCAGCGGATGGTGTAACAACAACATGTCAGGTTTCTGGCCGTATTACATCTGACCTTCGGTTAACTGAAGGCAACCTTTATGCATTATCAGGTGCAGTATTTGTGGGTGGCGACAACACTGATAGCGCAACCTTGACGGTTGACGCCGGTGTGACGGTATTTGGCGCTTCTGGTAACGATTACTTAGTGGTTAGCCGTGGTTCACAAATTAACGCGAACGGTACTGCTGCCGAGCCAATTACTTTCACCTCACGTGATGATTTGGTTAACAATGCCGGAGCGGCGGGTCAATGGGGTGGTATGGTTATCCTGGGTAACGCGCCATCAAACAAGTGCCCGACAACCGGTGATTGTTCGTTGCAAGTTGAAGGTGTGCAGGAAGGTGCGGTATTCGGTGGAACAGCAACAGACGACAACTCTGGAACACTGCGCTACGTTCGAGTCATGCACGGTGGTTTTGAAATCGCGCCTGACAACGAATTGAACGGTGTGACTTTCGGTGGTGTTGGTTCTGGTACCACAATCGAGTACTTGCAGGTGCACAAAAACGCGGACGATGGCGTTGAGTTCTTCGGCGGCAACGTAGACGTTAAATACTTAGTATTGACCGATGTACAAGACGACAGCATTGACTGGGATAATGGTTATCAAGGTCGTATTCAGTATGTTGTGGTTAAGCAAGCTGCCGATGACTCTGATGCCAACCGTGCGATCGAAGCGGATAACGACGGTTCCAACCCAGCTATCGAGCCTCAGTCTAATCCTTCAATCGCAAACGTTACGATTATCGGTAACAACTTCGATGGTGAAGATGACTCAGAGGGTGTATACCTGCGTGAAGGAACAGGCGCTCAGTTGGCCAACTTCATTATCACAGGTCCTGCGGGCATGGGTGAGTGTTTTGAAATTGAAGGCTCTACGGAATCTCAAACGAACCTAGGCGACGGCACTACAACTTTCACTAACTCAGTGATCGCTTGTGAAAACGGTGAAAACTTCAAGTTTGGTGACAGCGACGTAAACCTAGAAGACTGGTTCTTGAACGTACAAGCAGGTAACTCAGTTGAGGCTAACGGTGCTGCGGTTCTGGATGGTATCTTTAGCATCAGCACTGCAACGCCAAAAGATTTCTCTGGCGATACTTTCTTCGACAATGCTGACTTCGTTGGTGGTGTTAAAGCGGATGCTAACTGGACAGCAGGTTGGACTGTAGGTCTAGAGTAAGGTTTGTTATTTACTAACCATAGTGAAAATACAGCGCATGCTTGCATGCGCTGTAGCTATAACAACGCTTTAATATGAGGTTAATAATGAGCAAGCCAGCAGAACGCTTTCCCTTAAATCGCTTAACATTAGCGATTGCTGCGGGACTGTTGTTGCAACCTGTGGCTACCGTTGCGCAAGCACAAACGGCTGCACAAGACGAAGACCAGGTAATTGAAGAAGTCGTTTCGACCGGAACTCGTCTTAAAGGAACTGCAACTGCGGTTTTAGAAGAGCGTAAAAATCAAGCGTTCGTAGCAGACATCCTCGGTGCCGAGCAGATCTCGCGCACAGGTGATGGTGATGCTGCATCAGCACTTCGTCGGGTAACCGGTCTTACTCTGGTTGACGGCAAATTTATTTATGTGCGCGGTTTGGGTGAGCGTTATTCCAGCACCCAGTTAAATGGCGCTTCGGTGCCGTCACCGGATCCAACTCGAAACGTTATTCCACTCGATTTATTCCCATCAGATATTATCGAATCGTTGTCAGTGCAAAAGGCGTTTTCGCCCTCTATGCCTGCCTCGTTTGGTGGCGGTAACGTGGATATCCGCTTAAAAACCATTCCTAGCCAATTCATTTTTAATATGGGTGGCAGTATTGGTGGCAACACTGAAAACTTCGACGATGCCTACCAGTATTCTGGCGGTAGTAACGATTGGGAAGGTCAAGACGACGGTTTCCGCGCGGCTCCGCGTGCCATCCAGGAACGCTGGGACAGCAAGAATTTTCTGGATGATTTAGATCCCGCGGTAGCTTTGGATTTATTTAATGATGTACAGCGCAATTATGATCCCAAGCTTGAGAGCGTGAATCCAGATACCAGCTTTAATCTGGCTGTAGGTAACAGTTTCGATTACAACGACGATATTCGTTATGGCTTTTTGTTCACCGCGGGTTACGATAACTCGACGCAGGTGTCTGAGCAGTTCTTAGGTGAGCAGCAAAGTCGCGATGGCGATAGTATTCGTTTCTTGCGCTTCTTTGATGAAGTGGATTCAACGGAGAAGTCAGTTAAATGGTCGAGTCTGCTGAATTTAGGTATCGACTATAAGCGTAACCACCGCATTGACTACAGTTTGGTAGCGCTGAATGATACCCGTGACGAATTACGTGAGAAGATTGGTAACACCAACAACATTCAGTTGGTTGACGATCAGCGTGTGCGTGACGTTGAAGTTATCTATGAAGAGCGTCAGATGTACACCAATCAATTACGTGGTGTGCACACATTTCCTGAACTCGGCTTCTTAGGCTTTGACTGGAAATACTCGCTTGGACGTTCAAATCGTGACGCACCAGGTAACTTCCAATCACGCTTTATTCTGGAAGATGAAAATCAAGATGGATTCTTCGATCGCGAACTGGAAAGTAGCTTGAGCAATGCCCCAACGGCAGCGCGTTACTCGTTCCAAACTTTGCATGATCGCGTTGAAAACTACGGCTATAACTTCAACTTACCTTACTATGAAGGTAAGTGGGAAATGGAGTTTAAGGCTGGTGCTGATTTCATCACCAAAACGCGGACTGCGGAAAACCGCCGCTTTGACGTCAATACGCGGGCCTTTGCAGACTCTAGTGTGCTTAATGGCTTTGTCTTTTCTGATATTTTAAGCGACGCTGTTTTAGCCAGTGCAGACTTTTCTAATCAGCCGATTATCCGAGATACCACCATTGCTGGTGACGATTATGCTGCCGGGCAAAAAATTGATGCGTACTACGTAGAAGCCGATTTGTTTTATGACAATAAATGGCGGATCAGCGGCGGCGTCAGGTTTGAAGACTTCCGCCAAGCGGTTGTGCCATTTGACCCTCGCACCAACCAAATCGATATTATTGATGGCGCGGATCGCAGTCAGTTAGCCTTTGCTGAAGATGACTTTTATCCGGCCTTAGCGCTAACCTATTTTATCGACCAGGACATGCAAGTGCGCGCCAGTTACAGTCAGACGGTAGTACGTCCTGACTTACGGGAAGTTTCGCCAGCGACCTATTTGGATCCGTTAACGGATAATCCAATTGCGGGTACGCCGGGTGTGCGCACGACTGCAGTGAAAAACTATGATATCCGCTGGGAATGGTACCGTGAAGCTGGCAATAACCTGTCTGTCGGTTTGTTCTATAAAGACATGACCGATCCGATTGAGTCAGTGCAATCGCCAGCACAGGATGGGCCGCCGTTGATCCGGATTGCAAATGCAGAAACCGGTGAGTTATACGGGATTGAGATCGAGTTCTTGCAAGGTTTGGATGTTATCGGTGACGGTGTTTGGGATAACCTATTCTTAAGTGGTAACGTCACCTTGAGTGACTCAGAGATCAAGCTTGATCCGGTTGCCATTGAAGAACAAACCGGTGTGTCCGCGGCAATCACCAATACCACGCGACGCCTAACCGGTCACTCCGAGTACGTGGTTAACATGCAGCTCGGTTATGATTCGGATAACGGCGAGCACTCAGCCTCGTTGGTTTACAACGTATTTGGTGAGCGGATCATTATCCCTGGTATTGATTTCTTTGATGATAACTTTGAACAACCGTTCCATTCGTTGGACATGGTGTATAAGTATTATCCAGACTTTAATACAACCGTGACGTTAAAACTGCAGAATATCTTGGATGAGTCCAAAGAACTGGAGTTTGAAGGGGTAACCTTCCAGTCTGAAACCCGCGGTATGGGCTTTAGTTTATCGTACAAATACGATTTCTAATAAACAGTATTGTGTCCCGTAAAAAGGCCGGTGCATGCAAATGCACTGGCTTTTTTATTGGTTGCATAAAAGCTTACTTGTAACTGACTCGCTGTAACGCGTTTAGGTATAGTAGTGCTGCAGTAAACAAAGGGTTTTGTTGACGACAGTTTGCACGTGGGCATCGCGCTCTGCGTCGCTCAGTACGTAGGATAAGTTCATCAAACTACGCATATGCCAATGCCCTTTTAATAGCGTATAGAAGTCAATCGCTAACAACTGCGCCTGCTTTTCGGTAAGCTGAGTTTCTTTGGCACTAAAGATGACTTCCGCCAACGCGACCACACTGGCTTGCGGACCCGCTTGGTAAAACAGCTCTGCCGCGCGCGGTGTGTTCCTGGCTTCCGCAATGATAATCGAAAACATATCCACTACGGCTTGATCTTGAAACAGCGCAAGGAAGCGAGTAGCGACCACCGTTAAGGCGCTTTTTAGAGAACCATCATGATCAGCTAAGTGCTCAATTTTAATCAGATACTCTTCACACTTAAATTTAATGACTGCGGAAAATAGTGCGTCTTTGTTGCTAAAATGCGAGTACACCGTTTGCTTGGACACATCTGAGCGTTGCGCCACTTGTTGCATTGACGTTTGTTGGAAGCCATGCTGTAAAAATAATTCGGTCGCGGCGCGTAAAATGGCTTCTCGCTTTTCTTGACTTTTAGGGCGTCCAACGCGTGCTTGTTGCATATTGGTGTAATGGATCCTGACTTATTAGACTCGTCGGTTTAGCATTGAGTGTAGCGCTTTAGGCTTGGTTAGTCGATCCCATAAAAAAAGACCAAAGGACCTTAACCCCTCAATTGCTCCAGTAGTGCGGTTAGCTTGGTCTTAACCAATTTGCCATTGCTTTCCCGTGGCAGCTCGTCTACAACGTAGATGGGGCGAGGAACGAAAGCGCTATCCAATTGCTCGCGTAAATAAGTGAGTAACGCCGCCTTGGAAGAGGTTGCTTGCAGTACAACTATGGCACAGGGGCGGGCAGTTTCGCTGGCACTGTCAGATTTAATGACAATGCCATCTTTCAACCCAGCAAATTTCAGCAGGACCTGATTAAGCGCAAACAAAGACCCGCGTTTGCCCGCAATTTTCAGTAGGTCAGAGGTTCTGCCGCAGAGTTCAAAGTGGTGCTCGTCAACAGGATTAATCTGATCTTGCAGCTCAATCGCTTCTGGTAAGTGGGCAGCACTCGCCACGGTACTTTCGTCATGCGCAGTAAACTGTATGCCATCAAAGCGACGCCAAGGTGACGCCTTAGCGGTGCGACGAACGGCCATTGAACCCACTTCACTGCAGCCATAAACTTCACGCAACTCACAGTCAAAGGTTGACTCAATTTGACTAGCCAACTCGGGGGTTAATGGCGAGGTGGCGCATAAAACACAGTGAAGTTTAATGGCCTCAGGTTTAGCACTGAGCAGTGCTCGCAAATGCACTGGGGTCGAAACTAGCATGCTTGGTTTGGGTAACTGACACAGTAAATCGACGATGTCTTGCGGAAACAGGGGATGAGCGTCACACAGACAAATATCGTAAAACATCGGCAACAGCACAGAGGTTTCTAGCCCCCACATATGTTGGGCTGGCATGGTCGCGAGCTGAAAAACTGTTGCATTAGCGGTTGGCAGCATATGCTGATGGTTTATCGCGCTACTCTCGCGTAAGGTACGCCAGTACTTCAAGTTAGGCTTGGAACGGCCAGTAGAACCTGAAGTAAAGCTGATACACGCAAGGTGATTATCTGCGATAGTAGGAATCGAAGGTACAGCATCATTAACCGCTGCTTTGAGATTAAACGGTTGGGTCACCAAATTGATACTGAGTAATGACGCCTCTGTTTCTGCGCCATCATGGACGATACAGCAATCGCCATAACTGTCAGCCAATTCGCGTTGTGTTACTTGGTTTTTGTTGGCTGGCAGCAAATTTGTTTTACCGCGCATAATGGTAGCGCAGAATGTCACGACAAAGAGGTACCGATTAGCACACATGTTAATAACATGCGAACTATCAGGCAGACAGTCTGCAACTAGTCCAACATGATGTAAAAAGGTTTTTACGTCAACGCACCCCGCAGCTAGACCAAAGTTTGGGATCGGTCTAGCTAGATAAGCAAAAGCAGAGTTTAGTTCACGGTTAACAAGCGGGTGTGCAGCGTCCATTCCGGCAAAATTTACTTATGGCTTTCCACGTATTGGGTCAGGCTACGAAGGGTCGCGAATGCTTCTCGAGTAGACTCGTCTTCGGCTTTTAACTTAACACCATACTCTTGCGAAATGGCGACCGCAATTTCCAAAGCATCAATAGAGTCTAGCTCTAAGCCACCGTCAAAAAGCGGTTCTTCCGGGTTGATTTCTTCTGGCTCAATGTCCTCTAAATTAAGGGCATCAACTAAGACATTCGCCATTTTAAGTTCGGCGTCGGTTTGTTGTGTCATTATCGATTAAATCCTACTGCGACTTTGATTTTAAGCGCGCTAGTATAGTATGATGCGCGGTTGAAGCTCAATTTTTTTTGTGCCAGTCAGGTTGTGTCTTAAACTGCCGTTATTGAACGCGATGTCTTAAACAGGTGAGCGTTTGGGCAATGGCAAAACACAACACCTCAAAACGGAATAGAAGTAAACTCCAACAGTACAACATGTTAACCCAAACTTTTTCAAATACCCCCACAAATGAATTGTTGGCCAGGGAAGATGTTCTTGCCGTTATGCCTTTGTCTGATCAATGTCAACCGTCTGAGGCTGGAGTCATCCACTCTGGTATTACCGATCTAACCGGACAAAATCTCAATGAAGTCTGGACGACGGACAATACAGTGGAAAGAGGGCAAACGGGAAATACTTATTGGTCAAAAACGTCTGATGTTATTTGCGTCTCGCGCTGGTTGAGTAAAGCCGAATGTGAGGACATTGAAACCAGTATTTGTACCGCCTATTTAGCGATTTTTGAGGTCATGTATAGCCACGGTTTCCCTCTACCTTTTCGATTTTGGAATTACTTACCGAATATTAATAAGGGCGATGGTGATGCCGAAATTTATAAGCGCTTTTGTACCGGTCGTTTGCGAGCGTTTGAATCGCTGTCGATTGCTCCGCAAAACTTTCCATCCGCTTCAGCTTTGGGTCACCACACGGATGGTGCTGTTATCTACGTATTTGCCAGTAAAGAGGAACCGATCCACTTAAAAAACGATAAACAGGTTAATGCTTATGATTATCCGCGTCAGTATGGGATCAGCAGCCCTTCATTTACTCGGGCAACAGCTTTAAAACTGCGTGAAACGCCGTTTTTGTTTATCTCTGGAACTGCCAGCATCATTGGCCATAAGACGGTTGCAGAAGGTGATTTGGAGCGCCAACTGGACGTTACCGCTACCAACATTGAGCACCTTCTACAAACCGCCAATCCCTATAAACGCCAACTCAGCACATTAAAGGTTTATTTGCGTTACCCTGAGCATAAACAACGTACTGAACAATGGTTATTAGAGCGCTATCCGAATGTTGCCATGGTGTTCACATTGGCGGATATTTGTCGGCATGATTTGTTGGTCGAAATCGAGTGTTTCTGTCGTTAACTCAAGAGTCTGACTGCCACGATCATGAAAAGACCATTTCGTAAAGCTTGGCAACTGTTCAGCGCCGCGCTCAGTTATTCATTATTCGGACTTGGCATCATAATCGTTGGGCTGATTTTTCGCATTATCGATTGGCTACCGCGGATTTCTAAGCAACGTAAGCAAAATTGGATCAGGCGCGTCATTCATTGGGGCTGTCTAACGTTTATTCGCTGGCTTAAACTTTTTGGGTTAATTCAATACACCTTCGATTTGACACCAATACAACCAGCAACCCCCGGCAGAGTGATGATTGCTAATCATCCGTCACTCATTGATGTCGTATTATTATTTGCGGCTTACCCAGATATTAGTTGTATTGTGAAAGGGTCGCTGTGGAATAACTTTTTTACTGGGGCTGTGGTTCGTCTCGCTGGCTTCATTCCAAATAATTCTGAACATGCGTTAAATATGGCGGTCTCTAAGCTAGAGCGCGGTGAGCATTTGTTGATTTTTCCAGAGGGCACACGTCGCGATAATGCAGAGCCCATCAATTTTAAACGGGGTGCTGCAAATATCGCGGTCAATGCAAAGGTGGACATTTTACCGATATTAATAAAATGTTACCCGAGTGCCTTAAAAAAAGGTGATAAGTGGTATAATATTCCGGTCGGTGGTCCGACCTTCACATTGATATCAGGGGAGCTAATAGAGCTCCAAATGTGTGTGGATGGCGACACTCCACGGACCCTACAATACCGGCAACTAACCAGTTTTCTCGAGGGTTATTACGATAATTGGTTTAGTATGCAGTCAGGTAAACCGCAAGACGGGTAATATGCCCCAATACAGTGAAAAACAGAGATGACAGAACAAGAACAAAAAATATTAGCCGAAATTAAACGTATCCTAGTGGATCTATTCGAATTAGATGAAGCTGATATTGTTCCAGAAGCAAAGCTATATGAAGACTTAGATATTGACAGTATCGATGCAGTGGATTTGTTAATTGACCTTAAGCAATCGGTTGAAGTCGATATTTCTTCTGAAAAATTCAACGAAGTTAGAACGATACAAGACGTTATCGATGCTTTTGTAGAATTATCGAATAACGCATAAAGCTGCATGAAACGCGTCGCAACCCCATATGAAATTCCGTTCTTTGATGTCGATTCATACCGTGTGGTTTGGCATGGGAATTATCCCAAGTATATTGAGATTGCGCGTTGCGCCTTATTAGAGGCGGCGGAGTGCCCATACAGTGTGATGGAGGAAAAAGGCTTTTTTTTCCCCATCGTCGACCTGCAGATTAAGTATGTAAAGCCGTTACTGTTTAAGCAGAAGGTAACTTTTGAGGCATGGTTTGTTGAGTGGCAAAACCGTTTACGTATTCGCTACGAAATTCGTGATGCTGAAACTCATGAGGTTTTCACTAAAGCGGTCTCAACCCAATTTGCTATCGCTATGCCTGCCAATATTACCCAGTTCGAATCGCCATCATTTTTGGTTGAGCGGGTAGAGGCTTGGTTGGAACTCGACAATCATGGCTAGTTTATTAGCGCAAGCAAGGCAGGCGTCTCAGGCGCTATGTACGCTAATGCTATGTTTAGGTTTAGGAGCTAACGTCGCTCGCGCAGAGTCGAGCACTTCCTTATCTCCACAAGAGGCTTTATCGGAAGAGCAATTACTAGCGGCGATCTTACCACCGAGTTGTCATTTTTCTGGACAGTTTCAACAACACAAGCATATACAGGGGCTTGATTTCCCTCTGGCATCGAGTGGCGATTTCTTTTATTCATGTGATTTTGGGTTAGTGTGGAACACTCAGGTTCCCTTTCAAGATGCCTTGTTATATGCCAACTCTAGCGCCAGTTATCGGGTGAATGAACAAGGTGAAATAGAACCCTTAGCAGGGACTGCGCGTTACATTATGTCCAATGTGTTTATTCGTTTATTAAAAGGTGATACCGCCTATTTTGCAGAAGAATTCGACGTGACTACTGATGCGGCAATCAATGCAATTCGGTTAACGCCGGTTGGGGAGTTTATGCGTAAGGGCTTACAACAGATCTTGGTTAACCACTCAGCACAGAACCAACCAGCCGAAACCCTGCACGTGACAATCACCGATGTTACCGGCCAGGATACCGTGATTAAAATTGGCGCAACGGTCAATTATCCGTTGGCCAGTAAAAAAGCCGCATACGAACAGTGTCAACAGCTGTACCCCAGCCCCTTAGAGTGGTGTCGGGTGTTGCGCTCGCGCGGTTATTACGAGCGGATGTAGCACATGCTCATGTGGATAGGGAGAGCCATTTTTGCGGTCGCCATTGGCGCTTGCGTTCTATTGTTTACTGTCGGCAACGAGCAGCTTCGAATTGATACTAATTTGCAAGATCTCAATCCTGCGCACGTGTTTGAGCCAGGGGCTCAATTCGCTGTAGATACCTTATCCAAGGATATTAGCCAGCGCTTTAGTATTGTACTGCGAGGTACTGATAAAAACCGCGTAAACCAAGCCAAACGGGCGCTCGTCGAGCAGTTTGCAAAGCCGGGCTCGTTACAGGTTATCGACAGTAGTGAAGTGGCCTCTGCCTATTTAACTGAACTTATTCCCTTTCAATTTAATTTGTTAACTACCGAGCAGAGGCAACGGTTGCTTAGCGCCAATACAGAGGCGATGGCAATAGAAGCCCAACGTAAGTTGTATCAGTTTGCTGATGGCATCCGCTTAGTCCCCTTCGCCGATGACCCCCTGGGCTGGTTATCCGATTATCTGTTAAGCAGCATCCAGCAATTTGATAGCACTGCAGCACAAGTTGCTAATGATGGCGGAGATGAGTCGCTTGCCATGTCGACTTTTACTGTGTTGATCCGACCGTACCCTCAGTCAATGGCCGAGCAGCAGGCGCTTTATCAGGCCATTGTGCAAGCCATTGACAATATTGCGCAGCAGTACGAGATACAAGTGTTACGTTCAGGCTTGTTTTTCTTCGCGGTCGATTCAGCGCAATCAGCACAAGGAGATATTCAACTAATTGCAATCGGCTCAATTGTGGGCGTCATTGTTTTGATGTTAGTCGTCTTTCGTTCGTTATTGCCATTGACCTTGTCGCTAGCGTCGATTGCCATCGGTATCGGTTTTGGGATCGCAACGAGTATTTGGGTATTCGGCTCTATTCATGTATTAACAATTGTCTTTGGTGCCAGTCTTATTGGTATTGTAGTTGACTATTCATTACATTATTTCTATCACTTTTTAGCGCCAGAAAGTGGCGCTGAGTCAGTTGAACCCGCGGGAGTCAAGGCCAGTAGCCTTGGACGTGCAATGGCGCTTAGCGTAATCACTTCGTTGGTTGGTTATGGCGCGCTAACGTTGTCGGATTTGTTGTTGCTACAAAAAGTCGCGTTATTTTCCTGTTCTGGATTAGTGCTCGCGTGGTTGTCCGTTATGGTGCTAGGACCGCTGGTTACACTGCGACCGATTGTGGCGCGTCAGTTTGTGCTGGTGCAGGTGATTTCTGCCATTCAGCGAGCATTGGCGCGAAATCCACGCGGGTTAGCGGTGACTGGCTTATTGGGTGCCTTGGTGAGCGCTGTTTTCTTGCTAACGGCCAACATACCAACCAACGATGACCCGCGCCGTTTCTTCCATGTTTCTGCCGATCTGATTGCGCAGGAGCAAGCGGTGGCAGAGTTCACACAGGTGTATGAACCAGGTCGTTATTTTATTGTTGAAGGAGGTTCAGCGGACGATATTTATCAAACGCTAGACGCTTTTTATCAGGCGCTTGATAACCCTTCTCAGCAAGTGACAAGCGTATTGGATTGGTTACCCAGTCCTGCGGAGCAGCAAAGTAACTACCAGTTACAAGCAGCCTTGTATCAAGACGGCGGTGTATTAGAAACTTTTTTTGACTTACTGGGCATGGGCCCGCAACAAGCGCAATCCATGCAGGCTGCTTATCGATCGCATGCACCTGACGCCTACCTAGCGTTTCCTGAACTTTCCCAAGCGATCCCTGCAATACCGCCGTTGTGGGTAGAGCATGGTACGTCAATATTCAGTTTTGTGCTGATCAAGAAACACGCGGACTTAACGCATTTGGAGAATGTCAGTGCGCAGTTTGAACATATTCGCTATGTCAGCGGTCTTGATAGTGCGGTAACGGCGTTGCAAGCGCAGCGCATCCATGGCGCTAGCTTACTGCTCGTCGCTTATGGCTTAATCGCTCTCATGTTAGTGCTGTATTATCGTCAGCTAGCAGTCATTCGGTTGCTGCTGATCCCGAGCGTGGCAAGTATAATTACGATCGCTATTTTAGTCTTGCTCGGACAAGCAATAACGGTGTTTCACATCATGGCATTATTCTTGGTGCTTGGTCTGGGCATGGATTACATTATCTTTGCCAAAGAAATGCAGCACAAGCGTGCGATTACCCAGCAAGCGATCTTACTGTCAGCACTTACCAGTTTGCTGTCTTTTGGTTTGTTAGCCTTTAGCTCAATGCCAATCGTACAAGCGTTTGGCAGCACTATACTGATCGCCAACAGTATCAACTTTATCGCTGCAATTTGTTTATTTAATCAACCTGCTATGCAAGGAGAGACAGGACATGTCTGAGGTGAAACGCGTTTTGGTCACCGGTGCGAGTGGTGGTATCGGGAAAGCGACAGCGGCAAAATTGGCCGCAGAAGGGTTTGCTATTGCTGTGCATTATCGCAGTGGTGCCGATACTGCCAATGCGTTAGTGGAGGAAATTAAGGCCGCGGGGGGGAATGCCCACAGCATTCAATTTGATGTGAGTGATTGTGCTGCAACTAAGGCTGCAATCGAGCAGGATATTGCCTCCCATGGCGCTTACTACGGGGTGGTATGTAATGCTGGCATTACTAAAGATAATGCGTTTCCGGCCATGAGTGAAGGTGAGTGGAAGCAGGTGGTCCACACCAACCTTGATGGTTTTTACAATGTATTGCACCCCACTATTATGCCGATGATCCGGCTGCGTAAAGGCGGTCGAATCGTTACTTTATCTTCCGTTTCAGGATTGGTGGGTAATCGCGGCCAAACGAATTACAGTGCGTCTAAAGCTGGGATTATTGGCGCGACAAAAGCGCTAGCAATTGAATTAGGCAAGCGTAAAATTACGGTTAACTGTGTTGCGCCTGGCGTCATAGAAACTGGCATGATTGAGGGCGTCGTCGCGGATGAGGCAAAGAAAATGATCCCGCTCGGCGAATTTGGCCATGTGGATGACGTTGCCAATACCATTGCCTTTCTAATGTCTGATGGCGCGAAGTACATTACGCGGCAAGTCATCAGTGTTAACGGTGGCATGTGTTAACAGGGTGAATCCTATCATTTCAGTTAGCTAAACATGGCTAAATCAAAAAGCGAAGCCAGCTTCGCTAAGTAAAATTGGAACAAAAAATAATCTAGGGAATTCTCATGAAAAAATACTCTGCAATCATTTTTGCTTTACTGTTTAGTGTAAGTGCGTTTGCCACTTTAGCCCCTGCTGAGCAGAAATTAGCCGACATGGCATTGTCCGGTGACATAAGACAGTTGGATTCAGCGGCCAAAGCTTTAGCGCGCATAGGTCAGGCGAGTGAAGCATTGCTCGACATCTTCGCAGAGGTTTTACTTTTTAAATATCCAGATGCATTGGCTTCAGAAGTAGATACTCTTGCATGGGTTGCCCGCGCCATCGGGAACACCGAAAACGGGCGTTATGTCACAGTATTAAGCGAAGTGCATGATAATACTCAGCATAAGAAATTGCGTCGCCATGTTGATAGCGCTCTCGACGACTTAGGGGATGCAACGGGTGAGCAGTATCAAGCTGGGGCGGTTTCTTTGCCCGTAGACGTTTTTACGCGTGAATCTGATGCTGAACGTGATGCGCGCATCGAGTCGCTGATTCTGGCGGGGGATTTGAGTAGTCTAAAAGAAGCTGCGCGTACGATTATCGATACCAAAGCGCAAAATGTTGCTTTGACCGATATGCTGGCTGAAGCTTTGTTATCTCTCTATGCAAATGCGCAGGATTATCAGATCGACACACTTGCCTGGATAGCTCGGGCATTAGGGGCGTCTGATTCTGGGCGTTATGTGCAGGTGCTAACTGAGGTCGAAGAAAACGGGGTCACATATAAGCTGCGCCGCTATGCCGATAATGCACTGGAGGAGCATGGCGCTCCTCAGGGCGAGCAGTATCAAAAAGGCATGTTCGATAAGGCTTTACCTAACTATAACTTCTAGCTCGCGCGAGCCGAATAAACGTGCAGAAGGTCGCTAGGCCTTCTGCGTCTGACAGTTAGAAGCGTTTAAAAATTAATGAGGTGTTTACGCCCCCAAAGGCTAGATTGTTGCTCATGAAATAATCTGTTTGGATGTCGCGACACTCATGCTGGATGTAGTCTAATGGCGCGCAGCGCGGATCGACATTGTCTAAGTTGAGGGTTGGGGCAAACCACCCTTCATTCATCATGTTAATGCCTACCCAGGCTTCGAACGCGCCGCACGCGCCCAACGTATGTCCAGTGTAACTTTTCATTGAACTGATGGGTTTACTACCGAGCACTTCAAAGGTAGCCTGACTTTCAGAGATGTCGCCATGCGCAGTAGCAGTGCCATGGGCTGATACATAACCGATATCGTCAGCGATAATTTCCGCATCGTTAAGCGCGTCAGACATGACTTGTTTGACTGTGGCCAAATTAGGCTTAACCAGATGCGCACCGTCAGTATTGGTGCCGTAACCCACAACCTCGGCCAAGATGTTGGCGCCACGTGCTTGTGCATGCTCTAAGGACTCTAAAATCAAGGTACAGGCACCTTCACCCAAGACCAGTCCGTCGCGGTCACGATCGAAGGGGCGCGGCGTCGCTTCTGGCGTATCGTTTTTCTTGCTAGCAGCAAATAACGTATCAAACACTGCCGCTTGCGACGGGCATAATTCTTCGGCACCCCCCGCAATCATAATGTCTTGCAGACCATAACGAATCGCTTCATACGAATAGCCGATACCTTGACTACCCGCTGTACAGGCTGTTGATGTAGTGTACATTCTACCTTGCGTGCCAAAATACACACTGATATTGACTGCGGCGGTATGCGCCATCATGCGCAGATAAGTGCTACTGTTGATCCTAGAGGTGGATAAGCTCTCTAGCATGGGTACGAATTCTAATGCTGCAGCACTGCTACCCGTCGCTGAGCCATAGGCAATGCCGGTTGCGGCTGATTTAATCTGCGGATCATCCAGTAGGTCAGCGTCTGCCAGCGCACGTTCGGTTGCTAGCACGCCCAATTGAGCAACGCGGCCCATACTGCGTTTTTTCTTTTTCGTATAATGTTCGGGCAATTCGAAACCATGAATAGGCGCCGCAAGGTAGGTGCCTAAACCGTTATATTTTTGCCAGTCTTCCATAAAGCAAACGCCAGACTTGCCGTTTTGAATTGCACTTTTTACTGTTTCCCAATCATTGCCAAGCGAAGATACAACGCCTACGCCGGTGATAACCACTCGTTTATAATTATTATTTTTCATTATCCGCTCCTTCTGGGATGGTTTTGCGAAACACCGATAAGCTGGCTTTGGCCAGTGGTTCAGCATCTCCCTGCTGTGTTGCGTTATTTTCAATGACACAATCAAATTTTGCAAAGCCGTCGGCGACCACCGCATTTTCTTTAGCGATAACCTTTAACACCGAGCCGGGTGCAAAGTAGTCGCATGACGAGGAATAACTTCGCGTGCCAAGGAGAAAGCCAAGGTGTGGAGGTAGCAAACCATGTTTTAAACGATACCCGGCAATCAATGCCGCGGTTTGCCCCATATATTCGATCCCAATCCATGCCGGTACGCCCTTACCGGGTTCGAAAAACGGGGTATCTTTGTCGATTACCACCAACGCCTCAGAATGGCTTTTGTCTAAGTGTGTCATCTGATTGATCAACAGCATGGGCTGACGATGCGGGATAAGGGTCAAAATTTCCGGGTCAAACCTTTCATCCATTGGATTGCTTTCTCGCATTATGGGGTCTTCTTAGGATCTTGCTGAGACTCAATTGACAATGCCTCCGAGTGCCAGAAATCATAAAAATTAAACCATTGATAGGGGGCTGCGGCACAGTGATGTTGTAATTTATCCGCAAACAGTTGTGCGTACTGGGTGATATCTTGCACCTTATGTTTGCGTGATAAGGTTAAGCGGTCACACACGGCAGTAACATCAAAAATGATTTTTTGCTCAGGCCCGGGTTGCCGATAAGCAAACATGAATTTCACTGGACACGCCAGAGCTTTAGCCAGCATATAGGGCCCAATCGGCAGTGGGGCGGGCTGGTCGAAGAAGTCCACGGAAACGGTGCGCTCTAGCCCGGTCAATGGGATGCGGTCACCCGCAATAAATACCCACTCTCCGCGTTCGACCTTTTCTTTAAATGTCATAATTGTGGTGACATCAAACTCATCCACTTGATACACATTCAGGCGTGAATCTGCACTCTCTTTCTGCATCATCTTGACAAAGTTACCCGCATGCTTGTCGTATAACAGTACATTGATTACTTTGCTCTTATAGCGCTGCATAAAGCCGCGGCAAAACTCTAAATTACCAAAATGAGATCCGACAATGAGTTGCCCTCTTGGATCGGCCAATAACGACTCGATTAAGTCCGGGTCAGTGAGTTTGAAATCCTTTTCGTCGATATCAATTAACCAGCCTAACAGTTTATCTAAGATCACTTCGGCGAAACTTTTAAAATGCAGTAACACATGTAAGTAACCCGGCTTGCGCCGCCAGGCATCCGGGTATGCGCGGTAGTGGGCACGTAAAAATGCCAAAGATGCCTGACGTTGCGCCCGCCGAAACAACACGAAGTAGAGTGCCACCGGATACATAATCAGGGAAAACACGCGCCGACCGAATAAGCGGTACAACCAATACACCAGGCGCATGCCGATGAGTGTGCCGGCTTCATGTATATCTGACCAATGGGCGGTTTGGCGTTGCTCGTTATCGAGCGTTTTGGTGTCACTGTGTTGCATGTTTAGTTCACTAGCGTTGTAACGCGCTGATAAAGTAATTTGGGCAGCCTGATCAGCATGCCGGCAATCAGACGGATATGTAATTTAATCATCTGCAGGTTATCGCGCAGATAATTAAAATGCGACACAGTCTCAGCGTGATAGATAACTTTTGTTGGGATGAAATGCATATCAATGTTAGCCCATGCGGCTTTCACCAAGATCTCTGGATCAAAATCCATGCGTGGTCCGATATAGTAATTATCAATTACCGTTTCCATGGCTTGCAACGGATAAATACGAAAGCCACATAAACCATCCTTGATTTGCAAAGAGAGGGTTTCTAACGCCACCCAAAAGTCAGTCACTTTACGGCCATACACGCGCACTTTTGGGGCCGACTCGTCGAAGAAAGGCCGTCCACACACAATGGTTTGCGGATGCGCTTCAGCATACGCCAACAGTTGCGCAGCATCGTCTATGTTGTGTTGACCATCGGCGTCTAGCTGTAATACATGACTAAATCCCATGGCCCGTGCATGGTAGCATGCAGTGATCACTGCAGCACCTTTGCCACGGTTGGTGAAGTGCTTAAACAGATGCACATTGGGGTATGCTGCCAATAGATCGGTCAAGCGCGCCTGCGTGTCTGGATCACTGCCATCATCAACAACGATACACGGTAGATCCAGTTTCAGTAGCTTAGGCAAAAAGCGCGCAAACAACTGGTCATGTTTGTAGTGGGGAATAATGATACAACAGTTCATAGGTTATGAAATTTTACACTCCCAGTTGAAAAGGACTCAGTTGTATTAAAGTAGTGAAAGCTAACACTACCTTTAGCAGGAGCGAAGGCTAATTCCAGAGTTAATTCAGTATCCGGCATAACGACGGATTTAAATTTTAAATTGGTAACTTGTGAAAACTTATCAGTAATGGGGAAGAGCGCTTTGGCCAATTTAATTGCCCAATCTATTTGCACCACACCAGGCAGAACGGGTTGCTCAGGAAAGTGACCGTCAAACCATAGGGTGGTTCTAGGGACAAATAGTTTTATTTGAGCCGCAGTATCGTCACTTTCGATCGCAAGAAAGTCAGGTCCATGATGCTGCTCAAATAGGTTCGCCAAAACTGTGTGCTGTGTATTAATCATCGATTATGTTGTGCTTCTTTTTATAATGTCGTCGGTAAAGCAGTTCGCCAAGCGCAAAAATCGCCATCACGGCATAGGCAATAAAACCGTTGTAGAGCGCCCAAGTCGACAAAGTAGTATACCACGCCGTATAGGCAGAAATCGCCCCGTTTAAAAACAATAATAAACCCCAGAGTAGCGTTAACGTGCGCAAGTAGCCTGTGGCAGCAGCCGGTGGAACTTTGCCGCTGAGCTTGGCAAAACGTGCGATTAAGCACTCTTCATCAAAAAGGGAGGTGAAAAACAATAAGCCAATGCCTAAGTTCATTAAGACAGGGTAAAAGCGCAATAAAGACTCACTGTTCAGCCAGATCGCGCTTGCGCAGAATCCAACCATAACCAGTAACATCGCGATATCGCTGATTTTCGGCTTTTTATAAAGCACCACAAAGCGAATACCAAGCAGCAACAATAACAGGCCCGCGAACGCCGCAGGACTATAGATGTCGATGTAGGAATAGATTAAAAATGGATAACTGATTATTACCGTAGCAAGCAAAAAACCAACTACGAGGCTGCGTATGCCAGGACGCTGATGCTGCATTAAGCTAATACGCTAGTGCGATAATTGCCTAACAACGCACGTTCTCTGGATTTGATTTCACTATCCGGCTCATCAGCCAGCATTTCGGCGAAATAAGGCACGATTTCTTCCATCATCATGAGATTGTCTGCTAACGCTGATTCAACATCGATATTGGGTTGTTTAAGGGTCTCATTCAATTGCTTGAGGCAAGGAACCAAATATTGATCCATAAAAACCCCTTTGGCAGGCATTACCAATCGTTTTTGTGCCCGCGCATTCATCAACATCTGCATTTTGCCATTCAGCTTCTGTGCGCGCATCAACTTGGGATTCAACTTACGCATTAGCTCGATATCGGTTATCGCGTTGGTAAAGAATAGGAGAGTCAACACCCCCCAATAGTAAGTGTAATCCCATACTAACTTGATTGACATCATGCGTCGGTCACCAAAACCGCCGTATTGCCCCTTGTAGAGTGATAGTGTGTTGTCATAAAAGGAGCGATAAAACTTTTGATAGAGAATACTGGTTAGAGTTATGTCTTTACCCTGTAAGTCACATTCTATGAGTTTACTAATAAAGGTATTGCTCAGGGCAATAAAATCGCTGCCTGGTGAATAGAACGGATCCGCAAATGCACCGGCCTCGCCCGTTAAAGCCCAGCCTTCATGTGAAAATACTTGTTTACACCCGTAGGAATAGTTATTGATAACTTTAAAATCGAGGAGTTCGGCATCAGCCAACGCCTCAGCACACTTTGGATGTTCTTGTTGCAACCATTGCAGCGTGTCAGAGTACGTTGTAATGTTGCTGTCGGCTAATGCTTGGTCGTCCATGACGACCCCAAAGCTCGTAGCACCAGAGGCCAGTGGAATGATCCAAATCCAATAGCCGCGTCCCATTAAATGATTGGTGCTTAACCAGCGGGTGCCGCTTTCATTTAAGCGTTCTTGCCAATGCTTAGCGTCAGACCACTCATCGATGACAATCTTTTTATTTACCCGGAAGAAAACCGCGTTACCTTCATGGCCATTATCTTGCGCCAGATCCAGTTGATTTTTAAGTAATCCCAGTCGACCGGCGGCATCGATGACCCAACGGCCATTGATGGTATAGGTCTGGTCACCGCGTTCACAGGTCACCTGATGGTTATTTTGACCCAATGAAATATGGCTTGGAGTGGCACCATCAAGAAAGGTTATGCCCTTATCGAGCAACAGTTGATAGAGGTGATTTTCCAGCACCCCGCGCTCAATTTGATAGGTTGGTATGCCAAACAGTTCGCTAACGCCAAGCTCATCATACTGACTATAGTCACCATTCACATTGCCAAAAAAGCAACGCAACCCATGCTTACGCAGGTGATGCTGGTCAAAATGTGCTTTGAGTCCCAGCACGTCAGTTAAATAATGCGAGCCAATCTCGACGGTCGATTCCCCCACTTTGGCAATCGTATCGTGCACTGGGAATGTATTCTTTTCGATAATGACTATCTTAGCTTTTGGCTGCGCTTGTAGCACTTGCAACGCGAGAGTCATGCCAGCAAGTCCACCACCAGCGATAATAATATCAGTCTGAATACTTTGCATATTGAACCTACTAAATCTGGAGCGACAGTGTGGTCGATTCACTCAGTGGCATTATTAAGTGGCCATCGAGTAACGACGGATTGTTGAGTAATTCAGCCAAACATAACACGCGTGCAGATGGATTTGACTGATACAGCAAGTTTAAATAGTCATTGTCTACTGTCAGAGCAGGCCAATCGACGGAGGTTGGTGGCTGCTCGACCGTTGCAGTGATTACTTGTCCTGGATTAGGACTATTGGCTGGGTATAGCACTAGTGAAAACGCAAAGGCTTCTTGATTGTGTAGGAGTGGTTGCAATACCTGAGAAACCGGCGCATCGTAGAAGGTGACCAAGATTGGCACACCCTCGGACTGACATTGCACCATTGCCTCAAATAAGGCGAGTGATACCGATTGCTGATACCCAGCAATTGAATTCGCGGCACTCATGGTCTCCGTGCTAATGGTCCAGTAGCCAGCCGCAGCATTGTGTACCGAGTTATGAAATTTGGTGGGTGACAATTCTTTATTATCAGACGCTAAGACTTTGCACATGTAATCAGTTAGGTCGGTATCACCTAAGCCAGAAACAAATACACAGGTTAACGTTTTGGGGTCAATTTGCTGGTCTAACGTTGCCTGCATGGAGCTTTCAATCGCCAACTTTACCGGCAATGGCGCTCGACGTCTCTCGTTGGCTGGGATGATCCCTGGTTTTGGACTTTTTAGTTTGTCTGCGGGCAATGGACTGCCGTTTAACAACGCTTGTAGCGCTGCCCAATTCTCAAAGAAGCCATTCCATGTGCCAATGCTGGCCACTTTGCATGTGAGTTGTTTTGCCTGCATGTTATTCCACCCGACTAAAAAGCAACGTACAGTTATTACCACCAAAGCCAAACGAATTGGTCATCACGTGATTGCATTTGCGCGTTTGGTTATTCGCCTGGATCGAAAAATTCAGTGCTTCATCGAGTGTTTCCAGATTCATTGACCCAGGTAATAAATCAGTAACTAGCGCATCCATGGTGATTATGGCTTCGGTGATCCCAGCAGCACCGAGGGTGTGTCCCATCCATGCCTTGGTAGAAGAACATTGCGTGGTCCGTGGAAACAAGTCTGCGACTAAGCCACCTTCAATGGTGTCATTAGCGCGGCTCGATGTGCCGTGCAGGTTGATGTAGTCAATCACGCTGGCATCGAGTTTGGCGCGTTTGAGCGCTTGAGTCATTGACATGCGGGCACCGAGTCCTTCCGGATGTGGGTGCGACATGTGATGCGCATCAGAGCTTTCACCATATCCAGCAAGCTTTATTCCTAGCGCATGCTGATTTTCACCTTTGCGCTGCAAAATGGCATAACCTGACGCCTCACCTAAATTGATGCCATCACGATGCTGGTCAAAGGGTTTGCATGGATTAGCAGATAACAACTGCAACGAGTTAAAGCCGTGCAATACACTCAAACACAAGGTATCCACACCGCCGACCAATACCGCATCAACAATGTTGTGCTCAAGCCAGCGTGCAGCAGTAACAAATACTTTCGCTGAAGAGGAACATGCAGTATTGATAGTCAGTGCGGGGCCTTTGATCCCTATATAATGAGCCACAAACAGACTCGGAGCATGCGGGTTATGCACTAACGGTTGGCGAAAATCCGGACTCAATTCACTGTTGCCATCGAGCTGGGTGTAAGCCGTTTCTGTGCGGTCAATACTGGAGGTACTTGAGCCCATAACGATGCCGATGCGTGCGGCACCGTAACGCTGCGTTAATTGCGCAATGGTTGCTTTTAGCGTGCCTTGCTCAAGTCCGAGTGCTGCTAGCGCATTGTTGCGACTTTGCCATTCGCCTAAGTCATTGATGTGATCAATGTCTGCGACTTTCCCGATCCAAGTATCAATATCTGACCCGGGGATACAATTTTTGACTAATCCACTCTGGTAGGAGCGTAACGCATCGCGTAGTTGGGGAAGATTAATTCCCGCAGCTGAACACGAGTCGTAATCAATAATTTCAATTTCCATTATTGTAACAACATTCCCATAAAATTATTGCGAAGAGTAAGTGAAACGCCCGTTAGAATCAATGTTTGCACACTTTTGTGCGCCACGAAAAAAGCGAGTGATTCGGTCATTTTGAACTGGGCAAAACTGATGTTGTGTTCAGTGCGGCAGAAAGTCTGAACCATAGTCCTAATCAACAAAGGTTTTGGTTAGTGGAATGGTGTTATCATGCTCGACAGATAATAGAGCGATAAAGCGTATGCAATCCCAAGCAATCTGGCCGAATATTAATGCAGAACTGCACAGCAACGAAATAAACGTTTGGCTATTTGAATCGCCAGCAACTGTATCACCCGCACTTCTCGCTGCCTGCCGCTCCCTATTGACGCCAACCGAGCAAGCATACGCAGCCCAGAAGTCCGCACAGTTACAGCAAAACTATGTCATCAAACAGGCGTTTTTGCGCCATGTATTGGCGCAATATCATTCTGATTGTGCACCAACATCGCTTAGCTTTACCCGCAATCAACACGGCAAACCCAGCATGACTAATCCGCCCACAGACTTGTGCTTTAACTTGTCACATACGGAGCAGTGGTATGCACTAGCGGTTTGTTTACGACGCGATATTGGGGTAGATGTAGAAGTCATTAAACCAAAGCGCCAGATACGGCGAATTGCAGAACATTATTTTCACCCGCAGGAGATAATTTACCTGACGTCACATTCGGGTATCGAATATCCCCGCCGCTTCTATCAACTCTGGACGCTTAAAGAAGCCATGGTCAAAGCCGCGGGCGTCGGTATGTCGCAGTCATTTAATCAGTTTAGTGTGGTTCACAAGCCTTATGACCGTGTACAAACTGCGTATTTGTGCAAGGCCGCACCCTTGTGTGATAAATCTTGGCTTTTACAACAGTACTGGTTGAATGAATCTCTCAGCTTAGCCATTGCCGTTGCCGGGACACCAGAGGATGCACCGACTATCGCCATTAATACGCTGTCGCTTACATCTGTGGCTGTCTAAGCCGGATCATTTGCTGCAAGCATAGGGTGCGCGTTTCATGTTATTGCGGGTAGGGGCGTTAGCGGTTTCATCGGGCTATCCATCAGGTGAAGTTATGACATTCTTGTCATAGTTAATCTGCAATATGTAATAAAACTGTCATAGATGTTCTGCATACTTCCCGCCAGTTTGAATAGTCGGATTTTGCCGACTTTTTAATTATCTAGGATATGCGCATATGACGTTTAAGAATTCACTATCGTTTGCCCTGCTTGCCAGTGCCTTGGTATTGCTGCCAGCGCACGCACAGGAGGACCAGTATTTGGAGCCTGTGGTTAAAGTCGCTCAGGAAACCAATGAGTCTGCGGCAACCTCGCAACAACGTATCAATCAAATCACCGATCAAATTGATGACAAGCTTCAACAGTTCAAGACCTTGAATAAGGAGATTGAAGGCTTAGACGTATATAACGAGCAGTTGCGCCGCCAGATTTCCAATCAAGAACAGGAAATGGCTGATCTCAATTCTGCGATTGACGAAGTGAGTGTCATTGAACGCCAAATTACACCATTGATGCTGCGTATGATTGAAGGCTTGGAGCAATTTGTTGCGTTAGATATGCCGTTTTTGCCAGAAGAGCGCAATAAGCGTATCGCGGATTTAAAAGCCATGATGGATCGCGCTGACGTAGCACCTTCAGAGAAATTCCGTCGGGTTATGGAAGCCTATCAGGTAGAAATGGATTATGGCCGGACATTGGAAGCGTACAACGGGATCCATGTGATCGACGGCGAAGAGCGTGACGTGGAATTCTTACGCCTAGGTCGCACCGCCTTAATTTGGCAAACCCGTGATGCAAGTCGCCAGGGCGTTTGGAACAAACAAACGCGCCAATGGCAGGAGCTGGATTCCAGCTATCGTACCCAGGTGACCAAAGGCCTACGTATGGCTAAAAAGCAATTGGCACCGGATCTTCTCATGTTGCCTGTGGCATTGACGGATTAAGAGGTTAGCAATGAAACAGTTAGTTAAAATGACACTTGCCGCGGTAACTTTCAGTGCTCTCACTGGTGCCGCTGTTGCGCAAGATCGCGCGCTCGACCTGGACGCGCTGTTAAAGCAATTGGAAGAGGGCAAGTTTGCTCAGTCACAACAGAATACCCAACGTGAACAAGAGTTCATGGCAAAACGCGCTGAGCAAGACCAGATTTTACGCAATACTGAACAGTTGCGTGATCAAAAGCTGCAAACCTCAGAGCGCTTGGAAACAAACTTTGAAGAAAACGAAATTCAATTGGCCAATTTGAACGAGACATTAAACAATCGTTTAGGTTCGTTGAAAGAGTTATTTGGTGTGTTGCAGCAGGTGGCTGGCGACACTAAAAACAAGTTCTATAACTCGGTTATATCTGCGCAAATTCCAGGGCGTGCTGACTTCCTCGACGAAATGGCACAGTCTATGGGGTCAAGCTCTAAACTGGCATCGATTGAAGAGATAGAGCGCGTTTGGTTTGAAATCCAGCGCGAAATGACAGAGTCAGGCAAAGTCACTAAGTTTACTACTGATGTAGTTGAAGCAGGCGGTCAGAAAGTTAACAAAGAAGTCGTACGGGTTGGACCTTTCGCACTAGTCGCTGATGGCATGTACCTAGACTTCAATAGCGCTACTGGCACCGTAGCTGAACTCGTGCGTCAACCGGCCGCTCGTTACAACGACAGTGCAGCGGCGTTGCAAGAGTCAAACGGTGATTTAGTTCAGTTTGGTGTGGACCCTACCGGTGGTTCAATCCTTGGATTGTTGGTGCAAGCGCCAAACCTGCGCGAGCGTGTTGAGCAAGGCGGACTCGTGGGTTACATCATCCTTATCGTGGGTGCAATTGGCTTGCTGCTTTCTTTAGAGCGTTTAGTTTCGTTGTCAATTATTCGCGCTAAGGTAAACCGTCAGTTGAAGTCGGATACGTTTAAAAACGATAACCCGCTAGGGCGTGTTATGCAGGTCAAAGACAAGTATCCAGAAGCGGATACCGAGTCTCTAGAATTGCACCTCACTGAAGCTATCTTGGGTGAAGTACCTAAACTCGGTAGAAACCTCACGATTATTAAAATTATCTCTGTGGTAGCGCCGTTGATGGGTCTACTCGGTACAGTTACCGGTATGATCAACACCTTCCAAGCGATTACCTTGTTTGGTACTGGCGATCCAAAATTGATGGCGGGTGGTATTTCCACCGCGTTGGTGACTACGGTACTGGGTTTGGTGGTTGCGATCCCAACGACCTTACTTTACGCCATGTTAAATACGCGCAGTAAAAACATTGTATACATTCTGCAAGAACAAGCGTCTGGCGTTATCGCGGAACGTGCTGAGCGGAGCTAACCGATGATCGAGATATTCGAAGCAATTCGCGATTTTACGGAGACAGGTGGCCAAGTTCTCTTGGTCATTGGTCTGCTGATCTTCGTGATGTGGCTATTGATACTCGAACGCGCATTGTACTTGTTCTTTACGTATAAGCAGGACAAGAAAGCCGCCATCAGCGCATGGCGGGCTCGAGAAGACCGTTCCTCTTGGTTTGCTGAGCAAATTCGCCAGAAGACCATTTCAAATTTGAGCATTCAGCTGAATGGCAGTATTCCTATCATTCAAGCGCTGGTGGCGTTATGCCCTTTGCTCGGTTTGATGGGAACCGTTACCGGCATGATCGAAGTATTTGATGTGATGGCGATATCGGGTTCGGGCAATGCACGATCAATGGCATCCGGTGTATCAAAGGCCACTATTCCAACCATGGCAGGCATGGTCGGAGCGTTATCAGGGGTATTTGCAGCCACCTGGTTAACGCGGACAGTTAAATCCGAGCGTATGCATCTTGAAGATGCCATGGAAATACAGCGTTAATGTTTTTCGGTGCACTAGGGCATCGAGAAGAGGAATTCAGTTATGAAGCAGCACTTTCAAAATTTAGTCGATGAAGAAGAAGCAACAATCGATATGACGCCCATGCTTGACGTGGTCTTTATTATGTTGATTTTCTTCATTGTGACCGCCTCTTTTGTGAAGGAAGCGGGAATTGATGTGAATCGCCCAGATGCTGCCACTGCAGTGAAAAAGGATCGCGCAAATATTTTAGTCGCGATTTCGGATACCGGTGAGATTTGGATCAATAAGCGTCGCATCGACGTGCGCGCGGTGCAAGCCAACATTGAGCGTTTACATGCAGAGAACCCGCAAGGCACGGTGGTGATCCAAGCTGACCGTAAATCGACCACTGAAACCTTGATCAAGGTAATGGATGCTGCGCGAGCAGCTGGGGTTTATGACGTATCAATTGCTGCACAAGAGCCGTAAAAAATGCTTCGATTTTTAAGTGCCATTGTTCTTTCACTTGCGATCACGCTAGGACTGTTCTTTTTGATGCAGTCGCTGATCCAATCTGGCGGTAGTGCTCTAACTGAGCCGCCCGAGGGCAGCGTGCTTGATTTTGTGCGCGTGAAGCAGGACGAGCAAGTAGAATCAAAAGAACGTAAACCGCGTAAGCCGCCGCCTCCGAAGGAGCCGCCACCGCCAATGGAGCAGCCGCAAATGGATTCTCCCTCACCGGACGGTGAAGGTGCTGGGTTAGATTTTGCGGCGGATGTATCGGGTGATGTTGCCTTAGACGGTGGTCTTGCACTGGAATCCGGCGATGGCGAATATTTACCGATTGTTAAAGTTGCTGCGGTTTACCCCCGGCGAGCGTTGCAACGCGGGATTGAAGGTTTTGTTATCGTTGAGTTTACCGTAACCAAGCAAGGCTCAGTGCGAGACCCTGTGGTGGTAGAGGCTAATCCGCAGGGCATTTTTGAACAAGCTGCATTAGATGCTGCGCTGAAGTTTAAATATAAGCCGCGCGTAGTCAATGGTGAGCCGACAGAAGTGTCTGGCGTGCAAAACCGTATAACCTTTAAGATAGATGGGTGATCCTGATGGTATTACGATCGCACAAAAATAACTGGTTTATTCGCAGCGCAGCGTTCACATTCTTGTTGGGCACTTTGAGTATGACTGCGATGCCAGTAGTTGCTCAAGAAACCGCAGCCAGTCAAAAGCAAACACGCAAAGTGCCGGCTTTACGCTCTCGCGTGTACGATCAATTGTCGCGTGCACAGTCGACTGCTGATGAGGGTAATGTTGAGGGTGCTATTGAAATCCTTAATGAGGTTGAGTCAAAAGCCAGCTCTATGAATAGCTATGAGCTGGCTATGTTGTATAACTTCTATGGCTTTATTTATTACAACGCCGAAGATTATGACAAAGCCATTGAATCCTTTGAGCAGGTGGTAGCGCAAGATCCGATCCCGGAAACCTTTGAGCAAACAACCCTATTCAGCCTTGCGCAACTGCAGTTAATGCGGGGTAATTATGCCGAGAGTATTGATGCCTTAGAGCGCTGGGAAGCGTTAAATAAAGGTCCCGTGCCACCGAAGAATCTGGTTATCAAAGCGCAAGCCTATTACCAGAACAAGCAATATGTTGAAGCTGAGCAATATATCACTAAAGCGATTGAAGACCATGAAGCTGAAGGTATGCTGCCAGATGAAGCTTGGCTAATTCTGCAACGCGCTGTGTTCTATGAGCTCAAGCAACCAGAAAAAGTCAAAGACGTGTTGGTGAAAATGGTGCGTTTATTTGATGAACCGAAATACTGGGTTCAGTTAGCGGCGATGTACGGCGAATTAGAGCGCGAGCAAGAGCAATATGCGTTGATGGAAGCTGCATATCAGCAGGGCTATGTTACTTCTGCATCAGATACATTTAATTTAGCGCAATTGTATTATTTCCATCAGGCTCCATACAAATGTGCTCGCTTGATGGAGCAGGCATTGGCATCGGGCACGTTGGAGCGGAATCTACGCAACCTTAAGTTCCTATCGCAATGTTGGACGCAAGCGAAAGAAAATGAGAAGGCTGTGCCAGTGTTACAGGCAGCGGCTGAACTCTCCGAAGATGGTGATTTGGATGCGCAGTTAGGGCAGCTTTATCTTAATATGGAAGAGTGGGATAAGGCCGTTGCCGCCACCCAAAAAGCCATGGAAAAAGGTGGCTTATCCAATCAGGGCACCGCCCATTTAGTGTTGGGCATGGCATATTACAATCAACGTCGCTTTGTCGATGCGCTGAATCAACTGGCTGAAGCGGAAAAGTTCGCGGCAAGTCGTGGCATGGCGCAACAATGGAGTAAGTATGTTGAGGGCGAGAAAGTCTCATTTGAACGTAATCAAGCAGAACTCAACGGTGCGGCTGAGTAGTTGTATATATCCACTGCTTGCTAGGCTCTTGGGAATGTAGGTAAGTGTCGGTAGCGTCCAGCTACCTTATACTGCAAGCCGGCAATTTAGGTATTATGAGGGTATTCTAGCCCGTCTCTTGACCACAAGTAGAAAAAAGAAAAACGTCGCTTTAGCGGCGTTTTTTTGTATATTGGTGGTAGACAATAATAACAATAATTTTTTACACCTTTATGCGATACTCATTTTTTGCCTCGTTCACGTGTATAGCCATCACGTCTAGCATGCTAATCAGTTGTACACCCAATAAACCCGATTTGGACACTACCGTGACAGACACCTATCCGCGCCTGCAAGCGCTCGCGGTCCCTGCACCGCAAGTCAAACCCAAAGCGTTTTCTTACACCCATCATGGGATAACGGTTGATGATCCCTACCATTGGTTAAAAGATCCCAATTACCCCGACACTCAAGATCCCGATGTGCTGGCGTACTTACATGCTGAAAACGCCTACTTTGATGCGTTTTTGCAGCCACATGAAGCATTAGTTAATACCTTATTTGAGGAGTTTAAAGGACGGGTTGATGAAACTGAGTCGTCGGTTCCCTTTACTTTAAATGGCTACGAGTATCGCTATGAATATCGGCAAGGTGAAAATTATCCCACCTACTTGCGACGTGCTCTAGGTAGTGAGCAAGAGCAGGTTTTTCTCGATGTACCGGCGTTGGCGCAAGCGTATGATTATTTCGTTGTCGGCGATTGGGATATATCACCCGATAATCAATTGTTGGTTTATACCGTAGATACCACGGGTGACGAACGCTATGTAGCGGTGGTGAAGGATTTACGTAGCGATGCTGTACTACCCATCGATTTAAATAGTATCGGTGGTAGTGTTGAGTTTACGCCTGACGGCAGTGGAATTGTTTATGAAAAATTGAGTGTCGATCGCTGGTACGTTGAATCTATCAATTTACGTCTATTAGCACCAGATGAGCAGCAAGCGCCCGACCATGTCTTGTTTACCGAGACCGATACTAAGTTTTACCTTAGTGCAACGTTTACCTCGGATCAACGCTGGTTAGTTAAGTCTTCCTACAGTGGCGGAAACAATGATGTTGAGTTATTGCCTGCACAGAATCTATTTGCCGCGCCTGTTGAGTTAATCAACCGCGCTGATGGGGTCAGTGCCGAGGTTGATTCAGCTGACCAACAATTATTTGTGATGCTTAATGATACCCATGTGAATGGGCGCTTAGTCGCAGTAGATAGTACATTGCCGTCAGCGCAAATCAGCGATAGGTCAAACTGGCAAACCGTGCTCGCTGGCAATGATGCGATGTATTTAAAGGGGTTAAAAGCGTTCCAAACATTTTTGGCTTTGGAACTTTCAATTGATGGGGTAGAACATATTCAATTACATGCTTTCGATGGTGGCTTGCGCCAGCAATTAGCATTACCTGAGCCCGCCCGCTCTGTGAGTTTAGGGACAAACCCCGAGTTTCAGCAAGACCATGTGCGGATCAATTACGGATCCATGATCACACCCGATTCAGTGTTTGACTACGATCTTGCGTCGCAACAGCTAGTTACCCGTAAAGTAAAAGCGATCCCTTCAGGTTATGATGCCAGCAATTACGTCACTGAGCGCCTGATGGCACCTGCACGCGATGGTGCAATGGTGCCGATTTCGATTGTCTACCATAAGTCGTTTAAGCGAGATGGTAGTGCGCCTATGTCATTATACGCCTATGGTGCCTATGGTTCCGGCATGAGTCCGAGTTTTGCGGCAGAGCGCTTGAGTTTATTGGACCGGGGGTTCTCCTTTGCGCTCGCCCATGTGCGCGGCGGGGACGAAATGGGTTATCAATGGTATCTGGACGGCAAATTAGACAAGCGCATGAATGCTTTTACTGATTTTATCGATGTTGCTCAGTACTTGATTGCGGAAAACTATGTCAGTGCTGGCAATATCTCAATATCTGGGCGTAGCGCGGGCGGCAAAATGATGGGTGCAATGACAATACAAGCGCCGGAATTGTGGCGTTCAGTGTCCTTAGTTGTTCCTTTTGTTGATGTTCTCAACACTATGCTGGATGAGTCATTACCGCTCACACCGCCGGAGTGGCAGGAGTGGGGTAACCCTCTGGCAAGTAAAGCGGTATTTGAATACTTACTATCTTATTCCCCCTACGACAACATCACCGCTCGTGAGTATCCGCCTATGCTGGTCACAGGGGGCTTAAATGATCCACGGGTGACCTATTGGGAACCGGCTAAGTGGACGGCGAAGATGCGCAATAGAAAAACGGATAATAATCTGCTTGTTATGCGCATGAATATGGGGGCTGGGCATTTTGCTAACAGTGGTCGCTACGGAAGGTTAAAGGACCGCGCGCAAGAATATGCGTTTCAATTACTTGCCCACGGTATTAAGGAGTAATCAGTAATGTCGCGCAAATCGACTATCGGATTCGCAGTAGTTGCGATTGTCCTGGGACTACTCGCGGCGTATGGCGACAATTTAAAGCGCTTATACATGGCGATCACGTTGTATGACGAGGATAAAATTGCACACAATTTTGTTTCCATGCCCGCGGCATTTAAGGTGACCACGTTAGCCCCAAGTAGCCAACCTTATGTATTTCCGCGCACTGCAGCGCCAGCACCAACAGAGCTGACTCTGCAAGATCCAGTAACGACTGAAACCGTGGCAGACTTTTTGATTGAAAGTCGAACCACCAGTTTACTGGTGATTGCTGACGGGGCAATCGTGTATGAATACTATGGTGAAACAGGCGCTGCCGACCGGCCACATATTTCGTTTTCGGTGGCTAAATCCTTTGTTTCAGCGTTGGTGGGTATTGCAGTAGAGCAGGGGTATATTGAGGATATCAATCAGCTTGTGGTGGATTATGTGCCAGAGCTAGCCACCAGTGGCTATCAACAGGCGACAATAAAAGATGTGCTGCAAATGTCTTCTGGGGTTCGTTTCAACGAAGACTACGCTGACTTCAACTCGGATATTAATCGCTTTTCGCGAGCCATCGCTTTTGGTAGCTCGTTAGATGATTTTACCGCTTCATTAGAATCTCAGCGGTCACCAGGTCAAGTTAATCATTACGTGAGTATTGATACTCAGGTTTTGGGCATGGTACTGGTTAGAGCAACCCAACAGTCGCTGACTGAATATACTCAGAAATATCTGTGGGAACCCTTAGGTATGCAGGACACTGCATTTTGGTTAAGCGACGATGACGGCATGGAGTTAGCGCTTGGCGGTCTAAATGTCACTGCCCGAGATTATGCTAAGTTTGGTTGGTTGTATGCTAATCAAGGGCGTTTTAATGGGCAGCAGGTAGTGCCTGAGTCATGGGTATATGAATCAACCCACGCAACGGACCCCCACGTATTACGCAGTGCTGATGCGGATTTATCAAGTCCCTATGGTTATGGTTACCAGTGGTGGTTACCACCAGGCAGCGACTCTGACTTTATGGCGCGAGGTATTTATCATCAATATATTTACATCGCGCCAGATGCTAAGGTAGTGATCGTTAAAACATCAGCCAATCATCGATTTAACGATAGAAGCTTAAATTGGTCAGTCCGTCACTTACAACTATTCAGAAGGCTAACTGACTATTATTCAAACGCACCAAGCCACGACAGTGAGGAAGGAAAATGACTTTTAAACCCGGCAAGATAGCGCTTGCTTTGACTACTGCGCTACTACTCGGTGCCTGCTCAAAGGCTCCTGAGACTAATACGCAAAATACTGCATCTACGGCTGCAGCGCAGAGCTCGACGGTTGATGCGCAAGCAGCAGAGACTGAACGCTTGAATCAATGGTTTGAAACCAAGTACGAAGAGCAGTTGATGCAATCGCCGCTCACTCTGACTTCGTTGGGACGCAAAGAGCGATATGGTGAAATTGATGATATGTCTGAGCTGGCGGACGAACAGCAGTATGAGTGGCTTAAAGCCAGCGTGGAAGAGCTCAAGAACTCCTTCGATTATGCCAAACTGAGTGATGATGCAAAGATTTCTTATGATCTTTGGATCTATAGCTATGACGTCGCCACAGCGCTGCGTCCATTTCAGCGTCGTGCCTATATCTTCTCGCAGATGTCTGGGCCGCAGAGTTCATTGCCTAATTTACTGATCAACTTTCACAATGTCACCGAAGTACAGGACATGCGTGACTATATCTCACGGATCAGTGGATTAGCACGGGCGATGACACAGTTATTAAAACGTGCCGAGTTACACGCGACTGAGGGCGTTCGGCCGCCGTATTTTGCCTATGATGGGGTAATTGAACAGGCCACCAATTTGATCACGGGAGCTCCATTTACTGAAGCTGCGGATGAAGATTCTGCGATCTTTGGCGACGCCAAACGCAAAATCGCCGGATTACTTGATGCGGGCAAAATTGACCAAGCGCAAGCTGATGAGTTTACTGCGCAAGCGAAAGAAGCCTTATTAACGGACTTTTATAATAGCTATCAAGCACTTATCACTTGGCATCAAACGGATCGGGAAAATATCTCGGAGCAGGCCAGTGGCATGAGTGCATTGCCTGACGGAATCGACGCTTACAACGCGGCATTATTTAATTCGACGACAACTCAGATGACAGCCGATGAGATCCATCAGCTCGGGTTATCTGAAGTCGCACGTTTGCGAGCAGAAATGGAAGCCATTAAAGATGCCGTGGAATTTGACGGAGACCTTGCCGCATTTTTTGAATTCATCAAGACATCGACCGAAGATGAACGTTTCTTTTACCCTAATACCGATGCAGGGCGGCAAGGATATATCGACGATTCGAAAGCCTTCCTGGCCTATATAGATAGTAAGTTGCCAGAGTATTTTGGGATCTTGCCGAAAGCCGATTTAGTGGTAAAACGCGTCGAAGCTTTTCGTGAACAGCCGGGCGCTGCTCAGCACTATTATCCTGGTACACCCGACGGTTCGCGCCCAGGTGTGTATTATGCACACTTGATTGATATGACCTCAATGCCAAAGAATGAAATGGAAGCGATTGCTTATCATGAAGGCAATCCAGGTCACCACATGCAAATTTCTATCGCGCAGGAGCTTGAAGGTGTACCTACCTTCAGAACTCAGCAATTCTTTAATGCGTATGTAGAGGGTTGGGCGTTGTATTCAGAGTTGCTCGCGAAGGAGATGGGGGCTTATCAGGACCCGTATTCAGACTTTGGTCGCGTGGTGACGGAAATGTGGCGCGCAATCCGTTTAGTTGTGGATACCGGGATCCATGCTAAAGGCTGGACCGAGCAACAAGCGATTGACTATTTCCAGCAAAATTCGCCGGTGCCGATTGGGCAAATTCGTTCAGAAGTACAGCGTTATTTTGTTTGGCCGGGCCAAGCGACAGGCTACAAAATTGGTATGATCAAGATCCTAGAGCTGCGTGAGAAAGCGCGTACCGAGCTAGGTGATAATTTTGATATTCGTCAATTCCATGATGTGGTTTTAGGCGGTGGGGCGGTGCCGTTGCCTATCTTAGAACGCATGATCGATGAATGGATAGCGAGCCAAAAATAAATTGGGGCTACTCCGCGCTTACCTCGGTAAGCGCGGTGATCTGGGCAATAATGCGATTGCGACTATTTAATGCGCTGTAGATATGCACAGCGTCATGGGCCGGAAATATTGCGCCTTTTAATAGACTGTGACAATTCTCGGTTAAGCGCTCGGGTTTAATTTCCACTGATACTGCCATGGTGTTGGGATACAGCATTTTCTTTTTGCATCCAGCAATAGCGGCAGTTGGAATTTTTAGGAATTCCGATTTTGCGGGATCGTAAACCACATACAAAAACTGCTTATCGTGCAGAATGTTCGGCCAGCCCCGCTTAAGGCGACCACTAATCAATAAGGCAAAAACAGCAAAGCCAAACAGCCCAAGACAGACCCCCTTGATCACGACTGGCACTTCAGGTTTGGCAATCACTAATGCGTAAATCAAACTACCAAATCCGAGGGTAAAACCAGCCAGCAACCACCGCACTGCGCGACCACTGGTGCCGCTAACCAAGGTACATTCGGCTATTTGAGAGTCATCAAGAGTAACGACAGAGAGCATGGTTGGGTTAGTGTGACCTGATAGTTGTTAATTAACGCGAGAGTTTAGCGAAGCGGACAATAAAAAAACAGTCCTATCTCCAGAGCACCAATCGTTAAAGGTAATTAAACTTAGGTTTTGTTCCGAACTGCTCCATACAGTAATCGACCCGTTGCTCGGGTGTGGGATACCTGACCGGCGCTTCGAGGTTTTCAATCTGCCGCAGTCTGGGAATGAGCCCAACGCCATTGGCGATTTGGATTGAAAGTCCGGGGCGGGCGTTTAATTCCAACACCATCGGACCTTTATTTCTATCCAGCACCATGTCGGTTCCCATGTAACCGAGCCCGGTCATCTCCCAAGCGCTCGACGCAAGTACTAATAGCCGTCGCCAGTCGGGCACGACAAGGGTCGAGAGATCAACGCCTGTGTCAGGGTGGTGGGTTAAGGGCTGCTCGAACTGCACTGCACGTATGGCTTTGCCCGAAGCTATATCTAATCCCACGCCGACAGCACCTTGGTGCAGATTGGCTTTGCCGTCAGATGCAGCCGTTGAACAACGCATCATCGCCATCACCGGATAGCCTTTAAATACAATTATGCGGATATCGGGTACACCTTCATAGGTAAAATCAGCAAAGCAATCATCAAACCGGATCAGGTTTTCGATAATGGCAACATCGGTTTTACCACCTAACGAGAACAGTCCCGACAAAACATTGCTAATGTGTCTTTCAACCTCTTGACGGGAAATCTGCATACCCGAGGGTTTTTTATAGACCTGCTGATCGTGCTCTACAATAACTAATATGCCTTTGCCGCCACTGCCTTGGGCTGGCTTAATCACAAATCCAGGCCAGTTCCTGACCATCTCGTGGACGTGCTTGACTTCTGCCTGATTACTGATAACACCGATCATTTCCGGCGTTGTTGCCCCGTGCTTTTGCGCGATGATTTTGGTTTTTAGTTTGTCGTCAACCAAGGGATATTTGGCGCGATCATTGTATCGCCCAATAAACGCATGGTTGCGTTGATTCATGCCTAGCACACCTTTGCTTTTCAGCTGCGCAGGGATCTTGGCGAGAGTGAGTAGCGCTGACAGCATGATCTAGTCCTTTACCAGTGGCTTAAATCGTCGCAGTTCGGTTAACCGATAGCCGGTGTATGTTCCTAATACTAAAATGCCTGCCAGTACAATCAGTTGTAATCCAATAAAATTAAACGTGAGATGCTGCAAGTATGGGTTGGTCATCGCGAGATACACTAAAACGGCAGTGATTAATGAACCACCGCCTTGCAGCATAACCTCTTTTCCGCCTTCTTCCTCCCACAAAATCGACATCCGTTCAATGGTCCATGACAAGATGATCATCGGGAAGAATGTGATTGATAAGCCCTCGGTTAAGCCAACTTTAAAAGCAACGACGGTAAATACTGAAATAATCAAAATGACGGTTATGATCACCGCTGAAATGCGCGCAACCAGCAACAAATTAAGTCGGGATAGATAACTACGAATGATTAACCCTGTGCCGACGATGAGTAAAAAGCCGATAATACCGGTGAGTAATTGGGTTTGCACAAACGCGACCGCAATTAACACTGGCATGAAGGTACCCGATGTTTTTAAGCCGATAATAATGCGCAGAAACACGACAATTAATGCACCAATAGGGATCATCATGATGGTTTTGAACATGGCTTGTTCTGCCAGCGGTAAACTGTGAATCGAAAAGTTGAGAAGTCCATCTGCGTGAACTTTACTCTGCGTCGCTTCAAGCGCCGAGATCTCTCTTGCGATCATTGAAAAACTGACTCGACTATTACTGCCACCGATTAAATCAATCAACGATATATTGGATTGATCCCAAATTAGCAATGGATGTTCTTGAGCATTGAGAGCTTTAGCCGGAGAAAAGAGTTGCCACTCATCACCCGTCCACACTTCGACCATTGGTTGCACATTCTGTCGACGCCGACCATCTTCTAATTCGACCACGCCAACAATGCGGCTCGGGATTGCGGCTAACCTGAGCAGTGCATATAGTGTTTGCGTTTTATTGTTGGTCAGCAGCAACAACGACGCATTTTGACTTTCCGGATCGTTAAGTGCTTTGATGAGTTCTCGGGTGAAGGATTGATTATCAGCCGAGCGCTCACGGGCTCGTGCTACCAGGGCCTTGCCTGCGGCCAACTCTAGACTGGGTAAATTCGGTGGTGGTACTGCGTTGGCAGGTGGGGTTACGTCAAACGAGGAATTATTATCTACCAGGAATTGTGAGCGATAGTATATCGTTTGTGGCCCTTTCGCGTCTCTAACAGTCCACTCAATACGTCTCCCAGAAGGGGTCGTGACATAGGATACACCATAACCCGGTGATGAAGCTGATTCATTGATCAGGGTGTAGCCTTGTTGCGTGTTAGGTGCTGCAAGCGACGCTTTCACTTCGCCGCCACGGGCGGTAAATTCTATGCGTGCTTCGATATCCCAAATTTGACGAGTCTCGCCAGGTACCCATGGCACATTGTACGTTTGATGACGAGTGATACTCATTGCAATCCCAATAATCACCATGGTGGCGACCGCAATGTAAAATGGGACTTTTGACGTCATTTAAGGCTTCCTAAGTTCAGCATTATTGAGGGCGTGATTGAACAAATTCTTTACTGACATCGACAATTGCCACATCGCGCATAAACTCCCGCCCCAACAATACTGGGTGAGACATATGTGAACGATCTGCCAGGGTAAATTCACTGTTGTCACGCATTTCACCGAGTTGTGTCCATAATTTCACTACGGGTCGCCGTTCAGCCTCTGCACTGGAGACTTGACGAATATTGACAAACCGCACCACAGGCACTTCTACCCAGTTATCTTCGGTTGGCTGGTTTGACTCATCCAAAATATGAAATCGAACCCAATCATCGCCATCACGTTCAAAGACTTCAATATCGACAGCATTGATAGAAGACGTAGCAGCACCAGTGTCTATGCGCGCATCAAACTGTTGCCCAATAGCCTCAATCGTGACACGTTCTACGGCACCAAGTACAAAACTTCCATTGTTGGTGACAACCGTTTGTGGCTCTTCTGGCTCAGCACTGACGATTTGTGCGGTTTGCTGCGCGGTGTAGGTTGCCAATAATGCCTGAGTGTCAGCAATTTGCTGGCTCAACGCGGTCACTTCATTGCGCAGTGATTTAATGCTGACGCCGCTCTCATTTTGCATGGCATGCAAATTTGCCAGTTGCGTAACAATGCGCTGTTCAGTCTGAGCCAAGCTTGCTAGCGTTTCCTTTTGATACGCTGTGTGATCGGTTGATTTACAAGCATTTAGACTCAAGCACAACATAGCCGTTGAAAGTAGGCGAACTTTCAAGCAAACCTTTCCACGTAACATCATTGACTTCCTCAGGCATTAACGACGGCTGGACAATGGGAATAAACATAGCCCAAAAGCAACACTATTTCTGGTAAGTTCCTGATTATGCGTATTCAGCGCTGGAAAAACAATCAAAGCACCTAAAGGAAACGCTATGTGAATGCTTGGTGGCACGAAAAAAGCTTTGATCTGTGTCAATTGTTTATTATACTTTCAGAAAATATTGAAAGTTGAGAAAAGGTATGGCGATGACCCCTATGATTGAGTCTTTCGTGATGCACTTCGGTGAGATGGGCAGTCGCTGGGGCTTCAATCGCACCGTTGGTCAAATCTACGCATTATTGGTGGTTAATGAGCAACCATTAACGGCCAACGAAATAGGCGAGGCCCTGAGTATTTCTCGCGGTAATGTGAGCATGGGATTGAAGGAACTCCATTCCTGGCAGTTGATCAGTACGATGCATAAGCCCGGCGAACGGAAAGAGTTTTATGGCGCCAAAGGTAGTATTTGGGATATGGCTAACCGGGTGTTTGAAGAGCGCCGCAAACGAGAAATGGATCCGACACTAAGTTTACTCAGGGACATCTTACTGGATCAGCCTGCGAACTCCGCCGAAGTTTATGCGCAAAGCCAAATCGAGGATATCCACAATTTGCTTGAGCAAATCACTGAGTGGACCCAAGCGTTACAAAGTTTGAGCCCCGAAAAATTAAATACCCTGATGAAGCTTGGTTCGGGTGTCGGCAAAGTTTTAGACATGAAAGATCGTTGGTTAAAAGCGAACAGTTAATGTAGCAAGCCGGTAAAGCGGTTTGTCAAAGTGCAGTGGCGTAAGCAGAGTAGTACCGCACTTTGACCAATTTCTTTAATTGTAGGTGACCGCTATGTTTGATGTGCTGTTACTTTCGCGCATTCAGTTTGCCGCGAATATCAGTTTTCATATTTTATTTCCAACGATAACCATCGCCCTGGGTTGGTTTTTGGTTTATTTCAAAATTCGCTATGACTTCAGCCAGCATCCGGTATGGATGCGTATATATCGCTTTTGGGTGAAGGTGTTTGCACTGACATTTGCCTTAGGAGTGGTCAGTGGGATCACCATGTCATTTCAGTTCGGCACCAATTGGCCTGGGTTTATGGAGACAATTGGCAACATTGCCGGTCCATTGTTGGCGTATGAAATTCTTACGGCCTTCTTTCTGGAAGCTACTTTACTTGGAGTCATGCTGTTTGGTTTCAATAGAGTACCGGGCTGGGTGCATACCTTGAGCACGTTTCTTGTCGCTTTTGGCACCACTATGTCTGCATTTTGGATCTTAGTGTTAAATTCGTGGATGCAAACACCCGCGGGATTTGAAATCAGGGAAGGAGTTGTGCATGCGACGGATTGGTTCGCAATTATATTCAACCCTTCCTTTCCTTACCGCTTTTGCCATACCTTACTGGCATCAGCATTGACCACCTGCTTTCTGGTAGCAGGCATATCCGCTTATCGCTTGTATCGTGGAGACGATAAAAAAGCGCCGCGATTGGCATTAAGAACTGCAGTTTTAACGGCTGCTGTGCTGGCGCCCACGCAAGCCTTTGTGGGTGACTTGCACGGTTTGAATACACTCGAGCATCAACCACAAAAGGTGGCCGCGATGGAAGGCGTTTGGGAGACGCAAAAGGGCGTGCCTCTGCTCCTGTTCGCCATCCCTGATGAGCAAACCCGGGAAAATCGTTTTGCACTCGCGATCCCTAATTTAGCTAGCCTTATTCTTACCCATGACTTGAATGGTGAGATTAAGGGATTAAATGATTTTCAGGGCGAGCACCCACCGGTCAAACCCGTGTTCTATGGCTTTCGCGTGATGGTAGGTATGGGACTATTGATGATCATGATTGCTTGGTGGTGCGCTCCACGCTTGTGGCAACATCAACAGTTATCGTCAATGCAATTAAAAGTACTAATTGGTATGAGCTTTTCGGGGTGGATAGCGACACTTGCAGGCTGGTACGTGACGGAAATCGGCCGCCAACCTTATTTAGTATCAGGTGTATTGCGCACCGCCGACGCGGTTACCACGCAGCCCGCCGGTAACGTCGCGTTTACGTTAATCGCCTACCTGCTGTTATACGTTGTGCTACTCACGGCTTATGTTAAAACGCTTTTCTATATGGCCCGGCGTTCAGTGGATATTGAAGAGTTCGAACCCTGCATTCCCCAGCACAATGCTGCGGCAATTCAACACAGTGCGGCATTAGGAGAACGTTAATGTTTGAATGGCTATTTGCAGATGAGACATTACCCCTGATCTTTGCGGGTTTGATGGCAATTGCGGTACTCGTTTATGCCGTATTAGACGGTTATGATCTCGGCGTTGGGATCTTGCTGCCGCTCGATGATGAGGCACAACGGGATGTTGCAATCGCTTCTATCGGCCCCTTTTGGGACGCTAATGAGACTTGGTTGGTGTTGGCAGTGGGATTACTATTAGTTGCATTCCCAGCAGCGCACAGTGCAGTATTACATGCCCTCTACATGCCGGCTACCATTATGCTCTTTGGTTTGATTTTGCGCGGTGTCTCATTTGATTTTCGCGCGAAGGTAAAGCCGCAACGCAAGATAATTTGGGACCGTTGTTTCAAGATCGGTTCAACACTTACTGCGTTTTCGCAAGGTTATATGCTTGGTATTTATGTTATGGGGTTCGAATTTACTCTGATTGCTGTAATCTTTGCTTGTCTAAGCGGATTAGGTGTAACAGCAGCCTATGCCTTGATTGGTAGTTGCTGGTTAATCATGAAAACCGTGGGTATGATGCAAACGCGCGCAATCCACTGGGCAAAAAGAGCAGGGACTCTGACATTCTTAGGAATAATGGTCGTTTGTGCGGTCAATCCGCTGATCAATGAATTTGTTTATGTACGCTGGCTCACCCCACCCTTGGCTTTCCTCATTGCGGTCATTCCTTTGCTGTGTTTTAGCATGTTCCTGCTGGGGTATCAGGTATTACGGCGTTTACCACTTAATGATGATCAGGGGAGTTGGTTGCCTTTTGCGATGGCAGTGATTGTTTTTATCTGCTGTTTCAGTGGGTTGGCACTTAGTTTTTACCCCTATTTAGTGCCGGGAGAGTTGACCATCTACAATAGTGCCAGTGCGCCCGAGTCACTTAGGATCATGCTGATTGGCACCCTTTTTGTGATGCCGTTCATCATCGGCTATACCGTATTTGCCTATACGGTATTCCGCGGCAAAGCCGTTAATCTCACGTATTATTAGTCCATTGACGAATATAGATAAACAAAAGCCCAGCGGGTTTGCTGGGCTTTTAGATTAAGTTGAAGCCGTTTACTTACGTAATTCGCGGCGCAATATCTTGCCAACAGTCGACTTGGGTAATTCGTCCAGAACGTGGATCTCCTTGGGGACCTTATAGGGGGTCAATTGTTCTCGGCAGTGCGCGATGACCGCGTCTTTATCCAGTGGTGCCGAGGTCGTTACGTAGGCGCACACACGCTCGCCAGTTTTGTCATCTGGAGCACCCACTACAGCTGCCTCTACGATAGACGGGTAGGCAGTTAGAATGTTCTCTACTTCGTTAGGATACACATTGAATCCTGACACTAGGATCATGTCTTTCAAGCGATCAACGATTTTGATGGTACCGTCCGGCAACCGCACACCGATATCACCGGTTTTGAAAAAACCATCAGCGGTCATTACTTCTGCCGTGGCGTCTTCACGTTGCCAGTAACCTAACATCACTTGCGGACCGCGTGCGGCAATTTGACCTTCTTCACCATCGGCTACGGCTTGGTCATTTTCGTCCAAGATGCGGATCTCAGTACCGAGTAGCGGTGTGCCAATAGTGCCAATCTTTTCATTACCGGGCTCATTAAAGGTCAAAACGGGTGCAGTTTCAGACAATCCATACCCTTCGGTAATACTGCAGCCTGTCACATCACGCCATATATCAACCGCTGCGCTAGTCAGCGCGGTTCCACCAGAAAGGGTGAGCTTTAATGCAGAAAAGTCTAAGGCTTTAAAATCAGGATGTTGGCCTAAACCAACAAAGAGCGTGTTGATACCCGCAAAGGTGGTAAATTTATACGGTTTAATCGCGTTGATAAAAGCATCGGGGTCGCGTGGATTGGGGATCAGGATCGTAAGGCAGCCTTTAGCAAAAAATGTCATCATACAAACAGTAAAGGCGTAGATATGATAAAGCGGTAACGGACATACTACGATTTCTTCGCCACTCTTGAAGCGATCACCTAAGCGATCCAAGGTTTGCACGCTGTTACTCAACACGTTGCCATGTGACAACGCTGCGCCTTTAGATAATCCGGTAGTACCACCGGTGTACTGCAACATACATAGCGTATCCATGGTTACGCTAGGTCTGGAAAACGGCGGTAAGCTGGCGCCTTTATCCAGAGCAGTACTCAGCGCCACGTATGACTCGTGCTGTGGTGCGCTGGCGGGTTGTAACAACTCTGTGGCACTGGTGATGATAACCGTTTGGACTTGGGTATCTGCTTTTATCTTTTCAAAATTAGGCAGTAAGTCAGCCAGAATAATAAGTGCTTTGGCCCCGGAATCACTAAACTGGTGCTGCATTTCTCGTGGTGTATATAACGGATTAGTGTTAACCACGACCAGTCCGGCGCGCAAGGCTGCATAAACAGCTATGGGATTTTGCAACAAGTTCGGTAATTGTATCGCAATGCGGTCGCCAGGCACTAAGCCCGCTTCATGCTGCAGGTAATTAGCCAGTGCTGCCGAGCGTTGCTCGATCTCATTAAACGAAAGAGTTTGGCCGAGCGCAGTATAAGCAGGTGCGTCGGTATACTTGTCGAACACGTACTCAATATAGTCGGGCAAAGAGTGGACGTTTTCCGGTAACAAATCTTGAAACATGGCTTCTCGCTTTTTTTATTGCATGGTCAAAGGTTCAGCATATACGGAATAAATTAACAATTCGATTACATTTGGACGTTATCGTCGTGCTGAATGCACCACTCATCGTGCTTCTCGGTCAATGCTCGAGTCTCGATGAGGGGAGCATGTCCAAGTAGCTATCGCTGTGCGACAAGTTTTAGTGTTGTAATGTTACGGGGTAGCTAAATATACGCGAGCAAACACCCAACCACCCACTAAGCCCGCGCAGCATTGGGCAATAAAGCCTAATGTTGTTCTAGCGCCTGCGATTAAGGTGACATCGAGGATGGGCTGCATCGCCAGCAGCATAGCAGCGATGGTTACACCCCCAGCAATGACAAATAGCCACATGGGAAGCGCTTTGATTTTTGCTTTGAGCAGGCTGAGCACTAAAAAGGCCACAAACAACGATAAGATGATTGCAACACCATAAGTAAGGCTTAGACCCAACAGGTCAGAAAAGGTCATACTTAGCCAATCGCCAAAGCCAATATTGACATCGATAAGAAGCAATTCAATGAGCACAAATTGAGAGTGAGCAATGCTGGCCAAGCAAAACGTGGCTAAGCCAGCAAGCAACCAAGCCTTAATCCAATGCAACGTTTTATTCATCGGCATACTCCCTTTGTGGCAGCGCGATAGTGACTATAATTAACCTAATCTTGCAGCGCTTTGGCATGGAATTCAAGCAATCCGCTATGCGATAAATCGAAGTCAAGTGGCTTAGCGTGGCGTTGGCAGAGGCTTGATAATCCGCTAGATTAACGAATCTAATAATGGTTTTGACAGAGTAACCGTGACTATGCTGAATAATCTTAAAGGTCTTAGCAAAATCCTGCGATGCGCATTATTGTTGGTTTGTGTCAATGGTGTTTATGTACCTGGCAGTGCGGCTAATATCGCCTTTCCTGCGGTGACTATTGAGACGTTAACAAGCGGCCTCCAGCAACCTTGGGCATTGATTGAGTTACCGTCACAAGATTGGCTTGTGACCTTGAAAAGTGGGCAAATTTTGCTCCTCGACAAGCAGGGGCAAGAAATAAAGCGCTTTACGCATATGCCTGCAGATTTATATGTGGCAGGTCAGGGAGGGCTGATGGATATTAAGCTCCACCCAAATTTCGCCCTTCAGCCCTATGTTTATATCAGCTATGCAGAAGGCGATGAACAAGGTAATCGCTTAGCCATTGCACGCGCCACGCTTTACCAACAATCCTTGGGTGAATGGCAAACCATTTTCCGCGTCACACCGGATAAACCAACGCCGGTGCATTATGGCGCACGCATGGCGTTTTTGCCTGATGGGTCGTTACTCATTACCAGTGGCGATGGATTTGATTTTCGTGAACAAGCGCAAGTTAAGCAATCCCACCTTGGCAAAGTCTTGCGCATGAGTGACGAGGGGCAAGCACTGCGTGATAATCCTTTTTACACTGGCACTGGCAGTCCAATTGACTATGTTTACACCTTAGGACACCGCAACCCACAGGGGCTGGTTGTTGATCAGCAGCAAGGAAGAGTCTATTTAAATGAACACGGTCCGGCAGGTGGTGATGAAATTAACCTATTACGACCTGGCGAAAACTACGGCTGGCCGGTGGTGACTTGGGGGAAAGACTATAGCGGCGCAAATATCTCACCATTCGATGCCTATCCCGGCATGCGCCCGCCGATTGTCAACTGGACACCGTCGATAGCGCCGTCTTCCATGGTACAAATTAGTGGACCGCTGTTCGCTGAACAATCAGGGGATTTTTTGGTGACCTCCTTAGCCGCGCAACGCTTGTATTGGGTGCGTCTAGGTCAGAGTGAAGCTCTGTTTGACCGCCCGGTGGTTGAAACTTTGCAAACCCGATTACGTGACATCCAGCTTGGTCGTTCTGGCGCTATTTTCATCTTAACGGATGGCAGTGACGCATCACTGCTAAAAATGGTACCAAAATAAACAATTCTGACGGTGAATGGCGGCTATAACCAAACAAAAGCGCTATCTGGATTTAATTTACCTAGGCAAAGCGCTATACTTCCGCTGTTTTATAATTCATTGCTGTTACCTGCGCTATCGGTAGTGTAGGTGCAACCAACCACGAGGAATCATAAAGTGTTAGAACAGTATCGCAAACACGTTGACGAACGCGCTGCCGAGGGTATTCCACCGAAGCCGCTCAACGCAGAGCAAGTCGCCGAATTGGTTGAACTATTAAAAAATCCACCGGCTGGCGAAGCCGAATTCTTACTTGAACTTATTTCAGAGCGTGTCCCGCCGGGCGTTGATGAAGCTGCGTATGTAAAAGCGGGTTTCTTGAGCGCAATCGCAAAAGGCGAAACAACGTGTCCATTAATCGACAAAGATGCTGCCGTACAATTGTTGGGCAACATGCATGGCGGTTATAACATTGAAACATTGGTGGCATTGCTTGACGATGCTGAATTGGCAGAACTTGCCGCTGAAGAGCTCAAACATACTTTGTTGATGTTTGATGCGTTTCACGACGTCGAAGAAAAGCACAAAGCCGGTAATAAGTATGCGACTGAAGTTATGCAGTCATGGGCTGAGGGTGAATGGTTTACGTCACGTCCAGACCTGCCGGAGAAAATCACAGCAACAGTTTTTAAAGTGACCGGTGAAACCAATACTGACGATCTATCACCTGCACCAGATGCATGGTCGCGTCCAGATATTCCGCTGCACGCACGTGCAATGTACAAAATGACCCGTGATGGCTTGGAGCCGGAAAAACATGGTGAAGTGGGCCCGCTAGCACAAATCGAAGAGATTAAAGCTAAAGGGCACAAAGTTGCGTTTGTGGGGGATGTTGTTGGTACAGGCTCTTCAAGAAAGTCAGCGACCAACAGTGTACTTTGGTTCTTCGGTGATGATTTACCGGGCGTACCTAACAAGCGTGGTGGCGGTATTTGTATCGGTGGAAAGGTTGCACCAATCTTCTTTAACACCATGGAAGATGCTGGCGCGTTAGTGTTTGAAGCTGACGTCGAAAAAATGAATATGGGTGATGTTATCGACATCTACCCATTGGACGGTAAGATTTTAAACGCGGATAGCGGCGAAGTATTAGCAGAATATGCCTATAAATCAAAAGTGCTATTAGACGAAGTCCGCGCTGGTGGCCGGATTAATTTGATTATCGGCCGTGGTTTAACTGAAAAAGCTCGGGAGTCGTTAGGCTTAGGTGAAACGGATTTATTCCGTCGTCCTGAACAACCCAAAGACACGGGCAAAGGTTTTACCTTGGCACAAAAAATGGTTGGTAAAGCCTGTGGTGTAGAAGGGATCCGACCAGGCACCTACTGTGAACCCAAAATGACCACCGTGGGCAGCCAAGATACGACTGGACCAATGACGCGTGATGAACTGAAAGACCTCGCTTGTCTTGGTTTCACTGCTGACTTGACCATGCAGTCATTCTGTCACACGGCGGCTTATCCGAAGCCGGTTGATATTGATACGCAGCACACCTTACCTGATTTCATTATGAATCGCGGTGGTGTTTCATTGCGTCCAGGCGACGGTATCATTCACTCATGGTTAAACCGTATGTTGTTGCCGGATACCGTAGGTACTGGTGGTGATTCACACACGCGTTTCCCTATGGGAATTTCCTTCCCTGCAGGTTCAGGGTTAGTTGCTTTTGCGGCCGCTACTGGGGTTATGCCATTGGATATGCCTGAGTCTGTTTTGGTGCGCTTTAAAGGCAAAATGCAACCGGGCATTACGTTGCGTGACTTGGTTCATGCGATTCCTTTGTATGCGATTAAGCAAGGTCTACTAACGGTGGCTAAGAAAGGTAAAATCAATGCCTTCTCTGGTCGTATTCTGGAAATTGAAGGGCTTGATAACTTGACGGTTGAGCAAGCATTTGAATTGTCGGATGCATCTGCAGAGCGTTCAGCTGCCGGTTGTACGATTAAACTTTCTGAAGACTCAGTTGCTGAATATCTGCGTTCGAATATCACTATGCTGCGTTGGATGATCAACGAAGGCTACGGTGATCCTCGTACACTAGAACGTCGCGCTCGTAAGATGGAAGAATGGCTAGCGAATCCTGAGTTGATGGAAGCCGATCAAGATGCAGAATATGCAGAAGTGATTGAAATCAACTTAGACGAGATCAAAGAGCCTATCCTGTGCTGTCCAAATGACCCGGATGATGCGAAAACCTTGTCTGATGTAGCTGGTGACAATGTCGACGAAGTCTTCATTGGTTCTTGTATGACGAATATCGGGCACTTCCGTGCCGCTGGTAAACTGTTAGAGCAGTACAATGGTACATTACCAACACGTCTGTGGATTTCGCCTCCGACTAAGATGGACAAAGCGCAGTTGATGGAAGAAGGCTACTACAATATCTATGGCCGTGCCGGTGTACGTACCGAAATGCCTGGATGTTCATTGTGTATGGGTAACCAAGCGCGAGTTCTTGCAGGGGCGACAGTGTTATCAACCTCTACCCGTAACTTCCCGAATCGCTTGGGCGATGGTGCTAATGTGTATCTATGCTCGGCTGAACTTGCAGCGGTTGGTGCAATTGTTGGTCGCGTTCCGACAACTGAAGAGTATATGCAGTATGCGAGCAAGATTGACTCGATGAGTTCAGAAGTGTTCAAATACTTGAACTTCGACCAGATGGAAGTGTTTAAGAAAGCTGAAGACGCAGCGAAAGCAAACATTATCCCAACGTTAAACGTTGCATAAACGGTCTTAAATAGACAATACCGGGTAGCGTTTTACGTTACCCGGTTTTTTTTTGAAAAAATATGAGTAAGTCCGACATGTTATATCGTTTATCTTGGTTTCTACTGGTGCTCTCGCTTAGTATTTGGGCTAGGCCGGTTGCGGCAGATATCGCGCAAAAGGTTGATTTTGGACAGGCCATTATTCAGGTAGGTGAACAGCGCCTGACCGTTGAATACGCGGCGACATATGAGCAGCGCGCACGTGGCTTGATGTATCGGACGGAGCTGTGTGATTCGTGTGGCATGCTATTTGAGTTTGAATATCCAAGAGAAGCCGGCTTCTGGATGAAAAACACTCTGATCCCGCTGGATATTGCCTATCTTGATAGAAGCGGTGTGATCACCGATATAAAGCCCATGTATCCGCTAGTTCTCGAACCGGTTCCATCGTCCAAGCCGGTTTTATATGCGTTAGAGATGAACCAAGGGTGGTTTGCCGCCAATGCTGTGGTTGTGGGTGACCGCATCACTATAATTAGTCAACAAGAAGCCCGCTAATCAAAGGAGTTAAACGTTTTGAGTAATGTCATTAATGTGGCCAAGTTTGGTGGCACCAGCGTTGCTGATTTTACTGCCATAAGCTTATGTGCCAAGGTTGTGCAACGCAATCCAGAGACTCGTGTGGTTGTGGTGAGTGCCGCTGCTGGTGTGACTAATTTATTGGTTAAATTAGGTTTTTCGCCATTAACCCAAGCGCAAATCGCAGAAGTCTGCGATCAAATAAGACAGATTGAATATGCGATTTTAAGTGGCTTAGAGCAACCGGGTGAAGTTAAAGCCAAACTCGATGATCTGCTTCACGAAATTGAACAACTCGCCCGGCATGAGGAAATTCTGCATCGTCACGACCTAAAGGATGAATTGATGTCGATGGGGGAGCGCATGTCATCATTGCTGTGTGCTGAGGTATTTAAGCAACATGGCATACCCGCACTTAATTTTGATGTGCGCAAAGTGCTTATCACGGATGACACTTATGGTGAGGCTGTGCCCAATGTAGTTACCATTAAACAACGCAGTCTGGAGTTGTTGCGGCCCGAATTGGCTGACAGCATTGTCGTTACTCAAGGCTTTGTGGGTGCAGACGAAGCGGGCAATACCACAACGTTAGGCCGTGGGGGCTCAGATTTTACCGCTGCACTGTTAGCAGAAGCCTTAGATGCCAAAAGCTGTGAGATTTGGACTGATGTTATCGGTGTTTATACCACTGACCCACGTTTAACCGCGGCGGCACGCCCTTTGCCAGAATTAAGTTTTGAAGAGGCCGCGGAAATGGCAACGTTCGGTGCCAAAGTACTGCATCCAGCCACAATGGAACCCGCACTGCGCTGTGATATTCCAGTATTTGTCGGCTCTAGCCGTGAGCCTGAGAAAGGCGGTACATGGATTGTTCGAGACTGTGAGCACGAGCCGCCGTATCGCGCAATTACCCGCCGTCGTGAACAAGTGATGGTGACCGTCAAAACTCCTAAAATGCTTTATGCTCAGGGCTACTTGGAGAAGGTTTTTGGGATTATTGCGAAGAACAAACTGTCGGTCGACCTAGTAACGACGTCAGAGATTGCTATCGCATTTACCTTAGATAATCCACCGAATTCAGTGGCAGAGCGATTAAATCGACGCACCATTGAAGAACTCGAAGACATGAGTGAAGTCAGTGTGGAACAAGGCTTTGATTTGATTACCGTGGTAGGCAATCACATGCAATCAAAAAAAGGCGTCTCAAGTCGTATCTTTGCCGCCATTGCCGACTATAATTTACGTATGATTTGTTTTGGCGCCAATCCACATAATATGTCATTTTTAGTGAATGCTGATGATAGCGCTGAGATAGTGTCAGTACTACATAAAGCGTTATTTGAATGAGCCTAAAGAATCTTAACATTTTGGCGGTTGACGATGACAGAGTCACGCTGGAATTGCTGACGTTAATGCTGGAGGAATATACCTCCGGCAGCGTTGTGGCTATGGATGACAGTAATCTTGCTGTGGACGTTTTAGCCGATCCCACAAAGCGGTTCGATTTAGTGATCAGTGATCTGATGATGCCGGATAAAACCGGACTCGATTTGCTCGCGATTTTACGGTCACGCGATACATCCATTCCATTCATTTTATTAACCGCGAATACACGGCGTGAGAGTGTGATCAGAGCCAAGCAATTGGGAGCGACAGCATTTATTGCGAAGCCGTTTTCCACTCAAAACTTACTCGATAAGTTAGATAGTTTGTTTCCTGAGTAAGGACCACAATTACTGTCACCGCTCCCCACAGTTATCATTTAAAACAAAAACCTTAAGGACGCAGAATGAATTTTGACCAGCCATCGCCACGTATTGGGACTGATGCCTTTAAATGGAAGAAGTATGCCGGCACTGACATTCTGCCGATGTGGGTCGCTGATACAGAATTTCGCTGTGCAGAGCCCATCCTGAATGCGATTCAAGAGGAAGTCGCCAGAGGCATATTAGGTTACACATTGCCATCTCAACACGCGGGAGCTAATGCAGCTGTGGTGCGTTGGCTTGAGCAGCAACATCAATGGCAGATAGAAGCCGATTGGATCGTTTGGGTGCCGGGCGTTGTACCTGCATTTAACGTGGCATGCAAAGCGCTTACTCAACCTGGCGAAAAAGTGATTGTGCAGACGCCCAACTATCCCCCGTTGCTGGCTGCGCCAGCGTTACATGGAACCCAGCGCCTCGAGGTAGGGACAGTGATCGAGAATGGTCGCTGGACCTTAGATTTTGCTCAATTGGAAGAGTATGCCGCCGATCCAGAATGCCATTTATTTATCCTCTGTAATCCAATGAATCCCGTCGGCAGTGTTTTACGCGCTGACGAGCTCTCACGTGTTGCCACAATATGTGAGCGCCATGGGGTTACTCTCTGTTCGGACGAAATTCATTGCGACCTAATCCTTACGCCGGGGTTAAAGCATATACCGGCAGGCAAAGTTAGCAGTCTGAGCCAAAACAGTATTACTTTAATGGCGGCGAGCAAGACCTTCAATGTTGCTGGCTTGGGCGCGGCTTTCGCAATAATTCCCGACAGTCGGTTGCGGCGTCGCTTTTTACAAGCGGCACAAGGCATGGTGCCGTGGGTTAACATTCTCGGTTTGGTTGCTACTCAGGCAGCGTTTACTGAATGCGATACCTGGCATCGAGCGCTGTTAGATTATTTGCGGAGTAATCGAGATTATGTTGTGCACGCGATCAACCAGATTGAAGGGCTGCAAGCGTTAACCCCTGAGGCCACTTTTTTACTCTGGGTAGATGCTAGCGGCCTCGGCGTTGATGATACACAGCAATGGTGTGAGCAGCGCGGAGTTGGACCTTCGCCAGGCAAAGATTTTGGTGCAAAAGAGTTTTTCCGTCTTAATTTTGGTTGCCCTCGCGCTGACCTAGAAGCAGCGGTCCAGCGGCTGCGCGGCAACGTTTAAAATGCCGCGATTAGTTTACTCAAGCCAAGGAACAGGGTAATCAGCACGATACTGCAACCCAAAGTATTCATTGCTACTCGGTTACGGTGGTTACCCAACCGTTGTTTATTATTCATCGCAAACAATAAAAAGATGGCCACAAATGGCAATAGGAGTCCATTGGTTGCTTGCGCAAAGAGCATCGCAAGTAATGGCTTTATCCCTAAACTCGCGACTAGCGCTCCGCAAAGCAATACACTCAGCCAAACGGCACGAAACGGCATCGACGTACGATCTTGTGGTAACTTAAGGGCGCCACATACCGCGTAACTGGCAGCCAGCGGTGCTGTTATCGCACTCGTTAAGCCGGCGGCAAAAAGGCCAATCGCAAAAATATTCCCTGCAGCATCACCGAGCAGCGGAGCCAATTGCGAAGCAATATTACTCGCATCTAATACTAAGCCTTGCTGATAGAATGCCGCGGTTGCAGTGGTCATGATTGCGAGGGTGATGAGTCCACCGGTCATAATTGCAATACGTGTATGCTGGCGTTGAGTCCGCAGCTCAGTTTCTGTTGTGGCGGAATAATGGCTGACGAGACTCGCATGTAAAAACAGATTGTAAGGCACAATAGTGGTACCAATTAGCGCTAGTACCAGGGTAAAAGTCGCACTGTCAAAGCGGGGCTGCATGGCATCATTGAATAACCCTGACCAATCGGGCTTAGCAGCGAATACGGTGACTATGAAAATTACGCTCATAATGCCTACCAGCGCGACTAAGACTTTTTCTACTGCACCATTGTGACCAAACCACAAAAGTCCGGCGGCAAGACTGGCCAGAATAACTACCCACACGGTTATACTGCCGTGCGTCAGTTGACTTAATCCCAACGCAGCACCCGTTAAATTACCACCCTCATATGCAGCGTTGCCAATCCCAATCGCAGCAATGACTAACGTACATGCGCTGTAGCGCACCCATTTTTGTTGGAATAATTCATGGATAGCGTCAGCTAGACCCAGTCGCGTGACGACGCCGAGGCGTACAGCCATATCTTGCAGGACGAGGGTTGCGACAATGGAAAAAATTAATGCCCAAAGCAGCTGATAACCAAACTGCGCACCGGCCAAGCTGGCTGTTGTTACCGTGCCAGGTCCAATGAAGGCTGCGGCTATGAGCCATGCAGCATAACGATTTTGTGTAGGTTGTGGATTAACCGACTCAGACACAACAATTTTTCCTTATGACTATGTTGGGCTTCACTCTACGGATAATCCTGTTAAGCTGCAAATATTGCTCATCACTGAGAGTCCAAGCAGTGGCAGCTATTGTTAAATTGTATCAAGACCCGCTCATTGCCGCTAAATTGCAACCGCAGGCTTTTGTCGAAGGCGTTGTTGCTGCGGTTTCGTGTTGCCCAGAAATTCCAATGCCGCCGCAATGGATGCCTTGGGTGTTTAATACAGACGCTGCCGATGATTCAGCGGGTGGTGAGATCGCTCGTTGGGAACTTATTACCGATAGTTTGGTTAACCAACTGCGTGACACGTTGGCGGTCTTGCGCGCAGGAGAAACATTGTTACCCTCGGCGTATCACTATCAATCTGACCTTGGCAGTCGCTCTGCGCAAGCGCTATGGCTGCAAGGCTTTCTGTTTGCCCATCAACAGTTACAACCGGTTTGGCAAAGTGCATGGGAGCACATGCAAGTGCAGAGTGTCAGTGGCGCAGAGGAGTCAGCAAGTACGCTTAAACATTGTTTGAAGGTTTTTTCGGTATTAGCGGATCCGGATAATTTAACACTGAAATCTGCGCAGCAAGATTTCCACGCTCAGCTTCCAAGTATCGCTAAAACTCTGCCGCGAGCACTCCATCAATACAGTGAGCTAGCAAATAAGTTGGCAGGTTATTTACCCAACCAATTTGAGGCGTTTACAGAGCAAGTAGCACCAAAGTGATTAACGTTCTTGTTCGACATCATGTCGCTGTCTGACCGATGACAAATATTGCTCCAGTTGCTTTTTCGCGTCCTCATAGGCGTTATTCAGCTCATCTGATGCGGGGTCTTTGATCAACTCTTTGAAGGCCTCATCAGTGCGATCGATGAGCTGTTTGAGGTAAGTATTATTGACGTCCATTTCAACTCCTAAGCAGGTATCCGTTGTTCATTTACATTGGTTTTATTACAGCTAATAGTACTATCGCTAAGATTGCAAGAACCGGAAGTTCGTTGAGAAAACGATAAAATACCGGTTTGCGCATCTCTCTTTCAGCTGCAAAGTCGCGCAATACTTTTAATAAATAGAAGTGATAGGCGTAAATCGCAAGTAAAATTGCGAGTTTTATGTGCAACCATGTCGAGACTTTGAACCATTCCCGACCGTACTGGTAGATAAGCAAAAAGCCAAACACTGCGGTAAGGACGGCAAAAGGCGTCACGAACCACCATAAGCGGCGTTCCATGATACAAAATTGAGCGCGCACCTCCGCACTCGTGCTTGCAGCGTGATACACAAACAGTCGTGGTAAATAAAATAAACCGGCCATCCAAGCCAGCATGAAAAAGATATGTAGTCCCTTGAGCCACAAAATAGACATAGAATCCCCTAGTATTGTTCACGCATTAAATAGCTTTGCAGCATATTCCAGGTAATTACCCCAATCAGCTGTTCATGGCTATCCTGATAAATATAGACAGCGCCACTGCGAGCACTTTGCAGCGCTTCGTAAACTTCTGATAACGTGGCTTGAAAGTTTAACCCTTCCATACTGGTGTAATGTAGTGGTGTGGCATCGTGTTCCAAGGAAACATTGTACTCCACCAATTGATACAGGACATCAATTTCAAAGTTGGAGCGTTGCACCACCGGGTGCGTGGGTGACTTATCAAGAAATGCTAAAATCGCCTTATCAGGCGCATCGTAAAACATCTTATACTCAGTATCCATCACGGCTAAAACTCCCGTTTTTTGCAGGGCCTCGCGCACAGAGGAGGTGGCATAAGGGAGCTTTTGGTAATCTAATTGTTGGATAAATATTGAACGGTTTTTAAGGAATTGAGTTGAGGTTACATAGGCTGGAACAATCACTAGCATCGCCGGCAAAATAATCTGCGGGCTATAAGACAGTTCCATCACGGCTGAAAGTGCCGCCAGTGGCGCGTGCAGTACCGCCGTTAACATTCCGGCAACGCCCAACAGGGCAAAACTACTGGTTAGATTTTGTGTATCAAAGAAGTAGTTCATGGGAACCAGTAATAGTGCACCTGCGATCATCCCCATCACCATAACCGGCCCCATGATGCCGCCTGGAATGCCTAATCCAATAGCGGCGATGGTTAAGGCAAACTTGACCACAAGCACCACCGTTAATAATAACAACCCCGGTTGTTGGGCAAATAAACGGTCCACGGATTCAAAATTTGCGCCCATGGCATCTGGAACTACTGCGCCTAGTACAGCGGTTATAGAAGCGGCCAGGACTAAGCGCCAATGCATAGCAACGGGCCGAAACAAACGCATGACCATCATCAAGTTTTTATTGAATAAAGCCGCCAAGCCGCCCAATAAAATACCAAACAATACTAAGTAGGCGTAAAGCCAAGGATTGAATTCGCCGAAGGTCAAAAAAGCCAATTCATTGAACTCACCGAATACGGCGCGCGTAAGTAGCGAGCCACAAGCAGCCGCGAGCATAACCGGCACAAAAATATGTATCTTGTATTCTCTGAGCACCACTTCCATGACAAAAATAACTGCGGCAAAGGGCGTATTGAAAGACGCGGATATACCGGCAGCGATACCACAGCCGGCGAGAATACGAATACTGTTGTAGGGTAAACGTAACCACTGTCCGATGAAACTACTGCCTGCAGCCCCTAGGTGCACGGAAGGACCTTCGCGACCAACCGAAAAGCCACTCGATAGCGCTAACATCCCACCAAAAAATTGATTGATTGTGGTGCGGAATGGGATGTGCCCAAAATGATACTTAACCCGATGGATGACGAATGGAATGCCTAGGCGATAGTGCTTAAAACCGGTTAGATAGGCCACGAGCAGAATGCCGAGTACCGCAGCAAATGGCATTGCAAAACGTGTAGTGAGAGATACGCTAGAATAGTCGCCGAGTTCCTCCAATACATACAGCTGCAGCCATTCATAGCAGAGTCGAAATACAATGATCAGAGAGGCTGCCATGATCCCGGCAATAATCCCCAATACGCATAACTGAATGCTGGTGCGAGGGTGGGCAAGTTCGAATCTCAATCCTTGTAACGTCATGCTTACTCAATGCCAAGAAACGTTTCACAAAGGATATCACAAGCACTTGTATTTAATAGCATAATCAATGGCATCAAAAACTGCTTTCGCAACCAATAAAGCGGAGCAGCGACAGTGCAGATCAAATCCGGCATACTAGCGCCAATAGACAAGGTCCAAGCGCCGAAATAACTACACTATTTCTTGGAGAGAAATGAATTTACATGAATTACGTACACAGTTAAGCCAAACTCGCTACACCTTGGTGATGGTTGGAGTGATGTTGCTGATGGTTTATCTGGGTTATCAATTAGCGTTGTTTAACGCTCAGCGGCAACAGCAATCATTGGCTCAATTGCAGGTCACAATGACGAATCTAGCCAGTGAAAATGAAGCTCTGACGAGCATGAATAATACTGTGCGCGCGCAATTAGAGATTGCTGAGTTAACCAAAGAAAACCTAGAACAAGAGATCCAGGCAGGGTTAACCCGTGAAACCCAATTGAAAGAACAATTGGCGTTTTATCAAAAGGTCATCGCACCTGAGGTTAGCGAAGATGGTTTTACCATTGACAGTATTCAGATAGCGCCATCGACTGCACCGAATCGTTTACAGTTATCCATGATCTTAGTTCAGCAAGTTCGTCTTAAAGGTGTCATTTATGGCGATTTAGACATTCAATTACACGGCAATATTGCGGGCAAATCTGTGACGTTAGATTTGCTTGATCATGTGGGGGAAGATAACCCGTTTGCGTTTCGATTTAAGTATTTTCAGATCATTGACACCTACTTCTCAGTGCCCGAAGGATTCGTGCCCGAAACCATCGCTATCGAGGCCGGAATACGCCAATACAAGCGGTATAAAGGCACTTACAAGCAAACGTTTGATATTTCTGTGAGTGAGGGGGATACCTGGGATATTCGTTATCAAACCGAGCGCTTTATAGGAGAATAGGCGGTACGGGGTTGTGGAATACTTGATTAAATTACTGGGTTATTAGATAATTCGTTGCCTTAACGAAAGTTATTTTGCATAGAAAGAGGTTTTTAGTGTCAGTTCAAAGTGCCATGCCCATCGAGTTTTCTGATGCTGCCGCAGCAAAAGTTAAGAGTTTGATAGAGGAAGAAGAAAACCCGAATTTAAAACTCCGCGTGTATATTACCGGAGGTGGTTGTTCTGGCTTCCAATATGGCTTCACCTTTGATGAAAACGTCAACCCAGACGACATGCAAATCGAAAAGGACAGCGTGACACTGGTGGTTGACCCTATGAGTCTGCAGTATTTAGTGGGTGGCGTTGTTGACTATACCGAAGGTTTAGAGGGATCACGCTTTTTAGTTGATAACCCAAATGCCAGCACTACCTGTGGTTGCGGTGCTAGTTTTAGTATTTGATCGTGCAATAACGACTATCTCTTATACGTGTCGCGGTCACTTGTGACACGCGACACTCGCACAAAAGACATGTTCACTTCCCCACATCTATTCCGCGGCCTTTTGCTGGGTATCTTTGGCTGCCAACGCTAACAATACTGGTGTCGATTGGCGGGAGAAGTTTGAATTATCACGTAACGTTTTTACTTCACAAGTGACAGTAACCTGCAACTCTTCATCTAATGCCTGTTTTACCGTGGCAACTTCTTGGGCTAATGAAACGTAAACAGCATCATTGATTTGTGTTGGAGTAAATGGGGCGGCTATCGCTATGCTACTAGTCAAAGTGAAAAATGTCGCAGCAATGATTTTTTTGGTTAGGCTCATGATTAAATCCTCATAGGGTCAAAAGTAAATGATTTGCCCTTTAATAGTAGGTTTTAAACACCTATTCGTTGCAGCGATAACGCCAAGAACAACAGATTTCCCGACCAATCACAGTTGTAACATTTTGATGCATTTTTAGTCGGTACCAACCTTAGTTCCATCGTGTTTCAGACACATTTATTCACACATGCAGTGCCTCACTCATATGCTCAGTTGAGATATTGCAATCGCATTGCCTTGAACATGCTTATTAGCAGCAATAGTAAAAGGCCAAGGTTCATTGTTCCGCCTGAGGATGTCGCCTGAGTCGGCGGGGGTGGTGGCGTTACGGGAGTTGCAGCTTGCACGTTCAGCGTTAAGCTCGATGAGGTGGCTAATGGTGGCTCGCCATCATCGGTAACGGTAGCCTTAATCGTCAATTGGCTCGCAACTAGGCTAGTTTCAGTAATGATAATCGAGTCGCCATTATCAGTGAACATTGAAGCCCCCTCGACCTGCCATTCAATCGAATGTCCATCGCCAGTGTTGGGATCTTGAACCTCTACGGAAATCGTTACATCACCATTGCCTGACACAATTTCATTGATTGCAGTGTTGTTCTGGCTGGCGGTTAGATTGACTACCGGCGCGGTATTCGTTTCCGCATCGCGGCTAAAAAAATATTGTCGATGAAAACGTCTCCGTTGCCTTCGACTTTTAGTTGGAAGGTATTGGTTAAATCAACATTGGTAAAGTGTGACAAAGGAATTTTATGGCGTTGCCAGCTTTGGTTTGTTACATCGAAGTGGAACGGCGTCTCAACCGGGCCTGGGCTAATCAAATATAAACTTAACCTGTCAGCATTGTAGGTCCAAAAATCAATATGCAAATAATCGAAATCAGAAACATCCTGGCGATTGCTATTAAAATCAGTTCCCTGATAATTTAAGCCCGCATATTTCAATGCGTTGTTGCCGTCAAAGTCGACTTCGGAAACTACCGTCATTTGCCCCCAATTGGGGTTGTAGTCGATGCCATTGATATTGGTAAAGCTGTCGCTGTAGAGTGAAATCACATTCGCCGCGGCTTCAGTCGGAAGGGCTGCACCAGAACTCGGCTCGGTTTGGACTTGGCAGCCATAAAAATCAACGATAGCCCCCGCTGGTGTATTAGGGCATTGGTCAATACTGTCACTAACCCCATCACCATCCGCGTCTTGTAAAGGCGGGTTTGCTGGATTGCATCCCGTATTACCATTGGCAGTAGAATGTGCGCAGTGGGCTACGTAATCGATTTCCAAAGTAGCTGTATTAAGATTGGGATCGATAGCCCCCCCCAGATTGCCGCCAACCGCGACATTCAGTAGCACAAACATGGGCTCTTCATATTGTCCACAGGTGCGCATATCGTGCTCAACCACTAGGTTGTCGTCCATAAAAAAGGCAATCTTATCGGGCGTCCATTCGATGGCATAGGTGTGAAATTCGGTAACATCGCTGCTCCCACCGGGGTACGTGGGACGGTACTCGTTGCCACAGCCTCCAGTATTAAAAAAATTGGTAATATAACTGGCACCTGAGTTGGCGTACCATTCCCACACGTCAATTTCGCCGGCGCCTGGATTGGGCCAATGGGAGAAATCGTTGTCGCCTTTATAGGGTTGTTCAGAAATCCGATTCTCCAACATCCAAAATGCTGGCCAAGTCCCCCCTTCCAGATCTAAAAAACGCAGTCGAGCTTCGATTCTGCCATATAAAAATTCGGCTTTATCTTTGCTGTTAATACGCCCTGATGTCCATGTGCGTGGCTCATTATTTAACCCCGGGCAAGCGATATCCATGCGTCGAGCAGTAATCTTTAGGGTGCCGTCGGAGAGGGCATAGTTGCGCTGCTCCGAGGTTTCATCATCGGTATAGCATTGCACTTCATTGTTATAATTGGCTTGGGTTTGCGCTGTCCAGTTTTGCCAATTCATTGACGAGCCACTAAAATCGTCTACCCATGCGAGTTCCCATCCAGCGTGTGCACAGGCAGCGAGGAACCAGAAAAACAAGGCTGCGCCTTTGATGAAGATGTTGTGCATTCTTTGGGAATAGCGCTGCATGTGGAATACCGTAATAAGACTTAGCTAGCTAGAGTGGCGCCCACAACCACTCAATAGCAAGTCTAAAACGTTGAAACGGACTCTGGAGTGGTCGAGTAGAGTTCTGATGTATATCCATGCAATAAAGTAATCACAGATTAGTTAGGTTTAGCAAGATAGCAGGAAGTTGCCTGCATTGATCAGCAACTGCTAAGCTATACTGAACGTGAATACAATCAAGATAGTAATATGAAGTTATACGGCTCTACGACTTCCCCCTACGTTCGCAGACTGCGGATATGGCTCGCTAATACCGAGCATGAATTCATCAATATGCAAATCTTTGATGGTCCCGATCGGGCGTTACTCGCTGAGCGTAATCCTGCGATGAAAATACCCATGCTCGAAGATGATGACAACCTGATCTTTGATTCTCGGGTGATTTATCGTTACTTGAGTGCTAAATATGATTATCCAATGCCCAGCTGGGAACAAGAAAACCAGCTTACAGTGATTGATGCGGTAAATGATTCACTGGTGCAGATTTTACTTCTCAAGCGTTCAGATTTTGATACATCTGCAGACCAAATGTACTTTCGTATTCAACGTGAGCGTATCGATACAAGCTTGCTTCATTTAGATGATTTAGTAGCGCAAGGTTGTTTTGATGATTGGCATTATCCAGCAATCTGTTTGTTTTGCTTAATCGACTGGATTGAGTTTCGGACCTTGCATGACCTATCTGAAGTCGAGCATTTACGGGCCTTTCATCAACGTAATGTGGATCGCATTGAAGTGACAGCGACCGATCCAAGAAGAGACTGACTCAGTCAGTCTCTCCCCAAGGCGCTGGTGGCGGTGTAATGGGTTTGGTCAAATCGAAATCCACACGAAATTCGCGCGCAGGGCGAACCATGCGATAGCTGAATTCGTTTGGGTATAAGAACAATTGCCATGTGTTATCTATGGATTGTGGAATCGCTTCACGGACGAATAGTTGCTGACTATATTGATCGGCAGGAAAGGATTGCACACTGGCGTAACCAACGGTCGTGCTGGTACCACCGTACTGGGTTAATCGATCATCTGAACCATCTTCATGGCGATGATCATGTTTCAAACTCAGGCCATGTTGGTCGTAGCGGATAACCCACGTGCGCGAGCGGTCTTCGCCAACATGAAATGGGATCCGAACTTCTTGCTCTGAGCATTCGCGCACATGCATGATCAGTGACTGATCAGCAAATCCTGTCCCGGCGGGTGTATCGACGCTGACTTTGCCTGCAAAAGCCTTGCCGCATAAGCTCTTAAGCTGGGTAAAAAAGCTTTCTGCTGGTTCAATAGCGGCAGCCGAGCTTAAGGTATAGAGGCAAGTAGTAACAACACTGATGGTTTTCAGAAACGGCTTAATTTGCATTAATATCCTCGCATAAAATCGATTTGATAGTTGAGCGCTTGGTTAGTGCACCAACGCTGATAATTGTCACTAAAGACTTGAAAGACTGCACGCGGATCTGAAATCGCTGCCGTGTGCTGGGTTATCCAAACTTTTGGATGTTGCCAGTAGGGGTGTCCACTCGGCAAGGGTTCCTGCGTAAACACATCCAACACCGCTGCCCGCAGTTGCCCTTGGTCTAAAGCGTTGAGCAATGCTTGATCATCAATCGAGTTGCCACGTCCTGCATTGATCACAACGCAATGTGCTGGTAATAACGCCAGAGTGTGTTGATTCAGCAAGTGTTTGGTGTTGGGGGTATCGGGTAGTAATACAACCAAGAAGTCGAGCTCAGCAAGGAAGTTATGCAAGTCATCAAATGCATAGAGTTGGGTATAGTCATCTTGGCTTTTACCACTCCGGTTGAGTCCCACTATGGTTGCTGCAAAACTGCGTAATACGGGGATTAACGCCGATGCCATACTGCCGGCACCCAAAATGCCAATACGTTTTTGGCTTAGCGTGTCTATTCGGGGCGGCTGCCATTGGCTTGGACGACGATGATCGGGATCTCCTTGGCGGGGGTGAAATGTCGATATATTCCGCGTGAAGTAAAGCAAATAGGCCAAAACATATTCACGAATAGCAGCGCTAAAGATACCTTTGGCTGCGGTCAGCACATAGTCTTGTTGCGCCAACTTGAGTAATGGGGCATTGCCCGACCAGGTTGATTGCAGCCATACCAGATTGGCACATTTAGGCACAACTTGAACGGCTAAATCAGGCTCACTCAGTAGTATTTCGACTTGTAGTGGGTCAAGCTCATCGGGGTGCGATACCACCTGTACAAGGTTTGGTGCTAGCGCCGCGTTGGCCAACGCCAGCCGTTGGTATTGTTTGGCATCTCGACTCAAAATACTCAGTGTATGCATTGTTGGCTATTAGTTGCTGTTGATTATTCTTTATTAATCATACGATTAGTGTGCCTGAGTAAAGATTAGTTGCCTAGAGGGTTGTTATTATTTTATTTCCGCGGAACGAAGTTCGTTTATAATTGTTAAAAAACGAATTATATTCGGATAAAAATCCAGGTTGAGAATAATTATGACTAATAACCCACAAGAACTTGATCGTACATTGACGCAAGCTAAAACTTTGTCACCTAAACGAAATACCACTCAAGCAACGACTATCCCAGCATTGGTCGATGAGCAATTAGCGCACTTCGGTATTGAACGTGACTCAGATTATGGTCGAGCACTTGCGGCTGCAGCCGAACATCTCTATCAGAGTCAATCTAGTGTGATGCAGTTGTGGGAAATTACGCAACAGACGTTAGATCACATTGGACAGCAGGAGAAGGTTGCCTATTTTAACGCTAAGAAATTTCTTTCTTTCCAAATCGCTAAAATATTAGACTCGCTGCAAAATCCTTTTCGAGCGACTTATCAAGCGTTATCGTCAACTGACACTACAGCAGGCAAATCCCACTACCCGTTATTTGATAACGTAACTGCACTATTTTCTGCAACTCCTGTTGTCGTGCGCACGGCAACTTATGTCTATGCCTGCACCGAATGGGTAGATGATGCTTTTCAGGGTAAAGAATCAACCCACCAAATCTATTCACGTTTATTGAATCCAACCAATATTTCGTTAGCTAACGCGATTGTCGATATGGAAGCAGGCCCTCACGCGGCAGATTACCTTGCCTGGAACTTTAATTCAGGTATGGCTGCTATCGATGCGCTGTTGTCGAATGTATTAACTCATGGTGATGTGTTGGTAGTTTCACGCAATGTGTATGGCGGTGTATTTCAGCTGTTGCATGATTATTTTGCCCGAGCCAACCGTATGGATATTCAGCTCGTTTGGTTTGACGGTTACAGTGCTGAAGATTTTGCCAAGTGCTTCGAGGAAGCAAAGATAACTCATGCAGAGCGCCTGAAAGCAGGTAAAGCAATGCACGTTTACTTGGAGTCACCATGTAACCCGCATGGCTACATCCTGGATGTGGCTGGGATCACGCGCATAGCGCATCAGCATGATGCCTTGGTTATGTTAGACAGTACTCTAGCAACTCCAGTATTGTCGCAACCGCTGCAACACCCAGATAAAGAAGCCCGCCCTGACTACATCGTGCATAGTTACACTAAAGATATTTGTGGTACTGGTGCTACCACGGCAGGGGTAGTTATTGGTGAAGCGTACCGCATGTTCCAGTCTAAAGGCGATTGTGTGAATGGGTGGGATTGGTCACGTACCATGTTCTGGGATGTTTACTATATCAAAGGCGCATTTCTCGACTCAGAAAAAGCCTTTGATGTGTTGACGGGTATGAAAACGCTGCCACAGCGGATCATGAACAAAGTCATTAACACCAAAGTGTTTACTCAATTCCTGCATGCGCATCCGGCATTCAATGTAAACTCGAATGCATTGGATGATCATAAGAATGCTGCTATTCGTCAGGCGTCTATGAATAATGGTTGGCCATGTAGCTTATTTACTGTGGATATGGAATCAGCAGAGATGGATCGCGACACTTTTGTACGATTCTTTGACGCTCTTGAGCCTGCATTTGGGCATCAGGTCAGTATTGGGCAAACCAATACGATTATTTTATGCCCTGCACTCACCTCGCACAGTGAATTGAGCGCGGAGGAGCAGCGCAAGGCTCAGATTTACATGACAACCATGCGCATCGCCATGGGCACAGATAATGTAAAAGCTCTGATAGCGCACTTTATTAATGCCGCCAAGTTACACATTGATCCCTCAGTACCGGGGTTCTCTGCGCAGTTTATGGGGGCTGATGAGATTGAAGCGCTGTTTAATAAAACCGCGCTGGAAGTCAGTCAGCAGCACTTTGCCGCGATGCCAAGTATGCATTCGTTACTGAGCTAAAGGTTGGCTTTGATTGTCGCGCTGAAACCAGATACTGCTGGTTTGCCTGGCAACGTTAATAGTTAGAGCTATTCACCCCATGGGTTACATGGGGTGGACGTCAAGTCGCATATACACGTTCACCTCTAGATCTTCTATGCGCGTTATTTCTTATTAAGCTGTTCTTATGCAATCTTTAGTGTCGATTGCAGCGTAGTGGCCGATAACCTATTGGTTACCATTTTTGCAGTAAGGATCAGGTATGAGTCAGTTATCCCTAAGCATTAGTTTGCATGCGCCGGTTGCGCGGGTGTTTGCCGCATTTTCTCAACCCGAACAACTTGTCCAATGGTTTGCGCCTGGCGCTTCGGTTGTGGTGCAAGTGATGTCGAGCTTTGTCGAAGGTGGCAAGTACAGTCTCACCATGCAGGAACCTTCGGGGCAGCAATTTCAATTAGTGGGTGAGTATCTGCAGATTGAAGAAGATGCCCATTTACGTTACTCATGGGCATGGGCGGATAATGCCGAAGAAACCATTATGACTGAAGTAGATGTGGTGTTTGTCGCGAGCGCAGAGGATACCTGTGAACTGACTTTGACCCACAGTGGCTTTGCCAACGACGCCGAGCGTGACCAGCATCAACAAGGCTGGATTGATTGCCTTGAGAAGCTGTCACGCCTGGTGTTGAGTTAGGCTTCTGGGCTGTATTTCGGGTAGTCCGTGTAACCCTTTGCACCATCAGTATACCAATAGGTCATGTCATCGGCAGGGGCCAGTGGCCATCCATTTTGCATGCGTTGAGGCAGGTCAGGGTTACTAATGTACGGCCGGCCAAAGGCAATTAAGTCAGCCTGTCCTTGCGCAATCGCTGTTTCCGCAGCCGCTTGGTCATAACCACAATTGCCCATTAATAGACCATCAAACAATGCTCTAAACTCGCTCAGTTGCATGGGTTCGCCGCGTTCATGGAAGCCAAATGCAAGGCCATCCATAACGTGCAGGTAGCCAAGTGAACGCTGGTTTAACTGTTGGGTAACGTAGGTAAACAACTCGCGGTAATCATCACACCCCATGTCGTTGAACACACCATTGGGAGATAGTCTAACGCCGACATGAGAGGCTGGCCATACGCTCAGTACAGCGTCGACAACCTCGCCAAGAAAACGGTAGCGGTTCTCAATACTGCCGCCGTACTCGTCATCACGTTGATTGCTACGGCCATCTAAAAACTGATTTATTAGATAGCCATTTGCGGCATGAATTTCCACCCCATCAAAGCCCGCTTGTTTAGCATTTTCAGCTGCACGGCGATAATCTTCAAGGGTCCTTGCAATATCTTCTTTAGTCATAGCTTTGGGGACTTCATAGTCTTTCTTGCCCTGCGGTGTATGAATATGATCACCGGCTAACTTTACCGCTGAGGCTGACAAGGGCAGTTCGCCGTTGTGGAAATCACTGTGTGATGCACGCCCACAATGCCAAAGCTGTAAAATAATACGACTGCCTTGCTGATGCACCGCATCAGTCACCTGACGCCATGCTGCGGTCATTTCAGCGGTGTAAATACCAGGTGAATTTACCCAGCCATTCCCTTCAGGCGAAATTGTTGTTGCTTCGGTGATTAATAATCCAGCACTGGAACGTTGTTGATAGTATTCGGCCATAAGGGCATTAGGTATTCGTTCACTGCCTGCCCGCCCGCGTGTTAGCGGTGCAAGGACAAAACGATTTTTCAATACGGCTGAAGCAAACTCTAGCGGGTCAAATAAAGAAGTAGAACTCACGGTGAATCTCCTGATTAGGTCAATACCAGATATATTGGGTACTTCCTGCCTATCCCAACAACCAGAAAAGTATAAGATAGAAAAAAAAGCCCCGCGTGTGCATTAGCGGGGCCTGGCAAAGGAGTGAACTATTGTGCGGTTGCAGCGTGCTGACGAACCAGTTGATCCATAAAGCGTACGCCCCATCCAGCCGCACCTTTGGGGGCTAAATCAGTGTCACTGGACAGATAGTCGACACCCGCAATATCTAGATGCACCCAAGGTAGGTTTTCGTCAATAAACGTGCCGACTACAGCTGCACCAATGCTAGCTCCAGGATTACCGGCTCCCGAGTTTTTAATATCGGCAATATCTGACTCGATTTGCTCGAAATGATTGGGATGTAAAGGCAATGGCCAGACCGCCTCACCGGCAGCCTCACCAACCGCCATCATCTCAGTGGATAACGCAAAGTCGCGGGTGATCACGGCGGCGTATTCATCACTTAGCGCGCGTGCTGCAGAGCCAGTTAGGGTTGCAATATTAACTAACATCTTCGGGTTAAACTCGCGCTGAGCATAGGTGACGGCATCAGCCAGAATTAGGCGGCCTTCTGCATCGGTAGAAATTATCTCTATACTTGTGCCATGCATCGTTTCAAGTACATCGCCTGGGCGGATGGCATCTTGCGACGGCATATTCTCGGCAAGCGGCATCAAGCCAACAAGATTAACGGCTTCACCGCGACTAGCAACTGCCAGCATGGTGCCCGCAACTGCTGCAGCACCGGACAGATCTGACTTCATTGCCCACATGCCATTGTTGGGTTTGAGACTAATGCCGCCAGTATCGAAGGTAATACCTTTACCGACTAGCGCAATTGGCGCACTATCCTTGGCTCCGCCCTTATATTCAATAACCAACAAACGCGGATCGTTGATGGAGCCTTTGCCGACACCCAGCAGCGCGCCCATATTATGCTTTTGCATGTCCTTAACATCTAATACATCGATATCAACGTTGTCGATGCCTTTAAACAACTTTTTGACGCGTTGAACAAAGCTCTCAGGATAAATGGTTTTACCCGGCTCACTGGCCATATCACGCGCTAAGTAAATGCCCTTCGCAACGTGTGCAAAGTCTTGTTCAAATAATTGTGTCGCATCTGGAGCAAGTGTATGCGCTAAGCTCAAATTTAATGAGGTCGGTTTATTGTCGGCTTTTTTGTAGCGATCAAAATGATAACCACGGAGCGTTGCACCTAATGCAAAGTGGGCTAATGCTGTGGCATCAGCCGCAGGCAAATCGAGAACCACGGTGAGAGGCTCGCTGCCGGCAACTTTACTCAGCCAAGCGACGCTCTGACCACCCAGCGTTTGCCACTCTGGTGCAGTCTGGATGTCATTACGATTAATCACATGCACGAAAACCTGCTTGTATGTGCCAATACCGTATAAAGTGAAACTTTGGGCTTGGTCAGGTTTAAAGGTGATTTGTTCAACTTGACGCATAAATTCGCCATTTGACTGCGCATTAATCTGTTTAGCAAGCTCGCTATGTAATTGCTCGCTTTGCATGACCAAAGCGATACTGTCACTACCCTGCGTCGGTGTGTCAGTAAAATTTAGCGTAATGGATGCATAAGCAGATAAGCTGGAAAAAAATAACCATGCAACAACTGCACGTAACCCGTATTTCATAAAAGTCTCCGTCAAGTTTTTTAACTGCCCTTTATAGCGCAAATAGGGGGGGGAAGATCAGTCCAACGCGATAAAACTACGAGGAGAAGAGATAAAAATAAACCTGATTATAATGTGGTTATAATCAGGTTTTCATTGATAGAACACGAAAGACACCGGTATGACAGTCGCACCTTATCCAAACGCAGTTGCGTCTGGCTGTTAGCGCTTGATATGCACTGTAAAAAACGGCTTAAGTGATTTTAGTCATAAGGTTTTTAACGGGGAGGGAAGTCAGCCAGCATCGCACTAACCACTTCATTGATCCGCGCTTCACGCTCTTCTGGCGTGGCATACTTAGATACTGTATTGGCGGCAGAGCTACTCCACACCACAGTTTTAGCCCGATTATCAATGATGTCGACAACCAATGTGCCGACGGTGTATTCGCGTACGCGAGTTGTTGGCACGTGGGCGCGATCGTACGGACCATACCACCAGAAAGGGCGAATTCCCCACGTTGTATAGTATGTATCAACATCAATACGCTTTTCATAACTCGTGTGAAATGCGACCAAGAAATCGGCTTGCGCAGTTTCAACTAAGGGGTGTCCATTGGCTGTCAAGGTCTTTGTAAGGCTGTCCTTAACTCGCTTATTCAGCAATGTTGTAACGGTTTCTGTAGAGGTGTGCTCAGGGGCAAAGGCAAAAGATTTAAGATGAGTGAAACTCGCCGTGGTGTCAAAGTCGGTATTGACCCGGGGTGACAATGAGCACGCTGATAATCCCAACAGGAAAAAACATAATAGGAAGAGCCGAAAATAACGCATTGATAACCTCATGGAATGTTAAACCTTATGACTTTTTGATACCGCAGACATCTTAATGAACTTGTGCTGCTAAGTGAAGCTTACCACCTCAAGCAAAACGGTGCATGAGACTGACAACATCTGCTGATTTCGACTCATCCTTCAGCCGTAAAGTTCACTACTTATAGATAGCAAGGGAGTTTTTGACTCAATTGGACGTTATAGACCAGAGCGGTCTCGACGTGGTTGACTTCTTTTCGTGCAGTCACTTTATCAAACACGAAATCACGTAAGTGCAACGCATTTGGAACGCAAACATGCAACAGAAAGTCATTTTCTCCACCGGTGTGATAGATGCTGACTACTTCTGTTGTACGCAATAAGTCGTGCTGAAAACCGGCAATGGTGCTACGGTCGTGTGATGATAGTCTAACTGCAACCATCGCTTGGATATGCCCGCCGAGTGCTTCAATATCAACAACCAATTGGCTACCACGAATAATCTGTTGTGCATTCAAACGCTTCACGCGTTCGTGACATGATGAAGGTGCTAGTCCAACCGCTTCAGCGAGAGATTTATTGTTGATTGCAGGATCAGCATATAATTCGGCCAATAGTTTAATATCGATAACATCCAAGGTTTGTTTACTTGTCATATTCGTCCTTTATTCTGGGGGATATAGCGCGCCTAATACAGCGCTTCGACTTGCCCCTGTGACTGCGGGCAAATTGCCGGGCAGCCGAGCATAAAACTGTTTGGCTAACCACGCAAACGCCAGTGCCTCCACGTGCATTGGATGAACCCCGCGAGATTGAGAAGTCAGCACTGTGGTGTGTGGTAAATGGATTGATAGCTGTTCCAGTAAAAATCGATTGAACGCGCCTCCGCCACAAATGATTAGCTCGTCAATGGGCAAATAGGGCTGTAATGCCTGTTTAATACTAACTACAGTCAATGCACATAAGGTCGCTTGAACATCTTCTGCTCGCAAGGAGGTTCCGGCGATATGCTTATCTAGCCATTGCAGTGAAAAATACTCTTTACCCGTACTTTTCGGTGCATCTTTAGCAAAGTAGGGGTCCAGCAGCATTTGTGATAACAATTCTTGGTTTACTTTACCTGATTGGGCCCACTCACCGTTATGGTCATACTGTTGATCGTTTTGTTGCTTGATCCACGCGTCCATCAGCGTATTTGCAGGGCCAGTATCAAAACCAATCACAGGTTTCGGATGGTCTTGTTTGGGGAGCACGGTTATATTCGCGATACCGCCTAAGTTTAAAATGGCTTCAGTGCGAGTGGGGCTACTAAAGCACGCTTGATGAAATGCTGGCGCAAGGGGGGCTCCCTGACCACCCAATGCCATATCCTTGCGGCGAAAATCAGCAATAACCGGAATACCGGTTTGTACAGCGATAACATTGGGATCACCAACTTGTAACGTAAATCGACTCTCTGTAAGCGGCTCAATACCCACCGGCCGATGTCGAATGGTCTGCCCATGCGCACCAATGGCAACGATATCTTGCGCCTCAAGCTTGGCTTTATTTAAACATTTTTTTACGGCCGCAATGCTGAGTTGTGCGACCCCATTTTCCACTGCGCCTAAGTGGTCGATTTCATTGTCACCGGGAGTCGCCAGCCGCTGTAATAAGTCGAGTAGCTGTCTAGGGTAGGGTAGATGAGTATGGGCAATGACTGTTAGTGTCGGTGCGGAGAAATCCACAATCACCGCATCTATGCCATCCATGCTAGTGCCTGACATCAATCCAATATAACGTTGCAGAGACTCAGGCATCGTGAATCTTAGTTCATGGCTAACATAATACGTTTATTGTGACTTAATTGCTCAAGCCGCAGCGCGGCCAACTGCTCAAACTCAGCGCGCTCTGTAGGATTGATTGGGTCAGCCTTGGGTAATTCAACCGTGCGCGGATTGCGATGCACGCCGTCGACAAGAAACTCATAATGCAGGTGGGCACCTGTGACCATACCCGAACTGCCTAAATATCCAATCACTTGCCCTTGTTTCACCGTTTCGCCAACTTTTACCGCGCGCTTTTTAAAGTGCAAATATTTGGTGGTGTATTTTTCACCGTGCTGAATGAAAACATGGTGACCGTTGTACTTGTCATAACCTGAGCGAATAACCTTACCATCACCGGCAGACATAATGGGTGTACCAACAGGTGCAACGTAGTCTGTACCACGATGTGCCTTCCAACGTTTTTGTACGGGGTGAAAGCGACGCGGATTAAAGTTTGAACTGACGCGAGTAAAGTGCACCGGCGCGCGCAAGAAGCTCTTGCGCATACTGCGGCCTTCAGCCGTATAGTAATTGCCATCGGTATAGCGGATAGCGTTGAATTCTTCATTTTGGTTTACGAATTCAGCCGCCACAATATCACCATGCCCGACAAATTCACCGTCAATATATTTTTCTTCAAAGACGATATTAAAGGTATCTCCAGCACGAATTTCTGAGGCGAAATCGATATCCCAACCAAAGATCCCAGCAAGCTGCATAATCTGATTGTCGGTTAAACCAGCGTCGATGCCGGCGTTCCAGAAGTTCGAGTTGATCTCGCCTTGGGCGAAGTTATGTCGGATATCGACCGACTTTTCTTCAATATCAGCTTTAAGCGAGCGTTCTTTATCGTCGCTGTTCGTGTATTGGGCAATGATAATTAGCTTTTCGGTTGGCGAGAAAACATACTCTACGCCCTCTAAGCGGCCATAACTATCGCGCTTGATGCTAATTTCTTCGCCAGGCTTGAGGGCAACCAGTTGTTTAGCCAGATCACCGATTTGGGTTACATCATAGGTGTCGCGCGGTGTTAATCCTGCACGTTTAAATATCTTGGCTAGCGTGTCACCAGAGCGAACGCGATAATTGACCCAATCGCTGGCCTCAAACTCGCCCGATGGTGGGAGTGTGGAATTGAGTTCAGGAAAATCCAATGGGTAGCGTTTACCGGCCTCTAGCACATGAGCTTCAGTGTGCTTAGATGCGACGACGGGTTCGGAGGGGATCAATAAAAGCAACACACAAAGCGCTGCCAAACCACTAACCGCAACTTTATGCGTGCTAGGTAATGATCGAAATGACCTTATTATTGCTGCTCGAAACGACATACACACCGGAATAAAACTAAATCACGGTCAGAATATACCGATTAAATTAAAATCGCCAGTTGTTCAAGGTTAATTGCAGGTAAATAACGCATGAAAACACTCACATTCGTGCACTTTTTCATACCCCACACTTTCAATGCCAGTCCACTGAAAGTAAACTATGCGGCTTTGTTAGACTAAATTCAAAAGTGAGTAGTACATGGCTGATTGGCAGGCTGCGCTAGAAGAAATAAAGCGCGGTGCAGATGATATTTTGGTAGAGGCCGAGCTGATTGAAAAATTAAAGTCTGGGAAACCGCTTAAGATAAAGGCGGGATTCGATCCGACGGCGCCTGATCTGCACTTAGGGCACACTGTGCTAATCAATAAGATGCGCACTTTCCAGCAATTAGGCCATCAGGTTATCTTTTTGATCGGCGACTTTACCGGTCTAATAGGCGATCCGACGGGCAAAAATGTAACCCGTAAACCATTAACGCGTGAGCAAGTACTCGCTAACGCTGAAACGTATAAACAGCAAGTTTTTAAAATACTCGATCCCGATAAAACCGAAGTAAGATTTAATTCTGAATGGATGGATCAGTTAGGTGCCGCAGGAATGATCAAACTTGCAGCAAGCCAGACTGTGGCACGGATGTTGGAGCGGGATGATTTTAAAAAGCGCTACAGCAATGGTCAGCCCATCGCGATCCATGAGTTTTTGTATCCACTAGTGCAAGGTTGGGATTCTGTTGCGCTGGAAAGTGATGTAGAGCTTGGAGGGACTGATCAACGTTTCAATTTATTAATGGGACGAGAATTGCAGAAAGAGCAGGGGCAAGCACAGCAAACAGTGTTAATGATGCCATTGTTGGAAGGCCTTGATGGTGTGCAAAAGATGTCCAAGTCATTGAATAACTACATTGGGATTACTGACGCACCGAATGAAATGTTCGGTAAGGTCATGTCAATCTCTGATGATTTGATGTGGCGTTACTACGATCTGCTGAGCTTTAAACCACTGGAAACTATCGCAGCGCTGAAAGCCGCTATCGCACAAGGTGCAAACCCTCGGGATGCTAAAATTGAGTTAGCGAAAGAGTTAATCGCTCGCTTTCATTCCGATGAAGCCGCTGAGGCAGCGCATCAAGACTTTATTCAACGTTTCAGCAAAAATGCAATTCCAGATGAAATGCCAGAATTAACTGTGACCTTAGATAGCGACGGGTTAGCTATTGGTAACTTACTCAAAGAGGCTGAATTGGTAGCCTCTACATCAGAAGCGATGCGAATGATAAAACAAGGCGCGGTGAAAATTGATGGCGAACGTGTGAGTGATGCTAAGTTAATTCTGAGCGAAGAGAATTGTGCTGTCTATCAAGTCGGAAAGCGCAAATTTGCTCGGATAACACTGACGCGTTAGGGTTATTTTTCTCGCAAACTGTTGAGGTGCACATCCAGCGCCTCAACAGAGATGCGGATCTCACGCACCGACAACAACAGTGAATACAGTAGGCAAACCAAACTAAATGCAAATAACCAGCTGCCTACCACCTGATAGTCAAGGTAAATGGCTAACATCGACAAAACACAAATAAAAAAACTCACCGCGCCGGCTTCTTGCATAGCCTTGATCAATTGAATTCGTTTACGCAAATTGATGATTTGTTTGTTCACGCTGGTATCATCATCGGTAAAGTTGCGGATCACGGTGGCAAGGGTCAGGAAGCGATTGGTATAGGCCAATAACAGCAATGAGATTGCCGGGAACAACATCGCAGGTGTTGCAAGTGTAATGGTCACTTGGCCAGCCTGTCTTTGGTTTTCTGGACGAGCTTTTCAACAAACGCAATCCCATCGTCTCTTGACTCAAAGGTGCGCACAGCAAGCGGGAGATCAATGCCAACGATATCGCTGACGCGTTCCATTTGGGCTTTAACCAGTGGGGACTTAATTGTCATCGCATCTATTACACAGCCAAATTCCAAGCAGGCCTTGTAGGCCGTAATAATGTGTTGTTCAGCCACCTCTGTATAGCCTTCGGAGCCACTCAGGTCGGCGTAATAACCAAACGGCCGACCAGCGTATGATTTAGCCAAATCAATAATGTCTTTTTTAAAGCGCGCAGTGATGTTTTCACCGATGGCTCCTATGATAACCGATTCAATAAAATTATCCCGAGCAATCAGGCTATAACTGCCGTATTTGTCTTGCCACCGGCGCTCTAGCATTATTGCTCTAACCTATGCCCGGCTTCCTTCCAGCCCATAATATCACCTTCCAGGTGACGCACGTCACTGAAGCCTGCTTCAGTTAAAATTTCAGCAGCCAAACCAGCACGCCGACCCGAACGACAATAAACCACTACGGGCTTGTCTTTGAAGTCAGTAATTTTGCTTAGCTGCTCAGCGACTTCGGTGTGCGCAATATTTACCGCATTAGGTACGTGTCCTTCAGCAAACTCTTCGTCACTGCGCACATCCAAAATCAACCAATCGCTAGTATCGGTAGCGAGCAATTCGTCTGACGAAATTGTTTTAACGTCAGCTGCTGCCAGCGAAAAGCTCAATACACTTATGAGCGTAAACAACCATTTCTTCATAGTCACTCCTTAATAGCGATAATCATCGCCTTTGAACGGTCCGTCTACATTCACTTGTATGTAATCCGCTTGCTGTTGGGTTAATTCGGTAATGACACCCCCAAAGCCCTCTACCATATAGCGCGCAACTTCTTCATCTAAGTGTTTTGGTAGTACAGTCGCGCTGAGTAATTCGCGTTGTTGCTCAGGATCGAGCGAAGCAAAACCTTGTTGGAATAAGTGAATTTGCGCTAGCACCTGATTGGCAAAACTACCGTCCATGATACGTGATGGGTGGCCTGTAGCATTCCCTAAATTCACTAATCGACCTTCCGATAACAATAATAGGTGATCGGCAGCATCGTCGGAGCGATAAATCTTATGTACTTGTGGCTTAATCTCTTCCCAGCGCCAATGTTGTCGGGTGTAAGCAGTATCTATTTCATTGTCAAAGTGACCGATGTTACATACCACGGCACCATTTTTTAGCCCCGCGAGCATATATCGATCACAGACATTAACATTACCTGTGGTCGTGACGACCAGGTCGGTATTTTCAAGCAAGACAGTGTTGAGATTAGAACCATCGCCGACATTCTTACCCTGTAAATAAGGTGAGACGACTTCGAAACCGTCCATACAGGCTTGCATAGCACAGATTGGATCGATCTCGCTTACGCGCACAATCATACCCTCTTGACGCAGTGATAGTGCAGAGCCTTTGCCAACATCGCCATAACCAATGACCAAGGCCTTTTTACCCATGAGTAAGTGGTCAGTTGCGCGTTTGATGGCATCGCTAAGGCTGTGGCGGCAACCGTATTTATTGTCATTTTTAGATTTTGTGACCGAGTCATTTACATTGATTGCGGGTACCTTCAGCGTGCCACGTTTTAACATCTCAATTAGGCGATGCACGCCAGTGGTTGTTTCTTCAGTAATACCGTGCACATTATCCAAAACCTGCGGGTATTTTTCGTGCAGCATTTGGGTTAGGTCACCGCCATCATCGAGGATCATATTGGCGTCCCAGGGCTTACCGTCCTTTAAGATAGTTTGCTCAAGACACCAGTCATACTCTTCTTCCGTTTCCCCCTTCCAGGCAAATACCGGCACTCCGGCTGCAACGATAGCAGCGGCTGCATGGTCTTGAGTAGAAAAGATGTTACATGACGACCAACGCACTTCGGCACCAAGCGCCACCAAGGTTTCGATCAGCACTCCGGTCTGGATCGTCATATGAATGCAGCCAAGGATTTTTGCACCTTTGAGAGGTTGTTCCTGCATGTACTTTGCACGGATTTTCATCAATGCGGGCATTTCACTCTCGGCGATAGTTAGTTCTTTCCGCCCCCAATCGGCCAGTGAGATGTCTGCGACTTTATAATCGCCCGTTGCCATTACGTGGTTGTCTTGATTCATACACTTCTACTTACTTGATTTGGATGCTTTTATGTACGTAGTATATCCGCATAAGTTCAAAAACCAAGCGACTTCGTTGTGTCACATTACAGTGATAAATCGTTAGCGTGAGCCCATTCGCAAAGGCGTGAAAGTTCCTCAATGATGCGAGGAGTAAAGCGATGAACTTTGTTTGCATCGACAGAAATAATCGGCGCACTTATGATCGCCGTGTGTGTTTGCCAAAATGCTGCATGGGACTCGCTTGCGCCAGCTACGGTTGTAATCAGAATATCTGGTTTACGACGCATAACTTCAGCAAACCTGACTTCAGGGTAATCCACAGGAGAATCGATAAAGATATTGTGGATATTGCATATCGCAAGAAACTGATTGGGCCATGCATTTGGGCCAATGGTCATTAGCGGTTTATGCCATAGGTAATAAAACGCAGAAACCGCGGGTTTGGCCTGGTAGCGCTGCCTTAGCAATCTCAAGTCTTGCAAAAACTGCTGGCTAATCGATTCGGCCAAAGCGTCACGTTGCAGGACTCGACCGAGTGCTTTTAGCTCACTTGCAATATCATCCAAGGTTTTTGGGGCCGAAGTAAATACATCTATCCCACTGGCGCGAATACGACTGATATCTTGAGGTTTATTACCACCTTGCCAAGCCAACACCAGCGTCGGTTGCAAACTAAGTAGCCGAGTGTAATTAATACCGTTGGCGTCAGCGACTATAGGCCGCTCACCAGCCGCGGCCGGATAATCACTAAACGCACTCACACCCACTAAGTATTGTTCGGCGCCCAGTAAGTAAACCCACTCTGCCAAGTGCGGTGATAGCGTCACTATGCGTTGCGCTTTAGCTTGTGAGGACTGCGCAATCACCGGTCCACAGAGCAGCAATACCAAGCTCATTAGTGCTATGTATACAATTCGGCTACGCAAGACGAAAAATTCCGTAACTGAACACTGCGAGCAACAAATAACTCACCACAAGTATAGCCTTTGCGCCTTGAATATACTGTTGCATGATGAACAGGTGACCCACACGCGTTGGGAATTGCTGGTTCCAACGCGGGAAACGCAATTTTTTCCCCGCGTATATGGCTGGGCCTCCAAGCTCTGCACCAATGGCTTTTGCGGTTATCCGTAAAATCGCATCGCGGCTATGTGATGAAAGGCTGCGAAGCCACTCCGGTAGCGTCAGCCATGGACGATAAAACAAGCTAAGTATAAAGCCGCTAACTATGAGTGGGATAAACCCAAGCCATTTAAAGCATAGGGCGACGGGTAACCCAAACTGCTTAAAACGGGGTTGTTTCGTCGACCAAACTTGACTACATTCGTAAATTAGGCGGGCAGTGAGCGCAGCTATCGGCCCTAGCAGCAAATACCAAAACAAGGGAATAGCGATTTGATAATAAAAACGTAAGATAATACCTTCCATTGCCGCCTTGCCAATCCCCAGCGGCGAGAGCTGAGAAACTTCACGTAACACAAAGTGTTGTAAATAATCGCGACCCAATAGCTTTTGTTCTTTTTGCGCAAAACCAACGATGCGTTTATAGCGGGTGAATTGCGGATTAAAGTGGATCGCAATCAGTAAGACTAACCCTTCAAAAAACCAGCGAAAGTACACAAGTTCTAAAAACAGCCATAAACAAATCGAAACTGGCGCTATTAGCAGTACCGGGGCAAGTATGCCAGCGATACGATTTTGCTGCTTGGAGCGCTGCTCAGCCCGGTTGACTTTGCTTGCCAGGCGTATCGCAATGTAGCGAAAAAAGGCCAGTGGATGGATTTTGTCTGGCCAGCGCCAAAGAGACTCTATGAGCATCACCAACCCGATCAACCATGCTGGCTGAAGTAGCGGGGATGCCCACAGCAGTTGCCAATCCATTAGCCGCCTATATCGATGTCTTTTAGACGCTTTATCATTCCCATGACCAGTTCGGCTGAGTGTTTAGCCGCTTTGTCAATGTAGGATTTGAACGAAACAGAAGAGCTTTTCCCGGCAATGTCAGATAATGAGCGAATGACTAGAAAGGGGGTATCAAACATAAAACAGGTTTGGCCGATCGCGGCGCCTTCCATTTCTACTGCGCACATGTCGGGAAACAATGAGCGTAATCGCTCAACGGCCTCGTCACAGCCTATGAATGAATCACCCGTACAAATAAGGCCTCGCTTACTGGCAATGTGCACAACTTCTTCGGCGGCTTGTTCGGCCGCTTCGATTAGTCGAATATCGCAGGGATAAATGTCTGGCATACCAAAAACTTGGCCGCGAGCGTAACCAAAATGTGTGACATCGACATCGTGATGCTGAACACCACTGGCAATGACTAAATCACCAATATCTAAGGTGGGATCAAAGCCACCGGCAGAGCCGGTATTGACCACAAAGTCGGGTGCGTATTGATCAATCAAAATAGTCGTCGCTACGGAAGCGGCAACCTTACCGATGCCACACTTGGCAACAACTACATCAACATCATGCAGCTTCCCAGAATAAAACTGCAGGTGGGCGTATTCTTCTACTTGAACGTTTTCGAGGGAACTTTTTAACAGCGCAACTTCCTGATCCATTGCGCCAAGTATGGCAATTTTCATGTTTCACAATCGGTCGTGTTTAAATGCGCGCAGTGTAATCGAAAAGCGCGCAAACTAACACCTCTGCGACAAGAATTAAGCGGTAATTGGGCGACTGGAGCGTAATGGTCGAGTAGGACGCTTACTGCCGTCAGGTCGTTTCCCTCCGCCATTGACTAGCGGTTCTTTAGCCAGTGCCTTGCGGTATGGAATAAGCTTCAATTCGATGCTTTCGCGCACTTCAGAGACAGTGTAGCCGGATTTTACCTTAATCCGCATGTGCGGCACCTTGGCAGCTTCGAGTGCACCGCTGACGAACCAGTCTTTTTGGATCTTGTAGCCTTCTTTACCTTGTTGATAGACCAAATCGATCGCTAAGACAGGATCCATTGTCGATTTACTGCACAAAACGAAGTCTAATTGCTTGCCAACAGCTTTACTTAAAGCAGACTTGCTGTTTTTTGCATTTGAGCCTTGTTTAATACTGATAAGGTCAGCCAAGCGAACACGACATATAATGCGGAACTCATGGCCCATCGCCTTTTCTAGTAGCTCCAAGAAATTGCGTTCGACGGGCGTAAACAGCTGAGTTCGTCTACTAAACGGGAAACTTAATTGCGTGGCGGTAGATTGCGCACTTAACTTCACGGCGCCGATCCCGACAAATACTAATAGCATCAACAATACAATCGCGAGTTCCATGAACATCCTCTCTACACAATGATACGAAGTCAAAAATTTGACGTTGGCAGAGTTTATCTGCCACGTAGCATAGATAGTGCAAGCTGAATGCCAAGATCATTGTGGGTTACAAAGAAGAATATAATAGCGGCGGTGGCCCCTCATAGACTGAAGGGCTAGAGAACTTTTTATAAAATCAAAATATCGACCTGAGCTCCGGCATTGTCTGCCGAAATAGCGACTCGTACCCGATTTTCCTGCATCGTAAGCAAGGTTCTGCCGTTAAACACAGAATGTACAGTTAATTCATGGTGCTGGCTTTGGTAAAACGCAATGACGGCATCAGTAGAGAGTGGAATATGGTAACTCATTGATTGGTGAGGCTGTTTATCGTCAGCGCTAAATTGTTGACACATCTTCGCTGCCGAATGCACGGCAATCCCTGCTAGCGACGGTGGGCATGATTGTTCTGCTTCAGCCTGCAAACCAAAAGAAGTAAAGCAAAGAGTAGCAAAAATAACGGATATGCGCTTCATAACTTGAGTTAACACTATTCTGATAATGAATTAACTATAGACTTAACTGGGTAGGTCAGCAACGCAGCAAATTATACTTGCGTATAACTTAAAAAAAACGCGGCAAATCGCCGCGTTTTCCTAAATGTACTCAATTAAGACACTTTAAATTGCTTAATTGACTGCTGTAGCTCTTCAGCAAGCTTCGCGACTTCTTGACTGCTCTGCGATGTTTGCTGTGCACCGACTGTCGTTTCTTCTGCGATACCTACGATGCTTTCAAGGCGTTCACTGATCTCTTGTGATACCACATTTTGCTCACGGGCTGATTGTTCAATTTGAGAACTCACGTCATGAGCTTTATGCACTGCATCCGAAATCAGATCCAATGCTGCTGTTGCCTTCTCGGTTTGTTCAACGCAGATTGTGGTTTGTTCTTTGCCTTGCGTCATTACCGCTACGGCTTTTTCAGCACCCGCTTGCAACACTTCGATCATATTATTGATCTCTTGGGTACTTTCCTGCGTGCGGCTAGCCAAGGTTCTGACTTCATCGGCAACTACCGCGAAACCTCGGCCTTGTTCACCTGCGCGCGCAGCCTCAATTGCCGCATTCAACGCTAATAGGTTAGTTTGGTCGGCAACGCCACGAATAACGTCAAGAATGCCACCAATGCTGGCACTGTCTTGATGCAGCTTGTTAATTACATCTGCTGCCTGCTCGACATCCTTGGCCAATACTTCGATAGTGCTCTTGTTTTCGAGTGAAATCGCTCTGACCTTCTCAGCTTCTTTGTCAGCATGCTTGATTTGCGCTAGCGTATCTTCTGCACTTTGCGTCACCAGTTGTGAAGTGCTGTGCATTTCCGTTGTGGCAGTTGCGACTTGCGCGATTTGTGACTTTTGATCCTGAATCGAAGCCGTGGTTTGCGTGGTGACGGCTGATGTCTCTTCTGAAGCTGCGGCTAACTGTTCGGCGCGCGAGCGGATACCCGAGACCAGTGTAGTAAGACTGTCAATAAGGTTATTACAATTGCGTGCAAGGTCGCCAAATTCGTCTTTGCTCTTCTCTTGGATCTTCTGGGTTAAATCACCAGACGCAAGCACATTCAATATCCGATTGACCTTATCTAGAGGCTTGGTAATCGCGGTGACTGTGTAGTAAGAAATACCACCGGCAATTATGAGTGAAATGATCACAATAATAATGATGCTTGTCGTTGCACCGCTTACCGAACTATTCACGCTTTCTTCAGTGACTTTTACTTTTTTATCCGCTAACGCTAGCAAGCTATTCAATTCAGTAATCGCTTGAGCAATGTTTTCTTCTGATGCCTGCAGTGCGGCTTTAGCTGCTTGTGCGCGTTCGAGCCGCTCAACATGCAGAGCCAAAACACCATCGTTGGCGGATATGGCTGACGTGGCACTACTGATCAAATCGGCAATTTCAGCCATTGTGCCCGAACTGTCTCTGCCACCTTCGGCTTGTTGCATATCTGATAGCTTCTGGGCTATTTGACCCACAATTAATTCGACTTCGTTACCGATGGTTTGTGAGCGCTGAATAGTTTGCGTCTTCGCATATTCAATTGTCACAGTAACAAGCGAGAGTAGGTCGCCTTCAATCTCGCTACCAATGGCCGCCGCTCTACGTAAGTTTGCGTTACTTTGTACGGAGTCCATATCACTGAAATCGAGGATGTATGACGACGCATCATCTGCATTATCTTCAAGATCACCGATTTTATCTTGAACCTCATTGCGCAACTCTAACTCGCGTTGATGGTTGTTATACATGCCATCAACGTTACCTTCATATTCTTGAAAGGTGGTCACAACATTGCCTAGTGCCACGCGCAAGTCTTGGTCGGCAGCAACAACGTTCTCCAATCCTTTGAGTTCTGAATTGAAGTTACTCTTACTTTGATTAAAGCTGTCTTTCTTATTTGCTAAACCCTCTAGAGTGGGTTCGTAATAAGCCTCAAAAGTTAATCGCCCCATATTCAGAAAGGCCGCTTTGAGCCCGTTACTGCCAGCAACAGCTGGAATGGCGACTTTGTTCACCTGTTCAGTTTCATCTTGAATGTCACTGAGGTTACTGAGCGATGAATAACTGATCACTAAGAGTAAGAGGATGATGATAGCAAAACCACCATAGATCCTTCTTGCGACTGTGATTCTCATAGGAACTCCTGAGCCTGTGCTTGTATTACAACGTGGGTGTTGCGCAACTACCGATGTTATCGAGTGTGACAAAATCCGCAGGAAATTACACCCCCTGAGGTTAAAAATTTAGTTCAATCTTTAGCCTCTGTCTGCTTTTCTCTCAGTAAAAAGTGAAAAAAGCGTCAATATTGAGTTATCGACCCGCAGCAAATTCCCTTAAGTCTGATTTTTAACAGAAAAATAAGTACTATCCTCGAGCCTCAAGGCGGTTAGCTTGCCACCCCATACATAGCCAGTGTCGAGGCCGATAAATTGTGCGTGATCATGCAAGCCATTTAATGCTGCCCAGTGACCAAAGATCACCCGGTGCTTTGGTTTCAATTCCGGATTACGGAATTGAAACCACGGTCGATATTTTGCGGGACCGCTCGCCGGCGAGTCCTTGATAGAAAAGTTCAAACGCTGCTGCTTATCGAGAAACCGCATGCGTGTCATGGCATTGACAATAAATCGTAAGCGATTATCACCGGTTAAATCAGTGCTCCATTTATTCGGCGTATTGCCATACATGGTTTGTAAAAACGCTGCACATTTTTTACTTTGTAATTTTTGTGCGATCTCGTCACTGAGCGCGACACTTTGCTTCAACGACCATTGTGGATATAGCCCAGCGTGCACTAAGAGTGTCTTTTTCTCGATCCTTAGCGCTAATGGTTGATGGCGCAACCAGTTAACGAAATCTGGCAATTGCGGCGAGCGTAGTAAGGGGTCTAGGTTGTCTTGGGGTTTAGCTTTGCGCAGCCCATAACAAATGGCCAACAGGTGTAGATCATGATTGCCTAAAACCGTTCTAAAGCTGTGCTTGAGATCGAACAGCAATTGCAGGGTAGACAAAGAATCTTCGCCCCGGGCAACTAGATCTCCCACCGACCATAAGACATCTTTTGTGGGGTCGAACTGTATCACTTTAAGTAAGCGTTTTAGCCCGTTATAACAGCCCTGAATGTCGCCGATGACGTAATTCGCCATCGCTTAATTCACTAAATGTGGCACGCGCAAACCAAACACGTCGATGGGGGCTTTGAACTGCTCTCCATCGGCGCTGCGCATTTCATAATAGCCTTGCATACTACCAACCGGTGTATCGATCACGGCCCCGCTAGTGTACACAAATGATTCGCCCGGCTGAATAGTGGGTTGCTTGCCAACCACGCCATCCCCGCGCACTTCTGCCGTTTTACCATTGCCATCGGTAATCAGCCAATAACGTGTTAGTAGCTGCGATGCTTGGGTACCAAGGTTACTAATTTCAACCTGATAGGCAAAGGCATATTTACCTTCTTCAGCTTTTGCGTGCTCTGCGAGATAACGGGTTCTGACTTTGACTTGAATGGCGTTATTCGCTGTCATGCAGCTCCTTGTCTGAATGCTTTTCGACAAAATTAGCTAACTCTGCATAGTCGGTCAATGCCAGATTCTCGGCGCGTAGGTCCGGCGAAATATTGAGAGCAGACCAATGTTCCTCTGCAATTAACTCTTTCAAGCTATTACGAATGGTTTTGCGCCGTTGGTTAAACGCCATGGCACACACTTGATTCAGGCGCGCGATATTATCAACCTTGACCGGGGGAGTTGTATAGGGGATCAAACGCACGATAGCAGAATCGACCTTAGGCGGTGGCTTGAATGCAGTGGGTGGAACGGGTAACACCGGCATAACTTGGCAATAATATTGTGCCATTACCGATAAACGACCATAGTTTTTATGGTTCGGGCCAGCCGCGAGACGATTAACGACCTCTTGTTGGAGCATAAAGTGCATATCTGCAATGCACCCGGTAAAGCTAAACAAATGAAACATTAGTGGGGTGGAAATATTGTAGGGCAGATTACCAAACACCCGGATCCGCTTACCATCGTGGCATAAAGAACCAAAATCAAAGGTTAGCGCATCTTGTTCGATGACGGTTAACTTCGATTGAATAAAGGGATGATGACGTAACCGCTTTGCCAGGTCTCGATCCAGCTCAACCACGGTTAGATGATCGATAATTTCACATACTGGCTCCGTTAATGCGCCCAAGCCCGGGCCAATCTCAACCATAACCTGGTCGTTCTGCGGGTTAATCGCACTGACAATTTTATCAATGATGTACTCATCGTGCAGAAAGTTTTGTCCAAAGCGCTTGCGGGCAGTATGGCCAAGATGTTTCTTACTCATTGCTGTTTACTCGCCATTTCAATCGCTGTTGCCAAGGCTAAGTGCATACTTCCTGCATCCACATTACCCGAACCCGCGAGGTCACAAGCGGTGCCATGATCAACCGAGGTGCGAATAAAGGGCAAGCCTAATGTGACGTTAACAGAGGCGCCAAAGCCTTTATATTTAAGCACCGGAAGCCCTTGATCATGATACATCGCCAACACTATATCGGCATCTTCTAGGTATTTTGGTTGGAAAATCGTGTCTGCAGGTAGAGGGCCGATCACATTCAGGCCTTCTGCGCGTAACTGCTCCAGTGCAGGAGTAATCGTCGTGATTTCTTCTTTACCTAAGTGTCCATTCTCGCCGGCATGAGGGTTAAGGCCACAGACATAAATTTTAGGTGATTCAATACCCAGTTTGAGACGTAAATCAGTATTGATGATATGGATCACTTTATGTAATCGTTCGGTAGTAATTGCGCGCGAAACATACGCCAAAGGGATATGAGTTGTTGCTAGAGCAACGCGCAGGCCTTCGGTCGCTAACATCATAACCACATCGGTGGTATTGGATTGAGCGGCAAAATACTCAGTATGGCCACTAAACGACACTCCGGCTTGATTAATAATCCCTTTATGTACCGGGCCGGTAACAACTGCGTCAAATTCACCATGCATATTAGCTTCACAGGCTGCGCGTAACGTCTCGACCACATAATGGCCATTATCACTATCTAGCTCACCGACTTGTACAGGTTTATCGCATGGGATGTGCTTAACGTAAAGCTCACCCGCTGTTTGCACGCGGGTTTCGTCCAATTCGAAATCCGTTAACTGCAACGGCAGACCTAACAACTCAGCGCGCTGGGCTAGCATGTGTTTGTCAGCAAAAACAACCAGCTGAGCGTCCCATTGCTGCTGGGCTATTTTGGCGACTAAGTCGGGGCCGATACCCGCGGGTTCGCCTGGCGTGATCGCGATGCGCAATGTCATGACTATGCGTTCCCACCGCCAACAATTTCAATGTACGCCGCGTCACGCATTTCACGCAGCCAACTATCCGTTTCTTCTGCAAACTTCCGATTAAAAATTAACTGATAGGCTTTATCTTCTTTGCGTCGCTCGGTGGCATCGTCCATACGACGATCGATTAATTGAATCAAATGCCACCCATGTTGTGAGCGCACAGGCTCACTAAATTCGCCCGGTTGCAGCGTAGCTAAGGTATCACGGAAAACGGGTACATAAATGTTCGGGTCGGTAAAGCCCAGTTCACCACCACGCAGGGCAGAGCCAGGATCTTCGGAATGCTCTTTCGCTAATTCTTCAAAGGTCTTTTCGCCATCGATAATTTGCTGCTTGAAGGTTTTCAGCATCTCTTCGGCCTTTTCTTCACTGAGGATAATTGAAGGCGTAATCAAAATATGTCGCGCATTGACCTCTTCTACTTCAACCGTTTCGATACCGCGGGTGTCCAGAACTTTGAGAATATGAAACCCTGCGCCACTGCGAATCGGTCCGACGAGTGCATCTTTGCGCTTTGACTGCACCGCTTCAGCAAAAAGTGTCGGCATTGAGTTGATGTTCATCCAGCCCATGTTGCCGCCTTCCAAAGCTTCTGAGCCAGATGAAGAGGCAATCGCAATCTTGGCAAAATCCGAACCGCTCTCGAGTAATTCGATTACTTTCTCGGCGCGGTCTTTAGCCGCTGCAATATCGTCATCGGAGGCCTGAGGCGGAAAGCCAATTAAAATATGCCCTAGTTGATACTCTGCTTGTTGCGCGCCTTGCTGATCAATGAGGTCAACCAACGTATTGATTTCTTGTGGAGTAATGTAGATCCGACGACGTACATTGGCTCGTGTGACCTCGCCAGTGATCAGTTCTTGCCGCACTGATTCGCGATATTGTTCATAACTGATCCCCTCAAGCGCGACTTGCGAGCGTAATTGTTCCAATGTCATTCCTTCGCTTTGAGCAATATTGCGGATGGTCTGGTCAAGCTGCGGATCACTGATCCGGATCCCCATACGGTCAGCCATCTGCATTTGCAAATTGGTTAAAATTAGCCGCTCGATGGCTTGTGTGCGCAAGGCTCTATCTGAAGGCAGCGATTGATTGTTGGCAATCGCATTGCGCTTAACGTTGCTGATCAGTTCCTGAATTTCACTTTCTAGGATTACGCCTTGGTCTACAATGACCGCGACACTGTCTAGTTTTGTCTCTTGCGCATTGACGTGACTGACAGAAATAATCAAGGCAAGTGCTACTAATAGTTTCTTCATAGATATTAACTAACTCTAATTTTCTAATTAATTTAAAACGTAGGGTTGACGGTACCCAAACATACCCTCTTCGAGCATTTCTCGATTGTTACGTGACGAACCAATCCCTTTAAAGACAAATTGTAAGGCAACACCGGAGTCGAATTCGTTAGTGCTTTGTACGCCACCACCATCGAAGCGATTACTTAAATGTCGTTGCGCCACGAACCGCACAGCCCAACAGCAAGACTCATATTGTAACCCGAAGTATGATTCTATACTCCGGTTTAAGTTCAGATCCCGATACCAACGACCCACCCAATGCCATTTCTCACTGATTGGCCAGCTTGCGGAAAGGCCGATTTGATCGATCTGTTCTCCCGACAAATTGCGCACGTAGCGATGGCTTAACTGCACTAGACTTGAACTGTCGCGACGATATTCCAACGCTAAGCTGCTGCGCTCAACCTTGTCAGAGGCGCTGGATACTTGCACGTCAGTGTGTACCAACCATCGGTTGCTGATGCGCCAATCAAGCTCAGCCGCAATCGCTGAACTGTCTTCTTCTTTTGCGGCTGCGACTACACGATTTTCATCGAGATAAAATATTTGTCCTAGGCTTACCACCAATTGCTCGCGGTTGGCGGCGTCGAGTAAACGGCTAGTCACACCGAGAGTAATTTGATTATTGTCACTGATGCGATCCAAGCCAGTAAATTCTTGCCCGCGAAAGAGACCATCGACGTCATTAAGTAGTAATGTTGTATCGTACAAACCGATGTTCGCTTGATCTTCATAGCTGGTATACAAATACTGAAATTGTGGTTCGAACGTTAACGTTGATGCTTCATCATTCCACATTTGATTGCGTTCAAAAACCACGTTTCCATATAGCCTGACTTGTCCCAGCGTACGCGTGACCTCTTCCGCAAGTTCAGTGCCTTCTACGTCTTCTTGTTTGTAATAGGTGTTTAATATGCTGGCTTCGGCAAGTAGCTCGCCCCACTGTCGTTGGTAAGGAATCGCTAACGTTGGAGCGATGTGGAAACGTAGGGCTTTGGGTTGTTCCGCAAGTGGATTGTCAAAGTAGGCCAACTCAGAATTAATCCGCAAATCCACCCTATCATGCACGGAAGTGCGGTACTCAAGTTTAGTCTCTGGCAAGGCTCGATAAGTATCTTGGTGGTCTCCGATGACTTCAAAATCACGCAATTGTGCGGTGAAATCGAGTTGTTGGGTGTAATAGGAAACACCAATCGTGCGGTATAAGTGAGTGTCGGCCCGGTTATAAAAATCCGAACCTAAGTCTACGATGTAGTTGTCATCACTTAAACCGTTGAAGTCGATATTGAGCTGCCAATTTTTAGCAAATTGTCCTTGGTGAAAAACGCGATAGAAATACCGATCGGAATCGCTGCCAGACAACTCATCGTCGTTGGGTAAGTATTCCAAGTGAATGCTACCCAGGGCATTTTTCAATAAATAGCGAAATTCATTTTTGATCTGTAAGCCACGGTCGGTCATCAAGCGAGGGGATATTGTCATATCGAAATTAGGCGCGATGTTCCAATAAAACGGTTGTTCATAGTCAATCCCAGTAGCGCTAGAACTGGTTATATTGGGAAAGAGAAGTCCCGTTTGACGCTGCGTTGACACAGGAAAAGCAAAATACGGTAAGTAAAACACTGGTACGCCGGCAACATAAAAACGCGTGTTCTTTGCTTCCCCTAAAATCGAACCTTTCTCGAGGCTGATCTCACTGGCGCGAATCTGCCAGTCTTCGCTACCGATGGGGCAAGTGGTAAAAGATACCTCTTGCAAAGAGATACCTTGATTAGCATCGACAGATATTTGGTCGGCTGCACCATGTCCAACAAAGCCCGTTAACTGGTAGCGGGTGGAGATAAGGTTTAGCTGTTGACTGTTCGAGTCAACATTAACCGATTGGCTTTCAACTTTGAGCTGTTCGCTTTGGTAGGTGACATTACCCTCGGCAAAGACACTTTTGCCGTTATCTTCAATTGTGGCTCTTTCTGCGCTAATAACCGCACGTTCACTGTAGATGTCTACATTTCCCTGAAATAATGCGGTTTTATCTTCTATGATTTCGGCCTGATTCGCGCGCACGACAATTTCCCCACCCGAGGTAAGTTGTTGGGGATCAAATGAGACCGGCGGCACGGCACACAATGTCACCGGCTCTTGCGCGAAAATTGTAGGGCTAACTAAAAACACAGACAGCGTTAGCGACGCACAGCGTGAAAACTTCAAAACGGTTTTTGCTCTATTCATAGGTGAGAATGACAAGGGGTCGCGTTCACCTATTCGTTTAATTTGCCAAGTTCTGGCGATTTTAAGCTGTTATCCTCGATTAACCAAGCAAACAACGACAAATAGTCGCATTTTATGTGATTTTCTTTCGCTCAGAGGGTTGATCAGTTAGGATTCAGATTCGTTGCAAAGGGTTCTAACTACTATGGCATATTGGGGTAAAGTTGTTGGCGTTGCGCTGGGTTTTATGGCCGGTAAATGGGTCGGTGCAATTCTTGGCTTAATTGTGGGTCACATGTTTGACAAAGGCTATAGTCAAGATTTTAGCCAAATGGGTGGTTTCGGGCGCTTTTTTACTGATAAAGACAATTTCAAACAGCAAGCCATCTTTTTTCATACCTTATTCGCCACACTCGGACACCTGGCAAAAGCTGATGGTGCGGTTACTCAATCGGAAATTGCTGTGGCTAGTCGTTTAATGGACGAAATGGGCTTAAGTGGTGAAACCCGCGAAGCCGCTCAAGCTGCCTTCCGCGAGGGTAAAGCGGCAGATTACCCGATTCAAGCAACGATTAACGAATTTGTCGATTCCTGCCATGGGCGCCGCGACATTATTCAAATTGTGTTGGAGATTTTAATTCAGGCGAGTTTCTCTGACGGTCATCTCGCACAAGCTGAATATAATGTTTTAGTAAAAGTCGCCAAGGCTGCCGGATTTAGACGTCAGGAGCTTGATTATTTAATTCGTATGTACGAGGCCGAGGTGCGTTTCCGTCAAGCTGGACCGCGGCAACGTCGCTCTTCGAGCTACAATGAGCAACAGAAATCCGCTGATGCTTACCAAATTCTGGGTGTCGCCCCTAATGCCGATCACGCCACGATTAAAAAGGCCTATCGCAAATTAATGTCGGCGCATCACCCTGATAAATTGATGTCGAAAGGACTGCCCGAGCAAGCAATGCAGATGGCCAAGCAAAAGGCACAAGATATTCAGCAAGCGTATGAATATATAAAGGAATCGAGAGGTTTCTAAATGTCTGCGCTAAGTCAAAATCATAGCCTGCTGGACGAGTTTCTACAGGTACTTTGGTTGGAAAAAGGCTTAAGTGAAAACACGGTTAATGCGTATCGCTCAGATATCAGCGCTTTTATCACATTTTTAATCCAAAGCAATGCGCGTCACCAAGAGTTAAATGCCGTCGATGAGGAAGATATTCAACAGTTCATTGACCAGCGTAATCGAAACGGAATGAGTCATCGCAGTAACAGCCGCGCAATGAGCGCGTTGCGCGCATTCTACCGTTATCAAGTCAGCCGTGAGCGCCGTGCGAGTAATCCATTGCGCCAGCTGACTAACCCTAAAGTCCAGATTGGTTTACCCAAAACACTGACCGAAGCACAAGTTGAAGCCCTTTTGCATGAACCGCGCACGGATGATCCCATTGAAATGCGTGATAAAGCCATGCTTGAAGTGCTCTATGCCACGGGTCTTAGGGTGAGTGAACTCATTAGTTTAGATACCTCCTCGCTGTCGTTGGCACAAGGGGTCGCACGGGTCACTGGCAAGGGCAACAAAGAACGTCTAGTGCCACTCGGAGAAGCGGCGCTAGAGCAATTACAGCGCTACATTAAAGAGGCTCGCCCAGAGTTACTGCGGCAGAAATCAGACATTCTGTTTCCTAGTTCACGTGGGCGTATGATGACCCGCCAAACGTTTTGGCATCGCATCAAGTTGTATGCAGTGCGTGCCAACATTCAGGTTGCGTTGTCGCCACATACGCTACGTCATGCTTTTGCTACGCACTTGTTGAATCATGGGGCGGATTTACGTGTCGTCCAGTTATTATTAGGCCATAGCGATTTATCGACCACTCAAATTTATACTCATGTGGCAAAAGAGCGGTTGCAAGCATTGGTGGGAGAACATCACCCTCGCGGTTAATGGTGATAGGTATTCGATAAGGTACGCAATAGGTGCGGTGAGTCATTTTGGCTGGCGCTATTCTCTGATAAACTCTCTTACCGAAACTTATGGCCCGAATAAGGGTCGTATTGAAAGAATGTGCTGACGACACCGGTCAGTGTTATACCCGTAATCAAAAAGAAGGTTTTCAGTGAAGTCGATAGTCAAACAGTTGAGCGTAATAGTACTTATTTTTACCGGGCTGCAGGTGCATGCGGATAATTACGATGCAGTTAAAGCTAAGATTGAAAGTAAGATTTCGATTCCAATCAATGCCATTGCCGAATCTCCAGTGCCAGGCCTGTTACAGTTAAATACAGCGCGAGGACTGTTTTATTCGAGCATGGACGGAACCTACTTGTTGCGCGCTAATGTCTATAATTTAGACGCGGGCATGCGCAATGAAACGGAAGTGGCTATGTCGGCAATCCGGACCGAAGGTTTAAAAGATTTTGTTGGCGAAACCATTGACTTTAAAGCTGAAAACGAGAAATACGTTATCAGTGTGTTTACTGATATTACCTGTGGCTACTGCCGTAAACTGCATCGTGAGATTGAAGAGTTTAATGCCCGCGGTATTACGGTTAGGTACTTGGCGTTTCCGCGCGCGGGACTTAATAGCCAAGGGTATAATGATATGGTTTCGGTGTGGTGCGCGGCCAATCCACAGAACGCCATGACAGAGGCTAAGTTAGACGATACGGTCTCGCCAGCAGAATGTGCAAATTCAGTGGCTGAACAGTATTTGTTTGGGCAAAAAATTGGGGTTACCGGTACGCCAAATATTATCATGCCGAATGGCACCATAATTCCGGGTTATCAACCGGCTGAAATGCTTGAACAAGCCATCAAGGATAACTCATAATACTGCCATCAATTTTTCGTTCTGCGTGGTAACCCACTGCGCAGAACATTATCTTTAAGTCCATGCCTTTAAACATCATTAGGAATACTGCATCTGACGTTGATTTTCCTGATTGGATGCAGTCATTAGATTTTCACCCCATTTTGAAACGGATTTTCCTCAGCCGTCATGTCAGCTCGCCTGAACAATTGCAAAGCTCGGCTGCTGGTTTGTTGTCATACGCCACGCTAAAGGGGGTGACTGATGCAGTTGAATTATTGGCTGATGCGTTAGCGCAACAGCAGGCAATAAGTATTGTTGGCGATTTTGATGCGGATGGAGCTACCAGTACCGCGTTGTGCTTATTGGCTTTGACGGCAATGGGGGCTAAACATGTCGATCATGTTGTCCCTAATCGTTTCGAGTACGGCTATGGATTAACTCCGCAAATCGTCGATGTGGTTCATCAACGTGGCGGTCAAGTGATCGTTACCGTAGATAATGGGATAGCCTGTCATGCCGGTGTTGCACACGCCAAAGCCCTTGGGCTGACTGTTATAGTAACCGATCATCACTTACCCTCAGAAACGCTACCAGCCGCCGACGCGATCGTAAATCCCAATCAACCTGGTTGTCAGTTTGCGTCCAAAACGTTAGCGGGTGTTGGGGTTGCATTTTACTTGATGGTTGCGCTGCGCGCACATTTACAGCAAACCGAGTGGTTTACGCATCAACAGATATCCGCGCCGAATATGGCACAATATTTAGATCTCGTCGCGCTGGGCACAGTTGCTGATGTAGTGACACTTGATCACAACAATCGGATTCTGGTTTATCAAGGTTTACAGCGTATCCGAGCGCGTCAGTGTCGACCTGGTATTTTAGCCTTGTTAGATGTCGCACAACGGAATGCAGAAGGACTCACATCAACGGATTTAGGTTTTGTTATTGGTCCTCGATTGAATGCCGCTGGGCGCTTAGATGATATGTCGATGGGTATCGCTTGCCTACTGACTGATAGCCCGCAACACGCGAAAAGTATTGCTATAGAGCTTGATCGTTTGAATCAACAGCGCAAGCACATTGAACAATCAATGCAGCAGGACGTGCTAGCGAGCATTCCTGCAATCGACACTGATGAGTATCAGACGTCGAATGGAGTTGTGCTTTATCAAGCTGATTTTCATGCCGGTGTTATTGGTATCGTTGCGGGGCGTATCAAGGATAAATTGCACCGACCAACGATTATTTTTGCGGAAGAAAATGCCGATCAGTTAAAAGGTTCGGCACGCTCCATTACTGGCGTGCATATTCGCGATGTTTTAGCGTTGGTTGACAGCCGTAATCCTAATTTATTGATCAAATACGGCGGCCATGCCATGGCGGCCGGGCTAAGTATTGCAAAAGTTGATTTTGAACAGTTTTGCCAAGCCTTCGAAGGTGCACTGAGTCAGTGGGAAAATCAGATCCAGCAAGTGCAAGCAATTTACTCTGATGGCGAGTTACCGGCTGATTGTTTGTCATTAGAGTTTGCCGAACAATTAAAACATATCATCCCCTGGGGGCAAGGCTTCAGAGAGCCGCTGTTTGATGGCGTGTTTACTTTAGTGCAACAACGTATTGTCGGTGAAAAGCACCTAAAAATGGTGCTAAAAGCAACAAATGGTGAATACATTGATGCTATTGCGTTTAATGTGGATACGACTCGCTGGCCTGCCCCTGAACAAGCGACAGTGCAGTTAGCCTATCGTCTGGACGTTAACGAATTTCGCAATAAACGCAATTTACAACTGTTAGTTGAGGCCCTCGATTAATGGATAAAAAGGCACTAAAACGGTTACTCAACAAGCATCCTGATTTAACCCACAGCGAATGCTGCAAAGTGATTTCTCACGTGCAACGTAGCGAAGATGACTGGTATATCAATACCCTAATGCTGGATGGATATGACGTGCCGTTTATTTATCGCCGCAAAAAGCCCTATCAAACGCTGAAAGGGGCGCGTGTTGACCTGACCTATTATTCGCACACGCAAGAAGTGGCGGGCATACATTTTGAAACCATGAAAGTGGTGCGGCTGAGACGCAGTTAACCGATGGCCAGTGAAACCTGTCAGGGCTATGTGCTGCATCGGTTACCTTACCGAGAAACCAGTTTATTAGTTGACGTATTTACCCTTGAGAGCGGCAAGTTGCGGGTCGTGGCAAAAGGTGTGCGGGGCAGTAAGTCGGATCGAAAAAGTCTCCTGCAGCCCTTCCAATTACTCGAATGTGTGGTGTCTGGGCGCAATGAATTGCGCAATTTAGGGCGTGTTGAGGCGCTATCTGGCCGAGCTTCCTTTGCACAGCATGCGCTATATTGTGGCTTTTACTTAAATGAATTGCTGAGCCGCGCCCTACCAATTGATTTGCCGCAGGAAGATATTTTTACTGACTATCAATTCGCTTTGCAGCATTTAGCCAAAGCTGCATCGGATAAGCAAAGTACTGACTTAGAAATTGTGCTCAGAAGTTTCGAGCTCAACCTGTTAGATCACCTTGGCTATCTGCCCGATTTCTCAGCTTGCGCGCAATCACATAGCCCAATTGCAGCAGATGCAAGTTACACCTTTCAGCCAGAGCATGGTTTTGTAGAAATCATGGCAACGAATAGTCGCCAGACTCAATCATCCCCATTTTTTCGCGGGCAAGACATTATCGCCATCGGAAGACAGGATTGGCAGACTGCTAGCCTGCGGGCGGCTAAGCTATTTATACGTTTAGCGCTACCCAGTGTGATTGGCAGTAAACCGCTACACAGTCGCTTGCTGTTTTCGCAGGTGAAGTAATCATCGCTAAAATATCGAGTTAAGCACGCAATAAGCGGACAGACAGCAAGTTGCATTATTGCTAACATATGCATGTATTTTTTGATCCTGTAGAGAATAAGGACAAGTTTTGAACGATATCTTTTTAGGCGTCAACATTGACCATATCGCTACGCTGCGGAATGCGCGAGGAACTCAGTATCCAGACCCAGTGCACGCCGCGCAAATAGCTGAACACGCAGGCGCTGATGGCATTACGGTGCATTTACGCGAAGATCGGCGACACATCCGTGATCGTGATGTCGAATTACTCAGTGAAACCGTGCAGACACGACTGAATCTGGAAATGGCTGTCACCACCGAGATGTTGGGCATAGCGACGCGCTTGAAACCTACTTTCTGTTGCTTGGTGCCAGAGAAGCGCGCAGAGCTAACCACTGAAGGCGGATTGAATGTGGCAGATAATCTAGCGGCAATAAAGGATGCCTGCACCCAGTTGGCTGAGAACGGAATATTAGTCTCCTTATTTATTGATGCTGACAAACGCCAAATTGACGCTGCGATGGAATGTGCAGCTCCATATATTGAAATTCATACGGGGCAATATGCTGATGCGTTGACGCTGCAACAACAGCAGTTGGAATTGACTAAATTAATTGATGGCATTACTTATGCTGATGCGTTGGGATTAGAAGTCAATGCAGGGCATGGCTTGCATTATCACAATGTTAAACCTATTGCCGCCATTCCCCAGATTGTAGAGCTGAATATTGGTCATGCGATTATCGCCCGTGCGGCATTTGATGGTTTACACACGGCGGTCAGGGATATGCGGGATTTAATGCAACAAGCGCGTATGTCAGTATCTACGCTGTAATTAACAGGAAATACTATTTTGATCGTAGGCCTCGGAACGGACATTGTTGAAATTGAGCGGATCGAAGCACATTGCGCTAAGTCCTCGCGTTTAGCTGAGCGAGTATTGACCGAGAAAGAGATGCAAGTTTATGCAAATCACTTACATCCGGCACGTTATCTTGCCAAGCGCTTTGCGGCTAAGGAAGCTGCGGTAAAAGCGCTCGGCACTGGTATTGGCAACGGCGTGAGTTGGCAGCATATTGAGATCGACAATAATGCACTCGGGCAACCGCAATTGCACTTTAGTGGTGAGTTTGCGCGGTTATGCGAGTCGCGCGCGATCAACTCTTGTGTGGTTTCTATTTCCGACGAAAAGCACTATGCGGTCGCAACCGTTATTCTAGAGTCAACGGGTTAGCCCATGGTGCAGTTTGTTAAGCCGGTAAAGCGGCATGCAAGAACGTCTAGCAAGCATCGCAAGGAAAATGCCAAGCAGTCTATTGCTGTGCAAATATCGACGCTTGATCATAATGGCGTGGGTGTTGCCACGCAGCATGCGCCGGTGGTTTTCGTTGACGGCGCCCTACCTGGTGAAGCGGTAACGGTTACGTTAGAAACTCGTAAAAAGCATTACTGGCAAGGCCAAGTAAAGCAGGTTGAGACATCGAATCCAGCGCGGCAAGACCCGTTTTGCCAGCATTCACTGGTCTGCGGCGGGTGTCAGCTCGATTATGTCGCCCCCGAATATTTACGCCAACAACGCAAGTTTGCGATCACACAACTACTGGACAAGATAGCTGGCATTAAAACGGTTGAGTGGGAAGCGGATATACATGCAGCGCCGCTAGGCTATCGGCGTAAGGCCCGTCTTGCCGTAGATGCACGAGATAGTAATGAGCGTCGTCTAGGATATCGACGCAGAAAGAGTAAAGAGGTATTTAAACTGCTTGAGTGCGCAGTGTTAGCGCCAGAAATAGAACGCCTCATTCAGCCGTTACAGGATTGGGTAGATGCGATGCATAACCCTAAACCACTGGGGCACGTTACCTTATTTTCAGGTGATCGTCGGGTATTGGTCCACGTTCGGGCAACGGCAGCGCTGGCTAATCATGATCGAATGGCCTTGATAGCATTAGCTGAGCAAAATAATTGCGCGCTATCGATAGCCATCGCAGACCACCCCATTCAATCGTTGCACGGTGATCTCGCGGCAATTACCTATTCACCGGGTGATGGTATACAGATACCTGTTGGGGCTGATGATTTTGTTCAGGTTAATTCTGGCGTGAATCAACAAATGGTAGCTCAGGTTGCTGAGTGGCTGACAGAGAATAACGCCAACTCAGTACTTGATTTGTTTAGTGGTACTGGGAATTTCAGTTTGTTGCTGGCTAATCGGGGTTTTCAGGTTCAGGGCGTGGAGGGCGTAGCCAATATGGTGACCCGCGCACAACACAGCGCAGAGCAACTTGCACTAAAACAGTGCGGCTTTGCCTGTCATGACCTTTTGAACGAAAAGATTGTGCAACAGATTCTCCACGAATCCTTTGATGCGGTTTTGCTTGATCCCTCGCGTGAAGGGGCACCTGCGGTCTGTCGTCATTTAAAACCGCAACGCCAGCCAATGATTGTGTACGTATCTTGCAATCCCGCCAGTTTCGCCCGTGATGCTAAACAATTAGTTGCGCAGGGTTATCAATTACAGAAGATACGTTTGGTTGAGATGTTTGCTTACACCAAGCATTGTGAATTAATGGCAGTCTTTCGCGGAAGTTAAGACAGAGAATCATGGTATCAACAAGAAAAGTACATAGCGAACAACGTCCACCATTTGAGCAATGGATGGCGCAATTGCACTTGCCGGAAGATACCCAACAAGCCTTACGGTCAATTGCTGAAAAACCAGAGATTTTACTTGTTGGCCAAGAAATGGTTGAGATTTTGGTCCAACTCAATATGGATGACACTACCTTGCAGGCGGCGTTGGTGTTTCCTTACTGTCAACAGCACGCGCTCTCTAATGAGGATGTTGTCGAATCTTTTGGGCCTGAGATCGGTAGCCTAATCGAAGGGGTTCGCAAGATGGAGGCTATCCGAGCGTTGCATGGTCGCGCTGGGGTCAACAAGACTGGGCAGTTTCAAGAGCATCAAATCGATAGTATACGCCGCATGTTGCTCGCCATGGTTGAAGATGTGCGCGCGGTGGTTCTGAAAATGGCAGAGCGGATTTGCGCTTTACAATCAGTGAAGGAAGCTGATGAAGAGACGCGCGTCATGGTTGCCACTGAATGTGCCTCAATCTATGCCCCCTTAGCCAATCGTTTAGGCATTGGACAATTGAAATGGGAATTAGAGGATCTCGCCTTTCGATATCTGCATCCTAAAACCTACAAACAGATTGCCAGTATGTTGGATGAAAAGCGAGCCGATAGAACAGAATATATCGAGTCAATGGTCACGCGCCTGCAGTCACTGCTTAATGAGCAAGGTATTCAAGCCACGGTTTATGGGCGCCCCAAGCATATCTTCAGTATTTGGAAGAAAATGCAGAAGAAGCGTCTGACATTTGAGCAGCTTTTTGATATCCGAGCGATGCGCATTATTGCTGACCGATTACAAGATTGTTACGCAGCCTTGGGCATAGTGCATGCAAACTTTAAGCACATTCCCAATGAATTTGATGACTATATTGCCACACCAAAACCCAATGGTTACCAATCCATTCATACGGTCATTATTGGGCCCCAAGGCAAGTCTATTGAAATCCAAATCCGCACTCAACAAATGCATCAAGATGCGGAGTTAGGCGTTGCCGCACATTGGAAGTACAAAGAGGGAGCGCAGAGCAAAACGTCAGGTCACGAGGAGCGCTTAAATTGGTTGCGTAAAATACTGCAATGGCAAGAAGAAGTTGCTGAATCGGGTGACTTAGTTGAAGAGCTTCGCAGCCAAGTGTTCGATGATCGGGTGTATGTTTTTACTCCTAAAGGTGATGTTTTAGACTTGCCACAAGGCTCAACACCGCTTGATTTTGCCTATTATGTGCACACCAATATTGGCCATCGATGTATTGGCGCAAAAGTTAATAAACGTATTGTCCCCTTCACCTATCAATTAAAAAGTGGTGATCAGGTTGAAGTGCTAACCGGTAAGGAGCCTAACCCCAGCCGGGATTGGATGCATCCAGGACTAGGTTACGTCCACTCATCACGGGCACGGGCCACTATTCATAGCTTTTTTAAGAAACAAGACCGGGTAAAAAATCTAGAAGCGGGTAAAGAAATTGTCGAACGCGAGTTACATAAAGCGCATTTGCCATTGAAAGCCTTAGGTGAGGTTTGTGAGCGCTTTAATCAGCCGTCTGTCGATGACTTGTATACCGCTATCGGTGCCGGTGACGTGCGCATTATGTCGGTTGTTCGTCAGTTGCAACAGCATTTACAACCGCCCGAATCAGAGCCAACACCAGACACGCTGGTAAAAACACCTATTAAGCCAAAAAGTAGCAAAAAACGTGATGATAGTGTGGTGGTGGAGGGGGTTGGCCATTTGCTGAGTCATCTAGCGAATTGCTGTCAACCCGTGCCGGGTGAAGCCATCGTTGGTTATATCACACAGGGCAGAGGAGTCAGTGTGCACCGGCAAAATTGCGAGCAACTGAGTCATTTACTTGAGCAGCATCCTGAGCGTGAAGTTGAGGTCAATTGGTCTGGCGACATTGCTACCGGTTTTGAAGCCCAGTTGTTAGTGATGTGCACCGACCGTACCGGCATTTTGCGTGATATTACCACCGTGCTCGCTAACTTAAGAGTATCCTTGTTGGGAGTCAATAGCTTAAGCAATAAGTCTTCGGGCTCGGCTGACATTGTCCTAACGGTTGAAGTGGCTGATGTGAAATCGCTACGTAAAGTAATGCTCAGTCTTAAGCAAATTCACGATGTGGTTGATGTGGTGAGAAAAGACGCATAATGACCGAGAAATCCGATAACTTGACCCGTCTGTTACGCATTATGCAGCAATTGCGCGACCCACAATCTGGCTGTCCTTGGGATCGCAAGCAGACGATGACATCGTTGCTCAAATATACCCTAGAAGAAACTTATGAAGTTGCAGACGCGATACTTGAAGGCGAGCCGGTAGCTATCTGTGACGAGTTAGGTGATTTATTATTTCAGGTGGTTTTTTATGCGCAAATTGCCCAAGAGGAGGGGCTGTTTACTTTTCACGATGTGGCTAAATCGATAGCAGATAAGCTCATCCGTCGTCATCCTCATGTTTTTGCAGATAATGTTAGTACACCGACGGATGAAGCGCTGGCAGCACAATGGGATGCGATCAAGGCTGCTGAACGACACCATAATGGAGACACGCAGACCAGTATTTTTGCAGCATTAAAGCGAGGCTTACCGGCATTTCAACGCGCCTATGAATTGCAGAAAGCGTGTGCTAACGTCGGCTTTGACTGGGATTCGGTCGATCCAGTAGTGGCTAAAGTTGAAGAAGAAATTGCTGAATTACGCAGTGAACTTAGCGCTCCAAAATTGAATAGTGATGCTGCAGAAGAAGAACTTGGTGATCTTTTGTTTGCCGTGGTAAATCTTGCCCGGCATATGCAGGTGTCTCCCGAGGTGGCTTTGACCAAAGCCTGTCAAAAATTTGAAAGGCGCTTTAATTACATTGAAGCTGAGTTTACCCATCAAGGTCAATCGATTGAGCAGGCTTCAGCAGATGAATTAGAAGCATTGTGGCTGCGTGCGAAACAGCAAACCAGCAAGTGATGAGCGAGATAACTTTATTTTGCTTAATGAGGGATAGTTAAGTGCCGCGACGGAACTTGCGGCGACTTAACTATACACCCAATTATTTCAGGTCAGGTTCGTATGAAACGCGGATCACTTTATGTTGACCGCTATAACGATTAATTGAAAATACAACGCGCCCTTTACCAAAGTAAAGCCAATCAACACGGTGTGTATCAGTTCCGTAATAAAACGGTATCCAGGCCTTACCCGTTTGGTATGATGTTGAGTCATCCGGATTGCCAAGCAAATTGCGCACTCGTGTATCACTCATGCCCAGTTCTACCTGCTTCATTGGTGAGTCATCAGGAATAGACGAAAGTTCAGCTTGTGCCTCTTGTGCTTCTTTGGCCTCAGCTTCTGCTGCTTCATTGCTTTCAGTATTGTCTGCGGAACTTCCGGTGGATGAGCAACCGGCTATGCCAAAGACCAATAAAAACGTGAGCAAGAGTGTATATTTGGTTTTATTAGTATTGATGACCATGAGGTGAGATCTCCTTATTATTTTGATCATTCATTATTCCGTCGCCTCAAGTAAACCATGACTATCAGAATTTAGAAATGATTTTATGTTTGGTGTTGGTAAAAATCAGGATCTGCTGGAGCGCAATATAATTTGTGCATTCAGCCATATGCCTGTATCTGATAGGGAGCATTAAGTGAAGAGTGCCAATACGGCACTCGGCGGTTGGTTAGATTTTTACTAAGTCGGCTTTCAGCGCGACACCAGCAATAATATTTCCTGCGCCACATTCAAACTTTTCGCTACTCGCAAATTCTTTGTGCTTATAGTTTGACTTTATGTTGACTACCGCATTCATGCCCTCTCTTAATGCGCGTTCTTGTAATTGCTTTAACGCTGACAACATGACCCATTCACACGCTTCTTGGTCAGACTTATTAAATGCATTGGTCTTTTTATTGGTGGATACGTTGCCATACGAACTTTTGATATCGGGATGGCTTTGTCCTGCGAAATACAAAGGCACGTCAAGTAACGCCGATTTTGCTTTTTCTGAGCTGAGAAACGGCTCGAGATCGAACTGAAGACGATCATCGCGGGCTAATGCCGGTGCACTGAAAGCGATACTAAGTGCAACAACTGCTAAAAACATCCTTTTCATGATTGAAACCTTTTATTGAGTAAATTGTTTAAACCAAATCCCACTATAAAAAGCGAGAATCTTAGCTAGCATAGAGCAACCTGGTTGAAAAATAAACACTAGCTGCAGGCACGTCCGATGGACTTATGTCAGTGGCAATTCGCTTGTTACTTTCCGGTATAAAAAGGATTGTGCAATCGATGAACAATACGCTTTTGTTGCAGTAACTCTCGTGCAGATTGATAACCCGGGTAGGATGCAAAATGTTTTTCTAACGTCCCTTGTTTAGCTGCTCTTTGTAAGCCAACCAATATGCGTTGTTGTAGTTCAGGTTTGGCCGGATTGACGAAATAGTAAATAAAGGCTGGATAGTCGAGTAAATGCGCTGGCTCAATGACCAAGCCTTTGTTGTGTGGGAGAGCGAGCTCGGCTTCTGCTTCTATAACGCTGCGAGGAAAATAGTCTACCGTTCCAGTTAACAGGAGCTTTGCAATACCGAATTGCCATTCGTACCACTGCACTGCTGAAACATTGAAGTCATTGTGTTTTAGGATCTCAGTGTCAGGCCAACCTTTGCCTTGTATGGCGATTTTCGATCGCAATTGGTTGGTATTGAGTCCAGCAAACGAGCGCTCATTCCCTTGTGCAATTAAGAATACCCGTTTGCCGAGTAACCCATCGATAAGCGGGTACTTTACCGGGAGTAGATACGCTTCTCGCTCAGGCGTAGTCATCGTCCACATAACATCGGCGTCACCGTCAAGCAAGGTTTGCATTTGGCGTGATTGATCCATCGGTATTGGATAGCGTCGAATGGTAACTTGACCGAACTCGTCGCTGCTCTCAGCCAGCGCTATTGTTAATAAATCACTAAAGTAATTTTGGGTCGCAGAGGTTTGCGATAGCGAGGTAAATATAACTTCCTCGGCGGCCGTTACAGATTGGGCTGATACTTGGAACACGCTGACAATACAAAGCCCAACAAAACACCGGCGTAACCACCTAACGATTTTGAACTGCTGGCAGTGATACAATCTGAATTTCACTTTACTGGCCATTGAAAGGAAACAACTTGTCTAAAACTTATCACACAACTTGTAAATTGAAAGTCGGCTGGTTATTTTTTGAATAATTTGCGAATGGGGCTTCGCTTTTACGTCAAAATCTGTATAATTCGCGCCCTGCCCAGTTACGCCCACTTTGGGAAAGTGGATGAATCAACAGGCTCGAAGGGGTCTAGGCGTTGATTTTCGGGAGATTACTCCGGTAATCGGTAACAGTTATATTTTCGGGTGACGAATAATGAAAACTTTTGTTGCAAAACCAGAAACAGTAAAAAGAGACTGGTTCGTGGTTGATGCCACTGATAAAACACTTGGACGTTTAGCGTCTGAAATCGCTCGCCGCTTGCGCGGTAAGCATAAGCCAGAGTATACACCGCACGTTGATACTGGTGATTACATCGTAGTTGTTAATGCTGAAAAAATTGCTGTAACCGGCAATAAAGCAAAAGACAAAGTCTACTATGCGCACTCTGGTTACCCAGGTGGTTTGAAAGACATCACTTTTGAAAAGCTTATCGACAAGAAGCCTGAAATGGTTCTAGAGAAAGCTGTAAAGGGTATGTTGCCTAAAGGTCCTCTTGGCCGTGCAATGTTCCGCAAAATGAAAGTGTACGCTGGCTCTGAGCATAATCATGCTGCCCAGCAACCACAGGTTTTGGATATTTAAGGAGCGACACACATGGCAGATACTCAATATTACGGCACGGGTCGTCGCAAAAGCTCAACTGCTCGCGTATTCTTGCGTCCAGGCACGGGTAGCATCACTGTAAACCAACGTCCTCTTGACGAGTTCTTTGGTCGTGAAACTGCTCGCATGGTCGTTCGTCAACCGCTTGAGTTGGTTGAAATGACTGAGAAGTTTGACCTTTACATCACTGTTCGCGGTGGCGGTATTAGTGGTCAAGCGGGCGCAATCCGTCACGGCATTACTCGCGCGTTGATGGAGTTTGATGAGACTCTACGTCCAGCACTACGCAAAGCTGGCTTCGTTACTCGTGACGCACGTCGCGTTGAACGTAAGAAAGTGGGTCTTCACAAAGCGCGTAAGAAGCCACAATTCTCAAAACGTTAAGTTTTATTGGATTGTACAAAAAGCCCGGCCGATGCCGGGTTTTTTTATAGACGAAATAAGTTGGTCAAATCATTTGGCCGAAAATCGCTTTTTGACACCGTTACAGACGTTTTATTCCCATCGTTACCTCGTGCGGCCCTTGGAAATGATGAATTTCAACTAAATCCTTGTTTTTTGCCTGTATTTCCTTGTCATTAGCGGGGGTTTTTTTTATCATTTCCGATCGAAAATAATCATTCGAATCGTCATGACGACTCGCTTTCGGCTTTCTCATAAAAGAGAGGCCATTTGTCCAAATCTGGAGAACCGTGGATGAGTAATGTATCTGTTGATGCGAGCGAATCTTCGCAAGCACAAGGTCAACCACAACCTAATAATCGTCGACGCTTTTTGACTGTCGCTACTTCGGTAGTCGGTGGTATAGGTGTCATTGGAGCAGCTGTTCCATTTATCGCTTCTTGGAATCCAAGTGCCAAGGCAAAAGCCGCTGGTGCAGATGTTGAAGTTGATATTTCTGGTATTGAACCAGGACAGTTGGTGCGGGTTATGTGGCGCAGTAAGCCGGTGTGGATTGTGCGTCGAACGCCTGAAATTTTGGCGGCATTAGCGGCCCACGAGGATCAACTGAAAGATCCAAACTCAGAAGTTGAACAGCAACCCACGTTCGCTCAGAATCAATGGCGTTCATTGAAGGACGAATATCTCATTTTAGTCGGTATTTGTACGCATCTTGGCTGTTCACCACAGCACCTTAAAGACGGTGCCATGGCTCAATATGCGGAAGGCGTATCTGACGGTTTCTTCTGTCCGTGTCATGGTTCTAAGTTTGATATGGCAGGGCGTGTTTTCCAAAACGTCCCAGCGCCATCCAATCTTGTGGTTCCGCCTTATCAGTTTGTCGATGATACAACTGTCATCATCGGCTCAGAAGCAGAGGTTGCTTAACATGTCAGGATTTTTAAATTGGATTGAAGAACGCATCCCCATGATGCGTGTGGCGAACATGCATGCTATCCAGTATCCCGCGCCACGAAATATGAACTTTTGGTACGTATTTGGCTTTCTCGCCACTATCGTATTAGTTAACCAAATCGTGACTGGTATTTGGTTGACGATGAACTTTGAACCAAGTGCTGAGCGTGCCTTTGCATCGGTCGAGTATATTATGCGCGAGGTTGATTACGGTTGGCTTATCCGTTACATGCACTCAACGGGCGCATCAGCATTTTTTATCGTGGTTTACATGCACATGTTCCGAGGCATGATTTATGGCTCGTATCAAAAACCACGTGAGTTGCTGTGGGTCTTTGGTATGCTAATTTACTTAGCCTTGATGGCCGAAGCTTTCATGGGCTATGTATTACCATGGGGTCAAATGTCGTATTGGGGAGCGCAGGTTATTGTTTCCTTATTCGGTGCTATTCCAGTGATTGGTCCAGACTTGGTTGTTTGGATCCAAGGTGACTATGTTATCTCTGGCGCTACGTTGAATCGCTTCTTCGCGTTACATGTTATCGCACTACCGTTAGTTATCGTGATCTTAGTGTTCTTGCACATTATCGCCCTGCATGAGGTTGGTTCGAATAATCCCGACGGTGTGGCAATCAAGCACAAAAAAGGCTCCCTCTCTGAGGATGAGAAAACCAAGTGGACAATTCATGAATACTACACCAGTAAGTACGATATCGCTGACGATGTAGTGCCTTTCTTCCCGCATATCGTGTTGAAGGATTTAGTGGCTTTTGCGGTCTTCTTGTTCGGGTTCTGTTATGTCATGTTCTTCATGCCCGAAATGGGTGGCTATTTCTTAGAAAAACCAAACTTTGAAATTGCAAATCCATTGAAAACACCAGCGCATATCTTCCCGGTATGGTACTTCACACCGTTCTACGCAATACTCAAAGCGGTGCCCGATAAGTTATTCGGTGTAATCTTCATGTTCGCTGCGATTGCTGCGTTATTTGCATTGCCATGGATTGATCGTGGACGCGTGCGCTCATGGCGCTATCGCAGTGGCCTGCATAAAGTTAACTTGTTAATGTTCGCTGCTGTTTTTGTCTTCTTGGGATATCTTGGTGGTACCCCACAAGAGAACTGGAAGATTGTTGCATCACAGTTTGCAACTATTATGTATTTTGGCTTTTTTGTGTTGCTGTTTTTGTATAGTAAAAACGAAGGAACCAAGCCTGTACCCGCGAGGATCCCACGATGAGAAGAATTATACTAGCAGCACTTCTAACCTTGCCGTCTTTGGTATGGGCAGCGGGAAGTACCTATCCTCTGGACCATGCAGACTATGATTTGACAGATAAGGCATCACTCCAAAATGGTGCCAAAATCTTCATGAATTACTGTTTGGGCTGCCACCAAATGCAGTATCAACGTTATCAGCGGACTTTTAATGATCTTGGAATTCCTGATGAACTCGGTCAAAAGTATCTGCAGTTTACGGGTGAAAAGGTGTCTGATTACATCACTACACCAATGCCGGCGGCCTATGCTGCGACTTGGTTTGGTGCGCCACCACCTGATCTTACGCTGGTCGCTCGCGTGAGGGGCGCTGATTGGTTGTACACCTATTTACGCACATTCTATGTAGATGAAAATAAAACCTTTGGCGTTAACAATAAGGTCTTTCCTGATGTTGGTATGCCACATGTACTCCAAGAGTTACAAGGTACTCCACGTGAACACTATGAAACTGTCATGGTGGATGGTGAAATGGTTGAGCGCTATGCGGGTTTAAAATCCGATGGTGATGGTATGTTGGCGGCGGATGAGTACGACCAGGCAATTCTTGATTTGGTAAACTTTCTGCAATACACCGGCGAGCCTGCACGCCTAAAATCTGAAGCGATTGGTAAGTGGGTATTAGTGTTTATCGTTGTATTCTTTGTCTTTGCATTATTGTTGAAGAAAGAATACTGGCGCGACGTGCACTAAACATACAATTTAAGGTATAATGTTTCGATTGAGGGCGCACTCGCGCCCTTTTTTGACGATTAAATACGCGTACTAGTCAAACTAGATAACGCAAAACTGCGTAATGCGGAGGAACGTGAATGGCAGTTGCCACAAATAAACGGTCAATAATGACATTGTTTTCAGATACTTTAGATATCTATAGTCATCAAGTCAGAATCGTTTTAGCGGAAAAAGGTGTAGGCGTTGAGATCAGTTATACTGATCCAACCAACTTGCCAGAAGACTTAATTGATTTAAATCCCTATGGCACCGTGCCAACCCTTGTTGACCGTGAGCTAGTGTTATACAAATCGCATATCATCATGGAATATCTTGATGAGCGTTTCCCACATCCGCCACTGATGCCTGTTTACCCAGTTTCGCGCGGTCAAAGTCGTTTGATGATGCACCGTATTGAACAAGATTGGTATTCGCTTGCAGCAAGGATTTTGCAAGGCGAGGGCGATGTTGATGCTGCCCGCAACGAACTACGTGAAGCAATCTTGAGTATTGCGCCGTTATTTGCGGAAACGCCTTATTTTATGTCGGAAGAGTTCAGTTTAGTTGATTGTTACCTCGCTCCATTGTTGTGGCGCCTACCGGCACTCAAGATTGAGTTGTCAGGGGCAGGTAGTAAAGACATACTTGCTTATATGGGGCGTATCTTTGGACGTAGTTCTTTCAAAGCGTCGTTGACTGATCAAGAACGTGAAATTCACAACCCATTATAAGTGCCCATGACTGATCAAATTGCGATGACTTCAAATCAGCCCTATCTATTAAAGGCATTCTTTGATTGGATTGTGGATAATGAGCTTACGCCGTACATTGTGGTTAACGCGAACGTGTCCGGCGTTGAAGTACCGCAGCAATTTGTTAAAGATGGGCAAATCGTATTGAATATTTCCCCATCTGCATGTGTACATTTTAGTATGGATTACGAGAGCCTGAGTTTTCAGGCTCGTTTTAGTGGTCAGCCATATCGTATCTATATACCGAGTCATGCAGTGCTTGCAATATATGCGCGTGAGAATGGTGCAGGTACTGTGTTTACGACGGAAATGGATGTTGATAGTGAAGCTACTACTGCCACTCCATCAGCTCCTGACAAACCAAACGCCGCTAAAAAGGTAAAATCGAAACCCTCGTTGCGTGTAGTCAAATAGTTTTTAGGACCATACATGGAAGTAGATGAGGGACTAAGCCTTAAGCTGAAAAGGAAGCAAGTTGATAGTGTCTATGCACATTCTCTAACGCTAGTAATCTCGCATCCCCTCGCAGCCTTTTTAGTTATTTATATTTTTCGCTCTTCGCTTGAGTTTGCGTACGCTTTACAATGGTTTTTTGCGGTCTGTGCGCTTTCCTTAATCCGTATCCCTCTGTATCTCTTTTATCGTAAGCAAAGCGACACAACAGATGCATTGGTGTTGGCGCGTCTACATAATCGCTTTATCGCGGCCAGTGCGACGCAAGGCATTTTATACGGTATTGCCTGGCTCCATTTATTAGGCGCTAATGATCCTATCGTGTCAGCATTAGTGGCGTTGTTAGCCATAGGGCTTAGTGCGTCTGCCTTGGTAGGCTACGCCTCGGACTGGCGCACTATGTTGGCATTTTTTGTTCCTGTTATCATGCCTGCATTTGGTTACTTTTTGCTTGCAGGCGATAGCCTCAGTTACGCACTGGCTGTGTGCATGTTGTTATATGCGGTGGTTATTTTACGTACCATGCTGCCGGTGAATCGTTCTATTTTGGAAGCCTTTTCTCTAAACGCGCAATTAAAGGAACAAATTGAGATCCGCAAGCAGGCAGAGCAAAAACTGCTAGCTTTATCCCGCCAAGATGGGCTCACTGGTTTGGCCAATCGGCGTTATTTTGATGAGGCTTTGACAGAAGAAATGCTCCGTGCACAGCGCGCTGGGTCGCCGCTGGCGTTGTTGTTAATTGATGTGGATTCATTTAAGCAATATAACGACACTTATGGTCATCTGGACGGGGATGATTGTTTACGTGTACTTGCGCAATTGATTAATCAACATGCTCGACGTGCGGGCGAGTTGGCGGCACGTTTTGGTGGCGAAGAGTTCTCTGTAGTATTGCCGAATACCGACGCAGATAAAGCGATGCAAGTTGCTGAATCGTTGCGAGAGGCTCTCAGGCAAGCAGAAATTGCGCATGAGTCAACGCTAGTTGAGAACAAACAACAATTGAGTATGTCGATTGGCGTTGCGGTCTATATCAGCGGTGAAGCGCCTAATGCGCTAATCAATCGTGCTGACAAGGCGTTGTATCGGGCTAAGGCGTTGGGTCGCGACCAAGCAATACTCGCAGGCTAGATTAAAAACAATGTGGCGGTACCTAGGAATGCGAATATTCCTACCACATCGGTGATGGTAGTGAGTATCACACTGCCAGCTAAGGCGGGGTCAATTTTTAACCGTTTCATGATGATAGGTAATGTCGCGCCTGATAGCGCTGCGGCTATCATATTAGCCAACATCGCAAATGCTATGATGACACCGAGCTGGTAGTCTTGTTTCCAGAGTGCAATAACTGCTGCAATGAGTATTGCCCAAATCATCCCATTCAAGAAACCAATGGCTAACTCTTTACTTATCAGCGAGCGACTATTGCCGGAATTGACGTGTCCAAGTGCCATACCACGGATAACCAATGTTAATGTTTGGTTGCCAGCAACGCCGCCCATACTAGGAACAATAGTGTTCAATATCGCAAGTACCGCTAGCTGACTTAAAGTAGCTTCAAATAGATCACTGACGGCTGCAGCCATTAATGCGGTTAAAAGGTTAACGCCAAGCCAAATCGAACGCCGTCGTGTACTTTGTAATACAGGGGCAAAGGTATCTTCTTCATCATCAAGACCTGCCATGCTCATCATTGAGTGTTCGGCGTCCTCACGAATAATGTCGACGACATCGTCGATGGTGATACGACCGACCAGCCGGTGTTTATTATCGACAACAGGGGCTGATAGCCAGTTGTAACGTTCAAATAAACTGGCAACTTCGCCATCGTGCATATCGACAGGGATCGCCTCAGGCTCATCATCCATAACTTCTGCAACGAGCGCTTCTGCCGGTTCAATCAACAATCGTGTGACTGGCAAACTACCGATCAACGTATCATTCCGATCGACAACATAGAACGTATCTGTACCTTCAGGCACTTTGGAACGTAACCGCAAATACCTTAGAACCACATCGATGGTAACATCTGAGCGCAATGTGATCGTATCGGTGTTCATAATGAAACCGGCCGTTTCTTCACCGTACGATAAGGCCTGTTCAGCCCTATGTCGGTCTTGCGCATCCATTGATTTAAGCAATGAAGCTAAAACTTCTTCGGGCAATGAGCTTAGCGTCTCGGCTAAATCATCAGTATCCATTTGACCTAATACGTCAACCGCATTAGTCGTCGTCATTTGGGTGATGATACCGTTACGCACATCTTCAGAGAGCTCTTCGATGACATCGGCATGAAAATCACTATCAATGAGTTGCCACAGTTCATCACGAGATTTTTTCGGGCTAGATTCAAGGATTAAAGCGACATCGGATGCCGGTAGGGTATGCAACGTTCTGCGCACTGAAACGAAGCGACCAGACGCTAAGGCACGCATAATATCTTTCATTTGCGCGCGGGTGCGGTTGGATTCTAAAGCTTCGGCCATGAGTTACGCTTATTCCAAATGAGAAACCTCTCTAGGGTAACTTATAATGGCTTGTATTGACTATGAATTTTAAATGTTGCGAGCCTTTTGCTCAGTGGTTCTTTGAGGCGCATCGCTCATTCATCGAGATTGGCGTTGGCCGGTCGAGGGAAAGCTTCAGCCCGCAAATGCAACTTTTGATTTGCGGGAGAATAACCTATATGTAACAAGCTGAACGACTGCAGTGTCTGACAGATTTACAGATCAAGCTCCTTCAGCTTGCGGGTTAGGGTGTTACGACCCCACCCCAATCTTTTCGCTGCGTCTTGCTTATGCCCATGGGTAAAGTGCAAGGCGCGTTGCAGCAAGGTTTTTTCAAACACATAAATTGCATCATTAAGAATATTATCTTTGCCACTCTTCAATTGCTGATCAGCCCAATTGGCTAACAACGTATCCCATGAGCTATCCACTCCACTTGCTTGTGGAGTTACATCTTCGTGTATTTCAGGAGGGAGATCGGCAGGCAGAATTTCTTGCCCAGAAGCCATCACTGTGAGCCAGCGACACACGTTTTCGAGTTGTCTAACATTACCCGGCCAAGCTAAATCACTCATTATTCGGGCGGCATCTTTGCTCAGCGTTTTGGCCTCTACGTCTAATTCTTTTGCAGCGCGACTGAGAAAATGTTTGGCGAGTAAAGGAATGTCCTCACGGCGCTCCCTAAGAGAGGGAATATGCACTCTGATCACATTGAGACGATGAAACAAATCTTCGCGAAACTTACCTTCGGTTACACGTTTTTCGAGATTCTGATGCGTGGCAGCGATGATCCTGACATCGACTTTGATTGGCTCCCTGCCGCCGACGCGATAAAACTGGCCATCGGCTAAAACGCGCAAGAGGCGAGTTTGGACATCCAATGGCATGTCTCCGATTTCATCGAGAAAAAGCGTACCACCATTGGCTTGTTCAAAGCGCCCTTGACGCAAGTTCTGAGCACCGGTAAATGCGCCTTTTTCATGACCGAAAAGTTCAGACTCCACTAAATCAGCTGGGATAGCGGCCATGTTTAACGCGATAAATGGATTCATGGCTCGCGGAGAGTGCCGATGCAAGGCGTGTGCGACTAATTCTTTGCCCGTGCCCGATTGACCATTGATAAGGACACTGATTGAAGAACGTGACAAACGTCCAATGGCACGAAAAACTTCTTGCATCGCTGGTGCTTCGCCAATGATTTCTGACGCGGGTTTCTCTTCCGCGACAATCTCGCTGCGACTGTTTTCTTTGGCATGTAACAACGCCCTTTGCACCAATGCAATGGCTTCATCAATATCAAACGGTTTAGGTAAATATTCAAAGGCCCCGCTTTGATAGGCATTAACAGCACTGTCCAAATCCGAATGCGCAGTCATAATAATAACTGGCAACATTGGATGTTGGTCATGCACGCGACTCAACAGTGTCATACCGTCCATTTCTGGCATTTTTATGTCAGAAATGATCACTTGTGGCGGTTGCGCAACATCCAGTTGTAGTAGCAAGTCTTGTGGATTAGCAAAGCATACACAGGGGATTTGAGCCGCTTGTAAAGCCTTTTGCAGGACCCAGCGGATTGAACTGTCATCATCGACGATCCAAACAGGTTCAGCATTCATGATCGGTTACCTTGCGCATAATGTTTAAGACTCCGCCGATGGCAACTGCTCGGTAGTTACAATCGGTAAATAAATAGAAAATTCGGTATGCCCGCGATGGCTGTCACATTCGATCTTACCCTTGTGATGATCAATCAGGGTTTGTGAAATCGATAAGCCAAGGCCACTCCCATCGGTTTTACTCGATACCATGGGGTAGAACAGGGTGTCACGCACCTGCGTTGGAACGCCCGGCCCGTTATCAATAATTTTGATCACCGCACACAACGGGTAGCGCTCGCCGTGAATAGTCATTTGTCTTTCAATGCGGGTGATCAGCTGGATAGTAGGCTCAGGTGTATTGGATTCATGCAGGGCTTGTTGAGCATTTCTAACAATATTCAATAATGCTTGCTCAATCATATGTGGATCGATCAGGAGATCTGGAATGCTCGGGTCATAGTCTCTGACTAAGCGCGCGGAATAGACCTCATCGGCGCTAACGAGTGTTCTCACGCGTTCAATAGACTGATGTAAATTGCATACATGCAAACGCGGCAGTGTATTTGGACCTAATAACCGATCAACCAAACTGCGCAAGCGATCCGCTTGTTCGATGATCATAGCCGTAAACTCTGAGTATTCTGGATTGTTCAGCGAACGACTGAGTAGTTGCGCTGCACCACGAATGCCTCCTAACGGGTTTTTGATTTCATGCGCCAGCCCCCGGATTAGCTCTCGTGCTGCATGCTGTTGCGCATGTTGTTGAGTTTCTTGGGAAATTCGCTTTTGCTTGTCAATCTGACGTACTTCAAACATCAAGTACGCATTATCTTGCGCAGCGATGCCTGTTACCGTGATATCAGCAAGTACATAGCGTTGGTCGCGAAAGCATAGCTGGATCTCGTTCTCAGTAAATTCTTCGCTTTCAGTTAACGCTCGCAATAAGCGACTTTCGTCAATGCTTCGGTTGAGGAAATAGTCGCGTAAGTCGCTCCCGACCAATTGATTCAAACTTCTTTCAAATAATTTTTGTGCTGCGAAGTTACAGAACTGGATAATGAAGCCGTCATCAATAATGACGACTGCAGTATTCAGATTGTCTAACAACTTATGCGCTTCAAAATTCACTTCTGCTCACCAATCAATTGCACAAAAATGGTGCAATAGCAGTTTAACTTGCAATCCATGGGTGCACAACTTAAACACCGAACGTTGGTCAGCGCACTTAAATAAGGCTCTCGCCCCAATAATGTGCTGCTGTAGACCTGTTTATCTTATTGTTTTGGATTGATAAGTGCAGACGCCTGATGCATGAACAGGGTTTGCGAAGGAGACGATGCAAGGACCTTGCCTTTATTATCAACAAACTGAACTTTAAAACGGTGTTGGCCGCGGACGACGCCTGATAGTTCAAACAAGCCCGATGGACTCTCCCCCACAACGTTGCCATCAAAGAGTAATTGATAAGTGCCTGGAGCAGTCGGCGTGAGCTGTGCAGCTATCGATAACTGACCGTTGTTATCTCGCAAAGTCGCCTTGTCCTCTGGTGTGGTGATTTGTAACTGATAATCGATTTGACTGTCCTGCGCCGGCTTTGGCGTTGCTCCCGCTGCAGGTTTTGCTAGGGGGGCACTGGTATTCACTTTATTCAAGCGGACAGGTGTGCTTCCCGGCACCGGTTGGTCGGTATAGGTGACTGTACCATCGGCAGCAACCACTTTGTATACCGTCTGTGCAAGTGTATTAAAGGACAACACAGCGGTAAGAATACAGATTAATAGTTTATTCATCACACTTAAGTGTAGAGTGATTTACAAAAATAAAAAAGCCCGCACTTAGCGGGCTAGGTATATCAATCGATAAGTATTACACGCTGTAGTACATATCAAACTCAACAGGGTGAGTTGTCATGTTCAACGTTTCTACTTCAGCCGCTTTAAGTTCAATGTAAGCATCGATCATATCGTCGGTCATTACACCACCCGCTTTTAAGAAGTCACGGTCATTACTGAGTGCTTCTAGGGCTTGTTCCAGTGAACTGGCCACGGTTGGGATTTCCGCCGCTTCTTCTGGTGGTAAGTCATATAAGTCCTTATCCATAGAATCACCAGGATGGATCTTATTCTTAATCCCATCAAGTCCAGCCATCAACATTGCGGTAAATGCAAGGTAAGGGTTGGCCGTTGGGTCAGGGAAGCGAACTTCAATACGACGAGCTTTATCGCTAGTTACGTAAGGAATACGAATCGACGCGGAACGGTTACGAGCAGAGTATGCCAACATCACTGGCGCTTCAAACCCAGGAACTAGACGCTTGTATGAGTTAGTTGAAGCATTAGTGAATGCATTGATGGCGCGCGCATGCTTGATGATACCGCCAATGTAGTACAGAGCTTCATCAGACAAGCCTGCATATTTGTCACCGGCGAAGATGTTCTTGCCATCTTTGCTGATTGATTGGTGGCAGTGCATACCAGAACCGTTATCACCAACGAGTGGCTTCGGCATAAACGTTGCTGTTTGCCCATAGGCATTCGCAACATTATGTATAACGTACTTGTACACTTGGATTTCGTCTGCCTTAGTCACCAATGTATTGAACTGACAAGCAATTTCATTTTGGCCAGCCGTTGCAACTTCATGGTGATGTGCTTCGACAACTAAGCCCATTTCTTCCATAACTAAACACATTGCCGCGCGAGTATCATGTGCTGAATCTACTGGTGGGACAGGGAAGTAACCACCTTTTACGCCTGGACGGTGAGCCAGGTTACCACCTTCAAAATCCGCACCGGAGTTCCATTTTGCTTCTTCTGAATCAATTTTGTAGAACGAACCCGCCATATCTGTGTGGAACTTGACGTCATCAAACAAGAAGAACTCTGGCTCAGGGCCGAAGAACGCAGCGTCACCAATCCCTGTCGATTTTAAGTATTCTTCTGCACGACGCGCCACTGAGCGTGGATCACGCTCGTAACCTTGCATGGTTGAAGGCTCGAGAATGTCACAACGAATATTCACTTGAGTTTCTTCTGCAAATGGGTCCAATACTGCACTGGTAGGGTCTGGCATCAGGATCATGTCTGACTCGTTGATACCTTTCCAACCTGCAATTGATGAGCCATCAAACATTTTGCCTTCTTCAAAAAACTCTTCATCGACTTGATGGGTTGGGATAGAAACGTGCTGTTCTTTACCTTTTGTGTCGGTAAAGCGTAAATCAACGAATTTCGCTTCGCTTTCTTTGATTAATTCTAAGGCCTTTGCTACTGACATGGTGTCCTCCAGGTTATAGGCGTTAATTTATAAAGTACAAAACTCTTTGGTCATTCGCACTGCGATATTCATGCCATGACATAATGGCCGGTCTAACCCGCATTGCTACATTCAAATTTATTCTCTGCCTTCTTGCGATGCACCAAAATGATGCAATCGTGCATTGTCTTGGTGCTTTTGAGCGTTGCGGGCTGCTAGTTAATGAGTCCTAGCATAGTCGTTAATTGCCAGATGTGTAAAACTTTAATCAGATTAATTGGGCAGATTCGGTTTTTGCTTAAGTTGATGGGGCAGTTTGGCTATTCTTGCGGGTCAGGTGTGTGTTTGCCAGAAGCTAAACCATAAAAAATTAGCTCAGTTGTTTAAATCTTCATCGCAATATCGCGCAGAAATCTGTACAATCCGCGCTCTTTAACTTACTGGCACATCCATTGCGTTTAGCGAAGGTAACAGTAAGGTGTTTTTCAGCCCTTTTTTTGGCATTAGGTAATGAACAAGACTGACATTAGCAAATTACGCAATATTGCGATTATTGCCCACGTTGACCATGGTAAAACGACTTTGGTTGATAAACTTCTCCAGCAATCCGGAACCTTAGAAGGTCGTGGTGAAGCGCAAGAACGCGTAATGGACTCCAATGATATTGAGAAAGAGCGCGGGATTACTATTCTTGCCAAGAATACGGCAATCAACTGGAATGATTACCGTATCAATATTGTTGACACTCCCGGACACGCCGATTTTGGTGGTGAAGTAGAACGGGTAATGTCGATGGCTGACAGTGTATTGCTGCTTGTCGATGCGCAAGAAGGGCCTATGCCACAAACGCGTTTCGTAACCCAAAAGGCCTTTGCTCAGGGTTTAAAGCCAATTGTGGTCATTAACAAAATTGATAAGCCGGGTGCTCGTCCTGATTGGGTAATGGATCAAGTTTTTGATTTGTTTGATAATTTGGGTGCTACCGACGAACAGTTAGATTTTCAGGTGGTGTATGCGTCTGCGTTGAATGGTTGGGCGTCAATGGATGCTGACGATCCGGCAACTGATATGACGGCATTGTTTGAAACTATCGTTGATAAAGTAGAGCCGCCAGCCGCAGACCCAGAAGGCGCGTTCCAAATGCAAATTTCTCAGCTCGACTACAACAGCTATGTTGGTGTTATCGGGGTTGGGCGGGTAACTCGTGGTACGGTGAAATCGAACCAGCAGGTCACAATTGTCGGCGCTGACGGCAAAAAACGTAACGGTAAAGTAGGTCAAGTCCTTGGCTATTTGGGGCTTGAGCGTCATGAAGTTGAATCAGCTTCTGCGGGCGACATTATTGCGATCACGGGTCTTGGCGAGTTAAAAATTTCCGATACCGTGTGTGACATCAATACGGTTGAAGCCTTACCGCCCCTGTCAGTAGATGAACCCACAGTAACCATGACTTTCCAAGTGAATACGTCGCCTTTTGCTGGTAAAGAAGGTAAATACGTGACGTCACGTAATATCTTGGAACGTTTACATGCTGAACTTGTTCACAACGTTGCGTTACGCGTAGAAGAAACCACTGATCCGGATAAATTTCGCGTATCAGGCCGCGGTGAATTGCACTTGGGTATCTTGATTGAGAACATGCGTCGTGAAGGCTATGAATTAGCGGTTTCACGCCCAGAGGTGATTTTACGCGATGTAGATGGTGAGGTGCATGAGCCTTATGAAACCCTAACTATCGACTGTGAAGAGCAACATCAAGGTTCGATTATGGAACAGCTGGGTATGCGGAAAGCTGAGCTGAAAGACATGTCGCCCGATGGTAAAGGCCGTGTCCGTCTTGACTTTGTCATTCCAAGTCGCGGGTTAATTGGTTTCCAAACCGAATTTATGACACTAACGTCAGGCTCTGGTTTGTTGTACCACACGTTTGACCATTATGGGCCGCATAAAGGTGGCAATATTGGGCAGCGTAAGAATGGCGTTTTAATTGCTAATGCACCAGGTAAGGCGTTGACCAACGCATTGTTTAACCTGCAAGAACGCGGGCGCTTATTCATTGGTCACGGCGTTGAGGTATATGAAGGCATGATCATAGGTATTCATAGCCGCGACAACGACCTAACCGTTAATGCTTTGAAAGGTAAGCAGTTAACCAACGTACGAGCTGCTGGTACTGATGAAGCACAAACGCTTGTGCCGCCCATTAAAATGACATTAGAGCAAGCGCTTGAGTTTATTGATGATGACGAATTGGTTGAAGTTACGCCAGAGAGCATCCGTATCCGTAAGAAGCTTTTGACTGAAAACGATCGTAAACGTGCGAGTCGGAGCAAAGATAAAGCATAAAGCGCTTTGCTGAAGTCGTAATAAGAAGCCGTTGATTGTTAGCAATCAACGGTTTTTTTTCGCTCAAATTTAGTGTCAATTAATGGTTGTGTTACGCTCGCGATTACGCAAATGATAGCGTTCATGATCCATTAATTGGTTTTCGGCAACTATTCGTTAGAGACAACTATGGACTTACAATTAATCGGCTACATAGCAGCAATTTGCACTAGTATGTCATTTTTACCACAAGCGATAAAAGTCATTAAAACGCAAGATACTGCGTCTTTGTCCTTATCAATGTATTCGGTTTTTTCCTTTGGGGTTTTAATGTGGTTGATCTACGGTATCGTCTTGCACGACGCGCCTATGATCATCGCCAATACGATAACCTTATTTTTTGCGCTGATCATACTGTCGATGAAAATCTATCATCGGTTGCAAGCGCGCGCCTGAGCGCGCGTTGCGTTAACTTAAATACTAGCCGCGAGCTCTGCACCTTGCCGGATAGCGCGTTTTGCATCAAGTTCAGCTGCCACATCAGCACCACCAATAATGTGTACCTGCATGCCTGCACTGGTGAGACTATCTTGGAGTTCTCGCAATGGCTCCTGACCCGCACAGATGATGATTGAATCGACGGCTAAGACTTTGGGTTTATCGCCAACCCTTATGTGCAAGCCTGCATCGTCGACCTTCTCGTAACTGACACTATTGATCATTTGTACTTTATGGTTGGCTAACGAAGCGCGATGCACCCAACCAGAGGTCTTACCTAAGCCTTTACCAACCTTTGTTGTTTTACGTTGCAGTAAATAAACCTCGCGCTCTGGCTCTGGTAGTTCTGCTGGTTTCAGTGCGCCCGGTTGAGAATAGTCTTTATCAACTCCCCAATGTGACATCCACTTGTTTAGGTCTGTGGTTAGATGCTCGTTTTCAACTAAGTATTCAGCAACATCGAAACCAATCCCTCCTGCGCCAATGATTGCCACGCGCTTACCTACGGGTTTGTGATCACGCAGTACATCCAAGTAACTCATAACGGATGGATGGTCGATCCCAGGAATAGTGAGGTTGCGCGGCTTGATCCCTGTTGCCATAACCACATGCTCAAAGCCTTTTTCCTTAAGCAGTTTTGCATCCACTCGGGTATTGAGATGCAAAGAAACGCCGGTAGTTTCGATGCGGCGTTGGAAGAATCGCAAGGTCTCGTAAAACTCTTCTTTGCCAGGTATTTGCTTTGCATAGTTGAATTGCCCACCGATTTGATCCGCTTGCTCAAATAGATGTACATCATGGCCGCGCTCTGCAGCGTATGTTGCGAAGGCTAGTCCAGCCGGGCCAGCGCCAATCACCGCGATAGATTTTGGCTGTACTACGGCTTTGAAAATGAGCTCGGTTTCATAACAGGCCTGAGGGTTGACTAAGCAACTAGCGCGCTTTTGCTCAAATGCATGATCCAAACACGCCTGATTGCATGCAATGCAGGTATTGATTAGATCCGACTCATTGCGCTCAGCTTTAATTACAAAGTCAGGATCCGCGAGGAATGGCCGTGCCATAGAAACCATGTCAGCGTGCCCCTCAGCCAATACTTGTTCAGCCACCTCTGGCATATTGATCCGGTTTGTCGTGATCAACGGGATCGACACTTCTTGTTTCATGCGTTGTGTGATCCAAGTAAATGCGGCACGTGGTACAGAAGTGACAATGGTTGGTACGCGTGCTTCATGCCAGCCGATACCCGTATTAATAAGCGTTGCGCCAGCCTGTTCAATGGCTTTAGCCAGATACACTACTTCTTCCCATGGGGCGCCGCCTTCAACTAAATCGAGCATGGACAAGCGATAAATAATGATAAAGTTACTTCCCACTTTTTCGCGTGTTTGACGCACGATTTCGACGGCTAAACGAGCTCTGTTTTCAAGACTACCGCCCCATTCATCATCGCGTTGATTGGTACGCTGACAAAAGAATTGGTTAATTAGATAGCCCTCTGAACCCATCACTTCAACACCATCATAGCCAGCCATTTGGGCATAATGGGCACAGTTAACATAATCCTTGATCGTGCTTTTAACCCCACGACTCGACAACGCGCGTGGTTTAAAGGGGGATATTGGGGCTTTAATTGGGCTAGCTGATACCGCAAACGGATGATAACCATAGCGACCAGAATGCAGAATTTGCATACAAATCTTACCACCTTCTTTGTGCACAGCTTCGGTTATCACGCGATGCTTCTTGGCGTGTCTGCGGCTGCTCATTCGCCCCGCAAAGGGTGCTACCCAGCCCGCTATGTTTGGGCTAATTCCACCCGTTACAATTAAACCGGCACCGCCTTTGGCACGTGCTGCATAAAACGCGGCGAGCTTCTCAAAGCCGCCCTTTTCCTCTTCCAACCCTAGGTGCATCGAGCCCATAAGGGTTCTATTTTTGAGTGTGGTGAAGCCAAGATCCAGAGGTGCCAATAAATGTGGAAAAGCGCTTTCGGTTGTCATATGGTTGCCCTTTTAGTTCATTCCCAAAGAGTATTAACCCGCTACGTATTATGCAAGTGATGTTAGTTTTTCGGGAGTAAATAGTCAGCATTTTGCCCTATGGTCGATTATCAACCTGTGCTCGACGCACTCAAACAGCGGTATCCAACGCAAAGTTTTGACAAGATGTTTCCAATTCAGTCCTTGTGGAGTGGTTATGGCGAGATCGCGCGCTTGCAAAATAGTGATCAGAGCTTGAGCGTCATTGCCAAGATTATTCAACCGCCGGTGGACCATTCGCATCCGCGCGGCTGGCATACCACAACCTCGCATCGGCGCAAGCTCGCTTCATATATTAATGAACAGATGTTCTATCAACATTATGCGCCCATGCTCAAAGGGCAATGGCGAGTGGCTAAATTGCTAGCCAGCGCACAAACGGGAGAAATCAGTTGGTTGCTACTTGAGGATTTGGATGCTGCTGGTTATCCGCAGAGGGTAGAGCAGGCTAGCGGTATGGCGGTGAACAGTATGCTCAAGTGGCTGGCTAACCTGCACGCGGTATTCTTACAACAATCTTGTGGCCGAGTCTGGCAGCGTGGCACCTATTGGCACTTGGCAACACGTCAAGATGAGTGGCAGGCAATGCCTGCGGGAGCGTTGAAGGAGTCGGCGGTGCATATTGATGCTCGCTTAGCGAACTGTCGCTTTAAAACGTTGCTGCATGGTGATGCTAAAGTCGCTAATTTTTGTTTTAGCTTGGATCTTAAGCAGTGTGCAGCCGTAGACTTCCAATACGTTGGATTAGGGGCCGGCATTCAGGATGTTGTGTATATGTTAGGTAGTGTGTTTAATGGCGTAGAACTCGAACAAAATTATGCAGTTGCCATTGAGTATTACTTTTCCTGCTTACATCACGCACTTGCACATACCACGCTTGACTATGACCAGCTTGAGGCTGAGTGGACCAACCTTCTACCGTTTGCGTGGGCAGATTTTGAGCGCTTCTTGTCAGGCTGGTCGCCAGGGCATCGCAAGCTCAATCAGTTTTCAGCGCAGCAGACATCGCTAGCACTTGCCGAAATAGCGTCAGCCAGAAACCCCTAATTCGCCCACAACCACCTGTAGATTTAGGCGTTCATTTGCACGCACGACTTCCAGTTGCATGACAGTTCCGGGAGCGGTTTCGGCTACGCGGTCAAGAAACTTGCCTGCACTTTCAACTTCGATCCCGTCAACGGCAATAATGGTGTCGCCAACTTGCAATCCAGCTAGCTCTGCTGGACCGCCGGCGCGCAGTGCGTTGACCGTGACCCCAGGGCGATTATTGAGTTCATTTCCGGCAAAGCCAAGCTCACCTCTTGTTACCTTACCGTTAGCGATAATTTCGTCCATCACCCGTTTCGCTAGCTCATACGGCACGGCAAAATTGACGCCATCAACACTGCGTACGCGCCGGCGATTATCCCTTACGAGGAAACTCGCATTAGTAATGCCGACTAAAAAGCCGTTACTGTCGACTAAAGCGCCGCCCGAATTTCCTTGGTTTAACACGGCGTCCGTTTGGATAAAGTCAACATAGTTGGCTAATCCGTTTCTACCTGCCGTGCGACTCACAATGCCATGGGTAATCGTTTGGCCTAAATCGTAAGGATTGCCGATGGCCATGACCACATCGCCAACCCGCGTTTTAGGGCTCTCCAATTGTGGAATAACATGCAAGTTATCGGCATTAACTTTTAATACTGCGAGATCAGTAAATACATCGAAACCGACCATTTCAGCTTCTAAAAGTCGGCTGTCTTGCAAGCGAACCATAATACTATCGGCATTTTCAACGACGTGGTGACAGGTCAAAATATAGCCGTTGGCAGTCATGATCACGCCAGAGCCTAGATTGATGCGTTCACGCGAGCGCGGTTGACTAAATAGATTATTAGAGACTTCGATGCTTTCGCTATATATATTGACTACGGCGGGTGCTGAAACACTCAGAGCGTCGTAATAAGTTGCACGTGGTATAGGTTCCGCTTTGCCACTGAACCACCCAGTATTAAATCCAGCGCCGATGCGTAGATCAGGAATAAATACCAAGAGTAACGCCGCGACAATCAGCCCAAGAAAGACAGAGCGCAGCACAAAGGTAATAAAAGCGGTAAGATTCGACATGACTGGCAGGAAACTCTCTTCGTTATGATTGTGATTGGGCTGCCGCGTAATCCGTAAAGTGTACCAATACTAAGCCAGAAAAGCCAAAGCACGATTGACGAATGCCCTATAAAAAAGGGCAACTGACGTTGCCCTTTCTGGATTCATACTAGGTATGCTAAAGATTATCGAATGACCAGATACAGCGTTGAATTACCCCTTTTAACATTCAATGCAATTACGCCGCTAGCGCCCTCAATCGCAGCTGAAAACTCGCCGATAGTGGTTACGCGCTGACGATTAACCCCAATGATCACATCGTCTTGTTGTAAACCAATCCTAGCTGCGGGGCTGCGCGCTTCAAGTTCGCTTACTTCAACACCGCGGTTACCGCTATTGTCTTGCCCATTCGCGAGAGTTGCCCCCTCTAATGCCGGATGGATATCTTTGGCACTGGCTACGGTCGCTCCGGCATCACCAAGAATCACTTTCTTGGTTATTTCTTCGCCTTGACGCACGATCGTTAATTCAATTTCGGTACCTGCGCCTAAGCTTGCAACCTTGGCACGCAACTCTTCGAAGGAATGCAACGAGCGGCCATTCAAGCCAATGATAATATCGCCGGGCTGCAAACCCGCTTTTTCGGCTGCAGAGTCTGGTGAAACTTCGTTAACAAATGCTCCCTTATTAACCTTTGACTCCATTGCTTCAGCAAGACCCGCGTCAATATTGCTACCTAAAATACCAAGTAAGCCTCGACGCACTTCACCATATTCTATGATTTGATCAACCAAACTCTTCATCATATTGCTGGGGATAGCAAAGCCAATACCTACATTACCGCCACCAGGACCAAAGATTGCGGTATTAATGCCGATAAGCTCACCGCGCAAGTTGACAAGCGCTCCGCCAGAGTTGCCCCGGTTAATAGCGGCATCGGTTTGAATGAAGTCTTCATAACCGCCAATGTTTAAGCCAGACCGGCCCAATGCACTGACAATGCCAGAAGTCACGGTTTGGCTGAGGCCAAAGGGGTTACCGATAGCAACTACAAAATCACCTACACGCAATTCGTCGGAGTCCGCTAACGGTATGGCTACTAGGTCCTTACTGTCGATTTGTAACAAAGCAATGTCGCTTTGCGGATCCGCGCCAAGCTTCTTAGCTTCTAACTCTCTTCCATCGGTAAGCTTAACGGTAATATTGTCAGCGTTATCAACCACATGATTGTTAGTGACCACGTAACCTTTTTCGGCATCAATAATAACGCCAGAACCTAACCCTCTAAATGGGCGCTCCTGCACCTGTTCATTCGGACCACCAAAAAAATAACGGAACATTTCAGGTACTTGTTGCCGTGCTGTTTGAGTGCCCTCGACGGCGATGCTTACCACTCCAGGTGTTGCCTCTTCAAGCATGGGGGCTAAGGAAGGTACTTCATCCTTACTGGAATTAAAAAATGGTAATGCAGACAAAGCGGAACCGCTCGCAAACACTGACACTGCTGCAATACTAAAAATAACTACCAACGACCGTAATTGTTTGCTCATTAAGGTTGATACTCCTATTTTATTCTTAGCTAAAATGACTGCTTTATCGAAAATAAGTTCAGCTCGGACTATTCTTTCGCGTTTGATTGCCGTTTATCATCGACGAATAGCCCCGATGCGCCCGTGCTAGCAAAATCACGCGGTTGTTCTTCAGAATTAGCGTTAGATGCACTCTTACGCTGACGCTGCGAATTTCTTAATAATGCAGTTGTTTGTTCGCCAAAAAAGGTCATTTTTGGTGAATCCTCATAAGCCTCATCGGGTTGAATTTGCGCTTCATAGTCACCGATTTGTTCTTCTAACACATCAATTTGATGTTTTAGCCCTTGTAAGGTTTGACGCGCCTGAAATACGTGATGTTCAGCTTGCTGCACCAGTACTGCACGAACCGATTTCTCGGCTGCTTTTGCTGCTAATTCACTCCCTTGCTGCGCGTAGACAAAACGTGCAACGAAAAAGCCGATTACGGCGCCAACGATAACTAATCCGATCGAAATCGCAATTTCCATGGTTACTCCATTCATGCTTTGGACTAATAACTGTTTAAACTATACCAAAGCATCATCGCATTTGCGCAGATTCATTAGTATGATTTACGCTTTGTTACTCTTAACCCCTAAATGGGGAGTCAGGGCTCAGTTTCAAGCGTAAGCACGAGTAAAAGGTAGTATTCATTCCGATGACGCCAATTGAAAAATATCAGCACGATCTTAAACAACCGGATTTTCACTATGACGCTGCGCAAGAAATGGCAGTGCAAGAGTTGCAGCGTCTGTACGATGAGTTGACTCAACCGCAGAAAAAGCTGACATGGCGAGTGAAAATAAAGGCAACCTTTGGTAAAGGGATGACGAAACCGTCAATCCAAGGTCTTTATTTTTGGGGTGGGGTTGGCCGCGGTAAAACTTATTTAGTTGACACCTTCTATGAATGCCTGCCCTTTGAAAATAAGCTGCGAATACATTTTCACCGGTTCATGCATCGCGTGCATCAGGCGCTAAAACCCTTAGCTGGGCAAAGTGATCCGCTCAAAACTATTGCTGCAGATTTAGCCAAGGAGGCCAGAGTTATTTGTTTTGATGAGTTTTTTGTTTCCGATATTACTGATGCCATGATCCTAGGGACCTTGTTTGAATATTTATTTGGGCATGGAATTGTGCTGGTAGCCACTTCCAATATCATTCCTGATGAGTTGTATCGGAATGGCTTGCAGCGAGCCCGGTTTTTGCCTGCGATAGATTTAATCAATCAGAACACCCGCGTGATAAACGTGGATAGTGGAGTGGATTACCGCTTGCGGACCCTTGAGCAGGCCGAAATTTATCATTATCCCCTCGATGCTGCTGCAACCGAGAATCTGCACCGATACTTTACGCAACTGGCACCTGATGTGGGTAAGGAAAACTGTGAAATCGCTATTGAAGGACGAAAAATTCCAGTTTTGCGAGATGCTGACGGTGTTGTCATGGTTGAATTTGCTGCACTCTGTGATGGGCCACGTAGCCAAACGGACTACATTGAGATAAGCCGGATCTATCATACGGTACTACTTGCGAATGTTAAGCAAATGGGCCAAGAAAACGATGATGTTGCGCGTCGCTTCATTGCTATGGTCGATGAATTTTATGAACGCCATGTAAAGCTGATTATTTCTGCCGACGTTGCGATGGAAAACTTATACAACCAAGGCCGCTTAAGTTTTGAATTTAAACGTTGTTTAAGTCGTTTACAGGAAATGCAGTCGCATGAGTATCTGAGCAAGCAACATTTACCCTAACTGCGACTGTTATCCCAGCCAGAAAATAGGTAGAATCCGCACACATTATAGATTCATTTATTTATCCGGTTGCGTCTGGCGACTAGTCACAGGCGAAATTGGTTTTAGTTTAGCAAAAGAGATTACGATGGGAAGAGCATTCGAAGTACGTAAAAATGCCATGGCAAAAACTGCCGGCGTGAAAACTAAGGTTTATTCGAAGTACGGTAAAGAAATCTATGTCTGTGCGAAAAATGGCGGCACCGACCCAGATGCCAATCTTTCTTTGCGCCGCTTAATGGACAAAGCTAAGAAAGACCAAGTACCGAGTCATGTCATCGAGAAAGCGATTGATAAGGCAGCAGGTGGTGCCGGAGAGGATTTTGTACCCATGCGCTATGAAGGCTTTGGTCCTGGTAATTGCATGGTGATTGTTGACTGCCTAAGCGACAACGCGAATCGCACCATTACTGATGTGCGTAACTGTTTTACCAAGACCAAGTCGAACTTAGGCGCGCAAAATTCAGTGGCGCATATGTTTGATCATCAGGCCATTTTCCAATTTGACGGCGAGGACGAAGATGCTGTGCTTGAAGTCTTGATGGAGGCTGATGTAGATGTAACGGACGTTGAGCAAGAGAACGGCAAGATCAGTGTGTTTGCACCGCATACAGAGTTTTATAAGGTTAAAACCGCGCTGACAGAAGCCTATCCGGACATCACGTTTGAAACAGAGGAAATCACCTTTGTGCCGCAAACACACGTGGACATTAGTGGCGACGATGTTGCGATGTTTGAAAAGTTTATGGGCATGCTAAACGATTGTGACGATGTGCAAGACGTTTATCACAATGCAGTTTTACCTGAGTAGTTTGCGCCTTCGTGTGACCTGACAACAATGTCTAAAGCCCTCATTTAAGAGGGCTTTTTTGTATGTGATTTGCAGACCCAATACTGGGCCATAGATCAGCTGTTTTTGCTTTTCTCCCATAATACACTGTTAACTGCCAATGGAGGCAATGATTTAAACAAAGGAATATGTATGAAAACGTTAACTAAGGTTGAAATAGCCGATGTATCAGGTGGGTGCTCAGAACATTGCTGGGGTGACTTTACTGCGGGTGGACTTGGGCTTTCTATGGCTGCAGGTTTAGTCGGTGGTATTCGCGGCGGATTGGGTTATGCGGGTAGCAAAGTCGGCGACAAAATGTCAGAAAGAACGACAGATACCTCTGATGAATAATGCTAGAGGGAGATGACTCCCTCTTTTTGGAGATACAACGATGTTAGCTAGAGTCAAGCACCTTTCATTTTTAGTGCTCTATGGTTTAACCTTGATTTTCGCAATAATCTTTGCTGCTCGACTGGCCCTTGGATTGTTCAATGTCAATGCGCAATGGCTGGAGATTGTGATCGTCGCCACGATAGTATTAGTTCTGGTCGGTTTGTTTACTGAGGTAGGGCGTAAAATGGGCTTGTTCCAACGCGACGAATAGATTTACCACTCGAGGTTTGTATTTCAGATTGCTGAGTGTAGGAAATCCAACGCTATTTTGTCTTTGATTTATTAGACTCTATGCGATTAATGGCTCCCACAATACGAGTTTTTCCTGTACTGCTGATTTAACCCACTCACTAAACTTATAGTTTTTTTAACTCTGTCATCTCTTACAGAACGTCAGTGGCAAATGCACATGTTGAATTTATGAACAGGGTAATTGGCGTTTCGATGAGAGCCGTTTCAGATATTTGCAGTTTATCTTTGTTAGTTTTTTCCATCAGTTGGAACGATATGTTATCAGCTAATCCCATATCAACTCTTTCCAACAAAACCAATTGTACGCTGGCTTGGATTGTTTCCACATAAGCCAGATCCATCCCAGCTTCGATAAACTGTTGACTAAACTCAGAATTTTCTCGAGTCCGTAATATGGCTACAGATTTGCCGCGAAGCTGCGCAAGTGAATCCCATCTAAATGGGGAGTCCTCAACCAACCTCACAAGGCCAATTTTTACCGGTGTTTGACTCAGCTTAATCGCAGTTACTCCATCTTCTTTATGTGGGGGGTAAAAGCTTCCACACCAAGCATCTGTTTGCAGCATTTGGGCTGCACGTGCAGGGGGGACAAAAAGTGGCTTTATCTTAACTTTATGCTCTCTCAATTTTTCTTTCAGTAAGGTAAAGGCGATGCCACCATTAGGCTCTGTCAGGGTTGTGAACGGCGGATATTCTATTGCGAGGATATTCAGCTCATTGGTTTTACTGAAGCTTGGATTAGAGCTGATAGACAGGCCGAGAAGTAAAACAGTCTGGAACAGCCATTGAATTTTTTTACGCAAAATCATTCGCATCATTGAAATTGTACCAAGCAAATCGATTAGTTCGAGTGATTACGGTTAACTAAATTATAGCGTGGCATATCGGCGGTGGCGGTTTTTATTCAGTCTTCGGTTCGATATGTACCACAACATCGTTAATGTTAAACTCCGTGGCGAGTAATCTTTCGATTTCATCAGCTAATTTGTGGGATTCAAGCGCGGTTAAATTTTGCGGGGTAATAATGGTGATATCGCCAATATGCCGTTCGCCATCGAACCGCGTGCGAACTTGACGAATAGAGTCAACGCCTTCTAAACCCTGTACTTTAGTTTTTACATCCCGGTGGTCGACCGTTGTGCTATCCACCAAAATCGGAATGGATTGCTTGAACAAGCGATAGGCAAGGTAGGCAATTATCATCGCCATGATGAGAGCGAAGACAGTGTCTAACCATGGCCACCCCAATACGGCCAACTGCCAACCCACGATGATGGCAATAGAAGACAACACATCACTTAAGGTGTGTTTCGCATCAGCAGCCAATAAATTGGAATCAAGGCGTTTAGCCCAATAGCTTTGCCATACGGTGAGGAGGACATTTGCGCCGAGTGCACCGAGTAAGATAATCAATCCGACGTAACTTTGATTGACCGGTTCGCCCAAGCGCTCGATGGCAGTAATGACCACTTCTACCGCCAGTACCATTAGCAGCGTAGCTAAAAAGAAAATCGCTAACGGGATAAATTTTTGATGACCATAGGGGTGATCACTATCTGCAGGGCGCTCCGCCTGCTGCAATGCGAACCATGCGACTACGTTATTACCCACATCAGTTAAAGAGTGAAAAGCGTCAGCAATAATTGCTGTGGAATGGGTGGCAAGACCCACCACCAGTTTACACGTCATGATCAACAGATTGCAGCAGCCTTCTATGATCAAAACATGTTTAACTTGCATACTGGGTTCTCTCTTTCTCAGCTGGCTATGGGCTCGTTATACTCGTTAACCGAATATTAAACCATCGCGCTACTGGGCAATAAGCTCTGCGTATAAGCGCCTTTAATCGTAAAAACCGTAGTCATTAATTGTCTAAAAATGTCAGGACTTCAGATGCGGCTAACAAGAATGCGCTTGTTCCAAAGTATTCGGAGTTGTCAAAGCGACTGGCACCCGGTTTATCAGCAAAAGATTGAACAAACCCTACGTTGCCGTTGGCGTCTATATTTTTTATAAGTGCTTGCCAAGACCTATAGATACTATCTGCATATTGGGTTTGGTCGAGAATGCCATTATTCACTCCCCATGTGATCCCATAGGTGAAGAAAGCCGTGCCACTAGTCTCTGGCTGAGGAAAGGCTGCTGAATTTAATAAGTCAGATGACCACGCTCCATTTGCCATTTGAATGGTTATTAATTTTGCAGAGAGACTTTTATACAAGCCAAGGTAATCTGCGTAATATGGATCTGTGACAGGTATTCTTTTGAGAATATCGACAATACCGGCGTATACCCATGCATTCCCTCTGCTCCAGAATACCCCTGGTTTGTTTCCATCGGCAAAAAAACGGCTATCGCGATAAAAGAGTTCTTGCTCGGTGTCATATAGCAATTCAGCTGACGCCCAAAACTCACGATGCGCAAACGCACTGTAGGCCGAGTCCCCGGTTAATGATGAAAGTGAATGCCAAATCGGAGGAGACATATATAAAGCATCCGCCCAACACCAACGTTGGATGCAACTAGGGTAACCATTTGCACGTTCAGCCTCTGTTGGAAAATATAAACTACCTGTTTGTGGACGAGCTAGAATAAAATCAAAGGTATTTTTGAGGTCAGTTAGGTCTGAATCTGTAGGGTTTAGGGTATACAGTTCCGTGTATAGTCTTCCAATCAAATGATCATCAGCTAAGTATGTGTCATCTCCTAATTGCCATGCGTTCATTTCTGCTGTAGTGAAAAAAAATGCCTCTAGCGCTGGATGTTGGATAATCTTATTGGCAGCAATAAGCCCTGGTATGGCGCTCGCCAAAACCCAGTTACGTGAGCCAAATTGACCACTCTCAGATTTAGACCGGGAAAACTCCGCTGGTAATTCTGACATTTGCTTTAACACAACCAAATTAATTAGCCCTTCCACATCAGAGGCTGTAAATTCATCGTACTCGTGCTGTATTGAATTGTCGTTACAACCAATACAAATTAGCAATGTTAATGAAATTAGAGTAGCGGTTTTGACCTGCTTTATATTCCACATTGATTACCGTCTCAAAGTTGACTAGGGTAACATTTACTCGGCTAATGTTACGCAAGGTTGCTGTTAAACACTAGCAAGAGAATATTGTGGTCATTATTGCTTTGCAATCGATAAGTCCCCTCTTGGAAAGTTTTAAATTGCTTCGCCTTCAACGCACGGTATAATGCTACCGAGCCAGCCAGACAATCGCTGTTTTACCTTGGTAAAAGAGAGGAAAGTCCGGGCTCCATAGGGCAGGGTGCCAGATAACGTCTGGGCGGCGAGAGCCGACGACAAGTGCAGCAGAGAGTAGACCGCCTAAGCATATTCGTATGCCGGTAAGGCTGAAAGGGTGCGGTAAGAGCGCACCGCGCGACTGGTAACAGTTCGTGGCGAGGTAAACTCCACCCGGAGCAAGACCAAATAGGATCCCATTTTGTGGCCCGCATCGGGATCGGGTAGGTTGCTTGAGCCAATGAGTGATTGTTGGCCTAGATGAATGATTGTCACGCTAGCAATAGCGCACAGAACCCGGCTTATCGGCTGGCTCAATTTCTGCTATACACTGGATTACGCCTATGGCCAGCCTATTGCGAAAGTGACATGTCTGAAGATTTAAACAAGCGAATCGAAATTCTTGAACGCAAGCTCGAACGTCAAATTAGGGCCCGTCGCAACGCGGAAGAACAACTCGAACGTTATTCCAAACAAGTTCATCAATCCAGTGAGGCCTTGCGCCAATCCGTGCTGGATGCACAAAAAAAACAGTCTGAACTCGAATTTTTAGCGCGTTCAACCACATATACAACGTCAGAAGATAGTTTAAGTGACTTGTTCTCTACCACACTGCAATTATGTGGCGAATTTAGCCATGCGCTATTGGGAGCATGTTTTTTTGTGCGTAAAGGGAAACTATCAGTCAATTCAAAGCCCTTGATTTGGTCACCGGAGCAACCGGTTACTACCTCAGGTGTTTTGCCCTCTGTTATCCTCGAATATTTGCCTTTTCAACATCAAGCGTTATTACAAAATTGGTCGATAAGAGAACTTGAAATAGCAGAGCGCCCAGAAATGAGATGGCTGGTAGCAATTAATTTTCCCTATTCTGAAGGTCAATTCGCTTGGATAGCACTGTGCTTACCTTCTCAGCTGCTAGATGAAGAAGCATTGTTTGTGCTGGATACTGCAAAGAAACAACTCAGACAAGGCGTGGATAAACGTTTAAAAAGCGCAACCTCATATATTCAACAATCTGTTCTTGAACAAACAGCAGAGCACCTTGCTTCAGCCAAAAAGCAGCTGATAAAAGCCGAGCGAATGTCAACATTAGGGCAAATATCAGCGGGGGTCGCGCATGAAATTAATAATCCGGTAGGATTTATTAAGTCTAATCTGGATATTTTGTCTGGTCATGTGAAAAACCTTACAGATTTTTATCACGCGCTCACAGCAACTTTAATTAACAAGCCAAACGCCGCGTCGGCAGTGACTAAGCTAGCTGATAAGTTTGATGTGGAGTATGTGTTGCAAGATAGCCTTGAGATTGTTGCTGACAATCAAGAGGGGGTACGGCGGATTAGCGACATTGTCGCAAACTTAAAAAGTTTTTCTCATGTTGCTGAAGTAGAATTTGAAAAAGTAGATATTAATCACTGTGTCGAGCAATCCGTGAAAATTGCCCGTACGTCTTTTCAGCAAGAGCACAAAGTGTCTCTAGAATTCGCCAGCGAGCTGCCAGCTGTGCTGGGTAATTCGGGGCAATTACAGCAGGTGTTTATAAATCTTATAGTAAACGCTGCCCAGGCGATGGAAGATGTGGGTCAGTTAAAAATTGAAACTCGCCATACGCCTAAAGGTGTTGGTATCACTATTTCTGATACGGGACATGGCATGGACGAGGCAACCCAAAGTAAATTATTTACTCCATTCTTTACCACCAAAGACGTTGGTGAGGGCACCGGTCTTGGCTTATCTGTCTCACGCACACTGATTGAAGCCCACCAAGGGGATATATTGGTTGAGTCAATGCCGGACATCGGCACGAAAATGACCGTATTGTTACCCGCTTACTTTGATTAATGCAGGTCAGATCGAATACAAACGCGTATTTCACTCTTAGTATTACGCTCGTAGGCAATTAGACGGTCGATAGTGCTGGCGGAAAAAATGTGGCCTTCAGACAGTAACATGACATGGTTCTCGGCAAATAATGGCTTAGCCAACACCATACCAGGCGCCAGTTGTATTGGCGATAATGTAAAATCATGGTCTGTTTGTACAGATGGTGTGTAGTTTTCTATAAGCTCAAGGATTTTCGGGTCATATAAAAATCCTTCCTGTTTTTTCATTTCCTTTAAGGTTTGCGAATGATTCAGTCGAACCTTCAGCATTGTGCCGTGTAAATAAGCACAATAATCTCGAGCGACATGCAACACCCGTGCAGCAATAGGAATGGCTTTACCTTTATGCCGCTTTGGGTAACCTTTACCTCGGCCATAGCCTTCGAACTGTAAACACAGCATTTCTTGCAAGCCGACAAGATGATGTACTGGTGAAAGGATCAAAGGTATTGCATTGACCTGCTGCATATACTGCTGTTGTTGTGCGTAGTTCAAACTCAAACGGGGTAAAGTGACTAGCCCTTTATCTAGCGTTAAAAGACCTAATTGATGCAGTAAACCACCTAAATAAAAATAACTCGATTCTTGCGGTGACAAAGCAAGTGCATGTCCAAGATATACGCAACAGTGAGCGACGTCACGACTAAGGCTTGGGTTGTATGATGGATGCGTATGTAGCAAGTTATACAGTACTTTTTCTGTCGATTTTTGCTCATATTGGATTTTTTGCACGGCCTGCTTTATTTGCTGAGTGCGCAATTTTACTTTTTGTTCTAGTCCTTCGTTGGCCTTTTTTAATGCGTTTCTTGACCGTTGTAGGGCCACTTTGAGCTGCTTGTTTTCTTCCTCCATGCGAATGCCATTCATCAGCTTTTCAAATAAAGCAACCAGCTGTTCTGAATCCCATGGTTTTTTCAATAGATGCTGAATACCCCCATCGTTGATCGATGCGATAATTGCTTCAACATCGGAAAATCCAGTCATGAGCAAGCGCTTGGTGTGCGGGTGATTATCAGCTACGTAAGCTAAAAATTCAGCACCATCCATTCCCGGCATTTTCATGTCGCTCAAAATTATGTCTATATTTTGAGTAGCGAGTAAGGCGATACCCTCTTCACCGCTATTCGCAAAATGCAAATGACCTGCGAGAGTGCGAAGACTACGTTTTAGAGACCGAAGGATCTGCAGATCATCGTCAACACAGAGTATATTAATTGTCTTTTTACTTTCTGAAAAAGCATTTAAAACAGTCACTTAATACTTCCTTTAGCAGTTTATATTTAATTATCAGTGCGCATATCAATTGTTGAGTTCGATATCGGAACAACATAAGCTAGCATTTCCAATAGTGCTTCACGTATTCAGTACAGCATGATGCGTGCCATTGATATAAACGGTAGGAAAACAATGGAATTACAACAAAGAATCTTGCTCGTTGATGATGAAGTGGCGGTACTTAACTCTCTGAAACGCGTGTTAAGGCCTTTGGATATGCAGATAACCACCGCATCCTCTGGTCAAGAAGCGCTTGTGGAGCTAGCGAAAAACCCAGTCGATATCGTTATTTCTGACCTCTCCATGCCTGGCATGTCAGGAATCGAATTGTGCGCAGAGATAGCCAAGCAATACCCTGAAACTATTAGGATTATGTTAACTGCCCATGCTGACAGTCAGCATATTTTAGATGCCGTTAATACTGGTCGAGTGTGGGGATATCTGCAAAAGCCTTGGGACAATCAACAGTTGATGATTTTGATTAAACAGGCGCTACGTGATCATCAACTGCAAGCGGAACGTCAACTATTACGCAATACCTTAGAGCGGTATCGCAAACGCAGGCGCAAAGACTTTGGTGGCTTTGTTGGAGACTCTATTGCAATGCAATTTGTGTATAACGCCATTGAAAAGTGTGCCCCCAGCACGGCATCGGTCTTTATTACCGGTGAAAGTGGCACAGGTAAAGAAGTTGCTGCAACCGCAATACATAATTATTCAAAGCGTAAGAATGATCCGTTTATCGCACTGAACTGTGCTGCTATACCTGCTGAACTAATGGAGTCTGAAATTTTTGGGCATGTAAAGGGGGCATTCTCAGGTGCGGTTTCCAATCGCGACGGCGCTGCAACGATGGCTCATGAGGGAACATTGTTTCTAGATGAGCTGGGTGAAATGGACATTAGTTTGCAGGCTAAAATTTTGCGTTTTATTCAGACCGGAACATTTAAACGCGTAGGAGCTAGCAAGGAAGAAAAAGTCGATGTTCGTTTTATTTGTGCAACAAATCGCGATCCGATGCAGGCAATTAGAGAAAACAAGTTACGTGAAGACTTATACTATCGCTTGAATGTTATTGCCATCGAATTACCCCCGCTCCGTGAACGTGAAGATGACATAATGCAAATAGCGGTGCACTTTTTACGTCGCTTCGCCGCTTTGGAAGAAAAGGAGTTTGTTGGCTTCTCAAGTGACGCAGAAGCGTTGCTCAAGGCATTTGCATGGCCAGGAAACGTTAGACAACTGCAAAACGCAATTCATGGCTGTGTCATAATGTCTGATGGCCCTTTGCTCAACAGTGACATCATTGGAAACCAATTAGGGTTGTCAAATCATGATATCAGGGAGCTGAGTGTAGCGACCAAAATGACTACTCCTAACACCCAACCTCAAGAGCCCGCTGAAGAGATAGTGGCGACGCCAACCGAGAATAATGCTGACCGTTACTCAACGACAGCGATTGAAACTCTCGCCACGGTTGAGCGGCGCGCCATTGAGCATGCTTTGACTTACTACCATGATAATGTGGTAAAGGCCGCGACAGCGCTCGGCGTAAGCCCTTCAACGTTATACCGAAAAATGCAAACTTGGTGAATATTGCCTTGTTGCAGTTTGCACAGTACGTGTTTGCAAATTGCAAATAGCATATCGAAGATATTGATAAAATTCATTTAAAACAATGGGTTAAAATTTTTTATTTAGTTGGAATGATAATTGGATAGTCACTACCACAGGAATTTAAATGTGGTGATGGCATGCGAGACAGTTATGCGCAAAGAATTATCAAACTGCTACGTCAACCGTTATTAACAAACACGGCTTGGTTATTGGGAACGGAGCTCACTGGGAAAGTCGCCAGAATTTTAACTGTGCTCGCTTTGGCGGCTTTTTTGGATACCGTGATCTATGGAGTGGTAATGCTGACAATGGCATGCCACGACCTTTTCAGGATCACGCTTAAATGCGGTCCTGGGTCACAAGTTATCCAATGTTCTGATGCGGATTTGGCGTCGTTTACCAAGAATGGAGCAGGGCTGCAGTGGATAATTTGTACTTTACTTGCGCTGCTCCAATTCATATTAGCGCTGGCTATCGGTGAGTTTTATCAGTCAGATGACGTCGCCTTTCTATTGCAATGCTTGGCCCCAGTGTATTTATTTTACCCACTTACGAGTAGCAATGTATTTTTGATCCAACGCCAAAATAACATGCGTTACTTTAGCCTCTGGAATGGGGCCTGCTTAACTTTTGAAAATCTTGTATTAGCACTTTGCCTGTTTCTTGATTACGGCATGTATTCAGTACTAATCACAAAATACTTTGGCGTGCTTCTCTGGACTGTCGGCTTTTGGTTTGCTCCAGTTAAATCCTACGGTACCGCTTTCGAGATAGCGGTGTTTAGTCGTTTATTTCGAACTTCTTCAACCTTGTTTTTTACCGAATTTTCACGGTCGCTAAAAGGGCATGCAGACCTGTTTATTGCTGGCAAGTTATTGCTACCCGAAGTGTTTGGACTTTATGCATTTGCTAAGTCGGTTAGTGTTGGTCTCAGTCAATCATTGATCAATGCGTTTTCTAACGCATTGTATCCGCATGTGTGCGCTCTGCATCGTGACGAAAAGCAGCATATAGCCCGCCGCCAGATATTAATCATGACCGTTTCAATGGCGGGAGTTTTACTTTTGCAGGGAATGAGTGCCCCGCTCTATGTGCCATTGTTATTTGGTGAAGAGTGGGCTGCAAGCATTCCCATGGTAACGATTTTGTGTGTCGCATCAGTAGGTAGCTTGGTCTTTGATATTCGCTGCCTGGCACTGCGAGCCTCAGGGTTATTCTCCAAGGAACTACAGGAGCAGTTAGTTTTTAGCGGTGTGACAGTCACCACTATTATCATTTTTTGGCCTACAGATGCACTGCAAATGTCACAGGCCGTTTTGCTCGGCACGGCGTTTGCCGCCACTTTCTATCTAAGTAAATACCTTTTCAATACCATTCTCGTTGGTGGGTTCATAAACCAACGAATTTTCGCGAGGTTTAAATAATGTCAAATAATCCAATCGTGTCGGTCATAGTACCCATGTACAACGTTGAAAAATATATTAAGTTCTCATTAATGTCAGTGCTAAACCAAACGTTAGAAAACTTTGAGGTTATCTGTGTTGATGATGGCGGTAACGATGGAACAGTAGCATATGTAGAGTCTTTGACTGATCCTCGCATCCGTTTGATCCGTCAGGCCAATCGGGGTTTAGCTGGTGCCCGGAATACGGGTATTGCGGCTGCTCGTGGAGAGTATGTCGCCCTGCTCGATGCCGACGATATTTGGCTCGAAGACAAGCTAGCACTGCACGTTGCACACTTGCATAATAGCCCTAACGTTGGCGTAAGCTATTGCCCATCTTTATTTATTGATGAGCAGGGAGAGCGGCTGGGCATTGGCCAATATCCAAAACTAACCGGTATTACCCGCAAACACATATTTTGTCGAAATCCGATAGGCAATGGTTCCGCGCCTGTGATCCGTAAAGAAGCGCTGGAGTCTATTGCTTTCTCGACGTCCTTAGAACCCTCTCGGCGACAGTATTTTGATGAAACGTTTCGACAGTCTGAAGATATCGAGTGTTGGTTGAGACTGGCGTTAAATTCTTTTTGGCAATTTGAAGGTATTCCTCAGCCCTTAACTCTCTATCGAGTGAATGCTTCTGGTTTATCGGCGAATTTGTCTAAACAGTATCAAAGCTGGCGCATGGCCGTTGCGAAGAACTATGTGGGCAATGAAAGTTTCTTTGCGCGCTGGTTTGACTTAGCAAATGCTTATCAGCTGCGGTACTTATCGCGTCGAGCTGTGCAATCGAGAAATCCAAAGAGCGCTTGCAAAATGATGTTTGAGGCCTTAGTAAGTTCGCCTCGAATGATTCTTGAAGAGCCTAAAAAAACATTCTTTAGTCTTATGTGTGCAGTTCTTGCTTGGTTACCTGCACGAGTTTACAGCGCTTTGGAAAGAAGTGCGATGTTAGTGCTAGGGCGCTGTCGCATGTCACTATAAAATTTATTGGCGGAATTGCTAGCCTCTGCCCAATGTGTGCTCGTCATTGACGAAGAGCACGTATTGGGCCTATTTATCTTACATGATATTTTCCTACCGAAACCCCCTTTGTCGTAAACCTCGGTGAGCATCCTGTTTATCACACGCACTGGTTGTAACAAATGAAACTAAATGCATAGTTAATAGCTTGTCGTATGCTGCAGATTGGGGTAGCTTGACCTTGAGTGTGCTCACGTCTTATGGGGTGAGAACTAGTTAAGAGCACTCGTCAGGCCTTGGTGCGAGACGAATGAAGTTAATGCCATCATCCCTTTTACTGCTTATTCTCTATCCCTGATCTCAATGGTTATCAACTAAATCATATCAATACATGTCATATCCATAGGCCACGTCTCTTGTATTGGTTTATGGATAATTCTCATTGTTGTGCAGAATCCGCTTTAACACGTAACTCAATAAATTGAACAGTTAGCTTATTCGTTGGACAGGTTTACAGGCAATAAAAAGGCCAGCGAAAGCTGGCCTTACCGTACTTAGTTAGAGTCTCATGAAGTGGCTTTGTGATTGCCCCCAAGCCCTTGTATAGCGATGTTGATAAGTGCTTTCACATTTTGCCAGCGCCACTGACAAAAGAACTTAATTTCTTTGAGTTGATAGCCTAACTTATCCTGCCAAGGTAAGTGATACTGATTGTCGTTATTGTATACGAATAAGGTTTTCGCTGGTTTCACCCAACTCGCAACTCGCTGTTTGGCTGTGACATGCACAAAATTAGCGGGATCACCAAACCGGATCTGATTTCGCTTTTCTAACTGCTTTAAAGTGCGGTGCGGGTAGTGGCGAATAATCGTCGCCTCCTTATATACCTTGTTAGAGAAGGGGGGGACCCGCGCAGATGTGCCCTCGGGCCACTTTTTAGAGGGATCGTTCTTAAAGAAACGCCATTCCTTCCAGTTGATCCGGTAATGTTGTCGGCGCAGGGCTATCGGTTGAGTGTAATCTTCTGTATCTGCGTTGCCCAAATCGATTTCGGTAAAGTAGAATTGCGCAAACCATGATTTAACACAGGTTTTTTTCGCTTCAGCAGCTTGAGATAAAAGCGGGACTGGCGATTCAGAAAGCATCTCATCAGCATCCAGAATATACCACCAATCATCACTGCTATATTGCTGATGATAGCGATTATACACACGATTACGTAATTGGTTACTGAACGGCTCATCACTGTGATAGGCGATTTCGATTTGTTTGAATCGTCCAGCCATAGCACAGATGGTTTCCCACGTGCCATCCGTTGAACCATTGTCGAATAGGTATATCCGATGACAGTACTTCATGGCATTTAGGAGTGTTTCTTCGATGATGTCGGCTTCATTTTTAAGGATACAAATGGCATTAATTTTCATGATTAACTCCTAACTGGCTGTGAACTTGAAGCGTTTTTTGAATTTCTAGGTCGTTTTATCACCAATAAGTAAAGTTGCTGGAGCAGCGCCCAAACAGTAAAAACGAAGAAGTGTTTTGGTTTACGCAGACAACGTTTATCCAGCAGCAAGCGCAGCGCCACTTGAGGCTGTTGATGCCGCAGGTTTTGTTTGGCTAGGTGACAGAGATGAGCAGCGGTATAGCGCAAGATTTGACGGCACAAATGCTTATTAACATTGGCTGTTTGAGCTAGCGTGTGTAAACGGTGGCTAAACCCGCATTCCTGATCGGGGATATTATTGTCGCACGCACGGTTTTGCGTATCGCGATGATAAAGTAAATTAATATTGGGGCAGTATGCGATATACCCATGGAGCGCAAGGCGAGCAAAAAGGTCTTGGTCCTCGCCCATTTTTTCACCGACGGGAAAGCCTCCGATTTCATCCAAGACTGACTTTTTGACCATCGTTGATGAGGTCATAAATGGGAGGTCACCCTTGGACGCTAATTCAAAATAATTGTCAACCTTCATGCCATATGGGTCAATGGTATCTAAGTGAATTTTGGCATCAACATAGATATTGCCGGGCTCAACACATTGATACCGGCTTGCATATGCACTCGCGTCAGGAAAGCGTTGCACCAAGTGCATCATTTCCTCGGTAAAAAAAGGTAACCATTGATCGTCGGCATCCAAAAATGCGATATAGGGAAATTTTGCCGCAGCAATTCCAGTATTACGTGCAACTGATACACCTTGATTTTGTTGCTTGATTAGACGCACGTTGTGGATATCACAAGCTTCTACCCATGCAGCGCCGTTGTCGGTTGACCCATCATCAACAACGATAATTTCAGAAACTGGGTAATGCTGGTCAATCACACTTTGAATTGTTTCAGCAATGTGTTTTTCTTTATTGAAAAGCGGGATGACAACCGAAATTTGTATGGCGTTCATAGTACATGCTCCAATTTTTCATAGTTTGCTCGAGTGCTTGGTGATGGCTGAAGGTAGTACCTAGCTGCCCAGTGGATAAGGCATTCATCACAGCGTTATAAAGTCGTGCGCGATCAATTTGATGGGCATCGAAAACGTAATCTGGGGATAAGCCGATTTGTTCAGCCCACGCAAATGATTTCGGGTGATAGCTCAAATTAATCGAGGGGGTTTCGGTTAAAAATGCGAATATGTTGGCGTGCAACCGCATACCTACCATTAACTTGAATTGACTGATCGTATTGAGAACTGCGATGGGATCAGGATGGTATGGTATCACGTGCACAGGCACTTGCTTATGCAGCAGTCGCTGTAACTGTTGTGAAACTTGTATATCACCTAACGTATCGTGACCGTTAAATTGCATCAGATAAATCGGTTCTGCGGATAATTGCCAAACCTGATTGATGATGTCAGCTAATTGATTTAACCGCTCTTGTTCGGCATGAGAATCGGTACTTCCATACGCATCTGTTGGCGCAGGGCAAACGTTGATTACGATCCCACGGCGCTGACCTTGGTTTGGCTTATAGTCTGGATGGGTAATGAGTAGTGGTGCTAAATCAAAGCTTCGGATGATATTGGCACGCGGTGCAATAGTTTTGGCGAGCTTGTAGCTATCGTCATCGCGCACTGCCACCAAGCCACATTGGTTAAGAAATTTTTGGCAGGCAGCTTGTGCAGCAGTTGTTTTAAAAGGCTCAATGCCAACGCCCAAGGCAAGTGCTTTTTGCGAGCCTGATAAATACATCATAGCGCGCTTGATATTGATATCGTGTTCACTATGCAGAACCGACCCCCCACCGAAAATCACCCTGCGGCAGCGCGCTGCATTACTATAATGGATTAACCGATTCTGACCACTGAAGGATTGGACTTGCTTAAGATTGGTAGGCCGAAAACCAAAGCGCTGTTCTGACAATGTCCCTGCGTTTGATACCAACGTATTAGAGGCGCCCAGAAAGCGCTGACTGCCAAGCAGTGTGGCGGCCAAAAGCGCATCATCACCGCTATTCTTCATCCCATAATAGCCCACCACGTAGGCATCGTATTGTTTTATCATAATGACAACCTGTTAAACCCGATAATCTGGTTCAGCAGGTATCAGGCCAACTTGTAAGCTATTGAAATGTAATGAAATATGAATATTTAGACGTTGGCTTTTGCAATTTGCGATGTACCAATATGCAAATTGCAAGAGCATGGATGATTTACCAGCGTTGGGTTTTTATTGGATTTAACGCCATACCGATGAGGATTAAAGCCGGCCAAAAAATGTACGCCAGAATCTCCAAGTTTTCGAAGAAGCTGTAGCACACCATAACAATCGTTAAACACAGCGCTATGTGGGCAAGGCGACTGGACTGGGAGTGCCAAAACAAATAGATGATTGTAACTCCCAGTGGCACTGCAAGAGCATACAATCCTACAAGTCCCTTGATAAAAAGTAGCCCATACCAGCTGTGGTGTGAACCAATGGCCATTTCTTCAACTATTTTCCCCCCCGATTCTACGACGCCATGGCCAAACCAATAAGCTTCACTTTCCCAGCGTTGCATAGCAATATTAGCCAGAGCAGTGCGCACTCGCGTTGAGTCGGGACGGGCCTCCTTAACTTGTTGATAAGAATCCATTACCCACTCAAATACGGGTTGTCCGAGGATCAATAAGGCAGGGACTCCAATCCCGAGAGTTAGCAATATCCACGGCTCTTGCAGTTTACGACCGAATATTAACAGTGGCCATAGCATCACAAAGATAACCAGACCTGCTCGAGATTGAGACAAAAGACACATCATGGCCGCACCTGCGATACCAAACCAGCGCCATTTTTTATCTTCTTCTAGTTGGCTGATCACGAAAAAAAGACAACCCAAGAACCCGGCTGCGGGTGCCCATGGACCAAAAAACTGCCAGCGACCAGCGCCGGTTTCAGGGTTTAAGCCATAGAGCGATACTGTGAATACACTCAAGCCCGGGCCCCCGATGGCTTTGAGTGGTGAAACATAGAGCTCGCCAGGGATACGAAGTATATAAGTGAGTAGTGTCAGACCTGCAAAAATCAGCGTATGCATGCCAACAATACACACCCCACGCGCGATCAATTTAGGGTTAAGGGGCATGCAGGCGCCAAGAAAAATAAATAGGGCGATGAGTGCCCAGCCTTTGGCCCATCCGATGGTGGATTTGATGGTTTTACCCGTCCCTAATGACCAGTTTGCATGGCCTATCCATAGCACAATTAACATGACTGCCATTGCCACAATCCACATCCATACCATCAGTGGCGTAATCGTTTTGCGCGGTTTGCCATGCACGAACCAACGTAACATCATTACACCAAATACCAACCAGCCCAGTAATGAGCCCACCAAATACAAGCTACCAAAAAGGTAGATTGGATAGGTGCCGGCCAGGCCTAGCCAAATTAGCTTCTCTTCAAGAGTAGATTGACTATATTGCTGCGTTGCCATGTGACAATTAATCCAAAGGTGATAAAAAAGACGCCCGCTAGACCTGCCGCAATTGCAATGACAGGGTTAGGACTGATTTGCTTGACTGGTGTTGAGGGAGTGGTTAACAGCTGTACTACGGGATATGAAGCAAAAACATCTGATTTACCTGCCTCAAGGCGTGCGGCTGCTGATGTGTATATTGCTTCAGCCATATCAAATTCTCGCTCTAAGCGATCAAGTTCCGCGACTTCTCTAGAGTAAAGTTTGAGTTCTTCCTCAAGAACTGAAATCGCAATACTTAAATCTTCAATTAACGCGTCCATGCCTTGTTTTTTAGCATTAGCGTTAATCAAATCAGCGAAGAGCTCAGCCCGTTTGGGATTATTTTCCAAATTTAATGCCATAAACTCATTCAATGCATCCACACCCGTTAACAGCATGCCGCGCTCAACCAGTGAAGTTCGGGCAAGTTCAACACGCTTTTGTGCAGCAATAACCTTGGGGTGCTTATTGCCCCATTTGGAGCTGAAATCAGATAATGTACTGCTACTCAACGCAAGCTCTTGATAAAAGCCACTGAATTCGGGATCCGATTTCATCGCCAATGCCTTACCCGCCATTTTGGGCGTTACCTGCAAGGTGAAGCTGAGTTGTTGAATATAATCATCAATTTCTGAAGCACTGGCGACAGCGTCGATTTTTTTACTTTTTATCTGTGACAAAGTGGCTATGGCTTGCTCCATTTGATCACTCGAGACCAACAAAGCCCGTTGTTGAAACTCAACGATATTAGCGCGGGCTGTATTGGTTTGCTCGCGATAGCCTTGCAGTACGTTTTTAATACTAGCGTCACGCCGTGATACTTCGTCGGCCCGCAGCACATCGAGTTCTTCTTGCAGCGACTCGTACAACGCCCATGCTTTATTGCTGGCCTGGTCGGGACTGCCGCCTTGCACGGTGATCGATATGATCGACGTTTGCTCCGTGAGTTTTACTTTAGGCATGCCAAATTGATGCGGAGCCAGGGTGAGTTTGTTTGCCGCTCGTTCTAACACGCCTCGGCTGGTTAACATCTCTTTGTAGTTAACACGCGGGTTAAATCCGCCAGCGCCGAAGGGCGTTGTTGTCTGTGAAACAACCTGACCCACCTCATCAAGGCTGACGTTGCTACTCGAACCTGTACCAGGTAGTACCAAATCCATTTCACTTTTAAAGGTCGGTGACTTCATAAGGTACAACGTTACCAAGGCACCGATGAACAGATAGCTCACCAAACCCGTCACAAAGTAGGGCCATTTCAAGATGCGGTAAACCGCGCTTCTGAACTGGTCCCATCGCGTGGGCACAACGAGTGGATAACGCATAATGCCTCCTTAAAACAACGCAATGGGTTTCAGAATGTCGTACAAGGTGCCAGCAATATCGCGCAGATTGGTCACATTTGAGTCATAGCAGGCAACGGCATCATCCGGCATTAAGTAAGGATTCATATCGTCACGAGTTGCGAACCGCACCAACTGCTCAACCGAGCGTTCAACCACTTGAATTTCACCTGTAATTGGGTGCGTGCTCGCTAACATAACGCTACGTGGCGCGTTGGTCCAGGCTTTGCCGCCAACACAGTTAGCCGAGATTGCCGCTTGTAGTAAGCGCGAGCCATACGTTAGGTTAGTTGAGTAGCGTCCCACCGATGCTGCGGCATTGCCGCCGGCGGAATCAATTAAGTTGGACATATAAACTCGGAAGCCTTTTGGGGTAATTTGACTGGGACGAACCAAATGGCGTTGAAAGCACCCTGTACTTGGCACAATAACGTGGTCTCCGGCAATTAAGGGAATATCTCTTACCGGGTTTCCAGTCAGAATTCCGGTAAGGTCTACCTCAACTTGCCAACCATTTCGGATCAAAATGATTTGGTCAACTTTTGCATCGGGGCGTGCGCCCGATGCAGCCCGAATCGCTTCAGAGAGCAGGCGTTTATCGGAAAAGTCGCCGTATGCCGCAATTTGCTCATCGAGTAAATTATTCGGGTTTTTGCTGTTGATCAGCACCCGGCCCGGTTGAAATACCGCACCGGCCACACTGACTTCAATACCAGCGAGGTTCATAATTTGCACCGATACAATGGCTGTCGCGGGTTGAAAAATTTCATTTTTAATTAGCGCTAGCTCAATCTCTTGAGCAACACTAACCGCAGGCTTACCTGCGGCATAGATTGGGCGTAATATAGGTAAATTAATATAACCATTCGGATCGAGCACGTAGCGACCGTTGAAACCATCACCATTTTCAATCACAACTTCTACCAAGTCGCCAGGGCTTAATGGTAGCCCGAACTTATGATCAGCGATGTGCTGCGGTGACGCTAAATGAGAATCTACGGTTTTTAAGGTTTTATCAACACGATAATGCAGTGGTGCAGCGAAATGCTGACGCTCAAGACAATCTATTTCAGCAGCAAAAATAGCTTGTGCAGGTTGCTCATGCGGCACCGCTGTACCTTGATTGTGTGTGCCACCAAAGAAACTACCCGATGCACTCTCAACCTCATGTAAACCATGCGTTTGTGTGCAGCCAATGAGTAGCCCTGCAAGCATCGCAGTCAGTGTTTGGCGTAATATGATGTGACTCATGATAGTTGATCCCACTAAGCTATTTGATATCTATTACGCAGTAACCAGGCCAACTTTTAAGTCGTTGAAATTATTTGTTTTATTTTATTTTTTCTAAGTTTTTTTGCAGAATGCGAGGGCGTTTTTTTTGCAGTTTGAAAAATGCAAAAAGACAAGATTATATTAAAACGCCCACCTTATAGCGTAAGGTAGGCGTGGATTCGCTTAATAAGCGCCCTTGGCTTTTAACACCGCAGGAATAGTAGACAGCAAAATGCCAATATCCATGATTATGGATTGTGCGTTGACGTAATGCTTGTCTAACCATATTTGTTCATCAAAATTGGTATCGGCACGACCATTCACTTGCCATAATCCAGTAATACCTGGCTTGCAAAACATACGCGGCATGATGTCACGATTGTAGGCACAATACTCAATATCTAACGGTGGACGAGGTCCAATCATCGCCATGTCGCCGGTGACGACATTCCACAATTGTGGTAATTCATCGATAGAGTATTTGCGAATAAAACGTCCTACACGCGTGATCCGTGGATCGTTAATGTATTTCTTGCAAATCCCGTCGCGATCACTTTGTGTGGGATCGGGTTCTTTGAATTTCGGGTCGGTTTTCAAATACATTGAACGTAACTTATAGCAACGAAAATGCCGTCCAAATTCTCCTATACGTACTTGCGAGAAGAAGATGGGTCCACGACTCTCTAATTTGATGCACAGTGCTGCAACGATGATTATGGGGGAAAGAACTAGCAAAGCTAGCGCTGCAGCGGTTTTTTGTAGAGCTACCGGGATCCCTTTATGAGCGAAATCCACGCGTTGCTTAACGGCTTTATATTTTGCGTTGTTTGTAGGTAAAGTCATAGAGGTCATGATCAGACTCCTTTAAAAACTTGTTGAGTGAAGAAAATACGCATTAAAAATTCGGGCGTACCCAGTACGTAGCGAGTAAACTTTGTCTTTGGCTCTTGCATTAATCGCCAGATCCATTCAAGGCCCATTTGACGCATGGCTATAGGCGCTCGGGCAATTTTTCCTGAGTAAAAATCGAATAGTCCACCGACGGCAATTAGGGCATCACACGTTAAGAATTGGGCGTATTTGGCAATCCAAGCCTCTTGCATTGGCGATCCAAAGGCGACGAGGACAATATCGGCGTTACTGCTGTTTATTTGGTCAATAATGTTTTGTGTTTCTGCATTATCAAAGTAGCCGTGCTGTATGCCGGCGATCTGTAGTTTCGGGAACTTCGATACTAAATTTTCTGCAGCTTTGGCGGCGACACCCGGCTTTGCACCGACCAAGAAGATACGTTTTTGCAGTCGCTCTGCTTGAGCACATAACAGCGGTAGCATATCGGTACCGTTAATGTTGTCGTGCAAGCATTTTTTGGCCTTTTGCGCCGCTAGACGCATACCACTGCCGTCAGCAAACAGTGCATTCGTACTTTTTAATGCTTTGGATAATGCTGGTGAGCGCGCCATTTGATTAATCGAGTGCGCATTAACAAAGCAATAAGTATTTGCTTTTTCCACTGTTTGACGTGGAGCCATAATTAAGTCAACGGCAGTTTGCATCGATTGATTGAAGATGCGCAAACCAAATAACTCAATTGAACTATCAGCTGTTGTGAGGGGCTTAGTGAAAAACGTACGACAGAACACGTATTTAAATATCAAACCTAATCGCGCTGTAACGCCCATACTTAATTGCTGTTCAACGAGTGACACTGCAGAGGTGAAGCTCACGCCTGTTTGTTTGTGCACATCCACAAGACTGACCAAGCCTGGTTTAAGCGCATGGCATCGCTGGCTGCGCAACCATTCGGTGACCGATGAATCGTTCTGCAATGGGATCCCACAAAACGATACTTGGCCAACTAACACATCAAAACAAACGGCACTCGATTTAGCGTAACCTACACTGAATCCGTGCAAAACCACAGTTCTGCCAAGCGCGTCCTCACGCTCTGTCAACGTAAATACCGGTTTATGAGTGACAATTGCTAGTAGTGCGTTAACAATCATGATGGGGAGCAACGCGAAGAGCCACAGAGCCGCTAAGATAATATCGAGATAGCGTTGGCTAGACTGCATATAAGCACTATTAAACGGAGTTATATTTCCCATTTGTAAGCTCCAAAAGCTGTGAATAGGAAACTAAAAGCGATTCGTGTGCCAACAATGCTTTTGCACTGTATCTTTATGTTTTTAAAAGGTTATCTTTGTGATTGGTTGATTGTGTGAGGGTGAAGTTTGCGTTTTGAAAAAGAATATTTTCAATCTGCAATACAGTTTGCAAATAACGTCTGTTGAACACATAAAGATAAGCAAATTTTGCGCTTAATCGTCACTAAACCAATCCCAAATTCCTAATGAATACTCGTCAAAAAGATTAATACCTAGCGCAGATTTAAGCAGATACAAAAGCAATAGTAAAAGGATGACCAGAGAGGTTGAAACCAGAGCCAAACAGAGCAGAAACACTAAAATGGCAATGCCTTTTTCCTTTTCGGAGAGCGCGCGTTTATTGCGCCCGACTAAAAATACCAAATAGTAACTAAACGGCAAGAAAGGCAAGCGAAACGTGGTTCGAAAGTCAATGCCATGTACTTTTCCGCCCCTTGTTCCAACGGCTTCTTGCAGACCAATTAGTTGCTCTGTGGAAAAGCTTGCTGCGATATTTTCCGGCATTCGATTTAACAAACGTTTAATCGCGGGATCATCTTTAGGATGTATTGGCACGTAACCTCCTTTTGTAATCAATGGCACAGAAATTGGAAGCAAGCTAAATTTGTTGTGTAAGTATACACAAATAAAAAGTACTGGCGCAGTTCAGCAAAATCCGCTTCACTTGATGATAAAGTTGAGCGAACAAAGAAATGCGTTTCGTGTAATTAACGTTGTTAATCTAGTGGTGGTGGTATGAAGGGGATCGTGTTTGACGAGTTTACCCAAATGGTAGAGTCTGAATTTGGCGAGGAAATGTTAGATACGCTGATCGACGAATGTGCAGAGCAACTGCCCTCTGGAGGGGCCTACACAACTGTGGGAACGTATGATCACAATGAAATCTTAGTATTAGTTGCTGCGTTAAGTAACAAGGTAGATACTCCTGTGCCAGATTTGGTGAAAGCCTTTGGTCACCATTTAGCGCAGGCGTTTCTGGCAAAATTTCCTGCGTTTTTCTATCAATGCAACAGCGCTATCGAATTTTTCAAGACCATTGATAATCATATCCATAAAGAAGTTCACAAGCTTTATCCAGACGCGGAGTTACCTAAATTCTCCTATGAGCAACAATCAGAACAGCAGCTAAAGCTAACCTATGAATCAGCACGTGATTTCTCCATGTTAGCGTTGGGACTATTGGAGGCAACGGCAAAGCATTACGGACAAACTCTTCGAATTGATATGCAACCAGAGCCCGCCGAGGATAAAACACGCGTTTGTTTTATGATTTCAGAACAACCAACAGCCACAACATAAATGACCGAGCAGCGACAAGTATCAGCCGCCAAGTTTGAGCGGGAACGGACGGCGCGCAGGCATGCCGAGCAATTGCTGGAACAAAAATCGCGCGAATTATATGAGAAGAACAGTGCGTTAGAAGCGCTGCATCTTTCGCTTGAAAAAAAAGTCGAAGAGCGCACTGCTGAAGCGTTGCGGCTAAAAAATGAGGCACTCGCCGCCTATCGAGTGAAAACTGAATTTATCGCCAATATCAGTCACGAACTTAAGACACCACTAAACGCCGTCGTAGGATTCGCAGAGAGTCTCAAGGCTGAGAGTTCTACCAGTGAAAATGCTCAAATAGCAGCCAAGATGATCCTGCAGAATAGTTTGCATTTAGTGGATATTTTTGAAGAACTTTTAGATGAAGCCGCGGATGATAGGGATAGTCAGTTGGTTGCTGAAAGGTTTAATTTGGAAAATGCTCTATCTCACGTATTGTTTAATGTTGAGTCAGAAGCCGTTACTCGTGGTAGCGAAGTTCATTTGCATTACGCGTCTGATTTGCCAAAAGACATTGTTGCGGATGAGCGTTTTGTCAAACGCGTGGTGACTAAACTGCTGCTCAATCTGCTGCAACAAACGAAAGACAGTGACCTTGCAATAGAAGTGGCATATGCACAGGCTTCGTCAGCTATTAGTGTTTTGCTAATGGTCAATGAGCGTGGTGCGCGTTGCGCGACGCTAGGTTCGCACGCTACTACCGCTGCGGACGAGCCACATCTAGAGCAAAATAATCAAGCGTTAGCCCTCGGAATGGATATTGCGCGCGGCTATGCCGCTATGCTGGGGGGCTCTGTAGCAGTGAAAAGCATTCCCCGCGCCAATTACGCAATTGAATTTCGTTTTCCGGTGTCTGCGGTGTTTGTTCAAACAGAGTTTGCCGCTGAAGAATCGATACCTTCATTATTAAAAGGAGTCACAGGGAAGATTTTGGTCGTTGAAGACAATGCCATTAATCAGTTATTGATAAAGCACATGCTCGTATCACTGGATGTGCAAATAGCGATTGCACATAATGGTGAAGAAGGTGTGAGTATGGCATTGTCGGATGACTTTGATCTTATTCTAATGGACATTCAGATGCCCGTGTTGGATGGCATCCAAGCGACACAGATGTTGCGCCAACTTGGATATAGTAAACCAATTGTTGCTATTACCGCTCATGTGTTGAAGCAAGATTTTGACGGTTTAAAACTGCAGGGCTTTAATGAAGCGATCCAGAAACCGATAAAAAAACTGGAGTTTGCGCGCGTGATTTCACGTTTTCTAAGCTCTAATGACTCTAATAATAAAGCTGGTTTGCAGTTAAGTGATGATAAGCGGCAAGAATTAGAATCTCTGTTTCTTGCATCGTTGGGGCAATACAGTGAAACTATCCAAAAGGCGTGTGACTCCGAAATAGAACAGCAGTTAGCCTCTGAACTTCATCAGTTAAAAGGTCTTTGTGGTAATTTCAAATTTACCGATTTGACTGCAGCGTCCGCTAAGGCCTATCAGTTAAATCGTGATACCCGCATGGCGCTTGAGAGTCTAAACACAATCATCAAGGAGCTAGTGAATGAGCGCACATAACATATTGATCGTAGACGATATCGCTACCACTAGAGAGTTGCTGCGGAGCTTGATCCTCAGTACCGCGCGAGAAAAAGAGCGAGAAGAAGAGATTGAGATTTTTCAGGCATCGACAACAGCTGAAGCGCTCAAGATTTTGGCTCGAGTCTCCATTAACTTGGTCTTTTTGGATATCGAACTGCCCGACATTAGTGGGCTAGATTTAATTGATGAAATACACAGTGATTATTCGCAAGCTAAGATCGTGATGGTCACTGGTGATAGTTCTATCGAAACGGTGAAAGCGGCGATCGCTAAAGGAGTTCAAGGCTACATTGTTAAGCCTTTTAACGCCGTTAGAGTCGCAGAAGCATTAGAAAACTGTTTAGCTAAGTGAGGTAATAATCCTTTGCCTTCCATCATTGATATAGAAGCCAGTGGTTTCGGCGCAGATAGCTACCCGATTGAGTTAGGTGTGGTGCGAGATGATGGTGCGCGCTTTTGTCGTTTAATAAAGCCCTTTGAAGACTGGTGTCACTGGGATGAGCAAGCTGCCAGTTTACATGGTATTACGCGTGACAAATTGCTGCGTCATGGCAATGACGGGATTGATGTCTGTTTGGCACTCAATGCCTTTGTTGGTGCGAGCACGCTTTATAGCGATGGTTGGGTGGTGGATCAGCCTTGGTTGATCAAACTCTATGCAGCGGCTAATTGTCAAATGACCTTCCGCGTTAGCCCATTAGAATCATTATTAAAAGAAGTACACTTACTTAAATGGGACATGATCAAATCGGATGTCACTGTTGAGTATGGTGGCTCACGTCATCGCGCCAGTGTTGACGCTATGATCATTCAACAAACCTTTCAACGGGTAACGAGCATCACTAATTAACTTTTGGGTTGATTTAACTAGGCGCAAAGTACAGGTTTTATGAGCCCAGTGCAGAACGGGTTAATTTTCTGACCATTGTGTTTCTTTTGGCAAAATAACTGTTACTTTGCAAATCTCAAATCTCAAATCTCAAATCTCAAATCTCAAATCTCAAATCTCAAATCTCAAATCCCAAATCCCATTTCACGGTAACCTGTCGAAGTCACAGAACTCTTCTACTTAAAGTACGCAGCTGCAGCAAGGTGTTTCGCACGAATTCAGCACTAGTTTTTAATCTAATTTTAATGTTTACGTAAGGTCTTTTTCAGGCTAACTCAATAAGCTCTGCACTCAATAATTAGTCTGTTAAAGGTGCTATATGAAAAAGTCTTACTTGTCATTACTAATTGCTGCATCTGTCATGGTGCCAATGTCGGCGTCTGCCTTTAAATATGGGGATATTGTGGTCCGCGGCGGCTTTGCTACGGTGAGCCCTGATGATGCCTCATCCAATGTATTTTTGGATGACACGGATCTAGGTTTTAACTTGAGTGTTGATAGCAACACGCAACTTGGATTAACCATTGCGTACTTCTTTGCTGACAACATGAATGTTGAAGTGTTGGCGGCGACCCCGTTTAAACACGATGTGAATTTTGGGGTAAATGACCCCTTGGGAACGGGAAATTTATTAGGCGAGGTCACTCACTTACCACCAACCGTGACGGTGAATTACTACTTAGGTGATAACCAAACAACCTTTAAACCTTACGTCGGGGTAGGCTTTAACTACACTATTTTCTTTGATGAAGAGTTTTCGGGTGCAAATACTAACGCGGGGCTTGCAAACTTGTCGTTGGATAACTCTTTTGGTCTAGCTGCTCAACTGGGCGCAGACTACATGATCAATGAGCGCTGGTTTGTTAACGGTGCTATCCGTTGGATTGATATCGATACGGAGGCAACGTTTGATCTTAATGGAACGCCTGGAAGCGTAGGCTCTATTCAAATCGATCCATGGGTGTATAGCTTAAGCATCGGTTATCGCTTCTAAAAAGGTAAGAAAAATCTTGCTTTTTAATTTGTAATTGCAAGGAAAAAACTGATCTAAAAAGGTTAATATACAGTTTAGATAAGCAGGGTAATTTCCGCTCTTATAATTGCGAGGAACACAAAATGAAAAACGTAACAACTAAATATAAATTGGGCGTAATTGCAATCGCAATGTCAGGTGCGATGGCATGCACGGCGACGGCAAAAAATGTGGATGACAGTGTAGTCGAAGCACAACGAGCAGCTTTGGCACAAAATACAGCAGGTAAAGGCTTTGGTCCGCAGTCGCCACGAGATATTGACCAAGCGTATGGTACAAATCAGCGAGTATTTGGTTTTGCGCCAAACCGGAGCCAAATGAATCTGTGTAACATCCACTTTCATAAAAACGCCGAGCATAAAGGCGGTGATTTTACGACTTATGCCGGTAATGGCGATGGTAAAGGTAAAAACACTGGTTACGTTTACGATGGTCAATTGTCTGATGCACAAATGAAGCCGGTTTCAGGCAACGTTTGTGGCGCCAAAGGTGATCCGTTACAAAGTGGCGACACCATCGAGGTGCATTGGGTCTTCAGTGCGGCACAGGTTGCACCAGGTCCAACGTTGGGGGCTTGCTTAGCTGATAGTACTATGAACCCAGGTTTACGGGTCGAAGGGCAAGTATTCGTTTTAGCGAATGATGAGAATGCGCTTGATTTTAATGAGTTGGCAGAAGTCGCGATGGTGAACGGTTATGCGCAGGCACCCAATATCCCAGCGAATACAGGCAAGCCGGTTGAATATTTAGGTTCAACTACTGGACCATCATTCAATGAACAAGGATCTCCTTTGCAAGTAAGCTGGAGCATGCGTCCCGAGACCGCTGTATTAGACATTAACTCAGTGGAAAAATGGTGCGAAGGAAATGTGTTTAACGAAGATCACGCCCATGGTGTGCGTAACCTCGTCGTTAATCCTGCTTTGTTGTCACCAATCAACTAAGTCTCTACCGGCTCATGTGCGAGCCGGTATCCATTTCCACGAAGTGTTTGGATAGTGAGTGCCGTTTCACTATCCAACTTTTTTCTAAGTTTACTAATATAAACGTCAATAATATTGGTTTGTGGATCAGAGTAAGCTTGCCACACACGACTCAATATCCGTTCACGCGACATCACTTTGCCCGCGTTTTGCGCTAAGTACAGCAGCAGATCAAACTCAAGTTTGGTCAGGTAAAGTTCTTCCCCATGTAACCAAGCGATACGCTCATCCAGCCGGATTTCCAAGCCACCGATGACTAAGCTGTTCTGTTTCGATGGTGACGCGGGCTCCAATCTTCGTTTCAGCGCTTCAATCCGAGCAAGTAGTTCGTCAAAATCGAAAGGCTTGCATAGATAATCATCTGCCCCCTGTTGCAAGCCTTTAACTCTTTGCGCGACTTCATCGAGAGCGGTTAGCATTAAAATCATTGGAGCAGACGGTAATGCCTTGATCTTATTGAGGAGTTGTAAACTGTCTTCATCGCCAAACAGTCGGTCAAGCACGACGATACTGGGTTTCCGTGTTTTTATGGCGCCGACAACGTGGTTGAAATCGTTCACGGTCGCACATTCAAAACCCTCAGCGACAAGCCCTTTTGCTATGAAACGTGCTAAGGGGATCTCGTCATCCGCGACTAATATAAGCATTATTTGACCTTCTTCAGTGTGAATGTAAACGCGCTGCCTTGGCCTTTTTCAGATATGACCTTGATCACTCCCCCGTGTGCTTCCACTATCGCTTTGGCAATGGGTAAACCGAGTCCAAGACCGCCTTCATGTTTCGAGAAACGCACAAATCGTTCAAAAATGTTTTCTATTTCTGTGGCGGAAATCCCAGTACCGCAGTCAGTGACATTCACTTCTACGTGATCCTCATTTTCTGCGAGAGAAATCGTAATCGCTGACCCGTTGGCTGAGTACTTTATGGCATTATCTAATAAGATAGCAACAACCTGCTGAATACGAGGTTTGTCAATCGCTACGGGGATCTCAGGCTGCTCTGAGTGATTGATAAATTGGATTTCTCTGTCTGCGTGTACACGCTGCCATTTTTCGCTTTCCATTTGGAGTAAATCGACAATGGGTGACGCTTGAATATCCAGGTGTAGCTGATTCATTTCAGCACGTGTAAGCAGCAATAAATCATCCACTAACCGGCTCAAACTGATGGACTGCTCCAGGATTGCCTCTAGTGTCTCTTTATAATCATCTTGTGATGCAGACTTTAGACGCAAAGTGACTTGTGCTTCACCGCGAATGATGGTTAATGGCGTTCGAAGCTCGTGTGACACATCGGCAATAAACTGACGCCGCCGTGAATCAATCTTAGTTAACTTTTGATTCGCTAGAGTGAGTTCCTTCGTGCGTTGTTCAACTTCAAACTCAAGTTCTTTCTGTGAGCGCTGGGCGTTAGATTGATGTTCATGTAGTCGTTCACTCATTTGATTAATAGCGATTGCAAGCGCTTCAAATTCATCATCCATTTTAACCGAGATGGCTTGATCATAATGGCCTGCGGCAATACGGTTGGTGGCTTCACGAAATATCACTAACGGCTGGTAAAGCTGATGAAATAGCCAATAGCAACCATATACGATAAGCGGAACTGCCAGTGCGCCGAGTCCAAGAATAAACCACACCATGGCGGTGTTGAGCGTATCAATGCGTGAGTTTATTGCCGCTACTACCCGACTTTGACGGGTAACAGCCGCATTAATCGACTCTCTAAACTGATTGTCGATAGTGACTTCAAGTAAGCTGCGAAGTTGTTCCTGCTGGCCTAAGGGGACTCCATTCTGAGCGAGATCGAGGGTTTCAAATTGACGAATTATTTCATCGATGATTTGTTCCAGTTCATCGGTATCTTCAACACTGCCTTGCGTGACTTCGATCCCTAATGCTTCGCGTTGGCGTATTTCTAGGCGGCGAATAGTGTTCAGTGATTGTTCGATTAACGAGCGTTTTTTGCGCACGTTAGCCTGATTGGCTTGTTGGCCAAAAATGACACCATCGGTGAGTTGTTTAAATAGTCGGTAAGAAATACTGGATAATTGTTGGTGCTCAGTCAGTAATGATTGCGCAATGGTGCTTTGTTTAATGTTCTCTCTAGTTAAGTGGGCGGAAATAGCCGTACAGGTGATCGCCACCATGAGAATAAACACGGTGGTGAGGCCAAAATAAAATAATTTTCTTTTATACACAGTCGTTTAAAGCTGAGAAAACCAATGCTAGAGATACGCAGGTCAGCGTAAAACGGACCATCCTCGAACAGTGAAAACTCAATTTGTACCGCCTTAGATAATCCCTAACTCAATACTTTTAAGTACCGCTCTAGTGCGGTCCCTGACGCCTAGTTTGGCCAGAATACTTGATACTTGGTTTTTGATAGTGCCTTCAGACTTATGCATACTGTGAGCAATTTCACGGTTACTGCAACCTGCTGCCATTAAACGTAATATTTCCTGCTCTTTGATGCTGAGTGGTTCAATAAGAGATTGACTCTCAGTTCCATTTTGCGCCGGAGAATTCTGCATACTCACCAACAAGCGTTCGGTTATCGCCGGTTGAATATACGATTGACCGTCAACCACAGCATCAATTGCCTCGATTAAGGTTTCTAATGATACATCCTTTAACAGATAGCCTTTCGCTCCGGCATGCACTGCTTGCAAGATCAATTGGTGATCATCAAAGGTCGTGAGCATCAATACTGGTGTCTTCACACCGGCCGCTACAAGCTGTTGCAATGCACCAATGCCGTCCAGTTGAGGCATTCGAATATCCATTAAAACGATATCGATATTGGGGGCGTTTTCGGCCGTCAGCCATTGTACAGCGGCCAGTCCATCGGAGCACTCATCAACAACAGTAACGCTTTCTGATAAGCTGAGCAGGCTCTTTATACCTGAGCGCACTAACGCTTGATCGTCAACTAGAAGAACTCGATGCGGCATGTTTATCGCTCCACTGTCGCGGTGGTTATGAACCCGCTGCCTGTGGCTTTGAAATGTACTCGACCACCCACGGCTGCCATCCGTTCCTCGATCCCTTTTAGACCATTACCGAGTGTAAAGTCTAAGTTTTTCTGAGTGCCGTTATCGGCTATCGTTAATTGCCAATGATCAGCAAAGTTGTGTAAAGAAATAGTGCACTGGGTTGCGTTACTGTGCTTGAGGGTATTGGTGATCGACTCTTGGACGCAACGCAGGATCGCTTCAGCTTGGTTAACATCTTCAATATTGACCTCTTTGGCAATATCATGCGTTAGCGTCAGTTGTGGAACCGCCTGTTGGATAGCCGAGATTGCGGCTACGATATCCAGCGATGACTTCTCTCGGATCTCGCTAACAGCTTCTCTGACGTCACTTAATAATAGTTTTGATAATTGGTAGCACTCATCGATGTGTTGTTTGGTTGCTGTATCACTTAAGCGGCTTGCAACCTGAAGTTTTATTGTCATTGCTGTCAAATGATGACCGAGCAGATCATGGATATTGCGTGCGATACGAACGCGCTCGGATTGCTTAGTGGCTTCCGTCAATAAAGCTTGAGTGGTAAGCAATTCACGGTTCTTCTCTTCCAGTGCTTGCTGTACCTTTTCAGCTTTTAGCATGGCGTTAATGATGACGATGGCAAATAGATTAAATGTCCAAAACAAGAGCGCTGTGATCAGCATACCCTCGCGTTGCCAATGCCATTGATAAATCAGCCAGAGCGGAATGGTTAACAAGAGCGAGACAAATACTGCCCGTGCAACGCTCATGAAATAGGGCAGCACAGTCCCCGCCATGACCATAAAGATAGCGTTGTAGGTATAAGGTACAGAATAGTAAATTGCCATAATGATGACCACTTGGATGGCAAATAGGGCAATCCGGTAATGCGGTTCTTTGTTGAAGGGCCGGTCGCGAATGGTGACTGTCCAAACCACAAAAAAACTAATGTACAAGCCGGCGACAATGAGCAAGTCAGTGAGCGAAAAATGCGCATTTTGCTGCATAAAGTACAGGCTAGAAAGGCTTACTAGCAGCCACGTGAAAAACGCGCTATACCACTCAATGCTTTGACTCAGGATTTTTGCTGTGCGGCTCATTATGCTTGTTGTCCGTAATTCCTTGCTGCAGTATGCCGAAAAATACCGACTAACCCAATAGGTCAAAAGTCATCTTTAAAGTAATGACTTTTGACACTACAGGGCCTCTTGCTCTGACCGTAACCTTATATCCGAGATAATTCAGAGGAATTAAGTTATGTCAGGCATACATTCAATTTTATTCGTTATTCATATACTGACGGGTACAGCCGCATTGATCCTATTTTGGATCCCAATGTTGAGTAAAAAGGGCCAATTGAATCATGTTACTTACGGGCATTTTTACGTAAACACAATGTATGCAGTAGCGGGCAGCGGAGCGCTAATGGCAATTATGGTTCTGATGGCGCCCATGGCGATAAAATCAGACCTGATCATTTACGCGAGCGACCCCGCAGCAGCAATCACCAGTATCAGGATATTTTGGAGCTTCTTATTGTATTTGAGTCTATTGTCGTTTGTTACTACGCGACACGGGGTTGCTGTTTTACAGGTGCGCCAGGATCGCGAGTCGCTCCGCCGTTGGCATTATATATTGCCACTCGTCATATTGGTGTTGGCGGGCTCAGCTCTGGCTGTCACAGGATTCCTAGCCAATCGCCACTTACACACGATATTTGGACTTTTGGGCTGCGTGTTGGGTTATGGATTGTTGCGCTATTGTTTAAAGACTCAGCTTAAGAAAGGCGAGTGGGTATTGGAGCATATTGGTACTATTATCGGGTCTGCTATCGGCGCTTACACAGCATTTTTAGCTTTCGGGGGGCGCGTCATCTTTGCTGAGTTGGGTCAATGGCAACTGGCGTTTTGGATCGCTCCGGGTGTAATTGGTGGTATTGCAGCTAATATCATCACCAAAAAATATGCCGTTAAGCTCGGTCTGCATCACGCTAAACCTTCAGCGCAATAAGCAACTCAAAAGTACAGGTGTTAAAATGCAACGTTTGCGCTAGCATAGTATTTATCGCGCTGTAAGTCAGCAGAGGTAGAGTTATGCTAGCCGAGCAAATGGTCGATCGCGTTAAACGCCTCAAGCATCGAGGGGTACGTTATCAACGTAATGTATTACAAGTAGGGCGGCTATACATGTTTCGAACCTATGGTCAGGTTGGTTACTGTCTTCGCTTGATGATTGCTCCACTCGTGTTTACTGTCAGTTTGGCAGGCATCGTTTTAATTCTCCGCGATTGGGAGCCGCTGCATTATGTCGCTATTTTTCCGGTGTGTGTATTCGCTGGGTGGCTATTTGAACAATGGATGTATCAGCGCATGGTTAGTCAGGGTGTCGATGTTTATTTAGATGAACCTGACAAGGCATTTTATCAAGAACCGCCCCTGCCGAATCATGCAAAGAATATTCACCGTTGTGGTATTCCTAAGGATTATCCTTTCGATCAGTTTTAATTCAGAGATCAATAAAGCGCTCAATTTTAGAGCGCTTTTTATTGTTTATCTGAATGTAGGTAAAAACAGAGTTGACTATTTTTAAGCCAACCGCTGAGCTGCTGCTTTCAAGGCGTCAGCTTTATCGGTTTTCTCCCATGGGAACTCGTTTCGCCCAAAGTGCCCATACGCCGCTGTTGGTTGATAGATAGGGCGCTCGAGGTCAAGCATTTTGATTAGTCCATACGGGCGCAAATCGAAGTGCTCGCGCACTAATTGGGTTAATGCCTGGTCGGCAATAACGCCGGTCCCAAAGGTATCGATATTAATTGACGTTGGCTCGGCAACTCCGATCGCATATGACACTTGTATTTCACAACGTTTCGCTAAACCAGCAGCAACAATATTCTTAGCTACATAGCGACCTGCATAGGCTGCACTGCGATCGACCTTCGACGGATCTTTACCCGAGAACGCACCACCGCCGTGGCGAGCCATACCACCATAGGTATCAACGATGATCTTACGACCAGTTAAGCCGCAGTCTCCCATAGGCCCCCCGATCACAAAGCGTCCCGTGGGGTTAATATGAAACTGAGTTTCTTTGCTCAGCCATTGCTCTGGTAGTACGGGCTTGATGATGTGTTCCATCACCGCTTCACGCAGGTCGGCTGTTGATACAGAGTCACAGTGCTGAGTTGACAGCACAACAGCATCAATCCCCACCGGACGATCATCTTCATACACAAACGTGACTTGTGATTTCGCATCCGGGCGTAGCCATGGTAATTCACCGGACTTTCGCATCGCCGCTTGACGTTGCACTAAGCGATGCGAGTAAGTGATTGGCGCAGGCATTAAAACGTCAGTCTCGTCGCTCGCATAACCGAACATTAAACCTTGATCACCCGCACCTTGATCCTCTGGACGGGCGCGATCTACACCTTGATTGATATCGGGAGACTGTTTACCGATCGCGTTTAACACTGCGCAAGAATCGGCATCAAAACCCATGTCTGAATGGGTATAACCAATGTTGCGTACGGTCTCACGCGTGAGTTCTTCAATATCAACCCAAGCCGAGGTGGTAACCTCACCGCCGACTAATACCATGCCAGTTTTCACAAAGCTTTCGCAGGCCACGCGGGCGTGGGGGTCTTGTTGTAATATTGCATCGAGCACTGCATCAGAAATTTGATCAGCGATTTTATCCGGATGTCCCTCTGAGACAGATTCCGACGTAAATAAATGTTTTGCCATTGCGGCTCCCTCTAACACAGACATTCAGTCAATGGGTTTAATGGGTATAGTCTAACGTCTCTATTGTAAATTACCAGTCTTTACTTCTAGACGTCTAAAAGTCTATTTGTTAACTTAGCTTGACACTTTCAAGCAATCTGGCACCTGCCGCGGCCTTCACCTCTTAACGAGGCTAAATTTCAATGCGAAAGCCGTTGAACTAAGGTCCTCTCTGAGTGAGAATAGCCGACCTCAAACGGTGACAGTGCAAGCAATCCAGAACGCCCTAGCGCTGGAAAAAGATCAATCAGGAGATGACATGTCTAATACACCCTCTCGTCGTGAACTCGCAAATGCAATTCGAGCGCTCAGCATGGATGCCGTGCAAAAGGCAAAATCAGGCCATCCAGGCGCGCCCATGGGCATGGCCGATATAGCACAAGTGCTGTGGGGTGATGTGTTATCACATAATCCAGCGAATCCAGATTGGGCTAATCGTGATCGCTTTGTGCTGTCGAACGGTCACGGTTCTATGTTGCTGTATTCGCTTCTGCACCTAACCGGCTACGATGTCTCGATTGATGATTTAAAAGCGTTTCGTCAACTCCACAGTAAAACGCCTGGTCACCCCGAATATGGTTATGCCCCTGGTGTAGAAACCACGACCGGCCCGCTTGGGCAAGGGATAACCAATGCGGTAGGGATGGCGATTGCCGAAAAAGCGCTAGCGGCGCAGTTTAATCAACCTGGATATGACATTGTTGACCATTACACTTACGCGTTTTTGGGTGATGGTTGCTTGATGGAAGGCATTTCACATGAAGCCTGTTCATTAGCTGGCACGCTGGGCTTGGGTAAACTCATTGCATTTTGGGATGACAATGGTATTTCAATTGATGGTGAAGTTGAGGGCTGGTTTACCGACGATACTCCAGCGCGCTTCAAGTCATATGGTTGGCAGGTGATCGCTGGTGTTGACGGTCATGACCCTGCGCAAATCGCTGATGCTATTGCTGCGGCGCAGGCCAATCCGCAACAACCCACATTGATCTGTTGTAAAACAGTTATCGGTTTTGGCTCGCCGAATAAGCAAGGTACAGAATCCTGTCATGGTGCGCCGCTCGGCGATGATGAAATTGCGCTAACCCGCGAGGCATTAGGTTGGCCATTTGCGCCATTTGAAATACCAGAAGCAATCTATGCTGGCTGGAGTGCGCTTGAAAAAGGTCAGGTTGCTGAGGCGGAATGGAACGCATTATTTGATGCTTATGCCAAGGCGCACCCTGCTCTTGCTGATGAATTCGCGCGTCGTCAAGTCGGTCAATTACCGGCTGACTGGGCTGAAAAGTCAACGGCGTATATCAATCAACTACAGGCCAATCCAGCGAATGATGCTACCCGTAAATCGTCGCAGAATTGCTTAAATGCATTTGGTCCATTATTACCAGAACTCATGGGTGGGTCTGCCGATCTTGCCGGTTCAAATCTGACGATTTGGCAGGGCAGTCAACCGTTAACCGCGGACGATGCATCCGGCAATTATATATACTATGGTGTGCGTGAGTTTGCCATGTCGGCTATCATGAACGGTCTCGCGTTACACGGCGGCTTTAAGCCTTATGGCGCAACTTTTTTGATGTTTATGGAATACGCACGGAATGCAGTGCGCATGGCAGCGATCATGAAGCAACCCGCGATTTTCGTTTACACCCATGATTCTATTGGTTTGGGCGAAGACGGTCCAACTCACCAGCCTGTGGAGCAATTGGTTGCGTTACGTTCAACCCCGAATCTAGATAACTGGCGTCCATGTGATCAAGTGGAGTCAGCAGTCGCTTGGAAAGCCGCAATTGAACGCACGGATGGGCCTACAACGTTAATTTTCAGCCGCCAAGGAATGCCGCAGCAAGCGCGCACGCCTGAGCAAGTCAATAATATCAGTCGTGGTGGCTATGTATTGAAAGATAGCGCGCAAACGCCGGATATTATTTTGCTTGCTACAGGTTCGGAGGTTCAGTTGGCGGTAGATGCCGCTGAGCAATTAAGCCAGCAAGGTAAAGCGGTTCGCGTGGTTTCTATGCCTTCCACTGATGTGTTTGATCAGCAAGATAAAGCTTATCGTGATAGCGTGTTACCGCCACAGGTAAGTCAACGCGTCGCGGTTGAAGCGTTGAGTAAAGACAGCTGGTATAAATATGTAGGCCTGAATGGGGCGATTATCGGCATGGATACATTTGGTGAATCAGCGCCGGCGGGTGACCTATTCAAGCACTTTAATATTACTGTAGACGCAGTGGTTGCTGCAGCATTGGCGCTTGACGCGTAAGTGAGCAGCGAGGTCCCTCAGGTGCTACGTATTGCCATCAATGGGTTTGGTCGGATTGGGCGGAATGTCCTGCGTGCGTTGTATGAGTCCGGCCGAACGCGTGAAATTGAGGTTGTTGCCATCAATGAACTCGCTGCACCTGAGGGTATTGCACATTTACTCAAATACGATACATCGCACGGGCGTTTTCACTACCCGGTCAGACGCGACAATGGCGATTTGTTAGTCAATGAACAGCGCATCCGCCTATTTCATCAGGCTGATCCAAGTCAGCTGCCTTGGGATGAATTGAATATTGATATTGTTTTGGAATGCTCCGGCGAGTTTAATTCGCGCGAACAGCTAGATTTGCATTTGCAAGCAGGGGCTAAACAAGTCTTATTGTCACAGCCCGGAACACCCGATCTGGATGCTACGATTATTTATGGTATCAATCATCATGAGCTAAAGCGTGAACATCGATTAGTATCGAATGGAAGTTGCACCACCAATTGTATTGTGCCGGTTATTCAAACCTTAGACGCAGCCTTTGGCGTCGAAAGTGGCACGATTACTACCATTCACTCTTCTATGCATGATCAGCAAGTGATTGACGCCTATCACCCTGATTTACGCCGTACACGTGCAGCGAGCCAATCGATAATACCGGTTGATACGCGGTTAGCGGCCGGGATTGAACGCATATTGCCTGCTTTCGCTGGTAAGTTTGAAGCCATCGCAGTACGTGTGCCCACGATCAATGTAACCGCGATGGACTTAAGCGTTACCGTGCATGAAAACGTGAACATTGAACGTGTCAATCAGGTCATTAAGCATGCATGCCGCGGCGATCTCGAAACGATTTTAAGTTATACCGAAGAACCTTTGGTTTCGTGTGATTTCAATCATGATCCGCACTCGTGCATTGTTGATGGCACGCAAACGCGAGTGAGCCATAAACATTTAATCAAAACCTTAGTCTGGTGTGACAATGAGTGGGGATTTGCCAACCGTATGTTGGATACCGCGCTTGTCATGCATAAAACTCAAACCCAAATTGAGGAGCTTCATTGTGAGTCAAGCCACTAGTAACATTAAAACCATGGACGATTTTGCTCTTGCGCAAAAACGCGTCTTGATAAGACAAGATTTGAATGTGCCGGTTAAAGATGGTGTGGTGACTTCTGATGCTCGGATTCGTGCTTCGTTACCCACGATCCAAAAGGCACTCGATGCCGGTGCAGCTGTGATTGTTATGTCGCATTTAGGCCGTCCAACTGAAGGGCAAGCCGAAGCGGAATATTCGCTTGCACCGGTCGTGAAGTATCTGCAAGAGGCATTGCCGGTGCACGTAACCTTAGCGACTGATTATTTATCGGGCGTAGATGCGAAGGTAGGTGAAGTCACAGTGCTGGAGAATGTGCGGTTCAATCCTGGTGAAAAGAAAAATGAGGATGCACTGGCCAAGCAGTATGCTGCCTTGTGTGATGTATTTGTGATGGATGCATTTGGCACTGCTCATCGTGCTCAAGCGTCGACTCACGGTGTTGCTAAATTTGCTAAAGATGCTTGTGCGGGCCCGTTGTTGGCGGCGGAGCTCGATGCACTGGGCAAGGCGTTAGAGAATCCTAAGCGTCCATTGGTCGCTATAGTCGGCGGTTCAAAAGTCTCGACTAAGTTGACGGTGCTTGAGTCGTTAGCGAATAAGGTGGATCAGTTGATTGTTGGCGGTGGGATTGCGAATACCTTTATTGCAGCCAAGGGCTTTGAGGTTGGTAAATCATTAGTGGAAATGGACCTAGTCGATGAAGCCCAGCGCTTAATGCAGCAGGCGGAGCAGCGCGGCGGCTATATTCCGGTGCCTGTTGATGTGGTAACGGGGAAAGAGTTTTCTGAATCTGCAGCGGCGGAAACGAAAGCCGTTGAGCAGATAAGTGCTGACGACATGGTGTTTGATATAGGTCCAGACTCGAGTAAAGAGTTGGCCGCAATTTTGGCCAACGCAGGTACTATTGTTTGGAATGGTCCAGTCGGAGTGTTTGAATTTGATCAATTTGGCGCAGGTACAAAAGCGCTCGCCGAGGCGATTGCAGCAAGCCCCGCGTTCTCTATTGCCGGTGGCGGAGATACGTTGGCTGCCGTAGATAAATACCAGATTGCAGAAAAGGTATCCTATATTTCTACCGGTGGCGGAGCGTTTTTAGAGTTTTTAGAAGGAAAAACCCTACCAGCAGTAGCGGTTTTAGCGGAAAAATACTGATAAACTATACGAAATAACAATAATAATAATGATTGAATCTTTGACCCTACATGCCTTACAGGCAATACAAAAGGAGTAGTCACATGGCGTCTGAAGCGCAATTGGCGATGCTTGAAAAAGTGAAGAATAACGCAGGATTTATTGCCGCACTTGACCAAAGTGGTGGTAGCACCCCGAAGGCTCTCAAGCTCTATGGAGTGGATGAGGATGCCTACAGCAATGACGACGAAATGTTCGCGGCTGTGCATGCCATGCGCACGCGTATCGTTACTAGTCCAGCGTTTAATGGTTACCGCATACTTGGTGCTATTTTATTTGAAAATACCTTGGATAGAACCATCGAAGGTAAACCGTCATCGCATTACCTCTGGCAAGACAAACAGGTTGTACCGTTTTTAAAAGTCGATAAAGGCCTTGCGGATGAAGAGAACGGTGCACAAGTAATGAAGCCAATGCCGGATCTGGATGCGTTGTTGGCCAAAGCTAATGCGCAAGATATTTTTGGTACCAAAATGCGGTCAGTGATCAAGATGGCAAACCTGGACGGTATCAAGGCGGTAGTCGAGCAGCAATTTGAAGTGGGTAAACAGATTATGGCAGCTGGCTTGGTTCCGATTATCGAACCAGAAGTGGACATTAATAGTCCACAAAAAGCGCGTGCCGAAGCCATGCTTAAAATTGAATTATTGGCGCAATTAAATCTGCTAGCCAATGACCAATTAGTGATGTTGAAACTGACCTTGCCTGAAGAAGCCAATTTTTATCGTGAGCTTGTTGAGCACCCCAATGTGCTTAAAGTCGTGGCGTTGTCTGGTGGTTATTCCCGCGAAGAAGCCAATGAGCGCTTAACTGAGAATAATGGCATGATTGCTTCTTTCTCACGTGCATTGACCGAAGGTGTGTCATACGCTCAAACGGATGAAGAATTCAATGCGACTTTGGATGCTACCATCGAAAGTATTTATCAGGCATCGTTGACCTGATAAGAAATAGCTAAACAGCATACAAAGGAGCTCGTTGAGCTCCTTTTTTTTGTCGCATTAATATCATTCATACACTTCAATTACTTGTTGTCGTATTTCACCACCGGTACGCTAAAAAACCTGCACAGTGAACGCTGATGTCATCCGTTTAAGGATAACCAAGGAGCGAATTCTAACCTATTGGGGCTGATAGGAGCTCCCACTCGTCACAAAGTGCATGAACCCCAGTAGTATTGGTCTATAGTATTACAGTTAGTCGCATTAAGGAGAGAACGATGCGAACAGCTGTCATGTTCTTGCTGATGTGTATAGCGAATTCAGCTCAAGCTAGTACACTACACACATCAGTGCATCATCTTACGCTGTTACAAGATAGAGTTACGTTGCCGCTGCCAACGGATACGGCCTTACAATCAGGTGCATGGCAAGCAACAATAGCTGAATTGGAGCCGACACAGCAGGTCTTGCAAATTCAGCGCTGGCTTGAACAGCTAGCCAAACGCTCGGCGGCATCTCCTGCGCAAAGTGAGTGGGTTAAGGCTATGCTTGCCGATCCGCGTGAATTGACAGTAGCTAACCCTGATCACCCGCACACGCTAATGAGTGTAGTCAATTTAGCTAAGCAGGCCAAAGCAACTCAATACATATGGCGTGTTAAACGCCTTACAGCTATGCTCGAACAGGATTGGCAGCAAGCTCAACTTAACTGGCCGGTGCTGCTGAATAATCTTGCAGCAGAGCAATCAGATGCTCTTGTGCAGTGGATAGACAGTCTTACGAGTGCAGAGGCACACGCAGTAGCCGAGCATTTTGAAAATTATGGCTTAGCTTATGTTGGAGATTCCAACCGGATACTCGCAAGGATCGCCTTGGTTGGCCGTTCCTCAACGCTCGCACGAGCCCTTCTGCAACGCAGAGCGGACGAATATTCCCATCGGTTTGTCCAACAGACTGTAGAGGCCTTTGATGACTATGCACTTGTAGACTTGCTAGGACGTGCAATAAGCAATCCTGCGCTGAGCTCACAAGCGTTGAATTTATTGGCTAGGCATCATAGTACGGATACACAGGCTCAAAAGTATTTAGAACAGGCTATCGAAAACCCTGAGTTGCAGTGGCAAGCGGTGGCTGCTTTAGAATTTATGCCGGAGAATAGTTTTCGTACCGCGTTAATAGAGAAAATCGAGCAGTACGATTTGCCCAGCAGAGTGCTCTTAGAACGCTTGCCCTCTCAAGGAGGTGAGCGATGAGAAGTATTGTCTGTGCTACCTTTGCTGTTTTGTCATCGTGCGCATTCGCGAATACCCTGATTTACACCAATACTGAAACGGGTCAAAACCTTATTCCATTGGGGTATGAAGTGCCTGTACCGATTGATTCTCTTACCCCAATCGATGGTTTTCGTACCTATCAAAGCCTGCATTTACGGCATCAACAACTCGCGGCTACTAGTCAAAATATCTCCCCAATACAGGTAGGGCAGACGTTAAATGGATTGCCCATTTGGGCATACCAACTTAGCGATGGCGATGCAGATATGAGGAATGGGGGAGTTGAGGGGAGTGCGCTGATCAATGGTGGGATCCACGCCAGAGAATGGCAATCTCCAGAAGTGACAACCGCGCTCATCGAGTATTTAGCAGCCAATGAAAATGACCAGCACTTAGCGCAATATTTGTTAGAAAACCTAAATCTACTGGTTATTCCAGTACTCAATATTGATGGTTATTTACAAACCCAACGCTATCCAAACCAAGTCACTAATACGCAAGCGTCACCGCGCGATGGCCGGATGCGGCGTAAGAATATGCGCAATGTTGATACATCATTAGATACAGATTTTGATAATTTAAACGGAATTGACTTAAATCGTAACAACGCGCCTTACTGGGGGACTAATCCACAACGCAGCTCTGATGATCCTGCATCTATTGTTTATCATGGTGCGGGGCCCGCGTCAGAACCTGAAACACAGGCATTGCAGCAGGCCGCAGTTGAGGCTGGTGAGACAAGGTTACGTTTTTACACCGATGTACATTCGTTCACGCAAGTGTATTTTGCACCGTACACGAGTAATATCAGGCGCAATGGGATCTTAGACCAACTTGCTACCGTTATGCGCCAAGCGAATCGCGATCCGCAAACCCAACGAGCCAAATACAGCTACGCCCCCTCGTCTTCAGGTGCAGGTATTGGTGCAACCGATGAATATTTTGCGCTGACCTATGATATACCCGCTTACACATTGGAGTTGGAGCCGCAAAATTCGGGCGCAGACTATGGTGGTTTTGGGGTATCGCACGATGGGTTTATTTTGCCCGCCAGTGAGGTGGCTCGCATGCGCGGGGAAAAGACACGCGCAACCATGGCGGGTTTGTATGCAATAACGGATGTACCCTACGCACAGCGTTTGCAGGTTTGGGATGCACACAGCGAGACCTTGCTTGTGGATCTGGAATGGCAGCAAAAGGGTAACGTTCGCGAATTGGTGACTTTGCAGTCAAGTGAATTATCTGCACAAACCGATTATCAACTCCATGTGATATTTAATAAACCCATGCGTTGGCTCGATGAAGGCGCTGTTGCTGGTTTCGGTTCATTGAGTGAGCCCGTAGATATCAGTCTTAAGTGGGTTGGGAATAATGGTACAACCGACAGAGAATGGGTTATTAATACAGCAGCGGGTCAATGGTTAAACACAGATGGCTTTGCCCGTTACCGAACGGATACATTTACCGTTGAGTTCACGCTGGGCAGTGATTTTGACTGGTCTGAACTAACCCGCCTAGCACTAGAAATTGAAACCAATGATTTTGCTGGCCAGCGTTTAGATACAAATCCGGCCACAGTAGTCGATTTTCAATCAGGCGCATGGCAACAGTATGAAAATACGACCGGTGATGCCGCAACCGATCGTGGCGGTAGCGATAAGTCATTACGCATTATTGATGATGGCAGTGACTTATTTGCACCTGATCCAACACCAACACCAACACCAGCACCACCAACACCAAGTCCAAATAATGATGGGAGTGGGGGATCAGTATGGGGATTGCTATGGTTGTTATTCGGCGTATTGGTTATCCGATATAGCGTTCCGCAAGGGCGTAAACGGCATAGACATAGATAGTAATTGGATTAAGCTTCGAATCACTGGCATTAAAACCAACTTGGATGCCGCATCTGGTCGAGTCGCAGATAGTCTTCCACAATCGCTTCAACCTCATCAACTGTTGCAATGGGCGTGTGTGATGGAAATACAACAGGTCGCACCAAATCATGCTTTCTGTAGTGGATGATGAGGAAATGTAAGTGCGCACGTACTGATTCAGAACTGTGCATCCACTGTTCATATTCACGTGTCAGTTGAATATAGTTAGCTAAAATTTTTTCATCACAGGGTTGTGACGGCTGCGCGCCTAAGGTGTCAACAATGTATGTCGCAAGCTCATCGATAGTTCCGGAAAGACTGTTGGTATGAGATACAAAGGCATTCTTGCTTACCTTAACGATCCGTTTCAGCTTTAATTCAGGATCGACGTAGTAAACAGTATGAAAATCAGATGTTTTATCAGTATTACCATGACCTAGCTCCCACCCATTAACGGTTAAGTCAGCGAGCAGTTTTTCAAGTAGATGGGCTTGATTTGATTCTCTCATTGTCACGGTTCCCTTGCTGCCTCGTCGTCACATCACCGATGCACAAACATTTTTGGTCTTGCTGGGAGCGCGCCACTACCCATCAATCACTAATTCCAAACCTAAGGCTGCAAAGTACACTTTTTCCTGCTCTAAATCAGCTTGGAAAATCGGTTTCTCATCAATCCAACCTTCGGGAAAACGCAGAGCTAATGCTTTTCCTTCACAACCTATATGGATGTCAGGTAAAAAGTCTGCTTGCCGTTTTATATTAAGCAGCACCGCAAGTCGCATCAACGCTATTAAACGCAACACTTTTTTGACATCAAAGAGGTCAAACTCAGGGATATCCTCAGTGCGGATCTTTTTGCGTTGGAAGCGAACTAACGTAGACAGCAGCAATTGTTCCTCTTGGTTAAAGCCGGGCATATCAACATTTTGCAGAATGTAAGCGCCGTGGCGTTGGATGCCTCTGGAATTTATTTGCAGCCCAACTTCATGCAACAAGCTAGCCCAACCCAACATGCTGCGTAAGGATTCATCAGCTAGTTTCCATGTTGCTGAACAAGCATCAAATAGTGCTAAGGCCATGCCATGAACCAAGGTCGCTTGCTCGGTATCAACATCGTATCGTGTTGCCAGACTCTGTGCTGTGCGACTACGAATATCATTGTGCTCTAGTGTTTCACTCATTTGATAGAGCACACCTTCGCGCAATGCTGCTGCGGAATATTCCATACTGTCTATATGCAAACTTTTAAACGCGGCAATTAAGACCGCTAGACCGGCAGGAAATACGGGGCGTCGATCCTCTGATAGATCCGGTAGACTCAAGGCGTCAATATGTTTAGCCGCGACACACTCTGCTTTAAGTTTCTTCAGTAGCTTTAACGTGATGGGGAGACTTTTATCTGTACCTTCTTGGCATAGCGTGTGAATTGTGCGGATCGTTCCTGATGTGCCAATGCATTGCTGCCATCCTAACCGCCGATACTTTATATCAATTAACTCGAGCGCTTGTTGCGCGGCAGTGATTGCTCGATTGAATGCGCTCTCAGTTAATTTACCGTCAGGAAAAAAACGCTGATTGTAGCTTACGCAGCCCATTTGTAGGCTACGGCACAATTTGGCGTCAAAGCCTTCGCCAATCACGAATTCGGTTGAACCACCGCCGATATCAACGATCAATCGTTGTCCTTCGGAATGTTGCGTGTGTGCTACGCCGCTATAGATAAGTCGCGCTTCTTCTGGCCCCGAGATGATTGCGATAGGGTAGGGAAACACCTTGCGCGCGCGATTGAGAAATACATGTGCGTTCTTGGCTTTTCGAAGTGTGTGGGTGGCTACCACTTTCACGCTCTCGCGCTCAAATCCCTGCAAACTTTCCGCGATAACAGCTAGCGTATCCAGGCCTCGCTGGATAGCTTCTTCCGTCAAATAACCCTCAACAAGGCCATCAGCTAAACGTACCTTCTGTTTTACCCTATGGACAATTTGTACAGACCCAGCAACGATACGAGCGACTACGAGGTGGAAGCTATTCGAACCCAAGTCCAGTGCTGCCACTTTTTCAGCATCGCGGACTTCAATGTCATTGAGAACATTATCAATCGGCGACATATTTCTCTTCTTGTTTTATTAGGTAATCATATATTTCTATTTGCGAGCGTAGCTTTTTACGGTTACCTCGTTTTACATAGTTGTTTTGTTGCTGTTCGTCGATAATTCGTGCTTTAAGTGTATCTTTAAACTGAATGTCCAAAATATCGATGAGTTGCTTGATAAGCTCTGGATCGTATATGGGGCAGCCAACCTCAATACGATTATCCATATTACGAGTCATCCAATCCGCTGAGGAGATAAAGACTTTTTTATCTCCCGCGTTTTCAAATACCATCACCCGCGGATGCTCTAAGAAACGGTCAACAATACTGATAATTTGGATATTCTCGCTTAGCCCCTTTTTACCAGGGATCAATGAACACATGCCCCGCACGATGCCTCTAATTTTTACGCCCGCTTGGCTTGCCCGATACAGGTCATCAATCAACTCCTTATCGACCAGATTATTGATTTTAAATGTTATCGCCCCTTTCGCCCCTTGGTTAACATGTTGGATCTCAGAACGGATCAACGACTGGATCTTGGTGCGCGCATTCAGCGGAGAGATTTGCAAGTGTTGAAATTTATAGCGGCGGTACGGGTAATTGATGAGGTCAAAGACGTTCACTGCCTCTTCGGCAATCTCTTGATTACGGGTAAACAATGAAAAATCGGTGTAGATCTTTGCCGTCTTCTCATTGAAATTCCCAGTACCGATGTGCGCATAGTGCACGAGTGAACCTTTTTCCTCACGACTGACCACACACAATTTACTGTGGATCTTAAGTGTAGGGATCCCCAGCACAACTCTGATACCTGCATCTGTCATGCGTTTTGACCATTCGATATTCGCCTCTTCATCAAAGCGCGCACGAAGCTCTACAACGACCGTCACTTTCTTGCCATTATCGACAGCATCGATCAAAGAGTTAATGATGCGCGAATGGCTAGCAACCCGATAGATATTGATGCGGATCACTTTTACGCTTGGATCGAACGCTGCTTGACGAACAAACTCGGTAAAGTGCAAAAACCTGTGGTAGGGGTAGTGCAATAGTATGTCTTTTGCCGTGATGGCATCAAAAACCGTATTGTGTGCGGCAAAGGCTTGCGTATTAATTGCCGGCATCGGTGGATTTTCTAAGTACTCTCGGCCAACGTTGGGAAAGCCAATAAAATCTTTAAAATTTCGATAGTGTCCGGCGGCTAGTACTGTATCGAGGCGACTGATTTTAAGGCGTTTACGCAGGTCTTTCGACATATCTTCAGGCATCTCTTTGTCATGAATGACACGAACCGGCTCGGCAATCATGCGCTGCTTCATACTTTCTGACATTTTTTCTACATAGCTTTCGTCGATCTCGTCATTGATAGAGTACTCAGCGTCACGGGTCAGTTTAAATGAGAAAGCTTCAAGAGAATCGTATTTTACAAAGCCGCGGAAGATATCATCCAAACACAACTGGATGATGTCGTCGACCAGAATGATATGCTTCTTTTTTCGGCTCTTTTCTGGGGGGATCACGACAAATCGCGACATTTCGCCGGTTGGTATCTGAATCACCGCGTACTTGGTATTGCGGTTTTCTCGCCGAATAGCAACGTATAAATAAACCGAAGTGCCATTGAGACGGTCGAGTAACTGGGTTTTGCTATCAATCAATATTGGCGCGATGTGACGCAAGATCTTATTCCGGAACAAGTCTTTTAGCCAATGACTTTGATATTCGGTCAGATCATTCTTGCGAATGATGTGGATATTGTAACGTGCCAGCGTTTTCTCTACATCACGATGTATTTCATTGAATTTCGCGGATAACTCGACCACTTTAGCTTGAATGTCGGCCATTAATTGAGTTTGGCGGGCGGCTTCTTCTTCATTATCTTCATTTAATGCAATAGTGATTTGGCGCTTTACATCTGCTGCACGGACACGATAGAACTCATCCAAATTGTTTGAATAGATCCCAAGAAACCGGATCCGCTCCACAATTGGATTATTTTTATCTGCGGCTTCCTGTAGGACTCTTTCGTTAAATGAAAGCCAACTCAGTTCTTTCGGGTAATACAGTTCTTCATCCATCATATTGCTTATTGCTCTTGATTATTAGCCAGTAACTATTTTATTAATCAACAATTATCACTGCATTTTACGACACTTTTGTGTCGGTTCGATGATTTTAGGCAAAGCTAATATCGACAACCAAATCATTCGCGATTGCCTCGAGGGCTTCTTGGATCGCATCTAATTCAACATCTTCAGGTAATGCAACGGTCAGCTCAGCTTGAAACATCAAATTCCCCCAATTCGGGGCACTTACGCATTCAGAGCTGAATTTTTGTATGTTAATGTTGAATTGCTGCAAGATCGCGGTGATTTCACTAACAATTCCCGGTTTATCATTACCCATAACGCTAAAGTGAACGACTTTGCCAGATGGCTTTTCTGTCGCTTTAACGGTAACCATTTGAATGGCTACGTGAGGTAACTGATTGATAGCTTCGACCAACTCGTCAGCCTGCTCTTCGGCGATAGTGACTTCGACAAAACCGGCAAACTGACCGGCCATATGGGCAAACCGACTGGCTTGCCAATTACCACCATGGTTGCGCACGGCTTTTGCTAAACTATCAACTAACCCAGTTTTATCTTCGCCGATCAATGTCATCACCAAGGATTTCATAAATTCTCCATTGCAAATCAGTAGGGGAGACTCTGCTTTAACAGAATCTTAACTAATTAATACTTGCTATTACCATAGCACGACTTACACTGCTGCAAGACGTTAAATAGTAACGATGTTTTATCTTTTTCATGCAACACGCCACGCTTTCCCGCCAACGACATCGCGACAGAATAGACTATTTTGCGCAACGAGTTGTTGTGTTTTTTGGTTGGGCAGTACTGCTCACGTTGGGCGTGCTGATTTGGCATTTGCTAAGTCAAGCTTTACCTTTGTTCCAGTCCCCCAAAATTGCTGCATTAGGTGAGTTGAATATGCCCCCGCACGACTCGGTGGAGTATATTGGCGATCTGGACCAAGGCGGGTTGCTAATCACTAAGAGTAATGATTGTGCCTTACATTTTTATATTTTATCCGTTAGTAATCAGTTTAAGTTAGTAAAAAACACACCACATTCCTGCTCATCTTCTCTACGCGTCATTGGACAGGGGGAAAATATCTATGTGGTTGAAGTATCTAATCAGCAACTAGCGCGCGTGCAACAAGTAGTTACTGCTGGCAGCGACCTGACGATACAGCCGATTCTTTCACGCGCAATACCGCATGAGTATCATCAAGCAACGATTGAACAGATCGAGGTTACTGATGCATGGGTTATCCTGCGACTGCGCGATGGTCAACAGAGTCCTTTACTTTGGGTTGAGCGAGACAATCCGTCAGTCGTGCAGACGCAGAATTACAGCACTGATGATTGGTATGTGGCATTGCCCTCGGCGAACGCATCTGCGTATGTAACAAGCGGCGGGGTTGAATTATGGAAGCTGGGCGATGCAAAGCCCAGCATCGAACGCCTGGCACAACCAGCCGCTGGATTTTTGCTCGCAACCGACGACCCTCGCTCCTTGTATCTTAGCGAAAGCCCGGGTGGTGTTAGCAAGTGGACGTTATTTAACCGAGAAGGACAATTCTTACTTGCTGAATTGTATCGCATCGCTTTAGACACGGGAGAGAATCCGTTAAGTGTGCATATTGATCCGAGTGTAAATCTCGGACTGATCCTAACGGATCAAGCGCGCACTTTGCTTTTCAACCGAGTCAGTGGTGAGGTGCTACACCGTTACCAATTTGCAGAGCAACCTGCGGCGCTCGCTTGGTTTGGTAATAATTTGTACATGCACACTGGCCAGCGTGTGACGCAATGGTTGGTGAAAAACCGGGATAGCACGGCGACCTTCTCGACATTGTTTGAGCCACAACTGTATGGCGGTTACCAACAACAGGATTATGTTTGGCAAACAACTAATGCTACTGATTATCAGCTGAGTAAATTTAACGTTGTTCCGCTAATTATCGGTTCGTTAAAAGCATCGTTAGTGGCGTTGCTGATAGCCATTCCACTAGCACTCGGGGCTGCTATATATAGCGCCTTTTTTGTGCATCCAAGCTTACGCACAAAAATCAAACCCGCGATCGAAATGCTGGAAGCAATCCCATCGGTGATTATCGGCTTTATTGCTGCAATTTGGTTAGCACCACTTGCCGAACAGTTTTTAGTAGCAATCTGTTTTTTCGTTGTTTTAATGCCGTTGGTGCTCATGGCGATTGCCTCAATCCACGCATGGCTTGCTGGCTCATTGCCTGAGCGAATACGCAAGTATTGGGAATTACCTGCTGTTAGTATAATCGTTATTGCTATTGCGATGATTTGTCTATTTTTTGCATTTGATGTTTTTGTTGCTTTGTTTAATGCCTTCGACTTTATGCAAGGTTATCTCAGTATTAGTGCGCAAATCAGTAAGACGACGCTGGTTGTTGCAATTGCTTTAGGTCTTGCAATTTCACCAACGATTTATTCACTCGCTGAAGATGCCATCGAAGGGGTGCCTGAAAGTTTAAAGCGGGCCTCTTTTGCACTAGGAGCAACACGTTTACAGACCTTGCGTAATGTTGTAATCAAAGTAGCCTTTCCAGGCATATTGGCAGCCTTAATGCTCGGGTTTGGGCGCGCCTTTGGTGAAACTATGATTGTGCTAATGGTAACTGGCAATACGCCCGTGGCTGATTGGGATCTATTAGCCGGATTGCGAGCAATGACCGCCAATTTAGCCATAGAATTACCTGAGGCGGAAGTGGGTAGTGCACATTATCGGGTGTTATTTTTGACGGCTTGTTTGTTATTTTTGTTCACCTTTGTGATAAATACATTCGCAGAGTTGCTGCGCATGAGAGCGCGGCGAGGTCACTTAAGCTGATGAAGGAAAAGCTATTTAGTCATACTCAGCGGCAGTCACTCGCTATAGTTACGGCAGCCACAATGACCGCAATTTTATTGGTCGCTTTAGTCACTCTATTGCTTTTTATCATGATCCGTGGGGCTGCATTTTTCTGGCCGCAAGAAATTGAGACTATTAACTTTCGCGAGCTCGAAGGACAAACTCGCCACGTGTTTGCCAAGAAACAGTTGACCAACGCGTCGGCTAACCGCTGGGGGCAACATGCTAAAAACCAGGAACTCGATCTTGAGTATAGTTTGCAGTCGAGTTTCATAATGGCCGGTGGGATCCAATCTGAGACCGTGATCATCAACGCTCAGCAGTTAATTGAGAGCCGCATTGATCCCAACGTTATCGAGCTACACATGGATAACGGTGATCACTTTTTCTTTCTAGCGCAATCGCTGAAAACTCCCAGCCAAAGCATGGTAACGATCACTCAACTACCTTCAGTGCGAGCCCAAGTTGAGGCTTTGGAAGTACAGATAACACGTATCCGGGACGGACATTTATCACCAATCCATCGGCAAATCGCACAGCTTAATCGCTCAGGAGTTGCTGATGATGCGCCAGCCCGCGAGAAACTAGAGCAACAATTTTTCCATTTCCAGAATGCAATCAATGAATTACAGAACTCATTGAATGATTATGCACTGCAGGTCGCGGATGCTACAGGACAACAAGCAACCATTCGCTTGTCTGAAGTGGCCCATGTGTATTTTCCTAATCGTCTATCAACGTTAAGTAAGATCGGTCTCAGTTTATCGCGCGTCGCTGTTTTTTTGCTTGAGTCACCGAAGCAAACGAATACAACGGGTGGGATATTTCCTGCTTTATTCGGCACAATTCTGATGGTTTTATTAATGACCTTAATTGTTACGCCGTTCGGTGTGCTAGCGGCCATCTATTTAAGTGAATATGCGCCCGCGAATGCCTTTACTAGTGCCTTGCGTATAGGCGTGAGTAATATGGCCGGTGTGCCTTCAATTGTGTATGGCGTGTTCGGGCTGGGATTCTTTGTATACGGTATTGGTGGCAGTATTGATAGTTTGTTCTTTGCCGAGCATCTACCCTCGCCAACTTTTGGTAGTCCAGGACTGTTTTGGGCGTCGCTCACCATGGCACTACTCACACTACCGGTAGTGGTGGTGGCCACTGAAGAGGGGCTGAAGCGTGTGCCACAAGGGATCCGCAACAGTAGCTATGCGTTAGGTGCAACTAAAATTGAAACCATATGGTATACCGTGTTACCCATTGCGAGCCCAGGGATAATGACTGGTATGATCCTGGCCATCGCTCGAGCCGCTGGCGAAGTTGCACCGTTAATGCTAGTAGGCGCAGTCAAGTTTGCGCCGTCGTTACCAGTGGATGGCGAGTTTCCTTTTTTACATTTAGAGCGTCAGTTTATGCACCTAGGCGTATTAATTTATGACGGTGCGTTTCATAGCCAAACCAGTTTGCAGGGCACATCAATGATGTTTGCGGCTTGTCTGTTGCTGCTAGTCTGTGTGTTTGGGCTGAATTTGATTGCAATTAACTTACGTTCTCGGCTTCGACAGCGCTATTCGCAGGAATAATTGACCATGTTAAACCTCTTTGAGCATGACAAACTAGATCTTACTGAACTGTCTGACGAGCAAACCGCCATTAACGTCAAGAATTTAAATCTATGGTTTCACAAAAAGCAGGTGTTAACGGATGTTTCGATGCGGATCCCGCGGCATCAGATAACTGCGTTAATCGGTCAAAGTGGGTGTGGTAAGTCTACTCTTATCGGTAGTTTTAACCGGATGAATGATTTGATTGATGGGTGCCGTTATCAAGGAGAAGTCGAAATTGATGGGCGCAATATTAATCATCCGCGCGAGAACGTCGCACGTTTGCGCGCACGAGTGGGTATGGTATTCCAGCGGCCCAATCCATTTCCAATGAGTATTTACGAGAATGTCTGTTACGGCTTAAAACTGCAAGGCATCAATCAACGCCGCAGTTTAGACGATGCGGTGGAGCAAGCATTGCGCGATGCTGCACTGTGGGACGAAGTGAAGGATCGGTTATTTGATTCAGCCAATATTTTATCGGGTGGTCAACAGCAACGTTTAGTGTTTGCTCGCGCGCTTGCGCTACAACCCGAAATATTATTGCTTGATGAGCCGACTTCAGCGCTAGACCCGCTAACGACGTTGTACATTGAAGAGCTTATGATCAGTTTAAAAAAGCGCTGCACGGTAGTCATTGTGACACATAATATGCAACAAGCTGCTCGGGTCTCTGATTACACGGCATTTATTCATCAAGGTGAAGTTGTGGAATATGCGGACAGTGATTCTCTGTTTACAATGCCGAAGAAGAAACAAACTGAAGATTATATTACCGGCCGTTACGGCTAACGATTGGGGATACTATGCGCCAAGTAAAATTTAATACCCATATTTCAGGTCGGTTTAATATTGAATTGGAAAATCTGCGCAACTCGGTTTTAACCATGGGCGGCGAGGTTGAGCAGCAAATGGTCGATACATTGCGAGCCATACGCGAAAATAATGCCGGTTTGGCTGAAAAAGTGGTTCTTAATGATCTCAAGGTCAATTCGATGGAAGTACAGATCGACGAAGAATGCATGCGGATAATTGCCAAACGTCATCCAACCGCTAGCGATTTACGTTTAGTTATGACTATTTCCAAGGCAACCACTGACATAGAACGGATCGGCGATGAAATTGAACGCATTGCTAAGTTGGTGACAAAAAATAACTTGCCAGCTTCAGAAACGATAAAAAGCAGTATGTTGGCCATTGGTGAGCACATTATTCACATGATGCGAGGCACGTTTAACGCATTTGCTCGGCAAGATGAACAAGCAGCGCTTGATGTATACGAACAGGATAACCGAATTGATAGCCAATATAAGGCCTTGCTTAGTTATACGTCGAAGGAAATGCAGCAGCATCCAGAGTTGATGGATGACTGGCTTGAAGTACTTTGGGCATTGCGCTCACTTGAGCGAGTGGGTGATCGCTGTAAAAATATTTGCGAATACGTGGTGTATTTATCCGGCGGAGCTGATGTGCGTCATGCGTCCATTGAAAGCATGCAAAAGAAAATAGATGAGTTGTCGGAATAAAATTTTCGACAAATATACTATGGCTTCTTATGTGCTTAAGGTATCATGCGCGGCAGTTTGGTTTTCAGTAATGCTTCTACAGCGGCAATACTATGGTTATATTCAACAGTGAACACGTACATCGTGCGTCTAAACTGGAAGTGTTTTCAACGATAAGGGCCTGATAGCGTGGATATTATTCAAAGTTATGGCCTCATTCTTATTGTTCTCGCCGCGCTATTTGGCTTTGTTATGGCGTGGGGTATTGGCGCAAACGACGTCGCTAATGCAATGGGGACGTCTGTCGGCTCTAAAGCGCTAACGATCAAGCAGGCAATTATTATTGCCATGGTGTTTGAGTTCGCTGGCGCATACTTAGCGGGTGGTGAGGTCACTTCGACCATTCGCAAAGGGATCATCGACGCAGATTATTTTATTCCTACGCCTGAGTACTTGGTACTCGGCATGATTGCTTCGCTCCTAGCGGCGGGCATATGGTTAGCGGTCGCCTCATTTAAAGGTTGGCCGGTATCAACTACCCACTCAATCATTGGTGCAATCGTAGGTTTCACCGCGGTTGGTGTCAGCTCAGACGCGGTTGCTTGGGGTAAAGTTGGTGGGATCGTAGGGAGTTGGGTTATTACGCCGGCTATTTCCGGATTGATCGCATACGGCATATTTATGAGTGCCGACAAGCTAATATTTCAAACCAAAACCCCATTTCTTAATGCGCGTCGCTATGTGCCTTTTTATATGGCGCTCGCCGGTTTTGTCATGTCTTTGGTTACGATCAAGAAAGGTCTCAAGCACGTGGGCTTGGGTCTGCCCGATGCACACGGCTATTTACTGGCAGTGGCTATCGCAGTTGGTGTAGGGCTATTGGGTGTGTGGCTGATCAATCGGATTAAATTCGACGCCAATGACACGCTCGAACATCAACAATCGAATGTTGAGAAAGTATTCGCGATCCTGATGATTGTGACTGCCTGTTGTATGGCATTCGCACATGGGTCAAATGACGTCGCTAACGCAATTGGTCCCCTCGCAGCAGTAGTCAGTGTTGTAAGCAATGGTGGACAAATAACGTCCAGTGCAAGTCTCGCTTGGTGGATCTTACCCTTGGGCGGTATCGGAATTGTTGCTGGTTTAGCCCTGTTTGGTCACCGAGTGATAAAAACTATTGGTCAAGGGATCACGCATTTAACGCCCAGCCGCGGCTTTGCGGCTGAGATGGCAGCGGCAACGACAGTTGTGATTGCTTCTGGTACCGGATTACCGATATCAACAACACAAACCTTGGTAGGTGCGGTATTGGGCGTTGGTTTAGCACGGGGTATTTCGGCGCTGAACTTTGGCATTATTCGTACAATCGTCGTTTCCTGGGTAGTCACGCTGCCGGCGGGTGCCGGTTTAGCGATTATTTTCTTCTTCTCACTCAAGTGGATTTTCGGTGTTGCCTAACCAGAGTGGTAAACCGATTTAAAACGGTTTTAATTTTATAAACGATTGGTTAGTCTATTAATAGTTTGAAATTTAATAGACTAACTCAATGAAGTGGCCGAATCTTAAACACCTCCATTACCTCGTTGTGCTGCATCAAGAGCAGCACTTTCATCGCGCCGCAGAGCGGTGTCACGTTACTCAGTCAACACTCAGTACTGCAATTCAGAACCTAGAGGAACATTTTGGCGCTCAGCTGTTGGAAAGAGAGCATAAGTCATTTGTATTTTCTGCCTACGGCCTTGAAATTGTTGAGCGCAGCAAACGAATTATCAATGAGGCTCGCGAGCTGATGGAATACGCCACACATGCGGGGGATTGGCGTCGTGGCACGCTTAAACTGGGCGTGATTCCCACTATAGCGCCATTTATGTTTGAGGGGCTAATCAAATCGGTAAAGCGCATCTATCCAGAGCTGGCGCTTCACCTACAAGAAGATACAACCGATAATCTATTGGCGCAGTTAAACGAAGGTACGCTAGATTTATTAATCTTAGCATTACCGTTTGAAACACCTGGGTGCAAACAACTGGTCATCGGTCATGATCCTTTTCATCTGGTTATGCATCGATCAGTCAGTCCTTCCGAAAATCAGGGTATTGAAGTAAAAGACTTGCCCAAAAACAGTATATTTTTATTGCAGCAAGAGCATTGCATGACCGGCCATGCAGTTAGTGCGTGCGGCTTAAAATATAGTGAACAAGTCAATAGTCTGGCCGCCACGTCGTTGCACACGCTGGTTCAGCTTGCCAATGCAAAGCTTGGGTATACGTTTATCCCTGAATTGGCCTTACAGCAGGATATTCTTGCACGCTCTGAACTGGTCGCTTTACCTGCTGAAGATAATGCTTATCGAGAAATTGGACTGGTTTGGCGTAATGGTACAACCCGAGTCCAGTTATTTCGCTCGTTAGCTGAATGCTTGGCACCACTAATGCCGATCGACACACTCACTGCTAGTCGTTAAGCCAATAAAAATGGCCAAAAAAATAAAAAATAATCAAACTTTTTGGCCAATCCCCTCGACTTTAACTGCACATAACCAATTTCAGGAATAACTAGGTGTTCACCAAGACCGATGAACAACTAATTAGTAAGGCATTAACCGGTAATAAACGGGCTTGGTTTGCTTTGATTAATCGTTACGAAAAATCAATTTTTAACTATGGCATTCGAATGACGGGAAGCCGAGAGGATAGTCTGGATCTAATGCAGGAAATTTTTGTCTCTGTATTTCGCAATTTAGCCAGTTACCAGGGCACTGGAGCCTTTAAAAGTTGGCTCTTTAAGATCGCGCATTATCGTTGCGTTGAGTTTTATCGCCGGCGTAAGCCAAATCAGAGTTTGGATGATACGCCTGAGCTTGAGGTGCAATCCGAACAACGCTGTCCAGAAGGCGAACTGACGGACACACAAGATAATGCGCAACTGCATCGCGCGATGCAGCAGTTACCGGTGAATCAACGTGCAGTAGTTGAATTGAAATTTTTTGGTCAATTTACTTTTGACGAAATTGCAGATCAATTAGGGGTGTCTCCTAATACCGTAAAGTCTCGCCTTTACAGTGCATTAGATAAGTTAAAAGGGCAATTGGAGGTGGAGTATGTATAACGAAGAGCAGAAATCCGAATTATTCGCTGCTTGGTTAGACGATCGTTTGAATGATGAGCAACGCAAGATCTTTGAACATCTGTGCATTGATGATGAAGAATTTTCGGCACGCGTTGCCAGTGCAAATTTACTGAGTAACTTAAGCGATAATTATGTGCCCGGGAGTGCTCCACAGTGGGACAAGTCGGCAACCTTTGTTAGTCCGCAGCCGAGCCCCTGGTGGCAATCACCCAAGCTATCGCTAACTTCACTGGCTTGCTCGGTGTTGGCCATTGTGCTGACCCTAGGTAATGTGCAAGTCACAGTAAACGACGGCGCATTATCCGTGGGTGTCACAGAGGCTGTGAGTGATGCAGAGCTGAATGCCATAGTCGAGCAGCGTATAAGCGCGTACCAAGCGTCAAACCAAGCAATGTTTGCGCAATATGTTGATGCGCTGAATCAGCAGCAACAGGAAAGCAGTGTGAAGCTAGCAGAATATTTGTTGTCATCGAGCCGCCAAGAGCGGCGCGAAGACTTTGCTGAATTGATCAAGTTTATCAATGAGCAACGCAGTGACGACCAACTGTTTTACGCGCGCCAGTTAAATAATTTACAACAAGAAATTGATGCGCAGAGTGGAGTCCGCGCGAATCTACCGTCTTTAAATTCTGGTGCAAGCCAGTTACCGAATGAGTAATGTGGAGTTTATGATGAAAAAACAGCTATTAATATCGGGAATGGTGGCAATGTCGGTGGCTTTGCAAGCCAGTGCTACGACCAACTATGACGAATTACGCAAAGAACTCGAAATCATGGATAGTGTGCTGGTAACGGCATTTAGACAATCAGATAATACGGCGGCAATTCGATTCAGGGGATTGGAGACCAGTTATCTTGCCGGGCAAGGTGTGGTCTTCGAGATCAACACTTCGCGCCGCAGATTAGGACTGGATTTAGATCTACGTCGATTCATTCCCCGGGCGCCCGAAGCGCCAACACCCCCAGTGATTATCGGCGAAGATGGTGATGGTATCAGTATTGAGATTGCTGAAGATTGGGAACACATGATTGAAGATACTATGCGTAACTTTGAGGAAGTGTTTCGTGAAGCTCATGAGCAGATGCGCGACGTGCGTTCAGATGCGCGAGAATTGGAATGGGAAGCGCGGGAGTTAGAGCGGCGTCAACGTGATTTAAACTTTGAATTACGTAGTGCTGATAAAGAGCGCAAAAAAGAACTTGAAGAAGAGTTAAAAGAAATTCGCCAAGCCAGTGATAAATTGCAAGCTCGAAAACAGGAGCTAAATGAATACGCTGATACTCTCGAAGCTGAGCAGAAAGCTCAAGTTGAAAAACAGCGGCAAGCGCGCCTACAAGCTGATAAAGCCTTCTTATCGTCGTTTGAAGAGCGTATAGGTGACACGTTATGCCGCTTCGGCTCAGGAATAAGAGCATTACCGAAAAATGAGCATATTAGTTTTGTATTAAAACAATTTGATGTGGATGAGCAGCGCCAAGCTCGTGATCGGGTATACGTTTTCGCCCTTGATCAAGTTAAAGCCTGTGTGCAGGAAAAAATTGATGCCAACAAATTGTTAAGCAACGCCACTATATATTCTTTCTAAACTTTCTGTTGATTAATGTTGGAAATGACACAAAATAAGCCCCTGCAACAGGGGCTTATGCGTTTAAAGTTGATGGCTTATCGCTAGAATTTAGTGTGGCTTTAGATCCGAACGCGCAGTACTAACGACTTTTCCGTTTAAACGTATCATCACCTGGAGAACCAGTATAGGCTCCGCGATCCTGGATCACTCCCCAGTTTTGCCGCATCAGCGTATTGATCTGATTGTTAGTCGATGATGCCGAAGGAGCGTCTAACGAAGTATAGCGAACGTCTAAGGTATCAAATGCCTTGGACCAGAAATACCAAGTGACTGCGGCTAAATGCTTTTCGGTGAGCTGCCACCAAGAAAAATTCCAGGGCTTCAGTTCGCTAAACGCGGTTTTACGCAATAACGCAGTATTCGCATCTCCTACAAAGATCGTGCTAGTTACTGGTGAAGAGCGGTATGCCTCGATAACCACGCCGGCACTAATTAACTGATCAGTGTTATCGCGAGCAACTTCCCCTGGCCATTGACCGGACAAGTAACTCTTTGCACCATTGGAATAAAAAGGGTCAAGCAGGGCGATACGATCAGGGCGAAGGTGGGCATTCAGTTGACCAGCGTTTACGGCTGCTAGCAATTGGGTGCCGATGGCTAGTGCGACTTGATTACCCAAAGAATGCCCTGCCAAGCGCAATTCGCTGTTATTGAAATCAGCCATATTGTCGCGGATCGCCTCAAACAAAAGTTGCGCAACGGGCTTATTGGGTCCGCTCGCATAACTACCGTTAAGGCGCTTCCAGCGCATGCCGCGCGGTCCATTTGTCGTATAAATCTTTGCTTCGGCATCTTTAACTTCAGACTCATCAGCAAACTGATTCCAATACAGAATGCCGACATTGTAGCCCTGATCGAGCCAATACCAGGCTAAGTCCTCAGCTGGCCCGCCGCTACCTCGTCGATCGAGTGTTTCGCGCTTGGCTTGCGTGACTGAATTGTTTTGCCAGCCATGAATATAAATGACGGTTTTTTTATTGCGGTCGTAGTATCGGTTTGATTGCCCTGGGACAGCTTTATCGGCATCAGTGTATCCAAACCAGTAGAGGCCATAATCTAAATTTTGAAAGACGCTGTCTGGAAATTGCACTTCCGCTTTGGCTAGAGACGAGAAGAGCATTATGAATAGGCAGATTATGCTCAGGCGTTGTTTGTTTTGCATTGTTATGTCCTGTCGATTTTTGTGCTTGAATTACTTTGCTTAGACAGTTCTGTGCTGCTCTGACCAGAACGCAACAAGACTAATATAATGTTATTTATATGTTAAATAAACGTTTATAACTTTTTAAACTGGTACACCTAACTAACCGCATAAATCGAGTGTTCTATGACCCCGAGCACAAAAAGTGGGATTCTGGAACGCCAATCAGATTTTTTTGCTGCAGATTAATACTAGTCACTGATCTCATTAAATCTCGAGCAGTAAAGGAGTTGAATAAGCTTTTTCCAAATCCCTTAATCAGGGGGGGACTTCGCTGCGGGTTACTAGGGTCAATATTAATACCTGACTAAATCAGTAGGGTAAATACTTGACCAAAATACTAGGTTATGACACAATCCACGCCTCTATCAATGGGGATAATAACCATGAAGCTGACCTCTAAAGGGCGCTACGCCGTGACCGCGATGCTTGACTTAGCGTTGCATTCCACCAAGGGGCCTGTACCTCTTGCTGATATCTCTGAACGCCAAGAAATATCCTTGTCTTATTTGGAGCAATTGTTTTCTAAGCTACGTAAAGAGCAGTTAGTCGACAGTGTGCGTGGGCCGGGTGGTGGTTATTTACTGGGTCGCGACGCTCAGACTATCTCGATTGGTGAAGTCATTCGTGCTGTACATGAAAGCGTTGACGCTACGCGTTGTCACGGACAATCCGATTGTCAAGCCGGAGAGCGGTGTTTGACCCACAGTTTGTGGCAAGACTTAAGTGACCGAATCAATCATTTTCTTGATGCCATTTCCTTGGGCGAGTTAATGGCCAAACGCGATGTGAAGAAGGTGGCTGGACGCCAAGATAAGTGCCAATCAATCAGCCTAGGTAGCGACATCGAAGTCAGCATCCAACTTTAACCACTGAAAGCGGCTATAAGCCAACCAAAGCGTGGTTAATTAACCCCGTTAAATTTTGAGTAAATGACTCAGGTATTATAAAATTGCGGATTAATTTTTTGTTGTGTGGGGCCTGCAATCTCTAACGTCAACACGCGGTTTTTTGCAATCTAACAACCGCTAAGCACGACCATTTATCAATGGCATCGACGTTCAGGCACAACAGTCAAATAAGCGAGTTCAAAGTATGAGTGAACAAATTGAACAGGCATTAGAACGGAAGTATGAAGCCGGTTTTTATTCAGAGATCGAGTCTGAAACTTTTGAGGCCGGTTTGGATGAATCCGTGATCCGGCGAATTTCAGCAATGAAAGGCGAGCCAGAGTGGATGTTGGAATGGCGTTTAAAAGCCTATGAAGCCTGGTTAAAAATGGAAGAGCCTGATTGGGCTCATGTGGATTATCCAAAAATCGACTACCAAGCCATTTCATACTATTCCGCGCCAAAAAGCATGAAGGACAAACCCAAGTCATTGGACGAAGTTGATCCTGAGCTGCTGCGCACTTACGAAAAATTGGGCATTCCGTTGCACGAACAGGAGATGCTCGCGGGTGTCGCAGTTGATGCTGTGTTTGATTCAGTGTCGGTGGTAACCACATTTCGGGAGAAGCTAGAAGAAGCAGGGGTTATTTTTTGCCCGATTTCCGAAGCTGTGCACAAATACCCAGACCTAGTGAAAAAGTATATTGGCTCTGTCGTACCGCGCACTGATAATTTTTTTGCGGCGCTGAATTGTGCTGTGTTTACTGATGGTTCCTTCGTTTATATTCCTAAGGGTGTGCGTTGCCCAATGGAATTGTCGACCTATTTCCGCATTAACGAAATGAATACCGGGCAGTTTGAGCGGACATTAATTGTTGCCGATGAGGGCAGCTACGTGAGTTATCTTGAAGGCTGTACTGCACCGCAACGTGATGAGAACCAATTGCATGCAGCAGTGGTTGAGTTGGTTGCGTTAGATAACGCAAAAATCAAGTACTCTACAGTGCAAAACTGGTATCCGGGTGATGAAAACGGTAAAGGCGGGATTTATAATTTCGTAACCAAGCGCGGTGTGTGTCATACCAATGCGCACATCTCATGGACGCAAGTCGAAACGGGTTCTGCAGTCACCTGGAAGTACCCCAGTTGCATTTTGAAAGGTGATAACAGCGTCGGCGAATTTTATTCTGTGGCGCTCACACGCGGGCGTCAACAAGCGGATACTGGTACTAAGATGATCCACCTTGGCAAGAATACGCGTTCAACAATCATTTCAAAGGGTATATCAGCTGGTAAGAGTAACAATGCCTACCGCGGTTTGGTCAAAATGGGGCCAAAGGCTGATGGCGCACGTAATTTCACTGAATGTGATTCGTTGCTAATCGGTGATCAATGCGGTGCACATACATTCCCCTATATTGAAAGTCGCAATCCATCGGCGATTGTTGAGCATGAGGCAACCACCTCGAAAGTCAGTGATGAACAATTATTTTTATGTCAACAACGCGGTCTTGATCCTGAAAAAGCAGTATCAATGATCGTGAATGGTTTCTGCAAAGAAGTATTTAAAGAGCTGCCGATGGAATTTGCTGTCGAAGCAGGAAAGTTACTTGAGATTAGTCTTGAAGGGTCAGTGGGGTAGTAATGTTAAAGATCAATAATTTACATGCAAGCGTGGAAGATAAGGCCATTCTCAAGGGCTTAAACCTCGAAATTAACCCAGGTGAAGTACACGCTATCATGGGGCCAAATGGTGCCGGTAAGAGTACGCTTGGCTATGTTCTGTCGGGTCGAGAAGGCTACGAGGTGACGGATGGGAGTGTCACCCTGAATGACCAAGATCTGCTCGACATGGAAGTGGAAGAACGCGCCTGTAACGGCTTGTTCTTAGCGTTTCAATACCCCGTTGAAATTCCAGGTGTCAGTAACATGGAATTTATGAAGGAGTCAGTCAATGCGGTACGTGAAAGTCGCGGTGAAGAAGCGCTATCAGCGGCTGAATTCCTAAAACTCGCCAAAGAAGCCTGTAAGCAAGTGCATTTACCTTTAGAGTTTCTTAAGCGTGGTGTAAACGAGGGCTTTAGTGGAGGAGAGAAAAAGCGTAACGAAATTATGCAGATGATCTTACTGCAACCCTCCTTATGTATTCTTGATGAGTCAGACTCTGGACTCGACGTTGATGCGTTGCAAGTAGTTGCTGATGGTGTCAACAGTCAGCGTGATGGCAAGCGCAGCTTTATTGTGGTCACTCACTATCAACGTCTTTTGGATTATATCAAGCCTGATTTCGTACATATCCTTGCCAATGGTGAAATTGTCAAAAGCGGAGATGCGTCACTTGCCCTGCAAGTTGAGAAAGAAGGATATGCATTTCTAGGTAAAGCGATTGCGGAGGCAGAGGCATGAGTCAATGGCTTGAACAGGTCATTGCGGCGGCCGACGGAGTCGACGATTATCTCTCGCCAGCAAGAGAGCAGGCCTTAGCTAAGCTCAAAACTGACGGGTGGCCAAAGGCTCGCAGTGAGGCATGGCAATTTACCCCGCTAACATCGGTCGCTAATCGCTCAATGACTACCCGTGCTGCTGTGGCGGTTCATTCAGCCCCTGAAATCACTGGGCTGGGGGCGCTTGATCTAGTGTTCTGCGACGGTCAGTTAGTGACTGATATAGAAAGCCTAGAATTACCCGAGGGAGTTAATATTATCTCTCTAGCGACAGCGGATAGGCAGGCTCAGCAAGCGATATTAGATGTGTTTGCAAAAGTGAAGCCTCAGCGCCATATTTTTGGTTTAGTGAATGACACCTTATGCCAACAGGGTGTTTATATCGATATTGCGGCTAACACCAAGATTGAACAACCGCTCCGTATCGTAAATATTGCTACGCAAGATATTGATGCCCATACGCGTGTGTTAGTTAACCTGCAAGCAAACAGTCAAGCCACTGTAATCGAACACGGCAGTGGCGATGCTGCAAGCTTTACCACGGCTTTTGCTGAATACAGCATTGGCGAGCAAGCAAGGCTTGAGCACTACCGGTTTGCTATGCATTCAGGTGCAGCTAAACAAGTGGGAGGCAGCCATTTCAATTTGTTGTCTAAAGCTAGGCTTAACAGCACGTTGGTGGGTTTTGGCAGTGAGTTATCGCGTATTGATGTGGATATCATTCACGCGGGTGAACATGCCAAAGCTAAAATGAACGCGATTTATTTGTTGGCAGAAGGCGAGTTATTTGATTTGCACTCGACCATCGAACATGCGATGCCCAATGGGACTACTGAGGAAAACGCTCGCGGTATTATTGGTGACCGCGCTCGCGCGGTGTTTAATGGGCGTATTCATATTCATCGCGATGCCCAAAAAACGTTGGCAGAATTAAATAACCGAAACCTGCTACTATCCCGCCGCGCCTTGGTTAATACCAAGCCTGAGTTAGAAATTTACGCAGACGATGTTCAGTGTGCCCATGGTGCTACGGTGGCGGAAATTGAAGAAAAGGCGCTGTATTACCTATTAAGCCGCGGCATTGAACGCTCCAAGGCGTTGATAATGCTGAATTTTGGTTTTATCCAAGAACTCGTGAATGACATGCCAAATGCAGCGTTAAGAGATTGGTTAACACCACTGTTGCGCAATCGCTTTGCTGAGATGGAGGTCAAATGAGTTTTGACGTTCAGGCTGTGCGCGCTGAGTTTCCATTGCTCTCCAAAGAGGTCGATGGCAAGCCGCTGGTGTATTTAGACAACGCTGCTACAACGCAAAAGCCACAAGCCGTTATTGATGCATTGGTTGATTTTTATACTAACTGCAATGCCAACGTGCATCGCGGCGCACACCATTTATCCGATGAAGCCACGCGACGCTATGAGAAAGCGCGTGATACGGTGGCGTCGTTTTTAAATGCCGAACACCGTGAAGAAGTGATTTGGACCAGTGGCACGACAGAAGCGATCAATTTGGTCGCCAATGGTGCTGGGCAGTTACTCAAGCCAGGTGATGAGGTATTGGTAACCGAGCTAGAACATCACGCTAACTTAGTGACTTGGCAGCAAGCGTGCAAGCGCAGTGGTGCCACGTTAAAAGTTGTTCCTATCTTCGAGAATGGTGAGCTTGATATTGCCGCTTTCGATAACTTGCTAAATGAAAATACGCGTTTGCTTGCCATGCCACATGTATCTAACGCATTAGGCACAGTCAATCCAATTAAAGAGCTGACTGCAAAAGCCAAAGCTAAGGGCGCTTGGGTGCTGATTGACGGGGCGCAAGGTATAGCTCATGGCGGCGTTGATGTGCAAGCCATAGGTTGTGATTTTTACGCTTTTTCTGGGCACAAAATATTCGCCCCTACGGGTATTGGCGCTTTATGGGGTAAACGTAGCGTGCTTGAAACCTGGCCGGTTTGGCAGGTTGGCGGTGAGATGATCCAGGATGTGGAATACCAAAGTGCTACTTGGGGTTCATTACCCAATCGTCTAGAAGCTGGCACACCCAACATCGCTGGAGCGATTGGCTTGGGGGCTGCTATTGCGTGGTTTAGTGAGCTAGATTTAGTAGCGGTTCAGCAGCATGAGCAACATTTACTGCAATATGCCACCGCCAAGGCTGAAGCGTTTGCAGGCATGGAATTGATCGGCACTGCTGCGCATAAAGTGGGTGTATTGAGCTTTATGCTAACTGGCGCACATCCGGCAGACGTTGGATTTATCTTAGATAAACAGGGCGTGGCAATCCGTACGGGGGATAATTGTGCGCAACCGTTAATGAAGCGGCTAGGAATTCCAGGTACGGCGCGAGCGTCCTTCTCGTTGTACAATACGACCGACGATATTGACCGTTTCTTTGTCGCCCTAGGTAAAGCCAAAATGATGTTGGCGTAGGAGAATTCTATGAGTGTTGAAACTTTTGTACCAAGTAAGCAAGTCATTTCACTAACAGACAGTGCTATTCGTCATTTTGAAAGTAAGTTAAAGCAACATCCAGAACAGCTTATTCGTTTGTCGACTAAGGCCAGTGGCTGTACCGGTTATGCCTATGTTCTTGATTTTGCAGATAAAGCTCAAGAAGGTGATGAAGTTATTACGATTAACGATCGCCTGACCGTGGCAGTGGCAGCGGAAGCTATGGATATTGTGCGGAATACTGAAATTGATTATGTCAAAGAGGGTATCAACGGTGTAATCAAGTATAATAACCCGAATGTCGTTGATGAATGCGGCTGCGGTGAAAGCTTTAACGTCGGATAAACACTAACCAATATGCAACAGAAAATGGTAGTCACTGAGCGTGACTGTAAAGCGCGTTTGGTGCCGGCGGGAAATCCAGTCACCATCCCTGAAGGTGAATTCGTTAATATTACCCAAGATTTAGGCGGTAACTATACCGTTACGTGGCGTGGTAATATGTATCGTATTGACGGTACTGACGCTGATGCTATTGGTCGTAAGGTCACCGAACTACGTTTCACACCCCCGACGGATGGACAAATAGATGAACAACAAGTGTGGGACGCATTAGAGTCAGTTTATGATCCTGAAATTCCGATTAACTTGGTATCTTTGGGCTTGATTTATAGTGTTAATATCGATCAAAGCCAGCATTTAGTAACCATTGCGATGACTTTAACTGCCCCCGGTTGTGGCATGGGGCCAGTATTAGTCGGGGATGTCGAGTACCGTGTTAAGATGGTGCCATTTGTCAATGACGTAAAAGTTGAATTGGTGTTTGATCCACCATGGTCACGCGAGATGATGAGTGAAGAAGCGCAGCTCGAAGCGGGCGTCTTTTTTTAACTGCAAGGATAAATAATGGCATTGCCAACGAGTGAAGAAATTGTCGATGATTTGGCGTTTTTTGATGACTGGGAACAACGCTATCAGTACATCATTGATCTAGGCAAACATCTATCAGGACTGCCAGAGAATGAGCGAACGCCGGATAAGTTAGTTAAAGGCTGTCAAAGTAATGTGTGGCTAAAGGCAAATCATTCCAATGGGAACTTCGAATTTGAAGTGGATAGTGATGCCGTCATCGTACAAGGCCTACTCGCCCTAGTAATGGCTGCATATAACCATAAATCTGCTGCGCAAATTTTGGCCTTCGATATTGACGGCTACTTCACCGAACTGGATCTTGAGCGACATATCACTCCAACCCGTGGTAATGGCTTGCGCGCCATTGTTGGTAAAATCCGCGAGATGGCTAGTCAGGCATAGATAATCTGATCTTGGTCAATACAGGCCAGATCCTCTTAGGGTATTCTCGCGCGTTTTTAGTCTAGCGAGAATAATAATGCCCGAACTTCTTTCTCCAGCGGGAAGCTTAAAGAATATGCGCTATGCATTTGCTTATGGCGCGGATGCTGTCTACGCCGGTCAACCGCGCTATTCATTGCGCGTACGAAACAATGAGTTCAGCCTTGATAACTTAGCCGTCGGAATTTCTGAGGCACATTCAGCAGGCAAACACTTTTATGTGGTGAGTAATGTTGCGCCTCATAATAATAAATTAAACACTTACCTATCTGACATTGCGCCGGTTATCGCGCTGAAGCCAGATGCTTTGATCATGTCTGATCCGGGCTTGATCATGCTGGTCAGAGAAGCCTTTCCCGAGCAAACTATTCATCTTTCGGTACAAGCTAATGCGGTTAATTATGCCAGCGTGCAGTTTTGGGCCAAGCAAGGGATCAAACGGGTGATCTTGTCGCGTGAATTAGGCTTGTCTGAAATCGCTGAAATCCGAGAACGCTGTCCAGATACAGAATTGGAAGTTTTTGTTCACGGAGCACTGTGTATGGCTTACTCGGGGCGTTGTTTATTATCGGGCTATATGAATAAACGCGACCCTAATCAGGGCGCGTGTACCAACGCCTGTCGTTGGCAGTACAGCGTGCAACCTGCACAGCGTGATGACGTAGGAAACGTAGTTGCTAAATGGACACCTCAAGGAGAGCGAATAGAGCCAACTTTAGGTTTAGGCCCAACAGCCGCAAATGAATATTTGCTGACGGAAAAAATGCGTCCAGAAGAGAATATGAGTGCGTTTGAGGATGAACATGGTACTTACATAATGAACTCGCGTGATTTGCGAGCCGTTCAACATGTGCATGAATTAACCCGGATTGGCGTTGATTCTCTTAAGATCGAAGGACGTACCAAATCGTTTTATTACTGCGCCCGCACTGCACAAGTTTATCGGCAGGTAATTGAAGACGCCAAGCGTGGTGAAAAGTTTGATCCTGAATATTTGTATGAACTCGATAAATTGGCGAATCGCGGCTATACCGAGGGATTCTTGCGACGCCATACCCATGATATGTATCAAAACTACAACCAGGGAGCCTCGGTCTCGGATAAACAGCAATTGGTTGGCGAAGTCATCGCAATCGAGGACGGAATAGCAACGATTGATGTTAAGAATCGTTTTGCTATAGACGACTCCTTAGAATTAATGTCACCACAGGGAAATATTACTTTTATTCTGACCACAATGACAGATGCTGGAAAGCGACCAATTTCAATTGCCCCGGGCTCAGGCTATCAAGTCAACATAAAGCTGCCGAAACACGCAAAGCCCAATGCTTTCAGTATCTTACTGCGCAACTTACCCGAGGGAGAGACGACCACAGGAGTAAAGTCGTTAGCGAATATATGTTAGTTAACTTGAGCTTGGTGCCAAATGACGGCACCAATTTCGGCGCCATAGGCGGACTCACCCAGTGCGGATTGAATGTCTTTTGCCAGCCACTGACTCATCGTCTCGCTCATACCACCCGACACAACCAACTGCCCGCCGCTGTTTTCCAGAGCGTGGGACGCAATAGTCGAAAGGTATTCTGCGCCCTCATGCACGATTTGTGACGCTGTTTCTGAACCTTTTTCAGCTAGGTTCATGACGGTTGGTGCTAATTTAGCAAAAGTCGCAGGTGATGCTTGGCAGAATTGTTCGACAAGGCCAGGTGCTTCTCGTGTGCCCACTTGGTCACATAGCGTGGAAAAAAATAACTCGTCAGTTTGTATTTCGGCATTATCGATGGTGAGTAATACTCGCTTGATGGCTTGTTGCCCCAACCAGGCACCACTACCTTTATCACCGATCAGAAAACCGTGGCCACCCCACTGCTCAATATGGCCGTTATTAAGTGCAGCGGAGCATGAGCCTGTACCAATAATCAATACACTACCATTTTTTCCGGCATGAGCGCCGTAAAGAGAGGCTTCAAGGTCACTCGTCGCATGAAATGAGGGAAACTGGGTTGCCCACAAAGCCAGCTTCTTTTGTGCACTTTGTACATTGTAGCCAGCAAATCCTGCGACAATAGGAGGCATTTCAGAAGCTGATGTGATCAATAAACTCGCATCATTGAGTGCCGCTTTGATCGCTGATTCGATGGATAGGCTAGCATTATCAAAATCGCGTGCAATGTTAGCTGAACCTGCAATGCCTCTGCCAAGTATCTGTAATTCACTATTGATTACATAGGCACTGCATTTAGTACCGCCACCATCAATGCCAATGCAGAGGTTATGATTTAATGTCGCCAAAAAATTTCAACTTTCTTCGTTATAAATTAAGCGATTATGTATACCATTAGGTCATGCGACAGTAAACTTGCGTATAGTAACATCAGTATAAATTCTTAATCATACGCATGTTTATCATGGGTGTTTAAATAAGTGCTGTCTGTTTTTTCGTGCGATTTTTAACCAGAATTGTCAGATATTTTTACATAAACTCTCTCCCATCCCTTAAAAATCACTCTAACATTATGATTTTCAACATTTATATTTTTTGGCGTTGATCTTGCATTGTTTGAATAATTATAAAAAAGCGTTAAAAAAAAGGATAGCGAATATGTTAAAACGAATTTTGTTTTCTGCGGTGTTGATGAGTGTGACTTTGTCATCGGCTAATGCTGCATTCATTCAGTTTTTTGGTCAGGGTGGCAATGTAGCTGCAGGGAGCGCTGCAGATGCGCGGGCTGACTTCCTAGCGGGCTTGAGTGCGTTGGTTGGCACGGAAACATTCGAGAGTTTGTCAGTTGGAGCGACCAACCCTGTGTTATCTTTTCCTGGATCCTCGGGTAGTATCACGGCAACATTAACTGGTGCAGGTAGCGTTAATACGAGTAATGCTCAGCGTTATAATACGTCGGCTGGTGGCAGCAAGTATTTTGATACGGGTGCCGGTGGCGATTTTAACATTGTATTCAGTAGCGGTATTGCGGCATTCGGTTTCTTCGGCACAGACATTGGTGACGTAAGTGGCGATCTTGCGTTGGGATTAACAGGTGATGTAGCTCAAAATATCGTTTTAGACACGTCAGGCTCAGCAAATGCTAACCTACTGTTTTGGGGATTTATTGACACAGTTAACACATACTCTGCAATCTCTTTCACCAATACTGCTTCTGGTGACTACTTTGGTTACGATGACATGACGATTGGTGACTTGAAACAAGTGACAATCAATCAAGTTCCAGCACCAGCAACTTTTGCATTGTTTGTGCTTGGCGTGCTTGCTACGGGCGCTATGTCACGCAAGAAGAAGGCTTGATTATTTTTGACCGGCGATGATTAGATGCATCGCCGGCAAGTTGCCCGAGAGGTAACTATTAAGCTTGTAATTTAAATACCAGCGCTGATGCTGGTATTTTGCCTTTTAGGCCACCTGCAATCTGTTTTTCCTCCAATAGATAAATCTGGTAATTCGCTCTGTATAAGCTCTCTACCTTTGAGCAGGATACAGCAAACGGCGGTCCCTGCATCAGCGACTGTTGATAATCAAAGGTCAAAAGCAGTTGCGGTGCTTGACCGGTTATCTTGGCAACGTGGTTGGTGTATTGTTGCTGCATCTTCGGCGGCAACGCGACAAGTGCTGCACGGTCATAGACTGCGGTTACACCATCCAAATGACTTGCAGTCAGTGCAAATACGTCACCGACAAAAATTTTGATATTGTGCGCTTGATAAACCGTAAAAAAAGAATCGTGCGTAATCTTTGGCTGTATTTGGAGCTCATTAAACAATTGCTCGATTGCCAGTTCACTAAGCTCTACGCCAATCACTTTGCAGCCTTGCGCAAGTAAATAGGCAATATCCTGGGTTTTTCCGCATAACGGTACAAAGATGCAGGGGCTATTAGTGGTGGTAAGTAGTCCAATATATTTGCGTAATAAAGGATTACCCTCTGGCTCATGAAATCCTATTTCATTGTTCTGCCAGCGCTGATGCCAAAAATCAGGTTCCATATAAATTCTCTATACAAGTAATAACGACTTAAGGGCTTAGTTTATAATCCCGGGACAAATTTTTAACCCAGTGATATAACAAAATGCGTTTCTGAGAGACAGCAGTTAGCCAGATAGAAATGCATCAAGGCTTTATCTGCACCATTCCCAGTGCAAAGGCTAAAGCACAAACAATAATCCAGCCAGGATGTAGGTTTAATCGCAACATAGCCACAGTTGCTGCAACAAAAAAGGCAATGTCAGTCCAATTTGTAAAAGCATCTTTGAGCAGAGGGTCGATAAAAATTGCACCGAGTATTCCCACCACAACAACGTTAATACCGGCTATTGCGCCCTGTAATGCAGGCCTGGTTTGCATCGATTTCCAAATGGGTAGGGCGGCAAATAACAGCAACATGCCGGGCAGGAAAATAGCGACAGTAGCAAACACAGCATATATCAGCGGCGCTGAGCTGTCGACGCTTGCCCCGATGTAAGCGCTCAAAGTGAAAAGCGGGCCAGGTATGGCTTGGGCAGCACGTAACCCGTGATGAATTGTGAGTTGTTCAACCAACCCGTCGGAACAAATTCAGCATGGAGTAAAGGTAATACAACATGACCACCGCCAAATACCATCGCGCCGCTGCGATACAAGCGCTCACAGAGGTCGAGGAGCGAATAATCCGCTGGCGAAACAAAGGTTAACGCCAGTAGAGTAAAAAAAGCCGTCAAACAAAGTTTACTTGCTCGGCCAATCCTGAACTTTGGCTTGGTATGCACTGCTTGCTTTGGCGCTAGGATTTGCCATCCGAGGAGCGCGCCAATGAGGATCAATACCAGTGGTGTCAGAACATTGGCAAACAATACTAGCCAGGCTGCACAAATCAGAGCTGAAATCTTTCGGTAACTGGTTGGGCACAGTGAACGCTGCATTCCCCACACTGCGTGCGCAACAATCACTGCAGCTACGAGTTTTAATGCATGCACTGTTGGTTGTAGCAGGCTCGATTCCAATTGGACTATAGACAATGCAAATCCAGCCATGAGTGCGGCAGAGGGAAGGGTAAACCCAACCCACGCCATAAATGCGCCCCAATAACCGGCATGATAGTAACCGATTGCAGCACCGACTTGGCTACTCGCCGGACCTGGAATGAACTGACACAGCGCTACGGTGTTGGCAAAGTCGCTTTCCGTTAACCATTGTCGCCGATTCACGAAGGCATCGCGGAAATAGCCAAGGTGAGCTACTGGGCCACCAAAGCTAGTACACCCTAATTTTAAGAAAACCCAAAAAACTTCTAGCCCGCGCATTAACTTTAAGTGTCGGTAAAGATGACGACAGTGTAATACAAATCATGCTTATTGGTAGCTTGAAGCGATTACCTGCGGCCAACAAGAGTATAGGTAGTCTGGCAATGAGCAACTTTTGGACTATTTGTATTCTGAGGTTAGAGGATCGATTTTTGGCCCGATTTTGTAAAAGCACCAAATGGTTGGGAACTGTTTTTTTAGGGACGCTTAGTGCCAGTAGTTGCCGTTGATAGGTAACCTAGCGAACGGCAGCTGCTTTAAGCTTTGCGGGCTGTCAGATTTTGATGATTCCCACTGGTATTAAAGTGTTAGCTCTAAATACTGTTAATCTAAAGTTTTGTTGCATGTGCTCTTTTTCTAGTCTTAAATTGTAAGCGTTGCAATCTGACGAGTTAGTAAGTTGGACTGGGAATCAAAGTTTCAGAAAATCATCTCCGAACCAGACCAATCAAAAAAAGAGAAAATAAACTCTTTACTTGAACTGGGATTAAATATTTTAGGGCTTGGCATAGGGTTGGTAAGTCTTGTCAAGAATGAACTCTATGAAGTCGTTTACGCCAATAGTCCTGGAGACATAATCGAGCCAGGCGCAACGTTTGCAGTTGGTGAGACCTATTGTTGCCATACTTTGCTAGCGAATGACACCGTTGGTTTTCATGATGCAGGTAACAGCGATGTTGCAACGCATCCATGTTATAAAAATTTCAAACTTGAATCGTACATAGGTTCTCCTATCACAATGGATGGGCTAGTCGTTGGCACCGTCAACTTTTCTGCCGCAGCTCCGAGAGACCCTTTTACAGCGGAAGATTTTCGTTTTGTAGCTTGTTTAGCAAGCTGGCTAGGAGAGAATATGAGTTAATTGAAACAAGAAAGTTGTAGAGATCTATTTTGACCAATGACAGAAATCCAGTGTCATTAGCCTGACCGTCTGCAAATTGTCTAACTGAGCCAGTCAGCGCTGGCCGTGGGGCAGAAAAGTACGTATTTCAGATCTTGATGACATTGATATTCAGTGTCGGTAATTAACGATTTATTAGTCAATTTTTTAGGTGTAATTTCTGCTTCGGAAAATATAATGACTACTGAGTCATATCGCAGGTGAACAGTTTAGTTTTTAAAGGTCTTAAAACAACTTCGCTAAAAACAGCGGCCCAGAATATCGCCAGTAAGTTTATTGCCCAAGTATAGTGAAGAGAGAATTTTCCCACCTCGTAACTACTGTGGATACCGATACTGCCAATAATCAATGCTAACAACGCGGACGCATAACAGAATTTAATCTGCGCTCTCAAGATGGTTGCAAGATAAGCCGCTTTTGCTCCACCGACCATCTCATCTGTAAATAGATATTTAAAACAAGTTATAGACTTTGCTGCTCCATCGGTGCCAAAGGTAATTATAGTTGCTGAATACGTAAATAAAAAAACAAATGCGATTGACGGAACATTGACGTAAAAGTAAGGATCGTTCCCCAAACCCATAGCGGTTAAGACTGTTGCTACTAACAGCAAAAAAATGATTAGATTCTTCATAACTTTTTTCCTCGACCAATTGACTTGAATTTCATTGGGTGTGGCCTGCAATTCTTTCGGAGATAAGTCAAAAACCGCAGCGATAGACAACATAGTTTCGGCTGATGCATTACCATCAGATTCAATGCGCTGAATTGTACGCACAGATAACCCGGACATCTTGGCAAGAAGCTCTTGAGACCAGCCTTTTTCCTGTCGCAGTGTTTTTAACTTGTTAGTCGAAATGAACATGAAACAACTCCAGATGTTAGCCACGTAGTGCAGCAGAATCAGTATCGAAAACATTGTGACTGTAAGCCAGAAGTTTATCACGACAAAAACCTGACATAACCCGACAATCGAGGGAAGATAGCTAAGTTTTGGTGGCAATTTATAACACTTTGGAAGAGACAGGGGGGGGATTAAATCAAAGATAGACATTGGATTTGATGAACGACCGCTCCTTGTCTTTAGCGGTAATTGGTTGAAGTTCTCGTGAGTGTCGCCTTATCGCTCATTGCAGACTAACGGACGGTACTTTTTAATGACCAAAATCAGTCCTTCCGAATCGTTAGCGGATTTATGGATGAGTCCGACTCTTGTTGATAGAAGTAATTCACAATAGGCGTTGGAATTGTCGGCTGGTTCAATAATAGTTTTAACCAAGGTATTGTTTTAAAAACGTAAACTCTTGTGCGATAGACTTTTCAATACTACTCGCGACAAACTTTTCCATCTGACCGCCCAGCAATGGAATACTAGAGGAAATCTCAATTTCAACTTGGTTGGTGGTTAGGATTCCGGATGACGTTATTGTCATGTTTCCGGTGATTTTGACGGGTACGCCGTCGATCTCAATGTTTAATGCACATTCGTAACCGTGTTCAGGAGCCCTAGTCCAAGTTTCGGTCTGTTTGACAATATTCCATTCGCCCAAGACTGGTTTCAATACGCTCGGTACTTCGGCAGGCATAGTGCGTTCAATACTTGCGGTAAAGCCTGCTTCCAAATGTGTCAGTTCGACGGTTACATTTTTTGCTCCAGAGTCTAAAAGCTTAGCTTTAACGACACTGGGGTCTTTAAACGCTTTGATCAGTGTATCGCTGTCAAACGAATAGAAGTGTTTTGCAGTTACTTTTTTCAAAGGTATGACTCCAGTTATTGTTGCGGGAATGCAAGAGGCAGCCCCTCAAGTTGCGTTGCTAGGTTAAGTTCAACATACCTCGCTATGATTTTAACATTTTGACCTGACTCAATGACCGAGCAAAATTTACGTAGTTTGTATGATTTTAATAAAATCAAAATGGTCGCATCATAATGATTGCATTGTGCCGCGAGAATAAATATAGTGGTTCGAAAGTTACCGACAAGAGTAAATTATGGACTTAGATACACTACCGCATGCGCAACGCGAGAGACTCGCGTTTATCGATTTTTCACTGCAATATTTTGGTCAGGTTGCAAGAACTGACTTGATCCAGCGTTTTCAAACCGGATTAGCGGCGAGCACGCGTGACTTTTCGTTGTATCGCTCATTGGCACCGGATAACTTACAGTTGGTTCACCAGGATAAGCGTTATCATCGTACAGCTGCATTCAGCCCTGTTTTTAATCATGATCCCGAAGTGATTTTACAAAACTTAAGTCGTGGTTTTGGCGATGGTATTTCGTCACCTGTGCAACCCTCTGCGCAATGCTTTGATGCCGTGCGTTTGGTGCACCCGAATGCCCAAATCATAGCTGCTTTGATGCGCGCAATCCATCAACAAAAAGCGATTACGTGTGACTATGTCTCAGCCAGTTCGGGAGAGCACGAACGTGAGTTAGTGCCACACGCTTTGGTCAATAATGGTCACCGTTGGCACGTGCGCGCTTTTGACGTTTCGCATCAGGCATTTCGTGATTATGTGTGTACACGATTTACTCGCATCAATTTATTGACCCGTTCTTTACTACCGTCAGAAGAAGCGAAGGCCGATGATCAATTTAACAGCACGGTGAAATTAGAACTTATTCCTCATCCAAGTTTGCAACATCCGCATGCAGTAGAGCTGGACTTCGACATGCAGGATGGGCGCTATGAACTGCACGTAAAGGCGGCTCTGGCGGCGTACGTTTTGCGTCATTGGCAGGTTGATTGTTCGCCTGGATATCGCTTTACTGGGCAAGGATGTCAGTTGGCGCTTGCTAACCTAGATGTGCTTAAAAATATTGAAAATCCGACACTTGCGCCGGGTTACTCGCTGGCGCGATAAATTTATCGCAAAAGCGGGTTGCATCCGACTTTGCGGTCAGTATAGTTGAGCCTTCGCGCAACGCGTATTGATAATAATTACAGGACAGATATGCCCGGTTTACATCGTATTATTCTTATCGACACACATTTACCTGGCGTGGTCGAACTCAAACTCAGTGGACACACAAATATTTGTGGAACTAATGCCTCGGGCAAAACCACTTTACAGCGCTTGATCCCGGTCTTTTATGGCGAATATCCCAGTCGGGTCGTACCGGCGACGCGCGACAGTTTTGAACGGTGGTACTTACCGCGTGAATCCAGTTACATCATTTATGAATTCATCAATCATGACGAGAGTTTGTGTCAAGCCGTCTTAACCTCAACCGGTACGGGCGTTACCTACCGCTTAATTGGCAAACCTTTTGAGCTGGACGACTACGTGTTTCAAAACAAGGCGGGTGAACACGTGCCGACCAGCCCGCAAGATGTCGTGCGAAGCCTAAAACGTAATAATGTGATGGTTACCAACCAGCTCAACACCAAGGATTTCCGCGCGGTTATACAGAATGATCTGACGACAATGCAGGTGTCCAGTAGTGCGCGTGAACTGATTGGCTATGCACGCATATTTAGTTTGTGTCAAAGCAAGCAGCATATCCGGCATATCGAAAAGTTGGCAAAAGCCGTGCACTCGAAAGAGGGTAAGATGGAAACCATCAAGGCCATGATTGCTGCGATACTCGAGGAGGATGGCGTGCAACCCCCCACCTCCAATTTAAGTCGCAAGCACGTTGATGACTGGTTGCGCGAGCGTCAGTTGATCCAAGAGTTTGATGTGATCCGGCCAGAATTCAGTCAGCTAGAGTCAGCAGATGTGCAACTAACGGATGCGGAACAGCGGTTAGCCGAGCTGGCTTCGGTGTTTACCCATGACCAATCATTCCTCGCAGCCACGCAAGTTGAACAAAGTGCGCTCGTGGATGAAACCCGTCAGGCGATTAAGCAGTTAGAATCTGATTGGCAGCAATCACGAGAGACGCTGAATCAAACCCTTTCTGCGGCCAAGGGCGATATTGCGAAGTATGAGCAAGAACTCGACAACGTTGAAGACGAATATCAGCGTTGGCAGGATCAAGATATTGATCAATTGCAAAGTAATGTTAAGAAACTAGCACAATGGCAAGATGACTTGCACACGGCACAGTCACGCTATCAATTGATGACGGATAAACATCAGGATATCCAAGCGACGTTTGATAAACGGATAGCGGAATTAACGGAAAAATTAAACCGTCAATTGGATTCGTTGAACTCACAACAGCGTGAATTGTTGGCCAGTCAAGCGCATAAACAACGTGAAGGACAGCAACAACGAGATGCGATCAAAGATGATTTCATTCAGCAAAAAGATCATTTAAAAGAAACGCATCAAGAACAACTAGCCGCTACTGTTGAGCAGCGCGCGAATGTCAATGCACGTTTGCAGAACGTCGGGTTTTCAGAATTTGAACAAAGCCAGCTGGATCTGCTAGATGCGGCGATTGATGAAGCTGTGACTGCCGAAGATATTGCGCGCGACAACCTGCGCAAACAGCAAAAACTGTTAGCTACCGAGCAACAACAGCGCAATACCAACAATGAACGCTTGCAAAAGATTAGTCGTGAAGTGATGGCGTGTCAGGCACGCTTGGATAAGGCAGAAGCATTATTGCATCCTAAAGACGACACGCTCCTCGCGTTTTTGCGTGAAAATGCCGCAGACTGGGAGCAAACGTTAGGTAAGGTATTGGCTCCCGAGTTACTAGCACGTAAAGACTTAAAGCCTGCAATGGCGAAAAAAACGGCGCACTCGTTGTTTGGATTGACGCTTGACCTGAGTCATCTTGATTTACCGGAATATGCGCAAACAGAGCAACATTTAAAGCAGCAACTGCTCGACATTCAAGCCGAACTTGAACGCTCCGTAGCGGCGCAAAGCGAGGCTGAACAAGCATTAACCCAGGCCAGTGATCGTGTGCGTCAGGCTGAACTTGGCGTGAGCAAGGCGGAGAGCCAGCTAAAAAGTGCAGAAGCGAATCGCAAGCGTAGTCAGCAAGATCGCCATTCATTGCACCGTGAGTATCAAGCGGCACTGGCTGAGCGTAAGCAAGCCGGTAAACAACAATTACAACAATTGGAAACCCAACAAGCCAAGTTAAAGGCGCAATTTAGTCAAGCCATGGCTGAGATCGACGACCAGCAGCGTGAAGCATTGTCCGAGTGCGATTTCCACTGGCAACAAGTGGTAGACGATATAATCGCTGAGGAACAAGCGGTTGCGGAACAACTTGCTGAGGCTAAAGCTAATGCGAAAAAGGATCGGAAAGCAATAGAAAAATGGTTAGCGGATGAACTTGCCAATCGTGGAGTAGATATCGATGAGATTGGCACGCTTAAGAAGCATATCGAACAGCTCAAGCAAGATATTGACTACACCGAGCGTCACCGTCACTTAGTGGTTGATTATCAGCGCTGGTATAAGCATGTGTTCAGCGAACAGAAAGTAACGTGGCAAAAGTTATTAGCCGCAGCCAAAAAAACCTCTAGTCAGGCCGAGCGCGAACTTAACGAACGGATGCAGCAGGTTAAGACGCTGCGCGAACAATTAAATGAGGCGCAAATCCGCTCAGAGCAACAATTGCGTCAGGCAAATGAGGCCATTGGCAGTGTTGAACAATTGCTAAAATCCTTACAAAAAATCAATTTGAAGGGAGCTAAGACTGGAGCAGCGGATACGGGAAGTGATTTAACCTCGATTGTGCAACGGGTCACAGAAACCAATGAACTGCTGCAACAACGCGAGCGTTTGTTAGGGGATATCCGCGCCTATGTTGAACGGTTTGATCAGCTCATTGCGGCCCAAGCCGGCACCGGGTTGTCGGATACATGGGAGCGTTCACGTGAAGAATGTACGCAGATAGACAAGGACGGCGGCAGACACATTGACCACCGCCGTTTGGTCAGCCACCTTGCGCGTTTACTTAATGAGATCGTGCCACAAAAATTACAGGGGCTACGTGAACAAGGGCGGATTTTTGGTGCAGACCTCACCCAGTATTATCACGTGTTAGATGATATCGATAAGCGCATTGCTAGCCAAAGTCGCCGCATCAGTAAAGAAGTTGATGAAGAGTTGTATCTTGATGGTGTGTCTGACTCTGCAGTTAAAATACGTTCTAAAATCAGCGAGTTGGAATTTTGGCCAGAGCTGGAAGCCTTTCAAAAGCAATATCGGCAATGGATGGACTCGGGCGCAACAGAGTTACCCGATGAGGAGTACGGCCACTCGATGCGCCGGGTATTGGATATCCTAGGCCGTGCCGCGCTCAGCGGCGGAATAAGTAAACTATTGGATATTGAGCTGCACTTACGCGAGGGCAACTCTAATCTGGTTATTCGCACCGACCGTCAACTCAACGAGAGTTCGAGCCACGGGATGGCCTACTTGATCCTGTGTAAATTCTTATTAGCGTTTACGCGGTTGTTGCGCGATGACGCCGCGGTGACCATTCATTGGCCTATTGATGAGCTTGGTACCTTACACCAAAGCAACGTTAAGAAAATATTCGATGCCTGTCAGAACAATGCCATTTCGGTCGTTGGCGCTTTTCCTAATCCCGAGTCAGATGTTTTGAAATTGTTTGAAAATAGGTATCTGATCGATAAAGCGACGCGCAAATTGCAGGTAGTGCAACCGAAAGTTAGTCAATTAAGCGAACGCTTGAAAGCCCGATTAGCAGAGGAGGCAAGCGCATGATCAATGAGCAAGGCCGCGTGTTGACTCACTTACTGGAAGGCCAGTTTATATGTCAGATCAGTGATGAAGAAGCGTGGCGCTATTTAAAACAAAGCGCTAACCGTGACGCCATTGAACCGCATCTCAATTTATTGAATCGTACCTTGGCAACGACGGTTGAGGGCGATGTGTTTTACGCTGCCTATCAGTCGTTGGGTGAAACAGAGCGCAAATATGTGGGCAGTCAATTTCAAGAGGTCGCCAGCAGTCTACGCCCCTTGGTTGATTGGTTGTTGCTCGTACAGCAAGCGAATGGAAGTGATGTGCCCGTCACCATGGGGACACCTATACGTTTGGCAGAATTACAAACGATTATTGAAGATACTCCCGCCTTCGCAGAGCAGCTTGAGAAGCTTTCTCGCTATCGTTTATTTAATTCCACGAGCACTCAAACCGATGGTCAACTAAAGCAAGTCTTCAAGCGTTTAACGGATCTCGGCTACTTGCTCAAACCAAATCCAGAGAAGCAAATTTACATTGCGACTGGGAAATTGGATTATTTGTATGAGGTGTTGCGGTTTATTGATGAAACCGAGTCACTTTCACTGGCAGAGCAAGCGCAGTCTGCCAGTCAACAAGGTAGCTTGCTGTGAATCAGAATCTCTTCCAGGCCGGGGTCAAACTGCTGAATGCTCTGAGTCGGCATAGTGATGTGATTATGCGTGCCTACTTGGCCGGTAGTGTCAGTGAGCGAGATGTGAATCCTAAAGTGCTAGAAGCACTGATCCAGCAAGGTGTGCTGTGGCGTCCAGAGCCTGATGCAGAGCTGCGGTTAAAGAGTTCAGTACGTAATCTACTGGAAGGTAGCTTGCAAGACGAACGGAACCGCCAAATCGATACCAATATGGCCAGTGCTTTAGCGGCGATTAAAACGTTAGCGCAACATTACAAAGAGGCACTACATTACGGCCGCTTTGTCGAGTCACAGGGGCATTTAAGTGATCTGCGCGAGCATGTTTATGGCCTCACTGAATCGTTGGCGAATCATGTTCGTGTTTTGTTTAGCCGGATCAACAATGAGTTTGGTTATGTCGCGTCAGTCGATGCCAAGATTCGCGAAAATGAACTCGCTCAGTCACAGGTCAGTGATTTGTTGAATCAACTGGAATTATTGCGCTTTGATGAATTGGGGCAATTAGCCGGTAACAATCGGGATCTCAGGCATCTATTAGTGGTCGCGTTGCAACAAAGTTTTACTCGCGTCACTAAAGAGTTGGCGGCAGCTCAAGCGCGATTAATTGAATTAATTGGTCGCTTTCGTGAATTCAGAGGTAAGACACGCTTACTTAAAGGGTTTGTCCTGCATTGCGAACAACACCCTGACTTCGCGCCGCGGGACTACACCACGCAAAGCCAGGTACCGATGTTATTTAATCAGGCTAAGCCTATTTTAGCTCCAGCCAGCGTTGATGTGAATAATGTTGAACAAGAGCTCGAGTTACAACAGCTAGTGAGTCAAATTCGACAGGTCAATCGAGTGCGGAACCAAACTCAGCGCAACAAGGCTGCGGTGCGCATTAATATTGAGCAAATAGCGGCGATTGAAATGGATGACTCGCAGCTTAGAGAAGCCGTTGAAGCTTACTTTTGTTACGTGATTGACAGTGGTGAACCCATCACGGCATTACAATACATGCAATGGCAGTCACTGGAGTTTGATCCTGAAGCTTGGCTGTATCAGGTCATCGGTGGATATCAATCATTGGATGACGAGGAACAGCGTTACTTTGCTATCGAAGCAACAGGCGAAGTGCACCCCCAATATTCCGGGAATTACTTAATTCATGATGTTTATCTGGGATTGAGGTAGTCAATCCCAGCCTCCATAACGCCAATCAACTGACATGCAATGATGTTGATTTATGCAGTGCAGCGATGATAATCACTCTCACATAGTTGCAGAGTCATTGCTCTAATGCGGGATTCAGTTGTTGTAGACCCATTACTGAGATAGCGGTAGGCGTGTCCTTTTATTTCAACCTAGTCATTCAAGTTATAGGGAATAAGCAGTCCCAAACAATACACCATGGTCTCAATGGTTCTTTGGGCCAGACCGCCATGCTCTGCAAGACCACCCATTAATTGGATAATTTGTTAACAATTTTGCAACTTTCTTTGTGTGCTCCAGTCTAAATGCCATTGAACTGCTATTCGTCAACCCCATATTCCTTTGAGTGCAGTAAGGAGTGAACATGCAGCTAACCGAAGAACAAGGCTTTAACGAAGCATTAATAAAATTATCGGTTTTACTCTACCAAGTGGATGGAAGAGTTACCTTAAGTGAACAGGATTACTTGGATGAGATTTTAGCCACATTAGATTGGGGCAGCACTATCTGTCGCCAAGCGTTTCTTAATGACGCCATTCATCAAGCCAGACAGGCGTTGGACAACAATGATTGCAAGGCGTTTATGCAGTCATTGAGCGAAGAGCTTAATCAAGATGCTAATAAGGCGTTAGAAGTTGCTATGGAACTTACGGCAATCGATGGCGAGCGCAGTGAACAAGAAACAGAACTGCTGGCGTATCTCACCAATCGGATCTTGGGTAAGTCATTAACGGCCCAGATGGCCTAATTCCAGGGGCGATCTCCCAAACAAAAAGCCCCCGAAAGAGGGGGCTTGCATCACTATTGGCACTATCGCCTAAAGCTAGTCGTTAGCTCATACTTTTATGAAACGCACGATTAATACGATCCGTTAGGTAAAAGCGATGTACTTTAGTGGCTTGATCACCGCGTTTGCTACTTACCATATCACGCACTTTATTCAGCTCATAAAGGGCAGCTGCTTTAGCGAAGTTATCGTGCTTACTGGCTTGCTCTAGTCCACTGATAGCAATGAGTCGTTCAACGTACTCGCTTTGCAGGTTACGCCGGAAACTATTCACATCACGCTTTATGTCGGCAGCAAAAACAGCGGCAGTCAGATCGGAGAAGAGTTGCTCTACCTTGTACTCGTTGCCATATAACGCCGTATCGCTTAGGCGCAATGTGACCGCGGGATGTAACAAGTGATTTAAAACGTTCTTCTGTGCACCGAGAAGCATATCATGCAGTTTAGGATCTTCGTTTTTACCAAAGTGGTCGAAACCCCTGCGCTGCCGCTGAATATAGGCAAACAGTGGTTCCATTGAGCTAATCGCGTCGGGCGCGAAAACATAATCACGTAGCGTTTGCATGGCTCGTTGCTGGTCGGCTAGGGCCACTGGAGTGAAAGGTTGTTGATATCCTTCTTGGCCAACCAAGCTACGATCCACATAGACACCGCCAACATAGCGCGACACCACGCTGGCTTGGCGAGCGAATTCACCAAACACCACATTCACCCCAACCACGAGATCGTTGTGAGAGCGACCATCGGTTAGCGTTTTTTCCTTGAGCTTCGTTGCCGTTGATTTGATCAAGCCGAAACGATCTTGTGCGTAGGCAATGGCATCGCTCGACATATCAAAAATGTTGACCCGTGGATCGAGGTGCCGACCCGGTGCGCGCATGTCGTCGGCATCGTTACCAAAGGCCAGCTCAGGTTCTGCACTACGGGCTAGGATAGCTGACAAACGGGCTTCTTCGGCAACAGGGTCAGCGAGAGCAGTTGAGTACCCATACTCAATCACCCAATCGTCGTAAGGGCCAGGTTTTTCACTGTAAAAGTCACCTTGCTCCATTCCCTCAGGTGCGTAGTTTACTGATGGATAGTCCATAACTGAGCCCGCTAAGATGCCTTGAGTAATACTTGCATCATGGGCTTCCTTTGGACCATGCAATTGCGTGGCTTTCATATTGTGGTTGAGTCCCAAGGTGTGACCCACTTCGTGCAAAATCAAATAGTACATGGATTGACGAAGAAGCTTGTCTTGCTCAATGTCGCCCATATCATGGGCTAATCCGGCATACTGGCCGAATAACATACCCGCATGCAATTGATGGCCAAGTGAACACAAATTCATCTGCTCAGCTTCAAGGCCTGCAGGGAGGGGATTCTCCAACGCATTGACACCGTCAGTAAACATTTGCGCGGCTAACCAGCGGCCTTTCATAAAGGTATATTCAAGCATGATGTCAGCAGAGATAATTTGCCCGGTAAGCGGGTTCGCGATGCTTGGTCCGTAGCCACCGAAAGGAGGGGTTGGTGAGGAGGTCCAGCGCAACACGTTATAGCGCACATCTTCAGCTTTCCAATCTGCATCATCCGGTTGTACACGTACTTCAATGGCGTTACTGATCCCGGCTTTTTCGAACGCTGAATTCCAAGCTAAGGTGGCATCGCGAATAGTATCGCGCCACTCCATGGGAGTGGTGTTCTCGATCCACCATACGATGGGCTCGACTGGATCGGATACTGCAGCATTAGGGTCTTTCTTTTTTAAATGCCAGCGATTAATCACATCACGACCAATAAATGTTTGGTCTGAGGTTAGGTCGTCAAATTGTTGGGTAAAGTAACCTACCCGTGGATCATCGCGACGTGGTTGAAAATCGCTTTCCGGTAGCTCTATAAATGCATGCTGCAAACTAATAGTCGTATAACGGGGGTCAGTAATTTCATTCCCACCGCGCACTTTTGGCGTGTCATTTTCATACACATAATCGACCACAACATGGGTGTTTTGCGCAAAGTTATCGATGCTAGCGACCTTGGTTTTATCAGCACTAAGCTTGCCTAACTTGAAGCGTTTTTTGTCGGCCTTTGGGTCGTCCGCAGGCATTGGAGCAATGCGATGCAGATTTTCGTTAGCAACTACGTCATCCAATTTTATGGCTATCTTGCCATCGTCTTCATGGGCGATTTTGGCAGAAACTAAAATCGCTTCACTGATATTGGCATCGGCAGCTTTGCTGATCGCATTATCGGGGTCAAAGTAGTAACGCGGTGTAGTCGCGACAAATTCGATACGATCAAAATCACGGCGCATTTCAATTAAGCGATATTGACGGAAACCGCCACGAAAGTGTCCAGCGGCAACGGGTCCATCTACCGTTTTGGCAAAATATAGGAAGGGTTTGTTTAACTTTTCTGTGTCGATGACGAGTAAACTGGTACCATCTTTTTCGTCTTGGTAGATGGGTAAAAAACCGTTATAAGCTGACTTATTCTCAAGGACTTGAGTCAACGTTTTTTCTTCTTTCTTTTCACTTTTCTCGTCGTCGGCGTATACCGCTGTGTGACCAATCGCAAGGCCAATAGCGAGTGCTAACGATGATGCCTTTATCAGGGTTTTCTTCATAGTGGGTCCTTTTCATTGTTAATTGCTGAGCGGTCGTATTCCATCTTAAAAACGGGTACTCTCGTCAGCCCAGATGCTGAAATGTAGGGCATATGCATCTATCTAGGTTCGCTGACTATTGTTGAGGATCTGAGCGGTCCAGTGCGGTCGCCTGTCGTAAAAAATCGGTCAACTAACGTACTGGTAGGGATAAGTGGAATGGACAAAACTAGCGATTACTTATTGGGGCTGGCTTAGGCGTTGATGACCATGTGTCCGGTACGAGTAGTCGCAGAGTGATAGCAATATCGTGTTAATTGAATATGGGGCCTGTTTTTTTTCTTCAATCCAATAACTGCAGTTCGGCCAGCTCTCGATACAGCGGGCTTTGTTGCAACAACGCTTGATGGCTGCCTTCGGCAACAATTTCTCCGCGTTGCAACACGACGATCCGGTCAGCATTGATCACCGTGGATAATCGATGGGCGATGATCAGTGTTGTTCTGCTTTGCATCAGATTGTCTAACCCTTGCTTTACCGCTTGTTCACTCATGGCATCCAGTGCGCTGGTGGCTTCATCTAAGAGTAAAATCGGGCGGTCGGCTAAGATAGCGCGGGCGATGGCAATGCGCTGTTTTTGTCCCCCAGATAATTTAACTCCGCGCTCACCCAGATTTGTATTGTAACCGTCAGACAAGTCCAAAATGAATTCGTCAGCCATCGCCGTTTGGGCAGCCGCATGCACTTCGTCATCAGATGCGTCAGGTCGACCATAGCGAATGTTAGCTAACACTGTGTCAGCAAAAATTACTGATTCCTGTGGCACCAGCGCGAAATGTCGACGTAATGTGGCAACGGGTAATGTGTTGTGTGCCTGACCAAAAAGGAGAATGTCACCTTCGGTTACATCATAAAAACGCATCAAGAGTTGATACAGTGTTGATTTACCTGCACCACTGGCACCAACTAGGGCGACTTTTTCTCCTTGAGTAACCCGCAAATTGATCTGTTTCAGTACTGATTTGAGTGGGTCGCTAGGGTAGTGAAAACTTACGTTTTTCAGCACTAATGCGGCTTCTTGGCTACAGTCTACAGGTGCTGTAGGGAGTGTTTCTGCGTTGGACTTTTGTTCAATGCTTGGGGATTGAGCCAATAATTCCATCAACCGTTCAGACGCGCCAGCCGCTTTTTGGATCTCACCAATCACTTCACTAACAGTGGCAACGCTGCCGCCTGCTAACACGGCATAAAACATAAAAGCGGTGAGCTCACCGGCTGACATATCACCCTGCAGTACGTCGGTTGCGCCGAGCCAAGCAACGATGACAATGGCACACATACTAATGGCCATGATACTGACGATGAGTAACGAACGATAGTGAATCCGCTGCTGCGCAACTGACATCACTCGCTCAATGCGTTCACTAAAGGCTTGGCGATCAATATTTTCATGATTGTAGGCTTGTACCGTTTGGATTTCGTGCAACGTTTCATCAACGTAGGCACCGATATCGGCAACACGATCCTGACTAAGCCGCGAAAAATGTCGGACTTGTTTACCTAACAGTTTTATCGGTAATAATACGATGGGTACTGCGATTAAAACATACAGGGTTAGCATTGGGCTGGAGAATAACATCAGTAATAATGCGCCAATGAATGTTACGCTTGAGCGCAGAGCCATGGATATACTCATACCAATCACACTTTGTAACACTGTTGTGTCAGCAGTAAAGCGTGATATCACCTCGCCGGTGCGTGTCTGGCTGAAGAACTCTGGGCTCAAGGCTAACAAATGGTGATAGACAGCAATGCGAATATCCGCGCTGACACGCTCACCGAGCCATGTCATTAGGGAAAAACGAAAATAGGTGGCTAGGCTGGCAAGCAGACTAATGATCAACACACCGAAAAGTAACTGATCCAGTTTCGCCGCGTTGCTGGCAACAAAGCCTTGATCAACGGCTAAGCGAATCCCTTGACCAAGCAGTAACCAGGCAAAAGAGCCGACAAACAACGCCATGATTGCGGCAGCAACCTTGCGTTTGTAGGGCCGTAAATAACCGAATAACCATGCGACTACTGACGTTGTTTGGATCACGCGTCGTTACCTTGTTTACCGAATCGATTGCGAGAAGATTAAGTTTACGCGACAAAACGACGCTTGTATCAGTTAAACCCTAAGTTAGGTGATTAACGGCGAGGTGAACCCATGTGGTTTCAGTGCCAATACGCTGCAATTGACTTGGTTTAAAATGGCTTCAGCGGTATTACCCATAAAGAAACCCGGTATACCGACACGTGCGACCGTTCCCATTACCAGTAAGTCAGCATTTAGCTCTTTGACTGCGCGCGGAATGTCTTGGCGGGCGTTACCACTTAGTATACTGGTTTGAATATGCAAATCTGCGACCACATCCTCAGGATTCGCAGAGGTCACAAGGTCAACTAAAGTCTGAACTGCAGCTTGCCGTTCTTGCTCAGTGTCCTGTTGATTTTCAATAAATGCATTGGCACCGATATCGACAATTCCGTCGTAGACTACCATATCAATGTGATTGTCGATCACGTGGACGATATGCAATTCAGCCTGTTCTTTGACGGCAATTTGTGCAGCTTGAATGACCACATTTTCGTTCAACTGTTTGCGGATCTTAAGTTCGTGTTCAGGGTAATGATAATTCACATCTACAGCAGCAACGACGCGTTTGTACTGTGTGGTGTCGCCTTTGTGGACAAGCCATACAGGAGCAGGGCACTTAGAAAGAAGGCGCATATCTTCATGCCCGAATAAGCGGTCAAGAAGATCTGTTTTGGCTTTTTTGAGGACGAGATCAACATGCAATTCGTTGGCTGTTTTAGCGATCTCAACAAACCCATGGCCAATCCGTAGCTGGGTTTCTAATGGCATGGTTTGACGCCATTCTGCGGCCTTTTTATCGAGTCGAGCTTGCGCAGCATTTTGCATACTTTCAAAGGTGTCAATATAAGCAAATGACTCCATGACCATATTTGCATTCGGTGGTAGCGGCTCCAGTGTTAACAGCACCGTCAACTTAGCGTTGTGTTGCTGACAAATGTGCATTGCATGCTGAACCACTTCGTCGGGGGCTTGTAATTCTGTTAATACGCATAAGACATGTTTAAATGTACTCATAGATTCCTCAAAGACTGGGTAATAAGACCGTTCGCCGCTATTCCATAATTAACTGTAGCATAAGCTTTTTTACAAAATGTTGAAGATCAGGGTTTTTGATTTAGTTTATTGATTTAAGACAATTAAGTAAGAGTCGATTCAAGCAAAATCACAAGCGGAATAGACGTCCTTGAGTAGCTGTTTGATACGCTCAGTATCTAGAGAATGCGCGTCAGCAAACTTAATATGTCTGGCGTGCTTCCCTGTTCCTTCCAGCCTGAAATCATTGGTGTTCACCGCAGCAAATTGATGAATAAATAGCTTTACGTTTTGATTATTTACTTGCAGCCCACAAACCACCTGACTGTCGATATTTAAACTGTACAGCGCGTTGGCCACTTTTAAACCGCCTGACACTGTTTCTGTCAACATAGGTAATGCGCTATTGATAATGCTTCGCAGCTGCTGTGCGGTCGCTTGAATATTAACAGGGACCGGCGCGAGCATTTCCGAAAATGTGGTAGGTGCATTGGTGTAGATACGTGCGATACTCCTCTCCCGTAAGCTGTCACTTTTACATCAAATTTCGGTAGATAAGTGGTGTTGAATAGGCAAAGTATAGATGAGTGTGGTGTGTTAAATGGTGATTTTTGAAATGCTGAGACAACTCACTGATTAGTCAATGCAGCAAGCGGTTATGGATTAAATATTCGTCAAAAAACCAATTTTTACTCGCAAATAAGAATAATTCGTATTAAGATTTGCGAAATCATTCAGTTTATACGCCGATAACGTCTCTAGTGCCTAATCAATTTGGCTCTAGAGCGACAGTTATCTGAGCTTTTTCCAATAACAGCAGAGGTTTGCTTTGAAATTGAAATTAACCGGTGTTGCTACCGCACTATTGTTGAGTCAGTCGTTAGCTGCAGAAACACTTGCAGAATTTGAACGCATTGTGGTCGAAGGTCGTTATCTTTCTGTCAACGAGTCAAACTCGGTTAAAACCCCAACTCCAATTATTGATGTACCACAAAGCCTCTCAATTATGACCGCTGATGAATTAACCCAACGCGGGATAAACAGCATTGGTCAGATTATTGATTACACGCCAGGGGTTAATACTTCGCAGGGCGAAGGGCATCGCGACTCGGTGGTTTTTCGAGGGGTTCGCTCAACGGCGGATTTCTATTTAGACGGTAACCGCGACGATGTGCAATATTATCGAGCGTTATATAATGTTGAACAAGTCGAGATCCTGCGTGGCCCCAATGCCTTGTTATTTGGACGCGGTGGCACCGGTGGGATCTTGAATCGTGTTGCTAAGAAAGCACAGCTAGGCGAGGAGTTTACTGGGTATAAAGCCAACTTGAATAGTTTTGGTGGATACGGTGTCGAATTGGATACCAATGTCGCAAGCAGTGAAAGCTCTGCATTACGTTTAAATGCAATGTACGAGCAACTAGAGAACCATCGCGACTTTTATGACGGGGAAAGGATTGGCTTTAATCCAACCGCTCGGTTCGAACTCGACCGGGATACCACGTTGGACGTATCTTACGAGTACATCAATCATGAACGTTTCATCGATCGCGGAGTACCTACGGGCGCTGATGGACGCCCTGTGGAAGCCTTTGAAGATATTGTTTTCGCTGATCCAGACAACAATTATCATGAACTAGAAGCCCATATCTTTCGCGCCAACATTGAGCACCAGTTTACTGACTTTATCAAAGGTAACTTCAACGCCTTTTATGGCGATTATGATAAGGTTTACGCCAACTTTTATGCCAGTAACTATGACCCTGTTGCCAACGAAGTTGAACTCGATGGTTATATTGATGAAACCGTGCGAGATAATCTTATCCTGTCGGGAAATATTGTAAGCGAGTTTCAAACGGGTGGTATTGGTCATACGTTGATTGTAGGCGCTGAATGGATTGATACCAGTTCAGATCAATTCCGTTTTAATCCGGTTTTTTCAACCAACAATTCCGATCGTGAATGGTTCGATATACAACGCCCATTGAACTTTCGCGCAATGGCTGGAGTTAATGCACAGGGTGAAAACTTCACTGTTGCATTCAGCAGCTTGAATGATGATACGCGTGTTGATCTCGGCGTAATGTCGCTGTACGTACAAGATGAAATCGAATTATCTGAAAACCTCGATATTGTTATCGGTGCACGTTTTGATCGCTTCGATATCGATGTTTTTAACGTGAAAACCGATGAATCTCGCAGCCGCACCGACGAAGAAGTATCACCACGTGCCGGGATCATCTACAAACCGCAAGAAAACATTTCTTTATATGCCAGTTACAGCGAGTCTTTCTTGCCGCGCAGTGGTGAGCAATTCACTGATATCAATGGTGATAAGGCCCAGCTCGATCCTGATTCTTATTCGAATCGTGAAATCGGCCTGAAATGGGATTTTGACGGGGGTTTAAGTTTCACTGCGGCGATTTTCGAAAACGAACAAAGCTCCCCTCAAGTGGCTGATAATGATCCAGCCACACTGGATGTTATCGACTCAGAAATTTCAGGTTTTGAATTACAATTGAGTGGTTATATTAATGAGGGTTGGTCCCTCGCTGTGAACTACAGCAACTTGGACGGTGAAATTGTTGACCGTACAGGACCTACAGGGCGCGCACCGCGCGAACTTCCTGAGAATATGTTCTCAATTTGGAGCATGTATCAAGTCAACGACGCGTTTGGCTTTGGTGTGGGTGCCACTTATCAAGATGAAAGTTTTATTGATAATGGTAATTCAGCCGTGTTACCAAGTTATACTCGCGTGGATGCGGCGGCATTCTATGACGTGTCTGACACCCTGCGGGTTCAGTTGAATGTCGAAAACCTGACTGACGAATTATATTTCCCGAATGCCCATTCGACGCATCAGGCGACAGTCGCTGCGCCAATCAATGCGACGTTGAGTGTGATTGGTTCTTTTTAGTCTAGTGAATTGGTTACCGTTACATAACGGTAGCCAATTGCTTTAAAATCGTGACTTTTGTCACAATCATCCTTTCAATCACGCTGATAATCTGCATAAAACTTTTACTTAAGGATTATTATGCAGACACTACAACAGCTCTCGCGCGCGTTCGCGTACCTTTTATCTATTGTTCTTTATCTTTTTCCCATTATCGCCCAAGCAGCCCCCAGCGGCCGGATTGCTAATACGTTATTTGATGGTCCATTAGGTAAGATTTTATTGGGTTTATTTATCGTTTTCTTCTTACCGCTCATTGTGTTGCGTATGTTCAAAACTCGCCGACTCAGCCGTTTGGCAATGCGCAATTTAACAGTCCTAGGGCGTAAACATCGGGAATTCGAGTGGCTACATTTAAAGCAAGTGGCACAAACCGCCTTTCAACGTATACATCAAGCATGGACGTCTGAAGATTTGTCGATTGCTGCAGAGTATTTGGAAGAGAGTTTTATGCAACACCAACAGGTCACTTACTTGGATGATTGGCGGCAGCGCGGATTGAAGAATATATGCCGAATCAGCAAGATAACTAAAACGTTCCCGGTTTTGGTGTTGCCACGCAATGACGAGGGGATCACCAATAATCAAAGCATTGTAGTTTTGTACATGGCAGCCAATATGCAAGATTACTTGCAAGACAAAACCAGTGGCGAAATTGTAGAAGGCAATGACAAAGACAAGGACGTCGCCAGTATTTGGACATTGACCTTGATCGAGGGTAAGTGGCGAGTGAGTAATATCGAGTCGGATGGATTACTTGAAGACTATCTGGATATTGCTAAGCAACAACCGCCGTTGAGTGTTGAGTTGGTATAGGTGCTAGGTAGTGGGCTGCTTTTTCTTTTCAACCGAAATTGGCATAAGAAACGATGACAACAGCCTACTCGTTAACTTGCCATTGCAGGTTCATGCTGGCGCACACACCCGCGAGGTGCCCGAGTTCTGCGGTCGCAATTTCCGCCTCAAGGCATATCTCAGTACTGTAGATGCAATGCTGAATCGAACCGCCGCGTTGCTCAAGCCAATGCCGAAGGTATTGCTCATGCTTAAAATCGGCTGTGATTTGGACACGTGACGTTGGTACTAAAATGCGAGTTGGTATGTTTTCAATCACTTGTTGAGCAGCACTTGAATAGGCCCGCACCAGTCCTCCTGCACCCAACTTAATACCGCCAAAATAACGGCTAACAATGACTACTACGTCACCAACTGGATTGTGCTGGAGAACATTTAGGATGGGTTTGCCTGCGGTACCACTAGGCTCACCATCATCCGACATCGCCATACTTTTTGGCTGGTCAGCCCTACCAAGCAGATAGGCCCAGCAGTGGTGGCGCGCGTCTGGGTAGCGACTTTGCATCTCTTGCAACCAGTGCATCGCCATCTGCCGATCACTAGCGGGGGCAGCGAGCGCATGGAATTGGCTCTTTTTGACTTCAAGCAATGCATATTCGGCTTGAGTTGGAATAGTATAACTCATGCTACAAGTATACTGCTCTTAACCTATTCCAAACTATAACTATTTGAACTTAGGCAGAATATTATTGCGTTGTTCGGCATTTACTTTTAGTGTGAGTAAACCCTCAAGTGAAGGAATTCTGATGGCGACGCACCAATACCATGATGACCCCCGCAATGCTGACATTGTGATCAATATTAATGGTCAATTGTTTAAGCGAGATGAGGCAAAAATATCGGTCTTTGACAGTGGCTTTATTCTTGGTGATGGCGTCTGGGAAGGGCTTCGAATGCACGCTGGCCGACTGGTATTTGCCCGCGAGCATATGCAGCGTTTGTACGACGGGGCCAAAGCGCTCGATATGGACATTGGCCTATCGAAGCAGGATTTGGTCGACCGAATTATAGCCACATGCCAGGCCAATAATATGCATGATGATGTGCATATTCGGCTGATGATAACGCGAGGGATCAAAGCAACGCCGTACCAAGATCCGCGGGTGACAATTACGCCACCTACCATTGTTATAATACCCGAATACAAGGCACCCAAAGTGCCCAGTGACGAAGGCTTACGATTATTTACTACCCATGTGCGGCGGGGGTATTCTGACGTGCAAGATCCGAAGCTTAACACCCATTCTAAGTTAAATTGCATCTTTGCCTGCATTCAAGCAGCTAAGGCGGGTGTTGACGAAGCGCTAATGCTGGATCCCCACGGTTTCGTTGCAACCTGTAACTCCACCCACTTTTTTATTGTGCGCCATGGTGAGGTTTGGACTTCTAGTGGTGATTATTGTCTCGATGGGATCACGCGTCGCAAGGTTATCGATTTATGTAAAGCGAATCAGATCCCCGTGTTTGAAAAAAACTTTACTTTATCAGAGGTGTATGGCGCGGACGAGGCCTTCATTACAGGCACTTTTGCCGGACTATCTCCGGTCGGTGAAGTTGATGGGCGGCGAATTGGCGAGGGCGATTTTACCTTAATGAAGCAACTCCAAGACTATTATAAGCGGGCAATACAAGCCGAGGATGGTCGGTTGTGACACATCGAATAGCCATGTGGTCTGGTCCACGCAATATTTCGACGGCGATGATGCGCAGTTTTGAAAACAGAGCAGATTGTGAGGTTGTGGATGAGCCCTTCTATGCGTATTACCTCACCAAAACGCAGAGTCCACATCCTATGTTTGACGAAGTGGTTGCCAGTCAGCCAGCCGCCTATATTGATGTAGTGAAGCAGCTCACTAAGGCGCCATGCCCGAGTCAATATCAATACCAAAAGCTAATGACGCATCATATGTTGCCTGATGTTGACTTGGCCTGGACACAAAAACTGACGCATTGTTTTTTGATCCGCGATCCTGCGCAAATCATTGATTCTTATACCCGGAGTCGGGGGGTATGTTGTGCAGAGGACATTGGCATTATTCGCCAATGGGAATTGTACCAAGCCATCTCTGAAATTTCGGGGCAAGATATTCCGGTAATCGATTCAAACTGGGTGTTGAAAGATCCCGCTCATGCCATGCAGTCTCTGTGCAACGCCCTTGGCATGCCCTATTCAGAACACATGTTAAGCTGGCCGGCAGGTCGGCGCGATAGCGACGGTGTATGGGCCTCGCATTGGTACCACAATGTTGAGAAGTCGACAGGCTTTGGTGAATATCACGCGCGCGAGGTTACCCTTACAGAGCAGCAACAGCGAGTTTTGGCCGAGGTGTTGCCGGCGTATGAGGCGCTTAAACAACATCACATTGAGCTTACCGATAGATAGGTTACATTTCATTCCGATTACATAGGTTACACTTTTAGCATTTGGAGTAATCCAGATGCCTTGGACAGTGAGTAACCTGATGGATGAACGAATTAAATTTGTCGGTCGCCTGTTAGAAAGCGAAAAAATGGCACCTCTGTGTCGTGAGTTTGGTATTTCTCGTAAGACTGGCTATAAGCTTTTTAGCCGTTACAAAGAGGCCGGACTCGATGGCTTGAAAGATCAATCCAGAGCCCCTTACAAGCACGGAATGAGGATACCTTTTCAAGTTGAGAGAAGTATCTTAGGTCTTAAAAAAGAGTACCCACACTGGGGGGCTCCTAAGATACGCGAAAAACTCCAACGCCAATATCCTCAAGTGAAGCCGCCAGCCATCAGTACCGTGCATGCAGTGTTATCACGTCACGGACTCGTCAACAGCAAGCGAAAGCGCCGCTATAAGGCTCGTGGCACAACATTAAGCGACCCTAAACGCGCAAATAGTCTATGGTGCGCCGACTTTAAAGGCGAGTTTTTGTTAGGCAATAAGAGGTACTGCTACCCTCTCACCATCACGGATTATAGCTCGCGCTATTTACTCGCCTGTGACGCCCTTGACTCTACTCGCACCATCGACTCATTTACCGTGTTCGAGCGCGCATTTAAAGAATACGGACTACCTGACGCTATTCGCACTGATAACGGTCTACCTTTTGCCTCGCCAAACGCCCTGTTTGGTCTAAGTCGCCTCTCCGTTTGGTGGTTACGGCTAGGCATTAATATTGAACGCATTAAGCCAGGCAATCCCCAACAAAATGGCCGCCATGAGCGTATGCACCTGACCTTAAAAAAAGAGGCCACAAAGCCTGCACAGTTTAACTTTTTACAGCAGCAAGAACGCTTTGATAGTTTTATTGAGCAGTATAATAACGATAGACCTCACCAAGCCATTGGCATGCGTTACCCTGGTGAACTGTATACACCTTCTACCCGTGAATTCTTTCACCCTGAAGCCCTAGAGTATCCCATGCATGACAAAACGCTATTAGTCACTCAATGCGGGCGAATTTGTGTACGTCGAAGAAAAATCAATCTTAGTACCGTATTTGCTGGGCAGCACGTGGGGATCAGTGAAGTCGATGACAAAATATGGTCTGTTAATTTTATGGAATATGAACTAGGATTTTTTGATGAAGAAGTTGGCCGGGTCGAACCAGCTAACAATCCCTTTTTACCGAAAGTGTCACCTATGCATCCGGTATAAAGTGTTACCTATGTATTAGGTAAGCACCCATTTAAAAATGGTGGCCCGACCCTGACTTGAACAGGGGACCTGCCGATTATGAGTCGGATGCTCTAACCAACTGAGCTATCGGGCCTTTGTGTAGAATAGCTTGAAACAAGCGTGGCGCAGTATAAGCAGTTTTAAAAGGCTTGTCATCTGTTGTGTCGCTTGGGTAGGTTTGCCTGAGTGTTTTTTAACCATTTCACTCAGGCATACTCTTTTGATTAGCTGCGTCTGCGGACAAATATTAGTGTGAGTAAACCGGCGAGTAACCAATAAACCGCCCCGCCTGAACTGCCATTTGAGGTCACAACTTCTGCACTGCTCGCATTGACAGTGATGACGATGGTATCTGTCGTGGTGGCACCAAAATCATCCTCTGCAGTCAATTGTAACTCAATCGTTGTAGCATTCGCCGGCGCTGAGAAGCGAGGTGACAAGGTATCTGTTTCACCCAAGGTAACGCTGCTACCACCCGTTTGTTGCCAGCTGAAAGTCATAGGTTGTTCTTCTGGATCACTTGCAACCGCAGTCAGCACCACGGTTTGGCGGGTATTTACATTAATATCTGTGCCTGCATCAACGGTGGGCGCAAGATTAGTCTCATCGTCCCGAATGGAGACTACGGTAGAGATTGATTCACTCAGCACGTTTGGGTCGGTTGCACTTAAAGTCACTTGCAGTTGTTCAAGTCCTTCACTTTCTTCATCGTTGAGTATAGTGAGCGAAATTTGCTGAGTCTGGTCCTCGCCGTCGTTCCAGGTTAGCGTACCATTGCTAATCTCTACATCACTACCGAGCGTCGCGCCTTGCGCGGTAACTGTATAATCAACCGTTATACTTTGGTCGGAACCGCCATTCCTAAATACCGTTAGGTTGACGACACCATCAATTTCTTTAACGACATACTCGGCCTGCTCAAACCCGACAAGACCGCGGACAATAGGTGAACCATTGATAGTCGCGAACGCTAAGTTTTGATTGTCTAAGCTCCCCCCAGAAGGATTACTTAGGCGCACGAAAAACAGCTCGTCATGCTCTTCTTTGTCGTCTGTATTCAAGGTTATTGAGATTGTGCGATCGCTGGGATCATTTGCCGACCAACTAAGACGGCCATTGCTATAATCAATATCACTAGTTGTTGCAGAGCCTGTCACTACTTGGTAATCGACACTCATTGCGCCACTACCTGTTCTGCTGACTACAACAGACAGTTCTTCGCCTTCGTTGCCAGCCACTTGTGTCGTGACAAATCCAACGCGGTTGGTTTCACTCGAGCGAGTGTCATCGCTTAAAATATACAATCCGCCCTGAATATCACTCGCAAGAATAATACCGCTAGGGAGATACGGATAGACCCCCCAAGTACCATTAAATGACGGGCTATTAGAAGTACCAAAGGTGTCAAAATAGCCGACCTCTTGCGGTGCAAGTGGGTTACTAATGTCTAGAATGGTTACGCCTCGTTCATAGTTCGACATGTAGTAACGGTCACCACGTACGAAGCCGTTGTGGTCGATCGCGCGCGTCGGGCCAACCCATGAAGAAACTAAAAGTGGTGCATTTAAATCGCTAATATCAAAAAAATGTACCGTGGTGTTTATACCAACCCGTTGCTCATCGAGTTCGTCATGCAAGATTACATATTGTTTATCTTCACTCCACCATCCCGAGTGCACGTATTGAGCGTTGGGGTAGGTCTGCTTACCCAGTTCGGTCGCCTTGGAAGGCGCAGTATGGTCCCACAGAATTAACTCATCTTCATTAAAGTCGAGCATGACATTACACACGCCGTTTTCTGCATCGGTGCAATCACGTTCTGCACGGTGATCGTCAATTAATACGCTGGATGCATCGTGCGTATAGTAGCGACTGGGAGTTTTACTGTTGTTACTGTATTCAGCATCGGGATTCGTGGGATCTTTAAAACTAAAGGTCCGCCAAGCGCCACCAAAGTTATTGGTGCCTGCGGCGTGCAGTAACGGCGTCCGCCCGGTTAATGCCGTGTTAGTGGTGTAATCCACGTTACTAATGTAAACATTGTGTGCGCGACTATCGTCGGTGGCGCGATTTGCCAAGCTAATACTCTCTGGCAAGCCGGATAAATCTATGATGGCGAGGCCTTCGGTGACACTGTCTGCACCGGCGTATGCATAAGCTAACCAGCGTTGTTCAGCAGCAGAATAATATTGATACACTTTAATGTCGCGCCACGTCGTTGCTTGCCCTGTTACTGAGCCAATCACCTGCGGATTCTCTGGATCGCTCACTTCCACAACGGCGATACCGCGGCGTAAACCAATAATGGCATATTCGCGCATGGTATTGAGATCAACATGGCCCCATATATCATTGGCCGAGCTACTGTTGGTGGGAAGAGCGGAGAGCGGTAAGTGCGCTAGCAAGCTGATATTGTGGCATTCAAACCCAGCCGCCTGGCCATCCACACAGGCTGCACGGCCATGCGCAGTGGTCATGCGTTGCACCGAATCCAATTTTGCATCTAATACGCTGGTAGCGGCACCTTTGGTGTCGACTATCACATCAAAACCCTTGGCGTAAAGTGCGTCGGCATAGTGTAATGGCACACCGACCAAGGTGGTTGAAGATACGGAAGGTTGCTGTACTTGATAGTTGTCAATCGTGCTGTACCCGCCTAACACTGGCTGCAGTTCCGATACTAGGTAAAGGAGCTCTTGCTCATCCTGAATGTTATAGGTGCCAGCAGCGACCAAAATGTTGTCACCTTTGTTGGCTTGTTGCACCGCATAGCGAATACTTGCACATGGCCTGAAACGATTATTACACGTCCCGGCATCAATGCCCGACTCTGCAACAAAGCGAGCTTTTTCCTTGTCACTGTGTGCGTGCGCAGCTTGACTGAGGGTGATGGTGCCAAGCATCATAGTGACACTTAATAAACGAAGTAGAGTAACGGACGACATGCTGGATTCCTTGTCTTTGCGTTGGGCAATCATAGCGCTGTTATTAATGTTTAGCCAGTTTAGCTGCAAGCCTGTGCCGGTCCAGACTAGTACAATTACTGAGTCGTTCGATGTGCCTTTTGAACTGGTTTATGCGGATAGCGCAATCGAATGCCCTGCAACCTTTGTGCACAACCAACAGAATTGGCAAATCGACCGATTGGCTCTGTTTATCTCCGATATCGCCATAAAGGAAGCGCAAAATGAGCAATGGACCCGCGTGTCTCTGCTCCCCAATGACTGGCAAACCAATGATGTAGCGCTACTTTGGTTTGCAACTGATTGCCCACCGACGGAGATAAATTCAGTCAGTAATACACAGCTTTCATTGGCTAGCGCTGGACACAACCTAGCAACGGCAACAGCATTGCGCTTTTCTTTGGCGGTTCCCTTCGCGCTCAACCATGCAAATCCGTTGTTACAATCAACACCGCTGAATATTCCGGAGATGTTTTGGTCGTGGCGGATGGGTTACAAGTTTTTGCGTTTTGATATCAGCGCAGTGCCAACCAATGCGCATGCGCCATGGTCATTTCACTTAGGGAGTGTGGGCTGTGTCAGCGAGTCCGTGGTAAGGCCGCCTAACGAAGCTTGTGCTCAGCCGAATCGATTTACTGTGGAAGTGGAGTTAACTCGCCCGCTTGCGGGGCTAAAGTTTGATTTAGCGACTCTGTTACAAACGGTGCACCCTGAAAGAGTGGGGCATTGCATGTTACAACCGGCAATGCAAAAAGAATGTGCGCAGTTATTTGCTAATCTGCAACAAGAAAACCTGATTAGGCAATAGACGCATGCAGCGACTTCTGATTTATTTTATTCTCGGACTGCTCACGGCAGGTGCAATTTACAGTGGTCTGCCACAATCACCTACGCCGTTTGTATGGCAACTACCTGAAGGCTTTCCGGAGCCTAGTGTGCCCAAAGATAATCCAATGACAGAAGAGAAAGTTGCGCTAGGGCGAGCCTTGTTCTTCGAACCCGGGCTCAGTGGCAATGGCGCAATGAGTTGCAGCACTTGTCACATGCCAGAGCATGCCTTTGCAGAACCACGAACAACATCCTCAGGCTCTACAGGGGAGCCCTTGCGACGCAATGCGTTGGCGCTTGTCAATGTTGCTTACAACGGCAGTTTAACCTGGGCACACAACGGATTAAAAACGATCGAACAGCAGCTACTGATCCCGTTGTTTGGTGAGCATCCTGTAGAGATGGGGATCACGGGGAATGAAGAAAAGGTATTAACCCGCTTTGCTACTGATGAGTATCAGGCTCTATTCAGTGCCGCATTTGGCGATGACAGCATTACCTTTGACCGTATAGTTAAGGCATTAGCCAGTTATGTGCGTAGTTTGGTGTCATTTAACTCAGCGTTTGATGATTATGCTTACCGCCAAATTGACGGTGCATTATCACCCTCAGAGTTGCGCGGGATGGAGTTGTTTTTTTCTGAACGGCTTGAATGTTTTCATTGCCACGGTGGCTTTAATTTTACCCAGTCCAGCCAACATGCGTTTCAGCAGTTGGATCTCAAGCCCTTTCACAACACCGGATTGTATAATGTGGATGGACAAGGGGCATATCCGAGCAAAGACACCGGCTTGATAGAAATCACGCTTGAGCCACGTGATATGGGGCGATTTCGCGCCCCAACCCTACGTAACATTGCACAAACTGCGCCCTATATGCATGACGGGAGTTTGCCCTCATTGGATGCAGTCATCGCTTTTTATGCGGCTGGTGGCCGCGGCGAAGGCACAAATAGTCCATTCAAAAGTCCGTTTATGCAAGGTTTTGAGTTAACGACACAACAGCATGCCGATCTAAAAGCGTTTCTGTTAAGTTTGACGGATCATAGTTTTTTACGTGACCCTAGCCTCCATGCACCAGTAAACCCACCATCTATCAGGGATTAAGCGCACATTAGCTAGTGCATCAAGGATTATTCTTTGCTATCTTCGAAGAATTAAAAGTCATACTTGTGCGTGGAGATAATAATAATGACAGAAAAGCCATTTTTGGTGAGTGGGCGTAACACCATCATTCATAAAATTCGTAAACTTGATTTGTTGATCTTAAACGGCGAAGACTATCCACCGGTAGTCGTAACCCATCGGGGCATCAAACAATACGAAGGTAAAGTACCGGATAATAAGCGTGAAGCTAAATTGATGGACATGGAATTGGTTGACGTGACAACCAGTGACGTATTTGGTGATGAAAAGACACTGTTATTTATCCAAACGCTAAACGGTAAAGAATACAAAATTGATTATTCAAAAGTCGGCACACCACTATTCATAAAAATTCACCTCGATAGCGCACTGTAAAAAAAGGACGATTTATCGTCCTTTTTTAATGTGATCATCGCTCGCGTTACAAAATATGTCTTAGGCAAGGCCAATCCCTCTTCCTTACAGACCAATTATCGTGCTCATCAGCAGATTTGTCGCGCCGTCGCAAATAATTTGCCCTGACCGCAAATGGCAGGCGTAAAGCCGTTCCATCCATTAGTTTTTGTTCTGCACTATCCCATTGTGCCGAAAAGAGGAAAAAATGATGAGAACAACCGTACGTAAATTAATGACTTTCAGCACCGTAGCAGCCGCCACGGTATTAGTGTCAACATCCGTAACTGCGACTCCAATGGATGACACACTCAAGCAAGATCTCGTGAATATATGTGTCGCTCTAAAAAGCGACAGCAAGCTGGCCTTACACCGGGCAGTGAAACGCAGTCGACTAACGTACCAGCAAGTCAATGAAGGGCTGGTATGCAATGGTGAATCTGCACAAGATTTTGCCCTAAGCCATAATGCAGAAACCACCGCAGCTCTGCTGGAACGCAAATCTAGAGTGAATACCCAAATGTTAACAGCAAAGCGATTTGAGTGAGGGAAAGAGCGAATTCGACACATTTTGTCGTAATTCGGGCAGTTCACCCCTCAACATCGGTATCTAATCACATCGGTATGGAAGGAATTGAAGGGTGGACTATAGTTTAGTTGTCGGCGTAGTGAACCGGCCAATACATATAGCAGTAAGTGTGTATTTATTCCTGGTATGTTGGGCTGATTGGTAACAAGCAGCCCTTTTTTTTCGCAAACTCTCAGGTGACCAGATTAGTGTATTCTTTTCTAATCATAGATGATGACCATAAATCCAGACAAGCGCTGCAACTGCAACTGAAATCTGCTTGTACGGACGCAGTCAGCATTTGTTGTGAGGACGCACAGCAGGCGCGACAATACATGCAGGATGAACGCATTGACGTAATATTCTTGGATATTGACTTACCCGGCGTCAGCGGTTTTGGCTTTCTCGATTCTCTAATGGCAGAACGTGCATCGTTGCCGCCGATTGTGTTTACTACTGGGCATGCGCAATTTGCGCTTAAAGCATTTGAGTATCCGGTCTTAGACTATTTAATTAAACCGTTGCAGACGTCGCAAGTACGTCGGGCCTTGAGCAAAGTTGAGCATTGGTACTTGCGGCGTGTTGACTCGTCTACGCCAGTAAAAGAGCCGCCACTGAATGCATCACAAGCGGCGGCAAGAGTTCAGTTTCGTAACGGCTCTTCTTGGCTTAACTTATTGGTTACGGATATTTTCTGGATTGAAGCCGCAGGTGATTACATGTGTATTCATGCCCATGATAACAATCACATTATTCGGGCGACATTAAAAGCACTGGAACAACAACTATCCGGTCACCACTTTGTGCGCATTAACCGCTCATGTTTGGTCAATTTACAGCACGTCATTAGTTGTCATCCCAACGCCAATGGCAGTTATCAACTGTGCCTCTCTGATCAGCAATCCTTGCGAGTGAGTCGCAAGTATAAAATGTTGATAGATGAAGCCAACGAAGCGTTACTCGCAATAAGTTAAATTGGCGCTTAAGCTTTTAGTCGTATCTCGCATTCTAGATAGCTGCTTAGTGTATTATTAGTTACCATCTTAGCCAGTATGTTTTGGTGCGTAACTATTGTGAAATCACACCTATTATCGTTGTTGACTGTATTGTCGGGATTGTTAATTGTCGTGGCTTGTTACCTCGGCGGGCGTTGGTTAGCTCCCGTATTACCAATACCTTTACCCGGTGCACTGATTGGCCTGTTATTGCTATTGTCCTTGCTGCTATTGATGCGCAAGGTGCCTAAGTGTATCGCGCAGGCAAGCTCGCCTTTACTCTCGCACATGTCTTTATTTTTTGTCCCCGCTGTGATTGGCATCTGGCATTTTCGCACAATGCTAATGACGCAGTGGCCAAGCTTTGTTGCAGTGATTGTCATCTCGACAATAGTGGCATTAGCAGTGGTAACCTACATAGCGCATCGTTTTACCCGGAGAAGCCAATGAATGATGTGTCATCACTGATGGCTGTGGTTCTTTGGCTAGCTGTAACTGGCGTTTGTTATTGGTTGGCGCTGCAAGTCTTTAAAATGACTGGACGCAACCTACTATTTCATCCAATCATTATAACGGTACTATTTATTGCTTTGGTCTTAACGCTCGTTGAACAAGATGTCGCTGGCTATCAAAGCTACGTGGCAGTGTTGAATTGGCTATTAGGACCGGCTACAGTCGCGTTGGCAGTGCCCATGTACCGTCAACTGCATATAATCAGAACACTCGGTTGGCGAGTGATTGCGCCCATATTATTAGGCGGGATAATTGCTCCGTTACTTGCACTGGCATCAATCAAGCTGTTTAACCCCGCATTAAGCTTGCAAATGACCGTGCTTGCTAAATCAATAACCACGCCTTTGGCGATGGATGTGGCGGAGGTTATTGGTGGGATCCCGGCAATGGCTGCGGTTATCGTTATTCTTACCGGCATTGTGGGAGCCATGGCTTCACCCTGGGTATTTCGTTGGCTAAGCCCTCGCAACAGCGTGGCACAAGGTATTGCCTTGGGTACTGTTGCGCATGCAGTCGGCACTGCTCGTGCCTTACAGTTAAATCCCACGACTGCAGCTTTGGCATCCTTGTCGTTATGTCTAAACGGTGTATTCACTGCAATTTTATTGCCGTTAATCTTTTCGAGTGTTTAATCTAAAGCTGCACAAGGAATAGCCGTTAACTAGGTAGGCGAATGTGCTGCAGCGCTGATAATGCATAGCGCTTTATTTGCATTGGCAATATTGCTGCACTCGACTAATACTTAACAACAAACATAACCAAACTCATTCCGCGTTTAAGGTGTTATCAACGATGTACTCGGTTTTAATTTGTGATGATTCTTTAGTGGCACGCAAACAGGTCGCTAAATGTTTGCCACAAGATTGGGAAGTAGCAGTGCACTTTGCTAAGCACGGGCGTGAGGCGATAGAAGCACTGGAAAGCGGCAAAGGGCAACTGCTACTTCTGGACTTGAATATGCCAGTTATGGATGGTTATGAAACCCTCAAGGCCATCCAAAGCAAAGGCTTGGCAACCAAAGTTGTGGTGATTTCTGGCGATATTCAGCCAGAAGCCCATGAGCGAGTAAAAAATCTGGGGGCTGTTGATTTTATTAAAAAGCCAGTGAACGCAGCGGTCCTTCAGCAAGTTCTAACGACTAATCATATCCTCAAAGCAGAAACCGAAGAAAGCGAAGCACCTGAGCTTGACCCTGAGATTCGTGATTGTTATCAGGAGATTACGAATATCGCCATGGGGCAAGCGGGTGACCATTTGGCGCGGATCATGAACGTCTTCGTGGAGCTTCCAATCCCCAACGTCAATCTAATTGAAGTGTCTGAACTGCATATGATGCTTTCGGATATTGAAACCCATGAACAAGTATCCGCGGTATGTCAGGGATTTTTAGGCCCGGGAGTAAGTGGTGAAGCGCTATGTATTTTAAGTGATTCCTCGTTCGGTGATTTTGCCAAAATTTTAAATATCGATGGTGAAGTTGATGACCAGTTGCAGCTTGAAGTGTTGATGGATGCCGCAAGTATTTTAATTGGTACTTGCCTGTCAGGTCTTGCGACGCAGATGGACTTGGCATTTAGCCAAGGCCATCCAGTGGTGTTAGGCCAGCACCAAAGTGTGAGTGATATCATCAATGCTAACAAAATGAAGTGGAAGAGAACCTTAGCCATTGAGCTGAGCTATGGGCTAGAGGGGTATAATGTACAGTGCGATTTGGTACTTCTTTTTACTGAAGACTCGATGACAACCATGAATGCAAAATTAGCGCATCTGCTAGAGGATTAACAATGGCTGACGAAAATCTCAAGGAGCTGTTGGAGTTCCATTGGATGATGGATATGCTGCAAACCGTTGATGTCGGAATTGTGGTGTTGGATCGTGAGTTTAAAATCAAAGTCTGGAACGGTTTCATGGAGAGCCACAGTGGGCTATTGCCCAGTGAAGTCCGCAATAAATCCCTCTTCGAACTGTTTCCCAAAATTAGTCAGGATTGGTTTGCACAAAAATGTAAACCCGTATTCGAGTTACGTACTCGGGCATTTATGACCTGGGAACAGCGCCCCTATTTATTACAATTTCCCAATTACCGTCCGATCACCGGTGGCGAAGACTATATGTATCAGAACATCACACTCGCACCTTTAGTGTCGGCCACCGGAGCGGTAGAGAATATCAGTATGATGATTTACGATGTGACTGATATTGCGGTGGGAAAGAAACAGTTGGAATCCTTGCAAGTTAGCGTAACCGAAGACAGTGAGCGTAGAGCCAAGGCAAAGCGCGCTTGATAAGTCGATTGAACTTGCGCTCTAACCATTCTGGCAAGTGATTTGCTATAAAGCTCATAGCGCGATGTTCTGTAGGTTTTCAGTTTATGCTTCAAGTTGTTTTACGCTGCTGTTTTTTGAGTGTTTTATGCACGGGATTAGCTGGGTGCGGTGGTGGCAGCTCCAGCGATGCACCGGGTCCGTCATTATTTGTTAATGCTGGACCCGACCGACAGGTGTCTGAACTCACAACAGTATCCCTGTCAGGCCAAGTCCAAGCGGATAGTGAGAGTCTTACCTATACATGGACTTCGTCACCCATGGTAACCATTGACCATCCTGATCGTAACGCATCCAATGCAACCTTCATCGCTCCAGAGGTGACACAGGTTACGCCCTACACATTGACTTTGCGGGTGACTGACGCTTCAGGTAACACCGCATCTGATGACGTTATTATTTCAATTGCGCCGGTCAATGAAGCGCCAGTTGCTGATATACAATTAGCACCTTGGCCCGGTCTTGATAATGGCGTGTATCCAGCAGGAGAGACACTTCTCCTCGATGGCAGTGGCAGTACTGATCCAGATAATACCAGTAGTGATGCGATTGTTGCCTATGAGTGGCAACAGCTTGCCGGAGCCAACGTACTTGAGGGCGTAATAACCGATGCAGTAACGTTAGCTATCACCACTCCAATCGCCTTACAGTCGCAACAGTTAGATTTTCGCCTAACTGTAACCGACAGCGAAGGTGCTCAATCCAGTGATGAAATTAGTTTCTTTATTCAAAGTGAATCGGACACACTCCCACAAGTAATGGCAGGCGTTGATCATGCGGTTTTCAGTGGCGAAACGATCATACTCAATGGTACTGCAACGACTTCAGTGCCACGCGCTGAGCCACTCGAAGTCGTTTGGCGTGTAGACAGTGGTCAAGTCGTGAGCATTGCTATGCCAAATAGTCGACAGACCTATGCCATTGCGCCACAAGTCGACTCATTAACGACAGTACGTTTTAGTCTCAGTGCAACCGATGCGTTTGCTAACCAAGTAGAAGATACCTTGATTGTTCAGGTGCGCCCGCAGCCATTAACGGCGTTAAATGATACCGGCGTCAGTCAGCAGGCAACAACCGATCAAAACACTCAGGTTCATCAAGGTGATTACCCTGGGCAGGATGGACAACGCGGACAGGATATTATTGCCCTCAATGGCCAATTAGAAAAGGCCGGTAGAGGTGACCAAGGTTTTGATTTCACCCGCTTGAATCAAAATGGCGATGAAGTTGACGACATTACACAGGCTTGGCGCTGTGTGCGCGATAACATCACCGGTCTAGTATGGGAAATCAAAACGGAAGATCCTGGTCTGCATGCGGTCGACAATACCTATAGCTGGTATCAAGAAGACGATAATGGCGGCTTTGCAGGAGCACTTAATGGGCCAGATACGCAATGCACGTTGCCTAATTGTAATACGACGGATTTCGTGCAAGCAGTCAATGCCGAAGGTTTATGCGGGTTTTTCGATTGGCGTCTGCCACGCCATGATGAGTTGTTATCAATCATCCACTACGGTTTGAGTAATACGCCAATGGTTGATGCAGATTATTTCCCATACAGCGGCGCTATAAGTGCGGCACCACTGTGGTATTGGACGTCACAACCGAACGCTGATGGTGTGCAAGACGACGAGGCGCGCAGTGCCTGGGCAATTGATTTTGCTACTGGCACAGATAACTTTCTCAATAAACAGTCGGCGGGAAGAATACGCTTAGTTAGGGCAGGTCGATAATCATGAATAAGCTAACTCGTTGGATCCGCATCCTCACCTGTACGGTTTTCGCTCTGGTCACGCCGCTAGCGGTGGCTCAGGAATGTCTATCGAATAGTCCAGAAACAACGCCAAGTGCTGAATTTAGTGAGCTCACGGGGCAACAAATCAAACATGCACGTACAGGACTGGTTTGGATGCGATGTGCGATTGGTCAGGCATGGGATGGCAATAGCTGTGAAGGCGATGCATTGCAATTGACTTGGCAGCAAGCGTTACAAGCCGCCCATGGCTTCGAGCTTGAGGACACGCTAGGGTGGCGAGTGCCTAACCTTAAAGAATTAGCGACCTTGACTGAGCGGCGCTGTGTTCGCCCATCAATTAATGAGCAATTTTTCCCTAACACGCCCGCTGATGATTTCTGGACCTCAACACCCTCTGTCGCAGACCCGCAGCGCGCTTGGGTTGTGGCTTTTTTCAATAGCAGTAATTCGATTAAAGACAAAGATCGCTTTGTATTCCTGAGACTTGTTCGTACTGCGTTGCCAAATGAATAAGTACGGTTCATCATAGCCGCTATTGAATGCCTGAAGCAGAGTCGCACAAGTCATGTTTAAAGATACGCTGAACAAGTTATGGTTTGCATTATTGTTGATCGCGTTGCTACAGGTTCCCGTGCTTTGTACTCAGTATATTCAATACCTCGGTGGTTATGTCGAAGCCAATCAACAACAGATCAGGCAATGGCAGCTAATGGGGGAGCGATATAATTTAACCTCAGTTGCAGCACTGTTGCAGCGCTTGAGTGAAAATGCTGATGCCGTGGTGCGCCAAGACGCCAAGAATAAACTGGCGTTACTCGAAGAAACCAAGCAACTAGAGGCTGATCTAGCGCATTTATCTCTCGCCAATTATCCGCAGCAATTGATTTATCTGCTTAATCCCAGACAATATGAGCGTCTCAGTGCTGTACTAAAACGCTTCAAACCAGGCATTCCCCTAACTTTGCAGCAACTAGCATGGAGTTTTGGTCTTGCCATAGGTCTTAATTTATTGCTTTTGCTGCTTGGCCGCGGCGTCAAGCGGATAGTCGCGCGCCACTAGCGTAAAACTGTCAATGAGCGAATATTTTGCAATTCTTATCTTAACTCAGTTGAATTTTCACCCCAGCACGCCACACTAGCAGAACAAACAAGTGGTAATGTTGAAATGAAAAGATCTGCGGTACTGACATTGTGTATTTTGTTGACGACCTTCGTTGCAGCTCAAGCTGTCGCGGGCATGAAGTGCCGTATTGATTTTAAATACGGGGTGGTTGTTAATAACAGCCACATTCGCGTTCTAGAAGAGTCACGCACAGTGTTGCAGATCAACAATCGCCAGCAACTGTTTATTCGTGGTGAGTGGATTGATTTGGATGCACAGCAAGAGAAGCTCGTATCGCAATATGCTGAGGGGTTGCATTATGTCGTGCCCAAAATGATAGTGTTGGCGACCGAAGGCGTCGATCTGGCGATCGATACTATCGACCAAGTTTATCAAGGCATCGTTGGTGTTGACCATGATAGTTACCAACGTTTACACCGGGCAATGGACCGCGCCAAAGATAAAATCCAAGGTAAATTTCGCCATGCCAGCAACCATTACTTCATCGGCCCGGGATCTCTGGAACAAGTAGACGATTTTGTCGATGAACAGATTGAAGCACAGTTAGGTGAAGCCATTAGTACCTCGTTGGGTGGTATTTTGTCTGCGATTAGTGGCCTAAATAGTGGTGATGGAGCCACCGAGGAACGCATGCAAGCACTATCTCAGCGTTTGGAGCAAATGTCTGTAGAGTTAGAAGATGAAGTGGGTTCACGAGCTGAAAACCTGCGTGATAAAGCCAAATGGTTTTGTAAGAAAATTGAACAGTTGAATCGAGTTGAGGAGCGTATGCGCGACTCGATCCCACAATTTGCCGCCTACGACATCATTATTGAGGCGAAGTAGTTACCTCAGAGCCGAGTGCTACTAGACAAACATTTCCAATAGCGAATTCAAATAACGGCGCCCGTGCTCAGTGACGGTCAGCGTGTCAGAGTTGAGGGTAATAAGCCCAAGCCCGTCAGCCCGTTGGAGAATCGTGTTTAAATTTTTATCAATATCCAAGCCTGTAAACGCATTAAATTCTTCTAAAGGACAGGGCTCGCACAAGCGTAATCGGTTCATGAAAAACTCAAACGGCCGCTCTTCTTCGCTAACCTCAGTCAGATGATCAGTATATGCGCGGCCTATTTGCATGTAGCCTCTGGGGTGTTTGACTTTAACGCGTCGTTCAATGCGCCTGTTCGAGGCATCGGTAATTTTACTGTGTGCGCCACAACCAATGCCTAAATAGTCACCAAAGCGCCAATAATTAAGATTATGCTGGCATTGGTGCCCGGGTTTTGCATAACCTGAAATCTCATAATGTTGGTACCCCGCAGCCACTAGACGCTGGTGACCTTGCTCTTGAATTTGCCATAAGATGTCATCATCAGGTAGCACTGGCGGTTTGGAATAAAACGGTGTATTCGGCTCCAAGGTGAGTTGGTACCAGGATAAATGTGGCGGTGCTTGTGCAATCGCCAGAGAGAGATCGGCGAGTGCATTCTCAACGTTTTGCTGCGGTAATCCATGCATCAAATCAAGATTAAAGGACTGTAAACCGGCACTGCGCGCATAGCCCGCGGCATCACTTGCTTGTTGACTGTCATGGATCCGACCCAGTGCTTGCAAGTGCTTGGCTTGGAAGCTCTGCACACCGATTGAAATGCGATTCACACCAGCTGCTTGAAATCCGTTGAAGCGACCGACTTCAACCGTCCCCGGATTGGCTTCTAGCGTAATTTCTGCTTGGGTGGCAAGATTGACGCGCTGTTTTACTCCGCTAAGTAGGGTATCTAGGGCTTCTGGCGACAACAGACTTGGCGTACCACCGCCAATAAAAATGGTCTCAACAGCACGGTCACCGACCAATTGCGCATCATTGGCAAGATCATCGAGTAAGTGCGCAACATATTCTTGCTCAGGTAATGCCTGCTTTAGAGTATGTGAATTAAAGTCACAATACGGACACTTTTGCACACACCACGGAATATGAATATATAAGCTAAGCGGAGGATTACGCAAAATAGTCGTTAACCTGAGGTAGCAGTATTTCTAAGGCCTTGGCGCGATGACTAATGGCGCTTTTTTGCTCTTTACTAAGCTCAGCTGCTGTGCCGCCTAGCGAGGGAATATAAAACACAGGGTCGTAACCAAACCCCGATTGTCCGGCGCGTTGTTGTGCGATTTCACCCTGCCAAATGCCCTGACTAATCAGTGGAACAGGATCATCCGCATGCCGCATGAATACTAAACAGCAATAAAAGTGAGCACAGCGATTGGTTTGCGTTTGCAGCGCAGTGAGGAGTTTGTCGATATTGTCACTGTCACTGGCATCTTCCCCAGCATAGCGCGAGCTATAAATACCTGGGGCCCCTTGCAACGCATCAACCACCAGTCCAGAATCATCGGCGATGGCTGGCATACCGGTTTGCGCCGCTGCATGCCGGGCTTTTATAATCGCATTCTCGATAAATGTGGTGCCGGTTTCGGGCACTGAACATACGTTTAGGTCGGTTTGTGCGGTAACAGTAATCTGTTGAGCACTAAACAAATGATTGAATTCAGCCACTTTTCCAGCATTACCTGACGCCAGTACGATGTGTTTCTTATGCATAGTCTTAGTATTGGTATTAAGGTTTACTCAAATTAGGACGTGGTCCTTTGGCTTTTTTCCGAGCCTTTGATTTTTTGGCGGCTTTCTTAACCTTATTTTTGGGTTTTTTAGTAACCGTCGGCGCTTTATTTTTAGGGCGCAATTCGTCGATCACCCGAGCTTTAAATGCCTCTTGGGTATAACGTGCTACTTTGCCCACCATTAGGAAATCATGGGCTTCAACCAATGAAATCGCGATACCTTTTGCACCAGCACGACCGGTCCGGCCAATTCGATGTAAATATACGTCGGCTTTTCGCGGCATATCAAAATTGATCACGTGACTGACATTCGGTACATCAATCCCGCGCGCGGCAACATCGGTTGCGATTAAGATCGGCACTTCGCCAGATTTAAACGACGCCATTGCTGCGTTACGGCGATCTTGCGGCATTTCACCCTGTAACCAACAGGCTTTAAAACCATCGGCTAGAAGTTTATCTTTTAACTGCTGCAAGCGTTCTCGGGTTTTTACGAACACAATCGCTGTTTTAATGTCATGGGTTAGGATGTGCTTCAACAGGGCGTACTTATGATTGGTATCATCAGCCAAGTGATACCACTGCAAGATTTTGGCTTTTTCTTTACGCGACGGCGAGGCGCTAACTTCTACCGGTTCATTCAGTAGCTCATCAGCAAAGCGCCGGATCCCGCCACCCTCAAGCGTTGCTGAGAACAATAAAGTCTGTTTACGCCAACGTGCTTCAGCAGCAATTTGATTAACAATGGCCGAGAAACCCATATCCAACATGCGGTCTGCCTCATCTAAAATGAGCCATTCAATATCGCGACAATCTGCACTTTCTTTTTCAATATGTTCAAACAACCGCCCTGGAGTCGCGACCAAAATATCCAGATTCTGACTTAAGGTTTCTTTATCCGTGCCATAGTTTATACCGCCAGTAATAACCCCGCAGGTTAACCCCGTATTTTGTGTGACCGCCACTGCTTGTTGGTGTATTTGCAGCGCTAGCTCTCGTGTGGGAGATAGAATCAAAATCCGTGCTGTCCCGGGTTTTTTGCGCGGAAAGTCCAGTAAAAACTGACAGGCTGGTAATAAAAACGCCAACGTTTTACCGGTGCCGGTAGGCGCTGAAGCAAGGACATCTTTACCGTCCAGTGCTGCGGGAATTGCCATCTGTTGAATTGTGGTGGGTGAACTCAATCCCATGGCTGCTAGCGACGCGCACAACGAGTCATCTAGCTCTAATTGATCGAACATAGTGATAAACCTTAAATAAACTGCGCCGATTATAGCATTACCCGCAGTTATTACGCGTGTTAATACTACTTTAAATTGCTAAATATGATATTTTGACTTCTCTTGAGCAAGCCGCTAGTTTAACCCCGACATTTGACTTAACGACGTTCCATGTATCTCAATTATTTTGGTTTAAAAGACAACCCTTTTTCGATTGCGCCGAATCCCGCATATTTGTACATGAGCCCGCGCCACAAGGAGGCGTTAGCGCATTTGACCTTTGGTTTGCGCGAAAGTGGTGGCTTTGTGATGTTGACCGGCGAGGTAGGCACAGGCAAAACCACGGTCTCGCGTAAACTATTACAACAATTGCCGGACTCAACCCAGGTTGCAATGATCCTTAACCCAACCCTGTCGGCACTGGAATTATTGGCCACTATTTGCGATGAACTTGGAATTGAGGTTCCTGAGCACAAACAAAGTCTAAAGCAACTCACTGACGCGATACTGCAGCAGCTAGCGAATAATCATCAACAAAATAAAAATACGGTTTTAATTGTGGATGAAGCGCAGCACTTACAGCCAGAAGTGTTAGAGCAGTTACGTTTATTAACCAACTTAGAAACCAATCGGGAAAAGTTACTTAAAGTCGTATTGATTGGGCAACCCGAGCTACAACAATTATTAAAGCGCAACGAGTTGCGGCAATTAGCACAGCGAATAACGGCTCGATACCACTTGTTGCCATTAACCGAAGAAGAAGTTAAGTCGTACATTGCCCATCGTTTGGAAGTGGCGGGTGGCGACCCAAGCGTATTTCAGCGCAGCGCTATGGAGGCTGTTTTTCGGATCACCGGCGGTATTCCCCGAGTGATAAATCTATTGTGTGACCGTGCTCTGACATTGTCATTTACTATGCAAGCGCCGCTGGTTAGAAAGCATGTTCTTTTGGCTGCGGCAAAACAGATCCTCGGTGACGATGTGGTGGCACAACGCCGTAGTCGTGGGTTTGATTATTTACTGGTGACATTGTTTCTCGTCGCCCTGGGCGCCGGTTACGGTTTAGGAGCTTGGTATGCTTAAGGTTATTAACATCCAAGATCTGCGTCCCGGCATGATGATCACCCAGGTGATTGAGCAAAATGGCCCGGTTAAAATCCGCAAAGTTGGCTTGGTACGCAGTCAAGATATGTTGACTGGTTTAGCAGAGATGGGGGTGCTAAAGGTTGAAATTGATACTGAGCAATCACTGGAACTAGAGCCTGAAGCTACGCCAACATCAATGACACAAAAGTTGCTACAGGGCGAGTTTGACCATGCGCAGTCAGTGGATAGCTCACTGAGTGAGTCCTTCAATCGGAGCTTATTTTTGCCGTCGGTCAGTGAATTACCTTCAATGTGGCAAATACATGCACGTCAAGGTAGCTTGCTAGCGCTGGTCATTATGTGTGGTCTAAGCCTTGGCTTTGCCGCAGCAGTATTGCCGCCATGGTTCACTCAACGGGTAGCTGGCACTGCGAGTATTGAACACAGTGCAGTGAGCCAACCGCCAGCTCAAATTGATGATACAGAGTTGGCAACATCACAGCATGATGCCCCTGAAAAAATTGAAAATGGCAGAACCGATAGTGCGTCGACAGGAGCACCGGAAACGCAGCAACCGAGCCCAAACAGTTCTGTAGAGCAACCATCGACAGAGCGTGCGGATACGCAATTGGAGACTCCCAGCGACGCTGAGGATTTAGCGAATACAGGTACCTCAACAGTAAACTCTGCACTCACTAATACTCCGAGCAATGATACGAATAGTGATGCAGGGCGAATACTCAACCCAAGTCAGACAGAAGAGCCTGTCAGTGGAGTTTCAGCTGAGTTATTGGCGCGTTTTAATCAAGCATTAGAAGCGATAGAAAATGAACCGGAAGACGAAGTTCCAGAGACTCAAGTCACGGTACGGAGTGATCTTCCACGGGTTGATCAGCTGCCAGCAAGGCTGTTAACCCGTTTACCTGCAATGTCGTTCTCTGCCCATATGTATGCATCTGCTCCACAAAATCGTTGGGTGAGGGTGAATGGTCAACAGCTTTTCGAATCTGAGTGGATTAACGATCAAGTACAGTTGATTAATATTGAGCCACAGCGGGTAGTTTTGTCATTTGAGGGCGAGTTATTCACCATGGCGGCACTAACCGACTGGTGATGGGAGCATAGGGCCATGCTCCCACAGCTTTTTTTGCAGTTGCGCTGATGCGAATGACTGCTATGTGCTTAATCTGGCATTTGATGAATAAACACCTCGCGGAAAAACTTAGGTAAGTTCATCTTGAACTCGCTCGGCTTTACCGCTGCGACAATTTCATCATCAACTTTAGACAAATCGATGCGTTTGATTTCTGAATGCGTGTGAGTACGGATACTGTAGAAACTCATAACCACAGGGCTTAGCGGATCTTTTTTACCCGGCGAGCTGACCAAGGCTAACCGTTCGCTGCGCAGTTTCACCAATGAGCCCACGGGATGTACACCTATACACTTGATAAATTGTTGCACTAACGCTTGATCCAGTGAGGTGTCAGTTAATAATTTACGCAGCACTTGGGTTGGCGTCTGACTTTTCTGGTGCGCACGGTCCGATATCATTGCATCGTAACAGTCGACAATGGCCGCCATGCGCGCATACGTAGAGATATCTTGGCCTTGCTTACCGGCCGGATATCCAGAGCCATCCATACGCTCATGATGATTTTGGATCACGTCAAGAATAATGTCGGTTACATCGTCGCATTGTTCGATTAACTCTACACCAGAGTCCACATGCCTTTGGATTATTTGCCAGTCCTGTTCGCTTAAATTTCCTGGTTTATCGAACACATCGCGCGGAATGATTGCCATCCCGACATCCATCAGCAGGGCACCTAAACTCAACTCTTCAATCAAAGACTTATCAAATTGCATATGGCGCGCGAATATTCCCATTAAGATCGAGCAATTGATGCTGTGCTCAAGTAGATATTCATCGGCGTTTTTGATCAGCGTTAAGCAAGAAATGGCGCTGGTGTTTTCAAAGATAGAATCAATTAAATCTTGGCTCAGTTCACTGACCTTTTCTAAATTAGCGGGGCCACCGTTTTCAAGCTCAGTCACAAAGTCGCCCTGGATCATGACAGCCTGCAAATACAAATCATTGGCTGCAGCTAGTGCTTCAGAGTCAGTTTTGTTGATTTTCTGTGGTTGCTGTCTTTCGCGTAGAGATTTGCTCGGAGTTTTGTTGACGGGTTGGGTTTCCTCCGGCAAGTGACTCCGACTCAAGTCAACCTCGAGTAACTCGATGCCTTTTTGCTTTAATTGCTCGATAGTCGCTGATGACTTGACTAATCCCTTGGAACGCATTTTCAAGTGACCGGATTGTTTCAGTACTTGATTGACATACATGCCGGGAACTAATTCAGAAATGGGGACTTTCTTTAACATCGATAAACCTTGCTACACCATGGATCTTGAGTGTAGCAAAGATTATAGAAAACGGAACAATCTGATTGCATCCAACTATCGGGATAGTTGCTTAATGGGCTTGCGGTGCATAAAAAACGAACTGCCAGCCGCTCAGTTCTGAAATTGGCCTTACTAAAATACGGCTTAGCAAGGCGGCTTAGCTTAGATCCAAGTTGGCATCTTTGCTTCAAATGCGCTGATCGCCTCGTGGTGTACTAACGTTTGACCAATCATATCTAACCCATTGATTAAATTATGTTTATGCTGAGCATCAATAGTGAACGGATGGCTCTGATTGTGCCAAGTTACCACTTGTTCGGGTAAATCAACGCAGATTTGTAAGTTTGGATCTGCTGCTACGGCCGCAAATAGTGCATCCATAGCAGCCGGATCTAGGCTCACTGGGAGTAATTGGTTATTGATGGCATTGCCATAAAATATATCGGCAAAACTGGTGGCAATGACAACATGAAAACCATAGTCGGCCAGCGCCCATGGCGCGTGCTCACGACTTGAGCCACAGCCGAAATTCTCGCGCGCTAACAATATACTAGAGCCGGCATACACCGGATCATTGAGCACGAACTCGGGATTGGGTTCCTTCTCATGCTGGTCAAGATAACGCCAGTCATGGAATAAATGCTTGCCGTATCCCTCGCGAGTTACACTAGTGAGAAACTGCTTCGGAATGATTTGGTCAGTATCCACATTGGCTTGGTCAAGCGGACATGCGCGTCCAGTATGCTGCTGAAAACCTTGTTCACTCATCTTTGTTACTCCTGAAATTCTCTTACATCAGCAAAGCGGCCCCGCAGTGCAGCTGCAGCGGCCATGGCTGGACTAACCAAATGGGTACGCGCTCCGCGGCCTTGACGCCCTTCAAAATTCCGGTTACTCGTGGACGCACAGCGATCGCCTGCTTGCAATATGTCATCATTCATCCCTAAGCACATGGAACAACCGGGTAACCGCCACTCAAATCCAGCTTGGAGGAAGATCTCATGTAATCCTTCTTGCTCAGCTTGTTGTTTAACTGCTACAGAACCTGGTACCACTATGGCCGTGACATCGGAAGCGACTTTACCGCGCTGCGCGATTTGTGCGGCTGCGCGCAAATCTTCGATGCGACTATTCGTACAAGACCCAATAAATACATGGGTAATGGGAGTGTCGGTTAGGCGTGTGCCGGGCACTAATCCCATGTAACTTAATGCCTTACGTGCGGATTCAACGGCGACTGGATTGGCGGCCTCTTCAGGCGCGGGAATGGGCATATTTACGCCCACCACTTGGCCTGGATTAGTCCCCCAGGTGACTTGTGGTTCAATCTCCGCTGCGGCTAAATGGACAACGGTATCAAAGGTCGCATCGGGATCCGTTTGCAATGTCTGCCAATAGGCAACCGCTTGTTCAAAGCGTTCGCCTTGTGGCGCATATTCTTTGCCTTTGAGGTAATCGAAGGTGGTCTGGTCAGGGGCTATCAACCCTGCTTTTGCGCCTGCTTCAATACTCATGTTACAGATCGTCATGCGCTCTTCCATGCTCAGTGCTTGGATTGCGCTACCAGCGTATTCGATGACGTGACCAGTCGCGCCAGCATGGCCAATTTTACCAATAATCGCGAGAATGATGTCTTTCGCGGTGACGCCCACAGGTAATTTTCCGTCAACCTGGATCAGCATGGTCTTCGCCGGATTTTGCTTAAGGGTTTGCGTCGCCAGTACATGTTCCACTTGCGAGGTGCCTATGCCGAACGCCAAAGCGCCAAATGCACCATGCGTTGCTGTGTGCGAGTCGCCACATACAACGGTCATACCAGGTAAGATAAGGCCTAATTCTGGCCCCATGACATGCACGATCCCTTGTTTTTGATGCCCGACAGGATAAAGCGTTATCCCATGCTGTTCACAGTTGCGCGCAAGGGTTTGTAATTGCAGCTGATTCTCTGGACCGCAGGCGTCTAAAGCAAGAGAGCGGGTTGAAATCGAATGATCCATAGTGCCAAAAGTCAGGTCAGGGCGGCGTACCTTACGGTCTTTAGCGTCGAGCCCAGCAAACGCTTGTGGCGACGTCACTTCGTGGATCAAATGGCGATCAATATAGAGTAACGCTTCATTATCCTGCTGCTGCACAATATGCGCCTGCCAAATCTTCTCGAATAATGTTGAGGCCATTAACTTACTCCTGTGACGATAAAATATGGGCGACGATAGCATTGCCGACTTGTGCGGTGGTACTCGCTGCGTGCCGTTTCTCTGGGGCTAATAATTCACCGGTTAATACACCATCCGCTAAGGTTGCTATAACCGCTTGATCGATCGCGTCGGCCGCCTCGCTGGCACCCAAACTGTAACGCAGCATCATTGCCGCAGACAGGATTTGGGCAATAGGATTAGCAATGCCTTTGCCTGCGATATCCGGCGCAGAACCGCCAGCTGGTTCATACAAGCCAAAACCATCGGCATTGATACTGGCAGAAGCCAAAAGCCCCATTGAACCGGTCAGCATAGCGCATTCATCGGAGATGATATCGCCAAATAAGTTCGAGCACAGCATTACATCAAACTGGGCGGGATCTTTGATTAGTTGCATCGTTGCGTTATCAATATAGATGTGTTCGAGAGTGACATCTGGATACTCTTGCGCGACGTCTTCCGTGATTTCACGCCACAGTCGTGAACAAACCAATACATTGGCTTTGTCGACTGAGGTCACTTTTTTCTTGCGCAATTGCGCTGCTTGAAAGGCACTATGGGCGATACGACGTATTTCTGCGGCGGTGTAGCGCATGGTGTCGAATGCTACGGTCTCATCACCTTCACCTTCTCGCCCTTTCGGTTGACCGAAGTAAATACCGCTGGTTAATTCGCGTACCACTAATACATCCACACCGCTGGCGGCGATGTCTTGGCGTAATGGCGATAACGCCTCCAAACCAGGATAAATTTTTGCCGGACGCAGATTACTGAATAAGTCGAAATGACTGCGTAAAGTCAGTAATGCGGCACGCTCAGGTCGCTGCTCAAGCGGTAATGCATCCCATTTCGGGCCACCAATCGAGCCGAATAGGATCGCATCAGCGGCTTCACAGCCGGCCAATGTTTGTGCTGGGAGTGCATGTCCATGCTTATCAATTGCACAGCCTCCGACGTCAAAAGCGGTACGCTGTAATTTGATTGCAAAGCGTTGCTCAATCGCATCTAAAACCTTGATGGCTTCGGCCATAACTTCTGGTCCAATGCCATCACCCGCTAATACGGCAATGTTGTATTCACTCATTCATACGCCCTTAATTTTGACTTGCTGTTGTTTTTTCTCATCGATTTGGTCGGCCAGATGAGTATTGTTGAGTACGTGGATAAGTGCCTTAACGCCAGACTCGACGATATCCGTTGCCAAACCAATGCCGTGAAAACGGCGACCTTTATATTCAGCAACGACACTAACTTGGGCCAATGCGTCAGCACCTTCGCCTTTCGAGTCCAATTTAAAATCAACGATTTCAATATCATCATGACCGAGAACTCGAATGATAGCGTTAAAGGCGGCGTCAACAGGGCCGTTACCAATCGCTGATTCAGTAACAGAATCAGCACCAACTTTTAAGGTTACTGTAGCGCTAGGGACAATATTACGCCCCGCATTGGCATGTAAGTATTCTAACGCGTAGTGGGCATGTTCTTGCTTTTGCTGATCAAAGAACAATAGCGCTTCCAGATCGTAATCAAACACCTGCCCCTTTTTGTCCGCCAATTTGAGGAAGTCGGCATACAGCGTATCTAGATCATAGTCAGTATCTTGATAGCCCAATTCATGTAATCGATGCTTGATCACATGGCGACCCGAGCGCGAGGTGAGGTTAAGATGATTTTTGTTTAGGCCAACGCTCTCTGGCGTCATAATTTCGTAGGTGTTTTGCGCTTTGAGTACGCCATCTTGGTGGATCCCTGAAGAGTGACTAAAAGCATTGGCACCAACAATTGCTTTATTGGCCTGCACTGGCATGTTGCAAAGTTGACTAACTAAGCGCGACGTGCGGGTAATTTCTTGGGTGTCAATGTTGGTGTCTAAACCAATCAGTGCATAGCGGGTTTTGAGCGCCATGACGATTTCTTCTAATGAACAGTTACCGGCACGTTCACCGATACCGTTAATGGTGCACTCCACTTGTCGCGCACCATGCTCCACCGCACTTAACGAATTGGCTACTGCAAGACCTAAGTCATTGTGACAGTGCACTGAAATAATCGCTTTATCGATATTCGGTACACGCGCGAACAGTTGCTGAATAATACCCCCAAATTCACTTGGGATGGTGTAACCCACAGTATCAGGGATGTTAACTGTAGTGGCACCTGCTGTAATTGCAGCTTCCACCATACGGCATAGGTAATCAATATGTGTGCGACCTGCGTCTTCGCAGGAAAACTCAACGTCATCAGTATATTGTCGCGCATGTTTAATGGCTGCTACCGCCATTTCGACGATATCGTCTTGTGACTTACGTAGTTTGGCATTGACATGAATATCAGAGGTTGCAATAAATGTATGAATACGAAACCGTTCGGCCACGCTCAATGCTTGACCGCAAGCATCGATGTCTGCAGTCACGGCACGCGAAAGGCCACACGGTATTGATGTTTTTAAGGTGCGAGCAATTTGTTGTACCGAGGTGAAGTCACCCGGAGAACTAACTGGGAACCCGGCTTCGATAATATCCACACCGAGTCGCTCGAGCGCTAGCGCGATTTGCAGTTTCTCGCGTGCACTCAAACTCGCAGGCAATGCCTGCTCGCCATCGCGAAGTGTGGTATCGAAAATTTTTACTTGGCTCATGATCCCATGCTCCCTGTTATGTGCATAAAAAAACCCGTGCGGTGCACGGGTTTTTGTGTATTGCTAAAAAGATGCAATCTACCCGTGCAGTCTTGCTGCCATCAGAATAAGTAGGAGTAGAGAGTTGTGTCTTTTCATTTTGTAATTTTCATATTGCTTAGCTGCACTTTACAAACTAACGTGCACTTAGGCAACCATTGTTTACAATGCTCGATATAACGAATGGTTATATCGATAGGTGAGAGAGTAAACTGAGGCCTCAATGCTGATATAAACTGCGCATGTGTAGTGGGGCAATGTCAGCTAATTGGTCTAGGCGTAGACTAATTTTGCATTTATATTTCTGCACACCAGTGTTTAAGCCGCAGATGCATGATATCTATTGATTTAGATTCAACCTACAATGACCGAGTATTTTCTCATCCAGCAGAGTTTTGCAACGGCGATGGGCGTCAGCGTTATGAGGTAAATAAACGCATTTGGTTATAGTCATCAATATATTTTGCCGCGAGTCGGCCATTTAGGATCAAGATGTTAAGAAATTATAAACCACTGTTAATGATCGCACTTCGCCTGAGTGTCCTTATTGCTTTATTGGTAGGGCTGGGGATAGGGACGTTAAAGTTTTTAACCGTACAAGAACAACAGCGGATTGATAGCTTAATACAACAACGGATGACAGTTGCACATCCATTACGGTTGGAGTCGCAAGCCCTGCTGAATGACTTGAAATGGTTGGCGGATGAAGGTTTAGCCGGTCGCTTTCCTGGTTCGCCTGGCAGTTTACAAGCGCGAACCTTCATTACTGAACGTTTTCAAAATTTGGACCTACTGCCCGCCGGTAGTGAGGGATTCCATCACCCTTTTAGCTATTTAGAGGGCACCGCCGTCAATGTACTTGCAGAGGTGACCGGCACTGAACAACCTGAGAAAATGATTGTGGTTACGGCGCATTATGATCACTTAGGCGAACGCCATGGCCAGATCTATCCCGGCGCGGATGATAATGCTTCAGGTGTGGCGGCTTTGCTTGCCATGGCTAAATATTTTGCGCAACACCCACCAATGCATACAATTATTTTTGCCGCTTTAGATGCCGAAGAAGATGATTTAAATGGCGCGCAAGCGTTATTTACCACAGGATTATTGGCACCTGATAAAATCCTGTTTAACCTGAACTTAGATATGTTAAGCCGGGATACCGATAACACGTTATTTGCTGTAGGAACTTACCATACCCCCTGGTTAGCCAGGGTAATTGATATAGCCCAACTGGAAAGTTCAGTTAGGTTAGTGGCTGCTCATGATAAGCCGATGTGGCAAGTCGGCTGGGTTCCCGATTGGACGGATGACTCTGATCACTTGGCGTTTCATCAACGGGATATCCCGTTTTTGTATTTAGGCGTCCCTGATCACGCGGATTATCATCAACCAACAGATACCTTCGATAAGGTCGACCAAGGCTTCTTTGTGGCTGTTAGTGAGGCGGCGCTGAGTGTGCTCATCAGCGTAGATGAGTCTTTGCAACAGGTTAACTAGCTTTACTTACTATCGTTCAAGGTTGGCATAACTCGGTGAAACGTGTTTTACCAGAATGCATTTGGCAACATCGGGAACAAAGCATCTGTCTGAAGCCGGCTAAACTGCACGCGCCATCTAAAAGTACAGCGGCTTGCCACTATAGGTGAAGGTTTTCCAATCGATCAACGTGCTAAGTAGCAGTTCACGTAATGTAAGCGTGCGTGGTGCCAACTTACCCTTATGATTCCAGCAATGTCCCGCGCACGCTGCGGCCATGGTACGTTTATTGGGGAGTGTCAGTTGCAACTCTGTGGCTTCTAATAATCGTTTATGTGATGAGTCATCAACGTACGCACCGTCAAAAGAAAACCAGCCGAACCGATTGAGGTGCAGGGTTTGATTCTCTGGTTGGATCCGATCGACGCAATCTAGCTCCAGGTGCTGATGGTCATAGTGCGTGACACTAACGCAAACCGGCAGGCCAATGCTGGCTTTCTGCGAAAACCAGGTTTCGGTTTGTTCTGCTGAAATAGCATTTGCAGGGTTTTTACCTGCTTGCTTGTTGCGCCAAGAGCCATTGTGGGCATCAACGTCTAGCGGCGTTGGATTATTGACCAAGTACTCTGCGGCCCGTTTGACATGATGTGATAGCCCGCCTAGTTTGCGTCGCATAAGCGCGGCCTGACCCGGTCCTTGCTGCGCCAGTACCATTAACTCGCGTTCATACAACGCATTGCATACATCGGCGAACAACGGTTGTTCACTGATCTGGGCAAAAATATCGGTTTGCGGTGGCTGTTCTGAACTGGACATAGTGGCCGCTGATGGCGGGGTTATTGAACGATCTGGATAGCCTGCCTGACAAGCAGGCTATCATCAAGCAATAATCGACTAAATTATTGACCTTTTATTTCACTGCGACCTTTATAAGGCGCTTTTTCTCCTAGCATTTCTTCAATGCGTAAGAGTTGGTTGTATTTTGCGACGCGGTCAGAGCGACACAAGGAACCGGTTTTGATTTGACCGGCTGCCGTACCCACTGCAAGATCGGCAATCGTGGCGTCTTCAGTTTCACCGCTGCGGTGCGAGATCACTGCAGTATAACCGGCGAGTTTAGCCATCTTGATGGCGTCCAGAGTTTCACTAAGGGAGCCAATTTGATTGAACTTGATCAAGATTGAGTTGCCCACGCCATTGTCGATGCCGCGCTTCAGAATTTTGGTGTTGGTAACAAACAAATCATCACCCACCAATTGCACGGAATCACCGATCTTCTTAGTTAGACTGCTCCAACCATCCCAGTCACTTTCATCTAAGCCATCTTCTATCGAAACGATTGGATAACGCTGAGATAAATCGGCTAAGTAATCACCAAAGGCTTCAGAATCAAATTGCTTGCCTTCGCCAGATAAATCATACACCCCGTTTTTATAGAACTCAGACGCCGCGCAATCCAGTGCTAGAGTAATATCGCTACCCATTTGGTAGCCGGCATTTTCAACCGCTTCAACAATCACTGATAACGCCTCTTCATTTGAGGCTAGGTTGGGGGCAAAGCCGCCTTCATCCCCGACGGCAGTATTTAGGCCTTTGGCATTTAGCACTTTCTTAAGGGAATGAAAAATTTCCGCGCCCATGCGCAGTGCTTCGGCGAAGTTCTTTGCACCTACCGGTTGCACCATAAACTCCTGAATATCAACGTTGTTGTCGGCATGTTCACCACCGTTGATGATATTCATCATGGGTACCGGCATTGAGTATTCGCCCTCAGTACCATTGAGTTTGGCAATATGTTGGAACAGGGGCATATTTTGATCGGCTGCTTGCGCTTTTGCGACCGCCAATGAAACCGCTAAGATGGCATTGGCGCCGAGGACTTCTTTGTTTTCAGTGCCGTCTAAATCAATCATGATTTTGTCGACCGCGCGCTGATCGGCCGCGTCTACGCCAGCTAATGCCGGTGCTATGCGTGCATTAATCGCATTAACCGCTTTTAAAACACCTTTGCCCAAATAGCGCTCTTTATCACCATCGCGCAATTCTAACGCTTCGCGTGAACCGGTAGATGCGCCAGAGGGAGCCGCCGCTCGACCCATTGCGCCAGAGGCTAAATAAACGTCAGCTTCAACCGTTGGATTACCGCGTGAATCTAATATTTCACGCCCGATGATACGACTGATGGTTGCCATGCTGATTTCTCCTAATTAATGATGTTTTTTCTGGTATTCGCCTGCAGCTGCGACGAAACCGGTAAATAATGGATGCCCGTCCCGTGGCGTCGAAGTGAATTCCGGGTGGAATTGACCAGCGACGAACCAAGGATGATCCGGAATTTCGATCACTTCTACAAGTCGTTTATCGGTGGACAAACCACTCACAACCAAGCCTGCAGCTTCAATCTTTTCGCGCAGATTATTATTAACTTCATAACGGTGGCGATGGCGCTCATGGATTTCATCAGAGCCATACAGTTGGTGCACCTTACTGCCAGGGATCAAATGGCAAAGCTGACTACCTAAACGCATAGTTCCGCCAAGATCAGAGTTATCATCACGATACTCTTTTTGGCCATCGGCATCTAACCACTCAGTAATTAAGCCGACTACCGGGTAAGGGGTTTCAGGATCAAACTCAGTACTGTTGGCGTTTTCCATGCCCGCAACATTGCGCGCGAATTCAACCAGAGCAACTTGCATACCCAAACAGATCCCTAGGTAGGGGACTTTGTTTTCGCGAGCATAGCGAGCAGCCGCTATTTTGCCTTCAATTCCGCGCTCACCAAACCCACCAGGCACCAAAATCGCATCAAGATTCTCTAGGATTTGGGTACCTTTACTTTCCACGTCTTGCGAGTCGATATGTTTGATATTCACCGTCAAGCGATTCTTTAACCCGGCGTGCTTAAGGGCTTCATTGACAGACTTGTATGCATCGGGTAATTCTACGTATTTGCCCACCATGCCAATGGTGACTTCACCGGTTGGATTAGATTCGGCGTACAGTACCTGTTCCCACTCAGTTAAATCCGCCTCAGGGCAATCTAAGCCAAAGCGCTCGACTACGAGACTATCCATGCCCTGCGCTTTCAGAGCGGCAGGTATGCGGTAAATGCTGTCGACATCTTTTAACGAGATAACCGCTTTGTCGGCAACATTGGTAAACAACGCAATTTTTGAGCGCTCGTTGGCAGGTAGCGCATTGACTGAACGACAAACCAGAATATCAGGCTGAATACCGATGGAGCGTAGCTCTTTTACTGAGTGCTGGGTTGGCTTCGTTTTTACTTCACCCGAAGCTGGCATATAGGGTACCAGAGTTAGGTGCATATACATGGCACGTTCGCGCCCGATTTCCGTGCCAAGCTGACGAATAGCCTCAAGAAACGGTTGTGATTCGATATCACCTACCGTGCCACCAATTTCAACAATCGCGACGTCACTGCCTTCTGCACCAGAGATAACCCGGCGCTTGATCTCATTTGTGATATGCGGGATCACTTGGATTGTAGCACCAAGATAATCACCGCGACGCTCACGTTTTAACACTTCTTCGTATACCCGGCCAGTAGTGAAATTATTGCGTTTAGTCATGCGGGTGCGAATGAAGCGCTCATAATGACCAAGGTCAAGGTCAGTTTCGGCACCGTCATCGGTGACAAACACTTCGCCGTGTTGGATTGGACTCATCGTGCCCGGGTCCACATTGATGTATGGGTCAAGCTTGAGCATGGTTACATTTAAACCACGCGCTTCAAGAATAGCGGCTAATGAGGCAGCGGCAATACCTTTTCCAAGTGATGATACAACACCACCCGTGACGAAAATATAATGTGTCATGCGAAACCTAAGGCTTAGAAATTGAACAGGCTGTTGCCACTCACGCACTCATAAGTGTGGAACGAGATTTGTGCAGCGGACGGCGCAATAGTATACGCCCAAAGCGCACCCGACACAATCATTGAGTCGGGCGAAGTTGGGCTTTTTTCAGGCTTAATCGTTCAGCAACTGGCGTAAATGATAGAGAGTCTCTAGTGCTTGCCTTGGGGTCAAGTCATCGGGATTGATGGCTTCCAGTGCGGTGATAACAGGATGGTTATCGGGGAGCATCAGTTGCACAGGTTGGGATGCATTGAGATCAGTGCCAGATGCTGCAGAACTCACGGATTCAAGTTCCAGCTGCGCTAGCTTATGCTTAGCTGCCTTGATTACATCCTTAGGCACGCCAGCCAATTGCGCCACATGCAAGCCATAGCTCTGACTGGCAGCCCCTTCTTGTATGCTGTGCATAAAGCGGATGGTATCGTTATGCTCAATTGCACTCACATGCACATTAACGACGTTACGAAATTGCTCTGCGAGTTGGGTCAATTCAAAATAATGGGTCGCAAACAGGGTTAACGCGTTAATTTTTTCTGCCAGATGACTAGCTGTCGCCCATGCGAGAGATAAACCATCAAAGGTACTGGTACCGCGTCCAATTTCGTCCATTAATACCAAACTCTTAGGCGTGGCGTTGTGTAGGATGGTGGCGGTTTCAGTCATTTCGACCATAAACGTCGAGCGCCCTGAGGCCAAATCGTCAGAAGCACCAATACGTGTAAATATACGGTCAATTTCGCCGATGCGTGCGTTTTCTGCAGGTACATATGACCCGATGTGGGCAAGTAACACGATCAACGCTGTTTGCCGCATGTAGGTACTTTTACCCCCCATGTTTGGTCCGGTTATGACTAACATCTGACGTTTATCATCAAGGTCAAGCGGATTGCCAATAAACGGCTCTTTCATCACTTGTTCAACCACGGGGTGACGACCGTTGGCATAGCATATTGAGGTGCCAGCCACCCATGTGGGCGGATGGTAATCCAGAGTTTCCGCGCGTTCAGCTAAACAATGCAGTACATCGATTTGGGCAATGGCTTGCGCGCAATGCATAAATTCCGCTAATTGCGGCATGAGTTTATCGAATAATTCATCATACAACGCCTTTTCCAGCGTCAGTGCGCGGCTTTGGCTAGTTAATACCTTATCCTCATGCGCTTTTAACTCGGGGATAATATAACGTTCATTATTCTTCAGTGTTTGGCGGCGAATGTAATCTGCAGGCACTTGTGCACTTGAGGCTTTGCCGATTTCAATGTAAAAGCCATGGACTTTGTTGTAGCCCACTTTGAGTGAGCTGATCCCTGTACGGACTTTTTCTCTGGCTTCCAGTTCTTCCAAATACTGCGTGGCGCCGGTAGCTAAATCACGCAATTCATCAAGTTCAGCACTGTAACCGGTGGCAATAACGCCACCGTCACGAATAACGACGGGGGGATTTTCATTGATGGCGTCAGATAACAGCGCTGCGGCAGCGTCAAAGCCTACACAAGCATTCGCTAAGCGAGTAAGACAGGAGGATCTAGCGTTTGCGGTACTTTGTTCAATCGACGCTATTAATGCAGGCAATACCTGTAACGCATCGCGTAAGCGTGCGAAATCGCGAGGCCGCGCGGAACGCAAGGCCAAGCGTGATATGATCCGTTCGATATCACCAATCTGTTTGAGTTGCCCGGTTAAACTATCGTCATACTGGATTAAACAGGCTATCGCGGCTTGGCGCTCGGTTAACTGGTGCTTGTCAGTAATTGGATGGTGTAACCAGCGGTTAAGCAGTCGCCCTCCCATGGCGGTGGCAGTCGTGTCGAGTGCTGAGAGCAGAGTATTGTCGCGCCCGCCGGCCAGATTGACCGAGATTTCCAGATTGCGCCGTGTGGCTTCATCGAGTTGCACCCAATGTTCTGAATTCTCAATGATCAACGCACGAATGTGCGGTAGTGCGCTGCGCTGTGTGTCTTTCACATACTGTAAGACGCAACCTGCCGCCCCAATACCAGGGTGATCGTTGTTAACACCAAAACCACTGAGATCATTGGTATTAAACTGTGCGGTAAGTTGTTCAATTGCGCTTTGGCATTCAAACTCCCACACTGGGCGTCGCCTTGCACCTTTAACATTTGCCACAAGATGTGCACAGCTAAAATCTTCGGAATACAATAGCTCTGCCGGTGATAACCGAGCTAAGTGAGCTTTTAAGCCACTTTCGTCACTGGCATCACATAAACTAAAGCGGCCGGTCGATAGGTCGAGTGCGGCGAGTCCAAACGACTGCTCACTCTGACACACCGCCACGAGTAAGTTGTCTTTGTGATCGTCAAGTAGCGCTTCATCAGTTAAGGTACCTGGTGTAACAATGCGCTGAACTTGGCGTTCAACGGGGCCTTTGCTGGTGGCTGGATCGCCCACTTGCTCACAGATGGCAACTGAAACGCCGAGTTTGACTAATTTGGCTAAATAGCCTTCCACGGCATGATAGGGAACGCCAGCCATGGGGATCGGATCGCCACCCGACTTGCCGCGCGCAGTAAGGGAAATATCCAGTAACTGAGCAGCTCGCTTGGCATCATCATAGAACAATTCATAAAAATCACCCATGCGATAAAACAATAGGGTGTCGGGGTGTTCCGACTTGATACGCAAATATTGTTGCATCATGGGCGTGTGCCCAGCGAAGCTTTGTTGTTGAGTTGCAGGTTTGTTCGACGGCATACTATCGCTTGTATCGATCGTTAAAGGTTATTATTCATGGCTGACCTACACCCTGCTATGGCAGATGTTCAAATGTCCGTTAACCCAACACAGTGTGATCTTGACGCCTTGGCAACGCGACTCGGGGAATTACTGGCACTTAGGGAGAAGCAATTCTCTTGCGCCGAGTCGTGTACCGGCGGAGGCATAGCTTACGCGATTACGAGCGTGTCTGGAAGTTCTGCGTGGTTCCAACGCAGTTGGGTTACTTATGCCAATCAAGCCAAGATCGATGAATTGGGTGTATCTGTCCAAACCTTAAACAATTATGGAGCGGTAAGCGAGCAGACTGCTGCTGAAATGTTGCGGGGAGTGCAACAACGTTCAGGCGCTAACATTGCCATAAGCGTCACGGGTATCGCCGGGCCTACAGGAGGCACAAAGGACAAACCTGTGGGGCTTGTGTGGTTTGGTTTTGCAGTAGACAAAAAAGAATGGCTTATTGCTCAACAATTTAGCGGTGATCGCGCGCAAGTCAGACGACAAGCAATTGCTTTTGCGTTAGCATTTCTGGTCGAACGTCTAGTTGAATAAACCCACACATCTAGCATAATTCCAAAAAAACACTTGTAACTGTATAGCTATACAGTATACTGCATGGGTATACAGTACTTAGCCAGTTTAATGAATAAGAGGATTACTCCGGTGGATGATAATAAATCCCGCGCACTGAGCGCCGCTCTAGGTCAAATCGAGAAGCAATTTGGTAAAGGTGCCATCATGCGCCTTGGTGATAACCAAGCCATGGATATTGAAGCCATTTCAACGGGCTCTTTGAGCATCGATATTGCGCTGGGTATTGGCGGTCTGCCGTGTGGCCGCGTGGTTGAAATCTATGGTCCTGAATCTTCGGGTAAAACAACCCTCACACTGCAAGTCATTGCTGAGGCGCAAAAGAAAGGCAAGACTTGTGCATTCGTCGATGCTGAGCACGCATTAGATCCTATTTATGCTGAAAAATTGGGCGTTAATATCGATGACCTCTTGGTGTCACAGCCTGATACGGGTGAACAAGCGCTGGAAATTTGTGACATGTTGGTGCGGTCTGGAGCGGTTGATGTGGTGATTGTTGACTCGGTTGCGGCTTTGACACCGAAAGCAGAAATTGAAGGTGATATGGGTGACTCGCATGTTGGTCTACAGGCGCGTCTTATGTCACAAGCGTTGCGGAAGTTAACAGCAAACATCAAGCGTTCTAATACCTTGTGTATCTTCATTAACCAGATCCGGATGAAAATTGGGGTTATGTTTGGTAACCCAGAAACCACGACGGGTGGTAATGCATTAAAATTCTATTCCTCAGTACGTTTGGATATTCGTCGTATCGGTTCGATCAAAGATGGCGACGAAGTCGTGGGTAACGAAACTCGGGTTAAGGTCGTCAAAAATAAAGTGGCACCGCCGTTTAAACAAGCTGAGTTCCAAATCATGTATGGGCAAGGGATATCAAAGGAAGCCGAGTTAATTGATCTGGGTGTGCAGCAAAAAATGGTCGAGAAGGCAGGAGCTTGGTATAGCTACAATGGAAATCGTATTGGTCAAGGTAAGGCGAACGTAGTGCGCTTCTTAAAGGATAATCCAGAGATTTCAGCGGAGCTAGAAACTCGGATCCGGAACGAATTGTTGCTACCTAAAACCAAGGCCAGCGAAGAAGCCGTTGCTGCTGAAGAATAACTTTCAAGCTCCCTAGCTTATTAGCCGCATCAACATCGATGCGGCTTTTTTATGTGTGCTATCCAAGGGGTTACACATTGGTATTAATCGATGGGTTTGGATCCTGCCAGTTTGGCGGGGTTTTGCCTTGCAATAGGTACGAAAACGCAATCAGTTCAGCAATCACATAATATAATTGCTCTGGAATTTCCTGGCCGAGATCCAGTGTACTGAGAAACTCAGAGAGGTATTGGTCTTCGTGAACGAACACGTCATTGGCTTTCGCAACCGCAATAATTTCTTCTGCTAATTCACCGAAACCTTTAGCTATTATCTCCGGTGCACTGCCTGCATGTTCGGTTTTATATTTTAACCCGATAGCACGTTTATTTTTATCTTTCGGTTTAGTCATTTCACACCTGAGTATGCAGTATCTGATAGGGTTTTGTCCGCAGTGTTTCAGGGATCACACCGAGCTGGCAGGTCGTTGCCGGCATTTCCAATCCTAGTGCGGTCAATCGCTGTTTCAAGGCCGGTAAATATTCCAAAACGCGTATACGAAGCGCCTCATTACTGGTATACAAATCTAGATTAATGGTTGTATCTTGCAAGCGACATTTAGTTAACACGTCGCCATATTCACCAACTCTTAAAAGCATAGTGAGGTGCCAGGTCTGTTGGGTATGTGCATTGTCCTGTTTATCCTTGCCCGCATGATGTTCACGGCGGATCAAAAACTCAGTATCTTTAAAGTGAGGCTGCCCGGTGCCAGGGATCGTATAAAAAATACTCTCTTGACCTTGGAGCGCAGTTTCTATTTGACTTAGTTTATTATAACTGTGTTGACTCAGCGCTTTGCTGAGTGTGCGTAACAATTGTTGGCGTTGCTCTATTTGGGTAAATTCCTGCGCTGAACGACGTATGTTAGCGGTTGGCGCAGCGGCAGGTTGGGTTGTGCTTTGTACCTGATGCAAAGATTGTATTAATTGACCAACGCGTTCTTGGGCTATGTTGAAGCTTCGGCCTGAGCGCGCCGCTAAACTCAGTTGCAATAATGCAACGAGCCCACTCACCAAGCTATTGACGGGGCTCATTTGTCCTAGTGCTTGGCTGGTGACAGGTGTGGCTGGTAGCTGCATTAATTGCTGCAATTGTTGAACGTCGGGTTGCTGGGTGGTAAGCGGCACCAGCGCTTGCCTAATTTGTTGGAACATAGGTCGAATGTCACTATCAACTTGCTGGGTCAGCATTTGTAAGGCTTGATTAAGCGTTTGTGCAGTTTGACTACTGGATTCGGCGTTTATAAATTGCTGCTTTATTGCTGTGCGCATTTGCTGCAATAGTGGTGCTTCAATACGACTGTCCCGAGCAGCAGTGCCCAAACCAGGCCTATTTGATTTCGCTGTCTCCCCGATGGTGGGCAGTATTGCGCTCGAGTCGGTCAAGCTACCACTGGCAGGGAAGCGTTCAATAGCCCGAATAAATTGCGTTTGCTGTTGGTTATTCAAGGTAAAAAAAGTATTTAGCTGCCGCGATTGCAGCGCTGGCAATTGAGGCACATTTTTTAGCACGGTTTGAGCCTCGCTAGTAAGCGCTGGAGCGGAGTTCGGCAAAACGTTTGTCGCGCTGGTAGTTAATGCTTGTTTAGCGAGAGGAAGAGCAATATCTAACGCCACACGCTGGTTATCATAGGCTCGCAAGGTCACCTGTAATCCAGCCGTTTGTGCAGCTTGCTTCAATAAACTAAGAGTTTCGGGTTTGAGCAATGGAGATAGCGCTTGAGTCACGCCATCGTTGAGCTTTAGCGGGACTCCTTGGACTGCCAGCTGAGGTAAACCTTTCGGTAAGATGGATTGGTCCATAAGAACAGCAGTCTGCACGGTTTTTACGCTTGTTCCTGATGGGGCTGTCCCACTGTTATTAGAAAATGGGGGATCGATTGAAGGCTTTGATTGTGCTTGGGGCGCGAGTGTAATTTTGCCAACAAATTTATCGCCCTGTTGGTGGATTTGCAATGTCACGGTTTGCCCCGGTGTTAATGGCGCTTGCGATTTTGGCCATTGCACTGACAGGGTATTGAGATTCGCGATTGGTGGTTGCAATTGCAGTAGTACCTTAGTGCCCTGCACATTGAGCACTTTGGCTTGTCGGATTTGGCCAAGGTTGAGGTTTTGGGCAACAAGTTGAGTTATCCCTGTTTGGTTTGCGAGTGCCTTGAATAAGGTTTGTTGTTGCTGATAAGAAACAATAGCATCAAACAACTGCTTTCGTTCTGTGGTGACGAACAGGCTTTGCCCGTCTGCGCTGCGGGCGATTTGTCCACCACTAATACCTTGTAGGTTTTTATTCTCAAGGGTTAACAACGGTGTGCGTGCGCTATCTTTGAGTTGTATTTGCACTTGCGCTTGCATAGGCGCAAATGTAACCGGTAGTAGGCGCGTGGCGGCTAAGCTTTTACCTTCAACAGACGCAGGTGTGGCGCTTGTATGAGAAAGTGACGCTAGAAGGTTGCCTAAGTTAACATCTTGCATAATAACGTTATCGGTAGAGTTAGCGATCCCTGCAGACCTAAATGGTGTGTTGATCTCGCGCAAAGTAACATCAGTCAGAAGTATTAGAATACGCCGCCTTGACCGAAAAGATAGCGATTTTCTGTTAAATTATTCAGTTAAATTGACGGATCAGGTGCCGAACCTCGTGAACAGTTATGCTACACTCTCGCGCCAGAATTAGGCTGAATAATCCCCTTAGCAGATTAAGGAATTGTTGTTGTCACAATTAGATGCTGTTGACTTGACATGTGTGCGCAGAGATCGGGTCCTGTTTGAAAACCTCAGCTTCACAATTGAAGCGGGCGAATTGGTCTATCTCACTGGGCAAAACGGTGCTGGTAAAACGAGTTTGTTGCGCACTGTCGTTGGGCTGCATCAACCCTATAGCGGTGACTTATTATTTAATGGGTGCAGTATTCGGGAGCCCGACGCGCGGCGTGAGTTTGCCCGAGCGTTGGTTTATATCGGGCACAAGTCGGCAGTTGAACCACACGCGACGGCTCTGGAGAACTGTCAATTTTGGTGTGCTCAGCAGGGCATCAAAACCACCGTCAACCATATTTATACTGTGCTTGAAGAGTTGGGTTTGGTCGGACTTGAAGATGTGCCATGCGGACAATTATCAGCCGGTCAAAATCGCCGTGTCGCGTTGGCACGGATGTGGTTAAAACCGTCTGCCAGCGTTTGGATTTTAGATGAACCCTTTACGGCACTCGATGTCTACGGTATTCAGTTAATTGAACAACAAATGCAACGATTTATTCAGCAAGGTGGGTGGGTGTTGTTAACGTCGCATCAAACGCTACAGTCTGTAATTCCATCCAAACAAGTCGATTTGGCGTATCAATTATGATGAGTAGTCCCTATAAGGCAATGTGGCGACGCGAGTTTACGCTGGCATTCAGACAAAAATCTGAACTGGTGCAGCCTTTGGTGTTTTTTGTTCTTGTGGTTAGCTTGTTTCCACTCGGGGTGGGGCCATCGCCCGAAACACTGCAGCGAATTGGACCTGGTGTGATCTGGGTAGCTGCTATTTTAGCGTCCCTGTTAGGAATGGAGCGTTTATTTCGCGACGATTTTCAACAAGGCTGGCTAGAGCAATTAGCGCTCACGGATGCTTCTATGGCGGGATTAATGGCGATAAAAGTTGCTTGTCATTGGCTCATGTCGTTTATTCCTTTAGTCATCATTTCGCCATTGTTAGCCTTGTTCTTAAATTTAACCGAGAGCATGTATTGGGCGTTGTTAGCGACTCTGACATTAGGTACCCCATTGATCAGTCTAGTCGGCGCAATTGCAGTGGGACTGACTATGGGCCTTAATCGCGGTGGTGTGCTGCTCGCCTTGTTGCTCATTCCGCTATTCATCCCGCTGTTAATTTTTGCTACCGCAGCAATTGAAGCAGCGGCGATGCAATTACCCTACTTGCCACAGTTGGCGGTGATAGGGGCGTTATTACTCTTGGCAATGGCCATTACGCCCTTTGCTATAAGCTATGCAGTTAAAGTGAGTTTAAACTAATGTGGAAATGGCTACATCCATACGCGAAACCAGAGCGTGCTTATCAGTTATGCAATACCTTGATGCCTTGGTTTGCAGTTACTGCAATTTTGAGTTTGTTAATTGGCACCCTTTGGGGCCTGTTATTTGCCCCCGCTGATTATCAACAAGGCGATTCATTTCGCATCATCTATATTCACGTACCCAGCGCAATGTTATCGATGGGAACCTATGTGGCAATGGCCATTGCTGCGGCAGTTGGAATGATATGGCAATGGCGTACCGCTTATATGGCGATGATTGCGATGGCTCCAGTTGGGGCTGTCATGACATTTGTGGCGCTTTGGACCGGGGCTGCTTGGGGTAAACCTATGTGGGGTACTTGGTGGATATGGGATGCGCGACTGACCTCTGAGTTGATCTTGTTATTTTTGTATTTGGGTGTCATGGCCTTGTATGCGGCTTTTGATGACAAACAACAGGCCGGCAAGGCCGCAGGTGTAATGGCATTGGTTGGTGTCGTCAACGTTCCGATTATTCACTTCTCGGTGGAGTGGTGGAATACCCTTCACCAAGGTGCAACGATAACCAAGTTTGGCAAACCGTCAATTGCCCCAGAAATGCTCTGGCCGCTGTTGATTAATATTCTCGGTTTTGCTGCATTCGTGGGGGTGGTCACTTTAGTACGCATGAAGAATGAAATATTGCGTCGTGAGTTACACCGGCCCTGGGTTGTTGAAATGGTCAGCAAAGCTAAAGAGTAACGTGGATTAAAGAGATTAAAAGCACATGCAGTTTACGAGTTTCAGTGAATTTTTAGCGATGGGGGGGTACGGCTTTTTTGTCTGGCTTTCTTTCGGTGTAACCGCGTTGGTTATGACTTTATTGGTGGTCGAGAGTGTGTGGGCAAGACGCCAGTTGATAGCCCAAGTTAACGCCGAACAAGCGCGCAAAGCGCGTATTGCTCGATCACGTCAAGCGTCTGCAACGCATACAGAATAAAGGTTGTTGATGGTATGAATCCAAGAAGACAAAAACGTTTAGTCGTCGTTAGCAGTGTATTACTGCTGATTTCCGGTGCGATTGGCCTGATGCTATATGCATTGAATGAAAATATTGACCTTTTTTATACTCCATCAGAAGTCATTGATGGTAAGAATGGCAGTGTGCCCAGTGTCGGTCAGCGTTTACGCATTGGTGGTATGGTGGTTGAAGGCTCGGTGCGAAGAGAATCCGAGTCTCTTGCTGTTAGCTTTGACCTGGTCGATGTCGGCGAAAAGGTAACCGTCAGGTACGCAGGGATCTTGCCTGACCTTTTTCGTGAGGGGCAGGGAATTGTCGCCACCGGCGTACTGGTTGAACCGCGTATGATCGAAGCGCACGAAGTCTTAGCCAAACACGATGAAGAGTATATGCCGCCGGAGTTAGCTGAAAAGATGAAAGGTATTAAGCACGTCAAACCTTCAGAGGCAGGTTACTAAGGATGATCCCAGAACTAGGCAATATTGCCCTAACCATCGCATTAGTTTTATCAATTTTGTTGTCGGTCTATCCATTATGGGGTGCACAAACCAATAATCAGCCGTTGATGGCAACAGCGAAACCATTAGGTGTTGCGCTATTTTTGTTCACTGCCATTGCCTATGCTTGTTTGACATACGCCTTTGTCGTTGATGATTTTAGCGTTGCTTATGTTGCCCACCACTCCAACAGTTTATTACCGATTTACTACAAGGTGACTGCAGTCTGGGGTGGGCATGAAGGCTCATTTCTGCTGTGGGTGTTGATGTTATCTGGTTGGATAATCGCGGTAGCGGTATTTAGTAAAGGGATCCCGCAACCGATGGTCGCGCGCGTGATGTCGATTTTAGGCATGGTTTCGGTGGGTTTTTATTTATTCATGCTGCTAACCTCCAATCCTTTCGAAAGCTTATTGCCACTGTTCCCCGTTGATGGGCGAGATTTAAACCCATTATTGCAAGATTTTGGCATGATCATTCATCCTCCTATGCTGTATATGGGGTATGTGGGCTTTTCAGTCGCTTTTGCCTTTGCTATCGCAGCATTGATTTCAGGGCAACTCGACAGTACATGGGCGCGCTGGTCTAGACCTTGGGTGATTTCAGCCTGGGCATTTTTAACTTTAGGCATTGCCTTAGGCAGTTGGTGGGCATATTACGAACTTGGCTGGGGCGGCTGGTGGTTCTGGGATCCGGTGGAAAACGCGTCATTTATGCCTTGGCTGGTGGGTACGGCCCTGATGCATAGTTTGGCAGTGACAGAAAAGCGGAAAGTGTTTAAGTCATGGACAGTGTTATTGGCGATAGCGGCCTTTTCGCTGAGTTTGTTGGGGACGTTTTTAGTGCGCTCTGGCGTTATTGTTTCAGTCCATTCTTTTGCCAGCGATCCCGCGCGCGGTCTGTTTATACTCGGCATCTTAATTGTGCTAAGTGGCTTTGGTTTATTACTCTATGCGCTTAGAGCTAAAGAGTTACGTAGTCGCGGTAACTATGACAGTTTCTCGCGCGAAGTGTTGTTAATTGGCAATAACGTGCTGTTATGCGCAGCGACCCTCGTCGTGCTGTTAGGAACGCTTTTTCCTCTGGTGCATAAAGAATTAGGTTTAGGCACTATTTCAATTGGCGCACCCTTTTTCAATCAAATGTTCGTGGTATTGATTGTTCCCTTTGTGTTCATGTTAGGGATCGGTCCTTTATCACGTTGGAAGCGTCAGCCGGTAGGGGATTTGCGCAACCATATGCTGATTGCCTTTGGAATTAGTGTGAGTGCTGCTTTGTTGGTTAACTTTAATTACGACCAACCGACATTTATGGCGACGTTGGGGATGATTTTAAGCTTTTGGATCTTGGTGAGTACTGTGCAAGAGGTCCGACAGCGCGTGGCTGCTCAGCAAAATAAAGATACTGTCGCAGCACTGCGGAGTCTTACGCGCAGTCATTGGGGAATGGTCTTAGGGCATGTTGGTTTCGCGATTACGCTAATTGGGATCACTTTAGTGAGCAATTATGAGCAAGAGCGAGACGTGCGTATGCTACCGGGCGATACAGTCTCTCTCGCAGGTTATGATTTTCTGTTCACCGGCGTGAAGCAAGTGGATGGGCCGAATTATCGAGCCGATGTAGGCGTGTTCGACGTTTTTAAGGACGGTGAGAAACTTGTGCATCTGGAACCAGAAAAGCGTTTTTATCCGGTACAACGCACCACGATGACGGAAGCAGGTATTCATGCCACGCTAACGCGCGACCTGTTTATTGCATTGGGTGAGCCGCTCGAAGGTGATGCCTGGGCGGTGCGTTTGTATATCAAACCTTTTGTGGTTTGGATTTGGGCTGGGGCTTTTGTGATGGCATTAGGTGGTGCTATGTCTATAGCGGATAAGCGTTATCGTTTAAGTAAAGTGGCACGACGAGAAATTAACTCGCAAAGTCTGGAAGTAACACGCGCACATGTTGGAGCAAAATGATGAAAAAAGCCTGGTGGTTTGCAGTACCTGTCAGCATTTTTGCCTTGCTAGTTGTATTTCTTTTTCAGGGGCTGTTCAGTGATCCGCGCGAACGCGACTCAATGGCATTGGGTAAGCCACTGCCGCCGTTTGACTTACCTGATTTGTTTCAGCCGGACATTCGCTACACGCCCGCCGATCTGACCGGAGAAGTTAGTATTCTTAATGTTTGGGGGGTTTGGTGCGTGACATGTGCTGTGGAATTGCCCTATCTAACTCGGCTTAGTGAACAATTCGGCGTGCGGTTTGTTGGCTTGTATTATGACCAAGATTTAGATCCTGATTTTGGTACCAAGACATTGCAACGCGTGCAAGGTGAAGTTACACAAATGCTGAATCGGTTGGGAAATCCTTATCAATTCCAAATCTTCGATGTGGTACGCGATTATTCCCTCGACTTGGGGGTTACCGGCGCACCGGAGCATTTCGTTATTGATACACAAGGACGGATCAGACTGCATCACGTAGGGGACATCAATGAGCGAGTGTGGACCCACAAGATCAAACCGGTGTATGACCAATTAATTGCTGAGCAAGCAGGCGCGGAGGCAGGGCAATGAGATTGTACCTATTTGCCACTTTAAGTGTCTTGTATGCTTTCTGTATTACGGCGCAAGCGCAACAAGTGAATGCGCAGGACGGTGTTGATAGCTATCAGTTTGATTCCCCTCAACAGCGCGAGGTGTTCCTGGAACTAACCGCAGTGTTACGCTGCCCTATGTGCCAGAATCAAAATATCGCTGACTCTGATGCTATGATCGCACATGATATGCGACGGAAGGTTTACCAATTACTCAAGCAAGGCAAAAGTAAACAAGAAGTGATTGATTTTATGAAATCACGCTACGGTGATTTTGTTTATTATCAACCACCCGTTACCGTTTTTACATTATGGCTTTGGGTGCTGCCAGTTGTCTTCGCCTTAGTCGCTTTAATTCTAATCTCTCGCAAGCGTTCAGTTAATCATGAACAGGACGATATTGCAGGCAAATTGAAGCAAGCAGATGCCTTGCTGGACCGAGAAAAATAAATGAGTTGGACTGTTTTTACTATTATAGTGGCTGGGTTCCTCGCCTTGCTTGCTGTGCTTGTTGCTTTGCCATGGATCCGACAACGCAACCAACAAGTCACTGATCAATTGCGCAACGCACAAATTGTTAAGCAACGTTTAAATGAGATTGAGAAAGAATATGCTGAAGGTTTGATTGCTGAGTCTGATAAAGAGCAAGCCATTCTGGAATTAAAGCTTGCGCTTGTGGATGAAGCAAAGGCCGAGGCTAGTGGGGAAAAGAGTGGCGTTTGGTTACCGATTTCTGTCGGCTTAGTGTTGGCTTTTAGTACAGGGAGCTTGGTCTATTATCAAACTAATCATCTCAAAGCCGTTGATACCCTGTTACAGGCGAACGCGTCAATTGGCGCGTTGAGCGATAAGTTAATTGCAGTAGCCAACAACCAAGCGGATATAACTCCGGAGGAACTGCAGTTACTCGCATTAGCTATACGTCAACGCTTACGTGCTACGCCAGATGATGATCAAGCATGGTTAAACCTTGGTCGGCTGTACATGAGTATGGGCTTTTCAGAGCAATCGATTGAAGCCTTTGAGCGGGCGTTTACGTTGGCGCCAGAAGATGTCAATACACGCTTGAGCTTTGCGCAAGCCTTAATGTTAACTGGTGAAGATGAGAACCTACAACGCTCTGAGCGGATCCTAGATTTCGAATTAACCCAACAGCCCCAAAACGATAATATTCGTTTGATGCTCACCGTGGTAACAGCACAATTGGGGAAGCTTGCTAAGGCGCAGGAATATTTTGACTCCATCAAAGCAAAAATGTCACCCGATAGTGATATGTATCAGTCGCTGACAGCACGTTTGGCTGAACTCGGTGGCGAGCCAGTGAAACAAGATGAAACAAATTTAACTGGCTTTAGTGTGCAGGTATCAATAACATCCGAACTGCGGGAAAAGTTACCGACCAATGCATTTTTGTTTGTGTTTGCGCAAGATGCCGAGGGTACCATGCGAGTACCGGCTGCTGTCGTAAAGTTACCACTTGCGGCACTACCTACTACGGTGCAACTCACAGAGAAGCAGGCGATGCTCGCGACATTTACATTGAACAACATTCAGCAAGCACGCTTGGTCGCAAGGATTTCTCGTGATGAAAATGTAGAAGCCATGCAAGGCGAACTTCAGGGGATGACAGAAATTGCGGTTTCGGCCGGTCAGATTGTCGCGACTGAAGTATTAATCGATCAGGAAATACAATGAATAAACTAATCGCCATTCTCGCGAGCGCTTCACTGTTGGTGCTCGGAGGCTGTGCTACTCAATCTAGTCAAGAGCAAGTGGCTGCAGAGCAAAACTCAGGCGATCCACGCGATCCCCTAGAGCCGGTTAACCGAGTGCTTTGGGATTTTAATTATGAGATCCTCGACGAGTTTATTTTACGCCCAGTCACTGTCGGATATGTGACTGTAATGCCAAAATTTGCCCGTACAGGCCTTTTAAATGCGGCACAAAATTTAGAAGAGCCGGTGAATTTTGTAAACAATCTGCTACAAGGAAAAGTCGGCGGTTCAATGGACAGCATGGTGCGTTTTTTGTTGAACTCTACCATCGGTGTGTTTGGCATTTTTGATGTCGCAGAAAAGATGGGCGTGCCCAGACATGATGAGGGGTTTGATGAAGTGCTTGGAGTATGGGGTGTTGGCAATGGCCCCTATTTGATGCTGCCAGCCGCAGGCCCCAATGATGTGCGCGGTGTGTCGGGCGGATACGTCGATAATGCTTATTTCCCAATTACCTACTTGAACGGCAATTTTACCTTACTACGATGGAGCGTAGAAATACTCGAAGCGCGGGCGCGAGTCATGGAGCAAGAGCAACAGCTAGAAAACTCGGCTGATCCATACGCATTTGTCAGAAACGCCTACTTTCAAAATAAAGCGTTCCAAGTCAGTGATGGTCAGATAGAACAACAAGAGCCTGAAGAAGAGCAGTTAGAAGACTTTGAAGACTTCGAAAGTATGTTAGATGATCTTTGAGTACCGGCTCAGGATATGCTGATACTGTATCAACTAAGAAGGGGCGAAAACGCCCCTTCTTAGTGTTTAAACGAAGTGCCAATGCAGCATAGTTGCTATCGATATGTCAGCTAGCGGCGTTTAAGCGCATATCGATATGCATAATGCCGTCTTCATCATAAGCTTCACTGCAAATGCTAAAACCTAGCGCTGCATAGAAATCCCTAAGGTAGAGTTGGGCGCCGATTTCAATCGGCGCATTTGGCCAATGCTCTTGGCAGGCTTGAATGGCAGCTTGCATAAGAGCTTTGGCGAGTCCGTTCCCCCTTTTATCTGGTGCAACTGCTACACGACCTATACTGCAACCAGGGTATGAAATGCCCGGTGCTAGGCAGCGTGCATAGGCAGCGATTATTAGCTTGTGGTTTTCATCCTGTTCTGCATAAAACAAATGCAGCGAGTCGGGCGCGGTGTCTTTGTCATCAAGGTCGGGATAGACACAATTTTGCTCAACCACAAACACGTCACTGCGTAATTTCAATATCTGATACAGCTGGTGTACGCTTAATTGCTTAAAGCGTAACAGGGTAAAACGAGTTGCCGGATTAAGTGAATTATTCGCCATTGATGCAAACTTGCGAGAAAAAAGTTACTTTACTTTAACGGATCCCAAGAATAAAAAAAGCGGCTTATTTGCCGCTTTCTGTGTATCCGTTTGGATTTTGTGATTGCCAGCGCCAAGAGTCTCGACACATATCGACTAAGCCTTTCTTGGCAGACCAGCGCAGTTCGCGCTGTGCGAGGGTTGGATCGGCATAACAAGACGCCACATCGCCACTGCGTCGGGGAACTATTTTATAGGGAACAGATTGTCCGCTTTCTTGCTCGAAGGCCTTGACCATGTCCAACACACTATAACCTTGGCCGGTGCCCAAATTAAAGGTACATAAACCGGCGTTGCTAGCGAGTTTGGCCAGTGCCTTTAAGTGTCCATCGGCAAGGTCTTCAACATGAATGTAATCGCGCACACCAGTGCCATCAGGGGTGTCATAATCATCCCCAAACACACTGAGGCATTCGCGTTTGCCTGTGGCGACCTGAGTGATGAACGGCATTAGATTATTGGGAATACCGCTGGGATCTTCACCAATTTGCCCAGAAGGGTGTGCGCCTACTGGATTGAAGTAACGTAACAGTACGATATTCCAAATATTATCTGACTGATAAAGGTCACGTAACACTAGCTCAACCATTAATTTAGACTGACCGTAGGGGTTAGTCGGCGAACCGGTTGGCATATCTTCACGTAGGGGTAACTCAACGGGATCGCCATATACAGTAGCTGAGGAGCTAAACACAAGATTCTTCACATTATGTCGCTGCATGACTTTGCACAGTTGCAAGGTGCCAAACACGTTGTTTTCATAATAACGCAGCGGCTGTTCGACCGATTCCCCCACGGCTTTTAGACCGGCAAAGTGGATAACCGCGTCTATATTGTGCTGGGTAAACAGCGCATCCAAATCAGCTTCAGTTCGAATGTCACCCAGCTTAAATACAACGGACTTTCCGGTTAGTGCTGTAACACGCTGGAGTGAGACTTCAGACGCATTGCTCAAATTATCTAACACGACCACGTTGTAGTCTTGTTCAAGCAGTTGCAGCACAGTGTGGCTGCCAATGTAGCCTGCGCCACCAGTGACTAAAATGGTTTTCATATCGACTTTCCTGTGTCTTCAGTGAGGTATTTCGCGCTTAGACTGTATTGTAAGGGTTTTATCAATAAAGGGTACACAAGTAACACCAAAGCTGCCCAAACCAAGGCAAACCAGTTATCTGATGCCTGCAAAATGAACACAAACACCGGCACAATAATCAGGAGCTTGAGTACATTTAACAGTGAACGTTCAGGTACCGTCATTTTCAGGGCGGCATGTTCGAGTGCAATCATCCGTTGCTGTAATGGCAAATCCCTCAGTTGAGGGATTTGCTTGGTCGAGAAGTAGAACTTCATGCGCTTGCTTGTTTCTCTTCACTTGCGGGGAGTTTTTCCCACTGGCGGGTTTTCAGTACGAAAAGTAACACGACGATACCGATAGCGATGCTAAACAGGCTGATTTGCATATAAAGGCCCGGCATTTCATCAAGACGACTAGGATCGAAATTACCTGCCAGCAAGCCAGCTACAACGTTACCAATTGAATAGGTGAGTACAAATACCCCCATCATTTGGCCGGCGAAACGTTTGGGAGATAGCTTGCTAACTGCACTTAACGCTACTGGACTTAGGCACAGCTCACCAACAGTATGTAAAAAGTAAGTCATCACTAACCAATAAGGGGCTACTTTTAAGCCACTTGCCGCTAATTGTGCTGCGAAAAACATCACAATAAAGCCAGTCGCCATAATAATTAAGCCGATCGCACATTTAAACCCATAAGAGGGGTCTAACATCCGCTTACCGAGGTTGATCCATAGTGCGGCGAAGAAAGGCGACAAAATAATGATGAAGAAAGAGTTAGCGGATTGAAACCAAGCGGGTGGAATTTCAAAGCTGCCCAGCATACGGTCGGTATAATCACGGCCAAACAAGTTTAAAGAAGACCCTGCTTGTTCAAAGCCAGCCCAGAAACAAATAGAGGCGATACAGACTAAAAACAGTGCTCCAAGTTTGCGCTTTTCATGCCCATCAAGGTTACCGAAGAAAAAGATCGCGGCGTAGTAGGCGAGGAACACCAGAGTAAAGAATATCGCGACGTATTTCGCCAGTGCGACGGCATCGATAATCATCGCACCAGTAGAAACCATAAAAGTGACCAAGGCCAGTGCAATTAAGAAACCAACAATCACCATCCAGCTCAGACGCTGTGCATTCGGTGATAAATCGACTGTTGGCGTCGCGGCAGCGCCTTCGAGCTTCGGTTGAGTCATTTTATATTGCACTAACCCAATTGCCATACCGACAGCGGCCGCACCGAAGGCATAATGGTAGCCCCAGTTGGTAGCAAGATAACCGCACACTAGATAACCAATAACCGAACCGATGTTAATACCCATATAATAAAGCGTATAGCCACTATCACGACGTTTATCTTCATCGCTGTATAACATGCCGACCATAGCACCAATGTTGGGTTTTAGTAGGCCAGTGCCGAGTACAACTAGAATTAGACCAATAAAGAAGGTTTGGGTGCTGGGTATGGCCAACACAATATGACCTGACATGATAATAATGCCGCCATACCAAACGGCTTTTTGCCCACCAATAAGGCGATCTGCAAGCCAACCACCGGGTAAGCCCATGAAATACACTGCGCCGGTGTATAATCCATAAATCGCCGTAGCGGTTGCTACGGTAAACGCAAGGCCTTCTTCCTGTAGACTTGCTGTCATAAACAAGACCAATAGTGCGCGCATACCGTAATAACTCATGCGTTCCCACATTTCAGTAAAGAATAGCGTTTGTAGGCCGCCTGGGTGGCCGAAGAAACTGGTGTCGTTGGTTTTTGTTGTCATAGTTTTTTTATCGTTATAGTTGTTAGTTTATTTAAAGTTTACGGTTCATTATGCAAGACTAAAGTCTTAATACGCAAGGTTAAAGCAAACTCATTAGATGGATTGGCGAAAACGGCTTATTTTTGGGTCGAGAATTATGTCTCAACACGTTACAATTACTGGTTGATTTGTGTAGCTCATCGGAGAATTAAATGGCGAGAAAAGGGATAATTTTGGCTGGGGGATCTGGCACTCGATTGCATCCCCTTACACAAGTGGTGAGTAAGCAGTTGATGCCAGTCTACGATAAGCCAATGATTTATTATCCGCTGTCGACACTGTTACTCGCTGGCATCAGGGATATTCTAATTATTTCAACACCACATGATCGGCCTCGCTTCTCGGACTTATTGGGAGATGGTTCTCAATTAGGGGTAAGTATCACATACGCTGAACAGCCATCACCTGACGGTTTGGCGCAGGCATTCATTATTGGCGAACAGTTTATAGGAAGTGATCCCGTTACGTTGATTCTTGGTGACAATATTTTCTACGGGCATGAATTTCAAGATACATTAAAGGCCTTATCGCAACAGGCGGAAGGCGCAACAGTGTTTGGTTATCACGTCAATGATCCCGAGAGATACGGTGTAGTGGAGTTCGATAATGATTGGATGGCGGTTTCAATTGAAGAGAAACCCGTAAAGCCAAAGTCAAACTATGCTGTTACAGGGTTGTACTTCTATGACAACAAAGTGGTTGATATTGCCAAAAATATTAAACCTTCAAAACGTGGTGAACTTGAAATTACTGATGTCAACAGTGCCTATTTGGCAGATCAAAGCCTAAGTGTAAAACTGTTGGGGAGAGGTTCTGCTTGGCTCGATACCGGAACTCTTGATAGTTTGCTCGATGCGGCGAATTACATAGCAGCGATTGAAAAAAGACAAGGACTGAAAATTTGTTGTCCTGAAGAAATTGCTTATCGAAAAGGTTTTATTAGTAAAGAGCAGTTGCAGCAACTCGCAGAACCGTTGTTAAAAAGTGGTTATGGCCAATACTTGATAAAAATCCTACATGAGAGAAGTCTGTAAGTGGAAATAATAGATGTTGCTTTGGGTGACGTTAAGCTACTTAAGCCCAGAGTCTTTGGAGATGAACGCGGCTTTTTTATGGAAACATTTCGTGAGGAATGGTTTCGAAAAAATTGTGAAGACGTTCAATTTGTACAAGATAACCATTCATTGTCACAGAAGGGTATTTTGCGAGGGCTGCATTATCAAACTGAGTATACGCAAGGTAAACTAGTGCGTGTGATCGTGGGCGAAGTATTTGATGTAGCTGTCGATATGAGACGTTCGTCGCCAACATTTGGTCAATGGTATGGCGTAAGACTATCTGCAGAAAATAAACACCAACTTTGGGTGCCTGGAGGATTTGCACATGGCTTTTATGTGTTAAGTGAGGAAGCAGAGTTTAGTTATAAGTGTACAGATTATTACCATCCCCAATCAGAAGTTTCTATTCGTTATGATGATCCTGAATTGGCAATAGATTGGCCACTCGTCGATGGTCAAGTTCCATCTCTATCTGCAAAAGATGCTGAGGGAACCCCCTTCTCAGACGCTTACAAGTTTGACTAATTATGATTGTTGTTATTGGTAAAAACGGTCAGTTGGCGCGCGCCTGTGCGGAGTTGTTTACTCAGCAAAATATCCCATTTGAGTGCTTTGGACGGGAAGATATTTGCATCAAGGAGCCAGAGTCAATAGCAGCTGTACTCGGTGGTTTGAGGAGTATAACAGCCATTATTAATGCTTCTGGGTACACGGCTGTGGATATGGCTGAAGAGGATTACGATGAGGCCTTTGCAATAAATGCAACTGCGGTTAAAAACCTGTGTGAGTACGCTAAATCTCTCGGTGTATACTTCATTCATATCTCAACAGATTATGTGTTTTCTGGCTTAGCAAATACGCCCTACCTCCCAGACACTTCATATGCGCCTATCAACGCCTATGGGCAAAGTAAAATGCACGGAGAAAAGTGGGTTTTAGAGAATTATCCAAACGGTGCGTGTGTTTTACGCACAAGTTGGGTGTATTCTGAATATGGGCATAATTTTGTCAAAACCATGTTACGACTGATGAAAGAGCGACCTTCACTTAATGTTGTGATGGATCAAGTGGGGGCGCCCACATCGGCTCACACGTTAGCAGATGTATGCCTTCAATGCATCGAACAACGGATAACGGGTGTCCATCATGTGTGTGACCTAGGCGTAACAAGCTGGTTTGATTTCGCTGTTGCGATTCATGCCATAGGGTTATCAAACAAGCAGTTAAAGAGCCCCGTTAAAATCGCTCCTATTCGTTCATGTGAATATCCAACCCCAGCGCCACGTCCCCATTATAGTGTGTTGGATACAGCTTCATTACGAAGCGCATTACCTAACTTATCACTCCCGCACTGGCAGGGCGCATTGAAAACCGTATTAAAGAACTTACAAGAACACGACGTGAGAAATTACAATGAATAAGTCATTATTAGTGACAGGGGGCGCTGGGTTTATTGGTGTGAACTTTGTGCACTATTGGCTCAAAGCTCATCCTGGAGACAGGGTGGTTGTATTAGATGCTCTTACCTATTCAGGAAATTATGAGAGCCTTAGGGTCTTAGAAGATAAAGACAACTTCGTGTTTGTGCAGGGTAATATATGCGACCAAGCGTTTGTCGAGTCCACTATGCGCAAATTTCAAGTCGATACGATCGTACATTTTGCAGCAGAGTCGCACGTTGATCGTTCAATTACTGGACCTAGGGCGTTTATTGAAACCAATATAATTGGCACATTTAGCCTATTAGAAGCTGCACGGAATCTATGGTTAAGTAATGAGCCTATCGTACAAAAGCATCGCTTTCATCATGTCAGTACTGACGAGGTCTATGGGACGCTAGAACCTTGTGAACCCGCGTTTACTGAAGCAACTCAGTACGCACCTAATTCGCCATATTCAGCCAGTAAAGCCGCGAGTGACCACCTTGTTCGGTCATACGTACACACCTATGGCTTGCAGGCGACAACGAGCAACTGTTCAAATAATTACGGCCCATATCATTATCCTGAGAAGCTCATACCACTGGTATTAACGAACATATTATTTAATGAGCGACTTCCCGTTTATGGTGATGGAAAGCAGATTCGAGATTGGTTATATGTTGAAGATCATGCCAGAGGCATAGAGTTAGTGCTCGCCAAAGGCGAGATTGGCGAGTGTTATAATATTGGTGGGATCAATGAGTGGGCCAACATTGATATTGTAAATCTGCTTTGTGATAAGGTCGATCAGGCCTTTGCTATTGACCCTTCTTTGTTTGAGCGTTTCCCATCAGCCCTGAGTGCCAAAGATGGTTGTTCAAAATCACTGATTACTTACGTAACTGACCGACCTGGACATGATAGGCGATATGCTATTGACCCAACCAAAAGTCAGAGAGAACTTGGATACAATCCGACAGAAAGTTTTGAGACAGGGATAGAAAAAACTGTTGACTGGTATTTGCAAAACCCTGATTGGTGGATGCCATTGCGTGATAAAAACTAACTGATTGCGAACGTCTTACCGGCTATTAGTGCTAGATTCTTAGGGGCGAGTATTGTTATACTCCCCGCGTCAAGGAAGATTGGGTTTAAAGTGGAACATAATTAGCGCTTGTGAGGGATATCTCACTTGAACCATCAGAAGTGGCAACCTAATAACAAAAATAAACACGAACCGTATCCTGGGGCTAGTTAGGCACAAGAGTAACCGCAAGGGACAATAGATTTTATGTTTGCATATTTGGAATTTTTTCCACTTTTTACTGCATTTTTTGTCGCGGTAATTCTTCTTATTTTAATGACCCCCTTCGCACATCAATTGGGCTTAGTTGACCACCCTACTTCTCGTAAACAGCACGCAGGTGTTATCCCTTTAACCGGCGGGGTTGCAGTGTTTGGTGCAGTACTCATCGCGAGTATTCTCACTGACGTTTGGATCAAGAACGGTTCATGGTTTTTTACTGCCTCATTTTTTATTGTGCTGTTAGGTATGCTGGACGATAAATTCGACCTAAGCCCTAAAGGGCGTTTGATATGTCAATTTTGTGTTGCGGCAATTATGGTCCTAGCGGCACAAAACTACATCACATCACTTGGCAATATTTTAGGAACTGGGGATATTAGTTTTGACTGGGCAGGGTACTTTTTTACCCTCATTTGTGTGGTTGGGGTGATCAATGCATTTAATATGATTGATGGGATCGATGGTTCCGTTGGTGGTATTAGTTTAATAGTTTTGCTGGCAGTTGTATTCTTACTGGTTGCAGGCGGAAAAGGGCAAGCCATAATGGCCCCAATGCTGATAGTTGCCGCATTAGTACCATTTCTTGCATTTAATCTCAGCTGGAAAGGCTTTAAAGGTAATAAGATTTATATGGGCGACAGTGGGAGCATGTTTGTCGGTTTGACTATCGTGTGGCTTATGGTTGATTTCACTCAAGGACACGATGCCGCAATGCGCCCAATCACTGCTGTATGGATTATTGGATTACCATTAATGGATATGGCTGCGATTATGTATCGCCGCGCGAAAAAGGGACAATCTGTTCTGAGACCTGACAGACAGCATCTACATTTCATATTCATGCGGGCAGGGTTATCGTCGCGTCGAGCGCTGGGCATGATACTCATGTTAGGTGTGGTTTTCGCTACGGTTGGTATTCTCGGCGAACTGTATCATGTACCGGAATATGTGATGTTTTGGAGCTTTATTGCATTATTGGTCATCTATAGTGCAATTCTACAGAATATTTGGACGATATTACGCTTCATCAGGCGGAATAAGAGCGCATAAGGACGCACATCTATTCGTAAGATTGCATGTGCCAGATTTAGCGGTATCATAACCGCCAAAGTACTAAAAAATCAGGGTTTATGATTAGACTAATCGCAACGCTGGGGTGTGCATCGATGCTGATTGCCTGCTCCTCAACTAAGCAGCCCAACGCTCAGCTACCACTTGTTGACACCTCGAATCAGAGCATTGAAGTGCGTTTAACCTCTTCTCTTAATGCAACTTTAGAAAAGGCCTCGGCAAATCAGGTAATCGCTGTAGGTGATGAAAATGCTGTCTTATCGCCGGTTTTTTATTCTGCGCGTGGTAACTATTGTCGCTTTCTAACCAGTGTCAGTAAAAAAGAGCTCTTTTGTAAAGCTGAGGATGGTAACTGGTTTGCTGTTCCTTCTGTACTGTCTGATATTCATACCGTTGAAAGGGGCGAAAGCGAATGAAGAGCATACAGATGAACTTGGCTGAAATGGCTTTCAGAATTATTGTTCTGAGTATGTGTGCAGTTCAAGCCGTCTGCGCACAAGATTTGACTCAGCAGCAGTTGTTACAAGCTCAAATGGCGGCACAATCTCAGCAAGTTGACCTCTCACAATATATTCAGTCTGATGGCCGCAATATAGGAAGAAACCCCACTAACATAGCGCCACATGAACAAAGTGTTTCGGAAGAGGAGAAAGGGCTTCCGAAGTCTTTTGGTAGTGATTTGTTTCGTGGTGGGTATGTGGCTGAAAGAAGTGATGGTCTGAATAGTCAATACCGAATAGCGCCCGGGGACAAAATCGCTATTCAAATGTGGGGAGCGGTAGTTCGGTCACAAGTGGTGACGGTTGATAATCAAGGGAATATCTTTGTACCGGATGTTGGCCCAATAGTTGTTGGTAACGTACCCGCAGCAAATCTAAACGCTGTAGTGACTAAAAGCATTAAGCGGATATATCCAAATAATGTGAACGTTTATATTAATTTGCTCACGGCAACGCCAGTTAGTGTTTATGTGGCTGGTCCCGTCAAGAGACCAGGGCAGTACGCGGGATTGGCGTCTGACTCAGTTTTATTCTTTTTAAATCAAGCTGGAGGAATAGATCCTTATCGGGGGAGCTACAGAAATGTCTCTGTATTACGAGATGGCGAAGCTGTTATCAGTTACGACGTTTATGAATTCTTGAAAGAAGGAAAGCTACCAGACTTTTCGTTTAAAGATAATGACGTAGTCTTTGTGTCTGAGCAAGGGCCTATGATAACGGTAGAAGGGGCAGCGCGTTACCCATTTCGTTTCGAACTCAAACCAGAAAAGCGTGCTGGCAGTGACCTAATTCATTACTCAAGGCCGTTGAATAAAACGACGCACGTTGCAATTACCGGGAATCGTTCACAAGGTCCCATATCGGTGTATGTTCCATTTGAAGAGTTTCAAGATTTTATTGTTGAAGATGGCGATGTAGTGCTGTTTAACGATGATATCCGTCCTAAAGTGATTAGCGTTCAAATTTCAGGGAGTTACGAAGGTCCCTCATTTTATACGTTGAAAAAAGGTACGCGGTTGGTTGATTTGTTAAGTTACATAGCCGTAGACCCGAACTCTGCTAATTACAAGAATGTTTACATCAAGCGCGAGAGTGTAGTGGAGCAACAGAAGTATTTGATTGAACAATCACTACAACGACTTGAGCGCAGTATATTTACGGCGCCAGCCTCAAGTGATGGTGAGGCACTCATTCGCTCAAGAGAAGCACAGTTAGTCTCACAATTTATTGAGCGTGCCAGAAAAGTAGAGCCTTTGGGTAAGGTCATTGTGGCTGACAATGAAAGTGTTGCGAATATTCGCCTCGAACAAGGTGATGAAATCGTAATTCCAGAAAATACAGACCTGATTCAAGTGTCTGGTGAAGTGCTTATGCCTCAGGCCTTGGTTTATAATGAAAAGGCACAAATTGCTGATTATATTGCTTGGGCAGCTGGATTTACCGAGCGTGCCGATACGGACCAGATTGTCGTAGTGAGAGCAAATGGACTTAGTCGATTCGTATCAATTGATGAGAGTGGTTATTGGTTCTCTGATAATGATGAATTCGCATTGCGGCCCGGTGACCAGATTTTGGTGCTGCCCAAAGTAGATAGCAAAATTATGCAAAGCGTTAAAGATATCACGCAGATCTTGTATCAAATTGCGGTAACAGCCAATGTGGCACTCGATTAGAGACGTTAACTAATTTTGGCAACTGTAACACTGCAGCAGCGAAGCAAATGGGCGATATGGCGTGATGTCATCTTTGCGCTTTTTGTAAGAGAAATACGAACCGGATTTAATGACCGGTTCGGTATGAGCTGGGCGATCGTTAATCCTGTTGTGTTTATTTCGGTCCTTGCTTTCATCCGTGAAATCATAAATGGTCCATTAACTCATACTTTGCCGACTTTTACCTTTATGGCGATAGGGGTATTGTATATTCAGAGTTTTCTTAAGACGCTAAGTTCTTGTGCAAACTCCATAAAGAAAAACAAAGCCTTGTTTGCATTTAGGCAGGTACAGCCCATCAGTGCAGTCGTAGCCGCGATGTTATTTGAGTTTCTTGTTAAAGTCTTTTCGCTTATCAGTATTCTGATGATTATGTATTTTCTTGGTATTAAAATTACTGTTAATGACGGATTGCTTTTTATTACGTGTTTAATGTTACTAATTGGACTCGCGGGGGCCCTCGGCCTGCTCTCAGGTATCGTTGAGCTATATGTCGAAGAAGTGGGTAAAATACGGGATTTGGCGTCACGGCCACTTTTTTTTATTTCAGGTACCTTTTTTTCATTGCAGGATATTCCTCAGGAGTTCTGGTTCTACCTTACCTGGAATCCAATTCTGCATGCCATTGAATTGAGTCGATACGCTTTAGCCAATAGTTACGGTAACGAAGGCGTAAGCTTGTTATTCCTGTTTGCCATCGTGCTATTTACATTATTTATATCTTTGGCGGTCTATTTTGTTTCATGGAAACAGGCGATCAGTCGATGATTCGTTTAGATAAGGTTACTAAGTATTACTCAGGCCCGCTTGGGAACCAGTATATTTTTAAAGATCTTAGTTTTGATATACCTACTGGCCACAATATAGCTATTTTAGGTGCCAATGGTGCTGGTAAATCGACTCTATTCAGATTGATTGCCGGCAGTGAATACCCCAATTCAGGCAGTATTCGCACAGACCTGAGTTTATCTTGGCCTGTAGCTCTGGCTACTGGTATCCATCCGCAGATGACGGGGAGAGAAAATGCACGTTTTATTGCACGGGTGAATGGTGTAGAAAACTTAACGCTATACGAAGACAGAGTATTGGCATTCTCTGAATTAGGCATACATTTTGATTTGAGGGTAAAGGATTACTCCAGCGGTATGCGCTCAAGGTTAGCGTTCGCCTGTTCTATTGGTATTGATTTTGACGTTTATTTAATAGATGAAGTTACCTCTGTTGGAGATGCGACTTTCAGAAAGCGAGCTAAAGAGGCTCTCATTGAAGTCAGCGGCCATGCCAATGTGATTATGGTCAGTCACCAAATGAATGAATTAAGGCAGTTTTGCGACAGTGCAATTGTATTGCATGAAGGAAAGTTAACTTTTTACCACGATCTCGAGAGCGGGATTGAACGATATCAGGCGCTTTAAGCATGACAGTATTATCTTTACCAACTGATAAGTCTTCGATGAATCGATGGATGAGAAAGCCCTTTGTTGCTTTTGTATTGGTCCCATTCGTAGTTTTTACATTTTATCAAGTTTTCTGGGCGTCGGACCGTTTTGTAAGTCAAAGCAAATTAATAGTTAAAGAGCCTGATTCATCGACTACTCTGGATACTTCGTTTGCTCTGTTAACCGGCTTAGGTGTTAGCTCCGGAGGCTCCGATACCGAACTCGTAAAGGCGTTTATTCATTCAAATGATATGTTGCAGCATTTGGAGACATCATTATCTCTTGTTGAGCATTACTCTGACGGTCGCTATGATATTTTTAGCCGGTTAGATTCGGATCCCACAAAAGAAGAGTTATTGGAGTACTATATATCTCATGTAGAAGTTAAAATTGATGAAACTTCTCAGGTGATCAGTGTGAATGTTCAAGCATTTGAGGCTGAATTTGCTCACCAAGTATCAAATGCCATTGTTGATAGGGCGGAATGGTTTATTAATGAAATTGGCCACAACTTAGCAAAAGAACAGTTGTCTTTTATTCAGCAAGAGCATGCAGTAGTTGATAAACGGCTCCGCGATACAAAAACGAAATTGTTAGCGTTTCAACGTCGTCATAATTTGTTGAATCCAGAAGCTGAAGGTATGGCTTTTCAGGAAATTGCTTATAATATCGAAGCTCAACTTGCGGCTAAACAAACTCAATTAAGATTGTTACGTTCAAGTATGAGCTCAGAAGCGCCTATGGTTGTTCAAACCCAAGCTGAAATCAATAGCTTGGAAGAGCAGTTAAGTACTGAACGGGCCCGTTTGACTCAACAATCGAGTCAAGATCCGTCTTTCCCTGATGAAGAACAAAACTTAAGTGTGAGTCAGTTATTGGCAAAATTCAGTGAATTTAAAATTGACCTTGAGTTAGCGTTACAAGCGTATGCGTCTTCCCAAGTGTCATTAGAAAAGTCTCGTATTGAAGCATATCGACAATTGAAATATTTGGTGACGGTTGAATCGCCAACATTACCAGAGGAAGCCCTTTATCCTGATAGGCTTTATAACATTTCATTGTTTTTCGTATTGAACATTCTTGGATTTGGTATCGGACGAATATTTTTTGCTACGATCAATGAGTTAAGACGTTAAGTCGCTTCACGATGAAAATTAGTTTACGTAGTATCTTACGTTTCTTTTTGTTGGCATTCAGGAAAATACTGCATAGTTTGCCTGAAACGTTGCGAAAGGGCCTTAGAAACCAGCACTGGTTGCTCGAACTGTATTCAAAAGCGTTACACAGGTCACATCTGTTCTATGGTATGTTGCCGCCTAAAAAGCTTAATGCTCGGTATAAAAAGCTAATTGTCACTCAACAGCGCCATTTAGAGGCATTAGCAGTAGATACAAGCCACACTTATCAGGCCAATGTATTGTTATTGGTTTCCCAAGTTGGTAATCCATCTGAGAGTCTGCAAGCGTTACAATCAAACAATGATATCAATACTGTATTTGTAATAAATGCCGACGAGCGCGTTATACTGGATATAGCATCTACTACTGATAAAACTAGGATGTTACAAAGCTGTGATGAATTTGCGTCGGGTTCACCTTTGGTGGTACTTCGCAGTGGTGAGTGTTTGCATAAGCATGCTGTTAAAGCATTTGTGAACAAAGCGCAATCTCAGTTAAGCGTAGTGACCTGTGACACCGATTGTGTTCTAGCCGACGGAACTAGAGGTGACCCTGAGTGTTACCCTCAATGGGACCCTGATTTACAGTTGTCTAGTGGGTACATTGATTCGGGCTTTTGTGTGCTAGATCCAAGGTTGCAATCTGATTTAGTTGAATTCGCTTTAGAGCATAAACATCCGTTGTGTTTAGCACTATGGATGGCGCAATTGAGTTTTAATCTACCTACAGCACAAGTTGGCCATGTTGCGCTAAGTCTGTTGCATAGAAAAAGCTTATATGACAAGGCTTGGGGACAATATGCACCAAGTGCATATGATGAATTACACTGGCCTGTAAAACTTTCAGAGAGCGCCACTTCAAAGACCGCTATTGTGCAATGGCCATTGGATATTTCACCTCTAGTTTCTATTGTTATTCCAACAAGGAATGCTCGAGCATTGGTTGCAATGTGTATTCAATCAATTATCGATAAAACTACCTATAGTAACTATGAAATACTATTAATTGACAATCAATCTGACGAATTAGAATCGATCCAATATTTTCAGTGGTTACAAAAATATGAAGCAAAAGTGCGCGTCATCGAGTATCCATTTGAATTCAATTATTCCGCGATAAATAACTTCGCAGTTGAGCACGCCAAGGGCTGCATTTTGGCGTTCGTCAATAATGATATTGAAGTGATTTCGCCAGATTGGTTATCGCATATGGTTATGCATGTTATGCGCGATGGAATAGGGTGTGTTGGCGCGAAGCTTTATTATCCGAATCGACGTATCCAGCATGCAGGTGTAGTGTTAGGTTATGGCGGAGGGGCTGGACATGCGCACAAGTATTTTCCTGATTACCATGCAGGGTATCTTAATCGTCTGATTTGTACACATGCCTATAGTGCTGTAACGGCTGCTTGCTTGTTAGTTAAAAAATCCGACTTTGACAAAGTGAGTGGATTTAACGAACAGGCTTTAGCTGTCGCGTTTAATGATGTGGATTTGTGCTTGAAGGTTGCATCTTTAGGTCGGCGCAACATTTATTGTGCTGAGGCTGAGCTATATCATTATGAATCGATTTCCAGAGGTTCAGAGAATACGCCCGAGAAGCGCGCTCGATTTGAACGAGAGCTTAGTTATCTAAAGCAACAATGGTCTGGCTACATAGAAGCGGATCCAGCCTACAACCCAAACCTAACACTTCGGCAAGAAAACTTTGCTATAAAAGAATAAACTTTCGCGACAAATAGCGTCACATTTTGTCACGCTTTTAATGCGCGATTCTTTAGTATATTCAACCTTTAATTTTGCTATACTTGCGCGATTAATATTTGGCTGTCGTTGTTGTGTTTTTTATACAAGCAACGAGAGCGTAAGGTGTAGTCTGTAATTGAGTAATTCTTATACAATCAGCGGTGCTGCTGAATTGTCGTTTCAGGTTGAGTCAGTAGTCGCAATGGCAGTGTATGCCGAGGATCGGCTCGATTGGGTATCCCGGGCGGTTGACAGTATTCTCCATCAAGATTATCGCGATTTTTTATTCGCTATTGTTGTTGATGGTGCTATCGATTCCTCTATGTTTGACTACCTAGAACGCATTAGGGCACAAAATGAAAACTTAATCCTATTCAGGGGAGAGCAAAATGTGGGACTTAGTCAATGCATGAATCATGTTATTGATTTTACGCTCGCTAATGTTCCAAGTGTGAAATACTTTTTCAGGATGGATGCTGATGATATTTCAGAGTTGAATAGGTTAAGTAAACAAGTTTACTTTCTGAAAGAACACCAAGATGTATCGATTCTCGGTAGTTCCTTAGTCGAAATCAATGAGAATGGACGCGTCGTTGGGCAACGTCAACTTCCGTTGGATCACGCTCAGATCAAAAAAGTGTTACCAAGACGTTGCGCATTAAATCACCCAACGGTAGCTGTGCGGATGGATGTTTTTGCAAAGGGATATCGGTATAGACCTGAGTTGAAAAATACGCAGGACTATTTTTTATGGATTGAATTGTGCGCCGAGGGCTTCAAATTTGGCAATCTTCCCGATGCATTACTTAAATTCCGACGCGTCAATGATTTTTATAAACGCCGAGGTTTCAGTAAGTCGATGAACGAGTTTAAAGCGCGTTTTTACGCTATGAAGGCATTGAGAAGTAGAACGTTTTTCAATGTCTTTTACGCATGCGCTGTTATACTGTTACGACTCATGCCGGCGAAGTTAATTAAGCTGGCATACAAAATCGATCGTTACTTTTTAAATAAGTGAGATAAAAATTGATTGGTGCTGCCGTTGTTTTATACAAGCCTGATATGGCGCAAACTGCGCGTTTGTTGCGTTCGGTAAGTCAACAGGTAGACGTAGTATCCATCATAGATAACTCACCGTCGGCAACACCTATTGACCTCGATTTGGACAATATTCATTACCATCATTTTTCTAATAATATTGGCGTTGCTGCGGCTCATAACGTGGGATTGCGTGATCTGATAACGGCTGGATGTGAATTTGCCATGTTGTTGGATCAAGACAGCGAAATAAACGAAGATCTCGCATTTCGTTTATCCTCATTATTGGTTGCCTCTAGGCATCGAGACCGTCCATTAGTCGCGGTAGGACCACGTATCATCTGTTCTTTTTCAGAAAAGACTGTTCGACCTAGAGTGCAACGAGAAGTCGCCCGATATGATGAATTGGTGTGTGTCACCCAGATAATCTCTTCGGGTATGATGATTGATCTATCTAAGGTTGAGCGTATCGGTCTCAAAGACGAATCTTTGTTTATTGATGGCGTTGATCATGAGTGGTGTTGGCGTGCGAAAGAGCAAAATTTGCTAGTGGCCATTGCCGAGAAAGTAGAAATGGTTCACCGTTTAGGAGATGCACGCAGTAAGTTTGCTGGCGTGACATATAAAGTCGGTTCACCGGTAAGGCTGTATTACCAGTTCAGGAACATATTTCTTTTGCTGCGCAGAGGCTATGTACCCAATTATTGGAAAGTACGAAATTTATGTGTATTACCTATTCGTTTTTTCGCTAATAGTATATTGCAGTCTAGAAGAAGAGAACGTATCAAGTTTATGTTATGCGGCATTTGGGATGGATTGTGGGGTGCTAGTGGAGCCTATTCTGACAATTGGAAGTAAGTCCTGAAAGTATAATATTGTATTCAATACGGAAAATAGGGTTTGGCAAAATTTAAACTTGCCTTCTTTTTGATTTTTAACGAGCTCCACTAATATCAGCTGTAAGCTTTGTGGAAGATGCCCCTAAAAAATTCACTCAAGCGTTTGCTCAAGACATTTGATAACATATCATAATAAAAACAAGTCCCTACTCATTCAAAAACACATTCCATATGCTGCTCAGTCATAACCATTCACTATTATTCGTTCATATTCAAAAGACTGCGGGCACGAGTTTGACACGCTTTTTAAAAAGCGAACTCAATGATCTACAAGAATTTCTGCGTCCTCATGATCCTCTTCGTTTTGCAGAAGACGTTCTAGGAGAGGAATTTGATCGCGTAACTAAAGTTGGGTTTGTGCGCAATCCTTTCGACCGACTAGTTTCTTGGTACAGCATGATCACTGAGACCGGTAAGTTATTGAGTGAAGAAGAAAAAATCATTAATCCTGACTACAACAAGATATGGCAATATGTATTGAGCCATTCATCATCGTTTGAAGAATTCATCATGTATTGTGCGGATGCAACTGATCGATCAGGTTGGAAGCCGTTTATGTACAACCAGATAGATTATTTAAAGAGAGCTGATGGCACGATTGGCGCAGATTTTATCGGCCGCTTTGAAAGATTGCCTCAAGATGTTAAAAATCTTTGCAGTCTAAAAGAAATTCCCTATACACCGATACCGCACGTGAACACATCAAAACATGTTGATTACCGAAAGTACTACAACAAAGAGATGAGAGTGATCGTTGAGAAAAGATTCGCGGAAGATCTGGAGTATTTTGGCTATGATTTTTGACGGACGTTTATGCGCGCTCGATTGCAGTGCCGCTAAGAGGTTTTATGACTGACAAATTGTGTGTTGTTTTCGTGTGTCAGGCCGGTGAGTTGGAGTTGAAAGGAACATTACTTGCAGCCTCTCTTCGTAAGAACGCAGGATTAGAAGATTTAGACCTGGTTGCCGCAATTCCAGATCCAAATGTATGGGGAAATTTGTCTTCCGAAACACAGATGATTTTGGACACGCTGGCCGTCAGAAAAGTGGTTATTGAGTCTCCTTTCGGTGAAGATTATCCAATTGGCAACAAGCTTGCCGCTATAGGAGTAAAGACTAAGGCCCCGGTTACAGTGTTCATGGACAGCGATATATTATGTTTAGGGCCTATCACGCATGCTGAATTAAATACCGATGGATTAAAGGCAAAGCCCGCCGATTTAAACACCTACGAGGGAAGCATAAATCAGTGGAAGTTGGCATACGGTTTTGGTGGAGTGGAGATTCCGCAATATCGAGTATTATCAACGGTATCGAAGCAACTCATGCTCCCTTATTTTAATGCTGGTGTAGTCGCAGTAAAAGATGGCGAAGCGTTTTCAGCAAAATGGCTGTCAGTTGCAAAGAAAATAGACGCGTGCGACGATATTCAGCACAAAAGACCTTGGCTAGATCAGGTCGCCTTGCCCGTGGCCGCAAAAGCGTTAGGCTATTCGTTTGAGGTATTATCTGAACCTTTCAATTACCCTGCACATTTGAAATGTATTAAGGCGACAAGTAAACCCAAACTTTGCCATTACCACTCCCCTGAGGTGGTCGCGCAAGAGAAGCTTTTGAGTGAACTAGTACTGCACATTTGTAATCAGTATCCGGCAGTCAATGAATTGCTCAATCAACATGATAATTGGAAACCCATATTAGTCAGGGCTAAACGGCATGCCAGCGATGCCAATCAAACGAATGTAAGGGTTCGCTTGCCTTTTTTTAAAGCGAAATCAAAGTCTACGATTGATTCATCGGATTTTTTGATCACTGGATTGCCGCGTTCAGGCACTAGTTTGCTCTGTAATTTATTGCATAAAGTGCCGAACACGATTGTTATTAATGAACCACAAGAGATTTTTACTGCTTTACATAATGACTCAGAAGGACTTGAGTTAGAACTATTGTACCGAAAAATCAGAACGGATATTTTATTGGGAAAGGGGATAAACAATAAGGTAAATGAAGCGGGCGAAGTCATTGAAGATACGCGCTTTAATGATGTTAGACGACATTACTTGCCAACCGTAACGCGCACGGATTTTCCACTGGCGGTTAAAAACCCTCTGGCATTCATCTCGCGCTTAAGAACTTTGTGCGATGCCTTGCCCAACATGCCGAAGATTGTAATGGTTCGACATCCTCTGGATGTTATAACTTCTTGGCGCAAGAGTTTCGATCATCTTCGTGACGTGGATTTCAATGTCATTCCATTTGTTAATCAGGATGATCTCCTTTTAGATGCTGTTCAACATCGGCTGCTGAATTCCATTCGTCAGGAATCTTATTTACCCGTAAAGCGAGCATTATACCTCAATTATTTGGCAGAAATGATCAGGCGAGACAAAGATAGAATTCACGTTATCCGTTACGAGGATTTGATAGCAAGCCCAGAAGCTACAATGACTCTTATTTCAAGGATAATTAATAGCGATAAGATTCCAAAAAGTGTGTTTAGCGCTATTCGCAATGATTCGACTGCTAAAGTCTATGCGCAAGAGGATGTGACTGCCGTAGAAGCATTGTGTGGGGATTTTATGCGAGAGTGGGGATACATTTAGGTATTACATTAAAAAAGCCACAAACGCAGTTGAGCACTTGTGGCTTGCTATTTTGTATTTAAGTTAACGGGCGTCTAATTAGCAGCTGTAGTATCCGGCTTATCAATACTAAAACCGTCAAAACTGTCTAGATTTCCATAATCTGCCATCTTAAATAGGGTTGTTACTTCATCAACAAATTCACTTTTGGTGTACTGATGAGTTTTCTGAATATACAACCAGTATTTATCCCCGTTTACGTCACTTTCCAACGCGACAGGCCAAAAATCCATGGCATGGGCCATCTGCGCAAAGTTTTCTAAATTCGACATCACTTTTGCGGTAAATCTAAATTCCCATTTGTACGGTAGGTTTGTGTCAATGCCTTGTGCCTGGATGGCTTCAAATTGCTCCATCAATTGCACTGTTGAGAGGTGACCATCGAGTACGATTTCACGTTTCTGTGAATCTTGTGCGTTGGCCGATTCTGCACCGCCATCTGATGCGAAAACAGCTACAGAGAAACTTAGTAAAAGTAAGGCAATAATCCGCATTGTATCTCCTTTTAAATGTCTTGGTTAATTTCTACTACTGAGTATTAGTTATGCAGGGTTAACTGCTCTTTAAATGCATCCGTAACGGCATTTGCATCATCTGCACTGCTTACTACGTAAGGTGCAATAAGAATCATTAATTCTGTACGTGATGTTGATTTTGACGTTGTGGTAAACAGTTTGCCTAGAAATGGAAGATCACCGAGAAAAGGAACTTTGCTTTCTGATTCATTTTCACTGTTATCAATAAGTCCGCCTACGAGTACAGAGCCTCCGTCTTGAATACTCAAGGATGTGGATACGCGGCGAGTAAAGATTGTAGGAGATCCTGTATTATTGGTGCTGTCGGGGATCGACGAGCTAAGCTCTTGTGTCAACGAAAGGTCGACTTCGCCGCCAGCGTAAATAACGGGCTTAACTGATAAGCTGTTACCAGTACTTCTATATTGAACTTCTTGGGTTATTGCGCCGCCTTCTTGGCTGCTCTGTGTAGAGGATATAATAGGCACTTCATTACCCACGTTTATGGTTGCTTCTTGTCCGCTTCTAACCAATATTCGAGGGGTTTGTAAAATATTCACCTTGCTATCAGTGGCAAGCATCTCCAGCACGGCACGCGTATAGCCAGATGAACTTATCGGATAAAAGGTTAGTGCACCACCAGAAATTGCGATTGATTCAGGTGAGGCTCCACCGAAAAGGTCTGAACCCACGTTATTTATTGCCCAGTCAACACCAAATGAAAAGCTATCGCTTAATGTTACTTCCGCAACGATGACCTCAATGAGAACTTGCAAGGGACGCTTATCAAGCTGTTCAATCGCGGGTAGCATCGTAACCCAGTCGGTATTAGACCCATAGAACAAAAGAGCATTTCTTCCCAAATCTACAACCAGTTGTCCCCGGTTTGATGCTGTAAGTGAATTTGCTGTATCACTATTATTTGATGTGGTGGCATTTCGACTAGACGACAGTAGCTCATTAATTGCATCGGCCACTTCCTGTGCGGACGTGTTCTTAACTTCATAGTAAAAAACACTGTCCCCTTTAGTCTGCTTGAGGGGTTGGTCAAGATCGCGAACCCAATTTTCAACATAATTCAATACATTTTTATCATTTGCGAAAACAATAATGCTGTTAGTTTCTTCGATAGTGAAAAGGCTAACCGAGCCTGGTTTTCCTTGTTGAGCGAAATAACCTTGAGCTTGCAGCATTTGAGTCAAACGATTTGAAAGCGTATCAGCCCCCAAATAACGAGGCTCTATTCGCATACTGTGTCGACCGCGCATCAATGGTTGGTCAACTAGTTTTACTACCTCTGCCGCTTGCTTGACGATATCCAGGGAACCTCTGAGCCACACAGCATTCCGTTCTGGGTCTGAACTGAACTTTGCTTTTTGTCCTTCAAAAGCTTGAGCTAGCCAACCAACGGCTCTTTGAGCTTGTACAACATTTAAGTCCATCAAATAAAATACTGGACGGTGTGTTGCCGGCACAGTTGGGAGAGCCGCGCCACTGACTAGGATTGGAGGCTCAGTGCTTGCTCCTGAAGGAGAAAACTCGACGCGCACAAGGCCCTCATCGTTACGTAAAGCGACGCCGTAGGCTTGTAACACAGTTTGCACCGTTCGATACATTTCATTTGGTTTTAGTGGCTTTTCGATATTTAACGTTACCAAATCCTTTTTATCTTCAAGTCGAGGGTCTAAATGGTACGAAAGGCCCATTTGATTACTTAGGATTTCATTGATGAATTCAGGTAAAGGTAATCCGGCTATATTTACGGCAATTTCTGTTCCTTCTAAGTTCATCGTTTCTTCAAAACTTAGAGCGGTGTTAGTTAAATTTCCTTGCGGTGGCTGCGGGAGTGAACGAGTGATTCGAGTTTCACCGCTCCCGTTGACTGAATCACTTGCTTCCGATCCTTGCTTGTTGCCGAGATTTTGTTTGTCCTTAACATTTAACTGTTGCGGAGTTAAATCATATTCACGTACAACTGAACATGCTGATACAGATGCAACAACGCTCAACAAAAGCACTTGCTTTATCCACTTATTTTTCATTTTCTCAAACTGCATTTTCATTGTTTTTCTGTCTATATGCTCGGTTTATCAGTGACTCACCCGAATTATTGATAAAGTTTCTTGACGAAAGCCTCGCCATTCATTTCAAATTCAATTTGGCTTTTGCCGATTTTCGTTACTTTAGCGCCATTTGGCAACGTATCGCCGACATTAAATCTCACGTAGCGCTCTCGCTTAATTTCTTTGCTTTCTATATCAACGTCAATAATGGCTATTCGGGTATCACCCTCTTCGATAATGCCCTTTAATGACCAAGGTGTATTAGTTGTTTGAGTCTCGAGACTGGAGCTTTCCTTCCCCCAAAGTACTTCTACATTCAGCGTGCGAAGAAGAGGCTCGCTATTGTTAGCGTATGAAAAGCCAGCGACTAACCATTCATCACTTCGCTCATTCAAACTAATGCTTTGGGTCGAGGGACGTTTATTGTAAGCTAAAAACGCGACCAGTAAGATTATTCCAGCCATCGCAGCCCACAACCATTTTAGCTTAATTAAGGATCTAATCGACATCTGACCGTTAACTCTCCACCTTAAAATAAGCGGCGATAACTAGGCGATGTAAAGGTCTCGCTCGTTGGCTAATTTCCATCTGTTCAATCACGATTTTGTTAGAACTCGCTTCCAGCTGCTGTAAAAATTTGAGACTACGGGTAACATCGAAGGCCGTATCAATTTGACCTGCGATTCGAAAGACACCAGATTGCCCGTTAACGCCCAGTGGCTCCTCGAGTCGAATTTGCACATTATTCAATTCGTTTTGTTGCGCCCAGTCGGTCAATGTTTGGAACAAAGTAGCTTTAGCGATACCTGGCGAAGGGGCTTTCCAAAACGCGGCATCGATTGTTTCGGCAACTTGGTTCAATCGTTCGGCTCGCTGAAACCATTCTTGCTCGTTCGCAGTGCGTAAAATTCTGGCTTCTCGTGCTAGTTCTTTCTCTATGTCACTGTGAATATCCGCATTAAAATCGCTCAGTACTAACAATGGGTAAACAATGACTAACAGCGCGATAAACCACAAGCTAACGCGCAGCCGGGCACTAGAGGAAACTTGCTCCTTTGCTTGTTGCCAATGTTCGTTAAGTTGCTTTTTTAAAGTAGCCATGACTTATCTCTGCGACTCCAAGGTCAAAACAAAGCGATTCTGATTTCGGTTACGTAAAGATGATACGGATACACTCCTTACCCAATCCAAAGTTTCCATACTTTTAACTACATCTAGTGTGTTTACATTACCTTGCGATACAACCTCTAACGTAGAACCTTTGAAGTCCCATTCGTTCAATACTAAATTGAACTCCATGAATATTTTACCTAGCTCTATCATCATACTTGATTGTGATGGGTAATCGATGAGTAAGATCTGTGATTGAACTTGCTGATTGAGGGTTTCAGCTGTTGAGCGTGCATCTAAGACAGCCTCAACCTCCGCAGCGACTAAATCGGCACGCTGTGTTATCGTGCTGAGCGACATAGAAGCAAAAACCGTAGAAGATAAGACCCACACGTATCCAGCAAGTACCGCAGCAGCACCGGACAATAGAAGGCTGTGTTCCCATGGCAATTTTTGCACTATTGAAAGTGTCTTGTTCTTCGCTCCCCATGGCGTCGCAAGCCTTGCAATCTCCTCAAGTTCGGCGGCCTCGAGGCACAGCTTTTGCAGCTTCGCCCACTCCATGGCCAATGATGCCGGCAATGCTAATGAACGTAAGAAAAGGTCAAATTTAGGTGTGTCAGGCTTTTCCGCAAACCATTTTTCGGCGACTAAGACGCCGTTTAACCAGAGTTGAAAAATCTTGCCAGTATCGACTGATGGGAGCCATTGAGCTCTGGTTTCGTCTTGTCTGGGTAAATATACCGATTCGGGAAGAGTCGAAATAGCTTGAACGCCCACTTCTTCAATCGCTGATTCAACTCGCTGCGCATCCCACGCCCATACCCCTACACAGTGGTCAGTCCATACCGCGTGATATCCTACCTGGGAAAAAGGTGCCCAGCGCTTGACCAGCAAACTCAAAGCGTTTTCACGGTTTTTTTCAGGCAGTGCCGATAACTCAAAAGTTCGGTAAAGACACAGACTTCTGCCGATTATCCACTGAGCTCGCGTGGTCAGGTTCTCTGGGAAAATAATCTCCCGAGACGCTTGAACATACTGATTAGCGGAGAAGGTGTGTTTGAGATTCACGGGGTTCAACAAAGGCTTCAGATTCCGATACTGGGACTATTAGATCTCTGCTAATGACCCAAGGTAGATCACCAGCACGAACGACGACCGGGAAGTATACATCAAGTTCTCGTTTAAGTCTCGTTCCAGGATACCAAAATGAGAGCCTGAAACGCGACGAAGGATTAAACTCGAGTCTGTCGAAATAGGGGTGAAGGGGTAATCCGGTCCGGTCTACCATGTCTTTAAAATGACTGAATTTCTTTTGCTTCCCTTCTTCAACCAATAAACTTGCGTCAGCAGGCGATAGGCCTAAAACAACCTGCGCTAAAAGAGGACTCATTGCGTTGACGTTATATCGGTCAATTGTCGATGCTGCCAGTGAATTGTAAACAACAGAATTATCCCACAAGGTCTCAAGCTCTCGCCAGCCAATAACATTCTTTAGCTCGAATCGCGTGAGCAATTGACCGTTCGGCGGTGTAGGTAGTCCGCGCTGTTGATACTGGAATAATTCAGCGCCGTTGGCATTTAGCTCATTGTCTTTGTCTATGTAGTCTTGCAAAGTCATTGTGAGCTGCCGAATGCGAGCTGGCTCCAGATCTAAATGCGTTAAGAGCTCTGCGGTGAATAGTGGTGAAGTGGAGTTGATAGGAATCAATCCAGATAGGTCTAAAATCGAGAACAGAGAGTCGTTAATACCCTTATATGGACTGCCGTCAACGTACAACTCTGACCCTTCAATAGTCACAATTTTCGAACCCATATCATCAATTACAGCACCGCCCAAAAAGTCATCCAAGGTCACATTTGTCAGCTCGCCAGCTGACTGTTCAAGCGGTACTTTAATGCCAGCTTGAGTAGTTCCTTGAGTGGCAATTAGATATAACAAGGTAGACTGGGTTGAGGTGGCATGAATTTCCATATTAGCGCGATGGTTCTGACGCAGAGCCTTTTCTAAACTGCTCTCTACCCATATGGCAAACGCACTAACCATCATAATGAGAATGGCCATAATCCATATTGATGCGACAAGAATAAAACCTTGTTGTCGTGCTGGACGCGGGATCATAGAGCTAGATCAACCTCTGGCAGGGTGTTGTTAGAAATTGACACATACCAAAATAAAACACTTTCAGAAGCATCATCTATTATTGCCACACCTTGTGGCAAAGCCGTATTATCTGGATTTTCAAAAAGATCAAAAGGTAGCCCTTTGTCTTGACTATCATTTGGCCACGAACTTAGCAATTCCCCTTGCGCATCTAAAAACCGAAACTCTGGAGTCGCATTTTGCCAGACCATGATAGGAATGGGGTCATGGTCGGCTTCACTATAGAATAGGGTGGTTTTATCCTGCTGCGGCTCGAGATGCCAAGTGACTTTGGTTGGTAATCCAAGTTGTTGGACGAGAGGTTGTAGAGTTAAACCGCTAAATTCGCTACTGTTGCCAGTAAATTGCGCGTTATCAGACTTTCTCCCTCGGTGCATGGCCCGCACCGCGATACGAAACCACTGCTCTCGAAGCTCCACGTCTTGAACTTGCACAAGTTGCTTGCGTATTCTTTCCTGTAGGCCGGTAACAAAACTAAAGCCCTGCATCATCAAGACGGTGATCAAACTCACTAATACTAGGACTACCATCATTTCAAGCAGTGTGAATCCACTGACTTGCGCTTGAGAATAAGCATTAGGAGACTTAGAAAATGCCATCTGAAAGTGCTCTATAGCCGACTTGTGTGAGCTCAAATACGGCTCCCTCTCCTTTGATATCTTCCACGCTCACTGATACCCGGTATAAACCAATTTCGAATGGTGTTTTACCACCATTAACACTTTTCCCTCTTTTGATTGGCTCAACTAGATTAGCAGTCCAATTGATTGTGACTCCACCATAACTTTTACTACCCTGCGGTTGCGCCATCATATTTACATCAGACAGATATTCGGTCACGTTGCGTTTCATAACATTGCGGTAAGCATTGTCTTCAATTTTGCTGATGGACAACAGTAAATTACTTATCCAAGCAAACGTTGCCATGCTTACCATGGTAACTAAAAGCAGTGCAACTATTGCTTCTAATAAGGAAAACCCGTGGTTTGAATAAATCGGAGTTGCTCGCATAGATGCTAGTTACAACACGGTTGGTCGACACATAGGAGCATCTAATTGTACTCGCAGGCGTCGATTCTCTTTAATAAATGTTGCTTCGCCACCTGAGCAAAATCCCAGTGAATTATAGGTCACATCAGTAGTGCCAATTTCGTCTAATTGCCACCCGTCTGGCAAGGTAAGGATATCAGCTGTTGAAGCGTCATTAAGCTCTAATAAACTGAAGCTCTCCCCGCGTTGAAATACGATAAAAGGAATGCTTTGTAATTGGAACAGCAGGTCGTCTCGTTGTAATGAGAAGTTTACTGAATCATACATTTGCGCTAGCCGTGGCGCCGTTAGGCCCATAAGCAAACCCATCAACACCAGAACGATCAGTAACTCCAACAGTGTGTACCCGTTGCAAGATTGCTTCTTTGCTAAATGGTGCATGGCTTGTGCTCAATCACTATCGCTCTGCAATATAGCCTATATCGGCGTCATAATCGTCGCCACCCAATTTCCCATCTGCACCATACGAGAAAAGCTCAAACGGCTGGTTTCTGGTCTTTTGCGAAGAGTACTGATAAGGGCGATCCCAGGGGTCGAGAGGCACTTCATCATCTAAATAGGGGCCATCCCAATTTGGATCTGCGGGATTACTATTGTTGATCAACAGCCCAAGTCCTTCTTCCGTCGTTGGAAAGCGATTGATATCTAAGCGCATAGTTTGCAGCGCGCCCTTAAGCATTGTGACTTGAGCTTCTGCAGTTTGTACTTTGGCTTTGTCAGCTTGCTTAAAGACTCTAGGACCAACTAATCCCATCAACAAACCAATAATCACTAGAACCACAATCATTTCCAGTAATGTGAAACCAAGATTTCTAACTCTCCGCATTACAACCTCTTCAATAGATAACGTTAACTTCTTAATTAAATGGCGATGTCATTCGCACTAGTAATGGCTAGAATGATACCCATAATAATCACGCCAATCACTACTCCGATCACTAAGATGGCGATTGGTTCAATCAAGGCCAAGAGAGTTTGCATACGTTTTTTGCTCGCTTGGTCGTAGAGACGCGAGACCGATGCCAGTGTCGAAGACATATCGCCAGATTTTTCGCCGACTTTAACTAAATTGACGGTAGTTGCAGACACTACCGCCTCTTGTTGCAGAGCAGCTGATAGCGATACTCCTGATTTAACGCTAGCCTTGACTTGTGCTAAACGCGCTTTTCGCCACGGAATTCTGCTGGATTTCGCGGCGAGTGTTAGTGCATCTAACATGGGTACTTTGCTCGCTAGTAATATGCCGAGCATTTTTGACCATACGGCCATATCGCTCTCATTAAGCCAATTACCAATCACCGGCATTCTACTCATGAAATTCAGCAAGGGGATCCTGAAACGTTCCTGAGTAAACACCATGAACACTGCGAAAAATAAAGCAATGAGACCTACTAACATAGCTAGCTTATTATCATTCACCCAGACACCCGATGAGATGACCAACCATGCGAGGAAGGGCATTTCGTCAGCGCTACTAAGCAGCGACGAGAACTTTGGTACAACAAATAAGAACATTATCCCAACGGCAATTACGCCAGATAACACCAGTATACTCGGATAAATAAGCGCACTGCGGGTTTCTGATTGAACCTTAAGATCATACTCCATTTGCTCAACGCCTTGCTCAATTGATGCAGCCAAACGCCCTGTGATTTCACCCGATTCAATTAAATAGTACATGTAGTCGGGCACTTTTAGCGCAGTATTGCGCACTGCGACGGAAAATGCGGTACCACTTTTCAATTGCTTAAGTAAGCTTTGAAATATACTCAGCACTTGCTCGGAGTGACTTGAATCACATTGGGCTTCAACTGCTTCTTTTAGGCTAACGCCGGCTCTGAGCATGGTGGCAATCTCGTAAAAAACAAGAATTACATCATTCTTAGAAATGGCTTTTCTTGACGATTTGACTGATTTCTCTGGATTGCTACTTACTGGATCTAAAGCAATAATCTTCAAATTTCGACTTTCAAGTTGTCTTGCAGCTGCACGAAAGCTGTCGGCATTGACCACACCCGTGGTTTTTTCGCCCGTTTTATCAACACCCTCGTAAGCAAATTGACTCATAATTCGCTCGCTTCACTGGTGCGGCACACTCGATAAACTTCTTCCACACTGGTAAGACCCATATAGGCTTTGAGCATGCCATCTTCATACAAGTTCCGATAACCTTGAGATTTGGCCAATCGATACAACTCACTGGCTGGTTTTTGATCGAGTATTAAGGCTCGCATCTTTTCTTTAATCTCGATTAATTCGTAGATACCTATTCGCCCCTTATAACCGGTTCCCTGACACTCTTTACAGCCAACAGCAACCTTCCAGTTAGCTGGTTGCTCAAGCCCCATTTGTTGTGCGATAGCTAAAGTTGATTCTGCATCCTGAGGGAGCGAGGTTGCTGGTTGCGCACAGTGCGTGCAGAGTTTGCGGAGCAGTCGCTGTGCTTGGGTTGCGATAATTGGGGTTGCTGCCATAAATGGCTCAATGCCCATATCGATTAAGCGGGTAAATGAACTCAATGAGTCATTGGTATGCAATGTAGACAACACTAAATGGCCGGTTATTGCTGCTTGCATGGCTATTTCGGCGGTTTCTAAGTCACGGATCTCACCGATCATGATTACATCAGGATCTTGGCGTAAAATGGTGCGCAAACATGCTGCAAAAGTGAGCCCAATTTCCTCATTTGTTTGGGTTTGGGTAATACCCTCTAGTTTGAATTCGACCGGATTTTCTACCGTTATGATTTTCTTATCATTCTCATTGGATTCATCTAACGCGGTATAAAGCGTGGTTGACTTTCCTGAGCCGGTAGGTCCGGTGACCAAGATAATTCCATGGGGCTGACGAACTAACCGCTCCATCATTGTCATCTGATCAGGAAGCATGCCTAGCTTTTCCATACTTAAACGCTTTTTATCCTTTGGCAGTAGGCGTAAAACCATGGATTCACCGTAAACGCCGGGCAACGCGGATACACGAATATCAATCTCTAGCCCGCCTGCACGAGTTGATATGCTGCCATCTTGCGGTAAACGTCGCTCTGCAATGTCCATTCCTGAAATCAATTTGATCCGAGATACCAGCGCATCAAATTTCTCTTTGCCCAAGGTGAGTTTGGTGGTGAGTACACCATCGCTTCTAAACCTAACCCGAAAACTGCTTTCTTCTGGTTCAAAGTGAATGTCAGACGCACCGGCATCGACTGCTTGGGCGAACAAGTTGTTAACTAATTCAATCGTGGGGGCTTCTTCCGCCAGTTCCTTTAAGTAGGATTCGCTTTCGGATTTACTGCCGGAGTAATCGCCCTTTATTTTGTCGATACTGCGGGTGAGTGAGTCAAAATCTTGAGAGAATATAAAGCAGGGTATAATTGATGCCTGCGGGCAAATCATTTCCAATGACGATAGTAAATATTCTGACAATGGGTCACGCGACGCGCAATAGATTGTTAGGCCTGAATTATCTTCTGACCATAGAATCGCTTGTTGGTCGAGCATCCACTCTACGTCTATCTTGGCATCGCGGCACGTATCTATCACGCGAGAAACGTCGGGAAGTTGCAAATTATCACCGACTAGAGGCAAATGTAGTTGCGCGGCAAGTGTGCGCACAATAATGTCTTCTGATGCTGCGCCAATCCGCATCAGGATCGCGCCGAGTTTACCGCCTATTTCCGATTGAATGTTTAAGGCTTTTTGTAAATCTGCGTCAGAAAGAATGCCTTTTTCTTGTAACAATTCACCAATGGGTTTAGTCATCTATTATCGTGCCTGGGTAATTTAAGATGTTTGGCAATGTAACAGCCAGCGCGCAATGGTAATGCAATCGAATTATTAACTCAATGTGATTACCATCTCAACACACGCAGTTACTTTTTGTTCTATGGAGGTGGTTAATTAAGACCAATCGAAAGCGTCTATCACAAAAATGTCCATAAACTCACTTATTGGTAAAAATAAATACTTATATTTTGCTATACGCTGTTCTACGTAACGAAACTTTCAATTGCCCCGCGTCACTTAATTGCCAATGCTGAAAATAAGTGTGCTTTCGCTGATGAATATCGAGATAGCATTTGCAAGAAAGCTTATGTACAAACACAAAATGCCGACTATAATATGAACGATAAGGGGCGCTCAAAATCATTTAAAGCTTTACATTTCAAGGTTTTAAATCGCTTTTTTGAGAATGTGGGAGTTCTTACATTCCCAGTCGATTGGGAGGGGGGTTAATATTAGCCGGAACTCTGGAGAGAAAATCCTTGATTCCGGATTAACTAATTAAGAGCATAAAACATTAATAGCTCAGTAATTAGAACTGACTATTTATCTGAAAAACTTAATTTAATTAAGGAAGAGCCCGAATCAAAGGGTTGACTTCTGAAATGGTAATAATAGAATCGCTCTTTGTGAAAGGCGCATCGATTAACCGGGTGCCCTATCTCAATTGATGCGTTTAGTAACATGTTTAGGCATTTAAGCCGGTGCGCTAACTGTGAATTAAATGATCTAAACGGCTATAGCTTTATAACTATATTTAAGGATTTACAAATGAAACTATTTAACAAGACAGCACTTGCAGTAGCATTGTCTGCCATGGCAGCAGCTCCTGTTGTTGCTAAAGACTTGGTGTTTACTAACAACATCGCGACAAACACAGATGAGACCGTGGTACTTGCTGATGTTATTTTTGGTAACAACAATCCGGGCGTTGGTTCTGAAGAAACGCTAATCACAGCTCCAGAAGTATCCTTCGATTTGACGCTAGGTGCTACAGAGCCAGGCGATATCGGTGATGCGGCATCCGTAGCCACAGTTAAGTTTACTCTAGGTGGTGGTGCTGTCTTCGGTGAAGATTTGTCGACTACGGCTTTGGTTGATGCAGCTAACGGTACTAATGGCGTATTCCACTTGGTGGATTCTACTGGTAGTACGTACGCAGGTACGAACGTAGTTACATACTCAGTGGTTCAAGGTGGTGCTATCGGTGATAATACAATCACTTTAGAGCTAGACTTTGGTGGTGGTGAGACAGTGACAAGTGTTTCTTTGACTGGTTACGCAGTTAAGAATTTAACGAGTGCACTTAACCCTAGCAGCTCATCTAAGATGGTTCAGTTGGGTGTTGAGTACGTTGAAGCGGTAGATGCAGGTAACACTGACGCTATTACTAACACAGCGACTGATACGCCAATTGTAATTTTTGGTTCTCAAGCGCCTACTGATTTGACTGCCACCCCAGTTGATTTTGTTGGTACCGCTCCATTCCTTCGTATCAACGTAGGTGCAAGCGAGCAGCTATTTACTTCTGGTACAGGTGATGGTCGTTCTGATTTCGATGGTTCGGATGACATTTCTTTGATCACGTTAGGTACGTTGGAGTTGAGTCTTGAAGCTATTGATTTGGTGACTTTCCCGCTCGCAACAGCCGGCATCATCAAGAAAGAAAATGGCGATGACTTTGATTTCCAAGGTGGTGATTCGCATGAAATTACTTTCTCAGTAGGTTCTGGTTCACTTCAAGCTGGTTCAACTGTTTATTTGCATACAAATGCGGACTGTACATCTGGTGATACACTAGCTGGTTCTACTACAGTATTGACGGCAGCAGAAACAACCTCTTTCAGCATGACTGTTACAGGTACTACTGACGAGTTAACAACACCTTATAATGTATGTTACTCAGTTAAGACTGGTGTAAATGCAGACACAATCCCTGAAGTTGGTCAAATTTCTGCTACTTGGAACGTTGATTTCTTCAACGCTCGTTATGACAACATCGCAGAGCAAGACGGTGTGTTTGGTGATTTACTACGTAATGGTTGTATCGCAAGCTTCTTCAATGTTCCTGCTGTAGGTAATGCTGATACTGCTTACATTCGTTTGACTAATACGTCTACCACTAACGAAGGTGATATCCGTGGTACGCTTTACGCGCAAGACGGTACTGTTCTTGGTGAAGATTTGACTATCGCTCCAGACCTAGCAGTTAGCGCAACTCAAGTATTCTCTACTGAAGGTGCTAACCGTACTACTGCAGCTGGTCAAGACATCATCGATATCGAAACTGCATTCGGTGTAACTGGTTCAACTGACTATAAAGGTCGTGCACGTCTAGTACTTAAAGGTGCATTCGATACTTGTGAAGGTCTAGGCCTAATCCGTACTGGTGAAGGTTCACTGTTCAACATGACAGCGACTACACAAGGTAACGAAGCAGGCGGTGCTAACGACGGTAACAACGGTAACTAATAGTTACTGCGTTACAAACGTTAATGTGAAAAAGGTGGCCTCGGCCACCTTTTTTGTTTTCATTTGCAAATTTTCGAAACTCACAATTGTATGTAAATACGTGTTTGTGTTAACTAACTGCGCATATATTCAACCTATCCTTATACCTAAAGGCTACTAACACATTTCTTCGTGTAACGTTATGGACGATGTAGAAGCCTAAATTGGTCCGTCGCATTGTTTACTTATAGTAATGTGAGATCAATTGACCTTTCCCCTGAACTAGCACCGCTCTCTCGATGAGATTTTCATATTATGCTGCCTGTTTTGCATACTCAACAGGCGGCAGATAATTCAGTGAGCTATGTGGCCGAACATGGTTGTAGTGCTCACGCCATAGGTCTATTTCGTATCTTGCCTCGTCCATTGTTCTAAACCAGTGCTGATTCAAACATTCGTTTCTGAACTTGCCGTTAAGGCTTTCCACGAAGGCATTTTGTGTCGGTTTACCAGGCTGAATAAAGCCAAGCTCAACACCCGTCTCCTTACTCCAGAAGAACATCGCCTTGCTGGTAAACTCTGTTCCGTTGTCGCAAATCACCTTTGCAGGCTTTTCTCTTTGCTCGATGAGCTGACTAAGGAAGCGTGCAACCTGACGACCGCTGATAGAAACGGACACAAGCTGCCCAACCATTTCGCGCGAGTAATCATCCACCACGTTTAGCACTCTGAAGCGCCTGCCATTACTAAGTTGATCAGATACGAAATCCATTGGCCAGCGTTGATCTGGTGCTGTTGGCACCTCAAGTGGTTGTCTTGGTCGAGTCAGCTTCTTGCGCTTCTTCGTCCGCACCTGCAACGCCTCTTCGGTATAAAGCCGGTAGGTATGCTTGCGGTTTACAACAAGCCCTTCGCCTTTTAACAAGCCATGCAGCATCAAATACCCATACCTAGGATACTGTGACGCTAATTCTTTCAACCGTGCGCGCACAGCGCTATCTGGCTTTGTCTTATGGCAATATCTGAAAGCGGTTCGGCTTACACCAGCAAGCTTACAAGCGACCCGTTCACTGAGCTTAAACGCATCAATAAGGTGACGGGCAACAGGTTTTCTTGCTGCTGGCGTTACCACTTTTTTGAAAGTACATCCTTCATCGCTTCCACTTCTAAGAGCTTGTCAGCCAGCATCTTCTTCAGCTTGTTGTTCTCAGACTCAAGCTCTCTTAAACGCTTCGCTTCATTTACTTCTAGGCCCGCATACTTGCTGCGCCAGTTGTAAAATGTTCCTGTTGAGATACCCATCTCACGGCAAATGTCGTCTACCTTCGCACCTGCCTCATGCTGTTTGATGGCTCTGATGATTTGTTCTTCGCTGTAACGTTTCTTCATTTTGAGATCTCCATTGTCTCCAGTTTATTGGAAATCTCATCGATGTCATGGTGTTATTTTTGGGGGAAAGGTCACAATGAATCATTGAAAAGGGTTGATGTACGTCCTGGTCATCTATAAAGTCACCGCTTTATTTATCAAAACATCATGTGAATATTTTTATAAGGAATCATAGAGTGGCAATGAAGTTTCTTTTTGGAATTGGAGTAGAGAAGTGTGGTACCACTTCTCTAAATGACTTTTTTAAGCGTGAAAGTCAATTTTTAACTCCGCCTAAAAAGGAAACGTTCTTTTTTAATTCTCACTATGGCAAGGGATTGGAATATTATCAGCAGCAATACAATACTGACTGGGGGTCCGTGCCTGACGGGGATTACATCGTTGATATAACACCGTCTTATTTTCGCCGCGTTGAAACGCTACAACGCTTGAATGAGTTCGAAGCAGATAAAAAATACTTGATTTGCCTAAGAAATCCTATTAAGCAGGCTTTTTCCTTGTATGTCCATGATTTGATATTTCATTATACCAAAGGTCAATACTCTCAGAACTTTGAACAATTTATAGATGCTAATTTCAAACGGTATTTTAAAAAACGTCATCGGTATTATTTTATCCGCTACAGCGAGCTTTTGGTCAATGCGTATAGCATTTTAGGCCGAGAAAACTGTCACGTGATGCTGTTGGAAACCCTACTTAGCAAGCCGAAACAGGAGCTAAGTCTTTTGTCTGAATTCCTTGAGCTCACGAACGAATTCGTACAAGAGAAGTTGCCGCACAGTAATGAGGCGAAACTCATACCTCATTTCGATGACTACGAAGTGGATGGGCAAGGGAGCTACGAACTGTTGGTTTCTAGAGGAAAGAGTGACTTTAATTTGGTTGGCTTATCATGGCAGCAAGTCGTTAACGCTTTTGCGATGCAAGGTACTTATTCTTTGGCACTAGATGAGCTCTATGTACAGAAGATGCTCGATGATTTTTATACAGAAGATATTTTAAAAACCCAAGATATCCTGAATACAGATTTATCAGATTGGTTGGCACCCATTCCTTTGAGTGCCCAAATGGCAGGCTAACTTAACAACTATTTTTGTTGTTGGCCTCTTATTTCCCAACAGTAATAGCCTTTACCTTGGTTGACCTTTGAAGAATGTTTAGATGAATAAAAGTAGGAAGGGTTGCAGTTTTTAGGGCAATAGTGAGTGACTAGACTTTTACGAGTATTGTCAGTCGTCACTTTGCTCCCACCATGCGCTAAGTCCGCACTCCAAATAAGTACATCTCCCTTTTTAGGCAAGAATTTTTGTAGTGGAAGCCCCATTTTTTTTGCGTGTTCATGTAGCGAATTTAAGAAAGCCTTACCTTCTCCTGCACTTGGCGCGTTATTAGGTTTCCATTTAGCGTCTTTGTCCCACAAAAAGTCAGGAAAGAACTGGCTTCCAGGGTAGTACTCTAGTTCCCCTGAGCCCTCTACAATATCCTCTAGCGCTACCCAAGAAGCACACAACTCCATAGGTGAGGTGACCTTTACGTAAGCGGTATCTTGGTGAACAGGTTGTTCAGTACCACGCCAAAAAGATAAACTTTGGAATGCTAATGGAGGACGTTTGAACACAAGACTAAGAAAATCAACAATGCTATCGTTCAGTGAAATGTTTCTCGCTGCGTCTGAGACACTATATAGATCGAGTAACTTTACATTATCATTTTCATAAGTTTTTGTGGCAGGTAGGAATACTTTTTTATTATTCTCAAATGTTTCTATCCATACGTTTGGACGCTTCCCTTCCACAACTTCTTGCCACTCATTTAGTACGGTATCGATATGCTCTGGTTCAATTGCTTTTCTTAAGATCACAAATCCGTAGTCGATCCAGTGGTGCAAGAGTTCACGTTTAGCATCGTCGATGTCTCCCAATTCGTACATACCCTCTGTAACATCATGAGCGTTGTCTAGATCTGTCCAGAGGCCTGAAAACTTACTCCTGAATTTGGGTATCCAGGGGGGGGGTAACTTGCCTATCGGGCCTGATGATTTGGGAGTTTCAACAGATGAATCTATTCTCAACGCTTTTTCATTAACTTTTAATTCTATCTGGCCGCACGTTATCTTTAGATTTTTTACTTGATAGTCTGAAAGTTGGCGGTCAAAGGTGATTCTGAAACCCCCGCCTTTTTGAGTGAGCCCACCTTTAACTAAATCTGGCCTTTCTACGTCATTTTCAGTTCTACCTATACAGTATTTCCCGTCATAGACTGTTATTTCTAAAGGGCCTTCTGCTGTCGGATCTATGATCCATCCACTGAGTCGGTAGTTGTCGAGCAATTCGACGTTGTATTTCATTTTCTATCCCTTGTTTCCATGTATGGCTATAAGTATATTCAAATTGGCTGCAAGACTTACAATGTTGACCATATTCAACTTCGCAGACGATGCTTTGTTGCCGTTATAAAAGCTGCTCTCAATGCACCTTTTTGTTGAAAAAATCATTTTATTGTTGCTTGAATAAGCGAGTGTTTTTTCTGAATGACTAACAGAGTTTATCGCTTCCAGCTTAACATGATTTTGGAGTGAGGAAGAGAACCAAGCCAGTTATAAGCGCTATATTTGATGCAAATCAAGAAGCAAATTAACCGTATTCACCGGTGTAAATTAATCGATTCCAATTGTTCAACAAATTTTACCTCAAATCCGTTTTGCTGAGCGACTAAATGAATGATTCGCTCCACCGCATGCATCAAAGTGCCATCAGTTTGTCCCTCTTCTGTAGGAAAGATCAGTCCATCAGTTTCATATTCAGTCAAACTTCGAAGAGCCGCAGGGCGGTACCAGAACATAGAGCCGGCGACAAATTCACCTACATGCTCCTCCAACTTCAATCCTAACCGCCGTGCCAACTCTTTTGCATGTTCGAGATTGTCTCCCCACGTTAAACTACTGACGATACGAGGGTGGTAGTTCGGCATAACCAAACCCAAATTAGGGTAGGATTCAAATGCGCGTAAAATGTGGGTGCTGAAAGCCGGATCCGTTAACTGCCATAGCAGTTGGCTTCGCCAACCTCGAAGTGACGGTTCATGCGGAGTTTTTTTAGTATGCAATTTCAATACTAGCTCGCACTGGTTAAGCTCAGAGTTAGCAAGTTTGAGCCACGGAAGTATATCTCTACCTTTGTTTTCAAAAGCTGTAACTTTGATTTTTGGATTACCGCTAAATAGGTGACGGAGTTCATCTTCGAAACCTAAAGGGCAGGAAATAGCAATATGCTTAATATTAGGTATTAACTTAATGTTGGCAAAAATTTGTGGAAGCAATTGAGGATAAAATGCGTGAATACATATACCGACTTCAGGGGAACTGGCCCGATCAATTTTAGGCAATGAATAAAGCGTTGGATCCCGCCATACAATTTCTTCAGATAACAAAAACTCGGGCCACAAGAAGTTCTTATCAAAAAGTCTTTCGAAATGAGAGAATAAATAATCGAGATAACAAACTTGTGAATATAACGGTAATTTTGATGTTGCTTCTATTATCCAGTTACGGTTTTCACGAAGTACGAACGCGCTTTGACACATATAACGATCTAATGCCATGCCCTCACTTCTATCTGAGGTCATAGCATCCACAACCTGCTCATAGTGATCGATGGTTAGCATTAATCCAGTTTGTGTATTCTTTTGTTGGTGCTCTTTATTATTTGAAGCCTCATGCGCAGCTAGCATTTCTTCGAAGTACTTTTTTGAATGCAATACCGCCGGTTTAGTTTCGTCTAGGGTTTCGGCCTTATGCAAATACTCTTTAGCTAAAGGGAAGTTTCGCTGTGTAGTCGCGAGTGAAGCTAGCCGAGCGAAGCACGTTGCATTGTCTGGGGCTAATTCAAGTGCTTTGTTGAAAAACTTGCTCGCTTCCTCAAACTTTCGAACTCTCATATAGATATCACCGGCATTTAAGAATCGCCATGGTTGTGGTTTGATATCTAAAGCTCTCAAAGCAACATCTTGTGCAAGGTCATGCATACGCCACTTCATTAGTAGTGGAAAAACCTTATCTAACTGGTTTGGATCAAGAGTATTGATCATCTCTAACCAATTTACCCTACTAGCCTGTTGAGCTGAAAACGACCGTAAGCAATCCAATGTATCTTGCCATGAGAGACTGTCAAAATTTGGTCGACAACTAAAAGCACTGGGTAAATCACCAACGGTTTTTGACTTTCTCGCCTCATTTAATAGAGCTCTACTTAAAGTGTGGCGGGGAGAATAAGTAATGTTTTCGTGTTCGCAAACATCACTTAATTCTTGTAGTTCAGTTTGCAGCGATTCACACTTTTGTATTACGTTTGGACTTAAAGCATCGAGCAATGAAACAGGAATAGTTTGTTGTAGTAGCGATTTTTCAAATGTATTTGCGGAGAATATAGAGCAATCAAATCCCTTCTTTGCTGCTATTTCGGTTATGTCTGGCTGTTTAGTTATGAATGATGGTTGATCAAACAAAAGCGAGTTATCGCCGTGTCCTTTGAACCAATCAATAATGGCTTGTGAAGCATTTATCCACATTTGCGCTGCAAGATCAGGCGTTTTCCAGAACTGGAGATCCTCTTCTCTGTTTAGAGCTGAGCCGCTATATTGAATAATCTGCCTGCTGTGCCTTTTCAGTAATGAAGAAATAGAAAGACGCCAATCTCTGAATACAAAAATGAGTTTTAAATTGCCCTCTAGTACACTGTCCCACTGCTCCAAAAAGAGCAACGCTCGAGGATCTTTGGCACCTATTAGTTGCCCTTGTTTTCTGTCAGCTATGCGCTTTAAATAATAGTTTTCGAAATCATTGGTTAGGCAACTAGGGACGTGTAATGGCTTATCCATGCAATAGCGCCAGTCGGTAGCATTTAGATTTAATGCTCTGTCATGCAAGTCGACTAATGCGTTGTCTTCGAAATGCCCTTTGGGATTCGCGAAACTCGCTCCCATGAGGCTTTCACCCATATTGACGCCACTAGCGCTCATTGTTCCCGCCACCAAAGACGTGCCGCTTCTATGGAATCCAGTACATAAATAAAACGGTTGGGATTTCAATTTACGTCCTATTGCTCATACGTATATTCACGCTGTTTATGCGCCACTGTTTGCAAGTTTAAGCAACTCAGGGTTAACAGATAATGTGTTGGAGTGTAAAAATTCAACATAATTTTGGGCATTCTTGATTCTCACAGAATCATAGTTAGCTGCATCTTCTAATTTCCAACGACACGCAGCTATCAATGATTCAGCACCCATGTTTTCGACATCCTTATAGTGAACAACTGGGATCCCAGTTGTCACAGCCAATTCTTCAGTACGTGAATCGATGCTAATTACTTTGCCTGGTACGCCTGCCTGAATTGGTAAAGCAACGCCATGGTAGCGAGGGCCAATTGCTAAGGTAAAGTGACGCGAATAGTGCATCCAATTTTGTGCATCGGCAAAAAATACGCCGAAGCTCTCGAACCAACCTTTTATTTTGGTCCAGTTGCCAATACGTGAATATACCTTTTCTAGTAGGTCGACTTTGTTCTTGTCAATACTTTCAGCCTCGCCAATGGCTAATTGGATTAGAGCTGCTGGGTGCTGCAATATATAATCGCCTTTATATTTCTCAACAATTTCGGTGAGAACGTTTTCTAAGCTGGATGATGGGTGCCACGGATTTCCTGCAGCGGTCATGATTCTATCGTATTGAGTGCGTTGTTGATGTTGATAACAACGTTGACCTAAGCCGTTTTGTAATGAAATAAATTGAGATGGGCAACCAAACGGAGACGATTCAACTCCGTAGTGCTCAAGAACTTGGCTCGAAAATGTTCCGCGCGTAATAATGTTTGATTTATTGGGGTCTGCTCTCAATGAACGGCTCAACTGTATGAAATCTTTTGAGCCTTCAGGAATATTGGGTATTTCACCAATGGCGTTGCTTTGTGCACCTATTCCTATAAGCGTCGTTGGTAGATCAAAGTGTCGCAAGCGGTCAGCCCAACCACTTAAATCTACATGAGAGCCTATTTGATTGGCACAACAGATAACAAGATGGTCATAGTGCTTATTGACTGCTTTAGGATTGTCTCCCCAATATACAATGCCAATTTCGTTATCTAGGATATTTTGAACCCCCTCAACAAATGCGACGTTCCCAGTATTTCCACCGGTTGCCGTCATCCATTCCTCAGAGTTGGCTTCGAAAAGTCTGTTTTTGATAAACTTTTCAATATGTACCAAATTTGTGACGAGTCCAATTTTCATTCGTATATCCTAATTTTTAACAGCATGAAGACTACCCTATTACAATATTTTGCAGCCTCTTTTAATGGAGCTGAGTTTATCACTTTTGCTTGAGAAGTTTCTTTAAGTCACTATATTTTTTTAAAAAATACAATTGAATGCGCTGCCAGACAGTGAACTTAAGTTTTTCTATTAACTCTGGGGCTCTGGAGTGTGACGAGGTTTTTAGTTCTGATACTAATTGCTCGGCTAGACTAGGGTTAAATTGTTTTAAAGCCTTTAGCAAAGACGTTACGTCGACGTTTTTATCTAGAGAAACTTGTTCTTTGTTTGAAGCTATATTGGAGACTAAATAAGTAACTTTATCCAAATCTAGAGGCACGATAGTTGATACATTCTTGGCTATGTCAATTAGTGGGCTTATATGTTGCTCAATAGAGCACGTTTCCAAGAAAGAAAAAGGAGGTTTGTCTTTACTGTATTTTTGGAAAAATGAATCTAGTCGCTGACGTACTTCCTGACTGGCAAACTGATTTAACAAAAGCATTAGTTCGATCGCTTCAAGGCAATACTGACTATTGACCCGTTCTTCTTTAACTGAAATGTCTATTCGTTTTGGCAGCTTTGACTTGAAGTCGGCTAATAGGGAACCATTGAAGAAAAGCTCTTTATCGAAATACCCCAATGTTACTTTTGCTGGTAGCTCTCGAATAATTGAGGCTAAAACCTCTATTGATATAAAACGTACTTTTTTTGGTAATTCAAACCGGTTCGTTCTTCCATGGCGTTTTATTTCTTGGTGGAACGCCGACTCAATAATATCTAGCGGATTTCGTATATAAAAGACATAAGACGCGTCGGGCAAATGCGCGAATAGCCATGGTAAATAGTAATAAAAGTGTTCAGATGACAACAATAAAGTTTCATATTCACTTTCACTAAAAGCCTCTAACAGCTTTGTTGTTTTTTCTAAATCCAAATAGGCGACATTTGTTTTCGGATTGAGGCTTATAATTTCATCAACATTTCCGCCACTTACTTTATTCTTGTCGACCCCGTGGCTCGGATAGTACACACCTTCGTCAGCGAGCTTTGGAACGTTGCTGTTTAACCAAAACTGTATTGCAGACGTGCCTGTTTTAGGCGGCCCAACATGGATGACAATGCTTTTATTTTTGGGGATTGTGAGCTGCTTTTCTTGCTGCATTTTGCGAAAACGTTCCTCAAAGAGCACTTTAGCATCATTGAAAAGCGCTACATCTTTGTCATGCAGCTTACTAATATTATTTAGGTCTTCTTCCGATATTTCATTAAATAACGCGGACGAAATATTGTTGTATGGCAGTTTACATAAATCTAGCTTTAGCCAATTCTCAACTAAAAGTAAGCTCTGGTATGGGTGAGTGCCGAGCCCAATAAATCCAATTTCACTTATTGTTATATTGGACATGATCTTTGAGTATAAATTTAGTCGAGAAGGATGTGAGTAAAACTCCTCAAATGTAGGCTTGTTTTGTAATTCCCCGAACATTTTGCTGTAAGCTTGATGCAACCGTTTAGCCGGATGTGTAATAACAATCCCTACTTGTGATAGCGCCAAGTTTTGAGACGGTGATTTATGACCTGCTATAAACGTTTTGTAATCGATATTTTGCAGAATTTCCTCTTTGGACGGCGATGAACGCTCAATCACATCGTAAAGCGAAAATGGAAAACATGCCGGAATATCTATTAGCTTGTATGGAGTTTGAATCACTATGTTGAATTTCAATGGTTAAAGATGGCAAACAAAAAGCGTTTTTGCGACTTCTCACGAAGAAGGGCGTTGATTTTAGCGCAGCTTTGTAAAGTTTGGAATTCATTTAGGTAGAACCAAATAATCAGCTTTTATGATCTAAAACCGACCTTTCGGAAGTGATAAAAAGTGATTCTTCTTTGTGAGCTAGCAATAATGGATGATGAGCCGGTGACCTTAGTTGATGAAAATTAATGTTCACTACTATAGTGTTCTCTGACATTTATAAGATCTTCGTTAATATTTGACCGCCGAACGCCAAAATCCATCTTTCTCGCGCAGCAATCAAATTGATTCACAGACAACAACTATGCTACTTTAAGCCCCAAATTTCCTAGTCCCACCTTATTGAAGCACAGGGTAGTTGTCTTGAAAAAAATGAAATCCTTGGTGAAGCGTCTCATTGGACGATCGGGTACAAATGTATCACCAATTACCGTCGACATTTGCGCAGAAACTGTAAGCGGTTTTGTGGTTATTGGCTGGTATTTATCAGAGGTGGTGAGAGACCTTTCAATGGTTGATGATGCGGGGAGAGCGTTAGATACGGAAACATCTGAAATTACCCGAGATGACGTTATCGCGCAAATAGGCAAACCTGCAAAGGGATTTCAACTCGTTTGTGTCACAGACAAGCCTCTGTCAGAAATAAAGTTAGTCATACATTTAGTCAATGGAGAAACGCAAACCTTAACGCTTAACTTAAGCAGCGGGGATTCTTTCGCTATGCCCACTGTCGCAACGGAGTCTGGTGGCTCAAATATTACGGCCGCTGCATTGGCAGCGAATGCATCATGTGAGTTTGCGATTGTGTCACCCACTCATATGTTGATTAGTGGCTGGATAGTGGACCATGATGTAATTATTGATGGATATCTGTGTAATAAAGGTGGTGATGAAGTAGCGTCAGTGACGAGTCAGTTACGCAGTTCTCGCGAAGATGTTCAGGAAGCGGTTGGTGGTAACACAAAGCTTCAAACGGGTTTTCTAATGTTACTTGAGCGCAAAGATACTAAAACGTATCGAGAAGGCGCCTTGTATATGTCAATTGAAACGGGGGGGCGAAAACGGCTACAAATCCCTGTGAATGAAATATACAGCACCGAATACGATGGCATGATGAACCTCAAGCGTATGCTGTTGCCTTGGGCTCCCCATATTCCGAGTCATTTGAAGCAAGCTGATATGTTTGAACCCATCATAAGAGCGATGTATCCAGCGGATAAAACGGCGAGTGTTAGAAGAGAAGATTTTGGTACAAGGGTTGAAAACCCTAGGGCATCAATCATTATTCCGCTATATGGCCGTTACGACTTTATTAAGTATCAGATCTCACATTTCGCTCGATATAACAACTATCGAGATATCGAAATAATCTATGTCGTTGATCACCCCAAAATTGCCAAACCAGCGAAGTCTCTTGCCAATCGAATGAGCCAATGTTTCGGACACTCTTTTACGATGTTGTTTTTGTCCGACAATGTAGGGTTTGGCACCGCCAATAATATCGGCGTGCAGCATGCAGCCTCTGAAACTTTGATATTAATGAATTCAGATGTATTACCGAAAAATTCTCGCTGGTTGGATCAGATGATGGCGGTAGCGTCTGACGAAAATGTGGGTATCGTTGGTGCTCGTTTACTCTATGAAGACGACACCATTCAACACGACGGAATGGCACCATACACGGTGAACGAGTACCCCGGTTTATATTTTAACGACCATCCGTCTAAGGGATGGCCTAAGCAACTGGCAACCTACAATCATGAGGTAGAAGCGTGTGACTTGTTAACCGCCGCATTATGGGTAATGAAAAAATCAACGTTTGAGCAAGCAAAAGGGTTTGACCCAGCCTACGTGTTGGGGGATTTCGAAGATTCAGATTTGTGCTTTAAAGTTTTGGCGCAGGGAAAGAAAAACTACATTCATCACGGCACCGAGATTTACCACTTAGAACGTCAAAGTCAAAATTTGGTCGAGTCAGGCGGTTGGAAACATAATTTAACAGTGTTAAATGCAATTACATTTAATCAGCGGTGGAGTGAAGAAATTAAACAGCTCGCTAATGCTGGAGTAGCAGATAATGAATAAGGTCGCTTTTATCTCTCACGGACATCCTGAGTTGAGTAAAGGTGGTGCTGAAGTGGCATCATGGAATCTATACAAAACGCTCAAATCAGAGGGCGTTGAATGTCTTTATATAGCTCGAGCTGAAGAGTCTAGCCACGGTGGCTCTACGTTTTCGCAACGTGGTGATGAGGTACTTTTTCATACTAGCATGCACGAGTGGTTTACCCTAAGCACTACAAATACCAAAGAGTTGTTCAATGATCTGGGCAAAATGCTAAAAAAGTTCAATCCAGACATAGTTCACGTGCATCATTATGCCCATATGGGTATCGAAATTTTTGCTGCGATTAAACTGGCTGTTCCCAATGCTAAGTTGGTGTTTACAATCCATGAATTTATGGCAATGTGTATGCACAACGGTCAAATGGTGACCAAGGGAACACTTAAATTGTGTAACAAGGCTGTTTACTCAGATTGTCATAAGTGTTTCCCTCAACACTCACCCGGAGACTTCTTTTTGCGCAGGCAATATTTACTCGATCAATTTGCACACGTTGATGCATTTGTATCGCCTAGTGAGTTTTTGGCGCAGCGATACATAGAGTGGGGATTGCCGGCCAGCAAGATGAATGTCATCGAAAACGTACTGCCAGATATTAACGCTATACCTCCTCGTACATTGGCCGAAGATGAAAAACGCTATAGATTTGCTTTCTTTGGACAGATCAATCCTTACAAAGGAATAGACCTGCTGCTTCAAGCTATAGCATTACTACCCAAAGACATTCGAGCAAAGCTTCGCGTTGATTTGCATGGCGCTAACTTGGATGCTCAAGAAAGTAGTTTCAAAAAGAAATTTATTAAATTATACCGAGAAGTTGAAGACGTCGTACATTTGCGTGGTCAATACGAGGCGGAACAATTACCTAGTCGAATGGCTGAATGTGATTGGGTCGTCATTCCTTCAATTTGGTGGGAGAATTCCCCAGTTGTTATTCAAGAAGCCATCCGCTTAGGACGCCCCTTAATTGGCGCTAATATCGGTGGCATGAAAGAGAAAATTGAGAATATTGCAGGGCTAACTTTCGAAGCGAGAAGCACTGCTTCACTAGCCGATACGATGCTAAAAGCTATGGAGCAGGATGTGTTTGACTATTGGCAGTCGAAGTTGGCTGGACACAGCTGCTCGAAATCCGAGCACTTGGCATTTTTGCGCAGTTTAGCCTAGTCCAATACATTGTTTTGTCATATGTTACTGTTATATATGCAGTCAGTCATTGGTATTAAGAAGTGTAGATAGCGATGCGGATAACAGTATTCGGTGCAGGGTATGTGGGTTTAGTGCAAGCGGCCGTGTTGGCTGAAGTGGGTCATGATGTGCTGTGCATTGATGTCGATGAAAAGAAGGTTGATGGCCTAAACACTGGTAATGTTCCAATTTTTGAGCCTGGTCTGGCCCCCTTAGTCAGTAACAATATTGAGGCCGGCCGCCTGAAGTTCGCTACAGACGCTCAACAAGGTGTTTTGTTCGGTGAGACCATTTTTATTGCGGTTGGCACGCCGCCCGATGAAGATGGTTCTGCTGACCTTTCTCATGTTCTAGATGTCGCAAAAATGATTGCTACTCACATGCATGACCACAGAATTATTGTGGTTAAGTCAACAGTGCCAGTGGGGACTAGTGACCAAGTTCAAACGCAAATCAGAAAGACATTACAACAGCTAAAAAAATCTTGTGGTTTTGATATCGTTTCAAATCCTGAGTTCCTCAAAGAAGGTGCAGCAGTCAACGATTGCATGCGACCTGACCGAATTATTATAGGCACAGACAGTGACTACGCTGAAAAGCGCCTACGTGAGCTTTACGCGCCGTTTAACCGCAATCATGACAAAGTCATCGTCATGGACGTACGTAGCGCGGAGTTAACCAAATATGCCGCCAATTGCATGTTGGCTACCAAAATCAGTTTTATGAATGAAATGTCGAACTTGGCTGAGGCATTTGGTGCCGATATTGAACACGTGCGGCGCGGTATCGGCTCAGATCCTCGGATTGGTTATCAATTCATATATCCTGGTTGCGGTTATGGCGGCTCTTGTTTCCCTAAAGATGTGCAGGCGCTCGCAAAAAGTGCAAAGAGTATCGGGATTAATCCAGAAATCCTGAATGCGGTTGAGTCGGTAAATCAGCGACAAAAGCAAAAACTGTTTGGTTATATTCAAACGCATTATGGGCAAAACCTGAAAGGCAAAACATTTGCATTATGGGGGCTGGCATTTAAACCTAACACCGATGATATGCGTGAAGCATCATCACGCACCCTGATGGAAGCGTTGTGGCAGGCCGGTGCTAAAGTTCAGGCTTACGATCCTGAGGCGATGGAAGAAACTCAGCGAATTTATGGAGAGCGCTCAGATCTCGAATTGGTCGGCACAAAAGAAAGTGCGCTCAAGGGTGCTGATGGGCTTATTATTTGCACTGAGTGGCAGTCGTTCAGAGCGCCGGATTTTACCATGTTAAGAGAGAAATTGGCCGACGCCGTCATTTTTGATGGCCGAAACTTGTATGAACCAGAGTTGATGCTGGAATATGGATTGCATTACTATGGGATCGGTAGAGGATTATCAGTTAAGGAACCACACTCATGAGTCAAGTTAAAAAGGCGGTTATTCCTGTAGCCGGACTAGGAACACGAATGCTGCCTGCGACCAAGGCGATACCTAAAGAAATGCTGCCCGTTGTTGACAAACCATTGATACAATACGTTGTTGCAGAGTGTGTGGCGGCGGGTATCAAAGAGATCATCTTGGTGACTCACGCCAGTAAAAACAGTATTGAAAATCACTTTGATACCAGTTTTGAACTTGAAGCCACGCTTGAAAAACGGGTAAAGCGTCAGCTATTAGCTGACGTGCAATCGATCTGCCCAACCGATGTAACTATTATGCATGTTCGCCAAGGCGTCGCAAAAGGCCTTGGGCACGCGATTTTATGTGCGCGCCCAATGGTTGGCGATGCGCCATTCGCGGTCGTGCTGCCTGATGTAATTATTGATGACGCGGCGTCAAACCTGAAGAAAGACAACATGGCAGACATGGTCGCAAAGTTTAATACCAGTCGTGTCAGCCAAATCATGGTAGAAAAAGTTCCGCACGAAGAAGTGAACAAGTACGGAGTTGTCGATCTGGAAGGTCTTGAATTGAAAGCGGGAGAATCTGGTAAAATTCATGCCATGGTTGAAAAGCCGCCGATTGATGAAGCGCCATCTGACTTAGCCGTAGTGGGGCGCTATGTGCTGTCGGAGGGTATATGGGATTGTCTAGCGTCTACGCCTCCAGGCGCGGGCGATGAAATCCAATTGACTGATGCAATCGCCACATTGATGAATAAAGAACAAGTGGATGCCTATTATATGAAAGGCAAGAGTCATGACTGTGGTAGCAAACTTGGATATATGATGGCGAATGTGGAGTACGCGATGCGTCATCCTGAGTTAAAAGAAGAGTTTAGCGCGTTTATTAAAATGATTTCAGGCAATGAATAGCAATTAAAGAACGTTACTCAACGACTGATATGTTAGGCGATTCGCATCTACTAAGTACATTAAATGCGGGTCGCTGAGCCTGACTTTTATTAAAGCTTTCATACGGTGAGTGATCGCTTTATCTTTACACCTTTTCGTTTAATGAATCATGTTTCCTCATATGAGCCGTACAAATAGATCTGTTGTAACTCTTATACTTACTTTTCTACTCCTGAGTTGTAATGAAATGTCAGAAACAAGTGAGACTAGTAGCAAGCAATGTCCAGACTTAGCCGAGAAAGACATTAGCTTTGATGCTGGTGAGTTCATTATAGGAGAAGCGGGTATATATGATGAGGAAGTTGGAAGGCGCACTGCGATTGTGAATGCCTTCGCAATCAGTCATACCGAGGTCACCAATCAGCAGTTTAAAACATTTGTTGATGCCACGGGCTACAAAACTAGAGCTGAGAGGGGCCTAGACAAAGCCGTTGCGCCGGATTTACCTGAAAGTGCTAGAGTTCCGGGTTCACTCGTATTTGCACCCTTCGCATCAGATGATTATCTTAACCAAATGCGCTGGTGGATTTTTGTACCGGGGGCCAACTGGAAGCACCCATACGGCCCAGCTAGTAATATTTTAGGAAAGGAACGCCATCCTGTTGTACATATCACTTATGAAGACGCAATTGAATATGCCAAATGGGCTGGACGACGGTTACCTTCCGAAGCTGAATGGGAATACGCTGCGCGCAATGCTGGTAAAACTGCTCCCATTTTGGACAGAACGGCCCCTAAAAATGCTAATGTTTGGCACGGAAAATTTCCCTATCATGAAACCACGCTAGATGGATTTCAAGGAACAGCTCCGGTCGGGTGTTATGCGCCAGACAGTAATGGCCTTTACGATATGTTGGGCAATGTATGGGAATTAACCGATAGTACTTATTATCCTAATCATATGCGTGAAAGCCCGCCTATGAGAGAAGGTGCGGTGGATTTTTTCCATTCTGAAGAAGTGCCATTGGTAGTGATTAAAGGGGGATCACATTTGTGTTCAGAAAACGTATGTGCAAGGTATAGACCAGAAGCTCGCCAACCTCAGGATAAATATCTTGGAACATCCCATGTAGGCTTTAGAACAGTAGCGCTCAACTTTCTTTCTCAATAAAGCAGATCTTGATACAGCAAATTCAATATCAAGTGATCGGTTTAAATTAAATACCTTTTCTTGCCAATTGATATGAAATTAAACATCATATCTGCAGTATATAAATTTGCCTCACGTTCTGGGAAACATATGGTCAACAAGGTCTCAGTAGTAAAGTCAACGGTCATATGCTTCATTCTTACAGTATTGATTGGTTGTGGTGGAAGCTCAGGCGACGAAGAAACGCCCAATACCCCGATAATAGACACTGACAAGCCAAACTTCATTTTTGTTCTTGCTGATGACTTAGGTTATACCGATGTGGGTTTTTTTGCATCGCACTTAACAGGCATTCCGGTCGATCAACAGTATTATGAAACGCCTAATATAGATCGACTTGCACAACAAGGAGTGGCATTTACAAATGCATATGCCAATCCACTCTGCTCCCCAACGAGAGCTGCTTTACTAACAGGTAAATTTGCTAGCCGAATGGGTTTTAATACTGCAACACCAAATAGAGAGCGAACATATTTTGGGAATGGTTTAAATCCACCTGAGGGGGTACACCCCTTTGATTTTACCTATTCTAATCGAGCTGGGGCACAATATGCTTTAGCAAACGGTTCCACTCAAACAGCATTAATTTCCGGATCGAGGCTAGATGAAGGCAAGGATGAAATCGTCATTGCGGAAGTTTTACAAGGTTATCGTTCTGCGTTTTTGGGTAAATGGCACCTAGGGGGGCATGGTGCCGAAGGGTATCAACCGAAGGACCAAGGGTTTGAGGAGCTCGCCTACTTTGATGCAGGTGGTTCCGACTATTTTAATTGGCGCGCCAGTTGGACTGCCGAATACTTCAGCTCACTGGAAGTTGGGACTGTTCCTCTGGCAAAGGGTCAACTAGGAAAGGACACAGGTCAATCATTTTTAACCCGGGAACTGACTTCACAAGCAATAAATTTTATTGAAGAGAGCGCTAGGCTTCGTGTGCCTTTTTTCTTGTTTGTCTCCCATTTTGCTGTTCACACTCCTATTCAAGCAGAGGCTAATACAGTTAGTTATTACAGCGCCAAGCAAACTAGAGGTTGGAATCAGCACAACAATCCTACCTACGCGGCGATGGTTGATAGTTTGGATGAATCGATAGGCCGATTGTTTGAGCACCTTACTAGATTAGGGATAGATGATAATACTTACGTTGTGTTTATGTCTGACAATGGTGGGGTAGATTACATTCTCAATCGCAGTGATATTCCACAAAAGGGGGACGCGGATAATCCCCCGCCGACATCAAATACGCCGCTGAAAGGAGGAAAGGCAACGCTTTATGAAGGTGGGGTTAGAGTTCCTCTTCTTATTTGGCATCAAAATAAAGTTGCGGTGGGGAAAAAAGTGAACACAGTAGTAGATGCAACCGATCTGTTTCCAACTATCATGGACCTCTCAGGATTAGATTCTGATGCTTATTCTGAGCAGCATGAAGGCACCGATAATGCGTTAGATGGCCAGAGCCTTTTGCCTTTTCTGACAGATACTAATCAAGAGCAAGAATACCGAAAAGATACTATATATTGGCATTATCCCTTCAATGTGATTGTCAATAATCCGAGCGACGGACTACCTCTGAGTCCCCATTCCGCCATCAGGAAAGGTCCTCACAAGCTGATTTTAGACTGGCATGGTGTTGTGTCACTGTACAATTTAGAGATCGACCCGTTTGAAACGACTAATTTAAAGGATTCGCACATAGAATTGGCAAAAACATTGTGCATAGATTTACTGGAGTGGTTAGATAGTAATGTAGAATCTCATTACTTTCCGCAAGAAAACGTCAACTATGACGCAGATCTAGAACGAAGACTTATACCCTACAAAAATGTGCGAACCCTCAATGAGTGCACAGTTGACTAGCCTCACCATTAATGTGCTAGTTAAACTGTATGATTGGCCTCTCAGTTAGTCTTGCATAGTTGGTGGTTTTTGCTAAATTTCCAGGTAACAAAGGCCTTATTGCTTGAACATTGCAATAAGGCCTTTTCGTTTGCAGCGCGGTAAGCACCTTTTGCCGTTTTACTAAGAAACGAAGCTTTTCAAGTCGGGGCGCGACTCACACTTTTAGTTGCGGCTTTAACTTAGCCAGTAGTTTATCGCCAATACCCCGAACTTCAGTTAATTGATCCACATGGTGGAATTTTCCCACACTGTTGCGGTAATCAACGATTGCTTGTGCTTTGGATTGTCCAATACCTTTGAGAGCAGATAACTGTTCAACAGTTGCAGTATTAAGATCCAGCGCGCTGGGTACAGCGGGGGTAGACGCTACCGTGCTCTCGACCATGGTCTTTTTCGCGGCGACTGCGGGGGAAGCACTAAGTAGGGCTGTTAATGCAATAACGCTAAAGGTTATCAATGTCTTTTTCATATCAATCTCCATTTGATGATGTAGTTAATGGCATACAGTCATGCCCAACGTAGCAATTTATGGGTATCCAATGAATTGCAACATTGTGGCGGTAGCATAAAGAAATTGATTCTTGCTGACGAGATCAGGTTTAGATCAGTTTTATTTATGTGATTTTATGACGCCCAACATAAAAAACGCCCGGTATTCTGACCGGGCGTTGCTTACACATTTTGCCGCTTGTGGCTAACGTACTGCCTTGTGCTTAACTATTCAGGGCTAAGTTGCCTTGCGTTTAGGCACCGCTTGGAAGCTTATAATCTCTCTAATACTGCTTCTGTGAACTCTGTAGTACCAGACTCACCACCAAGGTCGCGTGTGGTGCGGTCACCAGATTCAATCACATCTTTTAGTGCACTGCGGATCTTGTCAGCTTTGTCTGCCATATTGAGGTATTCAAGCATTTGGATCGCCGCCAAAATAACCGATGTAGGGTTGGCTAGGTTTTTCCCTGCGATATCAGGAGCAGAGCCGTGAACAGCCTCGAAAATCGCGCAGTCTTCACCGATATTAGCGCCAGGAGCCATGCCTAAGCCACCAACAAGGCCTGCACAAAGATCGGACAAAATATCACCGAACAGATTGGTGGTTACAATGACATCAAATTGATGCGGATTCATCACGAGTTGCATACAGCAGTTATCCACGATCATTTCTGTAGACTCAATGTCTGGATAACGCTCACCAACTTCACGGGCCACTTTCAGGAACAAACCTGAAGTTGACTTAAGAATATTCGCTTTATGCACGGCGGTGACTTTTTTACGCCCTTCGCGGCGGGCCAGTTCGTAGGCAAAGGTCACAATCTTCTCTGCGCCTTCGCGCGTGATTTTACTCATCGCTTCAGCTTCAGTACCATCTTCGGAAACTACTTGGCCTAATCCTGAGTACATACCTTGCGTATTTTCGCGAACGGTAATGATGTCGATATCTTCGTAGCGTGCTTTTGTGCCTTTAAATGACAAAACTGGGCGTAAATTCGCATACAACTTAAACTGTTTACGCAAACTAACGTTAATTGAGGTAAATCCTTCACCTACCGGCGTAGTGAGTGGCCCCTTCAAGGCAACCTTGTTTTTTGCTATCAAGTCGAGGGTTTCTTTCGGTAGCAATTCGCCGTGGTTTTCCAACGCCATCAAGCCAGCATCAGCATAGTCATACACAAAATCACAGCCCGCTTTTTCTAAGATTTTGATCGTCGCGTCAATAATGTCTGGGCCGATGCCGTCACCACGGATCACCGTGATACGTTGCTGTGTCATGTAATTTCCTCTTTTCTTTCATCAATACTTACAAAGCCGAGCATTTTACTTGATTGGAGGAGTTGGTAACAGAGCTAATCGTCGAAATAAACAGCCGGAATGAAGGTTTAAGCAGCAGTATTACCTAGTGGACAATATAATTGTTCACTGTGGGACAGTCTTAGCGCCTGAAGGGTTGGCTCAGCTATCCCCAAGCGAGCGCACTCTACACCGAGTTCTGCCAAGATCTGCTGATTATTCGAGGAGCCCTGATGCAGCCATTGTCGGGTGAGATAAAGAGACACTCGTAAACAGTCCTGCAGCATTTGGCTGACACGAGTTTTACGCCCGTCTGCCGAAAAGGCACGGATAATATCTGCATCGATATGCCAGGCGCGGGCCAATGTATGAGCTTGCTGGCTATAGTCTATTTGCATGTTAGCCGTCAACAACGAAGCAACATCGGATAGCTCCTTAGTTCCATATTGCCATTCATGTAATAGACGCAATGGCGCAACGGTAAATAGCGCAGAAATATGCAGAAGTGCGGCTAAACTGTATTGTTGCGGGATCCCGACCTTACTCTGCTCAGCCACTTGAGCAGCAAGACTGCGATACAACGCACTGAACGTTTTAAATTGCGGCGCTAACGGAAATTGATTTGCGGTTAAACGTTGCCATAACACGTGTTCAGTTAAAACGGCAGCAATGCGTTCCATGCCATGCGTCATAATTGATTGCTTTAAGCTTTTCACATTGATATTGAGACGGTTCAACTGTGTGGCAGAGCGGCTGAGGATTTCACAGAAAAATGGGTTTTGTTCAATCACGGTGACTAAATTTGCAGGCTCTGAGTTGGGATTACGCAGTGCATCCAACACCTTTAATAAGTCCTGTGGAGGATGCTGGAGACTGAAGTTGGAGATAAAATGGGTGTTGGCTAGCGCGGGCAATTGCAGTTGTTGCAATAAGCGAAAGAACCGGGAGTAGGGCAGACGTTGGGTTAGGATTACATTCGGTAAAAAATCGGCATGGCGAAGTTGTCTAACCGGAATACGTTGTGGGTTTTCAGAGCTTGGTTTTAGCGCGGCGAGGGTAATCTGAGTTGAAGATGCCGCGACTGCAACGTAGATAGATTGTTGCTGTTTAACTAAGAGGCCCATGAACAGCGGAGAATCCGGGCTAAGCAACGGCTCTAACAGGGCAAACACGCGTTTATCCTGTTTGGCATAGCGCCCAATAGTTTTAAACAATAGACCCGAGTCAGGCTTGTCCGTATTAGACAATTGGCGAGCGATAAGCGTCGCGCTGCTGACAATCTGGTACAGATCAGTATTGTAGTGTGTCTGAGCAACAGGGAGCGCGGGGCGTTTGCCGCTTAACGCAAAACGTAGTGACCACAAATATACCTGAAAGTGTTGATTTTGAGTTGCCTGCAAACATTGTTTGCTAAACTGCTTTTTATGCTGTGGTTCACGTAACTTTTTCAGTCCTTCAGCTAAGATTTGCCCTGCGAGTACATGCTGTAAAAACGCGTCACTTACCTGATTGGCTTTGCCTAATAATAGTGTAAGCGCTAATCGTGCCAGCCACTGACACGCTTTATGTTTGCTATAAATGGCTTCACAATGAGGAAAAAATAGAGCGGGGTTAGTTTTCAGCGAACGCATAAAGCCGTCACTGAGTTTTAACGATTCCTGAATCGCTGCACTTGCTGCTGTTGCCTGATTGCAAGCGCGATGAAACTGAACGCTTGCATGCACCAGGCTATCAATAGTGATTTCTTGCGGCTGCGTCATCCTTCAAGAAAGTTTAGATACACGCCATCACCCCAAGCAATAAGGATATCGTCTTCAAACAACAGCGGCGTACATTCATTTTGTGTTGTTATGCCATCGGATTTCATGTGCTGGGTACGATAAAACATGACTTGCATCATGCCATCGCGGGTTTTCTTGGCCTCAGTGATATCTGGCGAACCTAACAGGGCCAGAATTTCCTGTTTCGATGTGCCTAAATTCAACTTTGCTATTTGCACTTTGTTATATTGCTCGCGATCCTCCCAATCCATATCATCCGGACTGTCTGGAAAGAAAGATACAACGGAATAAACAAATATGGCATAAAGAGCAAAACCGGTGATGACCATTTTGATGACTTTGCTATTCATGATTTTCCGTTCGACTCCACGTAATTCTTAAAACCCGTCAAGCTTAAAGTGTGTTTTTAAAAAATTAAACATTAATTGTGTAACAAGGTTCGTATTTACTACCCGGTAGTTTCATCCGCTGCTGATCAACAAAAGATTGTAATAGCTGGTCAATCATTTTCATCAGTTCCGGATCACCTGACAAGCTAAATGGGCCTTGCTGCTTAATCTGTGCGACTGTTGACGATTTGATATTACCCGCGACGATGCCTGAGAATGCTTGACGTAATACTGCCGCCAATTGTGCAATCGGTTGATCGCGGTGCAATGGAAGTGCAGCCATCGCAGCATGAGTAGGCTCAAAGCGCTGTTGAAAGATGCCGTCAATTTTGAGTGACCAATTGAAACTGAACGCGTCGCCAACAGCCCGCCGATACTGTTCTACTTTTTCTCGGCCCAAACTCATACTGCGGGCAACTTCACGCGGATCATCGATAATTATTTGATAACGTTGTTGGGCAGCTTTACCGAGGGTTGCACCCACAAATGCATCGATGGCCTCAAAATAACTCGCACTGCTGGCAGGTCCAGTAAGAATCAGTGGGAACGGATGCTGGGCGTTATTTTCATGCAATAGAATCCCAAGTATGTAGAGCAGTTCTTCCGCGGTCCCCACACCTCCAGGGAACACCACAATGCCATGTGCGGCGCGCACAAATGCCTCTAAGCGCTTTTCAATATCCGGCATGATGATCAGTTCATTGACAATGGCATTAGGGGGTTCGGCGGCAATAATGCTAGGTTCAGAGATCCCAATGTAACGACCTTTGCGGTAGCGCTGCTTAGCGTGACCAATGGCCGCTCCTTTCATGGGACCTTTCATCGCACCTGGACCGCAACCGGTGCAAATGTTCATTTCACGCAGTCCCAATTGATAACCCACTTCTTTGGTATATTTATATTCTTCAGTGCCAATTGAATGGCCACCCCAACAGACGATAGTGTTTAGGTCATCATTACCCTCAAGCGCATCGGCGTGGCGCAGCATATCAAATACCATATCGGTAATGCTGGTCGCTGTGACATCAGATAAACGACGCACGGCAGCAGGTTCACATTCCGCGATACCATTGTATTTAACGTGCATGTACAACAAATCACGTAACACTGAAAACAAATGTTCATGCACACCTGCGATCAAACGTCCATCGACAAAAGCCACGTCGGGTGGATCAATAAGCTCCATTTTAACGCCACGCTCTCGCCTTAGTAAGCGTACTTGGAAAGACTCATAGGGGGCGAATAAGGTTTCTGAGTCGTCTTCATCGACACCACTATTCAAAACGGCAAGGCAACAATTCCGAAAAACATCATACAGTTCACTGTTAGCTGTGTCGGTTAATAGGGTAACTTCACCTTGTGAAAGCTGGCTGATCCAGCCAACGGGATTCAGTTGCACGCGTGTCATAGTATTCAATGTTTAATCACTTATTATTTGGTTACGGCCATTCTTCTTGGCTTTATAAAGGTGAGCATCTGCGCGTTCGAAGACGCTTTCGATGGTATCGCCTTTAACGAATTGAGCGACCCCGAAAGATGCGGTGATACTGACGGGTTGTTGTTTGAATTTAAAGGGCAAAGCGGCCAGCTTTTCTCGTAGTTTCTCTAATGGCGGTAGAATGTCCGTCACTGAACTATCTGGGAATAACACCACAAACTCCTCACCACCCCAACGCGCGAGAAAATCGGTTTTACGCAGATTACTGCGTAAATGTTTGGCAATGACTTGTAAGGTTTTATCGCCTGCGGCATGGCCATATTTGTCATTGATCTGCTTAAAGTGGTCAATGTCGACAATGGCAACACTAAGCGCGGTATTATGCCGTTGCCAGCGATTATATTCTTGCTCCATGCGCTCGTTATAGGCAATACGATTGGGTACACGAGTGAGTGGGTCGGTATGCGCTTGCGCACGTTGGTCAGCTAATTTTTTGCGATATTGCAGCGTTTGCGTTTCCATTGCATTAAGTTCGCGCTGGAGGTTTTCCAAAAGGTTAATTAGCGCTTGCTGCTCTTCTTTATCGCTTTCCTGACGCTCATTTAGCGTCGTTTGCATCTTGGTTAAGTATTGCTGCGCCTGTTGCTTGAGGAGTTCTAAGTCTTTCGAATCGGTAACCACTTCACCCAAATCATCAATGTGGGTTTGCAAAGAATTGTCTTGTGCGACGCGCAAGTTGAGTTTTTCTTGTGCCGCACTCAAGGTCGAGGTGACTTCCTTATTCATTTTCACTAATGAACGGTGAAGTTGATCGACGATTTTGCCATTGACGCCAGCTTCCTTAATCACTTCTTTAACAATCAAGCGAATAAAGATCAGACAACATTCCATGAGTTGATTCGGTGACAAGCCGTTGATTAATTTATTGCGCACATCCTCGAGACGCTGGTCGCCAGGATTTTTTTGATAGTACGGCTCGATGAGTTGTTGTAACTCCTTGCTAATGGTTGCATGCAAGGCTGCATCTATCGGTGTGTTACTTTGCTTAGCCTCCGCTTTGGAGGGTTTTGCTTGTGGCTCGCTGGCATTCTCGGTTTGCGTATTGTCCAAGGCTTGCTGATATAGCCCTATGGCCTTTTCAAATTGCGGTAGTGACGCAAACATATCGCCACTGTGCATGCTTAACGAGGAAAGAAACCGTGCCGTTTCGCTTTTTAAATTAGGCGGAATTGATGCCACACCCTGTAAGCGTTTGATCGCCGACTCTAAACGGCTGATGGTTTGTGATGTTTGTTTTTTGAGGCTATCAGCATTTTGCATCAGTAACTTATTAAGTTTACCGATACTTACTGTAGCCAGTGTGATATTTGGCTTGCCTGAGATATGCCCACGTAAAATCTGCAATTCGTGGTCAATTTGTTTATTCGCACCTTCATAGAACTTCGACAGCCGAATAATAAATTGTGCCAGTTGCTCATTGTGTTTTGTGAGCGACTCGATTTGTTTCTGCTCCAAGCGACCCTTCTTGTTTCGCGTCCACCCGATAGCCTAAGCATTGCCCGAAAAAACACGGAGGTCAATGCTTAAACAATCTTTGTTACATGTCTACTGCCGTGCCAGACGCCAGTTTGCGTAGGGAGCTTCAAAGTTGGAACGGAAGGGGTTGATATCCAAGCCACCACGTCGAGTGTAACGCGCGTATACTGTTAGCTTTTCAGGCTTACATAAACGATAGATATCGAGGAATATGCGTTCGACACATTGCTCATGAAATTCATTGTGCTGACGAAAGGAAATCAAGTACTTCAGTAAAGCCTCATGGACTAACTTTGGACCTTTATAGTGGATTAAGACACTGCCCCAATCGGGCTGGTTGGTGATCAGACAATTGGATTTAAGCAAATGACTAACCAGTGTTTCAGTGCCATGTTCAGCTTCATATTGTAATAAAGATGGCGCGTAATCATAGTGCTCAACGCTAACATCTAAATCATCGATGCAATTCCCCGTCATTGGATGAATGGCAACTTGATTGAAGTCGCGGGGCGAGATTAAGGTCACGTCGACGGGCTGCCCGGCACAGGCACTCAAGTCTTGCTGAATAATCATCTGCACCTCGTTTTGCGAGGCAAATTTGGATTGATTAAAGCTATTTAAATATAACTTAAAAGATTTGCTCTCGATGAGATTTGGCGATGTGGCCGGCACTGAGCATTGCAGTATAGCAATGCAGGGTTTGCCTTTGGGGTTTAACCAGGATAGTTCGTAACCGTTCCATATATCCACTCCGCGAAAAGGCAGGGCGTCGTCACTTAATTGGATTTCAGCACGGTTTATACTGCGCGGTACTGCTTGTAATAAGTCAGGCGTGTAGTGCTCTTGATAATCAACAGCTTTTCCTAGCACTAACGCATGCATGGCGTCTTGTTCAATAGGTTTCTTTGTCATAGAGGTAATGCTTACTACGATTGAGCGTTTCGCGGTATGATACCAGCAGATCGCACAGGAGCTTACATTGATAGAAAAAAAATTAAATCAGGCATTAGATGAATTTTTTGCGCGGTTTACTGCGTTGCCCAACGAAAAACGCACGGAATTTGATCCTGACTGGCAGTCATTGTGTGTAACGGAGTCTGTAGCAGCAGGTGAACTGGCGCTCTGGAAGCCGGTATTACAACAACAGCCGCGCGGTTTTGAGGGCATGGAGCAAGCGCTGGAATTAACGTTGGACCCGCAGTTTAAAGCCTATTTCTCTCGCTATTACAGCGATCATATTGAAGCCCAAGCGCCACAGGGGAAATTGACCTTATTGCAAGTCTGGAATGATGATGATGCCGAGCGGTTACAGCAAAATTTAATCGGTCATGTGCTGATGAAACGGCAATTAAAGCAACCCGAAACACTATTTTTTGCGCTTACTGATGAGGAAGATTTCATCGTTAGCGTAGATAACGCCTCGGGGCAAGTGGTGCTTGAGCCAGTGGGTAAACCCGCGCAGCAAGTATTAGCACAAGATATGGCTGAGTTCTTAGCAACGTTGCAACCATTGGCAGAATGATTAGGCATCGCGTTGAATGCCTTTTAAAAGTTGCTTAATGTCTGACAGATCTTGTTCTACCTGAGCGATGCGATTTAGGGCCTCGTTTATCGCGGCCTGTGGGTCAAGTACGGCAGTGGTATTCGGCTCTACCGTATTTGCGTTGCTGTCGTCCACAGCATTCGCGAGTTGGAAGCGTTGCAACAGTGCGGACTTGTCTTGCTGTTGCCACCATCGGATAGCATCGATAGCCTGCGGCAGAGAAGGCTTACTCAAGGCTCGTGCCCGCAGCAGGCTGGAGCTGGGCTCTAATCCTTGCGCATATAGTTCTACGCATAGTTGTTGTAAAGCAGACATCATTGCAATCAACTCGTTACAGAAAAAGAAATGACCTAAGCCGCTAAAATAACATATCCAGTTGTTCAGCGACTAGCTGAATCAAGATCTCTACATACAACCGGTATTAGCTTGCTCGATGCACACTAAATTTCACTTGTTCGCTGGTTGATTTTCCACCGTTCCTCGTCAAATCCACCAAAAAGTAGCGAAGCAGACTCATCGCCATGAATTGCTTTCACATGATATTTATATAAATTTCATTTAAAACAATAAGTTAAAAATTTGGCAAGCATCTTGTAAACACCGCTGTGATTGAACACTTAATAGCAACACTAAGGAATATTGCTCATGCTTAAAAAATCATTACTGCTTTGTGCACTTTGCGCGCCATTGTTTTTATCAGGTTGTGTCGTTTCTGTTGGTGGCGACGGCGATGGTTATTATCAAGGTGACTGGGAGAAGCGTGAAGCTAACAACCGCCGTCATATCAGCCGATTAGATACGTCTATGACGCTAGAAGCAGTATCTTCACGGATGGGAATGGCAGATTTCGATGAGTTTTATCAACGTGATGGCTCTGATTTCCGGGTTTTATATTACCGTACTCAGCGTTCCCATGGCGATGGCATTACCAGCAAAGATGAATGTACACCGTTAGTCTTCAAAAATGGTCAACTGGTTGGGTGGGGAGAAACCGCTCTGCGCGAATACTTGTAACCGGTGAAATCCTGCGTTAGCGCTGATTTATTGCGCTAGCGCAATAATCCACTAAATTTTCACATTTACCGCTTTACAAATTGTTAACAAAGCTCCAGTGTATGAAAACTAGTCAAGTTAGTTATCAATGTGTCAGGAGCACTCGATGGGCCATCAAGCGGTAAAAATTTCCCCCGCACAAGTGAAAGCCAGTTACCTTACGGCTGAAGATCTTAAAGTAGCAGCATCTATTCTTTATAACGCGTATTTTGACGACCCGCTTTTTGTTGACATATTTGAAGCTGAACGCGAGGGTTATGAGAATCGGTTGCGCTCAGCAATCCGCGAAGAGCTCCACGCGTTTTGGATTGGCAAGCAACCGATTATCGGCCTATTTGATGACCAGCGCTTGATTGCGGTGGCTTGTCTTATTGCCCCTGATGCGGCCTTTGGGGCTGGACGGTATTGGCATTGGCGCTTAAAAATGCTGTTAACGGCAGGCTTTCTAGGCACCAAGCAAATGATCGAAAAAGAAGAGAAAGTGCGAGCTTGCATGCCAGCCGAGAATTATCACATGCTGTCGTTTATTGGTGTGCATCCCGATTATCAGGATCAAGGACTTGGCCACGTGCTGATGAGTGCAATCGATAGTGTCATGCTTGAAGACGCAAAAAGTCAGGGTGTGGGGGTGTTTGTGACTCTTCCTAAGTGCTTATCTTTCTTCAAAGGTGGGCATTACGAACATATTCAAGAACTTACTTTCAGCCATATCACTGGCTACATAATGTTTCGATCACGTAGTCAATAATATTTAGGGTTAGACCTGTGATTGACTCCAGGTCTATCCTTTGTAGGAGATCGCTTACATGAGCGTAGGTAATAGAGGTTTTTTTACTCGGTAACCTTCTCACCGTTAATTTATAACTAATTGAAAAATATATAATTAATAAATTCCCCCAGCTTATCTTACGTTTTTCATCACTTTCTTATTGAAATACACCCAGCACATTTTTTTTATCCGCGTATATTTAACTCGTCACAAGGAAACACGACTTGTCAGGAAGACATATGGACAGCTCAGGACGCTCTAAGGATTAGAGCTGCAAGTCAGGAAGACTTGTTTAAAAGGAGTGAGTCAGGAAGACGTGGATTAGATTGGACAGTCTCAGGAAGAGACCCCCATTGCAAGGATGAATGGGATTATTGGAATAATGGAAAGGACCTACTCAGGAAGAGTAGCTCACTTAGGAAGAGTGAGATTAGATGGAAAGGGGTGTATAAGGATTTTAATCGGGAAGATTTTAGTCGCAAAGGAACGCAGAGAAGGATGCTCGAAATTCGAAAGGCGAAGCTGTTTAGCTTCGCCTTTTTACTTTTTAGTATGGTCTGCTCAATGGTGTATCCAATCTCTCTACTCAACCTGTCCCCGATTGGTACGTGCCTATTAAAGAATCATTCCGTACCTAATGAGGTTGTAAGGCAAAGCCTGCATGCATTCGAGGAGGGGTCAATTTATCGGATATGCGGGTACATCAATATTAGTGACAGTTTTACCTTGCATTAAAAACCAACCTTGATTTAGCGATTCACGGTTGGCCGAAAATTCGAAAGCAAACCAGCATTGCCACACCGGCCTACCGCGGTAAATGCCAACTCGCGTCTTATCCCGCGCCACACTGACGAGTTGTAAGCCATGTTGCTTGCAATAGCCCGCAGCATAACGATTGGCGAGTTCGGTCATGGCTCGGATCTGCCAAAACTGCAGTCCGATCACAACCAACACTAGCAAGATGATTAAGTCATTAAGATTCATGTAGCGGGCTTTTGTTGAAACAACCATCCAATTGCATTTGACAGCTGGGCTGACCGGTTTGGGTTTCTAATTGCATTCAAAACTTGCGCACGAATGTCAGGCAGTTGCACCAAGTCAGCAAATAAACTGACGAAAAAGGGCGGTTCAGGACTTAACTTCGCGGTGTGCTCTAGAAACTGCATCAAGCGATTTTCCAGTAAAGTTTGCCAATGACGCCCTGCAATAACAATTAATCGATCTTGGGTCTGTTGTGGTAAGGCTAGCAGCCGATCAACGGCTTTAGCGCGTAAATCATGCTCTGTTGTTTGGGTTAATGCTCGCAAGCACCAAAGAGCAAACTCTGAATCCGCTTCTTGCGCGTTCATCAGGTCAAAAATAGATTTAGCCATGGTTGCGTCGATGGCGCGATTTTCAAGTGAACAGAGTAAATGTTTTTGCACCATCTCAGGGTATTTATTGGGTAAGTTGTCTAACCAATTCATCCAGTCGTCAGACTCACAAAAATGTGCACAGTCTGCAATCCCTTGGAGCGTAATGGTCTCCCAATCAATCATTTGTGGTGCATCGAGGTACTGCTTTGCGGGGGCAAAGTCTTTGCCCATGTGCAGTCCACTGGCTCTGCGCGAGAGTGCGTTGAAGTCCGCTAATACCTGTTGATTGGGGGTAAAAATATAAGGGTTATCATGAACCTTGCTGGTGGCGTCTAACGTTTGCTGAGCATCCTTTTGTTCTTTGGTGAGCGCGGTAATGATTAATTCAAGAAAATGTTTACGAGCGGCATCAACAACCCGGCCTTGCTCATCAAGCGGCAGTTTCAAGAACCAAATATACTGTTGCTCGGATAACTGTTGATTCCAATAGGTGATCCCGACCCAAAAATGTTGCTGGCGTGGGAATGGCGCCGGGCGCTGGGCATTTTCGATTTCCAGAAAATCCTGTGACTCCAGAGTACGGATGCCGCGGCCCATATCAAATACTCGATAATCGGTGCCAGCATGCAGGAGGAATTCACTGATGGAATTAATACTTTTGGACAATTTAACTTCTCGCAATGAATAAATTTTTGGCATTATACACCTTCGATAAAAAGACAGCGACAGCAATGGCGCAGAGTAATTGGGAAGGGTGTAATGCTGAACGTGATTTATCAGGATGAGCACCTGATTGCGGTAGATAAACCTGCTGGACTGTTGGTGCACCGCAGCATGGTTGCAAAGCGTGAAACGCAGTTTGCGCTGCAATTGTTGCGTGATCAAATCAACCAACATGTTTATCCAGTCCATCGTTTAGACCGACCCACTTCCGGTGTGCTATTGTTTGCTTTAAATAGCCACACCGCGGCGTTAATCACCCAACAGTTTACCGAACGAAGAGTGGCTAAAAACTATCAAGCGATTGTGCGTGGTCATATGCCCCAGCGCTGGGATATCGACTATCCCTTGCGCGAAATATTGGATCGTAAAACTGACCGTAAGGCACGCCAGGATAAGCCGCCGCAACCTGCCCAAACCAAGTGTCGCTGTATACAGCGGTTCACAATCCCGTTGCCGGCAGGGCGTTATGATTCTGCGCGCTTTTCACATATTGAGTTGCAGCCGCAAAGTGGGCGTAAGCACCAATTGCGCCGTCATATGGCGCACATTCGTCATCCAATTGTGGGCGATACTACGCATGGCGATGGCAAACAAAATCAATTTCTTCGTCACCACTTTAATTTTCAACAATTGGCCTTAACATGTACTTATATGGCGATAGAGCATCCGCACACTCATCAGCAAATTGAATTACGCGCGTCGCTTGCGCCCGAGTTTTCATCCTTGCTGGCCAATTGGCAGGTGTTTAACGCAGTAGAAAATCCTAATTTAGCAATTCATAAGAAGACAAACGAATGAAAAAAGTGACCTTATTCGCCGGTTCCGTTTATGGCAACGCGCAACATGTGGCAGAGCAAGTACAACAAGCGTTAGAAGAGAAAGGTATGAGCGTTGAATTGTTTGAAGATCCCGCGGTGGATGACTTTAAACAAGCAGAGGCAATCATGGTGATCACATCAACGACGGGGCAAGGTGACATACCGCCAAATTTAGAATTTTTCCACTCAGAGTTACGTGACCAGTTTCCTTTGATGGACGGTAAACCTTTTGCTGTAGCTGCGCTCGGTGATAGTAGTTATGGCGATTCGTATTGCGGCGGTGGGCGGCAATTCCAAGAGTTATTGACTGAATTACAAGGTAAGGCAGTGACCGACATGCTTGAGGTTGATGCCATTGAAACACTGGAGCCAGAGAGTGAAGTGGTGCCTTGGGCCTTGGCCGCAGTCGAGAAAATGTAAATCTGTGAGGGAAAGGTGCAAATCGCCCAAAGGGCGATTTGCATTTACATTACGAGCTATTCTGCAGCGCGTAACAGTGCGTTAATGCCAACCTTTGCGCGGGTTTTTGCGTCAACTTTCTTTACGATAATTGCGGCGTACAAACTGCATGAACCCTCTTTGGACGGCAAGGTTCCACTCACGACCACTGAGCCAGCGGGAACTCGACCGTAATGGATTTCACCGGTTTCGCGGTCAAAAATTCGCGTACTCTGACCAATATAGACACCCATAGAAATCACGCTACCTTCTTCGACCACAACACCCTCAACAATTTCTGAGCGCGCGCCTATAAAGCAGTTGTCTTCAATAATTGTCGGATTAGCTTGGAGCGGCTCTAATACCCCCCCAATGCCCACACCACCGGATAAATGCACGTTTTTGCCGATTTGGGCGCAAGAGCCAACGGTAGCCCATGTATCGACCATGCTGCCTTCATCGACATAGGCACCAATGTTCACGTAAGAGGGCATCACGACAACGTTCTTACCCACAAAGCTGCCAGTGCGAACCGTTGCCGGGGGGACAACTCGCGTACCGTCTTGCACAAACTGTTCAGCTGTATAATCGCTGTATTTTAGTGGCACTTTGTCATAGTACTGGCTGACGCCGTCCGTCATTGGTGCATTGTTGTGCAAGCGGAAATACAGGAGTACGGCTTTCTTTAGCCACTGATGCACAACCCATTCACCAGCAACTTTCTCTGCGACACGAGCTGCGCCAGTGTTGAGCATATCAATGGCTTGCTGCACGGCTTGCTTGACCTCGTCATGGCCAGAAGTGGGAGTAATTGAATCACGTTGTTCAAACGCGCTCTCAATAATGGATTGCAACTCATGCGTCATGTTGTATATCTTCCAGTTGGTCTAGGTTGGTTAGGATTTGTTTTTTCAATTTCACTTGTTCGTCGGGGCTTAACGCTAAGCCATCGGCGTTGGAGACAATAAAAATGTCTTCTGCGCGCTCACCAATGGTTGTGATCTTGGCTAATTTTAAGGTCACATTGCTATCGACAAATGCATGTCCAATTTTGGCCAAGATACCCGGCGCATCCAGAGCTTCTAATTCGATCAACGTGGCATCTTCAGAGCGGTTATAAAAGCGGACCTTAGTCGGTACGTTTAATTGCTTTAACTGCCGCGGGATCTTGCGCGCGTTGGTATGTGCGCGGCCCGGCGCTGCCATTTGTGTCTTGACTGCATCTTGCAATGCCGTCAGACGTTGTTCGGCATCAATCCGGTTGCCGTCATTGTCGAGAATAATAATGCTGTCACAAACAAAACCATCGGCAGTGATGGTGATTGTGGCATCGTGGATCGATAAATTACGACTATCAATCACTGAAGCTACTTGGGCAAACAACGCTGGGCGATCTTTACCATAGATAAACAGCTCAGTACCCGCTTTGGTGGTCGTGTTATTGGCTTTGACCAATAAGTCATCGTCATGCTCACGCTTAAAACCGAGGATTTCCTGAGTGTGCCAGGCAATTTGTTTCGGTTTATAGCGTGCAAAGTAGTCATGATCAAAGCGTGACCACAAGGCATCTATGGCATGGTCAGAATAAGCACTTTCAGCTAACAGTTTGCGCGCAGCATGTTTATTTTCTGACACGCGTTCAAAAATCGTTAGCTGGCACTGCAAGCCATTGTCTAAGGCTTTTTGTGTAAGTAAATAGAGCTCTCGTAATAAGGACGCTTTCCAGTCATTCCATAAATTATCGTTAGTGGCGCGAATATCCGCGAGGGTTAGCGCGTACAACAAATTCAAGTGGTTGTGACTTTTTATCTTGTTGGCAAATTCATTCACGACATCTGGGTCATAAATATCCCGACGCTGGGCGACCACTGACATTAGTAAATGATTGCGTACTAACCAAGCAATTACATCAGTGTCCGATTTGCTAAGGCCATGGGATTGAGCAAACGCCAGCACATCTTCTGCACCTAACTCGGAATGGTCACCGTTTCGCCCTTTGCCGATATCGTGAAAAATCGCAGCTAAATAGAGCAGTTCGGGCTTGTCTAAATTTTGTGCAATCCGTCCACAGCGAGGGAAGCGCGTATTTTCCGGGCTAAAATAGTGATTCACATGTTTGACCAGGCGGTGGGTATGTTCGTCCACGGTATAGGCATGAAACAGGTCAAACTGCATCATTCCGACGATGTGATTCCACTCGGGCAAATAGGCCTGCAAAATACCGTACTGGTGCATGATGTCCCAGCCAAAGTCAAAAAAGTGCGGATGTCGCATCAATTGCATAAACTTTTCGCGACAGCTGGGGCGTTCATTGAGATAGGACTCTTGAAATGCGCGGCGAGCATTGCGCAATTGACGAATACAGTCGGTATCTAATCCAGACACCTCAGGACTGTCAGCGATCAATAACAGGAAATCAAATATGGCTTCAGGAGTTTCAAACACATGGGCGTGAGTCGGCGAAATTAAGCCATCATGGAGTTCAAAATCACGATTAAGTGCAGTATTGCCATAGTCTTGCTTACCCAGAATATCGTGACTAAAGCGCTGCATTAACATGCGATTCAGTTCGTTCACGCGACGAACAGTGCGGAAAAACGCCTTCATCATGCTTTCTACTGAGGCTTTGCCGGCAGAGCCATACCCCAACATTTCGGCAACGTCCGTTTGGTAATCGAATAACAAACGGTTTTCACTGCGCCCGGCGGTAATGTGCAAGGCGAAGCGCATGCGCCACAAATGTGAGCGACATTCGATCAGTTCAGCATGCTCTTGCTTGGTAAAATAGCCATGTCCAACCAAGCTCCAGCCATCGTATTCTTTAAAGTGTTTCTTAGCGACCCAACCAATGGTCTGAATGTCACGCAAGCAGCCTGGATTTTCTTTTACATTGGGCTCTAGATTGTAAGCGGTGCCATGAAACTTGGCGTGCCGGTTTTGTTGCTCTTCGAGTTTCGCGACAAAAAAGCGATCACTGGTCCAGACTTTTTTATCATTGACGCTTTGAACTAACTTTGCAAAAGTTTCAACGGAGCCCGCTAGACGACGACTTTCGACCAAGTTGGTAGCGATGGTAATATCACCTTTAGCTAAGGCAACAGTTTCTTTGATAGTGCGTACACTCTGCCCGACATCCAGTTTTATATCCCAAAGCAGAGTAATGAATTCGCCAATTTTTTCCTGCGTACTTTTATCTGGCGTTTTATTCGATAGGATAAGCAGGTCAATATCAGAGTATGGCTGTAACTGAGCGCGACCATAGCCACCAACAGCCACGAGCGACAAGTCTGTGACTTCGTCGAGTCCATACAAATGCCATAGATGTTGGAGTAAATTATCGACAAACACAGCGCGGCCTGACACCAGTTCATCGACTACAGATGTGGAAAAAGCCTGTTTTAACCAGCTATAGCTGTTTTTTACCGTTTGCTTAAATGCGGCGATGTTATAGCGATCATCGATAGCTAGAATGTCGTCAATGAGTTGCTCCAACGTCGCTACTGAATGTGCTTCGACCGCCGTCATATAACCTCGGTTTAGTGTTCGATAATACGGGGAATAGTTTCTTCTTCGCGCAAGGTTAGGATCTCAACGCCGTTTTCAGTAACTAACAGGGTATGTTCCCATTGCGCACTCAGGCTGCGATCTTTGGTCACCACCGTCCACTGATCCGGGAGGATTTTCGAGTAACGTTTTCCTGCGTTGACCATGGGCTCAATGGTAAAGCACATACCGGCTTCCAACACCTCGCCAGTATTCGGACGACCATAATGCACCACCTGCGGATCTTCGTGGAATGTCGCGCCAATCCCATGCCCACAATATTCGCGTACAATAGAATAATCATGGGCTTCGGCATGTTGCTGAATAATGTGGCCAATATCGCCTAAGCGCACGCCCGGCTTCACAATTTCAATGGCTTTATAAAGGCTTTCCTGGGTAACCCGGATCAGACGCTCTGCCATGATCGAAGGCTTGCCGATCACAAACATTTTAGAAGTATCGCCGTGGTAACCATCTTTCTTAACAGTGACGTCGATATTGACGATATCACCCTCTTTTAATTTTTTATCCGACGGAATACCGTGGCATATAACATGGTTTACCGAGGTGCAGATAGATTTAGGGAACGGTGGGTGACCGTAATTTAATGGCGCAGGAATGCCGCCCTGCACATTGACGATATAGTCATGACACAAGGTATTGAGTTCATCTGTTGTCACACCTTTTTTAACGTGTGGTGTGATCATCGTTAATACTTCGGCAGCCAGTTTACCGGCGACACGCATTTTCTCGATTTCTTCAGCAGTTTTGATAATCGCGCCCAAAACGAATCTATCCTATCTGTGATTTTTGATTTAGCGCTGAATGTTAGCGTTATCAGACGGACCTGTACAGGTTCTCAACACAACAATAACGCATAAGACATATGTTTCTGACAGGTTTGGTTAGCATGGACTTACTCGCTGATGTATCAGAATGCGCAAATAAAACCGTTAAAAACTTGAGTGGGCCTGCTAGTCATGGTATAAAGCGCGCGCTTTTCGTACGCGACAAGCAAATTAAATTAAATACACACATACATCGGCACTGATATCGGGGTGCTTGCACATAATGCGAGTCGGTATTGGGGATGTATGGAGGCCTAACCCAAATTGAGGACAATTTAATGGCAAACGTATCAATGCGCGACATGCTACAAGCAGGCGTACACTTCGGTCACCAAACACGTTACTGGAACCCAAAAATGAAGCCTTTCATCTTTGGTGCACGTAACCGCGTTCATATTATCAACCTAGAAAAAACAGTTCCGCTTTTCAACGAAGCGTTGAACTATATTTCAGGTGTTTCTGCGAAGAAAGGTAAAATCCTTTTCGTGGGTACTAAACGCGCAGCCGGAGAAGCGGTAAAAGAAGCAGCACTTAACTGCGGCCAATTCTACGTAAACAAGCGTTGGTTGGGTGGTATGTTGACTAACTGGAAAACCGTTCGTCAATCAATCAAGCGTTTGAAAGACCTTGAGCAGCAAAGCACTGACGGTACTTTCGAAAAACTAACTAAAAAAGAAGCGTTGATGCTTCAACGTGAAATGGAAAAGTTAGAAAGCAGCCTTGGTGGGATCAAAGATATGGGTGGTCTACCAGACTGTATCTTTGTAGTTGATGCTGATCATGAGCACATTGCAGTAAATGAAGCGCGTAACTTGGGCATTCCAGTCGTTGGTGTAGTTGATACCAACTCAGACCCAGATGGTGTTGATTACATCATCCCTGGTAACGATGATGCGATCCGTGCGATCCAGTTGTATTTGAATGCAGCCGCTGATGCAGTTAATGCAGGTCGCGATAACAACATCGAAGCTCAAGCTGAAAAAGACGACTTCGTAGAAGCCGCAGAATAATTCAAAGGCGTTTAAAATCGCCTTTCACGAATCTAAATGAAGGGGCTAAACAGCCCCTTTAGCTTATAACTTACTAATTATTGAGGATTTTAACCATGGCAGTGACTGCAGCACTGGTAAAAGAGCTTCGTGAGCGCACTGGCGCTGGTATGCTTGATTGTAAAAAAGCCCTTGTTGAAACTGACGGCGATATCGAGCTAGCGATTGAAAATATGCGTAAATCAGGTCAGGCAAAAGCGGCTAAGAAAGCCGGTCGTATTGCCGCTGAAGGTGTTATCTTAACGACTATCGAAGGTAACCGCGCAACAATGATGGAACTAAACTGTGAAACTGATTTCGTTGCTCGTGACGAAGGTTTCCTAAGCTTCGGTAAGAAAATTCTTGCAGTTGCAGCAGACAACAACATCAATAGCATCGAAGAACTTAACGCAGCAGACCTAGACGGTTCTACTGTACAAGAAACGCGCGATGCACTAGTGGCTAAAATCGGTGAAAACATTAGCCCACGCCGTGTTATCAACATCGACGGTGACGTGCTAGGTGCATACGTGCACGGTGGTCGCATCGGTGTTGTGGCTATTTTGCAAGGCGGTGATGAAGACTTAGCGAAAGACATCGCAATGCATGTTGCGGCAGCTAGCCCTCAGTACGTCAAGCCTGAAGATGTGCCTGCTGACGTAGTAGAAAAGGAAAAGCAAATTCAAGTTGAGATCGCGGTTCAGTCAGGTAAGCCTGCAGAAATCGCTGAGAAAATGGTTGTTGGCCGCATGAAGAAATTCACTGGCGAAATCAGCCTTACAGGTCAACCTTTTGTTAAAGACCCATCAATGTCTGTTGGTGAGTTATTGAAGTCTAAAGGTGCTGATGTAATCAACTTCGTACGCTTTGAAGTGGGTGAAGGTATTGAGAAGAAGTCAGAAGACTTCGCGGCAGAAGTTGCTGCACAAATGGAAGCTGCGAAGAAATAATTCAGCTTCTCGACTTTTGCATCCAGTGAATGTCAGATAAACTACGGGCACCTAAATACAGGTGCCCTTTTTGTGAGTGCGATTTAACTATTTTGCCATTAATTCGCACGTTGCATTGCGAGTAACCCGTTTTCAAAAGGAAACCATCGTTCATGAGCGTATCGTCAAAATCAGCCTATCGGCGAATTCTTTTAAAATTAAGTGGTGAAGCCTTGATGGGAGATGAAGACTTTGGCATCGACGCCAAAGTGCTCGACCGGATGGCACAAGAAATCAAAGAGCTGGTTGAACTCGGTGTTCAAGTCGGTTTAGTGATCGGCGGGGGAAATCTGTTTCGTGGCGAAGGCTTGGCGAAAGCCGGCATGAATCGCGTTGTGGGTGACCATATGGGGATGCTCGCGACAGTAATGAACGGACTTGCAATGCGTGATGCACTGCACCGTGCGTTTGTGAATGCTCGTTTAATGTCAGCAATCCCGCTGAATGGCGTATGCGATGCCTACAATTGGGCAGAAGCGATTAGTTTACTTAAATCTGGCCGTGTGGTTATTTTTGCTGCCGGTACGGGGAATCCATTTTTCACCACGGACTCAGCCGCTTGTTTGCGTGGTATTGAAATTGAAGCCGATGCGGTTCTTAAAGCCACCAAAGTTGATGGGGTCTACGATTCGGATCCGGTGAAAAATCCCGACGCAGTATTATACGACCAAATCGGCTACAATGATGTGTTAGAAAAAGAACTAAAGGTGATGGATTTGGCTGCGTTTACTCTGGCACGCGACCACAACTTGCCAATCCGCGTATTTAATATGAATAAACCGGGCTGCCTAAAACGCGTTGTGATGGGCGAGTCGGACGGAACCCTTATTGCAAACCCAGAACAAGACTAAAAACAGGACATAATTGTGATAGATGAAATTGAATTAGATGCCGAACAACGCATGGAGAAAAGCATTTCTGCGTTGAAATCTCAATTTAGTAAGATCAGAACAGGACGTGCCCATCCAAGCTTACTTGACTCAATTCAAGTGAATTACTATGGCGCAGATACGCCGTTACGCCAGTTGGCTAACGTGGTTGCTGAAGACAACCGTACGCTAGCGTTAACGGTATTTGATAAAAGTGCTATCCAAGCGGTTGAGAAAGCCATTATGCAATCGGATCTTGGCTTAAATCCGATGAGCGCTGGCGCGATTATCCGCATTCCAATGCCACCGTTAACTGAAGAGCGTCGTAAAGATCTAATCAAGGTTGTTCGCGCAGAAGCCGAACAAGGGCGTGTTGCCATTCGTAACGTGCGTCGTGACGCGAATAGCGACATCAAAGAGCTACTCAAAGAAAAAGAAATCAGTGAAGATGAAAGTAGAGCGGCTGAAGAAAATATCCAAACACTGACCAACACGTTTGTGAAGAAAGTCGATGTTATGTTGGCCGACAAAGAAAAAGAATTGATGGAAGTGTAACGCGTTTGGATAACTTCATGGATAACAGCGACGCGATACCGAGCAACTTAGATAATCCAGCGAAAGAGGGGGCGTTTCCTCGGCATGTCGCGATTATCATGGATGGTAACGGTCGCTGGGCGAAGAACAAGGGAAAGATCAGAACCTTTGGCCATAAAGCCGGGGTTGATGCTGTTCGCGCTGCGGTTAAATACGCCCGTACGCATGGGATTGAAGTGCTAACGCTATTTGCGTTTAGTAGCGAGAACTGGAAGCGACCAGAGGAAGAAGTCAGCGTATTAATGGACTTATTCAATCTGGTGCTAAACAGTGAAGTGAAAAAGCTGAATAAAAATCAAGTACGCCTTAGAGTGATTGGCGATTTGAGTCGATTTGACGACAAACTCGTGGAGAAGATCCATAAAGCTGAAGCTTTGACGGCTGAAAATAGTGCCTTAACGCTCAACATTGCTGCCAATTACGGTGGCCGCTGGGACATTGTTAATGCTGCAAAGCAGTTAGCGCATGCGGTTGCAAACGGTAACCTAAAGCCTGAACAAATCAGCGAAGACAGTTTTGGTGAATATGTGTCAATGGCAGAATTGCCGCCGTTGGATTTGCTTATTCGAACTGGCGGTGAACACCGTATCAGCAATTTTCTGCTGTGGCAGTGTGCCTATGCTGAATTTTATTTCACGGCAACGTTGTGGCCGGATTTTAATGAAGAAACGTTTGCCGCTGCAGTTCATGATTTTAATGAGCGACAACGGCGTTTTGGCCTGACCGGCGAGCAAGTCTCATGTTGAAACAACGGATCATCACTGCGGTCATATTAGCGCCTCTTGCGCTGATAGCGATTTTATTTTTACCTGTTTTTGAGTTTCAGATTGCGATTGCTGGCGTGGTGTCAATCGGAGCCTATGAGTGGGCAAAAATGTCCGGTCTTAATAGCCGTATGTATAAGGCCGTGTATACCTTGCTGGCGCTGACGATTTGTATTTTCTTTGCGCAGGTGGTTGAGCAAAATATGATCTGGTATCAGGGCCAGCTGAACGCCGTTTATCGCTATATTCTTGGAGTATCCTGTGTTTGGTGGCTATTTTCTTTAGCCATGATTATTGCCTACCCACGCTTTAGTGCATTTTGGAAGCACAGTATCGTTATTCGCGCAATTTTTGGATTGTTCACACTCATTCCCACTTGGGTTGCAGTAGTATCTCTGCGTACGAGTTTATATGAGGTTGATCCATTCTACGGTGCGTCGCTAATTTTTTATGTCCTGGGGATCGTCTGGGCAGCGGATATAGGCGCTTTCTTTGTTGGGGTTAAATTTGGCAAACATAAGTTACGCCCTAACGTGTCGCCGGGCAAAACTTTGGAAGGCTTGCTCGGTGGTGTAACCGCGTCCATTGCTATTATTGCATTTGCGGCGTTGCACTATCAGGTAGACCCTTCGCGGATATGGTTGCATATCGTGATCGGGGCTTTAACGGTGGGTGTTTCGGCGTTAGGTGATCTCAACGAGAGTATGTTTAAACGGTGCGCTGGGATAAAAGACAGCGGTAAGATTTTACCTGGGCACGGCGGTGTAATGGACCGAATCGATAGTCTTACGGCAGCTTTCCCAGTCTTTGCCTTCTGTTATGTGACTTGGATGGCATAGTGCAAACAATTACAGTATTGGGCGCAACGGGCTCGATCGGTTGCAATACACTCGATGTCATTAATCGTCACCCTAATCGGTATCGTGTTTTTGCGATCACCGCTCATCGTCAAGCCGCAAAGCTTATTGAGCAGGCGCGTTTATTTGCGCCTCGTTATGCGGTGCTTACCGATCCAGACGCTTTTGAAGAAGCGCGTGAACTTGCTGCAGGGCTAGCACTTGAAACTGAAATTTTGTTTGGTGCAGATGCGTTAGCCTTTGTTGCCAGTGACAGTGCGGTAGATAGTGTAATGGCTGCTATCGTAGGCGCAGCCGGCTTACTACCGACCATGGCGGCGGTTAAAGCGGGGAAGCGTGTATTACTGGCCAACAAAGAATCATTGGTCATGAGCGGTGAGTTATTTATGCAAGCGGCGGCTCAGTATCACGCTGAAATCATTCCAATTGATAGTGAACACAACGCCATATTCCAAGCGTTACCTAAAGATTATCAATACGGGGATTTGGCGGGTAATGGGATTGCTAAAATCTTATTGACTGGATCGGGCGGCCCTTTTTTACAGACCCCGCTCGATCGTTTCGATAGCATTACGCCAGAAGAAGCGTGCGCGCACCCGAACTGGGATATGGGCCAGAAAATTTCGGTTGATTCAGCAACCATGATGAATAAAGGCCTCGAGTTTATAGAGGCGCATTGGCTTTTTGGTGTTGCCGCGGAGGATATCGACGTTGTGTTACATCCGCAGAGCACGATTCATTCTATGGTGCAGTACATTGATGGTTCGGTCATTGCACAGTTAGGACAACCGGATATGCGAACCCCTATCGCGTTTGGCTTGGCCTACCCAGAGCGAATTGATGCCGGTGTGGATTTTCTGGATTTCGCCCAGCTGCGTGATTTTACGTTTACTACCCCTTGCCCTAAACGCTATCCCAATCTGTTTTTAGCGATCGCAGCCTGTAAAGCCGGGCAATATGCAACCACGCAATTAAATGCGGCCAATGAGGTCGCGGTAGCAGCATTCTTAGCTAACCAGATCAAGTTTAGCGATATCGCTAAAGTGAACCAGTTGACCTTGAAACAATTGGAACCAAAAGCGGTTTCCTCTATCCAACAGGTTCTTGATCTTGATCAGTTAGCCAGACGCGAAGCAGAGAAGGTAATTCAGGCGCACTGTTATGTTTGATTTTTTATGGAACTTAGGCTCGTTCATAGTCGCCTTAGGGATTTTAGTCGCGGTACATGAGTGGGGACACTTTTGGGTCGCGCGACGCTGCGGTGTGCATGTCGTCAGGTTTTCCATTGGTTTTGGTAAACCTCTATGGCGCACGCAGGATAAATATGGCACAGAGTATGTGATAGCAGCGATACCGCTGGGTGGTTATGTACGGATGCTGGATGAGCGCGTTGATGAGGTTGCGCCGGAATTTAAGCAGCACACGTTTAACTGTAAGTCTGTGGGTCAACGCATGGCGATCATCGCGGCAGGACCAGGCGTCAATTTTATTTTTGCCGTATTTGCTCTGTTTTTGATGTACTTGATTGGCGTGCAAACGGTGAAGCCCGTGCTGGGCGAAGTTCCTGCTGCGAGTTTTGCTGCGCAGGGTGGTTTGACAGCCAACGATGAGATAGTGCAAGTCGGTGACCGCGATACGTTAGATTGGTCCGCCGTCAATTTAGAATTAATGAGCTATATTGGAGAGGCGCGCTTACCGATTACCGTTAAACGCGAGAACGGTGTCACTCAGCAGGTGGTTTTGCCGATTGCCGATTGGAAATTTGATCCTGAAACAGATTCGGCTTGGCGCAGTTTAGGTTTGATTCCGTTCCGTCCTGACGTCACCCTTGAGGTGGCTACGGTGGCCGAGGATAGTCCTGCCAGTTTCGCTGGGCTAGCGGTTGGCGATACGCTATTAAAAATTGGAACCGAGAGCATAAACTCGTGGCAACAAGCGGTTGAAATCATCACGGCGAACCCCGGTGAGTCCATGTCTTTGACCGTGCGTCGTGAAGGGCGCGAAGAAATCCTTGTGGTGACCTTGGATAGTGTTGCGACAGAGCAGGGCAGTCGGGGTTATTTAGGAATGGCACCGCGAGTTGAACCTTGGCCAGAAGGTATTGTCTTTATACACCAGTATGGGGTATTTGCTGCTGTAAGCAATGCAATCGACGGCATGTGGCGGTATACCACGGTCAGTCTTGACATGCTGGCCAAACTCTTTACGGGTGATGTCTCAGTTAAGAATTTAAGCGGGCCAATCTCGATTGCTCAGGGAGCTGGGATTAGTGCGGAATATGGAATCGTCGAATTTTTACGTTTTTTGGCGATTATTAGCGTAAGTTTGGGCATAATAAACCTTTTGCCCATTCCGCTGTTAGACGGTGGTCATTTACTCTATTTATTGGTTGAGTCGATCACGGGTAAGCCGGTCTCTGAGCAAACTCAGGAGCTGGGCTTTAAAATTGGGGGCTTATTGCTGTTAACTCTGATGGGAGTAGCAATATTTAATGATATTGCCCGCTTAGCATAAATATAAATAACGTTAGCAAACGTGCGCAGGAAGAATAGTAATAAATGAAGTTTAGTCAGTATGTTGTAGCAGGGTTGTTTTTGTCTGCTGCTCACCTCGCCTCTGCAAATGAAAGCGAATTTACCGTAGAAGATATTCGAGTCGAAGGTCTCCAACGTGTGGCCCTTGGTGCCGCTTTAACTTATTTGCCTGTTCAGGTAGGTGATGAGTTAAACGATTTTCGGGTTTCGCAGCTTATTCGTTCACTGTACTCATCAACGCACTTTGAGAACATTGAGATTTTACGCGACGGCAACACGCTTGTGGTCAGAGTCTCAGAACGCCCCACGATTAGCGATATCATTTTTGAAGGTAACGATGATATTAAAGATGAGCAGTTACAAGACAGCTTAGATGGCAACAATATTCGTGTGGGCGAGCCGCTCGATAAGACGGTGTTAACGTCGATTGAAAATGGCCTGAAAGACTTCTTTTACAGCATTGGTAAATACAGTGCTGATGTGAATGCGATCATTACCCCACTTCCGCGTAACCGTGTAGAGCTGAAATTGTTGTTTGAAGAAGGTGATGCGGCCAAAATTCAGCAAATCAATATTGTGGGTAATGAAGTGTTTTCTGATGCCGAGTTATTCGAGCAAATGGAGCTTCAGTTTAATACCCCTTGGTGGGATTTCTTGTCTGAAACACGCTACCAACAACAAACCCTGTCAGGGGATATGGAAACCATTGAGAACTATTACAAAAACCGGGGTTATTTGCGGTTCGCGGTAGAGTCTACACAAGTCTCAATGACACCAGAGAAAACGGGTATTTATATCACCATGAACGTTTCTGAGGGTGAGCAGTATACAATTTCTGACGTTGAATTAGTGGGCGATGTTATTGGTCATGAAGAGTACATCAAGACCGTATTGCCGCTAACCCCTGGTGAAATGTACAACCAGGCTGAAGTTACCTATACCGAAGAGTTTATTAGTAAATACCTTGGCCGTTTTGGCTATGCCTACCCCACAGTCACCACGGTACCTGAAATCAACGATGAAGATAAAACGGTTAAATTAACGTTATCTGTTGACCCGGGTAAGCGTATTTATGTGCGGCGCCTGAATTTTGAAGGCAATGTTATTACGGCTGATGACGTTTTACGCCAAAACGTGAGTCAAATGGAAGGCACTTGGCTATCGAATGCGTTACTAGAGTCATCCAAGAATTCACTCTCGCGTTTGACTTACATGGAAGAAGTTGAGTTCGATACCGTACGTATTCCCGGTGAAGACGACAAAGTCGACGTTAACTTCACGGTAAAAGAGCAGCCATCAGGGTCTTTCAATGCCGGCATTGGTTATGGCGATCGTACTAAGTTGAGCCTGCAAGCGGGTATCCAACAAGACAATTTCTTGGGTACAGGTAAGCAAGTGGGTATTAGCTTAAATACCGTGTCATACCAGCAATCAGCACAGATCACCTATCAAGATCCGTTCTTTACTATCGATGGCATTAGTTTAGGCGGGGTGCTTAGCTACAGTGAGTTTGATGGTGAAGACTTCAACGTTATTCGCTTTAATAGTAAGCAATATAAGGTCGGGGCTAACATTGGTTATCCAATCGATGAGTTTAATCGTATCAATTTCGGTTTAACCTATTCAAACGTAGAGCTATTTAATCGTTCACAGTATGAGCAAACGGACCGTTTTTATAATCAATTCTTGGATATCGATGATCCTGACGCGTCCATTAAGTATCAGAGCTATCAAGCGTCTATTTCCTGGCGCCGGTCGACCTTAAACCGAGGCGTTTTCCCAACCGCAGGTTCATCACAAAGTGCGTCGTTTAGTATTACTACGCCGAACTCGGATGTGAACTACTTCAAAACTATCTTTGATACTAAGTTTTATTTCCCGCTATCGCGTGATCAGCGCTGGTCGTTCTTAGCGCGCTTACGTCTGGGTTACGGTAATGGGTATGGTGATAAAAACGGCAATGAGCAAATCCTACCGTTCACCGAAAACTTTACGGCGGGTGGTGCAGATACGCTGCGTGGTTTTGAAAACAACACCGTAGGTCCCCGTGGTGTGCAGCGTTTCTCGCAAGGTGAAATTGTTGGACCGGATGGGAATATCATTCCTGGCAGTCCAGAGAATGATTCGTACTTGTTGTCTAATCGAAGCCTTGGTGGTAACGCTATGGCACTTGGGGGCTTGGAATTGATTGTTCCGACCCCATTTGTGGAAGAAGATTTTGACAATTCTGTACGTACTAGTGTGTTCTTTGATATTGGTAACGTATGGGATACTGAATTTGATTATGATGAGTACGCCAGACTTTCCAACGCCGGTGCTGGGCGGAATGACTTCGATGAACTGTTAGATTACAGTGACTGGAAGCTCTATCGCGCTTCAGCCGGTATTTCGGTACAATGGCTATCACCAATGGGTCCGATGGTATTCAGTTTCTCTAGAGCCATCCAAGAGCGTGAAGGTGATGATGCAAGATTCTTCACATTTAATATCGGGCAAACATTTTAATAATAATTCACGCTGACGCAGTCAGTGGCTAACACTATTGTGAATAAAGGAGTTTCAATTGAAAACATTCGCTAAACACATCGTCGCAAGTGCATTGCTGAGCAGTGCAGTTATCAGTGCACCAGCAGTAGCTGAGATGAAAATCGCTGTCGTCGATGCACAGTCAGTATTTCAAGCCATGCCAGAAGCAGCGGCAATTGCTGAGCAAATTCAAGCCGAATTCAAGGACCGTATCGAAGCGATCCAGCAATTAGAGCGTGATATGCAGTTTTATGCTGAAAGCCTACAGCGCAATGCAGCGACTATGAGCGAGCAAGAAAAAGCTGAGATGCAAGAAAAAATCCTAGCAGCTCGTCAAGAGTACGCGCAAAAAGCGCAGCCACTACAACAAGAAATCCAACGTCGCCAAGCGGAAGAGCGCAACAAACTGGTCGCTTTGATCCGTCAGTCAATTGACAAAGTGGCAGCTGATGGCAATTATGACATGGTCATCGATGCCGGTGCGGTTTCTTTCACTAAGCCGAAATTTGATATTTCTGCACAAGTACTCGAAAACGTTAATAAGTTAAACTAAATCGGTCGATGAAACACAGTCAGACCAAACACTTAACGGTTTGGTCTGATTTGTTTTTTGGCTTTTTGCGCGTATTGTTGGCAGCCAAAATTAAACACTGACGCATAATATAGAGTGTTATAGCGTTAATCTGCAGCGGAGGCACTTTGGCCAACTCACTAAATCCCATTGAAATTCAAGAAATTTTGGATTTACTTCCTCATCGTTACCCGTTTTTGCTGATCGATCGTGTGACTGATTTTCAGTCAGGCGAAAGGATTAAAGCGTATAAAAACATCACTTTTAATGAACCTTGTTTTATGGGGCATTTCCCCGGCCATCCCATTTTCCCAGGGGTCTTGATTTTAGAAGCTATGGCCCAAGCAGCGGGTGTGCTAGGCTTTAAGACAAAAGGCAAAAGCGATGAACTTTATCTCTATGCCGGGATTGACAAAGCGCGCTTCAAGCGACCGGTTACGCCGGGTGATAGACTTGATTTTGATGTTAAGCTTATCAAAGAAAGACGCGGGATCTGGAAATTCCACGGTGTGGGCAGTGTGAATGGCGAGGAGGCCTGTTCTGCCGAATTCATGTGTGCAATGCGAGCTATTTAAATGACAATACATGCCACTGCGATTATTGAACCTGGTGCCAAATTAGGCAATAACGTGTCTGTTGGTCCATTCAGTTATATCGGGAATGATGTTGAGATTGATGATGATTGTATTATTGAATCTCACGTGGTTATCAAAGGCCCAAGTAAAATAGGTAAAGGCAACCACTTTTATCAATTCGCAAGTATCGGCGAGGCATGTCAGGATAAAAAGTACGCAGGTGAACCGACCCGCTTGGTGATCGGTGATAACAATATTTTCCGTGAGTCGGTCACGGTCCATCGCGGTACAGTTCAGGATCAAGAGTTAACCAAGATAGGCAGTAATAACCTATTGATGGTCAACGTCCATGTTGCTCACGACTGCATGATTGGTGATGACAATATTTTCGCCAATAACGTGACATTAGCGGGCCATGTGCACGTTGGAGATAGTGTTATTTTAGGCGGCTTAGCGGCAATCCATCAGTTTTGTAAAGTCGGTTCGCATAGCTTTGCTGGCGGCGGTGCAATTATTCTGCGTGATATCCCGCCGTTTGTAATGATCAGTGGCACCAAACATATTCCGCAAGGGATCAATTCTGAAGGTCTGCGTCGTCGTGGGTACAGCAAAGAAACTATCATGCAAATCAAACGTGCTTACAAAATTATCTATCGCGATGGCAATACAGCTGAGCAAGCAATAAATCTTCTAAAAGAAATGTCACTGCAAACGCCAGAAGTGGGTTTGTTGGCAGATTTTATCAAGCAATCTGAACGCGGCATTATTCGTTAACCAATGTCAGTGCCACTGCATATTGGCATTATTGCCGGCGAACCTTCCGGGGATGTGCTCGCCGCCGGCTTAATGCGGGAACTCAAAGCTCAGCATCCCCAGGTGCGATTTAGCGGTATCGGAGGGCGGCACATGCTGGCGCAAGGCATGCGGTCGTTGGTCGACATGGATGAGTTATCGGTGATGGGATTGGTGGAAGTCTTATCACGGATATCGCGCTTGTTAGCGGTCAAGCGCCAAGTGATTGAGCACTTCACTAGCGATCGGCCTGATGTTTTTATTGGTGTTGATGCTCCTGACTTTAATTTGCGCATCGAAACGGCATTAAAGCAAGCAGGGATCAAAACCGTGCACTATGTCAGTCCAACGGTTTGGGCATGGCGTGAGAAGCGGATCCATAAAATTGCAAGGGCGACAAACTTGGTCCTCGGCTTGTTCCCGTTTGAGGCAAATATCTACCAGCACTATGATGTGCCTTATCAGTTTGTGGGGCATACTCTCGCAGATACTATCCCCCTTGAGCCTGAACAAGCACCAGCACGGAAACTATTAGACCTGCCAGCGGATTCAACTGTACTGGCTGTAATGCCAGGCTCGCGGCAAGGTGAAGTTAATGCATTGCTCAACGACTTTCTAGCAACAGCATTATTGGTCGCGAGTCAATTAGATATGCATAAACCACTTGCGGTAGTTATTCCTGCCGCGAATGATGCGAGGCTGCAGCAGATAACGGGGATCGTAGACGATTTTAAGCTGTCACAGGATACTTCATCACTGGCGATCCAAATTGTGGACGGACAATCACGTGAATGCTTAATCGCGGCGGATGCGGTGTTAATCGCGTCCGGAACGGCGACGTTAGAGGCCATGTTATGTAAGCGGCCTATGGTTGTGGCCTATAAAATGGCCAAGTTAACACGTTTTATCATGGGTTATCTCTACAAGCCTGACTACTTCTCGCTACCGAATCTGTTAGCCGATAAGGCGCTGGTGCCCGAATTGTTACAAGCTGACGTTAATCCAGAAAATTTAGCCCAGCATTTATTACCCTTGTTTGGCGAGCAGGGTGACTCGCTAAAACAGGCCTTTACCCGTATTCATCAGAGTTTACGCTGCAACGCAGATGAGCAGGCAGCAACAGCGGTGTTGGATTTGGTAGGGTACGCCAAAAATCCAGGCGCGGAGGAATAATTGATGATAAACCAACGTATTGCTGGGGTTGATGAGGTCGGCAGAGGACCGCTCGTGGGTGACGTGGTGACCGCTGCGGTCATTTTGGATGCAAATAAGCCAATCGAAGGACTGACTGATTCGAAAAAATTGTCAGAGAAGAAGCGTCTCGTTTTGGCAGAGCAAATTAAAGCGCGTGCGTTAAGTTGGGCTATCGGCAGAGCTTCTCCGGCTGAAATCGATCGCTTGAATATTTTGCACGCGTCCATGCTGGCCATGCAGCGTGCAGTTGAGGCGCTACCTATTCAGCCAGACTGGGTGCGAGTCGATGGTAATCGCCTACCACAATGGCGCTATGCAGGTGAAGCTGTGGTTAAAGGCGACGCGATCCATGCAGAAATTGGTGCCGCGTCGATACTGGCTAAAGTAACGCGCGACGCAGAAATGCTTGCGCTGCATGAGCAACATCCGGAATTTGGGTTTGATAAACATAAGGGCTACCCAACCAAAGCGCATTTCGCTGCCATAGAACAATTCGGTGTATTAGACTGCTACCGAAAAAGTTTTAAACCAGTACAATCCATCCTTAGCCAATTGAAAGCAGGTAAATAATACATGACGCAGGCCGAAGAACAGTCGCATGCAATGACCACAGCGTCCTTTATTCATCTACGTGTGCACAGTGACTTTTCGATGATGGATGGGCTGAATAAGGTCAAACCTATTCTGGCTCGAACCAAAGATATGGGAATGCCGGCGATTGCGATCACCGACCAAATGAACATGTGTGGTTTGGTTAAGTTCTACTCCGAATCGCATGCGTTAGGGATCAAGCCGATTATTGGTGTGGATATTTGGTTAAACAGTTCCTTTATACCGGATCAGTTAGTGCGCTTAACCTTGTTGGCGATGGATGAAACGGGCTACAAGAATATTACCCATCTGATCTCTGAGGCCTACAAGCGGGGGTATTTACATAACCGAGCGGTTATTGATCAGCAGTGGCTAGCAGAGCATAGTCAAGGCATTATTGCTTTGTCTGGGGGACTACAGGGCGAGATCGGCATTGCATTGGTTAAAGGGAACCAAAGTCTTGCTAATCAGATAGCTGCGTTTTATCAGCAATACTTTTCCGATCGGTTCTATCTTGAGCTAACCCGCACCGGCAGAACGTCAGAAGAAGATTATGTGCACAGCGCGGTCGCCTTTGCTACGCAACAAGACTTGCCAGTAGTGGCCACCAATGAAGTGTGTTTTATCGATCAAGAAGGATTTGAACCACATGAAATCCGCGTTGCTATTCATGATGGGTACACGCTGGATGATAAGCGCCGACCCAAGCGCTACAGTTCCGAGCAGTATCTACGTTCACCGGCAGAAATGCAGGCCCTGTTTGAAGATATTCCTGAAGCGCTCGAAAATACGGTCGAGATAGCCAAGCGCTGTAATGTAACGGTTAAGTTAGGCGAATACTTTTTGCCGAAGTTCCCCACCGGCGGCATGTCGGACGCAGACTATCTGGTTAAAGTGTCGCGCGAGGGCTTGGAGAAACGTCTGGAGTTTCTGTTTCCAAACGAGCAAGAGCGCCTACAGAAACGCCCCGAGTACGATGAACGTTTGCAGATTGAATTAGACGTTATCAATCAGATGGGATTCCCCGGCTACTTCCTGATCGTGATGGAGTTTATTCAGTGGAGCAAGGACCATGATATTCCGGTCGGGCCAGGCCGTGGTTCGGGTGCGGGCTCGTTAGTCGCCTATGCCTTATCAATTACTGACCTCGATCCCCTTGAATTTGATTTGCTTTTCGAACGATTCCTTAATCCAGAGCGGGTATCGATGCCGGACTTTGATGTGGATTTTTGCATGGACCGTCGCGATGAAGTTATTGACCATGTGGCGCAAATGTATGGTCGTGAAGCGGTATCGCAGATCATTACTTTCGGTACGATGGCTGCGAAGGCAGTGGTGCGCGATGTTGGTCGGGTGCTGGGACATCCGTATGGTTTTGTTGACCGGATCAGTAAGTTGATCCCATCAGACCCAGGCATGACGCTGGCTAAAGCGTTTGATGTTGAACCGCGTCTGGGTGAGTTAGAGGCGAGTGATGATGAAGTCGCTGAACTCATGACCATGGCGCGTGTGCTTGAGGGAGTCACGCGGAATGCCGGTAAGCATGCGGGTGGGGTTGTAATCGCACCAACTAAAATTACCGATTTTGCGCCACTGTACTGCGATGACGAGGGCAATAATCCGGTCACTCAGTTTGATAAGAACGATGTTGAAACAGCGGGTTTGGTAAAGTTTGATTTCCTCGGTCTTAGAACCCTTACCATCATTCAATGGGCGATCGAAATGATCGGCGAAGTCGATGGTCAGAAAATTGATATCAGCGCCATACCATTAGTCGATAAAACCAGCTTTGATATGTTGCAGCGGGCTGAAACCACCGCAGTATTCCAGCTTGAATCCCGCGGCATGAAAGACCTGATAAAGCGCCTTCGGCCCGACTGTTTTGAAGATATTATCGCTTTGGTCGCATTGTTCAGACCAGGGCCTCTGCAATCGGGTATGGTTGATAATTTTATTGATCGTAAGCATGGCCGTGAGGCGATTTCCTACCCAGATGAAAACTACCAACACGAGTGTTTGCAGCCAATCCTAGAGCCAACCTATGGGATTATTCTTTATCAAGAACAGGTCATGCAGATTGCGCAGGAAATGGCGGGTTATAGTCTGGGGGGCGCGGACTTGTTACGTCGTGCTATGGGTAAGAAAAAGCCGGAAGAAATGGCTAAGCAACGTGAGGTTTTCGCTGAGGGCGCTAAGAACAATAACATTGACCCAGACTTGGCGATGAAAATCTTCGATTTGGTGGAAAAGTTCGCTGGGTACGGGTTTAACAAATCACACTCTGCCGCTTATGCCTTAGTGTCCTACCAAACCTTATGGTTAAAAGCGCATTATCCTGCTCAGTTTATGGCTGCAGTCATGTCGGCGGATATGGATAATACCGATAAGATCGTGACCTTAGTCGATGAGTGTAATCGCATGGGCTTGACGCTCTTACCACCCGACTTAAACAGTGGTCGCTACAAATTTACGGTTGATCCAGAAGGCCGGATTGTTTACGGCATCGGCGCGATCAAGGGCGTAGGCGAAGGCCCGATTGAAGCGATTATTGCAGCACGCGAGAAACATGGGCGCTTCACTGACCTATTTGATTTTTGTGCCAAGGTCGATATTAAAAAGGTGAATCGTCGGGTGCTGGAGAAATTGGTATTATCTGGCGCTATGGATAATCTCGGACCGCACCGCGCAGCCATTATGGCTTCTTTGCCAGAGGCATTGGCGGCAGCAGATCAACATGCACGTGCTGAGTCTTACGGTCAGTCAGATATGTTTGGCTTGTTGACCACTGAGCCAGATGATGTGAAGCAAGCCTTTGCAGATGTGCCACAGTGGTCTGAAAAGATTTGGCTGGAAGGGGAAAAGGAAACCCTCGGTTTGTATCTCACGGGTCACCCCATTAATCAGTACATTGAAGAACTTTCGCATTATACCGATGGTCGCTTGGTCGATTTAAAACCCACCGGCAGAGACGCTGTCGCATCAGCGGTCGGCTTGGTGTTGGGGGTGCGCGTGATGACCAATAAAAAGGGCAAACGCTGGGCAATTGTCACTTTAGATGATAAAAGTGCCCGCATGGATGTTAGATTTTTCCCCGATATGTATGAACAATACGAATCTATGCTGGAAAATGACAAAATATTGCTGGTAAAAGGACAGGTCAGCTTTGATGAATTCTCTGGGGGCAATACAATTACTGCCAGAGACGTAATGGATATCGTTGCTGCCAGAGAAACGAATTTGGGCGCGATATCGCTGCAAGTTGCTACCGAGTGGTGTAATTTCGACGCAGTGTCTACACTACATAAGATATTAGATAACTATCGTGGCGGCAGTTGTCCAGTCCACTTTATGGTGCACCACCCTGACGTAGAGGTCACGGTTGCTTGTGGTGCCGACTGGTATGTCACGCCAGACGATCAGTTACTGCATGAACTCAAGCAGTGTTTAGGCGAATCGTCTATTGCACTGGAGTTTCGGTAATTGGCTCAGGCTAACGACGCGACGATAAAACAGGATTTGGAATGAACTCACATTTTTTGGATTTTGAGCAACCTATTGCCGAACTAGAGGCAAAAATAAAAGAGTTGCAGTTAGTCAATCAGGACGGCGAATTTGACGTTAGTATTGAAGAGGAAATCACACGCTTACAAGAAAAAAATGTAGAGCAAACGAAGAAGATTTTCTCCAACTTAGGCGCTTGGCAGATTTCGCAAATTGCCCGTCATCCCAACCGCCCTTATACCCAAGATTATATCAATCGCTTATTTAGTGACTTTCAGGAACTTGCGGGCGATCGTGCCTATGCGGATGACAAAGCGATCGTTGGTGGACTAGCAGATTTTGACGGACAGCCGATCATGATCATAGGGCACCAGAAAGGACGTGATACTAAAGAAAAAATCAAACGCAACTTTGGTATGCCAAAACCTGAAGGCTATCGTAAAGCATTGCGTTTAATGAAGTTGGCTGAGCGTTTTGGTTTACCCATCATTACCTTCATTGACACCCCAGGTGCATACCCTGGTGTTGGCGCTGAAGAACGTGGCCAAAGTGAAGCCATTGCTAGAAATCTAAAGGAAATGGCTGAACTTAAAGTGCCGGTTATTTGCACGGTTATTGGTGAAGGCGGTTCAGGTGGCGCATTGGCGATCGGTGTAGGCGACCGAGTGAACATGTTGCAGTACAGCACCTATTCAGTTATCTCTCCGGAAGGCTGTGCATCAATTCTCTGGAAAAGTGCAGAAAAAGCGCCCATCGCTGCTGAGGCGATGGGGGTAAGCGCACAACAGATCCATGAACTGGGTTTGATCAATACCATTATTGATGAACCATTAGGCGGAGCTCATCGCGATTTTGATGGTGCCGCGGCGAACTTGAAGGCCACCATTAAGCAACAACTGGCGCAGTTGCAAGAATTGTCGACTGATGAGTTGCTCGAGCAACGCTATGAGCGATTAATGTCATTTGGATACTGCTAAGCTTTCAATTTCTCAACGCCTTCATGCTAGCCTTGAAGGCGTCTATACCGCCTACCTAGAGCAACTGCCTAGCGCAACACCGGTCGAGTCGATATGGCTGGGGTGTTCTGGAGGATTAGACAGTGTCGCCTTGCTTGAAGTGGCTGTTCCTTGGGCTAAAGCGCGTGACCTGACGCTCCATATTATCCACGTAAACCATCAACTTAGTCGGCATTCTAATGACTGGCAGCAGCACGTAGTTGAGTTGGCTAACGCTCATGCTTTAGCTGTGACTGTGGAATCTGTAAGTGTTCAACGTCAGCCCCGTAAAAGTCTTGAAGATGTAGCTCGACAGGCACGCTACAGCGTATTTGCGAAACAAGTGAAGCAGCATGGCTTGTTGTTACTGGCGCATCACCGCAACGACCAAATAGAAACGCTCATGATGCGATTTTTGCGTGGCAGCGGCCCCAAGGGACTAGCTGGTATGCAAGCCATGAGCAAGCGCACAGTGGGTGAGCAGACATTTTTTCTCGGGCGCCCCTTTCTGTCTGTTAGTCGGACCGAACTGGAAGATTACGCTGCACAACGGGATTTGACTTGGGTCGAGGATGAATCTAATCAAAACTCATGCTTTGACCGCAACTTTATCCGTAATGGTTTGTTTCCCATTATGGCCGGCCATTGGCAAAAACGCTGGGAGGGGATGCAAGTCGCAATGCTTCGTACATCTCAACTATGTGCCGAGCAGCAACAAAGTCTTGAATTTTTACTCGCGGAAAAACTGGCAGAGTCGAGTTGTGCTGGTGGCGCGTTGTCACGCACTAAGCTCACTGCATTACCACACCATCTTGCTAATAACTTATTGCGCTATTGGTTACAGCAGCACAAGATTGTTTTGCCTAGTCAGGCAATACTTCAGCAAATTCAACAGTTACTTTTAGTCTCAAACGATAGCCAGGGGCGGGTGACATGGGGTAGCAATGAAGTCCGCGTGTTTAAAGATAAGTTGTTTGCATTCGCAACGCCATATAAGGCCTTAGAATGCAATGTGGTCTGTACCGATGAGATACAGATAGCTGCGTTTGATGCCCTCGGCCTGAGTTTTAGTTGGCACATTAAGTGGTTATCCAATGCACTTGCGTTAACTGCGGGCACAGGAGTAAGTTTGGAGCTCAGCATGCCACACGTAACGGCGCGTGAGGACACACAACTTTGCATTCGCAACAACATTAGTGAGCATTATTTTACGTTGAATGCCCAGCAGAAAGCCAAACCGCTGAAAGTTTGGTTTAAGGAATGGGAAATACCGACATGGCATCGCAGTTCGGTACTTGGGGTATTTGCCAATCAACAATTATTGGCAGTGCTAATTGATGCGAATACGGTGCATGTGCATGCACGTGTAGCATCCTTTGACTAGCTTAATTATGCCGCTATGTTGACGCCGTTTTTATGCTGGGCTTTTACCCGGTATACAGCTTGGTCAGCTTTATAAAACAACGATTCTAAATTATCCCTGACGGTAGCAATAGCGCCACCAATGCTGGCAGTGATGTCATGTCCTCGCAGTAGCGCAGATTGACGTATGGCATCTAGGATCCGTTTTCCCACTCGCTCCAATTGCTGGTCATCCGCTGCATTAATCAAGCAACAGAATTCGTCACCACCAAAGCGGAAGGGTAAATCTTCATCACGCAATGATGCCCGCAATTGTTCAGCGACCTCTTGTAACACCTTGTCACCTTGCAAATGACCATGGGTATCATTGACCTGTTTGAAATTATCAAGGTCAACAACCAGTAGGCCGAAGGCCAAGCCGTGGCGCTCAAATTGACTGAATGCTCGTTGCAATTGTTGATCGAACCCGGCACGGTTAGTCAAACCCGTCAGAGAGTCCGTCGTCGCTTGATCAAGCAAACGCTGATAGGCGAGGGCATGGCCTAAGGGAATACAGAAGTGGGTATGTAAATCATGTAACACCTGCTGTTCGCTGATACTGAGTCGGCGCACAAAGGAATACTGGATTGCCGTCACCTTAGTATCGGTATGTTTCGCTTTGGCTGCGCACGGCAATACAATGTCAATCAGCTGATGTCCCTGCGTGCCCCAGCTATGTACCTTGTGTTCTTGGGTGAAAACTAGCCGTTTTAGCGGCAATTTCCCACCGAGATATTGATAATAATTTTCGCAGAGTTCGTCGAGTTCAATGGTCGCCAGCATGAGGTTGAGAAAGGCCGTGTACTCAATTGCATGAGTTAATGGTTGTGCATAGTCCTGCTCAATACTCAGCGTGGAGCTAAAAGGGTTGGCCTCAAGTCCATCTGTACGTTCGAGAATAGAAGAATAGGTAAAATCCACAGCTAACTCCAAAATAGGTATTTACAATTGTGTTAGTCCAGGCAATGCAATAGGCTTATGGTGTCAGCAATTTGACTAACCTCGGCCTTGACGTTGACACAAATAATACTCAGCAAGAACTGCGCCAAACCAAAAAAGGAGCTCCGTTTTGACCTCTGAATTTATCAATGTAATTGTCTTGATGGTCATTGCGGTAGTCCTTATTTGGTTACTTAAGCGTGTTGGTTTACCACCGATTTTGTCCTATTTGGTCGCGGGTCTTATTGCTGGGCCTAATGGGATTGCTTTGTTCACTCACCCTGAGCAAATGCATTTGTTAGCCGAGATCGGTATTGTCTTCTTACTATTTTCGTTGGGGCTTGAGTTTTCTTTACCCAAATTAGTGGCCATGCGACATATGGTGTTTGGGGTGGGTATTGGACAGGTAGGCTTGACCACAATTGCCTGTAGTCTCATCGCCCTTGGTTTTGGTCTCGAACTGAATGCCGCGGTTGTGATTGGCGGTATGATCGCACTGTCATCTACGGCAATAGTCATCAAGCAGGTGGCAGAGATGGGGATCTTACATAACCAGCGTACGCAATTGGCGATAAGTGTACTCTTGTTTCAGGATTTGGCAGTTGTTCCCTTTCTGATAGCGATTCCATTAATGTCCGAGCCTGCAGAAGGCGGATTCGCGATTGCAATGTCGTTAGCACTACTCAAAGGTGTCGTGGTTGTATTTATTCTCATGTCTGTCGGCAAGTGGGGTTTGCCACGTTTATTCCGCGAAATCGCTCAAGTCCGCACGGATGAGCTGTTTGTTTTAACCACTATCGTTGTCGCACTGTTAGCTGCGGGTTTGACTTATTGGTTTGGGCTTTCAATGGCACTAGGGGCCTTTTTAGCCGGCATGATGCTGAGTGAAAGCCAATACCGTTATCAATTAGAAGCCGATATCCGTCCGTTCAGGGATATGCTGATGGGGCTCTTTTTTGTCACGGTTGGGATGCAGCTCAATCTGAGTTTTCTACTTTCTCAGTGGCATTGGATTCTGCTTGCTACAGCTGCAATGCTGGTATTGAAGGTACTCCTCATGCAGTTGGCGTCTTGGGTTTTTAACGTTGCATCTCGGGATAGTTGGGCTGCGGCAATTAAGTTATGTCAAATGGGCGAATTCAGTTTTGTGTTAGCCACCTTAGCCGTTAGTCATCAAGTAATCTCGAGTGAAGTCGCATCATTTTTAGTCAGTGTGGGTATTTTAAGTATGGCAGTGACGCCATTTCTTATCGATAAAAGTATGGCCATTGCCATGCGGCTGAGTCAACGGAATTTGGTTTCTTCACTGAATAGCAATGGCGACACTAATTACTTAATTGATGGTGTTAGCAACCATGTCATAATTATTGGCTTTGGTCGGGTGGGGCAAAGCAGTGCGCGTATGCTTAAATTGGAAGGGATCAAGTATATTGCCGTGGACTTTGATCCTATTCGTGTACAAGAAAGCCGAGCGGCAGGCGAACCGATTATTTTTGGTGATGCTACCCAAAAAGATATTTTGATAAGCGCAGGTTTAGCGCAGGCTAAATTGGTATTGATCACCTTTGACCAACCCGATAAAGCGAAAAAGCTAATTGCCGTTACGAAGCAGCTGCAACCCGACATTACAACCATTGTGCGAACGCGCAAAGATAAGCAACTAAGCGTACTGTATGATGCTGGGGCGACACAGGTGGTGCCAGAGTTGCAAGAGGGTAGCTTAATGCTCATTTCCCAGTTATTGCACTATTCAGGGGTGCCGATGTCGCGGATCCTCAAACGGGTGCGGGCTGAACGTAAGGGGCGCTATGACCATATGCATGGCTTCTACCCTGGCGAAACCACTGAAATTAACCCTAACACGCAGGATAAACTGGAATTCTTACACCCTGTTATCGTGGCTCCTGACGCATACGCCAACGGTAAAACCCTTGCAGAATTAGATTTATCCCGCATCAGAGTGACTTTACGTGGTTTGCGGCGCGAGCAAACTGAGTATGAGAGGCCAGACCAAGACACGGTAGTACAAGCGGGTGATGTACTAATTGTGGCAGGCAAGCCGCGTCGTGTGGAACGGGCTGAGCGATTTATTTTGGAAGGGGGATAACCAGAGTCACTATTCTCTTAGCCCATCCCGACTAGGATCGGGATGGCATGCGTGATTTCTGTCGCTGCGGGCGCAGAGTTTTACGTTATGCTGCTCTATCCGAATCTTTACGCAGATTTTCAAATTGACGATTTAAGTCATATTTCTCATCAGTGACTATACGCTCTAGCACTTCGATGCGTTCCTGCATAGCGTCTAATTTGGCTCTTAACTCTGCATTTTCAGCGATAGTTGATTCATCTTGTTTCTCCTTTTTCTTAGTTTTCTTTGCTCCGGTCAAAGAAACAATAGTCCAGCATATAATTGCAACAATCGCTATGGCAGTCATGTTCATGAGATATTCCCTCGTCATCGAATAATTACAGTTTAGTGGTTAACGAGTATTTTGCCCAATTCCGCTTCATGCTATGGTGCGCAGATTAGACAATACTGATGTTTAATTTGCAAAACGCTTACCACAAATAAAATCCAATAAAAACATGCGGTTATGTTTTTTATTGCGAGATGTGGTAAAAATGGCTATAAAGATTTGGCAAAATTGACTAATGATTGAAGAAAATGACCACCAATATTGGATGCAAAAAGCATTACAATTAGCGCATCGTGCTCGGGATCTTGGTGAGGTCCCGGTGGGTGCTGTTGTGGTTAAAAACAATCAATTAATAGGGGAAGGCTGGAATCAACCCATTCAAAGCCATAACCCCGCCGCCCATGCCGAAGTCATGGCTATCCAACAGGCCGCGCGGCATTTACGCAATTACCGCATTCCTGATACCTCGGTATATGTCACTTTAGAGCCTTGCCCAATGTGTGCTGGCTTGATGGTTCATGCACGGATTACACACTTGGTTTTTGGTGCGTTCGATCGCAAAACTGGAAGCGCAGGTAGCCTTATGGATATTACGCGAGATAGCCGATTGAATCATCAAATAAGCGTACTTGGAGGCGTACTCGAAAGTGAGTGCAGTGCGCTGTTATCCGATTTTTTTCGCGAACGCCGCCAACAACAGAAAGCACTTAGACAGCAAATGCGAACGACTTTAACAGGCGATTGACCACTGCTGTACAAGCTCAGCGCGCACAAATTCGCGCCGACGGTGTAAGATTTTTTTCCGCATCCGTTTAAACATTTGCAAACGGCGATTGGTATTGCTCTGCAGTGATCTGCGTTTTAACGGTTTGTTTCTGCGCATAGAATGAAAACCTCCTTATTTATTCTCGTTTTTGGTCATTCTTCTTCAACCTCTACATAAGACTTCACTCGAACATTTTCAAGTTTGCCTATCAGGCTTAAGGTTAAGACCGTATTCAGCTGATTAAGTTCTTTCTACTATGGGGGGGATTCATTACAGTCTCATGACAGATGACTGCAGTGCAGTTGGATGCCGTTGGGCATAAAAGATAGCTCTAGCCCTTACTGCGCGGTGGTGTTCTTGGCAAGTTCGTCTGAGGTGGGGGGCTCGATCTTGTCGTCTTGATGTTGTTCTAACCATACGAGTGTGTCGTAATAACGGCGAATATTATCGACATAGTTTACCGCTTCGTCACCGCGCGCATATCCATAACGCGTTGTCTTGTAGTATTTTTTCTGCCGCAGTAATGGCAGGTGTTGCTTAACATCGACCCACATGTCTGGATTACCACCGGCGCGCTGAGTTAACACGCGGGCATCTTCCAAATGACCTAAGCCCACATTGTAAGCAGCTAACGCCAACCAAGTCTTATCGGGCTCTTGGATCCGTGCTGGAACGCGCCGCAGTAAACTGGCGAAATACTGCGCGCCACCGCGAATACTTTGTTCTGGATCAAGTCGCGAATCAACGCCCATATCCTCAGCTGTGGCTAGTGTCAGCATCATTAAACCTCGTACGCCAGTGGGTGAGGTTGCGTCTGCTTGCCAGTGGCTTTCTTGATAACTCATGGCGGCTAACAAACGCCAATCTAAATTACCCGCGTACTGCTGAAATAAGGGTTTTAGCGGCGGCAGGATATCCTCTGCGGCACGAATAAACTCGCGTGTATCAACATAATCAAAGTTTTGCACGTGCCCAAAGTATTTGTCTTCTAATACGGTGAACGTCCCGTTATCGCGAATGGTGCCAAAGTAATCAATCATGGCAGCGCGCAATGCGTCATCACCATCATCATTGATCGCCCATCCGATCCCTTGTTCTGGAGCAATGGTAAAACCAATACTGATCTGCGGGTAGCGGCGCCTCACGATAGCCAAGATATTTGAGTCCGCGATGGTATAGTCCAGCAATCCCTGCGCCACGAGCTCGAGTAACTCTTCAGCGTCGCGCTCGTCGGTTTGCTGCCATTGCAGCGTATCAGGTAAATCCAACTCAGCTAATGTTTCTGCATGACTGCTACCTTGGACTACGACTAGTTCACCATCCAGCTGAGCCACATTGCGTGGGCGCGTATTCCCCTGTAGGTAGACCAATTTTTGACTGACATCTTGATACGCTGGACCAAAACCAAATTGTTGTAAACGTCGAGGGGTCATGGAGATACCGGCAGCAACAATATCAATATGGTTATTAGCTAGCTGTGGGAAAAGGTCGTCGATGGAATAGTAGGGAAATACTTCTAATTCAACGCCAAGGTAGTCTGCAAAGCCTTTAGCGAGTTCGTACTCGAATCCCTCTTTTCCTGAAACGCCATTATAATATGTGGTTCGCCCATAATTAGTGCCAACCTTAAGCACTCCAGCATTTAAGATCCGTTGCAGAGAAGACACATTTGGTGGTTCTGCACACGCTGATATGACAAGCAGTAAAACGCTTATCACGAGCAATAACCTGTGCTTAACGACTAAATGTTGCATTAATCTTTTTTCTATCCTTTGCGACTTCACTCTTATCAACAAACGCCTTATCGGCTATACTCCGCGCCTACTTTACTCGTTATCACCAACGGCGGCATATTTGGGCTATTTAGCTAGCCTGATTTGCACCAAAACTGTCAGAGAAACCACTGTATGTTAGTACTGCACGGCGCTCCAGCACTTTCCGATTTTAGGTTGCAAAAAATCATTCAGCAACTTGCTCACCTCGGTATCAATGTAACATCTTTAAGCACCGAATGGGTGCATTTAGTCGAGGTTGCTAATGATTTGACTGAGGAGAAACAGCAAATCCTTAAGCAATTGCTGGTGTACGGTCCTAAGAATGCGGAAATCGATCGTGCAGGTGAACTATTTTTCGTGACCCCTAGAGTGGGCACCATTTCGCCATGGGCCTCCAAGGCAACTGACATCGCACACAATTGTGGCCTTACCGAGGTGACTCGTATTGAACGCGGTTGTGCATACTATGTGGTTACAGAAGAGTACCTTACAGCTGAACAACGTGATGTTGTTAAGCGAGAATTACATGACCGTATGACGGAAACCGTGCACGCGGATATCGATGATGCTGCTGCGCTATTTCAAACCGCCCAACCTGCGCCATTGAAAAGTATAGATATCTTAGGGCAGGGGAAACAAGCGCTTGAGCAAGCGAATGTTGACATGGGTCTAGCTTTGGCTGATGACGAGATTGATTATCTTTTTGCTAGCTTCACGGACTTGGGGCGCAATCCTAATGACATTGAACTGTATATGTTTGCACAAGCAAACTCAGAGCACTGTCGACATAAAATCTTTAATGCCGATTGGACTATTGATGGCGAACAGCAAAGAAAATCGCTGTTCAAGATGATTAAAAATACCTATGAGACACATCCTGATTTTGTGACTTCAGCGTATAAAGACAATGCTGCAGTCATGCATGGCTGGGAAGCGGGTCGGTTTTTTCCTGATGTTAATACCCATGAGTACAGTTTCCATCATGAAAATATTGATATTTTAATGAAAGTTGAAACGCATAACCATCCAACAGCAATTTCACCGTTTGCCGGCGCAGCAACGGGTTCGGGTGGCGAAATTCGTGATGAAGGTGCAACCGGTCGAGGCTCAAAGCCGAAAGCCGGCTTAGTGGGTTTTAGTGTATCCAATTTGCAATTACCTGATTTAAGTCAGCCGTGGGAAAAACCTTATGGCAAGCCTGCGCGAATTGTGAGTGCGTTAGATATTATGCTGGATGGCCCATTGGGTGGCGCCGCGTTTAACAACGAGTTTGGCCGTCCTAATCTCCTGGGTTACTTCAGAACGTATGAGCAAACGGTAAATAGCTTTAATGGCGAGGAAGTCCGTGGCTATCATAAACCCATTATGATTGCTGGGGGCTTGGGCAATATTCGTCGCCAGCATACTCAGAAAGGAGAAATTACGGTCGGAGCAAAATTGATCGCTCTGGGTGGGCCTGCCATGAACATTGGTTTGGGCGGGGGGGCTGCCTCGTCAATGGCTTCTGGTCAGTCAAGTGAAGATCTCGATTTTGCCTCGGTACAGCGTGACAATCCTGAGATGGAACGCCGTTGCCAAGAAGTTATTGATAAATGTTGGCAGTTAGGTGAAGGCAATCCGATCCAGTTTATTCATGATGTTGGTGCTGGTGGTTTGTCTAACGCTTTTCCCGAACTGGTCAATGACGGTGAGCGTGGTGGCCGCTTTGAGCTGCGCAATGTTGCGAGTGATGAGCCTGGTATGTCGCCATTGGAAATTTGGTGTAATGAGTCGCAAGAGCGTTACGTGTTGGCAGTAGCGCCAGAAAACCTCGAATTGTTTGAGCAAATTTGTGCCCGTGAGCGCGCGCCGTATGCGATTGTGGGTGAAGCCACTGAGTCTCGTCATTTGACGCTAAGCGATGCACACTTTAACAACAATCCTATCGATATGCCGTTGTCAGTATTACTGGGTAAGCCACCCAAAATGCATCGTGACGTGCAGTCAGCGCAAGTCCAGCCAAAGGCGTTTGATGTCAGTGATATTGATCTTTCAGATGCGGCAGAGCGCTTATTACAATTACCGACGATTGCTGAAAAAACCTTTCTAATAACCATTGGTGATCGCACGGTGACTGGCATGGTGGCGCGCGATCAAATGGTCGGGCCGTGGCAAATTCCTGTGGCTGATGTGGCTGTAACTACCAGCGCTTTAGATACTTATCACGGTGAATCGATGGCAATGGGGGAGCGCACCCCAATCGCGTTACTAAACCATGGGGCCTCTGCACGCATGGCGGTGGCAGAAGCACTTACAAATATTGCCGCCAGTAACATTGGTGATATCAAACGCATAAAGCTGTCTGCAAACTGGATGGCAGCTGCTGGTCACCCTGGGGAAGATGCGGGACTTTACGCAGCGGTCAAGGCTGTAGGTGAAGAGCTTTGTCCGGCCTTAGGGCTAACTATACCCGTGGGTAAAGATTCAATGTCGATGAAAACCCAGTGGCAAGAGAATGGTGAAAGTAAGGCGGTGACGGCACCGCTTTCATTAATCATATCTGCTTTCGGTGCGGTCAAAGACGTGCGTAAAACATTGACGCCGCAATTGCGCACTGAGTTTGGCGAGACGACACTATTATTTATCGACCCCAGCGCAGGACAGCAGCGTTTAGGCGCGAGCTGCCTTGCGCAAGTGTATGGTGAATTGGGGGATACACCAGCAGATGTTGACGACCCAACTCGCCTGGCTGGTTTTTTCAATGCAATGCAGGCTGTGGTTGAACAACAATTGGCGTTGGCCTACCACGATCGCTCTGATGGTGGTTTGTTTACAACGCTTGCAGAGATGGCTTTTGCTGGTCATGTTGGTATTGATATCAATATTCCAGCAAATCAACGTGCCGTAAATTGGTTATTCAATGAGGAAATCGGTGCCGTGGTGCAAGTTAAATCCGACGATCGCGTTGCGGTTATGGAGTTATTTGCGGCTCATGGTTTAGCTGATGCTGTCATTGAGATTGGTTCATTGAATACCGATGATCACATTAGGTTCAGTCAGCAAGGTCATGTGGTATTAGACAAATCACGCGGATACTTCCGTAAACTTTGGGCGAGCACTACCCATGAGATGCAGAAACTGAGAGACAATCCTACCTGCGCAGAAGAAGAATTAGCCATAAAAACCGATGCTAATGATCCGGGATTACATGCTGCTTTGACATACGATATTAATGAAGACGTTGCGGCTCCTTACATTCTTACAGGCGTTCGACCGCAACTTGCAGTGTTACGTGAGCAGGGAGTGAATTCACATGTTGAAATGGCTGCAGCGTTTACGCGTGCAGGTTTTGCAGCTGCCGATGTCCACATGAGCGATGTTCTGGCTGGCCGAGTTGATCTGGCTAATTTTAAAGGGTTAGTTGCCTGTGGCGGTTTTAGCTATGGTGATGTACTTGGTGCTGGTGAAGGCTGGGCGAAGTCTATTTTGTTCAACGCTCAAGCGCGTGATGCTTTTGCACAGTTTTTTGCCCGCAAAGATACCTTCTCGCTTGGGGTGTGTAACGGATGTCAGATGCTTTCAAACCTAAAGGCATTGATCCCAGGAGCGGATTTGTGGCCACATTTCGTTACCAACCGTTCTGAACGTTTTGAAGCACGCTTCTCAATGGTCGAAATTCTTGAGTCTAGATCAATTTTCTTTGACCAGATGACGGGCTCTCGCATGCCAATCGCTGTTTCACATGGTGAGGGAAGGGCTGAATTTGCCACGGATTCTGCACTGGCAGAATTGCAAAAGCAGCAGCAATTGAGCGCACGTTACGTAGACAATTACGGTAAACCGACAGAACAATATCCTGCAAATCCCAACGGGTCGCCACTCGGGGCGACGGCATTTACCAGTGCCGATGGTCGCGCAACAATTATGATGCCACACCCAGAGCGTGTATTTAGAACAGTAGCCAACTCTTGGCATCCTGACGACTGGCAAGAAGACAGCGCTTGGATGCGTATGTTCCGAAATGCGCGTAAATTTGTAGGATAATCCGTAAAAAAGCCCTGAAAACCAGAAAAGTGACATTTTTTTGATGATTTTGTCAAAAAAATGTCACGCTATGGTTGTTTTTTCATAAGCGTTTGTTCTAACATAGAAAAACTAAGGAACGTGCGCTCGGATGCAAAGTTGTAAGTTGCCGTTGGTAATGTTAGTCGTTAATTCGTAACAATAAGAGACGAAAATGAATCGTTCAAGCAAAGGTTTTGGCCTCACTGGCGTCGCGATAGCTGTCGCCGCAATGATAGTGATGGCAGTTTTCAGTACGTCAGCTCGTTCTCACGAGAATAGTGCAGCCTCACCCATTTTAATTCCAGTTCAATCTGAGTGCGCAATAGAATAACAATTATATCCGTTTCTGCTGTCGTTCCCGGTTTATAAGTTTTTGTTCAGGATGCTTCTTGAGTAATACATAGGTGGCTGCCAATCCGCCATGCCGAGGTTGCGCTGAATGGAATGCAATAACTTCATTAAGTTCGGCTAACCATTGATTAACGTAACTTTTGCAAAGTGCGGGAATAGGGTGGCTTTGTGCACCACGACCATGTTTCACCAAAATTGCTCGTACCCCCAATTGATGTAACCGAACGACCTCTTGATACAAGTGTGAGCGAACGTCCTCCATCCTTCGCTGCCGGAGATCAATCACACCCTCAAGCGAGTATTTGCCCAAGCGCAGGTTTTTGAATACACCGTCCTGAATACCCGAACGCTTGAAGCTAAGCATGTCATCTGGCTTGATCGCCTGGCGGAGTGAAACACTCAATGGATTGTTATCATTACTATCTACTTGCGCAAGTGCGGCTCGCTTTAATTGTTTGCTAAGTAGCTCATTACTGCGACGTTGTTGACGCACAGTAGCCGCGGCCGTATCGCCTTGACTTAAGGGCTTAATCTCTTCAAGAGAATCGCCCAACGCTTCAGCAAAGGAAAGGTTTTCTTGGTTGTTTGGATGCAAGTGAAAATTACCCTGTATTTTATCTGTGCAAGTGAATGATAGTTCGTTATTGTGTTGCTACGTTTGATCCAACGATAAAGTTTGCTGGTCTGTATAGCGACTCAACTAATATAAGGGTAAACATGCACGATCCCAACGTACAAGATAATCTCGGTTTTATTATTTTAATCAGCATTATTGCCACTCTGGGTGGATTCTTATTCGGTTTTGATAGTGGCGTTATCAATGGTACCGTCGATGGATTGCAACAAGCGTTTCAGTCTGAAAGTATTGCAACCGGCTTTAATGTTGCAAGCATGCTATTGGGTTGCGCTGCTGGGGCATTTTTGGCCGGTCGCTTAGCGGATCGCTATGGGCGGCGGAAAATGCTTTTGGTGGCAGCGATATTTTTCCTCCTCAGCGCGTGGGGATCGGGTATTGCTGACAGTTCATTGAGTTTTGTGCTTTACCGGATCTTAGGCGGTTTTGCTGTCGGTGCAGCATCAGTGATGACGCCAGCATATATAAGCGAAATTGCTCCCGCAGCCATTCGTGGTAAGTTGGCGACGTTACAACAGATTGCCATTATATGTGGATTATTTATTGCGTTTGTCAGCAACTATTTCATCGCAGATTTGGCGGGTGGTTCAACGCAAGAATTGGCCCTAGGGTATGCGGCATGGCGTTGGATGTTCTGGGTTGAAATGTTACCGGCAGCGTTATTCTACGTCGGCTTATTACTGATCCCAGAAAGTCCTCGCTTCTTGGTTATGTCTGGGGCTACCGATAAGGCAAAGGCGGTTTTACAACGCCTTTACGGGGCTCGTAGTGAAGCCTTGTATGCGCAAATCAATCAAACCGTTGAGCAGCAACAGCAGCCTAAACTCAGAGACCTAATCGATCCCAGTGTGGGTAAGGTGCGTCGAATCGTTTGGGTGGGCATTGGTTTAGCAACCTTTCAACAATTAGTCGGCATTAATGTGGTGTTTTATTATGGTGCGGTCTTGTGGCAGGCGGTTGGTTTCTCTGAATCAGATGCGTTGCTGATAAATATACTCAGTGGTGGCGTTAGTATCGCTGCTTGTGTAGCCACTATTCTGTTAATCGATAAGATAGGTCGTAAACCCATTCTTATGATTGGTTCAGTAGGTATGACCTTAACGTTAGCGCTGATGGTCTTTGCATTTGCCAATGCGCAAACACTTGCCGATGGTAGTCTAGCGCTGGGTGATTACGGCACTCTTGCGTTGCTCGCTGCGAATGCCTATGTGATGTTGTTTAACTTTTCTTGGGGACCCGTCATGTGGGTCTTGCTAGGTGAAATGTTTCCCAATCAATTGCGTGGTTCTGGTTTAGCGGTTGCGGGGTTAGCGCAGTGGGGTAGTAACTTCTTGATCACAATGACATTCCCGATCATGCTCGTGGGGATAGGACTGACCGGTGCCTATGGTTTCTATGCGGTGTGCTCTGCCATTTCAATAGTCTTTGTAGCGCGCTTGGTGTTTGAAACCAAAGGCAAAGCACTAGAAGATATGCACGGGTAGATTGAATGGCGTCCCCACCGCGACTCGAACGCAGATCTAAAGCTTAGGAGGCTCTTGTTTTATCCGGTTAAACTATGGGGACGCTGCACGCAGTATTATGCGGCAGCGCAATGAAAATCAAAACCCCTAAAGTTTTACTACGAAGTCGTTTGGTTGAATATCAGACAACAGAGAACCATCCGCTGCGGCAACAGTAGCGGTTTTACTGTATACCGACTGAACCACAACCGGTGTTGGGTGTAACACATGTTGGCGATAGGATTGTCCAAAGGGATCAACTAGTTGGCGAGTTTGGAAAATCTGCAGTTCGTCGCCGGGTTGCACCGCATGTTGTTGCCCAAGGTTGATTTGCAATTGATTGTTGGCGACTTGCAAAATTCGGCCGATTGAGCGTTCACAACTCAAAACTTCATCTAATTCCGCGACCAAATTGTTGAGCTCCTGCATGATCGACTTACCGTAGGGTGAGTCCCAAAATTCATTGCCAAAGACATCAACATCCGTGAACTTATCAAAAGTCCAAGGCGCCTGAGTGGCATAAGTTTGATCCATGATAATAGTCGAAGACATGGCATCGAAAACCCGAGCACGCAACACAAAATGGCGCTGGGCTCCGGTGTCTTGCCAAAATGCCCAACTAGAGGCAGGTCGATCAACGCTTAGGTCGTCAGCAGAGAGAGCTAATACATATTGGGCGTCGTTATTTTGCGCAAGTTGGAAGGCTTGGGCTTGAAGAGTCGAAATCTCCCAGTTGTAACGTGTTTGCACAATGGGTTGTAACCGCAAATGCATGGCCTGTTCAGCAATGAGTTGCGGAAGTTTATTTGGAATTGCCAGCGAAAGTTTATAAATTTTTCCGTCTTGCGTGTGCTCTGGGGTATTTATCGTCATTAACGAGGTCACCACTGACTTGCGATAAGATGAGGCGCTGCACTGCACTTGTTGTGGAAAAATGTCAGCACGGATGGATACAGTTACATAATCATCGTGATAGATCTCGTTGATTAATTCGAGTTGATTGACTTCACCCTGTGCGCGTATTTCTAAGTGGTCATCTTGCAACAGTCCGTTGGCAAGTTGTTGAATACTGGTTACTGACGCTCCAGCGAATAGTAACGCTTGCTTGATGGCTTCTTTGGTTGCCAGTTGTTTGGCCGTTACTTTATCTCCGTCAACGATCACAGCTTGTCCGCTGGCCTGATACCAGGCGGCATAACTTTGCCCCGGTAATGCCATAAATGTGACGCATACTAAAGTCAGCGTAACTCTCCAATAGTGCTTTGTGGCTTTGCGTAGCGCAACCCACAAATACAACCCTGCTGATTTCATAGTATTAACCTCATATTAAATGTGACGGTTGACACCGTACAAAACTCCGAGTGTCAAAGAAATGACTGCTTTGGCACTTAAAAGTAACCCAATCGTCCATTTCCGGTAACTGTGTAACTTCATATTCAAGGCCTGTGCCAATACATCAGATAAGGTAAAGTCGTAGCAACTGCACGTACGATATTTGGCTAGGTGTGAGGTAGTCCGCCAGCCAACACTTATAACCGTAGCGCAGGGGGAAAGGACGCGATGAGGATATGGAACTAAACGTTGAGAGTTCTAATTTTTTAGTTTTCTCCGAATTGGCGTAAATACTGCTTAGTATTTTTACCAACGGTCGATTAACGTTAACGCTAGATTATTCCGAGGAATGCGGCGGCTAAACTGATAAATGAGGTGGCAAGTGAAAGAGACTAGGTTTATCAAGCTGATTATTCTTGTGAGCATGCTCAGTCTATTGTCGGGTTGTTCAAGCCTGTTTACCAAGCACGTGGAGTGGGAAACGATCGAACCCGATGAGTATCCGGTGATCCGTGCTGTGGGATATGCGCCAATTGATGCCCAACAAGCGTCATCTGATTCAGGCAAGGTGTTAATGGCAATTAAAGCCTCAAAACTTGAAGCTTATCGCGAATTGGCAGAGCAAGTTTATGGGCAAAGGGTTGATGGGAATCAGTCGTTAAAAAACCTTGTCCTCGCTAACACCCAGTTACAGTCTTCCGTTGAAGGCGTTATCCGTGGCGCTCGCGTGGTAAAATCTTATCCCGTGGGTGATGATACGTACGCAACAGAAATGGAGCTGGATTTCAAAGAGGTCTATGACATTTATCTGTCGACCGCAAAGCCTAAGCGGATCAAAGACGTTAGGTATTATTAAGCACAAGGTCGACTATAGCGCAGAATACAGGCATGTTTAGTAAAGTCTGGAAACTTCAGCCGCCACTCTGACTATTAAAAATTTTGATTTCAATCCTCTTGGGTCAAAACTCGTACGCCCATATATATCTATAAAGTGAGCTCTTGAGGTGTTTACATGTTACGCATCGCCCTATTTATCGGCACAAATATCGCTATTTTGGCACTGTTAAGCATTACATTTTCATTGCTAGGCATTGATGGTCTCCTGCAACAAAATGGTGTCTCACTGGATCTCTCTGCACTGTTGGTTTATGCCGCAGTCATTGGTTTCAGTGGTTCGCTAATTTCGCTTTTCTTATCCAAATTTATGGCGAAAAAGAGCATGCGGGTGCAAGTTATCCAACAGCCCCAAAACCAAACAGAGCGATGGTTAGTGGAAACGGTTGCAAGGCAAGCTGAGCAGGCGGGTATTGCAATGCCAGAAGTTGGTATATTTCAGCATCCGTCACCGAATGCATTCGCGACAGGATGGAACAAGAACGATGCATTAGTTGCTGTCAGTACTGGTTTATTGCAAAGCATGAACAAAGCAGAGGTCGAAGCCGTTCTAGCTCATGAAGTGAGTCACGTGAGCAATGGTGATATGGTTACCTTGGCGTTGATCCAAGGTGTGGTAAACACTTTTGTTATTTTCCTATCAAGAGTGATTGGGCATTTGGTTGACCGGGTCGTTTTCAAAGTTGAACGTGGTCACGGCCCGGCGTTTTGGATTGTGTCATTGGTCGCTGAAATCGTTTTAGGGTTTCTCGCTATGGCAATTGTGATGTGGTTTTCTCGCTACCGTGAGTATCGCGCAGATGCGGGTGGCGCAGCGCTTGCGGGAAAGGCCAATATGATTGCTGCATTAACAGCGCTGCAACGGGACCACGCTGCCCCTGCGATACCTGAGAATATGGCGGCATTCGCGATTAATGCAGGCAAGATCCAAAAAATATTTGCCAGCCACCCGCCACTGGCAGAGCGAATTGCGGCGCTAAAACAAAGTTCATAATGACAGTTACGAAGGGGTGAAGTGCTGCGAAGCGTCGCGTTATGCACTGATCCCTTTACCTTTTGTACCACCGTGTGGTTTACCTGAACGATCGTAAGTCAGCGATTCTTTCGCGCGGGTTTCAAGCAATAAATGACGTAAATGCTCTAATTTTAGCTGGCCTTGCTCTACCGCTTTTTGATTAATAGACGTACGGAACTTACATTGTTCAAGCAGTGTTTGAGCTTCTTCAAGGTGCGCGTTAGCCGTTTCACTTAACGGTAATTTACCGGCTTTCTCGAGTTCTGCATGGAGTGCATTAATCTGCTCGTCTTTGGCTTGAATAGCATCGAGAGTTTGTTGCTTTTCATCGAGTAAATTAATTAAGCTCTCGGCGTCGCGAGAGCTTATTAAATGCAGTTCTGATTCAAGAAGAAGCTGAAGATGTTTGAGGTTGTGGAGTTGTTCTGTCAGTGCTTCTTCGATTGTAGACATATTTTGACTTTAATTTAACCAATTATCTGGAGCCAAAAATCTGCCCTTCTAATTTGGCGATTTTGTCAGCCAGCACTTCTGGATTCACACGATACTCACCATTCTGAATGGCTTTCTTCAAACGATCAACTTTTTCTTGATTGACTGGCGCTTCAGACGCACCTTTCTTCTGTGCTTGCGTGAGCTGCTGAGCAGACTGAGTTAGCGACACAGAGTCTTGACGCGGTGCGTTTTGCGCAACTGCTTGTTGTGCAGCCTGCTGAGCGGCATTCCCTTTGTTCTGAGTCTGCTGCTGAGCTACCTTCTGATTGTCAATGGGCGTTTTCGGCAACCCATTGTTAATGTTGTTAATAGCCATAATTAAAATCCACTACCTTTATATCCTCAGTCATGTTATCGGCGAGCACCCTTAATACTTTAACGAAATTTAGGGAAAAAATCTTTTTTCTCGCATCTATTTTATAACCGACTGATATCCTTATATTTCTACAGTTGCTTGATCCACACCTGCAACCTTAGCCAAGACGATTTTTTCTGATCTTCGGTTCATTACGGCTATAGTATCGCCAACGTTCCCGTCTTCTTGAGCAATGCCTTTGGTACTAATTTGCAGACCTTCAGCGCGCGCGCTCAACGTGATCAAATCACCTTTGCAAACAAAGCAAACCATATTCGGTTTAATTGGTTGATCAGGGCGTACTCGGTATTTAATTCTTGCACCCAGAAGCTGTTCAATATTGGTGAAGGTGCTAAAGCGCAACGACTTACTCGCTTTATCGGCAACTCGCAGGTTTTGTTGAGTCAAGATCGTCCCTGGACTCAGGGAATCGGCAGTAACCACAACCGGTTGAGTTAACTCAATTTTGGCATTTATAAACAAATACCATGCAGTCTCAGGGCAGCTGACTTTGACCGCAGCATAACCATTACTCATCGCATTGTCAGGAATCTCATAACTGAACGGAGATGCACATGGCTCTATATTCACTCGCTCATCAAGCGGAAATACATCAACCAGAATTGTCGAATTGTTGTCAGGCGCACCTTGCTGTTCGAGCACACGCTGAATAAAAGATTCGCTTTGTTGTTCGATCACCTGATGCAGTGATAACGTGGTTTCGGCAAGTGTAAAGTGACTCGCGGACGTGAAAAGTAGTGCAATTGCGACTATTTTTCTATTAATGAAATTTTTCATGTTCACTATCCAGCATTTTGACTATGATTAAAGATAATGCCTGCGACCCGGTTGATCATGTGTCAATTTACAGGCACATTTTTAAACCTTATGGGTTTGCAACCGATAATATGGTTTGTAACGCAACGATCGTGCCTAAATTTGACAAAGGGGTGATGTATGTCAGGAATTCTTGATTCGGTCAATCAACGAACACAATTGGTAGGCCAGAACCGGCTTGAATTACTGCTATTCCGTTTAAATGGGCGTCAGCGCTTTGGTATAAACGTATTTAAAGTACGAGAAGTGTTGCAATGCCCACCACTGACATCTATGCCAAAACTCAATCAGCTTGTGCGGGGTGTCGCGCATATCCGTGGTCAAACTATCTCAGTCATCGATTTGAGCATGGCAACAGGTGGTAAACGCATTGAAGATTTAAAGACTGCGTTTATCATCATCGCAGAGTATAACCGTTCAGTGCAGGGCTTTTTGGTTGGTTCGGTAGAACGTATTATCAACACTAACTGGGATGCCATTATGCCACCGCCTCAGGGCACCGGTAGGGCGAGTTACCTTACTGCGGTTACTGAAGTTGACAACGAGCTAATTGAAATACTTGATGTTGAAAAAATCCTGAACGAAATTTCGCCACTGAATACCGATGTTAGTGAAGAAGTTGCAGGGCATGTAGATGTGGGTAAAAGTGAAGGTAAGATTATTTTTATCGCGGACGACTCATCGGTTGCTCGAAATCAGGTTAAAAAGGCGCTAACCGCATTAGGGTTAGAAATAGAAGCTGCAAAAAATGGTCTTGAAGCGCTCAATCGGTTGAAAGAGATAGCCGCGGAAACGGGGGATGTGACTGATCGTGTAGGGGTTTTGGTTTCGGATATTGAAATGCCCGAGATGGATGGATACACCCTGACTGCTGAAATCAAAAATACGCCTGAGTTGCAAAAGCTTAATGTGGTGCTGCATACGTCACTGAGCGGTGTATTTAATCAGGCAATGGTACAAAAGGTTGGAGCTGACGATTTTATCGCTAAGTTCCATCCTGATGAATTAGCCACTGCCGTGCAAAAATGGCTGCGTGATTAGCGGAAATTAGTCACATTGAATGATCGCGAAGTTTCTCCGCGCAGCTACGAAAAGTTTCGTGCCTTTTTAGAAGCTGAAACCGGTATCGTGCTAGGAGACTCAAAACAGTACCTAGTGCGCAGCCGGCTTGTTGGCCTGTTGCATGATTACCCTGATTTGTCATTAGACGGTATCATTGATGTCACGATCCAGGGCAGCGATCGAGTGTTGCGCACGCGTGTGCTCGACTCAATGACTACCAATGAGACGCTATGGTTTCGTGATGCTTATCCATTCAAATTGTTAGAAAACTCTATCTTGCCAGAGCTCTCTGAGTCAGTGTCTAAGTTGCGGATTTGGAGTGCAGCGTGCTCAACCGGACAAGAAGCCTATTCGATCGCAATGACGGTAAAGGAGTTTCAAACGAAACGCCCCAATGCGTTTAAAAGTGGGTTTGAAATTATTGGAACCGACATTTCAGAGCGCGTAGTCAAGCAAGCCACTCTGGGCGAGTATAATGAAATGGCAATTTTGCGTGGTCTGCCCGATCATCTGCAAAAGAAATATTTTGATCGTGCACCCAACAACATCGTCAAAATTAAGCCTGAGATTGCTCGTCATACCCAGTTTAGAAATTTAAATTTATTAAGTTCCTATTCTGCGTTGGGCAAGTTTGATGTCATATTTTGCCGCAACGTGTTGATATATTTCTCAGCGGAAAATAAAAAGCAAATACTGCAACAAATTGCCGCTTGCCTCTCGCCGCATGGAAGCTTGATCCTCGGAGCGTCTGAATCTGCCACTGCGGTCGCAGACTTATTTAAGATGCAAAAAGAGCCTAATGGTTTGTTTTATAAAAAGAAAATCAGTTAGCCTTACATTTCAAACGGGTCTTTTAGCGACCTTAATTTAGATTGGCACACCCTTTGCTGTATCGAACTCAGAGTAGGAGTACGTTATGGCAATAAATCTTGACCGTCTTGTCGGTTTTCATCACAAAGCACTGCAAGTTAGAACTGAGCAGATGGAAGTTATTTCTGGCAACTTGGCGAATGCGAATACCCCAGGATACAAGTCCAGAGCGATTGATTTTAAACAAGCCATGAGCAGTGCTCGCAGCGATCAAACGCATAACTTAACAAAAACTCATGAAAACCACATAGACGGCAAAATGCAACCGCAATGGGACTTAAAGTTCCGCGTACCAACCCAACCGGATACCGGAGACGGCAATACTGTGGATATTCAACAAGAAAGAAATGCTTTCTTAGACGCGGGTATGCGCTACCAAGCAACCGCTGAACTATTAAGCGGAAAAATTAAGGGTATGAAGAAAGCCCTAAGTTCTGGAGGTCAAGGCTAATGGCAACCTTATTTAGAGTGATGGACATTGCCTCAACCGGCATGTCAGCAGAAAACGTTCGACTCAATACGACGGCAAGTAACATTGCGAATGCTAACAGTGTAAGTAGCAGCTATGAGGATACCTATAAAGCACGTCATCCTGTATTTGCAGCGGAGTTGCAGCGCGCCTCGCAGGAGCAGGGTTCCGGAACGAAAGTTAATGTGCTTGGTATCGTTGAAAGTCAGAAGCCGTTGCAAGTTGAGTACGCACCAGGCAACCCTATGGCCGACGAAAATGGTTATATCTATAAACCCAATGTCAACGTTGTGGAAGAAATGGCCAATATGCTTTCGGCATCTAAAGGTTACGAGACCAATGTACAAGTGGCTGATACCACTAAGCGTTTGTTCCGTCGTGTTCTGCAGATTGGTCAAGGCCGTTAATAGAGGATAATTATTGTGGATACGATCAAAAACACCGGTCTCAACTCACAGCTGTATTGGCAAGAAGAAACGGTGCCTGTGGTTGATGGTTCTGAGCAGACCCTAAAACAAGAAGATTTTTTCGCGTTGCTGACTGAGCAATTGTCTAATCAGGATCCGACTAAGCCGGTAGATAATGATCAGTTAGTTGCACAAATGACATCATTTACCACCGCAGATGGTATCAGTAAGTTAAATGAAAAATTTGAAAGTTTTTCGTCTTCTATGACTTCAAATCAAGCGCTACAGGCCTCCAGTCTAATTGGTCAAGATGTGCTAATCGCTGATAACAAAGGCTACATGGCAACTGCTGGCGAGGGCATATCTGGCGTGGTGGTCAACGATCGAACCGCACAAAACCTTGAAATTACTATTACCAATAGTTTTGGCGAGGTGATCAAAACAATTGATGCGGGCACGCAAGCGCCAGGTAACATTGAATTCAATTGGGATGGAACTGACTTGCGCGGCAATCCAATGCCGCCCGGCGAATATTTCGTGAGCGCGCAAGGTGAAGTGTTCGGTGAGGGAGTCGCTATTCCTACCGCGATTAATCGCCATGTGGCTAGTGTAAGTTTGGCTGGCAGCAGTCAAGGGGTCATTCTTAATCTGGATGGCGATATTAGTATCAAATTAGATGATGTCATTCAGATTGGCAGCTAATAGGAGAGAAGTATGTCTTTTAACATAGCACTCAGCGGTGTTGCCGCAGCTCAGCGTGACCTTGACGTCACTGCGAATAACATTGCCAACGTTAATACCGTCGGCTTTAAGGAATCACGAGCAGAATTTGGTGATGTATATGCCGCATCGCTGCTCTCTGGTGGGCGCACCAAGGTCGGTGATGGTGTCTTGACGCAAGAAGTTGCACAGCAATTTTCTCAAGGAAGTTTGCAATTTACCAATACGGCGTTGGATTTGGCTATCACGGGGAATGGTTTTTTTGCCACTGTGCCTGAGATTGACTCCCGTGACTTTTCATTTACCCGTGCAGGCCAATTTAAATTGGACTCAGATAATTTTGTGGTCAATTCGAATGGCGATAACCTACTTGGTTTCCCTGTTAACTCTGACGGTACCTCTGCATCGGTAGCCCTGAGCACCACGGTGCCGGTGAGGATCCCTGACTCATCGGGGTCGCCGCAACCAACCTCTGAAGTTGATTTACGCTTTAATCTTCCCGCTGGGGACCCAGCCAAAGACGTAACGGCGTTTGACCCTACTGATCCACTGACGTATAACGCGGCAACCTCGGTGACCATCTATGATTCTTTAGGTGATAGCCATGTAATGACTTACTACTTTATTAAAGATCAGGCGGCCGGCTCTAACGAATGGTTAATGGTAACTGCCGTTGATGACGTTTTGGTTAATCAAAGCGATACTAACGGGAATGAAGTATTGCCTGGTGCTGCGGTTAATGTTGCGGGGAACGGCGCCAATGCCGTATCGGCTGCACGCTTAACCTTTACGTCTGGCGGTGAATTTTTAGCCGTGCTCGGTGCGGACAACTTGGCGCCAGTTGCGCCACAGGCGAATAAATTACTGACTGCAGAGCTGGGTGGAACGATCTTAGCGAATGGTTCAGATGTTACACAGCGTATTGGCATTGACTTAAACTTTTCCGTCGGTGGACAAACGCCAGAAGAACCCACTCAGTTTGCTTCGGCCTTTGAAGTGACGTCACTAGAACAAGATGGTTTGCCGGTGGGTCGGTTAACCGGTATTGATATTGGTCCTGACGGCCTTGTGCGGGCAACATTCTCAAATGGTACTTCAGAACCTATCGTGCGTGTTGCACTCGTTCGCTTTTCGAATGAGCAAGGCTTGACCCAGCAGAGTAATACGCAATGGAAAGAAAGCATCTTGTCTGGCGAAGCGCTAGCCGGTGAGGCAACGACCGGCACATTTGGCGATATCAATTCATCTGCATTGGAGCAAGCCAACGTTAACTTAACCACAGAGCTTATCGATCTGATCATTGCACAGCGGAACTTCCAGGCTAACTCAAGAGCTTTAGAAGTTAATAACCAGTTGAATCAGACGATCCTGAATATTCGATAACCAATATAAACGCATATTGAACTAACGTGTGTTTCAATCAGGGGCTTTTCGTTAAAGCCCCTTTTTTGCGGATTATTGTTAATCCATTGTCGCTCCTACACATGCTACGGCAGACAATTAAACAGTGAAAACCGTCAATTTTTCGATGCTTAGCAATCCAGCACACGTGAGAGAACAACAAGCATCCGGTCCTGCTTCTGCTAACTAAATCACTCAGTCTACACATCTTGGCATCGCCTTTGCTTCAATCAAAGTTAATCAAGTTATTTCGTCAAGAGTTTGGCATGGATAAGTTCTTATATATTGCAGCAAGTGGCGCCAAGCAAGACCTCCTCGGTACAGCCGTTCGGGCCAATAATCTTGCCAATGCACAAACCACTGGGTTTAAAGCTCAGCTGGAGCAGGCAAGGGCGATGCCGTCATACGGCGAAGGTTTGCCGACTCGAGTGTTTTCCATGACGGAAAGTCCAAGTAATAACTACGACGATGGCGCCATGATCCAAACTAATCGACCACTCGATCTCGCGATCCAGGGAAATGGTTGGTTCGCAGTACAAGATTCGCAGGGTAATGAAGCTTATACCCGCGCAGGTAACATGCGCTTGAGTGCAGAAGGTATCTTAGAAGACGCCCATGGCAATGTAGTGGTTGGCGATGCCGGTCCAATTACCTTGCCTATCCCGCTCGACAATATCGATATCGCCGGTGACGGGACTATCTCATTGCGGCCGCTCGGTGCACCTGAAACGGTGTTAGAAGAAATTGGTCGATTGAAACTGGTTAACCCGGAATATCAGCAGATGCAACGGGGTACCGACGGCTTATTTCGATTAAAGGATGGCAGCATTGCGGATCAGGATGACAATGTGCGGATCCGCAACGGTATGCTCGAAGGCTCTAATGTTAATGCAATTGAAGAAATGGTGAGCATGATCACCTTGCAAAGGCATTACGAAATGCAAGTTAAATTAATGAAGAAAGCAGACGAACTCTCAATGCGCGGCAACATGCTAATGCGCATTATCTAAGTCGAATGATTAACGCAGAGCACTGCGTTTTGTGAGGTGAAATATGCATCCAGCACTTTGGATAAGCAAAACAGGACTCGACGCGGCACAAACTGATGTTTCAGTAGTGTCGAATAACTTGGCGAATGCCAGTACAGTAGGATTTAAGAAAGATCGAGCCATTTTCGAGGATCTGCTTTATCAAAATATTAACCAACCAGGCGGGCGCTCGTCGGCAGATACCGAGTTACCATCGGGATTAATGCTTGGTGCTGGTTCAAAGGTGGTCGCCACCCAAAAATCACACACCCAAGGCAATTTGCTAACCACCGAAAATGCCTTGGATATGTCGATTCAGGGCCGCGGATTTTTTGAAATCCTACAACCGGATGGCAGTATTGCCTACACCAGAAATGGTCAGTTCACGCTAAACGATCAGGGGCAAATTGTAACACCAGGCGCTGGCTTCTTATTGCAGCCTGAAATTGCTATCCCTGAAGATGCTCAACAAATCACTATCTCGCAGGATGGCGAGGTGTCGGCAACACTGCGTGGTCAAGCAGAACCGCAGGTCTTGGGGCAACTCAACTTATCCGACTTTATCAATCCCACAGGATTGCAACCCATTGGTCAAAATCTATTTGTTGAAACTGCGGTTAGTGGAGCACCAATCCAAGGTATCCCCGGATTAGAGGGGATTGGCACTGTGATCCAAGGTGCTTTGGAAACATCTAACGTCAATGTAACTGAAGAATTAGTTAACCTGATCGAGAGCCAACGTTTGTATGAGATGAACTCGAAGGTGATTTCATCGGTTGACCAAATGTTAGGTCAGGTCATTCAACAGCTTTAAGCTGAGGTAAAAATGATGCAGCGGATACTAGTGGTAGGTTTGATGCTTTTGCTCAGTGGGTGCTATTCCACAGCCGACACTCAAATTCGAGCAAATGATCCTTACTATGCGCCAGTCGTGCCTGATATACCCAAAGAAACCATTGTTGAAGACGGTGGATTATTTCATAGCAGTTTAGCGAATAGTTTGTATTCAGACGTAAAAGCGCGGCGAATTGGCGATATCATTACCGTCAATTTGCGGGAAAATACCAACGCAACAAAATCTGCCGGAACAACGACATCGCGGGAGTCAACGCTGGATCTGCAACCGATTGTAGGTTTGGGGGGGAACGCCGTAAATATAGGCAATGAGTCGATTCAACTGGGTATGGACTCATCCAATGAGTTTAATGGTGACGCACAAGCCAACCAAAGCAATAGCCTTAGCGGCAATATTTCAGTCACCGTGATTGAAGTTTTAGCCAATCAGAATTTACTGATCCGCGGTGAAAAATGGTTAACGCTTAACAACGGTGATGAATATATCCGCCTAACGGGCATTATTCGAACTGCTGACATCAGTCCTAATAATGAAATTGACTCAAGTAAAATTGCTAATGCGCGGATCCAATATAGTGGTACAGGGTCATTTTCTACCGCACAAAAGCAAGGCTGGCTATCGAAGTTCTTTTCTTCTGAGTGGTGGCCATTATGAGACTATTTATCCTAGTATTATTGGTTTGCAGCACCGTTTCGCCGTTCGCCATGGCCCAACAAGCTCAGCGTATTAAAGATTTAGCGAGTATCCAAGGTGTGCGTAGCAACCAATTAGTTGGCTATGGTTTAGTGGTGGGTTTACCTGGCACTGGGGAGCAAAGTCCGTTTACTGAACAAAGCTTTAGAACCATGCTAGCGAACTTTGGGATTGCCTTAGATCCGAATCAAAAGCCGAAAATCAAAAATGTTGCGGCAGTCGCTGTGCATGCGGAACTTCCACCGTTTATTAAACCTGGGCAAACCATTGATGTGACCGTTTCATCGGTCGGCGAAGCTAGCAGCCTACAGGGTGGGACGCTGTTACAAACCATGTTGAAGGGCCTAGATGGTAATGTCTATGCAGTTGCCCAAGGGAGCTTGGTGGTTAGTGGATTTGGTGCGCAAGGTGGGGATGGTTCACGGGTTGTCGTGAACACACCAACGGTCGGGCGGATTGCTAACGGAGCCTTGGTTGAACGTGCGGTTCCCAGTGGTTTAATGCAAGGCGATTTTCTTACGCTTAACTTACATAATCCGGATTTTTCCACAGCCAAAGCATTGGCAGATACGATTAATATGCGTTTGGGTGCTTCAGCACAGAATGGTTACAGTATCGCTACGCCACTCGATGCCGCATCAGTTAGGGTTAACGCGCCGCGCGATGTGGGTCAACGCGTTGGCTTTGTAGCAACCATTGAAAACTTTACTTTCGCACCAGCTGACGCGCCTGCGCGTGTGGTGATCAATAGTCGCACAGGCACTATTGTGATTGGTCGCGAAGTACGCTTATTGCCGGCTGCGATTACTCATGGTGGCTTAACGGTGACGATTGCTGAAAATCAGCAAGTATCGCAACCCAATGCATTAGCCGATGGTGAGACGGTTGTGACCACACAGTCAATTGTCGATGTTAACCTTGCTGATAGCCGCATGTTCAAGTTTGACCCGGGCGTTACTCTCGATCAGTTAGTGCGCGCGGTGAATGAAGTTGGGGCGGCTCCTGGTGACGTGATGGCGATTTTAGAGGCGCTGCAACAAGCGGGTGCGTTACAAGGTGAACTGGTGGTGATCTGATGGATAGCTCAGCGGTTAAATCACAACTTGATCTGGCCCGAAATGTCCATGATATGGGCAGTTTGAATCAGTTGCGTAGCGCAGCAAATAGTAATCAGGAAGGCGCACTAGAAGAGGCTGCTGCGCAATTTGAAGCTATTTTTATCAATATGCTGCTCAAATCTATGCGCAAAGCGCAGGAAGCATTAGCCGATGAAGATAGTCCCTTTAATAGCCAACAAGTTAAGTTTTATCGTGACATGCATGATCAGCAGTTAGCCACTGATCTTGCCAGTAACGGCACCTTGGGACTCGCTGATATTATCGTGCGACAATTAAGCAATGAGCATTTGTTGAACAACGCGGGTAGTCACCGCGGCGATGGTGATATTGCGAGTTATAATCGCCAGACCAGCCGCACAGTAGAGGCTGCACAGCGTAATTTCGAAGCACCGTCAATGGCCAGTAAACAAGCCGCTTTTGCATCACCACAAGACTTTGTTGCACAGCTGCTGCCATTAGCTCAGGAGCATGCAAAATCACTGGGACTCGACCCGAAAGCCCTGCTGGCACAAGCGGCAGTTGAAACGGGGTGGGGGCAACATATGATCCACGCAGGGAGCGGTGAAAATGCCCACAATTTATTCGGCATTAAAGCGGATAAACGCTGGCAGGGCGAGAAAGCTGCGGTGAAAACTCTGGAATACAATCAGGGCGTTGCTCAGCAACAACATGCCCAGTTCCGTGTGTATTCATCTTTTTCTGACAGTATGCGTGATTATGTAGAATTTGTTCAGCGCAATCCACGCTACGAAGCTGCGGTACAAAACACGCATGATGCCAATGCGTATTTCAAGCACCTACAACAGTCTGGTTATGCCACCGACCCCAAATATGCCGAAAAGGTGATGGCAGTGTTAAACAGCTCTGTTCTGCAAGACTTTAATGAGTCGGAGTAACCCTAAATGATCCGCAATACCGATTTGTTTTCGATTGCAACATCTGGCCTAAATGCCAGTAATCGTGCGCTCAATACCACGAGTAATAACATTGCTAATGTTAATACAGAAGGATACGTGCGCGAACGCACCGAATTTAAATCGCAGCTTGTGGGAGGTGTTGATCCAGGCACCACTGAGCGAGTCATTAATACCTTTGCACAGAATCAATTACGTCGCGATACAACTCAATTAGGGGAGTTCCAAGCGTATACGCAGAAAACAGATGCAATTAACAACGTATTGGCCAATGAAGCAAACAGCATTGCAGATGGACTAAGCCAATTTTTTGCGTCGTTACAAACCGCCGCTGACGATCCAACAAATTTAGCGAGTCGAGATCTGGTTCTTAGTGATGGTGAGGCACTCCTGCGACGGATGCAATCACTGTCAGATTTCATGCTGGCAAAAGAAAAAGAACTTAATTTAGAGTTCGAGTCGCAAGTTAATCGAGCCAACTCCTTGATCCAGTCGATTGGTGAACTCAATGCAGCGATTATCGTTGCCGAAGGAAATAATCGGTTTGATGATCCAGGCTCACTATTGAATGAACGCGATCTCGCTATCAATGAACTTGCCAGTTTAATGTCTATCGAGGTACGGGAAAGTCCCAATCAGAATGGTTCAAAAGTTGTTAACCTGACCAGCGGTGAATCATTGGTGCTTGAAGATGGTTCGTTCAATATTTTTCAGTTGGGTGGCGATGCAGATCCAACTTTTAAAGAGCTACAACTGCGGACTAGCTTTACTGGAGCGAAGCAAAATACCACATTAAACATATTTGAAGATGAACTCGGTGGCAGCATGGGCGGTTTGTTCCGTTACCGTGACGAAGTCTTGAATCCCGCGCAACGTGATGTGGGTCAACTCGCCTTAGCGTTTGGCGATGCTGTGAATGCGCAGAATCGCTTAGGTATGGATCTTGACTTGCAACTCGGGGCTGATATTTTTAATTTACCTGAATTTCAAGGACTAACCTACGCAGGAACTACACCGACGTTATCAATGGTTGGTCGGGTTACTGCTGGCGAAGGTGCAACCTTAACCGATGCTGACTATAAGATTACCGTAACCAGTGTCAGCGGCGGTGTTCCTGACGAAGTGACTGTCGAATTGATCAATCCTAATGGCACTCCAAAAGTCGATGAGAATAACAATCCGATTGTATTTACGGGCGTAACGATCAATGCAACAGGTTTCACTGAATTAGCTGGCGGTATAGAAATCGATTTCGATTCAACCTCAGGATATGCAGTGGGTAATGAATTTCTCTTACAGCCTACTCGCCGTGCTGCGTCAGACATTACCTTGGCCACTCGCAGAGCCGAAGACTTGGCTTTTGCACTCCCTATCCGGGTTGATTCTAACCTGAATAATTTAGGTGATGTATCACTGGTATCGACCAAGGTGACAAACACCGTGGTCGATAACACGCTAGGTAACGAAGCCTCTGCGTTTTTTGATAATGGCACTTTGCATACAGCAGCGCAGGCACCCGGCGGAACGGTGGGAGCCCCCGCTCAAATTGTGTTCACTTCGGCAACTGCGTATGAAGTACGAGACGGCGCAGGTAATCTGATCAATACCGTTACTGGTGTGACCGACTACAATAACCTATTAGAACAAGCGGCGGCAGCGCCGGGCTGGCCAGCAGCTTTTGCAGCGCTGGATGATTATCCTGGATACGATTTTAGTTTAGAAGGCCAAGCCTCGCCCGGTGATTCGTTTACCATAAGCTATAATACGGATGGGGTGAATGATAATCGCAACGGCTTAGCTATAGGTGCATTGCAACAGGCGAATACTGTACAATTGAGTAGCAATAGCAACTCGACACCGCGCAGTTTTCACGAAGCTTACGCATCCGTGGTGAGTCGTATTGGGGAGGATGCTGCCAGTGCCAATGTATCATTGCGGGCCGCAGAGGCGATGCATGCAGATTCAACCGAGTGGAATCAATCCGTGTCTGGGGTGAGTCTAGATGAAGAGGCAGCCAATTTGATCCGTTACCAACAAACGTACCAAGCGGCGGCAAGGATCTTAAGCACCGCACAAAGCTTGTTTGATACGATTTTGTCAGTCGCACGATAGGGTAACTAGGCATGAGAATTTCAACCAATCAAATTTTTGATCAAAACATTCGCTCTGTATTAGACAATCAGCGCGGTTTGAGCGATACCCAGCAACAACTCGCGACAGGCAAACGGATCAACAAACCCTCCGATGATCCTGTGGGAGCGGCTCAGGTTGTTCGATTAACCGAGCAATTGGACAAAATCACCCAGTATCAGCGTAACAACGATTTACTAACGAGTTCTCTTGAGCAGCAAGAAGCCGTCTTGCGTGGGATAAATGACGCCGTGAATCGAGCACGCGTTTTGGTTATTCAATCCGGTGCTGGTTATAGCACTCAAGCCGATCGAGAAGCGATTGCTTCAGAAATTGAGCAAATTCGCAATGAAGTTTTGGATTTGATGAATGCGCAGAACGCGAATGGCGAATATATATTTGCTGGGTTTCAGTCGGAGTCACAAGCCTTTGAGTTTAATCCTGCTGCAACGGGCAACAAAGTCGTATTCGTGGGTGATGATGGTACGAATAAGGTTCAGTTGTCGGATAGTGTTACCGTGCAAAGCACCTCATCGGGTAAAACGGTATTTGAAGATGTACTTGCCCGATACAACTTCACTGTTACTGGTAATGCGGGGATCACGGTTGACTCAGCAGCGGTGACACAGCAAGGCTCATTTGACAACTTTTTTGAGAAAAACTTCGATCCAGTAACACCGGCAAATAATGTTTTTCGCTTCACTGTACAAGCCGGGGATCAGCTACAGGTGACCAATGTTGGGACCGGCGCAGTGCTGGACACATTGGACTTTCAACCTGGTCAAAAGGTTAATTATCAAGGGATTGAGCTAGATATTGATGGTGCTGTCGGGGCGAATCTTGAAATCACGTTAGATACCCCACAAAAGAAGAACTTGGCAGAAACGCTCAATGATATGTTTTTGGCATTAACGAATGATAATTTTGCCGATACTGACTTTAAAGAAGCGATAAACGATGCTCTGGTTGGTATTGATAATGGGTTGGCGAAAATGGGTCTGGAAAACTCATCGTTGGGGGGACGTCTCAATGTAGCACAGTCAATCAAGGAAACTAATTTAGATTTGGAAATTGCCAATAAGTCGGCGCGTTCCGCGATTGAGGATGTCGATTATGCCAAGGCATCAGCCGAATTTGCTAAACAAGAAACTGCATTGAATGCGGCGTTGGCAACTTTTCCGCGGGTAACGAGTTTATCCTTGTTTGACTTCATTTAACGCTCGTCACGTTATTTTGATTGCTGCAAGGTATATCTCACTGCAGTTATCTTGATGACTTGAGTAGTAACTCACATACAGTGTACTACCTTTCAAGACTAATCCCGGATAACTATTGTCACCCGCACTGGGCAAATCCATTAGCGTTTGTAACAATGCCGTGGCTATATTGAGTTGCCATAACCGTGTAACCATCGTTTTCCCATTCCACGCACGCCCTGCCACAATAAAGTTTTGCTGATCCAATGGAAGCCAAACAGGCCCACCAATGTAACTTCCTAAATCAAACCATCGCCAGCGAGAATATGGCGCTCTTGCCACTCCAAGTTGCGCATGGAATGAGTCAGCATCGCGGCGCACCAGCGCGTACAAGCGGCCGTCATCAGCAATGTGTAGATCACTCTCATTGGGATATCCAAGGCTATGTTGGGCTAGGCTTAATATGCCTTGCTTGATTAAATGCATTTGGCGCATGGGGTTACCGGCATATAAATCAATGCGATTGGCCCGACGATTATAAGCCAGGCCAAATGCTTGGCTATTGGGTTTATCCCAACGGAGCCGCCACAGCCACCATGTATTAGGCCCTAAACTAACTGGACTAGACCAACTCAACCCGTTGGGTGAGCGCCAAACCAAATTGTCCGTGCGCAGCGTACGATTTTCACCATCGGTAAAGCGGGCATAAGCGAGCAAAATTAGCTCGCCGGTAGGCGCAACACTAAACTTAGGATCGCGTAAATCGGCACTGGGTAAATCGATGCTGTAACGCGAGATGAGCTTACCATCATAGTGCAGGTGTAAAATGACAATTTTACCGTCCCCACTCACATGATTGCTCGCTTCTCGAAAGCACAACCAAAGTTGTTGCTGGAATTCGATCAAGTCGGTAAATGCACTGTGGACTTGTCTGAAAGTGGTTCTTTTTAGCCACTGTAAAGAAAATTTTTGTACTTTTTTCACTCAAAAAATAGTCGTAAAACCAGTTAATTACCCTAATTATAGGTGGCAAAAAGTTGCCGCATGGGCAATTTTTTTACTTTTTTTATTAAAGGGATCGTATTGCACGTCGATACAGTTCACGAGAGAGCCAGTTCATGAATCCCGATTTAAGGGGCTCGTGTTCTACTAATTTGAACTAAATGTCGGGTCAAACCGAACGCCAGCGTGCGCTGGACTGAGAGTGTAGGAGTTTCCTTATGTCACTTTACGTAAATACAAACGTTTCAGCGTTGAACGCCCAACGTCAGTTGTATGATGTATCTAATTCGCTAAGTACTTCATTTGAGCGTCTATCATCGGGTTTCAGAATTAATCGTGCAGCAGACGATGCGGCTGGTCTACAGATCACCGACCGAATGACTTCACAGATCCAAGGTCTGAACCAAGCGGTGAGAAATGCCAACGATGCTATCTCATTGGTGCAAACCTCTGAGGGCGCGCTAGGTGAGACCACTGTTGCACTGCAACGAATTCGCCAGCTTGCTGTGCAAGCGCAAAACGGTATTAACTCTTCTGCTGACCGCTTGGCGTTGCAGAAAGAAGTATCGGCCCTTAAAACTGAAATTACACGTATCTCTACAGATACGCAGTTCAACGGCGTAGACCTTCTTACAGGCGGTTTTTCAGCCTCCTTCCTAGTCGGTGCAAACGGTGGTCAAACGATTTCTGTTAACTTGTCTTCAACCAACCTTCAGGGTGTGAATGGATTCAGTGCTGCAGGCCTAGGCCTTGCGGACTCAACCGTTGCCAACGTTGCTGGTGCTTCAGCGGTGTTGACTGCAGTTGATTCAGCATTGTCAGCAATTGGCGGGGCACGTGCCGACTTGGGTGCGCTTCAAAACCGCTTTCAGTCTACCATCCGTAACTTAAGCAACATTGCTGAAAACGTATCAGGTGCACGTTCACGTATCAAAGATACTGACTTTGCTTCTGAAACAGCTGAACTGACGCGTAACCAGATTATCCAGCAGGCAAGTACTACAGTATTGTCGCAGGCTAATCAGCGTCCTCAGACAGCGCTTCAGTTACTCGGTTAATAAATCCGAATTGCTGTTTGGTCATAGCGCCAGGAGGTAGTTTTGGTTTTGCATCAAACAGTCGGGAGTTTGCTCACTCTCTCCTAACGACGAGCACCAGGCCAGGTTTTCCTGGCCTTTTTTATTTTTTAACTAATTGAAATATAAAGAATAAAAAAATAAGTCAAATTTTTTTCTAAAGCATATTCAAATCTCAAACGATAACCAAATCAAAGGCACTCGCAGAAAATAATAATAACAGCGGGGCACTTTACGATTAGGTACCGACTAAAAACAAAAATACCGGACTTGATCAACTAATGACCGACAGCAAACAAGACTGGAAGCATTAGTCGTTACGTATCTGAGCGTTAGTTTCAGAACGTGAACACCAGACGTCAATAATAAAAATAAAGTCTGGCACTAAAAAATCGTTAGGAGATTAGTAACATGTCTTTATTCGTAAGTACGAATGTGTCGTCGTTGAATGCTCAACGACAACTATTCACATCAAACAATCAATTAAATACCGCGTTTGAACGCTTATCGTCTGGTTTTCGGATCAATAGCGCCAAAGATGACGCTGCGGGTTTGCAAATTTCGGATCGTATGACAACCCAAATTAAAGGGCTTGATCAAGCGGTTCGGAACGCTAACGATGGCATCTCGTTATCACAGGTCGCTGAGGGTGCAATGCAGGAAATTACCGTTGCACTACAACGGATCCGCGTATTAGCTATTCAGGCGCAAAACGGTATTAATACCTCAGCCGACCGCGTGGCACTACAAAAAGAAGTGACTGCATTGAAAACCGAGATCAGTCGGATTGCGCAAACATCGCAGTTTGCGGGTGTTGACTTATTGACCGGTGGATTTTCAGCTGCCTTCCTCGTTGGTGCTAATGGTGGTCAATTCATTTCCGTCAATATCTCGGCGGCACAAATTCCAGGTATCAACGGATTTAGTGCTACTGGATTGGGTTTGGATTCCACGCAATCGGTTGAAACAGTGCAAGGAGCGTCTGCGTTATTGACCATTGTCGATGGCGCTTTGTCGGCCATTGGTGGTGCACGTGCTGAGCTCGGTGCTATTCAAAACCGTTTTCAATCAACGATCAGAAACTTAAGTAATATTTCTGAAAATGCATCAGCGGCACGGTCGCGGATCCGGGATACTGATTTTGCTGTTGAAACAGCTGAGTTAACCCGTTGGCAGATCATCCAGCAGGCCAGTACGACTGTACTCTCGCAGGCCAATCAGCGCCCACAGCAAGCATTAAGTCTTCTGCAGTAAGTTATTGATTATGGAGATGATTATGCTTAGTTGGGTTGCTAACGGCGGGGGCAGTAGGCAACACGGTAAGTAAGAGAAAAACGGTCGGAAGGCAATATGTGGGGGCAGACTGCAACCGACCGGTAAGTAAGCAATTTTTTACAAGACAATGGGAGATAAAGGTAAGTTAAACAAATGCGTCTGGTTTAAGGCTGCCAACTGACAAGTATAACGCCAGGAGGTAGTGAGAGGTATGAGGTCTGGAACATCATACCTGCCAGTCAGCAAGAGCAAACGCTCTGTTTAGCTTAGTCTTTCGCTCGACATATGCCTAGCAAAAAATATCAACCTGACATTACATCAGGTGACATTATTGATAAGCATAGGTCGTGCCAATTTTAATTGATTGGTAATCCATTGTTTTCTTGAGGTTAATGTTTTTCAAGTAATGAAAAACAAATTTTAGAAAACGTTAGGAGAGAGACCATGACTATTTATGTCAATACCAATGTCTCGTCATTAAATGCACGCAGACAACTGATCGATTCGGGGGTTAATTTAACTACCGCATTCGAGCGGTTATCCTCAGGCTTTCGCATTAACCGAGCTGCAGATGATGCAGCCGGATTGCAAATCAGCGACCGGATGACCTCACAAATCCAAGGGCTTGACCAAGCCACGCGCAATGCCAATGATGGTATTTCACTTGCGCAAACCACTGAAGGCGCACTCGCCGAGGCCACCACAGCCTTGCAGCGGATACGCGTGCTGGCGATTCAATCCCAAAACGGCATAAATACCTCTGCTGACCGAGTGGCTTTAGAAAAAGAAGTGACTGCGCTGAAGAATGAAATCAGTCGCATTGCTGCCTATACTCAATTCGCCGGCGTTAATGTTCTGGATGGTACCTATTCAGCGGCTTTCCTCGTGGGCGCCAATGCCGGGCAAACCATTAGCGTTAACATTTCTCGCGCAGGTGGGTTTGGTGTTTCAGGCCTCACTAATGGTGCTCAAGTGTCGGTGCTGACGACAGCCTTGGCATCAGCTGCGCTAACAACTATTGATAGTGCGATTTCAACGATAGATGCAAAACGCGCTGATTTGGGGGCCATTCAAAATCGCTTCCAATCCACGATTAGAAATTTGTCGAATATTTCTGAAAATGTTTCAGCGGCAAGATCGCGCATTCGAGATACAGACTTTGCCGCCGAAACGGCAGAATTGACCCGCTGGCAGATCATTCAGCAAGCGAGCACAACAGTGCTTTCGCAAGCGAATCAGCGACCGCAGTCAGCATTGAGTTTATTACAGTAAAAAATAGCAAGAGAGGGTGGAACTGAGAGGCCAACCTCGCCAGGGATGGCGGCCGTAAGGCCAAGATACAGAAGGAATCAATTAAAACGCCGACTAACAGGACCGAGAGTGTAGAATTTATGGTTGAGAGGCCAGTTTAAAATCTACTAATAATCCTGCCAGCCGACTGAAACCGAATTTGCTCCATCTCCTAACGTGAGCAAGTTGGCCGGGTCTTATGACTCGGCCTTTTTTTATTATTGGCGCCAATGAATTGACATCAACGTCGGCTCTTTCGTTTAAGCATGCATTGTGCCAATTTTGTAGCTTCCTTGATTTATTAACCGGAAAACACTTTCTGGCCAACCTTTACAGTTTTAACTGCACTCTGTAGCTATACTCTTAGACCAATAAAGTAACTTACCAGGAAAGTATAATCGGCGAATCGCTTGTCGAAACGAAGTTGAGCAGAACAAAAAATCAATCTGCTAAGGTTCCTTTTTAACACCTTATTGGCATCAACTCAGAGCCCGCCTCTCGACCTTGAACAATGTTTAGATGTCAATTTAGTAGCAGATAAATGGGTTATGTGTCTGCGATTTCTTGCATTTTCAATTTCATCTTCACCTCTAAATTAATCAACTAAAGTGCCTGAAAACCGTTTCTTAAATCAGTTTTTAGAAAAACTTTAATACTAATTTTACATTTAAAAACAGATGGTTATATTTTTTTATTAAAAAATTAAAAAAAAAGCTAAAGACTCTTATGGATTGGCCGATAAAGATGCTGAGGGGTAATTTAATTACTAAATTGTTAAGCGTGTGGTAGCGCTTAACGCTCGAGGGAACTCTGGGTTTTGGCCTTGAGTTTAATGTGGAAGGAATAGCTGGTTCTCTCAAAGCAAGCTGTTTCCCAGGAGGTAAAATTATGACTTTATACGTCAATACAAATGTGTCCGCCATTAATGCGCAGCGTCAGTTGTTCAATTCTGGCCAAGCACTCAGCACTTCATTTGAACGTTTGTCATCAGGGTTTCGTATCAACCGTGCAGCCGATGATGCTGCTGGCTTGCAGATCACTGACCGACTCACATCTCAAATTCAAGGCCTGAACCAAGCGGTTCGAAACGCCAATGATGCCATCTCATTAACGCAAACTGCTGAGGGAGCACTGGGTGAAACAACGATCGCGTTGCAGCGGATCCGTCAGTTAGCCATTCAGTCACAAAACGGCATTAACTCATCTTCAGACCGGTCTGCATTGCAGAAAGAAGTATCAGCGTTGAAAAGTGAGATTACGCGGATCGCTACCGATACTGAGTTTAACGGCGTTAAATTGTTGAATGCAGGTTTCTCTGCCGCGTTTTTGGTGGGTGCTGAAGGTGGTCAAACTATCTCGGTGAACTTATCTGCGGGTAAGATCCAAGGTGCAACAGGCTTTAGTGCGGCAGGTTTGGGTATTACCGATACGTCGGTAACGTCTGCTTCAACCGCGTCTGCAGCGATCGGTGCAATCGATACCGCTATCTCTGCGATTGGTGGTATTCGAGCGGATTTAGGTGCATTGCAAAACCGTTTCCAATCGACCATCCGTAACTTAAGTAACATTTCGGAAAACGTGGCCGCTGCGCGTTCGCGGATCAAGGATACCGATTTTGCTGCAGAAACGGCTGAGCTGACACGGAACCAAATCGTGCAACAGGCGTCTATTTCTGTACTATCGCAAGCAAATCAGCGCCCGCAAGCGGCACTGTCATTGTTAGGATAGACTATACTGGTATGGTAAAGATTAAAGGAGGTTAATTGTGGAAGGTATTAATTCGCAAATTGGCCAGACTTTTGCTGTAACATCACTGACAAGCGCAGCTCAATCGACGCGGAACTTGGCGGCTGAACCGCAAACTCAGCAACCAGAGACGCCGAGTACTGAGTCGCGTGCGGCAGTGAATGATGGCAACTCACCTTTACAGCAGGCGAGAAATGAAGCTCAAGATAGTTTCTCCTCAGCCGATACTGAAAGAGGTGAGCAGCAATCTGATACTCAAGCAGTAGAGCAAGCGTCAAGAGAGATTGAGCAATTCTTACAATCGCAAAATCGCAACTTGAGCTTCTCGGTAGACCAAAGTACACAGCGGTCAGTAGTGACCGTAACTGAAGCGGAAAGTGGTGACGTTATTCGTCAAATTCCGTCCGACGAAGTGCTAAGACTTGCAGAACGACTCCGCGAGTTCCAGACCGACGTCGGCAGCAGTGTAGGGGTTCTGTTTAACAATCAGGTTTAGCCAGCAAAGGAAGTTTAAGCTTTCTGCTTGAGTGCCGTAGATCACCGTAGTGGGTGTTTTGCGGCTTCTTTGTTTTGGTGTGCTGAAAAGGTATGTGATCGAGGTAGGGTATGACAATTCAATCGTTAGGTGTAGGTTCTGGGTTAGCGCTCGATGATCTGGTAACACAGTTACTAGAGGCCGAGCGGAAGCCGAAACAAGACAGACTGGATGCGCGTGAAGAGACGATCGAAGCGCAAATATCCGGTTTAGGCCAAATCAAGTCCAAGCTCAAGGACTTTCAAGATTCGGTTGACGAGTTGCGTCGTGATAATGCGATCAACAAGCGAGAACCAACGATTACAAACCCAACAGAGGATGACGATACTATTTCTGCTGAAGCATCTAATAGTGCGTTGCAAGGCGAGTACTCCATTGCGGTTAAACAGTTAGCTAGCGGTAGTCGAATAGAAACTGCTGATGCGACTAGCGGAGGATTCACCAGCTCTACAGACTCGGTGCTTTCAGCTGGCAGTGGTTCACTTACTTTTAAGGTCGGTAGTACCGGCGATACCTTTAGTGTCAATGTGACTGCAGGTATGACGCTTGCACAGCTGCGCGAAGCGATTAATGCGTCAGATAATAATTTTGGGGTGAATGCCAACATTATTTCAACGGGTACGGCTGCTGGTGCCAAGTTAGTCTTTACTTCTGAAGTGACCGGCGCGGGGAATGACCTTGTGATTGTCAACGACAATAACTTGGCTGATTTAAACCGTGTGGCGACAACTGACTCAGCGGAATTAGCGAGTTACTTAAGCCCCATTAAAAGCGCACAAAATGCGATTGCCACGGTCGATGGGATAGAGGTCCAAAGTGCCTCAAACGAATTCGAAAACACAATTCAAAACGTGTCGTTTACCGCTAATGAGTTGTCTAGCTTTACCGAAACCACGGATCTCGTAAATTATCCCGATGGTAAAATTTATAATGCTTCTAAATTAAATATCGGATTCGATAAGACCGGTCTTGAAGAAAAAATCAATGACTTTGTAAAGAACTACAACAGCGTTATTGAAGAAATTAAAACACTGACTCGATACGGTGAGTCAGAGTTAGAAAAAGATGGCGCACTAGCGGGTGATTCACTGGTCCGAAGCATCCAAAGTGGGTTAGCTAATTTGGTTGGTGGTGCTGTGAACTCCTCTCAGCTTGGCGGATTGTTTAGCATTGGTATTGAAGTAGACCAAGATGGCAAGCTTGAAATTGGCGATCTGGATTTTGGTTTAGGTAGCGGTCAGGACCGCTTAAAAGACGCGCTAGAAGACAACTTTGATGAAGTCGCTAAACTATTTTCAAGTGAGGACGATGGGATTGCGACTCGCTTATACGACTACATCGAACAGTATACGTCTTTCAGTGGTATTTTGAGTACCCGCGAAAGAGCGGCGAAAGACGATAAAGATCAAGTGTTCGATGATCGTGAGCGGTTTGAGTTACGCATGTTAAGTTATGAGCAGGTTTTACGTGATAAGTATCTGAATCTAGATCAGACCGTATCCCGCTTAAATCGAACTGGGCAAGCATTACTGGCATCATTAGGTTAAGGAGACGTTAAATGGCTTTAACAGGTATTAATGCCTATAAAAAAGGTGGACTAAAGCAAAGCGTTGCGAGCGCAGATCCACACAAGCTTACCCTTATGTTAATGCAGGGGGCGTTGGATAAGATGGCTTATGCAAAAGGTTGTATGGAGCGCAAGGATTTTGCCGGACGTTCAGAGCATTTATCGCGTGCAACAGCAATTATTCTTAACTTACGTGACACGTTAGATATGGAAGTTGGAGCAGAAATTTCCGAAAATTTGTATGCATTATATGATTTTATGATTGGACGTTTGACCGACGCTAACGTTGAAAATAGCTTGCAGATTGTGGATGAAGTGATTAGCCTATTATCACCGATTCGTAATGCGTGGCTACAAATTCCTGAGGAAGCAAAACAGCAGGCGTATGAAGCCAAGCGTCAAAAACAACAAGCTGTGTGAATCTTAAAGCCTTAAATCACGCCTTAACTCCAGAGCCTCTTCGCACAATCAATGAAGCGATTAAAAACGTGTTGTGTGAAGAGGATATGAATAGCGAATCCTTATTGGCGCTCGTTGCTGAGCGTGATGATTATATCCAAACTTACCTTAATACGCTTGCAAACGAAGAACGAAAAGCATTTGCCTCCGCCGAGATAGAAATCAACAATCTCCTCATTGCACGAGTTGCAGAAATCGGCAAGAGCACGCTAATCGAAGCAACATCTCAAATTCGTAAGCGTAAAGCGGCAAATAAGTACCTCGAATAATATGCGGCAGCTTATTCAGTTCCACATCGACCAAGATAGTACTCGTCAACAGGCACATGAGAAGGCCTTTGCTGTTCAGATTGAAACCCTTTATCGCCGTAACCTCCGCGCCTTTGAACAATTCATTCCAGGAATGAAAAAAGAGCTTGAATCGGGTCCGCCGGAGCGCATGTCGTTGTTTGTGAATAAGCACGGTGAAGCTAACATTGTCGATTATACTAATGGGCGAGCCCTGTATGGTGAAGCGCCTCAAGTTGAATCGATAAAACATGTTGACGGTTTCATTAGAAACGCACTACGAGTTTCCTTAAGTGATCAGAATGACGAGAACTCAGAGCCGCTCGAGTGGCTTAAAGATTGGCAACCGTTGCCAGAGAAGGTCAATGTGTTGGTCATATTGGGTCTTGGATTAGGCCATGCTTTAGAGTATTTACTGCAACAACATGATGTATCGCATGTGGTGATTTATGAACCTAATCGCGATTATTTTAAGTGCGCCAATTTTGTCAAAGATTGGCGGGCGTTGTTAGCTTTGTGTCAACGAAAATCAACAGCGCTTTATTTTCAAATTGGGGAAAATGGATCTAACCTGCTAGATGATATCGCAGAGTTAGGCCAAGCAGCTAACTTTGATGAGTTCTATCTTTATAAGCATTACAACATGCCGGTGTTTGATGCGATTTGTCATCAACTGGTGAGTAAACCTTGGCATGCACTGATTAAAACTCGATTTAAATTTCAACATCACTATGGGTTTAATGATTGTTGCCCTATGTGGACGCCAGCGCCAGTCAGTGCAGAAATTGCTGCCTTTGATCAGTCATTTGAGCTATTTCAGAAAAATATCGCAGCTTTCCAAGAGTACTTTCCTGACATCGCAAAGCAATTTCGTGATTACACCCCAGTAAACTGGTTTCCTGTAAAATGCGCTGACGGTAGTTTTAATCTGTTAAATAATAAATCCCAGGCACTGTATTTTGATGCTGACTCGACCATGATTGCTGAGCAGGAGTTTGCGTTTTTCAGTCGCTATCCGAACAAGAATGGTCTCATATTAGGGTATACGGGAGAAAAGCTTAAGCACTACCACCATTATCAATTTGTCATCAAAACTGAAGCGTTAATTGAAAGCGTGGAGGAAGAAATCGCTGAGCTACCTGAGCAGGTAAAATCATTTATTTTATTTGGTATTAGTAACGCGCATGTTTTGCAGCAGTTACTTGCTCAGCATCAAGTGGAAAAACTGTTTATTTGTGAGCCCAGTCTTGATTTGTTTTATGCCAGTCTATTCAATTTAGACTGGGCAGCTTTATTACAACAACTCAATGAACAAAACCGGCATGTTTATATCAATGTTGGCGATGATGGCAGTAACCTAACAAAAGATCTGATCAAGCAGTTTTATTCGTTAGGCCCATATCTATTAGCCCAGACCTATATCTATCAAAGTTATGCCAATGAATTGATGGATAGTGCCCTGGTGAATTTACAAGAGCAGTTAAAGCTACTGCTGTCGATGGGCGATTACTTCGATCATGCATTTTACGGTATCAATCACACGCGTCAGGTTATTCAATCCGATGCGCCTATTTTACTGAATAATCCTGATAAGCGGCTTTCGGTCGACGAAAAATCCGTTCCTATAGTCTTGGTTGGCAATGGTCCTTCGCTTGATGAAAGTTTAGGTGCGCTAAAGGAAATTAGCGGTCAAGCAATTATTGTGAGTTGTGGAACGGCACTAAAGACACTTTATGAACATCAGATTACGCCCGACTTTCATTGTGAAATTGAGCAAAATCGATCTACTTTTGATTGGGCTTGCAGGGCAGGTAGCTTTGATTACTTGAAAACTATTTCGCTCATTTCATGTAATGGGATCCACCCGGATACCTGTGCGTTATACAAAGATATTTATCTATGCTTTAAAGAGGGTGAGGCTTCGACAGTTACTTGGTCGTCAGTGATCAATAAAGCAGCTTTGCATTTGATGGAGTTCGCTTTTCCAACAGTAGCCAATTTCGCGCTCGATTTATTTTCATCGTTTAATCCTTACTCCATATACCTCCTGGGGATCGATTTAGGTTATTGCGACCTTAAAAAACATCACTCGCAAAGTTCGGGATATTACGATGAAAATGGAGAAGAGTTATATGATTACGTTTCAAGTAATCACTCAGTCTTACAAATAAAGGGCAACTTTCAACCCTCGGTTTATACTAAGCACGAATTTAAAATTTCTAAAATGGTGATGGAAGAAACCTTACAGGCCAAGCATGTAGAGGTTTACAACTGCTCAAATGGGGCTTTTATACAAGGCACTATTCCGTTAAACATTGACCACATTTTATTGACCAATGAAAGTGAGCAAAAGCGAAATAGCATTGCAGCAATTAAAACTAAGTTGTTTAACAATGACTTTAATCAAACGGCACTGTCACGCTTTGATGCATTGTTGAATATTGATGCAATTGTTGCAGATCTAGACAAGATCATTACGCTCGTTAATGATGCTCTCAGGGAACCGATGGACGCTGATATTGATGCCCTTGTTGATGCTCAGCGTGGAGTGTTAGTTGATTCGGTGCAGCAAAATACATCGCTCATTTTTTACTACTTATACGGTAGTGTTAACTACGCCAGTGCAGCTCTTTCGAAGCTGAACTACTCAAATGATGCAGTGAAGGAAAAGTGTTTACCTGCTTGCTTAGAAGAATGGCGGACATGCCTGATATCGATCCAACAAATGTTTTTGCAAACCCCTTATAGGACCGATGAATCTTCATCTATGCGCTGGTTGCGGGTCACGTCGTTTGTGCGCAATTTTGTGATGCAAAAAAAGTATTTGTTGGTTACAAATTCTAATTCGTTTATTCAGGCACTAGATTTCCACCGTTCACTTCGAGGCTTAAATTATTCACTTGAGGTGGTTTCACTTCAGCAAGCGCTCCAAGAAGATATTGACGCTAGTATGTATGACAAAGTGATCTTTTATGTAACGGGTCAATTTGAGCACCAGGCATTTTGGCGAAAACTAGATGCTCAAAAAAGCCTTCTTAGTAGATATAATTCAGCCATTGTTGTATTGGATACGGTACCAAAAGGTGAGAAATTGCCGAGTATACCAAATGGCAATTACTTAGTGTTGGAGGGTAACATCGATCCAACGAGTACTCAGCCATACAGTCATGCACTAAATAATGCTTTTCATACCACAGCGCTTTTAAGCTACAGTAATGTTGGCAGCATCGTAATACCAAAGGTGATTACAAAGAATGGCATTGAATATGCTTTACCTGATACGGTTACCACCAAATCGAGAATAACTGCTTGGTATGAGTCAAAAAATTGGCTTACGGCCAACACCCTAACAGAGCCTTTTGCATGTCGCTTCGATGGATTTGGTGATTCGATGTATGAAATAGGGGCCAATGAGTTAAGAGCTAAAACCCTGGGTCTTAACATGACTTCGGATGAAATTATGGAGGCGCTTAAGCAAGCTGAAAGCAACACTCCATACATACTTCAGGACACTGAATATGTTTAATAACAAAAGTTTACTCATAACCGGCGGCACTGGGTCTTTTGGTAAGCGTTTTATTACGCATTTATTAGCAAATTACCAACCTAAAAAGATAATTGTGTACTCGCGTGACGAACTTAAACAGTTTGAAATGCAGCAAGTCTATAAAGCTCCCTGCATGCGCTTCTTTTTGGGGGATGTGCGCGATAAAGAACGTTTGAAAGCGGCCATGCGGGATGTTGATTACGTGGTACATGCCGCTGCGCTTAAACAAGTTCCTGCGGCTGAATACAATCCGAATGAATGTATAAAGACCAATATTAATGGCGCACAAAATGTGATTGATGCAGCGATAGCCACGAATGTGCGGCGTGTTATTGCTCTATCTACCGATAAAGCAGCTAATCCAGTTAACCTTTATGGCGCCACAAAATTGGCATCAGATAAATTGTTTGTTGCTGCCAATAACATCAGTGGCGCGTCGGGCCCTCGATTTGCTGTCGTCCGGTATGGCAACGTGGTCGGTTCCCGCGGTTCGGTTGTACCATTTTATCGCCGTCTATTGGCCGAAGGTTGCAAGGCATTGCCTTTAACGCATGAAGAGATGACACGTTTTTGGATCACGCTCGACGAAGGCGTCGACTTTGTTATTAAAGACTTTCAGCGCATGCAAGGTGGTGAGATTTTTGTACCCAAGATCCCATCAATTCGTATTACCGACCTTATTGAAGCAATGAGTGGTAGTAAAGACTACGATTTAGTCGGTATCAGACCCGGTGAAAAACTCCATGAGGTGATGGTACCTGAGGAGATGGCGCATCATTCCTATGAGTTTGACGATCATTACGTGATCACGCCAGCCATTAAATTTTTTGATAAAAACATTGACTATGGATCTAATCGCTTGGGAGAAAGCGGTAAACCGGTGACTGACAAATTTGAATATAACTCCGGCACCAATCCCCATTTCCTAACCGTTGAAGAACTACAAGCACTGGATAAAGTCACCGAATGATCCCGTACGGTAAGCATAGTGTCACGCAACAGGATATTGATGCTGTCGTAGATGTGTTGAAAAATAAATTTTTAACGCAGGGCGAGACAGTTCCAGCGTTTGAAGCGGCGTTGTGTGATTATACGGGAGCGGCGCATTGTGTGGCTGTGAATAGCGGAACGTCAGGTTTGCATGTTGCTTGCTTGGCAGCAGGAATTGGCCCCGGAGACTTGGTTTGGACTTCTCCGAATTCCTTTGTTGCATCAGCAAATTGTGCACGCTACTGTGGTGCAGATGTCGACTTTGTTGACATTGATCCACTGACGCGGAATCTCTCGGTAGCCGAATTGGAAGCGAAATTAGCGGTGGCCAAACAATTAGGTCGTTTGCCTAAAGCATTAATTGTGGTGCATTTTGCCGGACTGAGTTGTGATATGCAGGCGATCCATGCGCTTGCCCAGCCCTTAGGCATTTGTGTTATTGAAGACGCAGCACATGCATTGGGCGGGCAATATCAGGCATTACCGATTGGTCGTTGCCAATATTCTGACATGGCGGTGTTGAGTTTTCACCCAGTTAAGAGTATCACCACAGCGGAAGGTGGAGCTGTGGTAACCAATAACTCATCTTTAGCCAAGCGACTCGTGCTATTTGCTAAACATGGGATCACACGCGACCCAGCCGATATGACCGAACAACAGGGGGATTGGTATTATCAACAACTCTCTCTCGGGTATAACTATCGGTTAAGTGATATACACGCTGCATTAGGCATTAGCCAGCTAACGCGGTTAACCCACTTTATTGCCCAGCGCCGAGCGTTGGCGCATCGTTATCATCTTCTTCTACAAGAATTACCGTTGCAATTACCCATCCCAAATGCTGACGAAAATGATGAAAGTGCCTGGCATCTATACATGATTGAAGTGCTCGAGCATGAACGCAAGAACGTATTTGATGGTCTGCGTAAAGCGGGGATTGGGGTCAACGTGCATTATATACCGATCCACCTGCAACCTTATTATCGTGAACTGGGTTTTAAGCAAGGTCAATTTCCTAATGCCGAGTTGTTTTACCAGCGCGCTATTACTTTGCCGCTATATCCAGATTTAACTGAGGAACACCAGGACAAGGTTGTAAAGGCATTGCATGAGGTATTAGCGTGAATATAGCGATTATTCCCGCACGCGGTGGAAGTAAACGGATCCCGCGGAAGAATATCCGCGAGTTTTGCGGTAAACCTATGCTCTCCTATAGCATTGAGGCTGCCATAAAGAGCCAGTTGTTTGACGCTGTGATGGTATCAACCGATGACCAAGAAATCGCTGAAGTTGCTCGTCAATGGGGAGCAGAAGTGCCTTTTTTACGCCCCGCAGAGCTTGCGGATGATTTTACTGGCACACGAGCGGTCACCAATCAAGCGATGCTAGCCTATGCGGAGCAATTTACGCAGCCTGATTATTGCTGTTGTATTTATGCGACCGCCCCTTTTCTGCAAGCCAAATATTTGCGTGAAGGATATGAGCGATTGTCAGCAAATCCCAATAAGGCCTTTGCCTTTTCAGTAACGACTTTTGCTTTCCCTGTGCAACGCGCGTTAAAACGCGTCGGTGATGGGGTTACCAGTATGTATCCTGAATATGCCGCAACGCGTTCACAAGACTTGGACGAAGGCTTGCACGATGCAGGGCAATTTTATTGGGGAAGTTACGCCGGTTATTTATCGGATAAAGCCATGTTTTCAGAGCACAGTATTGCGGTGGAGTTGCCGCGTTACTTGGTGCAGGATATTGACACTGAAGAAGACTGGGCGCGCGCAGAGCTAATGTATCAAGCTTATATGAATAAAGAAGTTTCGTTATGACAGAACAAGCAAATCAAGCCCCCAAAATTCTGCTTATCCGCATGCTAGGATTGGGAGATGTTACCTGCATCGGACTGCCCGCGCTGCGCTACATAAAGCAACAAAATCCAACCGCAGACATTCATTTTTTGACGTTTGCAGCAGGCAAAGAAATCATCCAACTCGCTGAGCCTGATGTGCATGTCTTTGGTCTAGAAAAAGGCGAATGGCCGGATAATATCGTTTACGCTATGGAGACTTTTCTCGGCTTGGCTGAAACCATTGTGGGCGAGGGATATCAACAGATCATTAATCTTGATACCTGGTTTATGCCATGTTTCTTAGCGCGTTTTCTAAAAGATGCTGGCGAGCCGGTGAAGGGAAATATTATCGGCATGTCGGTCGGGGAGCTGATCAGTCAATTTCAAGCGCAGACGCTTAAGCCAGAATTTGTGAACGAGCCTGTGGCGTACCTGCAAAGCACTTGGTTTAGCATGCACCGTTGGAATACCCCATGGTGGCAAAATGGTTTGGCGCCGGATGGCGGATATCCAGAATTTTATCTTAAGACATGCTGTAGCTTTACAGGGATTGAGTTAGACATGCATATCGCGGTCGCAGCCGATCCCGCGCTTGAACGTTTGCGTAAACAAGGCCAGCCCATCGTGGCTCTGGCTTGCGACGCGCGGACACCAGAGCGTCACTATCCCTACGCTGATGAAGTTCAGGCATTGCTGGAAGCTAAAGGTGTGCATGTTTGGACAGGGTTTGACGGTTCAGTACCGCTTGCGCAAACCTTAGCGATGCTGAAAAGCACGGATTTGTTGATCACCGTTCCGTCGGCACCGCAATGGTTGGCAACAACAGTCGGTTGTCCGACACTCGTCATCACCGGGCAGGTTGATCCTCGTACATTAATGCCAGACTACGCCACGGATATGAGCGATAAACCCATCGAGCCAGAAATCCTTATTGACGGGATAATGACGATCTTGGAGGGAAATACAGATGCATGATGTTCGGATCAATAACCGGATCATTGGTTTCAGTGATGAGCCTTTCATTATTGCCGAGTTAAGTGGTAATCATGGTCAAGATTTAACTACGGCGATCGCTATGATTGATGCGGCAGCCGACGCCGGGGTAGATGCGATAAAGTTGCAGACCTATACCGCAGACTCCATGACCTTAAATGTTGAGAGTGATGATTTTATCATCCAAGAAACGGATAGTCTTTGGCACGGCGAACGTTTGCATGGGCTCTACGCTAAGGCAGCCACACCCTATGAATGGCACAAACTTTTATTTGAGCATGCAGCAAAACGCGGGTTGATTGCATTTAGTTCTCCCTTTGATGAACACGCCGTAGATTTTCTTAACGATTTAAACGTTCCGTGTTTTAAGATTGCGTCGTTCGAGTTGACTGACTTGCCTTTGATTGCCAAAGCCGCGAGTAAAGGCAAACCTCTGATCATGTCAACTGGGATGGCGTCGTTAGCAGAGATCGAAGAAGCCGTTAATACGGCTAAGAATGCCGGTTGTGACGATATTATTCTATTGAAATGCACCAGTACCTATCCCGCTGATGCCGGCAATACCAATCTACTGACCATTCCCCATATGCGGGACGCGTTCGGGTGCCAAGTGGGATTATCTGATCATACTCGTGGTGTTGGCGTGGCAGTTGCCTCTGTTGCACTTGGAGCGACGGTGATTGAAAAGCATTTTGTATTGGATCGCAATGCTGGTGGTGTAGATGCGGAATTTTCCTTGGAGCCCCATGAACTCAAATTGTTGGTTGAAGAAACCAAGCGTGCGTGGCTCGCGATGGGGCATGTCCGCTATGGTGGCGTGGTCTCAGAAGAGAAGTCAAAACAGTATCGCCGTTCTATTTATGTTGCTGAAGATGTGCAAGCTGGCGAAACGTTAGACCGCAGTAACTTGCGTATCGTTCGCCCAGCGTTTGGTTTACAACCTAAGCACTGGGAGTCGGTGCTTGGCAAAAAAGCTAAACAACCACTGCCCAAAGGGAAGCCACTGCACTGGGACGATTTCGAGTAATTTATGCGCTTTGTTTTTTTGGTACAAGCATCCACGCAAATGGGTCTTGGTCATTTGATGCGCTGTCAGGCACTGGCGCAACAGATCATTGCGGATGATATGGACGCGACTTTTTTACTTGACCAAACGACGCATGAATTCGCGTTAAGACGCCATGATTGGCAAGGGCAAATAATCAATCACGACTATACGCTCAGTGTTGCTGAGCAATACCGTGCATTTACGGATGGTACTTCAGGCCCCGTGGATTGGCTTATTATCGATGGCTATCAGTTTTCGGCGGCCTATTGTCAGTATTGGCGAGCAGCAGGGTTTAAAGTGGCGGTATTTGATGATGGCGTCAGTACTGAACCGCTCCAAGCTGATGCAATTATGAATGCTGCGGCGCAGCCAGATGCTGATCCGGCCCATTTGTATGGGGCTGAATTTCGACTGCTACGGCGTGAATTCGCAATGGTCACGCCGCTCCCTGTAGAGCAGCGTCATCATTTGACCATCAATTTCGGCGGTAGTGACCCTATGCAGTTGACCATTCCTGTCTTGCAAGGGTTAGAATGCGCAGGTTTTAGCGCGCCGATTAGAGTTGTCACCGGTGCCGCTTTCCCAGCATTAGACGCACTCACTAGCTTTATCCAATCAACCCAATTAACCATGCAACATGTGCATGATGCACAAGACATGGCTGACGTATGGAGCCATGCCAAGTTAGCGCTTTCCGCAGCCGGTGGCAGTCAGTTTGAACTTGCCGTATGTCGAACGCCCGCCGTAATCGTCGTGGTTGCAAACAATCAGATGGCTGCAAGTCACCAAGCGCAAGCTGAGGGATGGTGTAAAGTATTTGAGTTTCAGGGCCTATCAGGGGCAGAGCAAGAAAATTGGATAACCAGAATAGTGAGCACGATTGGTGAGCTTTGGTCACAACCAGAAAGGTTGGTCGAGATGCAACAAGCAATACCGAGTACGTATAATGCCAATGGCAGTGTGCACGTATTAAATGCATTAATGGCGTTGAGCTGATGCGTGTGGATAAACCTTTAACTGGATACCAGGTGATCCTGCGTAACGTCGAAGCTAGTGATCTTGAGCAATTAAGAGAGTGGCGTAATAGCGAACATGTAAAGCGATTTATGCTAACCACCAACACGATTACTCACGAACAACAACAGGCCTGGTTTGAGCATATTGGTCGCGCGAAGAATCAAATCCATTTCGTAATCGAGTATCGTGGTGAGGCTATTGGTTCATGTAATATTAAGACTCGCGGGCAAGGCGTCGATATTAATAGTGCTGAACATTTTGAGTTGGGCTTATATATTGGCGAGCCACGTTTTGCCAGTAATCTGATCGCTTTTTCGCCGACGTTAGTCATGAACGACTATTGTTTCAGTGAGTTAAATGCAAAAGTATTACATGCTGTCGTAAAGTCAGATAATGTGGCCGCATTGCGCTATAACGAGCAATTGGGGTACACGGTGACTCAGCGAGGTGAATTGGTTGATTTGATTTTGACCGAGGATAACTATACCGATCAGAGTAAAACGTTAAAGGCACTACTCAACCGGCCGCCGCGAAATAAAAATTAAGGGGTATCATGGCAACAAATCAACAAGAACTAACGGCTGTTTTTGCTAACGCGCTTGGTATCGATGCGGGGCAGGTGTCTGATGCATTGACCTACAATACGATCCCTGAATGGGATTCAACCGCGCATATGATCCTAATTGCAGAGCTTGAAGATAAGTTCGATATTATGTTGGATACCGACGATATTATTGATATGAGTTCGGTCGCTAAAGCCAAAGAAATTCTGCAGAAATATGACGTAACGTTTTAACGGGAGTGCCACTTGTTACATAACAAAGTGATACTGGTAACTGGCGCCAATAAAGGCATTGGCTTAGCGATAGCGCAGACCTGTGTGCGGTTAGGCGCAATTGTGTTGTTGGCGGGCCGCAATGAAGTTGAGTTAGATCTCGTCGCTGAACAGTTAGGTGAAAACGCCATTGCGATGAGTTATGAACTCAGCGATGAAGCCCAAGTCAAAGCGGCGTTTGCGCATATAAAACAACATATTGGTCATATTGATGGCTTGGTGAACAATGCCGGCAATATGCATACCGGAGCGTTAGCGATGACCCGGCTATCCGACCTGCAACAGCAACTGGAAATTAATACCGTGGCCGCGTTTCAGCACATGCAACTTGGGGCCCGCCTGATGACGCGTCAGGGTGCAGGTAGTATTGTGAATTTGTGTTCTATTGTGGGTGAGCAAGGGGCTGCTGGTCAAACGGCATATGCTGCCTCAAAAGCGGCGCTGTCTGGGATGACAAAATCGTTAGCCAAAGAATTAGCGAGTAATAATATTCGCGTGAACGGCGTAGCTCCTGGCTTTATTGACACCGCCATGACTGCCGACTTTAACCCTCAGCAACGGCAATCGATACTTGATTCCATTCCTTTAGGACGGGCAGGGCGTCCGCAAGATATTGCCGATTTGATCAGTTTCCTTCTGTCCGATCACGCGAGTTATATCACCGGGCAAATTATTGGTGTCGACGGTGGTATGCGTTTATAGAACCGGAGGAGGTTAGGGGTGTTTTTTGATGCGTTAATTCCTGCGCCGGATAAGCCAGCCTTAATTACTATCAGCGCAAGCGCAGATAAGTCATTGCTGCACACTCAGCATAGTTATGCAGACCTCATTGACGCAGTGCAACAAGCACAAGAGCGCCTAGCTCTACAGTTTCCGCCTGCAAATAGCAATTTGCGTTATCTTGTGGGGTTAAAAATGCACAGTGATTACACCAGCATTGTGCAGTACTTGGCGTTATTATCGGCACGCATTGTTGTGTTACTGGTGGATCCTCAATGTTCGGCTGATAAATTGGTAGCGTTACAGCAACGCTTCCATCCTAATGCGTGGATAGAGCACGATCAGCTCGAAACTGTGCATTCAGAACCAACCCCAATCGATGATAAAGTAGCCCTTCTACTTCCGACATCAGGTTCAACCGGAGCCGCCAAAACTGTCGTGTTAAGCTACACAAACTTGCACAGCAATGCCGAGGCCATTTGTGAGTATCTGCCGATTGTGGCAACCGATCGGGCTATCAATACACTACCGCTGTTTTATTCTTACGGTCTGTCAGTGCTTAATACCCATTTGCTGCGTGGAGCCTGTTTAGTGCTTTCCGATTTCTCGGTCGTAAACCGGGAGTTTTGGCAGATCATGCGTGAATACCATATCAATTCATTCGCCGGTGTACCGCACACCTACGAGATGCTTCACCGGCTGCGTTTTGAACGCCAACAATTGCCTGATTTGCGCTACTTTACTCAAGCAGGGGGCAAGTTAGCGCCCGAATTGGTAACCTACTTTGCAAACTATGCGCAAACGCATAGCAAACAATTCTTTGTTATGTACGGACAAACTGAAGCGACTGCGCGGATGGCCTATTTAAACCCAAACAAATTGCGCAGCAAGCCCGCAAGCATCGGGCAGGCGATCCCGCAAGGTGAGTTTAAACTAGACGCGGGTGAGCTTTGTTACCGTGGCCCTAATGTGATGTTAGGGTATAGCGATAATCGAGCGGGTCTTGAGCATTTAAAGTCCGCTGATTGGCTATATACAGGTGACTTGGCGGAGATTGATGACGACGGTGATTATCGAATTGTTGGTCGCAAAGCACGATTTTTAAAGCTAAACGGCGTACGTACCGATTTAGATGCTGTAGAGCGGAATTTGCAGGAGTTAGGTATGCATACGTTATGTTGTGGCGATGATCAGTGTTTACTCATTGGGGTAGAAGTAGCGCCTGATCAAGAGCCAGCGACTATCACTGCCACCATAAAACAGCACTTACATCAAATAATGAAAATTCATCCTTCTTTAACCCGCTTGATATCGTTAAGCTCTTTACCATTAACAGCCAATGGTAAGCCCGACTATCAAGCGGTCGCGCGTGCCTTTGAACAACCCACTGATCAGGGGTAGGCAATTTGACGGACCTAAGCCAATTTGAACACGCATTTAGCGAGCTCGCACAACACGATGTGTTTGGTTGCGAAAAAAATGATAAAGCTACGGTGCTCTATAAGGCCTTAAATGAATTGCATCAATGGCACTGCGAGCACTGCGCGGAATACCAACGCATCGTTGCTGCAACCCCCAATGTGAATGCTAATACCTGCATGAGCTCGTTTCCGTATATTGCCGTTAGATTATTTAAACTATTAGCTTTGAAAAGCATTCCTGATGAGGCGGTATTCCGCGTTTTACAATCATCGGGTACGACTTCTCAAGTAACCGCTAAAGTCTATTTAGACAAGGCAACCAGCCAACGTCAGTCCAAAGTATTGGTAGCCATTTTACAGCAAGTGTTGGGCAAGAATCGCTTACCTATGCTTATCATCGACGCACCCTCCACGGTAAAAGGATCGACTTTTAACGCACGCGCTGCGGGTATTCAGGGCTTGGCATTTTTTGGGCGTCACCATACCTATGCGATGCACGATGATATGACGCCTAATTGGGAGGCGATTGATGAGTTCTGCGCTCAGTATGGGAATGCTCCAGTTTTGGTGTTTGGCTTTACCTTTATGGTATGGCGATATTTTATTCAGGCCTTACAACAATCCCACCGCAGGGTAAGTTTACCGCATGGGATCCTATTGCATAGCGGGGGTTGGAAGAAGTTGCAGCATGAGCAGGTGACTAATCATGAATTCAAACAGCAGTTGTCAGAGCACGCTGCAATAACTAAAGTGCATAATTTTTATGGCATGGCAGAGCAGGTGGGTTCTGTGTTTGTGGAATGCGCGCAGGGCTATCTGCATGCGCCGAGTTATGCCGACGTTATCGTACGTAACACGCGTGACCTTTCCGCTTGCGAAAACGGTGAATCAGGACTCATTCAAGTGCTCTCGGCGATCCCTAGCAGTTACCCTGGTCACAGCATTTTGACTGAAGACTTAGGGGTTATTCACGGTGAAGACGATTGCGTCTGCGGATGGTCGGGTAAATATTTTTCTGTGACAGGGCGTTTACCTCAAGCCGAACTTAGAGGATGTAGTGATGCACATGCCGCCGGAGTGAGCAATGGATAATAGTCTTGAGGTTTTAGTTTCTGACAATGCAGGTATAGAGGCGTTGCTTGCGGAAATAGCACAATTACCTCCATTACATCCAAATAATCCGATGATCACACAGCTGCTGGGCGATTTGAGCACAGCGTTGCTAAGCGCTAAATATAAAGCTCATCCGGAGCTTGTTGCGCTTGGATTTTGGTTGCGGCGTGTGCTGCGAACAGAGTCTTTAAAACTCCAAAAAGAATCTAACGTAATAGTTAAAGCATTGGGGCTTGCGGTTCATTTTACTCCCAATAATGTCGACACCATGTTCATGTACAGCTGGGTATGCAGTGCATTGATAGGAAACAGCAATATTGTTCGTCTCGCGTCTCAAGCAACACCGGTGCAAGCCTTGCTATTGTCAGAGCTTCAAGCGCGTTTTGGTATGGTGCAATATCAAGCGTTAGCGGCCAGAAACTTATTTGTGCGCACAGATAAACAATCGGATTGGTCAGCGCGGTTGAGTCTCCTAGCCGACGCCAGATTACTCTGGGGAGGAGATGACAGTGTACAAACCATTCGCGCGTTACCGAGTAAGCCGAGAACGCGAGATGTCAGTTTTGCTGATCGGTATTCAGCAGCACTCATTCATAGCGACGCGTTCACTTCAGAAGCTGAGACTAAGGCAATTGCACAGCAGCTGTGGTCTGATACGCAACCCCATTTGCAGCAAGCTTGTTCTTCACCTCGTGTGATTTATTGGTTGGGGGATAAAGCATTACTGTATCCATTTTTTGAATTGCTCGATAAGTTGGCATTGCAGCATATCCAACCCGCGCCGAATCTCCGTAACGAGCAACTAATTTACCGCCAATATGCAGCGACCCAGGGCATAATTCAGTGCCACCAATTTGGCCTTCTTTCGGTGTTGGAATGTGACGACCCACACTCACTCATCGACATGCATGCTGGCCAAATGACCTATTTGTTGGTCCACCTTAAATCCATTGAGGAGCTGTCAAGGACGGTAACTGAAAAGCAGCAAACACTGACTTATGCAGGGATTTCCAAATCAGCATTAGCAGACATAATAGCGCGCCCTGAACTAGCGGGTATTGACCGAGTAGTACCGCTAGGTCAGGCCTTAGACTTCGAAACCCTCTGGGATGGTATAGACTTGACGACGTCACTAAGCCGTCGCGTTGTTGTTCGATGATTAACGTTTCAAGTTGCTGTGATATGGACAATGATCCAGTTTTATTCTGGGTGGCCGATACATGAAAGGCATAGATCAGTAGTAGGTGAGCGGTTCATATGGTTGATGGTGAAGGTGTTAGGGCAATAAAGCAAACTGCGTACATTTTTGGCGCTGGCATGGCTGGACAGCGTGCGTATGAAAATTTGCAGCAAGATTATCATGTGCTTGGGTTTATCGATAATGATGAGCGTAAACAGGGGAGTTCTCTGTGCGGCATCACGATTCACGCGCCTGAAGCTATCTATGCACAGCCTAGCGACAAAATATTTATTGCCAGCGAATTTTTTGAACAAATTCAGCGACAGCTTACCCGATCTCTAAAGATTAACCCTAATCAGTTGAGCCCGTTACCTGCTCGCATGCTTGCAGCGAAAAGGTTTGAGCATGATGAAGTTTCAATTGGACAGTCACTTCAGCTACTGAACATTTGTTGCCAGTTATTGCATCGCATTGCAGTGACTCATCATATCGATGCTGGCACATTGTTGGGCTTATACCGCGATAAGACGTTAATCCCCTGGGATGATGATCTGGATATTGCAATTGATGCCACAGGTGTCTCCGTTGTCCAAGCGAATCTTCACCGTTTTCAAGAAGAGTTGTCTGATGTGTCAGGAGAAAGGTGGCGCGTTGATACATGCTACGCTGATAGCGCATTTGGTAATGTTCCTGCAAAGGCGATTCGGGCATTTAAATTTGTATCTGAAGCCGAAAAGCCGTTACCGTCTATCGATTTTTTTGTGAAATATCGGTCTGATGAATTCAGCGATTATTGTCTTGCGTCGCGGGGGATCCGTATGCGGGCAAGATATACTGATTCAATCGCCAAGTTGGCGAGTGCTGGCTATGAGTGGCCCATTCCGCAAGACACAGAGGGTTACCTGACATACCATTATGGGAATTGGCAAGTGCCGGATCCCAATTGGTGCTTACAAGACTTGAATAATACTGAGGTATTTTAGACATGGCCTCTGGGGAGTAATGGCTTTGAATTTATCAAATAAACGTGTCGCAGTTATTGGTGGGGCTGGCTTTATTGGCAGCCACGTCGTGGAAGAATTATTGAAAACCGATGTTGGTGAAGTGGTTATTTACGACAACTTTACCCGCGGTCAAAAATCCTACATTGAGCCTTTTTTATCAGATCCACGTTGCACACTGTTTGCCAATGGCGGTGATATCCGTGATGTTGATGTATTGAATGATGCTTTGCAGGGAGTCGATGGTGTATTTCTGCTGGCTGCTATGTGGCTCCTTCATTGCCGAGATTATCCACGTACTGCATTCGACGTAAACGTACAAGGCACCTTCAATGTATTAGAAGCATGCGTAAAAAATAATGTTAAACGACTGGTTTACTCATCTTCAGCGTCGGTTTATGGCGATGCTGTTGAAGTGCCGATGAAAGAAAGTCATCCGTTTAACAACCGCAATTTCTATGGCGCGACAAAGATTGCCAGTGAAGCTATGTGCCGCGCGATGTATGACCGTTATGGTTTAGATTACGTCGGATTGCGCTATATGAATGTGTATGGGCCTCATCAGGACCAAACCGCAGCCTATACTGGCGTCATCCCTATCGTGTTAAATAAAATTGATGCTGGCGAGTCGCCCACGGTGAATGGTGATGGCTCTCAAGCCTACGATTTTATTGATGTGCGTGACGTAGCACGTTGTAACGTGTTAGCCATGCAAAGTGACGCCACCGACGATTTCTATAATGTAGGAACCGGCATTCAAACCTCGATTAGAACTTTATGTGAAACCATTTTGTCGCTACGAAACAGTGACTTAACTATCCAATATAATCCGTATAGTGAATCTGATAGTCGTGCGTTGGTACAAAATCGGATTGGTTGCCCTGAAAAAGCATTTTCTGACTTAGGTTTCAAAAGTGCTATAGAGTTGACCCAAGGCTTACAACACCTGATTGATTGGAGAGCTAAGCATGGCGCGTAATATTGCGATCGCAACGCCTAGTTTAGGGGACGCAGAATGGCAAGCCACTAAAACCTGTTTTGAGTCGGGTTGGTTAACGACTGGGCCAAAGGTCAGGGAGTTCGAACAGGCATTTGCAGATTATCATCAAGTAACATCTGCTATCGCTACCACCAGTTGCACAACAGGTTTACATTTAATGTTAGCCGCACTCAATATTGGGCCTGGCGATGAGGTCATCGTGCCGGCGTTTACCTGGGTATCGACGGCGAACGTCGTTTTGTATTGCGGAGCAACTCCGGTCTTTGCCGACGTTGACTCCCATACTTACAATGTCTCGCCAAAGGAAATCGAAGCCAAGCTTAGTGCGAAAACGAAGGCAGTGATTGTTGTTCATTTATTTGGTTTGTGCGCTGACATGGATGCCATAAAGTCAGTCATACCAGCCAATGTAGCGTTACTGGAAGATGCCGCTTGTGCCTCCGGTGCGAGTTATAACGGAACCTTTGCTGGTGGCCTGGGCGATGCGGCCGCGTTTTCTTTTCACCCGCGCAAAATCATTACTACCGGTGAGGGCGGAATGGTGACGACGCAGAATTCGGCCTTAGCTGAACGCATGTTTTGCTTGCGTAACCATGGTGCCAGTATATCCGAAGAGCAGCGCCATCATGGCCCCAAACCGTATATATTACCTGAATTTGGCGAAGTGGGTTTCAACTACCGCATGACTGATATGCAAGGTGCTATCGGCTGTGTGCAGTTAACCAAGCTGAAGACGTTAGTGGAGCAACGCAATGGTATGGCGAACTTCTATCGTGAACAACTGGCTGATATAAAGGGGCTTCAGTTACCTTATTTCCCAGCACACGGTGGTTGTTCTTGGCAATCTTTTGTTACTGTCGTGGACAACGCTAACTCACCGGTTGAGCGGAATGAATTGATGGAGCGGTTGCAGGACCGAGGTATTTCTACGCGGCCGGGAACTCACGCAGTACATATGCTGCAGGTTTACCAAGAACAATTTGGGTTAAAGAGGCAAGACTTTCCAAATGCTGCAATGCTGAATGATCAATCTCTTGCTATACCTCTACATAATGAAATGAGTCAGGATGACTTATATTATGTCGTAGATAGCCTTCGAGAATTAATGTGATATGTGTGCAATCGTTGGATTACTAGATCGTCAACAACAAGCAATTTCAACGGTGGTCGTTGAACGCATGCGGGATACTATGATCCATCGAGGACCTGACGGAAAAGGAAGTTGGGTTGAAAACAGCATTGGATTTGGGCATCGCCGTTTATCTATCGTTGACTTAAGCTCTGCAGGGCAACAGCCTATGGTCAGTGAGAATGGACGTTTTGTGCTGACTTACAATGGTGAAGTTTATAACTTTAGAGAACTGCGCGCAGAGCTACAACGATTAGGGCATCATTTTTTCTCAGATTGTGACTCCGAAGTGGTGTTAAATGCCTTAGTTGAATGGCGAGAAAACGCATTAAAGAAGTTTAATGGCATGTTTGCGCTAGGTTTCTACGACCGTCAAACGGGCGACTTAATACTTGCAAGAGATCGCTATGGTATTAAACCACTGTATATCTATGAGAACGAAAAATATTTCTCGTTTAGCTCTGAACAGCGCGCATTTTATGAGTTACCAGGTTTTGATTCTCAGCTGTGCTACACGGCTTTAAAGGAATACTTCACCTTTCAGAATATATACTCGCAACATACCCTTTTACAGGGTATTACCGTACTACCCGCGGGGCACTTCCTAATTACTAACTCAAAAATGAAGAGTCCCACCTATTCAATTAAGCAATACTGGGATTTCTTGTTTGTAGAGCCAGCTGAATCTTTGACACTAGATGAATATCAGGAAGAGGTTGCTCATTTACTCCATCAGGCGGTAAATCGGCAATTAGTTGCGGATGTTGAGTTGGGAAGCTACTTGAGTGGTGGCATCGACAGTGGTCTGATCGTTGCCATTGCAAGTCAAACTTACTCTCACATGAAAACTTTCACCTGTGGTTTTGATTTAAGTTCTGCGACTGGTTTGGAGCAAGCATTTGATGAGCGAAGCGTTGCCGAGCACATGTCATATTTATTCAAAACTGAACAGTATGAGATGGTGTTAAAGGCTGGCGATATGCAGCGGTCGTTACCGAAGTTAGCTGCACATTTGGAAGAACCCAGAGTTGGGCAGTCTTATCCAAATCTACATGCAGCAAAGTTAGCCAGTAAATTTGTCAAAGTCTGTTTGAGTGGCGTTGGAGGCGATGAAATTTTTGCCGGGTACCCATGGCGGTATGCCGCGGCAATGGATAGCACTAATTATGATGAATTTAACCAGCGTTACTATACCCAATGGCAAAGATTATTAGTCGAAGAGCAATTAAACAAACTGCTGTCACCTATAGACTCTCATGTAAGAGATTATTCTCCGCGTCAAGCGTTTGATTCGATAGTTGCAGGTTGCAACAATTTCTCACAGTTAAACAATCTGCAAAAGGCCTTATATTTTGATGCGAAGTCTTTTTTGCCGGGATTATTACACGTCGAAGATAAACTGAGCATGGCGTTTGGGTTAGAAGTAAGAGTTCCTTTTTTAGATAATGATTTAGTCGATTTTGCCTTGCAAACACCCACTAAATATCTGATTGATCGGTCACACAAAGATATTGCATTTGGGGGTAAGCAGTTGCTCCGAAAATGTGCTAGTCGATATATGCCAGCTAGTATAGCGAATGCAAGAAAGCAGGGATTTTCTGCCCCAGACTCAAGTTGGTTTAAGGGTGAAAGTATGCATTTTGTGCAACAGCAATTACTCAAGAATGAGTCACCTTTATTCGACATTCTCGACCGTTCACTTGTGCATAAAACCGTAAAGGAACATCTTGCGGGAAAACAAAATCATCGCTTGTTAATTTGGTCTCTTTTAAATTTCAATGAGTGGTTTAACCAGACCTTTTCTCAACAGCAGGGTCAATCACTGTGAGCGTCTTACTGACGGCCATAGTTGTATTGTGGATATATCGTTGGTACTCATTATATTACGAGCGAAAATATACCCCTGAACATTATGGTGATGATCTCACACACCTCAGTATCGTAAAGGAGTATAAACGTACCGGCGGCGAACCACTTGACATGGGGTGGTTGTATCCACTTGGCGCATTTGATTATCCATCGGGCTTCCATAAAGTTGTTTACTGGGCCGGACCCAGCATGGCCTGGTTAGAACGCTATGGCGGCATTATTCCAACCATTTTTGATTCTCTTTTGCTTGTCGTCGCTTATGTACTGCTGAGACAACAAGAGGTAGACCCTGGGCTATGGTTTATTATATTACCGCTATGCAGAACTTTCTTTGCTCACGATGGCCGTTCCATTCATTTTGGTGAAAGAGCATTTGGAATTTTGTTTGGTAACTTATATTTGCTTTGTTTGGTATCACTGGTTTATTTCGATGCAGATCCATGGTTGCATGTATTAGCAATTACTGCGTTCTTGTTTTTTAGTACATCCTCCAAGTTCGCGTGGCAAGCAACATTCTTTTTTACTCTCGGTCTCTCTCTCTTCTTTATGAGTTGGGCATATTTGCAGTTTTACCTATATCACTTTTTAATCTCCGCGTTTTTAAGCGGTGGCTACTCGATGCGAGTACTAAGAGGGTTAGTAAGACACAGTTACTTTTATAGGACAGTCTTAATTCACAAGCACCCAACGGTTAAAGATCACTATGTGGATTTGTTCTTGCAATTGACTAACCCAACAAAGGCTTCTGGGCCGTTGATGAATAATTCACTGGTTCGCATTGTAATTGATTTCCCGCTTGTGATCGGCGCACTGTATTGCATGGCATTAACGCCAATTTCTATTTGGGGTTTAATTATAATTATAGGGTTTGCTTTGACCCTGTTGACTGCATGGAAACCTTTAGGCTTTTTGGGAGAACCAGAACGTTATTTAGATTTCGCTCTGTTACCTTCATTGGTAGTCTTTATGACAAATCAATCTCTTGTGCCTGGAGTTGTTCAGTTGCTTATTGTAACGCTGGTTGTTTATGCCTTTATCAAACATTTTATTGAGTTTCAGAGACGTTGTAATGCGCAAAAAAACGTGCATAGCTACCTGCCCCTTATTCGCGAATGGTTCGCGGATATTACTGGGTCTACTATATTACCTATTCCTTTTCGCTATGGCTTGTATATCGGCTATGACATGTCGCCAGAGTGTAATAACAAAATTCTAACCTTGCATGCCAATATCGGTGAAGGTGAAAACTACACGAAATATAATAAACTTCTGGGCGTCAGATATCCCTATCCAGATAAAGATATCGACGAACTAGTCCAAGCATTTAACATTGATTATTTATTAGTAGACAAAGCGGCCGTGGCGCATCTACACAAGGAATTCCCTGAATATTACGAACGCTTTAACAAGTATTCGATTGTTAAAGAGTCGCCAATCTTTATGTTGGTTAAACCTTGAGTTGCACAAGCCACTCCATTAACTGTTGATTAGGTGTAGCAATGAATTTTGAGCAAGAGTTGCAGGCGTTTATTCGTGATAAACGAACGGAGATGAAAGATAAATTTCAACGCCATGTTTCGATTCAGGATTTGTTTTCAGATCGCTGGGAAACAGCCAAGTTTTATGGTTTTGGGGAAGGTACCAGTTGTTATAATAACGTGCTTATTCTAGGTGATGTAAAAGTTGGTAAGCATGTATGGATAGGTCCTAACGTTATTCTTGATGGTTCCGGTGGTTTGGAAGTTGGTGACTATGTATCAATAAGTGCTGGCGTTCAAATTTACTCTCATCATACGGTTGCTTGGAGTAACTCTTTGGGCGAGGCTGAGGTTGAGCGCTCGCCAACGCGCATCGGTAACGGCGTTTATATAGGCCCAAATTCAATTATTCAAATGGGCGTGAACGTAGGAGATAAGAGTCGCATTGGAGCGATGAGTTTTGTCAACAAGGACGTGCCCGTGAATGCTAGTTGGTTTGGGCACTCACTTAAGTAGAAGAAAAGTTAATATGACCACCTTATTAGTTTAGAATCATACGCAATGGTCGATACATTAAGATAGGCTATTGAAATAGAGGTAAATGGTATGTTTTCAGTATCTCCCAACGTGAATTTTCGGAATTTTGGTTATATACCCAGAAGTAAATTTAAGGAAAACTTAAGCCGTTGGTTATTTGGCGAAGCTAATTTATTTAAGCGATTGCAAGCTCGAGATATTATGCAATGTCTAGACTTAAAGAAGACTGACCGAGTTCTAGATTTAGGCTGTGCCAATGGTTACCTGAGTGTTGAAATGGCGAAGCAAGCAAAACACGTGACTGCTATCGATATCAATCCTTATGTTAAGAAGATTCAAGTTCCAGAGGTACTACAAACAAAGTTAACGTTTGTGCATGGTAGTGGAGACAAAATTGAGCAGGCTAGCGCTTCTTTTGATGTTGTGTTGGCGTCAGAAGTATTGACCATGATCACCACGCCAGAGGCGTTTTTGGCAGAAATTCGTCGCCTTCTCAAACCAAACGGTCGCGTGGTTTTTGTTAATGGCATTGGGCGGCCAAATATTCAGGCCATGTATGAACAAGAACCTCAGAAACTGCAAAAATATATTGAGAAATATGGTGATGCGGTCCCGAGCAGTTATGATGATTACATTCAAAAATTAACCCGTTCATTTGGCACCGCTATTCATAAAATGATAAGTGAAGAAGACTATAAAAAGCTTATTAGTAGTAATGGGTTCACTATCAAAAATGCAATTAATAGCCCAAAAAGGATTGCCGCAGATAAGATATTTTTGGAGCAATTTGAGCGCTTTGTTAAAACTGGGAGTGGATTATCGAGCGACTGGTTTCCAACAAAGTTCATGTATCTAAGTTTTTTGTCTATGTTTGATAGTGAAGGTAGTAAATCTGGCTCAATCATACTAGCGGAAAAAAGCAACCTGTAAATGTGAACATACGTAGCTCAGCACTAGAACTAGATAGTATTCCGCCTTCTGAAAGATTGTGGATATTTGGCAACGGACATGGTGCAAGGGTTATCTGGCATTGGGCTCAAAAGCACCTAAAGTCTTCGGTGAGTGGTTTCGTTTGCGAGAATGGTCGCTCACTGTCAGGACTGCCATCCATTTCAGAGGATAACGTCCTTTCGCGCGACCATATTCTGTTGGCAAGTCAATATGCCGACGACATTAAATGGCGTTTGCAAGATAAGGGGGTTCAACACATATACGATATAAGCACTGAGTTATATCGAGAATTGCAGTTTTCGCAATTAGCTCTCTCTTTTGAGCGTTTACATACGGAATCGACGCCGTTTTCATTATCTCTATACAAAAAAATGTTGGAGCAATTGAGGCTTCTAAGTGAGTTTACTCCTTACTGGGTGCAAAACCTGAATAGTGTCAACAGTCGATCATTTCATCGCTTTGATATTGATACTGAGCGCTGCAGAGTGAATATGCCATCGATGTTAGATGTTGCCTTAGAGGTTGGGGTTGTACCAACTGTATTTATCCGTACAGATGGTCTCGATTATAACCCCGAGCAAATGACACTTGATGTTGCGAAATACAGCGCTCTTGGAGTGGACTTTGGACTACACACGAGCTGTTATGCTATGCCGCAACCGCACCAAGCGCTTGCATCTGAGTTGGATCGTTTTCGGCAATTATTTGGTATTGAAGAACCAGGTCTTACTGTACACGGGCTAGGGACGCAATTCTCACTACAACGCGAGTCCATGGGGAAATTCATTGCGTCGAATACCGATGATTTGGGCCTTGCCTACGCTGATATTCCAAATCATTTTAGACATCACCACTATGTGATCCAAGACTGTCACCTAGATCAGAAAACAGGGCAGCGCTATTTACTTAATGATGTGGGGCAAATTTCGTTAATAGCTGAGCAATACGTTGATTTTTTGTTACTAGTGCACCCGTGTTACTGGAGCCGAAGAGTTTAACAAGCCGCCACCTTGGAATGGTCGGCGTTCACATCAGCAAAATTAAACATTTCGTCCCAATACTTAATTCTTGGGTCTTCATCTATCTGAGCTAATTCCGCTGGCGTGAAATAATCCAAGTACTTATCATCTAAAAATACACCAGTATTGGATTCATACTGACGCAATCGAACGGCGGACTGCTCCTCTCTCGCCGTTGGCCATTGCTTTGTTGCCAGATAAATAGGGCCCGCATTCCCTCCAATTTGGTGATGTTGCACATCAAAACAGTGTAACGTACTGCTCTGATGAGATTTGCTTACCAAGCTCAATATACTATTAATTGTTTGCTTATTGTTGATGATTAAATCTTCATAGTGAACCACTGTATAAGGGCCTTGACGTAAATAATTTAAGGTATGCCGATAGAACCCATCAAAAGTATTAATCATAGTATTTAAAGCATCACCTTTATTATCACGTCCTATTTTTGCATTAATTAACAGTGAGGCAAGGTGTCTGTAAGGGTGCTTAACCAACAAAACATTATGGTTGTAAACGTCGGGCTCAGCGATGCGCCGCCGTTGCTTAAACCAATCAAGATTTTTAGATGTATCAACTAGTGTATCGGATGCTGTGAGTTGAGCAATATATGTGTAAAACCTATTGGACGGCACCGTCTGGGTTGCCGATGGCGTCCATACTTTGCAATCTGATTTGCAATGAGTGCAATGGGCTTTATATCCGGCTTCAGGTTGGTGTTGAGTTAGCAGCCAATGTAGCTCGCCACCACCGTACACCGACGGTACGCAGTCCAACATAAAATTAAGCAGGGTGCTTCCAGAATAGCTCATGCCGAGGACATTGATGACATTTATGCTCATTTTCAAACCTCTCTACCGACTTAAATAAGGTTATCGGCCGATTATGCTAATTATCAAGCATTAAGGCTTTTTAGGCTCCGGTGCTTGAATCGACCAGCATAGCAAGCTTCCTCTCGATGGAAAGTAATATCCTGCATGTTGTTAATTTTGAGTAGGTCTTTAACCTCTTGCTCACTAAATCGTTTCGCGTTGGACGGACTGTACCAGTCAAAGTTAGTGACAACTGAAGTATTGTGACCAAGCTCAGCATTCCAAAAACATTTAAGCAGATTCCAATATATGAAACGCTGTAAATCTTGTTTACCGCCTTTAATGCCCAGAGCAGGAATATCCGGAACTTCGATCTGTATATTTAGTTCAGACAATGTTCGCCCCAAGGCAGTAAGCTGTTCGGACATCGCCCAAAGTTCTGCACTCGACATGGATTTGCATTGCGTGCGAAAGTAGTCGTCTAACAGCTCTCTAGGTAAGGCTTTTTTGGCGTAAAAATAACACGCAAATTGTCCAGTACGAGGCTCTGTTATACGGCAAAGTTCACTAAATGCTTGTTCAGGAACCTCAGTATGCATAATTACTTGGTCACAACTGACATAACTAACTGCACCGGTTTTTATTTTTGTGTTGGCAATATCGCCCTGGACAAAAAATAAATTACTAATATGTTTGTATGCGGAGGCTGCTTGAAAGGCTGAATCCGAATAATCAATTCCGATCACCAGCGCTTGAGGTGCCAATTCAGCAAACCAAGCAGCTTTATAGCCCATGCCACAGCCAGCGTCTATGATCACTGTTTGTGTGTTTAAAAAATCTGCTAAATGCTGCTCATCTTTGAATCCATATAGCTCAAGGTACCAACGCTTTTGAAAGTCGTAGAGTTTATCTGAATCATATTGAGTGCCAAATGACTTCCACTTCTCACTAAAAACCTCACTGGTCTGTTGCTCGTTTTCAGCTGCCAATTGTGAGGCTAATCGGATCAGGTTTTCATGTAATTCAATAGGTTGTTCGAATAAATCATGAACGCATTGTGCAGAAGAAAGTGACATTGGTGTTATTATTCTCTTTAAGTTTTATGCCTATATATTCGCGCTAAGCATGGGGTTATTTATAACACGCAAACATACCACAAAGGACGAATAATCCGGAGCCCGCTAATATTCAATTGGCAGCAGGTTTAAAGAAGATTACCTCTGAAAACCTGCTCCAGTTAAACGAAATTACAAATAATTACCAAACCTTTCGACCAAGTATGCGAAAGCTCTCTTTTGCTCCACGCAGGGAATCAGGCTCTTCGACCATTTTTTTGTAATAATTATACTCATCCATAAAGTAGTCAACTTTTGACAATAGGCTGTTACCGCTCTCAGGCTTGCGCCGTTCAGGTAACATCTGTTTGGCGAAAATTCCATATGTAAACAAATGTTTCTCTAATGCTAATGGGTGAAATGTGCGCTCCATTACGACCCCTCCAGACTCTGGATTTGTTGGATAGGTGCCAGAACGGTAGGGACGCTCTATAAGCTCGCCAGTGTTATCGTAATCGATGATGATTTTTTTCAATGTCTCACCAAATAGTCCGCTAGTATTCATGGCAAGATAATGAACTTTATCTTCAGTCAGCTCAGGTATTAGCTCTCTTATAATGTCTTTGCGACGAGTAAGGTAACTTTTAGCCACATGATCTCTATCCGTGCTACGACCATCCGGCCCATTCTCCCATGCTTCATACAACGGTAATAGTTTCTTCAAACATAATTGACTCGCTGCATTGTTGCCGTCAGAGATGAAAACTATGCCACCCATTTTTAGAATTCGAGCCCACTCGCTAAATACAGTGTCTAAGTAGGCGGGGTTAACATGGGAGATAACCTCATTGACAAAAATAATGTCAACTGTGTTAGGTTGCAGGGGGATCAGGCCGTCAATTACTAACTCACATTGACAATTTGGAAGGACATTTTCGAAAACGGTCTTTGCCATGTCTACATACTCAGGTTCAGCATCTAACCCGATAACTTTACTGGCTCCCTTAGCTACCATATAAGGCAATAGATGGCCGTACTTGCAACCAAAATCAAGCACCACTTTATTGTTGAAGTCAATAGGGATGGAGTCGATTAAAGGAGTGTATTCTCGCCACCGCCCTTCATAAAACAATTTTGATTGCACCAGCATGTAATCAGGTACGTTGCCTTTTTCGCAATACTCAACGACTCGCTGGTACTCTTCGGTTAGTGCTTCTTCTAAAGGTTTATTCAATGCCGTGCTCCTTGTATTTGCAGACTAACGTACTAAATTTTTCTTAATGTCTGTTTAGTTAACGACATTTCTCAGCATTGCTTTAACGGCCACGCATAGCGATTCCCGTGATAGTTCAACAAAGAATTTAAATGATCAACTAGTTCGAATTCACAACGGGCCTATTGAATGTATGAATAACATGATCAATATCAAAAAACTGTTACAACATCAGCTCAGAAATTATTCTCACCACCTGCTGCGCTGAGTAATGTTGTTCAATATGACTAAAACCAGCGCGAAGAAGACTTTCTTTTTGTTCTTCAGTAAGATTGATAAGGGAAATTATATTTTTACTTAATGCATCGATATCGCGCGCATTACAAATATAATCGTGGTATTCACTTGCGATCGCATCTCGGGTACTACCCACGTCGGTAGCCACAACCAAGCAGCCATTGGCTTGACCTTCAATTAAAGCATTAGGAAGCCCCTCAATCAGTGATGTTTGCAGGAGAACATCAGCCTTTTGGAGAATTGGGGTTGGATCAGCTATAAACCCTGCAGTTTCAGCTATGTTAGTAAGCGAATGTTTTACTAATAAAGATTCAACCGGGGCTCGCATTATGCCATCTCCGATTAATACGGCTTTAAACTCTAGTCCTTTTCTCTGCAAGGCAGCCAAAACTCGCACAAAGTCATCGGGTGCTTTTTCTGGAGAAAGGCGCATTAGCCCTATAATGAGGGGGACCTTCGACTGTGAATTATTAATAAGCTCAGGTTTATTTAAATTTACAATATTGGGAATGTAATGGATGCTTTTACCCGATACGTTCAGCCAATTGGCGTAGCTTCTAATGCCCTCTAAGGCATTTGCGGCGAGGTGAATATGATTATGTTTCTGCCACTCTCTATAACGGGCAGCCATGCTATCTGGGTCTAGACAGAATCCTGATGTTTCGCTTTTTTTAATTAGTTCTGCCGGAGATAAAGAGCGAAAAAACAAAAGCGTAGATATTTTGCACATGTTGGCCGACAAATATCCACAGACCATATTTGCCTCATCTAAGAAGCTTATAATCGCGCTCGGCCTTTCTTTTTTTAACCATAAATACATTTCATAGATGTAATGTTGTCCACGCAGGGAAAATCTATGAAATGTTGGTTCTTGAATTAATAGAGAGAACTCTTCGTTGCGAATGTCTGGGGCAATTAAATCATTAAAGTTAGTGTATCTGATGTTATTCACTAAAAGCTTTTCTTCATATGTAGGCTGATTAAAGCTAACTGCGGATAAGCCAATCAAGATCACCGTTTTCCCTACTTCCTTTAGGGCCAGCGCCAGCATCATTGCTTGTTGCTCAGCACCGCCCACAGCTAGCCGTGGAAGGACAATCGCTACTTTATTTTTGTCGGTAATGAATTTATCTAATTTGTGTTTTGAGTTAGGAGTCTCCGAAAGCTCAACACTAACTCGCTCACAAAACTCCCGATAATCAATACAATTAGTGCAACCAAGACTATTTGCCATTGCTTGGATTGTATCGCCGAAGCGCTGCGCATCAGCACAAATTACTACCAATGTATTAGCAGCGATTACATCCAAATTATCGACAGATTCAATGATGGTATTGGCGAATAAATATTGACGTTGTTGAGGATTTTGGTCGACCACCGTCCAGGTCAGTTTGAGATTCTGGCATATAATTGATGCATAAACGGCGGCCCGATTGGCACCCCACAAGACAATTCTTGAGTAATCACGTAATGCCATAACGGCTAGCCTTAAAATCGGAATTAGTTATCGGCAAGGTGAGAAGCCTTATAACTTGATGTAATACCTGTTGGTTTGAATTATGTACTGTTGCATTATTGCTTGCGTCTATCAGTGCTGTCGCTAAGCCTTGCTCGCAACAAAAACGAGTCATTCCGTCTACTAAGCCCTGTGTACTATTTTCAACTAATAGCCCGGCCGTACCATTTTCTAGTATTTCTGCATTACCTCCGCAATTGGTCGCTATTACTGGAAAACCAGACAACAAAGCCTCTGCTACCGCTAGAGGATGTCCTTCCGTATGTGAAGCAGATACAAAACAAGTAAAACCAGTTCCCAGAGTAAACGGCGAATCTACAAAACCGGCAAACATAACCGCAGTGTCTAAGTTAAGCTTTTGTGCCTGACTGATCAGTTCTTCTCGCTCTGGCCCATCGCCGATTAGTGTCAGCTTAGCGTTTTTATGTTTATTCAACAAGTGTCGAAAGGCGATCAATAAACGGTCATACCCTTTAACTCTCGCTAGTCGGCCAACCGAAAAAAAATGTGGTTCAGCGTTTATCGTGTGAGCCCCTTGGCGCTTGGCTGGGGTAGCGATAAAGTTCGCAATAACATGCTGTCGCTGACTATCGATACGAAATGTTGCATTGAATCCCTTACGAGCATCATCAGAAACAAATACTAAATCCTCAATTGTCGTGTAGCAATCTCGCTCTTGCTCTAGCGCTTGGAAGCAATAATTCTGCGTCCAGTGATTGGTTTGTAAATTTGTATGACACCAAGCAATGGTTCTAGGCGCCTGGCTGTAGGCGACAACTTTGGTGGCCCATCCTTCTAGATAGGCAATATCGAGATCGAATGCCTGAGCGCCGAACCATTGATTTATCTGCTGACTGTCGGCTATCCGCAAGGCCAACCTAACGACGTTTTGGTTACTAGCATAATCACTGAGGCATATAAGGTTTATATGGTCGGGAAGTTTGTTGCGATAATGGTTGTTGTCAAACAAGGAAAGTACCGTAATGGCGTAGCTTGATTGCGGCAATGCTCCGATTAAAGATAGCAGCGATTTTTCTGCGCCACCAGCACCCAAAGAGTTGATCACAAACCGAATGTTAAAAGTCGCTGGATCAGCAACGGACATTGGTTGTATGGCACGTGCGGCGGCGTTGATGTATGCATTGGCGGCGGCAATGATTTCTGGTACTTCGTGTAAGGCCTTAATTCGTTTGCGCGATACGTTGCGTTTGAGTAACTCGGTGGTGATAGCGTCATGGAAATTACTGGCTACGATCACAAATGACCATTCTACTGTGTGTATATCGTCAACGCTTATTATTGAGTATTCGCCAATGACAGCTTGTTTTGGCTGAGTTTCTACAATATTTACAATTTCAAAGTGTGCGCTAATAAAGCCAACAAAATCTTGGAACAGTTGGCCAGCCCCATACACCAGAACTTTAGGTGATGCAGCCATTGAGAGTCTCCACGATAAGATCAAGCTCTGCGGCAGTCAGATAAGCATGGGTCGGAATACTGAAAATTTTCTGACTCATGGCAATGCTGTTTGGTGTCGATGCACTTGGTGCGTGGCAAAGTGCAGTTTGCTGATTTAACGGGATCGGATAGTAAATAGCGTGTGGAATATCCTGCTCAGACAAGTGTGCCAAGATAGTTTCACGCGGTATTTCCGGATGCCAGATCGAATATTGTGCCCACGCACTTGAAAACCTATTAGGTATGTGTGGTGTTACAAACGAACGGTCTAAATGACGGCTTAAAAATGCAGCATTGCGTTGACGAACGGTGCATTCGTGGTCAAAAATTGAAAGCTTCTCCAATAGTATTGCCGCTTGTAATGTATCTAAGCGGCTGTTTAAGCCAATGCGCACATTCTCATACTTATGCGTACCTTTGCCGTGCAAACGAATCGACTGACAACGCTCGGCTAAGTTTGAGTTTGCGGTAAATATTGCGCCGCCATCACCAAAGCATCCCAGAGGCTTTGCCGGGAAAAAGCTGGTTGTGGCGATATCGCCAAATCCACAGGCTTTTTGGCCATTAATTGCACCACCAAAACCTTGCGCACCATCTTCAATTAGATGCAAACCATAATTTTCACATAACGCACTAATAGCAGGGTAATCAGCGGGCAAACCAAACAGGTCTACACTGATTACCGCTTTTGGGGTTAAGTGTTTGTGCTGCGCGGATTCTACGATTGCTTTAGCTAGGCTATTGGGACACAGGTTAAATGTGTCTTTATTAATATCAACAAAATAGGGGGTAGCACCAACGAGCGCTATTACTTCAGCCGTGGCAAAGAATGAAAATGCGGTGGTAAATACAATATCACCAGGACCAACACCAAGTGCCATCAGCGCGATTTGTAGCGCGTCGGTGCCATTTGCACAGCTAATGCAATGTTCGATTCCAACGTAACTCGCTAATTCCGCCTCTAACTCTTTAACTTCGGGGCCCATAATAAACTGGCCATGCGCGAGCACAGTTTGCATGCGATTGTCGATAGCCGGTTGGAGTGTTTGTAATTGTGCGTTGAGGTCAATTAATTGCATAGTGAACTAACCGAGTTTGGTAACCCGTTGGTTTTGCAATTGATAAACACTACCAGAATGTGGACAGGTAGCTTGGCCAACACCATCAACATTATTTGTAAACTTCAGCTGCTCACCGTACTCACTCATCCAGCCAATTACTTTGCCGGGCACACCAACAACAAGTGCGTAATCGGGGACATCTTGTTTCACCACAGTACCAGCACCGATAAATGCATATTGGCCGATGGTTACGCCACACACAATGGTACAATTAGCGCCAAGCGTTGCGCCACGCTTTACCAGTGTTTTACGATACTCATGCTTTCTGGATATTGCCGAACGCGGGTTATAAACATTGGTAAAAACCATCGATGGTCCGCAAAATACATCATCTTCTAAGGTAACACCCTCATAAACCGAGACATTGTTTTGTATTTTGACGTTGTTGCCAATAGTGACCTGATTTGCAACAAAGACGTTTTGGCCTAATGAACATTGCTCGCCAATAATTGCTGAGGAACACACGTGCACCCAATGCCAAATAGCAGTACTGCTGCCTATTTGCGCGCCATCGTCAATGATTGCAGTAGGGTGCACATTGGGCATCTAAGATACGCTTACAAGGAATGGATGGGCGAGGGCGCTACTGGATTTGGTCGCCATGTTGCGGATGTCGGCCACGGTATTGATCGCCACCACGTTGTCTTCAAGTCCAAAACCCTTACCTGCAAGAATGGCTTCATAGCTACGTGTGTGTAAATCGGTGAAGCCACCTGAAAACTCAATTTCTTCGCCGTTGAGGGTAATGCTGCGATAAGTGCGTTGACCTTGTAGTCGGGCTGTAGCTGGCAATTGCTCAAAATCCGTGGATAAAAACCAGCGTACTCTTGCGTGCTCATACTCTAAAAAACCAGAGGCGGTTTGTGCAGATGAATGAAACAACTGATTATCTTGTAGGTCACCAAACAAAAAATGCAGCATATCAAAGAAATGAACACCAATATTGGTAGCGATACCGCCAGACTTCTTTTCATCACCCTTCCATGAGGTTTGATACCAATGTCCGCGCGAAGTGATATAGGTTAGATCTACGTCATATTTCTTTTTACGTGGCGACTCACCCGCGATTTGCTTCTTTAATGCAATGATCGACGGATGCAAACGCAACTGCAAGATAGTATTGATACGCCGGTCATAATCGCGCTCGAACTCTTTTAGCGCATCGATATTCCATGGGTTAAGCACCAGGGGTTTTTCACAAATAGCATGACAGCCAGAGCGCAGCGCGAAACGAATGTGTGAGTCATGCAAGTAATTGGGCGAGCAAATTGACATATAGTCAACTTTGCGTTCGCTGCGCTTGCGCTTGTCAATGTGACGATCAAAGCGCTCGAATTCGGTGAAAAAATGGCAATTTGGGAAGTAACTGTCGAGGATCCCGACTGAATCACTTGGGTCGAGTGCCGCTACCAGGTCGTTCCCGGTAGTCTTAATCGCTTGCATATGTCGTGGCGCAATATACCCCGCAGCGCCCATTAAGCCGAATGTACTCATTGTTTGCTCATCTATCGTTCGGATCATGATGTATTACTGTTATCGGCGGAATCGACACACTCTTGAACTTAACGCAAGGATGGCAAATTATGCCTAACTACGCAATATTCATGATATTTTTAAACCATTAATGAATTGCAAGACATGGGCCAGTTTACAGTCAAACAAATGGCGCAAAGACACCTTAGACGTGTCGTAAAATTAAGTTTTTAAGCAAATTACCGTTAATTCAGACAGTTGAAATTGCTAGGTAGCTGGTTTACAGAGGTGAAACCACATACTATTTAGCATAGATTAAAATGGAAATGTGCATGAGTATGAGTCTCAAACATCCGATTGATTTTGTTGTTACTTGGGTCGACGGTAATGATCCTGAGTGGTTAGCGCAACGCAATCAATATTCGCCTCAGAATCAACAGATGAATGGGACTGAACGTTTTCGAGACTGGGATAATTTGCAATTTTTGTTTCGGGCATTTGAATCCTTTACCCCATGGGTAAATAAAATCTATTTTGTGACTTGGGGCCATCTACCGAGTTGGCTGAACACTGACCACCCTAAATTGCAGATTGTTCGTCACGAGGATTTTCTTGACGCAAAGAATCTACCTTTATTTAACATTAATGCTATTGAGACTAATTTTCATCGGATCCAAGGATTAAGTGAACACTTTGTTTACTTCAACGATGACACTTTTTTACTCAAACCTTTAGCTCCAAATGTATTTTTCAAAAATGGTTTACCCGTCAATGCAATGATTTCTAACATTATGCATGAGGGAGTTATCGCACCTATTGTGCTTAATGATATAGAGCTCATTAACAAGAATTTTAATCGCCACAAGGGAGAAAAATTAACCAAACGTGGAATCGCCATGAAGCATTTTTGGAAATGGTTTTATCCCGGATATGGTCTGCGTCTGCTTGACACCTTGCTGCTGATGTATTGGAAAACCTTTAGTGGTTTCGTGAATTACCATCATGCACAACCTCTGTTAAAGTCTGTTTACGAAGAGGTGTGGGACAAAGAACCAGAGGTCATGGAACAGGTCTCCGCGTCTAAATTCAGAGCTAATACGGATGTTAATCAATATCTTTTTCGCTACTGGCAATTTGCCACTGGGCAGTTTACGCCTGATTCGATCAACAATGCATTTAAACGACGAAAATACGTTGAGTTACGTTCTGTGGAAGGCGTTGAGACCGCTTGCGCTGAGATTGTCTCAGGGAACTATGAAATGTATTGCCTCAACGACTCAATGTCCAAAGGCCGCTTTACAGAAAGAGATGTATCGCCAGCAGAATTTGAGTACTGTAAAAGCGCCATACAAAAAGCACTATCAAGTGTGTTACCGAATGCAAGCGAGTTTGAGGCTGTGGGGAACAAGTAAACAAATTTAATCGTATACAAAGGTATGCGATCAAATACCTATCGGAACCTGTTTTGCTTACATTTTGCACAGCGTTTGCTATACTCCTTGGGAGGTATGAGGGGGAAATTATGATTAATTTCAACACAGATTCTAACGCATCGCTGCTCCAGCAAGTGCAACAAAAGCAAGAGACCTTGTTTGAGCGCTTAGCCAGTGGGCGTCGCGTAAATAGTGCTGCAGATGACTCTGCGGCACAGCAAATTATTGATCGCTTAACGTCGCAAGTCGAAGGTAATCGGCAATCAATCCGTAATGCTTATGACGGTATTAGCGTGGCCCAAGTTGCCGAGAGTGGACTTCAGGGGATTAACGAAGACGCCCAGCGAATTCGTGAACTAACGCTGCAAGCTGGCAATGGTACGCTCAATGACGCCGATCGCAGAGCGATACAATCTGAGATTTCACAGTTGCAGGAAAATATTTCGCAAACCGTTGAGCAAACTAACTTTGCTGGTCGTCCGTTGTTAAGTGAAAACGGAAACATCGACTTTCAGGTTGGCGCCAATGCGGGCCAGCAGATCGGCCTGCAAACCCGCGACATTCAATCTGAGTTAGAAGGATTGCTCAATGCTGATGTGACTACCTCTGGTGGCATTCAGGAAGCGCTAACTGCCGCAGATGAAGCACTTAACGTGATAGGCGGAGCGCGTTCAGATTTGGGCGCGACACAGAATCAATTCGAAAGCGCTGCGCGCAACTTATCACAAGCTGATGTGAACGCTGCAGCGGCTCGAAGTCGTATTCAAGACACTGACTACGCGCAAGCGGCGTCTGAAAACGCTGCAGCTGGGGTTTTAGGGCAATCAGCACTTAGCGTGCAAGCGCAAGCGAATCAGCAGCAAGGGCAAGTATTAGCACTCTTGAGTTAGATGATTAGTGAATGAGCAGAAAAAGACGGCGATAGCCGTCTTTTTTTATGCTAACTGGTTAATCTAGTTGCGTAAAAATCGGTTATGGTTACAATCAAACTAGCTGCATAACAATAATAATTTACTCATGCGCTCGGGGAACCAATGAACCACATTCTGATTGTCAGCGACAATTCGGCAGTTTTTCAGACATTGCAAACGGTGCTGCAGTTCCTTTCTGAACCCTTCAGCACAAGTTCTCAAGCACAAGGGCCAGAGGTCTTAAAAAATAACCCATCAGGTACGATTGTGATTTTGGATTGTACCGACCAACATAGCCATGATGCATTCTTACGGGCCTTTCCAAGTACCCCATTTTTGAGTGTTGGTGCCTCAGAAAGCATACTATCCGCGCATAAGAATATTGTTGCTAATCTGGTTCTACCGGTTACCTATCCAGCTTTAACTCAAGCGCTTTACCGAGGGCAGGAATACCTTAAGCGACATCCCAGCAACAACAAGCAGGTGCAAAGCAAAACCCGCTTATTTAGAAGTTTGGTGGGTAAGAGTGCACAAATACAAGCTGTCCGGAAGTTAGTTGAGCAAGTCGCACCCACCGACGCGAATGTTTTAGTGCTGGGTGAATCCGGCACGGGTAAGGAAGTTATCGCGCGAAATATTCACTTTTTGTCAGCCCGCAAAGACAATCAGTTTATCCCGATCAACTGTGGTGCTATTCCCGGTGAGCTGCTTGAAAGTGAGCTTTTTGGTCATGAAAAGGGCGCGTTTACTGGTGCAGTTAGCAGCCGTAAAGGCCGTTTTGAGTTAGCTGAAGGCGGAACCCTTTTCTTGGATGAAATTGGCGATATGCCCTTGCAAATGCAAGTTAAGTTGCTCCGGGTACTGCAAGAACGAACGTTTGAGCGTGTAGGCGGGACAAAGCCCATTGCCTGTAATGTGAGAATTATTGCAGCAACGCACCGCGACTTGGAGAAAATGATTGAGCAAGAGAAGTTTCGTGAAGACTTGTATTATCGTTTAAATGTATTTCCAATTGAAAGTCCTGCGTTGCGTGAGCGTCAAGAAGACATTCCTTTATTATTGCAAGAGCTAGTTGCACGATTACAAGACGAAAGTGAAAATTCACAGACGGTAAAATTTACTGAACAAGCCATTCGTTCGCTGATGGAACATCCCTGGCCCGGTAATGTGCGTGAACTCAGTAATTTGGTCGAGCGTTTAACTATATTGCACCCCCAACAACTCATCGATGTTAGTGAGCTGCCGGTTAAATACCAGCATGGAGACATTGAGTACTATGAGCCAGACTATCCGGAAGAAGTTTTAGAGCGACAGGCATTTAATGAATTGTTCGCTGAGAGTGCTGAACAGGACGAGATTGCGGTTGATACCGACACACGTTTGCCACAAGCAGGAGAGACCGAATTGCCTGACGAAGGAGTCAATTTGAAGGAATATCTCTCTGAGTTAGAAATCAATCTCGTGGTTCAAGCGCTTGAGCAAGCAGAGTGGGTAGTCGCGCGAGCTGCCGACAAGCTTGGCATGCGCAGGACCACCCTGGTTGAAAAAATGCGCAAGTACAACATTCAGCGTGAATCAGACGTCTAGTTTGTTAATCACTATTCCCGGTGCTCTGCATACGTATGCAAGTAAAACCTTGGCGTAAAATGCCCTATCAGTAACTCATCGTACCAGTATAATCCGCGCGGTTCTTGTCGTGAGATTTATGGTTAATGAAAAACATTGTTTTAATACTTTCTTGTTTAGTACTTGTGAACGCAGGTTCTGCCCTAGCAACACCGATTTTGTTTGATGATATGGGAGATGCAAATGCTTATGTGTTTGGTGACTTCTCTGCTGCATACTCGGACAGTCAAAACGCGTTATGGGTGGGAGGAGATGCGACACTAAACGGGTATACAGTCGCTACCCTTAATGATTGGAATGCTATTGCATTACATGTTCGTGGGGATCTAACCATGGTTGGTGGCGACATTAATGGATTGGCAGCAGTTGAAGGAGGAACCACAGTGTCACAGAGCTCTGCGCTGCGTCAGGATACGATCACTCACCGGTTTGACCAAGCCTACTTCAACGCGCTTGCGACGCGTTTAAGTGAGCAAGAGGCGGTGCAAACATACATTCAGCACGGTGCCTTCACCGCACTAGGTTCAGCCAACACTGACACTTTATTTATCAATGTAAACCAGCAATTACTTGATTCTGCTTGGGGACTTTTTACCCGGGACTTAACTGCGGGTTCACGGATTATATTCAATGTTGCGGGCGAAGACGTCACTCTTAGTAGTCAGAAAGACTGGCTAGTAAAAGACGTAAATTACGCATTTACTCATGCCGCCAACAATGTTTTATTTAATTTTTACGAAGCGAAGAGTTTAAATATTAGTGGTGGAATATATGGGTCCATTCTTGCGCCTAACGCTGACGTAACTACTGGCTATGGCGTGCTAAATGGGCAGCTTATCGCAAATAGTTTTGCTGGTAATATCCAACTCAATGATGCGCCGTTTAGCGTCGACTCACCAGCGGCATCAGTGCATGAGCCTACACCTTTGTTTTTATTCATGGCGGGATTAATCAGCTTTATTTTCATGCGGGTTTACAGCACTTACAGTGATAAGAAAATAAAACGATTGGGGTACTCTAACTAATCTGCAACCGGCGGACTGCCCACCTCGCATATTTCACTGTGGAAACTTAACAAGGCGTTTCGACAACCCCTTCTTCAATCCGTATTCGGTCGCTTGGTGGACTTTTGTCCACGTGAAAGTCTTTTGCTTTTTTTATGCTTTTTCGGGTGTAATTAACTGATATTTATACAATAAAAATATGGCATGGCTCGTGCTTTTACCTCATTAGATAAAACCAGTGACAGGTTTTTGACACGAGGTAGTCATGTTATTCGAAAATCGCACCATCGAGCACAACATTAGCGAAAATTTTTCTTCTTCCTCAGCGTATGAGGAAGGTTCAGACAAGCAAAGTTCAGTTGCTGTCGATATCGCTAGTTATCAATCGTTAAAGCGTCAATCCCAACGTCTAGAAAGGCTTCTGCAGGTCATGCCTGCGGGAGTTATTGTTATTGACGGCAAAGGTATAGTGCGTCAAGCCAACAAGCTAGCGCGCCAGTTGCTCGGTGAACCGTTAGAGCAAGAGGTTTGGCGTGACATCATCGCCCGCTCTTTTAATCCACGGGCTGATGATGGTCATGAGGTGTCGTTACACGATGGTCGACGGGTGAAGTTGTCTATAACGCCTTTGATTGATGAGCCGGGACAACTGATCGTAATCACCGATCTTACTGAGACCCGTCAACTACAAGCACGGATCAGTCATATGCAACGACTGTCATCACTTGGGCGTATGGTTGCCTCTTTGGCCCACCAGATCCGCACGCCGCTATCCGCGGCCATATTGTACGCAGCCAATCTTGGACAAGAGTCGGTTAAACCTGCGATGCGGAGTAAATTTGTGGCGCGCTTAATTGACCGCCTCCATGAGTTAGAGTCGCAAGTAAATGATATGTTGCTGTTTGCCAAAAGTGGGGAACAACAAGTGGTGGCTGATGTGAATGTTGCAGAGTTGCTAGAACAGGTGGAATCTAGCTGCCAATCTTTGCTCACAAAAGCACAGGTCAATCTACGTTTAAAAGTACACGACAGTGCAGCTTCTGCATTTATCGTTGGTAATGTCACTGCACTGCAAGGCGCATTAGTGAATCTTGTTGATAATGCGGTACAGGTATCACGAGCAAGTGATGAAGTCTCAATATCCGCAGTAATTGATAGCGAAAATCATGAAGTCGTCATTACCTGCAGTGATTCAGGGCCAGGCATACGACCTGCGCAAATTAAGCGTATATTCGAGCCTTTCTATACCACCAAGACCAACGGCACGGGGTTAGGGCTTGCGGTGGTTGCCCAAGCCGTCCGTGCTCACCGCGGGCGGATCAAAGCGAGTAACAGTGAACAGGGAGGGGCAATTTTTACCCTCTGGCTTCCTCTCAAAGGTAATTCACAACAAGCGAGTCAGCCCAAGTCGTTGCGCTTGGCAGATGTGGAGAATTAGTATGTCAAAAACTCAAATTCTGATTGTTGAAGACGATGCCGGTCTGCGTGAGGCCTTGACGGATACGCTAGAACTGGGCGGATATGCAGTAATCGAGGCTGAAAGTGCTGAAGCCGCGTTAATAGCCCTGCATCAACACACGGTTGATCTGGTGGTCAGTGATATTCAAATGGGGGAAATGTCAGGTCTCTCTTTATTACGCAGCATAAAAAGCCGTTACCCACAATTACCGGTATTGTTAATGACCGCTTTTGCAACGATTAATGATGCAGTACAGGCGATGCGTGATGGCGCAACTGATTATTTATCCAAGCCTTTTGCACCGCAAGTGTTGTTGAATTTAGTCGGGCGCTACGCGCCTGCACAGAAAGTGATTTCACGTACCCCTATCGTAGGTGATCCAAGTAGTCATTCCCTGTTGGAACTGGCCGCTAAGGTGGCGCGTTCGGATGCTACAGTAATGGTTTTGGGGCCGTCCGGCTCAGGTAAAGAAGTATTGTCGCGCTACATCCATGACTTGTCACCACGCGCCAAAGAACCCTTTGTGGCAATCAACTGTGCGGCTATCCCAGAAAATATGTTGGAAGCAACACTTTTTGGCTATGAAAAGGGAGCATTTACCGGGGCAATTCAAGCTTGCCCTGGTAAGTTTGAGCAAGCGCAAAACGGTACGTTATTGCTCGATGAAATCACTGAGATGGATATGTCGCTGCAAGCGAAGCTGCTCAGAGTCCTACAAGAGAAAGAAGTCGAACGGCTGGGGTCACGCAAGACCGTGGCACTTGACGTGCGGGTGATTGCTACGAGTAACCGTGATTTACGGCGTGCCGTTGAAAACGGTGAATTTAGAGAAGATCTCTATTATCGCTTGAACGTGTTTCCAATCACATGGCAACCATTGTGTCAGCGTACTGGGGATATTCTTCCACTGGCCGAACACTTGATCCAACGGCATGCGACGGCTAACGGAAATGCCGTACCTAAATTGTCTGCTGCTGCACGCAATAAATTACTCAGCCATGACTGGCCGGGTAACGTGCGTGAACTAGAAAATGTTATACAACGGGCGCTTATCCTAGCGGCACCCGAACAAATTGATGCAAATGATTTACTTATTGAATTTAATGATGGCCCTTCGTTAGCTCCTAAAGAGGGAGTTGTCACCCATTCAGAGGATGCTAACCTGCTCGGCTCTGAGTTACGGCAGCAAGAGCATCAAATCATATTGGATACCTTGGTTTCTTGTAACGGTAAACGTAAAGAGGTGGCGGAAAAGCTCGGCATCAGTCCACGTACGTTACGTTATAAACTTGCACGAATGCGTGAAGATGGCATTGATGTACCCGCGTAACTAGCGCTGCGTTAGCCCCTGAACCGCGATCATCAGTATCGCGGTTTTTTTTGTCAAAAAAATGACATTTTATAATTAAGTTATTGTAATTAAAGAATAAATTAAGTTGGCGTGGCTTTTGCTAAATATTCCAGTGAAGTCAACAATGTGTGAGTACAACTGATGGATATCAAAGCAAACGCACTCTATCAAGAAATGCAGTCCATGGCGCTTGAAGCTAGACCCACCATGGAGCAAGTGCCGGGAGTCAACCTCAATAAGAGTGGTGATAACTTCGCTGATATGTTGTCGGATGCAGTCAACAATGTAAATGACATGCAGCGCCAATCCAGAGAAGCGCAAAAAGCCTTTGAAATGGGCGCGCCCGGTTTGAGCTTAGCGGATGTGATGGTGATGAAAGAGAAATCAGGCATCGCATTCGAAGCCACTCTTCAAGTTCGTAACAAGTTACTTGAAGCCTATAAACAAATCATGAATATGCCAGTATAAGGTGAAGCATCGTGGCTGAGGCAACCAGTACAGAACTCGCCGTCAGTGGTGGTTATGGAAATGACACTGAGGTAGAGCAAAAATCCGGTTTCATGGATGCGTTAGGCTCAACCGACATTATGCGCCAGTTGATGTTGGTTGTTGCACTAGTGATTTGTGTCGCTATTGCGGTGTTTATTTTAATGTGGACACAAGAGCCTGATTATCGGCCATTAGCCAAAATGGAAACTGCCGAACTTATTGAAACCCTGGACTATTTTGATCAAAACCAAATCGATTATCGCCTCGAAGGAAATACCGTATATGTGCGGGAAGATCAGGTGCAAAATATCCGCTTAGGGATGGCTCGCCAAGGGATTTCGCAAGAGGCATCGCAGGGCACTGATATCATTATGCAGGACATGGGGTTTGGTGTCAGCCAGCGGGTAGAGATGGAGCGTCTTAAGCATGCCCGTGAACAACAGATCGCGCGAACGATTGAAGATATCGCTGCGATATCAAAAGCCCGCGTGCTGCTAGCGATGCCGAAAGAGAATGTATTTGCCCGCCGCGAGAAGAAGGCGAGCGCGACGGTGGTCTTAACCGCTAAACGCGGCTCGGTCATTTCCGGTGAAGAAGTTGATGCGGTTGTGGATATCGTGGCGTCAGCGGTGCAGGGGATGGAGCCCAGCCGAGTCACTGTGACCGACAGTAATGGACGGTTACTCAATTCAGGTTCACAAGATTCAATGAGCGCTCGAGCGCGCAAAGAATACGAAATTGAAAAAGCGCGTGAAGATGAGTATTTGGCCAAAATCGATTCGATCTTAATTCCAGTGTTAGGCGTGGGTAATTACACTGCTCAAGCTGATGTCACTATGGACTTTACTGCCGTAGAACAAACCCAGCGTCGCTATAATCCTGATTTGCCTGCCGTGCGCAGTGAAATGATTGTAGAAGAAAACAGTGTAGGCTCAGTGGTAGCGGGGATCCCTGGTGCCTTAACTAACCAACCGCCGTTGGATGCCAATATTCCCGAACAAGCCACTGGCAGCAGCGCCCAACAAAGCGTGCCTGGTCGCAACAGCAAAGAGCAAACCCGTAACTATGAACTTGATACTACGATCAGTCATACCAAACAACAGACCGGTGTCATACGACGGCTGAGTGTATCAGTGGCGGTTGATTACGTATCCAGCACAGCCGAGGATGGCACGGTGACTAATGCTCCCCGTGAACAAGCCGAGTTGTTGAATATTCGGCGGTTACTACAGGGTGGCATTGGCTTTGACGTAACGCGCGGTGATAGTCTTGAAGTTGTCAGCATTCCATTTAGTCGCATGGATACTGGAGATGTGGTGGAAGTGCCGATTTGGGAGCAGCCCCAATTCATGCCTATACTTAAAGTTGTCGTTGGTGGGCTGGTGATCATCGTCTTGATCTTAGCTGTTGTTCGTCCAATGCTGCGCAAGTTAATCAATCCTGATGAAGACATTGATGCCGATGGCTTTGATGCTGATTCAGCACTTGATCTCGGTGATGAAACCATCAGTATGTTGTCGCAAGAATTTGATGAAGGTCAGGTTGGATTTGCTCCAGACGGTTCGCTAATGCTGCCTGACTTACATAAAGATGAAGACGTGCTAAAAGCGGTACGTGCGCTAGTAGCCAATGAACCAGAGTTGTCAGCCCAAGTAGTGAAAGGCTGGCTACTGCAAGATGAGTAAAGGGTTTTAAGATGGCAAACGATCTCGCAACCACCGATGATTCTGGCTACGATGTTGGTAAATTAGAAGGTGTCGATAAAGCCGCAATTCTATTGCTGAGCTTGTCAGAAGAAGATGCGGCACAAATTCTCAAGCATCTTGAGCCAAAGCAGGTACAAAAGCTGGGTACAGCAATGGCCAAAATCGATGATATGACACAGCCTAAGATTACTGCTGTGCATAAACATTTCATCGAAGAGATCCAGAATTACAGTACCATCGGGTTCCAAAGCCAAGACTTTGTCAAACGCGCGTTAACCGCAGCGTTGGGTGAAGATAAAGCAGCCAATTTGATTGACCAAATTTTGATGGGTTCAGGAGCAAAAGGCTTAGATTCATTGAAATGGATGGACTCCAAGCAGGTGGCAAGCATCATTCGCAATGAGCACCCGCAGATCCAAACGATTGTTATGTCTTACCTAGAGCCTGAACAATCGGCTGAAATCTTATCGCAATTCCCAGAGAAGGTGCGTCTTGACTTATTGATGCGGGTTGCCAATTTGGAAGAAGTTCAGCCAGCAGCACTGCAAGAATTAAACGAAATCATGGAAAAACAATTTGCCGGTCAAGCCGGTGCTCAAGCGGCGAAAATGGGCGGCTTGAAATCAGCTGCCGACATAATGAACTATTTGGATACCAACATCGAAGGTCAGTTGATGGATGCTATTCGTGAGCAAGATGAAGAGATGAGTCAACAAATTCAAGATCTTATGTTTGTATTTGATAATCTGGTGGACGTTGATGACCGTGGTATCCAAGCTATTCTGCGAGAAGTTCAACAAGAATCGTTACTTAAAGCGATCAAAGGGGCAGACGACGAGCTCAAAGAGAAAATTACTAAGAATATGTCCAAGCGGGCAGCCGAAATGTTATTGGATGATCTTGAAGCCCTTGGACCGGTGCGGATCAGCGAAGTTGAAACAGCGCAAAAAGAAATCTTGTCTGTGGCACGCCGGCTTGCTGATGCAGGTGAAATTATGCTTGGTGGTGGCGGTGGCGATGAGTTCCTGTAGTTGTGAACTCAAGGTAGGTTTGAATTATGGGTAATACACCCTTTAATCCTGATACTGACGAAGATATTCGTTCCTGGGAACTGCCTTTTGTTGAAGCAGAAGAGCATGTGGATGAGAGTAAAACTAACGCGTTCAATCGTCGCTCGGATTGGAAATATGAGCCGCCAGAGCCGGAAGAAGAAGTCTTACCCCCCACGGCTGAGGAAATTGAGGCGATTAGAGCCGCTGCTTATCAAGAAGGCTTCGATGAAGGCAAGCAGGCAGGGTTTCAGGAAGGACATGCTGAAGGCCTAGAGAAAGGTCATGCAGAGGGTTTGGCTCAAGGAGTTGAAGAAGGCACCGCCCAGGGATTGACTGAGGGGCAAGCGCAAATCGACAACTTATCCGAGCAATGGCAAGCCTTGATTGAAGAATTGCACACGCCCGTGTTAACTACCCATAAAGAAACCCAAAAGCAACTGGTAACATTAGCGGTTGCGTTAGCCAAAGCGGTAATTCGCCGTGAAGTAGTCACGCAGCCAGAAATTATTTTGACCGCCCTAAATGAAGCGATAAAAACCTTACCTATTAATGACCGTATTATTCATATTCGTTTACATCCAGACGATTTGGCTATCGTAAAAGAGACGTTTGACGAAGACACTATTAAAGACCATCAGTGGCAACTTATCGCGACCCCAGAAATGGCGCGTGGCGGTTGTGATATCAGTACTGAGAGTAATGCTGTGGACCATTCCATAGAGCGTCGCAGTAAAGCCGTACTTGAAACCTTTCTATTACAACAGGGATTAGGTGATGTCTGACGCTTTATTGCAGGATCCGATCGCGCCATTTAGCGAACACCTCAATAAACTGGCGAAACAAATTCCCCAGTCCGCCCCTTTGTGTGCCGGTAAGCTGGTTCGAGGGATTGGACTTACCCTCGAAGCTGTCGGTTGTCAATTGCCGGTGGGCAGTCAATGTTTGGTACAAACCATTGACGGACAACTTGAAGCGGAAGTCGTTGGGTTTGGCGAACATATTACCTACTTAATGCCGACTGAAGCGGTTAAAGGTATTGTGCCAGGCTCACGGGTTGAACCGCTGTCTCGAGAGCCTGGATTACCTGTCGGGTTGGGGCTGCTGGGGCGCGTTGTTGATGCAAACGCCCAGCCTCTTGACGGTTTGGGCGCGATTGAGGCGCAGACACGAGTATCCACCAATAAACCACCGATCAATCCACTCACTCGTCGCCAAATCGAACAGCCATTGGATGTTGGGGTTAGAGCGATAAACAGTATGATCACTGTTGGTACCGGCCAGCGTATGGGACTGTTTGCCGGCAGTGGGGTGGGTAAGAGTGTTTTACTAGGGATGATGACACGGGGCACAAGTGCCGATGTTGTAGTCGTCGGCTTGGTTGGAGAACGTGGCCGAGAAGTGAAAGAATTTATCCACGACATTCTGACTGAAGAAGAGCGGCAGCGAGCTGTTATCGTTGCGGCACCGGCGGATACTTCACCCTTAATGCGCTTAAAAGGCTGCGAAACTGCTGTCACTATTGCTGAGTATTTTCGCGATCAAGGCTTAAATGTGCTGTTACTGATCGACTCCTTAACCCGCTATGCGATGGCGCAGCGTGAAATTGCGCTCGCAGTCGGTGAACCGCCCGCGACAAAAGGTTATCCACCCTCTGTGTTTGCTCGTTTGCCCGCATTAGTCGAACGTGCAGGCAATGGCGGTGAGGGGCAGGGCTCTATTACGGCATTTTACACGGTGCTAACAGAGGGGGATGATTTACAGGATCCGATTGCTGATGCAGCCAGGGCGATCCTCGATGGCCATATTGTGTTATCACGCGACCTGGCTGATAGTGGGCACTACCCCGCGATAGATGTACCTGCATCGGTTAGTCGAGTCATGCCTCAAGTGGTTAGTGAAGAGCACCTAGAGTCGATGCGACGGATCCGCCAAGTCTATTCCCTGTATCAGCAAAATCGTGATTTGATTGCCATCGGTGCTTATTCAAAAGGCGCTGATCCACGCATTGATTTGGCGATTCAAGCTGAACCAGCAATTAATGCTTTCTTTCAACAGGGGATGCAGCAAGTGATCCCGTACGATGAATGCATGCAGGCGATGCAAGCATTAGTATCAGGGTTAAAGGTTAGCGTCTAATGTCGCAACATCAATTACAGAAAGTGGCTGATTGGGAACAGCAGAAAGAAGACCGCTGTGCCGGTGCGTTTCATCAGGCGCAACAATATTTGCACCAGCAACAGCAACGCTTGAACAGTATTGAACAATATCGCCAGGAATACATTCAGTCGATTACTGCCAACGGTAAAGGCGGCCTCGGCGCGCGCACCTATACTCAGCATTTGGCGTTCGTGGCACAATTGGATCAAGCTTGCCAACAGCAAAATACAGTAATTAGCCAAGCCATACTCGTGGTGGATCAACGTAAACGCGAATGGTTAGCACAACAGCGCAAGCGCAAAGCAATTGAATTCGTGATTGAACAAAAACGCTTGGCCAAAGCAAAACGGATTGAGCGCTTTGAGCAGCAGCAAGCTGATGAGTATGCGTTACAACGATTCATCCGCAGGGCATGAGCAATGTGCATTACAGCCTCTGTCTATTCCCCTCTGCAAGACTCTCAACGCAGATTGGAACACTACTTGCAAAGTTCACAGGTAACTGTAAATGCTATCGCCGTTAAAAATCATAACCTATTGAAAAATATGATTTTTGCAAGTTGAGGAAATCAGAATGATGCAACAAATTGCCCCTCTGCAAACAGATATTGCCGCTAAATCTGACGTCAGTTTTGATGTTGATAAGCAGTGGTTAGGCAGCGCGTTCGAGAACAATCGCGAACAGCAGAAATTTGGCAACATGCTAAGTCAAGAGCGGGCATCGCAAGAGCGCGTTAAGCCAGTTGCTTCGCAATCAGAGCAGGCAGCTCAGCCGGAGCGGGCATCTCAGCCAGAGCCAGAGCGCGCGGAGCCGCGAGCGTCTAATTCGAGCTCTAATGCTTCTTCCGCTAATGACAAAACTGCTCACTCAGCAGCGGATGACAAACGAACTGACGATACCAAACGTGAGGAATTTGCTAATCAGGCGGAACAAAAGAAAACCAGTGAAGCATCACCGCCCGTTGCAGATCATGACAAAACGGGTAAAGACACGACTACAGAGGTTGTTGTTGAAAATCACTCTGACGATGCAGCAACCGCTGCTGTAAAGACTGGACAAGGAGCAGAAGATTCAATTAACTGGGTTGATTGGGTCGAGCAAGTCAAAGCCCTCAATAAAAATAATGCTGATGGTGACATTCAGTGGGATGGAGAAATTGCCGAAATGCAGGCCAAGTTTGACAGTGATCTGCGTTTTGAAATTACTACCACGGAAGCCGGAGAGATGATGCTTACCGTGATATTTCCTGAAGACGTAACGGAAAATAGCGAGCTAAACATTGCCCTTGATAGCATTACTAATGATTTAATGAACTTGTTGCAGGCCGAAAGCGACAAGCAAAAAAACATCCAAAATGATTTATTCGTATTGCCACAAGAAGCATTGAATAATGTAGTGGTAGGCGGTTCTGAGCTGGATAATCAAGCGTCACCAAATTCTGAGCAAACGTTGCAACAGCAGTTGCTTGCAATATTGCTAGGTGCCGGAGCTAGTGACAAGGCTTCTGAACAGGATATGGCTGCCAGTGCTGAGCAAGCTGATGTTAAAGCCGAGCCTGAAGCGGAGCTTATTGACGGCATAACATCAGAGCTACTTCCAGAGGTTGAGGTCGAGGGTGGAAGCATCGCTGCGACGGAAGATAATACCGTCACCTTGCCGACATCGGCTGCTTCTGTGACCGTCGTTACAAACCCTACTGAACTTTTGCGCGATTTAGCCGAACTGCCAGATGAGCAACAATTGAAAGCAATTGAAGCACTGACTGATACGCTACTGCGCCAATCTCCAACTCCGGTAACTCCACAGCAACAGCAATCGTTTGTAGCCGCGCTTCAGGGCTTGTTGGATGAATACAAACAGCAACTTAATCAAGGTCGCGAGCCAGGTCTTAGTGTGAAAGCATTACTCACAGAAGCCCTTGCTGAGGCGGGGTTAAATAATCAAGAACAATTGCAGGTTGCAGCGAATAGAGTCGCCGAACAGGTCATCCAAACACTGACTGTTGTCGATGCGGCGAAACGTGCACGCGGAGTGGCTGAGGATATGTTAGCGCAAGTGCAGCGCACAGATGCCCCGAAAATGGATGCTGTTGCGCAATTAGAGGCGCAGCGTTCTTCTTCGACTCAAGCCATATTAGACAAGCCGGTTAATATCAATAAAGCTGAAGGGCAGACCCAATTTGCAGAAAAAATCCGCTGGATAGTTAATGCGCGCTCTTCTTTTGCTGAGATCCGCCTCGACCCACCTGAGCTAGGCTCGGTTAAAGTTCGCGTCAATATGAACGGTGAAGCGGCACAAGTGAATTTTGTCGTGCAATCACCACAAGCCAGAGATGCGTTAGATCAAGCTATCCCGCGTTTGAAAGACATGCTCAATCAGCAAGGGATAGAGCTAGGGCAGTCATTTGTGCAACAAGACAACCAACAGCAACAGGGTGAGCAGCAAGGTGAGTTTAGCCGGGGGCAAGGTGATGATGCAATGGAAGAGATTGCTTCTGAAGTTATTGAACAACGCGTGGTTAATGGCAGTGCCGGTGGTATAGATTTTTATGCGTGATACACAATGGCTGACAAACATTGTGATTTTTTCACAAGCTACCCATAATACGCTTACACAAAGCGTGCGAGAGTAGTTATGGCTGAAGAAGAGTTAAAAATCGAAGACGGCGGTAAAAAAGGCAAATTGATCCTCATTATTGTGGTTGCATTGGTTGTGGTTGGTGGTGCAGCTGCCGCTTACTTTATTATGGGAAGTGATGATGCGGACATGGCTGAAGTCGAAGCTGTGCAAACGGGTGGTGGCGGTGGCGCACAGGCGTCAGCGAACACTGGGACTGCGCTATATGTTGCCATGCCAAGGCCATTTGTACTGAATGTCCCTGGCAGTGGACGTGACCGATTAGTCGAGATCAAAGTGCAATTGATGGTGCGTGGCTCTGAGAGTGAAGAAATAGCTAAGTCACATATTCCACTTATCGAAGGTACTTTGCTGCAAGTGTTTAGTAGCAGTAATGCGGATGATTTAGTGACAGAAGCCGGGAAAATAGCCTTGCGTGAGCAGTCAGTTAAAGACGTGCAAGCTAAAATGCAAGAGGTGGCGGGGCAAAATATTGTCGAAGAAGTCCTGTTTACCGGTTTTGTGATGCAATAACAGAGGTGATTTGTGAGCGATTTATTATCTCAAGATGAAATAGATGCATTGCTCCATGGTGTCGATGATGTCGAGGAAGAAGATGTCGGTGAGGGTGAGGTAGACTCATCCGCGCTTGAATATGATTTCTCCTCGCAAGATCGTATCGTGCGTGGACGTATGCCAACGCTTGAGATTGTAAACGAGCGTTTTGCCCGGCACATGCGGGTGAGTCTGTTTAATATGATGCGTCGCTCCGCCGAGGTTTCAATCAACGGCATCCAAATGATCAAGTTTGGTGAGTACATTCACACCTTGTTTGTGCCGACCAGTTTGAACATGGTGCGCTTCCGTCCGTTAAAAGGTACCGGACTTATCACCATGGAAGCCCGTTTGGTCTTTATTTTGGTTGATAACTTTTTTGGTGGAGATGGGCGTTACCATGCCAAAATTGAAGGGCGTGAATTCACCCCCACCGAAAGGCGGATCATCCAAATGCTGTTGAAGCTTATCTTTGAGGATTACAAAGAAGCTTGGGCGCCCGTCATGGATGTTTCATTTGAGTACCTGGATTCTGAAGTTAACCCGGCAATGGCTAACATCGTGAGTCCAACGGAAGTCGTTGTGATCAGCTCCTTTCACATTGAACTTGATGGTGGCGGCGGTGATTTTCATGTCAGTTTGCCCTATTCCATGCTCGAACCGATCCGTGAGTTGCTCGATGCAGGTGTGCAAAGTGATAAAGAGGATACTGATTTCCGTTGGTCGAAAGCGCTGCGCGACGAAATCATGGATGTGAAGGTTGAACTCAGCACACATATGCTGGATGTGGAAATTCCGTTACACAAGATCATGGAACTCAAAGCCGGCGACATTATCCCCATAGAAATGCCGGAACACATCACGGTGTTAATTGAAGAATTACCGACTTTCAGGGCTAAACTCGGTCGCTCACGCGACAATATCGCGCTGAAAATTACCGAAAAAATTGAACGTCCTACGTCAGTTAAGTCAGAACTGCAATTGTTGACTCGCGGCGGACGGGTGATTGATAACGACGCTGAGTTATCAGTATTAGAAGAAGATTTGTAACTAGAGGATAACGTCATGAGTGAAGAAGACGGTATGGACGATTGGGCTGCGGCTATGGCTGAACAGGCTGAATCTGAAGAAGCAGAAGAGGCTGAAGGCGCTGAAGGTGATGACGTCCAAGTCGCTGAATTAGATGAATTGTCTGATGACGAACCGATTACTCCGGCTGAGAAAAAGAAATTAGATACCATTTTGGATATTCCGGTAACCATCTCGATGGAAGTTGGTCGCTCCTCAATTAGTATCCGAAATCTCTTGCAATTAAACCAAGGTTCAGTGGTTGAACTGGATCGAGTTGCAGGCGAACCGTTAGACGTATTAGTGAATGGCACGTTGATTGCTCATGGAGAAGTAGTAGTGGTCAACGATAAATTCGGTATTCGGTTAACGGATGTTATTAGTCAAATCGAGAGAATCAAAAAGCTCAGGTAGCTTAAATAAAAAAAGCGTAGTCAAATCAATTGGCTACGCATTCATTTCCTGTCTCCTTTGGGCGTTCAGCTCACACGTTTTAAGTGCAGATAACAATTCTGGCTTCTCCGGCAGTGGTTCGGCAGCGTCAATTTTTCTATCACTTTTAGTGGTGATTGGGGTTATCTTCGCATTGGCCTACGTGATGCGTCGGTTTAATGTCGCTCATACGGGCAATGGTGATCTAAAGGTTGTTGCCAGTATGGTGGCAGGGACCAAAGAACGCGTGATGGTCGTTGAAGTCGGCGATGAGCAATACCTACTCGGCGTGACAGCGCACAACATTAGTCACTTAGCCACGCTGCCAAACAAAATTACACCGAAAAAATCAGAAGTTGCTGACCAGTTTAAACAAAAGCTAGTGCAAGCCATGGCAGGTAAAATTAATCCGGCGCGCGTTGGAGACAAATCATGAAGATTGTCAGACTATTGACGCTTGTACTGGTTTTATTAGCGCTAGCAGCACCAGCCTGGGCCCAGCAGGGGATATCTGCGGTGACTGTAACAACCAACGCAGACGGTGCGCAAGAATATTCAATGACATTACAAGCGCTGTTTATTATGACTGCGCTCAGTCTCATTCCTGCGTTTGTGATGTTAATGACATCCTTTACCCGCATCATCGTCGTGTTATCAATTCTGCGTCAGGCGATTGGTTTACAGCAGTCACCGTCTAATCAGATCTTGATTGGGGTTAGCATCTTTCTCAGTATGTTCATTATGGCGCCGGTGTTTGATGAAATTAATGCAACAGCGCTGCAGCCTTACCTATCTGAAGAAATGACCTCTAAACAAGCGTTTGAGGCGGCAAAATTGCCCATGCGTGAATTCATGTTGTCGCAAACACGAGTCAAAGATTTAGAAACCTTTGTGCGCATTGGTGGCTATGAAGACCAATTTGATGATCCTGCGGATGTACCGATGACGGTTTTAATACCCGCGTTTGTCACCAGCGAATTAAAAACTGCGTTTCAAATTGGCTTTATGTTGTTTATACCATTTTTGATCCTCGACCTTGTGGTGGCGTCTATTCTCATGGCAATGGGTATGATGATGTTGTCACCCATGATTGTATCGTTGCCCTTTAAGCTTATGTTATTTGTCTTGGTGGATGGCTGGAATCTGATTTTTGGCACCCTGGCTACCAGCTTTGGTATGGGAACTTAGGAGAGCAATATGAGCCCAGAAGCCTTCGTCGAGATCCTCCGTGAATCCATGTTTATTGTGATCTTGCTAGTCTCGGCGATTATTGTACCGAGCTTACTGGTTGGTTTGGTGGTTGCTGTATTCCAAGCGGCGACCTCAATCAACGAACAAACCATGAGCTTCTTACCCCGCTTGATAGTGACACTGTTAGCCTTGAGCTACGGTGGTAACTGGCTAGTTCAGAAGTTGATGGATTTTACCTTCACGTTGGTCGATCAGATCCCACAGGTTGTTGGCTAAAATGATCATCCCTGAAGCGACAATCATGCAATTTTTGGCAGATTACTTACTCGCGTTTTGTCGCATTTCGGGAATGTTCGCTAGTATGGTTGGGCTTAGTGCTAAAAGTATTCCTACACCAATTAAGTCGCTGTTAGCCATTATGTTAACGTTTATGTTAATGCCCATAATCCCTGCATCACCGGTAACCGATTTGGTCAGTGTTGGCTCATTTGTTGAGGCGGGCAAACAACTGATGATTGGGATCGGATTGGGATTTATTTCTACCCTAGTCCTGAATACGTTTGTTTTGGCCGGTCAAATCGTCGCGATGCAAACCGGTTTAGGGTTTGCATCCATTGTTGACCCTGTCAATGGGATCAACGTGCCTGCAGTGGGGCAATTTTATTTGATCCTTGCGACGCTGTTATTTTGGACTCTGGATGGTCATCTCGCCATGATCCAAATGGTCGCGATGAGCTTTCAAGCATTTCCTGTGGGTGAGGGTTGGTGGCAGGCTGAACAGTTCCAAGCAATTGCGCATTGGGCGGGCTGGATGTTTACTTCTGCAGTGATCATGACACTGGCACCGATTGTTTCTTTGTTAATAGTTAATCTCGCCTTTGGTGTAATGACCAAAGCTGCACCGCAACTGAATATATTCAGCATAGGCTTTTCGATTGCCCAGATCATGGGCCTTGTGATCATCTGGATCACCATGGCTAACTTTACCAATCACTTTGAACAGCAGTGGGAACGCGCTCAGCTGATGATGTGTCAGTTAGTGCGGATCTGCGGAGTGTAGGCTGGCATGGCTGATTCATACGAAAAAACCGAGGAACCCACACAGAAAAAGATCCAAGATGCGCGCAAGAAGGGGCAGATCGCTCGGTCGCGCGAGCTGTCGACGGCGTTGGTTTTAATCGCCAGTGCAGTAGCATTTATGCTGATGGGGTCATATATAGCCAGCGCGTTGTTTCAGATCATGCAACGCTCGTTTACTTTATCGCGGGATGAAACCTATGATTTGAATCATATGTTTCAAATCTGGGGGCAAGCATTCTCAGAGGTGAGTACGCCGGTTTTGTTTTACATGATCATTGCAATGGTGGCCGGCATCTATGGGTCAATAGCCTTAGGGGGCTACAATTTCACCTGGGAATCTGCGACACCAAAAGCTGAGAAAATTAATCCCATTAATGGTTTTAAACGCATGTTTGGTGTGGAGGGTTTGGTCGAGCTATTAAAGGCTTTGGGCAAGTTTATCGTAGTTGCGGGCGCAGCGTATTTATCCTTGCTCTTGTTTCGTGATGAAGCGCTGCACTTGGATCAGGAGCTCTATCCCCTGAGTATTTTTCATGCTTTAGATATGATCGAGTGGGCGTTCTTGATCATGTGCTGCGCGTTGATCCCAATCGTGGCGATTGATGTGCCCTATCAAAGCCATAAGCATCATGAACAAATGAAAATGACGAAGCAAGAAGTCAAAGATGAACGTAAAAATGCCGAGGGTGATCCACAAGTTAAAGGGCGTATTCGTAAACTACAATTTCAAGCTGCAGCAAGGCGCATGATGCAAGAAGTACCGAAAGCCGATGTTGTGGTTACTAACCCAACTCACTATTCGGTTGCTTTAAAGTACGATGAAGATGGTAATCGAGCGCCAGTCGTGGTGGCTAAAGGGGTTGATGAACTAGCGATGCATATTCGGAAAATCGCCACCGCCAGTGACGTACCATTAATTCCATCGCCGATGTTAGCGCGGGCTATTTATTACAGTACCGAAACAGATCACGAGATCCCTAACAAGCTGTTTATGGCGGTAGCCCAGGTGTTGGCTTATGTTTATCAACTCAAAGCCTTTAAAGCCGGTAAGGGCGCGCGACCAAAACCATTAAAACGTGACCTACCTATTCCGCCGGAATATCGTCGCTAGTTAATCTTCACTTAATCTAATTGTGTAGTTGGTTTAATGAAAAAAACGCTAAAAGCCCGTTGATGGTGATTGTCGTCAGTTGGCGATTGTGGTCATTGCTTGCTGCGTAAACCCTACCTGTTTGCTCTTGTTCGGGACAATTGCTGGCGGACAATTTTGCAAAAATTAGTCACTAAAATAAAAAATTACGCCATAAAGCAGAGACTGGCACAGTTGTTGAAATACATCTTGAAACCGTAATTTTTGCGTCAAAATTCCGTTATAGGGGAGTGGCTGTCAGGATGGAATTAACCGCTAAATGGCGAAATTTCGATAAGAACCAACTCAAGCGCTTTACGTCAGGGCTTGGCGCGCCCATGGTTTTATTGGCCATTATGGGCATGGTTATCTTGCCCATGCCACCCTTCTTGCTTGACGTGCTGTTCAGCTTCAACATAGCGCTATCGTTGGTGATCATTCTGGTTGCCGTATTCACGCAAAAGCCGGTTGATTTCGGTATTTTCCCCTTAGTTTTGCTTATCGCAACAGTCTTACGATTGGCACTTAATGTTGCTTCAACACGGGTTGTTTTGCTGTACGGGCATGAAGGTGGCGATGCTGCAGGTAAAGTGATCCAAGCCTTTGGTGAAGTCGTTATCGGCGGTAACTTTGCCGTGGGTGTGGTCGTATTCGCGATCTTATTGATTATAAACTTTAAAGTTGTGACCGCGGGGGCCGGACGTATCTCTGAGGTAAGTGCTCGTTTTACCTTGGATGCGATGCCAGGCAAGCAAATGGCTATCGACGCTGATTTGAATGCGGGCTACATCGATCAAGATGAAGCCCGTAAACGACGTGAAGAGATCACTCAAGAAGCTGATTTTTACGGTTCAATGGATGGTGCTTCAAAGTTCGTTAAAGGTGATGCTATTGCAGGCCTATTTATCATGCTTATCAATATCGTAGGCGGCTTGTTTATCGGCTTAGTGCAGTATGACCTGCCGTTCAGTCGAGCACTTGAGGTATATACCATTCTGACCATTGGTGATGGTTTGGTCGCTCAGATCCCATCGTTATTGTTGTCAGTGGCAACTGCGATAATCGTTACGCGTGAGAATGAAACCCAGGAAATGGGTCAGGAGCTGGATAAACAGCTCACCAACCCTCGAGCTTTGTCTATTGCGTCGGGTATTCTATTCGTTATGGGTATTGTCCCTGGTATGCCACACCTCGCATTCTTAAGTTTTAGTGCGCTTGCAGGGGGATTGGCCTACCTCAAAACACGCCAAGCCCAACAACCCGAGAAAGTTGAAAAAACCGGCGAAGTGTTACCGGCTGACAGTCAAACCCCGGCAGAAATTAAAGAACTCGGTTGGGATGACGTACAGCAGGTCGATACCATCGGACTAGAAGTGGGTTATCGTTTGATCCCCTTGGTGGATAAAGCGCAAGGTGGCGAGCTGTTGACGCGCATTAAGGGAGTTAGGAAAAAGCTTTCGCAAGAACTTGGCTTCCTGATCCCGCCAGTGCACATTCGAGACAATCTTGATCTCAACCCGACAACTTACACAATTGCCATGTTAGGCGTAAACGTCGGGGAAGCAGATATTAATCATGACAGCGAGCTAGCGATTAATCCAGGTCAGGTCTTTGGTAAGCTTGATGGTAAACCGACGAAAGATCCTGCCTTTGGTTTAGATGCTGTTTGGATCAAACCAGCCCAGCGTGAACATGCCCAAACATTAGGCTATACCGTGGTTGATACCGCCACAGTTGTGGCAACCCACTTGAGTCAATTGTTGACAACTAATGCCTATCAACTACTCGGGCACGAGGAAGCTCAACAACTCTTGGACATGTTAGCCAAGAGTAATCCAAAACTGGTAGAAGGGCTGATCCCTGATATTTTATCGCTCAGCACGGTGGTTAAAGTCTTGCGCACGTTGCTGTACGAAGGTGTACCTATTCGTGATATGCGCACGATTGTACAAACGTTGTGTGAATATGGTCCGAAAAGTCAAGATCCTGACGTATTAGTCTCAGCCGTGCGGATCGCTTTGAAGCGTTTAATTATCCAAGAAATCAATCACGGCGGGGCCGAGCTGCCCGTCATTACTTTGGCGCCAGAGTTGGAACAAATACTGCACAAGTCATTACAGGCAGGTGGCGAGGATGGCGCTGGTATTGAGCCTGGACTAGCTGACCGGATCCAGCAATCGCTCAGCGAGGCGACTCAGCAGCAGGAGCTGGCAGGAGAACCATCAGTATTGCTGACGTCAGGCATGTTAAGACCGGTATTATCGCGTTTCTTAAAACATGCGGTGACGGGTTTGCATGTCCTGTCCTATCAGGAAATTCCTGATGATAAGCAAATTCGAATTGTAAGTGCCGTTGGGCAATAAGCAGATAAGTGAAGTGGAGCATAAGCGATGAAAATTAGACGATTTGTCGGTAAGGATATGCGCGAGGCATTGCGTCAAGTGAAAGAAGAGCTTGGTGCTGATGCCGTAATCATGTCGACCCGCAAAACCGGCTCAGGCATTGAACTCGTTGCCGCTTACGACCCACATACACAAACACCGCCAACGTCAGCCAAAACGATTAAAGCGGAACCTCGCCAACGCACGCCAACTCTGAGTGAAATTATTGGCGATGATGGTCCGGATAGTTTGAAGCAGTTGCTTGAAAAGCAACAAGCGGCAAATGCGAAGCAGTCAGCAACGGCGAGTACCGAGCGAGAAACTACCAAACCTAATCGAGTGTCTGCGAAAGCTGAGCCTTATGCGCAGACTTATGCTGAAAAAGCGCCCAATGTGCAGGCGACACCGTCGGTAGAGAGCAATCAATCCGGTGCCGCGAACGCAACCGCTCAGCATCATGCAGACGTACCGCAGCAACTGGCGGATATGCATCAAGAATTGGCGTCGCTGCGTAACATTCTTTCATTTCAAGTCGCGGCATTGACAGAGCAACGCAAACAGTTGAAAAACCCATTGCATGGTTATTTATATGAACAACTTCAATTAATGGGAATTGAAGAATCACTCAGTGATCAATTAATCAATTATTTGCCAGCAGAAGCCAATGAGCGTGATGCTTGGTTAATGCTACTCAAATTATTAGCTAATCGAGTACACGTAGGCGGCCAGCATTTACTTACGCAGTCTGGTGTTGTCGCAATGGTTGGGCCTACTGGTGTGGGGAAAACGACAACAATCGCAAAACTGGCCGCGCGCTATGCTCAAAAACATGGCGCCGAACAGGTCGCTTTAGTGACTATTGACAGCTATCGTATTGGTGCGTTCGAGCAATTATCAACCTACGGTAAGATCATTGGTTGTACTGTTAAGAAAGCCCACAACGGTGAAGAATTGGCAAATGTTATTCATCAACTACGAAATAAGCGAATGGTACTAATCGACACTGCAGGCTTCTCGCAACGAGACGCGCGCTTAATTGGTCAGTTGCAAGAGTTATCGCGTGGGATTAACATGCCAATTAACTATTATTTGGTTGCGCAAGCAAATGCCCAATATGCCAGCCTGCAAGGCGTTGTGAATGCGTATAAAAACGTACCACTGCAAGGGTGCATATTCACAAAGTTAGATGAATGCTATTCATTGGGTGAAATGCTAAGTGTTGCTATAAACTATAACTTACCGCTAAGCTTTGTTACGGATGGTCAGAAAGTACCGGAAGATATTGCGTCTGCAAGTGGAAAAAATCTGATTTCTCTTGCAGCAAGGCTTTATAAAAAGTACAAGTTGCACCATACTAGCAACCATATAGCGGCAAATACAGCAAAAGCAGTATGATTGAAGATCAGGCTAGCGGCTTAAGAAGAATGAAACAATCACGTTTAATTAAGGTTATTGCGGTCACCGGTGGGAAAGGGGGTGTTGGTAAAACTAACATTACACTGAATACTGCTGTGGCAATGGCGAAGCAAGGGCAGCGGGTGCTGGTCTTGGATGCTGACTTGGGGCTGGCTAACGTTGACGTGATGTTAGGCTTGCGGGTCGACAAAAATTTGTCGCACGTTTTATCTGGCGAATGTACGCTCGACGAGGTGCTTGTGACTGGACCTCACGGAATTAAAATTGCACCAGCCACATCCGGCTCACAAAGCATGACGGAATTAACACCGACCCAACATGCTGGTCTGATCCGAGCCTTTAGTGAATTGAAAACCCCTATCGATGTCTTAATTGTCGATACTGCTGCAGGCATTTCAGATATGGTTCTGAGTTTTAGTCGCGCGGCACAAGATATTCTAGTCGTGGTATGTGATGAACCAACCTCACTCACCGATGCCTACGCACTAATAAAAATCCTCAACCGTGAACACGGCGTGTTCAAGTTTAAAGTCGTAGCCAATATGGTTCGTAGTGATCGTGAAGGGCGCGAATTATTTAATAAACTTTCGAAAGTCACTGGGCGATTCCTGGATGTTGCACTAGAGTTAGTGGCAACGGTTCCGTTTGATGAAAATATTCGTAAAGCGGTGCGTAAACAAACACCGATTGTTGATGCGTTTCCTGCTTCTCCAGCAGCCCTTGCAATCAGTGATTTGGCGCGTTCCGCAAGCCATTGGCCTATTCCCGAACAACCGGGCGGGCATTTGGAGTTTTTCCTAGAGCAGTTGTTAACTCGCAAGGCGGTAGGTGATAACGGGTGAGTAGTAAGGTGGCAGCATATCAACAGAGTGTCGATTTAAACGCTATTGTGGAGCGCCACGCGCCGCTAGTTAAGCGTATTGCTCACCACCTCATGGCGCGCTTGCCAGCCAGTGTGATTGTCGATGATTTGATCCAGTCAGGCATGATTGGCTTGTTGGAAGCTGCGAAAAATTTCGATGGATCCAAAGGCGCTAGTTTTGAAACTTTTGCAGGGATCCGAATTCGTGGTGCGATGTTAGACGAAATTCGCAAGGGCGACTGGACACCGCGCTCAGTGCATAAAAACAGTCGCACTATTATGGAAGCGATAGCGCAAGTCGAAAGAGAAACTGGTGGCGACGCGCGTGATGTGGATATTGCCGCTAAACTGAATGTATCTCTGGCGCAGTATCACCAGATGCTAAATGAAGTGAACGCAGGTAAGCTAGTCGCAATCGAAGATTTAGGCGTGTCTGAAGATGTCATCGGCGATGAACAGAGCAAAGGCTCCGACGCCCCCTTTGAAGATTTGATGCAAGGGGCATTTCAAAAAGCCTTGGCGCATGCAATTACGACACTGCCAGAGCGAGAGGCAATTGTCCTTTCGCTATACTATGATGAAGAATTGAATTTACGCGAAATTGGCGAGGTTTTAGAAGTCAGTGAATCGCGAGTGAGTCAAATACATAGTCAAGCAATGCTAAAGCTGAAAGCGCGGATGCAAGCTTGGCGAATGACTGAAGCTTAACAATAACAATGATAATGTTCCTCAGTGGAGGCTGTTTTGGATAAAAATATGAAAATTCTTGTTGTTGATGATTTTTCAACAATGAGACGCATCATAAAGAACCTGCTTAAAGATCTCGGCTTTACGAATATTCAAGAAGCAGACGATGGAAGCACGGCGTTACCCATGTTACAACAAGGTGACTTTGATTTTGTTGTTACCGATTGGAATATGCCGGGTATGCAGGGTATTGATTTGTTGCGCGCTATCCGTTCAGATGATGGTCTTAAGCACTTGCCGGTGTTGATGGTAACTGCTGAAGCCAAAAAGGAACAAATCGTAGCTGCGGCACAAGCCGGAGTAAATGGCTATGTGGTTAAGCCATTTACCGCTGCTACCTTAAAAGAAAAGCTCGAAAAGATTTTCGAACGCTTAGGTTAATCCAGACGGTCTTTCAACAAAAGGAGACACTGGATGCCTGATAAATCCACAGTTCCAATTTCTTTAGAAGAAGCGAAACAGCTCGTCACCTATCTTGAGGAGGGCGATCACGAGTCGGCTAATGCGATTCTTGAAGTTGCTTCTATGAAAGAGTCTATCGAGTTGTTTGCTGAAGTCGGTAAATTAACACGTCAACTCCATGACTCCCTCAATAGCTTCCAAATTGATGATCGTATCAAAGGCTTAGCGAGCGAGGAGATCCCAGACGCCCAGTCACGTCTGTTGTACGTCATTGAAGAAACCGAAAAAGCGGCTAATACTACAATGGATGCGGTTGAAACGAGCATGCCATTAGCAGAAAAACTCAATGAGCGGATCAGCGCGGTGTTGCCAGAGTGGAAAAAGCTCATGACACGTCAAATTGAGTTGGGTGAGTTTAAGACTTTGTGTGCGGACTTGGACAAGTTGTTGGAAGATGCTTCAACAGATTCAGCAAAGCTGACTTCACTGATGACTGAAGTGCTTATGGCTCAAGGTTATCAAGACTTAACTGGGCAAGTGATTCGGCGAGTAATCGAGTTGGTAAAAGAGGTCGAGGACAGTTTGGTTAACATGTTAACCATGTTTGGTGACCCGGAAATGAAGCAAAGTCCTCAAAAATCTGAGAAAAAGACCGATAACGTGGAAGCGGAAGGTCCAATTATCGATGCTGACCAACGTGATGACGTGGTAAGTGGCCAAGATGATGTCGATGACCTGTTATCGAGCTTGGGATTTTAGGAGAGCGTATTAATGGCGTTTGATGTAGACGAGGAAATATTGCAAGACTTTCTAGTGGAAGCTGGAGAGATACTTGAACAATTACAGGAGCAGCTCGTTGATTTAGAGAATAATCCTGAAGATAAAGATCTACTGAACGCGATTTTTCGCGGTTATCATACGGTCAAAGGTGGTGCCGGGTTCTTATCACTCACTGAACTCGTTGATATTTGTCACGGCGCGGAAAACGTTTTTGACGTAATGCGTAACGGGCAGCGTACGCTAACGCCTGATTTAATGGATGTCATTTTGCGCGCCACAGATGTGGTTGTGGAAATGTTTGACAAGGTTAAAGCGCGTGAACCACTTGAGCCAGCAGAACCCGAACTTATCGATCTATTACATAAACTCAGCCATCCTGAATCTCCTGATGAAAACATTTTCGATGGCGATGCCAGCGCAGCAGAACCAGCATCCGATAGTGCTGAGGAAATAGAGTTCGCTGTGGAAGATTCGCCAGCGGAAAGCAATGAGCCGGTTGCGTCCAGTGCAGATGAAGGCGGTAGCATCGACGAAATCACTGAGGATGAATTTGAAGCGCTGTTAGATGAACTGCATGGTGGTGGAGCACCTAGTGCGCCAAAACCCAAAGCAGAAGCAACACCTGCGGCAGAATCGTCATCGAGTACTTCTGGTGATGATGATATCAGTGATGACGAGTTTGAAGCGTTACTCGACCAGTTGCATGGTAAAGGTAAGTTTGAAGCGGGTAGCAAAACAGCTGAGGCACCTGCAGAGAAAGCCAATACAAGTCCAACAGCAGACGCTAGTAGTGATGAAATCACTGATGATGAGTTTGAATCTTTGTTGGATCAGCTGCATGGACAAGGCCAAGGTCCGGGAGCGAAGGCAGAGCCAGCTAAGCCGCAAGAACCAGTAAAAGAAGATAAACCTACAGCAGCGACTCAGGCACCGCCAGCGAAGTCATCCTCTGCTGGCGACGAAGCCAAAAAAGCTGCACCAGCGGCTAAGCCTGCTGCCGCAGCTAAAGAAGCGCCGGCAGCGAAGGCTCCGGCAAAACCGGCTGCGAAGAAAGATGATAAAAAAGCGGCCGCAGCGGCGCCACCTGCTGAGACCACTGTACGTGTTGATACCAAGAGACTCGACCAAATCATGAATATGGTTGGAGAGTTAGTACTTGTGCGTAACCGCCTGTTAAGCTTGGGGATTAACGTTAACGACGAGAGCATGAGCAAAGCGATTGCTAACCTCGACGTGGTAACCGGGGATTTGCAAGGTGCGGTAATGAAAACCCGCATGCAGCCAATCAAAAAGGTCTTTGGTCGCTTCCCTCGCGTTGTCAGGGACTTAGCACGGAGTCTGAAAAAAGAAATTACCCTCGAGCTGGAAGGTGAAGAAACGGATTTAGACAAAAATCTGGTTGAAGCGTTGGCCGATCCGTTAGTGCATTTGGTGCGTAACTCGGTTGACCACGGTATCGAAATGCCGGATGACCGCCAAGCCGCCGGTAAGCCTCGTATGGGTACAGTTAAACTCTCTGCATCCCAAGAGGGCGATCATATTTTGCTGACCATTGATGACGATGGTAAGGGAATGGATCCCGATAAATTGAAAGAGATTGCGATTAATCGTGGCGTGCTCGATGCAGATGCTGCCGCTCGAATGTCTGATGTCGAAGCTTTTAATCTGATTTTTGCGCCAGGGTTCTCGACCAAAACTGAAATCAGTGACATTTCAGGCCGTGGTGTTGGTATGGATGTGGTTAAAACCAAGATCAACCAACTCAATGGTAGTGTAAATATTGATTCTCAGCTTGGTCGCGGCACACGCTTAGAAATTAAGGTACCGTTAACTCTCGCGATATTGCCAACATTGATGATTATTGTTGGCGAGCAAACTTTTGCGTTACCACTTGGTGCGGTTAACGAGATCATCAATATGGATATCTCTAAGACGAATACCGTTGATGGTCAGCTAACCATGATCGTGCGTTCCAAAGCGATACCCTTGTTCTATCTCGGTGAATGGTTACGTCGTGGTAATCGACAAGTAGAAAAGGATAAAGGCCATGTGGTCGTTGTCCAAATCGGTACACAGCAAATGGGCTTTGTGGTTGATGCTTTGATTGGTCAAGAAGAAGTCGTCATAAAACCGCTTGATGCGCTATTACAGGGCACACCTGGAATGGCTGGCGCTACCATAACCTCAGATGGTGGTATCGCATTGATCCTTGATATTCCTGGGCTGCTTAAGCGGTATGCGCGCAAGGCTTTGAATAAATAGACGGTGAAATCGCTGTTTGGCTTACTGGCCAAGCAATGAATGACAGGAAACTAAATAGTAATGACACTCAAGGTGTTGGTGGTCGATGATTCGTCGTTTTATCGACGCCGGGTGCGGGAAATCCTTAATCAGGATCCAGCACTCGAAGTTGTTGCTGAAGCGAACAATGGTCAAGATGCTTTAAACAAACTAGCGACCTTTGCACCGGACGTAATTACTATGGATGTTGAAATGCCGGTAATGGATGGCATTACGGCAGTGCGTAAAATTATGCAGACCTCACCGGTGCCGATTTTGATGTTTTCCTCTATTACGCAAGATGGCGCTGAGGCGACTATCCAAGCGTTAGAGGCCGGTGCGCTTGATTTCCTTCCGAAGAATTTTGAAGATATCGCTCGCGACCGTCGTGAGGCGACCATGGTGTTGCGTTCCAAAGTGCGCGCTATCGCCAGTCGGCCAATGCGAGCGCGCGGTATATCTGCGCCGCCACTCAGTTCGCCGGGCCGTACGCCGGCGACACAAAAATTCTTTAAGTCATCCTCAGTATTAAGTGGCCCTGCAACTTCATCTCCACCGGTCTACCGCAGTAAAAACAAGCGCTATAAACTCTTGGCGATAGGCTCTTCAACGGGTGGACCCGTTGCCTTGCAGAAAGTGCTGCAGCCGCTACCAGCGACATTCCCTGTGCCAATCCTATTGGTTCAACATATGCCAGGAACGTTCACAACGGCGTTTGCGCAGCGCTTAAATAGCTTGTGCAACATTAGCGTATCTGAAGCTCAAAATGGCGATGTACTTAAGCCTGGGCATGCGTATCTAGCGCCAGGTGGTAAGCAAATGTTAGTCGAAGGTACAAGTGGTGCTGCTCGGGTCAAAATCGTCGATTCGGTTCCAGGAGAAAATTTAACCTATAAACCCAGCGTTGACTTAACCTTCAAGGCGTGCGGTCAAGTGTTCGGGGGCGACATTTTGGGTTTAATTCTCACCGGTATGGGCGCAGATGGAAAGTTGGGTAGTCAAGAGATCAAAGCATTAGGCGCGACGATTTGGGCGCAGGACGAAGCCAGTTGCGTGGTTTATGGCATGCCGCAAGCGGTTACCGTAGCGAATATTTCAGAGCGTAGCTTACCGATTGAGCGGATGGCCACAGATGTTATGACAGAAGTCAAAGGCTAACCATGAAAATCTGGACCATAGCCAACCAGAAAGGCGGTGTCGGTAAAACGACAACCACTGTAACGTTAGGCGGTATTTTGGCTGAACGCAAACAGCGAGTATTGTTGATCGATACTGATCCACATGCATCGTTAAGTTATTATTTTGGTATTGATTCTGAAGAGTTAACCAAAAGTACTTATGACATCTTTGTTCATGATGGACCATTAGACAAAGAGCTAGTACTTGATTGCTTGTGTCCCACTAAGTTAGACACCTTGTTTGTTTTGCCTGCGACGATGAATCTGGCAACACTGGATCGTAAATTGGGCGCGAAAACTGGCATGGGGTTAGTACTGACGCGTGCACTGCAGGCGGTTGAATCTGAGTTTGATTATGTCTTGATTGATTGTCCACCCGTGCTTGGAGTATTGATGGTTAATGCGTTGGCAGCGTGCGATCGAATATTGGTTCCCGTACAGACTGAATTTTTGGCCCTCAAAGGTTTAGACCGAATGATGCATACACTCGAAATTATGAGCCAGTCACTGCGTAAGACCTTTGATGCGTTAATCGTGCCGACCATGTTTGACAAGCGGGTAAACGCCGCTTTAGAGGCGCATAATACTCTGAAGCAAGAGTATGGCGAAAATACTTGGAAAAGTACGATACCGGTAGACACTCGCTTTCGCGAAGCAAGTCAGGCCCAAACACCGCTGTCCTTGTATGCACCGCGTTCGCGGGGGGCATACGCATATACCAAATTATTATTAGAGTTAGAGTCGTAATAGACCATGAGTAAAGGAAAGAGCTTCGCTAAAGAAGAGATCATGCAAGAATATTTAGACGGCTTGCTCGTCGATTTGGCTGATCCTGTCGAAGCCACGCAACGCGTAGCAAAATTGTTAGAGCAAGCCACAGTCACACCGGTAATAACCGATCCTGCGCCACAAGAGGAACCGCAAGTCAGCATGGTTAACGCACCTGAACAGGTTGCGACTGAAGCCCCTGAGGCTGAGGAAATCATTGTTGCGACTAAAGAAGCGCAAAATGCAGCCGAAATAGCTAATATAAACAATGAGAAAGCGTCTCATCAAGCGCTGAAAGAGCGTTTAGATAAACGTTTCCAAGCGTTATTTTTTGATGTCGCAGGATTAACCATGGCGGTTCCGTTAATCGATCTTGGAGGCATTCATCAGATTGATAAGATCGGACCGTTGTTTGGTAAGCCAGATTGGTTTATGGGCGTTATGCTGCATCGCGATGAAAAAATAAATGTAGTTGATGCGGCAAAATGGGTAATGCCGGAAAAATACGCACAAATTGAAGAAGACAAGCTACACTACAAATACATCATTATGCTTGCAGATAGTGAATGGGGATTGTCGAGTAACGCCTTAATCAATACTATCGAATTGGAAAAGCAAGATGTGAAGTGGCGAGAATCCGACGGTAAGCGCCCTTGGTTAGCGGGTATGGTGAAAGAGCGGATGTGTGCTTTAATTGATGTATCACAGTTAACTGATTTATTGAACGCTGGCTTGAATAGTCATCAGAAATAATCACCGTCAGTGTCAGGAGCATGAAGGATGAGTGAAAAAAGTACGAATAGTAATACGGTCGTAGATAACAACGATGAGGTTTTGCAATGGGTCACCTATCGCTTAGGTGAAGAAACCTACGGCATTAACGTAATGCAAGTGCAAGAAGTCCTTCGCCATACAGAAATTGCACCGGTGCCAGGTGCTCCTGATTATGTGCTCGGGATCATTAACTTGCGCGGTAATGTTGTGACGGTCATCGACACGCGCGCACGCTTCGGCTTGCCACCAACGGATATTACAGACAACACGCGCATTGTCATTATTGAATCTGACGAACAAGTGGTCGGTATCTTGGTTGATAGTGTGGCAGAAGTTGTTTATTTGCGTTCTTCTGAGATCGATAGTGCACCGAATGTGGGTACTGAAGAAAGTGCTAAGTTTATTCAGGGCGTTAGTAATCGCGATGGCGAATTACTGATTTTGGTTGACTTGAATAAACTGCTGTCTGATGAAGAATGGGACGAAATTTCCAGTCTGTAAAACGAGCGCCAAATACCTGCGGCAAACGCCTGTTTGTCGCACTTCGTTTATCGATAGCTATAACCTAGGCTCACCTTATTCTGCATGCTAGATCTAATCGCTGCACTTACTATTCTTAATTTGATTGCACTTGTTTTTTTGGTGTTTTGGTTTACGCGTTCCCTACGCCAGCAGCGTGACCGTGTTAGCGCTCGACAAGAGCAGTTAGAACAGCAACTGATGTTGCAAATGAACCACATTCAGCAACAAGCCAAGCAAAGTCAACGCAAGCAGCAGCAATTGATCGACGAGCTGTATGATAAGGCGGCAGTCAATGCCAATACCGCACAAAAGCTGCAACAAGAAATTGTATTGCTCAACAATCAAGTGAACGATTTAGAGTTAAAAGATCCAGAAGTAAAACTGTATCAACAAGCCCGCCGGTTGATTGCTTCTGGCGCTGATATTGACGATATCATCGACGCATGCGGAATCCCTCGAGCCGAGATTGAACTGTTGATGGCGGTTGATAACGATCACAGATAAAACATCTGAACGTTTAGACGTCTAGACGTAAATAAGTTGACAATCTAGCTAGATCCGGCAAACTGTTGCGTCAGCGTAACAGTGAGAATGAGATCAATGCCAATCAGAATACCCAGTGAATTGCCTGCACAAGATGTTCTTTCGCAAGAGAATATTTTCTGTATGGACGCCGAGCGCGCAGCGCAGCAGGACATTCGGCCGCTTGAGGTAGGTATTCTGAATCTAATGCCAAATAAAATTGAAACGGAAGTTCAACTGCTGAGGTTACTATCTAATACGCCTTTGCAAATTAATGTGGATTTGATCCGGATTGATGAGCAAGTATCCAAGCATACGCCTGAGCAACACATGAATGCGTTTTATCATGCCTTCAGTGAAATCGCACACAAACGCTATGATGGCCTGATCATTACCGGCGCACCGCTGGCACATTTAGACTATCAAGACGTAAAGTATTGGCCGCACATTACACAAATTATGGCGTGGGCTAAGCGTCACGTGCAGTCGACCTTATATTTGTGCTGGGCCGCACATGCTGCAATGTATCATTTCTATGGGCAACACCGAGCTTTACGTGATGAAAAACTGTGTGGCGTATATGAACACCAAGTGCTAGTGCCGACGAATGAGCTGGTGCGTGGTTTTGATCCGGTGTTTTATGCTCCGCACAGCCGTTATGGCATTATCGACGAGGCCACTTATGACGCTGTGCCTGGTTTACAAGTTATCGCACGGTCAGCCCAGACCGGTGCCTATTTAGTAGCATCTGAAGACAAACGTATGGTGTTTGTCACTGGGCATCCAGAATATGACGCGGATACGCTTTTACAAGAATATCAGCGGGATATTGCCGCTGGCCTTGCACCCAAAATGCCAGTCAATTATTTTCCTAATGATGACGCACGGCAACCGCCAATGGTACGCTGGCGGAGTCACGGAAATTTACTGTTTACCAACTGGCTAAATTACTTTGTTTATCAGACAACGCCTTATAACTTAGATGAATTAAATGCGAGTGTATAATTCGCGTAGTGCCGCAGACTGAGATGTATTAATGAGTAAAACTAAAGAATTACATGACCTTGCGCGACAAAGGATCCTGATTTTGGATGGGGCAATGGGTACCATGATCCAGCGTCACAAACTGACTGAGGCCGACTACCGCGGCGAGCAATTTAAGGATTGGCCTACCGATCTCAAAGGCAATAACGATCTTTTGGTGTTAACCCAGCCGAATATTATTAAGGGTATCCACGCAGAGTATTTTGCTGCAGGTGCAGATATCATCGAGACCAATACATTTAACGCGACAACCATTTCAATGGCCGATTATGATATGCAATCTCTGTCGCGTGAGATCAATGTGGCCGCTGCGAGAATCGCGCGGGAAGTAGCCGATGAGTTTACCCGGCAAACTCCGGAAAAGCCGCGCTTTGTTGCGGGTGTGTTAGGGCCAACCAATCGCACGGCGTCAATTTCTCCAGATGTGAATGACCCGGCTAAACGCAATATTACCTTCGATGAGCTTGTCGCCGCTTACACTGAATCGACTGAAGCTTTGATTGAGGGCGGCGTGGATTTAATTCTTATCGAAACTGTGTTTGACACCCTGAATGCTAAAGCCGCCGCCTTTGCGGTACAACAAGTGTTTGAAGAGCAGGGCTTGGCGTTACCGGTAATGATTTCAGGGACTATTACAGATGCATCGGGTAGGACTTTGTCAGGGCAAACAGCCGAAGCCTTCTATTACTCATTGCGCCATATTACGCCTTTTTCCTTTGGGCTAAATTGTGCACTCGGGCCAGACTTGTTGCGTCAGTATGTGGCTGAAATTGCGCGAGTCAGTGAGTGCTATGTGTCTGCTCACCCTAACGCAGGGCTACCCAACGAGTTTGGTGAGTATGATATGCAGGGAGATGAAATGGCTCAGCATATCCAAGAATGGGCGAGTAGTGGTTTGGTTAATATTGTTGGCGGCTGTTGTGGCAGCACACCAGAACACATCCGTGCAATTGCTGCGGCAGTCGCGCATGAGTCGCCGCGTCAAATTCCTCAAACTGAGGTGAAAATGCGTTTATCTGGCCTCGAGCCGTTCGTCCACTAGGAGTTGTATTGTGACCGAAGAGATAGCTACTTTTATCAATGTGGGTGAGCGCACTAACGTCACAGGCTCGGCTGTATTCAAGCGTTTAATTCTCAGTGGCGATTTTGAAGCTGCATTGGATGTGGCACGCCAGCAAGTCGAAAACGGCGCGCAAATTATTGATATCAACATGGATGAGGCAATGTTGGACTCAAAGGCGGCGATGGTGCAGTTTTTGAACTTGATTGCGGCTGAGCCAGATATCTCCCGTGTACCCATCATGCTGGATTCGTCGAAGTGGGAAGTGATTGAAGCAGGCTTAAAGTGTGTGCAGGGCAAAGCTATTGTTAACTCCATTAGTTTGAAAGAGGGCGAAGAATCCTTTATTGCCCAAGCTCGTTTGATAAAAAAGTACGGTGCTGCCACCGTGGTCATGGCGTTTGATGAAAAAGGCCAGGCAGATACTGAAGATCGTAAAGTCGAGATTTGCACACGGAGCTATAAAATTCTGACGGAAGTGGTTAAATTCCCGCCCGAAGACATTATTTTTGACCCCAATATCTTTGCCGTTGCAACAGGGATCGAAGAGCATGATAGTTATGCAGTTGACTTCATTGAAGCCACGCGACGGATCCGACAAACCTTACCGCATGTGCATGTCTCTGGCGGGTTGTCCAATATTTCGTTTTCATTTCGCGGAAATAATCCAGTGCGCGAAGCCATGCATTCAGTCTTTCTCTATCATGCTATTCGTGCCGGAATGGATATGGGGATCGTGAATGCCGGGCAGCTGGAAGTGTATGATGAGATCCCAGTTGAACTGCGCGATGCAGTGGAGGATGTGATCCTTAACCGGCGCAGCGATGCTACCGAACGACTGCTTGATCTAGCTCCGAAGTATCAGGGGGACGGCAAAGCTGCTGCGGTGGAAGACCTATCCTGGCGTGAATGGCCCGTTGCCAAACGGCTGGAGCATTCATTAGTCAAAGGGATCGGTGACTACATTATAGAAGATACAGAAGAAGCGCGCCTAGCCGCCGAACGGCCACTGCATGTGATAGAAGGCCCGTTAATGGACGGCATGAATGTTGTGGGTGACCTGTTTGGTGAAGGTAAGATGTTTTTACCGCAGGTGGTAAAATCTGCGCGTGTAATGAAAAAGGCTGTGGCTCACTTACAACCCTTTATTGAAGCTGAGAAATCCGGTGGCAGTGGTAGTAATGGCAAAGTCCTAATGGCTACGGTGAAAGGCGATGTGCACGATATCGGTAAAAATATCGTTGGTGTTGTGTTGCAGTGCAATAACTTTGAAGTTATCGACCTCGGTGTAATGGTGCCTTGCGCCAAAATACTGGAAGAAGCCAAGGCCCAACAAGTAGACATGATAGGCTTGTCGGGTTTAATAACCCCGTCGCTCGATGAAATGGTATATGTCGCCAGTGAAATGGAGCGTTTGGGCTTTGATATTCCTTTGTTGATCGGCGGGGCAACAACCTCTAAAGCCCATACGGCGGTTAAAATTGAACAAAACTATTCAGGTCCTGTGGTCTATGTGCCTAATGCAAGTCGCGCCGTAGGCGTTTGTCAAAAATTGATTTCTGCAACGACGCGGCAAGAGTATGTGGCACAGTTAGATGCCGAATATACGAAAGTAAGAGAACAACACGCGAATAAGCGCCCGCGCACTAAACCGGTCACATTAGCACAGGCTAGGGCGAATAAATTCTCAGCAGACTGGACAAGTTTCACTCCCGTCAAACCGCAGCAGTTAGGCGTTACACCGGTTACTGCAGATATTGAAACGCTGCGCAACTTCATTGATTGGACACCCTTTTTTATGACGTGGTCGTTGGCGGGCAAATACCCGCGCATTTTAGAGGATGAGGTTGTTGGCAAGGAGGCTCAGCAGTTATTTGCCGATGCTAATCAAATGTTAGATAAGCTTGTCGAAGAAAAATTGCTCATGCCGAAAGGCGTTATTGGGTTATTCCCAGCTAACGCACTGGAAGACGACATAGTGGTTTATCACGACGAGTCGCGGGCAGAGCCAAAACTGCGCTGTCATCACTTACGTCAGCAAACCCACAAGGGCGATAAGCCCAATTACTGTTTGAGCGATTTTGTTGCGCCAGCAGACAGTGGTTACACTGATTATATCGGCGCATTTGCGGTTACAGCAGGTGTGGAAGAAGATGCCCTCGCGAATGCATTCACGCAAGACGGTGATGATTACAATGCGATCATGGTGAAAGCGGTGAGTGATCGTTTGGCTGAGGCATTTGCTGAGTATTTACATCAACAGGTACGCAAACGCTATTGGGGTTATGTGCCAGAGGAGCAACTCGATAACGAGGCTTTAATCGCAGAGAAATATCAGGGAATACGCCCCGCGCCTGGTTACGCGGCTTGTCCAGAGCATACAGAAAAGCAACAAATTTGGGATTTGTTGGATGTTGAACAGCATACCGGCATGAAGTTGACGGAAAGCTATGCTATGTGGCCTGGCGCGTCAGTTTCGGGTTGGTATTTCGCCCATCCAAGCGCGCGCTATTTTGCGGTTGCCAAGATCCAGCAGGATCAATTAGAAGACTACGCCTTACGCAAGGATTGGTCATTGGATCAGGCGCGCAAGTGGCTAATGCCGAATCTGGATGACTAGCTGAGCTCATGCAACAAGAACTTCCCTATAGTCAGGCGTGTGAAAACAACAAAGCGGTCATTCTCGCTGAACTGAAGGTCCACTTCGCGAGAGTGCATCGTGTGTTAGAAATTGGTTCGGGAACAGGGCAACACGCCGTGTTCTTTGCACAAAGCCTCCCGCATTTAGTATGGCAACCGACCGAGCAGGGCGAATATTTACACCGTTTGTCCATGCGTCTGACAGCCTTTCCGCAAGCCAATATGCTCGCTCCGCTACCATTTTCTATTGGCCAGACTGAATGGCCAAGTGACACATTTGATGCGGTTTTTACCGCTAATACTGCGCATATTATGCAGCGGGAAGAAGTGAATCAAATGATGGCATTGATTGCTGAGCGTTTGCCTAACGGAGGCGTATTGTGTCAGTACGGTCCATTTACTCACCAAGGCCGTTTTACCAGTGCCAGTAATCAAGCGTTTCACCAGCGCCTATTGGCGCAAGGCTATGGTGGCTATCGCGATGTAGAAGAGCTCATCGACTGGGCTTACCCTCTCAAACTTAGTAAGATCTATGCTATGCCAGCCAATAATCACTTACTGGTTTGGCAGAAGTAGTGTTGCCCACTAGGATCGATACTTCTAAGCTTACACCTTTTGCATAACACTAAGCTTATAAGCTAGGGCGTTTAGAGTTAGGCTTAGAATAAATAGGTGTAGGTTAAATAGCCAAAAGTAGGCATAACTGAAGTACAAGGCGCACATGGAAATCGATAATCCGAGCAGCACAACGAGTATCGAATGCGCGGTTTTTGTCTGCGTTTCAAAAGGATTGTTCCATTCCCAAGCCTCGGCTAATTCATTGAGTGGGTTATTTTTTCTCAACTCTTTGCCTAACCAACCCAGCAGCAAGTAAACCAACAGGACATACTCAGAAAATCCGAATATCAAAGCGAACACAGCTGAATTCGTAACCCTGTATAAGGATATCGGCAACAGGAAACATGCAGCGCACATTACCACCAAACCGAGTTTGTAACAGGTATTTCGATTCAACATTGAAGCGCTCTAATTTATTGGTGATTAAGTGTTTGTATGCGTTTACCCAATTAGTTCATACCCGCGCTTGATGTTGCGACGAAAGTTAACCGCGAGTATTCCCAAAAGGGAGATAAACCAAATCAAAGCCGTTGTAGGCTCAGGCACTTGATTGGCAGGGGCCGCAAGGTAAGTAATTTCAAACAGTGACCACGGTGTATTGAAATCAGAAAAGGTCCTGCGCAAGCGAAAGTCGGTAGCAGATGTGTTGGAAATGCCAAGAAACGCGCTATTCCAGGTCATTGCAGGCGTATCGGTAATTTGAGTACTAAACAGCGCAATACCAGCAGCAGCATTACTGACTTGTAGATCCCATACACTGCGGCCCGACTGACCCTGATGATCTTCGTAGGCTAAAATACCAAAGGCCTGTACGGGAGATTGGAATTGGATATGCAATGTTTGCGTGGTAAATCCATCAACGGCACCACTGGAATTTTGGATCCCAACCCGAATACGCGAGTCAGGGTTTGTGCCTACACCAATCCCGAATGGGGCTAAGTAAGTGATGCCATTAATCATTTGCCCGCGTAGTGAAGTGCCATTGGCAATTCCGTGAAAATTTTCTTCAACAAAGCCTGCTGTTCCATAGTAGTTAGAAACAAACGCACGGTGGGATTCCCATTTAATAAAGCCAGCTTGCACTGTCATTGAGCATGCTGTAGTTAGCGTCAGCAGTAAACGTAGTAACATATTTGATCGTCCCTGAAAGTAGTGCTATTTAACCTTAGTTAATAAGAACGGGGGAATAGAGTCAAGTCAGATTCGGATTCAAGAATTGATGTAACTTGCGCCTTGCGACATTAAGACGCGTAAACACTGCAGGAAAATGAGCATTAAATAATGTGTCAAATGCACCTGATTGCATCGCTTTTAAAAGTCCTGAGTCAACCCTTTGGGCTACATCGGAGCGTTTGGGATTAATCAAAAAAACTAACGGCAAGGGATAGTGAATGACATGATTGGGCTCGATGACAAGTCCACGGCCGGTGCAATCATACTCGTTAAATATGGCTTCAATTTCGTTCGCTCCAAGCGGGACATAGTCACATTGCCCATTCTCAAGTGCCTGAAGTATGTGTTCAAGATTGCCGTATTCATAAACTTGGCAATGATTACTCCGCAGAATATCTGCATCTGCCCAAGTGGCAGGGATCCCCGCAGTTAATCGTTGTAAGTGCTGGTAAGTCAGATCCGGTGAAAAGGTATCCAGTTGGTCTTTTCTCGTTATTACTAAGCGATGACTCAGTAAATCTTTGCACAGTGGCGTGTTAATTTTGATATACGGTTTTCCAGCAAACTTTTGATTGCCATCAACAGTGATTAGCACGTCACACCCGTTAGCAAAGATATTGCCTTCATCTTCAGCACGCGGGTAGTCAGTTTCATCGATAATAACGCGCGAGTCCCAGCCATCTGCGAGGTTTAGGCATAACGCAATTAACGCTTTTTCATATTGTCGTCGGATCGGAGACTTATTGCCGTTCCAAAATATAATTGGTGAAAGTGACAAATTTAAACCCTTTAAAAACAGGTGGTTACAATATTTATTTGAATAAATGATTAATTAGTATGCGATTTCTAACTGTGATCTTTATTCTTCACACCATCAAGCGAAACATTCATTTTATTTTACATTTTTGGAGAGACTATTATGAACAACAATATCGAAATGATTAAACAAACTGCTGCTAACGCTGAAGAAATCGCACGTAACATCTGGTTAGCGGGTATTGGTGCATACGGTAAAGGCATTGAAGAAGTTAAAGGTCGTTTTGACACACTTTCTGCTGATTCAAACAAATTGTTTGCTGAGTTAGTAGCGAAAGGTGAAGTAATCGAAGCGCAAGGTAAAGCAAAAGTTGCAGAAGTTAAGTCTTCAGTTACAGCTAAAGCTGATCTTGACGCTCGTGTTGAGACCGTGCGCACTAAATTGGGTCTAAACAAGACAGATGCTGATGTAAAAATCGAAGAGCTAAATGCAAAAATCGATGCATTGACTGCAGCAGTAGCTAAACTAAACGCAAAGCCAGCAACTAAAACTGCGGCAAAAAGCGCATAAGTGATTGTCTTATAAATAAAAAGGGAGCCGCGGCTCCCTTTTTTTATGGTTAACGGTTGGTCAAACTCTTACCAAATACGCACGCGTTCTTCTGGCGCTAAGTACAACGCATCACCCGGTTGAACATTAAAGGCTTCATACCACGCATCATGATTGCGCGGCGCTAATGCCCGATAGCGGCCAGGTGAGTGTGTGCCACCACGCAATTGGTTCAACATGCTCTCTTCAGTGCGTTTTTCTTTCCACACCTGAGCCCACGCAAGGAAGAAGCGTTGATCGCCAGTAGTACCATCAATTACCGGCGCTTCCTCACCGTTGAGGCTAAGCTTATAGGCATGATAGGCCATCGCCAGTCCACCGACGTCGCCAATGTTTTCACCTAAGCTGTTTTGACCATTGACGAAGTTACCTTCAATAGGCTCATACGCGCTGTATTGCGCGATTAACTGCTGTGTTTTAGCTTCAAAGGCGGATCTGTCTTCATCAGTCCACCAATTGCGCTGGATGCCATTGGCGTCTGATTTAGAGCCCTGATCGTCAAATCCATGCCCCATTTCGTGTCCAATAACAGCGCCAATAGCACCGTAGTTCACTGCCGGATCGGCGTTAGGATCGAAAAACGGCGGTTGCAATATGGCTGCGGGGAATACGATTTCGTTGAAGGAACTGTTGTAATAAGCGTTAACGCGCTGCGGTGTCATGCCCCAACGGTTACGATCGGTTGGCTCTAATTCTTGGGCAACTGATTTATCTTGGAAGAACTGGCGAATGCGTTGCACATTGGCGACTAGGTCGTCACGTGAAATTTCTAAACCGTCAAAACTTTCCCACACATCCGGGTATCCGATTTTCGGATTGAACGCAGCCAGTTTAGCTTGTGCATTTTTCTTGGTTTCTTCGCCCATCCAATCGAGGTTTTCAATACGTTCACCCAACGCTGTTCGTAAGTTTTCGACAAGCTCTGCCATCTGAGCTTTTGAACTTTCAGGGAAAAAACGCTCGACGTAGACTTTACCAATTGCAAAACCCAGTGATTCGGTGCCTGACATTTGGCTTACCGCACGCTTCCAGCGGTCACGCGGCTCTTGCTGACCGTTCAGAGTAGTGCCGAAGAACGCAAAGTTGGCGTTATAGATGTCCTCAGACAGTAGTTCAGCATTATTGCTGATCGTATGGTACTGCAGATACGCTTTCCAAGTTTCGAGTGGTTCCTGATTGATCAAGTTGATCGCGCCGCGTACCGGCTCTGGTTGCGTCACATTTAGATTGGGTACTTGATAACCTGTGGGTTCAAAAAATACATTCCAATCGAAATAGGGATAGGCGTCTGCCAGCTCGCTGCGGTCGATTTGATTCAGGGTTAAATCGCGGTTACGGCGTTTTTCCCGTGGCCATTGGATTTCAGCAATTTTGGTTTCAAGGGCTAAAATTGCCGCAGCATCCTCAGTGGCTGTCTCGCTGCCGGTAAACGCAAGCATTTCAGCAATATGCGCTTGATAGGCTTCGCGAATTTTCACAAAACGTTCGTCTTCACTTAAATAGTAGTCGCGATCAGGTAAGCCTAATCCACCCACGCCGACATTCACTTGGTATTTATTTGGATCTAAGCGGTCATACCACATGCCGGCCCACAAGGGAGAATTGCTGTCTGTCAACCAGGCTTTGCCAAATTCGCGGGTGAGATCGGTGACAGATTCAATGGCAGCGATATCGTCAAGCTGTGATTGAATCGGCGCGATACCTTTGGCGTTGAGCGTTTCCGTATTCATATAGCTGTGATAAAAGTCAGCAATGAGTTTTGCCTCACCGCTAAGGTTGTCACTGCTGTTTAAATCGTCAATGATACTTTTGACCTGTTCTTCACTGCGTTCAGCTAACGCAGTGAATGCGCCAAAGCGGGTTTTATCAGCCGGCAATTCATAGTTGTCATACCACGTGCCTGAAGCATACATAAAGAAGTCGTCACCAGGTTTAACCGCCTCATTACGGGCGGTTAAATCAACCCCAAAAGAGCCAATCTCAGCGGCTGCGTTTACTGGGGCTTGTGCTGCTTCAGGCGCTGACCCACCGCTGGCTACTTGCTCTGTTGATTTTGGGCTACACGCAGCTAAGCCAAGGCTTGCTGCAATGGTTAAAGCTAATACTGATTTTTTCATGATATTCCTGTGTTTTTGAGGTGACTTGACCAGAATTTATGGCTTGTCACTCTGTTTTCTTAAATGGCATAACCGCCTGAAGTTGAGCATGATACGCCTCAACTGAGTGGCGTTCTTGCTCGGTAAAATCAATCACCGCTCGTTGAAAAGCAGGTTCGCAGCAATGATGGTAAGACTGACAAAATATGGGTTCAAACCCGCGCAGTAACTTGTGCTCTCCTTGCGTCCCCGGATTAAACAGGGGCAATTGCTGTTCGATAGCGAATTCAATGCCTTGATAGTAACAACATTCAAAATGCAAACTGTCAATGTCTACCAACGTCCCCCAATAGCGACCATATAAGCCGGACTGATTGTACAAGTACAATGCAGCGGCGACAGGTTGATCATTTTGATAGGCGAGTACCAGCATCAACGAATCCTTTAACATATCACAAAGCTGAGAGAAAAAATCTGCTGTGAGATAACCTGCATGCCCGCTGCGTTTAAGATACGTAGACTGATAGCAGCGATAAAAAAAGTCCATCAAAGGAGCTGAGATTTGGGCATTATTGTAGCGCTCGATGCGTACGTTTTGCTGCGCAACTTTATTTCTCTCTTTACGGATATCTTTGCGTTTGCGAGACGTAAACCGCTGTAAAAAGTGCTCAAAGTCGATGTACTGGTTGTTTTGCCACTGGAACTGCACCGATAGGCGTAGGGGGAGTACAGATTCATCTAGCGCGGAGTCTAAGCAGTTGTCAAACAACCAGTGGAAAGACGATAATTGATAGTGTTGGCAATAGTCAGCAATTGCAGCAGGTAAATAGGCAGCAATCCTTGCCGTGTCTTGTTCGTCACAAAGCAACTTGCTCGCGGTAACGGGTGTAAAGGGCACAGCAATCAACAATTTGGGGTAATACGCCAGGCCGTGTTGATGATACGCATTCGCCCAAGCGTGATCGAAAACGTACTCACCATAGCTATGGTCTTTTAAAAACGCGGGTATGTAGGCGATTTCGCGCTGCGAGCTTGGTTCAACCACAATCAGATAATTAGGTTGCCACCCCGTATCACGGCCCACGCTCTTGCTGGTCTCCAGTGCCTGTAAAAAGTCATAGTGCAGAAATGGCGGTGCTGCAGCCGACAATCTGTTCCAGCGTTCACGATTGCAATGACGAATAGATGGAACCGATTTAAGCGCTAAATTCATGGTCACTTTGGGTATACTGCACGAGTAATTTATTTCAGTTTAAGGTTGTTTTTGCTTGATAAATAATGCCCCTGAAGACGATAAACAACAAATTTATCATGCGTTGGTGCGATTACTGAGTCGTCGTGAACACAGTCAACTCGAACTATTACGCAAGTCATCCCAAAATGGATTCGCTAAAAAAACCGTTGCCGAGGTTATTGAACGTTTAACAGAGCAAGGCCTGCAGTCCGATCAGCGCTACACTGAAATGATGGTACGATCGGCTGCATATAAAGGGCATGGACCATTGCGGCTACAACAACAGTTGCAGCAAAATGGTGTCGCGAAGCCGATAATCCAGCAAGCGTTAGACAATGCAGAGATTGATTGGTGGGAATTGGCCAGGACGGTTAAAATAAAGAAATTTGGTGCAACCATTGAGACAGATGCGAAACGCAAACAAAAGCAACAGCGGTTTTTAGTTGGGCGCGGATTCTCCTTTGAGCAAATAAATTACGCGATCCACGCGGATCCTTTATCTGACGCTTAACAGCGCACAGTAAAACATGCTATCTTTGCGCCCTTGAATGCGGGGGCTTGCGCCAGTCGCAGCGACTTTTAATTTTTCTATCAGACAGGATTTTTCATGACGCTATCAACTGCTCAGATTCGACGGAAGTTTATCGATTTCTTTGCCAAACATGGTCACCAAGAAGTGGCGAGCTCTTCGTTGATCCCCCATGATGATCCAACCCTGCTATTTACCAATGCGGGTATGAACCAGTTTAAGGATGTGTTCTTAGGCACAGACAAGCGTTCCTATACGCGCGCGGTGTCGTCACAACGCTGTGTACGCGCCGGTGGCAAGCATAACGACTTAGATAATGTTGGTTATACCGCACGTCATCATACGTTTTTTGAAATGTTGGGTAACTTTAGCTTTGGCGATTATTTTAAACAGCAAGCAATTGCGTTTTCTTGGCAGTTCTTAACCGAAGAATTAAAGCTGCCAAAAGAAAAGCTGCTAGTCACTGTTTACTCAGAAGATGACGAGGCATACAACATTTGGCTCAATGATATCGGTATCCCAGCGGAAAAAATTATCCGTATTTCTACCTCAGACAACTTCTGGTCTATGGGAGATACAGGCCCTTGTGGTCCTTGCTCAGAAATTTTTTATGACCACGGTGAACATATTTGGGGTGGTCCTCCAGGCAGTCCAGAGGAAGATGGTGATCGCTTTATCGAGATTTGGAATCTGGTCTTTATGCAGTTCAATCGCCAAGCTGATGGCGAAATGCAGCCACTACCCAGCCCATCGATCGACACAGGGATGGGCTTAGAGCGGATCAGCGCAATCTTGCAGAACGTACATAGCAATTACGAAATCGATTTATTTCAAGCTTTGATCAAGGGTGCAGCTGAGATTGTAGGTACCACTGATTTGGAAGATAAGTCATTGCGCGTGATTGCGGACCATATTCGTTCGTGTAGTTTCTTAATCTGTGATGGTGCGATGCCATCCAATGAAGGACGCGGTTATGTTTTGCGTCGCATCATTCGCCGTGCGGTCAGACATGGCTATAAACTGGGGGCCAGCGACATTTTCTTCTATCGCCTAGTTGAGGTGCTTTGCCAGCAAATGGGAGAGGCTTATCCGGAGTTGGTTGAACAACGCGTGGTGATTGAAAAAGTATTACGCGTTGAAGAAGAACAATTCAGTCGCACCCTTGAGCGCGGGATGAATTTATTGAATCAGGCGTTAGAGGACATGAGCGGTGATACAGTGCCTGGTGATGTGGTGTTTAAGCTTTATGATACGTATGGCTTTCCGGCTGATTTAACTGCCGATGTGGCGCGTGAAAAAGGCTTCAGTATTGATGAAGCTGGGTTTGAAGAGAATATGCAGCAGCAGCGTAAACGCGCGCAGCAGTCCAGTCAGTTCGGCGCTGATTACGCAAATGTTGTTAGCGTGGATAGCGTGACCCAGTTTACTGGTTACGAGCAACTGGAATCGAACAGTACCATTGAAGCAATCATTGTTGACGGCAAGCAGGTGGAACAAGTGACTGATGCCAGCGCAGCGTTAATTATTCTAGATAGCACCCCGTTCTACGCTGAATCAGGTGGCCAAGTCGGTGACACAGGATTGCTTGCGGCACCGAACGCTGCGGTGACTATCGTCGATACAGTCAAGCTTGGTAGTGCCTTTGCGCATAAGGGTAATGTGCAAGGCACCCTAAAAGTGGGTGATACGGTAACCGCAACCATTGATGCAGCCTTACGTCAAAGTATTAAGCTAAACCACAGTGCAACACACTTACTCCATGCCGCGTTAAGAAAAGTGCTGGGTGAGCATGTGAATCAAAAAGGTAGTTTAGTGGACAGTGATAAATTGCGCTTTGATTTCTCACATTTTGAAGCGGTAACTGAAGAACAATTGCTAACAATCGAGCGCATGGTCAATCAGCAAGTACGTGCCAATCATGCCTTAACTACACGTTTAATGGCACTTGAAGACGCAAAGGCTGCTGGCGCAATGGCACTGTTTGGCGAAAAATATGATGATGAAGTTCGTGTAGTGAGTATGGGCGAGTTCTCGACCGAGCTTTGTGGCGGTACGCACGTGACGAGCACTGGAGAAATAGGCTTGTTTAAGATCGTATCCGAAAGTGGTATTGCATCAGGCGTGAGACGTATTGAAGCGATTACCGGTGAGGCCGCACTCGGCTACGTGCAACAGCAACAATCCAGAGTTGCGCAAGCCGCTCAATTGGTCAAGGCTGATCCAAATGCCTTGGTAGAGCGAATTAAAGCTGTATTACACAGCAATCGTGAACTAGAGAAGGCCAATCAACAATTAACGCAAAAGCTCAACGCGCAAAAAGGCGCAGATGTGCTGTCGCAAGCAACTGAGATCAATGGAGTTAAAGTTTTAGTGACCGAAATGCCAGGCATTGAAAGCAAAGCTTTGCGAGGTATTTTGGATGATCTGAAAAATAAGATTGGCTCAGGTATTATTTGTTTGGGTACCGCGAGCGATGGCAAAGTAGGCTTAATTGCTGGGGTTACCAACGATTTGACTGGCAAGGTGAAAGCCGGTGAATTGGTCAATTTTGTTGCTGCTCAAGTCGGTGGTAAAGGTGGCGGTCGCCCTGATATGGCACAAGCAGGTGGTAGCCAGCCAGAAAATTTGGCAAAAGCGCTGAATTCAGTTAATACTTGGTTACAGGAAAAGTTATAAAAAAGGCCGAGTGGTTTGCAGTGACATCAAGCCACATGGAGCGCTGTCGTTAATTGCTAGAGCTGAGTAATTAGCGTTTGTAGATAGGGACTTGAACTTAATCGTTAAGGAACAGGAGCAATAGAATGCTTATTTTGACCCGTCGTGTAGGTGAAACATTAATGGTAGGTGACGAAGTAACCGTCACCGTTTTGGGAGTGAAAGGGAATCAGGTTCGAATCGGCGTAAATGCTCCGAAAGAAGTCTCTGTGCACCGTGAAGAGATTTATATGCGGATCCAAGCTGAAAAAGGTGGTAACGCAGCAAAAAATCCCGGCAACGAATAAACTTTCTGCAAGTGGTTAAGGGGCCGAGCAGCTTTCCGCGCTCGGCCCTTTTTTATTCTGGGGATTTGCCGTTTTGGTGTGAAACTGAACAATTAATGAAGCTTTTTGAATCAATTGGTTAAAATATCCGCGACCCGCAGTTTTAGCGCTAAAAAAGGTTTGACTTCCCCTTGTGAATCATTAAACTGCGACTCCACATTTTGGAGAGGTGGGTGAGTGGCTGAAACCAGTTCCCTGCTAAGGAACCATACGTATTGCGCGTATCGAGGGTTCGAATCCCTCCCTCTCCGCCATTTTGCTTGTACGCGTGTGTAGCTCAGCTGGATAGAGTACCTGGCTACGAACCAGGCGGTCGGAGGTTCGAATCCTTCCACACGCGCCACTTGCTTAACTGGTAATTTACGCTAAATTAAAATGTACAGCGCGTGTGTAGCTCAGCTGGATAGAGTACCTGGCTACGAACCAGGCGGTCGGAGGTTCGAATCCTTCCACACGCGCCATTTCTTTCTTTCGAATATTCTATGGCTAGAGCGTTCGGCCCGGTGACCGGAGAGGTGAATCCTTCCACACGCGCCATTTTTTTCTGGTGTTCGGCCTCGTGACCCAAAAGACGAATTCTTTCATACGCAACATTTCTCTGTTCTTGAAGCTCAATCACCAATAACACCAATATTGACAATTTTGTTGCTGTAGAAACGATTCGGCTGACGAGCCTTGCAGTAATGCGAGAGTCGCTAATAGGCCTGCCTGAGTGCAATGTGCTGCAGCGACGGTTACAGAGCGTGGCGCACCTTCAATTGGATAGCCTGTCATAGGGTTGAGAACGTGCCCATAGCGTTTGCCATCTTTGAGTAAGAACCGTCGTGCATCGCCGCTGGTTGCTAATCCGCCCCCCAAAATTTTTACTGCCCGTTGTTGATCGTTCTGTGGGGTGGGATTTTCAATACCAACTACCCAGTGTTGCTGGTTGCGGCGTGGCTGTGTGACCTGAATATCACCGCCGAAGTTAACGAGCACTGAGGTGTCCGGCGCGTGCGCCGCACAAATTGCGGCTACGTTGTCAACGGCATATTCTTTACCTATGCCGCCTAAATCTAATTCAAATCCCTGTGGTAAACGAATAACTTGCTCATTGTACTCTACACGTTGCCAACCAATATAAGGTAGCAACGCATTGACCTGTGCCGGAGTTGGCAGATGACTTGACCCGTCAAACCGCCATGCTTTGCGTAATACCCCAGAGGTAATATCAAAGCGTTGCTGACTCAGCGCATAGCATGTATCGGCAAACTCAAGCAGGCGGAATGTTTCTGCATCAATTTCAATCGCAGCACCATTGCTTTGATTCAGTCGACTAAGCACACTGGTTGGTTGGTAACGGCTATACTTTGCTTCAATGCGCGCAGCTTCTTGCTGCGCGAGTTGAACCAATAACCGCGCTAACTCAGTGTCTTGACTGTCAATCAATACCTCACAGGGACTGGCCATCGCGGTAAACTTACCAATAATGAAGTCGTCCTTTACTTCAATCTGAATATTCACTGCGACGCACCTGCATACTGTTGACTAAAAGCTATAGCTTACCTGGGTAATGATGGCTTTTACACTGGGAAACAAATCAAGCCCCTGCAGCGCGCCGATTGGAGTTATACCAGGGTTTTCTGGGTCTTGTTGATAGTACTCCACCCTAAATGCCAGTTCATTGCCATTGTTAAGTTGCATGGCGTATTTCAGACCAAGTGTGATGGCTGTCATTTCACCAATGCGATAGTCGGCACTGACGAATTCGACCGGTAATGTATCTGCGGTTAAAAACGGCTGGTAAAAGTCGGCTGCAGATTGCTGGTAATAACGCACATGTGGCTCAATATAGCTTGCATCAGACAAGTGATACCGTAAGCGTGATTCGATCGTATGTGAATCAATTTCCCAGTCATCAGTTGCAAAGCGATAGGACGCGTCTAGCGTCGCGTTATCGAAGGCGTATTTTGCTTGCCCATAAAAGCTATGTTTAGTGCGCTTATCGGGGCGTGACTCATACCGCAGATCTTGAGTGATCCCCTGCGCATCAACTAAGCTCACGACTTTATAGGGGTCATTATGGTACCCGTCAGATTGTGAGTAACTGTAATTAAGCTGGGTGATCATGCGCCGATTGATCACTTGAGTTAAGCCGAACAAAACATCCAAGGTGTCTTTGTTGTCTGTGCCCGCTTGCCTTGTAGCATCAAATGCTGGTTTAAAGTCTGGCGGTAGTTCAGAGCTTCCCTCTTGATAATTGGTATTGATTGCCATACTGGCAAGCGGTACTGGTCGACCGCCAACAGCGTCGATTTCATCATTCGCATAATTAAAGCCAATGGATGTTGTGGTGTTCTTCAAATTGAAGTCATAGGCTAATGACGCGTTGACGGAGAGCGAAAAGTAATCATATTCATTGGACACTTGACCACCAAAACTGCCGCGCAAATCTTTGCCGAGCGGTTGAGTCCACTGCGCATTGGCCTGCACCCGAGTGTCTCTGAATGTATCGTCAAGCGGAGTTTCGCCAGCAGCTACAGTGTATTGTCCAACACCTGAAGGTCGGGTAAAGGTTTGTACGTCAGGTTGCGCAACAGCGCCTGATGCAGAAGCACCGGTGAGTGTGTCCAGTACTAACTTACCACTGAATATATGCTCCTCACCAAAGTCTTTCTTCGCGGCGAATACGCCCTCAAGCAGCTGTACTCGGTCGGTTTCGCCATAATATAAAAGCGCGGTATCCAATTCCCATGCTTGCTCCTGTGCTTGCACCGGACTGCCTAAAAGCGCGCAAGTTGCCGCAGCGAGCGAACAACTAATATTTTTCGTATTACTTAGTTGCATCCGCAGCCACCTCCAGCAAATGCGCGCCCACCACTGGTGCCTTCTTTACTAAAATAGATGTGATCATCAAGGCCTGTATCGATACTATTGCTACCAATTTGCATTTCTTCTTTTGCGAGCAAGTCTCGTTCCCAGGGTTTAACGCCAAGCGAGCTACAACCGCCCAGCGAGAGTAGTACGCTGATCACAGCTAGCTGTTTAATTCGTTGGTGCATTGCTTTATTCCTCGTTTAATAAGAGCTCAAGTTCATATTCGTATTTATCTTGCATCCCGACAAAGAAGCCTTGATGAGCAAAGCGCACCTTGCCTGCTTTATCGATAAGGTAGCTACTAGGCATGCCTAATAATTCAAAATCAGTCGCTATGTTGCCGTCAGGATCGCGAACAATCGGAAAGTTCGTCGCGAAGCGAGTTAAAAAAGCATCAACAGCCTCAGGGTCGGTATCAAGGTTAATTGCAATGACCTGTAGCCCTTGCGAGCTATGCTGGTTTTGCATGTCAATCATCCATGGAAATGAGGTACGGCAGGGGACACACCAACTGGCCCAAAAATCGAGGTATACCACTTGACCCTTAAAGTCACTGAGTTGCACTGTTTCTCCATTCTGAGTGAAAGTGAAATCAGGCGTGGCATAACATATAGGGCTCAAGGCAATGCAAAAGCAGAATAGATAGAGATACTTCATAAGGTATAACGCTGGTATAGTGATATTCATAACTTAACCATCTAACCTTAAGCTAACCTTAAGAAAACTCATTTAAGCTTTAATAAATATAAAATTATGCAGTGCATGGTTAACGCTAAAGAGATAAATTTTATTCATGCGTATATTACTCGTTGAAGACGATATTCCCCTCGCTGACGGACTTAAGCGTTCATTGAAACGCGAACAATATGCAGTCGATTGGGTTGAAACAGGGCGCTATGCCATCGCCGCTATATCGACTGGCGCTGCAGACATGGTGATCTTGGATTTAGGGTTACCCGATATGGATGGTTTAGAGGTCTTGCGCCACGCCAAACAAGCGCAAAAAGCACTGCCGGTTTTAGTGCTGACGGCACGGGATGGTATTGATAACAAAGTGAAAGGTCTGGATCTAGGCGCTGACGACTATCTTGCAAAACCCTTTGATATGGCCGAACTGTTAGCGCGCATCAGGGTTATTGAGCGACGTCAGGGTACTGCTAATACATCACGCATAAGCATCAATAATGTGGTGTTAGATAGCGCTGCAAATTTGGTCGAGGTAGACGCCCAACCCGTCAATCTCTCTCGCCGCGAGTATATGATTGTTAAATCGCTAATCGAAGGTGCAGGGCGGATCCAGTCAAAAAGTCAACTTGAAACCAAGCTGTACGAATGGGGTGAAGAAGTCAGTAGTAATACCATTGAGGTGCACGTGCATAATGCACGCAAAAAGCTTCCTGAAGGCTTTATTCAAACCGTGCGTGGGGTCGGTTATGTGGTGAGAAACAAGTAGTGTCAATCAAGCGTCAACTGACTCTGTTAACCATTTCAACCTTTGTGTTGGCAACGTTTTTGGCGGCACTGCATGGTTATCGCAATAGTTTGGCACAATTGGATGAACTGTTTGATCAAGAATTGCGCACGGTTGCGGCATTGCTGGTGAACCTTGTTGAATCAGGGTCGCGCATTCCGACCGATTTTGACGCCGAATTGGCGTTTCAGGTTATTCAACAAGGAGTCGTCACGAAAGCCAGTAGTAATGTCACGCGTCAACAAATAAGCAATGTCCCAACAGGGTTTTCCAATCAAAGCTATAACGGTAAACGTTGGCGTGTTTTTCGTGTTGCGAAGGTGGAATTTGAAGTCATAGTCATGCAGCCCATTAATCTGCGGGCTGCGTCTGCGGAGTCTATTTTGCGCGTGACAATTACGCCGATTATTTTAACCATCCCGCTCATTGCATTGCTCATTTACTATATCATCAAACGCAGTCTGTCAGGCTTGATATCACTATCTCATCAATTAAAGCGGAAAACCGCAAACGACCTCACAACCGTGTCATTGCAAAACAGTCCTGATGAGTTAGTACCGGTCGTTGAACGCCTCAACAATTTGTTTGAGCGTCTCGCACAGTCTTTTGAACGTGAACGCGAGCTAACGGCAAATGCAGCTCATGAGTTGCGTACACCAGTCAGTGTTTTGACCTTAACTGCGCATAATTTAGAGCAGGATTTTATTAATCAACAACTGTCAGGTGCTGGATTTACCGAGTTGAAACAAAACATACAACGCATGGCACATGTGATTGAGCAGATGATTGCCTTGTACCGTTTTTCGCCTGAACAGTTTACCAATGAAATGCAAGCGGTTGATATACAACAAGTCTTGCAGGACGTAATTACGAGCAACTTTACCGAGATTGACAGAAATCAGCAGGCCATTGAGTTAGATGCGCAGCAAAGTATTGTGCATGGCGATTATTTTGCCTTGTACACAATGTTTGAGAATATTATTCGCAATTCAATTAAATACGCCGGCATAGGAGCAAGAATCCAAGTCGCAACCCAATGCAATGCAGAGCAAGTAGAAATCATCATCGAGGATTCGGGAAAGGGCATTGATGATGCTGAATTAGAAAAAGTATTTGGTCGTTTTTATCGCAGTGAGTCAGCCGCGATCCGGGAAAAAGGGTCAGGCTTAGGATTATCGATTGTCGCTCACATCGTAAATTTGCATCATGGCAAGGTTTCCGTTGCCCGCTCCACACTCGGTGGATTGCAAACTCACATAAGTATACCGACGGGTAGGTAATATGAGAGGTAAACTCGTTCGCAACTTATTTATGTGCGCCACGGTGTGTTTGCTGACAGTGTCTGGGATCGCAGCTGCCGCGCAGGACAATGTTTTCGAGTTGGAGCTCGTTGAACATACGTTTTCACCCAGTGAGTTAGTGATACCAGCGCACACTAAAGTCCGCTTAGTGATCACCAATCGAGATTCAACCGCAGAAGAATTCGATAGTTTTGATCTTAATCGTGAGCGTGTCATTTTCGCCAACAGTCGTTCAACGATTTTTATTGGCCCATTACCGCCAGGGCGTTATGAATATTTTGGCGAGTACCATCCGGTTTCAGCGCGTGGATATATCCTCGTTAAGGAGGCTATTAATGCTGACTAATACAGTGATTGTCTTTTTACGCGATTTCTTGCCAATCGTTATTTTGTTGTCCTATCTCGCCGTGTTCACGCGCCAACCTATAATCAGTGCGGCAGTGTGGCAACGATGGTTTTTGCCAGGATTTGGTTTATCCATCATTACCATCTTTGTTATTCAAACCATAGCTGCGATGTTTGCCGGTGCTGGCCTGGAAGTGTTTACTGCGAGCCTCCTTGTTATCGCCTATTGTTCATTAGCATTGAGTGCGGTAAATCTGCTGCACGCAACGACGAGTTCTCGAGCTGCAGAGGTTTGGCTGATGATTGGGGCTGCTGCATTGGTTACAAGTAAATTGTTAACGTTGTTTATTTTCTTCGGAGTGTACCTGCAGCAAATAGATTCACTCCAAACCGTGACGATGGGAACTATTGTTGGACTTGGCATTTGTTTCAGCTTTGCGGTCATATTTCATTTTTTAATTAATGAGCTTTATCAATCCTCTTGGTCTTTATTGGTATTGCTACTCTGGGCAGCATTTATCGCAGGTCAACTGGCTCAAACTACCGGACTGTTAGCCCAGGTTGATTTGGTTTCATTGGGTACGCCGATGGTAAATTTAAATGCTTGGGTGGCAGACAGTTCTGAGTATGGGCATGTACTCAACACATTGATTGGCTATGAAGCATCGCCCTCATTTGATTTTTTACTGGTATATCTATTCGCCATGTTTACCCCTTTAGGCGTTTACTATTTCCGCGCGCGGAACGGCGGTAAACAAAATAGGAGCAAGCGCCATGTTTAGGTGGTTAGTTAGTTTTGCCGTCATTTGGGCATCGGGTGTATGGGCCGATGGAATGGTGGTTGATAAAGTTTATCACCCTTATGTCACCGCAAATGAACGCGAATTTGAGTGGCGTTTTATGTCGAGCCAAACAGACGACACCAATGTATTGGCACAACGCTTTGGCTATGGCCATGCGTTATCTGAATCAGTAGCGCTTGAGTTTTATCTGTTTGGCGAGCGCGACGAAGCCGATAATTTTGAACTGGCCGGGTATGAAATTGAAACCCGTTGGATGTTAACTCAACAAGGCCAGTACTGGGCAGATTGGGGGGCTGTATTTGAGTTTGAAAAACGCAAGGCGCTCGATAACTATGAAGCAACAGCCGGTTTAATTGTTGAAAAAGAAATCGGTAAAACCAGTATTACCATGAATCTATTTGTGATCCGAGAATGGGGCGAGACAATCAGCAGTGAATGGGAAACCGAATTTAGATTGCAATATCGTTATCGCTATTTACCCGCCGTCCAACCCTCATTAGAGCTATACAGCGGTGAGGATTTCGTTGGTATTGGTCCGGGCTTTATGGGGGTTTATCGGATTGATGGGCAAGAACAGATTAAATGGGAATCAGGTTTTATTACTGAAATTGCGCATTCTGGCAAGAATCACACATTACGATTCGCTATAGAATATGAGTTTTAGTCAGCGGTTTGTAATAATTATGTAAAAATACTGAATAAATAGTGTTTTTTGAGGGGTTTTTATCACGCCTTGATAAATTTTTATGCATATTGGTTGGCGTGACGATTGCAAATCTTCAGGCTCCATGATACTTATGCATGAGTAATTTTAGCCAAATGACTATCTTCGGGATTAGTTATGTCAACCGTCAATACCTTAACATCACAACTGGGCGAAGCCGCTATCCTAATGGGCGTTGGCATGGTTTCTGTGTTTGCGTTTTTGACTCTGCTAATTGTCGCAATGAATCTGCTCAAACGCTTTGTAGAACGATTCCCGCTACCCGAAGTAGAACGACCTGCGAAAGCAAACAAAACAGACCAAGCGAGTCTTCCTGATCAGTCAGTTGTCGCAGCTATAACGGCTGCCGTTCATCAATACCGCCAGTCGAAATAATTAAGTCCAAGGAGATACTATGCGCCAACCATTAGCGTTAACCGAGCTAGTGCTAAGAGACGCACATCAGTCACTGTTAGCTACGCGTATGCGCCTGGAAGATATGTTGCCAGTCGCTGAGCAATTGGATAAAGCCGGCTACTGGTCTGTGGAATCTTGGGGTGGAGCAACATTTGACGCATGTATTCGCTACTTGGGCGAAGACCCTTGGGAGCGCATTCGTGCGCTTAAGGCGGCAATGCCAAATACCCGCCAACAAATGCTGCTGCGTGGGCAAAATTTATTAGGTTACCGTCATTATGCTGATGATGTGGTGGCAAAATTTGTTGAACGTGCGCATACCAATGGCGTCGATGTGTTTCGTATTTTCGACGCGATGAATGATGTGCGCAACCTACAAACTGCGATCAAAACTGCCGTTGCTATAGGTGCTCATGCACAAGGCACGATTTCTTACACCGTAAGTCCAGTGCACACCTTACAAATGTGGTTGGATATGGCTAAAGCGCTTGAAGACCTAGGTGTGCATAGTATTTGTATTAAAGACATGGCAGGCCTGCTTAAGCCTTACGAATGTGAGACCTTGATCACCGAACTGAAGCGCACGGTTGATGTGCCGATTGCCATGCAGTGTCATGCCACTACAGGCCTAAGCACAGCAACTTATCAAAAAGCGATTGATGCAGGCATCGACATGCTTGATACCGCGATATCACCCATGAGCATGACTTATGGGCATACGGCTACCGAAACCATAGTAGCGATGCTGCAAGATACCCCTAGAGATACTGGGTTAAGTTTAGAGCAGCTAGCGCCGATTGCAGACCATTTTCGCGCGGTAAGGAGTAAGTATGCACAGTTTGAAGGCAGCTTGAAAGGCATTGATGCGCGCATTTTGTCTGCCCAGGTACCGGGTGGAATGTTGACTAATATGGAAAATCAATTGCGTGAGCAAGGCGCTGAAGATCAGTTTGCTGCAGTACTCGATGAGATCCCCCGTGTGCGCGAAGATCTAGGCTTTATTCCGCTAGTCACACCAACCTCGCAAATCGTCGGTACACAAGCGGTAATGAATGTGTTATCAGGCGAACGTTACAAGGGGATCAGTAAAGAAACGGCAGGTGTGTTAAAAGGTGAATACGGTGCAACTCCAGCACCAGTGAATGCTGATCTACAAGCACGTGTGCTGGCGGGAGAAGCACCGATTACTGATCGTCCTGCCGACCACCTGCCCCCGGAATTGGAGAGTCTACAGGCAGATTTAATCAGTCTCTCAGGGTCGGAGGGGTTTACCCTTGCCGATGCCGTTGTGGACGATACGTTAACTTTTGCATTGTTCCCGCAAGTTGGGCTTAAGTTTTTAAAGAACCGCGGTAATCCTGACGCTTTTGAGCCGACTCCTGACGCGACTTCGGAGCGCTCGAATCAACCGGCGTTGTCAGCCAGCCCTGCATCAACGGCGGTTGCCTCCTATGACGTTAATGTGAATGGCACGCTGTATCATGTAGATGTAGCGCCTAGTGGCGAACTGCAGTCGATCCAGCCTGCTACTGCGCCTGACAATACACAGGGAGCAGCGGTAACTTCGGCGGCAACCTCCCAGTCAATTGATGCACCTTTGTCAGGGACGATTATAAAGATTCTGGTAAAACCGGGTGAACCAATTGATGAGGGTGAAGTTGTGATCATTTTGGAAGCCATGAAAATGGAAACTGAGGTGCGCAGTGCCATCAGCGGAACTGTGTCGCAAGTCAATGTATCAGAAGGTGACAGCGTGCAGTCTGGCCAAGCATTAATCGTGGTGTAGTTCATGGACAAACTAATGATCTTGTGGGAAAGCACAGCGTTGCCACACTTTAGCAGTGGCCAGCTGGTGATGATGGCTGTTGGTTTATTGCTGCTCTATCTTGCCATCGTGCGCAAATTCGAACCGCTATTATTATTGCCCATTGGCTTCGGTGCTCTACTGACTAATATCCCGTTAGCGGGATTTTCAGATGCGGGTGGAATACTGCATTATATTTATGCCGTCGGTATTGAGACTGGGGTGTTTCCGCTATTAATCTTTATGGGCGTTGGTGCAATGACCGATTTTGGTGCCCTGATCGCGAATCCCCGGATGTTGTTGCTCGGAGCTGCTGCTCAGTTTGGTATCTTCGCGACCTTATTTGGTGCGATTGCACTAAATGCCCTTCCGGGATTTGAGTTTAGCTTAAAAGATGCTGCTGCTATCGCGATTATTGGTGGTGCGGATGGGCCAACAGCAATATTTCTTGCTTCACGTTTAGCCCCCGACTTACTTGGTGCCATTGCGGTTGCAGCCTATTCATACATGGCGTTAGTCCCGATTATTCAACCGCCCATCATGAAGGCATTAACCACGCCAGACGAACGGGCCATCAAAATGGAACAATTGCGCACCGTATCCCAACGCGAAAAAATACTGTTTCCGCTTGCAGTCTTAATGCTAACGATCTTGTTTTTACCGACGGCGACTCCACTGGTAGGTATGTTTTGTTTCGGCAACTTGATGCGCGAATGTGGTGTGGTCGAGCGCTTAAGTAATACTGCGCGCAATGAGCTGATCAATACCGTTACCATTTTCCTCGGCCTGGCCGTTGGCTCCAAGTTGTCGGCAGATAAATTTCTGACTGTAGAGACCTTAGGGATCTTGGCCTTAGGCGCGGTAGCATTTGCCATTGGTACTGCTGCGGGAGTTATCATGGCTAAGATAATGAGTAAGCTCAGCGGCGGTACAATTAACCCACTGATCGGGGCGGCTGGTGTGAGTGCCGTGCCTATGGCTGCACGGGTGGTGAATAAAGTGGGGTTAGAATCTAATCCGCATAATTTCCTGCTGATGCATGCTATGGGCCCTAATGTTGCGGGTGTTCTGGGGTCTGCTGTGGCGGCTGGTATTTTGTTGTCGTTGGTAGGTTAAACGCAACAGAGTTTGAACCCAGTCAAAGCGAGGCTCAACGTTAGTTTTGGGCCTCTTTGAGTCGGTTAGCTACTTCGTGCGTTGCGATTGTGGCAGCAACGATTGGTGAGCAGAAATCAGTTTCTGAGTGACTTCGTGTTTCGGCCAGCGAAACAGCGTATCAGTCTTGCCCGACTCAACGATTTTGCCATTGTCCATCACCAGTAACCGGTCAGCTATATGCCTGACAATACCAAGATTATGGCTGATAAAGACGAATGATAAGCCTAAGTCACGTTGCAAGCGTAAAATCATGTTTACCGTTTGTGAGCGAACCGAGGGATCGAGAGCGGCAAACGGTTCATCGGCAACTATAATACTTGGGTTTAGGATCAATGCCCGCGCCATAGCCACACGCTGTTGTTGTCCATCTGACAACATATGCGGGTAAAAGAAATAATGCTCGCGTAATAATCCAACCTGGATCAAGGTTTGTTCAATCCGTTCATCCCGCTCGCTGGCTGTTAAATTTGTATTTAGCTTCAACGGCTCTTGCAGAATACCGCCAATGGTTAGCGCTGGGTTCAAAGACTCTGAGCTACGTTGGAAAATCATACGCACTTGGCATTTCTGCCATTGGCGTTGGGCATTACTGTTGTCTTGAAATGCATCCTGATGAAATACTATCTCGCCAGAGCTTGGCTCTAATGCACCGCACAATAGCTTCGCCAAGACCGACTTTCCTGAACGGTTGCCTCCGATAATTGCTACTGTTTCAGCGCGTTCAATGGTCAAATCGATAGGGCCTAAAACAAACGCCTGCCCAGTGTCTCGTTCAAAGAACGAGCGCTGTTTTGGATTATAAGTGAGTGCCTTCGCAGAAAGTAATGTGTTCATGATGACTTGGTGTGCAGCGGAAAGTGACAACTGTATTCATGGTCATGTATTTTGCGTACCGACGGGGTTTGCACACAGGTTTTTTGTGCGCGATTACAGCGTGGTCCTAAACGGCAACCAATGGGCAGATGTTGCAGTGTTGGAATGGTTCCGGGTAAGGTGACCAATGGCGATTTGGGAGGTAAATCGATCCGAAAGCTGGGCGCACTGTCGAGCAGCGCTTTGGTATAAGGGTGCAAAGGGCGCTTTTGCAATTGTTTTAACGGGCCGGATTCGACCGTTTGACCACTGTATAAAACCGTCATTGAGTCAGCCATACTTGAGATGGCTAACAAGTCATGGCCAACAAATAAAATGCTCAGGCCCTTGGTTTGATTTAATCGTTTAAATAATTTTAGGATTTGGGTTTTGGTGGTCGCTTCCATTCCGCGGGTTGGATCATCGGCAATCAACAACGCCGGCTGAGACACTAACGCCATTGCGATCATGAATTTTTGCCCAATGTCGTTGGTTATCTGATGGGGATACGAGCGCATAATGCTTTGATGGTCTCTCAGCCCCACTTTATGGATCAGTTGAGCCGCGATTTTTCTGCGCTGCTGTTGTTTTTGCCAAAACCAGCCACGACCTACAAACTCGCGCGGTACGCTTTCCTCTAGTTGCTCACCTAATGGGACCGTGGGATCTAAGGTCGCAAGCGGATCCTGAAACACCACGGCAATATCGCGCCGCATGATCTCACGGCGTTCGGCACTCGACATTGCCAACAAGTTATTCCCGCGCCACGTAAGGCGATCTGCGGTTAAACGCATTTGCTGGGGTAAACCACCAGATATGGCTCTAACAATCAAGCTTTTGCCCGATCCTGACTCCCCAACCAACGCTTGGATTTCGCCATCGCGCACATTCAGATTCACTTTGTCTAAGGCCTTGATCCAGCCTGACTCGGTGTCTATTTCCAGGGTGAGGTTTTTAATGTCAAGTAATGCCATTAGTGTCGTAATCGTCTTTTTAGTGCAGCCCGCAACCCATCGCCGACCACATTGATTGAAAATACCATTAAAAAGATCGTCAAGCCGGGGAGCGCGATATTCCATGGCGCGATATATACCACATTTAGACTTTCTGCGAGCATCGCTCCCAACTCAATCGTTGTGCCTTGTGCCCCGAGGTTGAGAAAACCTAAGGCACTGATATCAAGCACCGCAATGGAGAGTGCAATAGTGCCTTGTACGACGAGCATTTCGATCATATTAGGTAATAAAGAGTATAGAAATATATGGGGCTTACTGGCGCCGTCTAACTTGGTCGCAATAATAAATTCCTTTTCCATCAACTCACGAATAGTGTTTCGCGTATGGTGTACAAAATGAGGGATCAAAGCGAGGGTAATTGCCCACATACTATTAACGAGTCCGGTACCCAAAATTGCAACGATGATTATGGCTAACAGTAAAGTAGGGATCACCATAAGGCCATCGAGTAAATGATTAATGATGCTGGCTCTCACGCCATCGCTCATGCCGGCCATAACGCCAATAGCAACCCCAACCAGCATCGCTACAATAACTAGCATGACGCTGGTTCCGAATGTCACCTGAGCACCATAAATGAGGCGCGAAAATAAGTCTCTGCCAAGCGCATCTGTACCCAATACATAGCGTACGGTTCCACTGGCATCCCAAGACGGAGGAATTAGTGTGGTATCTGTGTTTTGCATGAGCGGGTCATAGGGAGCAAGCAGCGGCCCAATGATCGCTATCAGGGTAAATACGCCAAGCATAATGAGCCCAGCCATTGCGACATGACTGTTCTTGAACTCACGCCATGTTTGTTGCCAGGGAGAGGGATGATGCTCGTCTTGGTAGAGATCAAAGCGCGACACGTTCAAACTTCTCCCGGCTTGGATCGATCAATCGATTCAATAATTCAATGAGTATGGTCACTACGATAACGGCGCCGGCTACCGCAAGCATACCAGCACGGATTGCTGGATAGTCTTGCTGATAAATAGCCTGTAACAACCAATTACCTATACCTGGCCATGAAAAAATAGATTCTACAATCATGACATTAGTAATGATCGCGGTAACTTGCATAGCAAGAATGGGCAAAATCGGTAATAGGGCATTCCGCAGCCCGTGTTTGAAGAAGATCTGGGCGTTACTTAAACCACGTGACTGAGCTGCAATAATATAGGGTTTTCGCATGACCTCTATGGTTGATCGGCGTACTGCGCGGATTATGGTTGCCATGGTTATGATTGCAACCGATAACGTTGGCAGGATCATATGTTTGATTGCATCACTGAAAGCGGCTGCACGGTCAATATCTCGGGCAAGAGCAATATCGATAAGGATAAATCCCGTCTGTTGCGGTACATCCATTAATAAATTAATGCGCCCGGACATCGGGAGCCACCCCATGGTTAGACTGAACACCAGTACAAACAGCATCGCTAACCAAAAGACCGGAAAAGAATACATGACCGCGCTTATTCCAAGTACGCCGTAATCAATCGTTCTATGTGGATTAAGAGCAGCCCAAAAACCACAAGGCAAGCCTATTAAAAGCGCTAATAGCAGGGCGTAAAAGCTCAATTCAAGGGTCGCCGGAAGGGTGAGTGTGATTTCCGCATACAGGGATTGACCCGTTTTTAAACTTTGCCCCCATTCTCCATTTATGACGGCTTCCACATACCCCCCAAACGCACTGAAAATGCTTTGCTGATGAAACGCTTGCATACCTGCAGTATCGGTTAATCCGGTTAGGTTAGTATAGGGATCGCCCGGAAATAGATAGGCCAAGCCGAAAGAGAACACGGTAATGACAATGAGTGTCAGTACTAAAAGGTTAAAGTAGCGCAGAAAAATATTAATCATTATTTTTCTCTACCGCACCAAGTCTTACGCCACCAAAGGTGTTGATAGCGACATTTTCAACCCCACGGCGTTGTGCTTGATAACGAAAAGCGTGCGCAATAGGCATTAATGGCATTTCTTCATACAACATTCGATTGGCTTGCGCGTATAGTTGTCGCCGCCGCTCAGTATCATTGACTAATAAGGCTTGCTCAATTAATTCATCATAGGCCTTGTTGCACCACATTGCTCGATTCGTTCCGCTGGGGATCGCGCTGCACGTCAAGAGTGGACGATAAAAGTTGTCCGGATCAACATTATCGGCTGACCAACCAATCAACACTGAATCGTGCATACCCTGTTGTAGGTTATTGCGGAAGGTCGTCCAATCATAGCTAACAATCGTCGCAATAACACCCACTTCGGCAAGATATGCTTGCATCAAGCGCGCCATTTTCATGGCGTTTGGATTGTAAGCTCGTTGTACCGGCATTGCCCAAAGGGTCATTCTGAAGCCAGGTTCAACACCCGCCGCGCGCAGCAACCGTTCGGCTTGTACGGGGTTGTAATTTATATCATCCGCATTGGCCTGATAGGCCCAGGAGGTCGGTGGTAAAATACTGGTTGCACGTCTGGCACTACCAAAGTAAACCGTATCTAACAGAGTGCTTTTATCAATAGCCATGGCCAGTGCGCGTCTGACATCGGGATTATCAAATGGTGGTTTTTGCGTGTTAAATGCCCAAAAACCGACATTCAGCCCCGGTCGCTCAAGCAGCGTTAATTGTTCATTTTCACGGATGGTATCCAATTCACTCTGCGCTGGGAAAACGGAAATATCACATTCGCCGGTAATTAGTTTTGCTAAGCGCAATGCACTCCTTGGCGTAATGTCGAATACCAGGTGTTCGTTGTTAACCGTGTGGCGCCAATATTCTTCGTGACGAGCAAAGCGCACGTATTGGTTGGGGCGATAGCTAACGAAGCGATAAGGGCCTGTGCCGATTGGACGTTTATCAATCAAGTCAGTTTGTTGCTGTACCAATAACTGTTCAGCATATTCGGCTGACAGAATAACCGCAAAGTCAGTGGCTAAATTGGCCAGAAATGCACTGTCTGGGCGATGTAAATGGATTTCTATTCGATAGCCGTTGATACGTTTAACGTCGGCGATGATATTCGCTAAATCAAGGCTTTGAAAGTAGGGATAACTGCCGCCAGACACGTCATGATAAGGGTGTTCGGGTAGGCGCCAGCGATTAATGCTAAATAACACATCATTGGCATTAAAGCTGCGTGACGGCGTAAAGTATTCAGTGCGATGAAACATAACGTTGCGACGTAACTGAAAGGTGTAAACCAAGCCATCCTCGCTGACCAGCCAACTATCAGCCAGCGCGGGCATTATCGTGCCCGTTTCCTGATCAAAATCAAGCAGTCGATCATAGATCTGATGTGCAGTAGCATCAGCGGTTGTGCCAGAGGTATCTAGCTGAGGATTGAAGGTGTTGGGATCGCTTTCAGAGCAAAAGACCACACCTTTATTACGCTCAGGTGCCTGCTCGACAGGCGCGCATCCAATACCGCAGATTAGCCCCGAGGCAATAAGTACAATCCTAAGCTTCATCATCACCGTCTTGCGTACTACTTGATTCAAGCAGATTGTATTTCTTCAGGTAACCGCGTAACTGATGGTATGTAAGCGAAAGCTTTTCCGCAGTTTTCTTTTGATTAAATTGGCTGTCTCGCAAGGCTTGTTGGATCAAGTCAATTTCGAAATCTTGCGCTGCTTGTTTCAAGTCGACCGGGTATTCTAGCTGCCGTTCTGGCTGCATAGCAGACGTTGCCACTGCATTATTTTGTGTGCTTGCAGTTGGTGGTGTTTGAGCTTCCGCTGTGTCTACTGCGTCTACCGCTTGAGGTTGCCGATCGACCGTCTTGATCCGTTTTTTAGGGCGATAAATTGACTCAAACGGATCGAGTACAATTTCGTGCACGGGTAAATGTGGGTTGTTGGCACGATACACTGCACGTTCAACGACATTCTTTAATTCTCGAATGTTTCCCGGCCAGTCATGGTCTAATAGCGTACGCTTAGCCTTTTCAGTAAAACCACTAAAGAGTTCCAGTTCTAATTCTCGGGTCATGTTGATCGCGAAATGTTCCGCCAACATTAAAATATCTTCGCGTCGCTCGCGCAGTGGCGGGATCGTAATGACATCAAAGGCCAAACGATCCAATAAATCTGCTCGGAACTCGCCACTCTCCGCAAGGCTTGGTAAATCTTCATTAGTTGCTGCAATCAGACGCACGTCAACCTTCACTGGGCGCGAGCCGCCAACCCGCTCAAACTCACCATACTCAATGACACGCAACAATTTTTCTTGGATCATGCCAGACGTATTGGCGAGTTCATCAAGAAACAGTGTGCCATTGTGAGCTACCTCAAAGCGCCCTTCGCGACGTTTTGTGGCCCCGGTAAAAGCACCGGCTTCATACCCAAACAGTTCAGACTCCAGAAGACTTTCACTTAAAGCTGCACAGTTCAGTTTTAGATAATTTTGATCCCAACGCTTAGATAAGTAGTGCAGCCGTGCCGCAACCAACTCCTTACCTGTACCGCGTTCACCGATAACTAATACCGGTTTATTTAATGGTGCGATTTGTGAGATTTGCTCAAGCACCTCTAAAAACGCATTGGCCTGGCCCAGTAAATTGTCTTGCTTACTAAAACGACTCATTTATTTAAAAGGTTGGTTAATTTCGCTAACAGTTAGTGTAATTGATTATAAGTGAAATGACAGCGTTTTTATCTTGCAACTATAAATTTATAAAAAACATAGAGTTAGCAGCATTGTCTTATTGGCATCGTATTTGAATAGCTTTACCTAGACTTTTAGTATGAGTTTTAACCAAGAGGTAATAAACATGGGAATTTTCTCGCGTTTCTCAGATATCGTAAATTCAAATATCAATTCTTTATTAGATAAGGCGGAAGATCCTGAAAAAATGGTTCGTCTTATCATTCAGGAAATGGAAGACACACTTGTTGAAGTACGCTCGGCTTCTGCTAAGACGATTGCGTCAAAAAAAGAAGTGAGTGCTCAGATCGCGAAGCTGCAAGCTGAAGCCGCCGATTGGGAAGCGAAAGCTGAGTTGGCCTTAAGTAAAGACCGCGAAGATCTTGCACGTGCTGCCTTGCAGGAGAAAAGCAAATGCGAGGACGCCGCCAGTTCGCTGGAGAAAGAGTTTGCCATTATTGAAGAGCAAATTGGCAAACTACAGGATGAAACCGCACAGCTACAAGATAAGTTAGCCGATGCCAAAGCACGTCAAAAAACCATTATTATGCGTCAAAAGACGGCGAGTTCACGTTTGGAAGTCAAGAAAAGCCTGGACAGCGGTAAAGTTGATTCGGCGATGGGACGGTTTGAACAATATGAGCGTAAAATTGACGATTTAGAATCGCAAGTTGAAGCCTATGACCTAGGCAAAAAGTCCTTGCAAGACGAGTTTGCTGACCTGGAGTCAGATGGAAAAGTTGATGATGAACTTGCAGCATTGAAGAAAAAGATGCAAGCGAAAGCAAAAGCCAAGAAATAAACACCCGTCTCGGTTAGCATTTACGCGTAGAGTGATTGAGGAGTATTCACATGAATGAGGGAATTATAGCCATAATTGTCGCCCCGATACTGTTGTTTTTAATATTCGTGGCACCGATCTGGCTGATCTTGCATTACCGCAGCAAGAAGCAAGTTAATCAGGGCTTAAGTGAAGAAGAATATATGCGCCTGCAAGAACTGGCTAATAAAGCAGAATTAATGAGCGAGCGGATCAATACGTTAGAATCTATTTTAGATACTGAAGCGCCGCAGTGGAGGGAAAAAGTATGAACTTAAACAAAACCCTTTATCGAGATGAAGCGAATGGCAAGATTGCCGGAGTTTGTGCAGGCATTGCGCAATACTTTGGGATTGAAACTTGGTTGGTTCGAATTCTGACCGTCACTAGTTTCTTTCTGCTCGCAGGTCCGTTTATCTTTGTCGCCTACATTGCGTGTTGGTTTATCATGGATAAAAAACCAAAAGGTGCAGAGGGAATAAGCAAAGGCTATGCGACAGCGTCACACAAGACACAAGGTAAAGGTTGGGTGAGCAGTTCGGCCGCAAGTAAGCCCATCGAAGTAAAAGCTAAAGTGTGGCAAGCCGGCGAGCCGCCCAAACAAGCGTTTTATGATATTCAACAACGTTACCGGAGCGCTGAAGAACGGTTGCGTAAAATAGAGTCATATGTAACGTCCAAAGAGTTTCAATTGAATCGAGAGCTGAGTCGTTTATAAACGTCAATCGAGCTAAGTAAAAAAGACCACCCCCGGGTGGTTTTTTATTAGGTGTAAAAAAACTGTTACATTCCGGTGAACTGGGTTGCGAGGTAAACACTGATGTTAATGTCGCAAAGCATTAAACTGTAGCGACTAGTAAATGCGATGTAGTGGTTATGAAAAAGCAAACTCAATATCAATCCAAGCAGTCTGACGCCAACGGTTTTATTGCGTGGACCGACGAAGAAAATCAGATTTGGTCAGAATTGCATGCGCGACAAGTCAAGCTGCTTGACGGGCGCGCCTGTGATCAATATATCAAGGGGCTAGATTTGCTTGGCATGGATAGCCAAAAAGTACCGCAACTTCCCGACGTAAATGAAGTGTTAATGGCAACTACCGGTTGGCAAACCGCTGAGGTGCCAGCGCTGATCCCTTTCGGCGAGTTCTTTCGGCTATTAGCTAATAAACAGTTTCCTGTTGCGACCTTCATCCGTACGCGCGAAGAGTTCGATTATTTGCAAGAGCCTGACATCTTTCATGAACTCTTTGGGCATTGTCCGTTATTGACCAATCCTGCTTTTGCGCATTTCACTCACACTTACGGTAAATTAGGTCTAGAGGCGAGCAAGGAAGATCGTATATTCTTAGCGCGCTTGTACTGGTTTACAGTAGAGTTTGGTTTAATGAAAACGGCACAAGGTTTGCGAATTTATGGTGGGGGCATTCTATCCTCTCCTGGCGAAACGCTTTACGCGTTGGAAAGCGATAAACCTGAGCGCCGCAAGTTCGACCCCATTGATGTATTACGCACGCCTTATCGCATCGATATAATGCAGCCAATATACTACATCCTCGAGCAGGCGGATGATTTGGATGCATTGGCGGATCAAGACATTATGGGCATGATCGCAAAAGCCAAGGCTTTAGGTTTGTTTGCCCCAGCATTTCCCCCCAAGGAAGCTATGGCGAGTTAAGCCTAACGACCAGCAAGTCATTGGTCTATCTGGGTCGGCACTTTGGCGCAAGGGTGTAAAATAAACATTACGAAGTTGGTATGTGCATGCTATTATGTACAAAAAACTTTACAAGCACCCTATGCGCCTAGAGATTACATGCCAAGATCGCTTGGGAATCACCCAAGACGTGCTCGATATTCTGGTAGAGCATAAGATTGATTTGCGCGGAATTGAAATTGATCGAGCCGGTAAGATATTTCTTAACTTCCCCAATATTGAATTCGCTGACTTTCAGCACTTGATGCCAAAAATTCGTCGTATCGACGGCATTACCGATGTTAAAACCACTGCTTTTATGCCGGTAGAGCGCGAAAAACACCAATTGCGCGCCATCTTACAAACATTACCAGACCCTGTGTTTTCAATTGACCGCAAAGGGATCATCACACAAATCAATGATGCGGTTGAACTTGGATTGCCTGATCCTAAAACTGAGTTATTGGGAGCCGAAATCAGCGAAGTCGTCAAAGGTTTCAACTTTGCTAAATGGCTCGATAGCGAACAAGTGTTAGCGCAAGCGCATAAGTTACAGTTTGCCGAGCAAGATTACTTGGCCGATATTTTACCCATTTACATCAGTGATTCGCATGACGAGAAGATCCTCGCTGGGGCTGTAGTGCTGTTAAAATCAGAAGTTCGTTTAGGTGAACAACTATCAGCGTTTAATCGCCCGAATGCAGAAAATTTTGACCGCTTTGTTGCCCAGTCAGTAGCGATGCAACGCGCCCTGTCTGAGGCGCAACGGTTGGCCGCGATTGAGCAACCATTATTGATCCTTGGTGAAAATGGAAGCGGGAAAAAATTACTGGCCAGTGCCATTCATTACGCATGCTCGTTGGACAAAGTGCAACTAGCAGTTGTAGAAACTGCGGGTAAGTCGACTGAAGCATTGCTGCACGAAGTGTTTGCAGCGGACGGTTGCCTCATGTCATTGCTTAAGTTGAGTGTTTCTGATAATCATACTGCGCAGCAAGGAACATTAGTTGTTGATGAGGTTATACACCTTGACGTGGCAATCCAGCAACGCTTGTTAAGACTGATCGAAAAGCAAGAATTTACGCCGCTTGATAGCCATGAAAATATCCAACTAGGTGTACGCATTATTGTTTGTAGCAGCCAGGATCTAGAGCGGGCAGCAGAGCAAGGTTCATTATTGCCTGAACTATTAGTGCGGCTCACTCCCTTCGGCATCGCGATGCCTTCACTGCGCGAGCGCAAAGCAGATATTTTGCCGCTGGCGGAGCATTTTATCCAACATCACTGTATGGCGCTGGGGCGCAAACGCTTAAGGTTAGCGAAATCGGCAGGTGATTACCTGATTAATTATCCATGGCAGGGAAATGTGCGACAGTTAGATCAGATCCTGCAGCGCGCAGTGGCGCTAACAGAGCAATTAGAAATCAAAGTCGAAGACTTACAATTGCCGGCGCCAACCTCGCATATCAGCTTTGTTGATGAAGACTTTGAAGGGAGTTTAGATCAAGAGGTGAAACGCTTTGAAAAACAGGTTTTGGCGAAACTGTATCCGTTTTATCCAAGTACTCGGCAATTAGCCAAAAAACTAGGGTTAAGCCATACCGCGATTGCCAATAAGCTACGCGATTATGGGATTAGTAAAAAATAATTTAAAGTGAAGGGTTTGGCTTTAACGAGTCATGCTTAAGAGGTAGTTATGAGTATACATGTTTATGGTTACTGGCGGTCTTCAGCCACTTATCGCTTGCGCATCGCGCTCAATCTGAAAGAGTTGGAGTATCAATACACGCCTATCCATTTAGTCAAAGAGGGCGGCCAACAGCACTCAGACGACTATCTGCAATTAAACCCATCAGCGCTGGTGCCGACTTTTGTTGATGACGATGAAGACTTCACCCTTAATCAGTCATTAAGCATCATTGAATATTTGGATGAGCGCTATCCACAACCGTTGAAATTTTTACCTGAGCACGCGCTAGATCGCGCCCGTATCCGTTCGATCGCGCAAGACATAGCCTGTGACATTCAGCCGTTGGCTAACCTACGTGTTCTTAATGCTGTCGCTGAATTAAGTGATGCTGAAGACGCCAAATCAAAGTGGGCTCGGCATTGGATTGATAAGGGATTTACCAGCATTGAAAAACGTCTACAAACGCGGGCTGGAAAATATTGTTTCGGCTTTGATATATCCCTGGCTGACATCGTGTTGGTGCCGCAAGTTTATAATGCACAGCGTTTCAATGTAGATATGCAAAAGTATCCTTTGATTTGGTCAATCTATAATAATTGTCAAGAGTTGGCTGCTTTTGAGCGAGCTCGCCCCGAAAATCAGCCTGATGCTCAGTAGCGGTTTTATCCCGCTACTGGTTTTTTATGGGTAGCTCTGTGGTGTTTTTTACTTGCTTTAACGCAAAAGTTGAACTGAGATGATCGACGAGTGGTAAATGGGTCAGTTTTGATTTGAGCAAGTGTTCATACTCTTCAATGCTTTCAACGATAACTTTGAGTAGGTAATCGCGATCGCCACTTGTTGTGTGGCATTCGACAATTTCTTCAATGTTCTGGACCGCTTTTTCAAAATCATTGAGTGACTCACCGTCATGGTTTTTAAGTGTAACGAAGATAAATACAGAGACTCCAAGACTTAGCTTTTTACCGTCCAACAGCGTGACTTTGCCCTTAATAATGCCTTCCGCTTCTAAGCGTTTCACCCTGCGCCAACAGGGCGTATGCGACAAGCCTACACGTTGACTTAAATCAGCCATTGAGACTGTTGCATCACGTTGCATGACACGCAGTATTTCTCGGTCAAACTTATCTAGCTTCATTTATTTCCTTTTTCCTGCCGAAGGGCTGTTTTCTTTATTTAATAATTATAGGACAAGTATCCTACCATTTACGAGCAGCTTGCAACTGTTATTCAAGCAATTTGTTTAGCATGAACAAAAAGGCAACACGTGTCCTCCTCGCATTCTATTACTATGACCAAATTCAGTATAAAAATGACGAGTACCCGACAGTGAGTGTTTTTGATCATAGTGAATTTGATAACCACGAGCGTGTGGCCTTTTGGCACGACAGTAAGACCGGATTAAAAGCCATAATTGCAGTGCACAATACCAATTTGGGGCCAGCCCTCGGTGGCTGTCGCATGTGGCCTTATGCGGACAGCGAAGAGGCGCTTACAGATGTTCTCAGACTCTCCCGCGGGATGACCTATAAGGCCGCGATGGCTGAGCTTAAACTGGGCGGTGGTAAGTCGGTTATTATGGGCGATCCGCGCACAATCAAAACTGCTGAAATGATGGAGTCTATGGGACGGTTTGTTGATTCGCTCGGTGGCAGTTATTTTACTGCTGAGGATTCGGGTATCAGCGTCGAAGACTTACAAAACATGGCAAAGCATTCGAATTACATTGCTGGCATTAACGCTAAGTTTAGGTATACCGGTGAGCCCTCAGACGGTAATCCTGCACCGTCAACAGCCTACGGCGTTTATGTTGGCTTGTTGGCAGCGGTCAAGCACAAGTTCAACGCTGACGTCAATGGTTTGACAGTGGCTATTCAAGGCCTGGGGCATGTTGGGTATCGTCTGGCGCAGCATTTACACCAAGCGGGCGCAAAATTAGTGGTCGCGGATATTTATCCAGAAAACGCCGAGCGCGCGCGCACCGAGTTCGGTGCAACGATTGTGGCCGCTCATGAAATTAATAGCGTTAAAGCCGACGTATTGGCACCCTGTGCAATGGGGGCAACCATTAATCCACAAAGTCTTGAAGCTATTCAGGCGCAGGTCATTGCAGGGGCTGCAAATAATCAGCTGAGCACCGAATCTATGGGTGAGGAATTACGTAAGAAGGGGATCTTGTATGCACCTGACTATGTGATCAACGCAGGGGGGGTTATCGATATCTATCATCAGCGTTTTGACTCAAATGCAACGGCGATGAAAGCCCATATTGAACGCATTGGTGATAACCTGGCTGATATTTTTGCGCGTGCAGATGCTGAGCAAGCCGCAACGAATCAGATTGCTAATGCAATCGCAGAAGAACGTTTCAATGCTTGATTAGAGGCGTGGATTTTTTTGCAGAGCGGTTGCAATCGCAACCGTTACTAGGGATAATGCGCGCCGCTGTGAAGGCAGCGCACTTTTCTTCAATGGTGGGTGCCTGGTTCCTCCGCAATGATAATTCGTAAACCCGGTCAGGCCCGGAAGGGAGCAGCCGTAGCGAATGACTCATGTGCCGGAGTGTGGCTAGGTACCTGCCACCCTAAATCTGTTTATCTATCTCGGTGTTGATTTAAAAACGCAAGCGCTTTGTCAACGGCATTAACCACATTCATTTCCATTTGTTGGCGTTCGTTTTGCGGCAAGTAAAATGCCATATCAACTTCGTAGCGAATATAGCGAGGCGGTACCTGATTTAATGCCAAGCAACACAAGTCAGCAAGAAAATCGCTATCTTTGGTTTTATCTAAATTTAATTTTGCTATCCGTTCAATCACCAGATGCTCATAATAGTTATGAATGTCATCATCTAGTTTCATAGTTACCTCCGCGTTTTATGCTGCAATAACTATAGGCATTGCCGTGCAGGTTTGTCGACTAATTTATTTCACCAAAGGCGCACGGGTCAATAACCACCGGTTTGCGTTTTTTATGGATAAAAATGGCATATGTCCGAACACCCACTAAAATAGGCTATGTAGCAGTAGATAAAAAACGTGATGTGTGAGTTTCTATGATTGATGCAACTGAAAGACCATCGATTTTTCAACCTCATGGCCTAAGTGATTTGTGGTGTGCCAACAATATCGTATATGCGAAGTTACTCGGCACTTGGAATTTGCAGGCCGCCGAAGCGTTTGCCGCTGAATTTAAGCAAGTAGCAGCGCCATGCGTAAAGCAAGGCGCTTGGGGGCATTTGGTTTTGCTTGAAGATTGGGATTTATGCGCTGCAGAGGTCTTCCCTGTCATTGCAGAATTGGTGGATTGGTGTATCTCAAATAATCTCAAAAGAGCGGCACAAATCTATCCGCCATCACCAATAAAAAGCTATTTCATCGATCAAATGGTTATTGAGGAACAGGGGGACTTTAAACGGCGTACGTTTGATTACGAAAATGAGGGCCTGCAATGGCTGCAAGCAGAGATGTCAAAGCTGCACGGATAGCCAAATAAAGCAATGTTCTGGTATTCTATGCGCAAATAAAACAAGAATAACAATTATGAAAAATAAAGTGCCTCCAGTTTACTACGGCGATTATTTGCAACTGGATAAAATTCTATCCGCTCAGCACTTACAAAGCGCAAAATATGCCACGCCAGCGCATGAAGAAACCTTATTTATCATCGTGCATCAGGTGTACGAGTTGTGGTTCAAGCAAATTTTGCATGAGCTCAACAGTATTATTAAAGTGTTTTCCGCAGATACGGTCGATGATCGAGACTTAACGATTGTGGTGCATCGATTGCGTCGAATCACCGCCATACAACAGTTAATGAACGACCAGATTAGCGTAATGGAAACCATGACCCCACAAGAGTTTTTGGCCTTCCGTGACTATTTGGTGCCAGCGTCAGGTTTCCAGAGTATTCAATTTAAACAGCTGGAAATATCGCTCGGACTGAAACGTGAGTATCGCATTGATTTTGATAAACAATCCTTTTATCTACGTTTAACCGATGAGGATAGAGCTTATCTCACCGAGCTTGAGGCACAGCCCAGTTTGTTTGAGCTGGTGGATCGATGGCTGGCACGCATGCCACTATTGGAGATTGATGGGTTTTCTTTTTGGCAATTATATAAAGATGTTACATCGAGCTATCTTGCTGAAGATCGTGAGATAGTTGAAACCAATGACGGCTTGTCTAGTGAAGATAAGGCGCGCGAATTGGCTGGTTTAGACGAGACTCAAGCGAAATTCGATGCCTTGCTCGATGAAGCTAAATATGCAGAGTTGCTAACTAACGGTCAATTTCGTCTGAGTCAAAAGGCCATGCTGTCAGCACTCTTTATCAAACAATATGCTGAAGAACCCATTTTTAATCTGCCCTTTCAATTTATAACACTATTAACTGAAGTTGATGAGAAATTGACCATTTGGCGTCACCGTCATGCCATGATGGTGCACCGTATGCTGGGTGGCAAGATTGGCACAGGCGGCTCGGCGGGCCATCATTACCTGCACCGCACGACACAGGCTAACCGAGTGTTTACCGACTTTTTTGATATGGCGACTTTTTTATTACCGAAAGCGTTACTGCCGCAATTACCGCCTGAAGTACGGCGCTATTTGGAATTCCATTTGTATCAAGCGGGTCGATAACTCTGACCGGATGTAACTTTTTGTTTACGGCTAGTAAAAATAAGCAAAAAAAATAATGAACTTTTTTTCCTCTCGTCGTAAACGCTGTTGACCGCGCCCTAGGGATGTGGTTATTATCAACGTGAGGTTCACTACCTTACTAATAAAAAACCGCCTAAACGGTTATAACAAATCACTAAACATATTAGTGGTCCAGGGAGACAATACATGTTTACAAACTCTAAGCTGGCACAGTCAGTCAAGTTGGCTTGTGCTTTCGGCGCAGTATCATCACTCGGTTTTGCCGCTCCAGCAATCGCTCAAGACGCTGGTGCAGATGAAGGCGCTGTTGAAAAAATCCAGGTAACTGGTTCTCGTATCCGTCGTGCAGACATCGAAGGTGCGAACCCAGTATCTGTTCTAGACTCAATCGAAATTGAAAAGTTCGGTATCACTTCAATCGGTGACGTTCTTCAGTCAATTCCTGCAGCTGGTTCAGCAATCAACACTAACAACAACAACGGTGGTAATGGTACAACGACGATTAACATTCGTGGTATCGGTTCTAACCGTACGTTGGTATTGGTAAACGGTAAGCGTTGGTCTCCAGGCCTTGGCGGTTCTGTTGACTTGAACAACATCCCTTCTTCAATCATCGAGCGTATCGAAGTATTGAAAGACGGTGCTTCTGCGGTTTACGGTTCTGACGCAATCGCGGGTGTTGTTAACATCATCACTAAGCAAGATTTCGACGGCTTACACGCAAGTGCTTACCAAGGTGAGTACATCAGCGAAGGTGATGGTAACAAAGAGCAGTATGATATCGGCTTCGGTGTATCTAATGACAAAGGTAACGTTTACTTCAACGTATCTTACGTAGAAGAAGAGCCAACATTTGCAGGTGACCGTCCGATTTCTGCAGTGCCAGTATTCGGTACTCCAGATGGCTTCGGTGGTTCTTCAGGTACTCCAGAAGGTCGTTTTTTCTTCTATGATAACGATGGATTTGTTAGCGCTAATGGTTACGAGAACGGTGCCTTTACCCCTTGGGATAACGTTGGTAGCCGCTTTAACTTTGCTCCGCTAAACTATTTATCTACACCGCAAGAGCGTACTAATATATACACGCAGGGTCGTTACGAGTTGACTGATAATGTATCAGTAACTGCTACAGCCTTTTACGGTAACCGTAAGTCAGCTCAGCTTCTTGCACCTACTCCATTATTCATGGGTTGGGCATTTGGTGAGTTCGGTTACAATATTGCAGCAAACAACCCTTTCAACCCTACTGGCTTGGATTTGAACTCAGATACAGCTCCAGGTGAGCCTGGCTCTCTTGCAATCTATGGCCGTCGGATGTTGGAGACTGGATTCCGTCAATTCTCTCAAAATGTCGATCAGTTCCAGTTTAATGGTGGATTCGAAGGTGTGCTAGAGCTTGGCGACCGTGAGTTCTACTGGGATGTTGGCTATACTTATGCAGACATCGCACAGAACACTATTACCGATGGTCTATTAAACACTGACCGTGTTAAGCGTGCAATCGGCGATGTAAATAATTGTGTTGGTGCAGATGATGGCTGTGTTCCTTTAGACTTGTTTGGTGGCGCTACAGCAATCGGTCAAGGTACAATCACACAAGAAATGATCGACTACATTAGCTTCACTGCACAAGACGCTGCAGGAACTACTCTTGAGAGTTATGCTGCGAACATTACAGGTGATGTTGTTGAGCTACCGGCTGGCTTCATGTCATTTGCTGCGGGTTATGAGAAGCGTTGGCAGTCAGGCTACGACCAGCCAGATGCATTGATCGCTGCAGGTATTACTTCTGGTAACTCTCGTCAGCCAACTGAAGGTTCATTCAGCGTTGAAGAGTTCTACTTGGAGTTAGCAGTTCCATTGGTGGCTGATGTTGCTTTTGTTGAAGCGTTAGACTTAGAACTTGCGACTCGCTACTCTGATTACAGCAACTTTGGTGATACGACTAACTCTAAAGTAGGCATTAAATGGCGCGTAAACGAAGAATTGATGGTTCGTGGTACTTGGTCTGAAGCGTTCCGTGCTCCTTCAATCTCTGAGTTGTTCCTAGGTAACAGTGATAGCTTCCCACCACTAACTGACCCATGTAATGGAAGCAATCCTGACCGTGCTAGTCTGCCTGGTTGTGCTGGTATTCCGGCTTCCTATGAGCAACCAAATTCACAGATCCGTATCACTGTTGGTGGTAACCAAGATCTGAATGCCGAAGAAGCAGAGAGCTTCACTTACGGTGTGGTTTATGCGCCAACTTGGTTAGAAGGTGCGTCATTAACGTTTGACGTATTCGATATCGAAGTAGAGGGTGCAGTATCATCTGTAGGTGCTCAGTCTATCCTAGATGCTTGTGCACAGACAGGTGTTACATTGTGTTCTCTAATTGAGCGTGGTTCTCAAGGTAACATTCTTGATATCTTTAACGGTCTCGTTAACCTTGGTGGTCAAACAACGAAAGGTTTCGATATGGAGTTGGCTTACAACTTTGAAACTGATTTCGGTGATTTCAAATTCCGCGTAGACGCAACGTATGTTGACGAACGCAGCGTAATCGTAGTTGACCCAGTTACAGGAACTTCAGAGGTGTTCCGTGAACATGGCCGTGCATTCGACCGTGATGTAGTTCCTCGTATCCGTTCTAACATCAGCTTAAACTGGGTTAACGGTGACTGGACTGCGAACTACTTGATTCGTCACATCGGTTCAACAGTTGAGAACTGTTCAATCGGAACTGCCGGTGGTGTAGACCTGAACGACGCACTATGTAGCTTGCCAAACAGTGGTCCTGATGGCGAAGATTACAACGAGTTAGGTGCAATGGGCTACCATGACGTTTCAGTTGGTTACTTCATCAATGATAACCTTCGTGTAACTGCTGGTATCAACAACTTGTTGGATCAAGATCCACCAGTATCATTCACTACGTTCGCGAACAGCTTTGACCCGTCAATGTACGAAGTACCTGGACAGTTTGGTTATGTTCGTTTCAGCATGACGTTCTAAGAGTTTCTTAGTACTATAAAAAGCCTCTCTTCGAGAGGCTTTTTTTTTTGCTATTGACGTGTCTGTATCGTGCAAAATAGCGTTGACTCGTTTCAAACATATTAATGCGGCAGTATTGAATATAAAGAGTGTGCGTCTGCTATAGGGATTTACGATAAAGGCAAAATCAGCGTTGGTAGAATTAGTGGACAAAGGTGACAAAACTATTTCTGAAGTTCATTGGCTTAATGCTTTCGTGTGATAAGGATGCCCACTCAAATTGATTACAGCATGAACGAATCTAAACTTCGTCTAAGACCGAAGACCGAAGACCGAAGACCGAAGACCTAAGTAAAAAGAAAGAATAACCAAAAAGAATTTATCAGCGAGAAGCCATCGGTACGACACAATTAACAAGAATCAAGAATCAAGAATCAAGAATCAAGAATCAAGAATCAAGAATCAAGAATCAAGAATCAAGAAGTATGAATAGTGAAGCGTTATTCCAACAAGCCATGCAGCATTATGCGCAGCAAAATAATGCCGCAGCAACCCAAGCCTTGGAACAGGCCGCACAGATGGGCCATACTATGGCGACCTTGTACTTGGCCGAGCAGTACTTTCGGGTAGAGCCAAAACGCGCCTTTGGATTTCTTAAAGAGCAATGGCAACGTGGGGTAAAGGGCACACTACACCGTTTAGTTACATTGCGCGCGTTCTTTACAGAGGAAGTTTTATCCTGTGAAGATTTCGAATTGTTGTATGCTGAGGCAAAGCAGGGCCACGTAGAATCTGCGCTCATCCTATTGGATTTCACTTATGCACATGCGGATAGTTATCTATTTACGCGTTTAATAGAACAGTACGCACCGGGTTTATTAAGTGATCTTGGTGTTGAAGTGCCTACTACCCAACCAATACAAGGGCTTACAGAAGATAAAGAGAAGCAATTGTTTGAAGTTGCTTTAGCGCATTGGCAGCGGTTAGGCACGAATAAACCAACGTTAACAATGCAGTCCTGTGGTATTCGCTATTATCAAGGGGTGTATTCACAACTTGCCTGTAATTATATTAAGTTGCGCTTACAACCTCATTTAAAGCCTTCGCTAGTGCATGATCCTGTCACCGGGAAAGGGATCCAGAACGATGTTAGAACCAGTTACATTGTGCATGTGACACCTGAACACCTCGATTGGTTTGCATTGCAATTAGATATGATTTTAGAGAAACTGACAGGAGTCTCACGGGCACGCGGTGAGTCACTTAACTTATTACGCTATGAAAATGGACAGCAGTATAAGCCGCATTACGACGCTATCGTCGGGCAGGGGCCGCATTTTGAACAAATACGCGCCGATGGCGGCCAACGCATGCGTACGGCTATTACCTATCTATCTGACGGTTATATGGGTGGCGAAACCCAATTTCCACGCTTAGGTTTGAATGTAAATGCGACGATTGGTGACGTTCTGGTCTTTGATAATTTGGACGAAAATGGTAATGTAGACCGCGATTCTTATCACGCTGGTGCGCCAGTTACTGAAGGAACGAAGTGGATCCTAACTAAATGGATCCGAGAATCAGCAACACACTATGGCAGTGTTGTTTATCCAAAAAAGGTGAATAGTTTATGAAATACTTATTAGTATTAGCAGCATTTATGGCGCTTGCAGGGTGTAACAGTACGTCTTCTTCTAAGACAAGTGCGCAAGAAAGCAACAGTGAAGTTGCATCAGTCAGTGACGACGATGGGGTTGTGTGCAAAATGGAAAAGCGCATTGGTTCAAATATGATGACCCGTGTTTGTCGTACGGCAGAGCAGCGCGCTGCACAAGAAGAAGCCGGGCGTGAAGGTATGTTGCGTTTACAACGTGGCAGCATGACGTCGGGTGCTGATGGCGAGTAATCGCAAGCTTGATTTAATAAAAGCGCCCTTTATGGGCGTTTTTTTATAAATGATGACAGAATTTACGAATAAAATAGAACTAGCGCTTAGTCACGGTCACTTTGCGGTTGCTTTAGAACATTACCTTGAGTGGTTTGAAACTTTGGGAGCGAAGCACGAAGAGGCTGCGCGACAATGGCACCCAACACATCGAGCCAATGCGGCCAGTCTTTCTCGGCAGAACTTATTTCAGCGTGTGGCTGATGAAGCTAGGGTATCCGAGCGCTGTCAAAAGGCAGTATCGAACTTCATTGGTCTGCACAGAGAACCTTGGCAAGACGATTTGCAACAGCCGAGCTTTTTTTACTTCCCAGATCTCGTGGCAAAGCCTTTCTACCAAGAAGATGAAATCGGAGGTCTAGCTGACGCGATTGATAATATTCAAGCCGATAAACCGCAGCTAGAGCAATTCATTGGTGAATGTGAAAAAAGTTATATTGACCATATTGGCAGCGCACCGAATACGCAAGAATGGGTTGAGCTTAAACAGAGCTGGCGAGCGACACATTTTATTGATGGACAGGGACTGTGTCAGGCGCTGGGTACTGTCCCATCCTGTATCAACGACCTACAAAAATCATTATTGCCACAGTGTCCGCCTTTAGCACCTGAAGCCTTTATTTCAAATCTAGAACCTGGTGGTTATATCCCCCCGCACTATGGTTTGAGTAATATAAAGTTGACGGTACATGTGCCACTAAGAGTAAATCCTGATGCGTGGCTGCGAGCAGGTGACGAAACCTATAAGTGGCAAGCAAGCGATCGTTGTATGATTTTTGATGATTCATATCAACACAGTGCTAAGAATTCAGGTGATACACTTAGAAGTGTATTGATTTTCGATGTTTGGCATCCAGATTTAACCTTAGCTGAGAAAAATTTTATTCAACATTTTGTTGAGCAACACAATGACTGGTCGAACAGTGTGGGTATGTTGGCAGGATTAGATAAGAATTAAGCAAATGAATATGCAATTAAATCAACAAATTCTCGGTGCCTATCAACAACGTAATTATGCTCAAGTGGTGAATTTATTTAATGCACAGCTGTCGGTTAAACAGTGTGAGCCAAACCTCGGGTTATGTTATGCCAATGCCTTACGCCATACCGGTCAAATCAAGCTTGCTCAGCGAACCTTTGAATTATTAGTCAAGCGATTCCCTGCATTACCGCCGGTACTGAACAGTTTTGCCAATTTTCTGATCGCACAGAATCGCTGGGATGAAGCTGCTAAGCAATTAAAAGGTGCGATTCGCCTAGATGCGAATTTCTGTGATGCCTATGTCAATCTTGCGCGCTTACAACTGATGCAAGGTAAGTCTGAATTGGCGATCAAAACGTACTCGAAGGCCAGTCAACTTAGGCCGCAAGACCCGAATATTCAAATCGGCTTGGCCGGTGCTCTGGTTGCACAGAATAAGCTCAGTGATGCTGAGACTATTTTTCAACGATTGCTAGCTACTCCGAGTGGGAAGAATGATTATCGTGTACTGACACAATATGCAGGGTTACTGCGCAGCAAACAACAGTACCAAGATGCGCTAGCCCTGCTGCAGCGTGCGCAACAGGTAAACCCCAATGACGCACAATTGTATACCATGCTAGCTGCTAATCATGCTTTGGCTCAGCAAATGCCTGAAGCGCAAGACTGTTACGAGCGGGCGATAGCAATTGCGCCGACGGATGTGACCATTCAGATAGAGTTTGCGCATTTTCGTTGGTCGCAAGGAATTGAGGAACCTTTTGGTCCATTGTTAGCAGCAGTTAATGCTCCTGCGCAGCAATATGAATTGACTGTCGCAGCATTAGATTTATTGATTAATGCTGAACAATTTGAATTAGCGAAAACTCTGCTTGACCGCGCAATTCCTGTCCTTAATAAAGACCCAATGGTATTAATGTTTGCTGCCAGAGTCGCACGCTTAACCAATGATCTTACACATGCTGAGGATTGCATTAAAGAAGCCATTAAGCAAAGTGGCAAACCGGTCCCTGTGTCTTTAGAAAATGAGCGGGGTTATATTGCGCTGGCAATGGCCGATGGTGATACGGCCAAAAAGCTATATCGTCGTCTACAGCAGCGCGAGCCGGCTGATCAGGGGTGGTGGACGCTGTACTCTACTGCGCTTAAATTGGTCGATCCATGGTCTGCTGAATACGCTAACCTATGTGACTATTCTTTAACTCACAGTGCCCTGATCCAAAAGGATAAAGGCTATGAGTTTTTACAACGGTTAACGCGCAAATTGGAGCATGTGCACGCAAATACCCATCATCCCATTGGTCAATCATTACGCAATGGTACGCAAACCTATGAAGATATTTTTGATGATCAAGATGAGGTGATTCAAACCTTAAAGTTATGGATCAAAGCACAAGCAGAATCCTTTACTAAGGGGTTAACACGGCAATCAAAACATCCTTTTTTGAGTCGAGTAGGGCAGGATATCGCATTTACTGGCTCATGGTCGGTTTGTCTCAGAACAGGCGGGTACCACACCTCGCACTTTCATCCCCAAGGCTGGCTGAGTGGTGTGTTTTATGTGGATGTTCCCGCTGATGTTAATCATGGTGGGCAAGGCTGGCTGCAATTCGGTGTGCCTGAAATCAGTCAGCTTTCGTTACCCGCTGATTATATGATTAAGCCTGAAAATGGTCGCTTAGTGCTGTTTCCGTCGTATATGTGGCATGGTACGCGCCCCTTCAGTGGAGGCGCGCGGCGCATGACTGTTGCATTTGATATGGTGCCGGCTTAAGCGTCGAATTTTTACTGCGCGGGTTCGAGTTTAAATGCCAGTGTATAGCGCGGCTTGTAACAAATGCGGTTAGGAGGGCGGCCGACGTGCTTTATCGCACCGTGAAAAACCACGACACGGCCAGGTTTTGGGGTGCATGCATAAGCGCAATCATCATGCTTATTGAAAAACAGCGTTTCACCACCCCATTCAATATCCCATTCAGGGCATACATAAACCAGAGCTGTCATTTCATCACTATCCGGTAGACAGTCAGTGTGGGTAAACAGCATGTCTCCAAACGCGGCATGATTGCAGTACCCACGATAGGCTTGGTAACGCTTACCCGCACTCTGTTCAACCGCATTCATGAGCTTTGTATACAGAGGAAGCGCTTGGATCTGTTCGTTATTAAGATTTACTGCCCAATGCTTGAAATCCTGTGTGTCAGGGCGGGCAACTTCGTTTTTCCGGTAGGCGCTATTGTCTAATCCTGCATAGAGTGATTTTACTTCACTCAAATCACAGACATCGTCAAATACGTATACGGGACGTCCATCGACGTCAAGTTGGTAACTGGGCTTATACTTCATGGCAATTATCGTTTGCTTAATAGTAAAACGCCAGCAGTGGCTGGCGTGAATATTTAATTAAGTATAACTTTTTTGGCCGCTCAGTAAGAGCGCTTTTCGCAAATAATTTCACGAATATTTGAACCTACCTGAGTTCGTTTCAAACAGCTCAAGTCTTGAGCATCGGCGCCATATTTGGCAATGTGTTCTGCGACAAAGGGTTCCATTGCTTTGATAAAGTCTGCAGGTAATGCCGCAGTTAATTGTCGCTCGGCATCACGCCATTCTTGTGTGCGCTGCTCAAGCGCGACTTTAAACCACATCCAGCCTTGCTTGTAGTCTGGCTCCATGCCCCAACCGTTAAGATACATCTGTGCAAGGTAGAATTGCGCTTCTTTACTACCTAACTTTGCGCCTTCAGTGAGCTTTTCATACGCTCTTTCATAATTTTTAGAGTTCAGGGCATACAATCCGTTTTGCACGGTATTGGTGTACTCTGTCATCCACATACCTTCCTTAGTTCGTTCTTGCGCCAACGACGGTAAGCTAATGGTGGCAATTGCCACGCACACCAAAAGTTGCTTTCTAATCGACATAATGTTTCCTTTACACTGTGATTCGTATTTGTTTATAAGGATACGACCTCGCGCTAAAAAAGCACCTGTACCATTGTTACGAATTGTAAAATCTGTTTCATATTCTGTAGTGTCCAATCGTGAGCCCAATAAAACTGGTATGAGCTGCTTACAAACCTGTAACAAATAATCTGCATTTGATCCCAGCCAGCTTGACTTTGTTAGCGTATCCATGTGACCATCCGTAAGTCGTGGGCAATTTTCGATTGTCTACATCTATCAGAAAATTAACTAACGGTTTAATAGCCCCTCGCTGCAACATTCGGTTACAAGCGAGGATTCGAACAAGAAAATTGGTTGGGAACTATGTCCAATATGAGCAAGAGAACTCTTATTGCTGCTACCGTCATGGGTGCTTTCGCACTTGGTAGTAGCGCCATTGTCTCTGCAGATCCGCTTAAAGATCTTCATGAAGAAGAATTCAAGATCCACGCTGCGGCTGCAAAATCTCAAGAAAAAATTAACGCCTTGTTTGAGCAATCACAGGAATTGCTTGTTGAGTATCGGTCGGTCGTTGATGAAACAGAAAACTTAAAGGTCTACAACGACTATCTCGCAGGCTTAGTTGCAGACCAACAGCGCGCGATTGACTCTTTGCAGCGCCAAATCGATAGTATCGAAGACACGAAGAAAGGTATCGTGCCATTGATGTATCGTATGATTGACAGCTTGGATAAGTTCATTGACTTAGACATTCCAATCAACCTAGTCGAGCGTAAAGAGCGTGTGCAACGGTTGCGCGATATTATGAGCAACTCGAACGTAACGGTATCTGAACAGTTCCGTCAGGTTATTGAAGCGTATCAAATTGAAAATGAGTACGGCACGCGTATCGCTTCGTATCAAGGCACGTTGGATGATGCGGGCACTGAAGTGACCGTTGATTTCTTCAACTTAGGTCGTACAGCGATGCTCGCTCTATCGTTGGACCAAACCGCAGCATGGCGCTGGGATAATGACGCACGTAGGTGGGAACGCTTAGGTGACGAATATCTTAACTCAGTTGTTGATGCAGTGAAGATGGCGCAAGGCATCATTCCTGCTGACCTCATTAAATTACCTATCAAAGCTGCGGAGTAATTAGTAATGAATAAGATTATTAAAACATTACTGACAGCGGCAACTGTAACGGTTTTGTCTGCAGGTGCCTATGCACAGGACGCTAAGTCGCTGAAAGAATTGCTTGAAGAAGTTAAAGAAAATCGTGTTTCTCAAGCGCGTATCAATGAACAACGTGAAGCGGAATTCCGTAGTGAACGTGCCGATAAACAAGCACTTTTGCGTCGTGCTGAAGCGCAGTTGAAAGCTGAGCAAGACCGCGGTGACCGTTTACAGCAACAATTTGCTGATAATGAAACCACGCTAACAGAAAAAGAAATTGAGCTGGACAATGCAACCGGTACGCTAGGTGAAATGTTCGGTGTGGTTCGTCAGGCCGCTTCTGAAGCTTATGGTCGAATCGCTACGTCAATCGTTAGTGCTGAGTATCCTGGACGTGATGCCTTCCTAGCTGAAATGTCTGAAGAGTCTAAAGGCTTACCAAATATCGGTGAATTAGAAGACCTTTGGTTTGCACTACAAACCGAAATGACTGAATCTGGTCAAGTTTCGCGCTTCACTACTGAAGTTATTAGCTTAGACGGTGGTACGACAACGCAAGAAGTTGTGCGTGTTGGTACGTTTAACCTTATTGGTGACGAAGGCTACCTAGTATACGACGATGCGAACGATGCGGTGCAGCCTCTTGGTCGTCAGCCAGATGGTTATTTGGTCGATTCAGCGATGGAATTACGCGGCGCAAATTCTGGTGTTGTACCTTTCTATGCAGACCCTTCACGTGGCGCGATCCTTGGCCTATTGAAGCAAAAAGCGACGCTTGAAGAGCGTTATCACGCAGGTGGTGTAGTGGGTTACGTAATCACTGGTATGTTGGTTATCGGTCTATTGATTGGTTTATACAAACTCATCACATTGACCTTGGTTGGTGGCAAAATTAAAGCACAGTTGAACAACCCTGATAATCCTTCTAGCTCTAACCCATTAGGTCGTATTCTTGCGGTTTATCATGAAAACAAGAATGCTGACGCAGAAAACCTAGAGTTGAAATTGGACGAAGCCATTTTACGTGAATTACCACGCATCGAAGCGGGTATCAACGTAATCAAGATTTTTGCTGCTATCGCTCCGCTACTTGGTCTATTGGGTACGGTATTGGGTATGATTGCAACCTTCCAAACAATCACATTGTTCGGTACAGGTGACCCACGTATGATGGCGGGTAGTATTTCAATGGCGTTGGTAACAACGGCTCAGGGTATCATTGCGGCACTACCGCTTATCCTTACGCATAGCATCGTGGCGTCACGCAGCAAGTCTATTGTACATATCCTAGACGAACAAACTGCTGGCATCATTGCAACTCACGCAGAGACGGAGAAAGCTTAATATGCTTTACCTGATTGGATTATGGGAATCGGTCAGGGAGTTTATCGCTACTGGCGGTGACGTGCTGTATTTCGTTGCCGCTGCGCTCTTTCTCATGTGGGCTTTGATGATAGAGCGCTACTGGTATCTGTCAGCCGTGTTTCCCAAAGTTAAAAGCAAAATTATTGCTGATTGGGACGCACGGAAAGACACTACCTCTTGGTATGCGCATAGAATCCGTGATGCCTGGATTTCACAAGCGTCAGACGCTTTAAATGCTCGTTTATTGATTATTCGAACTTTGGTTGCCATGTGTCCTCTAATAGGATTATTGGGAACGGTAACTGGTATGATCACAGTATTTGAAACGATGGCGACACAAGGTACTAGTAATGCCCGTTTGATGGCCGCTGGTATCTCAATGGCAACAATCCCAACAATGGCTGGAATGGTTGCGGCGTTATCTGGCTTGTTTGTCAGTTCTCGTCTAGAGGCTAAAGCAAAGATCGCCAAAGAAGGCTTAGTTGATAGCCTGCCGCATCACTAAAGAGAGATTGATATGGGTCGTAAAGTAAGAGAGCCAGAAGAGGAAGCGGCAATTGATATGACGCCGATGCTAGACATCGTGTTTATCATGCTGATCTTCTTTATCGTAACCACGGTTTTCGTTAAGGAAGCCGGTATTGAAGTGAATAAACCAGACGCGAGTCGTGCGGTACTGCATAAAAATGCCAATATTTTTATCGCAGTGACCGAAGATGGTGACGTCTGGTTAGATAAGCGCCAAGTCTCTGCCGATAGTGTCAGAGCAAATATTGAACGTTTGTTGACGGAGCAGCCAACTGATTACGTAATCATTCAAGCCGATGTCAAAGCCAAGCATGGCTTAGTCGTTGAGATTATGGATCAGGTTAAAGCGGCTGGTGTCGATCGCGTTTCAGTAGCGGCGAGGGGGTAAGATGGTTAGATTCATACTATCTATTTTAATTGGTGCAGCTATAGCTTTTGGTTTGTTCGTTGTGATGGCGAAACTGATCGAAAACTCGGCGCGTCCTGCGGACGAAGTCGCACCGGCCCCAATCATTGATATTGTTATGGCCGAGCCGGAAGAAGAGACGCAAACGCGTACTCGTAAGCCGCCTCCGCCACCACCGCCACCACAAGAGCCGCCAAAGCTTGAACAAACCGAGCCTGAAGCGGAAGAGCCTAGCACGGACGGTTTTAGTCTAGTCGTTCCTGGTATTGATACCGGCGGTGTTGGTGTTGATATTGGTGGTGTTGGCGCAATGGCGCGTGATGGTGAAGCAACGCCGATCGTTCGTATCGATCCGAAGTATCCTGTGCAGGCTGCTCGTGACGGTAAGGAAGGTTGGGTAAAACTTCAGTTCACGATTAACGAAGTGGGCGGAGTTGAAGACATCGTTGTTCTTGAAGCCGAGCCAAAGCGTCTGTTTGACCGCGAAGCGCGTCGTGCGTTAGCCAAATGGAAATACAGACCAAAGATCGTTGATGGTAAGCCAGTTAAGCAGTTCAACATGTTTGTGCAACTTGACTTTACCTTGGAGCAATAATCATGATGAAGAAAATGTTTAATCGTTCAATCGTCGGGTCAGTGCTTGCAGGTACATTTTTACTCTCGGCGCAAGTGTACGCGCAATCGCAACCGATCGTGTGCCCGGGGTATCAGAAAGGCAAAACTCAGTTAGTGGGCGAGCGTACGGGCAAGAAAGTGCAACAAGCTTTTGAGTTCTACAATCAGGACTTGATGACCGAAGCACTTGAAGTTTTGTACGACATCGACGCTTCCGATGACTTTGATAGAGCCTACGTTGATCGTTTTATAGGGAACTTACTTGCAGCACAAGAAGGTCAGGGCACTAAAGCCTTGGATTATCTTAAAGGTGCCGTAAGTACACGCGTGCTAAATGACCTTGAATATACCCAAACGCTAAAATTGCTTGGCGATTTGAGTATGCAAGAGAAGAAGTACGGTGATGCGATTGAGTGGTACACTCAGTGGATGGACATCACGTGTAAACAAGATCCTGATGTTTATACGCGTATTGCCCAGGCGTATTATGAAAATGGTCAACTCGACAAGATGATCGACCCTGCTGATAAAGCGATTGCGCTGTATGAAGAGCCTAACAAGAACCCCCACGTTCTGAAGCTTACTTCATATTACGAGCGCAAGCTGTATCCGCAAACGGTTGAAGTTGCAGAAACTCTGGTCAAACTATTTCCTGAGACTAAGCAGTGGTGGACGCAATTAGGGTTCTTCTACATGTTAGTTGAAGACTATAAGCGTGCGCTTTCAATCTTTGAAATTGCCCATGACCAAGGGTTTTTGACCAAGACTTCAGAAGTTAAAGCATTGGCGCAGTTGTATGCGACAAATGATATTCCTTACAAATCAGCCAAAATACAACAAAAGTATATTGAGCAAGGTTTGATTAAGCGTGATGCTGACAGTTTGGCTGCACTTGCTAACACATTGCACCAAGCCAAAGAGTATCTTGACGCAGCGAAGTTTTACGGTCAGGCGGCTAGCCTGAGCTCAGATCCAGAGCATTTCCGTAAGCAAGGCGTATTATTGTTAACTGCTGAGCGCTATAAAGACGCGATTGTTGCATTGAATAGTGCACTTGAGCGTGGCGCACCTGATGAAGGACGCATCCATTTCTCACTAATGGAAGCAAACTTCTATACGGGTAACTTCCGTGAAGCCTATCGTCACGTGCAACAAGCGAAGAAAGACAATTCAATCCGACGTAACGCACTTGCGTGGGAACCTTATATTCGTGAAAAAGCGAAGAATAGAGGCATTAATCTTTCCTAATGAAAAGCCCCGCAAGGGGCTTTTTTTATGCGTTCAGGATTGTCCTAGTTATTCTACTCGCTGATTTAAAATCCCTGCGGCGCTGCTTGCCATTGACACTTTACTTATCGTTCGCAATCGGTGGGCAACACAATTTGCAACTCGCTACGCAAGTTATCAGCGAACTGTTTCTTACCTCCTGGTGCAAATGTACTAATAAGTTCTTGCAGATCGCAGCGTTGTTGCACGGCGATGTGGCTTAAGATTGGTAGATTTTCGTTGTTAGCGGCTATATAGCTACAAGCTATCAACGCCTCTTGAATAGTAGCCACTCCGCGCCATCCTGCAATAAAATCTCGCAGTTTTTGTTTCTGTTGGTCCTCAGTTAGGGATCCCCCCTGACTAAACCATTGATTCACGGTAGGGTTTAACACCTTGGTGTACAAAAGATTTAGGCTGTTGCTGGCTTTGTTGGGGCGGCTGCCCGTATAAAACTTGGAATAGCCGTTTTTCTCCCAAAACTTTTTCAATAAGGTTTTTTCGCCAAATATTGTGGTCATAATATCGGCATGGTTGCTGATTGCGCTTTGTTCCGCAAAATCCAATAGTGCACTGGCTGTTCCCTGCTGACGGTACTCGTCTGCAACAACAATTCGATTCACTCGCCATGCGCTCAGGTGACAATATTCAAGCTGGGTCGTATGGAAAGCCATTAATTGTAATGAAAGATGGCCCTGTGGACGCCTCTGTCCGCGAGCAATGGGGCTGGCAAGGTCGGCTAATTGTGAATTCCCTTCCTTGATCACCACGCACGCACCCAGCAATGTAGCGTTTTCTTGAGCAATAAAAATCACGTGGTCCGGCGAGTCTAGTAAGCGGACAAGGTCAGCGATTGTCGTTTGATAGTGTGCGTCGCGTAACAGTGTAAATAAGGCCTGAAGCATCTGCGGAGATTGCACTAAGGCTGCAGGCTCTATGAGATTACAGGTAAATGCTTGCGTCTCTTGCACATTGCTATGTTCGGTTGCCAGTGGCATGGATTTACAACTTAAATGAGCGAGGAGGTTTTCGAGGCTATCATTGCGATACCAACGGATGGGTTGTTCAAGTTGGTATTGATTTAGTTGTTGGTAAAAAGGTTGAATGGCAGGGAGCAAACGCTGCAAAAATCCCTGACCAGTCCCCTCGTAACCGTCAGTTGTGGTCGTTAACAGGCAGGTTGACGCTGCTTGGCATATCCTTTCGAGCATGGGGGCGGGTATGCTCGCGGCTTCATCAATGACGACTAAGTTATATACCGATAAATCTGAGATATCTGTGTCAGGAGCGGCAAATTGCAGGAGCTTTGCTGAATTATTTTGATCGGTTTGCTTAAAGATAGTTTGTACCGCAGTAGCACGTGAAGAGATAAGTAACACAGGTTGCTGGTTTTGGTTAAACTGTTGGATAAGCCAGCCTGCCAGCCAGCTCTTCCCGCGGCCACGCGGCGCAGTGATGACCGCACATTGCTTGTGCGTCGATGTTAGCTGCTGCAAGACTCTCTTTGCTACATTGCACTGGTCTTGCGTTTTAAATGGCGCTGCTACATCAAACTGAACGATGTCTGATGGGGCAACAGGGGATTGCGGTAATTTTACCTGCAACGTTTGCTGCTCTATCAAGGCGACGTTTGGTTGGCTCTCAATAACTGCGTTGAACCATTGCCCGAAATAGCTGTGCTTTACCTTAGTACCCAACGACGGGTGTTGCATGTAATTCAGTCCTGTTGACCAAGTGTCGCGCGGTGGACACAGCAGTACAATCAACCCCTGATGACGCAAGGTACCACAGATGGCTAGCAATCCATCAATATCGAATCGCGTATGCGCGCTGTATATTACTAGGTCGAGCTCTTGGCCCAACCACGCCTTCGCATTGGTTAAAGGCTCATATTGCCCATTGCAACTGCGCTCGCCAAGCCAAAGACCCTCTAAAACCGTGTTACTGAGTGTAGAACTAACACGCCAACACTCTTCAGCAATAGTTTCGCTCCAGCTTTGCTCACCGCATAGCAACAATAACTGACGATGATTAACAGTTTGGCTACGTTGGCTTAACCAATCAGCAATTTGTTTAACAGCATCAGTTGGAGCAATCATCTATACTCAACGCTAATATAATTTGAAAGCTATAGTGTATAGGATTTTGTATGCGGTTTTTATCTCGTCGTTTAGTTATGCCCGGGGATCTCAATTATGCCGGCTCTTTATTTGGGGGGCGGGCGTTAGAATGGATCGATGAAGAGGCGGCGATATATGCCATATGTCAGCTTGAGACCAATTGTTTGGTTACCAAGCACATCGGTGAAATCAGTTTTGAATCGCCGGCCTTACAAGGGGATATTGTCGAGTTTGGTCTTGCCACGAAGGCGGTGGGTAGAACGTCGATTACCGTTACCTGCCTTGTGCGCAACAAGGCGACAAAAAAAACCATATGTCTTGCGGACGATATTGTCTTTGTTCAGGTTGACCCGAGCACGCGTCAACCCGTAGCGCATGGGAAGACGCCGGAAGATTTAGAGCAACAAACTAAAGATGAATTAAAAACCCTTAACTTTTTACCAGACGTGTAAAAAATAGTTGGTTTATCCACTGCAGCAGGGATAGTGCAAGCCAGCATGGCGTGTTAGACTTTAGCTGTCATTTGAGACAAATAACCTAGGGGTGCTCGATCATTGCTTTGGCAATATCAGCTGAGATCCATTGGGAAACCCTTATACCTGATCCGGATAATACCGGCGTAGGAATGGTAAAGCCTTATCTTTAACACCTGCCGTGAAAACCGGGTCTTTTCATGTATTTTTACGAAGAGATCCTATGACCATGAAACTTGCGAAGTTGACGCCGCTAGCCGCGTTCTTTTTAGCTCACACTGTACAAACCAGCGTATTTGCGCAGGGTAATGAGTCTCCACCAGCCGAAGAGTCAGCCCTTGAGCGTATTGTTGTTACCTCAGATTTTCGCCAAGCCTCGCTCGAACAGATAGCCGGCAGTGCCACCGTGCTTTCAAGTACAACCATTGCACAGCGGCAAGCACAACACATTGATGCTCTGATCGGGGCGATCCCGAATGTTAATTTTGCTAGCGGTGCTTCACGTGGACGCTTTATTCAGATCCGTGGCATCGGTGAACGCAGTCAGTTCAGCGAACCTTTAAATCCGTCGGTAAGCTTTACTCTGGATAATATTGATTTAACCGGCTTGTTTGCCCTCGCACAGCCTTTTGATATCACCCAGGTTGAGGTACTCCGTGGCCCACAGGCTACCGAATTCGGCTTAGGCGCTTTAGCGGGCGCGGTCAACATGCACAGTGTGCAGCCGGGCGCAGAGCATGCAAGCCAATTACTGTTGTCCTATGGCACTGAGAACACCTGGCGCACGGGATTAGCGATTGGTGGTGATTTGAGTGCCAGAGTAGGGTATCGAGCGTCTTGGCTAGAGCAACGTAGTGATGGTGGTATCACCAATACATTTTTAAGTCAGGACGATACCGACAATATTAATGAGCGCGCAGGGCGCTTAGCCTTGCAGACACATGTTGGAGACAACAGCAGCATCGTGTTCAATTATCGCTACTTTGACATCGATAATGGTTATGATGCGTTTTCTCTCGATAATGATCGTAAAACGCGTTCAGATGAGCCTGGATTTGACCGCAATGAAACACACGCAGCCAGTCTGCGGTTTGACTCTACCACTGACCGAGCGGATTGGTTGGCGGTTTTTTCTGCCACGGACAGTGAATTGGGTTATGGCTATGATGAAGATTGGACGTTCAATGGTTTTCATCCGAACGGTTATAGTTCATTTGATGCCTATTACCGCGATGTAAGATCCCATTCATTAGAATTGCGCGCGACGTCCAAACAGTCATTGATTATCAGGCAACAAGCGTTTGATTGGGTGGTAGGTGCGGTTTACCGTAGCCGTGACGAGGACATGCGGCGAGACTATACCTTTGCCGACAGCCCGTTTAGCAGTGCATATTCGCCGACTAATTTCGCCGTTTATGCGCGCCTGGATACTGAATTAGATAACCAACTGGGTATTCAATGGGGCATGCGTATCGAACATTCAGCATTGGAATACGCTGATGTAACCGGCTTTAATGATGAAAGCAGTGATACTTTGCTCGGCGGCAAGCTAGCGGTTAATTATCCAATCGCGCAAGGGTTAATTTACGGGAGTGTTGCACGCGGTTATAAAACCGCGGGGTTTAATCCCGATGAAAGAGTTTCAGACGCAGCGCGTTTGTATGCGCCCGAGTATAATTGGAACTACGAACTGGGACTGAAACAGCGCTTGCCTCAGATCGATGCCAGCTTCCGCTTGGCATTGTTTTACATGACGCGCGAGGATACCCAAGTCGCTGACTTTGACATCTTATTGCGTGATAACGGCTCAACGGATTTTATCGATATCATCGGCAATGCAGACATCGGAACTAATCGCGGCATTGAATTGGAAGCGCAGTGGCAGGTGTCTAGCCATTGGGCCATTGACGCGGCGGTGGGCTACCTTGATGCCACGTTCGAAGATTACATCACTAGCAACGGTGAACGCATAGCTAAGCAGCGGCAAGCGCAAGCGCCAGAATTTACCGCAAATCTGGTTTCTCGCTTGGATATCGGAGACGATTGGTTATGGCGAGTTGAAGTTGATTTCACTGACGATTATCGCTTTTCTGATGGTCACGATGTGACTTCACCGGGTTACGCATTAGTCGATACATCGCTGGAATGGCATTGGCAAACGTTGCAAGTACAACTCTGGGTAAAAAACCTGTTTAATCGCGATTACTATGTGCGTGGCTTTGGTGGTTTTAGTAATGATCCGAGAGATGGTGAATTCGGCTATGCCGAGCCAGAAGCTTATTATCAATTTGGCAGTGAGCGCCAGTTGGGCGCCACCCTTAATTGGTATTTCTAACTAAACACCGGGAGTTTAAGGATGGCTTTGTGCACCGCCGAGTTATCGCTGTATCCATTGGCTGATAATTATTTGCCAATCATTAAAGATTTTATTGGTCATTTACGGGGTTATTCCGAACTTGTGATAGTGACTACAACAACGAGTACACAAATTCGCGGTGAGTATAGTCAGGTATTTGCCATCCTTGCGCGCGAGCTTGAAACATTGCACGAGGCAACTGGGCAGGCTATTTTAGTTTGCAAATTTCTGGCGGGAGCAGAGGTAGCACCAGGGTTGTACAAGGATGAGTAATGATAAGCTAACGCTGAGTGACGTGTTGTGGCAACAGCTTATCGCGCTGCAAGGATTAGAGGCGTTTGCGGTGGTGTTAGCCATTGCTTATGTCGTGTTGGCAGCACATAAAAATATCTGGTGTTGGTTGTGCGCCGGAGTGAGTACGCTGCTGTATACAATCGTCTTTTGGCATGTGAACTTGCCTTTTCAGGTGGCGTTGAATGCCTATTACGTGGTGATGGCTATCGTCGGTTATTGGCAATGGCAGCGCGATGATACTGAAGCAGAGGTCACGCGTTTAACGCTTTCTCAGAACACCGTAATCATTACAGGGATTGTACTTCTTACCGCGGTTTTAGCGCATACAGTATCGAGTTATGTGGCTACACAATATGTGTATATCGATGCATTTATTACTATCGCTAGTGTTGTGACCACGGTGATGGTGGTTTATAAGAAAATTGATAACTGGGTTTATTGGTGGGTGATCAATGCGATTTCTTGCTGGTTATACTGGCAGGTTGAGCTTTATCTGACCAGTCTACTGTTCTTGCTATATGTTGGGTTGTCAGTCTATGGTTTAATGCAATGGCAAAAAAGTACCGGACTGTCTACCGCGAAGGATTAAGGCTTATGCTTGGTCACAAGGATTTACCCCAGTCATTATTTGATTCCTTAGGGATCGACGATGACTTTGAAATACGCGAAATAAATGCGACTCCGGTAAATACTACCTATTGTATTTCTGCTGATGGTGAGCGCTACCTTATAAAACGTTTTCATGCGGACCATGTGACGGGCCGATCAAGGCCGACGCTTATGGCTATGCAACGTAAAATAGCACGTACTGGGTTGGCACCCATGCCGTTGTACTTAAACCAAACGCAAGGTTTATACGCCGAAGATTGGGTGAGACATTCGATGGAACCGCTCACTGTACTAGATGACAGTATAAAAATGGAGCGTTTAGCCAAAGCATTGAGTTTGATCCATGAATTACCGATTTCCACGCTCACGAATGATTTGCCGAGTCAGTGGGCGCAATATCTTACCGCCATTCCAAATTCAGAACTCCGAGTATTAGAGGACAAGATTGCTCAGGTTAAAGCTGTTTATGAACGGGAATTTGCTGATTCTGAGCATTGCGTGTTTTGCCACAATGATTTAGCGCTGAATCATATTATCGATCATGCCAAGCCAGTAATCATCGATTGGGAGTATGCCGCCTCAGGCAATCGTTTTTTTGATATTGCATCAAGCATTAAGATCAACCAGCTAAATCGCCATCAAGTAGAATGTCTAACCGAACAATATGCGCACTTTTCAGGACTCAGTGTTACCGAACTGCAAGCTGGACTCGCGCGGGTCCACCCATTGGTCGAATTAACTTATCAGCTCTGGTATGGCGCGGTTAAGGCATTCACAAAAATTACGGAAAAGTGACTTTTTTCTTTACCTTTAAGCGCGCATACGTATAATGCGAGCGCGCTAGGGGTGTAGTTCGAATTGGTAGAACAGCGGTCTCCAAAACCGATGGTTGGGGGTTCGAGTCCCTCCACCCCTGCCACTTTTCTCTGTTACACTATGCGTCTATTGAGAATCTTCTTTATGGCGGCTCGCAATGTCCACATCTAGGCAAAACTACCAAAATGCTGTGCTCCAAGCCATGGGGATTACCGTGTGGCGAGCAAACACTGAAGTCACAGAGGCGCAGTTAAACCCGGTGGAAACCTCAGAGTCTGCAGCTAACCCAGTGCCACTTGGTACAGTGGATGATAAACCCATTGCCGCACCGTTGCTTTCACCCGAACAACTACAAGACCTTACTATTGCCGCACAAAGTTTACGTCCTGACTGTGCGCCAATGGTGGAATCTTCGACACGATTCCCCACTCTGCAAATCGAAGGCTCAAACATTTCTTTGCCGCACGGAGCGAGCGCTCTAACTCCGGCATTAAAGCGCCAGATTTGGCAACAACTGATTGACCGTGGTTAGTCAATTTCGGCGCTTAGAGGCTGGCTCAAACTTGTGTGGTCAGGCTTATCAGGTGTGTATGAATGCTCATCCGGTACCCTGGTCTGAGAAGGTATTTAATGATTGCTTAAGCTCACCGTATTTCGCTAATGCCGCGGTGGAAAGTGATGACTTACTGGGCTATTACATCGGACTTATGGTTGCTGACGAGGCGACCTTGATGGACATCGCAGTGCATCATGTTGCGCGAAAACGGGGCATTGGAAGGCGTTTGTTGATGCACTTTATCGAACACTGCGAACGGCACAACGCGGTCACTTGTTGGTTGGAGGTCCGCGCGTCAAATACGCCTGCGATTGCATTGTATCAGCAGTATGACTTTGTCCAAGTCGCGCGCAGAAAAGGCTACTACGCCATGGCTTCAGATAAGAACGCCAAAGAAGACGCGATTATTATGCAGCGTGTCTTAAAAAATTCATGAAACTTGGACTTTGCCCAAGACTTAGCGCCAAACCCTTGTATAATACGCGGCATTCAAAAAGCTCGCGATGATTTTGGCAAATGAGAGGGGTTAGCCCACGTCGTTAGCTGAGGTCGAAGTCGTCAAGCAAACTCAGAGATTAACTGCGTGATACTGAAGCACGCACAGTGGGACAGAATTGAACATGGCTAATGCCAAACTTTTAAGTGAAATCAACAAACGCCGAACCTTTGCGATTATATCGCACCCCGATGCGGGTAAGACTACCATTACTGAAAAGGTATTGTTGTTCGGGAATGCGCTGCAGACTGCAGGTACCGTGAAAGGTAAGAAGTCCGGTCAACATGCCAAATCAGACTGGATGGAAATGGAAAAAGAGCGGGGTATCTCGGTAACGACCTCTGTTATGCAGTTTCCTTATGCCGACTGTTTAGTCAATCTGTTGGATACTCCAGGGCACGAAGACTTTTCGGAAGACACCTATCGTACGTTAACAGCTGTCGACTCTTGTTTGATGGTTATCGACGCAGCGAAAGGGGTTGAGGATCGGACTCGCAAGTTAATGGAAGTCACGCGCCTGCGTGACACGCCAATACTCACCTTTATGAATAAACTCGACCGTGATATCCGGGATCCTATGGAGTTACTCGACGAGGTTGAGACAGAATTGGATATCTTATGTGCGCCAATCACTTGGCCAATAGGCTGCGGTAAGTCGTTTAAAGGTGTCTATCATTTACATCGTGATGAGACGATTTTGTATCAGTCGGGGCAGGGGCATACCATCCAAGCGGTTAGGATCATCAAAGGTCTGGATAACCCCGAGTTGGACTCATCGATCGGCAGTGACTTGGCTAGCCAATTGCGCGAAGAACTCGAATTAGTCGTGGGCGCATCTAACGAGTTTGATCACGAAATGTTTATGCAAGGGCAATTGACTCCGGTCTTTTTCGGTACAGCACTCGGTAACTTTGGTGTTGACCATATGCTTGACGGATTGACCCAGTGGGCGCCTACGCCGCAAAGCCGAGAAACCGATGCGCGAGTTGTAGAATCCACCGAAGATAAGTTCAGCGGCTTTGTATTTAAGATCCAGGCCAATATGGATCCTAAGCATCGTGACCGGATCGCGTTTTGCCGAATTGTTTCGGGCAAGTATGAGAAAGGCATGAAAATGCGTCATACGCGGGTCGGCAAAGATATTCGTATTTCTGACGCCTTGACGTTCTTAGCCGGTGATCGCGCATTATTAGAAGAAGCCTATGCCGGTGATATCATTGGTCTGCATAATCATGGCTCTATTCGCATCGGTGATACGTTTACCGCAGGTGAAGACCACCGTTTTAAAGGGATCCCGAATTTTGCACCGGAGTTGTTTAAGCGGATCCGTTTGAAAGATCCGTTAAAGCAAAAACAGTTGCTTAAAGGTTTGATCCAATTGTCGGAAGAAGGGGCGGTACAGGTGTTTCGTCCACTCATTAACAATGACTTGATCGTTGGCGCTGTGGGCGTTTTGCAGTTTGATGTCGTTGTGGCTCGCTTAAAGGCGGAGTACAACGTTGAGGCCATTTATGAGTCTGTCAATGTTTCAACCGCGCGTTGGGTGTATTGTGACGATGCTAAAAAGTTGGATGAATTCAGACGTAAATCTGAGAGCAATCTAGCACTGGATGGCGGTGAAAATCTCGCTTATATCGCACCGACTATGGTGAACTTGTCCCTAGCGCAGGAGCGCTACCCTGACATTACCTTCAAAACCACTCGAGAACATTAAGTTAATCGATTATGAATTTACACGCGTTAATCACCCAACGATTTCAACAGGCCCTGCAACAACTCGGCTTTGATGACAGTAAAGTGCCACTTAGCCGGAGTACACGGCCAGAATTTGGTGACTATCAGTTTAATGGCGCCATGGCGCTAGCGAAAGCGTTGAAAAAGAATCCGCGCGAGATTGCGCAACAAGTTTTGACGACAGTGCAATTGCAGGATATTGCCAGTCAGCTTGAAATTGCCGGGCCTGGATTTATTAACATTCATTTGAGTCACGACTTCTTAGCCAGTTGGGCAACCACGGCAAGTCAAGATGAGCGTGTCTCGATTAATGAACAGTCCGCACAAACGATTGTGGTTGATTATTCTTCACCCAATCTTGCCAAAGAGATGCACGTGGGACACTTGCGTAGCACCATCATCGGTGATGCTACGGTTAAAGTTCTTGAGTTTCTTGGTCACAAAGTTATTCGCCAAAATCATATGGGTGATTGGGGCACGCAATTCGGGATGCTGTTGGCCCACCTTAGCGATCAACTTGCTGAGAATACCGTGGCAGAAACCGCACTGAGTGACTTGGAAGACTTTTACCGAGCAGCTAAGGTGCGCTTTGACGAAGAAGCTGGCTTTGCCGACCGCGCCCGCGAGTATGTGGTTAAACTGCAAAGTGGAGACGCGCAGTGTATGGCGCTTTGGCAACAGTTTATCGACGTGTCTATTCAGCATAGTGAAGAGGTCTATGCGCTACTTAATGTAAGCTTAACACGTGAAGACGTTATGGGTGAAAGTGCCTACAACGATGACCTTGCTGCGGTGGTAGCAGAACTCAAAAGCCAGGGTATTGCGGTTGAAGATCAGGGCGCGCAAGTGGTCTTTCTGCCGGAAATGGCTGATAAGGAAGGCAAACCAGCCGTTTATATTATTCAAAAATCGGGTGGTGGCTACTTATATGCAACGACAGATTTAGCGGCTATTCGTTACCGCAATGGTAAGCTTAATGCGGATCGTACGCTGATTTTTACTGACGCGCGGCAAAGCTTGCACTTTAAACAAACGGAAATAGTCGCACGTAAAGCCGGCTTTATCCGCGAAGAGCAAAGCTATGAGCATTGTCCCTTTGGCATGATGTTGGGTAAGGACGGAAAGCCATTTAAAACCCGCACGGGTGGCACGGTTAAACTACATGATTTATTGATTGAGTCAGTGCAACGCGCGCAGCAGCTGCTGACCGAGCGAGCGGCAGGTCAATCAGTGGATGCTGAACTGGCTAAGAAAATCGGTATTGGGGCGGTAAAATACGCGGATTTAAGTAAAAACCGCACGACTGACTACATCTTTGACTGGGACCAAATGCTCAGCTTTGAGGGCAACACAGCCCCCTACTTGCAGTACGCATACACTCGTATCCAGAGTGTTTTTGAGAAGTTCGCTGGCGAATTCAATCCAGCGACGGTACAGATTGGTGCAAGTGAGGAAAAGGCTCTCGTAACAAAACTGGTGCAGTTTGAGGATGCCTTGTTGACGGTTGCTGACGAGGCGACTCCACATGTGCTATGTGCTTACCTTTATGATTTAGCTAGTGGCTTTATGCGTTTTTATGAAGCCTGCCCAATCTTAAAAGAGGGCGTCGATCCACAGACTCAAGAGAGTCGTCTGACGCTGGCTCACTTAACTGCCAATACATTGCAGTTAGGTCTCAACTTGCTCGGCATTGAAACAGCGCAACGGATGTAATGATCAAAATAGTGTTGCGTCCGTAACAGTTAACATTGAATTCGCAAGGAACTGAAATGACAAAAATACTCGCTTTTTCCGGTAGTGCGCGCAAAAACTCCTATAATCAAGCGGTTGCTGCCGCAGCAGCGAAGGCTGCTGAGGCAGCCGGTGCTGAAGTTACGCTGATTAATTTGGCAGATTTCCCAATGCCAATTTTTAATGAGGATGATGAAGCTGAGCAAGGGATTCCAGCCAATGCGCAGGCATTTAAGGAGCTTTTAATGGCACACGACGGTTTTATTATTGTGTCGCCAGAATACAATTCCAGCTATCCTGCGTTATTGAAAAATGCCATTGATTGGGCCAGCCGTAAAGTCGGAGACGAGAAGCCATTACAGGCCTTCAAGGGCAAGAGTGCATTGATCATGGCATCATCTGCGGGAGCGCTTGGCGGCATGCGAGTGTTGGTCGTATTGCGCATGTTATTAGGCAATATCGGCATGCACGTACTACCCGACCAGAAAGCCATCGGCAAGGTCGATACATTAATGAACGATGCGGGCGAGCTAAGCGATGAAAAGACCAACCAGCAAATTGCGCGCTTAGTTGGTAATTTGATTTCCTTTACTCAAGGACTGAAGAATTAAAATGGCGCAGTAGCGCCATTTCTTTGGTATTGGCAGACGTCAAACGGCAACGATAAGAGGCCTAAACGGCAAGTTAACAGTAACCATAGAAACGCCTGTGTTAAGACAACGATTAGTTTGACACTGGGGGATAGGAATTATCCGATAAAGTTTCCGTTTGTATTGACACGTTCTGCCTCACTCAATTCATCTAATCTATAGCAAATCAAGCTGTAAACTCAGCGCTAAATTCGGTAGTATCCGCAATCATTTTAGTAATCCGAAGTTCAGCATGTTTGAAGTGAATCCTGTCCATACCGCTATTGAAGATATCCAATCCCGTACGCAGTTGCTTAGGGGGTATCTTTGACTACGATCTTAAAGTAGAGCGTCTCGAAGAAGTTAATCGTGAATTGGAAAGTCCCGATGTGTGGAATGAGCCAGACCGAGCTCAAGCATTGGGCAAGGAGAAGGTCGCTCTAGAGCAAGTAGTAGAAACGATTCGCGAACTGGAGCTAGGCAGTGAAGATGTTCTGGGTTTGGTCGAACTGGCGGTAGAAGCAGAAGATCAAGAAACCTTTGACGAGGCTCAGCAAGAGCTTTCCGCGCTAACTAACAAACTCGAAGTATTAGAGTTTCGCCGTATGTTTGCAGGCCCGCACGATGAGTGTGATTGTTACTTAGATATACAGTCTGGCTCAGGCGGCACGGAAGCGCAAGACTGGGCAAATATGCTGCTGCGCATGTACTTGCGTTGGGGGGAAGAGCATGGTTTCAAAACGGAATTGATTGAAGTATCTGACGGGGATGTGGCTGGTATCAAGAGTGCCACCATCCGTTTTGGCGGTGAATACGCGTTTGGTTGGTTGCGTACAGAAACTGGCGTACACCGGTTAGTGCGTAAATCACCGTTTGATTCGGGTAATCGTCGGCACACCTCCTTTGCTTCGGCATTCGTGTACCCCGAAATTAATGATGATATTGAGATCGATATCAATCCTGCGGACCTTCGCATCGACACTTACCGCGCTTCAGGTGCGGGTGGACAACACGTTAACCGGACGGACTCTGCCGTGCGGATTACGCACATTCCGACCAATATTGTTGTGCAGTGTCAAAATGACCGCTCACAGCACAAAAACAAAGACCAAGCGTTTAAACAGCTAAAAGCCAAGCTATACGAATTCGAGTTACAGAAGCAAAACGCTGAAAAGCAAGCGATGGAAGACAATAAATCGGATATCGGCTGGGGCAGTCAAATTCGCTCCTATGTGCTCGACGACTCTCGAATTAAAGATCTGCGCACCGGCGTAGAAACCCGAAATACACAAGCCGTGCTCGATGGCGATCTCGATCGCTTTCTGCAAGCAAGCTTAAAATCTGGACTCTAAACAGGACCTGCAATGACTGAATCAAATACCACTGTGTCACAGGCGACACTCGAAGAAAACAAACTAATTGCAGAGCGTCGGGCGAAACTCGATAGTATTCGTCAAAATTGCGCCGCCAATGGCTTTCCTAATACCTTTCGGCGAGAGCATTATGCCCAGCAATTGCAGGATACCTTTGGTGAGCAAACAAAAGAAGCGTTAGCAGAACAAAACATTCCCGTAAGTATTGCTGGCCGGATCATGGCGAAGCGTGGCCCGTTTCTACTATTGCAAGATATGACGGGGCGGATCCAGTCGTATGCTAGTAAGGATACGCAAAAAGTTATTAAGGAGCGTTACGGTAGCCTTGATATTGGCGATATTATTGGCGTTAGTGGGCCTTTACATAAGTCGGGTAAAGGAGACTTATATGTTGATATGCAAAGCTTTGAGTTGTTGACAAAAGCGTTGCGCCCGTTACCTGAAAAGTTTCATGGACTTGCAGATCAAGAAACCAAGTATCGGCAGCGCTATGTAGACTTAATTACTTCTGAACAAACCCGTAAGACCTTTAAAGTGCGCAGTCAGGTTGTATCAGCGATCCGTCAGTTTTTAGCTGAGCGCGATTTCCTCGAGGTTGAGACTCCCATGCTACAAGTGATCCCAGGCGGTGCAACAGCAAAGCCGTTTATCACTCATCATAATGCGATGGACATCGATATGTACTTGCGTATTGCACCTGAGTTGTACCTGAAGCGTTTAGTCGTCGGTGGTTTTGAGCGCGTATTTGAGATTAATCGTAATTTTCGTAATGAAGGTTTATCGACGCGGCATAACCCGGAATTCACAATGCTTGAATTCTATCAAGCGTATGCGGATTACCATGATTTGATGGACCTGACCGAGGAAATGTTGCGTTCGGTTACCCAAAAAGTCCTTGGCACTCATAAGGTCACAAGCACGCAAAAAGACAGTGAAGGCAACATTGTTGCCTCGACTGATTATGATTTTTCTCAGCCATTTGTGCGCTTAACCATGAACGATGCGATTTTACGCTATTGGCCTGAGCAACAACTCGGTCCTATCTCGGCAGGGGATAAAGACGCTATTCAGGATCCGGAATCAAACCTAGAAGCTTTGCAGCGCATTGCTAAGCAACTGCATATTAAAGAGCCAGAAGTTGAGGGGATTTGGGGTGCGGGTAAATATTTGTGTGAGATTTTTGAAGCGACAGCGGAAGAAAAGCTCGATCAACCTACATTTATCACCGCGTATCCTTGGGAAGTTTCACCGCTGGCGCGCCGTAACGATAAAAATCCGTTCATCACCGATCGATTCGAGTTTTTTGTCGGTGGACGTGAGATTGCTAACGGTTTCTCAGAGTTGAACGACCCTGAAGATCAGGCCGAGCGTTTCCTTAAGCAAGTGTCAGAAAAAGATGCTGGCGACGACGAAGCCATGCACTTTGACGCGGATTACATTCGTGCTCTTGAGCATGGATTGCCACCAACTGCGGGTGAGGGTATCGGTATTGATCGTTTAGTCATGCTGTTAACAGACAGCCCAACGATTAAAGATGTCATTTTATTCCCGCATATGAAACCAGAGCTCTGATAGGATAGCCGTTTGCATCCAACAAACGGCTATGCTGGTTTTTTTAGTGCCCGGACTTGTGCTAACAATTGTGCATTGCAAGGGCACGCCAAACCGAGTGCTCGTGCACGCCGTACAAGATACCCATTAATTTCCTCTATTTCAGTTTCTCGCCCATGCAGGACATCTTGGTGCATCGAAGAATAATTCCGTTGCGTAAGCATGGCTATGGTGTTGACGCGTTCGATAATGGTTGCGCAGGTCGTTTTTAGTCCCTCAGCACCCATAATCTTATCTATTTCATCGGCTAATTGAGCAATCGCCTCGTGCCACTCGGGTTTAAGCAAGGCGCCATTGGGAAGGTTATGCAGAGCCGTTAACGGGTTGATAATGGCATTGACCGTTAATTTGTCCCACAAGGTCTGCTGAATATCATTGGTCCATTTTACTGTGCCAAATCCAGTGCTGAGTAATTGTACAATCGCCTGTTGTTGCGCCTTTGGAACCTGTTGACGACTTCCGATTAGGGTTAAGCCGCTGCCCGTTTGTTGACATGTGGTGGGTGTCGTTTTGATTGCCCCGATGCTCGTCGTTGCTAGAAACACGCGATGTTGATCTTCATATTCGCGCAACAGCGCCGGATCGAGCATGCCATTGTGCAGCAAGAGTAAGCTCGTATCGGCGCTAAAGTGTTGCTTAAATTGCTTTAGCGCTGCTAACACCTGATAGCTTTTTACCGGGACGATCACCAGGTGCGGCGAACCTGCACTGGCCCACACGTTGAGTTTCGTGTGCAGACTATGTTCAACGCCGTAAAGAGTGATAAACCGACTAGCCGCTGCAGTGCGCACATGACGCGCCAAGTGCCCAATGTGGTCAACTGTTTGCAGGTGATAAGCGAGTACATTACCAATGGCACCATTGCCAATAATATCGATTTGTCGAAATGCCATTGCGGTATTCATTGGGCTAATTGTGCACGCGGCCAGTTTAATTCATTCAAGGGGCCGATTTCGGCTCTCCAACGATGGTAATCGGGCGTTTGAAAGTGAACTCCTGAAGGGGATAAATCGCAGAAGCTATAGGTCTGATTGCGCCATTCAAAGGTGATTTGGGCGGCGTGCAAATACATCCGATCGGAAGTGCTTTTAGCGTAACGAGGGTCGCCTAAAATGGGAGAACCAAGAGCTGCCAATGAAACTCTTAACTGATGGGTCTTACCTGTATACGGTTTTAATACGAAGAGCCTACCTGTGCCTTCTGATAAAACACAGTGATAACTAAAAAATTGGGTGTAGGCGGGATTCTCCCATCTATTTGTCAACTTGTAGTTACCCCGTCTGACTTTTTGCATATCGCCTAATATATGGCCTTGTTTTTTGCGTGGTTTCTTATCACTGATCGCAAGGTAATACTTTTGCACACTGCGTTCACTGAACAGTTTATTTAATTCAGCCGTTGCGACTTTGTCTTTACCTATCAGCATTAATCCTGAGGTATCAGTATCAAGGCGATGCACTAAGTAAAAGGATCCTATTCCCGCATGAGTTAAATGTTGTTGCAAATTGTTCTCACCATCGGCGTAATGCATACAAATTCCCGCCGGTTTGTTGATCACGGCAAAGGAATCATTCTGGTAAACAATGGTTATCTGCGGTGTAAGACTTGCCTGCTGCATCAGTTACCAATTAGCGCTTGCGCAGTGGCATAGTCTAAGTCGGCAATGGCAGCGTGGATTGCTGGATGTTTGCTTGCTGGAACCTGCGCTGCAGTTAGCCAGTCGTCAAGCTGATCAGGGCTAATAAAGCGATGAGCACTCAAGGCCTGCCGTAACTCGTTAAGTGCTTGATTGTCCGTACCATCGCTCGCCGCATCACTATCGCAGTATTCGTCAATCTGGGCTAATGTTTGGTTGAGGGCAGATTGCAGGTTGCCAAGTTCCGCTCCCGCGCCTTGGATTTTGATATTATCATCAGTGCTTTTGGCCGCCGCGTGCAAATAGTCTAATCCCAAGTTGCCACTGACACCTTTGATCGTGTGCACGAGTAATTGCATCGCTTCTTGGTTGTCTTGCGTTTGAAATTCCGCTACCGTCTCAGCACTTTCACGATACTCCTGCAAAAAACGCATTAATAATTTTTTGTACAGAGATTCATTGCCACTGAGTTGTTTTAAGCCGAACTCTTTATTGATAAACGGTAAATCTGCAATCATGGTGAGCCTCTGAAAAAACCTATCGTTTGAGTGTACTTGAATATTCTGGGCAGGTGTAGCCTTGGAATGAGTTGAAGAATAAAGATTGGTAGCAAATGAATAAATATGGATGGTTTTTGGCAACGGTGTGTCTAATCGTTGCTAGTTGTTCGTCGTCGTATAAACCAGAAACGACCGCGCAGAAGCAAATTTCAATTAACCATGAAAAGTATCAGTTAGCCAACGGATTAACGGTAATTCTGCATGCAGATCATTCAGATCCGTTGGTGCATGTCGATGTTACCTATCATGTTGGTTCAGCGCGCGAACAAGTGGGCCAGTCTGGCTTTGCGCATTTTTTTGAACACATGATGTTTCAGGGCTCAAAGCACGTCGCAGATGAACAGCATTTTGCAATGATCACTGAAGCAGGCGGTGATATGAATGGTACAACCAATTCCGATCGAACTAACTATTATCAAACCGTGCCACGCAATCATTTAGAGAAGGTTCTATGGTTGGAAGCAGACCGTATGGGATTCCTACTCGACGCTGTTACGCAAAAGAAATTCGAGAATCAGCGCGAGACAGTCAAAAATGAGCGCGCGCAACGGGTTGACAATCAGCCGTATGGGTTACGCACTGAACGTGTAAGTGAAGCTCTGTATCCAGAAGGGCATCCATACTCTTGGCCAGTTATTGGCTATATTGAAGACTTAGAACGTGTCAACGTAGACGACCTGAAGGCGTTTTTTCAACGCTGGTACGGGCCCAATAATGCGATTCTAACGATTGGCGGCGATATTGATATTGCACAAACCAAAGCATGGATTGAACAGTATTTTGCGCCGATCCCTGCAGGCCCCACGGTTGCCAAGCTTCCCAAAACACCGGTAACTCTTGCAGAAACCAGACATGTAGTTCTGAAAGACAGTGTGCATTTACCTTTAATCCAAATGACGTTCCCAACGGTGTACGCGCGCCACCCCGATGAAGCCCCCTTGGATGTATTAGCAGACATTTTAGGCGGTGGGAAGACGTCAATTTTTTATCAGGACTTAGTGCTCACGGGTAAAACCGTGCAGGCTGCAGTCATGCATCCCTGTCGAGAACTTGCGTGTGAGTTTCAGATGCTAGCACTGGCGAATCCAGCGGTGACCCAAGATTTGGACACACTGCATACGGCGTTTCAACAAGCCTTGGCCGATTTTGAACGGCGTGGGGTTGAGCCCGACGATTTAACGCGCGTTAAAATGAGTATCGAAGCAGGCACGGTTTTTGGTTTGCAAAGTGTTGCCAGAAAGGTCAGTTCATTGGCAAATGGTGAGTTGTACGCACAACAACCTGACCTCGTGCAAGCTGATATTGATCGCTATAATGCTGTGACAGCTGATGATGTTATGCGGGTTTTTAACCAATACATTAAGAATAACCCGGCAGTTGTAATGAGCATTGTGCCAGAAGGGCAAACTCAAGCAGCCGTTAATCTGCCCGAGTACACTATTCCGCCGCGTGACATTCCGCCGCAACAAGCGCATGCAGCTGTTACTCCTAAGTCGATTACTGACACCTTTGATCGCAGTCAGATACCGCCAACAGCACCTGCACCATTGGTTGCTGTACCCGATTTTTGGCAAGCTGAAATAGCGGCACAAATACCGGTATTGGGAGTAAATACTGACGAGACGCCGACGGTTAGTCTTACCATCAATCTCGAGGGGGGGCCGCTTTTAGATCCTATCGAGAAAGCAGGGCTAGCGTCACTCACTGCGCAAATGATGAATGAATCCACTGCGTCACGTTCGGGTATCGAGTTGGCCAATGAGTTGGCTAAATTAGGCAGTGATATCCAGTTTTCAGCATCGGGACGTTTCACTACGGTGTATGTCAGTAGTCTGACTAAAAACCTTGCAGCAACCCTGACAATACTATTTGAGAAACTCTTCACGCCAGGGTTTAACGCGGCAGATTTTGCACAGCTAAAACAACGCACCTTGCAAGCTATGCAACAGCAAATGAAAAACCCCAATACGCTGGCTCGGCGTGTGCAAGATGCCATTCTCTACGGCAACGACAATCGAATTAGCTTGCCTGATAGTGGCACCGTCACTACGGTAGAGGCGATTACTTTGGATGATATCAAAGCGTTTTACCAAACCTATTATAATCCAGCACAAGCCAATATTGTGGTGGTGGGAGACGTGACACAAGACCGAGCTTTGGCCGCTTTGACACCGTTACAAGAGTGGTCTGCTAAACCCTATGAAATACCAGATTATAATCCCTTTCCGGAGTACGCGGCGGGCAATATTTATTTAGTTGATAAACCTAATGCAGTGCAGTCGGTGATCAGTATTGCCAAACGCTCTATGCCTTACGATGCTACTGGTGACTATTTCCAAGCGCGACTGGCAAACTTTCCGTTAGGCGGGCATTTTAATAGTCGCATCAACCTTAATTTGCGTGAAGACAAAGGATTCACCTATGGCGCAGGGAGTTATTTCAGTGGCGGTAAAACCTTAGGTACGTTTTCCATCGGTGGCGATTTCAATGCGAGTGCTACGCTTGCAAGCATTCAAGAGATGCTGCGTGAAGTGAGCGCGTATCAGCAGCAAGGGCCGACTGACGCTGAACTGGCATTGCTGCAAAAAGCCTTTACCCAAGGCGATGCATTGGATTACGAAACGCCTGCAAATAAGGCTCGCTTTTTACGCCACTTGCTAGTCTATGAATTATCGCCAGACTTTACTGAGCAACAGCTAAGTATCATTCAAGCATTAACGACCACGCAGCTACAGCAGTGGGCGCAGCAATACATGGATGTTAATGAGATGCATATTTTTGTGGTCGGCGATGCACAAACATTAAAGCCGCAACTCGAAACTCTAGGGCGCACTGTCATTGACTATACGGTGGCTGATTGATCTAGGTTAGTGTAACAAAATCTAAGTAAGGCAAGTTTTGCGGATAAAACGCGATATACTTGTCAGGTAACTATTTTCAACAATAAGTGAGTGATCCTTTGCCGACTGTTTCATTGAATCTAGAAAACATTCTCACAGGCCTTGATACTGCAGAATTTCGTGCCGCGTTAACCGGGATTAAACATGGGGTAGAGCGCGAAGCGTTGAGGATCACTCCACAAGGACAATTGTCGCAACAAGCTCATCCACAGGTATTAGGTTCAGCGTTAACCCACGACAGTATCACTACGGATTTTTCTGAGGCTTTATTGGAGTTTATAACTCCGCCAGAGGAAGATCCGCTAACCACATTGGCGCAATTAAGCGATATTCACAAGTTTGTCTTAGGTGAACTGGACGACGAAGCGCTTTGGCCAATGAGTATGCCGTGCTATGTCGATAGTGAAGACCAGATCCCGATCGCACAGTATGGGTCGTCGAATATTGCGCGAATGAAAAGCGTTTATCGGCAAGGTCTTAAAAATCGCTATGGCGCGATGATGCAGGCGATATCAGGCATCCACTTTAACTTTTCACTCTCGGATGATTTTTGGCAGCAGTATGCCGAGCTTAAAGGGAGTGTCTACAGTCAAGATTTTGTTTCGCAGCAGTATTTTGACTTGATTAGAAATTATCGGCGCTGGTGCTGGTTGATCCCCTATCTTTATGGAGCTTCTCCTGCGCTGTGTGGTTCTTTCCTGCGTGGCAAAAAGCATAACTTTGAGTTTGAAAAAATCGGTAAAGGCACCTTATATTTGCCGTATGCGACATCTTTACGCATGAGCGATCTCGGCTATACCAATAGTCAACAATCGGGTCTGCATGTGTGCTACAACAATTTATCGGATTATGTGGCGTCAGTGCGCAAAGCCATTCGGACTCCAAGTGCTGAATACGCGCGTTTTGCTGCTGGGGAACAGGGCGTTTATGAGCAGTTAAATAGCAACATCCTGCAAATAGAGAATGAGCTTTATTCGCCCATCCGCCCGAAACAAGTAGCGCGTTCATTAGAGAAGCCCACCGACGCTCTTGAAAGCCGTGGGGTTGCTTATGTTGAGGTGCGAGCGTTAGATGTTGATCCTATGCAACCAGTCGGTATCAGTTTGGAGCAGTTCTATTTCTTGGATGTCTTTTTGTTAAGCTGCCTAGTGACTGAGTCGCCAGATTTCACGCCACAAGCCTATGCCGATACAGAGCGCAATATTAAACGTGTGGTTACCCAAGGGCGGGATCCTGAATTAAGGTTACTCCAGGAAGCTCCGCATGCGGCAAGTACTGAAGTCGCATTAAAAGATTGGGCCGTGACACTATTTGAGACCTTTGCTGAAGTCGCTAAAGTATTAGATAAAGCCTACCAAACGGTGAATTTTAGTGCTGCTGTAACACGAGAATTAGAAAAAGTCATCGATAGTAGTAAAACCCCTTCAGCGAAAATACTGGCTACATTGCAGCAGCAAAATAAGGATAATGGCCAATGGGGGTTGGAGTTATCACGTCAGTACAAAGCGTCGTTTTTACATCAGCCGTATCAGCATTTTGATCAGGCGTTTTTTGAACGCCAAAGTCGTGAGTCTTTGCAGCAGCAACAAATGATTGAAGCCAATGATAAAGAAGATTTTGATACGTTTCTTAAAACCTATTTTGCGCGTTAACCACAGGGCAAAAAAAAGCCTGGTAGTGACCAGGCAGATAAGGTTCCAGGGAAACACACACAATACTAGAACACTAGATTTGAATAAAAAATGACCATAAAGTTCCTGAGAAAGTCGATTTTTTTTGCTGGTCTGATGAGTGTGCTTGTTTTGGCTGTCGGTTGTACCGCGACTCCCCCCACTGACATCAGTAATCTGTGTGCAATCTTCGAAGAGAAACCCGATTGGTATGACGCGGCTGCTGATGTGCGCGATAAATGGGGCGTCCCAATCCATGTACCGATGGCAATGATGTATCAAGAAAGCTCGTTCAAGGCCGATGCTTTACCGCCGCGTGACTACGTATTTTTTGGGCTGATCCCTTGGGGGCGCGTCAGTTCCGCGTATGGATATTCTCAAGCAAAGACGCCTACTTGGGAAGACTACGTGCGCGAAACGGGTAATTCGTGGGCAGATCGCGATGATTTTGCTGATGCCATAGACTTTATGGGGTGGTTTATCAGCAAGACGCATACGATTAATGGAATTTCTAAGTGGGATGCGCATGGGCAGTATTTGAACTATCACGAAGGGTGGGGCGGTTTTAAACGGCGCACCTATATGAAAAAGCGTTGGTTGGTGAATGTCGCAAGTATCGTTAAAGCGCGTTCATTACGCTACGCCACACAACTTAAAGGGTGCGAAAAAGATTTGCAGCGAGGATGGCTCTGGCGATTAATATGGTAGTAGATAGGCAAATTCAAATCATTCAGCAGCGCTTAGTTACGGTTCGTCAATATTTGCGTAACGGGAATATTGCAGCGGCTTGGCAGCAATTAGCTGAACTGGAAGCGCAGGCGCCTGAGAATGCAGAAGTATTAACCCATATGTTGGGTATTCTACTTGGGCGTAAGCAGCAACGGGCGACTGAATACATTGAGCGTTTGGCTAGCTTGATCCCTCAAACACCGGATAAGAGTTTATTCGTACATGTATTACGTCTACTGTGTCAGTACCATCAATATGCTGCTGCATTGGCAATCGCTAAAAATGTACCTGAGGACCTAAAAGCAAGCCTTGATATTTTAGTTGTGCGTTGTAATGTTGCCGTGCAAGCACGCGCTTTAGCGCTTGCTAGGCAGTGGTTAGATGACCGGTCGGCAGAAGTAGAATCTAATTGCGAAGCGCGTTTAATGCGCGCGAATATCGCGGCGATGCAGGGTGATTTCAGTGCCGCTAAGGATGACTATCTAACAATTTTACAGGCTCAGCCAGCGAATAGTTATGCCGCAAAAGGTTTAGCCAAGTGTCAACAACTTTCCGTCGAGTTAGGTGAGCGCTTAGCAAGCGTTCCTATTGCTAAGGGCGATGCTGAAGCAGCAGCTCGCACTTTATTCGCTCAAGCGAAGGCCAAAAATGATCAGGGACAATATGCACAGGCATGGCAACTGGCGACTCATGCGAATAAGTTAAAGCGTCAGTCGAGTCGTTTCAGTTCAGCAACATTGCATCAGCAAGTTGATTTTCTGCTCGCGGCGTTTAGCCTTGAAAGTTATCAATTGGCTAGGTCGAGCGCTAAGGCCGAGCATGTATTTGTGGTTGGCATGCCGCGTTCAGGCACCACTTTAGTGGAACAAATATTGTCATCGCTACCCGATTATTATGCCGGTGGCGAAACCCCGGCCGTGGAAGTCGCATTAGCCGCCTCGGAAGCGGGAGAACACTATATTCAAGCTTTGATGCAGCAAGAAAGCATCGATTGGGAGGCCGCAATTAATGCCTATGAAAGCTACTTTCGGGAGTTTGCCAACTTTTCCGGTCAGCGCATTATCAACAAAGTCCCCACCAACTTTTTTCACATAGGTTTGATCAAGCTACTCTTTCCACGTGCCAAAATTATCAATATGCAGCGCAACCCATTAGATGTTGCAGTGTCTATTTATTTTGAGAACTTCTCCCGTTATTTTGCCTATACCAACGACTTAGATGATATCTTCTTTGTTTATGATCAATATCAACGCTTGATGGCGCACTGGCAGACGCTATTTGGCAATGATATTCTCAATGTGTCGTATGAAGAGTTGGTAGCAGACTATACCGCGGGCACGGCACTGATCGGAGACTTCCTTGGTGTGACATTACCGGCACCAGAAATTATTCGCAAGGCAACCAATCACGTTGAGACGCCAAGTATTTGGCAAGTTCGACAGCCGATTACGACGCAAGCCGTTGCGCGCTGGCAACGTTATACTGAATTTTTAACGCCTTACATTGAGAGATATCGCTAAATGACACAATCGACGCCCTTTCCGGCAGGAATGCAGTACGTGAATGCCGATAATGATCGGGTTATGCTTGCACGGGGCGGTATTTTACATACCGATATATGGCGTACCATGGTGCCGCGACATACTGAATTAAATCCAGTGCTGAAGCAAGAAATCCTCGATTATCAGGCGCATAATCCAACGGTTGATCCGTTAGCCAATCCGGGTTGCTGGCGAGGCAGTAGTGATTTTAGTGGGTGGCTACCTCTGCAGCGTTTTATTATTGATAATGTTAAAGCTATTCACCGACACTATTTAAATATTGGCGCGCCATGTGCAGCGCTAGAGTCTTTCACTGCAGACCGCTTTGAAATGAATTACTGGGCGAACGTTAACCAACCCGGCAGTGCCAATGCTATTCATACTCACTCTAAATGGCATTGGTCGGGCGTATACTATGTGCAAGGAACGGGAACTGGCGATCTTGCGCTATACAGTCATGCTTTTGTTAATCAGCAAGTATCTCATGGCCTGCCTTTTGGGCAGTCATTTACCGTGCCAGCCGAAGATGGTTTGATGGTAATGTTTCCAAGTTATTTGATCCATGAGGTATTACCGAATCCTTCAGATAAGGCACGCATCAATATTGCCTTCAACGTGAAAATTCTGTTTTAACTCGCCTCAATGCTGCTCAAGGCAAGGTTGAAAAGGCAGTTAAAAACAGACGTTTGATCTAACGCAAACTTTGCGCAGCATTAGCCCCGATACATTGATCAAGATCAGTATCTATTTACCGTTGTAGGTGACAATAAAGACATCATTGATGTGCAGGAGGAAAGCACCATGCCTTTAGAACTTTTCTTAGATCCGGTTGTGTGGATGTCATTATTGTTAATTGCCATTATTTGCGTCATGGGTGGCTATTACACATATCTGTTTTTACACAATAGTGCCGACGATAATAAATAGTTACCCCAACTTCGGATCACTGTGTACGAGCTGAACTAAAATTGCACCGTTCCCGCCCCACTCCAGTGGGGCTTGGTGAAAGGCAACAATGTCTGGATGTTGGATCAACCAATGTGGGACCTGTTGTTTTAAAATTCCTGAGCCCATCCCATGCACAATGCACACGCATTGCACATGCTGTTGTTTGGCGTGATACAGCAGGGCGGCAATTTCCAGTTTCGCCTCTTCGCGCGAAAGCCCATGCAAATCGAGGATGATCTCGGGTGCATAGTCTCCGCGGCGTAAGCGCTTGATTTGATCATGGTGTTCACGGTCTACGGCATAGCGAGTAGGCCCTTCCGGCGGAATATAGCCGTGAAAGGCATCGGAAAAGGTAAAATAGGCATTGGCTTGGCGTTGCGACTTGTCGCCTGCGCTGTCACGCTGGTGCCTGCGCTGCTGCTTGGCGTGCAGTCGTTGTTGTTGGGTTAATGCGACTTTTTCATTCTCCCGTAATGGTTTGACGCCACGTATCGACTGGCGAAACAACTGCATGTCATCATCGTCATCCAAACTCTGTTTCCCCCTTGAAAAAAATTCAAAATAGCACGCCGAAATTCAATATTTTTCGGTATGATAGCAGGCATTACTCGTTGGTTTAACTTTTGCAATGACTGATAAAATTTATCTTGATCAAGCCATTAACGATTTGGCCAGTATTTTGGATCTCGTACGTTGGAGTGTAAGTCGCTTTAATGATGCCGATTTGTATTTTGGCCACGGTACCGATAACGCGTGGGATGAAGCCGTGACATTGGTGATGTCAGCATTGCATTTACCGCAGGATCTTACGGATTTGACTGGCGATGCATTATTTCACGCAAAGCTTACCCATAGTGAGCGACAAAAAATTGCTGAATTAGTGTTAAAACGTGTACAAACCCGTTTGCCATTGCCCTATTTAACCAATCAAGCGTGGTTTTGTGGCTATCCCTTTTATGTCGACGAACGAGTGCTTATACCGCGCTCGCCCTTCGCAGAGCTCATTCAGCAGGCGTTTGCCGGCTATGTGGACGAGCCCAAAACAATTTTAGATTTGTGTACCGGTGGCGGTTGTATCGCAATTGCCCTTGCGCACGCCTTTCCCGATGCTGATATAGATGCATTGGATATCAGTGCTGATGCGATTGATGTAGCGAATATTAATATTCAAGAACATGGATTGGAAGCGCGCGTTGTGGCAATGCAATCCGATGTTTTTTCTGCACTCACAGAACAACGCTACGATCTAATTGTGTCTAATCCACCCTATGTTGACGCCGAGGATATGGCGGATTTACCCGCAGAATTTCAACATGAGCCAGAGCTAGCCTTGGCAGCAGGAAACGATGGCTTGGATCTAGTCGAAACTATTATTCAGCAAGCGGCGAACTACTTAACTGATGGTGGCTGGTTATTTGTTGAAGTCGGTAATTCAATGGTCCATTTTGCAGAACGTTTTCCCGGCTTGACGGTAGAGTGGATAGCCTTGGAACAAGGGGGCGACGGTATTTTTGCAGTCTCTAAAACGGCGTTAATCGATTACACACAAGGATAATTCATGTCAGGAAATAGTTTTGGCAAATTATTTACCGTAACAACCTTTGGTGAAAGTCACGGTATCGCTATCGGCGGCGTCGTGGATGGTTGTCCTCCCGGACTCGAGCTACATGAATCCGATTTGCAAGGCGATCTCGATCGGCGTAAACCAGGAACGTCACGTTACACCACGGCTCGTCGCGAAGATGACGAAGTACAGATACTATCTGGCGTATTCGAAGGTAAGACCACCGGCACATCGATAGGCTTGTTGATTAAAAATAAAGATCAGCGCAGTCAGGATTACTCTAAGATTGCCGATCGATTTCGCCCAGGTCATGCGGATTACACCTATCAGCAAAAATACGGTCTACGCGATTATCGTGGCGGTGGTCGTTCATCAGCACGCGAAACCGCAATACGTGTTGCTGCTGGTGGTATTGCGAAAAAATACTTGAAGCAAGTGCATGGGATTGAAATTACTGGATACTTGTCGCAATTGGGTCCTATCGAATTGGCATTAAAGGCGCCAGAAAGTATTAACGATAACCCATTCTTCTGTCCTGATCCTGAGCAATTGGATGCGCTTGATGCTTATATGCGTGATTTGAAAAAGTCGGGTGATTCCATTGGCGCTAAAGTGTCAGTAATAGCCACTAATATGCCTGTTGGGTTAGGTGAACCGGTATTTGACCGTCTTGATGCGGATATTGCACATGCCATGATGGGGATCAATGCGGTAAAAGGCGTGGAAATTGGCGATGGATTTGCCGTTATCGAGCAAAAGGGCAGTGAACACCGTGATACATTGACTCCACAAGGTTTCACCAGTAACCACAGTGGTGGTGTATTGGGAGGAATATCCAGCGGGCAAGATTTGATAGTACATATGGCGTTAAAGCCTACGTCAAGTATCTCGGTTCCCGGCGAAACCATTACGGTCAATGGTGAAGCAACGGATATCGTCACTAAAGGTCGACATGACCCATGCGTGGGTATTCGTGCAGTGCCGATCGCTGAGGCCATGTTGGCGATTGTCATAATGGATCACCTATTGCGCCATACCGCCCAGAATGCTCACGTTACGCGAGTTACGCCAACTATTCCCGGCGCCGTCGAATGATCCGTATAGCAAATACAAAGGTCAATGATTGAAACGTCTATCGACCACGTATTTTCTGTATTTTGCGCAATTAGGGATTATTGTTCCGTATTTAGGATTGTTCCTCGATGGTAGAGGCTTCAGTTCTGCGCAAATCGGAGAGTTGTTTGCGTTAATTACCTTCGCTCGTATCTTTGGCCCAGGTATCTGGGCCAGTTTGGCTGATCGCACTGGTCATACGCTATTGGTATTGCGGATCGGTTGTCTGCTAACGGTACTCAGCTTCGCCGGTGTGTTCTGGGCCATGTCATTTTGGACGTTGACGTTAACATTTGGCCTAATGATGATGTTCTGGACCGCGGTTTTGCCGCAATTAGAAGTCATTACGCTCAAGCAAGCTAAAATACGCGAGAAGAGTTATGGTAGCGTGCGTTTATGGGGCAGTATCGGTTTTATTTTGCTGACCATGCTGACTGGCTATCTGCTCGATATTTTCGGTACTGAGGTACCGATTTGGGTAAGTATTAGTATTTTGTCACTATTATTCTTATCGACGTTAGTGTTGGAAGACGTAACGCGTGAACAGCACTCGCAAAAAATCGCTGACAACGGTTGGAAACAGACTAGAACCCCGGTGTTTTTGTTGTTTTTGTTGTCAGCAACCTTGTTGCAAGTCAGTTTTGGTCCGTATTATGGTTTCTTTGCCCTTTACATGCGTGACCTGGAACACTCGGGTCAATTTACTGGTTTTCTGATTGCGCTAGGCGTTGGAGCCGAGGTGATCATCTTTGTGCTAGCTAGCCGTTTGATCCAGCGCTTTGGGGTGAAATGGTTATTGATAACAAGCCTCTTGCTTACGGCTTTACGTTGGTGGATGCTCGGGTTTCACGCTGATTCGACAACGCTTTTAGTGCTATCGCAAACCTTACACGCCTTTAGTTTTGGCCTAACCCATGCGGTCAGTGTCGCTTTTATTCATCATTATTTTACCGCAAGTTTTCAAAGCCGAGGACAGGCCATTTACATTGGCGTTGCTTTTGGGGCCGGTGGCGCGTTAGGCAACTGGCTGGCGGGGCATTTATGGGAGCAGGGTAGTGGCGCAGCCGTCAGCTTTTCGGTTGCGGCAGCATTAGCCATGTTTGCAGCGCTCATATTGTTTCCATTGGCGAAAGAAAAGCTCGCGTAATCGTTTACAGGAGATAGCAATGCGATTAACCCTAACGGCTCTGGCGATGTTCTTTAGTATCGGCTCACTGCATGCTCAGCAACCGCCAGGCTCAGATATTTGGTTAATAACCTTACCCCAACCCAACCTAGCACAACCGGCTAAGAGCCAAGCACAGTGGCAGCAAATCACCGACGCTCCCTTCTACCATAATCAGCCTTACTTCAGTCAGAATGGAAATCTGCTTTATTTCACCGCTGCTGACGAGACGGGGCAAACAGATTTATTTGAGTACGACTTAGCACTCGGTAGCACACGTAATATCACGCAATCGGCAACCAGCGAATATTCGCCAACCCCGAGGTCAGGTCAATCCGCATTATCAGGGATATGGGTTGATGAAAATGGAAAGCAGTGGTTAACCCAGTGGTCACTTACTAAACCTAATCCGAACAAGCTATTGACGCTAGAGCCGATTGGTTACCATGTATGGATAAACGACTCTGAGGTATTGGTTTTTGTATTGGCGACAGAGGATGGAGGCAAGCACACCCTCCAGCGCGCAACCGTTTTGCCCGCGCCTAATAAAGCCAAAATCATTGATGTGGATATTGGTGCTAGTCTTTGGTCGATCCCGCATCAATCAGCTAAATTCAGCTATTCCAAACGGGTTGGCGATACGCATTACTTAATGGAGTATGATGCCAGAGAGGATAGCACACGCCAGTTAGCGTTGCTGCCAGCCAGTAGCCAATATTATGCATGGACACCCGCCGGTCAGGCGGTAACCGTTAATGCAGAACAAAACGGGTTAATACGCTGGGAATATCGCACAGCCGATGGGTGGGAGCCTTACTTGTCGTTCGCTGATCATTGCCCTGCGGGCGCCAGTCGCATGGCTTTTAGTCCCAATGGAGAGCGGTTGGCATTAGTCTGTCCACGCGCTGAGTAATGCATAAAAAAACCAGAGTTTCGCATCAGCCAAACTCTGGTCTTGGATGGGATTTTAGCAAGTCGGTTATTTAGACACTCACTTAACCCCGTCTATTTTTGTATTGTTAACGTGGGGCCTAGGCGAAGTTTTCTGCCGCAAATGCCCAGTTAACTAATGCCCAGAAGCCTTCTAAATACTTCGGACGTGCATTACGATAGTCGATGTAATAAGCGTGTTCCCACAAATCAACAGTGATAAGCGGCGTGACACCTCCTTCTGTGATTGGCGTAGCAGCATTGCTGGTGTTGACGATATCAAGACTACCGTCAGCAGTTTTAACTAACCATGTCCAGCTAGAGCCGAAATTGTTTACGGCCTTATCGTTAAACGCTGCCTGGAAATCGGCAAATGAGCCCCATTTGGCATTAATGGCGTCGGCTAGCGCACCCGTAGGTTCACCACCGCCATTCGGACTTAGGCTGTTCCAATAGAAGGTATGATTCCAAATTTGCGCAGCATTGTTGAATACGCCACCTTCAGAGGATTTTACAATCTCTTCAAGGCTTTTATTTTCAAGGTCAGTACCTTCAATTAAACCATTTAGTTTAGTGACGTAGGTAGCATGGTGCTTACCATGGTGGAAATCCAAAGTTTCCGCTGAGATATGCGGTTCAAGCGCGTTTTTTTCATAAGGTAAAGCAGGTAATTCAAAAGCCATGCGATGGTCTCCGTTATTTTCCTTGATTAAGATTGCAAACGTTATCAGGCATAATAATCGATTAAACCTGACGACAATTTACTTACGTTATTGATATTACTGATTATCAGCTAAATGGGGTCATTTTTTTAAAGGGCAAGGACTTATTTTTACTCAATGATTTGCCTTGAAAGTGACAAGCGTAGTACCTATATTGCCTACATGTCAAAAAATAGAGGCCGTTATGGACGCATACGATAGTCAAGCGACAATAGATAAGATTAAACAGCAGATCGCAGAAAACCCAATTCTGTTATACATGAAAGGGTCACCTAAGTTGCCCAGTTGTGGATTTTCTGCACAGGCATCGCAAGCATTGATGTCTTGCGGCGAACAGTTTGCCTATGTCGATATATTACAAAACCCGGATATTCGCGCTGAGCTGCCGCGCTATGCTGATTGGCCAACATTTCCGCAACTTTGGGTTGACGGTGAGCTTATTGGTGGGTGTGACATTATTCTTGAAATGTTTCAGCAGGGCGAATTACAGCCTCTAATCAAAGAGACAGCAGAAAAACAAACCGAACAAAAAGGGTAAGCAAGCGAGAAGTCATATTCACGGATGTTGCAGTATTAAAAAGCCAGCGTAAGCTGGCTTTTTAATACCCAGCATGGGTTACCTAAGAGCATTGGATTTGCAGCTAGCGCTGATCTGGATTATGTTGAAAGCAAGATTCACGCACTATAACAATGTAGTTAGGGCAGAATATAAAATATGTTTTCTTTTCGCGTAACGATACTCGTGCTTGGGCTGCTGCTGTTTTGCGTAGGCGCGGTCGGGCAAGAAAGAGTATTTCGCATCGGTGTTTTTCAAGATCAACTGCAGTTTTACGATGTGTTACTGGATGAAAACGGTTGTGCGGAATTAGACAATGCAAAATTGGATGATAACCAAGTTGTTTTTGAGTATTTACTGTTCTGTAATCTAGTTAAAGCGAAAGTACCAGAGGCAAAGTTCAGACTGATAGGATTCCCCGTTGTCGCGCGTATTGTTAATGCCTTAGATAATGGCCATGTAGACGCCAGTGGATTTGGCATATGGCAGGGAGAATCAGAACGACCGGGAACTATCCTATCGAATCCATTATTGCGTAAAGGCGAGTTTAATAAAGGGTTATTTGTTAAGCAGCAAACCTTGGATGAGTATTTGCGTGTGGGGGACGCCTTGTTACCGCAACTGATTGCCGTTTCCAATAAAAATTGGACTTATGACTGGCGGCAGCTCGATTGCTCACCACTTAACGTAACGCATGTCGATACTTATTCTCAAATGTTTAAAATAGTCGAGTTAGGTAGAGCGGATGTATTGCCAATAATGTTTGGCTCGCGTGCCGATTTATCGCGGTCGGAGTACGGGATCACACTGCATGCGTTACCGGGGAAAAAGTTAGTGATCCCCGATTCAAGCCATTTTGTGTTTGCCAGTCAGTCTGCCGAGGTACATTTGCTGGTTAATATTATCAATGCCGGGCTGGCTGATCTGCGAGACAGAGGCATGTTATTAGAGTGGTATAACAGAATTGGCGTGTTTCATCCTGAAGTTCGTGACTGGCAACCGATATGTCCGCCTCAGCGAGCACATTGAGACACGCAAGTGGGCGGTTTTAGCCTACTTCTTTAAACAGTGTTTCGTCTATAATTGTGCTATCGATAATTTGCTGTGCCATTTGTACGCAACGACCGCATTCGGTGCCAAGCGAAAGCACTTGGTTTAACTCCCGCAAATTACCGACTCCATGCTCTTGCACGGCTTGTTTTATTGCGCGGTCAGTAACGCCATAACACAGACAGATAAACATGCGGTAACCCATTAAACCTAACTGCAAATGATAATAATTGTTATTTGCATCAAAATCAAGGCAAATGTTTAATCCAATTTACGTTATTTGCTGATGAGTGATTAGGATGACTTTTGAGCAGCTCTATTGCTGTACTTAATGTGCGTGCGATAGTTGTTTTGAAATTTAAGTGTTGATGCGACTTGCATTTATTTAAAGCGCACCAATATATGCTGAAGTTGATTGGTTGCTGAGCGGTGCGATGCCTTCGACCAATCCTTTCCCAAGACATAAACATAAAAATGGAGACTCGCATGAGCGTACTTGTAGGCCGTCCAGCCCCAGATTTTACTGCTGCTGCAGTGCTTGGTAGCGGAGAAATTGTTGATCAATTTACGTTAAGTGAAGCAATCAAGGGCAAAAAAGCCGTTGTATTCTTTTACCCTTTGGATTTCACCTTTGTATGTCCATCAGAACTGATCGCATTTGACAAGCGTTATGCTGAATTCCAGAAGCGCGGCGTTGAAGTTATTGGCGTATCAATTGATTCACAGTTTAGCCACAATGCATGGCGTAATACTGCGATTAATGATGGCGGTATCGGACCTGTTAAATATACTTTGGTCGCTGACGTTAAACACGAAATCTGTCAAGCTTACGACGTTGAGCATCCGACAGACGGTGTAGCGTTCCGTGGTTCATTCTTAATTGATGCGGAAGGTATGGTACGTCATCAAGTGGTTAATGATTTACCTTTGGGTCGCAATATTGATGAAATGCTACGTATGGTTGATGCTTTGAGCTTCCATGAAGAACATGGTGAGGTATGCCCAGCAGGATGGCAAGAAGGCAAAGCAGGTATGGATGCAAGCCCAGCCGGTGTTGCAAAGTACCTTTCAGAAAAGTCTGACGACCTATAAGAGCGTCGAAACAGACAAAAAAGCCAATCGTTCGATTGGCTTTTTTTATTGACATGCGGATATTGGTCTAGCCGTTTGGCGGCGGGGGCCACCCGCCCAAAGCTTGCCACCGATTTACCATATAGCAAAACAGCTCAGCCGTTTTTTGTGCATCATACAGGGCTGAATGCGCCTGTTTTGCATCAAACCGGATACCAGCTGCTTGGCAAGCCTTGATCAAAACCGTTTGTCCCAGCGTAAGCGCCGCTAAGCTGGTGGTATCGAAGGAGACAAACGGATGGAACGGCGTGCGCTTGATCCCTTGCCGTTCGATAGCGGCATTTACAAAGCCCTGATCAAAGCTAGCATTATGTGCCACAATTACGGAGCGCTGACAGTCTGCCTGCTTTTGTAATTTTCGGATTGTTTTGCACAAATCTTTCATGACCTCTGATTCAGCTACTGCACCACGTAATGCACAGTCTGGATCGATACCATTAAAATCCAATGCAGCCTGTTCCAGATTAGCACCTTCAAAAGGGATGACGTGGCGATGGAAGCTTTGATCGGGTACCAGAATATCATCACTATCATATTTCACCGTCACCGCGGCGATTTCAAGTAACGCATCGGTATGGGCGTTAAATCCGGCAGTTTCAACATCGATGATTACGGGAAAATAGCCGCGAAAGCGACTCACCATTGCATTGAGGGCATAGGACATGTATTGCTTATCTTATATAGTCGTTTAAAACTGCGTGAAAACGGTATGACTGCGTATTGCCTTGCAGTATGACAATTTACGCGCTATCTATCCAGTACAGGATTAAACTTTTGCCCTAGGGAGACGATAAAAGATATGATCAGGTTTGGATGTAGAAACTCGCCTATGCTGGCGTCCAAACATCATTGCATTGTCAATTGAGGCAAAGAGGCTTTTATGTTGTTAAAGAAATCACTGGCATTCCTCTGCTTGGGAGTCATCGCAGCTACACCGCATGCATTAGCAAACATGCGCCAGTATGCCGCTGAAGTTGAGCAGTCAGATTGGCATGTGAGCACCGAAACACGTATTGCCTGTGATCTCCAACACGAAATCCCTGGTTATGGACAAGCTGTATTTACTAGCCAAGCATCGAAACAACTCAATATGATGTTTGAGCTCGATATGTTGATGCTGCCGAAACGTTTCGATGTTGCCGCAGTCTATTCCGTGCCACCCAGCTGGATGCCTGGTCAACAACAAAAGCCATTAGCTGAAATGACCATTCGTACTCAGTACGATGGCGATTTACCCGAGTCTACTGCTTGGACCATGCTGAGCGAACTAGAGAAAGGATATTGGCCGACCATTTATTATCAAGATTGGTACAATCGCTTTGATAAGGTTGCAGTAGCCCTTAACGCGGCCAACTTTATTCCAGCCTATCGTCAATTTGTTTCCTGTGTTTCAAACCTCTTGCCTTATAGCTTTGAGGATATCGCCTATACCGTACTGAGCTATAAGAAAAATAGTGTGGAATTAAACAAGTATTCTGAGCGCCGTTTGGCCATGATTGCGGATTATTTGAAAGAAGATCCTGAGCTGGAATTGGTACTGCTTGATGGATACACCGACAGTTACGGTGGCCGCTGGAATAACGAACAGTTATCAATTCGTCGCGCGAATGAAATCCGTGACTTTTTTGCCAATGCCGGCGTCTCACCAGATCGGATTGATGTTACAGGACATGGCGAAAAGCGTCATATTGCTCCGAATAACACTGAAGCGTCACGTGCACAAAACCGTCGCGTGGTGATTCGGATGGCTAAATCCTAGTTGTTATCAAGCAAACTGGATTGCGTTAGGTGGCTGTGAACTACATCCGTTTGATCGGTAAACAATCCGTCGATTTCCAACTCGTTAAATAACTTCTCTAGTAACGTTGGGCTTGTCCATTGCGCGGGTAAATCATCATTGCGAAAAGTATAGGCGTGGACCAGCAATTGCTGCTGATGCGCCCGTTGTGTCAATGTTAGTCCGCTGCTGTCCGGTTGCGCAAGTATTTGCGGTAGCCAAGGGCCAATCCCATCGGCATAACGAGCGATTTCCGTGAGTCCCGCTGTGGACTGCAGATACGCATAATCGCTATCTGATTCCTGCCACTCATTAGCGCCAATCAACTGGATTAGCGGCACTTTAACGCCCAACTCTAAACGAAGCCGCTTTACTTCTGAGAAATCAAAACATTGTAAGTAGACTTTGGCTGATGGCGTATTCAATTGCCATTTGTCTAGTGCAGCAACTGTTGCCTGACTGATATCTTTACCTTGCATGCGATGCCAATCGGGTGCCTTTATTTCTGGATAAACACCCACTTGCTTACTGAAGATTTGATTCAATGCTTGGATCAATTGAATGTGTTCGTCAAAGGTTGCTATTTTAAACGTAGCCCCACCGTTGTAGCGGGTGGGGTAAACCTTCGAGCCATCCGCCTTACGGCGTTCAATGACGGCTAATTGCTTAAGCTCATCAAGATCAAAATCAATCGCATAGTATCTACCATCTTGCCGCTTGCGGTCGGGGAAAACCGCAGCCACATTGGTTACGCGGTCGATATGAATATCATGCAAAACGATCAAGTGGTTATCGCGGCTCATGACCAGATCTTGTTCGATATAGTCAGCACCCTGTTGATATGCTAATAGTGCCGCGTTGAGTGTGTGTTCGGGTAAATAACCACTGGCGCCTCGGTGAGCGATAATTACAGGGGAGGTGGAGAGCTTTGCTTGCTGTTGAGCGGTCTGAGGTTGCGATTGGCAGCCTATGAGTGCAAGTGACATTAGCCAGACTAACAGCAAAGGCATTATTCGAATATTGGCAAGCCAACTCATTGCTTTTCAATTAATTCGATAGCGTAACCATCGGGATCGCGTACAAAGGCAATCACTGTTTTGCCGCCTTTTACCGGCCCGGGAGGGCGGTATACATCAGCGCCTTTCGCGGTCAACTGCGCACAAAAAGAGTAAATATCAGTGACCGCAAATGCAATATGACCAAAGGCATCACCATGCGTGTATTGCTGAGTATCCCAATTGTAAGTCAGCTCTAAGACCGCTTGTTCAGATTCATCAGCATAACCTACAAATGCTAATGTATAACGGTACTCAGAGTTTTCGCTGGTACGGAGTAAGCGCATGCCCATGGTGTCGGTATAAAACTGGATAGAACGGTCTAAATCGCCCACCCGCAACATTGTGTGTAGCATACGCATTTGCAAAGCCTCTATTCGCTGGTTTTCTCTTTAAACTCACATAAGTCTTCAATTATACATGAACCACAGCGCGGTTTGCGCGCCACGCAGGTATAGCGGCCATGTAAAATTAGCCAGTGGTGCACATCCACCTTAAACTCGGCAGAGTAGAAAAGTTGTTTCCCTAGTTAATTAAAATAGTAGGCGTGTTTATCCATAATTGATTGAGCAACTACCTTTAAATCTATGGAATGCCCAGCGCTATAGTCGTAGGTATCTAGGTCAATATTATACATATGGCTTACCCAAATAAATTCGGCTAAATCGAGTAATAAGCCATTGCCATGCCCGTGACCTTTTTGATCTGAAAATATAGACGTATCAGCATTGCTACCTATAAGCTCTGTAACACCTGGCAATTGTCCTGCCTCAAACATATGTCTTAGTTCGATTGCCGCAAAAGCGTATGGTAAATGAATAATCTCAACCTGAGGATAGCTTACCCTGAGTGCATCAATATCGACTTTTATTTTACTATCTATGCCGTCAATAATCGTATTTTCATAAGTGGCTGCATCGCTATAGTCAGCGGGGAAGTCTAACCAAGGTGTGCCTATTACGAATCTGGTATTTGGGTTTTTAGACAAAGCATAATCTATCCAAAGTGTATAACCTTCCATGGTTGGGCTAGCAGTCATACCAAATAATTCAACTTCTCCGGTATCAAGGATAGCTTGAACTGTATTTCTATGGCCTTCGTCCTCCCAAAGTGCGATGGGGGTGCCTGTTTCACCTGGTGAAGATTCTACGTGTTGACTGTGAGCATCAACTCCTAGTCGCGTCATATGAGTAGGAATTTGTCTGGCGATAGGGGCAAAAAAACTGTGCCCCATAAATACAGTGTTATACCCTGCTAAAGGCGTGTCGACTTCCTCATCGACTATGGCAGCGAACTCGGCAAAGTAATGCATTGTGTGAGCGTCATTAGTCCAACCACCATTATCTCCGCGAAAGTCTCCCCACATATCAACATGACGAGTTATTTTTTCGCCGATGCCTAGTTCGTCATAACGAGCTAGAACAGGGTCGACATTCACTGGGTTATGACCGTCATCATCATCAAAATCAGGGCCATAAACCAAATAAGTGATAGGACTATCAAGGGTGATCTCATCCACAGGACTCCATGTGCCCACATCCTGCCATGCTGATTGCGGTAGTGCGTTATACATATAAATACCTTTAATCGATGGATGATTACTGTGGGCTATTTGCCAGCTAATAATCGAGCCACGAGAACGACCACCAACAACAATGTGGTCAGGGTCTAAATTGTATGTATCTGCATTAGCAATTACCCAATCAAACATCACATGCGCATCGGCAATACCTATGGCGGCTTCTTCAGGGCTTTTGATTGTTGGTATAGATTCCCAACTGATAATCGCATAACCTTCGTTGGCGAGAGCATGTAATTCATTTTCGCTCACACCATCAGCTGAACCACCATTGCCATGGGCAAGCAGGTATATAGGCATTGGCTTAGATTGGTCATAGGCTAAGTGAATATTAAGCCACTGGCGATTGGGGTCGTCTGTGCCGTAGGGGATGTGAACATAATCCCATTGTTCGATGCCTGACAGAGGAGTTATTTCAACTTCAACATTAGCAGAGAATTGCCCTCCGTTTCCAGAACAAGAAATTGTATAGACTTTAGTATCTATTTGCACTTCGGTAATGGTTTCGCTACCAGAGGTCGCTTTATCTCCGTACCAATCTCCTGACGCTGTGCAGGAATCTGCGTTAGTCGTAGACCAAGTTAAGGTAAATTCAGAATTTACTTCAACACTTTCGGAGGAGGTTGACAATGTAACAGTTGGACTGGGGGGCGCCGGAGGAGGTACAGAGTCACTATCACTGCTACTGCCACCACCACATGCTGATAATCCTGTGATAAACAACCAACTACAAATCAACAGAAAACGATTATTACGCATACTAACCACCCAACTAAACTACAGATTGAATTAATGGTAGTACAAACTACCAAGAATCAGTTTAGTGTTAAAGGAGGTTTACAAAACTTTACTCGACTTATTTCTGCTGTTTAACCAGTAGCGTTTTACTTTGATATCATTATTTTCTATACAGATTTTTTATTCTGTTTTATCTTTAAATTCACACAAATCTTCAATAATACATGCGCCGCACTTTGGTTTGCGCGCCACGCAGGTATAGCGGCCATGTAAAATTAGCCAGTGGTGCACATCTACCTTAAACTCGGCAGGTACTACCTTTAATAACTTTTGTTCGACCTGATCGACATTTTTACCCATCGCAAACTTAGTTCGGTTCGATACCCGGAAGATATGTGTATCGACCGCAATCGTCGGCCAGCCAAAAGATAGTAAAGTTAGATATAAGCCATGGTAACTGAGGTTATGCCACACGCCTTTACGGATGGTGGGTAAAATTTGAACTGTGGTGGCAAATCCAGTATGTTTAACGCTTAAAAATAATGAGCAGGATGCATGACATTTTTTACTGAGTTAAAACGACGCAATGTGTTTAAGGTTGCCAGTGTCTATTTAGTAACTTGCTGGATTATTTTACAAATTGTTGCGGTGGTTTCGCCGTCATTACACCTGCCTATTGTATTTAGCACCATTACCACCGTTATTCTGGCGATTGCGTTTCCTTTCGTGTGTATTTTTGCCTGGGCGTTTGAACTCACTCCAGATGGGCTTAAACGCACCCATGAGTTGGATGTTAACGAGTCAATTCGCGAGCATACCGGCAATAAAATTAACTATATATTGATCACAGCTTTGATACTCGCGCTGGGCTTCATTGCCTATGAAAAGCTCTTTCTCCCCAATGTCGATGACAGTTTAGAGCGCTCGATTGCCGTATTGCCGTTTGAGGATATGAGCCCGGATAAGTCGCAGGGCTATTTTGGCGACGGCATTGCTGAGGAAATTCTTAATTCATTGGCGCGTTTAGAGCAGTTAGTCGTCATTTCTCGCACCTCATCGTTTAATTTTAAAGACAGCAACACCGATATTCGTGAAATAGGGCAAAAGCTTAATGTTAACTATGTGCTTGAAGGCAGTGTACGCAAAGATAAAGACAAGGTACGTATTACCGCGCAGCTGATTGAGGTGGCAAGTGGTGCGCATATCTGGTCGCAAACATACGACAGAACCCTCGATAGTATCTTTGCCGTGCAGGATGAACTCACCTATGCCATTACCCAGGCACTTAAACTCAATCTATTGCCAGACGATGTATCCCACGAGGTGGGGATGACGACGAATCCAGAAGCGTACGAATTGTTTGTTCAGGGCCGAGAGTTACAATATCAGCGTTTGCCGGAATCGCTGCAGCGAGCGGCCATTGTATTGCAACAGGCACTTGCATTGGATGATCAGTTTCATCTGGCCAGAGCACAATTGTACATGGTATACAAGCTTGCCGCTTACCATGGGGGGTTCTCTATGGCAGAGCGGGATGAAAACAAAGAGAGACTGCTTTGGCCATTGTTCGCGGCCCCTAATTTTCCGTTGAAGTTTTTGGTTCTGGCGGACTATGCGGAAAAGCAAAACAAAGAAGATGTCGTCAACAGGCTGTACGAAAAAGCCTATCAGCTAGCCCCCAATGAACCACTGGTTCAAAATCTCTATCTGTTGAATCTGCAGGACTACGATCGGGTTATTCGTGAACGTGAAAAAATAATCAAGACCAACCCCGAAAGCAGAGTGAACTATGGCAACCTGCTTAGCTTATATGCCGAAACCGGACGCTTTGAGAAGGCTAGAATGCTCTTACGTGAGTATGACCAAAAATTTCCAGATGACTGGACTACCTTTTTTTACTATATCGCCATTATGTTTAGTAACAAGCAAAACATTGACGATACACTGCACTATGTTGAGAACTACGCTGGCCCAAGGCCAGAAACAGACTCTATTGCGATGGTCTCATCGGCACTTCATCTGGTGGAAGGCAATATCGATAGCGCCCTTGGTCACCTTGAAAGGGCGTTGCGTTCATCACCGGAAGCGGACCAGTATATTACCGATAGCCTGGTTTTGCTCGAGCACTTTAAGCAAAGTCAGGCGTTAAGCAATGAGCAGATGTCGCGGTTGGACAAGCTCCCAATTAGTGAAGAAACGGCCACGCTAGCGGGTATTGAATATCAACTAAACCAGGGTAACCCAACGCTTTTTGAGGCGGTTTATGCGTTAAACGCCGATGAAGCCGCTAGGCAGTTTCAGGAGGAAGGTATCAACTACTGGAGTATTCTGATGTATGCCGCTGTCAAAAAACGTCAAGGTGACTCTTCGTTTGCAGAGGCATTGAAGCCATTTTTAGAGCCTGAATTGGTGGATTGCCGCTATCCGGCGCCAGATTATCCGCGGTGTATGTTAGTTATGTATTTGGAGGGAAGTTATTCCCAGGCGCAAATGGCTGCGATCTTTGCAAAATCGCTCCACGCATTATCCTTAAGCTACGTCGGAACCGAAGCTTATATGCTTACGTCACCGGCCTATTATGGTGTCCATGACTTGCCGGAGTTTACCGATAAAGCCAACGCTTTTCTGCAACGAACCTATGCAAAATGGAATCCTGGACTGTTTAGTACCACACAGACTCCGGATTAGGGAGTAAGCTGGTAGACTGCTTATTAAAAATCGTCACTTACTCTGTCTTTTCCTTAAACTCACACAAATCTTCAATAATACAAGAGCCGCAACGCGGCTTTCGGGCAATACAGGTGTAACGGCCGTGCAGAATTAACCAGTGGTGCACATCGACTTTAAATTCTGCAGGTACGACTTTGAGCAGCTTTTCTTCGACTTTTTCAACCGTTTTACCCATGGCCAGCTTGGTGCGATTAGACACCCTGAAAATGTGGGTGTCTACGGCGATGGTAGGCCAGCCAAACGCAGTATTTAACACCACGTTTGCGGTTTTTCTCCCTACGCCAGGCAAGGCTTCTAGTGCCTCTCGATTTTCTGGGACTTGCGAGTTATGTTTGTCTATGAGGATCTTGCACGCTTTGATCACGTTTTCCGCTTTTGAATTATATAACCCGATAGTCTTTATATATTCTTTTAGACCATCTACCCCTAGGGCATAAATAGTTTCTGGCGTATTCGCCACCGGAAACAACTTGGCTGTGGCTTTGTTAACACCAACATCTGTCGCCTGCGCAGAAAGGGTTACTGCGACTAACAATTCAAACGGTGTATTAAAGTTTAACTCAGTCGTTGGGTGTGGATTAGCCGACCGCAAGCGAGTGAGAATTTCATGACGTTTTTGTTTATTCATTAGTCTGTAAATTAATTATCATTCTGCAGTCACACGCGCGCGCTCGACCACTTTCGTCGCCGGTGCTTTGAGGCTTGCGAGTCGCGCGTCCAGCGTGTTTTTAAATGCAATAATGAAGCCCATCGCAAGAAAGGCGCCAGGTGGTAGTATAGCCAACAAAAATGGACTCTCGGTGGTAAAGACTGTAATTGTTAGCACGCTGGCCCAGTCACCCAATAGTAATTCTGCACCAGAAAGCAAGGTACCGTTACCGAGTAGTTCGCGAACGGCCCCTAATACCACGAGAACTGCAGTAAAGCCTATTCCCATAGCCAAACCATCATAAGCTGCAAAGCCCACTGGGTTTTTAGATGCATAGGCCTCAGCGCGGCCGATAATGGCGCAATTAGTGACAATCAGTGGGATAAAAATCCCAAGTGCTAGATAGAGCTCATAGGTAAATGCGTTCATCAGTAATTCGACGACGGTTACAAAAGCTGCAATTACCATCACAAAAATAGGAATGCGGATTTCAGACGGGACCCAGTTGCGTACCAATGATACGGTCACATTGGAGCCGATCAAAACCAGCGTTGTCGCAATTCCAAGGCCTAACCCATTGATCACTGAAGCGGTTACAGCTAACAGTGGACACAAGCCTAACAATTGAACGAGTGCAGGGTTATTGTTCCACAATCCTTGCCAAGTAAGATTCTTTAGTTCTGTTTTGTTGGATTCGTTCATGCTACACCCTCTGTCAATGCACAGTTGATGGGGAGTGCAAACCATTGCTCCTGATACTCTAGGGCGGTGATGACTGTTTGTCTGATCTGGTGAACCACGGCTCGTGGGGTAATCGTCGCGCCGGTAAATTGATCAAATTGCCCACCGTCCTTTTTAACCTGCCAGCGGTCGGCATTTTCAGTGGTCACTTGGGTGCCGAAAAACGACAGGATCCAGTCACTCACTCGCAAGTCAATTTTATCTCCCAGTCCCGGTGTTTCTTTGTGTTCAAGTACCCTAGCTCCAGTTACTACGCCATCTAGGGTTAACCCAACCAGTAGGTGAATATTGCCACTGTAGCCATTCGGGGCTGTGGACTCCACAACAAAACCCACGGGCTTACCCGCTAGGGTGGCACGATAAACTCGCTGTTCACCGTCGCCATACAACTGCGCATTATTGACCAAGGTGCAGGAGCTTGCCAAAGGATTGTCATGGTAAGCTGGTGGCATTACTGCTTCTAATGTTCGTTGTAAAAGAGCCAACCGCTGCTGTTCGATCTCTGCGCGAGTGCCCACATAGGTCAAGGCAATTGCCGCCGTTGTCACGATCGCAAAAGCACTAAGTATTAAGCCGTTTTTGGTTACACTATTAAGCATTTATAGATTCCATTAGGCTTTGTGTCCGTAGGTACGCGGTTGGGTGTAGTAGTCGATCAAAGGTACAGCCATATTCATGAGCACAACAGCAAAAGCAACTGCGTCAGGGTAATTTCCAAACAGACGAATGATCACTACCCAAAAACCAATCAGGATACCAAAAATAAGTCGTCCACGCGGCGTAGTGCTCGCTGAAACAGGGTCTGTTGCGATAAAAAACGCGCCAATAATCGCACTGCCATTGATAAGGTGAAACAGCGGTGATGGGTAACCATCAGGGTTGAGTAAATAGAAAAAGCACCCAAAAGCAGCCACGCCGGCCAACAATCCGAAGGGGATCTGCCAATTAATAATACGTTGTTGGAGGAGAATAATCCCGCCCAATAAATACGCTAAACTTACCCATAACCATCCAGCGCCAAGACTCCCGATAAAAATGTCCGAGTTCAGCGACTCTGAGTAGGTTTGCCCCGATAGTAGAGCCGTTTTAACGTGATCCAGTGGGGTTGCCATCGTGACGCCATCGATATTGCTTTGCAATTGCGCTAGGTTGTAGCCTTCAACCGTGTACTGGGTAAAAACCACAGCAACCGCATCAATTAAAGACACTGATTCATAGGTCAGTGATTGTGGCGGTAACCAGTTGCTCATGTGCACTGGAAAACTGATCAGTAACATTACATAGGCTGCCATGGCAGGATTGAACATATTAAAGCCCAAACCACCGTATAGTTGCTTGACCACAATGATGGCGAATACACTGCCGATTACCACTAACCACCAAGGTGCCAGTGGCGGAATGCTGATCGCAAGCAGTGCACCAGTCAGAACTGCAGAAAAATCCTGTAGCGTGCGCTGTATTGGTTTATTGCGCAGTCTTAATATGCAAGCTTCTGCTATCACAGCACTGATAATCGCAAGGGTTAATTGCAGTAAAATCCCCCAGCCGAAAAATACCAGCTGAGCGAGAATGCCCGGTAGCATGGCATAACAAACTAAACGCATAACTTGGCCGGTATCGCGACGAACATGCTGATGAGGGGAGCTGGTGAGAGAAAGTTTCATACTTAGTTATCGGATCCCTTGCTCGCTTGCTGTGCCTTCTTCGCTTTCGCGCGAGCAACAGCCGCTTTTATCTTAGCTTGCTTGGCAGCCGTGTCAGTAGTCTCGGAGTCACTATGTGTCGCGAGCTCTTCACTTGCCTTTTGCGTTTCCTGTGATGGCGCGGTTGCTGATGTGTTAGCCGCTTTCTTTGCTTTTGCGCGGGCAACAGCTGCCTTTATCTTTGCTTGCTTAGCGTCGGCCTGAGCATTCTCAGAAGTGTTACCTACTGCAGATTCCTCAACTGGCGAAGACGCCTCGTGGTGTTCAGTTGCTGCCGATTGGCTTGCCGCTTTTTTGGCTTTAGCACGAGCTATCGCTGCTTGTACTTTACTTTGACGCTCATCGTCAGCCGACAATTCATCACCTGTCGTGAGCGGCTCCGCGGTTTGGGTTTGTGCCTTCTTAGCTTTGGCACGCGCAAGTGCGGCGGCAATTTTGGCTTTTGCTCCGCTACTTTCTTCTTTGTTTTCAAGTGCCTGTTTGCGTTGTTCTGCCGCCAAACGATGCTTTTCTTCGCGCGCCACTTTCTCAGCTAGCAATCTAGCTTTACGAGCTTCAAAACGTTGCTTGGCTTTTTCTGCTTTATCATCAGCATCTTGTTGATTACGAATATCCGCTTTAGCTTTGCGGTAGTAATGTACCAGTGGAATTTCACTCGGGCACACGTATGCACAGGCACCACATTCGATACAATCAAACAGGTTGTACTCTTGCGCGTTGTCGTACTCTTTTGCTTTGCTATACCAATATAACTGTTGCGGGAGCAGCGACGCGGGGCAAGCGTCAGTACAAAACCCGCATCGAATACAGGCTCTTTCATCCTGCGCACTCACCAGTTCGTCTTTTGCTGGTACCAATAAACAATTAGTGATCTTTACGACTGGAACTGCCAAATTGGCGACCGTGAAACCCATCATGGGACCACCCATAATGACCTGCTGTTGACTTTGTTGGTGAGGTCTATATCCAGCGTGAGATAACAAATGTGCGACTGGAGTCCCCAATAAGGCCCACACGTTTTGTGGTTGTTCTACCGCTTCGCCCGTAATTGTGACCACTCGTTCAATTAACGGCTTACCGGCAAAAACTACATCCGCAATAGCATAGCAAGTGCCGACATTAAACATGACACAACCAACATCGCTAGGTAGTCCGCGCCGGGGCACTTCACGTCCCGTCAGCACTTGGATCAACTGTTTTTCACCGCCAGCAGGATATTTGGTGGGAACACTGATAATACGTATATGCTCATGGTCCTGACAGGCGATACTCAACGCTTTTAAAGCCTCTGGCTTATTGTCCTCGACAGCAACGATAATTTGTTTTGGATTAATCAAATGATTGAGTACATCGATACCTTGGCGAATTTGCCAGGCATGCTCTCGCATCAAGCGGTCATCAGACGTGATGTAGGGTTCACACTCAATGCCATTGATAATTAAAAACTCAATCGGTTTTTGCGGCGCGACTTTAATATGGCTCGGAAAGCCAGCGCCACCAAGTCCAGCAATACCCGCATCACAAATGCGTTCAATCAACGATTGCTTGGTAAGGCTTTGATAGTTCGCAATTGGCGAGAGCTCAGCCCAAGTATCATTGCCGTCCGGATGAATCACAATGGCTAATTCTGGCACCCCTGATGGATGTGCACTCGGGTGTTCTCCGATTTCAACCACGGTGCCTGACGTGGGGGCATGAACGGGCACAGAGTAGGGCAGCACTGAGCGTGTTAGTGGCTGCCCTTTAAACACATATTCTCCAACTTGCACACAGGTTTCACCTTCAACGCCTGTGTGTTGTTTAACTGGTACATAAAGTACTTCAGGCAGTGCTGGGCGTGTTATTGTTGCCGTATTGCTCAGTGTCTTACGTTGTGGTGGATGGACGCCTCCTGGGAAGCTCCATATCGCCCCGGCGTCAAGTTGCTTTATGATGTGTTCATAGGTCGGTGTTATCGCCATTACGACACCATCTTGACCGGAATATCGCCGGCTTTCGTTTTGGTTAAATCCCACTGCCAGGTTTGAGTTGTGGTCTTGATGGGGATCATATCGATACAATCAACCGGGCATGGGTCAACACACAAATCGCACCCAGTACACTCATCAGCAATCACTGTATGCATTTGTTTTGCAGCACCTAGAATGGCATCTACAGGACACGCTTGAATACATTTAGTACAGCCAATACATTCGTCCTCGCGAATAAATGCGACCTTTTTTACATCTTCAACGCCATGTGCTGCGTCTAAAGGCTTTGCTTCTACACCCATGAGATCGGCCAGTTTCTTGATCGTTGCTTCACCACCCGGAGGGCACTTATTTATATCGTCGCCGTTGGCAATTGCTTCTGCGTATGGTTTACATCCGGGGTAACCGCATTGTCCGCATTGCGTCTGCGGTAGGATACTGTCAATTTGCTCGACTAAAGGATCGCCTTCAACGCGGAACTTAACCGCAGCAAAACCGAGTACAGCACCAAATAAAAGCGCCAATACACCCAGTGAGATAATCGCTGCTAACATCGTCATTAGAATTTAACCAGCCCCACAAATCCCATAAACGCCAATGACATTAAACCTGCCGTTATCATACCGATGGCGGCGCCTTTAAATGGCACGGGAACGTCGGCTGCGGCTAAACGCTCGCGCATCGCGGCAAACATTATTAAGACCAGTGAAAAACCCACTGCGGCTCCGAATCCATAAAAGATGGACTCTAAAAAGGAGTGCTGTTCGGTAATATTTAACAAAGCCACCCCCAACACCGCGCAATTCGTCGTAATCAAAGGCAAAAATATACCTAACAAGCGATATAAAGTAGGGCTAGTTTTATGTACAACCATTTCGGTGAATTGAACTACAACCGCGATGACCAGAATAAAACTTAATGTGCGCAGGTATTCGATGCCAAGCGGAGCCAAAATGTAGGTCTCGACCAAATAGGACGACATCGAAGCCAGCGTTAACACGAAGGTAGTCGCCATCGACATACCGATAGCCGTTTCTAGTTTGCTGGAAACCCCCATAAACGGACAGAGGCCGAGAAACTTGACCAAGACAAAGTTATTGACCAGTACGGTACTTACCAACAATAAGAAGAATTCAGTCATCTAATAAGCGTCTTTGCGTTGGGTGCCACGATGGCAAGAATGCAACTAAACAAGCGAATGATGATTATCGCTGTTTACGCAACAATTAACAACTTGATAAATCTATGGTTATTGCAGAAATTTACGGAGCAACACAAAAGTGGCTCCCCCTCCCCGACTTGAACGGGGGACCTGCGGATTAACAGTCCGTCGCTCTAACCAACTGAGCTAAGGGGGAACAATTTTGTGCGTGAAAAGTGGCTCCCCCTCCCCGACTTGAACGGGGGACCTGCGGATTAACAGTCCGTCGCTCTAACCAACTGAGCTAAGGGGGACCTGCTTTTCAACGGACGCGAATATTAAAGAGCAAGCGCATTGGTGTCAACATCTGGATGCGCTATTTTTTAAAATATCTCTTAAGCGATCTTTTTTTAACCAATCACACGAAAGGGTGCCTTCTTCGCAGGTTATTAAAACTTCTACTAATTACTAATTGAGATAAAAAAAAATTTATCCCGTATAAAAGTTATTAAAAAACCGTTGACCACTGTACGGTTGTTCAGTGTTTAACAAAACTGTAATGAAGGGATGGGCAAACAAAGGTTAGTAACAACTTACCTAAATTTTAACCAATCGCCATTAACGTGGCGGTTTTATTGAGTTTTCTCAGTTATCCACTAAATCTGTGGATAAATATGTGAATAAACATCTTTCTAGCAGTCATGTAAATCTATAAATAATGTCAATAGTTAAAATGGATAAATATTAAAAATATTAAAAATAATAAACAAAAACAGTGTGTTAGGGTTGTTACCCAAAAAAATGGTTGATCATGCTTTACCAATCCATTAAGTCGCTTTTAAGCCTGTGTGTTAATTAACCGAGAGAGACTGATATTCTTCGTTTTTTCGTCACTGTAAACGGTTTCATTTACACCATTGTCATAGAATTGACACTGGTTGTGAACGCGCTGAATTAGCAGTGCCGGGGCATCATGGTCAGGAACCTAGGTTTTGTTGTTGCGCGGCTCTCATGTCGTGGACACGATAAAAAAGGTGATTAAAACGATAAATGAATGAGGGCAACTGCAGACTTTATTGTTACCATGGAAAACTTGCCGTCTACGGCTTCTAATCAATCGAGAATTTGAGTGAGTGCTAAATCCCCAACCAATATGTTAAGTGGCGACATTGCCTCAACCCTGCGAACCATGACCATACCAATGATCCTAGGCATGATCATGCTGATGACTTTTGGCTTGGTGGATACCTTTTTCGTGAGTTTATTGGGCACAGAACAGCTCGCGGCAATCAGTTTTACGTTTCCGGTAACCTTCACCTTAATCAGTTTAAATATCGGTTTAGGGATTGGTACATCAGCAATTATTGGGCGTTATCTCGGCAGCGGCGATCAAACTCATGCTCGGGAGTTTGCAACTGGGTCTCTGATGTTGGCGACGCTTATGGTTGGTATCCTTGCCGCTGCTGGCGCATTAACCATTGAGCCAATTTTCTTATTACTCGGTGCAACTCCGACCCTAATGCCATACATTTATGATTATATGGTCGTTTGGTACGCCGCTGGGGTCTTTCTTGCTCTACCTATGGTCGGGAATAGCGTGCTGCGCGCATCAGGCGATACCAAAACCCCAAGTATCATTATGGCTGCTGGAGGGGGAATTAATGCGCTGCTCGATCCATTACTCATCTTCGGTTTGGGACCAATACCCGCGATGGGCATTCAAGGTGCGGCTGTTGCAACCATGATTGCGTGGGGTATCGGGGTAATATGGATTTTGTATTTACTGATCCGCCGCAATTTAATGATGCCACGCTTACTGACTATCTCCGAATTGCGCTTTACTAGTGCAAATATATTAAAAATTGGTTTACCTGCCGCAGGTGCCAACATGTTAACTCCAATTGCTGGCGGAGTACTTACCAAAATCGTATCAGCCTATGGCGCTGGTGCCGTAGCCGCATGGGGGGTTGGCAATCGATTAGAGTCTATCGCGTGTATTGTCGTATTGGCGATGTCAATGTCGTTACCGCCGTTCATTAGTCAAAACTTCGGAGCGGGCAAAGTCGAGCGCGTGCATCAGGCTTACACGTTGAGTGTCAAGTTCGTGCTGTTATGGCAACTGGGCATATTTGTCATTATGGCTTTGGTATCGCCATGGTTAGCCGCTGCATTCACGGACGATCCCTATGTTGCAGGATTAATCCAATTGTTTTTAATGATCGTTCCCCTCGGTTACGGCTTGCAAGGTGTAGTAATTCTCACCAATTCATCGTTTAACGCAATGCATAAACCAATGTCAGCGCTTGTATTAAGTATCATCCGATTGTTCGTATTCTTCGTACCCATGGCTTTCATTGGTAGTCTTTTATATCAATTAGAGGGCTTATTTTGGGGCAGTGTATTAGCGAATCTATTGATGGCTATCGTGTCATTTTATTGGTTTAGTCGCGCGATAAACCGCGATATTAGTAGCGCACTGCTTGAGAACAGTAAAGGTAAAGCATGAGTAAGCAGTTTGAATTAGTGTCGCAGTATCAGCCAGCGGGGGATCAACCCAATGCTATTCGAGCATTAGTTGAGGGGTTGGGAGACGGCCTAGCCACTCAAACCTTACTTGGAGTCACCGGTTCGGGTAAAACGTTTACCATGGCGAATGTGATAGCCCAAGTACAACGCCCGACCTTGATCCTTGCGCACAATAAAACATTGGCTGCTCAGCTATACGGTGAGATGAAAGAATTCTTTCCACACAATGCCGTAGAGTACTTCGTGTCGTATTACGATTACTACCAGCCAGAAGCGTATGTGCCGACGACGGATACTTTTATCGAAAAAGACGCCTCGATCAATGATCATATTGAACAAATGCGCTTGTCTGCCACTAAGGCGCTAATGGAGCGGCGTGACGTGGTTATCATAGCCAGTGTGTCAGCCATATACGGCTTAGGAGATCCCAAGTCGTACATGAAAATGCTCTTGCACTTGCGCCAAGGCGATACCATGGATCAGCGCGATATACTGCGCCGGTTGGCGGAACTTCAATACACACGGAATGATATTGCGTTTGAGCGCGGTAACTTTCGTGTTCGCGGAGACGTGATTGACATTTATCCGGCTGATTCCGACAAATTTGCCGTGCGCGTTGAATTATTCGATGAGGAAATCGATAAGATCAGTATTTTTGATCCACTCACTGGAGCGGTCGACAAACAGGTGGTGCGCACAACGGTTTTTCCTAAAACCCATTACGTCACGCCGCGTGAGAAAATTCTTAACGCGATTGAGCATATCAAGGTCGAACTAAAGGAGCGGCGCGCACAGCTAAAAGAAAACCAAAAACTTCTCGAAGAGCAGCGCATTAGTCAACGCACTCAGTTTGATATCGAAATGATGCTTGAGTTAGGTTATTGCTCAGGGATAGAAAACTATTCTCGCTACCTCTCTGGGCGCGCTCCGGGCGAACCACCACCGACGTTGCTCGACTATTTTCCAGCAGATGGGTTGCTATTTATTGATGAGTCTCACGTCACGGTATCGCAAATCGGCGCCATGTTTAAGGGCGATCGTTCACGCAAAGAAACCTTGGTCGAATATGGCTTTCGCTTGCCTTCAGCGCTGGATAATCGACCTTTGAAATTCGAGGAATTTGAACACATTTCACCGCAAACCATTTATGTGTCTGCGACACCGGGTAAGTATGAGCTTGAGCGTTGTGACAATGATGTGGTGGAGCAAGTGGTACGCCCAACCGGATTGTTGGATCCGCAAATTGAAATTCGCCCGGTCGCGACGCAGGTGGATGATGTCCTGTCTGAAATTCACGCCTGCGTGCAGAAAGATGAACGAGTACTGATCACGACACTGACCAAGCGCATGGCTGAAGATCTTAGCGAATATCTAAATGAGCATGGGGTCAAAGTGCGTTATCTGCACTCCGATATCGACACGGTTGAGCGTATCGAGATCATCCGCGACCTGCGATTAGGTAAGTTTGATGTGCTGGTGGGTATCAATCTTTTGCGTGAGGGCTTAGATATGCCTGAGGTGTCACTGGTTGCGATTCTTGACGCCGACAAGGAAGGCTTCCTACGCGCCGAAAAATCCTTGATCCAGACCATTGGTCGCGCAGCTCGCCACGTTAATGGTAGAGCTATCATGTACGCGGATACCGTGACTGGCAGTATGCAAAAGGCGATTGATGAAACCAACCGGCGGCGAGAAAAGCAAGAAGCTTACAACAAAGCCAATAATATTGTTCCGATGCGGTTAAATAAGCCGATCACGGATATTATGGATCTTGGTGAAAGCGCCCACCCAGCTTCAGGTAAAATTAAACTGCGTAAAGTGGCGGAAAAACAAAAGACTTATAAGGCACTCACTGCGACTGAATTAATGGAGCAGGTTGCGGCCTTAGAAAAGCAAATGTTTGAATATGCGCGCGAGCTTGAATTTGAAAAAGCTGCCAGTCTGCGCGATGAAGTCGAACAGTTGCGCAAGCAAATCGTGGCGCTCTCTTAAATTAAGCGTTGTATTTAATCGTGGGCTTGCCTACTATTAGCAAAGCGTATCAATAACTATACCTATAAATGGTGCACCATGCTAAACCGTCTTCAAGAATCCGACATTAAGTTGTTGCGTGTTTTTTACGCGGTGGCGAGCTGTAATGGCTTTACTGCTGCCGAACCGGTGCTGCGTATGCAGCGACCAAATATCAGTGCAGCGATTAAAAAGTTAGAGGAGCGCTTGGACTTAGTGCTCTGTCACCGAGGACGCGGTGGCTTTCAAATGACCAAAGAAGGTGAAATGGTTTTTCAGGAAACCAAACGTATTTTTAATGCCTTCGATAACTTTGTTTTTAATCTCAAAAGTTTGCATGACGATTATTCTGGGCACATTACCATTGTAATGATGGCAGGCTTACCTCTTTCGATGCAATTGGCCATCAGTAAAGCGGTTAAGAGCACCATGAAAAAGTTTGATGATATCCATGTCAATATTCAGACCCGGTTATACAACGAGGTTGAACATGTTGCCGTTTCAGGTGAATGCCATTTGGTGGTTTCAACCTATGACATGGTTAAACCAGAATCAGTAACCTTTCATCCCACCGGTACCTCATGTGCTGGAAGGTTGTATTGCGCACCAACTCATCCATTGGCCAAGTATCGAGATACCGAACTACCCAAAGATGTGCGGATTGAAGATTACCCTGCGATTGGGATCAGTGGTTTATCTTCTGCGAATTACATTGAAGACGAACGCCGTTTGGCAATCCAAACCTTCTCTGATTCATATGATGCGTGCATGTCTGCGATCATGACGGGTGAATATGTCGGATTGTTACCCGATTACATGCGTAAAGAGCAGGGCGCTAGCTTAGGCCTAGTGCCTATCGCCAACGGTGAATTGTTTAAATTTTCCCATGAATTATTCATTATGAATGGGAAAAATACCCGCTTAAATCCGGTGCTCAGACATTGTATAAAAGAGCTTTCTTACTTCATTACTGAAAGTCAAAAGTAAACCCTCATTAGTTCAAGGCGAATAGCTAGCGGCGGTTCGTCTTAACTTTCCTCGTAGTCGAGTGGGTCGAGCGCGTTATTGTCGCGAAACGCCTCTAAGCGTTCTTGGCATGCCCCGCACTTTCCGCACGCGCGTTCGCGCCCATTGTAGCAAGTCCAGGTGTTGCTGTAGTCTAAGCCCATTGCGAGACCATCACTTAATATTGCTGTTTTACTATGCCGTAAATAGGGCGTTACGATTTCTACGGCTTGATAATTAGCGATTCGACAAACGGCATTCATTTTCTCAACAAACTCGGGGCGACAGTCGGGATAGATCGCATGATCACCAGAATGTGCACCGTAATAGACTTTGTCAGCGCCAATAGATACTGCATAACCGACCGCCAGTGAAAGCAAAATCATATTTCGATTAGGCACCACCGTTTGCTGCATTGATGGTTCTTCATAATGACCTTCTGGAACGTCGATGTCTGATGTTAACGCAGAGCCCGCGAGTAATTGATTAATACTGGTAACATCTACGACCTTATGTTCGATGCTAAGGCTTTGACATACATGCGCTGCGACGTCCAATTCTTTGCTGTGGCGTTGACCATAGTTGAACGAGACTGCTGCAACTCGCGCGTGGGCGCGCATGGCTTTGTGCAGTACGGTAAAAGAATCCATGCCACCCGAGTACACAACGACGGCAATATCATCGGTGTTTTGTTCTTTTACGTTTGATGTTACGGTCATAAACGTGCATTTCTCCACAATTACTAAATAATTCGCGCGCAGTGTATGCGATCCCTGTTAAAATCCCAAGTATAGAGTATTTACCTGAAGTGTTATGTTGAAAGTCAATGAAGTTTTTGAAACGATCCAAGGAGAGGGGAGTTTCACCGGTGTGCCCGCGGTTTTTGTGCGTTTACAGGGCTGTCCTGTAGGGTGTCCATGGTGTGACACGCAGCATACATGGGCGGTAGACGACAACGCACAAATTCCAGTCACCGACCTGCTGGCTAAGCATGGCGACTCTCCACAGTTTAGTTCGCTAACGACCGCTGATTTAGTGCTGGTATTGAAGCAACAGCAATACACGGCGCGTCACATTGTGATCACGGGGGGCGAACCCTGTATGTATGATCTCACCGAACTGACGCAAACCCTACATGCACAGGGCTTTAGCACGCAAATAGAAACCAGCGGAACCTTTGAGGTGCGCTGTGACGATGCTACTTGGGTTACCGTATCTCCCAAAATTAATATGCCAGGCGGCTATCCGATTCTGGCGAGCGCGATGGCGCGCGCAAATGAAGTTAAACACCCGATTGCCATGCAAAAACATATCGATGAATTAGATGCATTATTGGCAGAGAATCCGGTGCGTGATGACGTGTGTATTAGCTTGCAGCCAATCTCACAGCGACCACGCGCAACAGAATTAGCAATCAGCACTTGTATCCAACGAAACTGGCGGCTATCGTTACAGACACATAAGTATTTGGGGATAGAGTAATCGTGATCAGTACTCAGGATGAACAAGCGCTTGAGCAGTTCTTTAACTCTCTCAGCCATGCAATGAGTGAAGTGTCGTTAAGTGAGCTATTGGCCTTCTATCATGTACCCAGCGTTTTTGTTTCCAACGATGATAAAATTGTCTGCTCTACAACCGAAGAGGTTACCCAACGTTTGACCCGATTGTTTGAGCGTTGCCAACAAGCCAATGCCATCCAGCATGAAGCAACGATTGTGCATGCGATGTCACTGTCCGACCGTGTATTGTTTGCTAAAGTCAGCTGGCAAATTAAAAATAGCCAAAATGATGTGTGTTTGACCTGTGCAACATCTTATACGTTAGAAAAAGGTGGTGAGTACGGTTTTGATATTATTGTCTCAGTGATTGATGAGGAAGAGCGCGCAATTGAAGATATGTGCTCAACTCTGGAGGCATAAATGACGCCTCGGTTATACCGTTGTCGAATGCTGGGAATGCTTCATTTTGGATTGCTTGCTTTGGGTTTGACGCTGTCATTCAATAGCGTTGCCGCGGTCTGGAATATTACCTATCCTCGTGCCTTAAACGCTGACGATGTCCGCAATGATTATCCTGTAGAACTGTTGGAATTAGCACTCGAAAAAACGGGCGTACGGTATCAAATTTTACCCTCAGATAGGATCCTGTTGCAGGGTAAAGCATTGCGGCAATTGCGCGAAAATCGCTCGGTTAATGTGGTCTGGAGTATGACTGATGAGCAACGTGAGAAAGACTTGTTGCCGATCCGGATCCCCATTTTTAAAGGCCTTATTGGTTTACGGGTATTTCTAATTCATCGTGATAAACAACGTGAATTTAGTGCTGTGCGTTCGTTAGCAGCACTGCAGCGTTATGTCCCTGTGCAAGGTGAAGATTGGCCAGATACCAAAATCTTACAGTCCAATGGATTCGATGTGGCTTCAGCGACCGAATATTTAGACAATTTCGCTATGTTGAGCCGGTTTCAGGCTGATTTTTTTCCTCGATCAGTCGTTGAAGTGATGAGTGAGGTGGGCATGGCGGGTGTTGATACTGATATCGTCTTGGAGCAACACTTAGCCATTCAATACCCAGCGGCTATGTATTATTTTGTCAATCGTGCCAATCCAACCTTGGCGAAGTTGCTTGAAACGGGATTACGTCGCGCTTTACAAGATGGCTCCTTTGATGAGCTATTTATGCAGCACTACGGTGGGCTTATTGACACGTTTAACCTGACTAATCGACGGGTGTTTCAGCTTGATAATCCACTATTAAGTGAACAGACACCTTTAAATGATGCCGCTTTGTGGATCGACGTAAGTACGGATTAGTGCATGGCCTGTAAGGTCGAACGAATTGACGTTAACAAGTAGACCGATAACCTGTGCTCGGGAGTAAAAAAAACCGCCTAACGGCGGTTATTTTTTATGCTTTTCCATGTACGCCCACCATTGAGCGCCCGGATGGGTCAGCCATGGCTTTAAAGCTTTCATCCCACTCCAACGCTTCAACGGTGCTACACGCAATTGATTTACCGCCAGGCACACATTTAGCTGCAGTTTCCTGAGGAAAATAGCCTTCAAAAATAGTGCGGTAATAGTAGCCTTCCTTGGTGTCAGGAGTATTGATCGGGAAACGGAACTCGGCAGTGGCAAGTTGCTGATCGGTTACTTGGGTGTCGACGAATTCTTTCACCGAGTCGATCCATGAATAGCCAACGCCGTCACCAAACTGTTCTTTTTGCCGCCACAAGACTTCAGCCGGTAGCGTCGAGCCATCATCAAATGCCTTGCGCAAAATCCATTTTTCCATGCGCCCATTCAGGCACATTTTATCCTCAGGGTTTAAACGCATGGCAACATCCATAAAGGCTTTGTCGAGGAAGGGAACCCGAGCTTCAACCCCCCAAGCGGAAGTGGCTTTGTTGGCGCGTGCGCAATCAAACATATGCAAGCGCTCCAATTTACGCACGGTTTCTTCGTGAAATTCTTTGGCATTGGGGGCTTTGTGAAAATACAAGTAGCCTCCAAAAATCTCATCCGAACCTTCACCAGACAGCACCATCTTGATCCCCATCGCTTTAATCTTACGGGTCATAAGGTACATGGGTGTTGCAGCACGAATAGTCGTCGTATCGTAGGTTTCTAATTGGTAGATAACGTCACGAATGGCATCTAAGCCTTCTTGTATAGTAAAGTGAATTTCATGATGCACAGTACCGATCATATCAGCCACTTTCTGTGCAGCTACCAAATCAGGTGCTCCTTCCAAGCCTACGGCAAATGAGTGTAAGCGTGGCCACCACGCATCCGATGCATCATTATCTTCCACGCGCTTAGCAACGTAACGAGCCGCTACAGCTGAAACCAACGAAGAATCCAATCCACCGGATAACAAAACAGCATAAGGAACGTCAGACATCAGGTGCGACTTAACGGCTTTTTCAAACGCGTGCTTCAGTTCCTCTAAATCAGTGGTATTGTCTTTTACGTTTTCGTAATCCATCCAATCGCGCTGATAGTACTTCTTCAGCTCACCCGTTTTACTCCATAAGTAATGTCCCGGTGGAAATTCTTGAACCGTTTTACACACAGGAACGAGGGCTTTCATTTCGGAGGCCACATAAAAGTTACCGTGCTCATCAAAACCTGTGTAAAGCGGAATAATGCCCATGTGGTCGCGCGCGATGAGGTAAGCGTTTTCCGTTTTGTCGTACAGAACAAAGGCAAACATGCCATTAAGCTTATCGATAAAATCCACGCCATGTTTAGCGTATAGGGGCAAGATCACTTCACAATCAGAGCGAGTCTTAAAGGCATAGTCTGAGCTTAACTCTGCGGCTAACGCTTTGTGATTATAAATTTCGCCATTGACTGCCAGTATGTGGTCTTCAGTATTATTCAAAAGCGGCTGAGCGCCAGTGTCGACGTCAACGATAGCAAGACGCTCGTGACATAAAATTGCGTTGTCATCGTTCCATACACCAGACCAGTCAGGCCCGCGATGACGTAAAAGCTTGGCAAGCTCTAAGGCCTTGCTGCGAAGTTCAATGGGATCTGTTTTGATATCCAAGATACCGAAAATACCACACATATAATGCGTTCTCTCTGTTTAATTCAATTGTCGGGATTTCTGTCGATGCCCAAGATAGGGAACTTGCGGTACCAAACGGTGCGTGATTGATATTATTATTTTCGCACATCATGGAATGTGCCATTGTGAGGATAAATTGCAAGCGCTTTTTGGGATAACATATAAAAAAGCCGGTTTCTTTATAAAACCGGCTCAAGGTTGTCTTGCGTTTCTGTGATTAACGCTGGAACTCGCTGGTTTCGCTCCATTGTGGCCACTGATCTGTGGTGCTGAGCGCATACCCGACATCAAACAGTAATTGTGTATCTTCTTCAATACCGCCAAAGTCCCAATTCTCGCGGAACTGATCGCAGACCTGGTGATAACATCCGGTCACAATCACGTTTGCCCGTTTACGGTACTCGGCAGTGGCTTCATCGATGGGTTCATCGCCACCTTTCGCGTACAACGCAGGAACGCCCAGTTTAGCAAAGCTGAAATGATCAGAGCGATAATAATAACCCGCCTCTGGTCGCCCCTCTTGCGTTAAGACACGCCCTTGGCGGGTCGCTGCGTCCGCTAAGTAGGTTTCGAGCTCTGATTTACCCATGCCGATGACGGCAACGTCTTTGGTTCGTCCGAGCACGTTCATCGCATCCATATTGATATTAGCTACCGTTTTATCCAGCGGAATAATTGGATTCTCAGCATAATATTTACTACCCAGCAAACCCTGTTCTTCAGCGGTTACGATAAGGAAACTAACCGAACGTGCCGGGCGTGGAGTAAGGTCGGCAAAGGCCTGGGCCATTACCAGACTGGCGGCAGTGCCCGTAGCATTATCATGCGCACCATTATAAATCTGATCACCTTCCTTACTTTCGTCTTTACCCAAATGATCCCAATGCGCAGTGTAGATAATGTGCTCATCCGGTTTCTCGCTGCCGGGCAGGGTGGCTAGAACGTTGTAGCTCTCCGAGCGCTGAATACTATTTTTTACCGTTACGCTAGCTGCAATCGGGAGGGCTTGATGATACGGACCTTGCATAGCCTTGGCTTTTTGTTCAGCAAAATCAAAGCCAGCATCGGCAAACACTTTGGTCGCCGCTTCGAGGGTTAACCAACCTTCAACCGCAACGCGACTGGCACCTTTATCGGCAGAAGGAAGACCGTATTGAGGGCCTGACCAGCTATTAGCCACCACCGACCACCCATAGGAAGCTGGGGCTGTTTCGTGCACGATCAGTGCGCCTGCAGCGCCTTGGCGGCTAGCTTCTTCATATTTATAACTCCAGCGCCCATAGTAGGTCATGGTAGTGCCTTGAAATTTACCTGATTCAGGATTTTCAAAGCCGGGATCGTTAATCAATATGACAACGGTTTTACCGCTAACGTCCAAGCCTTCGTAGTCATTCCAACCATACTCGGGCGCGTTCACACCATAACCAACGAATACCAATTCAGACTCGCTCAGCGAGGTCTCATCCTGTTCACGCTTTGATGACGCCACCATATCTTCTTTATAGGTAAAGGCATTGTCGCCGATAGTGAGTGTCATATTTGGATCAGCAGTGATTTGAATTAACTCAACCGGCTGTAAAAAACTGTCGCCATTACCGGGTTCAAGCCCGGCCTTTTTGAATTCGCTGACTAGATAGTCCAGTGTTTTCTCTTCGCCGACGGTAGCGGGTAGACGGCCTTCAAATTCATCCGAGGCCAAGGTTTTGGTATGGGCTTTTAATGCTTCTGCGTCAATACTGGCATACACATCTGCAAAATTACTAGTAACCGGTGATGCTGGTGCCACGGTGGGCGTATCAGCCTGTTTAGAACAGGCACCTAATACCAGTGACGCGGTCACGGCAAAGGGGAACAAATAATGTTTCATAGTTCTGTCTTTTCTAGTTGTAATGGTTGTTTTATAGTGCCGAGTTTGCAGTATAGAGAATTGCTTCATGCAGACAACCACTAAAATACAATTTAGCCATGATCTGCGGTGGGCCGATTTTACTGCAATGGCCAGCAAGGGGCCTTATCTTGCTTGGTTGGCTGACGTTTTTGCCCTGGCTGAGTTAAACGTCGGTGATAAAACGGTTGCAAGTGTGTTAAACGCGCTTGCACAAATGCAATCCTCCAACTCTGACCTGCAGTTTGTCGATCAAGCGAGTCTTACTGGTGATCCACGCTATTACGAGCAAATCATTGCGGAGGAAGGTGTTATCCCTACCCGTGAAACTAGCTGGCATGATTTCTTCAACGGCTTGATCTGGTTGCAGTTCCCGCGTACCAAGCGCGCGCTAAACCAGTGGCATATGCAAGATATTGCTGCTTGCGGTTTACACCCTCGAACCCCCAGACGCAATCGAATAACGCACTTTGATGAGTGCGGTTTAGTGCTGGTAGGCAATAACAGTAAAGCCAAGGATATCGTCGCGGCCCTACGGCAACATGATTGGGAGGATGCGTTATATCTACAACGTGACTCTTGGAGCAAGGACATTGTGCCCGTAGTGTTCGGGCATGCCAATTTAGAAATGCTCATGGCACCTTTCCCTGGGTTAACGGCCAAGTGGTGCCAACTCAGTTGTGATAGTCCAGTGTCAATATGTGAAGATGTGTTTACTGGAGCCAGCATTGATGAGGCGTTGTTGGAAACATTAGAACGCGAGGAAATATTGTCTAAACCGCGTCAATTAAAACCATTACCTCTGCTTGGTATTCCGGGGTGGAGTGACGGTCAGAACACTGAATTTTACCGTAATCGCGAAGTGTTTAGGCCGCGCAGAGACTCGCACGGCCAGTTAGCCTAGAAAATGATCAAAAAATCAGGATCGACAAGGTCCAGATTGACCACAATAATGCATTAGGGATACATGCGGTAATCAACGCTTTTTTGGTACTGAAGCTGGTCCACTGAGTAATGCCAACAGTCATTAGATAGATGGTCCAAAAGCTCTCTAAACGCACGGTTTGGCCTAGCCCGAACCATTCTGAGTCCATTTCTAAACCGAGTAAAAATGCCAAGGACGTGGGGCTTAAACTCACTGGCGAAAGCTGGTGGTCACTCGCTAAGGCGATAACAACAATCGCGATAAAGGCAGAAAAGATAACCGGCATACTGATCCACCAAGTAAAACCATACCAATCAGTAAAACCATTAGTATTGGTTTCATCATTGCGCGTCATCAAGTTCAAATACGTTGCCACGATGGCATTCATCAAGACATAACCAATAAAACCACCGACGGTGCCTACCAACATCATTCCATTGACATTCATGTTAGCGCGCATCATTTGCTGTTCGTTAGGACTGGAGTCACCATAATTAGTGGCAATAATCAGGTCACGGTACCAATCAAAATCAACAAAGTTGAAATACAGGTAGGTCGGCAGTATAGCCATACCTATCACCAGGATGAAGGGTACCCACGACCAATTATGTTTAACGTTTATGGTGGCGAAAACTCCATTAGGTTTAAAAAATATTTCGCTACAGGCCTGGATTGGGTTTGCAACAGCTTGCATCATGACTTCCTTGAAGATAGTAGGGTTTATTTGTTTACGTTATTACAACGTGACTATAAGATTCAATTTCTTTTGCAAAAAATGTAATAAAAACCGCTCGCGCAAGACTATAAGCTTGAACGATGCAAGTCATCCATTAAAAAAGGACGCTGGAATGATAGAAGTTAAGCAACTCGCAAAGAAATTTGCGGTTGAAAACCCAAAGAAGCTCAGTGAGCAAGAGAAACAAGACCCACGCTTGAAAGGGCGGTTTTTCCATAGTGTAAAAGACGTCAGTTTTCATTGTGAGAGTGGCCAAGTATTAGGTTTATTAGGTCCTAACGGGGCGGGTAAAACCACAACCTTGCGTATGTTATCAACCGCCTTGCAACCCGATGCAGGAAGTATTGTTATCAATGGCATTAACGTGATTGATAAGCCGCTCGTGGCGCGTCAGAAAATTGGTTTTTTGTCTGGTTCTACAGGCCTTTATGGGCGCCTGACAGGGCGCGAGAACATTGCCTATTTTGGTCGCCTACATGGCATGAACGATACACAGATTGAGCAGCGAATTAATGAACTCGCCGATTTGTTAGAGCTCCACGAATACCTCGATCGACGCAGCGAAAATTTTTCCACCGGCATGAAACAGAAAACCAATATTGCGCGGGCCGTTATTCATGAACCGGAAGTCGTGATCTTGGATGAGCCTACGACAGGGTTGGATATCATGGCAGCCCAGACAGTATTGAATTTTATTCGTCGCCTTAAATCTCAGGGGGTACCGGTTATTTTCTCCACTCATCATCTAGAGGAGGTGGCTGAATTGTGTGACCGAGTTACTGTGATTGATCGCGGTGAAACACGTTTTGATGATTCGCTGGATGCTTTTAGACAAGTGGCTGGTGATTCATTGAGTGCCGCTTTTCTTGCCACAATAAACAGGGAGGCATAATCATGTGGTTAGTCATGTTAAAAGAAATTAAAGAATTATTGCGTGATCGTAAAACGTTATTTTTTATGATCGCGCTGCCGTTGTTACTGTTTCCAGTGATCATCGGTGCGGTTGGTTATTTTTCTTCGCAGGCACTACAGAAAGCTGAAAGCAAAGTATTAAAATTTGCGGTAGTTAACGAAGCCTATGCGCCGGAGCTAGTCGCCGCGTTAGAAGCCGATGCTTTGCTTGAGCGCATCGAATTACCGGCTGATGCGGACATTACTGATTGGGTTAAGCAGGAGCAAGGCGATTTCGTGATTGAAATCCCGCAAAACTACAGTAATGACTTACTGCAAAGCGGGCAGATCACCCTCAAGGTCTATTTTAATGATGCTGGACTCAATCGAATTGAGCGGCGCATTCGCGATACGGTTGATGTGATTGCTGAAAATAATCAGAAAGCAGTTTTTACCCAGTTAGGCCTAACCGCAGAGCAACAACAGGGCGTGCTTGAACCGATTGTATTAGAAAAGGTTGATGTGGCTGACCAGCGTGAGAACTGGGGTGAAAAACTAGGTGGTTTGGTGCCTTACCTAGTATTTATCTTGTGTTTACAGGGGGCAATGTTACCAGCAACTGATATCGGCGCTGGGGAGAAAGAACGTGGCACACTTGAAACCCTACTGATTTCTCCAATTGAACGTCACAAGCTGGTGTTAGGAAAGTTTTTCGCCATAGCTTTGTCCGGTGTGGTGTCTGCGCTGATAACAGTGCTCAGTATGGGCGTATGGGGTACGGTATTGAGTCAAGGAATGGCGATTGAAGCGGTCATGCAGTTTATGGCGGCAATTAGTGCACTTGATTTTGTCTTGATGTTCTTGATGCTAGTACCGGTGGTTGCAATTTTTGCTTCTGCATTGCTTAGCCTATCCATATATGCCCGCAGTTTTAAAGAAGCACAAGGTTATATGACCCCCATTGTCTTCGCGGTGATTATTCCGGTTATTCTTGCGATGCTACCCGGTGTAGAGCTGAAAGGCGGATGGGCATGGGTACCGCTCACCAATGTTGCGTTAGCGATTAAAGAGCTGATCAAAGGCACTATGGATTATTATGCATTGTTACCGATTTTCGGTTCAACGGCATTGATCGCTGGCGGATTGATCTACTTCTGTATTTTCTGGTTCAATCGCGAGAAAGTCCTATTTAGATAAGCGATATGGACTCCATAACGGAGTTTGACCAAAGCCGACGTGTGGATACCTACATGTCGGCTTTTTTAGTCGCGACTCAACCTCACTTATTTTTTCTTGCGATCGACGTCTGATATTAAAAATAAACCCAATTCAGTAGGCTAAGCACAATCGTTGAGTAGACAATGGAGATTGGTAATCCGATGGCACTGAAGTGCTTAAAACGGTACGACGTTGCGGTATAAACTAATAAATTAGTTTGATAACCATAGGGCGAAATAAAGCTTGCACTGGCGGCAAAGGCGATGGCTAATGCAAAGGGCATCAAAGGCGCTTGAATTGCCTCAACCAGACCATAGGCAAAGGGAAACATTAATGCTGCCGCTGCATTGTTGGTTACAAACTCAGTTAATACCACAGTCACAATGTAAACGGTGATAAGCGCAGTTAACCAGCTGGTGGTAGTCAGCACTGGCCCAAGAGAATCAGTAAAGAGTGCGATCACGCCTGCATTTTCTAGGGCTGTTGCCATACTGAGCGCACCGACAATTACAATAATTAAGTTCAGCGGGAGGTTGCGCTTAACTTCGTTGTTAGATGTGACTTTTACCCCAACCAGAAGAGCGATAAAAAATACCAATCCAATGGGTAACGGGACAAGTTCAAATGCAGCCAATGCCACAGTCAGTAAAAATCCCAAAATGGTGATCAGTTCATTTAACGAAGAGAGTGGACGGGAAATTTTTTGATCGTTAAGAATGAAAAAATTTTTCGCCAAATTGTGCCGTTTGTCAAAATCGGGCCCAGTCGCTAACAGCAGAAAGTCACCGGCTTGTAATGGAATTTCGCCTAATTTACCCGATAGACGTTCGCCATCTCGACGAATGGCCACAACTGCGGCATCAAATAATGCCCTAAAGCCGACCTTTTTCAAGGTCTGACCAATAATTTGCGCTCGGTTCGACACGATCACTTCGGTTAAGTTGTCGCGCAATAGCCCGTCTGCTTCGGCAAATAATTTCAGTCCCTTGATGTGTGAAAGTGAATCAACGCGACTGATATTGCCAGAAAAGATCAGTTTATCCCCAGCTTGGATGATTAAATCAGGTTTGACCGGAGAAATTAAACTTCCGGCACGAATCACTTCGACGAGAAAAAGCTCCGGGAGGTTTCTTAAATGGTTTTCTTCAACACTTTTACCCACTAACTCAGACTCATCTTCCACCTTCGCTTCAATGAAATATTGTTGAAAGTTGCCTTTTGAGTTCGCCAGTGCTGGCAGCATGGGCGATAAAATAAACAACAATAAACCACAGCTTAATCCAGCGACCAAACCAAACAGGGTGAAGTCCCAAAATTTAAACCCTGCATGCCCATGTTCCAGTAAAAAACTGTCGACTATCAAATTGGTTGAAGTGCCAATAAGGGTAACCGTTCCGCCGAGGATAGCGGCATATGAGAGTGGAATGAGTAAGCGGCTGGGTGGATGATATTGGTTCTGCTTTACCGGGCCAATCAAACTGGCGACGATCGCGGTGTTGTTGAGCAATGCAGAACTGAAAAAAGTAACACCGAATAGACGCCAATAGCTAGCAGCAAATTTAGGCGTAATCAGTGTGCGGCCAAGGCGCTTCAGCAAAGCGGTCTTATCGACAGCACTGCTGACCATAAGCAATAGCACTAAGGTAACTAAGCCTTGGTTGGTGACGTTGACCAGTATTTCTGAGAAGGTCAGCGATTGACTGACAAGTAATAACAGCATAGCCCCCGCAAAAATAGTCGAGGGGCGCTGCTGAGAAAAAACGAGCGCACCAATCGTACTGGCGAAAACCCCCAGTACGATCCATTGGCTGAAATCCATGAATATCTCTATGTTAGCTCTGACTTATATCAATCGCATTCCAATGTGGGAAATGTTTACGCACTAAGGCATTGAATTCAAGCTCAAATTCAGAGTAATTATGCTCACTCGTGGTGCTTGCCTGACTTTCCTCAATGATCATCCCAGCCCCTACAGTGCCATTGGTCAAACGGTCTATGACGATAAAGGCGCCGGTTTGGCGATTGCGGGTGTATGGGTCACAGGCAACCGGCTGGGTGAGCTTAATATCAACCACAGCGATTTCATTGAGATTTAAATGTACCGCTTGACTGTGTTCCATAGTGTTTACATCAATCTGATAATCAATCGTTGAAACACTGCCGGTGACCACCTTGGTGGCAAACTTAAAGCTATATTGCTTATTCGGCATGAGTGGCTCATCTGACATCCAGACCAGATGGGTTTTCAAGCGACTGGCATGTAGCGGTAGGTTGTCCGATTTGACAATCATATCACCACGGGAAATATCAATCTCGTCAGCCAGGGTTAGGGTTACCGCTTGCGGGGTAAACGCATGCTCTAATTGTCCTTCAAAGGTCTCAATTGTTGCTATGGTGGACGTTTTACCTGACGGCAGTGTTGTGACTGCATCACCTGGCTTTATTTCACCCGATACAATAGTACCTGCAAAACCACGGAAGTTAAGGTTAGGGCGATTCACATACTGAACTGGGAAGCGGAAATCTTCGTGATTAGCATCTTCACCAATCTCTATAGTCTCCAACGTATTCATCAGTGTCTCACCGGTATACCAGGGCGTATTCTCACTCTTGTTGACAACATTGTCGCCTTCTAACGCGGATATCGGCACAAACTGAATATCCGGTATATCCAATGCCTTGGCGAAGTCCAGGTAATCTTGTTTGATCCCATTGAAAACGGACTCGCTGTAGTCCATAAGATCCATTTTATTGATCGCGACCACGACATGTTTAATGCCGAGGAGAGAAACCAAAAACGAGTGACGACGGGTTTGGGTTTTCACCCCGCCGCGCGCGTCGACTAAGATAATGGCCAAATCACAGGTGGACGCGCCAGTGACCATATTGCGGGTGTACTGCTCGTGCCCTGGTGTATCCGCAATAATGAATTTGCGTTTGTCAGTGGAAAAGTAACGATAGGCCACGTCAATCGTGATCCCTTGTTCCCGCTCAGATTGCAGTCCATCAACCAGTAAAGCAAGGTCGACTTTTTCGCCAGTGGTGCCTACTTTTTTGCTATCTTGCGTAATGGCAGCCAGTTGGTCTTCATAAATCATCTTCGAATCATGTAATAAGCGACCAATCAGCGTACTTTTACCATCATCAACACTACCGCACGTCAACAACCGCAGAAGATTTTTACGTTCATGTTGTTGTAGATATTCGAGAATGTCGGATTTTAATAATTCACTTTCGCTATTCATGATTAACAGCTCACTAAAAAATAGGGGTTGAGTAACGATTCTTTTTGATTGTACTTGAGCACTGGCCGGCTGCTGGCGAGAACATCTTCGGCTGGAGAATCGGCGCTTAATACGCTAACCGAGCCACCAGCAGCTAACACAAACGCATGTGCGGCTGCAGTGTCCCATTCAGATGTGGGTCCAATGCGTGGATAGAGGTGCGCCTCGTTACAGGCGACAAGGCACAATTTCAACGAACTGCCCATGGCCACTAACTCAGTCTCACCTGGAAGAGCATCTAACAACGCCTGGATTTCTGGGCTTTGATGGGAGCGACTGCCGACTACTTTCCACACTTCACCAGCTTGGTGGGGTTTAGCCTCGATCCGCTCTCGTTTGCCATTTTTTTCGCGCCAGGCTCCATCTCCTTGCACACCGAAAAAAGACTGCTCTAACGCTGGCGCATATACGACACCCATGACCGGCACACCTTTGTCGATAAGTGCGATATTGACGGTAAACTCACCATTTTTCTTGATGAATTCTTTAGTGCCATCTAACGGGTCAACAAGCCAATAACGAGTCCACTGTTGCCGCTCTGACCACGCAATATTAGCAGACTCTTCGGATAAAATAGGCAAATCAGAAATTTCCGCCAGCCCTGAGCAAATAGTATTGTGTGCTGCCAGATCAGCTTCGGTTAACGGACTTTCATCGCTTTTTTCCATCACCGCAAAGTCACGTGCATAGATTTGCATAATCTTCGCGCCAGCTTGTTTAGCAATGGACAGTACCTGTTCCATTAATTCGCTTTGTGACATTACAACAATCCTTTCTCAACTAGCGCGGCATATAAGCGCTCGACCGTTAGTTCAGCAGACTCATCCACATAATTAAGGTGGATCTCAGGGTTATGTGGAGCTTCATAGTCCGCATCTATACCGGTAAAGTCTTTGATATCGCCACTGCGCGCTTTCTTATACAGCCCCTTAGGATCGCGTTGTTCACAAACTGCCAGCGGTGTATCTACAAATATCTCTATAAACTCCTGTTCGGCCAATAGTTTGCGACAAAAATCGCGGTCCGCTCGGAACGGTGAAATAAACGCAGTGATAACAATTAATCCAGCATCCACAAATAGTTTGCTGACTTCACTAATACGGCGAATGTTTTCCACGCGATCCTGTGCACTAAAGCCTAAGTCGCCACACAAACCGTGCCGCACGTTGTCACCATCCAGTAGGTAGGTATGCTTGTTTTGCGCGGTTAGTTTTTGCTCCAACAGATTCGCGAGCGTCGATTTTCCAGAGCCACTTAGCCCGGTAAACCAAAGTACCCGTGGCTTTTGCCCAAGGGCTTCTGCGCGGCGTTGTTTATTCACTTCATGTTGGTGCCAAACAATGTTAGTAGCCATTAGAAGTAGCCCTCCATTTTCTTCTTCTCCATTGAACCTGATGAATCGTGGTCGATAACCCGGCCTTGGCGTTCGGAAGTCTTGGTCAACAGCATTTCTTGAATGACCTCAGGCAAGGTGCTGGCTTCAGATTCAACCGCGCCAGTCAAAGGGTAGCAACCGAGGGTGCGAAAGCGTACGGACTTCATTTCAGGCGTCTCACCGTCACGCAACGGCATGCGGTCATCGTCGACCATGATCAAGACACCATCGCGTTCAACCACCGGACGGGGTTTAGCAAGGTACAATGATGGTATTTCAATATTTTCCAGATAAATATATTGCCAAATGTCTAACTCGGTCCAATTAGACATAGGAAAGACGCGGATACTCTCGCCTTTATTGATTTGGCTATTATAAATATTCCATAACTCTGGGCGCTGATTTTTTGGGTCCCAGCGATGATTTTCGTCACGAAACGAATACACCCGCTCTTTGGCACGCGATTTTTCTTCATCCCGACGCGCACCACCAAAGGCTGCATCAAATTTATATTGGTCTAGCGCTTGTTTAAGGGCCACTGTTTTCATGATATCGGTGTGCTTGGCACTGCCATGATCGAAAGGATTGATATTTTGTGCAATCCCGTCAGGGTTGGTGTGCACGAGCAAATCGAGATCGTATTTCTTTGCCATGCGATCACGAAACTCAATCATTTCGCGGAATTTCCAAGTGGTATCCACGTGCAATAAAGGAAATGGAATTTTGCCTGGGGCAAAGGCTTTTCTGGCCAGATGCAGCAAAACAGAGGAGTCTTTACCCACTGAATAGAGCATTACAGGGTTTTCAAATTCAGCAGCAACCTCACGGAAAATATGAATGCTTTCAGCTTCAAGTTCTTTTAAGTGGGTTAAGCTTGGGATTGTTGCGGTCATACTCTGACAGTTCTCCATTTGCTATATAGCCAGTAGTTCTATAGATAGAACTTTACCATATTCGGCACAGAGGTTGTGCCGAAATGTAAGGCTTACTAATAACTTTTTTCTCTACCTATTTCTTTATTGATAACTCAAACTCGGCAAAAAAGTGCATTACTTCAGGATCCTGACAGGGTTTGATTTTGCTGAGCAATAGAATAGTCAGTGTACTGACAATAAAGCCAGGTACAATCTCATAGATTACATTACTTAGGGGCTGGCCATTTAGCGTCAGCGGCGCGTAGATCCAAAACAATACTGTCGCTGCGCCACTAATCATGCCACCAATGGCAGCCGTACGTGACATTTTCTTACTAAACAGTGACAACAAAACGAGTGGCCCAAACGCCGCGCCAAAACCTGCCCATGCATTACTAACCAAAGACAGTATCGTGGAGCTACGGTCAAAGGCCAATACAATAGCTACCAAGGCGACAGCAATCACGGCTATCCGGCCAGCGAATACCAAGTGCGCTTGCGAGGCATCTTTATTCGTCAGCGAGGCATATAGGTCATTAGCCAGTGAGCTTGAGGTTACTAATAATTGCGATGATATTGTGCTCATGATTGCTGCCAGTATTGCAGCGAGTAAGAAGCCTCCAATCAACGGATGAAACAGTAGTTGACCCAACAGAATAAACACGGTTTCAGGGTCTTCGAGGGGGATTTGCTTGGCCTGTACCCATACTGCGCCGAGTAAACCTGTCGATAAAGCGCCAATCAATGAGATGATCATCCAGCTCATACCGATATTCCGCGCGGCTGGGATGTCCGCAACTGAGCGAATGGCCATAAAGCGGACGATAATGTGCGGTTGACCAAAATAACCTAATCCCCAAGACATGAGCGAAATCACCCCGATGAATGATAATGTCTCACCCGATGACATATCTATCCATAAACTTAAGGCGTGTGGGGAAAACGCGGCGACTGCATCGATGGTTTGGACAATCCCGCCCAATTCAAACATAACGACTGTAGGCACCATAACCAGGGCCACAAACATAATACAACCTTGGACAAAGTCAGTAACGCTAACCGCCATAAAACCGCCGAATAGGGTATACAGGACTACCACACCAGCAGTAATGAATATGCCCGTTTGGTAATCGTAGCCGAAGGACGATTCGAATAGCTTGCCACCAGCTACTAATCCTGACGAAGTGTACAGGGTAAAAAAGATGACAATCACTACAGCCGCGACCACGCGTAAGATACGGGACCGGTCATTAAACCGATTTTCAAAGAAATCAGGCAATGTGATGGAGTTGCGCGCAACTTCAGTAAATACCCGCAAACGGGGCGCAACCAACAGGTAATTGAGCAGTGCGCCAATACTTAAGCCGATCGCAATCCAACTGGCGGATAACCCAGATATGTACATTGCCCCCGGCAGACCCATTAACATCCAGCCACTCATATCGGAAGCGCCTGCTGATAATGCCGTCACCGATGGACTCAACTGGCGGCCACCCAACATATAGCCTTCCACACTGACTTCGTTTTTACGGTAGGCCCATAGTCCAATGCCAAGCATGACAATAAAATACAATGCTAAAGATATTAAGGTGCCGGTTTCCATAGTTTTTTCATTATTGTTATTCGGAATGTGCCAGCATAGCAGGAATTTTTGCAGCAGAGTACATCGCGTTGCCAAGGCCTTTTAGGAATGGATGACCGAGCACAACGCAGCGAGGGGCTCTGCCGCTCTTTGCGAGAAGTAATGCCTATAACCAGGGCAGGGTAGCCGCGTGATAATTTTGCTGACGCCAAGCAATACTATGGCAAACTAGCAAGTTACGCGGAGAATAAAAGCTTTTGCTCAACTTCGTGTTTTACCGGGGTTAAATCTTGCCCTTTGTCACCCACGACCAAAACATTGGCGCGCTCCGGCTTTAAGATCTCCCCGGCATACTGCGTGTCGGAAAACGTGGAGAGAACTTCCATTTCAGGATCATTAGGGAGCACAAAAACTGATACCAACCCACTCGCGGTTTCCAAAATAAGATGCAGCGATTTAACTGAATCCAGACGACAATAGTTGGCCGATTTAATAACCCCAATTTCACTGGCTAATGAAGCGCCATAGCCGGCTAATTTATCATTCACATAATCGAGCGATACGTTACTGGCGCGCGGCGCTTCTTGCGCTTCGGTATAATACATGTGGGCTAAAGCTTCACTACTGATATTTAAGGTTGCATGTTGTTGCCACAGGGTAAAACTCAAACCAACCACAAAAGCCACAGAAGCCGCAAGGCTAAGATAGATCCGTGAGCGTTTTTTGTGGCGAGCAAAGTCCGAGATGGTGCCTTGCCAAATCAGTTTGTGTGCCAAGTCTTCAGGTATGGGTACTTTACTGGCACTAGCAAGCTGTTTATCCAATGCCTTTAATTCATCCAATAACGCTTTTTTGGCAGGGTCAGCATTTGCCGCCGCTAAGATCGCTGGATCTTTGGTATTCGGATCAGCATATACTGCTCTTCTGAATGCTAAATCATCCATGGGCGTGACCTCGTGCTTCATGATTTTCTGCTAATGCCTCTTTTAACTGGTTTCTGGCTCTAAATAAACGTGTCATCACGGTGTTTTTATTTAGACCTAATTGTTCTGCAATTTCTTCCCCGCTGTAACCAAATAATATTTGTAACATCAGCGGCTCACGGTATTCTTCACTTAAATTCGCCATTAGTCGGCGCAATTCGGCATGCTCCAATTCAGTTTCATTGCCAATACTATCGTCGGCAACCGAAACATCATCAATGTCGACTAAATCAAACTGTTTGCGTTCAAATCGCCGCGCATTCTCACGCCGCAAAATCGTGATCAACCATGACTTTGCGGCTTTGGGGTCCTGTAACGAGTCCAGTGATTTCCATGCACGCAAATAGGTCTCTTGCACGACATCTTCGGCAATCGATTTGTCTCTGATGAGCCAATAAGCATAGCGATACACGTCTGCGTGGGTCGCGTTGACTAAGGCTTCATAGCGCTGCTGTTTATTTATCATGTCTAAGGAGACCGCAGACGCTTGCTTTTTATTTCGCGAGAACATGAAAAATTCCCAAATTAAGTATTCACTCAATGGTTACTTGCGCAAAATTGCTACCATGGCATCCATTGTAAGCAACAATAGAATAGGCGTATCGTATCATCAATAACCTTTTATGATTGCTCGGTGGTTAGCATATAAGCTATTCGTTAAACGTGATTTCCATGCCCGTTGGATGGTCTTACCCGCCAATAACTACGCAGTACAATGTTTATTATTTACTATACAAAAAAACTCGGTAAAACCGAGTTTTTTATTCGTTCTTACGTCAATTAGCGTTGCTATATCGTGCAAATTTTCACGTTGGGTATAATCCAGATAGCGCTGACTCTGTGGCGGTTTGATTTGCGCGCTGTTGACGCAACGACGTGAGGTGTTGACTCATGGTTTTGCCATCCCATGGCTGTTGCGCTTGTGCGAATTTTGCTTGCAGCATCTGGTTGACGAGGTGCTGAAGCTCTTGGTCATTCATCCAGATTAGGGCTTGCGCCAAAGAATTAAATGACTGGCCAGAAATCACTTCTATCCAGGCTTGTAAGGCGCGTTGAATCTGACCTTTATCATTGCGTTTTATTGCTCCTTGCAACGCCTGCCAGCAGTGCTTTTCTGGCATTGAAATACCTGTTTGCACGGGCGCTGGCGCGGTGGTATTGGCATCAGAACGCCGCGTATATAAAGCGAGTGCGATTAGCGATAATAAGACGGTTGTCCACATCCAACCATTATTCCAACGCCACTCAAAAATGGCCTGCGGCGGCTGACTTACGACCGCACGACTAGCTGTATCCAACCCATTAGACTGAGTTCCCCCGTTCGTTGCTGTTGCATCTGGTAAGGATGCTGAGGCGGGGGCAGACGGGCTTACTGTTGGACTAGTGGTTGCTGGCTGCACGGTAATTGTGCGTGCCGGTAGCACCGCTTTTTCAACTTGCTTGGTCAGTATATTAAACCATTCAACCTCAACGGGAAGTAATACAAAACTACCCGGTTTAGATGGGATCAAGGCAATGCTTTCAACCCGCTGGGCAACGATACTTTGTGCATTTTCGGCACTGGTGCTATTGGCTTGATCGGGGTAGGTTTTGATGGCAGGCGGGTAGCGATCGTCAATTTCTGGTAATATAGCGTCTGTAAGGCCAACCGCTGTCAGTGTTAATGTACGAGTGATGGGTTCACCCACGGTCCACGCCGTAATGTCGCCACTCCATTCTTCGCTAATATCAACAAATTCACTGGGTAAAAACGCCCCTTGGACGACATCTGGCACTGGTAGTACGGTGAGTTTTTGTGCTGGCCCTACACGATTAACTGTTTGGGTTCGATTAAAGAAACCAAAGCTTTGGCGGGTATTAGCAATGACCTCGCCCTGAAATACGGGGCCATTAATGCTGTAGTCCCCTGACTTTTGCGGGATAATGGCAAATGTGCGCTCAATGACGCGGTAGCGCTTGCCGTTAACAATCTCACTATATTCAGCATCTTTACCGATTTGCCGAATTTCTGCATCAATCAGTTCTGGCGCCTGCAGGCTGCCGCGCTCAATATCTTTGGCGAGGTACAGTTTAACCGTGTAGATCAATTGCTGATGAATATATACCTCGGTATTGTCAAGCTCTGTGGTTACAAATATGTCGCGTGTCTCTTGGTTACTGTTATTACTCACCGCGATTACGTCGAGCTCTATCGGTTCGCTAGTGGCGCCAGCAATGGTGAGAGCTGGAATAGTATAAGTACCCACTGCGCGAGGGAATAAAATCACACTCCATGTGGTCGACCGTGAGGTTTCAAAATTAATCATCCGGGTTTGGCTGCTGACCGAGGTTTGTCCAACCACAAAATCGCTAAGCAAGATTGATGCATCGAAAGCATTTCGATCAACATCGCCGTCAGCCGTTACGCTTAATGTGAATGACTCATCAAGCATGACCGGATTTTTGTCTACCTGCGCGGTCACGCGCGTTACGTCAGCCTGGACCGAGGTGACAAAAAAACTAACGCACACTAACAATAGAGTCATTGTCCATCGCTGTAAGATAGTATTGTGGATCCTAGTTACTGTCATTGATGTACTGCCTTAAAACGAAAACTGCAGAAATTGTTTCTAGCCATGAATAATCTACCACTCGGACGTTTGGCTGGGCGGTGCGCGTTCACGCCGTCGCTGCTGACTTTCCAATTGCATTTTGCGTTGCAGCAAGAATGCAGGATCGTCAGGGATTTTACGGAGTAAGGTTTGCATGCGTTGCAGCTCTTCCTTTTGCTCATCAGTTAAAGAGTCTTCTCCAGCCTGCACCGCAGGACCCTCTTGCGGGTTAGCCGCCGAATTTTGTTCATTAGCCTGCGGCTCAGATGGTGCTACCGAGTTTTCTTGCTGCGACGTGTTGCCGTCTGTTCCGCTCGATTCGCTCTCTTCAGGAACGGGCTCTTGCTCGCGCATGGGGGCTTGCTCAGCGTCATTGGTTGGCGAATTTTCCGCGCTTTGCTCTGACTCATTAGTTGAGTTTTGAGATTGTTGTGTATCTGAGTTTTGCGTCGGCTGTTGTTGCTCGTTTTGTGAGCTATCTCCTTGCGCTGCATTTCCATCGTCTTGCTGCGTGTCAGAACCGCCTGACTGGCTATTATCATTCGACTGCTGCTGGTCACTCTGTCCATCTTGGTCCTGTGATTGCGGACTATTTTGCTGGTCTTGCTGCTCTTGTTGCTCCAACAAATCTTCGAGCAATGCCTTGTTTTCTTGTGCGGCTTGATGCTCCGGTGCTCGTTCCAGTGCCTCGGCGTATTTTTCGATAGCTTCTTCCAAGCGGCCAAGCTGTGCTAATGCATTGCCTTGGTTGTAAAGCGCATCAACCGAATCCACCTGTGTGTAAGCCTCAAGCGCCTCTGCATAGGCTTGATTGCGATAATGCGCTGCACCCTGCCACATGGGGTCGGTAAATAAATCAGCCGCGGTACTGAAGTCTTCTTCCGTGTAAGCATTTTGGGCGCGTTGATCAGCGGTTTTGAATGCACTATCTATCCAGTTGGATGTTGAGTTTTCAGATTCTGCAAATGCGGGGGAGGGTGAAGAAAGTCCCCCGAGAGCGAGTAACGGTATGCACATGATAATACCGCGGCGAAAGGCATACGCAGCAAGCGGCAACAGTATCACAACTAAGTACGCTCCCATGTCACGCCATATATCGCCTTGCATTGGGTTGTCATTCTCAGCCAGTGATTCTCCATCGACAAAACGACTACCTGCTTGGATTAACTGTTGAATATCGCTGTCGTTAGCACTTAGGCGAGCAAATGCGCCGCCGCTGCGACTACTCACGGCCCTGACTCTGCTTGGATCCATGCGCGGCACGACGATAGCCCCTTGACTATCTTTAAGAAGTTCGCCGTTGACTTGTCGGATGGGGGCTCCTTCTTGTGTGCCAATGGCTAGGGCATGCACTGTAAACGGGGAGCTCTCAACAAAATCAGCAATCTGCTTAAACTGTTGTTGCTCCATTCCATCGGTAAACCAAAAAATATTCCCCTGCTGGTAGCCAGCATTTTGCAGTAACTCATTCGCCACCTCAAATCCGCGCAGGGGGGCACTGCCTGGTATCGGCATAATTTCAGGACTGATACTGGGGATCATCGCAATTAGATTATTAACGTCTTCAGTCAGCGGACTGATCACAAACGCGTCGCCAGCGTAGGCAACCATGCCAACTTCACCGTCGCCGAGTTGAGAGACTAAATCAATCGCTTTAAAACGTGCACGAGTTAAGCGATCGGGTGCTATATCAGTAGCCCGCATCGACAGCGACATATCCAATACGATGACATTGCCCTGTTTTAAATTGAACACCGGTTGTGGCAGTCTTTCCCACGTTGGTCCAGCCAAAATAACTGTTGCTAGTAGCCATGCAAGCGCTAACAACCAAAATGGTGGTCGACGACCGTTGCTACTGCTGCCTGCATCACTCAGAATGACCGCTTGCAAATGCTGCGGGAGCACCTGTTGCCAACCACTGTGCTGGCGATATAACACGATAAGTGCAATCTGCAGGGCAGCCAGTGGTAGCAATGACCACAACCACATGGGACGAATAAAATGAAAATCTTGCCAGTTAAATTCAGTTAACAATGCCGTCATGACGAGACTCCTAACTGCTTATTTGCGCGCTGGGCAAATATTTTTTCAAGGACTCGCCGAATGAGTGGGGTTAAAGCCAGTAGCACGGTAAGCAATAGGCATAGTGCGAGTGGATACATAAACAGACTGGTTTGGGGGCGCATTTTTCTGGCTTCACCTGCAACCGGTTGGAGTTGATCAAGCATCCGGTAAATCTGTTCTAAACTTTCGCGGTCACGGGCACGAAAATACTGGCCACCAGTCTCGCTAGCGAGGCGGTTTAACATACCCTCATCGAGTTCTCGTGCAGGATTGATCCGGCGGCTGCCAAAAATACTTTGCACTACCATGCTGTCGGCCGCGACACCGATGGTATAGATGGTTACTCCTTCAGACTTGGCGAGTTCGAGCGCTTGTTCCGGAGAAATGTTGCCGGCGGTATTTTGCCCGTCGGTGAGTAACACCAAGACTTTATTGCCTTCTTGTTTGGCTTGGAAACGCTTCACCGCTAAACCTATTGCATCACCAATGGCCGTCTGCTCTCCAACCAATCCAATCACCGATTCGTTAAGCAGGGTTCTGACAGTTTCGCGATCAAAGGTTAATGGCGCTTGGAGATAAGCGGTATCAGCAAATAAGATCAAGCCCAAGCGGTCACCTACGCGACGCTCGATGAAATCTTCTAATACACTTTTGATCATGACCAGTCGATCCACCTGACGACCATTAATTTGCATGTCTTTAGTTTCCATGCTGCCAGACAGATCTACCGCTAACATCATTTCACGGGCTTGATTAGGAATGCTGATAGGCTCACCTAACCATTGCGGCCGAGCGGCAGCTGTGACCAATGCCAGCCATGCGAGAACACTCAGCCATCGAACCAGCCAATGGCTCGACCGGGATATGCTTGAAGCTGGTAAATTATTCGGCATTACCGGCATTAAGAGCGCTTTTTGCTGTTGTTGCTTGCGTGCTGGAAGGAGCCAAAATAATAACGGTAAAGGCAGGGCGAAAAATACATACCACCAAACAAACTCAAACATCACCGACCTCCGGGATAGCTTTAAGGTTGGTTTTTGTGAGCCAAAGTAATGCTGCACGTTGGTAACTGAGTGCGGTATCGGCGTCGACTTGTTGCGGGGGCAGGTAATGCACAGCAAAGCTATGGGTTGCTATGGCCGCAAACTTTCCCTGATACCGTTTGGGTAAGGTGGAATGTAGCAAGGCAATCCAGCGTTGACCGTGTAACTGTTGTGGTTGTGCTTGTGGAAAATAGTGCATCAGTGTTTGTTTCAGCAGCGCATTAACTTGTTGTGCACGTTGCCAAGGCGCTTGCGCCATATCTAACTGTTGAACTTGTTGACGCGCCAAGCGCAGTACGCGATATTTACGATAGCGATGCAGAGTATAGGCTGCCGCCCCCGCCAGCGCACCGCATGAAAGTCCGATCAGCAACCACCACCCCCAAGCCAACGGCCACCAACTGACGGGGTGGGTTAAGGCGATATCATTGAGTTGGGCGAGCGGATCCATATTATCGACTCTCCATGACATAGTGACGGGGTTGAAGCGTTAAATTCTGACTTAACAGCGGCACTCCAGCGCTGACCTTAAAGCCGGCAATTTTGGTACGTTCCAACGCCTCACTGAGTTGTGTTGTACGCTGTTTTGCCCAATCACAATAGCGTTGGTTGACTGCTGAGTCGCCAAGGGTAAGTGCACGTTTAGTTTTGCCATCGGTAATGGTCAACAGCTGTTTACTTTGCGTGGCGGGTAACTGATATTCCAACGGGTCGTAAATAGCCGCAGCGCGCACTTCTGAATGGCGATTTAAATCGGCCAGGATCCGCAACGTTTGTTCATCCAAGTGATGAAAATCGCTGACTATCCAGATCAGGCTACCCGGCTTAGCGAGGCGCAATAAACGCGCACAGTTTTGATTAAATAGCTGGTGCTGATTTGCGCTCTTGCTTTGCTTGAGGGTAACTGCCTGTTGCTGTAATTCGATGATTTGATGGATCAACTGGAGCACTGCTGTCTGACGACTTTTCGGTTTACACTCGATGTGCGTGGCTTGGTTAAATGCCAAAGCACCTAGTTTGTCGCCACGTGCGATGCCGGCCCATGCAATGAGTGCGCTGATATGTGCCGCTTGCACTGCCTTAAACATAAACTCGCTGCCAAATTGCATGGAGTTCGATAAGTCGGTCACAATATATACAGGGCGTTCACGTTCTTCACGAAAAATCTTGGTATGGGTTTTACCGGTACGTGCGGTTACCCGCCAATCAATGGCCCTGATATCATCGCCAGCTTGATAATGCCGCGATTCATCAAACTCCATCCCGCGTCCCTTTAACTTAGACACATAGCTGCCCGCCAAGCGTGCGGCTGGCGTTCGCGAGGGATTAAGATTGATCTTCTGTACGTGATGGCGATAACGAATTAACTCGTTTGCGCTTAAATGAACACCATCCGTCAGATATTCATCGAGCCAATGCTTAAGCATCTTATCTTGGTGCATAGCCACTGTCCCTAGGGTACTGCCACCGCATTTAGTACCTGAGTCAGAACTTGATTTGCGGTATTGCCCTCGGCTTGCGACTCATAACTCAGAATGATGCGGTGACGCATCACGTTGTGAAACACCGCTTGTATATCGTCAGGGCCGACAAAGTCACGGCCACTGAGCCAAGCGTGAGCTCGGGCGCAGCGTTCGAGTGCAATGGTCGCACGCGGACTTGCGCCAAATTCAATGGTGCTTGCTAGCGCGGGATCGAACTTAGCGGGTGTGCGCGTCGCCATAATCAGTTGCACAATATATTCTTCCAGCGAAGGCGCCAAATAAAGTCCGAGGACTTCTTGTCGTGCAGCAAAAATGACCGCTTGAGTGATTTTCTGGTCAGGCTTACGCACGGCATGTTTCGCTTCGTCGCGGGTTAGACGCAAGATTTGTAGTTCACTTGCGGCGTCTGGATAGGTGATCTCAATGTGCATCAAGAACCGGTCCAATTGAGCTTCCGGTAGCGGGTAAGTGCCTTCTTGTTCTAATGGGTTTTGTGTGGCCATAACCAAGAAAAGTTGCGATAACGGATAGGTTTTATTACCTACCGTTATTTGTCGTTCTGCCATGGCTTCCAACAGTGCACTTTGCACTTTCGCTGGAGCCCGGTTAATTTCATCGGCTAAAACCAGATTATGGAAGAGGGGACCTGATTGGAAAATAAACTCTCCGGTTTCTGGGCGATAAATATCGGTACCGGTTAAATCGGCTGGCAGCAAATCAGGAGTAAACTGGACACGGTGAAAATCGGCTTCTAAGCCATCTGCTAGTGCATTGACTGCACGCGTCTTCGCAAGCCCTGGGGGACCTTCAACCAACAAATGTCCGTCAGCCAATAATGCAATTAAGATATTGCGGGTCAATTCTTGCTGCCCGATGATTTGCGAATCTAAATACTGTTGTAATTGTTCAAACTGCGAAACTGCCATCGATGACATCCTTTTTTCACTAACGCGAGATGTTTGCGCTTTCCTTTGTCAACAAGAAAGCTTATTGGTTCAGGTTAACCGTTGCAATTTTCTGTGCTTCTGCATAGATGTAGGCAAACGCTCATTCACTGTCCACAATAATACGTTCGGTAGCACGAGTACTACGATTAATCTGTTTCTATTTCGATTTGCTTGATATAGGGATTCTGGCATAAATCTCAACAGCAAAATCTGTAAATAGCCACTATGCTCTAATGGAAGAATTGCGAGGTAATTCGAATAGTCGTTGAAATTTCGCTCACACTTTGTAAGAATCAGCACACTTCTACAGGTCAGACCACTTGGTTTGAATTATTATAGGACCGGAATATGGCTACTAAACAGAACCTGACAACCCGTGACGGTGACCGCATCGCAATAGTTGCAGGACTCAGAACCCCATTTGCAAAAATGGCGACCTACTTTCATGGTGTACCCGCCGTTGACCTGGGTAAAATGGTGGTGAATGAACTCTTGATCCGTAACAACGTTGATCCGCAGTGGGTTGAGCAAGTGGTGTATGGGCAAGTTGTCCAAATGCCAGAAGCGCCGAATATTGCGCGGGAAATTGTGTTGGGTACGAATATGCCGGTGGCAACTGACGCATACAGCGTGTCACGAGCCTGTGCGACAAGTTTTCAATCCACAGTTAATATCGCTGAATCGATGTTAGCTGGGAATATCAGTGTTGGCGTGGCCGGTGGTGCAGACTCTACCTCGGTATCACCCATTGGGGTTTCAAAGAATTTGGCACGAGCGCTGGTCGATCTGCAAAAAGCTAAAACGTTCAGCCAAAAATTTGCAATTTTCCGCCGTTTGTCGATCCGAGATTTGGCGCCTGTACCACCAGCGGTTGCTGAGTATTCTACTGGTCTTTCGATGGGCCAAACCGCAGAGCAAATGGCCAAAACCCATGGTATTACTCGCCAAGCACAGGATGAACTCGCGCACCGCAGCCACACGCTGGCAGCCCAGAGTTGGGAAGAGGGTAAATTAGCGAATGAAGTAATGACTGCTTATGCCGAACCTTTTAAAGGGGCTTTGGAACGCGACAATAACGTACGTTTTGATTCAACACTGGAAGGTTATGCCAAACCGAAGCCGGTCTTTGATCGCAAGCATGGCACCGTGACTGCGGCAAATGCGACGCCGTTGACTGATGGTGCATCAGCAGTATTAATGATGACTGAGAGCCGTGCAAAGGCGCTTGGTTACACGCCGCTCGGCTATATTAAAAGTTATGCATTTGCTGCGATAGATGTTTGGGAAGACATGCTAATGGGGCCTTCATATGCCACACCAATGGCGTTGGATCGTGCAGGTATGAGCTTAAATGATCTAACCCTGATTGAAATGCATGAAGCATTTGCCGCACAAACCTTGGCAAATGTGAAAATGTTTGCCAGCGATAAATTTGCCCAAGAAAAGCTCGGGCGTGCAAAAGCGACGGGTGAGATTGATATGGACAAATTTAACGTGATGGGGAGCTCTTTGGCGTATGGGCACCCATTTGCAGCAACGGGCACACGTATGATCACCCAAATGCTCAATGAACTGCAACGCCGCGGTGGTGGTACTGGATTGTTGACCGCTTGTGCAGCAGGTGGTCTGGCAGCAGCAATGATTGTGGAGACAGAATAATGACGGCAAGTGCATTTACTTTAGACAAGCGTGGAGACGGGATTGCCGTATTGACCATGGACGTGCCAGGTGAGTCCATGAATACGTTAAAGCAGGCATTTGGTGAAGAGATCACCGCCATGCTCGATGAAATCGAAAAGGATAGCGCCATCAAAGGGGTGGTTCTACAAAGTGGCAAACCTGATTCGTTTGTAGCCGGAGCCGATATTAGCATGTTAGCGGCATGCGAGACTGCGGCAGATGCTGAGGCACTATCGAAAGGCGGTCAGGATGTCTTTAATCGCATTGAGAATATGCCTAAGACTTTTGTCGCCGCAATCCACGGGCCAGCGCTTGGAGGTGGTTTAGAACTGGCTTTAGCTTGCCACTATCGCGTATGCAGTGATTCGGATAAGACCCAGCTTGGATTACCTGAAGTGCAATTAGGATTATTACCCGGCAGCGGTGGTACTCAGCGTTTACCGCGTCTGATCGGTATTCAGCAAGCCATGAAAATGATGCTGACAGGGTCGCCAGCACGGGCAAAACAAGCAAAAAAATACGGTATCGTCGATGATATGGTGCCGCAATCTATTTTATTTGATGTGGCCGTTGAATTAGCGAAAAAATCAAAGCCGAATCGCGAGAAGCCTAAGCTTTCGATGGTCAATCGCGTGCTCGAGGAAACGCCTTTTGGGCGCAATACGCTATTTAGTCAGGCGCGCAAGCAGACCTTGGCTAAGACCAAAGGTAACTACCCGGCACCGATGCGTATTATTGATTGCATTGAAACGGGTATTAGCGACGGTATGCGCGATGGCTTGCGGGTTGAAGCCAGACATTTTGGTGAACTCGTGATGACGCCAGAGTCTGCGCAGTTGCGCAATATCTTTTTTGCTACAACTGAAATGAAAAAAGAGCAGGGCGTTGCAGGTGTTGAACCGACCAAAGTACGCAAAGTGGGCGTATTGGGTGGCGGCCTGATGGGCGGTGGTATTGCTTACGTAACCGCAACCAAAGCGAAGGTGCCTGCACGGATCAAAGATATTCGTCCGGAAGGCATCGCCAATGCGATCCGTTACAGTTATGACATTCTGAATAAGCGGGTTAAGCGCAAGATCCTGATGAAGTCGAAGATGCAGCAGCAATTAGCATTATTGACTGGCGCGACCGATTATAGTGGCTTTAAAGACGTAGATATGGTGATCGAAGCCGTGTTTGAAGATCTTAATCTCAAGCAGCAAATGGTTGCCGATATAGAACGTGAGGGGCAAGAAACAACGATCTTCGCATCCAATACGTCGTCTATTCCGATTGGACAAATAGCCGCAAAAGCCGCTCGCCCAGAAAACGTTATTGGTCTGCATTACTTTTCGCCGGTAGATAAAATGCCGTTGGCCGAGGTTATTGCTCATGACAAAACCTCTGACCAAACCATTTCTACAACGGTAGAATTTGCCAAGCGTCAGGGGAAAACGCCGGTTGTGGTTAAAGACGGCGCTGGTTTCTACGTCAATCGTATCTTGGCACCCTACATGAACGAAGCGGCGTGCATGGTATTGGGCGGTGAGCCCATCGAGCACGTTGATAAATCATTAGTTAAATTTGGCTTCCCAGTAGGGCCGGTTAAATTGTTGGATGAAGTGGGCATCGATGTAGGAACTAAGATCATCCCGTTCCTAGTCGAGCAGTTTGGTGAACGTTTTACTGCTCCTAGTGCGTTTGATAAAGTTTTAGAAGATGGTCGCAAAGGCAAGAAAAACGAAAAAGGTTTTTACCTGTATGAAGGGAAGAAACCCGGCAAAGAGGTTGATGAATCAGTTTATGAACTATTAGGGATCAGCCCTGAGAAGCGTCTTAGCGGTGAAATAATCGCTGAACGTAGTGTCTTGATGATGTTAAATGAAGCGGCACGCTGTCTCGATGAAGGGGTGATCCGTAATGCCCGGGATGGTGATATTGGCGCAATCTTTGGCATTGGGTTCCCACCATTCCTTGGTGGCCCTTTCCGCTACATGGACAGCTTAGGTATTCAATTTGTTGTTGAGCGATTGCAGCATTACGCAGACAGTATCGATGGTAAATTTGCCCCAGCTGAAGTGTTAGTCAATATGGCAGCCGAAGGTAAAACTTTCTATTGATGTTAAATAGGTGCTTGCCGCCTGTTAATAATGTGTTAAAAAACCGGGTTAAGCCCGGTTTTTTACGTAAAAGCCTTAAAAAAACATATTATCTGTGGTTTTTTTGAGTATAATTTGACCAGTTTTATGTGGGCGTTATTTTCTCTAACCCCGCGCGTTTGAAATGAGGTCATAATGGTAGTTGTGTTGTTTTTGGTATCAGCGCTAAGTTCACTGTTTTACTATGTGAATGCATTCAAATCAGGCCTCAATGCCAAAGTCTGGGCAGTCGTAGGCTTGATTCTGGGCCCTTTTGCGTTACCTATGTTTAGTATCTCTAAGCATGTCGCGTGGCGCCGCGCAGTCGGTTTCGGGAATGTTAGTTTACTGGCCTAATACTGGCCTTTAGCCGTTAGAAAAAAGAGAGGCATAGCCTCTCTCCAAAGTTCTTTCCTAGAAATAATGCTTCCTTCATAGCCAAAATTAGTCGAAACGCGTGTTTCGAGGGCGTTTTTTGCCCATTGGCTTTTCTACTACAACAATAGACTTACTCACTGTTGGCGCTTTGGCACCGTCGTTGTCCGCAGCTACTGCTGGTTGTGCAGTGGTCATCGCTAGTGCTATTGCAAACGCTTTCAACATGGTTGACTCCTTTTAGTCTTACGTAATTGTTGGTTATCACGCCATTTATATGGCGCGCTGCCTGATAGGAGCTAAAAGTGTGCCAAGTTGATAAAAGGGAGGGGGTTGACTCAGCTTTGGAAACAAAAAGGGTGGCGATTAAATTGAAATAAGGTTTTTTAAAACAATCACTTAAACTTTACTTTGGCCAATTAATTGATGAAGTTTTTGGTTTTCTCTAAGCAGTTTTTCAAACTTTTCCGCGCTTAAAGGTTTGCTGTACAAGTAGCCTTGCAACATCTCGCAATCGTAGCGACGTAAAATTGACAGTTGTTTCTCTTGCTCGACACCTTCAGCCACAACTTTCAGACCGAGGTTGTGGGCAATATTAATAATTGCCGCGGCCATGTGCCGGTCGACGCTGCTTTCTGCTATATCATCAATAAAGGCTTTATCGATTTTTAGGGTGTTAAGCGGGAAGCGTTTGAGGTATGCCAATGACGAATAGCCGGTGCCAAAGTCATCTAACGCAAGGTGGATGCCTTTCTCGCGCAAGCGCTGCATTAATTTTAAACCCTGCTCTGGGTTCTCCATTAATGTTCCCTCGGTTAATTCACACTCGAGGTGAAGGGGAGATAAACCCACTTGGCGGAGTATATGTTCAATGCGATCGTCAAGGTCTGGCAATTCAAACTGCTTGGCCGAAATGTTAACGGCCACTCGCCCAGTGAATAGCCCTTCATTAACCCAACGCTTGGTATCTTCACAGGCCTGACGCAATACTTGTTCGCCAATCTCTACAATTTGGCCGGTTTGTTCGGCTAAAGGGATGAACTGATTAGGTGAAACTATTCCTTTCTGGGGATGTTCAAAGCGAACTAAGGCTTCCATACTGACCAGCTTACCCGACGCGATATCAACTTTAGGCTGATAAAAAACGGTAAATAAATTGTCACGCAAGCCTTGTCGGATAAGGTTCTCTATTTGGAGCTGACGAACCGCGTTTTGATTCATCTCACCACTGAAAAACTGGTAACTGTTACCACCACCGTTTTTAGCAAAATACATGGCGGTGTCAGCATTTTTTAGTAGCTCCTGTGGCGAGCGACCGTCTTCTGGGTAGAATGCGATACCGAGGCTGGCGCTAAGCACAAACTCCTGCTTATTGATTACAAAGGGGCGTGATAACGAGTCCAGTATACTCTGTGCGAAATGCGTGACCGTATGCACATCTTCTTTGTTTTCGATGAGCAAGCTAAATTCGTCGCCGCCTAAGCGGTAACAGGTTGCCGATGCTCCGGTGATCCGTTGCACCCGACGGGCAATTTGCTTGATCAGAATGTCGCCGGTTTGGTGACCCAGGGAGTCGTTAATTTTCTTAAAGTTATCCATATCCAAACATATCAGGGTGTGCGGTACATTTTTACGCACTAAGTTATGGTGACTTGCTTGGAAGAATGAGCGGTTGGGCAAATCCGTGAGTGGGTCCACATTGGCCAACTTAAGGAGTTCTTTTTCGGTATTCTTACGTGACGTAATATCCGAAAAAACACCCACATAGTGACTCGTCTTTTCGTCGTCCCCGACCACCGCGTCGATGTTGAGTTCAATTTCAAAACGCTCACCATTAGCCCGTATCGACTCCACTTCTCCTGACCAGTTGCCTTTTTGGCGCAGTGCTTTCTTGATTTCATCAGTAAAAGCATCAGGGTACTGATGGAAGAATAGATAACTCGCCAGGGCTTTTTCGCGGGTTTCACCGGTGTATTTGCAGTAGGCGTTATTGACAGAGACGAAGCGGAACTCAGTATTGGTAATAAAAACACCTTCTGAGATGTTTTCAATTGAGCGTTTAAACAAATACAGTTGTTCTTCTGCCTGCTTAAGATGCTGGATATTTTTTAATGTGCCGGTCATACGCAGGGCATTATTGTGCTGGTCTCGCTTCACTACCTTGCCGCGATCAAGCAACCAAATCCACTCACCCTTGAAGGTTTTGGCGCGGTAAGCCACTTCGAAAAAGTCGGTTTTACCATCGAGGTGTTGCTGCAAAGCGTCTTTAACCCGCTCAATATCATTGTGATGGATATTCGCCTCATAAGCGCTGGAGGTACGCATGTCATCTTGTGGAAAGTCGAGCGTACCCCAAGTATTCGAACGATGAACTTGACCGCCATAGATATCCCAGTCCCAGAGTTCATCACCACTGCTCCAAAGGGTCAGTTTCAAGCGTTCTTCACTCTCTCGGATGGCTAATTGAGAGGCCTTTCTAGACTGATACTGACGCACTAAATAAATCGTCATTAAAACGATAAAGAATGCATAAAACACAATGGCATGCCGATGCAGCCAAATGGGGGGAGCAATTGTGATGTCGAGGGTCCGGCTTTGTGACCACTCTGAATCATAGACCTTTGCTTGAACTTCAAAACGGTAATTACCGAAGGGGACTCGGCTATAGCCCTCGACCCGATTCGTCTCATTGTATATCCAGCCATCATCAAAACCGGCTAAGCGATGACGATAATGCGTCTGTTCAATATCGATAGGATTAATTACGCCGTATTCAATACTGAACTTTTCATTGTGCTCGAGTTTAATTTGGTCAGCTAAATAGATGGGCTTTTGCAAGATTGCATCAGTCTTGTCGTTCGCTTCGATGGCGGTATTGAATACTTTTAAGCTGAGTAACTGAGGAACTTCTGCGATCCCCAAATTAATCGTGGGCTGTAACAAATAAGAGGGATAAATGCGGGTAATTCCTTTTTCACCGCCAAAGAAGATGGCTCCATCAATGCCTTTGCTGATTGAGCCATCATAATGCTCGTTATTACTATACAGTTGAGAGGTGAGAGATAAACCATGCTCTAGCTGTGGTAGATTGACCTCGTGTATCGCTTTGATGCCTGAATACCAAAGTGCATCGTCGAGCCCAATTGCCGACATGACTTCACTAACATTACCAGGCAAGTGGTCAACCACAGATAAGTCGGCCTTAGCAAGTTTGAAGATCCCTTGTGTTGCTGAGACTACATAGTAATGCCCAGCATAGGCATAAAAATAGCGCAGTTCTTCGGAATGCAGGGGATGATTAGCGTCGGCCTGAAACGGCGCCTCAAATAGCGAGGTGTTAGTTTCATAAATAATCGCTCCCATGTTGGAGTTGAGCCAAATTCGTCCTAATGCGTCCTCACCGACCGGCATAGCTGTGGTAATCATACTTGGCGCGTCAATGGTTTTTACGTCGCCAGTCGTTAAATCGATTCGCACCAAATCGTAATTGTCATGCCAGAACCATAACGCTTGATCGCCAGCATACAATTTATCTATCAGGCTGCCGGGGTATAAATGCTTGATTTCTTCCAATTGGCCATTGGCGGTCATCGCAAATTGAAAAACCCCATTCGACGAGGCCAACCAAATTTCATTATTGCGGCCTAATACCAGATCCCAAATTGGGCTGTTAGCAAGATTTTCGAACACTACACTTGGGCCATCAGTGCCTGTCATGCGGATCACCTTGTCGGGCGAACTAATAAACCAGACATCTCCACTACGGGATTGCTTAACTGACCAAATCTCACCGATTTGAAATTCACGCGTGTCTACATTGACGCTAGAAATTAAGGTTGGTGCTTCACGATTGTAGGGAAGCTCACGAAAAACCCCGCTGAAAGTGCCAACCCATTTCACGCCATTGTTGTCTACATGCATAGACATCAGATAGTTGCTGCGACTGTTTATTTCCGTCGGGTTTATCAGACGTTGTTTGATGACCCGATCGGGCCCCATGGTTAAAATACCACTGCTGGTTGTTAACCACATAGCATTTTCAACGATATGAATATCCCTGACTTCAATGGTGCCTAAATCTTTTGACAGAACATTTCTAACACTGCCATCGGCAAGGACTTCGAACAGCCCCTCGAATGTGCCCACCCAATCACTGCCGGCATAGTTCTGTACCGCATAGATAGAGGATTGATAGAACTGGATATTCCAAGGATTGACATCATTTAGATCAAACACGGTCATCGTCGTCTTATCTAATGCATAGCTGCCTTGCTCTTTGGTACTGAGCCAAATTTTCTCACTATCTTCATGAATGAAATTGATTTGTGCGGGGGGGATGTTTTTGGCTTCTAAACGTTGCAACGTATCGTCACTCACGTTGTAGCGGTATAGACCATCACTATCTGCGATTAGCAAGGTGCCGTTCAATCCGAGGGCCAGAGCGCTAATATCAGCGCTGAGTAGGGCTGAATTCTGCGCGGTGTAGCGAATAAATTGTTCTGATTGGTCATCATAGCGCGCCAAACCTTGACTCCCGGCAATCCATATACGCCCGAGTTGGTCTGCTAGTAGTACTTCAATAACGCCATTTTGCAATGAATTTGGGTCATCTGGCATGTGCTCAAACAGGGTAAGTTTGTAGCCGTCATACCGGGTAATCCCTTTTGAACTAAGGGTCCAAATAAAACCATGCGCGTCTTCGGTGATGCTTTCAACTGAGGCTATTTGAAGATCGGTGCCGACAAATGCCGGCTTAAAATTTTGTGCAAAAGACGCTGTGCTCACCGCCCAAAAGAGGAAAGTAAGTATGATTGGTACTAGCCGTAATGTTGAGGTGCTATGGTTTTGCACTAAACGCCTTTGACAACTCAAGCTGCCTTATAATTATTGTAAAAAAATTGGGTAATACGGTTTAAAGGTTAAATATGCCAAGAGAGGCCTAACTCTACAAGTTATTTCTTGCTTTAGCGCAGACTTTGCCTAATCCATAAACAGATGAATTTGTTCAATAATTGATATTGGCTTTAAATGTCTCGATATCGCTTATTTCGATGGTATTGCTGCGTCTAGCAAACTGCGCATCGGTTGACCATTTTCCGGCGCAATACAGCACCATTTCACCAAACAATTCTCGCTGCTGGATGGCTTTCGCGTGAGTCACTAACTGGGAAAAGGAGAGCTGTTGAATGGACTTTGCAATTGCAGTGTTACGATCAAAATTGGGCGCTGCAGTACCTAATGCAATCCACAATCGTTGGGCTCTGGCGCTACTACTGAGGTCGGGACTTAACAGTTGCCTGATCAGATTATTGCGGATTTGTGGCCAAAAGCGTTGGTAATAATCAATGTTGTTGATTTGCTGGATTAAAAAGTGAGTAATTTCATGCACTAAGGTATTAGCATCGTGGGTTGGGGATTGCACATAAAAGACCATACCTGGATGACTATTGTGCGTAACAAAACCACTACCAACCACATAGCCAAGTTGCTTTTGCGTGCGTAATGAGTCGAAAAAAGGCGTAGCGAGCATTTGCTCCAATAACATGGTTAATGCGGTGTCCTCGATACTATCACTTGGGGCCTGCAGAAAGAGTAAGGCAGCAGCTTCATCATGGCAGTTTTCAACCGCTTGATAGTAAGTCTTAGCCGGCGTCAGTTTGGCGACATCACGACTAAGCGTGGATATGGTTGTTGCAGATGCGCTGTAGCGCGCGATAGCCTCACCAACGGCATGAATATCCTCTACGCGCCATCCGCCATGCATGAAACCCTGCAAGTAACAGTCTTCTAATAATGAGTGCCATGCTGCTTGTACTTGCTCTAGTGACAAGGCTTGCATGGCGGTCATTACGTCGCTAGGCGAATGACTGTGTCGTTGCATCAATACACCCAGTCGAGTAAACAGGCGGTTTACCGGTTTGTTCAGAAGATTATTGCGTAAGCCTTGTAGTTGCAGTGCTTTTATACGCGCAAAGGTGGCTTTGAAATCGTGCCGCTCAAATAATTCTGCAAATAAGGTCAGCATGAGGCTTTTTTGCTTGAAAGCGAAACCTGTGGTGTGCAGGCTTAATCCACCCTGATGTCCATACAACCGATAACTAAGCCCCGCGACTTCGGCAGCATAGTAGCGTTGCTGTACATGATCATTTAAACAGCCGAGCCACAAACGTTTGGCTGCTAACATTTCCACACCTTCGGCGTTGGCAGGACATTCCAGAGAAATATAGCCATCCGCTTTGGCACTATCGTCAGCAGGATCAGATGCCGCCCACAATTCACAATTTTGCGCTGTAAACAGTCGCTCAGGTATTGTCGGGAGCGGCGTTTTCTTGCGGCGCTCAGTCGTTGTGGCGATAAACGGGTTTGGGTCTGGTAAACGTAGTTGTGCTAGGTCAATAACTGCATTGTGAGGTTGAGACCATTGCTCTAATTGCTGCAGTGACAATGACATAAGGCGATAGGGCGTTTGATACCAACGGGCTATTTTATCCCCGCTAACGGCATGGCTGATCAGCTTTATCCGCAAGTTAGTCAAACTAAATTGGCGTAATAATGAGGCCACATCAGCAACACTAAAAACGACATTGCCAAATTGTAATTGCAGCAAGGTTGGAACCGTGAAGCGAAATAAGCCCTCAGCCATCAGACTACAAATTTCAGTATCCGCGCCGATTGAGGCACTTGAAGCCATTAGCAGGGCTAATTGATTTTTTTCGCGCAGTCGCCATTCCAGCGTGTCGGATTGGCGGATTAATTCGATATAGTGAGTTACACAGTGAACGATATCGTCGACATGTTCAGTACCTTCGCTGGTCAACTGTAAGCTAATATTGAAATCTTTAAAATTAGCTCCTTCAATGCCGCCTCCAGCACTGAGTGATATCACCCAGTCATAGGATTTTAACACTGCCAGCAGACTGCCAGGACCTTCGTCACCAAGCAAATGACTGATCAGACCAAGTGCTTCGATATCTTTAGCGCTAAGTTCACTTAATGCATACGTGATAATTAATCGGCGTGCCTCCGACAAGGACTGCACTGCAATAAGCACTTGTTTTTGCTTATCGGTGTAGAGCGGGGGTAAGGCAAGTTGTATTGCAGGCACATCGGTGGAATAGGGCGGGCCGATCATCAGCTGTTCGAGTGCACGAAACGGCGGAGCAGCACTCACTACTGCGATCTTGCACTGTGTTGGGCGAAATTGGCGTTGATGTAATTGTTGTAGCTTGTGACGCAGTTCATCACGGGTGAATTGCGCGAATACCTCCGCATTACCCACCGAAAACTGGCTAAACGGGTGAACTGGATTACATGTTTCCTTGTGTACCTGATAGAGCCGCCGCAAGTCATCTTTGCGCTTGTATTGATATTCCGCATCAATGGTAGCAATTTCCTGCTCTATATCGGCTGTTCGAAGGAGGGGCGCGCTCAGCATTGCGCTCAATAAGTCGACGACTTGCGCTATATCTGCAGCAGAAAACCGGCTGTGAATAGTCATGAATTCGGTACCCGTATGGGCATTTAACTGGCCGCCTAGCATCTCGATAGACTGCAGCACCGCATTCGGGGCGGGAAAGCCTTCTGAGCCCATGAATAGCATATGCTCTAACAGGTGGGCGAGACCCGGACAATCTTTGTCATCATAAAAGTGACCACACTTAACACTAATCGCAATGGCTGATTTTTCGGTGTCATCGCCTTGAAGCCAGAGAATCTCTGCACCATTCGCTAAAACCTGACTCGACGAAACGATTTTTTGGGTTGTCACTGCATACCTGCATGTTGCTGCTGTCCCAACAGCATAGCGCAGTTAAATTGAGTTACAATCTGCTGGGCCAAATAAAACGGATAAATCGCATAAAAGGCTTTGCTAAAGTCATGTGAATATGCCTACACTTGCGAGTATTGAATAGCAGCAAAAAGATGTGCGTTATGTCTGCTCAAGAAGATGCAACAACACGGGTCATTATTATTCGACATGGCGAAGCTGAGGCTGCCCTGATTGATGATAAGTCACGTCAGTTGACGGAGCGTGGGCGTCACCAAACGCATTTGGCGAGTGTTGCCATGGCCAAGTTTTTGCCCAGCCAAAAAATTGATGTGGCGCTCGTAAGCCCCTATCGTCGGGCGCAGCAAACCTTTGATGTTTTGTCGATACGGATTGCGGTAAAACAGCGGGTCGACTGCGCTGACATTACTCCCATGAGTTCGCCACTTGCAGCGCGAAATTTAGTTTTTGGTTATACAGAGACTGCAACCGCACCGCGACAAACCCTGCTGTTAGTTAGTCACATGCCGATGGTCAGCTTTCTAACCGCAGAGCTGGCGCATTTGGATACGCCACCCATATTCTCTACCAGCGCATTTGCGGTCATTGATATCAATAACGCCAGTGCGCGTGGTCATTTGCTTGAATTGAATCAACAGCACAATTAACCATTCAGAAAATGGCCTAATTTCCGATAATAGGGTATTGCAACCTTTGACGTTAGAAAAGTAACCATCCAATGACAAGCAAAGCCGTGTTGGCATTGCCAGAGCAGCTAAAAAAAGCGCTCGAGCAACACCGTAATCAAGCTGATATAGCAGACGACGATGATCTGAGAGTGCTGCTGGATAAATTGGATCTGCTCAATCAACGCGTTAGTTTTTATAAAGATAAGATTAAAGCGCGGCGCACCGCAAATTAACTGTTAGCATCAATCGAAGTCAGACTGGGCTTATAGAGTTCAGGCATTACGCGCAGTGTTTTCACTTTGTTTTCAGACAAGTCAACAATCTCCATTGGATAACCGGCCAAGCGGAAGCTGACGTTGTATTCTGGAATTTCTTCTAAATATTCGATGACCAATCCGCTTAGCGTTTTCGGCCCTTCGGTGGGTAGTTCCCAATTCATTTCTTTATTCAATTCACGCACGTTAGCACTGCCATCAACTAACACGCTACCATCTTGTTGCACGGTCACTTCCTTGCTGTGCGTTGGGATCATGCTGGTCGTAAATTCACCTATGATTTCTTCGAGAATGTCCTCGAGAGTGACGAGACCTTGAATATCGCCGTATTCATCCACAACCAAACCAATCCGCTCTTTTTCTGCTTGGAATTTGTACATTAGGGTATGTAACTTGGTTGACTCAGGGGTGTAGTAGATTTCTCTAACTGCTCGGATCAAAGTCGCTTTAGAAAACTGGTCCTTGGACAGTAACCTCAATGCATCGCGCACATGCACGAAACCAACGGCATCGTCGATCGTATCGCGATACAACAGTACACGGGTATGTTGCGAATTAACCAGTTGGCGCTGAATATCCTTCCAGTCGTCGTTAACATCAATCGCAAAGATTTCATTGCGTGGCACCATAATGTCTTCGGCAGTAACATTTTCAAGATCCAAAATCCCCACCAGCATGTCCTGGTGACGCTTGGGGATCATACTGCCAGCTTCAAACACAATAGTACGCAATTCCTCGCGACTCAATGAATCATCGCTACCGTCAGTTGGGCGTATTCTTAGCAGTGCTAATAGCCCGTTTGTTACTCCATTGATGGCCCATACAAACGGATACATGAGTGTCATTAAAGGCAATAATAGCAGTGAGCTGGGAAAGGCGATTTTTTCTGGATACAGCGCGGCAAGGGTTTTAGGCGTTACTTCCGCAAATACCAGAATCACCAGAGTAAGACCAACGGTAACAATAACCGGCCCCCAAATCGGGCCAAACAAACGCATACAGATTTCGGTTGCAACGACGGTTGCTGCAATGTTCACTAAATTGTTGCCAATCAGGATCAAGCCAATGAGACGGTCCGGACGCGCCAATAGTTTTTCCACGCGCAATGCAGCACGATGTTTTTCATTGGTGAGATGTTTTAAACGATACCGGTTAATCGACATCATCCCCGTTTCAGAGCTGGAGAAATACGCCGAGCAGAGGATCAGAATGGCAAGAATAGTAAACAGCGTACTGGTAGTGAGTGCGTCCAACTAAGGGTCCTTTACTAACAAAACAGGGATTAATTTAAAGGTTGATGTAGTCCGGTTCAAGTACATTGTTGCTCGTGCTCAGCTAACTACAAGAGTATTTCGCGGACAAAACGACTGCCAAAATAAGCCAGTGTCAACAAACCACTGCCAATGGCGACTAAAATGAAAACTGGGCGCCCACGCCAACCCCAGCGGTGGTTTGCAAACGCAGTAAATACATACAGACCAAAGGCAATAAGGGTTAGCGTTGTTTTATGTGCATGTTGGCGATCGAACATGCTATCTAAAAACACCGCGCCACTGACAATCGCAATCAAGAGTAATAGCGTACCGGTGTACAGAAGCTTAATTAAAATTTGATCAAGCATCATCAGCGGCGGTAATGAAGAATGTAGCAAATCGCTGTCTTTGCGTTTCAATCGCGTATTAATGTATTCAACTTGAAGGGCGTACAACATTACCATGATTAACGCACCATAAGCCAATAAGGACAGAGTAATATGGACGATCAATCCAGGCTTGAGGCCGATACTGATTGCGTAACTACCGGGCACGGCAAGCGATAAAATAATCGACAATAGGGCAAAACCAAAGACCACTGGGAGTAATAGGGTGCTGCGGAAATACCAACTGCTGACTAAAATTGAGACTGTCACAATCCAAGCGACCAACGTGAGAACGTTGGTTAGACTCATATTCTGCCCATCGCCAGCAGCAATCAATAAATACAGCAAAATTACATGTGCAAGGGCAGCCCCACTGGCAAACCAACGTGCAACAGTTGGTGAAGTAGTCGACTTTTGAAAAAATTGTTGCGTTAACAACAAAGCAGCCACGGCATATGCCAAAATGGCTACGAACGCGAGACTATGAACAGTTATACTAATAATGGATTCCACGTAATCTTTCAGTTCCTACGCTAGATAGTAATCAACGCATCGAGCAATTTCTACGCTTTTATTTAGTGGGCGAAGAATTTTCGGTATACTGCTGACAAATCAAGTGAAACAAGCGGTTGTCATGTTTGAAAATTTAACGGAACGTCTGTCGAAGACACTGAAAAATGTTAGCGGTAAAGGCAGGCTAACAGAAGACAATATCAAAGATACCTTACGCGAAGTCCGGATGGCTTTACTCGAGGCTGACGTCGCCTTGCCTGTGGTCAAAGCCTTCGTTAATCAAGTGAAAGAACGGGCCTTAGGTACTGAGGTATCGAAAAGTCTTCAGCCAGGCCAAATGTTTATCAAAGTTGTCCAATCTGAACTTGAGTCAGTTATGGGGGCTGCAAATGAGAAGCTAAATCTTGCGGCCAAGCCGCCGGCAGTGGTCTTGATGGCTGGCCTGCAAGGGGCTGGTAAAACTACCAGTGTTGGTAAGTTAGCTAAACACCTGAAAGAGCGGGAAAATAAAAAGGTTCTCGTGGTCAGTGCGGACATTTATCGCCCTGCCGCGATCAAACAGCTTGAAACTCTGGCTAGCGATGTGGGGGTAGGCTTCTTCCCGTCGACAGTATTGCAACGGCCCGTTGATATTGCTGAAGCAGCCATTGAACATGCCAAAGTGAAATTCTTCGACGTGGTGCTTGTGGATACTGCCGGCCGCTTGCATGTCGACGGCGAGATGATGGCTGAAATTCAGGCCTTGCACAGCGCCATTAAGCCCATTGAAACCTTATTTGTGGTTGATGCAATGACCGGGCAAGATGCGGCAAACACTGCAAAGGCGTTTAATGATGCATTGCCGTTGACTGGGGTTATTTTAACTAAGGCCGACGGCGATGCGCGCGGTGGTGCGGCGTTATCCGTCCGGCATATAACCGGTAAACCGATTAAATTCATCGGCATGGGCGAAAAACTGGATGCGCTCGAGCCATTTCATCCTGAACGCCTTGCTTCACGTATCCTTGGGATGGGGGATGTGCTTTCACTCATCGAAGAAGTTGAGCGCAAGGTCGATAAGAAAAAAGCTGAGCAATTAGCCAAGAAAGTTCAGAAAGGCAAGGGCTTTGATTTACAAGATTTTAAAGAACAGTTGGAGCAAATGCGTAACATGGGCGGCATGATGTCACTTATGGACAAGTTACCGGGTATGGGCAATATGTCTGCGCAAATAAAAGACAAAGCAAATGATAAGCAATTTAATCAAATGGAAGCTATCATTAACTCGATGACGCCCGCCGAGCGTCAACGTCCAGATATCATCAAAGGCTCGCGCAAAAAACGCATAGCGGCCGGTTCGGGTACGCAAATTCAAGACGTTAATCGCTTGCTTAAGCAATTTACACAAATGCAAAAAATGATGAAGAAAATGTCCGGCGGGGGCATGAAAAAGATGATGCGTAATATGAAAGGGATGATGCCACCGGGTGGTGGTTTTGGTGGCCCAGGTGGCATGTTCCCACCTCGTTAACGTTGATATAGTTCCATGGAGGCATTGTGAAACTCAGTATTGTAGTCATTCTGTTACTGGTTTTTAGCAAGCTTGCCTCTGCGAATGCTCTCAGCCCGACCTGCGAGCGGGCGCTAGTCTTATCGTTTTCTGGTGACTGGCCGCCCTATTTCTTTCAGCTTTCTGCTGAGCGTTTTGATGGTGAAGACTTCCGCTTATTAAACCGCGTTTTGACCGCCATGCAATGTCGAATTGCAGTGCTTGAAATGAATGAAGGGCGCACGCACAGAGAACTACAAAAAGGGACGTTTGATCTGTCTGTAGGGGCCAGTTTCACTGAGCAACGGGCAAAGGATTTTTATTTTTCGTTACCGTATCGCAATGAAACTATTGGTTTTGCCTATCGCGATAAGGCGCTGCACATGAGCGCAGACATCACTTTTGCACAAGCGTTAACAGCGGGGGCGACGGTGGCGATGAATATGAATGGATACTTTGGGCCTATGTTGGCAAAGCTGCAACAACAATTCCCCACCCAATTTGTACACGCTTTTGGGCTCAGTGAGCGTTTGCAGTTGCTGCAAAACGAGCGGGTCGATATTGTGGTTGATGATCGCCATGCGTTATGTTTAAAAGCGCTGGAACAAACCGGACAGCTTTGGCGCGTGGCACCTGAGGTGCTGCACGAAAATGGCGTGCACTTTATTTTCAACAAGCGTGCGGTTAGCACCGCGTGGGTCGACAAATTTAATCATGTTCTCACAACAAGCAAGCAATCTACCCAGCCATCCGGTCTCTCTTGGGTGCAGTGTTAAGCACTGAAAACTTTAAATTTTTACGTGCGTAAAGCTTGCTATAAATGCTCAATCCCGTATAATCTCGCGACCTTAATTTTGGGGTGGCTCTGTTTGCCCTGAAAATAAGGTAATTAGTTAACGGTAACGCTACAACGAGTTGAGGCATTTATGGTTATTATTCGTTTACAGCGTGGTGGTGCGAAAAAGCGCCCATTTTATCAAGTCGTGGTGGCAGACAGCCGCCGTGCACGTAACGGTCGTTTTATTGAAAACATCGGCTTTTTCAACCCGACTGCACAAGGTCAAGCTGAGCGTTTACGCTTAGACCTAGACCGTGTTGAGCACTGGGTTGGTCAAGGCGCAGGTCTTTCGGACCGCGTTGCACGCTTGGTAAAAGATGCAAAGAAAGCGGCTGCGTAAGCAGCATTTAAGCAATGGCTTAAGAGGTATAGATGAGTCACGCGTCTGACAGACTGGTGGTAGGCAAAATCGGCGCGCCGTATGGCGTTAAAGGTTGGGTCAAAATCAACAGCTATACCGATGAATCAACGGGTATTTTTGATTACACCCCATGGTATTTGGGCTGTGAGAAAGAGTACACGATTGAACAATGGCGTTTCAGTGGGAAGACACTGGTAGCTAAAATTGTGGGAGTTGAAACCAGAGACGATGCTGAAAGCATCAAGAATCTGGATATTCAAATAACCGCAGACCAGTTGCCTGAGTTATCTGCTGACGACTATTACTGGCGTGATTTGATAGGCATGCAGGTGGAAACTCTGCAAGGCTATGGGTTAGGTACAGTAAAAGAGATGTTTGAAACGGGTGCGAACGACGTCATGTTAGTCAAAGCCCGGAGTAATGACGCTTTTGGTCAAAAAGAACGTATGCTGCCGTTTATTCGCGAAAGTGTGATTAAAACGGTCGACATGCAGGCGCGAACAATCATTGTTGATTGGGACCCCGGATTTTAATGCCAACCACGAGTTGGTTTGGGTTAGTTAGCTTGTTTCCTGACATGTTTAGCAACATGGCTCAGGAAGGTGTATTCGGACGGGCAGTTAAGTCTGGTCGAATTGAACTAGCGCATTTTAATCCACGGGATTATACCCACGACAGACATCGCACGGTTGATGACCGCCCTTATGGCGGTGGGCCGGGCATGTTAATGATGGTTCAGCCTTTAACTGACGCAATTCTGGCAGCGAAACAAGCTGCTGGAGATAACGCTAAGGTGATTTACATGTCACCGCAGGGTCGCAAGCTGGATCAGCAAGGTGCGCAGCAGTTAGCTGAGCACGAAAAGTTGATTTTAGTGTGTGGACGCTATGAAGGGATTGATGAGCGCGTAATTGAAGCCCACATTGACGAAGAATGGTCAATTGGGGATTACGTTCTCAGTGGTGGTGAACTTGCTGCAATGGTGTTGATGGATACCGTCGCTCGCTTAAAACCGGGCGTACTAGGGCATCAACAGTCGGCAGAGCAAGATTCATTTAGCCATAACCTACTTGATTGTCCGCATTATACGCGGCCCGAAGTGTTAGGTGATAAAGCCGTACCCAGTGTTTTACTGAGTGGTGATCACGAGAAAATCAGGCAGTGGCGTTTACAGCAATCGCTCGGAAGAACGTGGTTGCGACGTCCTGAATTAATTAATCATCGAGCTCTGACTGAGGAGCAGAAACGCTTGCTAGATGAATTTCAGCGAGCGTGGAAGCAGCAAGATGACAGTTAACTCGAACGAGAGGATATGATGAGTAAAGTTAGTCAAGATATCATCAAGAAAATTGAGCAAGCACAGCTCAAAACTGATGTCCCGGCATTTGGCCCTGGTGACACAGTTATCGTTAAAGTGCGTGTAAAAGAAGGCGATAAAGAGCGTCTTCAGGCGTATGAAGGTGTTGTTATCGCGAAGCGTAACCGTGGCCTGCACTCGTCTTTCACAGTACGTAAAATCTCAAGTGGTGAAGGTGTTGAGCGTGTGTTCCAAACTCACAGCCCAGCTATTTCAGCAATTGAAGTCAAGCGTCGTGGTGACGTGCGTCGTGCTAAGCTTTACTATCTTCGTGAGCGTTCAGGTAAATCTGCACGTATCAAAGAAAAGCTTAGCTAAATTAACAATTTCTGCGTTAACGTTAACTAATTCGAAAGCCCGCATTCTGCGGGCTTTTTTGTGGCGTTCAACAAACCCAATAACCCGTCAACGGAAAATCATGAGCGTTACCTCACTTTCTCAAGGGCCAAATCCACTAAAGCATTGGGTGTTAAGTTAAGTGGGAAGAACTCGGGTTGCTTGGGGCTATCTCTGTAACGGCTTAACATAGGATTAACCCTAGACATCGAGCCCTCCACAAGCAAATAATGCCCCAACCACTAATTGTTATCGGTTATTAATGTGCCAGAATATCAAACGCTCGCGCCCGATGAGCCCACGGTCAAAATGCGCCGACATCGCGCCAAACAGTTGTGTTATCAACTTAATCAGCTCAGTCCTGATGCCAAAGCAGAGCGTCGTGCGGTGCTTGCAAAGTTATTGCCGCATGCCAAAGGCGCTATTGTTGAAGCTAATTTCCACTGTGACTATGGTGCCAATATCCATGCAGGTGAAAATCTGTTTATCAATCAGGGGGTAACTATTTTAGATGGTACTGACGTCTATTTAGGTAACAATGTGCTGATTGGTCCGCAATGCGTACTTACGGCAACCACTCATCCAAAGGACCCTGCGCTCAGATTAACGGGATTACAACACGTGGCGCCTATTCATATCGGCCATGGTGTGTGGATTGGTGCACATGCGACCATTTTACCCGGCGTTAGAATCGGCGATGAGGCCATCATTGCGGCTGGTGCAGTTGTAGTCAAAGACGTACCGGCAAAAACCACCTTTATAAAATAGCCAGGTGGGCAGAGCTGTGGTTAAATAGAGCGGCTTTTTAGAACTAGAATAATAGAAGTAAGGCAACCTATGACAACAACAAACTCTACTTGGGTGACCCGCGCTCTCGACAAAGTCGAAGTCGTCGGTAACAAACTCCCTGATCCTGCGATCATCTTTTTTATCTGTTTAGTGATTGTATGGGCTCTATCGGCTGCACTCTCGGGTGTTAGTTTCGATACCATTGACCCACGCACAGGCCAAGCCGTTGTGGTTAATAATCTTTTGACGGGTGACGCCATGGCTGATTTTCTCAGCCGCATGGTCAAAATCTTCACCGGTTTTGCTCCCTTAGGCGTTGTTTTGGTCGCCATGCTGGGGGTCGGGGTCGCAGAGCATTCGGGCTTTATCAGTGCCGGTTTAAAGCGTATGCTGGATGCGACACCTAAAAGTTTATTGACACCGATGGTTGTCTTAGTGGCAATCATCAGTCATACCGCGACAGATGCTGGCTATGTGCTGGTTATTCCGCTAGCTGGGGTTATTTTCTATGCCATGGGGCGTCATCCTCTGGCCGGTATCGCGGCTGCCTTTGCCGGCGTTAGCGGTGGGTTTTGTGCCAACTTTATTCCGTCTGCGATTGACCCTTTACTGCAAAGCTTTACGCAAAGTGCGGCGCAGATTATTGATCCAGCCATCCAAATTAATCCGTTGAACAATTGGTTTTTCAATAGTGCTTCGACTCTGTTGATTGTCAGTATAGCCTGGTATTTAACGGATAAGGTTATTGAGCCGCGCTTAAAAGACGTTGAGGTTGATGGTGACCCGGCAGATATCCCGAAGTTTGACGACTTAGATCCACGCCAGACGCGTGCCCTGCGTTTTGCTACAGCGACCATGGTATTGGGTATCATTGCCTTAGTGCTCATTTTGTATCCAGCCGATTCACCGATGCGCGACGCCAACGGCGAATTAACCAGTTTTGCCGCGCCCGTGATGCAATCGATTGTGCCGTTAATTTTCTTGTTGTTCCTGCTGCCCGGTATTGTGTATGGCTATATGTCAGGCACATACACCAAAACCAAAGATATGATCGACAGCATGACCAAAGCAATGCAGGGCATGAGTTACTACATTGTAATGGCATTTTTCTGCGCGTTGTTTATTGATGCGTTTGGAAAATCTAATTTAGGCGCATTATTGGCCATTGAGGGTGCTCAAGTGCTTAAAGCTATGGCGCTGCCAAGTATGGTGACCATCGTGGGGATTATTTTCCTTACCGCGTTTGTAAATCTATTTATTGGTTCATCGTCGGCGAAATGGGCGCTGCTAGGACCCATTTTTGTACCTATGTTGATGCAATTAAATATTTCGCCAGATTTAACCCAAGCGGCTTATCGTTTAGGTGATTCGTCATCGAACATTATTACCCCACTGATGCCTTATTTCCCCTTGGTGGTGGTGTATTGTCAGCGGTACGTTAAGTCAACAGGGATCGGCACATTACTCTCCTTGATGTTACCGTTTAGTATTTCCATCTTGCTATTATGGACAGTCTTCTTGCTCGCCTATTGGGGCTTAGATATTCCGCTGGGGATCCAAGCCAGTTACGTTTATCCAGCAGCGGGTTAGACAATCTAAAACTACTTATTGTGTGGCTAGCATGCGCTAGTCGCACACCATTTTATACCCTTCAAAAACATGTAATCTAAGCTATATCCAATGTTACAGCCTGCGTTAAAAACATGCGCTTTCTCGCCCACTTTAACGAAAGCGGATCCTGATTGCAGCGCGTGACCCTTAGTAAATAAAATAAACTTCGTCTTTTACCGGATTTCACTTGCTTATCAGTGCTCAAATTGATAAAAAGTCAAGGATTGCTGGCAAATGTTTACAGGCTGGTTGTAAACATAATAATACAAAGACAGAACGCCTCACCCTCGCACATTCGCTGCAATGGAATTAATGCTTTTATTTTCTAATTTTTATTGAGATCCCAATGTTCAAGGACACCATAAATAATATTCATGTCAGCTCAGAAGAAGTCTTGCTGACACCTGAGGAACTCGCGCGTGAGTTGCCGGTAAGCGACAAGGCGTTACACGCCATCGCACAATCAAGACAGGTTATTTCCGATATCATTCATCGACGCGATCATCGCTTGCTAGTGGTTTGCGGTCCCTGCTCAATCCATGACACGGAAGCCGCGAAAGAGTATGCGCTCAAACTAAAAGAATTACACGAAACCTGCAAAGACAGTCTATATATAGTCATGCGGGTATATTTTGAGAAGCCGCGCACGACAACCGGTTGGAAAGGGCTGATTAATGATCCACATTTAGACGGTACGTTTGATATTGAAGCGGGGTTGCGTAAAGCCCGTGAGCTATTGATTTGGTTAGCCGAGCTTGAATTGCCACTTGCGACTGAAGCGCTGGATCCGATTAGCCCGCAATATTTGGCTGAATTATTTAGTTGGGCCGCCATTGGTGCGCGTACCAGTGAATCACAAACGCACCGTGAAATGGCCAGTGGTTTGTCGATGCCAGTAGGCTTTAAGAATGGTACCGACGGAAGTTTAGAAATCGCGATAAACGCACTGAAATCCGCGGCCTCTGGGCACAGTTTCATGGGCATCAACAAACAAGGGCAGGTGAGTATTATTAAAACTCAAGGCAACCCAGACGGACATATTATTTTGCGCGGTGGCAAACAGCCAAACTATGACAGTGTCTGTGTATCTGAATGTGAGCGTGAGCTAAAAGAAGCCAATCTCTCTGCCAGTTTGGTGGTCGATTGCAGTCATGCCAACTCATCGAAAGATTATCGTCGCCAACCCTTGGTTGCGCAAAACGTGGTGAATCAAATCCTGGAAGGGAATCAGTCCATTATCGGTATTATGTTGGAAAGCCATATTAATGCGGGCAACCAGAAAAGCGACGGGGTAGCTCGTGAAGCGCTACAGCACGGTGTTTCGATTACTGATGGTTGCATTGATTGGGCGACCACCGAAGCGGTTATTTCACAAGCGCGAGAACGCCTGATCACGGTTCTGCCGATGCGCCAAAGTAAATTTACCAGCCAGCATTGATATGGACCAAACACCAGCGGCTAAATTGGCAGCGTTACGGGCGCAGATCGACGAGTTGGATACCCAGCTGGTTGATTTACTGCGTCGCCGTGCCGAGGTAACGGCTCAAGTCGGCAAAGTAAAAAGCCAAACGGGGATGCCTATATACGTGCCAGAGCGCGAAGCCGAGCTCATCGCTAAGCGCCGTCAGCAGGCCGAGCAGGAGGGGGTCTCGGCGAATATGGTTGAGGATTTATTGCGCCGCATCATGCGAGAATCCTATGCCACTCAAGATGGCGAATTTTTAAAAGCGAAGCCGGGGATCAACAACGTGGTTGTTGTGGGGGGCGGCGGTGCTCTTGGCCGCATCTTTACCGAGTTATTTCGACGCAGCCATTATTCGGTAAGTGTGGTTGAAAAGGAAGATTGGGGGAGTGCCGAGCCGTATTTTTCTCAGGCTGATTTAGTATTGATTTGTGTACCCATTACACTGACTGAAAAGGTTATCCAGCAGCTCCCCTCATTACCGCCACATTGCGTGCTTGCAGATATTACCAGTATTAAACAAGCCCCCTTAACTGCTATGCTAGCTCAGCATACTGGACCTGTGGTGGGGTTACATCCTATGTTTGGCCCTGATTCTGTTGGTATGGTTAAGCAGGTGGTTGTGGTTTGTGATGGCCGGGGCGCAGAGCACTATCATTGGTTAATTGAACAAATGATCATCTGGGGTGCCAAGGTGCAAGAGTCAACGGCTGAAGCGCACGATTCGGCCATGGCATTTATTCAGGTGATGCGCCACTTTAATACCTTTGTTTATGGTTCGCATTTGCAACATGAAAATCCCGATCTACAATTACTCACAAACTTTAGTTCTCCGATTTATCGTCTTGAATTAGCCATGGTAGGGCGACTTTTTGCTCAAGACCCTGAATTATATGCCGATATTATTTTCAATGATCGGCGCAACATTGCTCTCTTGAGGCGTTTTGCCGAGCGTTTTGTTGAGGCGTTAGCGGTGTTAGAAAGTGGCGATAAGGCAGCCTTTATTAAGCAGTTTATGCAAATAGGTGGTTGGTTTGGTGAATATGCCAAACAATGCCTGGTGGACAGTAAAAAGCTGTTGCTTAAAGCCGATGATGACCAAATGCTACGTTGGCAAAAGTAAGCGCTCAGGTCAGACCTCTTTAGGTGCATATTTACTATAGGTTAATCCTTTAAGTGAAGTGGTTTCAGTAGACATAAGGGCTCTGCTATGACATTTAAGTTAAGGTTATTAATAACCGTTTTGTCAGTGGTTTTTGGTGCAATCGTATTAACCGCTGTGTTGTCTTTAAATACGGCAGTGTCAGAGTCCACCGCCGCGTTGGAAAAGTCGGCGCGTGAAAAGCTTACCATAGAAAATACCCAAGTAGCTGAAGCTGTCGAGGGGTATTTCCATGCCATCGAATCACAAATACGGGTTAAGTCCAGCGAACCTTATATTATTGAGGCTGCCAAGGCCTTTATTCCGGCATTTAATCAGTATCAGTCACAACGCTCAGCGCTCAGTGGCGGCGAGCGCGCCGCGCTGCAAAGTTACTACACCAATGATTTTGCCCAGTTATATCAAGCGCGTAACAACCAAGCGGTAAGCGATCCAGAGGCGCTGGTGAGTGGCTTAAGTGCGAATGCCCAAACCTTACAATACGACTTTATTGCAGGATCCAGTTTTGCCATTGGTGAAAAAGACGGTTTGTCGCGGTTATCGAATAGCACTGAATATGCCCGCTTACATGCCCAGTATCACCCAACCATCCGACAATTCCTGAAAGAGTTTGGTTACTACGATATTTTTATTGCCGATATTGCCACCGGCAATATTGTGTACAGCGTATACAAAGAGCTGGATTATGCCACAAGCTTGCGTTCCGGTCCCTACGCCAATACCGGTATCGGCGACGCGTTTAAGCTCGCTGCCGCAGCCCGCGAAGGCGATGAAGTATTTTTCAGCGAGTTAAAGCCGTATTTACCCTCCTACAATGCGCTAGCCGGTTTTATTGCCTCACCGATTTACGACAATGGGCAGGCGATTGCGGTATTGATTTTCCAAGCGCCATTGGATCGTATTAATCAAATATTAACACACGGTCAAGAGTGGCAAAAGCGCGGGTTTGGCGAGTCGGGTGAAACCTACATTGTGAATCCTGCGGGTTTATTGTTAACTGAAAGCCGGTTTTTCTTGGAATCTCCGGATGCCTATTATGCTGCGGTTGCAGACAAGTATCCGAACGTCGCCAAAAATGCCCGCTCAAGTGGCACTACCGTGGGTATCCAGCCAGTGCGCACGGCCACTGCACAAGCCGCATTGCGCGGTCAATCTGGTTTTGAGGTGGTTGAGGATTATCGCGATGTGGCGGTTTATTCCGCGTATTCGCCGATTAAAATAGGTGATTTTAACTACGCACTGCTTGCTGAAATTGATGAAGAAGAGGCATTACGAGCTGCAGCTGAGCTGTCTGCATCGTTAACGACTTCGGTCACCATCGTGGGTATGATCATTCTTTTGATCGGTGCTGGTATCGTGATTTTCATGGCACGTATATTGTCTGCGCCTATCAATAAGCTTGGTGATACCTGCGAGGGGCTCACCACCGGCGAAGGCGATTTAACCATTCGCTTACGTGAGAGTAATATCCCCGAAATCGACCGCGTGGTGCGCGCATTTAATACCTTTATTGGGCAAATTCGCGACTTAGTGGCACAAGTCAAAGAAGATGCGCATTCATTGGCATCGGCTTCAGAAGAGCTGAGTGCAATTACCGAACAAAGCGAGAAAACCTCTAAAGAGCAACGTGATCAAACTCACATGGTGGCCTCCGCGATGCAGGAACTTTCGGCGTCCATAGCTGAAGTGGCGCATTCCACTGTGACGACGCGCGACTTCAGTGTCAAGGCGAAAGCCAGCTTGGATGAAAATATGGAGCGCGCGGACATGGCAGCGGAGAATATTAAGTTATTGGTTGACCTTATTCGTGACTCCAGTGAAGTGATCACCTCATTGAAGACTGAAGTTAATCAAATCACTACCGTGTTAAATGTGATCACCAGTATTGCTGATCAGACTAATTTGTTAGCTTTAAACGCCGCCATTGAAGCAGCACGTGCCGGCGAGGCCGGGCGCGGTTTCTCAGTGGTTGCCGATGAAGTGCGCGCGTTAGCCACCCGTTCCCAAGAAAACACGGTGGAAATATCCAAAATCGTAGAGAAGATGAACCTATCGTCAGATAAATCCGTTAATGCCATGGAGCGCGCTGCGGCCGCGGCTGATGGTGGTATTCATTTGGTTGATCTAGTAACACTTGCAATGAACGAGTTATCGGACACCATCGACAAAGTTCAGGAAATGACGGATACCGTTGCATCTGCGACCACCGAGCAAGATACCACCTCTGATTCAGTCACCGAAAGCATTACGCAGATTTCTGATATGTCAGCGGATGTAGAACAGGGCGCGACGCAAACCAGTGCTGCCGCTCATGACCTCGCACGGATTGCCGCGCAGGCCAATGCGCTGGTGGATCGATTCAAAGTTTAACTGGGAATGAGGTCAAACGCTGGCGGATTATTCCGCTAGCGCATTGACTGCAGCCACTCGGGTTGGACTGATTTCCTCGCTGGGATAACACCCCAAGACCTTGAAGTACCGCGTGATCTTGCTCAATTGTTCTAAGGCATTTTGCATTGGGCCATCTTCAATGTTGCCATCCACGTCCAGGTAAAACATTTCTTCCCACGGATTACCCGGGATCGGACGCGATTCAAGTTTAGTCATATTAATCGCATTGTCTTTTAATACTAATAATGCTTCGACTAGTGCGCCAGGTTTCTGCACGGTAGACATGACCACCGTTGTTTTGGCTGGTACTTGCAGCGGCACGCTCACTGCCTTGCGTGAGACCACGATAAAACGCGAATGATTTTCTTTTTGATTGGCTAAGTTGGATTTAATGGCGTGCAAACCATACAGCGACCCACCCGCTTCACTGCCAATCGCCGCTACCGTCGGATCTTGCAACTCGTTCACTTTGATCATCGCCGCCGAAGTACTGTCACAGGGTTTTACTTCCACACTGCCTAACTCAGCCAAAAAGTGACTACATTGAGCAAACACTTGCGGATGCGCATAAAGAACTTTAATCGCTGCAACTGACGTATCACCACTCACTAACAAACTGTGTCGGATAGGGTGGGTGAGTTCACCAACGATACTTAGCGAGGTATGTTGCAGTTGGTCGTAGACCTCATTAATACTACCTGAAGACGTGTTCTCAATGGGCAAAACCGCGTAGTCGGCTTCGTTGTTTTCAACCTTATGAATGATTTCAGCAAAACTCTGACAGCCGATTTCGAGTAATTCACCGGCACGCCGACTAAAATACTTTTGCGTGGCCAAATAGCTATATGAACCTTTATCACCGAGGAAGGCAACGCGGTTAAGGGGCAGGGAACTACCGGGATTGGCACGTGCCGCTAACATGGCTTGCTGGTTTAGCACCGAGTCTTCAATGATCACATGAAAGATTTGCGTGACATAGTGGGGATCAAGTCCCACGGCTTTGCCTTGCTGGATCAAGCGCACCAGCAATTGTTCTTCGCGTTTTTGATCGCGGACCGGGATATGGTGTTTGATTTTAGTTTCGGCTACCTGATTGGTAAATTGACGGCGCTCGGCCAGCAGTTCAAGTAGTTTCGTATCCAGTTCAGTAATGGATAAGCGCAAAGTCTCTAGAGCGTCAGTCGGCATAGACAATCCTTCATTGTCAAAAAAAAACCTCCCAAGAGGGAGGTTTTAGTTAAGTACACGGCACCACCCTGCCTAATTTCTAATAGACATAAAGGTAAAAAAGCGAGTGGTGTTGGTTAATCGTTGCATGACTTGACTTTATGTGGATGCCAGAGCCTTGTCAATGCTTAATTACTCGCTTAACAAGGCCGCCAGCATCGCGCGTACCTCATTGGCTTCAAACGGCTTATCGCACAACGCGTTGACCCCGGTTTGCTGAATGTTCGCCATGTGCGCACTGTCTTGTGACTCTGAAGTCACCATAATGATCGGAATGTGTGTGGTCTCAGGATTAAAGCGAATGAACTCAGATAACTCGCGCCCATCCATTTCCGGCATATTGTAGTCGGTAACCACCAGGTCAAATGCTTCGTCTTTAAGATAGGTGAGGGCCAAAGCGCCATTTTCAGCCTCGCGGATTTTGCGTAATCCCATACCCTCTAGAACCCGACGAATATGATTGCGGGCAAGCCGACTATCATCCACCAATAACACTCTTACATCTTGTATATCAAACAGGTCAAGTTCTAACTCATCAGTGTTGATCAGATCTAAACTCGCATTGAGCGCGCGAGATAAATGCAGTGGTTCAAAAGGTTTGGGTAAAATAGCGGCCACGCCAGCTTGCTTGAATTGTTCAAGCTTTGCCAAGCGATTTTCGCTCGACACTAACATAAACGGAGTAGCAGCAATGCTTTCGGTTTCTTTGATCATTTTGAGCAAATCGAGTCCGGTACCGTCTTCGAAGTACATGGCGCTCACCACTAAATCGGCGGCGTGGTTTTTTAACGCCGCAACGGCTTCTGCAACCGTCGACACGGCATCAATCTCTTTCACTTTTTCTTTTAACAAAAGTGAGGTGATAATTTTACGTTGGGTATCTGAAGGCTCAACCAACAACAGGCTTAGGTCAGAAATCGAAAGTTTGTCCATAGTGTATCCAAGTTATTTAACGCATTGGGTTGCGTTAACGGCAATACGTAAAGTGTAGACGATCGTGCAGAGAAGCAACATGCGAGGTCTATTAACCCCCCGCAAGTTTTACGGTAAAGCCTTGCTTTTGCAATAAATCTTTCAGCTTTTCACGCACATCGCCTTGGATCTCAATGCTGCCGTCTTTCACCGAGCCGCCACAACCACATTGCTGTTTTAAGCTTTTGCATAATGCTTTTAACTCGCTTTCGGCGAGATCCAATCCTTTAATGATCGACATCCCTTTGCCTTTACGACCTTTGGTTTCGCGGTGGATACGTACAATTCCATCGCCTTTTTCAACGCTTTTCTTGGGCATCTCTGGCTTAATCCTGCCAGTGCCTGTGGAATATACTAAAGGATTGTTTGCCATGCGTAGATTACACCTGAATTAATAATTGATTTTTTATTATTGTTTAATTAAAACAAAACACTAAGTTCAGTGCTACACTGAACTGTGATTAATTAATCCTCTATTTAGCAAGCGAGTATTTCACTTATGGCTCTTGAAGCAATGTTGTCGGCTGACGAAAAAACCATGACCATCAAGATGGATGATAAATTCGATTTTGGCAAAGTGCAGGACTTTCGCAATGCCTATTCAAACCTGCCGGAATCAGTGAAAACCATCGAGGTTGATTTGACTGACACTGAATACATGGATAGTTCAGCCTTGGGTATGTTACTCAATATGCAAAAAGTGCTCGGAAGCACTGTATCACGTTATATTATTTCGCACAGTCGTCCGCAAGTGCTAAAAATTCTCACTATTTCTCGATTTGATAAAAAATTCGATATTAAATAGCGAACTGCAATGCGCGTTTTAATCGTTGACGATGAGTCCATTAATCGCTTCCTACTTGTGCATATGCTGGAGGAGCAGGGCTACTTAGACGTCTACGAAGCTCGCTCTGGGCATGAAGCCCTAGTCTTGTGTGAGAAGGTCAACCCTGATCTCATCCTGCTGGATGTTGTTATGCCTGATATGGATGGCTTGGAAGTGGCCAGTCGAGTGAAGTCGGGTAACGACGCGGTGTATTTACCGATTATTTTTATCACATCTTTGGATGAACGCGAGACGGTGGTCCGTTGTCTGGATGTTGGCGGTGATGACTTTGTCTCTAAACCTTTTGATAAAACTGTCCTTATTGCAAAAGTTAAAGCTCATCTCAGGACGCGCGAGCTGAGTAAAAGTCTCGACGCGCAAAATCAACAATTAACTTACTTTCGCAATTCAGTCGAGCGCGAGCGAGAAATCATTGAACACATCTTCAGTAAAGCGATTGTAAATAATCCGGCAGTAACGCCGTATTTTGATTATCGCAACTTTCCTGCCGACGAATTCAGTGGCGATGTGTTTTTATGTGAAGCGAGCCCGAATGGTGGACTGTATTTTTTAATGGGCGACTTTACCGGCCATGGTTTAGCCTCGGCCATCGGTGCGTTACCGGTAACGCGTGCGTTTCAGGCGATGGCTAGTAAAGGTTTGTCAGTATCAGAAATAGCTACAACCCTTAATAAAACGCTGGAAAAGCTGCTCCCTATTCATATGTTTTTCGCTGCGGCTATTGTTGAGGTTAGCGAAAGTGGGCGGCGTTTTAATGTGTGGAATGGCGGTATGCCGGAGTTGTTATTGCAAGGGCCTGATGGGGCCCTGCTCAAACGCTTTGCCTCTCAACATATGGCCTTGGGGATCCTTGAAAACGACGAATTCGACGATATTGATGAAACCTTTGAGGTGGAGTTAGGCTCTCGTATTATTGCATACTCCGACGGCCTGATTGAGTTACACAACCAAGACGGGGACATGTTCGGTGAAGAAGGGTTAGAGCGCCTGTTTATCGGTAACCCCACGATTACGGTTGAACAAATCCTGGCGGAAATACAAAAATTTGCAGCGGACGAATTACCGCACGACGATGTCAGCTTAGCCATATTTACCTGTCAAGATTTAGCTAGCTTAAAACGGGAGCACACAGTTTCATCTTTACCTTTTGCCGTGACCTCGCATTTATCTCCTGAGCTATTGCGGAAGGGAGATGCCTTACCACACTTTATTGACTTAGTGTGTAGTCAAATGGGGCTTTCTTGGGTGCGTTCTGACCTGTTTACAATCATGACTGAACTCTACAGCAATGCACTGGAGCATGGCGTTTTGCAATTGCCTTCTGCTATGAAGTCAAGTAGTGAAGGATTTATTGAGTATTACACCTTGCGGGGAGAGCGACTCGAGACACTCACTGAAGGCTTTGTGCAATTAAGTGCGCGCTATGAACCGGTAGAACGACTGCTTATCATCTCTGTTACCGATAGTGGTGAGGGCTTTGAACCTGCTGGAATAGAGGTTGTTACGGATGAATATAATTACGGCCGCGGGCATGTTTTACTGCGTGAGCTGGCTCAATCCGTAGAGTTTAAAGAGGGGGGTAAAACCACCGAAGTGACGATTAGTATTTAAGTGTTCAGCTAACTTATCCCAAATCTAGGACAAAACTACAAAAGCAGTTGAGTTTAATGTAATTGAGAATTATTATCAGTTACTGATAAAAAACAGGAGTGCTTTGTGTCCATCAAATCTTTGTTACCTGCCGTAATTTTCTCTGTGGTGTTGTCAAGCCCAGCTTTTTCCGCCGAGCTCAATGTGTACTCCGCACGCAAAGAAGCACTGATAAAACCTTTGTTGGATAAGTTCAGCCAACAAACCGGTGTGCAAGTAAATTTGGTGACTGGGAATGCGGATGCATTGATTACCCGCATGCAAACTGAAGGGCAATTTAGTCCCGCCGATGTGCTCATTACAACTGACGCCGGACGTTTAGTGCGGGCCAAGCAGGCCGGTATTACCCAACCGCTAGCAAGTGCAAAGGCGAAAAATCTGATTACCGACAATCTGCGTGATGCCGACATGCACTGGATTGCATTGACTAAGCGAGCGCGCCCGTTAATGATCGATCCTGACAAAGTGGATCCCAGTGTGATTAACAGTATTTTCGATTTGGCAGATGCACGTTACCGCGGACAAATTTGTGTGCGCTCTTCAAGCAACATCTACAACCAGTCAATGGTCGCGGCGTTATTGATCGAACATGATACAGCGACAGTAGAAGCCTGGGCGAAGGGCATTGTGGCGAACATGGCGCGTACGCCAAAAGGTGGGGATCGTGATCAAATCAAAGCGGTTGCGGCAGGTCAATGTAGTATCGCTATTGCAAACACTTATTACCTTGCAGGTATGCTCACTTCAGCAGATGAGAACGAGCAGGCGCAAGCACGTCAAGTGCGCGTGCATTGGGCCGATACTGATGCTGCTACACATATAAATATTTCCGGTATAGCGATAGCAAAACATGCACCGAATGTGGCTCAGGCGCAGGCACTGATTGACTTTATGTTATCGGCTGAAAGCCAGCGCTGGTACGCTGAGGAAAACAATGAATATCCCGTAGTTAAAGACGTGCCATGGAGTGAAGTGTTAATGTCATTCGGCACATTTAATGCGCAGGCTGTGGATCTGCAACAGGTTGGCGAGTTAAATGACGATGCATTGCGTCTAATGGATCGGGCAGGGTGGAAATAGTCAGCATTGCACTTTAGTCATGTGAATCGATACACCCTACTGATAGGGCTCTTGGCAATGGCGCTTTTAGCGCCATTGTTGATTATTGTTGGTCATTTATTTTTTCCTGACTGGCAGGTGTGGCAGCACTTGGCAGCTACGGTGTTAGTGGACTATATCAGCAATAGTATTGGTTTGGCTCTTGGGGTCGCCCTTGGCACGCTGCTGATTGGCGGCTCCTGTGCTTGGTTGATGACTACGTTTGAGTTCCCATTCCGCCGCGCCGCCCGGGTGTTATTGTTATTGCCCCTAGCGATGCCGGCTTATATCAGTGCGTACAGTTATACAGGTATGCTTGATGTCGCGGGTCCGGTGCAACGTTGGTTACGTCAGCTATTTGACTGGCAATACGGCGATTACTGGTTTCCAGAGGTGCGTTCATTACCTTTTGCCATCTTATTGATGTCTTTAGTTCTCTATCCTTACGTATACATTTTAGCGCGCACCGCATTTGCCGAACAAAGCGCACGGATGTTTGAAATCGCACAAACCCATGGTCATTCCCGCTGGCGTTTTTTTTGGCAAGTAAGCCTACCATTGGCTCGCCCCGCATTGCTGACAGGGGCAGCATTAGCGATGATGGAGGTGCTGGCGGATTATGGCACGGTACATTATTTTGGTATTAATACTTTCACTACAGGCATATTCAGAGCATGGTACGCGATGGGGAACCGTTCGGCCGCAGCCCAGCTCGCAGGGTTATTGTGCTTGTTTGTTTTACTCGTTTTGGTGCTGGAACAATACAGCCGGCGCAAACTGAAATTTTATCAAAGCGGACAACCCCATAGTAACCAAAAGCCTAGGTTGCGCTTACAGGGCTGGCGCGCATTTGCTGCATCGACCTGGATATTAGCGCCAGTGGTCTTAGGTTTTATTCTCCCAACGCTGCAATTAATACTATGGGTCATGGATAGCTGGCAAAATGTAGCTTGGCAGGACTATTTTGAGTTGATCAAGGCAACCTTCAGTGTGGCACTACTAACCGCTGGTGTCGTAGTTACACTGGCTTTAATTTTTACCTATCAAGCACGTTGGCTCGGTTCCTGGTGCAGTGTTTGGCAAGTCCGTTTACTCAGTTTAGGTTATGCTCTGCCGGGTATGGTCATAGCTATTGGTGCACTCATTGTGTTGGGGCAGATTGACCATTGGCTAAATACGGTTTGGCATGCTGCAAACGGAAGATATATTGGCTTGTTATTTTCTGGCTCACTGTTTGCGTTAGTATTTTGTTATGCGATACGCTTTTTAAGTGTCGCTTTACAAAATACAGAGGCTGGCGCGGCGCGTATCGCCCCTTCGATGGACGACGCAGCGTTAACCTTGGGGCAGGGTCGATTAGGCACGTTTAGCAAAATTCATATGCCGCTAATGAAGGCCAGTATATTGAGCGCCAGTTTATTGGTATTTGTGGATGTTCTAAAAGAATTGCCCGCAACCCTGGTACTGCGACCTTTTAACTTTAATACTCTGGCAGTGCGCGCCTACGAACTGGCATCTGATGAGCGCTTATATGATGCGGCGTTACCGGCATTGACCATTGTCGGGGTCAGTTTACTGCCCATTTTTGTACTTACGCGTATGCTTGATAAAGGATGATAAAACCATGTTATCGGTAGATTCTCTGGCTGTTGGATATTCCAAAGACGCGCGTGCAGACGTTTTACGTAACGTCACCTTCCAGTTACGCGAGGGCGAAATTGGGTGTTTATTGGGTCCATCTGGGTGCGGAAAAACTTCCTTGCTACGCACAATTGCAGGCTTTTTAGCACCGCGAGAAGGGCAAATAACGATTGATCATACTTTGGTTTCTTCAGCAACTCATATACAGCCTGTCGCGCAGCGCGAAATTGGCATGGTATTTCAAGATTTTGCCTTATTTCCACACTTAACTGTGCGTCAAAACATAGCATTCGGCTTGACTCAGCATGGAACAAAGGCTGCGCAAGAAAGAGTCAGCGAGATGTTGGTAATGGTCAATTTGCAAACGCACCAAGACTGCTATCCACATGAACTGTCTGGCGGCCAACAGCAACGAGTTGCTTTGGCGCGCGCGCTCGCACCGCGACCTAAATTGTTGTTACTCGACGAACCGTTTTCTAGCTTAGATACTCAGTTACGCGAACAACTGGCCTTTGATGTGCGACGTTTATTAAAAGAACTCGGTATAACCGCATTAATGGTCACTCATGATCAGCACGAAGCCTTCGCGATGGCTGACAAAATTGCGGTACTACAAGGGTGTAAACTGCATCAATTTGGCACTGCATATGAACTTTATCACGAGCCCGCGTCGGCATTTGTTGCTGGTTTTATCGGTGAAAGCGTGTTCGTTCCGGTTACCCTTGACGAGCAGCGGATGCTGCAAACGCCGCTCGGGGTATTTGACGCCAAAATACTTATCGCAAGGGAAAATGCTAAATTAGTCGCGAACGCTCGCTTGAATCTTTTAGTGCGACCGGATGATATTGTGCATGATGACGTGAGTCCGTTTAAAGCCAAGGTCATACATAAAAAGTTTCGTGGTGCCAACATACTCTATCGTTTGCGCTTGCAGGCGAGCACTCAAAGTACCGAGGCTGAAGTCTTATGTTTGGCGCCAAGCCATCATAATCATGCTTTGGGCGAGAACTTTGGTATTCGTTTGGCGCTTGAGCATCTCTTAGTGTTCCCACAGTAAGCGTTAATGGACGCTCGTCAAGTGCTGGTATACACTGCACAGATCACACAGAGGCAAGTCGTATGATCAAATCTTTTTTGGCCTTATTCGAAGAGCGGGTCAATCAGCAAGCCGATGAGCAACATACCTTGGAGTTAGCCACTGCGGCGTTAATGTTTGAAGTCGTGCGTGCTGACCGTACATTGGACGCCGCAGAGCAAGCACACGTCGGTGCGCTGCTGCGCGAGCAATTCAAACTAACGGCAGAAGAATTAGATGCACTGTTGACACAAGGACAAGAGCACGCTGAAGAAGCGATTGACTTAGTCCAGTTTACGCGTGTTTTAAATCAACACTATGGCTTAGAGCAGCGTGCAAACTTTATTCAACAATTGTGGTCAATTGCGTTGAGTGATGGCCACATCGACATGCATGAAGAGCATGCCATCAGGCGTATCAATGATCTCTTACATGTACCTCATTCAATGTTCGTTCAGGCTAAGCTGAAAGTGGTATAAGCGGGATTATGTTACAACGATTTTTTTCTAGCATTCGCACCTCACTACTGCTTTCTGCGTTAGGTTTTACGCTGTTATTGACCTGTGCGGTTATGTGGTTAGTTGTTAAAGAACATCAAAAACTTTACTTGGATGGCGCAACGGCGAATCTTACTGCGCTCGCCGATAATATTGGCAATGATTTGTTGCCTTTGATTGGCCCTGATCTGGATATTGTCGCAGTGACCTCAGCCTTACTTCGCCTTGATGCGTATCCGGACATTATCACTGCTAATTTATATGACCGTAATTTAACCCTTGTCCAGCAATACGTGGGGCGAGCTGGGAGAAATCAAACTGCACTGGTACAAGCTTTAACGGGGTCTCTATCCGAGCCGAGTTTGGGGACCTATTTACACAACGATTATCTCTACAGTGTTAAGCGCATCGGCGAGCGTGATTTTCCGAAGGGCTATCTGGTGGTAGTCAATGACATCAATACCACACTGCAGCGCAGCCAGCAGCAATTGGTGATAGCCAGTTTGCCGTTGCTATTAATTATTTTTTTGGTGTTGTCGGTGATCTATTCATGGGCACTTCGAAAGCGCATGCGGCCACTGATCGCGTTATCTGATTTCACTCAAAGATTACAATTTACTAAAGATTACAGTCAACGATTTGAGGTGAAAGGAAAAGACGAAGTGTCAGGGCTGGCGCGTAATATCAATGGCTTAGTGGGTACGATTGAGCATGAACTCAAAATTAATCGTGAACAAACCGCGAAATTGATCGAGCAACAACGCACGATGACGCGCTTAGCGAACTATGACAGTTTAACCGGGCTACCCAATCGTCAGTTTGTGATGGACACATTAAAACTTGAATTGGCCCGAGCCCTGCGTTCAGAACAAGACCTCGTGTTGATGTTCTTTGATCTGGATGGGTTTAAGAGTATCAATGATTCGCTTGGGCATGAAACCGGCGATAAAGTGCTGGTCGATGTGGCCGGGCGAGTCAGCTCATTAATGCGTGACGGTGACCTGGTGGCGCGCCTTGGAGGAGATGAGTTTTTGGTGATCCCATCGCGCGATACCACTCAAGCAAACATTCACCGCATGGCAACACGCCTGATTGATGCCTTTCAGGAACCGTTTTGTTACAACGGTTTAGACCTCTATGTTGGGGTCAGCATCGGTGTATCCAAAGCGACGGACGCAAACTTTGACATTAATGAATTGGTTGGCAATGCAGACATTGCAATGTACCGATCGAAGGCTGCTGGTAAAGGAACCTATACCATATTTGATAGTTCTATGATCGAAGATCATAAGCGTAAGTTAATGATCGCAAATAGTATCAATTCAGCGATTACCAATGATGAGTTGCGAGTGCATTATCAGCCCAAAGTTGGGCGTGATGGTACCATTGTTGGCTTTGAAACTTTGCTGCGCTGGGCACATCCAGTACTAGGAATGATCCCACCGGCCGAATTTATTCCAATTGCGGAGCAGGGCGGTAAAATCCCCAGTATTACCTCATGGGTGCTAGAGCGCGCGTGTAAGGATCTTGCGCGTATTAAAAGTATGTTCCCGCAACGTTTTAGAGTATCAGTCAACCTGTCTGCATTTGATCTAAAGAACCCTTCACTGTTTGATTTTATAACGAATTTATTTGAGCGCTATGCGGTTGACCCGCGATTTTTTGAACTAGAGGTGACGGAGTCTGCTTATCTCGAAAGTTTTGCTGCCAGTGATAAATTCTTTCGGCGAGTAAGCAATATGGGCTGTGCGATCTCACTGGATGATTTTGGTACAGGCTATTCGTCATTGGGGTATTTAACCCAAATTAGCATTGATACACTCAAGATTGATCGTCAATTTGTACGTGAATTGAAAACCTCTGAGCGCAGCCGTATGGTTACCGGTACAATTATCGATCTAGCAAAGCGACTGAACCTAACCATCTGCGCGGAAGGTATTGAAGAGGTCAGTCAGATAGACTATCTGTTTAGCCAAGGATGCGATCATTTGCAAGGGTTCTACTTTAGCAAGCCGATATCCCTTGATGCGCTGGCTGAGTTACCGGCTAAATTCAGCATGCCAGAATTACAGCAGTCTCCACAATTAAAAATTCCCTATGATATGGCGAACGAGTAGCTCAACTCCGTCAGCTGGTGCTAATAGGCGACAGATTGCGGCCTGATAATGCTTCGCATTATAAAAATAAAATTCAATTAAAACATAGATTTATATTTATCTCCTAAGAGGCTAAGACGAACACTGTTGAATTTTTTAGGGGCTGAGTGACGTTTTAATGCAAAACCACTAGCGTTGTCGTCTGATAGCGACGAATTACTCTTTTTTTCATTATTGAAATCAACACTATTTAAATAAAAACAGTACGTTACAAGTTCTGGCATCGGTTCTGCAAATGACGCTTTGGCAAGGCATGGGCCTGCACTCAATAGCAGTGCGACGGAAGTATTCATGTCAAACAACAAAGTGAGGAAACGAGAATGAACAAAACACAGAAATTTTTGGCGGTATTATTTTCAGCAATGGCGTTACAAGCGTTCATCACTGCGAATACAGATGCGCAAGATAGGCCTGATTTGATGGCATTACTTGACGTTGACCAAGATGGGTTTATTAGCTTAAAGGAAGCGGTTAGCGATACCAATTTATTGAAAAATTTTGGCCTCATTGACACTGATGAAGATGGCAAAATCAGTAAAGATGAATTAACCGCCGCAGACTTAACCGCCGCGGTCGATATCGAATAAGCACTCGTATGCTTGCTTGTGCCCAGCGTGAATGTTGGGCGCTTTTAATTGCTGCACGACAGTGACTGTGCGATCCTTATAACGATTTTATAAACAAGGATTGCTATGCAACTGGGCTCTTTACGCCAGCTAACGCTGATCAGTTTTGTGGTTGCCCTAATCCCACTCGTCACTTTACTTTGGCAAAGTCAAAAAGATCTCGCTGAAGTGGCACGAATGACAGCTGATGACAATCGTTTTGTTGTGAGTATGGTCAGTGCGATGCGAAATTTAGAAAATGACGCAGTCGACATTGAACGACTGACCCGCCAGTATCGCGTCGTGCAAAATGATACCTTGGCCACCTTGCTGAATAATCGATATGTAACCTTTAACCGCGATTTGGATACCATTTGTGACGCGTTACTAGGGATTGACTGTCAAAACATGTATGCCCATGTCAAAGCCCTTGCTCAATTGGTCGGCGATGAACCTACGCCAATTCTTGAGCAACGGCTGACCCGATTTAATCGTGAGATGTCGGTATTAGAGCAAGCGTTAAGTGAGACGATCAATCATCGCATTGAACAACAGCAAGCAACGTTGCTGGCGATCAAGCATAGGCAAGCCTGGTCTACAGCACTGTTAGCCGCTTTGTCGCTAGCTCTGGTGATAGTCGGCAGTCAGCTTATTGTGCACCCTTTTAAAAAGCTGAAAGCGGTTATAAAAGCCATTGCTCAGCAGGCCTCTGAACTGCCGCCGCTGAGTCAAAACGGCCCAAGAGAATTGATTGCTATAGAACATGATTTGCACTGGCTTGCCGATCGTCTCGAGCAATTAGAACATCTGCGCACAGCGTTACTCCGCCATGCTTCACATGAGCTAAAAACGCCATTAGCCAGCATCAAAGAAGGATGTTCAATATTAAGTGAAGAGGTCGTTGGAGAGTTAAACCGATCGCAGCGCGAAGTCATCGAACTGCTGTTGTCGAGTACCGACCGACTAAATTTACTGGTCGAAGGGTTACTGAATTATAATTTATTGTTGCAACAAGCGGAGCCACTGATCCAGCGATATGATGTTGCGGCCATGATTAGTGAGTGCTTGACTGATAATGCACTGGCATTGCAACAAAACGGGCATCAGGTAGATGTGCGAGTAGACGTTCAGCAGGCGTCCGTGGATGAAGCCTTATATCGCCGAATTTTGGATAATCTTGTGTCAAATGCGATTGCCCACGGCACTCCTCACACAACCATCAGATTGCATGTCTATCAGGCCGATAGTTACATCATACTTGATGTGGCCAATAGCGGGCAGCCTATTGCGGTAGAACAGCGGGAGGCATTGTTTGAGCCGTTCATTCGAGGTTCTGGCAAACGTAACGATAAAGTTATCGGTGCTGGACTGGGGTTATCGATTGTCGCGGATTGCGCGCGTTTAATGCATGGCTATGTCACCATCGTTGATGTAGATTATGCTGATGTGTGTTTTCGTGTCGCTATCCCTGTGCTCAGTGGGAGTGAAAAGTAGCTTATGGTACGAGTATTAGTTGTAATTACTGCGGCGCTACTTATGGCTGGGTGTCGCACATTGACGACACCTTTCTTTGGCTCCATGGAACAACAGGAAGGGACTAGCGACACGTGTGTGTTTGTTGCTAACGTTCGTGACATACCGCAGAAGAGTATATCGCGAGAGCACTGTAACCTGCTGTTTTGGCTGGAGTATTGGGCTAATCAAGCGGAAGTGGCTTGGCCAGAGCGGAAACAAAAAATAGCTCAACTTGACCAATCCTTGGTGGCACAATTGCAGTTATTTATTCTCTCGCAGCCGCTCGATACACCTTATCAGACTCGCTTGCGGGCGCAGTCAGTATTTACCGCGTTAAGTCCAGAGCTGGCGCCTGATTTTCAGCGTTTATTGCATGAACTGGCTTATCTTCCTAGCCAAAAGCTACTTGAGTATGAGTCTGCAATCACGGTTTTAAGTCAGGTTAATACGCGACAAAATCAACAAATCAAAGAACAGGCGCAGTTATTGCAGGAGCAAGCGGAAAAGCTGGATCAATTATTAAATATTGAAGCCGCTATTCTGGAAAAGTCTTCGGAGCGTTAGCCAATGCAAAATACCCCATCACAAGTGAGCCCTACCATTTTGTTAGTTGATGATGATCATAGCCTCTTGCGGTTAATGACCATTCGGCTGCAGGGAGAGGGGTTTGAGGTGATCAGTGTTGCCAGCGCTAAAGAAGCACTGCAGCAAATCAATGTAGCAGCAATTGACGTGGTACTGAGTGATCTGCGGATGCCTGGGCAGGACGGGTTAGCACTGTTTGAAGAAATTGTTGCCAATCGCAAGGACTTACCCGTCATCATTATGACAGCCCACGGCACTATCCAAGATGCAGTAGCAGCCACCGAACGCGGCGTATTTGGGTTTTTAACCAAGCCGGTCGATCACCGCGAGTTACGTAAATTGTTGGATAAGGCACTGAGCCAAAAGACGGCTGCGCAACAAAGCAATTGGAGTGACGAAATTGTTACCCGTTCAGCAGACATGTTGCAGGTGCTGGACCAAGCTCATCGCATTGCTCAACGTGATGTTAGTGTACTGATCACCGGTGCGAGTGGAACGGGTAAAGAGTTATTGGCGCAGGCTATTCATAAGGCCAGTCACCGGAAAGACCGTGCATTTGTGGCGATCAATTGTGGCGCACTGCCCGAGAACTTGCTTGAGTCAGAATTGTTTGGACATACTAAAGGCGCTTTTACAGGCGCGGTGCAGGCTAATCCTGGCTTATTTAAAGAAGCCGATGGAGGAACTTTATTTCTGGATGAGATCGGTGATATGCCGACGACGCTGCAGGTTAAGTTGCTGCGCGCGCTGCAGGAGCAACAAATTCGTCCGGTTGGCAGTAGTAAGGTTATCGATATTGACGTCCGGATAATATCGGCGACGCACAAAGATCTGGAAAAGGAAATGCGTACAGGGACTTTTCGTGAAGATTTGTATTACCGTTTGAATGTCGTCAACTTGAAGTTACCCACGTTAAAGCAGCGAGCGGAAGATATTCCTTTATTAGCTCGCAATTTGTTGCAAAAAAGCGCCAGTCGTCACAATGTCAATGTTAGTCGCTTTTCTGACGACGCGATGCAATTATTAGCAACCTCAAACTGGCCCGGCAATGTTCGGCAACTGGTGAATGTAGTAGAGCAATGCGTCGCACTGACGCAAACCCCAGTGATTGCCGCACACTTGGTAGAGCAGGCGCTATCCTCATCGTCGCAAAGTTGGCCAACACTCACTGAGGCGCGCGACGCGTTCGAGCAACGTTATCTTGCTAAACTACTGAAAATTACCGATGGCAACGTGACACGGGCAGCTGAAATGGCAGGCCGCAATCGCACTGATATGCATAAGCTAATGAAAAAGCACGCACTTGAGGCGGCTGCTTTTCGTCAATAGGCGGGTTGGTCATACCTTTCGTCATCTCAGGATCCTGTGCTATTGTGAACCCATTCTTGTTAACGGAGTCAGGCCTTGCTGCGAGCGTATGCATTTGAGAAGTTAGTTTATGTGATTGGCTTTCTCATGTGGGTTACGGTGTTGATCCTTGGAAGCGTAGCCGTATATGCCCAGCAACAAAGCCAGACGGGTCAGTATGCAACACTAGTACTGCCATCTCCCTTAGCCGCCAGCGATTTACGTGGCGTTTCCACGGATAGTATTATTCGCCACCTCGAAGCGTTACAGGAGTCGGACCAAAATGAACCGTTGCAACTGCTTGACGATATTCAAGTCATCATCAAGTTTGCGCAAGGGGAAGGGTTGGAAAGCCTTGAGATTGAAGCGATTTCTGCTGCGGTACTGATCCATTCTGCGCTTAATAACACACCTGAAGTGGAACGACTGGTGGATTTGCATTTACCCCGAACAGTCAACCTTGGTTCCAGAACTGCGCTTTCAAGGCTGTATCGAGCGGCACTCAGAGCCACGGTCATCACCGGTGATGTCGACAAACGTGTCGCAATAAAGAGACAGTTAGGTCAATTATTGACACAAGGCTTACCCCCTCGCCAAGAGGGGCTTGTTTATTTGTCGATAGGTACCAGTGATTACTTCGCCCGCGAATACTTTTCTGCTATCCAATATTTACGCAAAGCACAGGCCATTTTTGTAAAGCAAGGTCTGCGGGTTGACGAAGATCGGGTATTGGGTATTTTGGCGGTGGTAAACTCCAAGTTGGGGAATGAGCAGCGCGCTATCGATATTCAGTTAAGTATTTCCCAGCGGATGCGCCAGGGCGCCAAAACCATTAACTGGTCAATCGTTGATTTTAATATCGCTAAATCATATTTCGATTTGGAGAATTACCAAAAATCTCTGTTTTACGCGCAACGTTCACGGGATATCGCGCAAGAATTGAATGATACCGTGGGGGTAGCTTACGCCAATGAATTAATTGCACGCATTAATGTAAAGCAACAGCGTTTTGCCGCAGCGATTGCGCTCGCAGATAGCGCTGCTGAGATGTTTGCTGCAGCCAATGATGCTGAGAAGCAGTTAGATGCTTTGGTCAGTAAAGCGACAGCACAGTTGATGCTGGAGCAAATGGTCGAGGTCGAAGCGACCCTAGCAATGATTAGTGCGCTACAACAACAGGTGCAGTTGGCCGAATCGAATGCAGAAGTCACTGAGATGCTGTCGTTGTATTACTCAAAACAAGGCGATTACGCTAAGGCACTTGAGTACTTTCGTCACTTTCATCATCAATACATCGATCTTGAGTTGAAAGGACGGGGGGAAGCGATTGATCGAATGATGGCAGAGTTTACGAGTGAAGCGCAAGAAAGTGAAAATCGCTTTTTGGCACAACAGAATGTACTCAACCAGATCCAGTTGCAAGAGCGTAAACGCCAGCAAACCTTTTTGACTATTGCCGTGGCATTAGCAATTTTAGTGGTCTTAGCGATTATATCGCTATTGTATTGGCAGTGGCGTAAAAGTCGTTTGATGCGCGCCCTCGCACTGACCGATGATCTCACTCAAGCCCCTAATCGGCGCGCTTGTCTGCGTGCGGCTAAATTGGCCTTTGATCAAGCCAATGCTGGGCACTATTCAATGATCCTTGCGATAGTAGATTTAGATCACTTTAAAGCCATCAATGATAAATTCGGTCATGATACCGGTGACAGAGTGTTGCAGGTGTTTGCCGCCGCCGTGCAATCAGTTTTGCGTGACGAGGATGTATTTGGACGGATGGGCGGTGAGGAATGGTTACTTATTCATCCGCACAAAGATTTGCTCCACTTTGATAGTATTTTTACCCGTTTACGCGACGCGTACCAAGCGCAGGCCAAGCAAACTGGGCTAAACGTCGAGCCTTTAACATTTTCAATGGGGGCCGTGAGTTCAGTGGATAATTTCCCGTCAGTCGAGGCCATGATCACGCAAGCGGATAAACTGGTTTACCAAGCGAAATCTAACGGTAGAGACCGGTTAGAAATTCAGTTAGCCACAAACAAGGCGTGATTACCCTAAGGCATTGGTTTATACTATCGCGTCAAATTTTTCATCGATGTTAACTCTCGGGTGGCCCAACTACTCCTTGCTATTAGAGCCGCCGCTTATTGTTTTTTTGAGGAATGCAAATGCGCACTGATTATTGCGGTAATATCACTGCAGACTATATGGATCAAACCGTCACGTTGTGTGGATGGGTAAACAAACGTCGCGATTTAGGCGGCGTAATCTTCTTGGATTTGCGCGATCGCGAAGGCATTGTCCAAGTGGTATTTGATCCAGATGTGGCGGATGTTTTTGCGACTGCCAACACAGTGCGGAATGAGTTTTGTGTTGAAATCAGCGGGCGTGTGCGTGCGCGGCCTGAAGGGCAGGTTAACGCAACCATGCGTACGGGTGAGATTGAAGTTTTGGGTAAATCAATCAAGGTTTTCAACGCCTCAGCGCCGTTACCACTGGATAGCAACCAAGAAAATAGCGAAGAACAACGTTTACGTTACCGTTATTTAGATTTACGTCGTCCACTGATGACTCAACGTCTGTTGTTCCGTTCAAAGGTAACCGCCTTTGTACGTCGTTATTTGGAAGACAATGGTTTCTTGGATATTGAAACGCCAATATTAACGAAAGCAACACCTGAAGGTGCACGCGATTATTTAGTACCCAGCCGGACCCACAAAGGCGAGTTCTTTGCGTTACCGCAATCACCACAATTGTTTAAACAGTTACTGATGATGTCTGGCATGGATCGCTATTATCAAATCGTTAAATGCTTCCGTGACGAAGACCTGCGTGCAGACCGTCAACCAGAGTTTACTCAGATCGATATTGAAACAACGTTTCTTGATGCTGACGGTGTGATGGCAATTACGGAAGATATGATCCGGCAGTTATTTAAGTCTTTGTTGGATGTCGACTTAGGTGACTTTCCGCGCATGAGTTATGCCGAAGCCATGCAGCGCTTCGGCAGTGACAAGCCGGACCTACGCAATCCACTCGAATTGGTGGATGTGGCAGACTTGGTCAAAGATGTTGAGTTTAAAGTATTTAGTGGGCCGGCAAATGACTCTGCTGGCCGTGTGAGCGTGATCCGTGTACCGGGTGGCGCACAGCTATCGCGTAAGCAATTGGACGATTATGCTAAGTTCGTCGGTATCTACGGCGCTAAAGGACTGGCATGGATGAAAATCAATGAGCTGGCGGCAGGCGAGTCAGGGATCCAATCTCCCGTGTTTAAATTTTTGGGTCTAGAGGTTGCTCAAGCGCTCATCGAACGCACCCAAGCGCAGGACGGCGATATACTCTTGTTTGGCGCTGATAACGCGACTGTAGTGACCGAGGCATTAGGCGCATTACGCTTGAAGCTTGGTGAGGACTTAGGTTTACTTGCTGGCGACTGGAAACCGCTATGGGTGGTTGACTTTCCGATGTTTGAGGCTGTAGATGGTCAATACCATGCCTTACACCACCCATTTACGGCACCTCGTGATATGACACCAGAAGAGCTAAAAGCAGACCCTGCTAATGCGTTATCCAATGCTTATGACATGGTATTGAATGGCGTTGAGCTCGGCGGTGGTTCAGTGCGGATATTTGATGAAAAAATGCAATCGGCGGTCTTTGATTTGCTGGGCATTGATGAACAAGAAGCACAAACTAAGTTTGGTTTCTTACTTGAGGCGTTAAAGTACGGCACGCCACCCCATGCTGGTTTAGCTTTTGGCCTCGATCGAATGGTGATGTTGATGACGGGAGCATCCTCGATTCGTGATGTGATGGCGTTCCCTAAAACTACCACTGCTGCATGTCCGTTAACGGATGCTCCAGGAGCCGCAAATCCAGCGCAATTGCAAGAGTTGGGTATCACCACTGTGCAAACGCAAGAGTCGCAGGATTAATCGGCACTTGATTGAACTGAAGCGACCCGAATCGGCGTTGGTGGTTATTTATGACCACCAAGGTCGGGTGTTGCTGTTGCAACGTAACGACGATGCTAACTTCTGGCAATCAGTCACCGGTACGGTTGAAGAAAACGAGGCACCGATTCAAACGGCTTACCGCGAGGTTGCAGAGGAAGTGGGCATAACGCTTGATCCGGCGGAATTGCGTATTCAAGACTGTCATACCGTCAATCAATTTAAGATCCGTGAACGTTGGCTGTATCGCTATCCGCCAGGCGTGACGACCAACACCGAATATGTCTTTGCGTTAATGATTGATAGTGCAACCCCAATCCGGTTAAGTGAACATTCCGCTTATCAATGGTTGGCAAAAGAAACGGCTATTAAGCGGGTGTGGTCAGAAACTAATCGCCTTGCGATAGCTCAATTTGTGCCGGAGCATGTGTGATTATACTTGGTATCGATCCGGGTTCACGCGTCACTGGTTATGGTGTGTTACGCTACCAGAATAACCAATTACAGTATGTCGGCAGCGGTTGTATTCGGGTCAGTGGCGAGCTTGATAATCGACTCGACCAGATTTTTTGTGGGGTTAGTGCCATTATTGCTGAATTTGCGCCAACTCAGTTTGCAATAGAACAAGTATTTATGGCAAAAAATCCCGACTCAGCGCTCAAGTTGGGGCAAGCCAGAGGGGCTGCGATAGTGGCTGCTACGCAGCAACAATTACCATTTGCTGAGTACTCTGCTCGGCAGATAAAGCAAGCTGTGGTAGGGCGCGGCAGTGCCGAGAAAGCACAGGTACAACACATGGTGACGCAGATGCTCAAGCTTAATGCTACACCACAAAGTGATGCGGCTGATGCTTTGGCTGTGGCCATGTGCCATGCGCATACCACACAAAGTCTTGTGCGGCTGTCAGGACATGCATCCAAAACGGTGCGTGGCCGGTTACGATAAATGACTAGGTAAAAAGTACATGATCGGTCGATTACACGGAACATTATTAGTTAAACAACCCCCCGACATATTGTTGGATGTGAATGGCGTAGGATATGAAGTGCAACTACCCATGACGTGTTTCTATGAGCTCCCCAATGTGGGTGAGATAGCAACGATTTATACCCACTTTGTGGTGCGCGAAGATGCACAATTACTGTATGGTTTTATGGACGTAAGCGAACGCGCTGTGTTTCGTGAATTGATTAAAGCCAACGGCGTGGGACCCAAGTTAGCATTGACCATACTGTCCGGCATGAGTGCTCGTCAGTTTATGCAATGCGTGCAGTTTGAAGATGTTTCGACACTGGTTAAATTGCCCGGTGTGGGTAAAAAGACCGCTGAACGTTTAGTGATTGAATTACGCGATAAATTGGCTAAGTTGGAGCTCGGTGGAAGTGCTGAAAGACCGCCACCGATTAACGTCGGTGATGCTGACTCGAGTACGATATTACCCGTTTCTGACGTCAAGGAAGAAGCCATCAGTGCCTTAATTGCGCTCGGTTATAAGCCCGCACAAGCCAGCAAAGCTATCAACGCCGTTTATCAAGAAGATATGAGCAGTGAGTCACTGATCCGTGAATCGCTGCGTAGCATGGTGTAAGGAGATCGCATGATAGAAGCAGATCGGATCATCAACGCCACTAGCAGTGCCGAAGATGAAGTTATTGACCGTGCTATTCGGCCAAAGTTACTGGCGGATTACGCTGGTCAACCCCATGTGCGCGAGCAAATGGAAATTTTCATTGAAGCAGCACGTAAACGCAACGACGCCCTCGATCACTTATTAATTTTTGGTCCGCCTGGCTTAGGTAAAACTACCTTGGCGAATATTGTCGCCAATGAAATGGGGGTGAGCATAAAAACCACCTCTGGCCCAGTATTAGAAAAAGCCGGTGATCTTGCTGCACTACTGACTAACTTAGAAGAAAACGATGTCTTGTTTATTGATGAAATTCATCGGTTAAGCCCTGTAGTTGAAGAGGTGCTGTATCCGGCCATGGAAGATTACCAACTCGACATTATGATTGGCGAAGGGCCTGCTGCGCGCTCCATTAAACTGGAATTGCCACCGTTTACATTGGTCGGAGCGACCACACGAGCGGGCAGTTTAACCTCGCCGCTGCGTGACCGGTTTGGCATTGTTCAGCGTTTGGAGTATTACAATATTCCGGACCTAACAGCCATCATTCAGCGTAGTGCAGAATACCTCAATATGCCTCTAGTAGCTGAAGGAGCGCGCGAAATTGCAGCACGTTCACGGGGTACTCCTCGTATCGCCAATCGTCTACTCAGGCGCGTACGTGATTACGCGGAAGTGAAATCCAGTGGCGAGATCAGCACTGTTGTCGCTGCTGCAGCGCTCGACATGCTCGATGTTGATCAGCAAGGCTTTGATTATATGGACCGCAAGCTTTTGCTGGCGATCATCGATAAATTTGATGGTGGTCCAGTCGGGCTTGATAACCTCGCTGCCGCAATTGGTGAAGAGAAAGATACCATTGAGGATGTGCTCGAGCCTTTTTTAATCCAGCAAGGTTTTTTGCAGCGCACCCCACGCGGTCGCATTGCATCGCAGCGTGCTTACCAGCACTTTGGCTTTAATCGAAGCGACGAGTAGGTAAAAAAAAGCCCGCTCAGAGAGCGGGCAAATAAACAACAAGTGTTTAAGGAAGGAAATAAAATCCAGGGAACTCATGTCAACAAAAAAACAGGGTGTCTTGGTGACAGATGCGCGCATTATATAGGCAACAAGGATATGCACAATTGAGAAATAATTCGCTAAAAGATTAGAAAAACTAATGTGTTAATAATTTGTTTGTTTTTTTAAATAATAGTTAAGTCTTACTTTCTTTGGCTTGTATGGGTGGTCAGGCCACTGTCTTTGATTAAGTGATTCATCTTCCGTATGCGAAAATCTAATTATGAATAAGAATTCCAGAACCTTACATGAATGGCCGCTCAGAGTTTATTACGAAGACACTGATGCGGGTGGTATCGTTTATTATGCCAATTATCTCAAGTTTTTTGAGCGCGCTAGAACAGAGTGGCTGCGTGAAATCGGCTTTGAACAAGATGATTTATTGGAACAATCAGTGGGTTTTGTCGTCAAACACGTTGAAATGCATAATCTTGCGCCTGCTAGGTTCAACCAGCTATTGAGTATTTGTACTGAACTAGTAAACTGCAAGGGCGCTAGCTTGGTGTTCAAGCAAATAATAAAAGGGCCAACGCAACAGCGATTGGCTGAAGCAACAATAAAAGTCGCTTGTGTGGATCTATCGGCAATGAAACCGATGCGGATCCCGAGTGCTATTTTAGGGGAAATAACGCGTGTCGACTGATATGACGTTTATCGGCCTGTTTTTACAGGCAAGTCTTGTAGTGCAACTGGTTATGTTGCTACTGATGACCATTTCAATTGTCTCTTGGGCCTTCATTTTTCAGCGCAATGCAGCACTCAAGCGGGCCAACGCAGAGATGGTCAATTTTGAAGATAAATTTTGGTCCGGCGCGGACCTAAATAAACTCTATCAAGAATTATCAGCCCGCCAGTCGGTTGATGGTATGGGCAGTATTTTTTGTGCGGGTTTCAAAGAGTTTGTGCGTATGCGCAAAAGCGCCAATGTCGCAACTCAATCCATTGTCGATGGCACGTATCGCGCGATGCGTGTGGCCATGTCGCGCGAAATTGACAGTCTGGAAAACCGCTTACCGTTCTTGGCCACAGCGGGTTCCATTAGCCCCTATATTGGCTTGTTCGGCACGGTCTGGGGGATCATGAATGCGTTTATTGCGCTGGGGCAAGTGCAACAGGCCACGTTAACCATGGTTGCGCCAGGTATCGCCGAAGCACTCATTGCGACCGCGATTGGTCTTTTTGCAGCTATCCCTGCAGTTATCGCCTACAACCGTTTCAGTAATCAGGTTGAAAAGTTGGAAAACAATTACGGTATCTTTATGGAGGAATTCTCTGCCATTCTGCACCGTCAAGCCTTGGCGTCTAGCTCAACTAACTAATCGGGGCCACCATTATGTATGTACGCAAGCGTCGTCGCCCGGTTTCCGAAATCAATGTGGTGCCTTACATTGACGTGATGCTCGTGCTGTTGATCATTTTCATGGTCACAGCGCCATTAGTTTCACAAGGCGTAAAGGTTGACTTACCCGATGCCAACGCTGATGCAATTGAACAGGAAGATAACCCACCGATCATTGCATCGATTGATGCTGACGGGGCTTATTACTTGAATATTGGTGAAGATGAAGAAGCGGCTATGACCGCGGCTGATCTCGCTACCTTGGTGGCTGCGCAATTGCAAAAGCAACCGCAAACACCGGTCGTGGTAAAAGCCGACGGTGCCGTGCCATACAATGATGTGATCCAGCTCATGGTACTGTTGCAGCGCGCGGGCGTGCCATCCGTTGGCTTGATGACCGATCCGGTTGAAGGTTAAGAGTAGCGGCATTCGCATGAAACTCAGTGAAGACCGTCAGTCATTACTCAAATCTCTCGGTTTACATCTTGGTATCGCCTTGGTGTTGCTGTTGAGTGTGGCGTTTGGCCATGAGTCGATTGTGCCGATGTCTCAACCCGCCCCTGTGATCCAAGCCACCTTTATTGACGCGCAAGAAATCTATGATCGGCAACAGGCAGCCGCGGCAGCTGCTGCAGCCGAGCAAGAAAAACAGCGCGAGGCCGAGCGTAAGCGCCAAGCACAAGAGCAAGCGAAACGCCGCGCGGCTGAAGAGAAAGCACGCAAGCAACGCGAAGAAAAAGCCCGTGCCGAGCAGCGTGAATTAGAACGAAAGGCACAGGAAGCTGCTGAACGTAAACGTCAGGAAGAGGCGCGCAAGAAGCGTGAGGCCGAGGAGAAGGCGCGTCAGGAGCAACAGCGCAAAGAACAACAAGCGTTGGAACGACTCATGCAAGAACAGTTAGCACAGGAGCAAGCTGCGCAGGCACAACGACGATCACAGCAGGTGCTATCGGAAGTCGAGCGCTATCAGGCGTTGATCACCAGTGCAATTCAACAGTACGTGTATAAAGATGATAGTTTTCGCGGGAAATCTTGTCTATTGAATATCCGCATGGCGAGTAGTGGATTGGTGACGCAGGTCAGCATTCTCGAAGGCGATCCCGCGCTTTGTCGGGCGTCCAGACAAGCTGCATTGCGGCCAGACAAGCTGCCTATGTCAGATGACATTGAGGTTTATCAACAACTCAAAGATTTTAACTTACGGGTGAAATTGTGAAAAAACAAACGTTGGGATTGGGTTTAGGTTTGTGGTTAGTGGCCACAGCAGCCTTTGCTAAGTTAGAACTGATCATTACTGAGGGCGTAGACGCGGCGCGCCCCATTGCCGTGGTGCCATTTAAATGGCAAGGCGAGGGGCTTTTGCCAGAAAATTTAGACCAAGTGATCACCAATAACCTGCGTCGTAGCGGCAAGTTTAACCCTATCGCCATGAGCACCATGCCGCAGTTTCCTGCGACTGATGATGAAGTTAATTATGCCTCATGGGCAGCGACTGGGGTGGATACGATTTTGGTCGGGCGTATCGAAATGGAGTCAGTGGACCGTTACCGTGTTTCCTATGAGTTGATTGACGTGCTGCGCGGGCAGATCACCGGCGGTAATGCACAAATGCTAGTTGATGGAGCGTTGCAATATAGCAACGATCATATTGTGGCGCGTGGCACATCGATTATTGATGGTAAAGGCTTTCGGCGACACGCCCATCAGATAAGTGACGCGGTTTATGAGAAGTTGACGGGTGAACGTGGCGCCTTTTTAACCCGTTTGGCGTATGTCATTGTACGTGACCGCGAGACAGTTGAATTACCTTATCAGTTAGTGATTTCGGACTATGATGGGGCCAATGAGACGCGCCTATTATCATCGCCTGAGCCATTAATGTCGCCGGCATGGTCGCCAGATGGCGACAAGCTTGCTTATGTCAGTTTTGAAAATCGTCGGCCACAAATTTATATTCAAGATATTTATACCACCAGCCGCACACGTTTGACTGACTTTCCTGGTATCAACGGTGCGCCCAGCTTTTCGCCAGACGGCAAACAGATGGCCATGGTGCTATCTAAAGATGGTAACCCAGAAATTTATGTCATGGATATTGCTACACGTAATTTACGCCGAATTACGCGTCATCGGAGTGTAGATACTGAGCCATCTTGGGCGCCAGATGGAAAAAGCTTAATATTTAGTTCAGAGCGGGGTGGTAAACCTCAGATTTATCGCGTAAATTTGTCATCGGGGAAAGTCCATCGTTTAACCTATGAGGGTGAAATGAACTTAGGCGCCTCAATGACACCCAATGGCGAGGATATCGTGCTAGTAAACCGGACGAACGGAGACTACCATATTGCTCGTCAACGGATTAGCGATGGCGCGATCCAAGTATTGACTCGTACGTATCTAGATGAGTCTGCGAGTATCGCGCCTAATGGAAGTATGATCATATACAGTACGTTACATCAAGGTAAGCAAGTGTTGTCACTGGTCTCACTTGATGGACGCTTTAAAGCGCGCTTACCTGCTGCAAATGGTCAGGTGAAATCGCCAAGCTGGTCACCCTTTCTGTTTTAACGTTTACACACAATAAGGAAAAGAAAATGCAAATGAACAAGTTTATGAGAACACTAGTCCTCGCATTGCCTGTGGTCACGCTTATGGGTTGTCAATCAGGCCCAAGCGAAGAAGAACTTGCAGCTGAGCGTAACCGTGTTGCGCAAGAGCAAGCAGCGGCTGAAGCGCAAGCTCGTGCTGCTGAAGAAGAGCGTGTTCGTTTAGAAGCGGCTGATCGTGCAGCTAAAGCTGAAGAAATGGCAGAGCAGCAACTTGAAGCATTGCGCAATGACAGCACAGTCTATTTTGATTTTGACCGGGCTACTGTAAAAGCGGAATTTCTTCCAGTATTGAAGAAGCATGCAGAGTTTTTGATTGCTAATCGCGGTCAATCAGTAGTGATTGAAGGGCACACCGACAACCGTGGTACGCCAGAATACAACATCGCGTTGGGTGAGCGTCGTGCCAAAGCGGTTGAAACGTATTTGTTGAATGCCGGCGTCAGCAGCTCACAAATCAGTGTAGTGTCATACGGTGAAGAGAAGCCTGCCGTGATGGGTGCTACTGAGTATGCATTCGCACAAAACCGTCGTGGTGTTGTTGTATATCAATAATGACCAGCAAACGACTTTTATTAGCTAGTCTACTATCCGTCGCCAGTGCAGCCGCTGCTGCACAGGCGCCGGTTGTTGATGTTAATTCTAGCGATATTGAAGCCCGCCTAACAGCGCTAGAGCGCATTGTCGATTCACGCACCGAAAGTCAGCAGCGGTTTCAATCGCAGCTGGATATGATGCAACAAGAAGTCGACGAGTTACGCGGTGCGGTAGAACTACACACCCATCAACTTGAAAAAATCCTCGAGCGCCAGCGTGAGCTGTACCTTGAGATTGATAAGCGTGTTGAAGCGTTAAAAACAGCCGTTCCAGCTGGCAACAGCGCGACAACCAGCAACGTTGCAAACAGTCCGACAACTGCACCAGTGAACTTACCTGCGAACAGTGCGGACAACGAGACTGATGCCTATGAAGCTGCGGTTAACTTGATCCTCAAGGAACGCGATTACGACCGTGCTATCCCTGCGTTTCAGGCATTTATTCAAGTCTATCCGGATAGCCAGTATGCCGCTAACGCACATTATTGGTTAGGGCAGCTGTTGTTTAATCAACAGCAGTGGGCGGATGCGCAACAGCAGTTTGCTGTAGTCGTCGAGCGCTTCACAGATAGTAGTAAGCGTGCGGATTCTTTGCTGAAGATGGGCATTATCGCCGAGCGTTTGGGTAATGCTGCGTTAGCGCGGCAAAAGTTTAATCAAGTGGTCGCGGAGTATCCCGATTCTTCAGCGCGTAAGCTTGCGGATAGCCGATTATCACAATTAGGTGGTTAACTGACGGTTTCGTCTACACCTTTTGTATGCTTATTGAACAGTAATTCAGGAAAGGGGCCTTTTGTTGCATTTTTCCTGAATTTTATCTTGCACCGCGCAAGGAAATAAGTATTATATGCCGCCGTTGCCGAGTACCGAGATAACCTCAGCTTGGCAGGCACTTGAATGGGTCGTTAGCTCAGTTGGTAGAGCAGTTGACTTTTAATCAATTGGTCGCTGGTTCGAATCCAGCACGACCCACCATTCAAGGCCCCTCGTAAAGTAAAAAATCGTTAAGGGTCGTTAGCTCAGTTGGTAGAGCAGTTGACTTTTAATCAATTGGTCGCTGGTTCGAATCCAGCACGACCCACCATTAACGATTGATCAAAACCCCGTTAGATAGCCAAGAATGAACCCGTTACTGCAGGGTTATAAACCAGCGTTACAGTTAATGCTTTAACTCGCCAATTAACCCATATTCGTCCGCCAGCCAACGGTTAGTTTGTTGCCACTTTGGGTAATCCATAATCCCAATTTGATAGTAATACAACTCGCATGTGAAATTATTATGACACTCTTGTATAATCCCCCAGTTTTGTTTCTGGACTCACACATAGAACGGTATTATGGCTGTAACGCTTCGTATAGATGAAACTTCATATCCTTTTCCTGCTAAACCTAAGCCACTGACGCTTGAGCGGGAAGCATTTCTGAAAGCTGAGATCAAGCAACTGCTAAAGCAGAAGAATGCGGTTCTTGTGGCGCATTATTATACTGATCCGGAAATTCAAGCCTTAGCGGAAGAAACTAACGGCTGTATTTCTGACTCGCTGGAAATGGCGCGCTTTGGACGCGATGCCGAGCAGCAAACGCTGATCGTCGCTGGGGTAAAGTTCATGGGCGAAACCGCGAAAATTCTGAGCCCAGAGAAAACGGTATTAATGCCAACGTTAGAGGCAACTTGTTCTTTGGACCTAGGGTGTCCAGCTGACAAATTTGCCGAGTTCTGTGATGCCCATCCTGATCATACGGTAGTGGTATATGCGAATACTTCAGCAGCGGTAAAAGCCCGTGCCGACTGGGTAGTCACCTCAAGCATAGCGTTAGAGATTGTGGAACATTTGGACGCTAATGGTGAAAAAATCATTTGGGCACCTGATCGCCACCTTGGGAGCTACATTCAAAAGCAAACCGGTGCCGATATGCTAATGTGGGATGGTGAGTGTATTGTGCATGACGAATTTTCTGCGCAGGCGTTACGAGACATGCGTCATGTTCATCCCGATGCGGCTATTTTGGTCCACCCAGAATCGCCCGCTAGCGTCGTTGAAATGGCAGACGCGGTTGGTTCAACCACGCAGTTAATTAATGCTGCGCAAGCGTTACCGCATGACAAGTTCATCGTAGCGACCGATCGCGGTATATTTTACAAAATGCAGCAACTAGCGCCTCATAAGACCTTTTTCGAGGCACCAACCAGCGGTAATGGTGCAACGTGTAAAAGTTGTGCGCACTGTCCGTGGATGGCGATGAATGGCTTAGAGGCCATTTACAGTGCCTTAACGGGGAATCATGCAGAGCATGAAATTCACGTTGCTGAGAGTCTGCGTATCGAGGCTATGAAACCGCTAAACCGGATGCTGGATTTTGCCGCGGCGCTAAAGCTAAAAGTCAAAGGTAATGCTTGATAAGCCAAGCAGTTTTCCCTACTATACGCGCGCTTTAAAACTAATTCCCAATTTCGGAGAGATGGCTGAGTGGCTGAAGGCGCACGCCTGGAAAGTGTGTATACGTTAATAGCGTATCGAGGGTTCGAATCCCTCTCTCTCCGCCAAAACACAAACCCCGCTAATGCGGGGTTTTTGTTTTTTAACCTGCGCAGCACGGCCCGCAGGGCGAAGGGCAGGATGCCCGAAGTAATCCTGCTGGTAATTTTGCACGTGCATTTCGTTTTCTCTGCCCGAATTAATGGTTACACTCAAACTACATATTCTGCTTTACACATAGCACCAACCAATGCCAGAAATCACCACAGCCCAAGCCATGCGTTATAGCCGCCAGATCATGTTGTCAGGTTTTGACTTTGCTGGCCAAGAGACGCTACTAAATAGTCGTGTGATGATTGTTGGGCTAGGCGGGTTGGGGTGTGCTGCAACACAATATTTAGCCACTGCAGGCATTGGTGAGATGTTACTCATTGATGATGATCAGGTTGAGCTGAGCAACTTGCAACGTCAAGTGCTGCATACTGAAGATTCCATTGGCTGCACTAAGGTTCAATCTGCCGCAACCCGCCTGCGCCAGTTGAATCACGAGCTTAAAGTGTTATGCCTAGAGCAGCGTCAGTCTGAGGCGCAATTGATGGAACTCGCGCAAGGCTATGACTTGGTTTTAGATTGTAGTGATAATCTCGAAACCCGCCAGCAGCTCAATCGAGTGGCGTATCATACTGGCAAACCGTTGGTCTCTGGGGCGGCCCTTCGTATGGAAGGGCAAGTATTTTGTGTGCTGCCTGCTGAACAAAGTAGCTGCTATCAATGCCTCAGTGATCACCTCAAGCCGGTTACATTAAGTTGTGCTGAAGCTGGTGTGATGTCACCCATAGTTGGCGTCATTGGCTCAATGCAAGCGTTAGAAGCGATTAAAATCCTTGCTAATTATGCGAGCCCATTAGTCAATCGGATGTTGCACTTTGACGCGCGTTTTAGTGAGTGGACGAGTTTTGATGTTAAACCGCGCGAACACTGTGAAGTTTGCGCGGTAAATTAAACCAGCATCCAAATTGTCCAGTGGTGAGTTGATTACACTCTCAGGCTATGGCACCACTGTTGGAAGAAATCAGCTTTTTATAATGCTTTCTTGGTTGGCATCAAAACGTTAGCGAAAATCAGTCCTGCCACTAAAGACATAAAAATTACGAAGGTTTCTTGCCCGATGTGCTCGGTTTGCACAAAGTCCTGCCCCGAAACAAACGAGTTTAAGCCAATATAGGTTTTAGATCCTGGGACCAACACAATCAAGCCCTGCATCAAAACGATACTGGCGGGGGCATTGGCGATGCGGGTGAATAAATTGGCAAAAACGCCAACCGCGAACGCGCCAACAAAGGTGCCCAAGCCGAATTCCAAATACTTAGATGCCCAGAAAGTACCAAAGTACCCGATAAAGCCGCAGGTGATAGCCCAGGGCGCATGTTTCAGGCGCAGTTTGAAAATTACCACCAAGGCCGAACATAGGACCAACACAGCCACAAATACGGCCCATTTCGGCATCGGTTGCGTGGGGGTCATTTCCACTTCGTTAAACAGCCAAAACCCCAGCGCGATGCCAAGAAAAGCACCAAAATACAGCTTAAACAGTTGCATCAGTGCATCCATAACCCGCGCTGTGCCTGATACCACATGGCGAGCGGATAGTTCGGCTAAGCCAATGGTTAAAGCTAATCCGGGCACGAAAATAATAATCGACGATAGCACTACCAAACGAATATTAATCGCAGGATCGATAAAACTGCTGATAGCACAAGCACACAATCCGGCAATCATGGCGACTGCCGGTTCAAGCATGAGGTTTACACGTTTACTACGCATCGCCCAGCGGGTGTACAAATACATGATTAGGCCAATAGCACCCGCAGCGAGAGAATCATCCATTGATGACCCCATAACCACAGCAAAGGCTCCGGTGGATAAACCAAAGGCGATGCATGAAATAATGGGGTGATAAAACTCGGGTAATATGTCGATTTCACTCAACCGCTGGTCGGCTTCCTGTAAGGTCATTTCGCCGCTCAACAGCTTGTTAACCAGTTCATCAGTGCGCGACAGCGAGCCTAAATCAAGATCACCCGGTTGCACACGGGCGACATGATTATATTCTTCTTCATGCTTATCGCTCCAGATGCTGACACTTAACGATGTAGGGGTTGACACGAAGCCTGCATGGACACCTAAGTAGGTAGATACTTCCATCAGGTGTGCTTCCAGTCGAAAGGCTGGGGTACCATACTTATGTAACATTTTACCCAGCCGAACGATGAACTTTCGTATCTGGACAAACTCTTTTTTATCCACGCGATCCCTCAAGTGAGTTTTTTGCAGGTGCAGTGTGACGGCCGTCGAATACTAATAAGGCGGCAGGCAGGAAGATTAAATCAACCACAAGCGCCACGACGATTATGATACTGGTTAACAAGCCCATGTCTTCATTCAGCGCAAAGCTTGAAAGCGTTAAGGTTGCAAACCCGAGCGCCAATACGACCGTTGTAATCAATAAAGCTCGACCGACGCTATTGAATGCGTATCGTACACTGTCTTCGGCACTATCACCACGCTGTCGAGCATAATTATATTTACTTAAAAAGTGTACGGTGTCGTCAACAATGATACCCAAGGTCATACTCAACACGACGGCTAAAGCCATATTGATTTGCCCAGAGATAAGAGCCCAAATACCAAAGCCAATACCTGCCGGTAGCATATTCGGGAGCAGGCTGATAAGACCCATGCGCAGGGAGCGTAACGCAAAGATGAGCAAGCCAGAGATCAGCAGCAACGCGATTGTGGTTCCGTTAATCATGCTGCGCATATTGGCTTCACCGACATGCGCAAACATTAATGGTGGGCTAGCTGCGGTGATCCTTAGCTCGGGTGCGAGTTGGGCGAACCATTGCAATGCGCGGTGTTCAAAGGCGATAAATTCGTTACTCCCCAAATTCTGCAGCGTCGCCATGATACGTGTGGCTGATTTGTCGATATCAATTTGATTGTTGAGGTCAAGGCCATAGGGCAGAGACATTTCAAATAGTAGTAAATACTGTGCCGCCAGCTCCTTATCGTTTGGCAGGTGATATTTGTTTGGATCATCGTTATGCATGTTTTTATTTAAGCGTTTTAGCGTATCCGTTATGGAAACGACATGCACTACCTCAGGTTGGGCGCGCAACCAATTAGCGAACGCATCAATGGCAATGAGATTTTCGGGGCGATTAATATTCGTTGCTTCATCGGTATAAATAGCGAAATCAGCGGTGGACATGCCTCCCATTTTTGCGGTTTGAAAATCGGATGCTTGGCGAAATTCATTATCCGTATCAAAGTACTCTATGGCGATGTCGTTAAGTACATTGGTAAATGCAAGAGCAATAGCCGCAATAAAAACAATGGCACTGTATGGCAAGATCCGCTTGTAGTGGCTAATGACCCAATTAGCAAGGCTATCGGTCCAAGTGGATTTCTGCGCAGCCATAGGGGGTGGGATGATCCGCATGAGCATTAACAGGGCAGGTAAAAATGTTAATGACAGCCAACAAGCTAATAGCATTCCGAATGCGTTAAGATTGCCAAGATCATTTAAGATTGGAACCTGAGAAAAATTTAAGGTTAAGAAGCCTACGGCAGTAGTCACACTGGTAATAACCACTGGCATTAAGTTGATGTCCAGACTATAGCGAATGGCTTCCGCTTTGCTTTTACCTTGTTGCATGGCATAAAGCATAGATGCAATAACATGGATGCTGTCAGCCACCGCTAGCGTCATAACCATGGTCGGTACATTGACGGTAGAAACACTGAGGAAAAAGCCCGTCCAGCCAGCAAAACCCATGGTTGCCGCAATGGAAAACCCCACTACGAGTAATGTCGCAAGGGTGGCAACTATTGAGCGTAATAACAACCACATGACCACGACAATGACGCCAAACATTAACGGTATGAGCGTCTGAGCATCACTGTTTGCGGATTCCTGAAAAGCGTTATTCAGCATGACCATGCCGGTTAGATAGAACTGATGGTCGGGATATTCGCGTGCATACTCGGCACGTAATTCGCGCACAAAGTTCACGATGGTTGTGACTTCTTGAGTCTGATCGCCATCGGGCAGCTGCACCGTAATATTGATGTTCGCCACCGATCCATCTTCCGCTACCAGGCGCCCTGCTACTGAGGGTTCGCTTAACGCAATACGTTGGATTTTAGCGATTGCCTGAGCGGATAATTGCGCCGGATCGGCAATTAAGTCTTCAACCATCAAATCATCATATTCAGCATAGGTGTGTTGATGATTACTCATTGAGTCGACGCGGGTTGAAAAAGGCGTTTGCCATGCGGCTTCCGTGAGACGGTGGATCAAGCCGAGGGTTTCAGGGGTAAATACTGAATTGCCCGACGCCGTGACCAGCAGTGATACATTTTCATTCTTACTAAAAATGTTTTGCATATCTTCAAAGGCAACACGCTGAGGGTTGTCAGGTTGAAAGAAAACTTTGTAGTCACCCCTAAAATACAGATTTTGCGCACCAACCGTCAGTGCAGCAATGGTGACGAGGTTGAATATGAGCACCCACCATGGGTGGTTGATGACAAAATCCATCCAGCGTTGTTTCATTGTCCCGGCCTTTTTCTGATTGCGCTCTTTGATTACAGCTTAAAGAGCGTTGTTGATCAATGCTTTAGCTGTGATATTTACGCATGATCCCAAATCAGGTGAAATTAATCAGGGAAGGGCTGCATAGCGCGTGAGTTAGACGCATAAAAAAGGGTGAAGCCGCACAAGCTTCACCCTTGATCCATTAGCGTTGATATCAATCGCTGGAAGTGCTTGACGCTGGCGTCAGTGAAATCTCTTGCGCGTCTTTACGACGCTTAAAGCGTGCTTTCACTGCTGCAAAGGGTCTGGCGAAATCGAGTAAAATCAAATACAAGCAAGGCACCAGTATTAAGGTTACTAAGGTTGCAAACATGACTGCGAAACCGAGCGCAACCGCCATTGGTATTACGAATGCGGCCTGTAAGCTGGTTTCAAACATGATAGGCAACACGCCCGCAAAAGTTGTGATAGAGGTTAACGTAATTGCCCGGAAACGCGCACAACCCGCCTCAAGCACAGCCTCACGGATAGAATAACCCTGTGCGCGGCGCTGATTGACAAAGTCAGTCATGACCAAACTATCATTGATAACAACACCCGCTGCTGCAATGAGTCCGAAGAATGACATCATGCTCAGATCAAGGCCAAAGAGGAAGTGCCCCCAAATAGCTCCGGTTAAACTGAACGGGATAACCGACATGATGATTAAAGGTTGACCATAGCTCTTCAACGGTACGGCCAAGAGGATATATACCATGATCATCCCAGCAATAAAGAACATCAATTGTTCGTTTTGCTGTGCCTGCTGTTCTTTAATATCACCGCCCAGTTCAGTTTTAACCCCAGGGAATTGTTTAAACAACTCAGGCAACAGATTCTCTTTGATTTCCTCAACCACTTCATTCGGTTCAACTAAACGTTCATCAATCGAGCCCCAAACGTACACGCTTTGATAACCAGCTTCGCGACGAATGTAGCTGATCCCTGGATTTTCACTCAGTTCAACCACATCACCAAGCATCACCTCGCGACCGCCAGGGGTGCGGATCACTGCGTATTTCAGTGACGCAAACTGTTCACGGGTCAAGCGAGGATAACGCACCATAACGCGCACTTCCTCACCATTGCGGATCACGCGCTGGGCTTCGCCTCCGAAAAAGCTGGTGCCGACCTGATTGGCGATATTGGCAAGGTCTAGACCAAGATCATACGCCACGGGTTTGAGGGTCATTTGAATTTCTTTGCTCATCGGGTCGATGGTAGAGCTGATATCAAACAAACCTTCTTGCTGCTGTAGTAGGGTAATGAACTGACGACCGGCGGCATTTAAGGTTTTTAGATCCGGTCCAAATAATAAGTAACCGAATTCACCATTGTCACCACCGCCATTCACATCATCTTGTACCACAAAAGATTTCATACCGGGGATGGGTGGAATAGCCTCACGCCAACGACGTGCCAATTCAAAGGTATCAAATGGGCGCTCATCTTCGTGCACTAAGGGCACTACAATGCGCGCTTCGGTGCGGCCCTGATTAAACGCGAGCAAGTCTCTAATCATGCCTGAGCCATGCTCTGCAATAGTGTCTTCTTCGATTTGCCAAATCACGTTTTCAATGGTTTGTAATGCTTCGATAGTCGCCGTGTCTGAAACCGTTTCGTTCATTTCGATGCGCACACTGGGGAAGTCATGCGGCACTTTAGGGTTGGGGACAGTGCGCACATAATTAGCATTGATCAACCCAATGCTAACCGCTAACAAGGCGATAAAGGTCATTAACACGGCCCAACGCCACTCCAGACAACGGGCGATGAAATTCTTATAGGTACCGTTAACGAACCCAAAAAAGCGCTTATTAAAACGTGCTCGCCAGCTGTCGGGTTTGACGGGGGGGAATTTGGTATGCGCAATATGGGCCGGCAGTATTAGTTTGGATTCAATTAAGCTGAACACCAGACATAGAATTACCACCACCGAAATATTATAAAAGAATGCGCCTTCAGGGCCCGAGCTCATGGTCGCCGGTGCGAAAACGGCAATGGTAGTTAACACCCCAAATGTTGCCGGAGTTGCCACTCGTTTGGCGCCGCGCACGACATTTTCGACACCACCGCCCTTACTCTCTATCTCGGTGTAGGCACTCTCTCCAATCACTATGGCATCGTCGACCACAATACCTAGCACCATAATAAACGCGAACAGCGAAAGGATATTAATACTAACACCAAACACTGGCATCATCATTACGGCACCAAGGAAACACACGGGCAATCCTACCATTACCCAAAACGCTAAACGGAAGCGCAAGAATATCGTTAGTAGTAGGGCCACTAATATGGCGCCTTGAAACAGGTTGCTTAGCATCATATCCAGGCGCGCATTAAGGTAATACGTCATATCCACGAGGATTTTTAGTTGGGCGCCGTCGGGTAAGGTTTTATTACGTTGTTCGATATACTGCTTAACACTCTCTGCCACTGGGATCATGTTTTGATTCTTAGTGGCTTTTACAGCCATCCACATGGCGTTTTGCCCAGAGTATTTGAAGTAACGCTCACCTTCGGTGAATCCATCAGTCACAATCGCGACATCGCCTAACAGCACGCGAGCGCCATTGTCGCCAATTTTTATTGGGATCTGACGGAATTCTTCACCGCTGTAAAACTGATTTTCAACGCGCACAGAAATAATCCCTGAATCGGTGCGCAGCTGACCGGCCGATATGTTGGCAGAGTAACGACGGATAGCTTGGGTGATATCGTTAATGGTTACATTGTATTTGCGCAACATATCCGGTTGGATTTCAACGGCGATTTCATCATCAGGCGCACCCATTTGCACGAGAGACACATTGCTTAACTGTAGCAGCTCAGTCTCTATCTGTTTGGCTAATACTTTTAACTCCGATAGGGGAAGATCACCGACCAGGGGCATCTCAAGTACATCTTGGCGAAACTCGACTTGGGATACCGTTACTGGTTCCATGTCAGCAGGAAACGTTGCAATACTGTCGACCCGCAATTTCACTTTGTCTAATACATCAGTAAGGTCTTCTTCTGGGAAGATCTCTAATGTAACGCGCCCACTGTTGCGAAACGCACGTGAAACAATCCGTTTGATCTCAGTCACATCCTTGAGGGATTCCTCGATTTTGATCAGGATGGATTCTTCAATTTCCTGTGGTGACGCGCCGCGGTATTGCGCACTAACGTTGATGTAATTAATCTCAATGTTGGGGAACATTTGGCGTTGGATAGTAAAATAACTGACCACGCCCATAATGATGATAAACACCATTAACAGGTTAGCTGCGACCGAATTTCGCGCGAAAAATGCAATAATCCCGCTTTGCGTATCGTTATGTGCGCTCATATTTTGTGCCTTTTATTCTGCGTTGCCACTGATGGCTTGATCTTTTTCGTCAATCACGATGACTTCCATACCGTTTTGTGGGTACTCAGGTAGGGTTAAGACAATCCGCTCACCACTATTCAGACCGCTACTGACCAAGAAGAAATCGCCTTGTTCGCGGATCACTTCTACATTGCGTTTGCGCATTTTGTTGTCTTCATCCAACGTCCAAACGCTGCGATTGTTGATCAGGTCTTGTTTAATCTTAAACACGTTCTCCAACACCGTGCCGTTGAAACTCACTTCCACATAATTACCAAATTTTAGCGCAGGAACGTCTGAGTTGAGTCCGTATGGATCATTGACTCGCACTACTAAGTTGGTCATGCGTGTGGCTTCATCTACCACGCCTAGGTCGCGAGCGATGGTGCCACGGCGAGAAATCGTGTTGCGTCCGCGGGTGATCACTTGTGCCGGTTGGCCGGCCAATGTGGCGGGTAAATAATCATTGTCAAATCCAGCAATCGGGAATATCACCTCTGCCACTTCAATATTGTGTAAAGTGGCTACGCTGGCACCCGTCTGTACAAACTGACCAACACCGACGTCACGGGTAACGATCAACGCATCATAGGGGGCCGTCACGCGGGTATTGTCCAAGTCGCGCTTGGCAATGCGTAAACGTGCTTCGGCGGACTTCACGCGGGCTTCGGCACTCATCACTTGCGGCTTTCGCAGGTATAAGTCACTGACTTGTTGCGATGACAGGGCACGCGCCTCTCTAGCGGCAACGTCGGCACGGGCTTGTTCTTCGATTAACTGTGCTTGAGCCTGAGATAATTCGGCTTCTGCTTGCAACAATGCCGACTCGTAGGCGTCTTGTTCAATGGAGAACAAAACTTCACCGCGCTTCACAATACCACCGGGCACAAAATTAGGGTTCCATGCGACGACTTCACCTGAGACTTGCGCCGACAAACGGGTGGATTCAAGCGGAGCGACTTCACCAAAGCTCTCGATTGTAACGGTATAGTCTATGGCGTTGAGCATTTGAATGCGCACTGTCGGACGGGTGTCTTTTTGTGCCTCTTCAGGCTCTTCTGGCGCGCTGGCTTCGATACTAAATTTAACGCCAAGGCCGACGATTAATATCAAAATCGGGACGGCAACTTTAATCCATGTTTTATTCATAGCAGTGCATGTTCAGTGAGTTAATTCCAGCTCCTATACTAACTGTCTGATAAAAAAAAACGATCAATCAAATGTAACGAACTGTTATTAAATTTTTGTCATTAGAGTGTGCAACACTGCACCCTTGGGGCAATATTTAATATGGAATAGATTTAGTATAGACGGAATTTATCCCTCGATTGTCCAAATCAAGCCAAGTCGTCGTGGTAAAGCGCCTATTTTAGTATGATAAAACAGGCCCCCTTGGGCCACCATACGGTGGGTTGAAAATCATTATTGAAGACCAAAGCTGCTGACCATAATCTCGGATAAACTATTCCCACACAACTTTGTTACGGCCTTGTTGTTTTGCGAGGTAAAGCCGCTTGTCGGCAAGATTAATCGCTTCGTCAATGCCGGTTTCAGCGTTCACTTCAGCAGCACCAATGCTAACGGTAACCGTCACGGGGCGTTGATTTTGCCACACCGGTTGACTCGCGATGAACGCGCGTATTTTTTCTGCGACTTCTGCGGCACTGGTCACTGGAGTTGTGGGCAATAAAAAGAGGAATTCTTCGCCACCCCAGCGCGCAATTAGATCTTGCGATCGCAACACTTGCTGAAAGCGTTCAGCCAAGCGACACAACACTTCATCGCCGGCATCGTGGCCGAGGTTGTCATTGATCTGTTTAAAATGATCAACATCAACCAACAATACTGAGAAGGCCTGCCCATCTCTTACTGTGCGCTGGTATTCATGTTTTAACTGCTCATTTAAATTACGGCGATTAGGCAATTGAGTTAATTGATCGTGCAGCGCCTGCTCTTCAAATTCGTCGCGCAGTTTACGCACTACCGCAAAGCTCTGTTCACGGCTGTACTCATACAGTGCCGACAGAAATATAATGGTCATAAAAGAGTAGAGTAAACGGGTTTTGAACTCATAGGTGTACTGCGTTGCTAAAAGCGCATCGTTGGGGAAAAACAACACAAAGGCAACACAACCGGTAAACCCTATGGTGGCGATCAACCCACGCTTAAAGCCGCCTAAGAACATACAAACCGGCGGCACAAGATACACCCACAATGGTCCGGTATTATTGTTGCCTCCGCTGATTATTAGATATAGCGTAAGCACCATTAAACAGCATTGTAAGACGGTCGCTGAAACAATTTGGTAGAAGCGGTTGGGTCTCACTACTTGCAGCAAACGGGTGGCATAGAACAGGAAACTGGCGGCGGCAAGTGAGGTCGCAAGCACCCAATCAGCGGCAAAAGCTGCGCGAACGAAGAGCAAAAAGGTAATACTGCTGCCGACCAAGGCGAACAAGTTAACGATTACGACGCGGCGGTTTGTATCTTCTTCGAACGCATCTGAGCAGCCTGCGTTTACGTAATCATTAAAGTGGCGGCGGATAAATTCCAACATAAAAACTACGGCTCACCTGCAGTTGTTGATACGAGTAATGTTTGCGCTATATCGTTGCCTAATTGGGCCACCAATTGTCGCATTTGTGCGACAGCATGCGTATAGCCGTCTTGGGTCAGCGCCTGCCGATAATAAAAACGCTGCGGGGCAAGGTCATCGGCAGCTTGCGCATACCAATAACCACTCAGCACCACGTCACCGCTAGCGATGGGAATGAAATGTTCAATCACCAGATTGATACGGTGTTGAGTATTGCTCAGCTCGAACTGTGCTGAGGGGGCGTAATAAGCATCAAATTGGCCTGAGTCGCGCATTTTGCGCGCCAATAGCTTGCCAAAATCATCTTCTAAGGGCTCTGCCCAGAGGTGCTTGGTCGCTAAGGACAGCGTTAAATCCGATTGTTGCATAACCAGATTACGCCCGCGCAAATGTTCGGCTAAAAGAACCGCTTGGATTATAATGCTTGCCCGGTTCGGTTGGCTGGTTGCGTTACTCAGATCTTCTGCGCTATCTAGCTTGTAATAGTTTAAGGTGATCGGTTGCGACGCACATCCTTGCAGTAACAAAAAGGCGCACAGCAGACTGAACTGAAATACTTTACTCATTATCCTTCCTTTGCGGCTGCGGATCCGCGCTCAGGTTATCACCAAATACTAGTCCATTGGGTTTTTCATTCAGTTGATGCAACACTGGCTGCATATCCTTGAGCGTTTGCTGCAAGGTGCGTAGGCTCTGATTAATGTTTGAATAGGAACGTGACCCATTCGAATAGTCAGCCATTAGGGCTTGTAGTTGTTGACTGATTTGCGCTATCGAACGATTGATTGCAGTTATGTCAAGCTCGTTAATCCGAGTATTAAAGTTATCACTGGTTTGTGCTACGGAGGCTGCCGTGGCAGACATGTCGTCGATAACGCGGCGAATGTCATTGGCTAACGTTTCCAGCGGAACACCATTGAGTTTATTCAGCAGGGCATCGACTTTTTGTGTGATCTGGGTGAACTCGTCAGAAGCACTTGGGATAACGTCGTAGCCAAGCAATCTGACCGTATCCGCCGGCACCGCGTTTTCAACGTGTTGTAAGTCGACATATAGCGCACCGGTCAACACATTACCCATGCGCAAAGTGGCGCGCAAATCTTGTTGCACCCAATGATTAATTTGTCGCCGCACAAACTCTAAACCTTGTTGATTATCGGGTTGACGCACTTTACCCGGATAAATATTAATCAAGACAGGAATGTCATAGTCTTCTTCCAGGATTGTGCCCGGCAACGCGTTGGCCATATTAATCGCCAAAACCTCACCTATTTCAATCCCGCGATATTCTACTGGTGCGCCCACGGTTAATCCGCGCACCGTTTCGTCAATTAACAATAAAAATTCAGCGGCCAGCTTAAAGCGCTCACTCGCCGCCGACTCGAAGGACGGATAAATATCAAAATAAGCCCGACTGGTAATTTGCTCACCTGCGGCAACGCCGGGAGGAATGCCGAAGGTGACACCATTGGTCAATAAGGTTTCTAAACTCCCAGTTTCGACACTTACGCCGGTGGAGCTTAAATTAAAGCGCACGCCACTGACATTCCAAAATCGGGTGTTTTCAGTGATCAGCTTGTGATAGGGCGCTTCGATAAAGGCGTTGTAATACACCACACGTTCTTCAACATTAAAAAAGGTGTCTTCAAATTCGCCGACCTTAAATCCTTTGTAGATGATGGGATCGCCTTCTTTAAATGCAAACTCGTCAGCACTGTTGAGGGTAACATGCAGACCGGGTGTTCCTGGCGGTGTCACGGGGGGGCGGCTCAAGCCAATGAAGTCGGTTCTGGATTGCCCATTTTCTGCAGGCTCCATGGCGATGTAGCTACCGGACAGCAGGGTATTTAATCCTGACACACCACTGAAGGATACGCGCGGAGATACCACCCAAAACTCAGTATCAGTGGTCAATAGGTCAGCGACAGATTTGTCCATGCGGGCGGTAATGATAACCCCGTCCAAATCAGGTTTAAGGTCAATCTTCTTAACCATGCCGACATCTAAGTCACGTGCCTTGATCGGCGTCTTATTAATTTCAATACCACTGGCCGAGTCTAACTCAATGGTGATCAGCGGGCCTTGATTTGCCCATTGTTGAAACACCATCCAAACCCCGATTAATAGGGCAAGGAGTGGAATAAACCACACTTTCGAGAATTTAGCAGCCGGTTTTACCGCGGCACTTTGGCTGGTATTAAGATCTGTCATCAGTGTAACGGTACCATATTAATCGACTGTCAAAGGTCATAGCAGCTAACATTGTGATAAACACGACAGCGCAAAATGCCAGCACTGCCGGACCAGGGTATATGGATAATGTATTACCCAGTTGGATCAATGCAACCAAAATAGCTACCACAAAGACATCGATCATCGACCATCGCCCGATCAGTTCAGTCATGCGGTAGCTGATTGCTCGTAGTTGAGTCAAATTTTCTTGCTGTCGTTGCACCGAGTAGTTGAGCCAGGCTAACACTACCAGTTTTGTGATAGGCACCAATACGCTAGCCACAAAAATAACGGTTGCAACAGGGTAGGAGCCATCTTCCCATAACGTGCGCACCCCTCCAATGATCGTGCTTGGTTGTTGATCGCCTAGCACATTGGTTTGCATGATGGGGAGCATATTGGCAGGAATATAAAGTAGTGTTGCAGTGAGTAACAGCGCCCAGGTACGCTGAATACTAAATTGTGCCTGCGCTTCGGTCAGAGGAATGTCATGCCCGGCATAGTAGTCACTGAGCCAAGTATGCATCTCGGTTTTCTCATAATACAGTAATGTGCAGGCTGAGCAGAGGGTAAAGGCAATGTAAGCGTAAAATGAAAGGCCAAAATAGACCTCAGCGAGTGATGTGATTTTTATTAGACTGACTAGCGTGCCGACCAGGAATATCTCAGCCATGCTCCAAGGTAATAGCCTTTGCACCCAAACATGCACGCGATAGGCAACAAAACTCGGTTTGGCATATTGATATTGTAAATACAGATAAGCAATGCCCGCTAAAGACGCACCTGGCAACACAAGGGTGCCAAGCGCTGTGATAATGGCCAGTGACGCATATTCGTTGTCACTAAGGGTCAACAAGCCGGAAAACAAATCCATGGCATGGGTTTGACCACTGGCGCGAAACTGTAAAAATTCAAAGGGTAAAGCCAGAGCGAGAAAGATCAACCCAGCAATCGCAAAGGCAGGGGCAAGACTCGTATTATGCCTTCGATGCGCCAGTAGTTGATTTCCACAGCGCGGACACAGCGCACGTTCCCGATGGGCAAGTGGCGGAACATCTACTGACAAAAAACAGTGCTCACAGCGAACTTGAGTCATACCTGACGTTTATCTGCACAATTATCTTCTTATCCGCAAGCATAGTGCAAAGCTATGAGCTAAACCAGTCAATCAGGTTTGCTAAACTTACAACTCTTGCTGTAACCGGAGCTGTAATGTTTACTGTGTGGGTGAATAAAAAAAAGCCCGATTACTGGACAAGTCAAGTAATCAGGCTGTTCGATATCATTCGGGCAAGATTGGTGCAGCGTATTGGCTGCAAAACCCGGTAAAAATGCATTTAATAGTTGGCATTACCCGGTGTACGCGGGAACGGGATCACATCACGGACGTTTTGCATACCAGTAACATAAGCCACCAAGCGTTCAAAACCTAATCCAAAACCACTGTGTGGCACAGTGCCGTAGCGACGCAGGTCGCGATACCATGCGTAATCTTCTTGGTCGAGACCCATTTCAGCAAGACGACGATCAAACACATCTAAACGCTCTTCACGCTGTGAGCCACCGATGATTTCACCAATTCCGGGGGCCAATACATCCATGGCGGCAACGGTTTTGTCGTCATCATTAATGCGCATGTAAAACGCTTTAATATCTTTCGGGTAATTCTGCATGATGATTGGCGCACCGACATGCTCCTCAGCTAAATAACGCTCGTGCTCTGAGGACAAATCCACACCCCATTCCACAGGGAATTCAAAATTCTTACCGCTGGCCTGTAAAATTTCAATGGCATCAGTGTAATCCATGCGCACAAATTCAGAATCAATCACCTGTTGTAGGCGGGTAACTGCTTCTTTGTTAATGCGCTGGGCAAAAAACGCCATATCATCTGGGCGCTCGTCCAATACCGCTTTAAATACATACTTGAGTAGGTCTTCAGCCAGTTGCGCAATATCGCTCAGGTCGGCAAAGGCAACCTCTGGCTCTATCATCCAGAATTCTGCTAGATGGCGGCTGGTATTGCTGTTCTCTGCACGAAAGGTGGGCCCAAAGGTATACACTTTGGACATCGCACACGCATAGGTTTCAACGTTTAATTGACCTGATACCGTGAGGTAGGTTTCTTTGCCGAAAAAGTCTTCAGAATAATCAACATTACCTTTGTCGTCCTTGGGAATATTCAGCATATCCAGGGTGCTGACACGAAACATCTCGCCGGCGCCTTCAGTGTCACTGGCAGTCAAAATTGGCGTGCTGATCCAAAAATACCCGCGTTCGTGAAAGAAGCGATGTATCGCCTGCGATAAGCAGTTGCGCACGCGAGTTACTGCGCCGATCACGTTGGTGCGGGCGCGTAAGTGAGCATGCTCACGTAAAAATTCGATGCTGTGGCGTTTCGCTGCCATCGGGTAGGTATCTGGGTTTTCTACCCAGCCATTAATTTCGACGCTTTGTGCATCTAATTCGATGGCTTGACCTTGCCCTTCCGACTCTTTTACAGTGCCTGTTACGGTTAACGCACAGCCGGTCGTTAGGCGCTGAATATCAGCATAATTTGGCAAGCTGTTGAGGGCAATCACTTGGATTGGATCAAAACAACTACCATCATGCAGCGCAATAAACGACAAACCCGCTTTAGAGTCGCGGCGGGTACGAACCCAACCTTTCACGGTAACGGTGTCACCGATGGCAAATTGACCCTTGAGCACGTCAACAACAGGGGCGTGCGACATATATAACTTCTCCATTTAACAAAGGCAAAAAATCAAACCTCGTAGTATACCGATCCCAGCGCCTTATACCAGTGCGGATAGAGCCCACAACACGGATTAATACGCTTTTTTTTAAGCAATATTCATTCTACAGCGAGTGATGCTCATCGTTATCTGTTTTAGCGCTGCAAGCGAGCACCGCTAGCAAGGCCAGCACGAGGGCTAAAAATTGTATTATTACGATTTAATATGCGGTTGGATAGCGGTCAAAAGTCATGGTTTCAACGAGTAATAACTGTCATTCTCAGTGTGCAGGTAGTATTGTTGGGTTGCTGAAACAACGATAAGCAAGCTGCTGGCTTAGCATAATGTTGGGGATTAAGATGCAAGATGAACCTCCAGTCGAGCGGGGTAAAATTAGCACCTCAGAATATCGTAAAATGTCTGGGCGCGACAGACGTGAACGCCCACGCATCCACGATCGGTTATATCAGTTAGCGGTCGCATTGAATGTTCTTTGCTGGCTGGGTTTGGTAGTGGCACTGGTGCTGTTTCATTATGCCCGACCTGAACTTGTTACCGGTGTACAAGAGTATCTAGGTTTGACGGTCCGCGAGGATTGGTCTGAAGAATTGGTTAGTTGGCTAAATCTTTTGTTGCAAGTGTGTTTGCTCTTAAGCCTGTTGAGCATTGGGCTAAGGCAACGCCGTTCACGTCGCTCTACTGATAGCGTTGGTATCAGCTTTATTATCTTGGTTTTGCTTGTGGTGATCAGTTTTATCACGCTGCAGATCACCGTTTTACCGACGCTTTAATTTACCTGGGCGCAGTTAGATTAACTGCAGAGCGCCATCTTCCCCGGTGCGGTCGGCGACTAACCATACCTGTTTAAAGGGGTGCTCTAAGGGTAAAATACATTCGCGTAACGCGTAAACCGTGGCCAGCGGCCGCCACTGCGGATGCATGTTACGGATGATCAGCCATACATTCTGACTGTGATAATGTTTGCCCGCTTTTTGTTGAAGAATACGCGCTAGTGCTTTGTGCAGGCGGCGCTGAGTATTATCGGTCGCCGCGAGCGCACTTAGTTCTGAGCGAGTTTGCTGCGTCAATTCGCGCCCCAGAATTTGCATCGCTTCAGTTTCGCTGCCATACAAATGGGCAATTTCAAAATCCACTTTAGTTCCACCTATTTGGCAAGTGACATCTGGCTTGGCGGGTAGATTTGATTTGACTATCCGGCACGGCAGATGGGTGTGCTGCTGATACCAATTGAGGAAGACGTCTGCTGCATCGAGTTCCAGCTCACGTTTTTCGGTTTCACTGCTGCGCGACATTGGCTTCTTCGCTTTCTGGCGGTAATTTAATATTAAGGTGAGCAAAGTTGGTCAATTTGTCTTTCAGGCGCTGTGAATAAGTCACAAAATTGATCAGTGCGGCCGCGTCTTTGCGCTCCGGATCGAGCACTAATAACAATAGGGCGCGATTAGCATCATTGATTTCTTGTTGCATGGCCTTAGCTTTTTCTTTCAACACAATTTGGTCGTTACCAATCGCCTTGTCATGCATTTCTGTTGCAATTTCCGCAAAGTATTCCAGCGTTTGGATCGACAGGCCGCGGGTAAGAATGAGCAAGTCGCTTTTCAACTCTAAATAACTGTCATTAATAAATTTTTTGGTTTCGAATAGGTCTTTAATCGAATCATGGATCTGAAACAGATAATCAAATTGATTGATCAGCTTTAACAGCGCGCGCGATTCGGCTTTTTGATTGATCAAGGTTATCGCACTGGCAAAGAAATACTGATATTGGGTTTTTAAAAAATCCACGTACGCCAGTCGCTTTTCAGCCGCGTCAAATAAGCCGCGATAGTTGGTTTCTATGCTTAAAGTCACGGCGTTGTAGTTTTCCTGCAAAAATTGAAATAAGTATTCGGTGCTGGTATCCAGCTTTTGTTTGACCGAATCAAAGGTGTCCTCCGCGTTTACCTTCGGCAGAGTAATGCGCTCAAAGTCCATGTCACCTTCGCCCAATACGGAGTCAACAAAACGCGTAAAAGGGCCAATGAAAATGGTAAATATGATGCTCGCGGTCAGATTGAAAACCAAATGAATGTTGGCTAACGCCATGGCTGGATTCTGATCAAATTGAGCGAGTAGATGGCCATACATAAACAACAGCGGTAAAAATAAAATCACGCCACCAACATTGAACAGAAAGTGACTTAGCGCGGCCTTTTTGGCTGAAATATCCATGTTAAACACCGCAATCAGAGCAGTGGCTGTAGTGCCGATGTTAGCGCCCAAGATTAGGGGCACTGCGTTTTCCAGCCCGATCATGCCTTGCTGAGTAAAAATGATCGCTAATCCAGTCGTCACCGAACTGGATTGCACCAGTGCAGTGAATACACAGCCGATGAGAATGGCATAGATCGGGTTTTGTGGTTCAGTCAAAAAGGCAATTAAGGTGGGGTTGTGTTGTAGCGGTTCAAGGGTGGTAGAAATCAGGTTAAGACTAAAAAATACAAAACCAAAATAAAATACGGCTTTACCAAATAACGATGCGCGATTGCGCATAATGCTCAGTATAAAACCTAACACAATGAAAAAGGGCGCAAAATGGGTGAGTTTAAAGGCGACGAGCTGCGCCGTCACGGTGGTACCAATATTACTGCCAAAGATGATCCCCACACTGTTTTTAAACGACAACACGCCAGCGTTAACCAAGCCAATACTGATCACAGATGTGGCTGAACTGGACTGAATAAACATGGTGACCACAGCACCGATTAATACACCGACCGCAGGATAGCGAGTGGCGTTGCTCAAGGCATGACGAAAACGCTCACCAGAAATACGCTCAATTTCGCGCGAAAAGTTTTCGAGACCAAATACAAAAAGGATAATCCCTGTAAGACCAGCAATAACTAAATGCAAATATTCCAAAGGGTATCCTTTGCAGTGTCTGGTTGACGCATAAGAGTAAATCTAGCTTGATAATCCTTATTTTGCAGTGATTTACATCAAGGTTTTAATCAGTTCGTCATAGGTGTTTTGCAATACGGCTTCACTGTTGCCGCCCGTAGAGTTAACGAATATGACCAATGTAGTGTCGCTATTTGGCAAGTAGGTGGCAATACTTTGGTACCCAGGCAACCAACCGGAATGGTTATAAAAATAGGCATACAACTCTGACTCTTCGGTAGTGAACACGCTACCGTCGTTGAGGGCACGAACAAAGCGACCAATATCGTCCAAACTGGACACCATTGAGCCGCCAGGGATGGCGTAGGTTTGGGGTTTGCGATCAATACCTTGCCAGTAACCATGCACTAAGCGCTCTTGTGGGGCGTCAGCTTGCAACCCGTATGTATTATGCATGGCAAGTGGGGTAAGTATTTCATCCTGAATGTATTGTTGGTGGGCAAAGGTTAATACGCGATCAAGAATAAGGCCCAGTAACAAATAGTTGGTGTTCGAGTACTCATAGCGGCTATCGGGGGCGAAATCAGCAGGCTTGTTGAGGGCAAAGGCAAGGGTATCCGCTATGCTGACATGCGCATCTTGCCAACTAAAGCCGTTCTGGCTGTCAAAGTCAGGAATGCCGCTGCGATGCATGATCAATTGCCGCACAGTGATCCGCTCTGCATTTTCGATTTGTGCGGTATATTCAGGCAGCCATAAGGCGAGACTATCGTCCAGGCCTAAACGTGCATTTGCCGCAAGACGAGTGGCCGCAACAGCGATAAATAATTTGCTGATACTGGCCACTTTAAACAGCTGATCAGTTTGCATTGGTGCTGCGGTCATACGATTGCTTACAACGGCTGCATATATCTCGGGGGCAGCGGTCGCTTGCTGCACATACGCTAACACGCCTGCCACGTCATTATCTTGCGCTGCCTGTTGGACAACCTCAGCTGCAGAGCGTTGTGGAACTGGCGCTTGCGGGTTATTCGTTGGTGGCGTGACCGCTTGACCATTGCCACCGCCGCCACCACAGCCGACAAACAACGTCACCAGGATTAAACTTATGCACAAACGTAACATGGTCACGGCCCACATAACGCTATCTATTTATGCAATTAGCGTATCACACTGCTTATGAGTAATGCTGCAATGTGCGATAAATGGCGTTGCACAGCTGTTCAAGTTGTTCACTGCGAGTGATGTAAGGCGGCATTATGTACACCAACTTACCAAACGGCCGGATCCAAACCCCCGCGGCAACAAAGTGCTTTTGCAGTTCTGCTACCGGCAAGGCTTGGGTGGTTTCCACCACGCCGATGGCACCGAGCACGCGCACATCTTCTACGATTGAGAGACTCGTGCAGCGCGGCAGCAATGCCTGCAAGATCGTTTCGATATTACTGACCTGCGCTTGCCAAGCGTTGGTATTGATTAACTGTAAACTGGCATTAGCCACAGCACAGGCCAGTGGGTTTCCCATATAGGTCGGGCCATGCATAAACACGCCTGGCTCTCCTTCACAGATCCCCATTGCAACCTCATTGCTACAGAGCGTGGCGGCCAAGGTCATGTACCCGCCGGTGAGCGCTTTACCCAGACACAGAATATCGGGTGATATACCCGCGTGTTCGCAGGCAAATAAACGCCCGGTGCGCCCAAAACCAGTGGCTATTTCATCGCAAATGAGCAGAACTTGATAGTCATCACAGAGCTGGCGCATGCGTTTTAAATATTCTGGGTGGTACATACGCATACCACCGGCACCTTGCACGATAGGTTCAAGGATAACTGCGGCGAGTTCATGATGATGCTGGGCAAACAAATCCTCCACAGCAAGCATTTCATCAGCATTCCAGGTTACACCAAAGCGCGTTTGCGGTGCCGGCGCAAAAATTTGTTGTTGTAACGTGTTTTGAAACAAACTGTGCATGCCGTTGATCGGATCACACACTGACATTGCAGCAAAGGTATCACCATGGTATCCATTGCGTGGACTTAAAATGCGATGCTTGCTCGCTTGGCCCTGCGCGGCCCAGTATTGAATAGCCATCTTAATTGCCACTTCAACCGAAACCGAGCCTGAATCTGCCAGAAACACGCGCTCAAGACCTTGCGGTACCATAGCTAATAAGCTGCGACACAGGTCAACTGCCGGTTGATGGGTTATCCCGCCAAACATGACATGGGCCATTTTATCGATTTGCGCATGCGCAGCTTGATTGAGTGTCGGGTGGTTATAACCGTGAATAGCAGCCCACCATGATGACATACCATCCACCAATCGGCGGCCATCAGCTAACACTAGCTCTACTCCATGAGCCGCACTCACTTCATAGCAGGGTAGAGGGTCAATAGCCGATGTGTAAGGATGCCAAATATGTTGTCGATCAAATTCAATATTGTTCAAAATATAACCACTAGTAAATAATCAGCATTGGTCAGAGTTGACAAGTCGTAAAGCGCGCTTAGACTAAGCCAGTCTTTTTTAATAGTAAAGGGTTACTCATGGGCACGAATGCCATCAGCACGTTAATTTCCGGTGAAGTACGTCACGACTGGACCACGGCACAAGTTAATCAGTTGTTTGCCTTGCCATTCAACGATCTCGTGTTTTACGCGCAAAGCATTCATCGTCAGCATTTTGACCCGAACCATGTGCAAGTGAGCACGTTACTGTCGATCAAAACGGGCGCGTGTCCCGAAGACTGTAAATATTGTCCACAGAGCGCACGCTATGACACCGGTTTGGAAAAAGAACGTTTGTTAGAAATTGAAAAAGTGATCCAGCGTGCGCGCGAAGCCAAAGCGACTGGTTCGACGCGTTTTTGCATGGGCGCCGCATGGCGCAATCCAAAAGATCGTGATATCCCGTATGTGGTTGACATGATCCGTGAGGTTAAAAAGCTAGGACTAGAAACCTGCATGACCTTAGGGATGTTAACCCGCGACCAAGCCATTGCGTTAAAGCAAGCGGGATTGGATTATTATAATCACAATTTAGATACCTCACCCGAATATTACGGTGACATTATCACTACACGCACCTACCAAGATCGCCTAGACACGCTAACGCATGTGCGCGAGGTGGGTATGAATGTATGCTCTGGTGGCATTGTGGGAATGGGTGAAAGTGCTGATGACCGGGCGGGTTTATTGCTCCAATTAGCTAACTTACCACAACAGCCAGAAAGTGTTCCGATTAATATGTTGGTTAAAGTTAAAGGAACGCCATTAGACAATGTTGACGATTTGGAGCCTTTTGAATTTGTGCGCACTATTGCAGTCGCTCGGATCATGATGCCCAAGTCATTTGTGCGCCTCTCAGCCGGTCGTGAACAAATGAATGAGCAGATGCAGGCGTTGTGTTTTATGGCTGGCGCAAACTCAATTTTCTACGGTTGTAAGCTACTTACAACCTCAAATCCGGAAACGCATGAAGATGTCATGCTGTTTAACAAGCTCGGTATCAATGCTAAGCAAACCCGCGAGTATTCTGATGAAGCCCACTCAGCTGCATTGCAGGATGAAATTGCGCGTAATCAACACTCGGATTTGTTTTATGACGCCAGTCAGCCAACATCGGCGCAGCAAACGGCAGAGGTGGTTGGCGCGAAATAATACCGATGCCTTTTGAGTTTATTCAGAGTGAAGTCGATCGCTGTCAGCGCGAGAGCTTACTGCGTCAACACCACATCATAGAGCAAGAGCATCAGGCGCTGATCAGCGTTGATGGTTCAGCCTACCTGAATTTTGCTAGTAACGATTATCTTGGGTTGCGCCAAGATCCACGCGTCCTTCAGGCATGGGTGGAAGGGTTGGAATTATACGGCGGTGGCAGTGGTGCATCACCGTTGGTCACGGGGTATAGCCGCGCTCATCAAGCCTTAAGTGAAGCCCTTGCAGCAGTGACCAACCGTGCGGCGACGCTGCTATTTACCTCCGGTTACGCTGCTAATCAGGCATTGTGCCAAGCGCTTTTTAAAGCCGGTGGAGCATTGCTCGCAGATAAACTGTCACACGCCTCGTTGATTGAGGCTGGGCGCTCGATCAACGGCGAATTCAAACGCTTTCGCCATAATGATATGGGGCACTTACAAACACTATTAGAAACAAATGCAAGAGAGCCGTCAGGCACTCATACCCTGATTGCATCGGAAGGTGTCTTCAGTATGGATGGCGACTGTGCTGACGTCGCAGGACTAGAGGATATGGCTAAGCAATATGGTGCCTGGCTCATGCTCGATGATGCCCATGGTTTTGGGATTATGGGGGCGCATGGGGAAGGTGCGGCCGCAGGGCAAACCACACCCGAGAGTTGTCAAATCATCATGGCGACCCTAGGTAAAGCGTTAGGCACGGGGGGGGCATTTGTTGCCGGTAGTCAAGCGCTGATCGATTACCTCACCAATTTTTCCCGCCATTATATTTATTCCACTGCGATGCCTCCCGCCCAAGCGCATGCCTCACTTAAAGCGCTTGAGCTTATGCAAGCGGGAGAACAACGCGAGGTTCTGCATTTACGGATTGATTATTTTCGCTCCAAATTGCACGCCGCAGGCTTTACCAGTAGTGACTCTCGATCAGCGATCCAACCCATTATTCTCGGCTCTCCAGAACAAACCATGGCGGCAGCTGCAAAATTGAAGTCACTGGGTATTTGGGTTGGTGCAATGCGTTATCCCACGGTACCCAAGGGCACCGATCGCTTACGCATTACGTTAAACAGCTTGCATCAGCCACGGGATATTGATGCGCTGATAGATGCACTTTGTATTGTCAGGGATGCACAATGAGTGCGTTACTTCAGCCTATCGATACGGCACCGGATAGTCCCAAGGTGGATAAACAAAAACTGGCCTCGGCGTTCTCACGTAAAGCCAGTGTTTATCTGCGTCAGGCAACCGTGCAGCGCACCATTGCCGATGAATTAAAGCGCCTAGTAGAACACCAACAACCGGTAGAACAAGCGCTTGATTTGGGTTGCGGCACGGGCTATTTATGTCAACAATTAGCCCATCACGCCAGTGCATGGGGGTGTGTTGATATCGCATTCAATATGCTGCGTGAAGCGAAAAGCCAAGCGGGAGTCGTGGGCGACAAAGAATCCCAGTTTTATGTGCAAGCGGATGCTGAGGCGTTGCCTTTTGCGGGCGCACACTTTGATTGCGTCGTCTCCAGTATGGCGCTGCAATGGGTCGCGGACCCTCGCCGTTGCATGTACGAAATTGCCCGTGTGCTGCGTGCGGGTGGATCTGCTTACCTTGCGATATTGCGGCACGATAGTCTGCCCGAATTGCATCAAGGCTGGCAGGCGTTGGAGCAGTCTTTTCGCGTCAATCGGTTTGCGCCTCGAGCCGCGTGGTTAAGTGCCATACAGAACAGCGGTTTAGTTATTCAAGCAATTTCTCAGCAATGCTTTGTTACCCACCATCCAACGGTGTTGAGCTTACTTCATTCGATCAATGGGATAGGTGCAGGCACCACCGCCCATGCAGCTCAAAAATCATTGCGAAGAAGCGACTTACACCGATTGCAGGATTGGTGGCAACAGGTCCACTCTGACGCCAGCGGATTGCGCTTAAGCTACCACGTGGATTTTTATCAGTTAATTAAATCGTGAGTTTTCGTTATGCTTAATTTGTTTGTGACCGGCACTGATACGGATGTGGGAAAAACTGTCATCAGTGCGGCTTTATTGCATGCTTATGCCAAGTTAGGGCACAAAGTGGTTGGTTATAAACCGATTTCTGCAGGCTGTGAAGAGGGCGTAAATGGGCTTGAAAACGCTGATGCCAAACAACTGCAAGCTGCCAGTAATTTGCCCGTGACTCTGGCTCAGGTCAATCCCATTGCATTCGCTCCGCCAATTGCGCCGCACATTGCTGCCGCGCAAGTCGGCGCAAGCATCAGCCCACAACAAATAGTGACAGGCTGGCGAGAGCTGCGTGCCCTGCAACCCGACGTCATACTCACCGAGGGCGCTGGCGGTTGGTCATTACCGATAAGTACCCAAACCACGTTACCTGAAGTTTTAATCGAGCTACAGCCCAAAGTTGTGTTAGTGGTCGGTATGCGCCTTGGTTGTCTTAATCATGCTCTTTTAACTGCATCAGCTATCCGGCAAGATGGGTTTGAACTGGTCGGGTGGGTGGCAAATCATGTCACCGCCGAAATGCCGGTTCGAGCAGAAAATATCGAGACCCTTGCGCAGATGCTAGATGCCCCCTTGATTGCCGAAGTGCCATTTTTAAATAACCTGACTGAAAGTGAAGCATGCGCAGCACAAGTCGGCGCATTATTTACTTCAGAGAACCTGCCGAACTAAGCGACCGATTGCGATAAACCGCTGCGAGAGTGCGATAACTATCTGATCATCTTAGTCCTTCACTGCGTAACAAACAGTCGAGTCTAAAAACAAGAGTACAGTCTGTTGCGCATGACAAGAACGGTTTTAATGCTACTCGGTATCTTTACCGGGCTGTTGGGTATGCCTGCGGTGGGGCAATGGGGCGGTAATAACCGGGCAACTTTGGTATTAGTTGAACCGATCGCCTTTGAGTATGCAGAAAGCAAAGTTGAAGCGGTTGGTACTGCGGAGGCTTTTCGCTCGGTGACTTTGTTTCCGGCTGTTGGAGATATAGTCACTGCGGTAGAGTTTAGTCCAGGCGATTATGTTGAAGCCGGGCAAGTGTTAGTGCGACTGGATGATCGTCGGCAACGCGCGGCGCTGGAACGAGCACAAATTGAACTCAGTGACGCGCGGCGCACTTATAAGCGCATTAAAAACAGTCTCAACGAAGGCGCAGCAACCCAAAATGAGCGTGATCTTGCGCAAACGGCACTCGCATTAGCGGAAGTGAGCGTGAAGGATGCCCAAGTAAACCTTGATGACCGAACAATCCTTGCGCCCTTTAGCGGTATTGTCGGCTTGTCTGATATTGAAGTTGGTGATCGGATCAGTGAACAAACAGTCATCACGACCATTGACCAACGCGATCAACTCTTCGTCAATTTCAGTGCGCCAGAGTCCGCCCTGCAGGTGCTCGCCAACAATCCGTCTGTGGAACTGCAACCCTGGAGTGACCGTGGCATACAACTCGCTGCCGATATAGCCCAGGTCGATTCGCGCATTAATAACACTGACCGCACTATTCGGGTACGCGCACTATTGAATAATGAGAATGACCGGTACCGCCCAGGTATGAGCTTTAGAGTCAGTTTAACCCTGCGCGGCGAGCGGTATGCTGCAATCCCTGAGGCCGCATTACTTTGGGGGGCTGCGGGTGCTTATGTGTGGAAAGCGGTAGACGGCAAAGCCGTCAAAGTCCCGGTTAATGTCAAGCAACGCTTGCGCGGCCGGATCTTGGTTGAAGGTGACCTCGAAGAAGGTCAAACCCTAGTCGCCGAAGGTGTGCAGCGTTTGCGTGAGGGGCAATCCGTGCGTGCACAGAACACTGAAATGGCGGGTAAAAATGAACCTGTCACCCGCGCGCAGGAGACCAAAGGATGAGCGAGCTCGATCCCGCCACACGCAACGATTTACCCTCGTTAGCGATCCGCCGTCCGGTACTGGTGGTCGTATTAAACCTGCTCGTTGTACTCGCTGGCTTCGCCGCCATTTTTGGTCTTGAGGTGCGAGAATTACCCGATGTTGACCGCCCGATCGTTACAGTAACAGCGAATTACCCTGGTGGCTCGCCGGAAACTATCGATGCTGAGGTCACAAGCCGACTCGAAGGCGCTGTCGCTCGGGTGAGTGGGGTTAAATCGATCCGTGCCCAAAGTGAAGAGGGAAATTCGCGTATTCGTGTTGAATTTCGCCCTGGGATAAACCTTGAAGATGCAGCTAATGAAACCCGGGAATCAGTGTCGCGGGTGCAGCGCGAACTACCTGATGATGTGGAGCAATTGTCGATTATCAAAGCGGATAATGACGCAGAATCCGTGGTGAGTTTGGCGGTTTCTAGTGAAACCTTAAACCTTGAAACCTTAACTGAGCGGGTGGAAACCGATCTCGCGCCATTGTTTCTCAGTATCCCTGGCGTCGCAGACGTGCGTCTCAATGGCGCGCGCGAACGAGTGCTGAGGGTGTCAGTTGATCCGCTGCGTCTTACGAGCTTTGGCCTATCTATGACACAGGTAGCGGATGCGTTGCGCTCAGCGCCATTCGATGTGCCAGCCGGCAGTTTGCGTTCCAGCGACCAACAATTGATTGTGCGTGCTGATGCAACGTCGGTAACTGCGGCTGATGTTGAAAATATTGTGATCCGCGGGTCCACGCGCGTGGGTGATGTAGCCAGTGTTTATTTTGGTCCGGCCGATCCGCGCAGCTTTGTGCGTCTTAATGGCACCCCTGTGATCGGAGTCGGCGTTATCCGACAGGCAAAATCCAACACCATTGAAATCTCTGATGAAGTACTGGCAATGGTCGAACAGCTCGATAAACGGTTTCCAGACATGGACCTTGTCGTGACCTCGGATGATGCCGAGTTTATTCGTGATTCGGTGCAAGAAGTCATGATTTCGTTGTCGTTTACTGTGGTGTTGGTGATCTTAACTTTGTGGCTGTTTATTGGGAATTTCCGTCCGACATTGATCCCTGCTTTTTCGATACCCGTGTCGCTCGCCGGCGCGCTTGCCATTGTTTGGATGCTGGGATTCTCCATTAATATTCTCACCTTATTAGCTTTAGTTCTGGCGACGGGACTCATTGTGGATGATGCCATCGTTGTATCCGAGAACATTCAGCGTCGCCGCGCGATGGGTATGGGGGCACGTGCGGCTGCCGTGATTGGCACGCGCGAAGTGTTTTTTGCTGTGGTCGCGACTACGGCAGTATTGGCTGCCGTATTCATACCCATTGCATTTTTACCATCCACCGCGGGACGGTTGTTTCGGGAATTCGGTGGCGTATTGGCCGGTGCGGTTATCATTTCATCGTTTGTTGCGCTGTCTCTAGTCCCCGCGTTAACTGCCCGGCTGCCAGTCAAAGGTGCAGCCAAGGGCGCACTTGGGCGTAGCATTGCGGCCTTTGGAAATGTTTGTTTGCGTGCGTATCAACGCTCGCTTGCATGGTCATTACGTTATGCCTGGCTCGTAATTATTTTTAGTTGTGTCGCAGCTGGCGGCGCGTATTTCACCTATCAGCAGTTAGAAAACGAACTATTACCGCCAGAAGATCGCGGCACTGTCCGAATATTCGCCCGCGGTCCAGATGGGGTAGGGATCAACTTTATGGACCGCCAAGCTTACGCCATGGAGGACAAACTTCTTCCTTTTGTTGAGCAAGGTGCAATAGACAGCATTTATACCGTCGTTGGCCAATGGGATCCTAATATCGTGTTTATCACGGTTCCGCTCGCGCATTGGGATGAACGCAATCAATCACAACAAGAGATAATAGAATTGTTGCGCCCTGAATTAGGCGATATACCGGGCGCACCAGGCCGCGCGTTCGGCGCTAACAGTTTGAACTTGCGTGGTCAGGGCGGTGGCTTAGAATTGGCGTTAACCGGTTCAAACTACACCGAGATTTACCAAGCGGCACTCGATTTTACGGCAAAAATTGAGGCGCAATTACCGGATCTTGGCAGCCCGCGTATTTCATATCAACCTACGCAGCCCCAATTACGTGTGAATATTGATCGGCGTCGCGCGGAGGAACTTGGCGTGCCCTTTGCTGATATTAACCGCACCTTACGTGCGGCTATCAACGGTGATGATATCGCTGATCTGAATGTGGGGGATCAGGCTATTCCTATCATCCTGCAATCCAGTAACCGCGCGACTAGTGCGCCATCAGATTTAACCAATCTGTATGTCGCTTCAAGCTCGGGTAACTTGGTGCCACTCTCCAGTGTTGCGTATATCAGTGAAGAGGGGGTCGCGGCCGAACTTGAACGCCATGCCCAGCGCCGCGCCATTGAAATTGATGTTGAGCTCCCTGAGAGTGTGCCGTTGCAAAGCGCAGTGGAATCTCTGCGGGAGTTGGCGCAAAGCAGCTTACCTGATGGTATCGGCTTGGTCTTCTTGGGCGAAGCGCAAACCTTTGAAGAAACCTCACAGCAAGTCGCATTAACCTACATTTTGGCCTTTGTGATTGTATTTTTGGTATTAGCTGCCCAATTTGAAAGTGTAAATAGTGCCGTCGTGGTCATGTTAACGGTGCCTTTTGGGATCGCTGCGGCAATTTTTGCACTCTATATTACCGGCACATCGGTGAATGTTTATTCGCAAATCGGTTTGGTAATGCTAATTGGACTACTTGCCAAGAACTCCATTCTTTTGGTCGAATTTGCGGACCAACTGCGCGATCAGGGGCATTCGGTTCAGTCGGCCATCATGCAAGCTGGAGAAGTCCGGTTACGGCCAATCATGATGACCTTAATGTCAACATTATTGGGTGGATTACCGCTGATCCTATCCACGGGGGCTGGCGCAGAGTCGCGCAATGCGATTGGTTGGGTGGTGTTTGGAGGCTTAGGTATCGCTGTGGTATTTACACTTTACTTGACCCCTGTGCTGTATAACTTGCTGGCGCGCTTTACTCAACCACGGGCAAATGAAGCGCATCGGTTAGCGCGTGAACTCTCGGACGCCAAGCAGCAACTGAATTAGGCGAGAGCGGATGGTCTCGCCAAACATCTGCTGGCGTAATGCAGCAGCTACAGGTACTGACTCAAATCCGCGCCAGCTGAAAGTGGTGTCTTGGTGCTGCCAGTGAACACAAACCCACCTAACTCACCGAGTAAGGTCATGCGCTGGCCTGTGCGCTGCAACGCAGTACCCTCGCGGATCGCCAATACCGGCGTTGCCGGGTTTAGCTGGGTAAATTCAAATAACCGTTCATCCCGAGTTTCACCATTGTGATTGGGCGGCTGGTAGTCGGTGTAGTGCGGATTAATTTGCGCATTGACCACCCCCAAGGCAGTAAAACTTGGCGGCTCAATAATCGGCATATCATTGGTAGTGCGAATAGTTAAACCACAAATATTCGAGCCTGCGCTCCAACCGATATAGGGCATACCGGCGGCGATGCGTTCGCGTAACGGTGTCAGCAAATTAAGCGCATAAAGCTGATGCAATAAATGAAAGGTATTACCACCACCAACCAATACCGCGTCTGCTTGCTGCAGCGTGGCAATCGGATCAGAACTCTGATGGAGGCCTGTAATGTTTAGTTCAGGCAAGGCTTGTGCGACTTTGGCGGTATATGTGCTGTAATCGATACTGACCCCAGCAAAGGGGATAAAACAAACGTTGTTGACGGTGTGTTGACTGTTGTCTAGGTGGGCTGATATCAGCGGTTGTGCGTGGGCCAAATAGTCCTCGCTGCCAGCGCGTGAACTGCTCAACATCAAAACGTGGTGCATAGTACTTCCCGGTCATTAAGTTAGGCGGCAGTATACGCCAATTCATTGGTAAGCTTAAACCGTGAGAGCACGGCCAAGTGATACCCTAAGTAATTCGGCGCGGGCTTGGATTTCCTATTGCGCAAATGAGGCATCTCATTACAATAACCCTCTTGAGTTCAAACCACTGATTGCATGAAGCATCAAAAGGAATCGCGAATGTCATCTTCTGAGTCATCAGTACTCTTTGTCTGTTTAGGCAATATTTGTCGTTCTCCGACTGCAGAGGCGGTATTCAGACACAAGTGCAAGCAAGCGGATGTTAGGGTCAAAATAGACTCTGCCGGTACTCACGGCTATCACATTGGAAAAGCGCCGGATCAGCGCTCGCAGCAAGCGGGTAAAGCGCGTGGTTATGATTTCAAAGGACTAGCCTGTCGGCGCGTTGATGACAATGATTTTATTGATTTTGAACATATTTTCGCCATGGACCAGGAGAATTTAAACAATCTGCTTGAACGCTGTCCTGACGAACATAAACACAAAGTGAAATTGTTTTTAAGCTTAATTGATGCTGAGTTTGATGAGGTTCCCGATCCTTACTATGGTGGTCAACGTGGCTTTGAGCTAGTGTTGGATCTCATTGAAGAGGCGTCTGACGCCTTGATCCAGCAGTTACGCTAATTGATCGGTGCTGCTGTGTCTGCTATTGCCAACGTCGCGGATCCACAGCGCGCGCGTAAGCGTTGGGTACTTATTATTTTGGCCGGGATCACGCTGGCATTAATCACCGCCATCATCGAGTTGCAATTTCGGCAGGTCGAAGAGGGGCCTGCACAGTTATATCTTTTACTGCACTTCACATTGCCCATGATAGCAACTGCGGTGTTGGTCGGCGCTGCATTGTCAGCCAGTGCCGCAACCTTGCAGGTACTGTTAGCCAATCCACTGGCCGATCCAGGTATCATTGGTATATCCAGCGGTGCCAGTTTGGTTGCGGCGATTGTCCTACTTACCGGATTCTTTGACGCCAACGCTTACGTCCATTATCTGCTACCGCTGAGTTGTTTTGTTGGTGCTATGTTGTCAACTGCATTGATCTATCAAATGGCTAAACGCCTGCGTGGTGCGCCAGTGGCGGTTATCTTGGCCGGGATTGCCATTTCCACGGTGAGTGGGGCTGTAGTCGCTTGGTTGTACTACTTTGCTGACGCACAAGCGATGCGCAATTTAACCTTTTGGTTGATGGGCAGTCTGTACCAAGCTGATGTCGTGATAGTTGCTATAGCGAGTCCAGTCGTATTGCTCGCACTGGGTTTCATCCTGCTGCAGAGTCGCCAGCTAAACCGTTTATTTTTAGGCCAAGAAGCAGCACTTGCGGCGGGTGTAGATGTGCGTCGTGTGAATCGGCAACTACTCTTGGCATGTGCTGTCGCAGTCGGTGTTGCGGTATCACTGGCCGGCTCGATTGCGTTTATTGGTTTATTGATCCCGCATAGTATCCGTTTATTGCTGGGCCACGATAATGCCTATGTTATTCCTGCATCGGCGCTTTTAGGCAGTGCACTACTGCTCGCCATTGGCTATGTGACCGAGTTGTGGGCAGTAACCACCTTGCCGGTCTCCATGCTAACGGCAACCATTGGTGGGCCGCTATTTGTTTACGCCTTACTCAAAGGACAGTTGCGTGCACAGTAATGCGTCAAGCAAAACACTCCCGCTGCTGCAAATCGACGATTTGCGCGTGGGCCAACGTTTGTCAGTGCCTCACCTGAGCATCGGATCTGGCTGCTTATATACCATTTTGGGAAGCAATGGCGCTGGTAAAACAACCTTGCTCGCTACGCTCGCCGGAATGCCTGTGGAGTTTCACGGCTGCGTGAAGTTTATTGGCAGTCCAATTCAACATTGGGGCGTCTCTGAACTTGCTAGCCGGCGCAGTTATTTGGCCCAAGAAGTCACTTCACAATTTGCTCTTAGCGTTGCCGAGCTCTTACGCTTCTACGCAAGCAGCGTTGCGGTACCTGAGTCTGTTGAGGCGGCGTTACAGATAAATGACTATTTGAATACGCCATTATCTCAGCTGTCTGGCGGAGAATTACAACGCGTGCATATTGCACGCATTTTGCTACAACAATGGTCATTATTGATGCATGGTGATGGCGTATTGTTACTTGATGAACCGCTACAAGGCCTTGATATTGTGTTTCAATTGAGGGTCATGGAGTTATTCGCCGAGTTAAAGAATAATGGCAATTGCATCATAATGACCTGCCATGATATTAATTTGGCCCATCGTTGCGCTACCCACGCGATGTTGCTTAAAAAAGGTGAAATCGTAGCTGAAGGCCGCGTTGAAGAGGTAATAACCACGGCAAATTTAGCGACGTGCTTTGCGTGTCATTTTTATCTTAATTATTCTGAAAATGCATACGAATTCTTTACTTCTGCGCTAAATACTCACGACAGGCTGTGATATTCTGCAGCGCAGAGAACAATCAATCAGGATGTGAGCGCACATGAACAACTGGCGACCGGACAGCTGGCGAGAAAAACCCATACTGCAGCAGCCTACTTATAATGACCAAGCTAAATTAAGCGAAGTTGAACAAAAATTGGCTACCTATCCACCTTTAGTGTTTGCTGAAGAAACGCGACAGCTGCGTAAGCAACTCAGCGATGTCTGTTTAGGTAATGGTTTCTTGTTGCAAGGTGGCGACTGCGCGGAGTCTTTTGACGAGTTTAATGCGCCTAAGATACGCGACACCTTTAAAGTCTTGTTGCAAATGGCGATTGTATTAACCTTTGCAGGGCGCTGCCCGGTGACAAAAGTCGCGCGTATGGCTGGTCAGTACGCCAAGCCGCGTTCCGCCGATACCGAAACCATAAACGGGGTTACGCTACCGAGCTATCGTGGTGACATCATCAACAGTTTTGAGTTTACTGCTGAGGCTCGTGAACCGGATCCTACACGGCTGCTGGATGCGTATCATCGCAGCGCGTCAACGCTAAACCTATTAAGAGCGTTTGCCCAAGGAGGCTTAGCCGATTTACATCAGGTTAACCGTTGGAATATGGCGTTTGTGGAAAATAACCCACTGAAAGAACGCTACCATGATATGGCCACACGGATCCAAGACACCTTGGATTTTATGAACGTGATTGGTATCAACTCGTCTAACACTGGCACCTTACATGAAACCTCATTATTTACGTCTCACGAGGCTTTGTTACTGAATTATGAGCAAGCGTTAACGCGCATCGATACGTTAACAGGTAAACCTTATGATTGTAGTGCGCACATGGTATGGATTGGTGAACGTACGCGTCAGTTAGATCATGCGCATATTGAATTTTTTAAGGGGATCCATAACCCTATTGGAGTAAAAATTGGGCCGAGTATGCAGGGGGATGAGCTGATCGCGTTGATTGACGCGTTAAATCCGCTGAATGACCCTGGCCGGTTGACGTTGATCACGCGCATGGGGGCCGATACCCTTGCAGATAAGCTACCACCGTTGTTACGTCGTGTTAAGCAAGAGGGGCGTCATGTAGTATGGAGTTCAGATCCCATGCACGGCAATACATTTAAGGCTAGTAGTGGGTATAAGACGCGTGATTTCGACTCAATTTTGCGTGAAATCCAGCAGTTTTTTGCGGCGCATGCGCTTGAGGGGACTCACGCTGGCGGGATCCATTTGGAAATGACCGGCCAACATGTAACTGAGTGCACCGGCGGTGCCTATAAGATCAGTGACGATGATCTGGCCCAAGCCTATCAAACACAATGTGATCCGCGCTTAAACGCGGATCAGGTCTTGGAAATGGCGTTCTTAGTTGCTGATCGCCTGCGTACTCACCGCTAAACTATTGCGTCAATCTGATCGGCTATCGGATTGACGCCATCGATACTGGCCGCTATGGTTAAGTCAAGTTACCCTGACTTGATGCATAGTATGCGAGTTTATTGGCTAGCGGTGGTTTACGTTATTGCTTTCTGCGGGCTGACTGCGCCATCAATTACCTGCGCGCAAAATAAAAGCCTTACGGTGGCTGGTGCTCACTGGCCAGGGTTTGTTGAACCCGATGGCAGCGGCACCTATCTTGAACCACTGCGTGCAGCCTTTCAAGATACCCATAGTATCCGTTGGGATATCGGTGAATTTGAACGGGCACGGCGTTTGTTTCTTGCCCAACGTGCGGATATTTTAGTGGGGGTATACCGCACAACGTACCCCGATAAACTATACCCAAAGTTACCCATTGATATTGAAAATGAGCTGCGCGCTTTCTATTTACCGGAACGGCTCAATTTGCAAACAGTCGCTGATATTGATGGCAAATTGGTGGCTTGGCGCAATGGCTACCAATTTGAGGGTCTGCTAAATAACTATACCTCGCATTTGCGCTACGATGACGTCACGCGCGCTTTTGCCCTCCTGGAGTCCGGTAAAATAGAGGTGATTTTGGATTATGCCCACAATGTGCCTGAGGCGCTGCGAGACCGTGTTGAGTCAATTATTATCTTGCCCAAAGAAACCCTGTGGTTAGTCTTTCAAAATACTCCGCGTGGACAGCAATTGTTAGCGCAATATGAAGCCGCATTAGCGCAAATGAACTAAGGTATTCCTCTTCTTAACCCGAACACTCGCCATGACGTCTAACCGCAACGGTGTACAACCTTAACTAGGCGACGGAGTGCTGATTGGTTAAATTGTTAGACGTTATTTAAACATCTGACGCTTCTATCAATCACTCATCATCTTGCTTTTGTTGCGCTTGCCAGAGCGCGGCGTAGCGACCATTTTGGGCAATTAACTGCGCATGCGAGCCTTGTTCAATCAAGCGGCCCTTGTCTAATACTAGTATGTTATCAGCATCCACAATGGTCGAAAGTCGATGGGCGATCATGATGCTGGTATGGCCGCGCGCGATGTCGCGTAAGGCCCTTAAAATTGACCTCTCAGACTCAGAATCCAGTGATGATGTGGCCTCATCAAAGATTAAAATAGGTGGGCGTTTTAAGATGGTTCGTGCGATGGCAACGCGTTGTTTCTCGCCGCCGGAGAGCTTTAAGCCGCGTTCTCCCACGGGAGTATTGCCTGCTTTAGGTAAGCTCGCGATAAAAGCGTCTAAGTGTGCTAAGCGAATGGCTTCGTTGACGTCTTCGTCGGTTGCACTAGGTCGGCCATAGCGAATGTTTTCTAACAATGTATCGTTAAATAGTACGGTATCTTGCGGGACCATACCCATTTGCTCGCGCAGGGACGCTTGGGTAACAGACTGGATAGGAATGTCATCAATAGTAATCGAGCCACCCGTGGGGTCGTAAAAGCGAAACAGCAATTTAAAGATGGTCGACTTGCCAGAACCACTTTCGCCGACAATCGCAACTTTTTGACCAGGCTCAACACAAAAGCTGACATCATGCAAAATTTGGCGTTCTGCTGAATATCCAAATGAGACGTGCTCAAACTGGATCCGCCCGTTAGCCCCAGGCAATGGGGTCGCGGTAGGCGAGTCAGTAACCTTGGGGTGTTGCGCGAGTAAATCAAATAGGTTGTCAATATTGGCTAATGAGCCGCGGATTTCGCGGTACACAAAACCTAAAAAGTTCAGTGGCATAAAAATCTGCATGGTAAAGGCGTTGATCAGTACAAAATCACCAATTGTCATTTCACCATTGGCTACGCGCACAGCAGCCAGTGCCATCATAGCGGTCATCGCGGCGGCAATAATGAGGGCTTGCCCACCATTCAGAGCAAATAACGATAAACGGTTTCGGCGTCGGGCGGTTTCCCAATTGGCTAAGTCATGGTCGTAGCGTTTAGCCTCATAATCTTCGTTGCCAAAATACTTGACCGTTTCAAAATTAATTAGGCTATCGATTGCCCGTGTTGAGGTGGTGTTGTCAGCCTGATTCATGGCGCGTACATAACGGGTACGCCAATCGGTGGCTTTGACTGAGAAAGCGACGTAAGTCACCACGGAGATCAGAATGATCCCAGCAAATGCAGCCCCATAATTGAACAGTAAAATACCTACCACCAAGCCGATCTCGAGCAGGGTAGGGCCAATGTTGAACACCATAAAGCGCATTAAAAAGCTGATGCCGCTGGTGCCGCGCTCAATGTCACGAGAAAGACCACCGGTCTGCCGACTCAGATGAAAATCCAAATCCAGTGCGTGCAAATGTTTAAACACCGTTAAGCCAAGCCGCCGCATCGCCCGCTCGGTCACACGGCCAAACAGGGTGTCGCGAATTTCGCCAAGTAGCACATTAGCCAGACGCAACACGCCGTAGGCGACAATCAACGCGATGGGAACCACGAGTAATTGAGCTTGAGTGTTACTGACATTCAGTGCATCGACAGTATGTTTGAGCACAAAGGGCAGGCCAACACTGGCAATTTTGGCGGCGACCAAACAGGCAATGGCCAGCCATACCCGTTGTTTAAATTCTAACAGGTAGGGCCATAGTTTCTTGAATATCTGCCAGTTAATGGGTTTATCGTGATCAGTAATATTGCGTGAGCGGCGCATAGTGAGTTGCGAATAGTCAGAATCAGCATAGTGTGCCATAGAGAGCTGGTGCTCGTCATTCGTGCAATTGACTAAGACATGAAAAATATGGTCCAAAAGTTCATTAAATACGAATAAACAATCAATAAACATCAGGTATTAATTGCGGCTGAGCATGCGTATGCTGAGCATAAGCAACAGGAGAACAGCATGCGTGATCTACAAAAATTAGTCGGCGGTCTATCCAAGTCAGGAGCTATCAGTGGATTTTTGGGCGGAGTTGCCGGTGGTGGCCTAACCAGTATGGTCGCTAGCAAGAAAGGCCGAAAAGTCGGTAAAACCGCGTTAAAAGTCGGTGCACTTGCCGCCGTAGGTGGTCTTGCCTGGAAAGCCTATCAGCAATACTCCGCTAACCAAAAGCAGCCCACGGGACACCCCAGCAGCAACACGCACAGCTATGCCGACCCACAGCAACCATTACCACAAGCGAATACGTTTAATTATGCACCAGCGCGTCTCCATGAGGAGCAGTTTAGCGAGGTTGTTGATGAGCAGAATGAATCGGGTCAATTACTGTTAATGCGGGCCATGATTGCAGCTGCCTATGCCGACGGGCATATCGACGATGCTGAGAGAAACCACATTTTCGAGCAAGTAGAAACGCTCGATCTTAGCGTTGAAGAAAAGGCCACGTTGTTTGATGAACTGCGTCGACCCATGACACTGCAAGCATTAGTTGCAGCAGTGCCCGATGCGCAAACCGGCATTGAAGTGTATGCGGCAAGTGCTAGCGCTATTGATTTAACACAACCTGCGTCAGGTGAATATCTTGATGCTCTCGCTCGGCAGTTATGTATTCCTAACGCGCTGGTGAGCAATATTCACCAACAATTACAGCAGACTTAAGATTATCAATGTGAGTGACTTGCGCGTACCTGTTGTGCTAAAAATCTACAACCTGGCTTGATGTGAGAATAGTCTATTGGCGAGTCGCTATACCTTAAAAGAATCATTGGTGGTCGTTACCTTAACAGAAACGGTATATGCCCAAGATATTATGACGGTGCATAAGGACCCTGAGTTTTTGCGCTTATGCCGCGAGTATTTGCGCGTGGTGTATGACTACTCGCAGGCGCAATCGATTGCTATTAGTCAAGATAACGCGACTGATTTTGCTAAGTTAGCGATTATAGAAAGTCAAATTACACCGCAACTGCGCATCGGCGTTATCCCAAAAGATAGTACCCATCGCAAGGGCGCCCAATTTTATTGCGATACTGCCAATGCCGCAGGTGCTAACGTGATTATTGTCGATTCCGTTTATCAATTTCTAGAGCAATGTTAATGCGTATACCAGCCAGTGATCGTTTGGCTTTTCGTCTCCTTGATCCAACGTCTGGCGACGATATTGATTGCCTATATGCCCTTGATCAGGATCCGCACGTGATGCGTTTTATAAACGGTGGACATGTAACCACGCGAGAGCAATTGCACGACGTTATGTTACCGCGTTTAGCATCCTACACTGAGCCGCAAAAAGGCTGGGGTATGTGGGGCGTTTTTGAGCGCCGTTCGAAGGCCTTTATTGGTTGGATTTTAGTGCGCCCAATGCATTTTTTTAGCGCCGAACCCCAATGGCAGAATTTGGAATTAGGTTGGCGCTTTATGCAGCCCTATTGGGGCCAAGGCTACGCGACTGAAGCGGCCGCACAGGTCATGGCGCAGTTACAAAGAAACACCGACGTGCAGGTGTTTTCAGCCATAGCGGTGAAGGAGAATACGGGGTCGATTGCAATAATGAAAAAGCTTGGCATGCATTACGTTGCTTCAGGCATGCACAAAGATCCACTGGGTGATATGCAGGTAGAGACCTATCAATTGAGCGTTGTGAAGCGATAATTGCCTCAACGGGTAATCTGAACAAGCGCTATCCGCGTAGCAATGGTTTAGCTGCTTATCTGGAGAAAACCATGACCAAGAAAATACTGCTCATTACAGTGCTGACTTTAACCGGCTGCATTAGCTGGGTGTTTGCTAAAAGTCCGTTTTCAGAATTACCGGCAGGTCAATACAAACTTGACTTAACGCATGCCAGTATAGTCTGGAAAGTTTCACACTTTGGCTTGTCTGACTACACTGCGCGCTTTACCCGTTTTGATGCAGCGATTGATTTTGACCCGACTGATATTGCTGCCAGCAAAGTCAATGTAACCATTGATCCAACATCCATTCAAACAGCCTATCCCAATCCTGAACAAGAAGACTTTGATAAGACGCTGGCGCAGGATAGTGGTTGGTTCAATGCTGGGCAGTTTCCGCAAATCTCGTTTACGTCAACCAGTATAACTATGCGTAACGATAATCAGGCGACAATGACCGGTGATTTAACGTTTCTCGGTCAGACCAAACCCGTCAGCATGGATGTAACACTCAACGGCGCCATGTTAAAACAGCCGTTTAGCGGTTTACCCACTATGGGCTTTTCTGCAACGACTACCATCAAGCGCAGTCTTTGGGGGATGGATAAGTTTGTACCCAATATTGGTGATGATGTAACGGTTATGATTGAAGGCGAATTTGCGCTGCAAGAATAATGCATTGAAAAGCGCTCTACACGTTGGCTTGTAGGGCGTAGCGGCGCAACGTGTGATAGGCCGCGACAATGCGCTGCGCGTGTGCTGCATCACCTCCTTTGTCGGGGTGGTATTGGTGCAGCAGGCGCTTATAGCATTGCTTCACTGTGGCTAAGCTAGTTGCTGCATCTTCGTCTAATCCCAATATTGCTAAACTCTCTGAGAGGATGTCAGGCTCTATGGTGGAATTGCTTGAGCCTCCAAACTGCTGCCAAAATTGCTCCAACAGCTCATCGACATCTGCGCCACTGGTATTCGCAAACTGGCTCCAGTCCAGATAGTAATCTTGCAATGGATCGCTGTTAGTCAGCGCAGCTTCGGTATGCTGATGAGGCCGAAGCTCAATCGCAGTAGTATGGATATGCAATTCGCCGATTTGCTGAGTTCGCCACTCTTGGCGCAATCGATACAAGCAATGGAACAGAATAAAATGGCTTTGAAACAAGGCTAACGAGCCATGAAGCGCATCTGGCTTAAACAACGCGTAGGGCGATGCCATAAGCTTTTGTAATAAATCGAACTCACTCATTCCGTTGCGCAATTCTAGCCGCATACTGTCCAGCGCATCGATGATAGCTTCTATGTATTTATTTTCGTTTGCGCTTGGCATCGTCAATTACTGGGTTTGCCGTAATTGCGCGATGATCGTGCGGAATTGCTCATGCTCACGGCTACCCAACCATTCAAATAACAGCATCTCGGTGCTGACTAACTGGCAACCGGCTTCCTGTAGGCGCCTCGCGGCTAGATTTTTGTCCTCGTTATAACGTGAGCCACAGGCATCCCACGCAAGCACGACATCATAACCTAACCGTTTCGCATCTAGCGCGGTTTGTAGCACGCAGACATGCGCTTCGGTACCAAGGATAATTAATTGCTGGCGTTGTTGGTGATCAAGGTGCTGCACAATAGCGGGTGTTTTAAGCGCTGAAAAAGTCTGTTTGCTTAGCACTGGTGCATCCGCACAAAGGTGCAGCAAATCGGGCAGGGTAGGTCCGAGCCCTTGGGGATATTGTTCAACAACCGTGATAGGAATATGGAACGCATGCGCGCTAAACAATAATTGTTTGGCGCGCAGCAGTACGTGCGTGTTGGCGTCAATATGCGGTAGCAGTTTGGCTTGCATATCGACCAGCAACAACTGGGCATGTTCGACGTTAAATGACATTACGGCCCGCTATCATCAGGGTGTTGCGCCATGATAGCGAACTAATCGTTTAAGCGCGAATTTGACCGTCACCGTTAACTAAGTATTTCTCTGTTGTCAGTGATTCTAAACCCATGGGGCCATATGCGTGCAACTTGGTGGTGGCGATACCAATTTCGGCGCCCAAACCAAGCTGACTGCCGTCAGAAAAGCGTGATGAAGCATTTACCATGACTACCGAAGCATCCACAGTGCGCTGGAAGCGCTTAGCTGTGACTTCGTTTTCGGTGCAGATCACTTCGGTATGATTACTCCCAAACCGCGCGATGTGGTCCAATGCCATATCAGTATTGTCCACAATGCGAATAGCAATCTCTAAATCTAAATATTCTTCACCAAATTCACCTTCCGTGATCACGTTAGTTGCCGGAATGTAACTGGCCGTTTGCTGACAGCCATTGACGCGCACGCCGTGATCAGCGAAGAGTGCTGCGACCTTGGGCATGATCTTGTCGGCAATAGCTTTGTGCACCAACAAACCCTCAAGCGCGTTACATACCCCAGTACGCTGAGTTTTGCCGTTTTCAAGTAGATTCAGTGCTTTTTCAATGTCGGCGTCTTTATCAATATACAGGTGACATACACCCTTAAAGTGCTGGATCACGGGTACTTTACTGTTATCAGTCACGAAATTAATCAAGCCTTCTCCGCCACGCGGGATGATTACGTCGATCAAATCGCGCTGCTCCATCAATTCCATCATGTGCGCCCGATCGGGGTCGGGGACTACAGAAACTAACGCCTCTGGTAGGTCATGCTGATTCAGTACTGATTGTAAGATTTCAGCGATCGCCAAACTGCTGTTAAGCGCTTCTTTTCCGCCGCGCAAAATAACGGCATTGCCTGATTTAAAGCATAATGCGCCTGCATCCGCCGTAACGTTGGGGCGAGCTTCATAAATCATGCACACCACACCTAACGGCACCCGCATTTTACTGATTTGGATACCGTTTGGACGTTCGCCTAAGTCGCGTACTTCACCCACGGGATCATCCAGACTCACAATCGTCTCAATACCCACCGCCATATCTTCAATACGTTGGGGATCCAAGGTTAGGCGATCAATCATGGCCAGTGCCAGATTGTTTTTGCGCGCTTCAGTTAAGTCTTTCTCGTTGGCCGTTAAAATAGCCACTTGGTTTTCGCGTAGCGCTGCAGCCATGTCGTTCAGCACTTGATTTTTCTTTTCTTCTGATAACACAGCTAATTGACGTGCCGCGGTTGCAGCGGCCGTTGCGATAGTATTAATTAAACTCATTACTTCTCCAAAATTGCGATATTTTTTTCTGACAGGATCGGGCCGGTGTTCTTCTGGAACTCATCGGCATATTCGGGATTATCCTGTTCAGCGATAAAATTCAGTAAACAACTGCTGTAGTTCGAGCGCGCTTTGGCTATTTTGGTGCCGTCTTCTTTGCGCACAAGTACCGTATCACCCACATTAAATTGGCCTTTAACCTCTTTCAGGGTCGCTCCCGTTAAATGCTCACTCGTCTCCTCAGGTGGAGCATCAAAGGACTCATCAACAACCAGTTCACCTTGTGCATTGGAAGTATGAGTCATCCAATGCTGGTGGTCACTCAAGGGTTTGGCCAGCGGTTGAAAATGCGTTCCCGGATTTTTTCCAGCCAACAGCTGATTAAATGACAATTCAGTAAAGCCATTGACGATGAATGTATCAATGCCGTGTGATGTGGCTTTTTCAGCTGCTTGGATCTTGGTTTTCATGCCCCCCGTGCCAACGGCACTCACCGCATCACCAGCCATTTCATAGGTACTTTCGTCAATCTTACTGATCCACGATAAGAGCTTAGCATCATCGTATTTGTGTGGATTTTTGTCGTATAAGCCGTCCACATCCGAGCAGATGATCAGGGCGTCAGCATCAAATGCCGCCGCGACCATCGCCGACAGATTATCGTTATCACCGACTTTTAATTTGTCGGTAGTAACCGTGTCGTTCTCGTTAACGATGGGCAGGATCCCATTTTCTACTAAGCGATCGATAGTGTTGCGAATGCTGACGTAGCGTTCGCGGTCACGCAGATCAGCGTGAGTAAGCAAAATTTGCGCAGTGGCAAAATCAAATAGTTTATCCCAGGTCGCCATCATTTCGGTTTGGCCCGCAGCGGCCATGGCCTTCTTGGTCGAAATCGACTTCTCCTGATCATCAAATAAATGACGACCAGCAGCTACCGAGCCTGACGATACCAACACCACATCAATACCGCGCTCACGACAGCGTAGAATAAAATGTGCGATGCTGAGCAAGTAGTGGCTACTACAGCCATTTTGTTTCGGTGCAATAAGTGCACTCCCGCATTTAATAACAATGCGTTTCCAATTAGTGTTATCCACACGAACCTCTATTTATGAATGTTGGGTCACAAGTTGTTGCGTCTTTTCGAATTCATCTTGAACTTGCTGCGACGGTGACGCGTCAAGTGCAGCGACGCCCATAATGGTGGTAAAGCTCACGAGAAAGCCGGGTATAATTTCATACACCACAGAGCTCAAAGTAGCGCCGTCTGCCAACACCGGTACGTAGATCCAAAACAATACCGTGGCTGCGCCCGAGACGATGCCCGCGATCGCGGCTTTATGCGTCAAGTTCGCCTTGTACAAGCTACACAGCACCAGAGGGCCAAACGCAGCGCCAAAGCCTGCCCAAGCGTTACTCACGATACCTAAGATGGTATTGGAACGGTCAAAGGCGAGCATGGCAGCTACCAACGCAACACCCACCACGCCAAAACGACCGATCATCACCGAGCGATTGTCGTCTTGCTGAGTAACATCTGTTTGGCGAAATACGCGGTATAAATCTTCAGTTAACGAACTGGCAGAGACTAACAGCTGTGATGAAATCGTGCTCATGATCGCCGCTAAAATGGCTGCGAGTAGGAAGCCACTGATCAACGGATGGAACAGGATTTCTGAAAAAATAATAAAAATCGTCTCCGCATCGGCCACTGCCAAATCGAATTTATTGGCGTAAGCAATACCGACCAGTCCCGTGCCCAGGGCTCCGATTATGGTAACCAGCATCCAGCTCATGCCAATGTTGCGTGCGGTGGCAATATCTTTAATCGAACGGATTGCCATAAATCGTACGATGATGTGCGGCTGACCGAAATATCCCAAGCCCCAAGCTAAAGCGCTCAGCAGCCCTAGTAATGAAAGCTGCGTCAACCCGTCAGTTACCGATGGGATCGACTGGGTGGCGAATGCGTTCATTTCACTCACGCTGTCAAACGACTGAAAGGCAACCACTGGAACTAATACCAGTGCGATAAACATAATGCAGCCTTGTACAAAGTCAGTCATGCTGACCGCGAGGAAGCCACCGAGTAGGGTATAACCCACGACTACGCCAAGCGTAACAAATAAGCCAATGTGGTAATCAACCGCAAACGCAGATTCAAATAACTTACCGCCAGCGACGAGGCCTGCACTGGTGTACAGGGTAAAAAACATCACGATGATGATTGCCGATACGATACGCACTGTTTGCTTGTCACCACCAAATCGATTGGCGAAAAATTCGGGTAGCGTTAGAGAGTCGCCAGCGACTTCTGTGTATACGCGCAGTTTCGGTGCCACGAGGAAGTAGTTTGCCAGCGCGCCAAGCAACAGACCCAAAGCAATGTAAACAGTCTCAAAGCCAACCAAAAACATAGCACCGGGTAAACCCATCAGCATCCATCCGCTCATGTCGGATGCACCTGCAGACAATGCCGTTACATGAGGACTTACCTTACGACCACCCAGCAGGTAGCCAGAAACATCATCAGTGGATGTACGGTACGCAAACACCCCAATTCCCAGCATGGCAAGGAAGTAAATGCTAATGGATATCCATTGCGTAAACTCCATTTAAAGACCTCTCTAAATAGTTTCTATAAAAATAATTAGTATGCGAACTATTATGATGCGTTAAATTGGTTACGAAATCAACCTAAATGGAATCTATGTTGGATTTTAGCGTGGTTTTAGTGCGTTTTATATTGCATTAATGATTAGTGTAGAAGTTATTATGTGATTTGTGTTACTGTTTTATGGTCGCGTTGAAAATAGTTTTAACGATTTCGGCGGATCGAAACAAAAACGACGGCAGCGCACACGTTTGGACAAACTCTATCGATAGGCATGATCAAAACCAACACTATGAGAGAGCAACGCTACGACGAATTACTCATTGCCTTGCGTAAGGTCACGCGAGCCATTGACTTGTATTCTAAGAAACTAAAAAAAGAAACCGGTCTTACGAGTCCGCAATTATTAGTTTTGCATGAGATCGATAATCAGGATGGGGTACTAGCGAAAGATATCGCGAATGCCATTAATTTAAGTTCTGCCACAGTCACCAGTATTTTAGATCGGCTCGAAGCCAATCACTATGTGGTAAGGGAACGGTCGGAACAAGATAAACGCAAAGTATTATTGCATTTGTCAGAGCGCGGAAAGCAAGCCATGCAAGATTCTCCCAGACCGTTACAAGCACACTTTATCCAACGTTTTGATCAGTTAGAGTCGTGGGAGCAAAGTATGATGATCGCCAATATGCAGCGTATCGCATCAATGATGAATGCCGAAGACATTGATGCATCACCGGTGCTTGATGTGGACATGCTCAATCATTCATATTGATTGCACATCCTATGACGCGAACGTGATCGACTGATCAAAATCTTCCCCTAGCAGCTTAAGTTAAAGTGAGTGCTCAGAACGCCAGTGAATTTACCGTTAGCGGGTATGAATCTGTGAGTAAATCGGCGACAATGGGCACTCTTAACTTACGAGACTACTATATGCTCATTTGTGGCGTCGACATCCAAGGCACTGAAGCCGTGATTTGCTTACTTGAATACCGGGAAGGTGTATTTTTTATGCCTGATTGTCGGGTACGGAAATTAGCGTTGAGTAAACGAAACCGCACCACCGACATTCGTTATTTTCAGTCCAGTTTTAAACAGCTCATGGGCGATTACAAAGTCACTCGTGTGGTGATCCGTGAACGGCCATTGACCGGCAAGTTTTCGGGTGGAGCATTAGGCTTTAAAATGGAAGCGGCGATCCAGTTGATTGACTCTCTTGAGGTTGAAACCCTTGGTGGACAACAAATGAAAGCCTCATTAAAGCGTCATCCTGTGGCAGTTAATTTTAAAGAAACCGGACTCAAGCAATTTCAAGAAGGTGCATTCCATGTGGCTCATGCTGCGCACATGGGAGGCTTTGACGCAGAATAATTTGATTCCTTAAGGATCAACGTGAAACTGACCAACAGCAGTCTACATAACCCCATCGCGGTGGTAATTATTACGTTCATGGTACTAGCTTTGGGCGTTATTTCCTTATTTAAGATCCCTGCTCAGCTCTTGCCGAACATTGAGAAGCCGATAATTACCGTGATCAGTTCCTGGCCGGGGGCATCACCGGCTGAAATTGAGTCGGAACTTACCGTGCCCATTGAAGAAGTATTGGTCGGTACGCCCGGCATGACTGATATGGTAGCTTGGAGCATGTCGGATTTTGGCTTTATGCAGTTGGAATTTGCGCTGGAAACTGACATGACACGCGCCCTGATAGACGTGATCAGTCGGCTTAATCGCCTGCGTCCATTACCCGCCAATGCGCAAAAACCACAGATCATGATGGGGGAGTGGGGGGACGCCAACGACACCTTAATTGATTATTTTATTCAAAACGAAGAAGGCATCACGCGTGCTCAAAAACAGGCCAACAGTAACTTTGTTCGCGACTTTGTCCTACCCGAATTACAAGCCCTGTATGGGGTTTCACGCATTGAGTTTGATGATGGCAGCTGGGGCGACGGTGAACAATTGCAAATCGTTTTTGATATATACCGGGCTGCCGATTTAGGTATTGATATATCGCAAATCCCCGCTCTGGTAGGGCGTTCACAGGATATGTCTAGTGGCTTTGTGGATATTGGCCGCAAGCAATATACCGTGCGCTTTGAAGGGCGCTATGACATTGATGAGTTAGCCAATTTGATCCTCGAAGAGCGTGATGGCGTGGAGATCAAATTGGGTGATATTGCACGGGTTGAAGTAGGTCCCGGCCGTGCGGGTGGCTTCATCTATCAAAATGCCAATCCGGCATTTCGTCTAGCAGTATCGAAAACCAATGATGCCAATGTACTTGAAGCCTTAGATGGCGTTAAGCGAAAAATGGATGAACTCAATCAGACGGTGTTTGCTGAGCGTAACATGTACGCACAGTTTTCCTTCGATCCGGGTTTGTATATTAAACGCTCCATGGGCCTACTAACCAGCAACTTGATTGTCGGGATGTTGTTCGCGGTTTTTGTGTTATGGCTGTTTTTGCGCCAGTGGCGTGCCACGCTGTTAATTGCTACGGCAATCCCTGTATCCCTGTTAGCCACGTTTGTGGTGTTGAACTTTGCCGGGCGCTCGCTCAATGTGATTTCTCTCGCTGGGCTCGCATTCGCAACGGGTATGGTGCTTGATGCTGCTATCGTGGTACTGGAAAACATTGTGCGCTTGCGTGAAAAGGGGGCCAGCGTGGATGTGGCGGCCTCCGAAGGTCCAACCCAAGTCTGGGGTGCATTACTGGCCTCAACCGCCACCACGGTCGCGATTTTTATTCCGATCATGTTTTTAGAAGACGCCGAAGGCCAAATGTTTGCCGATTTGGCGTTAACCATCGCCATCGGTATTTCCGTGTCGTTAATTGTCGCGATTACTCTGCTGCCAACCGGTGCCAAGTACTTCTTGCGCAGTGATGATCTGGCCGAAGGCAAAGCCCATAACCATTGGCAAGGGATGGTGCGGGCACTGATGGTACTCAGTAATACCACTGCCAAACGTTGGTTCTGGGTGACAGGGCTGATCTCTGTGCCTTTGGCGTGCATGATCCTATTGTGGCCAACGAGTAATTATCTGCCCCCGGTGAAGCGTGATACGGTCGATAGTTTCTTGTTTTTCCCGCCGGGGACTAACGTGGCCACTGCGGATCGTGAAATTGCCCAATTGATTGCGAAGCGCCTAGAGCCGCATTTGAGTGGTGAGAAAATGCCGCACGTGCGGGACTATTTTTTCTGGTCTTTTCCTGGCGGCTCTGGCGGTTGGTTGGCGCTGAATGGCGCTGAAGGAACTGATTTGGATGTGCTGCAGCAAACCATTCAGCAGGACATCATTAGTGGCATTCCCGATATGTTTGGATTTTCCATGCGGCGCAGTTTGTTTGGCGGATTTAGCGACACTAATAGCGTACGTATAGAGATCACCAGTACTGATCTGGCTGCCGCGAAAGGCGCGGCAATGATGGGCATGGGTCTGGTTATGCAAGCAATCCCAGGCGCCACTGCGAACCCAGAACCCGACCCGTTTTCTGAAACCACAGAATTACGCTTTATGCCCAATGATAGTCGCCTTAAAGAAGTGGGGTGGACGCGGGATAATCTCGCCGCGGTGATTGCTCAGCTAGGTCAGGGGTTGTGGCTGGGTGAATACTTTGATGGGCAGGAACGCTTGGATATTTATCTAAAAACTGAACGCTTCGCAACACCTGAAGCGCTGGCCGAATTGCCGGTGAGCACCCCAAAGGGCGGCGTTTTACCGTTGTCTGAATTGGTTGAGATTGACACCGTTTTGGCCCCTAGCGCCATTGTGCGTATGGAGCGCAAACGGGGGTACAGTTTAGTGGTAAATCCACCCCAAGATATGTCACTAGAGGCACTCATTGATGCTTTGGAAGAGCGTGTTGAACCGCAATTATTAGCACAGCTGCCAGCCGATGCATCGGTGCAATATACGGGGAGCGCTGAAGATTTAGCGCGAGCGATGTCTACCTTGAGCCTTAACTTTGTCCTCGCCTTCTTATTATTACTATTGATCATGACTGGTTTATTTAAGTCGTTGAAGGCGGCTTTGCAAGTGTGTATTGCCCTGCCTCTCGCAGGCGTGGGAGGCGTTTTAGCCATTCAGGTGCTCAACCTGTTCAAGTCGCAGCCGCTGGATCTGCTCGGTATGATCGGGTTTATTATTTTACTTGGGCTCGTGGTGAATAATGCCATTTTGCTTGTTGCGCAGACCCGCGACGGCTTAAAAGCGGGTTTACGGGTAGAAGATGCGGTAGAGCAGGCGCTATCCATCCGCTTGCGACCGATATTCATGAGTACTTTAACCAGTTTATTTGGCATGCTACCTTTGCTGTTGATCCCCGGTGATGGCAGTGATATTTACCGCGGGATGGCGGCAGCAATTGTTGGTGGTATGAGTGTTTCTACCGTGTTTACCCTAATACTTTTACCTTGCTTACTACAACTGACTTTTACTCAGAGAAAACCTAATGCGACCACTGTTTAACCTTCACTTATCTTTGTTTGCGCTTGCACTGGCTGTCACCAGTGTTGGTGTGTGGGCGCAAGAGATGCCGCCGGCACAAGTCGAAGTGGTCAGCGCTGAGCGCATGGACTTGGCACCCAGCATGCAGCTCAAAGGGAATGTCGTAGCGCTGCAAGATGCTGTGATCTCTGCCGAAGTCGAAGGGCGCTTGGTGAATGTGGAATATGTAGGGGGCAAATTTAACCAAGGAGCGACATTAGCACAACTTGACGATGCCCGCGCACGTTGGGCGTTGACTAGTCGTGCGGCGGATTTAGCGGCACTGAAGGTGGATTTAGAGTTTCGCCAAAGTGAAGTTGAACGCTTTGAACGACTCGCCAGCCAAGATAACGCTTCGAAGAATCAACTACAACGCGAGCGTGCCGCGATGTTGCGCATTGAACAAGAAATTGCGAGCGCCAACGCGTGGTTACAGAATGCCCAACGCGCACTGGATGATACCCGCGTGAAAGCACCGTTTGCTGGCGTTATCGCTGAACAATTTGCGCACACCGGCGAGTATATTCGGATCGGTGACCCCATTGTGCGCTATGTTAATGAATCACTAAAAGATCTATCCATACCCGTGCCTATCCGGTTGCTAAATTTGCTCAGTGAAGGCCTGTCGATCAGCGTTGAACATGGCGATCACGCGCACGATTTTCCGATCCGAAAAATCGTCCCCATCGGAGATCCAGCTTCACGTATGGCTGAAATTCGTCTTAACGTGAGTGAAAGCCACTTGATCATTGGTGATTCGGTGACGGCAGATATCCCAGTACAAATGCCTGAATCTGTAGTTGCTGTGCCGCGCGATGCTTTGGTTATTCGCGGTAATCAGCGCTTTATTTATGTAGTGGATAGCAACAATACCGCGCAACAAATCACGGCGAATGTGCGCTTTGCTGATGGTCCTTGGGTGGTTCTGACTGAAGGCGTAAATGCGGGAGATAAAGTGATTATTCGTGGCGCTGAACGCTTACAACCAGAAAGCAAGGTAAGCTATTAGCGGTTCGCTTCTACACTCAATTATTTCATCGCTCTAGACCACGTCCTTCAAAAAGCTTTTTACGTTATGATATCGCTGCTCTTGCTCAGGGGTTAGCGTGCCATTCTCGATGGCTTTGATGCAGTTACGCACTAACGTGGGCGTATTATCGGCCACGCCTTTTTCTCGGATCTCCACGGCGGTCGCTTGGAGTAAATTAAGCGCGATAGAAGGGTTCTTCGGCATGATAGTAAACGCCTGGCGGAAAATATGCAGAGCTTCGTCCAAATCGCCCTTTTGGTAATGGGTAACCGCGGCATTATTAAGCTCTTTTGGACTGGATTGGATCGCGGTCTTTTCATGCTTCTCTTGCTCGATGTAATGTAAAAACAACTCACCTTGCTCGGGATCATGCTTACAGCGTCGTTCAATTACATCTAACATATTTAACGCATGTTCTACCAAGCCAACTTCATGAAAGGCTTTGGCTTTGTCGAGCAATCCCTCCATGGGCTCGGCTTCCCATGCCTCATTACTTAACTGGCTGAGGAGCGCTTTTGCATTATCAGTTTCGTCCTGCAGGTACAACAAGCGCGCATCGATTACTTTAACCTGATCATCAACATCCGCCTTGGGGAAGTGGGATTTAAGCTGCTTGAGGTACTCAGTGGTTTGCTTGATCAACTTGTACGTTTGTGACTCATCTGCCGTCATGGCAAAATCAATCCCGGCGCGTGCCACTGCCAGATAGTTTTCCGGCTTATCATGGATCGAATGTTTGGCAAATTTTACGATCCGCTTAGCCGCTTCAAACTGGGCCGCATAGTCGTGGGTGATGCGGGACAACTCCATCGCCGTTTTATGGCGGCGAATATTGCGTGGTGACAATTCCGTCGCGACTTCTACACTCTCCAGCGCATCATCAAATTCTTGTTGTTTGATTTGTAGAGCAGTCAATAAGTCGTAGGCCGCAAGCTTACAATCTGGCTTAAAGGCAAGCTCTAGTATGCGTTTTTCAGCATCGTCGTCATGGTCAGTTTTGATCAGTGCACGTACTAACCCCAACTGCGCCCAAGCAAAGGATTGCACGTTAAGTATTGCCTGATAAAAATCGATGGCTTGTTCAAAGAAGCCACATTGTTCCAGCAATTCGCCCTTGGTTTTTAATGCCAAAGGAAAGAATTCGGAATTTTTCGGTTCTCCCAAAAAGTTTTCTAACAGGGCGAGGGCTTTTTCGGGTTGTTGGCGTTCCATTAGCTGGTAAATGGGTTTGAGTGCTTGCTTGCGTTGCAGCACGCGTGTTAAGCGCTTATCCAATTCACGCACAGTAAAGGGTTTAGCAAGGAAGTCATCCGGCTGCAATTCAACGATACTGTGCACAATATCCGGGGTTGTATCAGCACTAATAAAAACGAAAGCGGTACTCGGCGCGATGTCACCATCTTGTTTGAGCTGATCGTAGAGGTAATAGCCGTCCTGTTCGTTTTTGAGATCATAGGAACAAATGATCAAATCAAAATAGTCACGCCGAATGGTCGCCAGTGCCTGATTCACCTTGTCGTTGTACTCAATGTTCTGAAAACCTAGCTCTTCCAACGAGTACTTCATGTAGCCCTTGGCTAAAACCTGATCATCAATGATGAGGACTTTGGATTGTCGGGCTAGTTTTAAATTCATACTCAGTTCAACGGCTTGGCTGTAATTAGGTTATCGTACATCAGCGCAAAATTTTGAGCTATTTTACCTGTGTTATTGGATTTCACGAGCAAACAGTTGAGTAGCATTAACCGCCGCTTGCCAACGCTGCAGGCTTCGTTTTCGTTGCGCATTATCCATCTGACTGTCAAAACAACGGTCGACTGGATTTTGCTGGCTTAGCGTGTCCAAATCTGCGTACACGCCACATTGCAGCCCAGCCAAATAAGCCGCGCCCAAGGCGGTAGTTTCCATAACCTGAGGCCTAACGACCGCAACATCAATGATATCTGCTAAATACTGACACACCCAGTCGTTATTCACCATCCCCCCATCAACGCGGACGGCTTGTACATCGATGCCGTCTTGTTGCATTGCCGAGAGGAGATCATGGGTTTGAAAACACACCGACTCCAGTGCCGCGCGGGCCAAATGTGCTTCGGTGGTACCGCGGGTTAACCCAAAGACACTGCCACGCGCATGCGGATCCCAATGCGGCGCGCCCAGCCCGGCAAAGGCCGGCACCAGTACTACCCCATGACTGTGCTCTACGGTTTCAGCCAGAGCTTTAGTTTGTTTGGCATCGCTGATCACTTTAATGCCATCGCGTAACCATTGCACCGCTGCACCGGCGATAAAAATTGACCCTTCCAATGCATAAGCCGTCTTGCCGCCAATGCTATAACCCACGGTAGTTAATAATTGATTGCTGGAAAACCGCGGCGTGTCGCCTGTATTGACCAGCGCAAAACAGCCGGTGCCATAGGTGCTTTTAAGACTACCTGGAGAGAAGCAACACTGGCCGATTAACGCGGCCTGTTGATCGCCTGCTACACCACCAATTGGATATTCCTGCGCTAGCACCCCGGGAGCGGTAGTGCCGAAATCATCAGCGCTTTGCTTGATTGTCGGTAGCAACGAGCGGGGCACAGTAAACAGCGCTAAGAGCGAATCATCCCATTCCAGGGTATTAATATTCATCAGGTTGGTGCGACTGGCATTCGTTGTGTCGGTGGCATGTACTTTGCCATTGGTTAATCGCCAAATGAGGAAAGTATCGATGGTTCCAAACGCCAGTTCACCCGCTTCAGCGCGTGCGCGCGCACCGTCGACGTGATCCAATATCCAAGCGATTTTGCTGGCCGAAAAGTAGGGATCTAAACGCAAGCCACTGCGCGCTGAAATATCATGCCCTTGCTCAGAGAGAGTACTGCATTGCTGTGCTGTGCGCCGGTCTTGCCACACGATGGCATTATAAATGGGTTTGCCGGTGGCGCGTTCCCACATCACAGTGGTTTCACGCTGATTGGTGATCCCAATACCTGCAATCGTAAAGCCGCGATCTTCCGCGCTGGCGATCGCTTGCTGGCAGACACTGAGGGTGGTAGACCAAATTTCTTCCGGATCATGCTCAACCCATCCATCGTCAGGATAATGCTGGGTAAACTCTTGTTGCGCCGTGCAAATAATTTCGGCGGTCGGTGAAAATACGATGGCACGGCTTGAGGTGGTGCCTTGATCAATGGCAAGGATAGCTGTCTTTGGCATATTTATTGTCTTATTTATATTATTATTTAATTGTTATAGTATCTTTACCGCAATCAGGTTTCAAATTGGGTGACTACGTTCAATGTAGGCCATCGAACCTTATCTCTCAACAGGAAATAACAAAAACGTTTAAGATGCTGTCACTAAGGTGCTAATCTATGAATGAGGCAGGTTTAAAAGGTGAAGAAATGCGCGATAAAAAGCTGCGTGAGACCAACATCAAAAAATTATCGACATCAACCTTTGATGTGTTGATCATCGGTGGTGGCATCAATGGTGCCGTCTCGGCAGCAGCATTGGCAAAAAAGGGCGCCAAAGTCGCGTTAGTTGATAAGGGCGACTTTGCTGGATTTACCTCATCGAACTCATCCAATTTGGCCTGGGGTGGGATCAAGTATTTAGAAAACCATGAGTACCTGCTGGTTAATAAACTCTGTAAAAGTCGTAATCACTTAATGCGCAGCTATCCTTCAACCGTTAAAGAGATCCGCTTTTTAACAACGTTGCAGAAAGGCTTTCGCTTCCCGCATTGGTTTGTTTACCTCGGCGCGTGTTTGTATTGGCTGATGGGGCGCTTTTTTACCCAAGCGCCCAAGTTACTCAGTGCCGCACAAATTAAAGCGCGTGAGCCAGCCATCAATGTCGCTAATGCCGCGGGTGGCTTAGAGTATTCGGATGCGTTTTTATTTGATAATGACGCGCGCTTTGTATTCAATTTTATTCGCTCCGCGATGGATAACGATGCATGCGTGGCCAATTATATTCAGGCGACACAAGCGATGCGCGTTAACGGGGTATGGCATGTTGATATGGAGTGTCAGGAAAGTGATCAGCGTTTTAGCGTAACCGCAAAAACGATCGTCAATGCCTGTGGACCCTATGTCGACACCTTTAATCAGCTGAATCGAGTAACTACCGAGCACTCTCATGTATTTTCCAAGGGCGTGCATTTGTTAGTGAGAAAACTGACCCAAGTGGATAAGGTTCTAGCATTTTTTGCCTCTGATGGGCGGCTGTTTTTTGTTATTCCGATGGGTAAGCGCACGTGCATCGGTACAACAGATACTCAGGTAGATAAACCTGAGACAGAAGCCACGGAAGCCGACCGACAATTTATTTTGGATAACGTGAATAAACTACTGGCGTTACCCGAGCCGTTGACGATGGCTGATGTGATTGCTGAGCGTTGCGGCGTTAGACCGCTGGCAGTAAAAGGTAGTGGTGGTAAAGCTGATTGGGTGCAGTTGTCGCGCAAACATGCCATTGACGTGGATCCTAAGCAGCAGTTTATTAGTGTATTCGGCGGTAAGCTGACCGATTGTATCAATGTGGGCGAAGAGATCAGTGCGCATGTGGCAGCTCTGGGGATTGATTTACCGGATCCTAAAGCGAAGTGGTATGGAGAGTCGACAGAGGCTTTCAAACAAGCGTTTTTACGCCGAGCTAAATTGATGGATTTAGATGCACTAACGCCGGCTTACTGCTCTGAACCATTAACCACACGCTTATGGCGGCGCTACGATGCCAATGCCATCCAAATCTTGGATGAAATTCAACGTGATCCCTCACAAGCCGAGCAGTTGATCGAGAACGCTGAGTACATTCGTGCTGAACTGCACTATGCCGCTCGACGCGAGATGATTACGCGCTTGGAAGACTTTTTACGCCGCCGCTCGAAGATAGAGATGGTGCTAACCAAAGCTGAAATTGTCTCTGCCAGGGGGCTGCAAGAAGCCTGTGCGATTTTATTCGGTGAAGAGGCCGAGACAAAGCTGCAAGAATATATCGACGGGCATTAACTATCGTTACTGCGTTTGTCAGTTACCATTTTGAGAAGCGTTGTTTCTTGAATAGAACCACGATCCAAGGGTTAATAGCATGTAAATCGCTCCAATAAAGAACATTTGCTGGGGTTGATTAGTGAATTCATAATAAAAAATCAAAATTGTTCCAACCATAAGCCCGATGATAGAAATAACAGTAATAATCGGCGAGGAATTGGTTAAGTGTTTAATTTTATAATTAGCATATGCCATTAACAGTGATACTAATAGGAAGGTGACACTACCAAATTCTAGGATTACTTGAAGGCTGCCAGCCAGCACAAGAACAAATGCCAGCACAGACATACATATGATTGAATAGATAGGTATGTGGTTAATTTGTTTACCAAGTATACTGGGGAAATAGCCATCTCGAGCAATTACAGCCATTTGTCTTGATGCCCCGAATACCGTGCCGCTAATTGCGCTACTAGTTGCAAGTAAGGCACCTACAATTATGAGCTCAGTTCCCCAGTGCCCTAACACATGTTCAGCACCAGAAGCCAATGCATATTCTTTGTTTTTGATTATCTCATCGAAAGGGATAGCAAGTATGGCGCCGAGTGAAATAACAACATAAATTAAAGCGGCGAGAAATATAGCTGAATAAATAGCTTTCGGGATATTGATTTCCGGCGTTTCCATTTCATTAACGGCGTTAATTACGAGCTGAAATCCTTCATATGCCACAAACGTAATTGAAGCAACTATCAAGATAGTTAATGCGCTAGTGTCATTGTTATCTTGTAATAGTACAGGTAGCGTTGTTTGACTGTTGTTTATCAGGACAAATGAAACTAAAACTAGTATCGCCAGTTTCGTATAAACCATAATATCTTCAAGTTTACCCATACCTTTAACGCTCCATATATTGATTAGGGTAAAGATGAGTATTACGGTGCCAGCGACAAGTTTGCGCATCCATTCGCTATCAGCAAAAGAAAAGCTGCTGATAGCATAAGATGAGAAGGTATAGGCGTATAGAGCCAGTGTACTTATGTACCCAAAAATGACACACCAGCCAATTAACGAAGCAGCAAAAGGAGATTGAGGAAATGTTCTTTTATAAAATGAGTATGTGGCGCCTTCATCTTTATAATACACGCCTAATTTAATGTATGAATAGGCGGCTAGCGATGCGATCACCGCGCCAAGAATTATCGCCAAGGGTGTATAAGCGCCAATCATAGAAACAGAAATACCCAGAATGGTGAAGATCCCGCCACCCACCATTCCCCCAAGTGCAATAGCAATTAGCTCTGCAACGCCAAGTGCTTTGTTCCGTTTTCTATGGATGGAGCAGCTATGATTTTTTGTGAAAAAAGCCTTTTTTTTCAATTTAACTCCGAGTACCTAACACTTTGCATAAAGGGCAGCTACTTGTTGGCTAAACTTGCGCGCAGCGCGAGCCAGCGAGTAGGTGTCCCCACGAACGCAGTGAGGTTTGATGCATTTGTATGGATAATTCTTCCCTAAATTCACCTTTAATCCTTTTACAAGATGGGTAAAGTGAGGCCCAGACTTTGGCGGCCACCAAAGTTGGCTAAGTAGTAGTTCGATTGATGCGAGGTTCCTCTATTGAGAGACCGATAACAAACGTGAACGCTACTAAGCACTCCGAGCAACAACTCGAATAGTCGACTGAGCCTCGAGCTCGCATTTAGCAAACTAGAGTAAAGCTTATTATGAAAACACAAAGTGCGCAAAGAATTACGGTTGGTGTAGATACAGGCAAATCAGCATTAGATATTCATATTCGCCCACTGGGGATGGACCTAAGTGTAGCGAACGATGCTGAAGGTATTGCAACAGCGATAAAGCAATTAAAACCATTAAAGCCTGAGCGCATTGTGATTGAGGCGACAGGACGTCATGAATTAGCATTCGTTGTAGCCGCAGCAAAAGCAAAGCTTCCATTTGTTGTAGTTAACCCTATTCATGTAAAACGCTTTGCGGGTGCTATTGGGCGGCGAGCAAAAACGGATAGATTGGATGCCCAATTAATTGCCCATTATGGTGAAGCTATTGCACCGAAGCTGTCAGAACTTAAGCCAGATTCAATCAGGCTGATGGCGGATTTGGTTTCGCGTAGGAATCAGTTGCTCGTCATGCGTACGATGGAGAAGAACCGACTGAAGATAATGCCCAAAGCGCTAGTATCTATGATCAAGCCGATTGTGACAGCCTTGGATAAACAGATAGATAAGATTGATAGGAAACTAATTACACTGATAGAAAGTTGTCCAGATTATCGGACTAAAAGCGACCTTGTGCAGAGTATGCCAGGCATTGGTAAAACAGCAGCTGCTACGTTACTAAGTTATATGCCTGAGCTAGGCTGCATGAACAATAGACAAGCTGCGTCACTGATTGGCGTAGCGCCTATGAACAAAGAGAGTGGTAGATTCAAAGGCAAGCGAAAAATCCAAGGTGGAAGAGCACAAGTCCGAACAGTTTTGTATATGGCAATGATGTCAGCGATACAGTGCAATCCAGTCTTTAAACAAAAATATCAGCATCTAGTGACTGCGGGTAAACCCAAAAAAGTTGCGTTGGTAGCCTGTGTCAGAAAGATGATTATTATCTTGAATTCCATGGTGCGAGATGGAACTGAATGGGAAGCGGCTATGGCGTGATTTGAAGGAATTGACACCATAGTCGTTTGTTAGCTGTCGGAGTGCAAGACATCCTATGAATCCATTTAATAACCAATAAAAGACACCTCAGGTTTATAAACTAAAGCAACAATTACGAATATAACGATTAAAACGAAAAACAGGGTTTCAAGCGTACTATTGAGTAGCAGTTCTTTGAACATTTCCGCTTTATTTGGATTTTTCTTTTTATTGGCTACGTACAGTGAATAATAAATCTTCTTGTACTTTAAAACAGCAAGCAAGCCAACAATGCAACCGACGGTAAATAAAAGAACAGTAATCCATGAGCCGTACATTCAATTTCCTTTTGGCAGCTAACTTTCCGATAAGGGGCAACGAAGTGTGCGGCACGATTTCAGGAGGCCGTACACGTAGTTGTCCCAGCGACTGCAAGGAGCGAGCTTGATTGGCTTGTTAGAAATTGGCATGAGGAAAGGCCACTCGTCCTTGAAAAAACCTGAGTTGCAGAATACGACTTGGACTTAAATAAAACAAGCCATTGAGCCTAGACGAGGGTAGGGCGACCTAAAAACTGCCTTTGAGATAAAACACTTTAACGAAGCAGCAACTGAAGTTGTTTGATTGAAAAATAGCTCGAACAGGCGACGGCCTTAAATGAACTGTCGATGCAGAAAGGCGGCACACAACCGCGTTGTGTGCGCAGCAAAAAGTTAACATTCGCGTGGTGTGTTGATCGAAGAATTGAGGCTGAAGAACGTGCTGAAGTTGATACGACTTAAGCTAAAAGCGAAATGGTTTCTAACACCCCGATAAGGGGCAATTACTTGCATGCGAAAATCGCGGAGCCGCATGCGAGGAATTGTCCCAGCGAGCGCAGCGAGTGAGCTTGATCGGTTTGTTATAACTACTCATCCTCTTCATCCAATAAGAACTGTCTTAGCATTGGGCGAACTACTGCAAGAATAAGAACAATGATAACTAATGCACCCATGACAAGTTTAACTAATGGGAGAAACGTTGGTTGTTCCCAGATTTGACCGTTTATTTCTTTTTCTTCCTGTAGCTTTATGAATTCATCATATGCTGTATTTAAATCGCTATGCTTAGTTATTTCGGGGTATTCAATAACAAACCCTCTCTTTGCGAGAGCTACCCTTGCTAAGTCAGATTTCGCTTGGTCTACATACAGCATATGGTTTTTGACATCCGAGTAATACCTGATGTCTTCTTGGTCTAAAACGTCCACTATTTCAACGGAGTCTACTAGGCGCATATCTTGGATTAGAGGTCTGTATATAGGACTCTCTGTTCGAGCCCAGATCAGCACAAAATAGCAACAGTTACTGAAATAACCAAAGCAATGATTAGTTGAATTTGTCTACCTAGGGAATTAGAAATTTTATCTCTCCTTGAATGAAAAAAATCACCACTGCTACCTGTAGTTATAACAACTTATTGGACACCAATTTGGGGCAAATTTTTGCGCCAATCTGGTGTATTTTCTGTATTGCTAGTTTAGCGGATTGGCCTGGAGCGTCCAGCATTATTGACTTGGAATTTAATTGGACGTTTTGGGGGAATTTATTGTGCCAAATTGGTGGAATAGGCGGAGTCATCTATAAATCTCCGAGAACTGGTACTTTATACAGGCCTTTTTGGCTTGAAATTACCGATGGTTTGCTCGCAAAGTGTCGGTAAAACTGAATGGTTGTTAGCGGTGAACATCAAAAAGCGCATACAGCGATTTACCGTAACTGAATAAACATTAATAAAATGGGAAAGTGGTGGACGCTACTGGGCTTGAACCAGTGACCCCCGCCTTGTAAGGGCGGTGCTCTCCCAACTGAGCTAAGCGTCCGAAGAATTTTTTGTATTTTGAAAAGAGTGGTGGACGCTACTGGGCTTGAACCAGTGACCCCCGCCTTGTAAGGGCGGTGCTCTCCCAACTGAGCTAAGCGTCCATCTTTTCCCGCTGAAGCGGTTAAGTGGGCGGTATTATAGAGTCGTAACGCGCCCTGTCAACCGTAAATTTTACGTAAATTCCATTTGTTCAAATTGTGGTCAGAAATTGATTTGTCTAGACTCAATTAATGCTTAAAAAATGTGCGACGCTTAATTTTGTCGCTGGAACGTTTATGATGAAAGGTCTAATTCAGTTAACGTTGATTATCAGCTTAAGTCTGACGCTTGTCGCCTGTGGGGGTTCTGACAGTGGCGAAACTCCAACCCCGACTCCGACCCCGGAACCAACGCCCACTCCAACGCCTCCTCCCACACCGCAACCGCCTGAGCCTAGTCTTTGGGAACAACGGGTGGATGCCGCGCGTTTGCTCCAACAGGCGACTTTCGGAGCCACGTTAAATGCGATCGATGCCGTCGTTGAGGCTGGAGCCGAAACTTGGCTGGATGCGCAATTAGCCATGCCTGCCACTAGTCATGTTGAGTACTTAAATGCGCTTACCAATCAGGTCGAGCGAGAAGATATATGGCGCGAACATCGAATAGAGGCGTGGTGGAATGCCGCACTGCTGGCACCCGATCAAGTGCGCCAGCGAGTGGCCTATGCGCTGAGTCAGTTAATGGTCATTTCCGATAAAAGTATATTCTCTGAAGACCAATTTGGTATGGCCAATTATTATGATTTACTTGCTTCACATGCCTTTGGTAATTATCGCGATCTGCTTGAGGATGTTACGCGCTCTCCGATTATGGGTATGTACTTAAGTATGCTGGGTAATGAAAAGCCGGATAGCGCGAGAAATATTCGGCCGGATGAGAACTATGCCCGCGAGTTAATGCAATTATTCAGTATCGGACTGGTTGAATTAGATATCGATGGCTCGCCTATCATTGGCACCAACGGCGACCCGATCCCAACCTATGACCAAGCTATAATCGAAGCCTATGCGCACGTGTTTACTGGTTGGAATTTCAGCCCAGCGACCGAGTTTACTTGGTACAACTGGTGGCAGAATTACGATACCTTAAACTCGATGGAGCCCGTAGAAGCCTTTCATGATAAGGGCGAAAAGCAATTATTAAATCAAGTGGTTGTGCCAGCAGGGCAGTCTGCCGAGCAAGATCTGACGATGGCGCTGGATAGTTTGTTTATGCATCCCAATGTTGGGCCATTTGTGAGTCGGCACCTCATTCAACAATTGGTTACCAGTAATCCAACTTCTGCTTACATTGCGCGCGTTGCCAGCGTGTTTAATGATAACGGTGAGGGTGTTCGTGGTGACTTGGCGGCCACAATCAAAGCCGTACTGTTAGATGCAGAAGCGCGCAGTGGCCACCTTGATTTGCCTGAACAGTATGGCAAATTAAAAGAACCGATTATTAAGCAAGCGCAATTGTGGCGGGCATTTGCTGCGTATTCACCCAATCAGCGTATGCAATTAGGTTATCCCGATTATATCTTTAATCAGGCGCCTTTATCGTCACCTTCAGTATTCAATTTTTACTTACCAGACTATACCGAGCCGGGCGAGCTCGCGAGTAATCAACTGGTTGCCCCGGAACTACAAATTATCACTGAAACCTACGTGGTGCGAGCGACTAATTATATTGCTTATTCCACCCTGTGGGGGCATCAACAGCGGCGTGAGCCAGTCGAAGAGAAGGATATTTTAGTCTCATTTGACGCGCAGGTAGCGCTATTGGAGCAGCCTGACGAGCTATTGAAGCAGTTAAACCTGTTGCTTTTGTCTGGCGCAATGGTAGACGAGTACCGCACAATCCTACTAGATGCATTGGCGCTAACTGAGGGGTGGGAACCCGCTGATCGCGTAGCTAATCTGGTGTTTCTAATTCTTTCATCACCGCAGTTTGCGGTACAACGGTAGGGAGGTGTTCATCGTGCCGCTATCGAGAAGACAGTTTTTACAGCAATCCCTGATATCAGCTGGCTCGCTTACGACCGCCGCATCACTCGGAGTAAACTTGACCTTATCGCAAGCAGTTATGGCGCAAAGTTCGGCCCGGTTCAACGATTACAAAGCCTTGGTGTGCGTATTTTTATATGGTGGGAATGATTCATTTAATATGCTGGTACCGACCACTCCAAGCGATTACGCAGTGTATCAGAGTGTCCGTCAGTCGTTGGCGTATCCGCGCGAAACACTATTGCCCATAACCAGTGCAGTCCCGCCTGCCTATGCTGTCGGATTGCCGCCCAGTGCAGCGCCACTGCAGGAGCTATTTGCCGCCAATAAGCTTGCGTTTGTGTCGAATGTAGGCCCAATGCAACGGCCCTTATCAAAAGCCATGTTGCTGAATGACAACAGTTTGCTACCGCCTCAGCTGTTTTCGCACAATGATCAGCAAGCGCTCTGGCAAGCGGGCTCAATGAACACTGCGTCACGCACCGGCTGGGGCGGGCGAATGGCCGATTTATTGCACGACAGCAACGATACTTTATCGATGAACCTTACGTTGTTTGGCAACAATTTATTGCAAGCGGGTACGCAAGTGGTGCCGTTTGCAGTGTCTCCTGAAGGGCCTGAAGCGTTTGCTGCATTAAACCCAAATCAGTCTTGGGATGCTGAGCGGATCACCCTGTTTAATCGCATGCTCGAATTAAGTGCTAATCCGCTGGAGCGCGCATATGCCCGCAAACTAACCAGTGCTAACAACAATAATGAGCGCATTTTGACCGCGATAGAAAGCGTGTCGCCGAGCACGACCATTTACCCAGATGGCAACGATTTGGCCGCGCAACTACGCATGGTTGCCACCTTAATTGCCAGCCAACCGGTGTTAGCCCAGGCGCGGCAGATCTATTTTGTTGGCTTAGGCGGGTGGGATACTCACGACGCACAAGCGCAATTACATCCACAGTTACTGTCTACCTTAAGTCATGCATTGAAGTCTTTTCAGGATGATATCGATGCTCGAGGGTTAAGTGATAACGTAGTCACGTTTACTGCATCAGAGTTTGGTCGCACTCTCACCAGTAATGGTGATGGTACCGATCACGGTTGGGGCGGTCACCAATTGGTAATGGGGGGACCTGTTGACGGTGGTGTTGTGAAAGGGCAGTTACCGGCTCTGGCGCTCAATTCCGCGGATGACATTGGTGATGGGCGCATGATCCCAACTCTGGCACTTGAGCATTTAGGTAGTGAATTGGCCGCGTGGTTTGGCTTAAGTGATAACGAATTGGCTGCTGTATTTCCGAATTTAAGTGAATTTGATCGCAGCGCGTTGCAATTGTTTTAGTCGGGGGTTCGCTTCGCGCCACAGCTAAGGTAGAATGCGCGCCAAATTTGTTTTAGGTAATGTAACAATGACTGTAGTGACTCGATTCGCGCCGAGCCCAACGGGCTATTTGCACGTAGGCGGCGCACGAACTGCGCTTTACTCTTGGTTGTATGCCAAAAGCCAAGGCGGGCAATTTGTTTTGCGTATCGAAGATACCGATATTGAACGCTCTACCGAGGAAGCCAAGCAGGCCATCCTTGACGGTATGGCATGGTTAGGTTTAGACGCGGATGTTGGTCCGGTCTATCAAACTGACCGCTTTGACCGCTATCGTGAAGTCATTGAGCAGTTAATGGTCGAAGGTAAAGCCTATAAGTGCTTTATGCCAGCAGATGAGCTTGACGCCATCCGCGAGGCACAAAAAGCCAAGGGTGAAAAACCGCGTTACCCCGGAACCTGGCGGGACCGTACCGACCATCCAGAAGGGGAGCCTTATGTGATCCGCTTCAAGAATCCGCAGCAGGGCAGTGTGGTCTTTACCGACCACGTTCGCGGTAAGATTGAAATCGCCAACGCTGAAATGGATGACTTGGTGATCATGCGCAGCGATGGCACACCCACCTACAATTTCTGTGTAGTCGTGGATGATTGGGATATGGGGATCACTCACGTGGTGCGTGGCGAAGACCACATTAACAACACGCCTCGGCAAATCAATATTTTGCAGGCATTAGGTGCACCGATCCCTGAGTATGCGCACGTGTCGATGATTTTGGGCGATGATGGTAAGAAGTTATCTAAACGCCATGGCGCGGTGAGCGTAATGCAATACCGTGATGATGGTTATTTGCCTCAGGCCGTACTCAACTATTTGGTGCGGTTGGGTTGGTCGCATGGCGATCAAGAAATCTTTTCCGTGGATGAAATGATTGAGCTTTTCTCATTAGATGCGATTGGCCAGTCGGCGTCAGCATTTAATACTGAAAAACTGATTTGGTTAAACCAGCATTATATTAAAACCTTACCGGCAGAGGTTGTCGCTGAGCATGCGCAGTGGCATTTTGATCAGCAGGGTATCGATATGTCTGATGGCCCAGCGTTAACCGAGGTGATCAGCGTGCAAGCTGACCGTGTGAAAACCTTGGCAGAGTTGGCCAGTATCAGTCGTTATTTTTATCACGACTATGATGAATTTGATGCCAATGCAGCGAAGAAGCATTTACGCCCCGTGGCCAAAGAAGCGCTGTGCTTGGTGCAAACAAAACTGGCTGCAGTCACCCAGTGGACGGGAGAGAATATTCAGACTGCGATCAATCAAACGGCTGAAGAGCTAGAAATTGGTATGGGTAAAGTCGGCATGCCATTGCGGGTTGCTGTAACCGGTGGCGGCAATTCTCCTTCCTTGGATTTGACCTTGGCGTTGATTTCTCAAACAAAGGTTGTACAACGAATAAACAATGCACTGGAATATATCGAAAACCGCGAAAATTCCTAAAAAAATCGTTGACACTTTAAGGTCTGATGCCTAGAATGCGCCCCGCTGTCACGGAACGGACTCAGCTTGAGTCAGGTTCATTAGCCGGGGCCATAGCTCAGCTGGGAGAGCGCTTGCATGGCATGCAAGAGGTCGGCGGTTCGATCCCGCCTGGCTCCACCAAGTTTAAGTGACACAATACTAGGTAAGGTCGCTCAGTAACTAACGTTACTTCGCCTTACAGAAGATCAGCAAAGCGATGCTTTGCAAAGCCGATTTTCTGTCCCCTTCGTCTAGAGGCCTAGGACACCGCCCTTTCACGGCGGTAACAGGGGTTCGAATCCCCTAGGGGACGCCATTTTCATCCTTTACTGGTTAAGTTAAAGGGTCAAGCAAGGTCAAGCTTGCACGTGATTGTTAACCCAGTCACAACGTTCTAGGTTTAGGTTAGCGTTAACTTCGGTTAACTCGCCTACAAAGAATCATCACCGATTGGTGGTAGTAAGATTTTTTGTCCCCTTCGTCTAGAGGCCTAGGACACCGCCCTTTCACGGCGGTAACAGGGGTTCGAATCCCCTAGGGGACGCCATATACAAAAACACCCGCTTTTGCGGGTGTTTTTGTATATGCGTTTTGGTTTTTCAAAGGGTTTGTAACCACTCTTGTGCATGTTGGATATCATCAAAAAAGTCAAAGGCAATGCCGCATTCTTGGTAAATGTCGTGCATTTGTTGGGTTACTGTAGTTTTACCTTCAACATCACCCACCACAACCGCTGATGCAGTTAATCCTTTTGCTTTGCGCATCAATACTGTTTGCTTGAGTCTTTCTGCGCCATCTGGCGTGAATAAACTGAGCCCGTGCAGAATGATAATTTGCGTCCAATTGCCACCGCTTAAAATATCGATCGCCCCTGCAATCGCTTTTTCATATTCTTGTACGAGCTCTTGATTGTAGGGGCCTCTACCGTCAACAATAAGACAGTTGCCATCTAGTTCAATGGTAAAACTGCCGTGTGATGCAAATACGTTTTTGTTCATATACTGACTGCAATTAAGAACAAGATGAAGGTTTAATTCGCGGCCACTTCGGCGCGCAAACATGCTTTGAATCTAGTCGCTTTATTGAAAAAGTACAAATCACTTTAATGTCAGTGCAGACGATGGTTAAATCAGTACATATAATAATTCTTCACGCAGGGTGTATCTGCACAAATGGAAATTTCGCTTTTCCAGCAGTTAATGAAGGCAACCGCAGCTGCTCTTGAAAACTCACATACAGCAGAGTCTCACGCTCACCTTGAGTCTGAATACGCAATTACGCAACGGCTGTATAGTGCAGGGCAACGCTTCACCAATGACACATTGGAGCTTTACACCAACACCTTGTCGACGTGTGCCAGTGTTGGTGCTTGGCTCGATACCTTTGTTTTGATGCTGGAAGATCTCAGTGGCGAAGAATCGCTTTGCGTTATTAATACTGGCGTATCTTCAGTCACTATTAGTATGACTAAGTCACAGGAATTGCCCCATGCACAGTTGGTGTTCTGTGGCTTAATGATTAAACATATACGCCTCAGTGGTTTGCTACTCGATGGGCTTATTGAGTGCCAAGTGCACAGCTCGATTGTTGATTGGCAAGGCCAGCGCTTTGCTGAGGATACCGATTTGATATTCCGCTTAAGTGTGCAAAGGGATAAGCTGACGCAACCCATGCGCAACGCTAATCCGCGAGTGCATGACGCATTTAAAGGCCAATTAAATATTTACCGACGTGGTTTGGGTAATCACAAAAATATTGAATTTGCAGTGATGCGCGAGGTTGCTCGCACAGAAGATTGGGATGCGCTGTCGCAAACCACGGTCGCATCGCAACTCGCTATGAGCGAGAGAACCTTGAGCCGCAAGCTTCACAGTGAAGGCTTAAAGTTTCGCGACATTGTTGCGGCTGCGCGCAATGCCAAGGCGCTATCATTGCTATTTGCTGGCCAATCCATTGACGCTATCAGTCTGCAATTAGGCTTTTCAGATCGTGCCACCTTTGAGCGTTCATTCAAAAAGTGGCAGGGGATTTCTCCAGCGAAAATTCAGGCCCAGTATGTGTCTTTGTCGCATGCCAGCAATGTGAAGGATATCATCGACGCTGAGCAACTCCCGCATTTGCCCTCTACGGTGTCAAAACTGTTGGATTGCCTGCGCGATCCGGAAGCAACCATTGAGCAAATCATTGAGCTGTTGCAGGGTGACCCGGTACTCGTAGCGAAAATCATGAAGATTGCAAACAGCAGTATGTATGCGCATATCAAAGTTGCCAATTTAAAACAGGCAGTAATTGCGATTTTCGGGGTCGAGAAGTTGTACGCGTTAACCTTGGCGATCATGTCTTCGCAGACCTTTGCGGATAAACTTCACGGCTTTAATTACGCCCATTTTTGGCACCGTGCGTTACTCGCCACACACATTGTGGACGCACTGAATGAAGCGAGTAACGCCAATAAAGTAGATGCTGAAACCGCATATCTTGCAGCGTTGTTGCATAACATTGGCGAGTTGGTTTTACACTTTTACCTACCCGATGACATGCGTGACTGTGCAGCAGAGCTGGATGAGTTAAGTACCTGGCGAGAACAAAATCGTTTTCAACAGCATCGTTTGGGTACCAGCACCGTGGCGGTTAGCGCGTTTGTAAGCCGTTTGTGGCACATGCCTAAGGAAATGTGTCGAGTGCTGGAATCGTTAGGTCCTATTGGCGACCATAAGCAGGGTATTGTGCATCACAGTTTGGATATTCTCGACTACTTAATGTTACCAACCCAGCAAACCCAACGTCAGATCAAACCATTACTCCAGCAGTACTTTGCGAGCGCTGAACAACAAAAAGCTTTTCTCGTGCGCAGTCGGGAAGTGCGCGATGAACTCTTGAGCTTGGCTGAAGAATTGAGTCCTTCCGTATAGGCATAACCTTGGTTTGCTATGTTGTTGTGAGCGCAAAGCGGGTAAAATAACCGCGCTTTAATCAATTGAGATGTTGGGTGTCGGAAATAACTAAAACGGCTGCGTTAAAGGTCATGCTCGCGCCGATGGAAGGGGTTGTTGATCACTTGATGCGCGATATGTTAACGCGCATTGGCGGCTATGACTTATGTGTGACTGAGTTTGTTCGCGTTGTCGAACAAAAAATCCCTAAGCATGTTTTTTATCGCTTGTGTCCGGAGCTGCAGGCGGGCGGTAAAACGCCAAGCGGTGTGCCTGTGCGAGTACAGTTATTGGGGCAGCACCCAGAATGGATGGCTTACAACGCCGCGCGGGCCATCGAGCTTGGCTCACCTGGCGTGGATCTAAATTTTGGTTGTCCAGCCAAAACCGTGAACAAGAGTCGGGGGGGAGCGGTACTGCTCAACGAGCCGCACACTCTGCATGCGATTGTTAAAGCGGTGCGCGAGGCGGTTGATCCGGCTTTTCCTGTGACGGCAAAAATCCGTTTAGGTTTCGAAGAAAAGCAACAAGTTTTTGCTAATGTGCAAGCCCTAGAAGATGCAGGCGTATCGGCGATTACCATCCACGCACGTACCAAAACCGATGGCTACAAGCCACCGGCCTACTGGGATTGGATAGCCAAGGTCAAAGCCAACTGTCAGGTACCGATTATTGCCAACGGTGAGATTTGGCAACGTAGCGACGCTTTGCAATGCCTACAACAATCAACGTGTCAACAACTGATGGTTGGGCGGGGCGCATTATCGATGCCAAACCTCGCGTTACACATTAAAACCCAGCAAAGTCCAATGCCTTGGTCTGAAGTGACAGAATGGTTAGTGGCTTATTCCGGCTACGAGATATTCGGTGATAAAGGCCGCTATTATCCGAACCGCATAAAACAATGGTTCGGCTACTTAAAAAACCAATATGCCGAGGCGGCAGTGGTGTTTGACCAGATCAGGCGTCTGCGTGAGCCGGCAGAAATTGTCGCCAAATTGCATGCAAATCAGCACCAGGTACTAACCGGCACAACAGAATAAATCAAGAGCGCAGCAATCTAAAATGCTTGTGCTATGGTATGCATACTGTTTACGATAATTTTAATTAAACCAACCTAAGAAAAATGATGAAAAAATCCAGCACATTACCGCTTTTTACTGCCAGTGTTCTGACACTGGCAATGATGGCCGGTTGCGGCGGGGAAGACACTGCGAATGTTGAACAAAATGAGAAGTTCGTTATCGCTAAAAATCCTTACCCGAGTACCTACCAGCCGTTACCAAGCCAGCCCACTGTTCTGACCAATGTCACACTACTTGATGGGATTGGTGGCAAACAAGAATCTACATCTATTCTACTCAACGATGGCAAAGTAGCCGCCATTGGCAACGATCTCTCAGTGCCTGAAGGGGCTGTGGTTATCGACGGTTCGGGTAAATGGGTTACCCCAGGTATCATTGACACACACAGTCACCTAGGCGTTTATCCTGCACCATCGACGCAGTCGCATTCTGATGGTAACGAAATGACAGGGCCTGTTACTGCGGGGGTGTGGGCTGAGCATTCGGTGTGGCCGCAAGATCCAGGGTTTGGTCGAGCACTAGCCGGTGGGGTAACAGCGATGCAAATTTTACCGGGCTCTGCCAATTTGTTTGGTGGCCGGTCAGTAACGCTGAAGAACGTACCTAATCGTACCATGCAGGCGATGAAGTTTCCGGAAGCGCCCTACGGCGTCAAAATGGCCTGCGGTGAAAACCCGAAACGTGTGTATGGGCAAAAAGGTGGCCCCATGACACGTATGGGGAATGTTGCTGGTTACCGACAGGCGTGGGCAGACGCGCAGCAGTATCGCGACCAGTGGGAGCGCTACTATGCCGAATATGAAGCTGGGAAAAACCCCAAGCCGCCCAAGCGTGATCTAGATAAAGACACGCTTGTTGGCGTACTCGATGGTGAGATTATTGTGCATATGCACTGCTACCGGGCCGATGAAATGACGGTAATGATGGACGTCATGCAGGAATTTGGCTATCAGATCGGCAGTTTCCACCACGCGGTCGAGTCCTACAAGATTGCGGATAAACTAGCTGAGAACAATGTGTGTTCATCCATGTGGGCAGACTGGTGGGGCTTTAAGATGGAGGCGTACGACGGCATTCGTGAAAATATACCGTTAGTGCACAGCGCCGGTGCCTGCGCCGTGGTGCACTCCGATAGTGACTTAGGGATCCAGCGCCTCAATCAGGAGGCAGCCAAAGCTTGGGCAGACGGCAAACGCGTTGGTTTAGAAATATCGCAAGCTGAGGCTTGGCAGTGGTTATCAGCTAATCCAGCTAAGTCATTGGGTATATTTGCGCAAACCGGTTCACTTGAAGCCGGCAAAAATGCAGATGTCGTGCTTTGGTCAGGCGACCCCTTCTCAACCTATAGCCAAGCGGAAAAGGTCTTTATCGATGGTGCGCTGGTGTATGATCGCGCGCAGCCTGATAGTTGGCCTGTGAGTGATTTCGAGTTAGGACAAGTCGCTGAAGGAGACCACAAATGAGACGTTTACCACAGTTTTTAACCATAGCGGCGCTGTTCACGGCAATGCTCCCGCTGGCACAGGCTGAAAATTTGGCGATTGTTGGTGGCAAAATTCATACACTCGGTAGTGCCGGAACCATCGAAAACGGCGTTGTGCTTGTGAATGATGGTGTCATTTCAGGCGTGTTAACCGATGCTGCTGACATTCCCGGCGACTATACTGTTATCGATGCTAATGACAAAGTGGTTACACCGGGTTTAGTCGGTGCATTAACCACGTTGGGACTGGAAGAGGTGAGCATGTCTGCAGGGGTTGTGGATAGTCGGGTTAAAGCCCATTCGGTATCCACTACGGGGGCTGCTTATGATGCCAGTTTTGCCTTTAATGCAGATAGCAGTTTGTTTGCGATCACGCGCATTGAGGGCTTTACCAGTGCGGCTAGCGGTATCGCTAGTACTGGGCAGTTGTTTAATGGGCAGGGGGCAGTGATCACGCTCGCCAGTGGAACATCGCCAGTACTTAAGCCGCGTGCATTTGTGCATACCAGTGTAGCCAATGATGGTGCGGAAACTAACGGTGAATCCCGCGCTGCGTTGTGGGTAGCGCTCAACCAGGTATTGAATGAAGCCCAGCAAGCACCTGCGTCGCTAGCTGTCGGCGCTGAATGGCACGGATTAACCACAACGGCCGATATTAACGCGCTAAAACCGGTACTTAGTGGTGCTACACCGCTGCTAGTCAGGGCCAACCGGAAAGCTGATATCGAGCAGGTTATCCAACTCAAAAGTCGTTACCCTAAGTTGCGCTTGGTGCTTGTTGAGGGCATTGAGGCCTGGCGGGTGGCCGAGCAATTGGCAGCCAATTCGATCCCGGTGATTGTAAACCCAGAATATAACTTACCGGGCGGCTTTGATCAGATGGGCGCAACACTCGCAAATGCCGGGCGTTTAGCAGCCGCAGGTGTTACTGTGGCCATTGGTATGGATACACATAATATTCGCCTAGCGACCCAGCATGCCGGTAATGCGGTTGCGAATGGTATGGAGTATTCACACGCGCTAGCTGCCATTAGTTTGAATCCAGCGAAGATATTCCAAGTGGATGATCAGATTGGCAGTATTGCGCCGGGTAAGCGAGCGGATTTGGTGATCTGGTCGGGTGACCCACTCGAAGTGACCGAAGCGGCAGAGCAGGTCTTTATTGCGGGTAAAGCGGTGGTTATGGAATCGCGTCAAACGAAGTTACGTGACCGTTATCTAGCCTTAAGCAAAGGTGAAAATGCCACCACCCCTGCGTATATCAGACCGTAAAACGGTATGAGGTTGCCAAGCATGGCAACCTCTTATTTGCCCAATAGCAGGGGTTCCAGTTGTTGGCGCATGAATTCAGCAATAATCGGTTGGGCTTCGGCATTGGGGTGGATCCCATCGCGCTGCATCAAACTCGGATCTAAGGCCACATCCATTAAGAAGAAAGGGATTAGCGGGATGTCGGTTTTCTCTGCGACATAGCTAAAGCTCTCGGTAAACAATTCGTTGTAGCGACGTCCGTAATTGGTTGGAATGTGCATTTCTTGCAACAAAACGTCGATATCCTGCGCCTTTGCAAGTTTGACCATTTGTAACAAATTAACTCGCATTTTGTTTACGTTGTGCCCTTGTAAACCGTCATTTCCACCCAATTCAATGAGTAGATGGGTCGGTGCATGTTGTTCGAGCAAACGTGGCAGGCGAGCTAAGCCGCCGTCAGTGGTTTCTCCACTGATCGCAGCATTTATTACGTCAATCGTAGAACCGTTCTCTTGCCAGGTGTTTTGTAGCAGACTGACCCAGCCCTCTGACGCTTTTAGACCATAGGCCGCGCTTAAACTATCGCCAAGCACGAGTAAGCGTACGTTTTCACGCTGTGATGCAGCATAAATGTGATCTGAAACCGCGAGCAAAGGTAAAAAGAGTAAGGCCAGTACGATCCACGCACCGCGTCGGTTTCGTTGATGATTAACCAATGTAAAGACTCCTCGAATGCAAAAAATGATTGAAACAAAATCCATCACTAAGACAGTTAATACCAGCGAAGGCGCACTTCAGATCCTTCAGCCTATCTCTTTTCAAGTCAAGGCGGGTGAGTCGATTGCCATAGTAGGCGCGTCAGGCTCCGGTAAATCGACATTATTAAGTCTTCTTGCCGGGCTAGATGAAGTCACTAGTGGTGAGATTTTACTCGACGGACAACCCCTGCATACCATGGACGAAGAGCAGCGCGCGCGCTTGCGGGGTGACAAAGTCGGTTTTATCTTTCAAAGCTTTATGTTGGTGCAAAGTTTAACTGCGTTGGAGAACATTATGTTACCGGCCGAAATCAATGGATTGGCAAATCCAAGAGCACGCGCCAAAGAAATTCTGGAACAGGTCGGGCTTGGGCACCGTGCACATCATTACCCGAATCAATTATCCGGCGGTGAGCAGCAGCGCGTCGCAATCGCCCGCGCGTTTATCACGCAGCCCAAAATCCTTTTTGCTGACGAACCCACTGGTAATCTTGATGCCGCCAATAGTGATAAAATTGAAGCGCTTTTGTTTAAGCTCAACCAAGACAACGATACCACCTTGGTGTTAGTAACCCATGACAGCCAACTGGCCGCCAAGTGCAACCGTCAATTGCATATGCAGGCGGGTGAGTTGAGCGAAGAAGTCTCAGGTGTAGCCAGCGACGATGTTGCAGAAAGTCCTGTACAACGTGAGGCGAGCTAAATTATGGCAACCACTTTTAACCTTGCATGGCGGTTGTTCCGTCATGAAGCCAGACGCGGCGAATTAACCATTATTCTGCTGGCGATTGTTTTATCCGTCGCCGCCGTGCTATCGCTGTCACTTTTTAGCGAACGATTACAACAAGCGTTGACTGACCGTTCTGCGGAATTTATTGCCGCTGATCGACGCCTAAATTCTCGCCATCCAGTGGATGAAAACTGGCTCGTAGAAGCACAAAATCAAGGCCTGCAAACGGCGCAACAAGTCAGCACGCGTTCAATGGTGTTTGGTGAGCAGGAAATGGCCTTGGCAGATTTGCGTGCAGTAGACGCGCAATATCCGTTAAAAGGTGCAATCAGTGTCGCACCAGCGCCGTTTGAACTCGCCAGTGATACCACAGGCCGTCCAGCACCGGGAGAAGTCTGGATGGATTCACGCTTGTTTCAACTGCTGGATGTTGAGCTAGGCGATACGGTATACGTGGGTGATGCTGCCCTTAAAGTGTCGCAAGTATTAGGTGAAATTCCCGATGCGGGCTTTAGTGTATTTAACACCGACCCCATCTTGCTAATGGCCATTGAAGATATCACCCAGACCAACGTGACGGGGCCAGGTAGCCGGGTAACTTACAAAGCCTACTTCACCGGCGAGTCTGCAAGCTTGGATGATTATTACGATTGGTTACGTCCCCAACTCAATGACGAGTTGCATTACTGGATGTCTGTGGAAGACGATGACTCAGCGGTTGGGCGCGCGGTCGCCCGCGCTGAACGGTACTTTTTATTGGCGAGTTTATTGGCGATAGTTCTCGCGGCAGTATCGATTGCTGTTGCGGCGCAGCGTTACAGCCAGCGTCACTTTGATCCTGTAGCCATCATGAAGACGATTGGCGCCAGTAAACAACAGATCCAGCGTATTTACGTGCTGCAAATTAGTTTTATTACCTTGTTAGGGATTTTTATTGGCAGCGTGTTAGGTATCGCTATTCAGCAAGTGGTTGTAAGTGCTTTGGGTGACCGAGTGGAAGTTTCGCTCAACGTTTGGCATTGGCGGCCTCTTGTGATCGCGCTGTTCACAGGGTCGTTATGTGCCATGATGTTCTCGCTGTATCCGCTATTGCAATTGTTTTCAGTGCCGCCTCTGCGCGTGTTGCGTAAAGATATAGCGGCTAATTTGAGCTCGCGTACCCTGCAGTTTGCTGCGGCGGGATCGGCAATTTTCTTGCTGATGTGGGCTTACAGTCGCGACCTCATGATCAGCGCGATCTTGTTTGGTTCGGGTATTCTGTTGGTATTGGGGCTGTTGGCGGTAACCTTTGGCCTAATTGCCCTTGGGCGCAAATTAGGTGGCGGGGCGATGGGGCCTTGGCAGCTGGCATGGGCGCGGATCCGCCGGCGCGCGATGGATAATTCAGTGCAGCTGATCAGCTTCTCTATCACGATCATGCTGTTATTAGTGGTTTTGGTGATGCGTAACGACATGATTGCCCAATGGCGCGCGCAGTTGCCCGAGGGCACGCCGAACTATTTCGTGAGCAATGTGACTGAGGCGCAAAAAGCGCCGTTAATTGCCCAGTTTGAACAATTCAATGTGCGTCATGATGACTTTTTCCCAGTGGCCCGTGGACGTTTTGTCGCGATTAATGATGAGCGCATTCGTACCGAAGTGACCAAAGAAGGCGATGAGCAACCACGCGAAGGTCGAGATGGGCTAGGGCGTGAGGCCAACTTAACCTGGGACACTCAGCTGCAAACCGAGAATCGTATCGTCGAAGGGCGTTGGTTAGATGCTTGGCAGCCGGGTATGCCTCATGAGGTATCAGTAGAGGCTGAGGTGGCTGAACGTTTGGATATCAAACTGAACGATAAGCTTACTTTCAATATCGGTAGTGAAATTGTTGAGGTTACGGTGACCAGCTTGCGTGAAGTCAATTGGCAGACCATGCAGCCCAACTTTTTCTTTGTCTTGCATCCCGCGGCGATGGAGTCCTTTGCGGCTACCTATATTACCAGCTTCCATCTTGACCAATCGCGCAAGGCAGAGATCACCCGGATTATGCAACCATTTGCGTCGGTGACTCTATTTGATGTAGATGCGCGGATCAATCAACTCAGAGAAGTGGTTGATCAGGTTTCACTCGCAGTCGAGTTTATTCTGATATTGGTATTAGCTGCGGGCAGTTTGGTGTTAATCGCACAGGTGCAAGCGAGTATGGATGAGCGTCAACAAGAGCTCGCAATTCTGCGTACCCTTGGCGCAAAGGGTAACTTGATCCGTTTAAGCGTCATCTTTGAGTTTTTGATTATTGGTATTGTTGCTGGCTTTATGGCGGCGCTCGCAAACGAATTTAGTTTATGGTTACTGCAATCGCAAGTCTTTCAAATGGAGGCGAGTATTCATTGGGAATACTGGTTAGTGGCGCCGTTGGCCGGAGCGGTAGTGGTCGGTTTACTGGGTGCGATTGGCTGTTGGCGCTTATTAGCGTTAAATACAACCGCGTTGTTACGGCGCATGGTCTAATCTGCGACAGTCATTCTTTGCAATGCTATTGCGTGAGTCGGTCTGGACGGAACCGGGCCGACAATCTCGATTATGCTTGCTGGCAGTTGTTTTGCTTCACCGCTAGAGGTGCGGCCTTTCTGAGAAAAGAATAAACCCTAAATATTGCCAAAGCCTTCCTGATTGAGCCAACTGAACGCATCAATATAAGTACGGAAGTACCGAGCATAATAAAGCTCATCAGGCGGCATCATGGCGTCAATCTGAAACACTTTGACTTGGCTTTCATCGATCACATAAGCTTCACGCCGCAAACCCATGGCAACTTGTTTTTCTGTGCCAGCGGTGATTATGTCTTGAAATTCCGGCGTTCCTAACTCCCATTCCCGCACATCCACAATGGTGGACCATGGTCGCCCCTCTAAAGGAGCAATCAAAATTTCGACTTGAGCCAAGAACTCATAAGCTAAGCGTTCATCCCAACGGCCAATGGCAATTAACTCGAGAATGTCGCCATTGCGTTCGAGTTGAAAGCTTCCCTGTTTTCCAGAATATCCTGTCATGACTTAATCTGTGCCTTATACTTCTGCTAATTAATAGTAGGTCATGGATCTGCGATCGTACAGGTGACCATAGAGATTCTTTAGAATTTTCTTTTTTACATATCTAACTAAATGATTTTGTTTGAATATAACGTTTTCTTATAGCGGCAAACTAGCGCTGTTATGACAACTGATTAAGTACATTTTCATAGTGAATAAGCACCGTTCTCGCTGCTGAATTCTAACTTGGTAAGCCCAGTTCTTTCGTGACCGCACTGAATCGCCTGTAACATACTTGAACAGCAATAATTCCTGTTCAAGTATCCTATGCAGTCTTTACTCGATTCTGCATAGCGCAATATTGGGCTTTAGCAGTGTTCGATTGCGCCATCTGGCTAAACTGTATTGGCAATATTAGGTCAGGTCGGTCAAAGCATCTTCAAGGTGCGGAAACAAAAAATGAAAATCTTCACGCAGCAATGCCTGAGGTACTACATTTTGCCCATAGACCAGTAGATCAGCAGCTTCCCCCATCATTGCTCGGAGCACAAACTCAGGCATCGGAAATATGCAGGGGCGGTGTAACGCGCTGGCCAGCTTTTTGGCAAATATTCTATTGGTTTCTGGGTGAGGTGCAGTCAGATTATAGATACCCTTACTGCGCGGACGCTTGAGTAAGTGATGGATCGCGTTAACCATATCGCGAATGTGGATCCAAGACATGTACTGACGACCTGTGGCAATAGGCCCACCTAATCCACACTTGAAGGGTAACAACATTTTATCTAAGGCCCCACCATCTTCTGCCAAGACAATGCCGGTGCGCAAGATGCAAACACGTGTCTTTGCCGACTGGGCCTGTTGTGCAATTGCCTCCCAATCGCGACATAATTGATGAGAAAATTCGTCAAAGGGAGTACTAAAGTCTTCGCTAATGGGCGTGTCGCCTTGGCGCCCGTAATAACCAATTGCTGACCCGCTGATAAATACCTCAGGCGGCAAGCGACTATTGTTAATCAGGTCAGTTAGCTGTTGCGTGGTTGTTAAACGACTCTCGCGGATCACCGTTTTCTGTTGCTCACTCCAGCGCTTATCCACAATAGGTTCACCGGCTAGATTGATCACCGCGTCGTACGCATCAAGATGTTGCAATACTGAAAGATCGTTAATGAATTCACAGCCTTCAGGCAGCTTTTGCGCTGCGCGCGTTTTATCGCGCGTCAGCACAGTGAAACGATACGTTTCAGCATATTGCTCAATAAAGTGACGTCCAATTAAACCGGTACCACCTGTTAGCAGGATATTCATTGTAGTTAGCCTTTATTACAGGACAGAGTAAGTGAAACCGAGTCTGAAAAGCGCAATGCATGTGGTTTATCCACTTCAACCTCGGCATAACTGACCCATGCATGCTCAGCAGCAATGGCTAATACATCCGCGGTCAGTTTTTCTAACAAATAGAAGCGATTGTCCTCAACGAGCTTGATAATCGCCTTGGTAATGGTTTTGTAATTTAGCGCGTCATCCATTTGATCACTATTTGTGGCCTGTTCCGCGTCATAATGGATCTTCACATTAACCACTACATCTTGCTTATTCTTAATTTCATCTTCATTAATGCCAATGTAAGTGCGTAGACGTAGGTTTTTGATCCGAATGGTCGCTTGGTTTAGTTGCATGGAGTCGTGTTGTCCTTTTAATAGTGTTCAATAATGGCAAGATTTGTTAGTTTGTCTTATCCCGCGCGTTAATTAAATAGTTATGGAATTAAAATCACCCACCGTTAAAGCCTTGATCATAATGGCTTGTGTTATCGTTGTGTTGGCCGGCTTAAAAGCTGCCAGTGAAATTGTCGTGCCGTTTTTACTCTCCGGTTTCATTGCCATTGCCTGTAGTCCAGTGATCCAATGGGCGAATCGGTATAACATACCGCGCTGGTTATCGGTGTCTTTAGTTATACTGCTGATCGTGATTTTTGGTTTCATGCTCGCGGGTTTAGTGGCGCAATCCATGTCGGAGTTTCGGCGTAACCTACCCGAGTATAGTGCCCAACTCAGTGAACAATTTACCTGGGTCGTTACGCAATTAGAGGCGTTAAATATCAGTCTGAATACGGATCTGTTGCGCGAACATCTCGATCCCGGCATGGCAATGTCGATGACGACCAACTTGCTTGGCGGCTTAGGCGGCGTGTTATCAAACTTATTCCTGATCTTGCTAACTGTGGTGTTTATGCTGTTTGAGGCTGACTCAATGCCGCGGCGTATCCACGTTGCGCTTGCCGACCCAGACATGAAACTCAATCATATAGACCGCTTTATCCGTTCGGTAAATAGTTACTTAGCGATTAAAACCCTGGTTAGTTTAGCGACAGGATTGATCATTGGTATCTGGTTATGGGTATTGAATGTCGATCATTTCTTGCTGTGGGCGGTACTTGCATTTTTACTCAACTATATCCCCAACATCGGTTCGATAATTGCGGCCATACCAGCAGTTTTAATGGCGTTTGTGCAATTTGGTTTCGGTATTGCGGGTTTAGTTGCGGGCGGTTTTATTTTGGTCAATACGGTGATGGGGAATGTGATAGAGCCTCGTTTGATGGGGCGTGGGCTCGGACTATCGACCTTAGTGGTATTTTTGTCCTTGATATTCTGGGGCTGGCTGCTGGGCAGCGTGGGTATGTTACTCAGTGTGCCGCTGACCATGATTGTGAAAATTGCCTTAGAAACGCGCAAAGAAACCCAATGGTTGGCGATCCTGCTGAGCAGTGAAGATGATAAAATTAAGGCCACAGCAGCCTCTTGACACTGAAGGGTTGAACCTTAATGGGGCAATTGTACGGTAAAACGTGCTCCGCCGAGCGGACTGCGTTGGATCCGCAATTGCCCGTTGTAGGTTTCCATTAGATCAATTACGACAGCTAAGCCAATGCCTTGTCCCTCAGCGTATGTGTCGAGGCGTTCGCCGCGGTTTAAGATGGCGTTGGCATCCGCTTCATTAATACCACTGCCATCATCATCCACATAGATATGCACGCTGTCTGGAAATACCTGTGCGCTTACCATTACTTGCTTACTGGCCGATTTACACGCGTTATCCAGCAAATTCCCAAACAGTTCCATCAGATCCGTTTCATCGGCTTTGACAGTCAAGGTAGGGGCGACGTCTAAGGTCAAGGTCAATGACTTATCGGCGTGTACTTTACGCATTGCGCCGACGAGTTTGGCTAGGGTATCAGCTAGCATTACCGTTGGATAACGTTGCGCGTTGCCGGTTACGGCACGTTTTAACTGGCGTTGAATAATCGCGTTGATCTGCTGCAGAGGCTCGTGAATGTGTTCGGGTAGCGGCTCTGTTGACTGAATAACTGCCAATGGCGTCTTTAAGCTATGGGCGAGGTCACCAAGACTATTTTTATAACGTTGACGTTGCTGTGCTTCACTGTTTAATAGTTGATTGATACTCAGTTTTAAGGTTTCTAATTCGGGCGGATAGGTTTGCGTTAACCTTTCTATTTCACCACGCTCGGCGGCCCGAATGTTGCCAATAATACTGTCAACAGGTGCCAACACCCGGCGGGTGATCAAAATAATCGTTGCCAGAATCAACAAGCTTAATACGCCTAGCCATTGCCAGAGAGTATTAATAAAGGTTTGCCGGTTTTGTTGAAACTCGCCATCTTCGTTGATCACAATGAACGAGACAGGTTTAAACTGGCCACGGTCTTCGTATTCAACGCTATACGCGTAATAAAACGCATTGACTTGCGTGGCATCAAAATCACGGGTGATGGTAAAATCTCCCAGTTGTTTTTCATCGCCTACGGCGGGAAGTTGTAATTGCACAGGGTCGCTATAATCCAAGGCGGATAAACTGCGCCAGACGACATCCTGTTGCCACACGATATAACCAATATAACCAGAGCCAAGTAAATTCAGCTTTTCTTCAAATAGCTGTTGTGGCATGTAAGGCACGCTATCATCAAGTTCAAATTCAGTGATCATCGCCAAGCTCATTAACTTTAATTCATTGAACTTGGCCTGCTCTAGGCTGGTGGTGTAGCTGCGCTCAACCGTTAACACAAAGCCAGGCACAATGATCACGAGACTGGCGATAGCCAATAATAGGCTACGAACCCGCAGGGACAAGCGTTGCATCATCAATACGTTATTCTTCCGACATTTGTCGGTTTAGGCGATAGCCTCGCCCGCGCAGGGTTTCGATTGGCTTAAGACGGCCTTCGGGGTCAATTTTTTTGCGTAGGCGACCGACAAATACTTCGATGACATTGCTGTCTAAATCGAAGTCCTGATCGTAAATATGTTCTGTCAGTTCGGTTTTGGAGACGATTTTATTTGGATTCATCAATAGATACTCCATCACCTTATATTCATACGCGGTCAAATCCAAAACTCGACCTGCCACGCTAATTTCTTCGCTGCGGGTATCCATGGCTATCGGGCCCAGTTCAATTAATGGATTTGGTTGCCCTGATGCGCGTCGGATCAAGGCTTTAACGCGTGCGAGTAACTCTTCGTTATGGAAGGGCTTGGTCAGGTAGTCATCGGCACCCGCATCCAGTCCCTCCACCTTCTCTTGCCAACGATCACGGGCTGTTAAAATCAACATTGGGCATTGCACATCGGCAGAGCGAGCCTTACGGATCACCTCAAAACCGTCCAGTTTAGGTAACCCGATGTCAATGATGGCTAAGTCGTAGGGATGTTCTTGGAGTAAGAAAAGGGCTTTTTCACCATCATCGGCAAGGTCGACACTGTAGCTGTTATTGCGCAGAAAAGTATCCAATTGCATCAATAAGCGACTGTCATCTTCAACTACCAATAACCTCATCGCTTGTCCTTTTTATCATTGCTGCGCTTAACCGTGCCAGATTGTTTATCTACGTCGACAGAGACAACGCGCCCAGACTTTTGCAGCACTTTAACGCGGTACTTGTCTTGGCGTTTCTCTACCTTTAAAACACGCCCATTGACTTGTTCACGTGCGCGCTCAGCGGCCTGAGTTTTATCCATTTTTTCGGTTTTTGCCGCTTCCTCTTTCTTTTGTGCCAGCGCGGGTGGGGCCGCAGTGAGTAAACCACTGAATACAAGGATGCTGGCAACAACGACTAACCGCTTTGATTGCATAGTATTAACTTTTCTCCGCGCACTGTTTGCAATGATTGTACTGTATAATCACAAGCATACGCTAGCTGCATGAATGCTGGCTGAATTAACTGATGTCGATTTTACCGCGCAGTTGTTTATTCAGGCCGTGGCGTTTTTTCGCGTCCATACGACGTTTTTGCGAGGCGCGGGTCGGTTTAGTCGGTTTGCGCGGGGGCGGCACATAGGCTGCGTGTTGGATGATTTCAATCAGACGCGCTAAAGCATCTCTACGATTGGCCTCTTGTGTGCGCTGACGTTGCGCTTTGATAATCAGCACGCCCTCTTGATTAACTCGCGAATCAGAACCGTGCAACAACTTGGCTTTGATCCGCTCAGGCAAACTTGAGGCGGCAATATCAAAGCGTAAGTGAATGGCCGAAGAGACCTTGTTGACATTTTGACCACCGGCACCTTGCGCGCGCATCGCACTGAGTTCAATCTCATCCAGAGACAGGCTTAAGTGTTGATTGATCTGCAAAGTGTCGGCCATGTAGAAGTCTTTATACTCGGTTATGGAAGCACTTTTTTAAACGGCTTAACTTGCACTGACTCATATACCCCTGCACTGAAATAGGGGTCAGCATCGGCCCAGGCTTGCGCGTCTGTAAGGCTATCAAACTCAGCAATCACCGTGCTACCGGTAAACCCAGCCTGTGCGGGGTCGTCTAGATCGGCAGCTGGATTAGGGCCTGCTACCAATAAGCGCCCTTCGGCATTTAATGCTTCTAGACGCGCTAAATGGGCCGGACGCGTTTGTAAACGCTGCGCCAGAGAATCTGGTGCATCTTGGGCAAATATTACGTACAGCATGCAAATGTCCTTAAAAGTTTTTGTGCGTTGCGGCTTTCATCGCGTTCACAAACTGGTTGAGTGCAGCCAGCATTGCATCTTCATCGTGTAAATGTTTGGCTATGATGTTAACTGTCGCTGAACCCGATATAGCGCCAGCGGCACCAGCCTGGATGGCTGATTGTACTTGTTCTGGGGTAGAAATTCCAAAGCCTAGCAGCGGCGGGGCAACGTGATACTGCGTGAGTTTATCAATGAGCGCTTTAGCTGGCACATCAGCGGCAGTCTCGGCCCCAGTGACGCCCGCTCGGCCAAGCAGATAGGTGTATCCAGATGACAAACGACCAATGGCTTGTAGAGTTTCTTCAGTGGCGTTGGGCGGCGCAATAAGGATTTGTTCAATGTTGTGCTGTTTGGCAACCGCGATAAACCGGTCAGCTTCGCGCAATGGCACGTCGGCAATTAAAATTGAATCAACGCCCGCCTTTGCAGCCGCAGCATAAAAGTCATCAGGGCCGCGCTTAAGCACCAGATTGCTGTATAGCAACAAGCCAATAGGGATCTCAGGGTGGGACTCACGGACGCGCGCAATAATCGCAAAACAGTCATTGGGAGTGACTTTGTTGGCCAGTGCCCGGATACTGGCGGCTTGAATCGTAGGGCCATCGGCAATCGGATCTGAGTATGGGATCCCCAGTTCCAATGCATCCGCGCCGCTTTCAATTAACTGACAGATAATTTTATACGACGTCTCTGGCTCAGGATCACCTAACATGACAAAGGGAACAAACGCGCCTTGGTTATCCGCGTTTAAACGACTGAACATAGTTTCATAGCGCGACATTAGGCATTTTCTCCCAAAATATTAATCACGTGATTGAGGTCTTTATCACCACGGCCAGATAAGTTGACCACAATAATGGTTTCATCTTCGGCGTCATCTGCCATGTTCAGCGCATGGGCGAGGGCATGGGATGACTCCAATGCGGGAATGATCCCTTCTTTGCGGGCTAACAGTTTAAATGCATTTAATGCTTCATCATCAGTAACTGCAACATATTCAGCGCGCCCCGTTTCGGCAAGATAGGCATGCTGTGGCCCGACTGCAGGATAGTCCAAGCCAGCTGAAACCGAATAGGATTCCTCAATTTGGCCGTCATTGTCTTGCATTATAAAACTGTAGGCGCCATGCAATATACCTTTTGAGCCGGTGCAAATGGTTGCACCGTGCTCATGGGTGTGCAAGCCTTTACCGGCGGGCTCAACCCCAATCAATCGCACTGTTGGCTCGTCAATAAAGTCAGCAAACATGCCAATGGCGTTACTGCCACCGCCCACACAGGCCACGACCGCATCAGGTAAGCGCCCCTCTTTCTCCAGGATTTGACGGCGGGTTTCTTCGCCAATCATGCGGTGATACTCGCGTACAATGGTCGGGAAGGGATGGGGGCCTGCTGCGGTACCTAGGAGATAATGGGCTTTATCATAATTGGCTGACCAATCGCGCATAGCCTCGTTTACGGCGTCCTTGAGCGTGCCAGAACCAGAATTCACTGGAATAACTTCTGCACCCATTAAGCGCATTCTAAATACGTTCGGCGCTTGTCGTTCCACATCTTTTGCGCCCATGTAAATTCGCGCCTTAAGGCCAAGTAATGCACACGCCAGTGCGGTAGCGACACCATGCTGCCCAGCGCCAGTCTCAGCGATGACTTCGCTTTTACCCATGCGCTTGGTGAGTAAAGCCTGACCTAAAACCTGATTGGTTTTATGCGCCCCCCCGTGCAGTAGATCCTCGCGCTTGAGATAAAGTTTAACTTTCGGGTTGCTCACTAGATTGCGGGTTAGCGTCATTGCAGTAGGACGACCAGCATAATCGGTGAGTAGTGCCATAAACTGTTGCTGGAACTCAGGATCTTCTTTTGCGTCTAAAAAGGCCTGTTCCAGCTGATCGAGTGCAGGGATCAATAGTTCGGGCACATACATGCCGCCATATTCACCGAATTTCGAGTCCAACTTATTCATGATAATCCTGTATTAGTAAAGTTAAGCTGTACGCAAGTGAGCGTACAGTTGGTTAATTTTGGTTTGATTTTTTTCGCCGGGAGAGTCTTCTACGCCCGAGTTAATGTCGATTAGCGCAACACCGGTAGCTAATGCTTTAAGACTATTATCTATTCCTATCCCGCCCGCTAAGATCAACTTCTCTGGATTAACCATCGCGGCGATTAACGCCCAATCAAATTCTTGTCCTGTGCCACCACTGCTTGATCCAACTTTGCAATCTACCACAACACGGTCAACCATGAGCCATAGCGGGTCGTTATCGTCAGTCAGTGCTGGCGGCAGAGAAGCGGGGTTTGACAGGCTGGCGTCAATGCCAATCGCCTTCCAAATCTCGCAATTATCCTTGAGCATTTGCTTAAGTGCCGTTATCTGTTCAATGCTCTCATTGCCATGCAATTGCACTGCGGCTAAGTTGAGTGCTTGTGCATACTCAGCAACTAAATCAATGGGTTGATCAACAAACACACCGACATACGCATTGGGAGCCGCAGTAACAATGCTTTTGGCTGTATCAAAAGAAACTCTCCGTTTGGATTTATCGGCGAAAATCAGTCCGACGTATTGCGTAGGTGCTGCGCTTAAATACTTCGCCGTCGCGACATCGGTTACACCGCAGATTTTGGTCGCCGGGAACACTAAACGTTGCACTGCACGACGTAAATCTGTTTGCGCCATTAATGCACTCCCCACCAAGAAACCATCACATAGCGGGGCAAGTCGCTGCACATCTGTCTGGGTATAGATGCCACTTTCTGAGATCACCACATGGGGATACTCTACGTCCGCTAACATTGGTTTAAGCCGTTCGGTGGTTGCAAGGTCAGTCGTTAAGTCACGCAAGTTCCGGTTATTGATGCCAATAATGTTAGCCTTTAGTGCAATAGCGCGCAGCATTTCCTCGGCATTACTGACTTCGGTCAATACCGCCATATTATACTTCGCAGCAAGGTCTGCGAGCGCTTGATATTGTGTATCGTCCAGCACTGATAACATGAGTAAAACGGCATCTGCACCATAATAACGGGCGAGGTGGACTTGGTATTCGTCAATAAAAAAATCTTTATTGATCACCGGCTGGCTCACCTGCGATGTTACGGTTTGCAAGTATTCAAATTTACCTTGGAAATATTTCTCATCCGTCAATACCGAGATACAGCTCGCATAGGGCGCATAGGCAGCAAGAATTTCCTCTAAATCAAAGTTTTCTCGGATCAAGCCTTTAGATGGCGACGCCTTTTTACACTCCAATATGAAGCTAGAGCCTGGCGCAGCCAAAGCCGCAAAGAAGGATTTGGTGGTCGGTTTTAAATGATCAACAAACTGTTCCAGCGGGAAGATCTGCTTGCGCTGTTCAATTTCTACGCGCTTGTCGTTGACAATGGTTTCAAGCACATTAGCCATTTAGTCGTTGTCCTTTTGGGTTGTTTGACTCAAGCGGGCCGCTTGATGAATGGTTTTTAATGGCAGGCCTTCAGCCAATGCGGCTAGGGCTATTTCTGTCGCAGCTTTAAATGTTGTGGCTTTACCACTGAGTTTTATCAGCGCTGCTGCATTGATCGCAATAGCATCGCGGTGGGCCGCTTTCCCACCACCGCTGAGCACGTCGGCGATCAATTGACGATTCACTTCAGGCTCATCCCCTTTGATGTCTTCCAGGGTATAAGTCGGTACACCAAAGTCGCTGGGCGTCACCTGATAACGGTTTTGCTGACCCGCGCTGACCTCAATAATCTCAGTGGGCCCATGGATGGCTATTTCGTCCAGGCCACTGCCATGCACAATCATGGCATGAGGTAACGCGAGGCGTTGGGTAACATCAGCATAAACTTGTAATAAATCTGGGCTGTAAACACCTAGCACGCTATACGTTGGTTTAGCCGGATTGGCCAGGGGACCGAGAATATTAAACAACGTACGGGTTTTTAACGCAGTACGTATCGGCATCGCGTGTTTCACGCCACTGTGATAAACCGGGGCAAATAAAAAGCAGAAGCCGGCATTATCTAGGCTTTTACGTGCTGCTGTTGGCGGCGCCATCAGTTCATAGCCAAAGGCGGCGAACAAATCCGCCGAGCCAGATTTAGATGACACGCTGCGATTGCCATGTTTGGCCACCGGTACTCCGCAGCTAGCGGCCACGATAGCCGCAGCGCTGGATATGTTAATCGTGTTATGACCATCGCCACCGGTACCAACGATATCAGCGAAAGCATAGTCAGGACGTTCAAAAGGAGTGGCATTGGCACGCATAGCGTCAGCAGCGCCAGCAATTTCGGCGGCTGACTCACCTTTAATTTTGAGCGCGATGAGCAATGCTGAGAGTTGACTGGGATCCAGTTTGCCTTGCATGACATTACTAAACAGAGCAAAGGTGGTTTCCTGTTCCAACGATTCACCGCGATAGAGTTTTTCTAAGTTGAAAATGACCTGTTGATTATCCATCATCGCGCTATAGCTCCCCATTCTTGTCGGTCGGTTGCGTTAGATATTCGATACTTTGCATTAACAGCTGGCTGCCTTGTGCCGTTAATATAGATTCGGGATGAAACTGAAAACCGATCATCTTTTTTTCTGCGTGATAGACCGCCATAGGGAGCCCATCGACTTGTGCAATCACATCAAGTGAGTTAGGCAGATCGGTACCAATCAACGAGTGATAGCGAGCCACACTTAGCGGGTTGGGTAATTGCTGAAACAATGCGGGCATAGCATGGTTGACCGCTGACGATTTGCCATGCACAACGGTGTTTGCTCGAACCACACGTCCACCACAGTATTCGACGATAGCCTGATGGCCTAAACAAATGCCAATGACGGGGAAAACACCGGCGCACTGCGCCAATAATTGTGGCATACAGCCAGCTTCTGCAGGACACCCAGGGCCCGGAGACAACACTAAAACCACAGGATTATTCTGCTGCGCTGCATGCATCTGCTGTAGGATAACTGCATGATCAACGGTATTGCGAAAGACTTTAACATTAAGCGCAAGCGCGCGTAATTCGTCGACTAAGTTGTAAGAGAATGAATCCACATTATCGAGTAAAAATACGCTGATCATTGTGCGTCTCCTGCTACCTGCGGGTGCGAAAGTGCGGACTCTATGGCGTTGATAACGGCTTGCGCTTTGCTACGGGTTTCATCGGCTTCCGCCTGTGGATCGGAGTCATATACAACGCCAGCGCCGGCCTGAATATAGGCAATATTGTTGCGCACAAAGGCACTGCGGATAACAATACAGGTGTCCATATCACCGTTGCCGGTTATGTAGCCAACAGCGCCGCCATAGCTGCCACGGCGTTTTTGCTCAACTTCTCGAATAAGTCGCGCAGCACTCACCTTAGGGGCTCCCACCAACGTGCCCATATTCATGCAGGCTTGATAGGCGTGCAAGGCATCTAAATCCTCACGCAGTTGGCCTACCACGCGGGACACCAAGTGCATCACGTGGGAGTATCGATCGACTTTGAGTAAGTCTTTGACATACCGCGTCCCTGGCTGACTCACTCGGGCTACATCGTTGCGGGCTAAGTCGACTAACATTAAATGCTCAGCCTTTTCCTTATGGTCATCACGTAGGGATAACTCAATGCGACTATCAAGATCGGCATCTAAACGACCATCCGCGCGTTTGCCTCTCGGACGTGTGCCCGCAATTGGATAGATTTCGACAATATTGGTATCAGCGGCATACTTCAGTGCTGACTCGGGCGATGCTCCGAACATGCAAAAATCCTGATCTTTAAGATAAAACATGTAGGGGCTTGGATTTTGTTGGCGTAACTGAGCGTAGGCTCGCATGGGGTCTGGACATGGCAGCGAGAACGTACGTGAGGGAACGACTTGGAAAATATCACCGGCCAGAATGTGTTCTTTCAGCGCATTCACGTCAGCAATGAATTCGCTATCGGTTTTATCGACTTGTAATGCACCCGATTGATGCGCTTGGCTGACATCAGCTAGTTCATTAGGTAGTTCGGTTAACGTCGCTCTGATAGCCTCGACGCGCTGACTTACCCGTAAGTATGCATTGGCCACCTGAGGACCGGAAAAAACGCTACCTAACACATTGGTGGTGCGCGTTTGATGATCAATCCGCAGTAAAGTTTCGGCAACATAGAAGACGTAGTCAGGGCAGATATTCTCGCTGTCTGCCACCACTGGCAGCTGTTCAAATGTAGCGAGTAGGTCATAGGCAAAGGCACCGCCTAAAAATACCGCATGCGGATCGTTGCGGATGGCTTGAATATGTTGCAAAACCAAGCGTAGTGCGTCGAATACCGAAGGCTGCTTGAGGCGCTCATCCTCATCAATGTCAGTAGATGAGGGCAGGCACTGTAGCGTGAGCCGATTGGCACTTACTGTTTTGTTGATACTGGGTGGGCAAATGTCATCTATCAACGTCAAAATATGCTCGCCGTTTTCGGTCAATGCCTGGCAAACGACGGTATCTTGATTGCATTCAAAACGCAGCGCTGCATCTACCAGAATAATACTTTGCAGGTTGTCCTTACTTTCAATTTCGGCAGACTCTAGCAACATCGCATATGGACTGTGGCTAGATAGCTGCTGAAATGCGATGAGAGGATCCATGACATACTGGGCTGACTGGCAAATAGATTCGACTTTGCCCACTGCATTACCCAATTCCGCTAAACTCATGTAATTTTTCACTCCTGCAAAAACAAAAAAGGCCCGTTGAAAACGGGCCTATATAGTCTAAACGCACACACGCGCACCGCCCGTTAGTTCAGGGAGTGCCACCACCAGATGTTTGCTTGGTTGAATCGTTGCGTCATAAAAATCTACAAATTCGGTTAAGGACTTAGGATATTTGTTGCTATCCACGTATACTATGCGTATAGAAGAAAACAAAACGACGCTTGTGTCAACCGTAAATTTCCCCAATCAGCAAAAAATCGATCTGCATACCCATACGCGCTGTTCAGATGGTCAGCTTACGCCAGCGGAATTGGTACAGCGGGCGCACACTATGCAAGTGGATGTGCTTGCTATCACGGATCACGATACCGTATTAGGCCTTGCGGAGGCACGTGCATTTCAGCAGACGCAAAAGCGTCCGCTCAAAATTGTCAGTGGTATTGAACTATCTACTCGCTGGCATGGCTTCGATATTCATGTAGTCGGCTTAAATGTAGATGAAGACGATCCACAATTTATTGAACGTTTAGCGCGACAACATGCGTGTCGCGAGCAGCGTGCAATTAAAATCGCCGAAAAATTAGCGAAATGCGGTATGCCGGACGTGGGAGAGGCGGTGTTATTCGCGCAACACAGCGAGCAAGTGACGCGTTCGCACTTTGCCAAAGCAATGGTGGCTCTCGGTCATGTAAAAGATCCGGCCCAAGCGTTCAAACAATATTTAGGCAAGGGTAAGCGCGCCCATGTGAGTCCGCAGTGGATCACCATCAGTGACGCCATCGAGTGGATCCAAGCAGCGGGTGGGCAAGCCGTTCTGGCCCACCCAAGCCATTATGATATGACCACAAAATGGCTGCGCCGTTTAGTCGCTGAGTTTAGCCTTGCGGGTGGTGATGGGATGGAAATTAACTATCCAAACTTAACCCCGGACAAACAACGATTGTTGCTCGAAATGCTAAGCGAACATGCGCTCAAAGCATCAGTTGGATCGGATTTTCATATGCCAGGTCGCTGGACTGAATTGGGCCGCCGTTCAAGATTACCTGACGGCGTGACACCAATATGGCATGATTGGTCAATAATCGATAATTCATCGTCACAGAGAGCCTCATGAGTCAGTTTTTTTACCTTCATCCGGATAACCCGCAAGTGCGTTTGTTAAAACAGGCCTGCGAGCTCATTCGTCAAGGAGAGGTGATTGTGTACCCTACGGATTCAGGGTATGCCATTGGGTGTCAGCTTGATAACAAACAGGCCTTGGAGCAAATTTGCCGCATCCGAGACATCGACAAAGATCACAACTTTACTTTGATGTGCCGTGATATGTCGGAGTTATCGCTTTACGCCAAAGTGGATAACACGGCATTTCGGCAAATAAAAAACAATACGCCAGGGCCCTATACCTTCATTTTAAAAGCGACCAAAGAAGTGCCCAAACGGTTACAAAACCCGAAGCGTAAAACCATCGGGATCCGCGTACCTGATAATTCCATTGCCCTACAACTGCTCGCAGAGCTGGGTGAACCGTTGATGTCTACGACCTTGATCTTACCGGGTGCCGACATGGCAGAGTCTGATCCCGATGAAATTCGTGATCAATTAGAGCGTCGTGTTGGTTTAATTATTCATGGTGGTTATCTCAGCGAACAGCCAACCACTGTGGTTGATTTATCGGAAGGTGAAAGTACCATCATTCGTTACGGAAGCGGCGATCCGAGTCCATTTCAATAATGACCGATAACGAGCACGATCCTCTATCCCAACCGGTGCAACAACCGTTGCCTTTGGCTTTTGTCAATGGTCAAGCGGTAATAGAAAAGCCGGAAGATTTGTATATTCCACCGGATGCCCTGGAAGTTATCCTTGAAACCTTTGAGGGGCCATTGGATCTATTGCTTTACCTGATCCGCAAACAGAAGTTTGATATTGTGAATATGCCGGTACTGCAAGTGACTAAACAGTACCTTGAGTATGTTGACATGATGCAGGATCTCAAGCTGGAGTTAGCCGCTGAATACCTCTTAATGGCGGCAATTTTAGCCGAAATAAAGTCGCGCTTGCTACTGCCAAAGCATACCAGCGATGACGATGATGAGGGTGACCCGAGAGCGGAATTAATTCGTCGCCTACGTGAATACGAAGTGGTTAAGCAAGCAGCTGAAGAGCTTGATCAGTTGCCGCGCTTAGAGCGCGATGTCTTTAATGCTAAGGCAGTCGCTGCAGACGATGTCACACCAATAAAAATCATTCCACAAACCACGCTTCGTGAACTTGTTATGGCCATGCATAGCGCCATGCAGCGAGCGAAGGCGTTTGAGCATCATCAAATCGCCCGTGAAGTACTCTCTACCCGAGAGCGCATGGCGAAGATCCTCAGTGTACTTAAACATCAAGAGTACACGCCAATGCAGCAACTCTTTACTCCGCAAGAGGGGCGCAGTGGTGCCGTCGTTACTTTTTTGGCTATTCTCGAATTAGTGAAAGAGGGCATGATCGACTGTATTCAGGCACAGCCTTTCAGTAATGTGCATGTGCGCTTACGTAATGATGAGTAGTTATCCATGGCGAAAATAAATTCCACGCAATTAAAACAATTGGTTGAAGCTGCGATTTTTGTTGCCGATGAGCCGCTGTCAAAGGCGCGCATGCAGTCGACAATTTTGGCGGAGTTTACCGTCTCCACTCAGCAGCTCAATAAAGTCTTGGATGAGATCAAGCAAGACTATGCGGCGCGTGGGATCCAGTTACATGAATTAGCTTCAGGCTTTGCTTTTCGTTCATTAGATTCGCTTAGCCCATTTTTATCCAAATTATGGCAGGAAACAGCACCACGGTATTCCCGAGCATTACTTGAAACCTTAGCATTAATAGCCTATCGCCAACCGATTACACGCGGTGAGATTGAAGACGTTCGTGGCGTTGCGGTGAGTAGTAATATCATCCGTACGCTAACCGAACGCGAATGGGTTCAGGTTGTTGGACATAAAGAAGTACCGGGGCGTCCGGCATTATATGCAACAACCGATCGGTTTTTAGATTACTTTGGGTTAAACTCGCTGGCTGAATTACCCACTGAAGCAGCATTTAATGCGCTGGTTGAAGAGCAAGCTTCAATGTCGCCAGAGGCGACAGAGTCCAGCGATGAAGCGGCAGCGCCAACTAACACTGAGCAGTTACATTAATGAGTGAAAAATTACAGAAAATTCTGGCGAATTATGGCCTTGGCTCACGTCGGGAAATGGAAAAGTGGATCGAGCAAGGGCGCGTTTCTGTGGATGGTAACGTTGCGGTCTTGGGTGATCGTGCAGAACCTACAGCGCAGATACGAGTTGACGGACACATTATTTCGGGGCTGAGTAAAGACAGCCATTGCCGCGTTTTAATGTACAACAAACCTGAAGGTGAGTTGTGCAGCCGCAGCGATCCTGAAGGTCGTCCAACCGTGTTTGACCGCTTACCGCAAATTCGTCCGGGACGCTGGATAGCAGTAGGGCGTTTGGATATTAATACCTCTGGATTACTACTATTCACCAATGACGGTGAACTTGCCAACCGGTTGATGCACCCTAGCCATGAAGTTGAACGTGAATATAGCGTTAGGGTATTTGGTGAGGTAAACACCGCGCACCTAAAAGCGCTCAAAGCCGGAGTCAAATTGGACGATGGTATGGCCAAGTTTACCGACATTAAAGTTAAGCCGCGGGCCAGCGAAGATGAAAGTTTAAATCATTGGTTTAACGTGACTTTATCTGAAGGGCGTAATCGCGAGGTGCGCCGCTTGTGGGAATCTCAAGGGTTGCAAGTCAGTCGTCTGATCCGTGTACGCTATGGCAAGTTAGACTTGAAAAAGCGTTTGCCACAGGGGGCATGGATTGAACTTGGCTTAGACGACATTAATGCGCTGCGCGGTATGGTGCAATTGCCGCCTGAAACCGAATCAAAGGTGGTTGAGCATTTGAACCAGTTGGATCACGCCCGCTTGTCGCGCATGCGCCGTTCGGTTAAGAAACACAAGCTAATCAAATCTCGTACTCACAAACCCAAGAAAAGGACACCGCGTAAGTAAATGACAGTCAAGGACGATGCGACACAACAGCAGGTCGAAAGTAACGAACTCTACGGTATTAAAGGTTGGTTGATCTTGGTGGCTATTGGCGTGGTTATAGCACCCATCCGTTTAGCCTTGATTTACATTCCGTTGTATTACGGTATCTTTACTGATGGTACATTCACAGTCTTAACGACGATTGATTCAGAGGCTTACCACCCCTTGTGGGGGCCACTGTTGATTGGCGAAGCGCTATTCAACACTGCACTATTTCTGGCATCTGTGTGCTTGGTGCTCCTGATGTTTATGAAGCATCATTGGTTTCCAAAATTATTTATCATTATTACTTTAGCCAGTGTCGTTTTTATTCCGCTAGATGCCTGGCTTGCTTCCTTCGTGCTACCCGATGAGCCAGTCTTTGATCCCGATACTACCCAGGAATTTCTGCGCAGTGTGTTTGCCACGCTAATCTGGGTACCTTATATGCTGAAGTCGAAACGGGTGAAAGTGACATTTGCGCGGCGCTTAAAAGCGCAAGATCTACCAATTTCAGTTGTCGCACCAAAGGTATACCTGCGCCAAGAGTAACCGCTATAAGCAAGGCTTGACCTTCGACTGGCTCGAAGGTCTATGCTAGTTATAATGAATGTGAATAGCGGAAAAACAATGCCTAGCTTGCTCGAATCAACCCCTTTACTTAATTATCAACACGCGGACATACAAGCCTTAGTCGCTCATAGACAGTGGCGAGAACTGCCAATGTATGAACGTATTGGCGCGGTCTATGATTTTGTGCGCAATGAAATTGCGTTTGGCTATAACGCGCATGATGCCATTTCAGCTGCACAGGTTTTGCACGATGGTTACGGTCAGTGCAATACCAAGACAACCCTACTGATGGCTTTGTTTCGAGCGGTTGATATTCCTTGCCGATTTCACGGATTTACTATTCATCAAGGGCTACAAAAGGGTGCCATCCCGAACTGGCTATATGCTTTCGCACCACGAAAAATCATTCATAGCTGGGTGGAAATTGAATTCAACCAGCAATGGCTAGCATTAGAAGGTTTTATTCTGGATCAAGATTATCTAACCGCCATCCAGCAAAAATTTTCCGCACAGCGTGGCGCATTTTGTGGTTATGGTATCGCAACACCAGATTTACATGCGCCACCGGTGCAATGGCAAGGAACAGCGACCTATATTCAACAACAAGGTATAGCCGATGATTTTGGCCTATATGCTTCCCCAGACTTATTTTATGCTGAGCATGGGACTAATCTGCGCGGACTTAAACGCTGGTTTTACCAATGGATAGCACGCCATTTGATCAACTGGAATGTGGCGCGGCTAAGGGCCAAACGTCAATCCCGAGAAGAAAATGAAAAACCAACACAGCTGTTAAGCTAACCCTATCCGACGCGTATTCAGTTTTGTAACCGTAACGCTAACACAGTTTCAACCAGGCCATGGGAATCCCTGGCCTAGCGTTTAGACGATAACAAAAGTTTAAAACGTGCCGAACCGCTTAGTTAGTCTGGCGTCTCCAACTGAAAATCAATTGTAGGTGTCCTATCTATGGCTATTCACCAAAGTGTTTTATGACTTTGTCATGGAGTTGCGGATCAGCAAATTCTAAGTTTACCGGGCGGTGCAAGACAATATTGCCGCCTACTGTTGAGTCTGCATCTATGCGCAGGGTAGGGCGGTCATTGTCCCACTGACGACTATTATTGCGTTCATATATAATATCGCCACTGACTGACGTACCGCGTTGCAGATGGATATCACCATTAATAGTAACAATATCGTTATTGACGTTAGTTTCGCGCAATTCGATATCGCCGTTAACGGTTTTAATCATGCCATTGATCATCCCATGAGCGGCGATTTGAATATCGCCATTCACCGATTCCATGCCGTGTTGATTGCTAAAATGTTCACCCGCTTCAATATCACCATTAACGACGTCAATACTTCCTACTGAGACGTGCTGACCTATTTCAATGTCACCATTAACTGAAGATGCACGCTCAGCCTCGACGCGGTCGTGTAATTCAACATCACCGTTGACTGAGGAAACTTCGCTAACGTGCTTGCCAGCGCTAACACTAACATCGCCAAACACACTACTGACTGCGTGATCGTCCGAATCCCAGTCATGGGCATCAGCACCGACATGGATAACACAGCCACTGAGGGAGATTGCCATGAATAACGCCATTGTGGTCTTTTTAAATGCTACAGGGTTAAGTTTCATTAGATTTCCTTAATCAGTTTAAATTGGCGAGATTGCATAAACCAAGCCAGTTATTTACCTTAATAAATTCAATAAGATAAGTCAGAGGCTGTGAGAAAATTCACACGCTTGATGCAGATAAGCGTAATTATTGGTGAATTTCACAACTTAATGGTTGAGTCGTAAAAAACGTAACAAAGGTTTAAATAGGAAAAATATTTTCTGCTAAGCAAGAGGACCCATGCTTAAAATAAGCAACGGATTGACAGTGGAATAAAGGCGGTTATCGCTGAGTCAGATTTACAGCTTACTGATCCAGCGGCGTCATAAAGTCTTCAGATAACTCAAAATCACCGTCGACAGCAGATATTTTGTCGTTTTCGAAACGCACGATCAGTGATTTTTTAAAGTCATCACCGCGCTTTTTCATGCCGCGTTTCATTTCATAGACGTAGTACCAGGTGTCGTGGTCGAAAGAATCCTGAACGACAGGGTTGCCGAGGACGTAAATCACTTGTTCTTTGGTCATGCCAATGCGCAATTGCTTGACATCGCGATCATCTAAAAAGTTACCTTGGGGTACATCAATACGGTAAATCCAATTTGAGCAACCGGACAAGAGAACAGAGAAAATAGCGATAACAGCAAGAAACTTCATGAGCACCTTAATAAAAAGCAGAAAACAAATATAATCACATGCATAAGCGGGTACGCATGCTACCTCAGCAGCATATGACCAATCAACTGCTAAATAGTTCTGGCAAGGGTAAAAATCAGGTTACCGCGCTAACGGTAACCCAAATATATTCAATCTACGCTTAACCGTGCTGATTTATTTATCGCTTAAAAGAATTGCGGTTAAACCATTTGGGCGGGATCGAGCAATGCTACCAATTCCTGCTTGGAAAGATCCGTCATTTCTGCTGCCACATCAATAATTGAGCGTGCCTCACGAATTGCTTTTTGTGCAATCTCAGCGCCTTTTTCATAGCCAATGCGATGATTGAGAGCCGTGACTAAGATCGGATTTTGACTCAGTTTTTCTTCTATTTGCTGAGTGTTATAGGTCATGTTTGCAATCACTTTATCAGCCAAGTGAACGCATGATTTTGCCAGTAATTGGATAGACATAAGCAGATTGTACGCGATGAGTGGAAGCATTACGTTTAATTGAAAATTTCCTGATTGAGCAGCAATTGTCGTTGCCGTATGCATGCCTGTTACCTGTGCACAAGCCATGGCGACAGCTTCTGCGATAACCGGGTTGACTTTACCCGGCATAATGCTGCTACCCGCCTGTAATTTGGCCAGATGAATTTCACCTAGTCCACTATTTGGGCCACTATTCATCCACCGTATATCATTACTGATTTTCATTAAAGCGGCTGTAAGGGTATTCAATTGGCCAGACAGTTCTAGGGCATTATCCTGTGAAGATAAGGCTGCAAAATGGTTATTAGTCACACTGAAGGATATGTCTAACTGTTCGGTTAATATTTGTGTGACTTTGGCGCCAAAGGCTTTATGGGTATTGATCCCGGTACCCACTGCTGTTCCACCAATGGCCAGCTGACATAAACGTACCGTCGTATCCGTAAGTCTCTCTCGTACATGAGTAAGTTGTGCATTCCATCCGGATAGTTCTTGTCGACACTCAATCGGCATTGCATCCATCAAGTGTGTTCTGCCTGTTTTTACTAGGGGGCCTAATGCGTCGATTTTCTTCTCGATAGTTGTTTCTAAATGCCGTAATGCGGGAAACAGCTGCTGCTGGCACGCGATCACGCTGCTCACGTGAATTGCCGAGGGAATAACATCATTTGAGCTCTGGCCGCAGTTTACATCATCATTCGGATGGATAGTTAAACCAGTTGAGTGACTTGCCAAGGTAGCGATGACCTCATTCACGTTCATATTCGTGCTCGTCCCAGAGCCCGTTTGTAAAACATCGATTGGAAATGCGTCCGCATGTTCGCCATCAGCGACTTGCATGGCGGTTTGCCAGATAGCTTCTGCTTTTGCCTTTTCTAACTGGTCCAACGCGAGGTTTGCACGTGCACTAGCGGCTTTGATTATGGCAATTGCGCGAATGAATCGGTTTGGCATTAGCGCATAATCAAAAGCAAAATTCTCGATAGCTAATTGAGTTTGAGTTTGATAGAGGTTTTCAATCTTCATTGTAAGGCCTTGTGCAAGAGTGCTGAATAATCGCGAGAGATTGGCTTGAATTGATATAACAGTATATCTTCACATGCACCTACATTGCGGCCGACGGCAAGGAAGGGGATGTCAGTTAGCTGACTAAATGTCATCATAATTTAATCCTTAGGGGACTATTCTCCTGTTAAGTATCTACGCTTTCCTGTTTAGTATAGCGGGATATGCATAAACAAGTGGAATCGGTTTGTCATCTTTTGATATCCCACGACCTTAGGGTAAGTTTGGATAAAATGAAGAAACCTTATCGATTACGCACCCCGAGTAAATTAGACTATAATTTCATCAACTAACTTTTATGTGAAAATGTCAGACCGTGCTTCAGCGATTATTCCTGCTCCTAATTATTATTGCGCAGTTGCAAATGGCAGCACATGCAGTACCAGAGTCCGTCAAAGTTTGCATGATGGATACCGACCTTTTCCCCTTGTGGCGTAAGCCTAGAGATGAAAACCTAGCTCATCCCGGTATCAACATAGAACTGCAACAATATATTAGTTATCAATTAGGGCATTCAATTGTGTGGATCAGGGCGCCATTTCCACGTTGTCTGGTATTGCTTAAACAGAACGAAGTTGACTTGCTAAATCTGGCTAGTTACAGCCCAGAACGTGAACAATACGGGTATTACCCCAAAAACAATGGTGCTATTGATATCGAGAAGCGCTTAAAGAGCGATGTATATAACGCCTACACATTACAGCACAGCGATGTACAGTGGGACGGAGAGTCTTTCTACCATCTACAAGACAAGCCGATTGCGATTGAAATTGGCGCATCTATTCGCAAGTTTCTAAACGAAAAATCTATCCCTGTGTATGAAGTCAGCCGTGTTGATCAAGCGTTCGGAATGTTGGAGCTGGGGCGAGTTGCTGCAGTCGTTACTAACAAATTCAATGGGCTGTCATTTATTTCGGATGATATTCGCGAGCTACCACTCCCATTGACCACAAAACCCTATTACATAATGATTTCAGAGCAGTTCTATCAAGACTATCCAGATTATGCAGAGCAAATCTGGTCACACTCTACGGATGCCCGCGAGACGTTGTATCATGGCCTGTTAAAAAAATATGGCCAATTTGAATATTGGCCTAAGTGATGTGGTTGCACTAACTCTTATGCTACCGCCGCTAGCAATGAACGGGCATTGGAAATAGCACTTTCAGTAACCGTGTCCCCGGCCAGCAAGCGAGCTAACTCGGCAACGCGTTGCTCATTTTCTAGTTCAGTAATCGCGGTTTCTGTTGAGTTCGCTGCGACGTCGGCGTTTTTGCTTACATATAATTGTTGGTGTGCTTGGGCAGCTACCTGAGGTAAGTGGGTAACACACATCACTTGGGCCTGCTTGCCCATACGCCGTAAGAGTTGCCCAACAATACTAGCGGTAGGCCCGCTGATCCCGGTATCAATTTCATCAAATAATAAGGTGGGTGATTGCTCCTTATCTGCTGCTATAGCATGCATGGCAAGAGCAATACGCGCTAATTCGCCACCAGAAACGACTTTCTCCAAGCTATCAGCAGCTTGACCAGGGTTGGTTGCGATCAGTAATTGGATATCGTCAAAACCCGTAGCCGATAATTTTTCAGGGTTGTTAGTTATTGCAATTGTGATTTTGGCGTGCGGCATATTCATCCGTTGGATGGATTGTTCTAATTGCTTAGCCAGCATGGGAGCTGCCAACTGCCGCTGTTCTGATAACTGCTGGCAATGCTCAATCGCGGCTTGCTGTAAATTAGCAAGTTCACTTTGTATACCGTCTAGTTCATCGTCTGCTTGATTAATCGAATTCAGTTCTTGGAGTAAATTTTGATAGTGACAATACAGCATCTCCGGCATGACACCATGCTTGCGTGCCAGTTCATTGGCTTTATCGTAGCGCTGCTCAACCTGCTGCATGCGCATCGGATCAATATCTAAATCATCACAATACTGGCGTAATTCTCGCGCGGCTTCTTCAACTTGAATATTGGCTTCAGTCAATAAGTTCACAATCGGCGTTAACTGGGCATCACTCTCACATAAATCGCTAAGGCTATCGATACTCTGCTGGATTGCAGCGCAGGCAGAAAAGCGTTCATCATCGTACAGGCGATGAAAACTCAACTGACTTTGTTCGAGCAGACTTTGACTATTTGATAAGCGTTTGTATTCAATTTCAAGCTCGCTAAATTCGTGTTCTCCGAGAGAAAATTCATCTAATTCAGAGACTTGATAGCTCAATAAGTGCTTACGGTCATTACGTGTTTGGGCTTGCGTCTGCAACATCTCAAGGCGCTGTAGGGTCTGCAGATATTGTTTGTAGGCATTATGCGTCTTTGCTAACAGTTCATGATTGTCTGCAAATGCATCAAGGAGCTGTCGCTGAACCGCAGGTTTTAACAATTGTTGATGACTGTTTTGGCCATGGATAGTCAATAATAAGGGGCCAAGCTGTTTTAGTTGTTGCAGTGATACCGGGGTACCGTTAATAAACGCCTTTGAGCGTCCTTCTGCTGAAATGACACGGCGAATAAAACAGGTGTCTTCTTCAAACAATTCGTGCTCGTTGAGCCAGGCTTGAGCTTTGACGTTTTTAGCAATATCGAAATGGGCTAGGATCTCGGCCTTATCAGCGCCACTTCGGACCATGCCTGCGTCGGCACGTTCACCAATACATAATGACAGCGCATCGATGCCAATGGATTTCCCCGCACCTGTTTCACCGGTAATGGCACTCAAGCCTTGCTTTAACTTGATTTCGATGTGTTTAACGACAGCAAAGTTCTTAATTGATAAATGTGAAAGCATACAGACACCTATATATCCATACAGTATGTGTAAATATATACAGTGTAGGGGTGTTGGTAAAGTAATTTTATCAGGATTGTTGTAATTTATACCCTGGCTTTATCTAAACGGTGAATGGTCTTGGTTTTTTCTTATCGATAAAGTGTCGCGTGCGCACATAACACGCTTAACCACTAAACTGATCCGATGGAAATGGTTACCCCACTGCCGCTTGCTGTTTCTTGTAGGCAGATGGGGTGGAACCCATGATCTCCTTAAACGCTTTGCTAAAGGTTACGCGGTTATTGAAACCTGACTCAAATGCGATGCGCTCTAAGGTCCAGTTCAGCTTGTCATCGTCAATTAATTCGATGGCATGTTGCACTCTGAAGGTATTAATTAACTTATAGAAGTTAGTTTTCATGGTTTGATTGATGACTTGCGACAAAGTGTGGGCTTTGATCCCTGACGCTTTGGCTAAGTCGGTTAAGCTGAGGCTGTCATTTAAATATAGCTGCTGCTGATTGATTAACTGTTCAACTTCTTTTGCCATCATCTCAGCTGCGGTTTCTGGCAAGGCTGAGTGAAAATATTTCACGTTATCCGTTGCAACTGGTGTGTTGGGTGCATTTACTTGATACTGTTGAGCAATCTTTTGTTCTTCTTGGCTAAACACCAGATCAGGGCGTTGTAAGCCGATGTAAGCGATGCTAATTACCATGGTTGCAACAAATAATAGCCAAACATCGCTTACCATCGACAATGTACCAATACCCCAAAACTGTTGGGCTACAAATAAGCTGACCCAAACAAGTTCTAGCCCAAAAAAGGCCACAACAAGCCACTTAAAGCTCTGCACCACATATTGACTATTATCAGAGCGCAGGTTTGATGCTGCTGACACGAATAAATTGATTTTACGCCAAGAAAGAAACAGGTATGTCGAAAGGTGTACTTTAATGCTTAAAAATAAAACCACGAAAACGAGTGGCAAACTGCTAGGGCCGTCATGCTCAGCTTCTATTTTCCACATTGCGATTTTGGCTTCAGATCCGACTACTACTGATGGAAAGTTGTATAACCATAACGCGATCGCTGGAACAAAGTGCAAGACCAACACGTAGGGTTTACGCACAGGGTTACCCATTAATGCATTAACGTATAACCACAGCATCGGACCTATCCACAGCACCATTCCTGGTATCAAACCCATACTATGCGACAGGTAAATATATAGACCCGAGTATAAGGCGCCGCCTTCATACAATTTATAACCAATCACTGCCGCTATAAGCGCCAGTATTCGACCCGGTGAAGTTGCAGCAGCACGCTGCCACAATGACGCGCATAGCATCAAGGCATGACTACAGGCAATAAAATACACCACTCCTAATAGGGTTTGATACATGGCTGCATCCAATGGTTAACGATGGTTCCAAGCATAGGTGATCGTAACGTTAAGGGTGTAAATCTCAAGCGAGATTAACAAGTGTTTTTGGCATTTTACGTAATTTACTCTGGACTACATGAATTAGAGAGAAGATTTTATGTTTCCATTTAGCCAGCACAGGCGAGCCATTGCAATACTCTGTTTAGCCCTCCTGTTGCCATTAAAAAGCGTCGCTATCGAACAAACAAGCATCTCCAGTATAAAACCCGATTACAATCAGACTTCATACTTTCGCCACATTATGTTTCGGGAAAGTCCTTATGCGCCATACCGAGGTATTTACCCGCTAGATGAAAGCACACCACCTAATGTGGCTCATTATCAATTTAGGCAAGATAGACAAGGGCGGATCACGCAAATTACTTATCAACAAAAAGACGCACTGATCCGCGGCAATGAAGTGTGGGATTCGTTTATCTGGTTTGCTCCAAGGGTCGATATTGCTTATGAAGGCAATACAGAGATACATACCTATTATGACAGTAAAGGTAATCGAATAGCGGCGCATGGAAATGTGTATACAGCGATATATGAGTTGAATAATAACAATCAACGCGTTGCGCTGCGTTTCTATGATCAGCAAGGAAATTCCTCTGAAAGCGAGTGGAATGTTCATCGCTATGAATGGCGTCATGAAAATGGCAAAGTGTATGAAAAGCGTCTCAATTTGAACGACGAGCAGCAACCATTGCGTCCCGTATTTACATTCTATGAAGTGGAGCTCGAATATGATCGTGATGGTAAATTGGTTTTTCTACGTAATCTAGGCCTAACCGGCGAACCTACCAACAATGAAAGCGGCGCAGGTATCGATCGGATCACCTATGACCACAACGGTAACTTTACCCGTTGGCAGGTTTACGACAAAAATGGCAAACCTGTTGAGGGCAACCGCCCAATGGTGCACCTTGGCGAACACCTGTATGACGCCGAAGGAAACAAAGTCGGCATGCGAGGCTTTGATCGTTATGGAAAACAAATCACCTTTAGCTGGGGTATCTATGAGCACGTACGCGCGTTCAATCAATATGGCAATATGGTGGAGGAGGCCATGTACAACGTCGACGGCTCTTTGAATCGACATCTGCTCATTGAATATAATCAATCACAAACAGATATTACGTGGCTTAAGTCATTAGATGAAACGCGTCAGTTAGTGAATAGCCCCCTGTTAGGTGGTGCAGCCGCACTACAGTATGAATATCAGACTGATGGCAGCGTTGTTAGGCATCCCTTCAACGCAGATATGAGTGTGTTCAATCCACCTCAGCAAGATACATCAGAGTAAGTCATGCCAGCTCACTTTACATTACGTACCCTTGCCGCATGTCAGCTTGTTATTGCTGGCACCGCTTGGGCGAACTTACCCGCGACAGCAGCCAGTGACTTTAACAATGCTGTTCTGGCTATCACGCAACAGCTTAATCAACAGCCACTGCAGCCGGTTCAGTTAGACTTTGTAGCGTTTCTGCAATCACTTGAGTCGGAAGCTCAACATAGCATGCAAACGCTTGCTAAACTGACAATACAAACAAATGCGCTTGCGCCAACAGATGCCTGCCAATCAATTACAAAGCAGAGTTTAACTTTTCAGCTAAATTTGATGACCGAGCGCCGTCGCTTAACCCAGTCTAAGAAAACTGAGTATCCCGGCGTGTTTAGCCAAATGCCTAATGGATATCAATGGTATAAGCACTGGTTAGCATCATGGCTTCTAGAAGAAGTATCATTAACAGAGCTGCAAGCCATGGCTCATGATGAACTTCAAAACGTTAAAACGCTGCGTCAGCAGCTTGAACATAAAGCGCTCCCTAAGGGACATGAATACGCTTATACAAGAAACCAGCACAACACAATAGTTAAAGCTTTTCAGCGTCGAGAACGAACCGTCAATACTCACTTAACGCAGCTATTTAGCTTCGATTCACGTGTTACGCCAGTTAATATTGCATCTTCTACTTTACCCAAAGCGTTTCCAGCGCCCGGTATTTATGACCCTGCCAGTGGCACCTTTATTTATCACTTACAAACTGACGAATTACCGGAAGCACATATGGATTGGCTGTTCGTTCACGAGGGCGTTCCCGGGCATCACTTTCAGCATATTCTGACCAATAAGTATGCATTATGCCCATCCCTTAACGGCGTCCCTATGCCAATGGTAATGCGAGAAGGCTGGGCCGCATATGTTGAAACCTTAGGGACAAAAATAGGCCTATTCAATGATCATGCAAGTTATGCTTACGCGCTCGAGTGGCGAACGCTACGTGCATTGCGTGTATTGATAGATATCGGTATTCACGCACACGATTGGCCCGATGAACGAGCAGAAACGTTGTGGCAACGATATTTGCCAGATACCCCTAAAATAATGCGGCGAGAAATCGCTCGCGTAAAACGCTGGCCTGTGCAGGCTATCACTTATGTATATGGAAAATACTTGATCGAACAGGCACTACTTAAATACGCCACGCCGCAAAATGAAAAAACGGTGCGAAGTATTATTTTTCAATTGACTAATCACAACCCACTGGCATTGGACTTTGTACCGCGGTTTATAACGCCCACTTCAGATAATCCGGAGACCTCTTTATGATTCCTGTGTTTCAGCGCCTATCACTTATATTCGCCCTTATTTTATGTGCATTTCCCATCCATGCTGAAGATTTACCTCGTGCAGTGTTGTTAGGCGTTGGTCCTGCTCAATCTGACAATCGAGACGGAATTGTCGTTGGCCATATTGCACCAAACAGTACTGCACAATCGCTGGGGTTACAGGTCGGCGATAGACTTACTCATGTTAACGGTCAGTCAGTGGCGCAGTTCGCTGATTTAGTCAGCCTTATTCAAAACATGCATGCTGACAATCCCATTAGCGTGAGCATTATGCGTGAAGAACAGACACTGCAACTCGAAGGGTTGATGCAACCTCGCCCCTACGAAGTGAGCGATATTGCCGATGTGAGTTATGAAACAGTCGAGTTTACAGGTAATCGCCTTCGCGCAATCGTCCATACGCCTAAAGCACGTCGAGCCAACGAAGTGCTCCCTACCGTGTTTTATATACAAGGGTATACGTGTGGTTCGATTGATTTAGGCATGATGCCACACAGCTCATTGTCTCAGTTGGTCAATCAATTTGTAGCTGCGGGTTATATTGTATTTCGTGTAGAAAAACCGGGGGTTGGTGACAGCGTTTCACCTCGTCCTTGCACTGCGATTGATTTTACCGAGGAATCTCAAGCCTTTGTACACGCGCTGCGCGCGCTGAAACAACGTGAGCAAGTAGATCCTAATCGTATCTATTTATGGGGCCATTCTTTGGGTGTATTGCACAGTGCGGTAATGGCCGACCAAGAAAGCGTTGCCGGGGTTATTGGTTACGGCGGCGTGTACAAGCCATGGTATGACTATTTGCTAGACATATACTCACAACAATCGGTTAAGCATTTTAACGTAGCGACTGCACAAGCAAAGCGCAACACAAGCATTGTTAAGCCCTTGCTAAATGCGTGGTTAAATACCTCAGCACCTTGGCAAGATGTTCTCGCCGATCCTGCAAATCAATCCGCGCTAAATAGTGACTTATTGCCTATCAATGGCGAGCAAATTTTCGACCGTCATTACAGTTTTTTTCGCGATATGAATGGCTATGACTTTCAATCCATGTGGAAACGAATTGATGCACCTGTTCTGATGTTGCATGGCTCACTTGATATTCAAGCCATTACTGCCGATTGGGCCAGTGCAATTGCCGACGCAAGCGGGGATCCCCATAGCGCGTCACACATCATAAAAGGTGCTGAGCATGCATTTATGCGTTACGGCGATGCAGAACAATACGCCAGTGCCAGAAGTTCAGGCAGTTTTAACCCTGGTAATGCCGGAGACCGCTATGATGCGCGTGTCGGAGAGAAGTCTTTGGAGTGGATTGCTGCCTTACCAAAGCACTCAGGTAAGAACCAATTGAGCTTCTATGACAAGACTCACGACAAAGCATTTGTCGGCAATGGGTTTGTTATTTCACACAACGACACCTTGTACGCCGTCACGGTAAAACATGCGCTACTAGAAGCGAAAACGCCACAAATGGAACATGTAAGTATTGAACAAGCCGTACAGCAATGGTCACTGGCACAACATCAAGGAAATTCTGACCCCATTGTATTGGGCAAACTGCTCAATACAGACCCCAATGAGCCAATTGATATGTCCGTTCTACAACGTGATTGGTTAGTCTTTGAGCTAGACCAGACGCTGGCGAATATGTTCTTAAAACCGCTTAAACTTCGCAGTTCTGCCCTGATCAACAACGAACGTTTGATCGCGATTGGCTGTACATACGCCACCCAAAACACATGTGAACAAGACACCTACGCTGGTCACTATATTGATACTGAGGGGAATAATCTTCGCGTGCAAATGGACAACTTAGATCCAGCAGCTTTGCGAGGCTTAAGCGGTAGTCCTGTGCTGGATAGTAATGGCCAAGTCGTGGGCATTGTGTCTAATGTGTTGCGGTCAAAAAGTGGAGACGGTTTTGATTTTGCGCCGGCAAGCACGGTTTATCTGAAGCAGGTTTTAAAAACTTTTGCAGATGCAAGGAAGTGAATGGTAATACTCTGCAAAGCGTCGAAAAACTCGCTCCGCACTAATTTTACTCAGTATAGTTTGCTACCCCAGCCCAATTTATTACGCAGTACGGTAAAGTAACTATAGCCTTTGGGGTGCACTAACGAAAGTTGGTCGGGATTTTTGCGGATACGGATTTCATCCCCGGGCAATACCGGTAGTACGATGTGGCTGTCACAGCTCACTTGTAGGTTGGAGCTATTGACCTTTGATACCCGCATAGACACCGTTGAGTTTGCATCGACCACAATGGGGCGACTGCTTAAGGTGTGTGGGAACATTGGGACTAAAGTGAGTGCATCAAGCTTGGGCATCAAAATAGGACCACCGCCAGAAAGGGAGTAAGCCGTGGATCCAGTGGGTGTCGCAATAATCAAGCCATCGGAGCGTTGCGAAAAGACGAAGTGGTCATCAATGTAGACCTCAAACTCCATCATGTGCGCCACTTTACCGTGGTGCAACACAACCTCATTCACCGCTGAACTGGCGCTTTTCAATTGCTCATGGCGATACACTTCAACTTCCAATAAGAAGCGCTGCTCGGTGACTGATTCACCAGCGAATAGCAGGGCCAGCTGTTGTTGGATTTCATCTGGGTGGATATCGGTTAAAAAGCCGAGATTCCCACGATTAACGCCGACCACTGCCACATTAAAGCGCGCCAATACGCGTGCCGCGCCGATCATGTTGCCATCACCGCCTACGACAATGGCTAAATCGGCCTGCTTACCAATATCAACCAAGCTGCAACTGGTTAAGCCTTGCTCTTGGAAGTCTTTGGCAATGTGCTCCTCGAGCAATATGTCACATTGCTGTTCGCGCAAAAAATCGATCACTGCAGATAGACTCTGCTGCGCGCCTTGGTGTGCGGGTTTGCCAATCAGTCCAATGGTTTTGTAGGTCATGCGTTATTGTGCAGATTGCTAGTGCCAAAACACTAGCATACTTCATTGGGAACACAAATCCTCATTTTTTCATCCTAAATGCAGTGCTACCGCCGGCTCGGTTGAGGGGGCAGCTAACTCCACGTCAGCGCCAAATTAGGCGACTCGATTGCAGATTATCGACAGGTCCAACCACCATCCAAAATGAGAGTTTGCCCAGTAATATTGCGGGCACTGTCTGAGATTAAAAACTTGGCGCTATCTGCGAGTTCCTGAACATTGATAAAGGCCTTTTTCGGCATAGGCTCCAACATGATCTTGTTGACTACATCCTCTTCCGAAAGGTTATGCTCCGCAGCTTGCGCCGCGATCTGTTGTTCCACGAGTGGGGTTTTTACATAGGCAGGACATAGGGTATTGATCGTGACATCACAATCACCGGTTTCCAATGCAACAGTTTTGGCAAAACCTAACAGCCCATGCTTGGCCGCGACATAGGCCGATTTATACGGCGAGGCGATTACAGAGTGGATCGAGCCCACATTGATGATCCGGCCAAAATTTTGTTGGCGCATATGCGGCAGTAAAGCTTGGGTTAGTAGTGCTGGCCCAACCAACATCACTTGGATCAGTTGTTGCCATTTGTGGGCAGGGAAGTCTTCTAACTTTGCCACGTGCTGAATACCGGCATTATTGATTAAGATATCGATCGGGGTGGCTTGTAATTGTTGCGGTAATTGCGCCACCTGAGCGGGATCACAGACATTCAGTTCTAGTGCCGTGGCGCTTCCTTCGCCCGCAGCTAGCTTTCCAGCGGCGCTTTGCGCGGCCGCTAGGGATAAGTCAGCGATAATACAATGGTGCCCAGCGGCGACCAAACCTTCAGCAATGCCAAAACCAATCCCACTGGCACCGCCAGTGATCAAAATGTTGCGTCTAGTCATGGTGTTTTCCTTATCTATTGTGACCGACTATTTAACTGTTCAATCATATTTTTGATGGCGACAATCTGGGTGCCGCTGGCGGTGGCATAGTTGGCACCGCTGTAACCCCACCAGTCCCAACAGCCTTGTGGATTAAGCGGCATAATCATTGAGGTTTGGGTTTGCGGATAAAGCACAACCATGCGGTTACTTTCAGCCCACTCATTCAACCCTGTTGAGCTCGCATATAGGTCACCGACGGCTTGCGCGTTTTGATTGCAGCCATGGAAACTAATATGTAAACGACATTCCTCAGTGGTGCAGGCGGCAGGAATATATACATAGCCGAATTCAGCTAATCCTTGTGCCTGCTCACCGCCCAAAGCATGCTGATTAAAACGCTGCAAATTTTCCGGCTGTGCGGTGGTTTTCGCATCCAGTTCACCCACCAGTGCTTGCAGTAGTTCACCGGCAGCATCATAGCCACAGGCGCCAATATAGGGAGATTCTGACTGTGCACAGCTGGTCCCTTGTTCTAGCGTAGGAAAATGATGAGCAAACGGCTGGTCGTTGATATAAGTCACTGTGCCGCTAGTAACCCAATGTTGGTACTGCGCGACTAGTGCATCGGCTGCGCCACGGTTGACGGTGGTGTCTTGCGTGCCGTGCAGGATCCACACCCGGTCATCGGCGAGGTTATCCAGCGCCGGTAATTGGTTCGCTTTGGCATATTCTTTAGCTTTCGCTAACAAAGCCGGAATATCAATCGGACTATTCAATTTCGAGACACACTGCCCCAAAGCGATACCAATATCACCGCGGGCACAATAATAGGGGCCGGTGCCAATCAGTGCTGCACCGCTGATCCAGTCGCTATTGGCGAGATGAAACTGGGTTGCCATATATCCCCCCGAAGATAACCCACTCACGGTGGTTTGGCTCAGATCTAAGGCTAAAGGTGGGGGGGTATCATTTGCACCAGCAGGGTTAGCAAGGGCTGCTAAGCCCGCAACGATATAGGGTACTGAATTTTTCATACTGAATTCTCACTTGTGTTCAACAGCATTTGCTTGTGCCTCTAACGCCAAAAAGTCACGAATGGTCGTCGCGTGTTGGGCGATACCCAAGACACCTTCAAGATGACCTAAATCACCCGCAAGTTCTTGGTAAGTTGAAGATTTATTTAACGCTTGCAGCTGCTCATGGGCTTGCTTGGCCAGATAGGGCATAAGGAGCAAGTCTTGACTGGCCGGTAGAAGTAACGTTTTGGCTTGAATGTGCGCTAACCCTTGACTCAAATCTTGTTGTTGACCGGCAAGAAATAACTGGCAGGCCCTTACCAGATACAGGAGATGATTGGCATCCATAAGTTTAGCGCGCTGAGCAGCGCGTTGTCGTAACCAAGCGGTAATCGCATGTTCAGCTTGGATATCCATGAGTGGCTCGGACTGTAAAGCATAATGACCAAGTTGCTCACCTTGCTGCTGAAAAAACGCAGGGGTGAGGGCGTCTTGGGTAATGAACATAAGTGCTGCAGTTAATCCCTGCAGGGGCTGATGTTTGCCATAATAGTCACCTTGTTGCCACGCCGGATCGAGTTTTATTGGGATCGCCCATTGCTCCAGCAACGTTGTAGTCCATGGGTCGGCTTGCGCGGCGCCAATCACTGAAATTAGGCGTGGCACCCATGTCGGATAAGCACTGGCCCATTCAATGGCTTGCATTGAACCCATTGAGGGCCCCGCAACCGCGTAGAGCTTCTTAATGCCTAAGCTCTCGAGTACGCGCTTTTGAATATTGACCAAATCACGCATGGTGATAACCGGAAAGGTTAAGCCGTAGGGTTTACCTGTTGTGGGGTCAATCGATGCTGGGCCAGTGGTTATCACATTCGGGTCATGCACTGAGAGGTTGGCTAAACTATCCACGCTGATGACAAAAAAGCGGTCAGTGTCGATGGCTTTACCAGGTCCAATGATGGCATCCCAATAACCTGTAACCGGGTCATCGGGGTGATATTTTCCAGCCGCATGGGAGTTCCCCGTGAAATAATGGGTGATCAGGATCACATTGTCTTTTTGCGCATTGAGCGTACCGTAGCTTTCCCAACCAACTTTCACCTCAGGCAAGATGCGACCATTAAAAAAAGTGAAGTCGGTAGTGGTAAATGTTTGTTTGCTGGTCAGCAACGTTTGTGCAGTACCTTGGCCGTTGAATAACAGCAAAGCTAATACGCCAAGTTGGATGTATGAAATGTAGCGTTTAACCATTTGCATGATGAACTCTAGAATAGGGTAAATAGAGTGATGGCCATGGCCAAACCTACGGTAGGTACCACCACGGTTAGAGCCGCCAGTGGCCAATAGGCCGCTTGATGCGTTTCTCCACAGATCGCGCGAATCGTAGTAACGACATAGCCATTATGCGGCAGCGAGTCTAATGCCCCTGAAGAAATAGAAACAATGCGGTGCAATTCTTCTGGGTCAACCCCTTGGTCCATATAATGCGGACCGACCAGCGGTAAAGCAATGGCCTGTCCGCCCGATGCAGAGCCGGTTAACCCTGCAATAACGCTCACCGCAATCGCTGCGCCAATTAATTCATTACCGGGAATTTGCGTCATCACTTCCACGGTAGTTTGGAACGCTGCTGTTGCTTTTGCAATTGAACCAAACCCCACCACAGCGGCGGTATTTCCAATCGCTAACAGCGCGCCCGTGGTACCAAGATGGACCGCCTCAGAAAGATTGTGAAAGTGCTGAAAGTTAATGGCCATCAAGGTTAATACGCCGCCACCTAGCGCAACGATGAGTGCTAACTGAGCCAGACTTTCGTGTAGTGTAAAGGACAGCACTAACACAACAATTAACGGCACAATACCGGTCATAGGGTGCGGATAATCGCGCACTGGAATTTCCGGATCGGTTTTACGTGCCTCAAACTTCTCACCATTGGCCACTGCTTTACCAATCATGCGTTTGAGCCACCAATAGCCAAACAAGGCCATAAATACGGCCACTACAAAGCTGACTTCCCAAGCAGCAAATGGGGAGGTGCCTAGGTATTTAATCGGGATCCAGTTTTGAATTTCCGGGGAGCCGGCGGAGGTCATCGTAAAGGTGACTGAACCAAACGCCATGGTTGCCGGAATAAAGCGCCGTGGCAGATTGGCATCTTTAAATAAACTTAGCGCCATTGGGTAGACAGAGAAGGCCACAATAAACACGCTCACACCACCGTAGGTCAATATGGCACAGGCCAACACTACCGCTAAAACAGCACGATGAAAGCCAAGTTTATCGACTATCCATTTTGCCACTGCGTCAGCGGCACCGGTGTCCTCCATAAACTTGCCAAACAGCGCACCGAGCAAAAACATAAAGAACCAAGAAGCGATAAATCCGGTAAACCCTTGCATGTAGGTAGTAACAAAATTGCCATCGCCAATAAACACGGGTAAGCCACTGGTTAATGCAACAATGAGTGCACAAAGCGGCGCAGCAATAAACAGGTTCATACCGCGTATGGTTAGAAAAATAAGCAGCGCTAAGCCGCCAATTAATCCAATTAAACTGAGCATAATATAGTTTCCTAATTGAGTACTGTGACCGCAGACTCCTGAAAACGAAGTTCATTGTGGCGGGATCGAAGATTTATGCCATAGTACCATCGTACTACATACCTTAACGAGATTTTCACATAGATTTAACACCAGACCGTAGCCCTGCAATTGTGTTTAAAACCACTAACGATATTAAAAAAGGGACAACCCTATGTACCAGCAAAATAATACTCAACCGTTTGCCAAGCATGCCTGCGCAATGGCTATCAGCGCAGCCTTGTTGGGCTTCAGTAGTCATTCTTTGGCGCAAGAAAACAATCCAACCGACGCCGCACAGGACAAGCAAAAGCTTGAACGTATTGAGGTGACAGCGCGTAAAACCGTCGAATCCTTGCAGGAGGTTCCCGTCGCTATTACGTCGATTGGCGCTATGGAACTTGAACAAAAAGGGATTGCTGTACTGACTGAACTGCAGCAGTTTTCACCGAATACCACACTCCAAACCAGCCGTGGTACCAACTCCACCCTTACTGCATTTATTCGCGGTCTGGGTCAGCAAGATCCTTTGTGGGGATACGAGCCGGGAGTAGGTATTTACATTGATGATGTTTATTTGGCCCGTCCGCAGGGAGCAGTGCTCGATCTGATGGATGTGCAGCGAATTGAAATTTTACGTGGCCCTCAAGGCACGCTGTACGGTAAAAATACCATTGGTGGCGCAGTTAAATATGTGACCAAAGAAATGACCGGTGACATGAACTTTAATGTGCAGGGCACGGTTGGTAGTTATTCTCAACGCGATCTTAAAGTCACCGGTCAGATCCCTGTGGTTGATGACACCTTTTATATCGGTTTTGGTTATGCTGACCTTAGTCGCGATGGCTTTGGTACGTATTTACAATCAGCTATTCCTAATCAAGATCTTGAGAACTACAACAAAGATCTTTGGGCTGCGCGGTTGTCTGTTGAATTGCGTCCAGCGGATGACTGGTTTATCCGTATTGGTTGGGATAAAACTAAAGATACTTCAAATGCCAAAGGCGGCTATCGTCTGATGCCCAGCCTGCTGACTGACGCCCCAGTACCAGACAGTGTATTTGATTCCTACACCAGTTTACCCACGTTCAATGAGGTAACGCTTGAGGGGATCAGTTGGTTAGTCAGACATGATTTCTCTGAAAACCTCGAATTAAAATACATTGGCTCATCGCGTGAGAGTTACTCTCCAACCAATATTGATTTTGATAACACCGCGCTGGATATCTTTGACGTACCGGCTGAATATGATGATGAAAACACCACCCATGAATTACAAGCCAACTACAGTGGTGATGCCTATTCAATTGTCGGCGGTGTTTACCTGTACGATGGTGAATCCTGCGGTAACTTCGATGCTGTGCTGGGCTTCTTAGGTCGAGCTGCCTTTGGTGTACCGGGTTTGACGCGTGAGGTCACTGGTTGTAACAACAGTGAGAGCTGGGCGGTGTATACGCAGGCTAATTTTGACTTAACCGAACAACTTTCTATGTCTGTAGGTGCTCGCTATACCGATGAGGAAAAGTCTGCCACAGTTAATAACGGTTTAGTCTTTGCTAACGTTTATCCTTACAGCGACTGGATCCCAGGTTATCAGCGTCCGGCTGGCGACCTGGTGCCGCAAGTACTGGGCAGTGATACTGACGGAGATGGTGTGCTGGATGCTCCAGCGGTGGAAAGTTGGTCACGCTTTACTCCCCGCGTAGGTCTCGAATATCAAGTTGATAGAGATCTGATGTTTTATGCCAGTTATTCACAGGGCTTTAAGTCTGGCACATTTAATCCGCGCGCAACGATTAATGAACCAGGGGTTAAACCTGAAATTGTTGATTCCTATGAAGTGGGTATGAAGAGTGATTGGAGCGATAATTTACGTGCCAATATCGCGTTGTTCACCTATGACCATAGTGATCGCCAATACATTGGTATTGAAGGAAACAGTGATGACCCCACAGCGCTATTACAACGCTTGCGCAATGCTGCGGAAACATCTGCAAAAGGCATAGAAGCTGACTTTACCTATGTAGCTACTGACAATCTGCAGTTTGGCTTGAATATTGGTTACATCGATTTTGAGATTAAACGCAATGACGCAATTCCACCGTTAATCGGCCTGTCTAATACGCCTGAGCTAACCTACAATTTGTCTGCAGGTTATGTACTCGAAAGTGGGGTGGGTGATTTCGTTTTCAGTGCCAACTACTATCATCGTGATGATTACTTAATCTTTGAAACCAGTGATCTTATCCAACAAGATGCCTACGGCATGCTGAATATGAGCGTCAGTTGGGAGAGTCAGGAAGGGAATTGGTTTGCTAGTTTACACGGCAAAAACCTAACCGATGAAGAGTACGTGATTGGCGGCTATGACTTTGTTACCCGTAATGATGATGGTACGTTGGGGCCGGGTTTGGGCGGTGATACAACCCTCATTGGTTACTATGGCGATCCGCGCACAATTCACTTGACCGTTGGGTATCGCTTCTATTAAGTTTGTTCGTGTGTGTTGTGGCGGCTTCGGCCGCCTTTTTTGTTTAGAGGGAACCCATGCAAACATCTCCCGCTTGCCACGTCTTAATTGCCGATGATCATCCCCTGTTTCGCGCTGCTATGAAGCACGCGCTCGGTGACATTATTGTCGGCACATTGTATGAGGCGGAGGATTTTTTTCAGGCCAAGGAACAATTGGCTGAACACCCAGAAATTGAGCTGGTTTTTCTTGATCTTGCAATGCCCGGTAATCAGGGATTGACGGGATTAAGTCAACTGCGTTTGGATTACCCGAATACTTTGGTTGTGGTGGTTTCCGCGCAAGAAGATATCCATCTCATTCGTCGTGCAATTGCGCTGGGTAGCAGCGGATACATTCCAAAATCGACACCACTACCGATCATTTCCACTGCGGTACAAGCTATCCTGAATGGCGACACGTGGCTACCGGCGGATATCGATGTCAATGCTGAGGTGCCGCGCGATCAGCAGACTGAACAATTCATTACCCGGCTTAATCAACTTACGCCACATCAATTTAAGGTGCTTAATTTGATGGCCAATGGTTTACTCAACAAACAAATCGCCTATGAGCTGGACATTTCTGAATCGACAGTCAAACAGCATGCCTCTGCAGTATTGAAAAAATTGGGCGTGATCAATCGTACTCAAGCCGGGGTTTTGTTTAAACAAGCCTTACAGTCAGAAGAATAAAAAAAACCGGTAACTGGGTTACCGGCTATCCGCTTGGATGAATAAGAAGCAAGGTGCTTCTTCAGGGTTGGAACGGGAGAATGCTTAACTATTGCGCTGACTCTTCTTGTTGCACGCGCTGAAACAATGCGTCTTTCAAAAAGACCCTGCGCCGCTTTTGTTCCTCAAGGTACTCGTCAGTTGTGTTCTTTTCACCCGACTCAATCGCATACACTTCATGATCGAGTTCGTGATATTCTTCGAACTGCTTGGCAAAATGCATGTCATGCATTTTAAGGTGTCGAATGGTGTGATGATGGTCGGGGAATTCTTTTAACAGACTGTGTTTTTCTAACGACATTTTTTGCTTCCTGTGTTGAGCTTATGGATCCAGTATGTGGCAATCTGAGCGGCGCTTTATTGATCTATGTCAGCAAGTGAGTGGGTTTGGCACTACTGGCGTGCCTGTGCACAGATTATGTAGCTGCACGGATTGGATCCGGTAAATCAGTTTAAGAGGCGTTTTAGCAGGCGCTTGAGTGCTACCGGTTTGACCGGTTTTGGTAAGAACGTCAAGCCAACGGCTAAGGCTTGATCTTTGACATTATCATCGCGATTAGCGGTGGTTAGCACACCTGGCACCTGTCGTTGCCAGCGATTAGAGGCTTGTTTAATGACGTCGATGCCGGTTTCACCCGCGTTTAAATGATAATCAACAATGAGTAAATCTGGCGCTTCAAAAGCCACCTGACTAACTTGTAAACCAGATTCAGCGACGCTCACTCTCGCACCCCAGTCAGCTAATAAATGCGCAATGGCTTTTTGAATTTGCTCGTCGTTTTCCACCAACAGGACATGTTTACCACTGAGGAATTGTTCGTTTTGGAGTTCGGTGGTACCTGCGACTGATGGTCGTAGTGGGGCTGATTTTGCTGCATGGCCGCGCTTAACTATTAAACTAAACGTACTGCCAACATTGAGTTGTGAGGTCAGCTTAATTTCGTGGTCAAGCAGTGAGGCCATGCGCTCGACAATAGTGAGTCCCAGCCCTAGACCTTGATGATTTTCTGTTTGAGTGAGTTGGTGAAACTCAGCAAATATGATCTGCTGGTGTTGCTTATCAATACCCAAACCATTGTCGGCAACAATTAATTTTAGTTGCTCAGGACCGTGCTTGCGAACCCCTAATACGACTCTAGGACGCTGACTGGGGCGGGCGTATCGAATAGCATTAGATAGCAGGTTTTGTAAAATACGGCGTAATAGTTTCTTATCGGAAACCACTGAGTGCTGCGTTTTTACATAGTGCAAAGAGACGCCTTTTTGTGCAGCGATCACTGAAAATTCTTGGCATAACGACGCAAACAGGTCGTCGAGTGGAAATTCCGAAACATTCGGTTGTAGTACGCCAGACTCTAGCTTGGTCATATCTAAAAGTGTATGCAACAACGATTCTGCACTGGTTAGAGACTGCACAATCCCATCACTGATTTCACGTAGCTGTTGTTTTGATGCTGGGGTATTCACGCGTTGAGTAAGCATTGACGCATACAACACTGCGGCATTGAATGGTTGCATCAAATCATGACCCGCGGCAGCGAGGAACTTGGTTTTGCTGCGGTTGGCTTGATCGGCCGCTTGCTTCGCTTTTTCTAATTGTGCGGTGCGCTCAAGCACCCGCTGTTCAAGACCTTTTTTCGCGTCCGTTAACTCGTCTTGAATGCGAATGTATTCACTAATATCCGAATAAGTCGTCACATAACCGCCACCAGGCAATGGACTGCCATTAATTTCAATAGTGCGATTATCCGGCTGCTTGCGAATGTACTTATAGCGACTACCAGAGCGCATATAACTGATACGTTTACTGATTTCCGCGTCAATATCACTTACCTCACCAAACATGCCGCGTTCAGCGTTGGTGCGCAGCACGCTCTCAATCGGTTTGCCAACTGTGATGAAATCTTTAGGATAGGCAAACAGTTCCAAATAGCGTTGGTTCCACGCCAACATATTTAGGTCGCGATCCAATACGCTGATCCCTTGTTGAATGTGCTGCACAGACGACTGCAAAACTTCATGGTTAAACTGCAATGTTTGCGATGCTTGCTCGGCCAGTTCAACGCGCTCGGTGATACTACTGTTTTGTTTACTTGCAACTGTCGAGAGCAAGATACGTGCGCCGGCTAACCCGACCTGACTCGCCAGTAAACGCTCGCAATGCATAACTAATGGCGCACTGGCAATAGCCTGCGCGCCATGGCCCTCGACTTGTTGCCCAAACTGAGAGAATTCTGCGCTCGGTAGTATGCGCTGTAATAAGCGTGATAGATCGGCGATTGGGATCACTAACGATGGTGACATTTGCTGATTGGTGGGGAGACTTTTAATTCCCGCAGATGGACGCAAGGCAAATAGCCAATAGGTGAGTAAATTGAGCGATAAACTCAGCACCACGCTATTACCCAGTTCGGCATCCGTGGGGGCAGGGGCAAAATAGTACGTGGAGGTAATCGCTGGCCATAACATGGTGATAAACCAACACCCACTGCCCACGATGATTCCCATCCAAGCGGATAGAGCGTTACTTCTGTGCCAAAAAAACGGTAGCAATAATGCGGGTACGAGTTGGGCTAATAACGCCATCGCGATAGTACCGCTTTGCACCAGTGGTGCACTTTGACTGATGTAAAGGTGATACGCATAGGCAACCGATAGCACCACCAATACTGTGATCCGACGGATAGCTAATATGCGTTTGGGAGCCAGCGACTGCTTGGAGCGACTCGACAGCGTGAAGCGCAGCCATAGAGGAGTAACCAGGCTGTTCGAAATCATAATGCCCAAAGCCAGTGTCGCTACAATAACCATACTTGTGGCGGCACTAATCCCACCAATAAAAGCAATCAATGCCACCGACGCTTGGTTTTGCGCAATCGGGATTGCGAGGGCAAAACTGTCAGTGCTGTAACCGCTGCCGTCAAGCAGAATATGCCCAGCCAAGGCGATGGGTAGGATAAACAGTGTCATCAAACTGAGGTAAAGCGGAAACATCCAACGCGCGGTGCGCAATTCATCATCGCCATTGTTTTCCACAAATGTGATATGAAACTGGCGAGGTAAACAAAATGCGGCACAAATACCGAGCAAAACGTGGCACAAGAATACGCCTATTGCACTATCGGCATAGATGACTTCCCGCGCTTGGGGATGACTCGCCGCCTGACCAATCAAATCAAGAGGGCCATCAAACAAGAAAAAGCAAACGTATATGCCTACTGCGGTGATGCCGGCAAGTTTGAGGAGAGATTCAAACGCAATCGTCGTCATTAGGCCGGGATGTTTTTCAGTCAGGCTAAGGGTGCGGGTGCCAAATAATATCGCGAACAAGGCCATTAATGCGGCTACGTACAAACCGATGCCGGCAGTCGTTGCTGGAGATTCATTGGAAATCAGCGCCAATGCGAGAGTGATAGCATCTAACTGCAACGCAATATAAGGGATAACGCCAATAAAACTGATGACAGTGACGAGCGCAGCCAGACTAAAGCGACTGTTGTAGCGAGCGCCAATAAAGTCTGCGAGTGAACTGATTTGCTGACTTTGGCAATAGTTTGCGAGTTTTTTAACCAGCGCAAAGCCCAACACAAAAACGATGATCATCCCTAAGTAGGTTGGAATAAAAGCCCAACCATAATTACTGGCTTGGGTTGTGGTCCCAAAGAAAGCCCATGAGGTGCAATGTACGCCCAGGGCAAGACTGTATACATAAGGATGTTGTTGATGTTCCCGCTGGCGGCGGTCAGACCAGAATGCAACGGCAAATAGGGCGATAAGATACGCAATAATAACCGCAGTTACCGTCCAGAAGTTAAACATAGTTAGCTACACATTGACTTATAAAAAACAGCCTGTCATGGCGCCAACAGACGCATAGATATGACTTTTATGAGTGAATATGTTCACTTTACGCGTCCTTTATACTGCATTCAATCGCTATTGCTGCCAAGCGCCACTCGCAGCGGTAAGAATTAATTTCATCAGCTATTTTCATGGCAAATTAAAAATAATCCTTAAAAAGTGAAGGGATAACCCTTGAACCCTCTGAAACTAACCCCATAAATGCCCCCAAAGTGAATTAGTTGGTCAAGAAAGTGGAGGCATGCATGAGCGACAATCGCGACGTGCAAGATGAACAGCAAGCCCAGCAGGCTGCAGAGGTCGAACAAAACGAAAGCGCTGGTGAGTCGGTTGAAGTTGAAATCAATCAAGACGGTGCAGTAGAAGGCGAACTGGAAACCCCAGAAGAAATTATTGCGGCGTTACAAGCTGAACTAGCCGCAGCGCAGGCAACCATTGATGGGCAAAAAGAGAGCGTATTGCGTGCTCGCGCTGAAATGGAGAACGCTAAACGTCGAGCTGAAGCGGAAGTATCCAAAGCGCGTAAGTTTGCGTTAGAGAAATTTGCTGGCGAGCTACTGCCTGTAATCGACAATCTTGAACGAGCAATTCAAGTCGCTGACGCTGAGAATGAGGTGATTAAACCTTTACTCGAAGGCGTTGAGTTGACTATGAAATCTTTCTTGAGCACGGTGGAGAAAAACGGTTTAACCCTGATTGATCCGCAAGGTGAAGCGTTTAATCCAGAGCTGCATCAGGCTATGTCGATGCAAGAGTCAGCGGATGTTGCGCCCAACACAGTAATAGCCGTGATGCAAAAGGGTTATCAGATCAATGGCCGTTTATTGCGTCCAGCGATGGTTATGGTTTCGCGCGCACCTGACGGTGGCGTTGACACGCAGGTTTAATTGATTATTTAGCAACTTTTTTTGTGGGTCGGATTGAAATTAGTGCAAAAGGCCCCACAACTAATGCAGGTATTTGAAACAGTTTTTGGAGACACACAATGGGTAAAATCATTGGAATCGATTTAGGTACAACAAATTCATGTGTCGCAGTTCTAGACGGCGACAAAGCGAAAGTTATTGAAAACGCCGAAGGCGATCGCACAACCCCATCGATCATCGCTTACACACAAGACGGTGAAACGTTAGTGGGTCAACCGGCGAAGCGTCAGGCTGTTACTAACCCGAAAAACACCTTGTTCGCTATCAAGCGCTTGATTGGTCGTCGTTTTGAAGACAAAGAAGTGCAACGTGATATCGACATTATGCCATTCAGCATTGTTAAAGCTGACAATGGTGACGCTTGGGTTGAAACTAAAGGCGACAAAATGGCGCCACCACAGATTTCTGCTGAAGTCTTGAAGAAAATGAAAAAGACGGCAGAAGATTTCCTTGGTGAAGAAGTGACTGGCGCGGTTATTACTGTTCCTGCTTACTTCAACGATTCACAGCGTCAAGCCACTAAAGACGCTGGCCGTATTGCTGGCCTTGATGTGAAACGTATCATCAACGAGCCAACAGCGGCGGCACTCGCCTACGGCATGGACAAAAAGCAAGGCGATAACGTGATTGCGGTTTATGACTTAGGTGGTGGTACGTTCGATATTTCAATCATCGAAATTGATGAAGTCGATGGCGAGCACACCTTTGAAGTACTAGCAACCAACGGTGATACGCACCTCGGTGGTGAAGACTTTGATAATCGCATGATCACCTACTTGGTTGACGAATTTAAGAAAGACCAAGGCGTGGACTTACGTAAAGATCCGTTGGCGATGCAGCGCTTAAAAGAAGCCGGTGAGAAAGCTAAAATCGAGTTGTCTTCAGCCCAACAAACGGAAGTTAACCTACCGTACATCACTGCTGATGCCTCGGGTCCTAAGCACTTAGCGATTAAAGTTACACGAGCCAAACTTGAGTCGTTGGTTGAAGATATGGTTAAAGCCTCGCTTGAACCGGTTAAACAAGCGCTTGCGGACGCTGACCTTTCGGTAAGCGATGTGAAAGACATTATCTTGGTCGGTGGTCAGACACGTATGCCATTGGTGCAGAAGTATGTCACTGAGTTCTTCGGCAAAGAGCCACGTAAAGATGTTAACCCTGATGAAGCCGTAGCCGTGGGTGCTGCAATCCAAGGCGGTGTATTGTCAGGTGAAGTGAAAGACGTATTGCTGCTTGACGTTACTCCATTGTCACTGGGTATTGAAACCATGGGTGGCGTAATGACAGCGCTGATTGAGAAGAACACGACGATCCCAACGAAGAAGTCGCAAACCTTCTCTACTGCAGAAGATAATCAGTCCGCGGTAACCGTGCATGTATTGCAAGGCGAGCGGAAGCAGGCACAAGGCAATAAATCGCTCGGGCAATTTAACCTTGAAGGTATTCGCCCTGCAGCACGTGGTGTGCCACAAATTGAAGTGACTTTCGATATCGACGCCGATGGTATTTTGCATGTGTCTGCCAAAGATAAAGACACGGGCAAAGAGCAGAAGATCACAATTAAAGCGTCTTCTGGTTTAAGTGACGATGAAATCGAAAAAATGGTGCAAGATGCTGAGGCCAATAAGGAAGCGGATAAGAAGTTTGAAGAGTTAGTGCAAACCCGTAACCAGGCTGACGGTATGGTTCACGCCACGCGTAAGCAGGTTGAAGAAGCGGGTGATGCGTTGCCAGCGGACGAGAAAGCGAAGATAGAAGAAGCTATCAGTGATTTAGAAGCAGCGATCAAAGGCGAAGATAAAGAAGCCATTGATGCCAAGACTCAAGCACTTGTTCAGGCCTCTGCTAAGTTGATGGAAATCGCACAAGCGAATGCGCAACAGGCGGGGGCAGAGCAAGCCACTGATGCCACGCAAGAAAAGTCGCAAGACGATGATGTGGTTGACGCCGAGTTTGAAGAAGTTAAGGATGACAAGAAGTAATCGCGAGTCGTAAAGACTTTCGAAACAGTCGCAAACACAGGCGTAGCAGATTTCTGCCTACGCCTTTTTGCTGAAATAAGGGCGAAGCCAGTAGTACAAGGTAGGATAAGCACGAAATATGTCAAAACGAGATTACTATGAAGTTTTAGGTGTTGATAAAGGCGCTAGCGAACGCGACATTAAGAAAGCGTATAAGAAGCTGGCGATGAAATATCACCCTGACCGTACGTCGGGGGACAAAGCACTAGAAGAAAAATTCAAAGAAATCCAAGAAGCTCATGAAGTGCTTACGGATGAACGCAAGCGTGCTGCCTATGATCAATACGGTCATGCCGGTGTTGATCCAAACCGTGGTGGCGGTGGATTCGGTGGTGGTGCTGACTTCGGCGATATCTTTGGTGATGTCTTTGGCGACATCTTTGGCGGTGGCCGAGGTGGCCGTCAGTCGCGCGCCCGTTCAGGTGCTGATCTGCGCTACAACCTTGAAATGACGTTAGAAGAGGCGGTTCGCGGTAAAGAAGTTGAAATCCGTGTACCAACCTTGGTGGGCTGCGATGTCTGTGATGGATCCGGTGCGAAAAAGGGCTCTAGTCCTACAACATGCCCAACCTGTCATGGTAATGGGCAAGTGCAAATGCGCCAGGGCTTTTTTGCCGTTCAGCAAACCTGCCCAACCTGTTCGGGTAAAGGCAAAATCATCAGCGACCCATGCAGCAATTGCCGTGGTCATGGCCGCGTAGAGAAAACCAAAACGCTGTCAGTGAAAGTGCCTGCAGGTGTTGATACGGGAGATCGTATTCGCCTCAGTGGTGAAGGTGAGGCAGGTGAGCATGGCGCTCCAGCCGGTGACCTTTATGTGCAAGTGCATGTGAAGGAACACAAAATATTTACCCGTGACGGCAATAATTTGTATTGCGAAGTACCCCTCAGTTTTACCACCGCAGCATTGGGTGGTGAGCTGCAAGTACCGACATTAGATGGCAAGGTGAAACTGAAGATCACCCCGGAAACTCAAACCGGTCGCATGTTCCGCTTACGCGGCAAAGGCGTTAAATCGGTGCGCAGTGGTGCCGTAGGTGATTTGATGTGCAAAGTGGTCGTTGAGACACCTGTGAACCTGTCAGCACGCCAAAAAGAGTTGTTAAAAGAACTGGATGAATCTATGGGCAGCGGTTCAGAGGCCGCCAAGCACCGTCCGAAAGAGCAAGGATTCTTTGATGGTGTAAAGAAGTTCTTTGACGACCTAACGAATTAGAATAGCGTAACGAATAATACTAACAGGCACCCAACTGGGTGCCTTTTTCATTTCAAATAAAAACTGTACTGCATAGGGGACCATTGGCAATCAGCTTAACGGCCGCAATTTATCGTTAGATTGAACCCAAAGAGAAGATATTTGAGTATAAGCTGGTAGCCATGTAATCTTCAGCCTCAATCATTAGTCAGTAAGGAACAACGATGAAAAAATCTTTGGCATTAGTAATTTCTGGTTTAATCGCAGCAGGCACACTCACGGTCAGTGCAACAGCTTATGCTGAAATGGCTGCCAATGAACGCCAAGCGGCAAATGCTGTGAAGTTTCGTCAAGCATTATTACAGTTAGTGCGCAGTAATATGGGACCATTGGGTGGCATGGCCAAAGGTCAAATTCCTTTTGATACCGAGGTTATGCAGACCAATGCCGTGCGGTTGGAGCAGTTAGGTAAAATGATGCCGGATTATTTCGCGCTTAATACCACGGCTTTTGAGCTTGATACGGGCGCACTGCCGAAAATCTGGGACAACATGGACGATTTCAACGCCAAATCAGCAGATATGGTCAGTGCCGCACAAGCATTGCAGGCGGCTGTGGCAAGTGGGGATGAGGGAGCGTACCGCAAAGCTATTGGTGGCGTAGGCGCAACCTGCAAAGGCTGTCACGATAGCTACAAAGCCGACTAGCGATTTAGGCGCCTGAGATCAGTAGTAAAATTCTGGCTCGGGCGCATACACCGCAACGGCAAGGTATACAGCTACTGCGACTAATAGCGCTATAAAAAGTGCCCGGATCAGTTTCGATGAAGAGATACTGAAGGCCGATACTAGCGGTTTTTTCCCCGTAATCATCGCATTGATAATGGGTTGTTTTTTGTAGAACTGATAAAACAACACCGCTATTACGTGCAAACCAATGACCACCAGTAACAAATCGAAAAGTTGAAAGTGGATAAATTCCATCACTGTTAGCACCGCTGGTGTAGCCACGCTGCGATAGGGTCCTTCAGTGAAGATATCATCGCTGACGAATAACCCGCTGATGGCTTGTAATATCAGAAGCAATAACATGATGATCACGGCCCAGCTACCGATTGGGTTGTGCCCGGCATAGACCTGCGAATTTCGCTGTAACAGATGTTTGCTGTATTCGACTGTTTTTTTAGGGCTGAGCGCGAGGCTATTAAATTTTGCATAGTGGGTCCCAACGAAGCCCCATATTAATCTGAATACCAACAGTCCCAGCATTACGTAGCCAATACGGACATGCCAAACAATGGCGTCATCGAGCCATTCAGCCGTTGCCCACTGGATAACTAACCCAAGCACCAATAGCCAATGAAACAGCCGCGTCGGTAAGTCCCAAATTAATTGTGATTTCATCTTTAGTTCGCTTTCCACTGCAGGTGTTTTTAGTTTACGGATACACCGACTAAACACCAAGACCTTTGGTCATTTAAACACGTCAATCCAACTCAACGTCGGCCAAGAATCGCACATTAATTGGATGCTGCTTGAATTTGTAATTCAGCTAATGCACGCATCGCACGATCAGCGTTACTGATCTGCACAAAGATATGGTCATGAAAATAGCCAGCCATCACGTTTGCACTGATGGCGAATTTAGCTAGCTGCTGGGCAAATGCAGCAGTCAGTCCTACAGCATCTAAACTGGAGTGAATATCAAGCGTAATGCAATTAAACACTGAGTCGTACGACAAGTTATGCGCCTTTGCCTGCGGCTCGCGAATGACTAACGTCATGCCTTCATCTTCCATAAACATCGCTTTGGGCTCAAGCGCCGCATAATCACCGTAACGACCGTTGGTTAACGTTACAAATACATAGCGCTCTGGCGCTAATCTAGGGCGCATTGCTTGCAATAGTTTTTGTAGATTAGTTTCACCGCTCATTACAATCCTCATTAAACACGATCAAATGCGAAAACTGGTCTTTCCATAAGATCACTTATTTAAATGGAATATCCTTCCCTTGCATTTCTCTTTGCACCGCAATGCGCTGATTTTTACCGAGTATAATGCGTATTTGATTCAGTGTTTCTTGTGCTAGGATTCGCCGCTCTTTGCCATTCCAAATTTTTTGATACAGGCGTTTTACCGTTTTATTGGTATCCGGCGAGCGATTTACCAATGCCTTGGCTAGGGCGATAGCAGCCTCAAGTGGTTGCTCTTGAACGTCGGTGATGAGCCCAACGTGTAATGCTTCATCTGCGCTAATGATGTCACTGGTCATGGTTAAGCGCATGGCCTGATCCAGTGCAACACACTCACGCATAGCTGGCGTACCGCCCATATCGGGGATCAGACCCCAGCGACTTTCCATTATGGCGAGGGTGCAATCAGGGGATGCGATGCGGAAATCGCCGCCCAGCGCAATCTGCATACCACCGCCCCAGCACTTGCCATGCAAGGCCATGATCACCGGCACGTCTAAGCGCCGCCAACCAATACTCACACGCTGTGCCAGGTTGGCATTACCCGGTAACCATTTCCACAGTAATCGCAGGGCGTTTTTGCCACTGGACAATACCGACTTTATATCCAGTCCTGAACAAAAACTGGCACCTTCGCCACTGACAACCACCGCACGAATAGCCTTTTCCTTGCTGATCGCATGAATGGCTTTATCGATTGCGAAAAACATCTCCATATCAAGCGCATTATGTTTTTCCGGCCGGTTCAATCTGACAAATGCAAGTGGGCCGTCGATATTCAGGGTTACACGCTCTTGCATTGGCAAGGCTCCTTTACTTGATCACAATTAGGTCTGTTTGTGGTGCTATGAGATATTCTGCACCTTCGGCAGTTATCACTACCATTTCTTCTACCGAAATGGTCTTGGTCTCGTCATTGGGTAATTGCCAGCTATGAAAACCGTCAAACGCAAATGTCATTCCGGCGCGTAATTCGCGCTGTGCAGCAGGGCGCACACTGACGGCTTTAGAACCGCCCAGATTCGGGCCAGTATCATGTGCGACATAGCCAACGGGATGGCCTGTGCTCCACATGACGGGCAGTGAACCAGTCGCCTCCAATACCGCCCGTTGGGCAGCATCGACGTCAATGCCTTTGACCCCCGGACGCATGGCGGCGAAAGCTGCATCACGACCTTGCTTAGCGCTTTGCCAATAGTATGCAATGTCTTCTGGTAACTCTTTTTCATCGGGTTTTAAAACATACGCAAAACGTTGAATATCCGTAACCCAGCGGTCAAAGACGCGGATCCCAAAATCGGTTTGGATCACATCTCCGCCTTGAATAACTTTGTTAGTGGCATGGGAGTGGCCGCGATCGCCCCCCGAATTGACATTCGGATTTTGGTCCGGAGCCCAGGCGTCAGACACTCCGGCCTCACGCATTTTTTGCTTTAGGAATCTGGCAACGTCGGCATCGGTAGTTTTACCCGGTACAATGGTCGCATATGCTTCCACTTGCCATTGCGCTGTTAGCGCAGCGGCTTGACGCATGATCGCAACTTCTGCGGGGAGCTTTATAGAAAGCCACTGATAAACCAGTTCTTCAGAAGATACTAGGCGGTCAACAAATTCAGGTTGCAGCGTTTGAGTAAGCGCCAAATATTGGCTGTGACTTAACCCGTCGGCTTGCGCATTCTTGGTTGAGGTGTTGATCGCTATCCGCTGAAAGTCTTGCTGCTGCATAAATTTAACGGCTGTTGCAATCGCTGAACCACTGCGTGGGATAGGTTCAACATGATCGAGTAACGCTAAATCGGCCAGCGCAGTTGCTTCACCCATCGGCGAATAGGCGATTGAATGAAATTTATCAGCTTGTTGGTAAAACAAAAACACCGCAGTCTGTCCCGCATTTTCGCAACCAATATGATCGGCCAGCGGGTCATTATTATTTTCTCTGCATACCACTAACCAAGCATCCACATTCGCTGCCTTTAATGCACTTGGCAGTATTTGTTGGATCCGCTGTTTACGGATCTCAGGCCAAGGAGATGGGCCTTTGAAATCAAAATTAGGAGCGTTATTTGCGTTGGCTGCAAATTGATAACTGAGCATTAACCCGAAAACCAATAAAACCTGTTGGCGCAATCCCATGGTAGCAATCCTCCGTTACCAAAGCTGAGCGTAAAGTTAAAAACCACCGATGAGAGAGTGGCGTTAATAAAGCCTGATAAAATTCAATGTGTCAGTTAATACGTGCTGCTGCAAGCATAAATCAATCCTAGTGGATCACATCCAACGCTGGTGCGGATCAGCTGCCGCATGCAATGCATGCTCTAATAGCGAGATTGCATCTACTTGTTTGAGCATAGGGATAGTGATGGCTGCGGATGCTAAACCTAACTGGATACTGGCAAGTTGATGACGCTGTTGCAGCCAACTCATACTCAGTTGAGTAAACTGAGTTTTAACCAAAGGCGCAACAATCACAGTGCGCCCAAATAATCCCTTGCGCACATAAAGTTGATTCTTCTCGTAGGCAAATCCCCAGTGGTACCAGCGCAGGATCACCAAGCCCTGCACGATTACAGGAATTGCAAAAAGCGTAAGAAAAGGCAGTGCAAAGTGAACACTGATATTGATGCTAAGTACTATCAATGTTGAAAGCCCGGTAAATAGCAGCGAATGCTGGATCATGAAACGGCGACTAATGGGTTGAAAATTAATCTCGTTCGGTTTGGTGTGTTGAAACCCAATCTGACCTAACTGTTCGGCTTGCGACGCTGTTATTGATGGCACCAACAGGGACTGTTTTTCTTCACCCGGCAGAGCCACGGAACGCGCTAATTGTTGATAGATTAAATTAACCCGACCAAACACCCGGTCGAGCCAGGATTGTCGGTATTCAATATGCTGGATACGCAGTAGGTTCATACTGACTTGGCGCCGGGTAATAAGGCCACCTTGTTGCAACAAGCGCTGTGGCCCTTGCAATAGCTCGAAGCCGTAAAAGTTGATAATTGCACCAGCGATTGAAAGCAGTGTAACCATAGCCAATATCAATAACCCGGTTAATGCTATTGCTAGACCAACAAAGATAACGCCGTGTTCGCTAACCGCATAGAGGCTGCTCAAATCAAGGGTGGTTATCGAGCGATCAATAATGTTAACTGCATCATCAATAAATGGCGCAAGTAAACCTAAGAAAATCCACACACGATTATTGCTCATGCCATGAATGATGAGATCAGGAATACTGCGTTGCAGTAGCAGAGCGGTGTTGTTACTGGTTGCTCTTTCTTGCTTTGCGTTCGCGCTGCTTGGTGCACGACCATGCGCGGTTATCCAATCACTTAGGGTATCAGCCTGTACTTTGGGCAGTGCAACAATAATACCTTCATCTTTGCCTGATCCTGCCGTGTCTAGGGTAACCACACGCATATCAAGCAAACGATAATAAATGGGTTGACTCAAACGTACATCTTGAATTTTATCGAAGGGCAGGCTGAGTTTGACTCGCTTGAATATGCCCCTATGGATCTCTACGTGCTGGTCATGTACGCGAAATTGAAATGCCAGATAATTAGCAATAATAAAGCCGATCCCCAAAGCGCAAAGCACACTCAGCAAAACCAATATTTGCGTCGGGTTTTCCGAAAAGGACGCGCGTAACGCAACTGCCAGCGGGATCACCACAACTAAATTACTGACGGCAACCCGCAGCGCTTGTTCGGCAAAGTACAACAACGCGATGGGATGTACCCGCTGCCATTGCGTAAGCACTTTAGTGATCACCTTGTGCCTCAGCGGCGCTGATTTGGTCGGCTTGTTGTGAAATTTGGGTTCGCAGCTGATGCGCAATCGCACTCGGTATGCCTGGAATGGTAAAACTTTGCCAGCCGCTACCCGCAGAGTAAACATGTAATTTGGCCAGATCTAACCAGCGTTCAAGCAGTCCTTGAGTGACTTCCACATGTTGCACACGTCCAATGGGTTGAGAGATAACCCGCTTGACCAAAAGCCCATGCAGATAGTGGATGTCATGCTGACATAAGGCATAGCACTTGCGCTTGTCGCTAAGCCACCCCAAGCTAATTACCAGCAAGCCAATGCATGTGACCAGTGCAAGCCAGAGCACTGGATGCTCGGACACAATGCTGGGAATGTTGAACCATGCTTGCCAAAACATAACTGCTAGAATAAGCAACACTGTGAGCAAAAAGGTTGCACGCAGCGCCAAGCGCGCATAGGCATAGGCTGGGCTCAATGCCACGGTAGAAAGCTTAGTTAAAGAGGTGTCACTAGGTGATTGGGGTATTGATACGAGCATACTGCAACATTTATTAGCGGTAACATTCAAGGTACGTCGACTATATCAGTAATGCATAATTTGAGCGTAAACAATACTGTAAAATAGTGTTTTTTTAGGCACAATGAAGAAAAAAAGAAGGAAGCGTAATGAATATTGCAATTTTAGGTGCGAATGGGCGCATGGGCAAAGCCTTGATCAATGTTGTAACCGAGGATCCGAACGCGCGACTAGCAGCGGCATGCGTACGCTCAAGTTCGACGTTTTATGAGCAGCCTGTTACGCAATCTTCATTATATTACACCACGCTCAGTGAAGCGCTGTTAGATGACGTTGACGTGATTATCGACTTCACTCTGCCAAGCGCGCTGCAGGGGCATTTGCAGGAGTGTGTTGCAGCGAAGAAACCGGTGGTGGTTGGTACCACGGGGTTATTGCCACAGCAAACTGCGGCTTTGGCGTCTGCTGCGCAACAAATTCCAGTGGTTTTTGCGGCTAACTACAGCGTTGGCGTTACGCTAATGACAAAACTAAGTCGAATGGCGGCGAGTACCTTAGGAGAGACTGCCGACATTGAAATTATTGAAGCGCATCATCGGCATAAACGTGATGCGCCGTCGGGTACAGCGAAGGCGATTGGCGTAGCGATTGCTGATGAGTTGCAAATTGATTTAGACCAACACGCAATATATGGTCGTGAGGGTGATACTGGAGAGCGAAACCAGAGAACCATCGGTTTTTCAACTATTCGCGGTGGTGACATCATTGGTGAACACACGGTGTTATTTGCTGATACTGGCGAGCGTTTAGAAATTACTCACAAAGCCAGTAGTCGCGAGACGTTTGCATTAGGCGCGGTACGCGCGGCAAAATGGGTCGTTGGAAAAAAGCCAGGTTTATATGACCTAGAGGACGTGTTGGGGATTAAATAATTGCTATTTTTAGAGGGTTTGTTAAAAAATCATTAAGAAGCACTTATTTTTAATAATTATCCGAATTAACATGGATCTGTCTAGGCGCTTGCTATATACTCAGCGGAATTTGCCAAAAATCTGCGTTTTGTGCTTTAAAAACGCTTTTTGATTAGCTGCAAAGACCCTTAGTAAGTAGCTTTTTAGTTACTTATGAACTGTCACGTATCGGGTTTAGCTGGCCCGGTGCATGAGTTAACTTATGCTTGGAGGTTGACTTGGCTAATTCTGCCCTGCTAGTGCTTGAAGACGGTTCTGTTTTCAAAGGCACTGCCATCGGAGCTGACGGGCTCACGGTTGGTGAAGTGGTATTTAATACGTCTATGACGGGTTATCAAGAAATACTTACTGATCCTTCTTACACCGAACAAATCGTCACTTTAACGTATCCCCATATCGGAAATACCGGAACCAATGAAGAAGACGTTGAATCAGACAACGTAAGTGCCAAAGGCCTTATCATTCGTGACCTCCCACTACTTTCCAGTAATTTCCGTAATACCCTTTCTCTCTCCGATTACCTTAAATATCACAACATAGTTGCCATCGCCGATATCGATACTCGTCGTTTGACGCGGATTTTACGTGATAAAGGTGCGCAGAACGGTTGTATCATAGCTGGCAGTGCGCTGGACGAACAACGCGCGTTGAGTGAGGCTAAAGCGTTTCCGGGTTTAAAGGGCATGGACTTAGCCAAAGTTGTCACTATCAAGGAACAACAGGCTTGGACCGGAAATGTCTGGGAGTTGGGTGTAGGCTACAAGCCAGCGCCAGAGGTCACTGACTATCATGTCGTGGCTTATGACTTTGGGGCTAAACACAATATTCTACGGATGTTAGTAGAGCGTGGTTGTAAAGTCACTTTAGTGCCAGCAACAACGCCAGCGGAGGACGTGTTAGCACTTAATCCAGATGGTGTCTTCTTATCTAATGGTCCAGGCGATCCAGAACCCTGCGACTACGCAATAGCTGCGATTAAAGTGTTCTTGGAAAAGTCATTACCGATTTTTGGTATTTGTTTGGGCCACCAGTTGCTGGGCCTAGCTTGCGGTGCACAAACTGTAAAAATGAAGTTTGGGCATCACGGTGCCAATCACCCCGTCAAGGATTTACGCCGCGGCGTAGTCATGATTACCAGTCAAAACCATGGCTTTGCGGTGGATGAGGCTAATTTGCCCGACTGTCTAGAAATCACCCATGTGTCATTATTTGATGGTTCACTGCAAGGGATTGAGCATAAAACAAAACCTGCATTTAGCTTCCAAGGGCATCCTGAAGCAAGCCCAGGTCCGCAAGATGCAGCTCCCTTGTTCGATCACTTTATTGAATTAATGTCTAATCAACATCGTCAGGACAACTAACGCATGCCAAAACGTACCGACATAAAAAGCATCCTTATCATCGGCGCTGGCCCGATTGTTATCGGTCAGGCCTGCGAGTTTGATTATTCTGGTGCGCAGGCGTGTAAAGCGCTGCGTGAGGAAGGGTATAGAGTCATATTGGTGAACTCTAACCCGGCTACTATCATGACCGATCCTGAAATGGCCGATGCAACTTACATTGAGCCTATTCATTGGGAGGTTGTGCGTAAGATCATAGAAAAAGAGCGTCCTGATGCGGTGTTACCGACCATGGGGGGCCAAACAGCGCTTAACTGCGCACTCGATTTGAACAAGCATGGCGTACTTGATGAGTTCAATATTGAGTTAATCGGTGCCTCTGCTGAAGCGATTGATAAGGCCGAAGACCGCGAACAATTCGACAAAGCGATGAAATCCATTGGTCTTGAATGTCCACGCGCAGAAATCGCGCATACGATGGAACAAGCCCATGATGTACTAACGCGAATCGGCTTTCCTTGCATCATCCGTCCTTCATTTACTATGGGCGGGACCGGCGGTGGGATTGCTTATAATATTGATGAGTTTAATGAAATCTGTGCGCGTGGCTTGGATCTTTCACCCACCAGTGAACTGTTAATTGATGAATCATTAATTGGCTGGAAAGAGTATGAAATGGAAGTGGTACGCGATAAAAACGATAACTGTATTATCGTGTGTACCATTGAAAACTTTGACCCTATGGGGGTGCACACGGGTGACTCAATCACCGTAGCGCCGGCCCAAACGTTAACGGATAAAGAATTCCAAATCATGCGGAATGCGGCGATGGCTGTCTTGCGTGAAATCGGTGTAGAAACGGGCGGTTCAAACGTGCAGTTTGGTATTGATCCTAACACTGGACGTATGGTCATCATTGAAATGAATCCAAGGGTATCGCGTTCTTCAGCTCTGGCATCAAAGGCGACCGGATTCCCCATTGCAAAAGTTGCCGCTAAGCTAGCCGTTGGTTTTACGTTGGATGAACTTGCGAATGATATTACAGGCGGCGCTACGCCGGCTTCGTTCGAACCGGCTATTGATTATGTAGTGACTAAAATTCCACGCTTTAATTTTGAAAAGTTTGCCGGTGCAAACGACCGCTTAACGACGCAAATGAAGTCTGTGGGTGAGGTAATGGCCATTGGCCGTAATCAACAAGAGTCGTTGCAGAAAGCATTGCGTGGATTGGAAGTTGGTGCTAATGGACTGACCCCTATTTTGGATTTAGAAGATCCAGACGCGCGTACCAAAATTGTATATGAGTTGCGTGAACCGGGTGCCGAGCGCATCTGGTACATTGCCGATGCCTTCCGCATGGGGATGAGCATTGATGAGGTATTTGAGCTAACCAATATCGACCGCTGGTACTTGGTACAAATAGAGGAACTTGTACAGTTGGAAGCGCTGGTCGAGCGAATTGGTATTTCGGCCATCGATGCCGATTTAATGCGCAAATTGAAGCGCAAAGGCTTTGCCGATTCGCGCTTAGCTGAATTAACGAATGTGGCCGAGAGCGATATTCGTGATATTCGGGCAAAGTTCGACATTTTCCCAGTTTATAAGCGTGTGGATACCTGTGCTGCGGAGTTTTCTACTAGCACTGCATACATGTACTCGACCTACGATGAAGAGTGTGAATCGCAACCCAGTGATAAAGACAAAATCATGGTATTAGGCGGTGGTCCAAACCGCATCGGGCAGGGGATAGAGTTTGATTACTGCTGTGTGCATGCGGCATTGTCAATGCGCGAAGATGGTTATGAAACCATTATGGTTAATTGTAACCCTGAGACAGTTTCTACCGACTATGATACCTCTGATCGTTTGTATTTTGAGCCGGTTACATTGGAAGACGTGCTAGAAATTGTGCGCGTTGAGCAACCCAAAGGGGTTATCGTGCAATACGGTGGGCAGACCCCGTTAAAACTAGCCCGAGCGTTAGAGGAAAATGGCGTGCCGATTATTGGTACGAGTCCTGATGCCATTGATCGCGCAGAAGATCGTGAGCGTTTCCAACAAATGGTGAATAAGCTGGGCTTAAAACAGCCAGCCAATGCAACGGTCAGTAATATGGAAGAAGCGCTGATTAAAGCCGAGGAAATTGGCTTTCCGCTGGTGGTGCGCCCGAGTTATGTACTTGGCGGTCGCGCCATGGAAATAGTGTATGACCTTAAAGACTTAAAGCGTTATTTAAATGAAGCGGTAAAAGTGTCTAATGACTCGCCAGTGTTACTGGATCGTTTCTTGGATGATGCCATTGAGGTTGATATTGATGCAGTTTCAGACGGTGAAACGGTGGTCATTGGCGGGATCATGGAGCACATTGAGCAAGCCGGTGTTCACTCGGGTGACTCAGCCTGTTCTTTACCACCGTATTCCTTGCCTAAAGCCATTCAGGATGTGATGCGTGAACAAGTGCGTGCAATGGCATTGGAACTCAATGTCATTGGCCTGATGAACACGCAGTTTGCGGTCAAAGATGGTGAAGTCTACTTGATTGAGGTAAACCCTCGCGCAGCGCGCACCGTGCCGTTTGTCTCTAAGGCAACGGGCGTTCCTTTAGCGAAGATTGCAGCGCGGGCTATGGCTGGCCAATCGCTGCAAGCCCAAGGCTTTACTGAAGAAGTGATCCCACCGTTCTATTCGGTGAAAGAGGTGGTTTTACCGTTTGCTAAGTTCCGTGGTGTGGATCCTTTATTAGGGCCAGAAATGCGCTCAACGGGTGAAGTCATGGGCGTTGGCGATTCTTTTGAAGAAGCCTATGCAAAAGCCAATCTTGGCGCTGGTTCACCGGTACCGCAAAATGGTAAAGCACTGATTTCAGTGCGCGAGCATGATAAGCAGAAGGTTATCGAGCTGGCCAAAGAGTTAGTGGCCAAAGGATTTGCCATCGAAGCCACGCGTGGCACGGCAACGACCTTATATGATGCAGGCATCATGAGCACGGTTGTGAACAAGCTATCCGAGGGGCGACCTAACATAGTCGATGCGATTAAGAACAAGACGTATACCTACGTGGTTAATACTACTGAGGGGCGTCAAGCGATTAATGACTCGGTGTATATTCGTCGTGAGGCACTAGCCAGTAAGACTACTTATACCACGACGTTGAATGCAGCATTTGCCACCATTCGTGCCAAGGACTTTGATGACCGAACCAAAGTGGCGTCGGTGCAAGAACTGCATGAACGGGTAAAACATCGCTCTTAGAAGAGTGACAAAACGGTAAAATCAGAGTATTCTACTGATTGTGGAAGTGCGCTTTTTTAAGCGCACTTTTTTATGAGAAGAATAAAGAGAGAGAAGCAATGAGCCAATACCCAATGACTGCAGAGGGTGCACAAAAATTACGTGATGAACTCCATGAATTGAAGACGGTACGCCGCCCTAAAATCATCGAAGCAATTGCTGAAGCACGTGAACATGGCGATCTTAAAGAAAATGCCGAATATCACGCCGCGCGCGAGCAGCAAAGCTTCTGTGAAGGGCGTATTCAGGATATTGAGGGCAAACTCTCCAATGCACAGATTATCGATGTAGCCAAGATGGAAAACACTGGCAAAGTCATTTTTGGTGCAACCGTGACCATTTTAAATTGCCAGACTGACGAAGAAACTACATACCGCATCGTGGGTGATGATGAAGCGAACATCAAGCAAAATCTCATCTCCGTAAACTCTCCTATTGCTCGTGGTTTGATCGGCAAAATGGTAGACGATGTCGCGAATATTCAAACGCCGGCCGGAACTGTAGAATTTGAAATTATTGAAGTGGAATACATTTAGTTAGTTTTGCAGACTTAACAAAATTACAAAATTTTTGCCTAGCTTGATGTATATTTTTGGGCTACTAGATAACAGCCGCTCTATTGAAAGTCCGATATGCGTTTGCCCAATCGGGCTTTTTTATGCTCTGCACATTGTATTGCACTCTAGCGCATTGCATTCAAAGTTATTAGCAATTCGAGCTTATGGAGCCGGCTTGTCGACTCTACCTGAGTGTAAAGAATGATCCCTGCGAATAACCCCAACACCAATAATACTGGCACAGACTATCGCAGCATAACTCAGGAGCGGTTCTTGCGCGTTAACCAGCCATTGTTGCGTTTGAAATAATAGCATGCCGATACAAACGCTCATCCACAGCATAATTTTAGATTTTAGGTCACGTGACTGTGCCATTATTAATGTGACAAACAGTAAGGCTATGCAGTAAAAGAAGGGAATTAAAGCCACCGAAAATGCACTATATTCATTGCTCAAAGTGTTTGTCTCTTGAACGAACAAGTGCATAAAAAATGCAGCAAAAATGCTTAGTGTTAGTAAAGTTACAGTAAGGCTTTTTTTCATTGAGTTTACACGGCGGTTTACACCACCGTGCTTCCATAGTTAAAGACGGTTTGTAGCCAACGCCATATTATGCTGCTCCATAAGGGCAAACCCTCCGTTATTCGCGGCATAACCCAAGGCATTCATGCCAAGTCCGAACGCCCAACCGCCGATAATTCCACCCCAGCCTGCACCAGAAACTGCTTGAATCTGTGTATAATCAAGTTGTTCAATGATTGCGTTATCAGTGTTCATAATAAATCCTTTTAGTAATTAATAGGTGGTCATTCACCCAAAATTCATAATACGTAATGCTTGCACATTTAAAACTGATCTTTTGGCTGGTTCTTACTCCAGCAAAAGTGCGATCGATACACACTACTTACCAGTGGAAAAGCGCCAATGATCAGCATCACGAGCATTGCACTCGCTGGCAAAATAGCAGACGGTGTAGCGAATATTCAAACGCTGTAATAATTTCTGTCAACAACTTTGCCATGCTGGAAGCTGCTGGCATCAAGGGATCTACCAACTTTTAGCGTTTTCTGCCAGCCTGGCGGTAACTCTTCGCCTTTAGCCGCTGTCTTATCCGCGAATTACATTGTTGTTGAGTAAAACTCGTGCACGCTTGGCTTCATATTCAGAAAAATGTTGGGATAGCCAGTTTAATTGCTCCTTTTCAGCAACCTGCTGATAGCTTGCGCGCAAAGATTCGAGACGTTGGGTAAAACTATCCCGTTGTGCCCATTGCGCAGCTAAACGGTCGGCAACTGCATCGCCAAACTCTGCACGCACTAATGCTAAGCGGTGCTCATCAGAGCCTTTCTCTGTTATTAATGTTTGTAATGACTGTACTGCTAGGGTGGGTACAAAAGCGTTTTTTTGCTGCGCCGGTAAGGTTGCAAAGTGTTGCTCTATCAATGCGTGCTTATGCTCTCGCTCAAGCGTCGGATCAGCGGCAATGTGCAAACGTTCCAAAGCTTGTGCATCAACCGCATTATCATGCGCAAATAGCACCTCGACTTCTTGCGTGGAAAAGTGTTGATACTGAAGGTCGACAACGCGCTGTATGCGCTGCGCCACTTCTTCATAAACAGCAGAATAATTGACACTAGATTGCTCAATGTTGAGTAATTCAGCTTTGTAATCAATATAACGAGAAAACAATGCTAAGAATTCAGAACACGCGTCAAAACTTAATGCTTGGTCGTCGCAGTATCGTTTGGCATGGTCCAATAAGATTATTTTTGTGGTGCTGTCCGCTTGCACCAATAAGCCATCAAACACATCTTTTAGCTCTGCACTAAGTCTGAACGGTTGCCCCTGTTCGATGGGTAAAGTTGGTAAGGCAGAAACATCGGTTTTGCTATTGGAAATAACGCGGTCGTCGGCAACAGACACACGGTTATATGCAAAATTTTCAGGGGCTTTAATCCTAACGACCACAAGGGTAACGAGCACTAAACTCGCTACGCTTAAAACTATCCGTAAACGCATGATTGTTTACAGGCCCATTTGTTTTAGTCGGTTACCATGCCGCAAAAACACACTGACGGGATCGGTTTCAAATAGATGATGAATACCGAACGTTTGATTGACTTCATCAAGATGGTTCATGCGATAGTTATCCTTCAACACATAGCCTAAATGTGAACTGCATGATGAGACCAAGCCATCACTGGGTTCATTGAACGCGAGGCCGAGGAGTGCTAAGACCGGATCAGCAATATCAAATACATTGGTATAGGTGGATGCTCCGCTCCAGGAGAAGTAGTACACCCCATTGTCAGCCAAAAGGTCACCATCGTTGGCACAATACGCTGAGGGCATACCTTCGGGGTAGCGTTGATTAAATTGTAAAGTGCGTTCGGTGGTTAGAGCCTCCAATGCCGCAATAGTATCAGTCGGTAAATTAGCGGGATTACTGCCTGACACTAACTCCAGAAAATTAGTAAAGGCATTGGCAACGGTGCCTGCGACAGATTCAAGGCCGGAACCGTTGGGAATTTTATTGCGCACAATATCTGCAACGTTTGAGCCCCAATTAACGCCGGCCACAGAGCTGACTGAAGCCACGTATTGAGGCGCGACACTGGCAACATAGCGGATGGTTGGACCGCCATGGCTGTGACCAATTAGATTGACTTTTTCCGCACCCGTGTAGGCCAAGACAGCCTCCACATACGCTAACAATTGTTCGCCACGAATTTCGGTCGAATTCGCTGGTGAAACGGTCGCAACAAACACGCGAGCACCGTTTGCGGCTAATTTATTGGGGACCTTGTAAAAGTAATCAGCCCACAATATGTCATCAAAACCAAACAAGCCATGGACTAATACTATTGGATATCGGGTTTTTGCGTAGGTGCTAGCGGTGCTGATTGGTGAGGCGATAAGCAGCGTTATCGTCATGACCAGCAAAATAAATAACTTTCTCATTGATGTACCTTTAGTCAACTTTGTACCGTTTTTGTGGTATGACGTCTGACCACTAAGTGTTAATAATTCGTTATTTAATTAACAAAATCAACACAAAAATAAACGCTGATCAAAATTAATGTCATTCGGTGGCTTTTATGACCGGTTGCGAGGCGTTAAAAAAGCGTGCACTTTGGCGTTTTTCTGGTATACAGCAAGGGTGAATTTTTAAATCCCACATGAACACGTTATAACTTCCTTATGAGGACCATGTGTCAGCTATCTTTCAATTAAATGCAGAGCTGGGTGGTAGTACTACCCATGACGATCTGTTTGCTGCCATTGCAGCTGATTTGCAGCAACAAGGCTATAGTATCCGACCTGGAGCATTGCCATTGGAAGTCGGCCATGCATTATTAGAATGCCAGCAGTCGCTAAGCCAGCAAGCCTACACAGAGGCTGGTATTGGACGGCGTGAAGACTATGCCAAAAATGACTTTGTGCGAACCGATGAAATTTGTTGGATCACTGGAGAGTCAGAGGCTGGCCAAATTTGGCTTAATTGGGCATCTGCTCTGCAGCTGTACTTAAATCGGCGCTTATTTTTGGGGTTATTTTCATTTGAAAGCCATTTTGCGCATTATGCACCCGGTCAGTACTATAAGCGTCATTATGATGCTTTTCGTGGTGAAATGAATCGCGTATTGAGTGTGGTAGTGTATTTGAATCCCGGTTGGGGTAATGAAGATGGTGGCGAGTTGATCCTGTACGCCGATGATAGTGACCGTATTGGTACCAAAGTTGTGCCGTTATTTGGCACTGTAGTGGTATTTCTCAGTGAGGAGTTCCCGCATGAAGTTTTGCCCGCATTACGCGATCGACATTCAGTCGCCGGCTGGTATCGGGTGAATACCTCAATTAATAACAAAATTGATCCGCCAAAATAATATGCGTATTAGTTTGAGCAAGATAATCCGTTTGTACCTTATTATCGCACTGGTACTAGGTAGTCTTTATTGGCTTAGGGGCTATGGTTTTATTTATGCCATTCAATCCGCAGCCCTGTGGGCTGCGATTACATGTGGAACATTTGTATTCGTTAGAATGTATTGGCAATCGCGTGGCCAATCGTGTGAGCAATGCGACCAATTGATCAGCCAAAAGGTTGATAAATCTAACGATTAAGATCCTGAATGGCCTTTTCTAAGGCAACGGTACGATCATTAGTAAAGGCATCGTCACCGAGCAGTTCTTCTAACCCCATGCGTTTAAGTTTTTCCTCGGCTTTGCGTGTTTTCATAACCACATATACCGCTTTGTTCAGTTCTTTTGCTTCTTGCACCACGTTCTCAATTGATAATGAGATTGTGTCATCAAGCATGGACACATCACTGAGATCGATAATAATAACATCATGATCCGGAATGCTGGCGCGCTCACGCGCTAACGCTTTGGAAACACCGAATATCATTGCACCACTAAGATAAAAGAATAAAATTCTGCCATCACCTAAATTAAGTAAGCGCTTTTGTTCCCGCGTCAGTGGTAGCTTGTCATCCATATCGCTGATAGCTCGAATGTTTTTAGATTGGCTGGCACTTAACTTTTCAATAGTAATGACATTAGCGATAAATACCCCGATCCCAACAGCGATGATCAGATCAACAAATACTGTGAGAAGCATTACGGCATACATTATTAGGGTGGAATGGAATGACACCCGGTGGGCACGTTTAATAAAGCTCCAATCGAGGATGTCGACACCCACTTTCACCGCAATCCCGGCTAGCACCGCCAGTGGAATGTTGCCAATCAGTGATGCTGCACCAAAGATAGCAACGACTAATACAACTACGCGTGTTACGCCTGAGAGTGGAGTCTTTGCTCCACTTTGAATATTCACTACCGTTCCCATGGTAGCGCCAGCACCAGGCAAACCACCAAATAAGCCGGACATAATATTACCTAAGCCCTGACCAATTAACTCTTTATCAGACTTATGCTCGGTGCGCGTTAGGTTGTCAGCGATGACTGAGGTCAGCATCGAATCAATACATCCCAACATACCCAAAACCATTGCATCGACCAGCATGGTTTGGAATTGCTCGGCGGTAAACGTCGGTAATACCAAAGAGGGGAGGCTAGCATTGATTTCGCCAATCCGCTGAATGCCATCATAATCAAAAAATATGACCGAAATAAGTGACACGATGACTAGCGCATAAAGTTGTGGTGGTACAAATTTACGCCAGCGTTGTGGCGTGAGAAATAGAATGGCTAGGGTAATAACCGCCAGCGACAACTCACCCCAATGAATATTGGCCAACAGAGTCGGTAAATTAATCAATGTGCCACTGACTCCGCCTGCAGGAGCAGACTGACCAATCAATGGAGCAAATTGAATGATGATTAAGATACAACCTATCCCCGACATAAATCCGGAGATAACACTGTAAGGCATGAGAGTAATGTATTTACCGAGTTTGAGTAAGCCAAACGCAATTTGAAACAAGCCGGCCATCATTACGACGGTAAAGGCCATAGCCAGACCGTTATCCGGGTTGTCGGCGATTAATGTTGTGACAACGGCTGCCATAACCACGGTCATTGGACCGGTGGGCTCTGAAATCAACGTCGAGGTACCGCCAAACAGCGCGGCAAAGAGACCGACTAAGATCGCACCATATAAACCCGCTTCAGCACCTGCGCCGGAGGCAACACCAAAGGTCAATGCCAAGGGTAACGACACAATGGCTGCCGTTACGCCCCCCAAAACATCACCGCGTAAATTTCGCGTATGTAGCTGATTAATAAAACTCATCATGCTCTCTTTTGGTTTCCGTCGCACGAATTATAAAGATCAAAATATATAAATCTATATAAAATCAACCTTAATTTATATTTATATACATAAATTGTTGTGCATTATTGGCCTTTGACCACTGCGCCTTCTTTCATTACGAATTGCACATTCTCCAGCAAGGTAATGTCACTTAATGGATTACCTGCAACCGCAATGATATCGGCATGCTTACCGACTGAAATACTGCCTAAGCTGTCCTGTTGCTTCAGCAGTGTGGCAGCATTGATAGTCGCGGCTTGAATCGCCTGGATTGGAGTCATGCCGTAATCCACCATGCGTTTGAACTGCTTGCCATTATCGCCATGTGGATATACGCCTGCGTCAGAACCAAAGACCATGTTCACACCAGCGTTAACCGCTTTTTGAAAGTTGTCGCGTTGGCGCTTTCCGACAATTCGCTCTTTCGCCAAACTTTCTTCGAGGATCCCTGCCTTTGCACCTTCACCGAGAATATACTCAGTGACGTAGATATCCATGGAGAAATAGGTCCCATGTTTTTTCGCCAGTGCGATGCCCTCGTCATCTAATAAACTGACGTGTTCAACTGAGTCCACACCGGCTTTTATGGCTGTCTTGATACCGTCTGTTCCGTGGGCATGCGTGGCAACCGTTAACCCGCGCATGTGAGCTTCTTCAACTAAGGCTTGCATTTCGGCCAAGCTGTATTGTTGCACACCTACCTTGGTGCCTTTTGATAACACGCCGCCAGTAGCACAAAATTTAATAACGGTGGCCCCATATTTGATGTTCTCTCTGACTTTTTCGCGCACCGCCCAAGGACCATCGGCAACACCTTGTCCTTTAACCGCATATTCTGCAGGTAATAAATTGTTATCGCAGTGACCACCCGTCACGCCGATCGATGGGCCCGCCACAAACATGCGTGGTCCAAGGATATCGCCATCTTGAATGGCATCACGCAGTGCAATGTCGGCATAACCTGGTGCGCCGACGTTACGCACGGTCGTGAATCCAGCCAGCAGCGTTTTCTCTGCGTGTTTTACACCTGTTATGGTGGCGCGCGGCGTAGAAACAGCTAAGCGCTTATAACCATGCAACGCAGCGTCGCTGGTTAAATGCACGTGCATGTCCATTAGTCCCGGCACTAACGTATGTTCGGCAAGATCAACAACAGTGACATCCGTGGGTACAGGATCCTTCTTGTGGTTTCCCACCGCGACGATCTTCCCTTCTCTGACAATAACCAGCGGGTTTTTAACGATTTCGCCGTTTATGACATCGACTAAAGCGGCAGCTTTAATCGCCGTGTTCGCGATTGCTGAGTGGCAAAAGATAAGCGTAACAATGAGTGCGATGAAGTATTGCATGTTGACCTTTATTGCAAATTGCTTGAATAAGGTCAGCAGTATAGCAGTCGACCGATGATCAACAATGGATTAACTGGTACGACGATCCAGCCACATGGCGGTGGCGGCAAAGAGCAGAAAAATCAGCCAAGCAGTGGCATCACCAAAGTAGCGATACGGTGTAGTACCTGTGACTAGGCGCACAGAATGTTGAGTCGCAGCTCGCTCAAACTGGGGGATACTGGCTTCGATTTCACCACGATGATTAATGTAACCACTGATCCCATTGTTCGTCGAACGGATCACTGGCAGGCCCAGCTCTTTGGCGCGAACTTGGGCAATTTGCATGTGCTGAGCGGGCCCGTGTGAACGGCCAAACCAAGCATCATTACTGACGGTTAAGATAACATCTGTTGCTGCGTATAGATTCGCGCGAACTTGCCGAGGGAATGCAATTTCAAAACAAATCGCTGGCGCAATGTGGTAACCGTTAGCCACTAGATTGCGCTGTTGAAAGTCGCCACGATTAAAACTCGACATGGGTAAATCAAAAATAGGCGCTAACGCCCGCAGAACGGATTCAAAGGGAACAAACTCGCCAATCGGCAGTAGGTGATGCTTGGCAAAACGATTACTATGATTGTAGCGATAATGACCAATACTATCTTGCGGGTTCTTTTTACCGAGTACGATCAGGTTGTTAAAGACTTTCTCGGTTTCGAAATTGTAATTAACAATGCCGGTTATCAATGCAGAATTATGTGCTGCAGTGATTTGATCGATCTCCTGGATGTAATCTTGTGCCAAGTACTCCAGTTTAGGGATTGCGGCTTCTGGCCATACAATCAAGTCATTGCCTAACAAGGGCAAGGTTTGTTCGGCGTAAGTGCGCATGGTTGGCGCGTCTTGTTCAGGCACCCAGCGTAATTCTTGCTTAATGTTGCCCTGTACCATGGCCGACTGAATGGTTTGGCCTGACAGCGGTGTCCAGTTGATACGATCGAGCAGATAACCACTGCTAAATGGAATTGCAAGCATTAGCACAATGGCAAGCCAGCGCTTGCGCAACAGCAACTGTGCGCTACCGGCACAGATAAGAACGAGTAGGGCACTGACACCCGTTTCACCAAGAATCGGCAACCAACCCGCTAGCGGTGAATGTAATTGACTATAACCCAAAGATAGCCAAGGGAAACCGGTTAACATCCAGCTGCGCAGCCATTCAGTGAATAACCAAGCCAGCGGTAATACCAGAGACCAGCGTTGTTGGGTGCTAAGTATCGTGGTGATTTTCAGCGCCAAGGCAGGGTAGATAGCCAGATAGGCACACAAAATGACCATAAGGCCCACTGAACCCAGCAGGGGAAGTCCGCCAAAGTCAGCGATACTGACATGCACCCAACTGATACCAGCACCAAACCAACCAAAACTAAACCAGCCAATTAACCAGACTTTATTGTAGCGTTGTTGCGCGAAAATAAAGGTTAGGGCTACTGTCAGTGCAAGGGGTGTCACCCACCAATAGTTGAAGGGTGCGTAAGCTAATGTTAGCAACGCACCCAAAATAGTTACACACAGATAGGCGAACAGCTTGTGCAGGGTTTACTCTTCCGTATTGACTGTCGTATCACCTTCTTCAGGTAACACGACTTTAAGTTGTTGGAGCCGGCGCTTGTCGGACTGAGTGACTTTGAAGAGTAACTTGCCCACCTTGATCTCTTCACCGGTTTCAGGCATATGACCAAACGCTTTAAGCACTATACCACCAATGGTATCGGCCTCTTCCTCATTAAACGAGGTCTCAAAGAAACGGTTAAATTCGTCTAGCGCGGTCAAGGCTTTCACAGAATAGGTGCTTTTGTTAAGCGGGCGAATGTCATCCGTACTATCTTCTTCAACATCAAATTCGTCTTCAATCTCGCCGACGATGAGTTCAAGAATATCTTCAATAGTGACCAGACCGGAAACGCCGCCATACTCGTCAACCACAATCGCCATATGATAGCGCTGTTGCCGGAATTCCTTGAGCAATACATCCACACGTTTGCTTTCTGGCACAATAACCGCAGGTCGCAATACATCACGCAGTGCAAACTCTTTACCAGGAATAAACGCATAGGCGAGCAAATCTTTGGCTAATAAAATCCCTTCAATATGGTCCTTATCTTCACTGATTACCGGAAAGCGCGAGTGCGCGGAATCTAGCATTAAGGGCAGAAATTCTTCTACGCTTTGATCGATATCGATGGTGATCATTTGTGCGCGTGGGATCATGATTTCTCTGACGCGCATGTCATGTACGCCGATCACGCCCTCGATCATTTCGCGAGTTTGTGGGTCGATAACCTCACGGGCTTCGGCTTCTGAGATAACTTCTCTTAAGTCTTCTTTGCTTTTCGGTTCTCCACCAAAAGGTTGCAGTATTTTATCAAACCAACCTTTCGAAGTAGAACCGCTGGTAGAGTGCGGGTTGTCGTCGCTCATGTTTAACGTACTTACTCAATTATGCCGTTGACGGCTGTTAATAGTTAATGATCTTGGTAGGGATCGTCAATCCCTAATTTTGCAAGTAAATGTGTTTCTAAGCTTTCCATCTCATTTGCTTGCGCTGGATCAATATGGTCAAAGCCGAGTAAATGCAAGACACCATGAATACACATATGCGCATAATGATGTTCTAGTGGTTTACTTTGTTCCTTGGCTTCTCGTTCAACCACTGCTGGGCAGATCACCAAATCGCCGTAAAAGTACATTTCAACTTCTGGAGGGCATTCGAAGGGAAATGACAGTACATTGGTGGGAGAATTTTTACCACGATACTGGTGGTTCAGCTGTTGCGATTCGTCTGGCTCAACCAAGCGAATGGTAATTTCTCCTTGGCTAATCTGATTGGCAACTAGGGCTACCGATGCCCACTGTTCAAACTTTTCAGTGGCTGGTATTGCAGCGTCACACGCGATTTGCAGATCGACAACGTTGGTCACGATTCAGTGTTCTTCAAACGGGCTTGCTCGGCATCATACTCTTCGTATGCACCGACAATTCGTGCTACTACAGGGTGACGTACAACGTCATTGGCATTAAAGAAATTAAACGATAATTCTTTTACGTCTTTTAAAACATCAATCGCATGGCGCAAGCCAGAGCGTGCATTGCGTGGTAGGTCAATCTGAGTGATGTCACCGGTAATGACGGCTTTACTGTTAAAGCCGATACGGGTAAGAAACATTTTCATTTGTTCTACCGTTGTATTTTGACTTTCATCCAAAATGATAAACGCGTCATTTAATGTACGACCGCGCATGTACGCCAGCGGTGCAACTTCGATGACGTTGCGCTCAATTAGTTTCTCAACTTTCTCAAAGCCCAGCATTTCAAACAGCGCGTCATATAACGGGCGTAAATAGGGATCGACTTTTTGCGACAAGTCGCCGGGTAAAAAGCCAAGTTTTTCACCCGCCTCTACAGCCGGACGAGTTAATAGAATCCGGCGGATCTCTTGGCGTTCCAGTGCGTCAACAGCGCAAGCGACAGCCAGATAGGTTTTACCCGTACCTGCAGGTCCAATGCCAAAAGTAATATCATGATTAACAATGTTCGCAACGTATTGAGATTGATTCGGATTACGCGGCTTGATCACCCCACGTTTGGTTTTTACATGCACTTCTTTGCCATACTCACCGGCTTCAGCACGTTCTAAGCATTTTACTTCCTGAATGGCGAGATGGACTTTTTCAGCTTCGAGCTCTGGGATACGACCTTTGACTGGTTGAGTTTCAATGTACAGCAACTTCAGCAATTCACCAGCACCGCCCGCCCGCATGGGCTCACCAATGACTTTGAATTGGTTATTGCGATAGGTGATCTCAACGCCTAAACGTCGTTCGATTTGCTTAATGTTATCATCAAAGGGCCCACACAGACTCGATAACCGTTTCTGATCTTCGGGCTCAAGGATAATTTCGTTACTGGTAATATTGCTCACGGTTCCTCGTATTTACGCTGGTTGATATTGACTTACGCCCAATGCATCAGGCGCAACAGTAGATTCTTTTTGCATGATACTTTGTGGACTTACCGCAACGCGCAGGCCCATATCTTGTTCACGGCGCACAACATCGCCCCGTAGTGAATTAGCAAACACGTCAGTGATCTTAATATCCACAAACTGACCAATCATGTCAGGTGTGCCTTCAAAATTAACGACACGGTTATTTTCTGTGCGCCCGGATAATTCCATTGGGTTCTTCTTCGAGGGACCTTCGACCAACACCCGCTGTTCTGTGTCGACCATATTACGCGCGATACGCAATGCTTGTTGATTGATGCGCTGTTGCAATAGGTATAAACGCTGCTTTTTGGTTTCTTCACTGACGTCATCAACAGCATCTGCTGCAGGAGTGCCTGGTCGAGCGCTATAGATAAAGCTGAAGCTAAGGTCATAATCTATGGCTTGGATTAGATCCATAGTGGCTTCAAAATCAGCATCAGTCTCACCTGGAAAGCCAATGATGAAGTCAGACGACATGCTTATATTCGGGCGGATCTTACGTAACTTGCGGATCTTTGATTTGTATTCAAGCGCCGTATGACCGCGTTTCATTAAGTTAAGGATCCGGTCTGAGCCGCTTTGTACCGGCAAATGCAGATGATCAACTAATTCTGGAATGGTCTCGTAGGCGGCAATAATATCATCGGTAAATTCGACCGGATGCGAAGTGGTATAACGAATACGATCAATGCCGTCGATGGATGCGACTAATTCCAGCAATTCGGCAAAACGGCAAATGCTCCCGTCGTGCTGCTCGCCGCGATAGCCATTGACGTTTTGACCCAACAGATTGACTTCGCGCACCCCTTGTTCAGCCAACTGGGCGACTTCCAGCAGTACGTCATCGACCGGACGACTGACTTCTTCACCGCGGGTATAAGGAACTACGCAAAACGTGCAGTACTTTGAACAGCCTTCCATGATTGATACAAACGCAGTAGGCCCCTCAGCTCGCGGTTCAGGTAAGCGATCAAACTTTTCAATTTCTGGGAAACTGACATCCACAACCGCCTTTTCACCCGCCTGAATTTGTTCGATCATTTCAGGTAAGCGGTGCAAGGTTTGTGGCCCAAACACGAGATCAACAAAAGGAGCACGCTGGCGAATTGCGTCGCCTTCTTGTGACGCTACACAGCCGCCAACACCAATAATCAATTCAGGTTTGGCTTGCTTTAAGGTTTTCCAGCGCCCCAATTGATGAAACACTTTCTCTTGAGCTTTCTCACGGATAGAACAGGTATTTAACAGAATGACATCAGCTTCTTCTGCTTCTAATGCTTCCGTGAATCCGTGGGTACTGTCGAGTAGATCGGCCATTTTCTCCGAATCGTACTCGTTCATCTGACAACCCCAGGTTTTAATAAACAGCTTTTTGCTCATACTCGTTAACGGCTCAAATAATTCGGTAATTGTTTGCTTTTACAAGGTTTTAATCGGTGTGTGGATGACCACCACCTAACCCCAGTAAAAAACTTCAAAATAGCCGCGTATTATACGCTGAAAAGGGGCTTCCTGCCAAGCAAATCACCAAAACCAGCGTTGCCGAATTGTCATGTTGGCTGCCCAAATGATAATCAACGATCCCAATAGTAGTGAGGGCGTAATCGGTTCTTGCCAAGCGAGTGCCCCAATGAGCGCGGCAAACAGTAAACTGGTATATGACAATAGTCCGATTTTTACGGGTGATGCCAGAGCAAATGCGCGAGTCATCAAGAGTTGACCAACAGCAGCAAGAACACCCATGGCGATTAAGCCTGGCAGTACTGAAAGAACAATGGGGTGCCAATAAATTAGCATTGGAATAAGCGATACTAGTGAGGCAATACCGGTAAAATAAAACACGATACGTAACGATGGCTCGCTAACGGTTAGCTTGCGGATAGTGCACTTAGTGGTGGCAACCAAGACGGCACATCCTAACGCGATTATTACGGCATAAATGGGGTAAGGCTGCATGGCATCCGGCTTGTTCAGCAAAATACATGCGGCGCCCACAAAACCGATGATTATAGCCATCCAGGTTTTAACTTGGATGGCTTCGCGTAGCCAAATGCGGGCAATTATGGGGACGATAAAGGGGGCCAATAATAACGTCATCATGGCCTGTGTTAAAGTTAAAATAGTTAGCACATAAAAGAACCCGTACATGGCAAGCATGCCGCATAACCCACGAAATACGTGTAAGCCTAAATGTTGGGTACGCAAGAGCTGTAACGGACGTCGCTTGGCATGTTTCAGCAGGATAGGTAATAACACAACTAATGCACTGGCGTTACGGAAAAATACCAACTGGGTTTGATTCATATCCGAGCTTAACACTTTGACCAAAGCGCCAACGAGTGCGAAACAGAATTCGGCACTGATCAGGCAAATTGCACCAATAAGGAGTGGGGAAAGTGCGGGCTTATTGATTGACATGAGGCGGTAGTATTGAAATCCTTTGGGGGCATAGGCAGGGCCGGTGTTTTACTTCATAATGATAAAGACTACAAGTGAATAGCGAGAAGATGTTGAATATAATTGTGGTTGGCGGGGGGATGATTGGTGCCGCAACAGCGCTTGGCTTGTTGCGTCAGGGACATCACGTTACCTTGATCGAGCAGCATATGCCAAAGCCCTTTGCGCCAGAGCAAGAGCCGGATATCCGCATGTCAGCGTTAAGCTTGCATTCTGCTGATTTGTTGGACCGTTTGGGCGCGTGGTCGGCGATCCGAGACATGCGCTATCAGCCCTATTCACGTTTAACTGTGTTTGAAGACGCCCATACTGAGGAAAGTAAGACGCATTTTGACGCCGCGAGTATTCAACAAGAATGGCTCGGGTATTTTGTCGAAAACCGAATTACTCAGTTAGGTTTGCATGCAGCATTGGCTGAGTTTGAAGCCAACTTAACCTGGGTAACCGATAGACAGATTAAAGAGATTGATGTCAAAACAGGCAGCGTGCTGCTGGATAATTCGATGCAAGTCCAAGGAGATTGGATAGTCGGTGCCGATGGCGGCAACTCAAAGGTACGAGAATTATCTGGGATAGGCCAAACGGGTTGGCAATATGGTCAGCAAGCCATGGGGCTCATTGTAAAAACACCGTTTACTGCAACCCATGAAACCTGGCAACAGTTTCGTCCGCAAGGACCGATCGCTTACTTACCCATGTTCGACTGTTACGCTGCATTAATTTGGTATGATCAGCCCGCTAAGCTCGCACAATTAATGGGTTTAAACGACGAGCAGCTATTACAGCAAGTGATAACGACATTTGGCGCTGGGTTCAAAGATTCATTGCTGTTGCATAAAGCTCGCTTTCCACTGACTCGGGCGCATGCCAATGAGTACGTCAAAGGGCACGTTATATTGATTGGCGATGCAGCGCACACCATCAACCCATTAGCCGGCCAAGGAGTGAATATTGGGTTTAAAGATGTTGAAGCACTGTTAAAGGTTTTTGCGACTTATGCAGAACCTACAGTAACCGCATTAGTTAATGAATATCAGCGCCCTCGGCAGCGTGCTAATGCGCTCATGATGACCACGATGGATGCGTTCTATTTGGGCTTTAGTAATCATAACCCAGTATTAAAGTTGGTGAGAAACGCAGCGCTTAGAGTCGCAGATAATGCGAGTGTATTAAAGCAACAAGTTTTAAAATATGCGGTAGGTTTATAAATGGAATTGTTAATTATTTTAGCAGTGTTATTCGCTGCGTTATTCATTATTGTGCCGTTGCTTGAACGCTCTAAAGTGCGGATCAGTGACGAAGAGACCAGTAAGATATCACGGTGGATATTTCCACTTATTATGATCTTACTGGTCGTGCAATTGTTTATGTTCGTATTCGACTGAATCGGCTACATTCTAAGTCTGCCAGCCTTTTTTTTGGGGCGCTTATTTGCGCCAAACATGATCTTCATTTTCGCCTTGGATAACACAATCACCTTCGGCATACTCGGGCAGCTCACCGCGGTCACGTTTACTGAAATAGTCCCGACTAATGGAGACTATAGTTGGCGTTAGCCACACGATTGCGATGATATTGATCACCGTCATTAGTCCCAGTGCCATATCCGCCATGGCCCAGACTTGCGGAAGCGCAGCCATCGAGCCCCACAAGATCATGAGCAAATAGCCGACAGTGTAAAATGCCCGCCCTAACTTATTGTCCAAACGGAACATATGCAAATTACTTTCGCCATAAGCATAATTGGCCACCACAGAGGTAAAGGCGAAGAGAGTAATTGCAGCAGCGACAAAATCTTCACCACCTTCACCCAAGTGTGAGGCCATCGCGGTTTGGGTTAAACGGATCCCCTCCATTTGCTCTCCTGCAGAGCCGCCAGCAAGCAGAATGATAAACGCCGTACACGTACACAAAATCAGCGTATCAATAAACACCCCTAGCATTTGCACATAGCCTTGGGAAACGGGGTGATTGGGGTAGGGCGTGGCACTGGCTGCAGCATGCGGCACACTGCCAGAGCCAGCTTCATTGGAGTAAAGCCCACGCTGGATCCCGTTTTTAACTGCCGCAGCAAAAGCGCCAGCAGCAGCCTCCGTTAGGCCAAAGGCACTCAACACAATGTCCTTGAGTACTGCGGGTAACAATTCTATATTCAGCGCAGTAATACTAAGTGCTACTAATACGTAACCAATCCCCATGAAAGGGACAATCCATTCAGCAAAGCGAGCAATCGCGCGCAATCCACCTATGACAATGAGTCCGGCGACGAGAATAATGACCAGCCCTGAGTGTAGCGTAGGAATGTCATAAGCATTATTTAACGCATCGGTGATGGTATTGGCTTGTACCGCGCTGAAAATAAAGCCATAACCCATAAATAAACAGAGTGAAAACAGGACGGCTAACCATTTTTGCTTAAGACCTTGCTGAATGTAATACGCAGGACCACCACGATATTCACCATTCGCATCTTTTACTTTGTAAAGCTGACCGAGTACGCTTTCAGCAAATCCGGTAGCCATACCTAAGATAGCAATCACCCACATCCAGAAAATCGCTCCAGGGCCACCCAGCGATATAGCTACTGCCACGCCCGCAAGGTTACCCGTGCCAACACGGGCACTGAGGCTGGTACACAACGCTTGAAATGAACTGATACCCGCTTTATCGCTGCGTGTACTGCCGCGCATTATCGAGAACATATGCACGAAATGACGAATTTGAATGGCACCTAATCGCCAGGTAAACCAAATACCACAGCCAAGTAACATATAGATAAGGACCTGGCCTTCGCCCCATAGAACGTTATTAATTCCGTCAACAATGGTGTTGATCACGCACACTTCCCATTTTCTTGATAATTAAGAATAAAGTCTGCCGCTGATTGCAAGGGAAGTCTAGAACCGATTGGCATATCAAGGAACTTATTATGCGGGCGACTAATTACCTGATCTCAAGGGCAGCCCGATTCTTGCGGAGATACGCTACATGAGAATTTATTGGAATCGGCAGGATACAAAAAAGCGCCGACGATGCGGCGCTTAATGTATGGCTGGGGTAGCTGGACTCGAACCAACGAATCGCGGGATCAAAACCCGCTGCCTTACCAACTTGGCTATACCCCAATTTGTGGTGTAACGCGACTCTTGCCACATTACTAAAAAGTGGCTGGGGTAGCTGGACTCGAACCAACGAATCGCGGGATCAAAACCCGCTGCCTTACCAACTTGGCTATACCCCAACAATGGTGCGGAAGGAGAGACTTGAACTCTCACGCCGTGAAGCACTGGAACCTAAATCCAGCGTGTCTACCAATTCCACCACTTCCGCATAGACAACCTTCTACCAAAGTAGAAAGTGGTGGCTACGGCGGGACTCGAACCTGCGACCCCATCATTATGAGTGATGTGCTCTAACCAGCTGAGCTACGTAGCCACGTGGAAACTCCGTTTCGGAGTGGCGCGTATTATGCTGATTAGGGTATTTACCGTCAACCCCTTTTTCACACTATATGCAACAGATATCACCGTTTGCACAATATCTAAGCAATTTGATCACTTCAAACGAATATTGGGCGGATTAAAAGGGTTGGAGAGAAACTAACTAACGCGCTAACGCAATGATAAAAATTCGTTATTTGCCCAGTTTAGTGATCCAATCGGTGTGGGAGTCATTGGCGTTGGGATATTGCTCAAATAATGTAATGATTTCTTGAGCAGACTTGTTTGCCATAAGGGTTTTATTAATTAGCGCTAAATGCTCAACGGCTCGCGTATTGGTGGCGAGCGTAATTACATGCACACTATCGGTCGCGTATAAAGGGCTCACTTGCCGCATACATTCATTATCTTTTGCCGTACTGAAGTGAATGCAATAGTAATCAATGATGCTAGTTCCAAAAAAGAGAAGATCAAGGCGTTTAGCTGCAAGCATGTCATAAAGTTGCGGGCGATCAATGGTTTCATAAATTTTCTCAAACCCGAGTGAACGTGCGAGGTCAGCTTGTACTGAATTGGCAGAAACGCCAACCATCATGGTTTTGGTGTCGATATCACTAAATTGCTTTATATCACTATTGGGGTCTGCAAATAAGGCCGAACCTTCAGTGATCAGCGGTAAAGAAAAATGCGCCCATTGTTCTCTTTCTGAAGTGCGCAGTGCCCCGAATACAAAATCGACCTTTTCATTTTGAAGCAATGAAATAGAAGCCCGCCATGACGAAGGGTATACTTCCAATGTAAATCCGGCTTGTTTGGCAGCGTGGGCAAACAGTTGCCAAGATAAGCCATAGGAACTGGATGCTTCAACATAGCGCTCATGATCTTCAAACACTGCAATAGAAAGAGTGTTTTCAGTAATTTCTTCTCCATCGCAGGCAATGCTGAAAACCAGCAGGATTGTTGACCAAAACGCTAATACCTTGCTGCTCATTGCTAAAAAATCCCTGAATTTAACATTGCAATTATGAAAAAATTTATAACGTCACCCACTACTAGGTTACGACTTTTTAAACAGAACAACAATTAATCGTTTAGGCAGACAGTGTGAATTACCCGTTTAACAGGTATAAAAAAGCCCCTATCAAGGGGCTTTTTTGCACGGGTATAGGTTAGACATTAAAGCGGAAATGGATAACATCCCCATCTTTAACAATGTAGTCTTTGCCTTCTAAACGCCATTTTCCTGCGTCTTTGGCACCTTGTTCACCTTTGAATTCAATATAGTGATCGTAGCCAACGATTTCGGCACGAATAAAGCCTTTCTCAAAGTCAGTATGGATTTTACCTGCGGCTTGCGGTGCGGTAGCTCCTTCAGGGAAGGTCCATGCTCGGACTTCTTTAACACCGGCAGTAAAATAAGTTTGCAACGTAAGGAGGCTATAACCTGCTCGAATAACGCGGTTGAGACCGGGTTCTGATAAACCCATCTCGTCCAAGAATTCCGCCTTTTCTTCATCATCTAATTCAGCAATTTCTGATTCAATCGCTGCACAAACAGCAACGACCACGGCATTCTCAGTAGCGGCTATGGCTTTGACTTGATCAAGGTATGGATTGTTGTCAAAGCCGTCTTCGTTAACGTTGGCAATGTACATGGTAGGCTTTAACGTCAACATATTCATGTAGCTAATCGCAGCGAGTTCTTCTTTACTCAGCTCAAGTGAACGTAACAGCAGGCCTTCGTCTAAATGAGGCTTGATTTTTTCAAGTACTTTTAGTTCATACTTGGCATCATTATCACCACCTTTGGCCCGTTTACCCACGCGGATTAGTGCCTTTTCTGTGGTTTCTAAATCGGCCAAAGCTAACTCGGTATTAATCACATCTATATCATCTTTCGGACTGACTTTACCGGCAACATGGACAATATTCTCATCGTCAAAACAACGCACGACGTGACCAATTGCATCAGTTTCACGAATATTGGCGAGAAATTTGTTACCCAACCCTTCACCTTTCGAAGCGCCTTCAACCAAGCCAGCAATATCGACAAACTCCATGGTAGTCGGGATCACACGTTGTGGCTTGACAATTTCAGCCAGAGCAGTGAGGCGCTCGTCTGGAACGGGCACTACGCCGGTATTCGGTTCAATTGTACAAAATGGAAAGTTAGCGGCTTCAATACCCGCTTTCGTTAATGCGTTAAACAGTGTTGATTTACCCACATTTGGTAAACCGACGATGCCACATTTAAAACCCATAGCTGTGTCCTATAAACAGTAGTTTGCTGCGTATTAGCCGACTTTGAAAGAATGTAAGCGCTGCTGGGCAGCGGTTAGATCCTGCTTGATGAGCAACTCGGTACATCGGATTGCTTCATCGATAACGTCATCCATCGCATGTTTTTCTTCAGTAGACGGCTTGCCCAGAACAAAACCGGTCACTTTTGATTTATGGCCGGGATGGCCAATACCTATACGCAGACGCAAAAAATCTTTGTCATTACCCATCTTACTTACAATATCACGTACACCGTTTTGGCTAGAGCTTCCACCAACCTTAAATTTAGCGACGCCCGCAGGGAGATCTAACTCATCAAACGCAACCATGATTGAAGAAACGGGAATTTTGAAAAAATTAGCCATTGCTGCTACAGCTTGACCACTGCGATTCATAAACGTTGAGGGGTATAGTAAGCGAACATCTCGGTTAGCAATTGATATTCGTGCCGTTTGTCCAAAAAACTTACTTTCTGGTGTGAGCGTTTGATTGTAACTGTGGGCTAGCCGCTCAAGAAACCAAGCACCAGCGTTGTGACGTGTATGTTCGTATTCGGGGCCTGGATTACCCAGGCCCACAATAAGGCGAATATCGGCCAAAGGAATTATTCCTCTGTAGCCTCTTCACCACCTTCGCTAGCTTCTGCATCAACAGCGGCTTTCTTCGCTTTCTTGATGGTGATTACCGCTAGGTTATGTGCTTCGTCGTCTTTTGCAAGCTCAACAGATTCAACACCTTTAGGAAGATTGATGTCTGATAAATGCAATGTGTGGTCCATCTCTAAACCAGCAACGTCAACTTCGATGAATTCAGGCAAGTCTTTTGGTAGACATGTGATTTCGATTTCAGTGACGTGGTGCTCTGGAATACCACCGGCTTTAACCGCTGCAGATTTTTCTTCATTGATGAAGTGGAGCGGTACATTGGTGTGTAGTTTTTCGCCTGCGATTACGCGTTGAAAGTCAATGTGCGTAACTTTTGGCTTGAACGGGTGACGCTGCATGTCTTTAACTAGCGCTTGTACTTCTTTACCTTCGATATTCAAAGTAAGAATGTGTGAATAGAACGCTTCAAAATCTTGAGCTTGGATAACTTTGTTATGCTCAAGAGTTAACGCTAGAGGTGCTTCATTACCACCATAAAGGATCGCTGGTACTTTATCCGCGTGACGTAGGCGGCGGCTCGCACCTTTCCCCAAGTCAGTACGGACTTGCGCATCCAAATTAAAAATTGCTTCAGACATTAAAATGTCTCCAAAATAAAAAGTTTAAGTACAGTGCGTACTTGCGACCAGCACACACGCGTTTGCCCAAAATAATGGACTCCCCAAAAAAGGGCGGCGAATTCTAACACTTTGGACACTGATAAACAACGTGCAATTTAGCGGTACTATCAGGGGGAACAATCAGGGGGAACGTACGTGGCATTCAACTTACGATATTGCAGTGGCGTATACCCGGTATCTCGTTTAAACGCACGACAAAAGTAGTTGGATTGCGCAAACCCTAACGCTTCGCTCAATGCCTCTACGGGTAACCTAGAATATATTAAACGACGCTTCGCTTCAGTATAAATTCGTCCTTGAATGACCTGGCTCGCGGTTTGGAGTAAGTGTTGCTTACATAATACATTTAAGTGCCCCGGCGTTACTCCGAGCATAGCTGCATATGCTTGAACATGATGATAATGGCAGAAATGGCGATCAACCAGACTACGGAAGCGCGCGACGGTGGGATGGCTCTGCGTCTGGTTGGTACCATGATAACGTTCGCTAAACCAACGATTAAGACGCAGTAGGAAAGCAGCACATTGATAAGCTAACAGGCTCTCAGAATCTGTTTGCAACTGATTGATTTCGGTTTGCATCAGTTTGAGTTGCTGTTTTAGCCAACGTTCCTGTTGACCATTTAGGACTAGGTCTGAGTTCGCTTGAGAATCGCGAAAAAATTGCAACTGATGAAGCAACAATGGATCAGAAAAGTATCGCTGAAACAGTTCCGCAGGGAAAAACAAACAAATACCTGCTAAATCTTTGACATACCAGCGCCGGATCTGACCAGGGGTAGTAAACAATAACTGGCCAGGTGTTAGTGGATATTGTTTGTCGTCTAACCAGAATGCACCGCTACCACCGGTAACAAAAGTAACATCGTAAAAGGATAAAAAATAGGGCTCTACCGTACGTGCAAAGGCGGGCATCGCCTGAATTTCAGCGATATCGATCAACAGCTCTTGGCCATACTTGTGACGGTTAAAATCTACCGCTCGAGCATCAACCGGTAATGAATAAATAGAAACAGTCATTAGTCGCGTTATTTCGGCAGGATCGTTGAAAAGTATCATTATTCCCACAACTTGCATATACCCGTAAAGTGGGCTTGTCGCTAAAGTGAGTAGAACAGCATTATTAAATAACGAGGATATATGAATATTCGTCCAATGCTAATGAGCGCACTTAAGTGTCTTATATTAATTGCAGAGCTATTTGTTGTGTCAGCAGCGATAGCTAGTGAATGGATACCCGCAGATGATGGGGTGCAAACACTCAAATCTCAAGAGGGCGTTGAGTATCGTTTTGGGCGTGGCTTCTTAGATTACCAAAATGATGATTTTTACAATGGGATCATTGAATTTGAACTTAAGCCTAGTGCCGAAAGAGCCTTTTTTTATGTCTATTTTCGCCATAACGATGACAACCAATCGGAAGTTATTTATTTTCGCACGCACAAGCCCAATGCCCCAGATACCCTGCAATACTCACCGGTGTTTCAGGGACGTAGCGCATGGCAGCTTTACCATGGCGAAACCGGTACTGCTGCGGCAAATCTGAGGGCCAATGAATGGAATAAGATCCGCTTAGTGATTGAAAACGATCGTATTTCAGTTTGGGTGGGCGAAGAGCAAACCCCGGTGTTTGAAGAGCTGCAACTCGGTGGAACGGACCGTGCCGGAAAATTACGTCTGCGTGGGAATATTCCTAATGCCTCGAAGGCTGAATTTAGTGGTCTGGTGCGTAATATCCAAGTCACTCCGCAACCGCGTTCTCAGCGTTCAATGCCAAGTGGCTCGAACATTAAGGCTGGTATGTTAACCGGGTTTCGAGTTTCTCCGGTGTTTGCCGCGACCAAGGCTGCGTATACCAGTGTCCCTGAATCTGTTAACACAGCGCATTGGACTTGGGTACCGAGCAATGCAAACGGCATTGTTGAATTTCTCAAACATCGTGCAATCCCAGCCGGCAGCCGAACTTACGCGGTCGTTGCAGAAGTGCAATTAGTGGCCGATAAGGCGACCATTTGTCCAATTAACTTTGGCTTCAGCGATACCATAACGTTACTTCATAATCAGCGTCCGTTATTTTTTGCTGATGCCAGTTACCGTTACGCGAATAATCGACAGGAAGGTTTATTGCATGCACAACAAGCGAGTGTTTATGTCCCTTTGACGGCGGGAGAAAATACGTTGCAGGCTATCGTTGCAGATAGTTTTGGTGGGTGGGGATTATCTATGCAACTGCAAGCATGCGCTGGGGTGACAGTTCTGACACCTCAGCAAGTGGAGAATTCCCTTGGGGTTAGCGAGCACGTGCACGCTGCTGTCTCTGCGGAAAGTCGATTAGATGAGCATGTGCAGCGAGATGCTCTGCGCAAGCCGGCTGAACTTATTAGTCTGGTCGGCACGTTAGGTGGCGATACAGTTGTTGAATTAGCCGCTGGTTCCGGCTATTACGCGGCTCTATTGTCACGTGTTGTTGGCGACTCTGGTCATGTTTTTGCGGTGGATCCAGAGAAAATATTCACTGCTTTTCCGTCAGCAAGGGAAACATTCAATACTTTCATTAAACAGGACCCGTTACCGAATACGCAGTATTCAGTGCAACACTTTGATGCGCTAAAGTGGCCGCAATTGGCCGATGCGGTCTATATGAATTTGTACTATCACGACACCGTTTGGACCGGTGAAGATCGCACAAAAATGAACGCAGCTATCTATGCTGGCTTAAAACCTGGTGGACGATACATTATTGTTGATCACCACGCTATAGCGAATGCATCTGTGGATGATCATCAGCGCTTACACCGCATGGATGCTACTAAGGTTATTCCAGAGGTGAGTGCTGCTGGTTTCCAACTAGTGAGAACCAGTACATTACTGGCTAGTCAAGGTGATGATTATACGTTGAGTGTGTTTGATGCTGCGATGAAGGGCAAGACTGACCGCTTCATCTATTTATTTGAAAAGCCAGTGCAGTGATTAATCAGTTACCCCATTGAAAGCAGGATTAAAGAAAAAAGGCATAAAGCAACAGGTTGACTACACTGTATCGAGCAATAAATAACTCGGTGTTTAGTGTATGAAGCGGATCAACGCATGTTTTGGGTTCATTTTAATCGGACTAGCATACAGTTCGTTATGCGGCGCACAGCCGTCTAGTGTGGTCGCGGCTGCCAATACCAATCAGAACGTAGCCCTGGTTGGTGGTCGATTGATAGATGGATTTGGTCATCAACCTATCGCCAACAGTGTCATTTTGGTTGCTGATGGCGTTATTCAGGCGGTGGGCACTGTCAACACACTGGCGGTGCCAAGTAACTATACCGTCATCAGTACAGAAGGGCATGATGTGTTACCGGGGTTGTGGGAGAACCATGCCCATTTGATGCTAACAGGGCATGCCGATTACGAGCACTGGCGTAAACATTACACGGAACGCTTGGCCAGTGAAATTATGCCAGCTTCGGCTGTGCAACTGCTGTTGGCCGGGATCACCAGTGTGCGCGATCTTGGCGCACCGCTGAATGACTCGCTGCAGGTACGCCAGCTTATTCGTGAGGGTAAAATTCCTGGTCCGAATTTGTATATTTCAGGCCCTTTCATACAAAAAGAACCGTACCCTGGCACCGACCATTATCGCTGGGGGGTGGATGGCCCAGAGGATGCCCGCTCTAAGGTTAATCAGTTGGCCGATGCTGGCGTTGACTTTATTAAACTGGTTGATCAAGACAGCATGACAGAGGCAGAAGCTGAGGCCGTTGTTGAGCAGGCGCATGCCCGTGGGCTCAAAGTCATTGGCCATAGTCACCGCCCGAACGAAATTCGCCGCGGCTTAGCATTGGGGATTGATAATTTTGAGCATACTGGCCTTACTACAGCGCCCGAATATCCAGCAGATGTTATGCAAGCTCTAAAAGAACGTACAGCACGCGGGAGAGTGGCTGGAGGACCATTGTTTTGGACGCCCACCGTTGAAGGATTATGGAATTATGAGTTAACCGTGGCCAACCCTGAGCGCTTAGACAACCCTTGCTGGCATCGCGGATTAGCTGCGGATACCATTGCTGATATTCGTCAATCTCTAGCAAGCCCAGGGCAACTCGCCTACATGCAGTTAACGCCACTGCGCAAACCCACACTTAAACGCAAGATCCAGCAACTCCGTGACGCTGGCGTAGTTTTTTTAACCGGCACAGATAGCGGGATCCCAACGAAGTTTCATTGTCAAAGCACCTGGAACGAGCTCGCTGTCTGGGTGGATGAAATGGATATCCCTGCGATGGACGCTATTCGTGCTGCAACCTATTGGCCCAGCGTATTCATGGGCGTAGATGATCAGTATGGCACCGTAAGCGCTGGTAAAGTTGCTGACATTATTGCTGTTAAAGGAGATGTATTGCGGTATATCAGTCTGTTACAAGACGTAAAACTCGTGATGAAAGGTGGCACGCTTTATAAATATCAAGGGCTAGTCGTTGAAGAACAGCTTTAATTGGCTCGATGCCTCGTGCCGTGATTAGCGAGTGAAAATATCAGCCAAAAAATGAATGATAGTATTTACGGTTCTTTCCGCTTGCCGCGATCTCTCAGCATTTTTTCCGGCATCGATGCACACAGACGCTACGCAGCTTCTTGCGGCAGTGTTCCATTAAATTTCATCCGGAGATGCAGGGCGTTTAGTTACTGGCGATTCGTCTACGTTACTGATTGATTCCACTTGCATAACGGTACCGAATTGCGTGGTAGTCATCATGTTTGGCATTGGCATGCCGGTAACAGTTAATCGCAGGCCATGACGATGATAGGTTTTATCCAATCCTTGCAGTACCCATTTGCTGCCGTCATCGCCAATAAACGCATAGAACCCACCTTCAAAGGGTTTAAATTCAATCTGACCGCTGAGCGTCATAGTTGCATTCTCCTTAATTTCACTAACGTCATTGGCCGGTGCAACAACGACCACATCGTCGCTTTGTTCGTCTGCGGCAGGCGCAGACTCTTGATTGTTGCATGCAACCAGACCACTTATAAGCAATGAGCCAAATAGCAATTTCAGTAGTGAATTAATGTGCATATTCCTTTGTACCTTGCATTGGATTTACAACAAGTTAACGCAATTGGTTGATAAAAACCATAGCCAAAAAGCGGCCTTAGATACCCATTCAGATTCGATTCAGTTTTTTGTCGTTACTCTAAATTGGCAGATCAATAAGGAACAAGTACGTATGAACGATAAACCGAGCAAGTTTAGAAAACGGGTGAGTGTTCTCTTCATCATTTTGGCTGGAATGACGGGAACCGCTGTGAGTGCCAATGAACCGGTATCAGAAATAGAAAATATTGATGTTACCGGTGAACGTCTTGAAGCGCTTAGCACCAATGTCACTGAATACGGTTTAAATATGGAAATGGGATTGGAGGCATTGCATGCTAAGAACTACGCACGCGCACTTGAACGATTGACTGAAAGCGCTAAGCAGGGCAATAAAATCAGTCAGTTTTATTTGGCATCCATGTATTTAAAAGGGTTAGGTACCCAGATAGACAATAAAATGGGCTGGCTTTGGTTAAACGTTGCGCTAGAACAAAAAATTCCCCGGTGGCGCTTTGTTTACCAACAAGTAGGTAGTGCGATCCCCGATAAATATAAGCGTGCATGGCAACCAGAGGTCGAGCAATTTACCGCTAAATATGGCGCAAAAGCCACGGATCATGCCTGTCGACCGCGCCGGGAAATTGGCAGTAATCTGGTGTTTATTATTTGTGAGCGGATTTCAGATGGCACCTATGAACATCGCCAATGGCGCACCATTCAAGCCTTGTTCTTTGGCGGCTAAAAAGCGCATGCAAGAGAGTTCAATGAGAACCCGCACAACTCACCAATGGAGCAAGCGAATATGTTTGTAAAATTTTCGTACTTATGCAGCTTTTGGCTAATGCTTGCTATGGCTACCACAGTAACAGCACAAGATAATGAAGGGGATATTGAAAATATCGATGTTACCGGTGAACGTCTTGAAGCGCTTAGCACCAATGTCACTGAATACGGTTTACATATGGAAATGGGATTGGAGGCATTGCATGCTAAGAACTACGCACGCGCACTTGAGCGATTGACAGAAAGCGCTATGCAGGGCAATAAAATCAGTCAGTTCTATTTAGCGTCAATGTATTTTAAAGGGCAGGGCGTTGTTATTGATAACCAGCTAGGTTGGGTGTGGCTTAATGTGGCGCTCGAACAGAAGATCCCGCAATGGCGTTTCGCTTACAAGCAAATCGCGGATGCGATCCCGGATGAATATCAAGACAAATGGCAGCCGCTAGTTGATGAATACAAGGATAAATACGGCGCAAAGGCGACCGACCATGCGTGCCGCCCACGTCGTGAAATTGGCAGTAATCTGGTGTTTATTATTTGTGAGCGGATTTCAGATGGCACCTATGAACACCGGCAATGGCGAACATTGCAGCATCTGTTTTTTGATGTTAAGTGAAAACGTAGTGTCTGTTTTGTATTAAGTTGGATAGGCGATGTGAGGTCGCCATCTATGCGGCACCAACGATTGAAAGTGTTAAACGTACAGCAGTATCTGCTATGTCAGATAAACGCATCTGTTGAGTTGTGCACTAACTGAAATTACTTAGAATAAAAAACAGCGGCCAAGGGGCCGCTGTTTTCAGGATTTACTGAAGCTTTCTGGGTTGAAGAAGCGCTTAATACTCAAACATTGCCGAGATAGATTCTTCGTTGCTAATACGGCGAATGGTTTCGGCCAGCATTTGCGACAAGGTTAATTGTTTAACCTTGGCTAACTTCTGCATGTCTTTGCTCAGTGGAATCGAGTCAGTTACGATGATTTCGTCAATCACAGAGTTACGCAGATTCTCACAGGCATTACCTGAGAAAATAGCATGCGTCGCGTAGGCGTATACGTTTCGTGCGCCATGTGCTTTTAGTGCCTCGGCCGCCTTAGCTAAGGTGCCCCCTGTGTCGATCATATCATCAACAATAATACAATCACGGTCGTTAACATCACCGATGATATTCATGACTTGCGCGACATTAGCTTTCGGTCGACGTTTGTCGATAATCGCCAGATCAGTATCGTTGAGTAATTTTGCTGTAGCCCGAGCACGCACTACGCCGCCGATATCAGGCGACACTACGACCGGTGAGTGGAAATCGCGTCGACACATATCATCTAACAGGATTGGTGTACCAAAAGCATTGTCTACCGGCACGTCAAAGAACCCTTGGATCTGCTCTGCATGCAAATCGATAGTTAACACGCGGTCAACCCCGACATTGGAAAGGAAATCTGCTACCACTTTCGCGGTAATTGGCACCCGCGCGGAACGCACACGACGGTCTTGTCGGGCATAACCAAAATAAGGAATTACAGCCGTAATACGGCCTGCTGATGCGCGCCGTAAAGCGTCTATCATCACGATCAATTCCATTAAATTATCATTGGTGGGCGCACACGTGGACTGGATAATAAAAACGTCCGAGCCACGGACGTTTTCATGAATTTCAACACTGATTTCACCGTCGCTAAAACGACCGACACTGGCATTACCCAGTTTAGTGTAGAGTCTATCGGCAACTTTCTGGGCAAGCTCCGGTACGGCATTACCGGTAAATAGCTTCATATCTGGCACGTGTCTATCCTCAGTGCATTTGTTCATGATTTGGCTGGGGTAGCTGGACTCGAACCAACGAATCGCGGGATCAAAACCCGCTGCCTTACCAACTTGGCTATACCCCAATAAATTTGCTCATTGACGCGACGCTCACGTTATTCGCTAACGCAAGTATTCGTCTGTTTTTCCAGTTCCGCTAACAGCGGTGAGTGGTCAACCCCTTTAGCTACAAAGCCTTGCCATTGCGAAGGTAAAGCCCGTAAGGCACTTTCTGCGGCACTTTTGTGGTTGAAAACAGCAAACACGCAGGCACCAGTGCCCGTCATTCGCGACGGTGCGTAGTTTATCAACCACTGTAATAATTTTGCAACTTCGGGATAGCGATTAATTACCAGTTCTTGGCAATCATTGCGTGTTTGCGCAAAATCATAGTCACTGGCAGCAATCGTAGCACTGTTTCTTGGCAATTGCGGAGCAGCAAATATTTCGGCAGTTGAAATATGACATCCAGGATGGACCACCAGATAATAATGTGGAGCGACTTGTATTGGCGTTAAGGCTTCACCGATACCATTAGCAAAGGCCGTGTGCCCGTGCACGAAAACGGGTACATCAGCGCCTAATTGCAATCCCAGCTCAGCAAGATCAGACACCGTTAAATTGCATTCCCATAATTTATTTAAAACCCTGAGTGTGGTTGCCGCATTCGATGAGCCACCACCAATCCCGCCCCCCATGGGCATTACTTTATTCAGGTAAATGCGACATCCGTGTGCGACACCAGCATTACGCTGGAGCAAACGCGCTGCTTTGATGATTAGATTGTCCTCATCGGCTACGCCAGGAATAGGGTTTGCAAGTGTAATAGCAGGATTTTTAGGCGTTATTGTATAGGCGAGTCGGTCACCATAATCGAGCATTTGAAATACACTCTGTAGCTCATGATAGCCGTCGTCCCGACGCCCGGTTATGTGCAGAAAAAGGTTGAGCTTCGCCGGCGATGACCACCAGATCATAAGATTTCCCATTGGTTAATTTTTAACTTCAAAGAGAGGTTTTGTGATTGCCGGATCGTTAATAGTTGCGGCAGTACAGTCTGTTGTGATTGGGTATACTGGGCATAGTCAACTTGCCACTGTGGCTGACTCTGTAGTACCTGCAATTGTTCGATAAGGCCTTGTTGATTGCGTTTTACCCAGTCGCTTTGACGAGCCAAGCCTTTCACCCAAAACTGCATATCTGCAACAGGGATAGGCCAACCGCTAACTTCGTAAATTAAGGTCTCAGCATCGTCGTGCTGATAAGTTTCACCATCTGCTTCTAGGGTTACACCACTTTCGTTTGCCGTCAGGGCAAGCAAGGTAACGCCGACTAAGTTGCTAAGCACAAGACTGTAGTCATTGCCTCGTTGTTGCCAGCGGATATAGGCTGAAAAGGATTCCTGTTCGCTTTTAAAAGCGAGACGGCCACTCAGGTTCCAATGCGTCATAGAGAGCAGTCGTTCATCATTTGCAGTTATATTGATCAGGTCGGGTAAGGGCGGTGGCGTTTTACACGCAGTCAAAGTAACCAGTGCAAAAAAGGCAATAACTATCAGTCGACGCATATGAAACGGGGCATCCTAGCGCATGGATATCGGTAATGCGTAATAATATATCAGTAATCAGCGTGTGTTGGGAAATAACGGCGAGTCCGGTACTTTCTTTCAATTGGCGTTTTTCGTACAATGCCGGGGCTTTCAGTCACATCAGTACTCAATGACCTTAATTGCACTCGGAATCAATCATAAAACTGCACCTGTCGCGTTGCGCGAGAAAGTTGCGTTCAATGCTGACAGCCTTGTTGAAGCGCTATTGTCATTAAAAGAAAAACGCCAAGCGAAAGAAGCTGTGATTGTTTCAACATGCAACCGTACGGAAATATACGCACTGGCAGAAAACGAAGATTCTGAAGCTGGCGCCAAGGATTTGAGGCATTGGTTGGCTGAGTTTCATGCCCTCAATGATGCAGCAATTGAGCAACACTGTTACACGTATTTTGGCGACCATGCAGTACAACATATGATGCGTGTTGCCAGCGGTCTAGATTCTTTGGTGTTAGGGGAGCCGCAGATCCTTGGGCAAGTAAAGCAGGCGTTTAATGATGCCAAGCATACGGGGGTTGTGGGGAATGGACTGGAGCGTTTATTTCAGTATACGTTTTCAGTTGCGAAACGGGTGCGTACCGAAACCGAAATTGGTAATAATGCGGTTTCTGTTGCCTACGCAGCCGTGCAATTAGCCAAGCATATATTCGCCAAGTTAGATAAGCAGACGGTATTGTTAGTGGGGGCGGGTGAGACCATCGAATTAGTCGCGCAACATCTTAAAGAGCAGGGTGTTGCAAAGATCATGGTGGCTAATCGAACGCTAGCGCGCGCCGAATCACTGGCACAACAGTTAAACGCAGAGGCATTAACGCTGGCACAATTGCCAACTCACCTTGGCCAAGCAGATATTATAATTTCCAGTACGGCAAGTCAGCTACCACTGATTGGTAAAGGCATGGTTGAACATGCGCTTAAGGTGCGCAAAAACCGGCCTATGTTCATTGTTGATCTGGCCGTGCCCAGAGATGTTGAAGTTGAAGTTGCCGAGCTGGATAACGCGTTTTTATATACCGTGGATGATTTGCAGCACATTGTTGAGGAAAATATTGCGAGTCGGCAAAATGCCGCTGAAGCAGCCGAGACGCTGATATTAGAGCAGTCCAAGGCCTATGAAACGTGGAAGAAAAGTCGCGACTCGATCGATTTAGTCCGCACTTACAGACAGCGCAGTAAAGAGCAAGCGGACGCTATTCTAAGTAATGCGCGGCAACAATTAATGGAAGGCAAGGATGCTGACCAGTTACTGCAAGAATTGACGCATAAACTGAGCAATTATTTGATGCATGCGCCAACTAAAGCGCTAAATGTTGCGATTGAGCGCAACGATGAAGAACTAAAACGGACGCTGTCAGATGCTTTTGAGCTTGAGACAACGCCGCACAACAAGAACAACTAAGAGAGTCACATGAAAGAATCTGTGGTAGCGAAATTAACGTCATTGGTGGAGCGCTTTGAAGAGGTGCAGGCCCTATTAAGTGCTCCGGAAGTTATCGCCGATCAAGAGCGGTTTCGCGCATTATCAAAAGAGTTTGCACAATTAGAAGCGGTGGTTAAGGCATTTAATCAATATCAGCAAGCACAAGAAGATTTGCAATCTGCGTCGGAAATGATGAATGAAGATGACGCTGACATGCGGGAAATGGCACAAGAAGAGTATAAGGCCGCGAAAGAGCAAATTGATCAACTTGAACAAGAGTTGCAAATTCTTTTGCTGCCGCGTGATCCGAACGATGATCACAATTGCTTCATTGAGATCCGTGCTGGCGCGGGCGGCGATGAGGCTGCCATTTTTGCGGGAGATTTGTTCCGGATGTATAGCCGCTATGCAGAAACCAGCGGCTGGCGTATGGAGGTTGTCAGCGCCAGTGAAGGAGAGCATGGCGGTTTTAAAGAAGTGATCGCCAATATCTCAGGCGATGGCGCTTATGGGATCATGAAATTTGAATCCGGCGGTCATCGTGTGCAACGGGTACCCGAAACCGAATCACAGGGCCGCATTCATACGTCTGCCTGTACAGTGGCGGTGTTACCCGAGGTACCCGAATCAGAAGCCATAGAAATCAATCCTGCAGACTTGCGCATTGATACGTTTAGAGCGTCGGGCGCAGGGGGGCAACACGTTAACAAAACTGACTCTGCGATCCGCATAACGCACATTCCAACCGGCGTAGTCGTAGAGTGTCAGGATGAGCGTTCACAACATAAAAATCGAGCCAAAGCGATGTCTGTGTTAAATGCCAGACTGAATCAGATTGAACAGGATAAACGTGCCGCTGAAGAAGCCTCAACGCGTAAAAGTTTGGTTGGTAGTGGCGATCGTTCAGAGCGTATTCGGACCTATAATTTTCCACAAGGTCGCGTAACTGATCACCGAATTAACCTAACGCTATATAAATTAGATGACGTCATTGAAGGCGATCTGAATGCGCTGTTGGAGCCGATCCGACAGGAGCATCAAGCGGACTTGCTTGCTGCACTTGCTGAGGAATAAGTCTCATGCGTTTGGATCTCGCCTTGCGTGAGAGCCGCCAACGGTTGGCATCCTCTGGCAGTGACACTGCTGCACTTGATGCGCGCGTCTTGCTAAAAGCGATTTTGCAGTGTGATGACCGGTATTTGTTTACCTATCCAGAACAACCGCTAACGGAAGAGCAACAGCAACGACTGACACAAGCCGTTGAGCGACGTCTGCAAGGGGAGCCTATTGCTTATATTACGGGTAAGCGGGCCTTCTGGGATTTTGAGCTTGCGGTTTCAGCAGCAACATTGATCCCGCGACCAGAAACTGAAGTTTTGGTGGAAACCGCTTTGCAGCATGTCACGCATTCACAAGCACGGGTCTGTGACTTAGGCACAGGTACCGGAGCCATCGCCCTCGCGTTGGCCAAAGAACGGCCGACTTGGCACGTTATTGGCGTAGACAAATCAATCGATGCTGTGTCCCTCGCTGAGTTAAATTGTGCACAATTGGCTATTCCTAATGCGACTTTTGTGCGCAGTGACTGGTACTCGGCGTTGGGCGCGCAAACGTTTGATTTGATAGTTTCCAATCCACCTTATGTGGAACCTGATAGCCCCTACCTAACAGAGGGGGATGTGCGTTTTGAACCTCACAGTGCACTGACGGCGGCTGACAATGGTTTCGCGGATCTGGCGAAAATTATACGCCGTGCGCCTGAGTTTCTTGCTAATGGCGGGTGGTTAATGGTAGAACATGGATATCAGCAGGGGCCGCACGTGCAAAAGCACCTTAAAGACACCGGATTTCAGTCTATCAAGACGGTGCTTGACCTTCAGCATTTGCCGCGGATTACGATAGGTTCCTGGTTTTCGCCACAATAATAAGAAGTAAAGGCAGCGCGCATGAATGATGAATTGTTATTTGTTGATGAACCTGAAGAGCTTTCGAACGACCCGCTTGAGGTGTCAGGTGGTAGATGGAAAATTCTAATCGTTGATGATGAACCTGAAGTTCATGCGGTCACCAAACTCGCCCTTAGCGACTTTGTATTTAACGGCAAAACGCTGCAGTTCGTCAGCGCGTATTCGGGAGCGGAGGCGAAGCAGATATTCCAAGAACAGCACGATATAGCGGTGGTGTTGTTGGATGTGGTAATGGAAGAAGATGACTCTGGCCTGCAAGTGGCAGAGTATATTCGTGACGAATTGCACAATCATTTTTGTCGTATCATTTTGCGTACAGGCCAGCCGGGCCAAGCGCCAGAAAAAGACGTAATCATTAATTACGATATTAATGATTACAAATCAAAGACCGAATTGACGGCGCAGAAGTTATTTACTGTTGTTATCTCGGCGTTACGTTCCTATAACGACATTATTGTTATTGAAGAGAACCGTGCAGGTCTGCAAAAAATTGTCGAAGCTTCTTCAGACCTCTATTGCGCTCGTTCACTGGAAACCTTTATTCAGGGGCTGGTCCAACAGTTAGCCTCGATTCTCGGGTGTTCCAAAGATGCTGCTTATATCACCAGTGCCGTTGCTACACCTAAGCCGTTTTATCAATCAAATTCGGATGAGTTATATATCTTCGTGGGTAATGGGGAATATGCGAATTATGAAGGGAAACCTTTAACGGATGTGGTCAATGGTCAGCAATTAACGTCATGTCAGCAGGCACTTGCGCAAGAGGATATCGTCTACGGTGATGACCATTTGGTGGCGTTTTGTCACAGCAAATCGAAACGTGGTTCGCTGTTATATCTATCCGGTTTACCGCGTAAATTGAGTCAGAACGATAAACTGTTAGTCGATGTTTTTGCGCAAAATGTGCAATATGCCTTTGAAAATGTGCTTGCCACACGTGATATCGAAGACACGCAACAAGAAGTAATCGAACGCTTGGGCGTGGCGATGGAACATGCAACAGTCTCTGGTGAGCAACTGCAGCGGATGCGTTTGATGTGTGAGTTAATCGCCCGAGAGCTAGAGTTTGACGAGGCGCATGTCGAGCGTTTTAGTATGGCCGTGCCATTGCACGATATTGGCAGTACAAAGGTCCCACATGCAATCATTCAGAAGCCAGAAGAACTCAGCAAAGACGAGCGTGAACAGATCAAACGTCATACGCAATTTGGCTTTGATATCCTCAAAGATTCAGAACGTCCAGTTATTCAATTAGCGGCGGTTTTGGCTCATCAGCATCATGAGCGCTGGGATGGTACAGGCTATCCCCATGGTCTAAAGGGTGAAAATATTGCTATCGAGGCTCGCATTACCGCGTTAGCGGATGTTTTTGATGCGCTTTATAATAAACGCCCACACAAAGAGGCTTGGCCTCTAGATCGTGTGGTTGACCATATTCAGGAGCAAAGCGGCAAGCACTTTGATCCCCAATTAGTGACTATTTTGCTGGCCAAATTGGATGCAATAAAGGCCATTCAAACACAACATCCCTGTTCAGACTGAGGCGAAGGAGCCCCCTATGTATATGATGATGAAACATCTTCATCTCACCGCTATTGCACTTAGCATTCTGTTATTTATATTCCGCTTTGTTTTGCTGCAAATGAATGCCGCAATGTTGCAGCAAAAGTGGCTGCGGATATTGCCGCATATCGTTGATACAGTGTTATTAGCCTCAGCTTTAGTACTGTGCGTTTTGCTGAGTCAGTATCCGATTGTCAACGGATGGCTAACGGTAAAACTAGCCGGCGTCATTGCCTATATCGTGTTTGGGTTAATTGCATTGAAGAAAGCCACTACTAAAGGTGGTCAATGGGGCGCATTTATAGCCGCACTGGTGTGTTTGGCAATAACCGCCAAAGTTGCTATTACTAAACAACCCTTATTCTTCTGAGGCGCCGTATGATTACTCATGTCAACGTTGCTGATATTCGCGTTGCCAACGATGCTCCAATGGTGTTGTTCGGTGGTATGAATGTTCTGGAGTCGCGCGATCTTGCCATGCGCATTGCGGAGCACTATGTCGAAGTCACACAAAAGTTAAATATCCCGTATGTTTTTAAGGCCTCATTTGACAAAGCGAACCGGTCGTCGGTGCACTCCTATCGTGGACCGGGATTGGAGGAAGGGCTAAAGATTTTCAGTGAGATCAAGCAGCAGTTTTCGGTGCCAGTTATTACTGACGTGCACGAGCCCTATCAGGCGGCCCCAGTTGCCGAAGTGGTCGATATTATTCAGCTACCCGCATTTCTTGCTCGACAAACTGACTTGGTAGTCGCAATGGCTAAAACAGGTGCAGTTATCAATGTAAAGAAACCACAATTTCTAGCGGCGCATGAGATGCGGCATATTATTAAGAAATTTGCTGAGGCCGGTAACGAGAACATTTTATTGTGCGAACGCGGCAGCTGCTTTGGCTACAATAACCTTGTTGTGGATATGCTCGGCATGGACGAAATGAAGGCCTATGCCCCAGTCATTTTTGATGCTACCCATGCTTTGCAAAAACCCGGTGGTCGCAGTGACTCTGCTGATGGACGACGCGCGCAAGCTGCGCAGTTAGCCAGAGCAGGTATGGCGCTGGGTCTTGCGGGTTTATTTATTGAGGCACACCCAGATCCAAATCAGGCGTTATGCGATGGCCCATGCGCGTTGCAATTGGATAAATTAGAGCCATACTTGGCACAAATGCAAGCGGTGGATGAACTGGTGAAGCAGTTCGCGCCATTGGATACCAGTGCTTCGTAAGGTATTCTCTCTACACTGAGCGTGCTCGGGCACGCTCAGTCGACACATGCGGTTTTTTACGCCATTGCATTAGGCGCAGTATGGCAACAGGGTTTAATTACTCGCCAATAATCACTTTAAATTGATTGCGTGGTAACGTTTGACGCGCAAGATCTAAGCGCTGGTCAATTTCATGTTGCAGTGTTGATTGTTTAAGGGCTGCCGCAATTTGTTGCGATATCGCAGGAGCTTCAAGTGTTTGCATGTTTTGCGCAAGCGTGTCGGCGATGGCAACGTGCAATTCATGTTGAGTTAACACTTCGTTTTGCTCGCTGCTTGCATATGCCGGCACCGTAGCGCTAAACCCAAAGGTCATTAAAGTAAGAGTAATCATTGTTTTTTGCATGGTCATTTACAGTATTTAAGTTAATTTAATTTGTTAAAAATCTGTTTTGTTTTTAACATTCGATTAAATAAAATAGTCTTTATTTATAGTGGTTTATGTTTCGAGTTGAGTAAATTATACGCAACTATTTGAATTGTTATACTGACAAAAATTAAATATTTAAATTAGAAAAACTAATGCATCTGTAGCATAATTGTCATGCTGATAACCGAATGAGATTGAAATGAATCGACGCTTGCCTCCGTTAAATGCGCTAAAAGCGTTTGAAGCTGCCGCTCGTCATCTAAGTTTTACTAAGGCAGCGGATGAATTATTCGTTACCCAAGCGGCGGTGAGTCATCAAATCAAGTCGCTGGAAGAGTACCTTAGTATGAAGCTCTTCTTACGCAAGAACCGGGCGCTACTGCTTACTGAAGAAGGCCAAAGCTATTATCTGGAATTACGTGACGCATTTAGGCATATGCAAGATGCAACGGAGCGCTTGTTAGCCAAGGGAGCGAAAGGAGCGCTAACGGTAGCGACACCGCCGAGTTTTGCTAGCCAGTGGTTGATCCCCCGGATCAGTCGTTTTTCGCAGCACAATCCAGACATTGACGTACGCATAAAGGCGGTCGACCATGATGAGGGTTTTTTACAGGCGGATACCGATATTGCTGTCTATTATGGCCGGGGGCGTTGGTCGGGACTACATGCTGAGCCGTTGCATGCGGAGTATCTTACGCCTTTGTGTTCGCCGCTTTTACTGACAAGCAACAAACCACTGGAAGTTTTAGAAGACCTTAAATTTCACGTGTTACTGCATGACTCAAGTCGCGAAGGCTGGATCAATTATTTACGTCAATTCAATGTAAAGGGTGTAAACGTCAATCAGGGGCCGATGTTTAGTCATTCAATGATGGTCTTGCAGGCAGCCGCATTGGGTCAGGGTATTGCACTGGGTAATACCATTTTGGCCCGTCCTGAAATTGAAGCTGGTCGTTTGGTTGCGCCCTTTGCAGAAAAACTAAAAAGTAAAGACAGTTTTTATTTGGTGTGTGAAGAAAACCAAGTGGATTTGGGCAAAATTGTGGCCTTTCGCGAGTGGATCCATAACGAAGTTGATTACGAAAATGATGCAATGCTTTAAACCGCCTAACGGCATTACACCACATCTGCAATTGATCCTTGCGCATGGTGCAGGTGCGGGTATGCAATCCGATTTTATGCAAAGTATGGCAACGGCACTTGCTGAGCGCGGTGTGTTAACGTGGTTGTTTAACTTTCCGTACATGCAAATCCAAGAATCAACGGGTAAGAAGCGCCCACCCGATCGCGCGCCGAAATTACTGGATGCAATTTCTACCGTAGTAGACCAAGTGACCAGTGCACATGAGTATCAGTCGAGTATGCCTCTATTACTGGGTGGCAAGTCCATGGGCGGCCGTATGATGAGTCTGTGGGCGGCGGAACAAGGTCGGCAAGTAGAGCATGTGAATGGCATTATTGCACTCGGTTATCCTTTCCATCCACCGGGGAAACCGGATAAGTTGCGAGTCGAGCATCTAGCACAATTACCCTGCAACATGCTGATCATCCAAGGCGAGCGGGATACCTTCGGAAATCATGCCCGGATTATGGAATTGCAATTACCCGCTGCGGTAAATGTGCGCTGGCTGGCTGATGGTGATCACAGTTTTAAGCCACGTAAATCATCTGGGTTATCGCAGCAAACGCACATCCTTCAGGCCGCCGATTGGATCGCAAAATGGTAAAATCAGATATCATAGCAGCTCGATTTTTAGTGATAGCGGCGGTTTGTTGTGGGCTTGCTGTGATGCTTGGTGCGTTTGCCGCGCATGGCCTTAAGAGCCTGTTATCTGAGCAAGCATTGACAACTATCCGCACAGCCGTGTTGTATCAATTCATACATGGGCTGGCATTAGTTGGTTGTGGATTGGCGCTGGTGCAACCGCAATGGCAGCTGGCAAAGGGCACTATCTGCTTCGCGGGTTATTGCTTCGTCGTCGGGATCATACTGTTTAGTGGTAGCTTATATGGATTAAGCGTATTTAACTGGCGAATACTTGGTCCGGTAACCCCTGTGGGTGGTGTGGCATTCATTTTAGGCTGGGGGGCTTTGTCGGTTAGCGGAGTGAAACTATTGCGGCAATTGAGGCATTCAGATGACTAATTCGTCAGCACTATTAGCCTACTGTCGGGTAGGGTACGAGAAAGACGTGGCTGGCGAATTAACCAGTGTTTTGGCCGAACGTGGTGTCTATGGTTATCCTGTGTTGCGGTCAGGAGATGGTTATGTACGGTTTATTGTGCCAGATAACGCAGCCCATGTGGTGATCCGCGAACTAGCCGTGAGCGATTTGATTTTTGTACGGCAATTGTTCGCTATTATCGCCGATGTCGAACCATTCCCTGCACAGCAGCGCGTTGAGGCGATTACCGTTGCCTTAGATAATGCGGTAACGGCAGTACAAGAAGTTTCATCAGTACCCACGCTAATGGGTTCCCTTGAGGTCGAATATCCTGACTCCGAGAGCGGTAAAGGTGTGGCACGCTTTGCCAAAAAGTTTGCCGTTCCACTGCGTCAAGCATTGCGCAAACATCACTACCTCGCGCCTAAGGAGCGCAATGATTTGCCCTGCTTACGCGTGTTCATCGATGATTTTGCGCGCTGTTTCGTGGGCTACTCTTTGCCCAAGCAGCACTCGCCGCATGTGAATGGCATTCATAGGCTAAAGTTTCCGCCGGCGGCCCCCAGCCGCTCTACTCTCAAGTTGGAAGAAGCCATTCTTGATCTATTGACAGACAGTGAGCGGCAAATGCTGTTTCGTGAGGGCGCTCGAGCGGTAGATTTAGGTGCTTGCCCTGGCGGCTGGACCTATCAATTGGTGCGCCGCGGTATGCACGTTGAGGCGGTAGATAATGGTGCAATGGCTGATGCGTTAATGCAAACCGGGCAGGTGAGCTACTTTGCAGCGGATGGCTTTAAATACAAACCACAGTATGGCAGTGCCCAGTTATTGGTTTGCGATATGATTGAACGGCCTGATCGTGTAGCCGTGTTGATGCAGCAATGGTTGCAAAAAGGCTATGCACAGGCGGCAATTTTTAATCTGAAGTTACCCATGAAGAAACGCTATGACACCGTTATTGAATTACTGATAGGGTTGCGCCAAGGGTTGGGGGATTCATTTTGGATCCGCTGTAAACAGCTTTATCATAATCGTGATGAAGTCACGGTTAGCATCATGCCCAAAACATAATTATTAGTGAATTCTGGTGTTTGAGAGCAGATAAACCACTTTTTTTCGCAATAAGTGTAAAAAAAGTATAAAAGTCACCCAGAAATCCTATATAATCCCCGCCGTTTTTTTCCTCGAACCAATAACGAAGTAGGGCTATGTCAGACTTATCAAAATACAGAAATATCGGCATTTTCGCGCACGTTGATGCGGGAAAAACCACGACCACTGAGCGTATTCTTAAACTTACCGGTAAAATCCATAAAACCGGTGAGGTACACGATGGTGAATCAACAACCGACTTCATGGAGCAGGAAGCAGAGCGTGGTATTACTATCCAGTCAGCTGCAACAACCTGTTTCTGGAAAGACCACCGTTTTAACATCATCGACACTCCTGGGCACGTTGACTTCACCGTTGAAGTATACCGTTCTTTGAAAGTACTAGACGGCGGTGTAGGCGTATTCTGTGGTTCTGGTGGTGTTGAACCGCAATCAGAAACTAACTGGCGTTATGCTAACGAATCTGAAGTAGCACGTATCATCTTCGTTAACAAACTTGACCGTATGGGCGCGGATTTCTATCGCGTGGTTGGTCAGGTCAAGAAAGTACTTGGCGCAAACCCACTCGTTATGACACTCCCTATCGGTATCGAAGATGATTTCGTTGGTGTAGTAGACGTACTCGAGCGTAAAGCATACGTATGGGATGACTCAGGTTTACCTGAAAATTACGAAGTACAAGATATCCCGGCGGATATGGTTGATAAAGTAGAAGAATACCGTGAGCAACTCGTTGAGACTGCTGTTGAGCAAGACGACGAGTTGATGATGGCTTATATGGATGGTGAAGAGCCGTCAATTGAAGATCTTAAGCGTTGTATCCGTAAAGGTACGATTGCACTAGACTTCTTCCCAACATTCTGTGGCTCAGCATTTAAGAACAAAGGTGTTCAGTTAGTTCTGGATGGTGTGGTTGACTACCTACCTAGCCCGACAGAAGTTGAGCCTCAGCCATTGACTGACGAAGAAGGTAATGAGACTGGTGAAGTTGCAACAGTTTCAGTTGATGAGCCTCTACGTATGTTGGCGTTCAAAATCATGGACGACCGTTTTGGTGCTTTAACCTTCGTGCGTATTTACTCTGGTAAGCTTAATAAGGGTGATACCATCCTTAACTCAGCAACCGGTAAGACTGAGCGTATCGGCCGTATGGTTGAAATGCATGCGAACGAGCGTACTGAGCTTTCATCAGCACAAGCGGGTGACATCCTCGCGGTTGTTGGTATGAAGAACGTACAAACAGGTCACACACTGTGTGATCCTAAGCATCCATGTACACTTGAAGCGATGGTATTCCCTGAGCCAGTAATCTCGATTGCTGTTGCACCGAAAGACAAAGGTTCAACTGAGAAAATGGGTATAGCTATCGGTAAGATGGTTGCAGAAGATCCGTCATTCCAAGTCGAAACCGATGAAGATTCTGGTGAAACTATCCTGAAAGGTATGGGTGAGCTTCACTTGGATATCAAAGTTGACATCTTGAAGCGTACTTACGGTGTTGAGTTGAACGTAGGTCAACCGCAGGTTGCTTACCGTGAAACTATCACTCAGCCAGTTGAAGACAGCTACACGCACAAGAAGCAGTCAGGTGGTTCAGGTCAGTTTGGTAAGATTGATTACCGCATTCGTCCAGGTGAACCTGGCAGTGGCTTTAATTTCGTATCAACGGTTGTGGGTGGTAACGTTCCAAAAGAATACTTCCCGGCCATTGAAAAGGGCTTTAAGTCTATGATGGAGCAGGGCGTACTAGCAGGCTTCCCGGTACTAGACGTTGAAGTTGAGTTGTTCGACGGTGGTTTCCACGCGGTTGACTCATCAGCGATTGCGTTTGAAATTGCTGCCAAAGGTGCATTCCGTCAATCAATTCCTAAGGCTGGCCCGCAGTTAATCGAGCCAATCATGAAAGTTGACGTGTTCACGCCAGAAGATCACGTAGGTGACGTAATTGGTGACTTGAACCGTCGTCGCGGCATGATCAAAGACCAAGAAGCGGGTGCTACTGGTGTTCGCATCAAGGCTGACGTACCTCTATCAGAAATGTTCGGTTACATTGGTCACTTGCGTACTATGACTTCAGGTCGTGGTCAGTTCTCAATGGAGTTCAGCCACTACTTACCTTGCCCACAAAACGTGGCAGAGAAAGTAATCGAAGAAGTTAAAGCGCGTGACGCGAAGAAATAAGATCATTTGTTGATCATATGAAGGGCTCCCATACGGAGCCCTTTTTTTTGCTCAAAAGACGGATAGATACAAAGCTAAACATCGGTTCAATGGCTGAGTTTTAGGGATAGCTGTTGTCGTTTACTCGTTGCTCTATTGGCTGCGGAGCATTGCAACATGGCTAGACTCATTCTGATGGTATTAATAATAAACCGCACTTGCTGAGTAGGAAACTCAAGGTTGACGCTATCAGTATTGTAAATTGCGAGGGAACCAAGCAGCTAGGTCACTTTATCGATCTGTTGTTTAAGGTTTTTACGGTAATGTCGCATCTGTCTTAACAGTTTTTTCTCATCCCCTAGATTGGCTGTTTGACGGTATTCCGCTTGGACATAATGGCGGGTGGCTTCAGCAAAAACTTTGGCTATGGCGGGGGGCAGATCTGCGCGCACTTTGGCTAGGTATTCGGACGCTCCTAAGGTACCTCGTTTGATACCCGTCAAATCCTCGACCAGTTGATTACATTGATGATAAACCGTGTTCATCGGGTACATATTGCGGCGACGTAGCTGTGGGAGAATATACAGGCTCATCAGTACGCTGATCATAATAACCGCTCCAACCCCAATAAAGGATAACTTTTGCGCCGTTAACTCACCGAACCACTGCTGTAACAGATCATATTGCTGTTGACTGTCGAATCCAAGTATCCATTTGCTCCATTGGTAATCGATTTCTGCGAACCACAGACGCAATTGATTCAACAGTTCAATATTTTTGAGGCGGGCCAGCGACAACGGAGCATCTTCTAAAAAACTTCCTTCATCGCGCATTGCATGCTCTAAACCAAATTCTATGCGGCCTGGAGATACCCAAGCGGTCGGATCCAGTCGTATCCATCCGCGTTCATCAAACCAAGCTTCAACCCAAGCATGCGCATCATATTGATGCACACTGATCACGTTGGGGCTGAGTTCTTCGCCGCCTTGATACCCTGTAACCATGCGAGCGGGGATATCCGCCAAACGCAAGATGTAGGCGAGAGCACTGGCGTAATGAGCACAAAAACCGGCTTTGTGCTCAAATAGGAAATTATCAACAGGATCGTTGGGCATTGGGTTGGGCTTTAAGGTATAGCGAAAGCCAGTGGTGACAAAATATTCTTGCAGTTCTTGAATAAAGGTTTGGGGATCAGGATATTGCCGGCGAAGGTCTTGTACCCATTGCTGGGTTCGCGGGTTTCCGCTCGTTGGTAGCTGACGATTGATGCGCCGATCGACACTAAATAACGTTTGATCCAGTGGCTCAGTGTAGTAAGACTTAACCGCGTAGCGCACGGGAGAAACTAGGGGCCGAGACGCGACTAATTGATACTCATGACCATGCCTGATTTGGGTATCGCCCATGGTGCGAGCACGCGCAATATCCAGCGCAAAAAGCCAGTATTGATGAGAGGGCTCTGCGATAACTTCGTAGTGCCAAAATGGCCCATCCAGTTCTGGTGTGAATTCACGACCTACTTGTTGGTATTGGCGATTCAATTGGCGCCGCAACGGACTGATAGACCAGGTTTTGCCATCAAATGCTTCTAGCGTCATAACCCGCCAATAGCGTTGATAATTGGGCGGCGGCTGCTCGGTGAAAATGGCCCGAAAGGCTAAATCTGTTGACTGACTGAGTTCAGCAAAGTCGCCTGCAGTCACGCTATCGGAAAGCCCTGTGAGCGCTTGTTTACTGGTCGGCATTTGCCACAGTGGCGGTAACTGAGGAAGTATCAAAAACAAAGTGACGGCTATCGGTAACGCTTGGGCAAGCATCAAACCGATGGACTTTAAGTGGCGTTGCAGGGGTAAACTGGGTGCATTGAAACTGTGTAGAGCAGCAAGTACAAGCATGGTTATCATGATGTACAGGAGCGAATATGCGATGCCTTGCTGAAAGATAAAGCCACAGCCGACAAGAAATAATAGGGTAGCCACCAATTGACGAATATCTTTGTCAGCATTAATCCGCATCAGTTTAAACGCACATGCCATCACCAAAAGATTGACCATCGTCAGCAGCAGACCAAGCTGTAAGCTAAACCAGGCGAGGGCAATAGCCGCGAGAACCGCGAGTAGATTAATACTTCGATTGGTTAGCGGTTGGTAACTCGGGCGAGCAAATAAAACGATGCGCGTTGCAGTGGTGCTGGCCGCAAGGATCAGGATCCAAATCAACAGTGGAGTAAACATGGTTGCCGTCACAAGCGCATAGGCGATAGCGAGTATCAGTACACACAAACTGCGTTCGTGTGAAGCGCCAGTATTGGGCTGCAGAGAAGTAACCGCGGTCATGCTGAGCCCCGTGGTGCATCTGGATAGTATGCCAGCGCTTGCAAGCAAGTAACTCGATGGCTTTCGCCCCGATCCGGCGGAATTTGTATGCTTCCTAGTTGGAGACCAAAGCGTATGTTTTGTTGACTGCATTGATTCACTTGGTATGCAAGTTCTGACAACGCCCGTTCTAGCTCACCTGATTCAATAATCGCTAGGCGTATCCAACCTGAGGCGGCAGTTGTTGCTTCAAAACGTTTACTTAACCATTGTTGCTGCTTAGCGACTTGTTTCCATGCCACACGGTTTATATTATCGCCCGCGACATATTGGCTTAATCCAGCAAAATCTTCAGATCCGGCCGTTGGTAGAGAACTGCCTCCTTCTTCTTGCGCATCAGCTTGCTGTATTAGGTTTATCTGACACGGCTGAGGTTTTGGATATACGATGACATCTCGGGCAAAATCAAGATGGGTCCAACAGCGGAAAATACCAAGTGGATAGAAACTTTCAAAGGTTAAGCGTGGCAAGCGATGCACGCCACGTGTGACGAGTTCGTAGCGCATTGTGCCCCCTTGAGTAGCATCAAGGTCAATACTTTGCGGCTGCGGATTATTTAATACTGATACCAATAGGCGGCCGTGGGCAATTCTCGACTGTTGCGGCGCTTGAGTCGTTAATTTAACGGTCACACTATCACCGGCGTAACCCGCGGGAAATGAGGCAATTGCCAACTGTAAGCGAGCGAAATTCCAATAACTGACGTGTAAATTGATCAACAAGACACCCACCAACCAAAAACACAGCAGTAACATTAAATTATTCTGATAATTGGTACCCAAAATGAACAGACTGACGCATAAGGTAATAAATAACCAACCAAATCGGCTAGGGAAGATAAACACGTTCTTCAGATTAAGTTGATGGCTAGGAGCAGGTGGAATACGCCGGTCGAGCCAACGGAGCCAGCGATTTCGAATTTTCGTCTTTACGGCAGTAACCACAATCAGGCGAAGGATTGTTTAGGCCGCTATGGGGTCGACAGCTGCGAGCAGTTTTTCACTCACTCGCGTCGACAAATCGGCATCACTGTTGGGGACACGCAAACGATGTTCGGCAACCGCTGCAAATATATGCTGCACATCCTCAGGAATCACAAAGTCGCGCCCATCCATCCAAGCCCATGCCTTTGACGCGCGCAACACCGCCTTGCTTGCTCGCGGAGATAGTGGATTAGTGAACAAACCTGATTCGCGGCTATGACTAACCAAGCGCAAAATATAGTCGATAACGGCGTCTGAGCTGTGCACCGTGTTAACTTGAGCCTGCCATTCTTGCAATTTTTCTGCCGATGCTATGGGCATTTGAGTACTCGGTTGCTGTTCTAGTAGCATTTGCTTTTCCGCTTGCCAATTGGGATAGCCAAGTGTGATCCGCATTAAAAAACGATCCAGTTGCGACTCAGGCAATGGATAGGTACCCGATTGATGCATGGGGTTTTGTGTTGCAATAACAAAAAATGGCGTGGGTAGTGGGTACGTTTCACCGTCCAGACTGACCTGCCTTTCTTCCATCGCTTCTAGCAACGCGCTTTGGGTTTTCGGGCTAGCACGATTAATTTCGTCGGCCAGCACAACTTGACTAAAAATAGGCCCGGGATGAAAGGTAAATTGCTGCTTCTGCACATCAAAGATGTTCGCCCCCAGCATATCTGCAGGGAGTAAGTCCGACGTAAACTGAATACGGGAGTAATCCAAACCGAATAGATTTGCAAGGGCGTGCGAGAGGGTCGTTTTTCCCATGCCAGGTAAATCTTCAATGAGTAAATGACCATGGCTCAGTAAGCAACTCACCGCTAGTTTGATGGCATGGGTTTTACCAATAATGACTTTATCTAATGCCGAAATAATAGGGACGATGGTGTTATTCATAATCAGCTCTTTTTTGCGCTTATTTAAACTGTAGCTGAGTTTTGCTGCGCGATCAGGATTTCCTTTTGATACCGACGTATAGGTAAATCGGATTATTGTCATGATTTTATCTTTTGCTATGCCTATAATAGGCGCCAAAAAATAATAAGGATTTGCATGAAAACCATTACCATCGATGACGAGCTTTATGCCTTTATTGCGGCGCAAACTAAGTATATTGGTGAAGACGCTTCAGATATTTTACGCCGTTTGTTATTACCTGATGCAGCGCAAGTTCCAGTAACTGTGCCAATTGAAACTGCTTCAGCAACACCCAGTACGACTCCTGCAGCGGGTGCCGCACAGACATCAATTGATTCGTCGGTTGCAGCAACATTCATCCCAGATAACCAAGCGCTTGCGCAATGCAATACCGTGGTTGAGCGTTTTTTACTGTTGCTGAGTGAATTACACGCGCATCATCAAGCCGACTTTTCGCGCGTACTTACAATCAAGGGTAAAGGCCGAGATTACTTTGCAGTATCGAAAGAACATTTGTTAGCCACCGGCAGTAGCACTAATCCAAAAGCTATCCCGCAGTCAGACTATTGGGTTGTGACCAATAATAATACGGGGAAGAAAGCGGCTATTTTGCGGCAGGTAACTGAAACACTGGGTTATTCGCCGTCGCAACAAGATGCAATTATTGCGGGATTAACTCAAGCGTAACGTTTTTACATAAGGAATCTACTATGGCAATTCATCCACAGGCAGGACAACCCGCTGATCCGGCACAACTCATCAATGTTGCAAAACTTGTCAGCGAGTATTACACCACGCAGCCTGATGCAGATGATCCGCGCCAACAAGTGGCATTCGGTACGTCAGGGCATCGTGGCAGTGCCTTATTAGGTTCTTTTAACGACCTCCATATAGCCGCTATATCGCAAGCGCTTGCGGAATATCGTCAAAAACAGGGGATTACTGGCCCGTTGTTTATCGGCAAAGATACACATGCATTGAGTGAACCTGCACACGCCACTGCGCTGGAAGTTTTGGTGGCGAATTCAGTCGAAGTCGTCATTCAGGAGCGCGGCGGCTTTACTCCAACCCCAGCTATCTCACATGCCATTTTGACGTTTAATCGCGGCAAAAGCTCTGGCCTGGCCGACGGCGTTGTGATTACGCCTTCACACAACCCTCCTGAAGATGGCGGGTTTAAGTATAATCCGCCACACGGTGGTCCGGCTGATACCAATGTGACCAATGTGATCCAGACTCGCGCAAACGCAATCATGCGTGATGGTGGGCGTGGAATTAAGCGGATTAGTCTAAATGCAGCCTTGCAGTCTGCCAAAGTAACGCAAACAGATTTTGCCAAACACTACATCGACACCTTAGATGAAGTGATCGATATGCAAGCTATTGCCAATGCCAAAATCCGCATGGGCTGTGACCCACTCGGAGGGGCAGGGGTTGCCTATTGGGATCGAATTGCGGAGCAATACGGGTTAAATATTGAGGTAGTAAACCCACAGGTTGACCAGCGTTTTGCATTTATGCGGCGTGACAAGGATGGTAAATTAAGGATGGATTGTTCATCTCCCTATGCGATGGCAGGATTGATCGATATGGCACCGCGCTTTGATGTAGCGTTTGGTAACGATACTGATTTTGATCGCCATGGTATCGTGACACCGAGTGCAGGACTGTTGAATTCGAATCATTACTTAGCCGTGGCGATAGATTATTTATATCAACACCGTCCGCAATGGTCAGAGCAACTGCTGGTTGGGAAAACCTTGGTGTCGTCGAGTATGATTGATCGCGTTTGCGCCAATCTCGGACGCGGTTTGGCTGAGATGCCGGTGGGCTTTAAATGGTTCGTTGATGGCTTAACGCACGGGACGATTGGTTTTGCTGGCGAGGAAAGCGCTGGGGGTATCTTTTTGCGTCGTGACGGGACGCCATGGGCGACCGATAAAGATGGTTTTATTATGTGTCTGTTAGCGGCCGAGATTTTAGCTATTACTGATTTGGATCCGGGGCAGCGCTATACCCAGCTAACCGCACAGTTTGGTGAACCCGTGTACACTCGAATTGATGTAGCAGCTGAATTAGAACAAAAACAAGCGTTATCGCAAATGCAAGCGGATGTAGTAACCAGCCAAACGCTGGCCGGTGAGCGAATAACACAAATCCAAACACATGCATCCGGTAATAATGCCGCCATTGGAGGTGTGAAAGTCTCTAGCGAGAATGGTTGGTTTGCAGCACGACCATCGGGGACCGAAAATGTCTATAAAATTTATGCTGAAAGCTTTTTAGGTGAAAGTCATTTACAAGAACTGCTTGCTGAAGCACAAAAAATTGTGGATGGAGTAATTAAATAAAGCAATGCAATGGTGACTTTGCAAACGTATTCAGAGTGAATTTGTAAATAAAATGTTAAAAAAGAGCAAAAAATCAGCAAAAAGTTGATAAATTAACAAAGAATTAACAAATATTCGGTTTTTTCATTGCTATATTGGTGGGTAATAACCAAGAAAACTGTTGTTTAATTACAACTATTGCCAACCTTTTGAGCAATGAGAACCGATCATGAATACCAAAGTTACTCCAACACGTAAAAACAAAGCTGCTGTCAGCGCTGCTATCGCAACTGAAGCGCAATCTCCCGCACTTAGTAAGGCTGAGCTTAAGTCAGCCATAGTCAAACATCTGCATTGTTCCTTAGGTACCGACGAGAACAAGGCGAACAACCATGCTTGGTGGAAAGCAACTTGCGCCGCTATTCAAGAGCTTGTTCTAGAGGGCCTACGTAAGACCCAAAAAGCGCACTATTTTAACGACACGCGAGCAGTCCATTATTTTTCAGCTGAGTTTTTAATGGGGCGTTTGTTGTCAAACAATATGCATAATTTGGATTTGTTTGAAACGGCTAATGAAGCATTAACTGAACTCGGCGTGAATTTGACTGACATACTTGAAGAAGAGCCTGATATGGCGCTTGGTAATGGAGGTTTAGGGCGTCTAGCCGCGTGTTTCATTGACTCATTGGCTACTATGGAAATGCCTGCCATAGGCTATGGTATTCATTATGAGCATGGTTTGTTTCGCCAAGAAATACGCAATGGTGCGCAAATTGAGCGCCCAGATAGCTGGCGTGACTATGGCAATCCCTGGGAGATTTGCCGTCCGGAATCAATTCAAGAAGTGTCGCTGTATGGGTATGTGGAAACCAAATACGGTGAAAATGGCCGGATCCAAAAAGAGTGGCATCCAGGAAGTATTGTGAAAGGGGTGCCTTGGGACATCCCTGTAGTAGGTTACGGCGGTAAAACCGTCAATGTACTGCGTTTGTGGCAAAGCCAGTCATCAGGTTATTTTAATTGGGATGTGTTTAATGCAGGCGGTTATGTCGATGCACAACGTGAAAATGTCCAAGCAGAAACGATTTCCAAAGTGCTTTACCCGAATGACGAAACGGAAGCGGGTAAAGAACTTCGTTTGATCCAGCAATACTTTTTCTGCGCATGCTCGTTAAAGGATATCATTCGTCGTTATAAGCGCGCCCATGGTGATGATTGGAGCCGTTTTACCGATCAGGTAGTGATCCAATTGAACGATACCCACCCAGCCATTGCGATCCCAGAGTTAATGCGCATATTAGTGGATCGGGCTGAGCTTGACTGGGATAAAGCATGGGAAATTTGTACCAAAACCTTTGCTTATACCAACCACACATTGCTACCAGAAGCCTTGGAAAAATGGCCAGCACGCATGTTGGAGAAGATCCTGCCTCGTCACTTAGAAATTATTTATGAAATAAACCACCGCTTCATGACAGAAGTAGAAAAGCAGTGGCCGGGTAATAATCAGATCAAAGCCAAACTTTCAATTATTGAAGAAAGTAGCGAAAAGATGGTCCGCATGGGCAATTTGTCGGTGATCGGATCATTCCGAGTCAATGGCGTAGCAGAAATTCACAGTAAGTTAGTGAAACAAAACTTATTTCCTGAGTTTGATCAGTTATGGCCCAATAAGTTAACTAATGTTACTAACGGTATAACGCCGCGACGTTGGTTAAAAGCCTGTAATCCCGCGTTATCCGCGTTGATCGATAAAAAAATTGGTGATCAATGGCCGCTGGATCTTGATTCGCTCACGGGGTTAGCCGCCTTTGCTGACAATAAGGCTTTCCAAAAGCAGTTTATGCAAGTCAAGCAAGACAATAAGGTTGCTCTTGCAGCGACAATCAAAGAGCTAACCGGCCTTACGGTAAATACGAACGCGATCTTTGACATTCAAATAAAGCGTTTGCACGAATATAAGCGTCAGCATCTCAATTTATTGCATATTCTTGCGTTGTATCGTCGTTTACTGGAAAACCCGAGCTACGACATTCATCCGCGCGTATTTATATTCGGTGCTAAAGCCGCACCAGGCTATAAGTTAGCCAAGGATATTATCTATGCCATCAACAAGGTTGCCGATAAGATCAATAACGACCCGCGGGTAAATCAGAAGTTGCAGGTCGTATTCCTGCCCAACTATCGCGTGTCGCTGGCAGAGAAAATGATCCCTGCCGCCGATGTCTCCGAGCAGATTTCAACTGCCGGTAAAGAAGCTTCAGGTACCGGTAATATGAAGTTGGCACTTAACGGCGCGGTGACTGTCGGTACTTTGGACGGTGCGAATATTGAAATTGCCGAAGAGGTTGGCGAAGACAATATTTTTATATTTGGTCTTACGGTTGATGAAGTCACTGCTCTGAAACAAAAGGGCTATAGTCCAGATGATTACTATTATAAAAATAGTGAAATTAAAACAGTCCTGGATTGGTTAGAAAGTGATTATTTCACGCCAGGTAAACCGGGCGAGTTGGCGTCTGTGAAGCACAGTTTACTATCAGGGGGCGACCCGTATTTGTGTTTAGCGGACTTTGAGTCTTACTCGGCAGCGCAAAAAGCCGTTGATGAGGCTTATCGTGATAAAACCCGCTGGGCAAAGATGGCGATAATGAACACGGCGATGATGGGTAAGTTTACGTCCGATCGTTCAATCAAAGATTATGTCTCGCGAGTGTGGCAACTAACCCCTTGTAAAGTGGACGAATAATTATTATGAAAGGCGGAGGATCCGCCTTTTTCGTTTAAAAATTCAACACATGGCGGGTGAGTGCTAGTCAAAGCATAAATTTCGCTTTACACTCGAAGAAAATTGGCAATGAGCAGTGATGTCCTTTTGAGCCGTATTCACCCAAAACTGAACGCTATCCCTAATCGATTCGCGTTTATTCATTGTATAGAGCAATGTGCGGAGCAACATGACGCGATCTCGATCATGCTCATTGATGTTGTCCGTTTCTCCGATGTAACCACTAGTTTTGGTACTCATATTGGGGATGAATTCCTGCTATCTATTGCCAATCGTATTGGTATGTTGTTCAAAGATGCCCAAGTTCTTGGTCGGGTCAGTGGTGATGTGTTTGCGTTATTATTTGCCGGCCACTTGTCAGAATCTGAGCTGCATAAAAAGTTTGAACACTTAGTCGAGCATTTTAAAACACCCATTCAACGCGCCGATCACTCTTTTATCGCAGATTTTAATGTGGGGGCCACTGCCAGTAAGAGCTCACAGTTCAAAATCACTGACTTCGTCGCGCGTGCTGAAGCGGCATTAAAACAAGCTAAGCAAAATAAATATGAAAATTTTGCCTTTTTGTTGGATCGCAAAGATCATGTCAGTGCACGTAGCTTGACCTTAAAAGCCGATTTGCAGCGGGCGCTCGACAACAACGAGTTAGAGCTTTATTTTCAACCTAAAATCCAGCTTGATGATCTTCAAATTATTGGTGCAGAGTGTTTGTTGCGGTGGAATCATCCACTCGATGGTGTGCTGTTTCCAGGGCCTCTGATTGAGGCAGCCGAGTCATACAATATGATGAATGAATTGGGTTACTGGACGATTGAAAATGCATTCAAACAAATGCGGCGCTTTGCCCAAGCAGGACTCACGTTAACGCTTTCGGTAAACATTTCACCGACCCAACTTTACGATTCTCGCTTAGTTTCCTATCTGCAACAATTTTCAACCACCTATGAAATCCCGTTATCACGTTTTGAGTTAGAATTGACTGAAGACGTCGCATTATCCAACAGTTTGATGGTTAAGCGTCAGTTAGACGAGTTACGCCACTTGGGTTTATCAATTTGTATCGACGACTTTGGTAAAGGATATTCCAATCTCTCGTATATCCGCGAATTAGCGATTAATACGCTCAAAATCGATAAAACCTTCGTGCTTGAGCTTGAGCAAGACACCATTAATCAAGCGATTATTCAGGCGGTTAAATTGATTGGTGATGCCAAGGGCTGTCAGGTGGTTGCCGAAGGGATTGAGTCTATTCATCATTTGCACGTGTTACGCGAGGTGGGGATTGAGCAAGGGCAAGGTTTTTTGTTTACTAAAGCACTGCCATTTGATGAGTTTATCCAGTTTGCGCAGCAGGATATATCGGTTGGAACATCACCACTGCATGCGCAAAGACGCTCTTCATAAGCCTTACTTCAGTAGCAGAATCAGTTACCATAGTGGCATTTGAGTCGTAAAGTGGTAACTATGGAACTGATTAATCGTTTTGCACGTGAAGGATTCTTAACCTTAAGTCGGCAAGAGCCCGTACTCTTTAGCAAACCTGTAAGCGATACATTACCCGATGGAAGCGCTGTGACCTGTCATGCGGAAGGTGTCATCGAGTTTTGTCCTGCACACGCGGCTGCTGAGTCTACGAATGCCATCGTGTTGTCCTGCGGTATTCATGGCAATGAGACCGCCCCGATAGAAATTCTCGACGCCTTGGTGCAGGATCTGTTAACTGACCAGGCAACATGCGCGCACCCGGTGTTATTTATTTTTGGCAATTTGGCGGCCATGGAGATTGCTGAACGTTTCTGTACAGAGAATATGAATCGATTATTTTCTGGCGCGCATAGCGAAGGGCCGGGCGCAACTAATGCTGAGCGCCTAAGAGCTAAGCAGTTAGAAGAACTAGTGACCCAGTTTTATCAACAACACACCAACGTCGCGAATCGCCTACATTACGATTTACATACTGCTATTCGCGCGTCGAAAAATGAGAAGTTTGCGGTTTATCCGCTGCTGCATAACCGCAACCATAGCCGCTCTCAGCTCGCATTTTTAGCCGATTGTGGCGTACGCACCATTTTATTGTCGGAAAGCCCAACGACAACATTTAGTTATTTTTCTTCAACCCAGTTCAATGCCCATGGATTTACCGTTGAGCTAGGCAAAGTGCGTCCTTTTGGTGAAAACGATATGACCCGTTTTGCGGATGCTAAACGGGCGATTACCGGTTTAGTCTGTGATCCCAATTATCAACCGCCAGCGATTGCGCTGAAAGATTTACTGATTTACCGAGTTAATCAGGTTATCAACAAACAAGAAGATGATTTCACTTTGCATTTCGCTGACGACACTGCCAATTTTACAGATTATCCCAAAGGCACTGTATTAGCCTCAGAAAGCGGTGTTGAGTATGTTGCTGAATATAACGGGGAAGCGATTGTTTTTCCCAATGCAAATGTGGCAAGAGGACAACGGGCGTTATTAACGGTCATTCCTACAGCACTGAGTGTAACTGATGAATAAGGATTTTGAACTCGACTCACGCTTAGTTAAGGATTGTGAATATTTGTATTCATTTTCTTTATGTGAAGTGTTATTGAATAAGGACGCGAATTATCCTTGGTTTATTCTGGTTCCTCGCATCGCTGGTGTGACCGAATTGCTCGACCTAAGCGACTCTCAGCAGCTCCAGCTGATGCAAGAGAGTAACACCATCAGTCGATTTTTGCAGTCTACCTTTAAGCCCGATAAGCTTAATATTGCAGCTTTGGGGAATGTGGTCAGTCAATTGCACATTCACCATATTGTACGGTTTGTCGGTGACGCAGCGTGGCCAAGCCCGATTTGGAATGCCGTACCTGCGCGGCCCTATAAAACGACTGAAGTGGCGAATATTAAACAACAACTACAAAACTATTTAACCGCTAAGGAGCGAGTATGATCGTAACTACCACCCACCATTTACAAGGCAAAAATATCGATAATTACTATGGGATTGTCGTTGGTGAGGCCGTTATGGGGGCTAATTTATTCAAAGACTTGTTTGCCTCTATTCGCGATATTGTCGGCGGCCGTTCAGGTTCTTATGAGGATGAGCTGACGCGCGCACGAAAAATTGCTTTTGCTGAAATCGAGCAGGAAGCACGGATGTTAGGGGCAAATGCGGTTATCGGAATCGATATTGATTATCAGGTGATTGGTGACAAAGGCAGTATGTTGATGGTGAGTATTGCCGGTACTGCGGTGCGCTACTCAGACGCCTAAGGAATAAGACATTTTTTTATTGGCTGCGCGGTCTTGTTTGTAACTATCTGATAACTGCGATATCAAGGGAACATAATGGCTAAAAATGCATACGTACCACCTAAAGTTTGGACCTGGGATAAAGCCAGTGGCGGGAAGTTCGCGAATATCAATCGTCCCATCTCGGGAGCGACCTATGAGCAATCGTTACCGCGGGGTGAACACCCATTGCAGCTGTATTCGGTGGCGACACCCAACGGCGTGAAGGTCACTATATTGCTCGAAGAGCTACTAGCTGCTGGTGAAACGGGTGCAGAATACGATGCATTTTTGATTGATATTATGGAAGGCGAACAGTTTTCTTCCGGATTTGTTGCCGTTAATCCAAACTCTAAGATTCCAGCGCTGCTGGATACTACCACTCAACCCGCAACGCGATTATTCGAGTCTGGATCTATTTTGCTTTATTTGGCTGACAAGTTTCAGCGCTTTATTCCAGCGGCACCCGCTCAGCGAGCAGAATGTATAAATTGGTTATTCTGGCAAATGGGCAGTGCTCCGATGTTAGGTGGTGGTTTTGGCCATTTTTACGCCTACGCACCAGAGAAATATCAGTATCCGATTGACCGGTACGCCATGGAAGTAAAGCGTCAACTGGATGTGCTCGATAAGCATTTGACAGAGCGTGAATTTATACTCGGTGATGCCTACAGTATTGCAGATATGGCAATCTGGCCTTGGTATGGCGCAATGGTGTTAGGGTATCTTTATGAAGCTGGCGAGTTTCTTGATGTTAAAAGTTATACTCATTTATTGGCGTGGGCAGAACGCATCGCTGCCCGACCGGCAGTAAAGCGTGGAAAAATGGTTAATCGCACCTGGGGAGATCCTGCGGGGCAATTACATGAACGGCATAATGCCAGTGATTTTGACACGCAAACGCAAGATAAGGTCGGCCCACCTCAGCAGTAATCGCGCTGGCTGATAAAGCCGCTACTGCGGCTTTTGTTTATCTTTTTGGGCTTGATTTGCTTCCGAGAGGCTTGATTTAAAAGGCATTTTAGCAGAATGCTTAAGGAGCATGATATTGCTTAAAATAACCGCTAATACAATCACAATAATGACTACTACCCACCAAACGTTCATAAAATAGGGATCCCTTTGTTGAGCACATAGCGATAATAAATTTCATCGAAATGCGCCTCGATTGTTTGCCATCCCAGTAAGTTGCTTTTACTTAGTAGGGTGAATAGTGCTTGTTTATCAAATGCCTGTGCAATTTCGTCGGCAATAGGGCGATAACTCAGGTGCCAAGGCTCGGCGCCAATCCCACCAACGTATTTTTGATAAGGGCGATAGAAATCAAATTGTGTGGCATGACTATCCAGCCAATCACTCAACTTAGCGCACGGGCCGTCATTGCAATATTCTGCGCTAATAAGATGAAACTCTTTGCCCCACTGCTTAACGGCAGTGCGATCATAGACATCGATATCGGTGCCCCAATGATGCCGTGATGCACCGGGTAGGGCTGACCACAACAGAATGGCATGCATTTTTTCTACATCGCTCAACGACGCAATATCAATGATCTGGTTGTGCTTATCACGCAGAACGGCGTCTCCCTGCCATTTTGCATTCCAGATTGCGCTTTGACGCGCAAAATTGCGATAGGCGCTAACTAACTGTATGTCGATACCGTCGGCTTGCGCTGCTATCTGCATTTCCTGCAAGGCTGTGTGCGTGGCAGGCAATAACCAGTGGTCGCCTCCTGCGTTGACCAAGTGCGAGTTATCGAGACCGAGAAAATGCGTGGCGTTCATCGGAGCAATAACTCATGCAGCACACCTTCATACAGTTCAGCTAGAAGATCTAGATCAGCGATCCGAACGTGTTCGTCGACTTTGTGAATACTGGCGTTCACCGGACCTAATTCAATGACTTGCGCCCCCGTGGGTGCAATAAAGCGCCCATCCGAAGTTCCGCCGGCGGTTGAAAACGTCGGCTTGTTGCCCGTTCTAGCATGTATTACTGATTCAACAGCGTTAACCAACTCGCCGCGTTGCGTTAAAAAAGGTAAGCCGTTATATGTCCATTTGATACTGTAATCCAACTGCTGTTGGTCAAGAATGTCAGTGACACTTTGGGTGAGTATTTCGGCCGTCACTTCAGTTGAATAGCGAAAATTAAAACAAATATGACATTCACCGGGGATCACATTACCGGCGCCAGTTCCGGCATTGATATTGGATACTTGAAAGCTGGTCGGTGGGAAATCATCATTTCCCTCGTCCCATTGTATTTCGGTCAATATTGTCAGCGCAGGCGCAATCGCATGCACTGCATTCTGGGCTAAATGAGGGTAGGCAACATGGCCTTGTACACCATGCACTACCAAATCACCCGTCAGTGAACCGCGTCGCCCGTGCTTTACAACGTCACCGACGGAAGCGGTACTCGAAGGCTCACCAACAATACACCAGGTGATTTTTTCATTGCGCGCTTCGAGCGTATCAATAACGCGGGTTGTACCGTTAATAAATGGACCTTCTTCATCGCTGGTTAATAAAAACGCGATGGAGCCTTGATGATCCGGATTTTGTGAGAGGAATCGCTCAATCGCAACAACCATAGCGGCTAGGCTGCCTTTCATGTCGGCAGCCCCACGGCCATACAGCAAACCATCATGCTCAGTCGGTTCAAATGGGGGATATGTCCATTTACTCTCTGGTCCACTCGGGACCACGTCCGTATGCCCAGCAAAGCAAAAGACGGGTCCGCTCGAACCTTTACGAGCCCACAAATTCGTGGTGTCTGCAAACACCATGGTTTCCAATTCAAAGCCCAATCTCGCTAAACGTTCGCCAATCAATTTTTGACAATCGGCATCTTCGGGCGTGACCGAGCGCCGTGCGATTAGGTCCTTGGCTAAGGTTAGAACATCACTCATTGCGCAAATGCCTTGGCGTAATCGTCCGCCTTAAAGCCGACCATCACTTGATTGTCGATGTAGAGCACAGGACGCTTAATGAGGGTTGGTTGTTCGGTCATTAGTTGCACCGCGAGCATATTATCCAGGTTGGCTTTGGTATCTTCATCTAATTGGCGAAAGGTGGTGCCACGCTTATTGAGTAACACATCTACGCCCACCTGTTGCGCGGTGGCAGCTACCCAATCGGCATTTATGCCATCTTTTCGAAAGTCATGGAACTGAAAATCGATTTGTTGTTGTTCAAGCCACTTTTTGGCCTTTTTTACCGTATCACAATTGGCGATACCATACAGAGTTATAGTCATAATGATGCGTGTTTCAGTCGTTAAATATGAATGCTCATAAGCGTATCAGTAAGCGCTAAAATCTGCTTACCTTTTGTGGCTTGTGGTATGTTTAATTCGATTGATTTTACCGGATTTAAAACGGTGATTACTAGGCCAATTTCATGATTGAATTGTCGCCAAGTCAGTGGATCAAAATCCATTAAGCAGCTGCCTTGAGCCACCTCATTTCCAACGTCGCAATGGCGCTTAACCCTTAGGCCGTTTAACGAATGTATTGAGGGGTAAAAGCTCAGTTCTAATTGCAGACCGTTAGCGGCTTGTAATTTCAATAAGTCACCGGTCGCTGAAAATGTGAGAATGCGCGCGTCAAAGGGAGTAAATAATTGATAGCCACTCACCCTCATAAAGGCACCACGGCCTAATAAACCAAGGGTATGAAGATTGGTCGGCGCATGCTCCAGCGGGTGTAATGTGCCCGAGCATGGTGCGGAAATAGAAAGTGCTGTTCGCTTCCGAGTTTCATCTGGCATTAGCGATTTACGCTGTAACCATCATTTTCAAGTGCCTTGATGGCTGCTTCCAATGACTTTTGTTTGACTAAAAAATAATCGGTTTCAAAGGTCGAAAGTACAAAGATACTCACTTTCGCTTGCGCTAATACATTGCAGATTTTAGCCATTATTCCAACCATGGATAAGCTCAATGGGCCGAGTACCTCTAATGTCCGCCAATCACCATCACTGTCATCTGCCTCAATGTCGATAGATTCAGGCACGACGATAGAGAGTTCATCTGCTGTTTTACCTAAGAAATATAATGGTGATTGCAATACTTCTGTAGGTATCTGAGCATCAGGTGGCAGTGTGTGGATCACCATCGTATCGGGCAGAACGGCTAAAGTTTGCTTGGGCATAGGATACGTACATTGGACTCAACAGACCCACAGGTTAGCACACCTTACAGCGCCGAATGAAGAGCACGTTGTGGCTGATTTGATCTGGGTTAAGAAATTTGCCACTCAGCGACTATCTATGGGATGGATAGTACGTGTGATCGGACCTTGGCAAAGCTCATGGAAATCCTCAGCTAGGTGCTCAGTCATAGTTAAGACCTGTTGCCAATAGGTTATCCGTTGTTGCGATTCTAGTTGGGTGAAGTCCTCTCGATCGGGAATTTTTGCGTAGGGCAGTTGCGCAACAAATTCGGCCGAGGGTACCAGCATGACTACGTTATCATAATTGGTCGCGCTGACTCTCCGGGGCAATGATTTGTCAAACCATCCTGCTCGTGGAGACGCGCTAAAGTGTGGATAAAGCACTAAGCCTTCCGCACTATCGATGTGAAGGTCAAAATGGTAATCAATGATCCCACCGTCACGATACATGCCTTTGGGGGCGCCGGGTATGTTAGGTATGCCTTGCATGACTAACGGAATAGAGCCTGAGGCGAGCAGTGCTGGTTTCAAGTTATCGGGGTTAAAATTAATATGTGTCGTCTGAAACGCAATCTGATCGGTAAAGCGGAAGTCGCTGGATGGCGCTTGAAAAACAAAGCGTTGATATTGTGGTTTAAGCCAATGCCTGCTGACTTTGTTGCTTAGATAGCTGCGTGTTAGCCCAATAAGTTGGAGGAATTTTTTCTCTGACGCCACTAAGCCCCGAGTTTTGGCTACGATGAAGTGAGCTTTCATTACTGGATTGTTGATAATTTCTATGACGTTGTCGTCAGGAACAACGATATCCAGCAACGCTCGCGCTTTGTTGGTGATCTCCATAGGCGTCGGCTTAGCGGAATAGGTAGTCGTAGAATAGTGCTCGGCTAAACGACAAATTGCGGCGACGGGATCGCGCTGGGCGAAGCACGCAGAACGGAATGCACCCGCTGAGGACCCAACCAGTTGCAGCGGCTGCTGGCGGTTTTCAAAGAATTCGCCAAATAGGTATTTGTCGAGACCAAAGAGGGTAAACCACTTCGGTCCTCCTGAAGCGCCTAAAAAAACACTAAATAAGTCAGAGTGAAAGCCTTCTTCCTGAAGTCGACGAGCAGCATGCTTGCCTGCATAAATTGTTAGCATAGATCCACAGAATAAATTGTTTAACGGCTATCATAGCCGCAAGTAGGCCACTAGTTAAACTGTTAGTAGATACTTGCAGCGAAATTGAACTCAGGTATGATTAAAGAAACTAGAAAAAGAGTGCGTGGCATGGAAAAGCACCAAATCCTTATCGTCGAAGATGATCCAGTAAATATTAATGTGCTGATTGCGACATTGCGTGATCGGTTTGTGCTATCGATTGCCAAATCTAAAGCTAAAGCCTTGTCGATTTTAGAGCAAAAGCCGATTGATATTATCCTATTGGATCTAAATTTGCCCGATGGCAACGGTTTAGAAATCTGTCAGGCGGTGAGGGAAGGGCGAGATACCTACTCACAACCGTCAATAATCGTCATGACAGGCAGCGAATCCACAGATGATGAAATTCGTTCTCTTGAGCTCGGTGCCAATGATTTTATTTCCAAGCCAGTGCATAACCGCATATTAAATGCACGAATAGACATCCAGATTGATTTATTACGTAAAACACGCTTACTCAATCAGTTGGCACGTATCGATGGCCTAACTGAGGTTGCTAATCGTCGCGCGTTTGATGAGACTCTAGTGCGCGAGTGGCATCGCTGCAAACGTGCGCGTCAGCCCTTGTCGTTGCTGTTGGTGGATGTTGATGAATTTAAAATTTACAACGATACCTACGGCCATACCAGTGGTGATGCCTGCTTACGCAAAGTGGCAAAGTTGCTCACTGACGTGTTTAAGCGAGCGTCTGACTTAGTCGCGCGCTTCGGTGGTGAAGAGTTTGCCGTTATCATGCCAAACACGCCGCAACAAGATGCGCTAGCATTGGCCAATATTGCGCTAGGCAAAATGGTTGAAATGAATATTCCACACAGTGCGTCGTCGGTTCATGACGTAGTGACTTTTAGCGGTGGATTAATCACCACATTCCCAGTTGATATTGATCTTAGTGCTGACGAAATTATTGACCAAGCAGATTCGCAGCTTTACGCCGCGAAGAATGAGGGTAGGGCGAGGATCATGCCGGCGTTAACCAGAACGCTGAGTGAAAAGGTCGGTTAATCGGCTTTAAAGGGTTTTAGAAATTGCTCAATGGGCTCCGGTTTGTGTAAGCCAAAGCCCTGAAGGTAGGTAATGTCCATTTTACTCAGGATGTCTTTCGCGGCGACCGACTCGACGCACTCAGCGACTACCTTGATGTCTTTCGCCACTGCAATGCCGACAATTGACTCGATCATTTTCTGATTGACTACATCATTTTCCAAGTCTCGCACAAACATGCCGTCGATTTTGACAGTATCAATGGATAATTCTTTCAAATATTCATAAGACGACGTGCCTGTACCGAAATCGTCTAATGCAAATTCGCAGCCTAAGGTTTTCAATTCTTGAATAAATTCAATGGTCGCTTGCAGATTACTGATCGCTGATGATTCGGTGATTTCCAGGCATAAGCGTTGGGCATCGACCTGTTGCTCTTGTAATTGTTGTTTGATGAAGCTCGCGGCACCTTCCTTAACGATATAGGCCCCACTTAGGTTCACTGAAAGTTGGATATTGTCAGTAGCCGCTAGATGCGCAATGCTATGGCTGAGTACGTAACGGTCAATAGCATCAATAATGTTAAATTTTTCGGCTACTGGAATAAAGTAACTGGGGGGCTGTAAGCGGCCTGATGAATCAATTAAGCGCGACAATACTTCGGCTTTTTGCAATGATCCACCATTCTCAGAAAATATGCCTTGGGCAAATAATTGAATTCGAGATTCCTCTATGGCCTTGCGGATAATCGGAACCAAACGCATTTGTTGTTGCGTTTTATCAACGTGGGCGCGAGTCACGTTGTACACCGATATTTCACCCCCTCCTTTGAGTTTACTCTGATAGCATGTGCGCTCAGCAACACTCATTAAATGGGAGACTGAATCTATACTTTCATCGACCTCCACCAAGCCCATGCTGACATTGTGGACAAATTTTTCGTCCATCCACTCAAACTCGTATGCCTCTAGTGCATGTTTGATGGCGCGGATTTTCTGAATTGCAAAACCCATATCAGGTTGTTCAAAATAGATGGCAAATTCATCGCCACCAATCCGGGCAACGATATCGGTAGTATCGAGCTGACCGCGCAAAATTTCTGCCAGCTGGCGCAATAACTCATCACCTGCCACATAACCACAAGTATCATTGACAATTTTAAACTGGTCCAAATCGATTAGACACAGAAAACTATTCTCGCGCTTTTGTGTAGATGCCAAGCACTCGGTGAGCTTTTCTTCCAACGCAAAACGGTTGTACATGCGGGTTACAAAATCATGATGCGACAAATACGACAGTTTGTCTTGTAAACTGCGGCGTTCATTAATCTCTTTGCGCAGATTACTGTTCGCTGCCACTAACTCACGCGTTCGAGCTTCTACTTTTTTCTCTAAACGCTCGTTGGCTGAACTTAACAGAATATTGGTCTCATCCAATGCCTTTAAGGTGGCAGCAAGTTTTAAGTGGGTCATAACCCGCGCTTGCAATGCATCGCTATCCACCGGCTTTACGATATAGTCCACCCCACCAACGTCAAATGCCGCTGCGGTATCTTCTTCACTGCCGGTTAAAAACATGATTGGGATATGCGAATACCCCTCCATGGATTTAATTTTCTGACAGACTTCCAACCCAGTCATGCCAGGCATATTGATATCAAGCAAAACTAAGTCTGGCGTTTCTTCTTGCAGAATTGAGAGCGCCTTTTCGCCACTATTGGCGACTAAAATGCGCGGGTCGAGCGCTTGTAGTTGTTGCGTGATGACACGTAATATAATCGGATCATCGTCAACCGCGAGAATAGTAAAACGGGATAACTCATTCATTGGTTTTCATCTATTAGAGATAATGCGAGATCGTAATCAAACACATCGAGCGCATTGACTAATGCGACTTTGTTCTCGTTGCTAAGCACGCTTTCGTCTAGAGCTTCTACTTCTTCGATTAACTCAGATGGGATGACCTCACTACGTTCTAAGTGTTGTCTAAGTTCACTGATTACATCAGATGATTGCATCTGTGTATTTGTTTCCTTATCAGTTTGGTTCGCGAGTAGAATTGCATTGGCATCTTGGATTGACGCTTGCGCCAAATCAACAAAGCGTTGTAGTGATTCTTCAGTCACATTGCCGTCTTTTATTTGGCCTTCAAAGGCCTGACAATATTCGTAGAAACGCATAAACCCCATATTGCCACTGCTACCTTTGACGGTATGCACTAGACTGTACAATTCTGACTCTTCTGCACGGTTTTGCGGAACTTTTACTTGGTTTTCGATAGCCGAATATTGCGCCACATAAACATTTAACGTTTTCAAGTACAGCTGTTTCTGCTGGCTTAGACTGGGACGATGGGCTTTCCAGTCCATGGTTGATAAGCTGTCAGGGATGGTTAACGCTTCGCTATTATTCACTGTTTTATTGGCGTCATCTGCTGACAGTGAAGGGCGCGGAATAAACGATTCGCTGGCATGCAAAGTCTCTATCAACTTGTCGCGCAAAACGTCGATTTCAATTGGTTTAGGAATATGGTCATCCATACCCGCAGCTAAACATTTTTCCCTATCACCTTTCAGTGCATTAGCCGTCATTGCAATGATTGGTATACTCTTATTTTCAGCTCCGGCTTTTCCTTCTCGGATCAATTTAGTTGCAGCATAGCCATCGAGCACCGGCATTTGGCAATCCATTAACACAGCAGAGTAAAAACCCGGCGGATGCTGATTCAGCATGTCTATTGCTTCTTGCCCATGCATCGCATGTTCACATGGGAGGTGCAGCGTACCGAGGAGCCCCTCAGCAACCATTTGATTAACTTTGTTGTCTTCTACCAGTAAGACCTTTGCATCTGCGGGCCATTCAACAGCGGTAGGATTATGTTTGTGTAGCCGCTGCAACGCATGTTCCGAAACGAATACCCCCTTTTCATCACCTTGCTGATTGACGGCGATTAACGCTATCGCGTTAAAAAGGTCACTGGTGATCACCGGTTTTGTCAGGCAGCCATCGAGACCGAGACGCGCCAAATCTGCACTGGCGATTTGGCTCGACACAGAGCTTAACATCAAGATGGGTAACTCTTTATTAGTAAAATGGCGACGCACTGATTCGGTCAATTCCAATCCATCTTTACCCGGCATATGCATATCGGTCAGGATTAAGTTAAATTCTACTGGCTCTGGATGGTCTGCAGAACTCTGGTTGATCCGCAATATATCCAAAGCCTCATCCACATGATGTGCGGTAACGACCGACGCTCCCCAATTTTCGAGATGAGCGGTGAGAATATCAATATTGGTTTGGTTATCATCAACAACCAATACTTTCCATTGCTCCAGGCTGATACTTGGCAACTCTGAAACAACAGCATCGGTGTTTTGCAGAGAAACACTGAATGCAAAGCAACTGCCTTTGCCGTACTCGGTATCAACTGAGATCTCGCCGTCCATTAAGTTGACTAAGCGTTTGCATATTGCCAGACCTAAACCACTACCACCGAAATTACGTGTGGTGGAGCTATCAACTTGCGAGAAAGACTCAAATAATCCGCTGACTTTATCCTCTGGAATACCAATTCCGGTATCTTTAACCGTGCATTGTAAACGCATTTGCTCACCATCTTTGACCAGTGAAGCTTCAACATGTACTTCGCCATCCTCGGTAAATTTAATCGCGTTGCCAATTAAATTAGTCAGGACTTGTCTTATCCGCAGGGGATCGCCGGCAACAAAATCAAGATTGATATCAGACACATCGACGAGGAGTTCAAGGCCTTTGCTATCTGCGCGAATGGCCAAGGATTGAGCGGTTTCTTCGATCAATTGACGCAGATTAAAGTCGATACATTCGATACTTAATTTACCGGCTTCAATTTTAGAAAAGTCGAGAATATCATTGAGTACTGAGAGTAGGGCATCTGCACTGCTCTTAGCTACTTTCACTTTTTGCCGTTGATCAGAATTTAGCGAGGAACGGTTTAATAACTCCAACATACCAATGACGCCATTCATTGGTGTGCGGATTTCGTGTGACATTCGCGCTAAAAACTCGCTTTTAGCACTATTCGCGTTATTGGCTTGTTGGGTCGCTAACTTTAACTGTTGTTCCGCGAGCTTGCGCTGCGTAATGTCACGGCTAATCCCAAGAATATAATCACGATGGTCATCAGGTAGCTGAAACACAGACTTGCGGGTTTCAAATAAGATTTGGCTTCCATCTTTGGTTGCCGTCCACCGTTCACTGATACGTGGCTTTTTACTCGCTAGCGTTTCTTTATCATCCAATAAAAACGCGTTAGCCTCGGCCCGACTATACAGCTCGTTGTCGTGTTTACCTTCAACATCAGGAACTTTTAAGCCGAGTAATGTTGCATATGCTTGATTGACTCTAAAATAATGACCATCATCGGTTTTGCAAAATATCGGGTCGGGAATAGAGTCAAATACGGTACTGATTAGGGTTCTCTCGCTCTTTAATTGATCAGCAGTTTTGCGCAACTCGGCAGTGCGTTCAGTCACTTTAGCTTCAAGTGCTTTCGCCGACGAATTTATCAGGCGGGTAGCACGGCTATAAAACACAAATAGTACACTGCCGAGAGCGAGGGTGAAGCCAATAATCACCGCGAGCAGTGAAACCACAGTGGAACGCGCGCTAAAATAGGGCCGCATAGCCTCTTTAACGTCTATTTCCGCGGTTATACCAAGCGATAGAAAATCCAAATAAGCCCAAACGCCGATGACCGGTACACCACGATAATCGCGATACCCTTCTAACATCATCCCGCGTTCGCCTTCATTTACGCGCTGCGCCATAAGGGTCAGAGGCTGCTCACTGCGCTGTAATTCCGATACTTCACCTGTGGTCAGATTTACACCTGGATTCCTAATGTCGACAGCTAGAATTGACGATACTCCGACAGGAATAAGCTTGGCATTGACCAAGTCAGAGATAAAACGGGATTCTGACACCAGCACCCCGTTGTCATTCACTAAATAGGTTTCTCCGGTATTGCCGAGCCGACCCAATTGGGTAATCGAGGATAATTCTGCCTTGGGAGAATGATGTGATGCCAATAATGCAACGACGTTACCGTTAACCATGATCGGTGCGAGAAAGTGCGAAGTAATAAAGTCACTTTGCTTAACTCTTTCTTTGGTGGGTGGAATATAGGCAGGCTGCGCATCTTCAATCACACTAGCCACGAGCTCAGGATATTGACCGATAAACACTGGGGTTTCATGGCCTGCATTATTAGCAGTGGTAATAATACGTTGCCCATCCAGTTGAAGAATATCAAAGCCATTGTGGCCTTGCAGGCGCTGCAGCTCAAAAAAGCGCGTGTGCAGTAATTCGTCTAAAACAGCGCGCTCTGCTGCCGATGTCGCAGGGTCAATCAGTGTGGCTACAGCCTCACCTACACCTTCAGTTGAGGCGGCTTCGGTTATTTGTAACACGTTATTGTCATGCCACAATTGCAATGCAGTGGTTGTCGTTTCAAGTACGACGGTTAAGGCATTACCTACTTCGCCGCGCACATTGTCGCGGATCTTAATAAGCGCATAGCGAGTGACAAATATGGATACGATTATAAGAGCAATCGCTGCTACCAAAGCAATGCGCAGGAGGCGAGTGTTACTCTTATCCAGGCTTTTATTATTCAACGTAAAGGCTGCCCGTAATTTCTCGTTAATAAAGACTGTAGCAGCAGGCTCTAGCGGACGTCCAGTGTTTGACGTGGCTAAAATCAAGTGCTGACAGAAAAACCTATAAAAATACGTAAAACTGCTTGCAGAATGAAAATCGAATCGCTAACATACGCGCCGCTTAGTCAAGCACACATATGCGTCTATAGCTCAGTTGGTTAGAGCGCTACCTTGACATGGTAGAGGTCCCCTGTTCGAGTCAGGGTAGACGCACCAATTATACATCCAATAAAGTCCAATGTAGACTTATAACTCCATAATATTCAATGATTTAAGGCTGCAGTAGTCCAGCTCGGTCCAATCTTACTCAACCAAATCCAACAGTTTTGGTAACATATGTAGTAACACAATAAATCGCTCCGGAAACTGGTGTTACTAAAATGGCTAGAAAGGTCCCTCCCTTAACAGACTCAAAAATTGCGAAAGCCAAACCACTTGCCGACAAAGACACAACACTTACTGATGGCGATGGTTTATTTTTGCGTATCAAGTCGAACGGCTCAAAGAGCTGGATTTTCAATTACTATCACCCAATAACCAAAAAAAGAAAAAACATCAGTTTTGGTAGATACCCAGAGGTAACACTTTCTAAAGCCCGAAAGTTGCGTAGTGATTGTAGGGAACAATTGGCTAGTGACATTGATCCTAAAACCTATCGGGATGAAGCAAAGCATGAGCGAAAAACGGCACATGAGAATACATTTCAAGTAATCGCTGAACAATGGATTAAAAAGAAAGAAACAGAAGTGAAAGCCACAACAGCAAAGAAGTCATGGCAGTTGATGGAAAAACACGTTCTGCCATTTCTTGGCAAGATGCCCGTCGATACACTGAAGCCTAAGCATGCCATCGACGTTATTAAGCCTATATCAGCGCGTGGTAATCACGAAACGGTAAAGCGCTTATGTCGACATATAAACGAAGTAATGCGAGTTGCCTTAGCATCTGGGCTAATCGATACAAATTATTTTGTTGATATCACTAAACTCTTCCCGGCACCCAAGAAAAAGCATATGCCGACGATTACCCCAGACCGTTTGCCTGAATTGATGCAGAGGTTATCAAATGCTCATATTTCAACAAACACGCGTTATTTGATTGAGTGGCAATTACACACAATAACAAGGCCTATCGAGGCGGCTAGTGCAAAATGGTCTGATATTAATCTTCAAGACAAAATTTGGGTTATTCCCGCTGAACAAATGAAGATGGGGCGCGATCATGTGATCCCACTATCTCAACCAGCTTTAAAGCTACTAAGTCGCTTAAAAGAAATTAACGGGCACAGACCTTATGTGTTTCCTGGTCATAGAGATCCGCTAGGGCATCTGAATAGCTCAACAGCAAATGTGGCCCTTAAAAGAATGGGGTTTCATGGAGAATTGGTTGCGCACGGTTTGAGGGCACTAGCAAGCACAGCACTTAATGAGCAGGGTTTTGATCCAGACTTGATTGAAACAGCGCTCGCGCATATTGATAGGAACGCGACACGTCGGGCCTATAACAGAGCTGAGTACGTGGAGCAAAGAAGAGGTATGATGGAGTGGTGGTCTAGCAAGATCGTCGATGCTGCAAATTTGAACGTTAGTCTTACTAACATTTAACCGATTAAAACGAAAAAAGAGATAAAGTCGACGCTTTGTTAATAAACTCAGTGTTTTATGTTGAATATAATCTTTCAAGTGTTAATTGTTACTTTGCCAAAAATAATAGTTAATGGATGTATAAAATAAAAGGAGAAAGGTTTGAGTAAATCTCAAATTGAATCGTTAAATGATTTTGCGCGCGTTAGATTATCAAAACACTTTTTTATGCGCGATTTTCTATTTTCGGAGACTGCTTCAGTACTTGGAATAAACAACGTACCAAACAATAAGGAATTAGCAATCGAGGCAGGGAAGGGCCTATGTGATAATGTGCTTGAGCCTATTCAAGCTGTATGGGGGCGAATACACATACGGTCTGCGTTTCGGAGCGAAGAAGTTAATCAAGCAGGCAATAAGATTGGAGCGAGTTGCTCAACAAACGACAGGAATTACGGTGGGCACATCTGGGATGTAAAAGGAACTGCAATAGACGGCAATAAATATCCTGGTGCAACAGCCTGTATCGTAATACCGGCTTACCTTGAGTATTATGAACAAACCGGAGACTGGACATCACTGGCTTGGTGGATTCACCATCACATTCCCGCTTACAGAAGCATGTATTTCTTCCCAAAGCTTTGCGCATTCAATATGTCATGGTTTGGTTACGCAGAGCAACCTAAAACAATTTCTACGTATATCGAAGACCCAAAAACAGGGCATAAAAAGCGTATTTTAAGTAAAAATGTGGTCTCTGATTTTTACAGGGTTGTAGAAGCTTATGAGCGCTATGGAAATTGTTTACAGCTAATCGAGTAAAAAATCTTATTTCTTTTCCAGCAGCTTCTATTTTCTATGGCCGCTGAATTAGTATTAAGGTGCTTTCAATAGCATGGCGAGTGAAAGTTGGCACTTCAAAAAGTATTTCCAAAAAGAGCTAAGGAAGTAACAATCTATCAATATCAAACTACTTTTTATAGCCAATATGGCTAGTTGTTGTTACGATTGAACCTAATGAAAAAAAGTAGGTTGCTTGATGATATTCAATCGATGGCTTCCTGGTTTTAAATGATTAGGGCTTGTCCCGGATGGATTGAGAGGCTGACATTGCAAGACAACACTGGACTTGAAGAGCTTAGCCAAGCACAGAGAGAACGACTCGCTCATATTGATTTCACTTTGTTATTTAAAGGTGAAGCTGGGCGTAGTTATTTAACCGAGCGATTTAGCGTAGCGCCGTCTGTGGCAACACAAGATTTTGCGCGGTACAAAGAGTTGGCTCCTAACAACGTTATGTATGACGAAAAGCGCAGAGTGCACTTGAAGACGAGCGCATTCCAGCCGTTGTTTGATTATGACGTTGTTCGAACTCTTGCGACGATAAGCCAAGGGTTCGGTGATGGCTTTCTTGGCAAGGTCAGGCCACCTATGGCTTGTGAAGCACCATTCCATCTCAATAAGCCGAAATTGGAAGTTGTAGCGGCTATTAGTGAAGCCATACATAAGCGCGCTGTGATTAATATTGAGTACACCTCATTGTCGAGTGGTCATGGGAGCAGGCAAATAGTTCCTCATACCTTGATTGACAATGGCTTGAGATGGCATGTCCGAGCATTCGATAGAAAGCATAGAGAATTTAGGGATTTTGTTTTAACCAGAATAAGTGAAGTTGAGTTGTTAGAGGATGAGGTTAACGACGAAGTTGAGACTCTTCAGTGGGATAAGCAATGGAACCGAATTGTTGAGCTAGAGCTGATACCTCATCCAAAACTAGCACATCCAGAAGCTGTATCGATGGACTACGCAATGGAAAACAATAGGTTGCGTGTAGAGATAAGAGCTGCGTTCGCTGGATATTTACTGCGTTTATGGAATATCGATTGTTCAAAGAATTGTAAGAGCAATGGGCGAGAGTTCCATTTAGCACTTAAAAATCCAGAAGCACTATACGGCGTTGACAATGCTGCACTCGCTCCTGGATATAGCGAATCGTGAGATGAATTTATGAATATAAAAGAATATTTAGGCGATCTTATCGGAGGCAGTTTATTGATAACTGAATCCAGAATAATCGGAGAATCGCTACTGAAAAAACTCCCAGAAGATGAGTGGAAGTCGCTGATCGTTGAGCAAAATGTTCTTCAGAAAAAATCCGGTCAGACGGCTATTCGTTATGCCAGAACAATCCGTTGGCGTATTGAAGGCCTGGGTGATGAGTTTATGACTGATCTTTTAGCCGCGAGTGAACGTGCCTATGTCCAAATGCTGATGATGTCATTACTCATTCATTCTCCGGTTGTCGCTGATTTTATGAGACTTACCTTAGCCGAAGCTCGTCGCACCTATAAACCCTCTTTAACCGCTGATGCATGGTCTGAGTTTTATGACACGAGAGTGCGGGCATATGCTGAGCTTGGCGGTTTTTCTGACTCAACTGTCAAAAAAATGGGTAACAACGCAATTAAGGCACTGGTTGATAGTGGCTACCTGAGTGATAGCAGGACAAAGAAAATACAACCTGTTTATCTAATGCCAGAAGTTAAAGACTGGATAGTTCGTCTGGGCCGGGAAGATTTGATTGAGGTAATGGAGTGCACAATATGAAGGCTCTTCAGACCAGGCTTGATCTGATATTGGAACGAATTGAAAGCCCTAAGTTTTTGAAAAACGATGGCTTGGGCAATGAAATTGGATTTTGGGTATTTGACTATCCAGCCAAGTATGAACTGCTTGTACGAGAGCACCTTAAGCACGTTGACGAAAAACTCAACAAGCGTGGTTACCGCTTTGTCCATCTCAATATTTTTGAAGTCTTGATAGATATGCTTGAGGAGCGAGGCCTTTTCGACCGAGCTTGCCAGCGTGAATTGCAAGTCGGTGTCGCTGGCCTTCGAAAAACACTAGCCGGGCCTCTGAGCCAAGAGAAAGTGGCAAGGTATATCGCGGACAAATATACGCCATCAGATCTTGAATTTGTGTTGATGTCAGGCTTAGGCAGTGCGTGGCCTCTTGTCCGAGGACATGAGTTACTTAGTGCTCTACAAGACGTTATGGGTAGCACGCCATTAGTGCTTTACTATCCGGGTGAATATAGCGGAAGAGATTTGCATCCTTTTGGCATGATCGAATCTAAAAACTACTATCGCGCCTTCAAGCTTGTGCCTGAAGACGGTAAGAAAAATTAAGAGCAAGGAGCCTCCCGAATGAAAATTGAACAGATTTTTTCCAAGAAGTTGACGCGTGATATTAATGGCGTTGTTAAAGCTGAACAGAAAGACAATGACAGTGTGTATGTCGAACTTGATGAGTATGTTGTAACCCGAGAGCTAGATCGACATTTTCGCGCTTTCTTTGAGGCTTACGTTCCATCTGTGACGCAAAGCGGCGCATCAATGTCAGGTAAAATTGGTGTATGGATCTCTGGCTTCTTTGGTTCGGGTAAGTCTCACTTCCTGAAAATTTTGTCTTACCTCCTCGAAAATAAATCTGTCGAAAAGGATGGACAAGGCCGCCAAGCATTTGAGTTTTTTAAAGACAAAATCAACGATGCAATGCTGTTGGCCGATATCCAAAACGCTGTTACCAAAGATACAGACGTTATTCTTTTTAACATCGATTCACGAGCCAATACGGATGACCGAGAAAATGCCATTCTTAAGGTCTTCCTCAAAGTCTTTAATGAGCGTGTAGGATACTGCGCTGATTTTCCTCATATTGCGCACTTAGAACGCGAGCTTGATAAGCGTAATCAATACATGTCTTTCAAGGACAAATTTGCTGAGTTGACTCAATCAACTTGGGAAAAGGAGCGTGACGCCTATGACTTCTATCGAGACGAACTTTCAGAAGCACTCGCTCATGCCAGTGAGCAATCATTAGAGTCTGCCAAAGCGTGGGTTGAGCAGGTTGAAAACAATTTCCCGCTAGATATCCGAAACTTCTGTAAGTGGGTTAATGAATACTTAGATCGAACTGGAGATCGTAACCTTCTTTTCTTAGTCGATGAAGTCGGTCAGTTTATCGGTAAGAACACACAAATGATGTTGAAGCTTCAGACCATTACTGAAGATCTTGGCACATATTGTGGTGGCAGAGCTTGGGTCGTTGTTACCTCTCAGGCAGACATTGATGCTGCCATTGGTGGTATGGATAAGCGCGATGGTGAGGACTTCTCTAAAATTCAAGGGCGTTTTAGTACCCGCTTGCAGCTGTCGAGCTCGAATACCTCGGAAGTTATTCAAAAGCGTTTGTTGTCCAAAACGGAAGAAGCTCGTACACACCTCATCGATGTCTTTGCAGAAAAGGGCGACATTCTTCGTAACCAGCTGACATTTGATAAAACGACAACCGCTTCTCTAAAAGGTTACACCGACGCACCGTCTTTCGTGGACAACTATCCGTTTGTGCCTTACCACTACACGTTGGTTCAAAAAGTGTTTGAGTCAATTCGAACAAAAGGCGCGACGGGTAAGCACTTAGCCATGGGTGAGCGTTCATTACTTGATGCTTTCCAATCAGCTGCAAAACAGATGAAGGACTCTGGCCTTGATGTCTTAATCCCGTTTTACAGTTTCTATGCACCGATTGAAAGCTTTTTGGAGCCAGCTGTTAAGCGAACGATTGACCAAGCCTGTGAGTTGGATTCCTTAACAGAATTCGATGGCAAGATTCTAAAAACTCTTTTCTTGATCCGTTATGTGGACGTTGTCAAAAGCACACTAGACAACCTTGTGACGCTGTCAATTGATCGAATCGATGCAGATAAAATTGCTCTGCGTAAACAAATTGAAGAGAGCTTGAATCGTCTTGAACGCCAATTGCTGATTGCGCGTAATGGTGATGAGTTTATCTTCCTGACCAACGAAGAAAAAGAGATCGAAAACGAGATCCGCCACACTGACGTTGAAATGTCAGAGGTCTCTAACAAGCTTTCAGCAATCGTATTTGACGGTATTTTGAAAGGTAATCGTGCCTATCGTTACCCGATTAATAAGCAAGACTTTGCGGTGAGCCGTTTTTGCAATGGTCATCCGAAAGATGGCACCACGCTGGAAGACCTAGTCATTAAAGTCATTTCACCTTTGGATTCGCACTTTGAAAATTACTCCCACGATCAAGCGTGCATCAATCATACGCTTGAGGCTGATGGGTGCGTGCTCGTCAAGCTGGGCGAACATAAGCGTCTTTGGGATGACCTGACAACCTTTATTAAAACTGACCGATTCTTAAAACAAAATTCAGGACAGCGACCAGAGCAAGAACACCTTCTCCGCGAAAAGCAGATGGAAAATATTGAGCGTGAAAAGCGCTTAAGAACGGATTTTGAAGCTTTGTTTGCAGAGGCTGACGTTTACGCTATCGGCACAAAACTACCGAAGAAATCAGCAACGCCAAGTGCCATCGTCGAAGAAGCATACAAATACGTTATCGAAAACACCTTCGCTAAATTGAACATGCTCAAGGCGACACCTGGTGAAGTTTTGCGTGAGCTACAGGCCGTACTTGTTGCTGATGATATTGCTCAGATTGGACTGGATCTTCAAGCGGATGAATGTAACCCAGAAGCTACGCGTGAGGTTGAGCAGTACGTAACGCTAAAAGTCGAGCGTAATGAGCCTGTTTACTTACGTGACATCGTTGCCCGCTTCGGCAAGCGTCCGTATGGCTGGCCAGACAATGAAATCTTATTGCTCACTGCAAGGCTGGGCTTGGCTGGAAAGGTATCTTTTAGTACCCAAGGCACAGATCTGGCGTTGAAAAAAGCTTACGAGCCGTTTACCAGTGTGCGTAAACGCGGCGAGATCCGTGTACATAAGATCAGGCAACATGACGAGCGCCAAATTAAAAAGGCTGCTGGTCTTGTTAAAGAGATCTTTTCAAAAACCTTTACCGGCTCTGGTGAAAAGGAGCTCTACGAATTAGTGCGCGATGAATTACTGGCTTGGAATGAAGAGCTCAAATCATTCAGAACCAAGTCACAGACAGGCCATTTCCCAGGTAAATCTCAAATTGACGATGGTCTTGCATTGGTCGCGGGTATTCTTGAGCAAACTTCAAGCTTCGCCCTTATCGCACGATTCATAGAAGACGCTGATGCCCTTGAAGAGTTTGCTGAGGACTTTGAGGATCTTGATGACTTCTACAATAGCCAATTTCAAACTTGGCAAGCCCTTGCTGGCGCATTGAACGAGAAGTTTAAGGCCAATAGACCTGCGTTAGAAAAAGACAGTGAAGCATTAAAAGCGCTCACTGAATTAGAACGCATTTACAATATGCCCTCACCGTATGAGCAACTGCGCCACATTAATCCGCTTATCGAGCAGGTGGCAAAAGTTAACTCAACATTGGTTGAAGAAAAACGCACTCATGCCTTAGAGCGTGTTGATCTGCGCATCGGACGTGTAAAAGAAGCGCTAGCTGAAGCTCATGCACCGTCTGAACTACAGAACCAAGCACTGCGCCCGTTACAAATGTGCAGACAGCGCATTGAAGCAACCTCTTCAATACCACAAATTATCAGTGAGCAAACTGAAGCGGAAGGTTACGAGGACGAAGCCTATGAGTTGCTGAATGGCTTTATCGAAGATCAACGCAAAAAAGTTGAAGCTGAGCAAAGACGTCGTGAACTCGAACAGAAGAAACGCGAAGAAGAAGCAGCGAAAGCCGGTAAGGCAGCTCCAGCACCCGAGCCAGCTCCCGAACCAGTGCAGCCACAGCCGGTTGCAAAACGTACCGTAACGATTAACCCAACCGATGCCATGGCTAAGTCAGTAACAACCGGATTCATTGAAAGTGAAGCCGAAGTTGATGCCTATCTTGCCGCTTTAAGAGAGCAGCTGATTGCTGCGGTCAAAGCTGGCGACCGAGTAAGAATTAAGTAAGAGGCAACGGATAGCTATGTATCAAGCGGGTGGAACAATAAGATCATTACTCGACAAGGTTGCTGAGCAGGAATACCTGTTACCGGCCATCCAGCGAGAGTTTGTATGGCGACCAGAACAGATCTGTCGTCTATTTGATAGCCTGTTGCAAGGTTACCCGTTTGGGACCTTTCTATTCTGGAAGATAAAACCAGAGAACCGGGATAGCTATCAGTTTTATCAGTTCATGCAGCATTACCATGAGCGCGATAACTACCATTGTGAAAATGTCACTCAGTTACCGGAACGTGAGTTCATTGCCGTCCTAGATGGACAGCAGCGGATTACCGCTTTGAACATCGGCCTACGCGGTTCATTTGCGTGGAAGCTGACAGGTAAATGGTGGAGCAATGATGACGCCTTCCCAGTGCGCAGGCTTCACTTGAATCTTTTAAGCCAGCCCGACTTGGAAACTGGGTCGATGTATGACTTTGAGTTCCTAACCGACGATAAAGCCTCTTTGGATGCATCTGAACAATATTGGTTCCGTGTAGGCCGGATTATGGAAGAGGAAGAGGATGCACTTATCGATGAAGTTGCTGATGATGACAGGTTGAGTTCGGAGCAACGCAAAGAGGCTCGCTCAACTCTTCGTCACTTGTATCGAACCATCCATGACAAAGACAAGATTTCGTTTTACGAAGAAAGTGATCAGAGCCTTGAACGTGTTCTGAATATCTTTATCCGCATGAATAGCGGCGGTACTACCTTGTCCTATTCAGACTTACTACTTTCAATAGCAGTAGCGCAGTGGAGCTCGTTAGATGCCCGTGAAGAAATTCATGCATTAGTAGATGAGATGAACCGTGTTGGTGATGGATTCAACGTATCAAAAGATCTCGTTTTAAAAGCAGGCTTAATGCTCTCTGACATCGGTAGCGTGGGCTTTAAGGTTGAGAACTTTAACAAGGAAAACATGGCGATTCTCGAAAAGAACTGGACGCCAATTCGTGATGCGTTATTGCTCTCAATGCAGTTGCTGGCAAGTTTTGGTTTTAATGCACAAAACCTCAGAGCAACAAGTGCCATCCTCCCGTTGGCCTATTACCTGCACCACCGAAAGTTAACGGCAAGCTACCTTTCTAGGGTTGAATATGCGGTCGATAGAGAATGCATCAGAAACTGGCTCATTAGGTCGTTGTTGAAAGCGTCAGGCATCTGGGGAAGTGGTTTGGATACCCTGCTTACTATGCTTCGCTCAGACATTAAACAATCGGGTGATACGAGTTTCCCGCTAGCAAAAATTGAAGCGACCATGCAACAGCGAGGTAAATCGTTGCGCTTTGACCCAGAGGAAATTAGTGAACTAGCGCAGTTGGATTATGGTAATCCGCGTACTTTTGCCTTGTTGACTTTGTTGTTCCCAGGATTCGATTTTTCACGACACTTTCATGTGGACCACATTTACCCCAAAGGTTTGTTTACGCGTAACAAGCTTGCAAAAGTTGGTGTCCCAGCTGAACAGCTAGATGAACTCATCGAGGCATCTAACAAGCTGCCAAACCTTCAACTGTTGGAAGGGACAATCAACAACCAGAAGCGGCAAAAAATGCCCCATGAATGGTATGCGCAGCAGTGGCCTGATGTGAATGCAAGACAAGCACATCTGCAATCGCAAGCCATAACATCATTACCTGAACAACTAAACCAGTTTATGGATTTTTACCGCGAGCGTCAGGAAACACTGCTTGCCCGCATTAGAACTGCATTACAACCCGCAAGCAGCATAGAGACAGAGTAAGAGGCGCAAAGTCATATGAATACGAACAACATTAAAAAATACGCACCAAAAGCGCGCCGCGAATTTATGGATGCGGTTGCTAAACGATTAAACACCTTTGGTATCACCGCGAATAAAAAAGGCGAGCTACAAATTGCAGAAGCGAACCTACAAGGTTCTGTGCTTCAAATCGCCGGTAACAGTTTTGACGGTAAACTGGCTGAGCCCAGAAAACGCATAGTAGCCAGAAGCCAGAAACTTGGGTATACACAACTTATTGAACAAGTAGCTTATACCTGGTTCAACCGTCTCTGTGCTATTCGCTATATGGAAATCCATGACTATCTAGGTCACGGTTTTCGCGTTTTGTCACACCCAGACAACTCCCAAGGCGCTGGCGCAACGAACAAAGGGCGCTTTGAAATTATCGATCATGCGCAAGATGCTGCGGATGAACTCGGATTAGATAGAGCTCGCATTATTGAACTCAAGCTTGCGGGCAACAAAGACGAAGAGCTGTATCGTGAACTGCTGTTGGGCCAGTGCCATAAGCTTCATGAGGCGATGCCTTTCTTGTTCGACGCATTGGACGATGAAACAGAACTTTTGCTACCAGACAACCTAACACGTACCGACTCAATTCTGCGTGGGTTGGTAGACGGCATTCCTGAAGAGGACTGGCAACAGGTAGAAGTGATTGGCTGGCTTTACCAATTCTACATTTCTGAAAAGAAAGATCAGGTAATGGGTAAGGTGGTGAAGAGTGAAGATATTCCTGCCGCTACCCAGCTATTTACACCCAACTGGATTGTGAAGTACCTGGTACAAAACTCAGTCGGTCGTCAATGGCTGCAAACCTACCCAGATTCTGCCATTAAAAGGCAGATGGAATACTACATTGAGCCTGCTGAACAATCTGACGAAGTTAACCAACAGCTAAAGGCTATTACGCCAGAATCTATTGAACCTGAAACCATCAAAGTACTCGATCCCGCTTGTGGCTCGGGCCACATACTGATTGAAGCTTACAACGTACTAAAAGCCATCTACGAAGAACGTGGTTTCCGCTCACGTGACATTCCAAAGATGATTCTGGAGAACAACCTCTACGGCCTGGACATAGATGATCGTGCAGCGCAGTTATCTGGCTTTGCGCTGATGATGATGGCTAGAGATGACGATAAGCGTATTTTTACCCGTAACGTGCGACTCAATGTACTGTCATTGCAGGAAAGTAACCATATCGACCTGCCAACGTTGTGGAAAGCACTCAACCTATCGGGAAGTTGGCAAAGCGGCACATCGCAAGGACTGTTCTCTGACGAAGAGCAAGATTTAAGCTCGTTCAACGCAGACAACCGCTACCAACTGCTGAAGCGAACGTTGGCAAGATTTACTCAGGCTAAGACCTTTGGTTCTTTGATTGATGTTCCAAGCGATGATCATGAGCAGCTAAAAGAGCTACTGAGCACTCTAGTCGAGCTACAAGAGTCAGGTGACTCAATGCAAAAGCCTGCGGCGAAGCAATTGATTGAATTTGTACATCAGGCACTGGTTCTGTCCATTCGTTATGATGCTGTAATTGCTAATCCTCCGTATATGGGCGGTAAAGGCATGAATACAGATTTGAAAGAGTTTGCTAAGAAACAATACCCAAATAGTAAATCAGACTTGTTTGCCATTTTTATCGAACGAGGATTTGGCTGGCTGAAAAAAGCAGGTCTTAATTCAATGGTAACAATGCAAAGCTGGATGTTCTTATCTAGTTATGAACAAATGAGGGACTTTATATTAAGCCATAAAACTATTGAAAACATGGTGCATATGGGGAATGGAGTTATGAAAATTGCATTTGGTACGAATGCAACCATTTTCCGGAATATTCAAATGAGCGGTTATAAAGGATTTTTCTCATATGCTGATAATGAAGATATAAATGAATATGGTGTGCCCTATGAGTTTCCTGTGAAGAATGAACGATTGTCGGTAGCTGCATCAGATGATTTCACAAAGATTCCGGGGAGTCCGATTGCTTATTGGGTTAATGAAGATCTGAGAAACTCTTTTGTGTTAAATGAAAATTTAGAGTCTATTGCGCCAACACGTAAAGGAATGGTGACTGCTCGAAACGAAGACTATGTTAGGTATTGGTTTGAAGTTTCTATCATAAAAAGTGGATTAGATAGATTTCCTGATCGAGAGGCAGCTCTCCAAAGTGGCCTTAAGTGGTTTTCATATTTAAAAGGTGGTGGTTATCGAAAGTGGTACGGGAATAAATTAGATGTTGTTAATTGGGAGAAGGATGGTTGGCTTCTACAAAATAGAAAACATCCGTCGGAAGATAGGGTTTGGGCGACAAACTTCAATTTAGATTATATATTCAAGCCAAATGTAAATTGGGGGGCTATATCTTCGTTTGGATTTTCAGCTCGCTTTAGTAAAGGAGGTGAGCTCTTTGATGCGGGTGGGTCAGCCTGCTTTCCAGTAAAAATAAGTGATCAAGCCGTTATAGGTTTTTTAAACTCTGATATGGCTCAGGTTCTTCTAAAGACATTAAATCCGACATTAAATTTTCAAGCTGGAAATGTTGCCAGTTTGCCTATATCTAAAAAATTAGACGTTAAAGAAGTCAGAGATCTGGTAGATAGATTAATTAAAATTTATAGAGATGATTGGGACTCCAAAGAATTTTCATGGGATTTCAAAAATAATTGTTTTATTGAACATAAAAATTCATCATCTTTGGCTGAAGTATTTGAATCTTATGTTGATGGCCTGGCTCTGATTGTTAATGCGGCGAAAGGGCTCGAGTCTGAGTTAAATAAAATAATTTGTAGAGCATACGACCAATCAGATGATATTTATCCTACAGAGTTAGACAATATTACTTTGTTTGCTAATCCTGTATATCAATATAATTCCCGAGAAGACAATAGTAAAAAACAACAATCAGACTATCTGGTTGAATTTTTGTCATATAGCATTGGTGCTATGATGGGGCGTTATTCTCTAGATAAAGAAGGTTTAATTTACGCTCATTCTGCTAACGATGGCTTTGAGCAACTTGTTGCCGAAGGAGCTTACAAAACCTTCCCAGCTGATGAAGATGGAATCATCCCGTTAACTGACCAAGAATGGTTCAAAGATGATGCTACCAACCGGTTCCGTGAGTTTGTTCAAGTTGTTTGGGGTGATGATCATCTGCAAGAAAACTTGGATTTCGTCGCCGAATCTCTATGCCTAAACGCCATTAAACCGAAAAAATCTGAATCAGCGTTGGAGACAATTCGCCGCTATTTATCGACCCAGTTCTATAAAGATCATCTTAAGACTTACAAAAAACGGCCTATTTATTGGTTATTTAGCTCAGGCAAACAGAAGGCTTTTGAGTGCCTGGTGTATTTGCATCGATACAACGAGGGTACGCTTTCTCGTATGCGTACCGAGTATGTCACCCCGTTACTAGGCAAATACGATGCTTATGCAGAGCAACTTGAGAAGCAGATTGAAACGGCAGACTCGACCAGTGAAGCGAACCGCTTCAAGAAAGAAATGGATGCTTTAACCAAGAAACAGGTCGAGCTACGAGAGTTTGATGACAAGCTAAAACACTACGCCGATATTCGTATTTCACTGGATCTGGATGATGGCGTGAAAGTGAATTACGGCAAGTTTGGTGATTTGTTGGCTGATGTTAAAGCAATTACTGGTAAGAAGCCGGAGTAAATACATGAATATACATAAACTAGAAATTAAAGGCTTCAAAAGTATTGCTCATATTGAATTTGGCAACACCTCGCCCTTTCTCGTTCTGGCTGGAGCTAACGGCTCGGGCAAAAGTAATTTGAGCGATGCGCTTGCTTTCTTAAGTGCGGTAATAAAAAGAGGGGCGACCCAAGCAATACGTGAGTTTGGTGGATTTAGTCAGATCCACTGCTTTAAGTATCGCAAGGAGCAGCGCACTACGATGACGTTTCAGTTAGAAATTGATATTGACAATGTCCGCTACGATTACTTCCTCAAAATTCGCGCAATGAATAGCAAACCTGAGATATTAGAAAGCCTCAAGGCAGATGGTGATGTGCTCATTGAACGAAAGTCACCAACAGACATTCAAATTAAATTAAGCGGTTCAGACAGCTTACAGAAGCTGCCTAACTACACAAAAGAAATGTCAGCCTTGATGCTGTTAAGTGATTTCCCGCTGTATCGCTTTCTGACCAATATTCGGGTGTTTCGTATTGATCCATTTGCAGCAAAAGCCCCAGACACCTCAGTTGCTGATGCCGCAGCCTTAGATCCTAACGGCAAAAATGTCGCCACGATGTTATCTGAACTAGAAAAAGATGATGATTTTCGTGAACAGGTTTTGGAGTGGATAGAATTAATTGTTCCCGGGATGGAAAATGTCAAAACCGAAAAGCAACGGCTAGATGCGTCGACCGTTATTACGTTTAAGGAAGAAGGCACGAGAGCTCGTTTCCCAGCGTCATTAATTTCAGACGGAACAATTTACGCCTTATGCATATTAACAGCGGTGCTAAGTCGTGCTAGAGAAGATGGGATCACGATTATTGAGGAGCCTGAACGTGGCATTCATCCCAAGGCCATCGCTGAGTTGGTGCAACTTATGCGAGAAAATGCCTCAACCAAGCACCCTGTATTTATTACAACTCACAGCGAATCCATTGTGAGAAGCTTGGAAGTAGAAGAGCTTTATTTTGTCAGTAAACAAGATGGCAAAACTCAGATAAAGAGTGCTAAAGACTCAGGTGTTGATAAAAATAAAATTGCACTAGACACCGCGTGGTTAACCAATCTTTTTGATGGAGGTTTGCCATGGTAGCCGTGAATCAAAAGAAAAAAGTTGGTTTTATCGTTGAAGGTGGAAGCGAGAAGGTTGTCGTTGAATCAACTCAATTCAGAGATTTTCTAGATAGAAATGGTTATGAGTTGGTTACTCCGGTTATTGATGCAGAGGGTGGTGGTAATCTTTTGCCTCAAAATATCGAAGTGTTTATCGAGCGGTTTGACTTAGAAAATGTTGAACAGATTTACGTGCTAACAGATCTTGAGGATGATCCAAGTATTGAATCCGTCCGACAGCGTATCGCACATGCATCGATAAAATTTTCATTTATTGCCGTAAAAGCTTTAGAGGCATGGTACCTTGCTGACTCTTCCGCTATGAATAGCTGGTTAGGAATAACTGATTTCAATGAAATCCAACCAGAACAAACGCAAGGAAAGCCTTGGGATCGGCTAAAGGAAATCGCTATTGAGAGAGGAAAACGAGGTCCCGGACAGAAAATTTCATTTGCAAAGAAAATTACAAAACATTATGGCTTCTCATTAGTGCATGCTGCTCAGCACCAAAACTGTCCTAGTGCCACTGAGTTAGTGAACTATTTTACTCAAGGAATAGCGGATGCAGATTAGTGAACTGGCGCAAGGTGTCGCCGCCAAGCTCGAACAAAGCCGCATTGTGTTTTGGTACGACCCAGAGCAAAGCTTTACTGAAGAGCTTGAGCATTTAGCTAATTCCCTATCTATTGCAAAAGAAGGGCTTACAAAAGAATCAGGTGATAAAGCGGCAGATATAACTGCTAGGGTACTGCCAAATGATTTGACCATCCTCAATATGGGCAATGAGTCTGTATTGGCAGTGAAAAAACGCATTGAAGTAGATGAGCGTGAAGCTAAATTCCTTATCTATTTTCCAAGCGCTGAGCCAGAGCCTGATCGTGATTGGTTGCTAGACGTGCGTTTGTATAGCGAGCAGTTTTTTGCTGATCACAGCTCAATGCTGCTTAATGAGCTGGGTATCCCGAAAATGGCGCTTCGCACGCACATTCGTAAGCGCCAAAGCTTTTTTGCTAATAAACAGCGCATAGCCGGTTTAAAGAAGTGGGTGACTGAAAACGAAGACGAACTGTCGTTAGACAGGAAGATGATGGCAGTGGTTGTAAAAGCTGATTCTGCGTCTTTGTCGGACATTCTGCTTGGGTTACTTCGCACTTATTCTAAGGAGCTAGACGCGCCCGCCGCAGGCGCTGACGGCTTATATGAAGATGAAAGCCTTGGCCAACCCGATGTCTTTAAACCACTGTGGAGCCAGCTAGGAAAGTTTGATCTTGAGACCTCACTCTGGACATATTTGAGTGAGGGTTTTGGCTATACAGTCGAAGAGCCAACCTTCTCAGATTTCGTGTTGAAATTATTCTGTACTGAATTCTGGAGCCAGATTGAAGGCGTTGAACGCGATTGGTTGCTTAACAATGTTTTAAAAAGCGCATCAGGCCGGGCGACAGCCTTGGCATTTATGGTGAGCTGGCGCGACAGCCGCTCCTTCGCCGCCTACTACGAAAGTATCTCTAAGGTACTTAGCCAACAGCTAGAAATTTCGACTCGTGCTGGCCAGTACCATCCGGTCGAGCTTATCGAATGCGAAACGTTCGAAGCTGTGGAGCAGGCCATAATCCGTGGTTTAGTTCGTGATTTGCTCGATAGCAGTAAAGCACTAGACCGGGTTCAGTTTGATACGGTCTTATCAAGACGTCTTGCTAGCCACTGGACAATGTCACGTAAAGAATACTTCGCAATTTATGAAGCTATCCGCAACGCTGAAGAGTTAATGCACTTGCGAAATCGCTATGTGGACGGGTTCCACTTTGATAACGCGAAAGCAATGTACGACGCCTATACCACAGACATTTATCGTTTTGACCAGGCTTACCGTTTGTTCAATGAGCATGTGCACTCTGTATTGAGTAAAGGTGCAGACATACTGCGTCAGCTCGACGACGAAGTCGAAAGCATTTATACCAACTGGTACTTATATGAGCTTGGCCTTGCCTGGGATCGTCACTTGGCCAATGAGAAACTACTTGAAAAGTGGCAGATTTCTGGCGTACCGCACCAGTATGACTTTTATGAAAAAGAAGTTCGCACACGACTGAGTCTGAAACAGACAAAACGAGTGTTTGTGATCATCTCTGATGCCCTGCGTTTTGAAATTGCGAATGAGCTTGGCGCTATCATTAACAACGAGAAGCGATTTAAAGCTGAAGTGTCCACGCAGTTGGGTGTTTTGCCGAGTTATACCCAACTTGGGATGGCGGCATTATTGCCTCATAAGGCGCTCAGTTACCAGCCGCTCTCTACCTCTGGCGCAAGCGGAGGCACGGCTGTTTATGTGGATGGTATTTCTTCACAGGGTTTAGACAACCGCAACGCCATCCTACAAAAAGCAGGTGGTATGGCAGTGAGTTCTAAGGAACTGATGAGCTGGAGTAACCAGGAGGGGCGTGACAAGGTTCGAGACGTAGAAGTAGTTTATATCTATCACGATACCATTGATGCGATTGGTGATAAGGCTGCAACTGAAGAGAAAACGTTTGAAGCCTGTCGTAGTGCCATTGAAGAGCTAAAAGACCTCGTTGGGCGGGTCATCAACCGTCTAAACGGCAGCCGAGTTGTGATCACCGCTGACCATGGCTTCCTCTTCCAACAAAAAGCTCTCTCTACGCCAGAAAAGACTAAGTTACTTAGTAAGCCAAGCGGAACCCTCGAAGCTAAGAAAAGGTATATCGTTGGTAAATCGCTGCCCGATGATGAAAGCTATTGGAAAGGTTCGATTTCAAACACGGCAAACGGCATTAAAGAGCCAGAAAATGATTACCATTTTATGGTGCCGAAAGGTACTCAACGTTTTCACTTCGTTGGTGGTGCCAAGTTTGTGCACGGCGGAGCGATGCTACAGGAAGTATGTGTTCCTGTATTACACGTACGAGAGTTGCAGAAAAAGCAGGCTGCTCAACATGAGAAGCAGCCCGTAGGTGTTGTTACAGCCACACAGCCAATAAAAATCGTAAACAACATAGAAAAAATTAAGTTTATCCAGACAGATCCAGTAGGCGAGCGCTTTATTGCTCGCCTACTGGACATTTATGTTATTGACGTGGATGGAAATGAAGTTTCTAGTCGTGAAACTGTTAATTTCGACAGTATAAGCAATGTAATGGATGAAAGAACACGCGAGACAAGATTGAAGTTAATTGGTTCGCAGTTCGATAGGAATGCACAATATACTCTTGTGTTAGAGAATGTCGAAACCGAGACTCGATATACGCAATACGCAGTAACTATCGATTTAGCATTTCAAGATGACTTCTTTTAAGAAACCGAGGTAATAATGATAAATGATTCATCAGAGGTAGGCCGCGACAACAATGAACATGTTATTGAGTGCGATGCAAATAACTCGGATTTAGATACGTTACTGAATAAGTACTTTAAAGGACGCGTTGTTAGAAAGGACCTCACAAAGCAGCTTAAAGAGGGTGCAAACGTCCCCGTATATGTACTGGAATACTTACTGGGTATGTATTGTGCGTCCGATGATGACGAAGTCATAATGCAAGGTCTTGAAAACGTTAAGAATATATTGGCTGAGAATTACGTTAGACCCGATGAAGCCGAAAAAGTTAAGTCTCTGATTCGAGAACGTGGCGTATTCAAAATTATTGATAAAGCGAGTGTAAAGCTTAATCAAAGGAAAGATGTTTACGAAGCTTCTTTGTCTAATTTGGGGATCAAAGATGCTTTGGTTCCAACCAAAATTGTAAAGGACAATGAAAAATTACTGACAGGGGGAATATGGTGCATTATTACCGTGCAGTATTTCTTTGAGGAAGGACAAAAGACTTCACCGTTTTCTATAGCAACACTGAAGCCAATACAGATGCCCTCTATGAACATGGAAGAGGTATTCTCAACTAGAAAGCAATTTAATAGCGAACAATGGATGGACATCTTATTGCGCTCTATAGGGATGGAGCCTACTAACCTTGAGCAGCGAGTGAAGTGGCATCTTATTACTCGTATGATTCCATTTGTTGAAAACAATTATAATGTATGTGAGCTCGGACCAAGAGGAACGGGTAAAAGCCACGTTTACAAAGAGTGCTCACCTAATTCGTTACTTGTGTCTGGTGGACAAACAACCGTCGCAAACCTGTTTTACAACATGAGCTCTCGTCAAGTTGGTTTGGTTGGAATGTGGGACGTAGTCGCTTTTGATGAGGTAGCTGGGATAAGCTTTAAAGACAAGGATGGTGTTCAGATTATGAAAGACTACATGGCCTCAGGTTCGTTTGCTCGAGGTCGTGACTCTATTGAAGCAAAAGCCTCCATGGTCTTCGTTGGAAATATTAATCAAAGTGTTGAAACACTGGTCAAAACTAGCCACCTTTTAGCGCCATTTCCAGATGCAATGATCGATACGGCCTTTTTTGACCGTTTCCATTCTTATATTCCTGGATGGGAAATACCAAAGATGCGCCCTGAATTCTTTACCAATAGCTACGGATTGATAACGGATTACCTAGCGGAATATATGCGCGAAATGAGGAAGCGTAGCTTTTCAGATGCCATTGATAGATTCTTCAAACTAGGGAACAATCTCAATCAGCGTGATGTAATTGCTGTCAGAAGGACGGTATCGGGCCTGTTGAAGTTGTTACATCCCGATGCTCAATATGCTAAAGATGATGTTAGATCATGCCTAGAATATGCTCTGGAAACTAGACGTCGAGTTAAAGAGCAATTAAAAAAACTCGGTGGCATGGAGTTTTATGACGTTCATTTCAGTTATATTGATAATGAATCGCTTGAAGAATTCTTTGTGAATGTGCCTGAACAAGGTGGCAATAAGCTTATTCCGGAAGGATTACCTCGTCCGGGTGTCGTGCACCTCGTAACTCAGGGGAGTTCTGAACAACTTGGTCTGTATCGCTATGAGACTCAGATGATGGCCGGTACAGGAAAGCACTCAGTGTCGGGCCTTGGTTCGAATACCTCAGCTAAAGAGGCTATTCGAGTCGGTTTTGATTATTTTAAAGGTAATTTGAACCGTATTAGTGCATCCGCAAAGTTTTCAGAGCATGAATATCATTTGCACGTTGTAGAATTGCACAATACTGGGCCTAGTAATAAATCGTCACTTGCCGCGTTAATTGCTTTTTGCTCAATTCTGATGGATCGTCCAGTACAAGAGCAAATGGTAGTATTAGGAGAGATGACGTTAGGGGGAGTTGTTAACCCTGTTCAAGATCTCGCCGGCAGTCTTCAGTTGGCAATGGATAGTGGCGCTACACGAGTATTATTGCCAATGGCTTCAGCGTCCGATATCCCAACTGTTCCCGCAGAGCTGTTTGCAAAGTTTCAAATTAGTTTTTATGCAGAACCGGTAGATGCGGTTTTTAAAGCGCTTGGTGTTAATTAGAGATTATTGTGAAACGCCACTTCGCATACCTAGCCATTTTGTTGATTTTTTGCATCACGCTAATTATTGTTTTTATAAGTGGTATTCAGCTAGGTTTTTCCTCTTCAAGAAACGAATATGAAAATAGCATAATACCTGCACTTTCTGCATTGGGAACGTGGTTTGGCGTTATTGCAACATTTTCCGCTGTGTTCGTATCACTATGGCTTGCATTTCGACAGATAAATCAGGACAAAGAAATTTTGGATTGTAAGCTCAGTATGAATATTATCCCTGGGTACCAAGAGCAAGCATGTATATCTCTTATCATAGTATCCAAAGGGCTTAGACCCGCTAATATTTCTTCAGTGACCTGGCTTGATGAAGGTAAAGGAGATTGTGTTGCAATGGCTGTAGTTAGGTTTAATGAGCATAGCGACCAGTTACCTAAAGTTTTGTCTTATGGCGAGCGATTGATGGTCATGCATACACCTAATTTTGAGAAGGTCTTGCATGATTACGTTGAGAATCAGCTCAAGGGTAATTATGGAAGGCTGCATGTTCACGTGAATACAACAACGACTTCAGTTGCGCTTAAAGTCGATGATGATCTACTGATGCTCATAAAAAATGCGCGTTAAAGGCCATTGGGTTTGTTTTTGTTGAGGTGTTCACTGCTAACAGTCATGAATCCTTTTTGCTGATGGATTTAAATATTTACCCTGTAGTTTATTGAAAAATAAGCTATACGTTACCAACTTCCAGAACACAAAAGACTTCACACCTACATCATTTCTGAGTATTGCCATCTAGGATATGGCATGCAATTCAAACAATGATTAGGAGTAAATTATGCCACTAGCTTTTATTGCCGGGTTCATCACCGGCGTGAGTCTTTTTGAGTTTTTATCAAAGGAAGAGCGCCAATGATGCCAATACCATCAACCAAACCAATACTCGAGCTTTTCATAACCGGCGTTATTGCTGGTTATAACTGGGCTAATCGAAGAGTACGATAATTAAAAGAAGGGGCCTTATGGCCCCTTATGCCGCATTCGTCATTTTTTTGGACCTACATCACCTGTTGGCATTAACATCACTTGAGGAAATGACAATGCCAATTAACTCACGTATTACCGACACCTATTCTGAAACCGATATTCTGGCCTCTGCTGCCAATATCCTGGAAGAGAAGTTTACCCAATCACCCGCGTTTAGCTCCGCAGCCGAAACAAAGTCTTTTTTGCAGTTCAAGCTCACCTCTTTGGGCCATGAGACCTTTTGCATTATGCATTTGAACTCACAGCACCACCTGATTGAGTTTGAAGAGCTTTTTAGAGGTACCATCAATGCCGCGGCGGTCTACCCGCGAGAAGTCGTTAAAACGGTTCTCGCGCACAACAGTGCAGCGGTTATCCTGGTTCATAACCATCCCTCGGGCATCGCTGAGCCCTCTCAATCTGACAAAGACATTACGCACAAACTCAAAGAGGCGCTTGCACTGATTGACGTGCCTGTATTGGACCACGTTGTTGTGGGCCGTGAGTGCGTCTCCTTTGCCGAATGCGGCTTGTTGTAGCCAGTATCTGTAATGTTCCCAAATTGCTCAAACGGGAACATTGCAGGCCTTTAAAACCAAGGGGGCAGGGCAGCGACTGCCCGTTAACTTCCCAAAATGTCCATAATTCAACAAAAGAGGAACATACCATGTCTGAAGTCTTGGCAATTAAAGACGTAGAGACCATCAAGCTGGTGAGTCTCTTGCTCAAAAAGCGCTATGGCCAGCAGATGGCCGATGTCTGGGATTTGGGCCTCAACCTGGCACTTCGCATATCAGACTTGCTCTCTATCCAGTTCTCACAAATCAGCGCCAACCGGTTAACGCTTAAAGAGGGCAAAACTGGTAAGCACGCAACCATCTTACTTAACCCCAAAGCGATGGACATCATCAACCGTATTCGTCTCGATAATCCTTACCACCTGTATGTCTTTCAGTCCTATCGCAGTCGCTATTCGCTTAATAAAACTCCGCGTCCACTTACCAGGAGAGCCGTCAGCAAAGCCTTCAAGGAAGTTGGCGATGAGCTGGGGCTGTCACTTGGGACACATAGCATGCGTAAGACGAGGGGCTTTCACCTCTACAATGCCACCAATGACCTTGCCAGAGTAATGAAGATGCTGCGCCACTCCTCTGAGGCTCACACGCTTCGTTATATTGGAATGACACAACAAGACGTTGATACGGATTTTAGGGAGCTTGTGTTGTAGCGTCTAGCAGTGCAGGAACAATTTCATAGTCCCTTGGTATCCGGGACGAGCCAAAGTTTCGGGTACCGTCGTTAATCGTCTTAGTATCAACTTTTGCAAAATAGCTTAATCTGCGGAACAAGGCTCTGAAATCCTGGGCGTTAGTCTGATTGACAAGGTTTATATTGGCATCTTGGAAACGCTTAAGCAGTTTAACGCCATTTCGCGTGAAGGTAACAAGTGACGGACTAAATACAAAAGGAGTATGAAGAAAACGTGTCTCTAGGGCACTTTGCCATGAATTAACGATTTTGCTAAACAAGGTTGATTGTTGATAGTCATAAATTCCAAGTTTTTGTTTGGCATGACCATTGAGAAACAAACAGAAGTGGTAGTGTGGTTTTCCCTCTTCTAAGCTTTCTCTTCCTACCTCCCTTACCCAGACAAAATGCAGTCCGGGTGGATTAGCATGCTTACCATACAGTATTTTTTTTTGGTATTCGTAGTCGAGCTTTGCATTTAGCGACTTAAAGAATCGAGTAATGACTTCAGTATCTTGATAGTCATATCCATCAGGCATATGCAATATACCTTGAATAGTCAGTACTTTAGAATACAGTTGTTGAGTGTAATTGAGGATTTCATATATCCTGGTGAGGATACTGTTATAGCTTCCTCTTTGAAACTTCATGATCCTATATGTGCACCATGTATTACTTTTAACAATATCGTATGACATGATAATTACCTAATGGTTGGTTAGTGTCATACATAGGGAATAAAATACGAGTAGAATCCCTTTTACCTGAGTAAATTGGATGCGATTCGGAGCGGGAACTCGCCTTTTAGAGAGGGTTTGCAGGCTAGTCTTGTGAAAAAAACCTATTCGAAGATTATTTTTGAGCTTGCCTTTTTTTGGGGAGAATTAAGTTTGGCTCTCACTGGTTTTTGTTAAATCAGATATATCGAATATGATTGTCTCTTGGAGCATCTTGCTATCGAGTGACACAGCCATCAAAAATGGAGTAGAGATGGGTAGCGTTCTAAAGATATTTAAATTGTCTGACTTGCTTGCTGATGTTACTGAAGATTATGTTCTTCAGGTTGCTTTGGCCGAGGAGATTTTGAGCTTCCCAAACAGCGACTACCATGTCACGTTTATTTTTCCGGGCTTAGACTACTCGGCAGTGCAATACGATAAAGACTCAGTTCACATGGAAGCCGTGGGCGAGGATGAAAGTAATCTACAATTCATTAAGTTAAAGCAAAACGTAGGCTCCGGTGTTTTATCGTTATGTTCACGTTACTGTGCAGATTTTTTTTCTATAGATGCCGCCCATCTTCAAAGAGTTCTCGATGGCTCAGGTGAGAAAGTCTGGTTCAACGGCGCTTATAATGCGGTATCTAAGCAACGTGACAGGTTGTTTGTTGATATTAATTCTATTTCGGATAATGAGATTATTCGTCTCACATCAAAAGCAGTAAGTGTTACCAATAGTCTAATCGAAACCGGTATTGATCCATCACTCAACATCCTTGATGCGTTTATTGCCGTTCGGCCTCGGCGCAACGATGCAGAGTGTATTAGTGACCTTAAACAGATCCGGCAGGCTATTGGCATCGATGATGAGGTTCCCTTGGCCGTGCGGGAAAGCAAGCTTTCATACCCCAACAACGATGTAAATGGCTTTATTCGGTTAGGTTATTTGAGCGCTGTTTATGACCAGTTCTGGACTGATTGTGCATTTACAAGTGATTTTGCTTCGGATAGCACGAGTAAGGTCGAAAACAAAGTTTATGATTCAGTAGAATTTAAAAACTTAAGTTTGCGTCAAGCAGTTGTCACTGAAATCAAAAAAAGAAAAGAGCTTTCGATTAACGAATTTTTGAGGTTATTTTCAAACGAAGCGCTCGGTGACAAAGACAAGCTTCCGGCAGGTGCCAACCTAGAAAAAATAAACAGCGTTAGAAAGAGACTAAAGCTATCTCGAGATGGTTGGAGTGGCGGTAAAGAATGCTCTGAATACGCAACAAAAATGATAATGCCCGTTTTTGAGGCTCGTTCAGATAGACGGATTATCAGAGCGTTGGTTTTACATTATCCTTTAAAGCTCTACCTGTTGCATCACGTAGCTGCTTTCTTTTGGGAGGGTGAAACGCCAGATAGTTCCAGTTCCCATCCAACAAATAAAAAAGTCCAAACATTACTTTTGGCTTTTACCCGTAAAGCTGCGAATTGCATGAATAATGAACAAGCTTCTTTGTTCGCTAAGTTTTTGGAGCGTTTTCCCGAGTTGCGTAACGTACCAAACATCCGCCTTACAGAACAAGAAACTCATTACGGAGCCATGTTGATCAGACCAATTTGGGCCTATGCAAAAAACAAAAAGACTTAACCTGTCAATAGGGTCCATTTAAAAAATGCTATGATGATACTTTAATGTACCGTCTCGTTTAACACCCCATTACTTTCTATTGTACCTCGTGACCATGCACAACGATGTGCGCGGATCATCGTGTTAATTTTTATATTGAGGAAACTACAATGGATAATATCGGTCGAAACGAGCCCGAATATGTTTTTAAGAAAGTTAGTGATTATAGGGTGAGAGTTCAACGCAAACCTTTAAACAAGAATAGTCCAATCACTCCAAAGCCAATGTCATCGAGTTTTACAAAGAATCTCGAAAATCATTCTTTATGTCTCCCACCTTCTAATTCTGAAGTAGTAGGGGGACATGATTTACATGAAATCATTCGAGCAAAGGATACGCCAAAATATATCGGTGTTAGTAAGAGCACGTATCACAACTATCGCAATAGTAGTTCCAAGTATTTTGACTCAAGCTTTCCGGCGCTTATTGCGATCTCTCGACATTGCAAGGGGCATCTGAAACACGAATTAAATGCGTGGTTGGATTGCAAGAAAGTAAAGTTTGAAGAGAAAGGGGGCGTCAATGGTTAACTATGGAACCGATTTCAAACCACCCGTCTTATCCCCACATTTGACCCCCTCTCGCCGACATCGAACGTCTGGACAAAACTTGCCTTACCGCAATATCTACAACTTACCGACGAGAAAATTTTATGATGCAGTTGTTCAGTTGAGTAAAAATCTTGGCACTAACTATGACATGACAATGTTAGTTGCTTTAGCCTTTATCGCTCTTTGTTGTCAGGGTATGGCTAAGGTAAAAAAACCAAGAGGAGGTTTAACACCATTATCTCTAATGATTTTAATATTAGCTTCCTCTGGGGCCAGAAAAAGCCCCTTGGTTAAAGCATTGTTTCGAGTGATCAAGGAGCTACAAAAGGAACTTAATGAGGAATACATTGAAAAGATTAGAAATTTCGAATTTGAGTATGAATTATGGAAGGAAACTACGCGGGAGTTGAGAGCAAAAGTTCGTTCTACTATCAAGAATGACGGCTGTATGTCTGAAATAGAAGCCGAGCTTCGAACCCACCTCAGAAACGAGCCCAAAAAACCTCTTAAACCAAAATTTCTTTACGAAGATATTACTGGTCCAGGTTTGTGGAAAGCCATGAAAGAAAGTGCAAGAAGTGCGGCTGTGGTTACGTCTGAAGCCAGTGCAGCTCTTGATAAATGGCTTCTGCAAGACCTTTGCAATTTCAATACTGCGAATGACGGCGATACCATCGATATTGCGCGAGCTGGTGAGGGGGCTTTTGAAATTCCTGCAATACTGACGTTTTTGCTTATGCTCCAACCTGAATTGTTTGACAAGTTTCAGGATAAAAAAGGTGGTGATTTAAGGGACCTTGGTTCATTTGCAAGATTTTTAATCTGTCAGGCCGAATCATTAGCGGGTTGTCGTTTCGATGACGGTGCCACTCAATGTGAGCATTTTCTGCAAATCTTCCAAAAGCGGGGAAGAGAGTTGATGCTTAAATCATATCGCGTAATGTGCGGCAACGAGAAAGCTGTGGAGATCGATTTTGAACCAGAAGCAAAGCGAATTTGGATTGAAATTTACAATGATATTGAGATGAAGCAACAGCGTGGTGGCGAATTCGAAGAAATGCGCGATCACGCATCAAAATTAATGGATATCATTTCTAGAATAGCTGGTTGTTTACATTTATTCGAAGGGTATAAAGGAGGAATTTCATCACAGACATTACACTGCGCCAAAGAAATCTGTTTTTATTGCGCGGACTACTATAAGTCCCAATTTGTGCGTCCGTCAGAGTCTATAAGGGATGCGATCTACATCAACAATCTAATTAACAGGGAATTGCGTGCTGAAAACGTTAGATGGATTAAAAGTTCGGATCTTCGAAGCTCCATGGGTATAAAAGGACTTAGGAGGGCCTTAAGATACAAACCAGCTCTTTACCAGCTGAAGGCTGAAGGACTTATTGCCGAATGGCATCAGAAGATCCCTGGTCGAAGGACAATCGTGTGGATAGATGTTTTTCCAAAAAACCCGCTTTATACTCCAGATTCTCAGGGAGAGTGGTATCGAGTCTGACTCAGCTGCACTTGTTAGAACCAGTGCTCTTTTTGCTTTTAAAGCAAAAAGAGCATTCTTTTTACTTATCTTCAAAGCACATTTACTTGATGTAATTAATCTCGCTGTCTGTATTGTTGTTGAAAAAATCCAATGTGTTAATCTATATAAGGAAAAAACAAGCGACAGACATTCAAATATTTGTTTTGACCTTTATGCTTAGTGCCAGAAGCTGTCGGTCACAAGCTGGCATTTAAACGGCTGAACGATAAGTATTTCAGACATATATATACTTCTAAAATGGATGCCATTTAATTCCTATGTGATCGTAATCTGTTCAATGCTTTTAGACGCCAGCTTAGGAATGCAAAGCTGAAATAATTTTGTTCTGACTGTTATAAACAGATGTTTGCATCTATATTCATGAAAACGACCCGATAGCGCATTATTGTCCGCAATGATATCTTCGAAATTGTTTTGCATCCGTTGTATTCATTGACTTTCAGGAACTTGTTAATCGTGGCACTATGGATAAAAACGAGCAAACGCTCGGTAGAAAAACGCTTAACTTGCGCACTATTAAATTTTAGCTTTACTCACGAAGGAATGAGATGAGTCAATATCAACAGAAATACTGGAGCCTTCTAAGAGAATTAAAGACTCACGTGATCTATTTGCACAATTACGCTGCGAAGTCAGAGTGGTGGGATAAGGCAATAAATATATTTCTGGCTATAACGTCCTCTTCAAGCATTGCCGCGTGGGCAATTTGGCAGCAGTATCAAATTGTATGGGCCATAATTATTGCATTGTCTCAAGTGATTACAGCGGTAAAGCAGTTTCTTCCATTCAGGCAAAGGCTAAAACCAATCAGTGATTTAAATGATCAGATTCAGGAAATATCTCTTGAGTGTGAAAGGCATTGGTTTGCTGTTGCAGAGGGAGAGCTATCCGAGAAAGAAATTCATGATCTTTATATCAGCCTCAGAGATAAATCTTTAAAAGCAGAGAAAAAGGCCCTGAAAGATATAGTATTACCTAAAAACAGCAAGATTTTGGCTCGGGCTGAAAGAGAAGCCGACTTATATCTATCCAATACCTACCACTAAGGTGAATTTAATGTCAGATGAAAACAAATCAATATCAGGTGGTCAAAAAACAGAGTTTAAAGACAATGGCCGAGGATTACCCACAACCGGCACTAAAACACCTATGCCGCAAGTGAAGCCGCCAAAGCTCACAGAATCAAACAAGAAAAGCTAACAAACGGCTGCACCGGACATATTTTCGCCGTCACCTTTTGTGCAAAAACACGCACAAAAGCCGCTACCAAAAATTTGCTCGGTGAGCCGAGCGTTAACTGTACAAGGTAGTCGACATGGGAAGTCTAGATTCTTGGTCTGTTGAGTTCGAGAAAATTGGTTGGTTTATTCCTCCTTATGTGACCATGGGGCAAATGGAAGAAATACTAAGAAGAAATTTCGAAAATCCGAACGGCCTCACTCAATCAGATTTAGAAGTGATATTAGCGGAGATATACTCACCGTCTAATATGGCAAATCTCTATATAGAAAAGTACTCATCCACGCCTTTTATAAAAGACTATATGAAAATCCTAGGTGATGGGCTAGAAGCCCATTTTCTTGGCTTGCATTATGCGGCAGTAGCAACTTTGATTCCCGTTGTGGAGGGGGTTTCTAGGCGGCTGGCCGAGAAGAGGTGTGTAGAGCATAAATACATAAAGCAAACAATAAAAAACCTATGTGAAAGCTGTAAAACAGAAGTTAATAGTAAAAAACTGGGAGCGTATGAAGAAGTAGAGTCAACGATTGATTCATTCGAGCAGTTCGCAACAGAGAAACTGTATGCCGACTCCGCCCAGTATCCACATGACGACAATACTAACAGGCACGGAATTACACATGCTGCGTATGCTGACGCAGACTACGGAAAGCCAATTAACTTCTATAAAATCGTTGCAGCGATTAATTCGCTTTGCTTTTTGTCCGCAATTGATTCAGGGTTATCGTGGTTTCCACCAGAAGGAAGTGAGCTGGGTATGAAGAAGTCTTGGTATTATTCGATCTGCCAAAAGATAGCAGCAATTAGAGAGCAAAACAGTTAAGAAGCGCAGGCACGGTGACGGCTTTTTCGTTGCAGCTGTGCCTACACTATAAAGCCGCGCGTGCTGCAGGCGTTATTTTCGGAGTGTTTGGTGAGAACTGATATATCTCGTTACCTTTATCATTGGGTAAAAGCCGATACTGAAGAGTTGGCAATTGATATTCTGTGCAAAATTATAGAAAGTAGACAGTTATTAGGCGGTCATGGATTCATAAAAGGTAAACACAAGTGTATTTGTTTCACCGAAACACCGATGAATCAATTTCATAGAGAAGAATATAGGTACAAAAAGTTTGGAGTCCGGTTTGAGAAAAACTATATCTTCTCGCGTGGAGGAAGACCTGTTATCTATCAACCAAAATGCGACTACGAACTACTTCCTAACTCTCTAAAATGGAGGCATGTCACATTTGAACCACCGAAAATTGATTTTACATGGGAGAGAGAGTGGCGTATTGAGTCTGAGCGTCTAGAAATTGCTCCAGAAGAAGTAACCTTTATTGTGCCTCATGATGGTTTTGGGCAATGTCTAAGCACAACCTATTACTCGAAGGAATATCGAGAGGTTGTATATGCAGTACCAGAAGAGGAACCACCATCTTATTTATTACCAAAAAACTATAAGTTTATGGTGATTTGAACCTTCTGAAAGTAGCTTACTGTACATTCTAAGTTGGTAACACAGTTAGTAATATTGGTGTTTATGTCGGCTAATAAAAACTAATAAATACAGCTATATGTGCATTCTGTTCGAGTCAGGGTAGACGCACCAATTTTCCTCAGCTTTGCAGTCAGTAATAACACTGATTTTTATATTCTGTTTACTCTCAAATTAAATGGAGAGTTGATACGCACAAATACCCACAGAGCTGGCGAGATTAAGCGAGTCTATCACTCCATTTCCAGCGATAGTAAAGGGCTTTGCATTAAATTGAGTCAGCGCTTGATGCGGCACGCCGCGAGCCTCATTGCCAAAAAGATAGCACTCAAATTCAGCAAACCGAGGGGTGTTGATGGCAGTGCCTTGGAGGTCCAAATAGGCAAACGTAGTAAAACGATTCGGCAGTGTTTCCAGCGCCACATCCAACTCAATGGGCAAACTAAATATTGCGCCCATACTGGCGCGCACCACTTTTGAATTGTAGGGATCCACGCTGTTAGGGCTAAGCAGCAATTTAAATCCACCAAACCACGCCAATGTGCGGATGATAGTGCCTAGATTGCCAGGATCCTGCACTTCGTGCAGATAAATGCAGCGTTTTGCTTGTGTCGCAGAGAGTTTGGTATTTGCGCTCGGTAGTGGAACCCTAGCAATCATCCCTTGTGGTGTTTTGGTGTCACTAAGCTGGGCCATTTGCTTGTCGCTGACCACTGCTAATTCAAACCCAGCCGTAAGTTGTTTGGCCCATGCTTCGTTTGACTCAGTCACATAGAGAGTGATTGCACGAGCGGCGGTGGCGTCTGAAAATGCTTTTTGCAATTCCAATATGAGGTGTTCACCCTCGACCAGATAATAGCCAAATTGCGAGCGATACTTTTTCTGATGCAGTTTTTTGACATCGTCAAGCTTCATAGGGGAGAGCCCGTTAAACAGTGCGAGGTTTGTAATTCGAGCATGTGAGTATACAATATTTGCCGTTTTAGCGATACCAATAGAAGACGCACCCCATGGCCCGATCAAAGACCAGTAAAAAATGGCTGGATGAGCACGTTAACGACCCATATGTTAAAAGAGCGCAGATGGATGGGTATCGCTCGCGTGCCAGCTACAAACTCATCGAAATCAATGAAAAAGATAAATTGTACCGTCCGGGCTCTGTGGTTATGGACTTGGGCTCTGCGCCGGGTGGATGGTCACAAATCGTTGCGCCTGTAGTCGGTGAGTCAGGGCGTGTGATCGCGTCTGATATTTTGCCGATGGATTCAATTATCGGTGTTACGTTCATACAAGGCGACTTTACTGAAGAAGCGGTATATGAGGAAATTCTTCAAGCCCTTGATGGTAGTCCGGTGGATACGGTGATTTCCGATATGGCGCCAAACTTAAGTGGAGTGAAAAGTACCGATCAATACACGTCAATGTATTTGGTTGAGTTGGCGCTGGATATGGCGCGAAACGTGTTAAAGCCGGGGGGGAGTTTCTGCGCCAAAGTGTTTCAAGGTGTGGGCTACGATGAATACGTAAAAGACGTACAACGCTCGTTTGATAAGGTTATCGTACGTAAACCCGCCGCCTCACGGCCTCGCTCGCGTGAAGTGTATTTGGTGGGTAAAGGTTTTCGTGCCTAACGCTCGAGCAACGGCAGTTTGTTCGCTACGCCGTTCCATTCATCAGCATCGGCAGGTGGTGCCTTCAATTCATTGATGTTAGGCCATTGTTGGCAAAGTTCTGCATTAATCGCCAAATAGGGCTCTTGCCCGGGGGGCAGCGCATTATCTTGAAAAATCGCTTCGGCTGGACATTCCGGTACACACAGTGCGCAATCGATACAAATGGCCGGATCAATGGCTAAAAAGTTCGGACCTTCAAAAAAAGCATCGACAGGACATACCGCGACACAATCGGTGTATTTGCATTTAATACAATTATCGGTGACTACAAAGGTCATGTTAAGAGAACAGGGTGGTTGCGTGAATATGCCGCATAGTGTAATCCAGCCCAGTTAAAACACAAGTTGCTGTGGTTTCCCAACGCGCAAAAAGCTTAGTTTAGCTACCTAATTGAGGGTATCTGATTTACACTACGCGTCTTTGAAAGGTGCTATCCATTCTCTTAATGAGTAAGTCAACATGTTGCGTTTAACCGATATCCAATTACCCCTCGATCACGCTGATTCAGCGCTGGAACAAGCAGTATTAAGCAAGCTTAACATTCCAGCGAGTCAATTGTTGTCATTGCATGTTTTCAGACGTGGTTATGACGCGCGCAACAAGCGAGACATCAAGCTGATTTATACGTTGGATATCGACGTCGTAGGGGAAGATGCGCTGTTACACAAATTTTCCCCTCAGCAAGGGGTGCGTCAAACGCCTGATATGGAATATAAGTTTGTTGCTCAAGCCCCTGATGATTTAAATGAGCGACCCGTAGTTGTGGGCCTCGGACCCTGTGGGTTATTTGCGGCACTTATTCTGGCGCAAATGGGATTTAAGCCGATCGTATTGGAGCGCGGCAAAGCGGTGCGTGAGCGTACAAAGGATACCTTTGGTTTTTGGCGCAAGCAGCCACTTAATCCGGAATCTAATGTGCAGTTTGGTGAAGGTGGTGCTGGTACCTTTTCTGACGGTAAGCTGTACAGTCAAGTTAAGGATCCCAAGCACTATGGTCGCAAAGTGTTGCATGAGTTTGTTGCCGCCGGAGCGCCTGAAGAAATAATGTATGTCAGTAAACCCCATATTGGCACCTTTAAGTTGGTTAATATGGTGGAAAAAATGCGTCAGCAGATTTTGGACTTAGGGGGTGAGATCCGTTTCAGCACCCGCGTAGAAAAGCTCGATTTGGACAGCGAGGAAGACCAGCATAAAGTCAAAGGCCTGCATCTTTCTAACGGTGACTATTTACCTTGTAAGCATGTGATTTTAGCGGTTGGACATAGCGCACGTGACACCTTCCAAGCGTTGTATGAGCAGGGTGTTTATATTGAAGCTAAGCCTTTTTCGATTGGTTTTCGCATAGAACATGAACAAAGTATGATTGACCGCTGTCGGTTTGGCGATAACGCGGGTAATCCGATCCTTGGTGCGGCAGATTATAAACTGGTGCATCACTGTAAAAATGGGCGCTCAGTGTATAGTTTTTGTATGTGTCCCGGTGGCACTGTGGTTGCCGCTGCATCGGAGCCAGGCCGGGTAGTGACCAATGGTATGAGCCAATATTCACGCCACGAACGCAATGCTAACAGTGCAATAGTCGTGGGTATAGAACCCGAAAAAGACTACCCCGGGCATCCGCTTGCCGGAATTGCATTGCAACGAGAGTTGGAAGAGTTAGCATTTAAAGCTGGTGGGGAAAATTATCATGCCCCCGCACAATTAATCGGGGACTTCCTGCAGGGCAAGCCGAGTGTCGAATTAGGCGAAGTACAGCCTTCCTATACTCCGGGTATTACGCTCACGGATTTAAGTAAGGTCGTGCCTGACTTTGTAACCGAAGCGATTCGCGAGGCTATTCCAGCGTTTGATCGGCAAATCAAAGGTTTTGCTAAAGCCGAAGGTTTGTTGACTGGCGTGGAAACACGCACCTCATCGCCAGTGTGCATTAAGCGGGGCAATGATTACCAAAGCATTAACGTTGCAGGGCTTTATCCCGCTGGCGAGGGGGCTGGTTATGCCGGCGGCATTTGGTCTGCTGGGATTGACGGTATTCGAGTCGCCGAAGCCGTAGCGCTGTCTTTAGTGGCAAGCCGAGCTTAGTCGATAGCCATCATCAGCCGCGATTCTGCTTCATGCGCCGACTTTGCTCGGCGCGTTTCTCAGTGCGTTTTTCTTTACGTTCTTGTTTGTCTGGCGTTGCTGAGCCGTCTTTGAAGCGCTGCTTGCGCTTGGCTTTGTCAGCCGCTTTTTTTGCAGCGGTTGCAGCTATTTCAAGTTTTTCTTGAGCGAGCATTTCTGGGGTTTCAAGGCTGATCCGACCAAGTTTTCCTGACTGCAATTCGGTCAGTAAAATTTCACAAATCTTGTGCAGATTCACTTTGCCGCCACTCATAATAGCACCGCGCTTTTTGGCGGCAGCCTCAAGAAATGCGATTTCGGTGTCGGGCAGTTCATCCAGCTTATAGTTCTGTTGCATCAGCTCAGGATAGGCTTTGATCAAGTAGTCGGCAGCAAAAAAGCCGACGTCGTCAAATTCCATCGCAGTGTTTTTAACCGCCCCTGATGATGCCAGCCGATAAATTGAGTTGGGATTTTCCAGCTTCGGCCACAACACGCCGGGTGTGTCGTGTAAAACGATACCATTGTCTAGGCGAATACGTTGTTGAGCTTTGGTTACCGCGGGTTCATTGCCAGTCTTGGCGATTACACGACCGGCTAAGATGTTGATTAAGGTAGATTTGCCAACATTCGGAATACCCGTGATCATTGCATTGATGGCTTTTACCGATGCGTCTTTATCAGCACAGATCCGGCGGATAACTTGCATAATCTGTTTGCTCTCGGCCGGTTTGTCGCTTGAGGTCGTAATCGTGGTGACGCCGCGTTCGCTTTCTAACTGCGCTTGCCAGCGAGCGGTGATTTCTGGGTCGGCTAAGTCGTACTTGTTCAAGATCTTGAGGCAAGGTTTGTCGCCACGGATTTTTGCAATTTCAGGGTTTTCGCTGGAATAGGGAATGCGCGCATCTAACACCTCGATAAGGATGTCTACTTGACCGAGATTTTCTTTAATTTCTTTAAGGGCTTTATGCATATGCCCCGGAAACCACTGTAACGCCACTTGAAATGCCTTTTCACCAGATTAAAACCCTATTGTACTGGATTTCCGGAAAAATTTTTCAATTCAATTGGTCGAGCTACTACGTGTACTATTTGCAATGCTTCTTGAACGGAACGGCAAGAATTATTTAACGGGACGAGTAGGGTGAAGGTTTTAACTTTGTGCCAGACTTATGGGGGAAATATGAAAATCCTACTACCACTTTTACCGTGTTTGTTCAGCTTATTAACGACTATGCAAGTGACTGCCAATGATGCCATTGATACATCGGCGGTGACTAAACTATTGGCGTTAAAACAATCATCAACAGCCTTGACTGTTCCTGCCTTGGAACAGCAACTCTTAGCAGATGATGCGGGTGGCCTAACTATGCTGCGAGGTCGATTTCAGGATGCAGGGAATCTGCAAAAATTCTATGCATCACTGAAAGAACATGATTGGCGAGCAGTTCAACAATGTGCGTTGTTATTGAGGGAGCTTGAACCCGAGTTCAACCGTTTGAAAGCTCAGTTAAGTAAATTAACCGATGTACCGCTAGCCGATGCTAAGGCATTTGGTGTTATTGCTAGCGGAAACACAGCAGCTACAGCATCGCCCCAAAATATTGTTCTCGGTTTAGAAATGATCTGCACGCCGACCAAAGAAGCGGCTCAGACCAAACGAGAACTGCACAACTACTTAGCTCATGAACTTGTGCATGTCATTCAATATCGCCTCACTAGAAGAACCGATCTCCGGTTTAACCTATTAGAAATATCGCTATTGGAGGGGAGCGCTGATTACATTGCGTCAATGCTCCTAGACGAGCAGTATGTTCTGGATGATGCGCGCAAAACCTATGGCGATAAAGCACGCAATGAACTGCTATCTTCATTTGCAAGAACGATGATGTCATATGACTACACTCCCTGGCTTTATACGCCGCTTGGGGATAAACCAATGGATATGGGCTACTGGGTTGGAGCTACGCTGGCAGAGGCGTTTATCAACAACGGGGGAACCTTGGTAGAGCTATTAACCCTTGATGATGCTCAAGCCATTTACGCCAAAGCGGGCATATGAACGTTTTTAAATTGGGGCTTACGCCCCTTTTATTTGCAAATACCCTGCGTATTCGACACATTGGAACGATGTGCAAACTAAACCATACGCTGAGTAAATTTTAACCACTCGTTTCTCGCTATAGTCTTCCTATCTTAACAGCGAAGAGTAACAGCAACATGAAACACAATTTAAGCAAATTCTTGGTTATTGGTGCGTCAGGTAAAACGGGCGCGCGAGTCTATAACAAACTGTCTGCAATGGGTTTGAATGTCAAAGGTGCAAGTCGCGATGGCGAGATCTATTTTGACTGGCAACAACCGGAAACATGGGCCTCCGCTCTACTCGATATTGACTCAGTTTACTTAACCTACTATCCCGATCTTGCGATACCAGAAGCGCCAGCAGATATTGCTAAATTCTGTGCGTTGGCAAAAATCAAAGGTATTAAGCACATTACACTATTGTCTGGTCGAGGCGAGCCTGCCGCACAGGTGTGTGAAGACATTGTGCAAACATCGGGGCTAAGCTGGACAGTAGTTAGAGCCAGTTGGTTCAACCAGAATTTCAGCGAAGGCATGTTTCGCGAATTCATCGACGCGCAAACAATTGCGCTTCCCGTTGGCGCAGTGACCGAGCCTTTTATCGATGTGGATGATATTAGTGATGTTGTAGTCGCGTCGCTGTTGGATCAAACAAAGCACAATGGCAATCTGTATGAGGTTACCGGCCCAGAGCTACTCAGTTTCGGGCAACTCGCCGATACGTTCACTGCAGTACTTAAACGACCGATTACATTTATGCAGATATCCCAGAAAGCCTTTGTTACCGAAATGCAACAAAACGGGGTTGATCCCAAAGCGATCGAAATGCTGACGTATTTATTTACTGAAGTACTTGATGGTCGCAACGAGTATGTAGCTGATGGTGTAGAAAGAGCGTTAGGTCGACCCGCCAAGTCATTTCGGGATTTTGTCGCGGATCATGCCGATGTTTTTAGTGGAGAGTTGCAATGAGCGGACTTACTTTGATTGCGATAGTTGAAGCATTGCTTCAACTATCGATGATCCTAATGATCGGTCTCTATTTTGTTTTCAGTAATACGATTATGCGTGTTTTATCGCAACGCCAAGATGGTGCAGGCGTAATGATTGACATTAATCAGCAGATCCTTAATCCAATATTTTTGGTGGTATTTGGTATTTCCGGTCTGGCAGGACTGTACTTGTTTTTCTCTCAGTCAGGCATTCTGGCATTTGCCGGTAGTGTGTTTTTCGTAGGAACCACATTGGTGACCATGTTCTTTAATGTTCCTTTGAATAACAAACTGCAAGATGCTGCGCCCGATTGTCAGCCTATCGTATGGCAGTCTTATCTTAAGCGTTGGGTATTTTGGAATCATATTAGAACAGGTTGCGCACTGTGCTCAGGTTTCCTGCTTGTGCTTGCTTAATCTGCATATTAATTGAAATGTTAATTAGAAAAAGAAGAAAGCACTGATTGAATCTCTGTAGGGAGAAATTAAGCTGTAATGGTTAGACAGTGTTCTCTTCAATGTGCAGAAATTTATGTTGTCGGAGTGTGCTTGTTTGTCTGCTTTGGTCGCAACACGGTAAAACAGCGTTATATATGATAAAGGGTTACGGCTCGAACTGCAGACATATATTTAACGACGCATCTTGTTGCGGAGGGGGTCTGGTTTTTGCTCGAATTAATGCTAGTCTGTCAATATAAGGATATTCGCAAGCAATCATACGGGCCCACTTATCCATGAGTTTTGACTATAAGAATAGACTAAACGATGCTATCCGCGATGAGCCCATCGGCAAGCTACTTGATAGTTTGCGTATGGAAAGTGCCTTTTTCACCCAATCGACTTTACGTATGCCATGGGCAATGAGCATGCCACCTATGAGTAACTGTATGATGTTTCATCTTGTCGTACAGGGGCAGGCCATTTTTCGTATTGGCAACGATAAGGTTGAACTCAATACCGGAGACTTTATTCTTTTCCCCAAAGGCGAGGGGCATACGCTAGATGACGGCGCTTGCACCTCGTTTACACCACTTGGTGAACTGCCGATAAAAGCCATTACTGAACGCTATGAGACTTTGGATTTTGGTGGCAATGGTGCGCAAACCTCAATGGTATGCGGTGTGTTACTGTTTCAGCATCCGCTAGCCATTAAACTACTGGGGATCTTGCCCTCTCACATTGTACTGCGTCAGGATAGAAACACTTCGATCAGCGTTGTTGAGAATATTAGTGGCCTACTCGAAGCTGAAACAAAAGCGATCGGCATTGGTGCTGAGGCCGTTATAGCGCGTTTGGCTGATATAATGGTGATCACTGCAATGCGTCAATACTTGCTTGAACTTAGTGATGATAAAATAGGCTGGCTTGGCGCCTTAGAGGATGACCGCATAGGCAATGCATTAAAGGTCATTCATGAAGCGCCTGAGCATCATTGGTCCTTGGATGAGCTGGCGCAGAAGGTCGGTATGTCAAGAACAAGCTTTGCACAGCAGTTTAAGCGTTTAGTCGGTAACACACCCATGGAATACCTGACTGAATGGCGGATGTCGTTAGCCTATTCAAAGTTACAGTTGTCCAAAGACTCGATACTCGCGATCGCGCTAGATATCGGGTATCAATCTGAAGCTGCATTCTCTCGAGCGTTCAAGAAAATCATTGGGCAAAGCCCGAATGAAATACGCAAGGCATATCAGGCGTCTTAACCTGCTTACCAATCAAAGTAAGTTCTCATTAATTCGGTTTTTCTCGGCGTAACCGTACGTTCTGCAATAATATTCGGACACTGTATCAAGGCTCCTTTGTCCTAACGCATATACTTTTCATTCGCAATCTAAAGCGGAGTATCAAAATGAAAAAAGTATTGATTTCGTTGGTAGTCATTATTCTTCTGGCTGGCAGTTGGGGGGCTTTGTGGTTCACTGCACTCATGGAAGGTTGGTTGTTAACGCCTTGGAGTGAGCCGGATGATACGCCAACGTTTCTGCAGCGCCTGCAGGCGGAAGTGAATGAGCAATATGCCGGTAATGCAGTTTATGCTGTGATAGAGCAGGGCGAATTAGCCGCCATGCATTTTGTATCAGTTGGCAAACCCGTTAACCACCATTCAATTTTTGGTGTTGCTTCAGTGAGTAAATGGGTGACTGCCATGGCAGTCATGCGATTGGTTGAAAAAGGGACGCTTGACTTAGACGCGCCAGTATCGAATTACACTAAACGTTGGCAGCTACCCAACAGTGAATTCAATAACGAAGAAGTTACACTGCGCCGATTATTAAGCCATACAGCCGGCATCGAGGATGGCTTAGGTCACAATGGATTTGCCCCTACCGAACCTGTTCAGCCGTTAACGGAACACTTAACCCGGGCGGCTGACGCAGACCCTGGAGTCAGTGCCCGCGTTATCGTCACTCAGCCGCCGGGTGACAGATGGGAATATTCAGGCGGCAGCTACAATTTAGTTCAATTAATTATCGAGGATGTGACTCAGCAAAGCTTTCAGGAAGCCATGGCTGAATTAGTGTTTGAACCTCTAGGGTTGGTCAATACCTATTTTCAGGTGAAGCGCGAAGACCCATTGCTAGCCGAGTATTTTGGCGCAGATGAGCACCTTCTTGAATATCCTAATTACACCTCGTTAGCCGCCACAGGTTTATATACCAATCTGCGCGAAATGCACGAGCTCTTGCTAGCTAACATGCGTAGTGGCGAGTTGCACAGTCAATCACCTGCCTTACTCAGCAATGCAAGTTTGCAACAAATGCAGCAACCTGAGGCATATGTCAGCGGTCAGCCCATTTGGGGAGTAGGGGCAATGTTGTTTGCGCCTACTGAAGCAGGGTTTATCACTGGGCACGGTGGCAAGTCACCTTATCTAAACGCTACCGTTCGCTTCGACCCTGCAACAGGGGATGGATTTATCATGTTTCAGAGCGGAAATGATGAAGCGTTTGCATCGAATATGGCAACGCAATGGACTCTTTGGAAGACAGGTAAGCCAGATATTTATCTGATTAACAATCGAATAGGCGATGTTATTCGCGATATTGCGGTTGGAACATTCATTATAGTTTTGCTCGTGCTCGCTTTGGGCATATCGAGTGCTAAGCGACATAAAGCGCACTCTACAATTTGAATTTGCAGGAAACGGCTAAATTTTCACCACTGTCATAGCAGTGGCATAAAGAAGTCGTCACCGACAGGGTGTCTACTGACATAAAAAACACACAACAGAGGAGGAATCTAATGCTAGTTAAGAAACTAAGAGAACAGAAGCAGTGGTCACAGGAGCAACTAGCGACTATGGCTGGGCTTAGTTTGCGCACAATACAGCGGGTTGAAGCTGGCAATTCTGCCAGCCAAGAAACCATCAAGTCATTAGCCTCTGTTTTTGACATTGAAACATCTAGATTAACAGAGAGAATTAAAGTGATAGATAAAAAATCGGAAGATTGGCAAAGAGTGCCATTATGGGTTTCATGTGGCCTATTAGGTTTCAACGAGAGAAATCAGGCGCTAGTAAGTATTGTATTACTGCTTGTGTGTGGGATTGCATTCTTTCTATACGGTGGGTGGGGAGAGCCAGCAGACAAATCTGCGTTGCTTTGGTTTAGTTTGTATCTTCTTGCAACGGGCTGGTTTTTCGCCGCTGTGAGGTGGGTTGACAGCAAAAGCTTGTGGTAGTTATGCCAATTACTTGAAGGGGTAACGCAATCGGTAACACGGGCTACAGGCCGACGGTACTAGGTTAAAATCTCGCCCGTACTCATCGTCGGCCAGTTTTGTGCAAGGTTCAATTCAGTTTAAAAGCTATCCATGAAAATTACACATGGGTACTTGCAAAAAAAGCATTCAGCTGCAATTTATTCACCTTTTCTTCACCCTTTATTAGCTACGGTAATTCTTTTTAAGAATTTTGGTGCGTTATGACGAATAGATACCTCTATGGCTTACTCTTTGTGCTTTTCCCAGCCTTGGCCAATGCGAATGAGATTGGATTCAGCCTGAGTAGTGGTTGGCCTTTCCTGCTTAATCCATCGATATCAATCAAGCATCAAAAGATTGAATATTATGCAAACTACAAAATTGGACTAGATGATGGATTCTCCCTTGGGGCGGAAGCCCAATTGGGGTTGCATACATTCGGTATGTTTGTGGGAGCAATAGGCACAAGAAAGACCCGAGTATCCTGTGAGATCAATGCAACATGTCAAGCATGGAACATAATGATTACTGATCAGAAGACAACGCAAGGCGTCGGAATATCCTATGAATATCGCTTTTTACCTTATCGAAAAGGGTGGGCGTTGCGACTCGAGACAGGGTATGGGCAAGAATCTCGCAATAATACCAAACGCGTAGATGCAAATGTTCAAGTGGTTTATCACTTTTAATATTAAACGGGTGCTTTGCATTACTTCGAAGGGAACTATGGGATGAGCTCGACAGTGTTGTTGCGGCACAATTTTGTGACTCCCCGCTAACCGTTACTTGTTTACAACTACCTATACTTATAGCGGCATTTAAGTATCGTTGGCTATATTAATTAAAGGCTTGTTTATGAAATTTACTGCGAGAGTTCCAACAAAACTGACTTCCCGAATTATTCGCATACTTGTCGGGTTACTGTTACTCATTGCCCTTACGCTCAGTGTAATTTACGGTCTGTTTCGCTTCGCGCAAGTTGCCCATGATAGGGTCAGTAGAGGCGATGTTCACGAAGAATGGATATTGAGCAATGTCAATATAGTGGGAGTGAACGATGAATTTGATGTGCTCAAAGGGCAAGACATTTTCATTAGGCAGGGGGTTATCGAGGCCATAAGGCCCCATTCGCCATTAGCACAAGGTATTCATGTGGTTAATGCGAGCGGTCTATTTGTTTCCCCGGGCATCATCGATGCCCATGTTCACGTTGAAGATAGCGCTTACCTTGGTTTAGCACTCAGTTACGGAGTAACCACTGTACGGGGAATGAGAGGCAACAGCACACAGCTACGCTGGCGTAACGAAATCAACCAAGGTGATTGGTTAGGCAGTCGCTTCTTGGTTGCTTCACCCATAATAAGTGGCCAAAGCGGTGACCCGTTTCATCGCACAGTTACTAACCCCGAGCAGCTTGACCCACTGGTGAGAAGCTTTGCCCAAGACGGTTATGATCTAATTAAATTATACGCAACGGTTAACGCTGACACTTTTGATCAACTGGTAAAAAGTGCCAATCAATATGCGCTTCCGATAGCGAAGCATGGTCCTTATCCAGCAGCGGATAAAGGTGCAGAATCATTAAAAAGCATGCAATCCTTAGAACATATTGAAGACATTTATGCGAAATTACTCAATTACAGTATTGCCGATGCTGCACAAATGGATGCGACCTTTGATGAATTAGCTCACTTGGATATACCGATCGTAACCACACTAGCGGTTTTCGCTGAGCTTTCTGAGATAAGTCTTAACAAGTACGAATACCTTGAAACTCTTCCTCTTGAATATATGAGTGATGCCCATCGGCAATTAAGTTGGTTGTTTGGTGTTGAACGCTGGCTTGCCGCCTCTGAAGCACTGGCTCAGCGAAACACTCAGGATCTTGCTCATCTTAAATTCATTGTGGCAGAACTCCACAAGCGCGGTGTTCCTTTAGTTGTAGGCTCAGATTCGGGTGCACTTGTAGGACAGTCCGGTGCAGCAACACATCATGAAATTCAGCTATTGATAGACAGTGGTCTATCCCCCAAAGCTGCACTTACCGCAGCCACAGTAAGTGCAGCTAATATGCTGGGACTCGGTGATGAGATCGGAGTGATCAGTCCTGGATATGTTGCGGATCTAGTTTTAACTACGCAGAATCCACTGCAGGATATCAATGCGCTGACTCACCCGCATGCGGTAGTCTATCAAGGTCAATATCTAGATAACACTGCATTGCATGCGCTGCGGGAAAATTCGAAACAGACGTTACCTGTGTGGTTAGGATATCCGTTGATCCTGTGGCACTCGTTGGAAAATATTTTATGGTAATGATACGTATACACTCTTCAAGAACAGGGCAAATTAAGCATAAATTAATGAATGCCGGCGTTGCATTCGTTTTACTCGTATTGCCATTCATTAGCACAGCTGCCTCTCTGAACACGGCTCATTGGGAAGAGGATTTGCGAGTATACGCAAACGAGTTGCGTGCTCGCCATATCAATCTATTTCACCAGATAAGCGAGGAAGATTTTTCCGCTCACTTGCAGAATATAAAGCATGCGCTTCCGCATTTGGACCGTTGGCAGGTGATCATTGAACTGATGCGTTTGACTCGGCGAGTCGGTGACGGGCATACAGCAGTCCCTTTGTGGGGGGAATCATCGCTGATGTTACCTGTGAAGTTTGAGCCTGTAGCAGCAAAGTATATTGTCACAGCAGCATCGCCCACTTTTTCAGGATTGCTGGGAATGGAATTAACAGCAATCAACAATACAGGAATCAATGAGCTCAATAGCACGTTATCTGCGCTAGTTCCCTTTGTTGAAAACGAAAACTCTGCAACCGTCAGAATTGCACATGCACTTTCGAATGTCTCAATACTGATGGGAATAGGAGCCATACCCTCGCAATCAAGTATTGAACTCAGTCTATTAAATCTGCAAGGCAACCGAAAACGTGTAACTTTGCCGGTTCGTGATAAGCCTGCATACGAAAAAATAGTTTGGCAGGAGCTGGGGGAAAGCTTCCCTCTCGATTATTTTACGCATTTGCAGCACCTATCGATTAACGAGACGATCGATGTTGGATTTGATTCCAAGAGCAAAACCGCATACCTGAGCATAAAAACTTATCCTAGTTTCGAGGACATGCTGCTCTTTAGCGAAGCTTTGACGCGTTTTTTACAGGAACAGGCAAGCCGCCACATTATTATCGATTTACGTGATTCTTACGGTGGTGATTTATATATGGGCATGCTACTCGCTTCATTTTTGAATCAATTAGATTCGGTTGCTTGGGAAGAGGGCGTTTTTGTGCTCACCAGCAAAAAGACTTTTTCTGCCGCAATGGTCAATGCAAGGCAATTCTGGCGGCTTTTGAATGCACAAATAGTTGGACAGCCTACCGGCGCAAGGCCTAATGGTTATCAAGACATGGGCAGTTTTACCTTGCCACATAGTGGCCTTTTAATTACGTATTCCAAACGACGTTTTCGCATTGAAGATGAAGTAAACAATGCTGTTACTCCCGATCGACTGATCAATCCTACGTTACAGGACGTCATAAACGGACATGACCGCGTCATTGATGCCGTGATGACAACAATCAACTTAAACACTAAACGGAGAGAGCATGCAACGATTACACAATAAAGTCGCACTAATAACGGGCGCTGCTCAGGGCATAGGACAAGCCATTGCGGAACAGTTTGTGCGCGAGGGTGCGACCGTAATTATTTCAGATATTAACGATAATCTGGGCGAGCATACCGCTACTGCACTCGGAGGAAACACGTTATATAAACACCTTGATGTTAGCTCTGAGAGTGATTGGCAGGCTATTACGGCGGCTATAGCGCAGCAGTTTCAGCGGCTCGATGTACTGGTAAATAATGCAGGCATTACCGGTTTCTTGGAGACGCAAGGGCTGCATGATCCTGAACACATAACACTGGATAGCTGGCGTAAGGTTCACGCAGTTAACATTGAAGGGGTTATGCTGGGATGTAAGTATGGCATCGGGTTGATGAAGTCAGCGCAATCCGGCAGCATTATCAATATCTCTTCACGTTCTGGGTTGGTTGGCATACCGGCAGCAACGGCTTATGCTTCCAGTAAAGCGGCAGTGAGAAATCATACTAAGTCGGTGGCGTTATATTGTGCGCAGCAGCATTACGCGATCAGGTGTAACTCTATCCACCCTGGCGCAATACTGACTCCTATGTGGGACGCCATGCTGGGCAAGGGAGAAATGAGAAAGAAGGCAATTGATGCTATTGCCGCAGACATTCCGTTAGGTCAAATGGGAACACCTGAGGATGTTGCTTATGCTGCGCTTTATCTTGCCAGCGATGAAGCCAAGTATGTGACTGGCATAGAATTAAATGTGGATGGTGGTATTTTGGCTGGCAGTGCAGCTGCACCCGAGCCGAATGAGTGATGAGTGCTGTTGTCTAAGTTTTTCGCTGCTTTTCTATCCAGATAGTAGGGCAGGCAAATCCGTAACGGTACAGGCCAATCAAAGCAGGCAATGTGATGAGCAGTCCAAAGTTGAGAAAAAGTAATGCTTGAAGGTGGCTAGGATTGGCTATGACAACCAGATAGACCATCAATAAACTGGCACTTCCCCAAAGCACCGCAAGGCAACCGAACACCGTTATCCAAATGCCACGTGTGAGCAGGCGTTGCTGGTTTACATAACCGTGGATTCCATATCCGATTATCACTACCATCACTAATGGTCCAAAGCGGCTCAGTAACCCGCCTGAGTGTGTCATTATTTTTTCAAGGGTATGCACGGAAGCGATGACGAACAAACAAAGTAGATACAACCAATACCAGTAGCGACGCTTTTGCTTTATTGATGTCATTTCACACCACCAAGAAATAAGTGAAGGCACTTTATATGAGTGCCAGTTCTAATGATTCAGGGCTATGTCTTTTAAAACTTGCTTATCGATTTTACCAATCGGTAGCGTTGGGAAATTGGATAATAGGATAATTTTTTTAGGCACTTTATAATTCGCGAGGTGCTGTCTGCACAGCGCTTTTAGCTCTATGTCCGTTGGCGGATTAGTCTCACGGGCAACCACAAATCCGACACCGACCTCTTGGAAAAGTAAGTCAGGTATTCCTACAACACAAGCCATCTCAACGTCTGGATGGCTTTCTAGAATAGCTTCGACTTCTCGAGGATAGACATTGTATCCGCCAGATTTAAACATATCTGATTTGCGCCCCTGCAAGTGAACGTTACCCTCTGGGCTTTGGTACCCAATATCACCCGTTTTGAACCAACCGTCCTTGGTAAAAGCACTCTCGGTTGCAGCGAGATTGTTATGATAACCAAGCATTAAGAATCGCCCTTTAAATTGTAATTCTCCAATTTGACCTTGAGCAACCGGCTCATCCATATTATCCGCAATTCTGAATGGCATATTCAGATCCGGTTTTCCGATAGATGTATGCAGTTCTGCAAGCGATGCGTCTTCATTGCTATAGCATGTGTGAGCGGAGGTTTCTGTCATTCCGTATGCGGTCATCATTCGTCGCTGAAGTTTGGCTAATCGGGCGATGGCCTCCTTCGGCATTGAAGCGCCCCCCCAAATAATTAGTTCCACACTGGATAGGTCGTAATCATCAAAGTCTGGTTGTTCGAGTTGCAGTAGAAACATCGTGGGGACACCTGCCCAAATCCGAATGCGCTCAGCGCCGATCGCCGCTAACATGTTATGCGGAGAAAATTCGCTCTGAAAAACGATTTTGCCCCCTTTTATCAGTGTGGTGCAGCATATATCAGCTATACAAGCGACGTGATTGATTGGCATGTTACAGATGATCGAGGGGGTCGCTACGTTGAAATGCGAAACTTGCACACTGGCGCCGAAAACCAAACCATAGTGAGACAGCAGGGCACCTTTAGGTTTACCCGTACTGCCAGAGGTGTAGACGATAATTGCAGGATCGTCAGGATCTACCTGATTACACCTCGCACGATAAGTTAGACGTGACACCGACTGACCTTCCCTTAGGAAATCTTGATATTGACTGTCTTGCCGTCCAGTCTCTTGCATGGTGAGTGCGGTGCTGACAGATGAACACTCATCAAGGATCTTTTGCATGTCCTTAGAGTAGTCACGATCACCAAGCCTGCGAAAATACACCAAGAAACTGGGACGGGCATCTTCAATCACATATTTAAATTCGGTATAGGTATACTTTGGGTTAAGGCCAACCCAGATGCACCCGATATTTGTGGCCGCCAAATAGAACACTAAGAAGTCAAAACTTGGATTTGCTAGTGTTGCCACTCGATCTCCCGGTTTAAGCCCTTGGGCGATTAATGCGCACGCACACTTGTTAATTTCGTCTGCGAGTTCCTTATAAGTCCAGCGGTATTCACCTTGAACAATCGCAGGCAGATCGTCTGATTGTTCGGCAAAATGGGTGACATAGTCTGAAATTTTAGGGAATAAATCGTTTTCTACTTGCATATTAAAAAACCATCATTATCTGGCTTGGTATCGAAAGGCCAATAGTTACAGGAGAACGGTGAATAGTAGGTGAAATTTTTCATTCACTAGGCTTGAATTGAACGAAGAAAAGCCATTCTGCAATCAGTGCAGGTTTAATGAGACCTTTAATTTCCGTGACGACATCACACTTAGCGATACAAACGTTGTCACCTTTAATGATGGTCTCTTTTAACGTAATAACCGAGCGGACTTGAGAGTCTACAGTAACTGGTTGAATAATACGCACCTTGTCGTAGCCATAATTAAGTCCGTATAAAAATTCATCATTGTTTTCTGAAATAGATTCAGCCAGCGCGGTGTGCAAAGACAGTAGAAGGTTACCTTGCACAATCGTTTTTTTGTTAAAAGGGCTTTCTTTTGCACATCGGTCGGGATCGTTATGGAGCCAATCCATTTCACCACCGCTGGCTGAAAATTGATTGATGTGCTCTTGGGTTATCGTTCTCCAATCTCCAATGATAGCTTTATTTCCCATCATGCTCTCAAGGCGATCTACAACATTGGCTCTCATACTTAATCCTTAATTAATAAACTATTCGGTTTTAAATAATACCGACTGGACGGTTTTGTTTGTGTGTACAGTCGAGCTCAAACTGACGACCAGTGTTAGTTGGTCACTGGCAGTGAAATAAATGAAACATGGGTTTTATTGCGCTCCACTCTTAGGGTTGGGTCCCCTGTTTCAGGCACGCGAACGAAAGTGTCCTTGTCGTGACCAGCGATCGCCAACCTTAAGGAAAATCCGGCAGGAATTACTACCGACGTAGGTAATAACGCGAAGGTGACTTTTTCTACTTTATTGGGCTGCATCGGATGCGCATCCTCGCGCAGAAATGAGTGAAAAGGACCAAAAGTTTCAAAAGTCCGCCGGTTCTCCGAAACTTTACGATGAATGAGGCGCAGCCCGCCCTCTGTCAGCATGGTTACCTCACCTTCAGGAGACACGGTTTCTAAATAAGCGAGGAGTATTCCATCATTATGCGTAGATGCGACTTCCAGAGTAATTACGGGGGTGCCGGTTATTTCTATTTCTTCAGTGAGCGGTGTACTTGTGTAGTGCAATAACAGCTCATCTGCCTTTGCGCGATCAGCGTAGTACACATCAGTGCCGCCTAATTGTGTTGACCATCGAGTTTCCTTGCCTGTGCCGGCATTAAAATTTACGCGATAGTGATCAAATCCTGCATGGTTTTTTGGGGGGACTGTTGTGAGCGTTAAGTTTTCATTTAAGTAAAAACGCTTGAAAATGGTATTTTCCGGAGGCCATATTGAAGTGGTTTTCCACTCATCGCTACCCATAGTGAAGTAATGAAGTTCTTTTTTACCATCCCCATTGGCATTTTCATCGTTCATCATAAGCGCAAAGTAGTTTGCGATTTTTTTGTATTGCTCGGAACGCGACGGGGAGACACTCTTATCTTTAAATGCAAATGGATTTGCATCCTTATAGGCACCATGATTCCATGGCCCAATAATAAATTTACCCGTTCCTTTAAATGACGTGAATCGAGCCAGTACTCCAGCGGCTGTGCCGCTATCCATCCAGCTGCCCCAATGGAAAACGGCTGCGGGGCTTTGCTCTAGCAAATGTTGGAAACGATAGGGCGTTACCGTGTAGTGACTCGGATCGCTTAGACTTCTCGCCTCTGGCAAATCGTCTCTAAACGTAATGTTTGCCAGCGTTTGTGATACATGGGCATTGGCTCGGTGCTCCTTTACTGCTTGCTGCAACAGACTAACCCCTTCAGGACCGTCAACGGGGCTAACTCCCAATACTCTCTGTTCAGCAGCTGTAGGCACAGAAAAAATTGTGGTGTCATTCATATCTAATGCCCATACGTAGTTTCCCCAGGCGCTACTGATAATTTTATTGGGTATCCCACCTGGAAAAACGAGTGACGAATACCAATCAAAATCGCTAAATCTAGGACTGACCACCTTTAGCGCTGGATGCAGTGTAAACGATGCATTTTCAGCGGTATTTGCGGTATAAGATACGCCCGTGGCGCCGACTATTTGATTTGACCAAGGCTGAGCGATGACCCAATCGATCAAGTGATACAAGTCGTTAGTTTCAGCAACTGTAAACTCTCCGTCACGAGAGCCGAATGAGGCACCCGTGCCACGCACATCGACAGTAACAAAAGCAAATCCTTCGGCATTGAATATTGTGATAGCTTCATTGCGTTGCTTTTGACCGTTACCAAATGACTTGCTACGCCAATAACGCGTTGCATAAACAATGGTTGGCAGCTTTTGCTGTGGCTTGTAATCAGTCGGCAACCACACATCAACAGCTAGTCTTACACCGTCTGGCATAGCGACATACTCAGACCAATGATCGGAGTCGGTGGCCCAAGCATCAGTGGGTAAAAATATTGTTAAGCTGATAATCCATAGGGTCAGCAGATAACCTTTAACTACCTTTAAGCGCATAGGGCTTGGTTGATCGTTCAGCATGTAATGTTCTCACGAATGATAGGAATAAAAAGCCACTCGAGTGCAGATCCTGATCCAGGGCAGCAGGGGCTTAAGCGAGTGGAAGAAAACGTAATGCAGAGGTTACGAAATGATGATGACCTCATTTGATTGGCGCCTTTACTGCTTTGGGGCTGGTATTTACTTGAGTTTTTACCAGCATAGCAACGCCAATAGTCAGCAATGGGATGGTGACAGTCAGTAAAAAATAGCCTGCGCTGTATCGGTAACCATCTTTAATCAACGTTAGCAAACCGAAAAATTCTGCAAAAAATACGGAAAAAACTAAGCTGATGGCAGCTACACCCGTACGCAGAAGCCTGGGCATATTGATGGTCCTTTCCGCTAGCGTGGTTTCAATTCTTTGATTAACCGAGTGAATGATAGCGATAGCCGTTTCAATAAACGTACCTAGTATGATTATTTGGAAAACTAGGAGCAGGCTAGGGCTGTTAAGCTGTTCGATCACAAAATGGAGTGGTAAAACTTGAGTAGTAATCGCGGGGAAGTGGGCCACCATCGCGATAAATAGTAGCACGCCAGGTAACATACTCAATGGGCCGCACAACAAGCCGGCAGTGACAGCCTGCTTTGTTGAACTGATGCGTTTTAGGCAGAAAAGGGTAGCGGTAAAAACGACAATGTTATAACTGGTATAGCTGACCCCACTCGAGAGTATTTGAAAACCACTGACTGGCAAAGATGCTAGCGTGAATTCTGAGGCAATCTTTGCACCAAATGACTCAACAGTAAACGCGATCAATACAAACATGGCAGTGTATAGTAATACTGACCAATATGATAAAAACCGAGTGATCATGCCCGAGCCTAGTGTCAGGCAGACGCTCACAATCGCAATGAATGAAAGGATTCCTGCGAGTGCCGATACATTGAATAGCTCTTGTGATAATGCGCCTGCAGCGGCGCTCAATACGGATAAAACCAACATACCTAAAGCTAAATAACCAACCTCAAACAGCACCCATGACTTGCCCAGTAGTTGTTTAAAAAAGCTACGATAGTCATACAGTCCAAAGCGATGGGCAAAGGCAAAGGCAATCGCACAGATGACACTGATACAGACGGTTGTAAGCAGCATGGCAAGGAGACCTGACGAGGGCCCAAGTACAAGGAAAAATTCAACCAACTCTTTGCCAGTGGCATAACCGCCGCCAATCATCGTCGATTGGAATACCAAGCCGGGAATAATAATGTATTTAACTGTTCCGAAGTTTGTTTTCATCACTGCCTTTGAGGTTGACTATACGGTATGGCTTTACTTATCAAGCAAATGTAAGCAGTGCTCATCAAATGCATGAGCACTGTTACTGGGCTTTAAAAATAACGATAAGTGAAAGTTACGCCATAGGTACGCGGCGGTGCATAATTCACAAAATCGATATTAAACAGGGCGAGGTTTGAATCCCCTTGCTTAGCAATGACAATATCTTTATCAAGCAGGTTATTGCCCCACAGTGCAACTTCCCAATTATCATCCGAAGCCAGAGTTACTCGCCCGTTTAGTAGAGACGTAGAGCCAAATTCGGTACCTTGTGGGTTAGAGAAACGACCGTACGCTTTACTCTTATAGGTATAATCAAGGCCAAAGGCGAGGTAGCCTATGGGAACTTCCATTGTGTAGGTGGCAGATAAATGAGAATTAAGCTTGGGTCCGGAAAGCCTCAGGCCATCAAGTTCGTCGCCATCGATCGTGTCATTCGGATCAAATTGCGTGAAAATTGCATCACTGTACCCCACGGCGGCGTTTAAGTTTAAGCCACTGAATGGAGCTGCTTCAATTTCCACCTCGAAACCGCGACTTCTCGCGGCACCCGCGTTAGTTGTTACACTGCCCTCAAGCCCTTTGAACACCGATAGCTGGATATCTTCGTAGTCGATGTAGAATACAGCGGTATTGAGTCGCACAGAATTGTCGAACAACTGGGTTTTAACACCAACCTCATAATTTGTTAGCTTTTCGGGGGCAAACTTTATTGCTTCAAGTTGTTGCTCGGTTACTATATTTTGCGGCAACGGAAGAGGACCAAATGGCTGAGGCGAAGAAATCGTCGTTGCGTTCCAGCCCCCGCTTTTAAATCCTCGGCTTACTTTCGAGTACAAATTGGTTTGCTTGGCTAGCTGATAACTAAAACCGAGGCTAGGCGATAAATCACTGTCAGTGCGTTGGTCATCAAAGTCTGCATAAGAGGGGATTAGTACATTTATCCCTTGTTGAGAGTATGCTAACTCTTTATCTTCAGAAGTATAACGCGCGCCAAACAGTAAATTGAGCGTATCACTGAGCGCATAACTACCATCCAAGAATATCGCCGAACTTGTTGTCTCGACAGATGCTCTATTGGTATTCGTTAAACTACTTTCATCGAGCCAAGCCGGAAAGCCTAGTGGTGCGTTAAGTCCTGCGACAAAGCCTGCATCAACACCGAGTAAAGGAAACAATTCATTAGCAATATTGGCCACTATTGATTCTGCATCTTGTTGGTAGTAATACAAGCCAAAAACATATTTCAGCCGGTTTTCGACAGGAGAGGCGATTCGAAACTCCTGTGAAAACTGTTCGAAACTTTCCAGTTTATCGATGGTTAGGCGCTCAGCCGGTTGGAAATCTTGATCGCCCCTAATTGCGATATCAAAATCGCGGTAACCAGAAATTGAAGTAAACGTATAACCGTTCCGTGTGGTAAAGTCCGCCGTCAGTGATGTGCCTTTTATTGTGCGATCTTCGTCAGTGTCGTCTTGTGCAATTACGTGCGGTTTATTGCCCGCAAAACTAAGCCCATATTTATCGTTTTCATCAATTGACCAGGCCATAATTTTGCGTTTACTTTCAGACCAGTCCCAACGCAATGATAGCTCCAAATCTTTTACTGGAGTAAACAGAAGTTCTCCGCGCATCCCTTCTTGATTTTCATCGAGAGCATCGTTTGCTCCATCTTTTAGGTTTTTCTCAAATCCATCACGGTCATCGGTAAATACCGACAATTTGCCCAACAGTTTGTCATCGATAAGTGAACCGCTGACGCGCGCACGGGTGCGCAACAAATTAAAGTTGCCAGCTTCCAGCTGCAGATCAGCTTCAAAGTCTTCAGTTGGTCTGCGTGTCTTAATATTCAAAGCTCCAACAGTGGTGTTTTTACCAAATAGGGTGCCTTGTGGACCGCGCAATACTTCGACAATGTCAATATCGGTTAACGGCTGGTTAAGCGAGGCATTGCGGCCCATATAGACGCCGTCAATATAAACACCAACCCCCGCTTCAAATCCTATATTTCCAGCTGAAGCAGAAATACCACGAATCGTAATTGCAGGGTTATCATTTGTATGAGTGTTGCCAAAGTCCAAATTCGGGACTGAGTTTTCGAGATTTGCTACCTCTTTAATCCCTAAACGTTCGAGCCGGGATCCAGAAAGAGCACTAATTGAGATAGGGACCTCTTGCAAGTTTTCGGTACGTCGAGTGGCCGTTACAACAATCACTTCTAACTGAGAGTCAGTATTGCCAGTGCTTTCTTCTGATGCGTAAATCGGAACGCTGATTATTGAGAGGGGAAGTCCAACTATCAGCCCCATAGAGGTTAAGCTTTTGCGTAGTGTTGTGTTCATCACTTTAGGTTCACTCATGTTTCACTCCATACCTTTTATTTATTCACTTGTGTTTCTGTATACTTTAAAAATCCAAACGCACGCATTACAAACCGACTAGACGGTATTTTCCAAAAAATTTTCAACGTGAATCGTTATCTATTTTTACCCGCAGTGTGCGTAAGACAGAAACTATAGAATCCAGTGCCAAAAGAGTGATCATTGACTCTTCAGCTTCTAATTTAAAAACATAGTTTTGCCCTTCACACTGACAAAATGCTGCGATCGTTTTGCGGTCGTCACTTGTCCAGTACACCGCATAATGAACAAACCGCCCATTAATAAAGTCCGTTGCCTGAATAAATGGTGTTTCGACTTTTGCTTGTTGTTGGGCAACATTCAACCAATGCGTGTAATCAGCGTTGATGCGTTGACCACTGAAAACCGTTTCTGGGGAATCAGTCAGTGTTGCAACAAATGAGTTCGATTGCTCCAGTAGAGACCATTCAGAGGGCAATGTAAATTCAACACCAAGCGCCTTGAGTTGATGCTGTATTTGCCCACTTTTTGATGTCTGCAAGCGTTGAAAGGATTCACCTAAGATATTAATGGCCTGCACTGAACTTCCTTCATTTTGCTGAAAGTAACCGACGTGAGAATGCGCGATACTGCGGGCGACAAAAGCGGTGGGGTTAGCGAAATCAATATCAAAAGTCTCAGGGTAAATACCATCAGCATATTCAAATATCAAACCTTCGCTGCCGCCGGGTAATACCTCAATGCGTCGCCCACTCTTTGCGATATAGGTTCCCCAAAAGTTGTCCAAGGCAAAACTGGGCGTATAGGAGTTCAGTGACGGGTCCTGTTGACGTGGTTTGCCAAACGCTGATGGTGGTAGTGATTCCAATAGGCGTAGCGCGTTGTGTGCTACAAAAATTTTAGACTCGTTACGATACGGATCTAAATCTCCAGTGTTGTAAAGTATCACTATGCCCGTTTGTGCGGCCGGATTTATCAGCATCAAACTTGAGGACACGCGGAATTCACCACCATGAAAAACGTAGTTAATGTTGTCAATTGCAAGTCTCATCCAACCCATAGCATAAGCGCCTTGCTTGTTATTACCTCCCAATTCGTGGGGGAGTATGGGCATAGTGACTGCAGGATGCCACATCTCCTGTCGACTCTGCTTAGATAGGAAATTGAAGCGGCTCGGCTCGTCGTCTGCCAGCAGTTCGATAAGGTATTTGGCTAAATCATTCGCATTTGAATACAGACCTGCGCCGGAAGGTAAACTATTTTTAATGTAGGTAAAATTCGCTGGTTTAGGGGTGATCCCAGCATAATGACCATAATTAATATCATGCCCTAATAACCAATCCCGATCGGCTGAAGTACTGTGCATGTCAAGAGGGTTTAATACCTGCTCGGATAATGCGTTCTCCCATGATTGTCCGGTTATTTCCTCAATGACTAATCCGAGAACGTTCCAACCTTCATTAATGTACCTAAATGATTCTCCGGGTGGTGTAATAATTTGATATGAACTCAGCCTTCGTACGCCTTGTTCTATAGCATCATTATCGATTGACTGATGCCTTAACAGTCTAAACAAATGCTGTTCTAATCCAGAGGTCATGTTAAGCAACATACGGATGGTAATTTTATCACTCTGAGATTTGTCAGCGGCTCGAAACCAGGGCAAGTATTTGATGATAGGGTCGTCTAGGTTAAGTCGTCCTGCGTCACGCAATTGCAGAATCATCATTGCGGTAAAGGATTTTGTCAATGAGCCGATCCCGACAATTGTTTCGGGAGTAAAGGGGGCTGAATCACCAACCCTTTCAATACCATAGCCGTTGGAGAAAATAATGTTGTTGCCCTGCGCAACAATAACGGAAAAGCCTGGAGCAGAGATATTTGCTAGGTGTCGTTCAAACAACTCATGGAGCTGGTCTTGCTTCTTGTTTAATGCTGTATTTTGTGCCCACACTGGCCCAACAATAAGGCCTAGAAAGAAGTATAAACAACAGCGGTGCACTAACTTAATTGTCATATCGTATTATTCCAAGATCAAACTTCTGGGTTGGATCCGTGCTACCTGTTGCGACGGAAACCATGCACTAATAAAGCAAACACTCAATAATACGGGGACTACAAAGAGTGTCCCCTTAACGTCAAATACCACAGGGAAATTGGCCATTCCGAGATTGGCCATCAATAGGTTCATGAGCGGAATCGTCGCGACCGAATAACAGATAATGCCGACTAACAATGAGCAGCAGCCTAAAAACAGGAGTTTGCTAATGACAATCAGAATGACTTGTTTACGAGTAAATCCAATGGCGAAGAAGACGCCAAGGTGGCGCTTTGATTCATGAATACTCATTGTAGTTGAGTTGTAGATACTGACAACGGCGACCAATATGAGGACTGATGAGATGAATGTAAGTACCAGTCCCATTGTTGTTACGACCTGTTTCAGTTGAGATTGAACCAGTTTTTCTGCGGGTTCTGCCTGAACTGCTTGTCCAAGGGTTGTGTGTAACTCTGAGATAAAGGCGGCTCTGTCTTCATTCGCAGCAAGTTTCACTAACAGCGTTGAAGGAAAGAGGTTGGGGTCGATTTCTGCCAAAGCAGCATATGATAAGCGGTAAAACAAGCCGCTGTTGCTAGTCGTTTGAAATATGCCAACAACAGTAAATTGCACGGATTGACCGCGAATATCTAACACAATCTCATTACCTATCTCGAGGTTCAGCTTTTGTGCGACCGCAATACCAATACTGATTTCATTGGCGTCAGTTGGGCTTCTACCGCTTAAATTGATGTAGCCAATTTGGTCGAAGCTTCCATCAACGACATAGCCGTCTAATTCTGTAATCGCTGGGCTTTCATCATTTGATATTCGAGCCTCAAGACTCAATTGGCCTGCCACAGCGCTCACTCGCCCATCGCTGGATAAGCGCCCCAAAAGTGTATCGTAACTCATGCCAAATACATTCGAATTGCCAATAGTCACTCGGATATCAGCGTTATCGAGCCCCCAAAACGGCAGGTGTTGGTCCATCTGCGACATTGAGTGATAGATATTCACACTAAAGAAGAGGACGAAAGCTGTGATGGACAAGGCGATAAAATCGAAAATATCGCGCCGTTTACCCGATAGGAAATTTTTAATCGCGATTGTCAGTGGGAGCGACAGCGCCCGTGCCCTGCGTACGTCAAAGTAACTACTTTGGGCTGGGGCGACGGTAGGTGTACCGAAGCGGATCGCTGAAGCAGTAGGAACCTTGCCTGCTTTGGTTCCGGCGGCAACAGCTACAATTAATATAATACCTAAAATAAGTGCACTAGAGAAAATAGCTGGAAGCCAAAAATCTGCCTGGCTGCTATTTGAGCCAATACTTTCTAACATTAAATCTAATAATGCTGAAATGGTAAACTTCGCTCCCAGTACGCCAATTGGGATGGCAAGTAATGCAAGAACCAGGAACTGTAAACTGAAGATACTTATAACGTTATTGGGCGTCAATCCTAATGACTTTAAGATCCCAAAGGTTCGATAGTTGGACATCACTTCGCCAGAGATAGTGCTAGCGATAATAAATACTGCAACAAGCAATGAAATTACAGCAAAGGCAAATACGATTGCGCCCAGCAACTGAAAAGTTTGAGTATACGAAGTTACGACCTTATCGTAGGGTAGATATTCACCATTAAATCCGCCCTCGAATGTTCGATTAAACTCAGTCCAGAGCGTATTTAGTTGTTCAGGCTCATGCAATCGAAGGCCGAACATCAACTGATTGATTGTACTTAACGCAAAGTTTTCGATTAGTGCGCCCGGAGCGACCCAGCTGCGGGCTGGGCCAATGAAGCCACTAGAGTAATGGGGGTCAACGACGATTGCGGCAACGGTAAATTCCGTTAGACCACTATCAGTTGGTAGTTCGATGGTATCATTAAGAGCAATATTTGAAGCCAGTGCAACTGCGCTTGGAAGCCAGATTTCGCCGCTAGCGGGCACGTCTTTTGGGAGCCCACTAAGAAATTGCAACCTATCTTGAGTGGTCAGTGAAGTAGGGCGTTCGACTAGCATTAAATAGTCACTTATTTCCTTGCCATTATGAATAGGGCGGGCTGAAGTAGTGATATATGGCATCATCGGAGTGAGCGCGGAAACATCAGATTGTGCTCGCCACCACGCAGCTAACTGCACATGAGAATAGACTTGTGGATCAAACTTGATAACTGCATGAGAGGCATGCAAGTTGTTGAGCATATTTGTTACGGGCTGTCTTAAACCCAAAAGTGCACCTACGGCGGTCAAAAACAAAAGTGTTGAGAGCGCAATTGTCACTATAATCAATGACGACTTGAGTTTATCCTCTAAAATATTAGCTTTCGCTAATAGAAATATACTGTGTAGAACGCTGCGATTGGTAACGTTTATCATGCTCACCAGCCTCTATGTGTGAGCCAGTCAAACAGTGCAGCTTCTCTTGCTGCCAGTGCTTCTTCTTTAGCACTGAACCTGTAGTCGCCGTGTAGTGCGCCATCCTTCATGTAAAGTACTCTGTCAGCGCGACATGCAGCTCTCAGTTCATGGGTAACCATGAATATGGTTTGGCCTTGCTCTGCGAGCATTGAAAAATGATCCAGTACCATCTTTCCAGCTGAGCTATTTAATGCTCCGGTAGGCTCGTCCGCAAATAATATTGTTGGTGCGTTGATCAATGAACGAGCGATTGAGGCTCGCTGTTGTTGACCACCGGAAATCTGCGCGGGAAGCCGGTTGGCCAACGTGAGTAGGTCCATGCTATCCAGTAATCTTTCGGCATTGGCTTCAACCGTGGCTTTGTCGGTATCGGTAAGGTAGCCAGCGATCAGAATATTTTCGAGGATCGATAGATTCGGGACTAGGTTAAATGATTGAAAGACGAAGCCCATGCCTTTTCTGCGCAGCAATGCTTGGCTTTGCTCAGATAGAGTAGATAAATCAGTCGCTTCAAAATAGATGCTTCCACTTGTCGCTTGCTCTAAGCCACTCAACAAGTAGAGGAGAGTCGACTTACCCGAGCCAGAACCGCCCATAAGAACGGTAAATTCACCTTCATATACCTCCAACGACAGGTTCTTGATGACATCTATTGTATTGCCTTGGCTAGCGAAGCTCTTACCGAGGTTTTGGCAGCTCACCACTGGCTTAGGAGATAAAGTGGTATTAGTGGGTTTACAAGCATTCATATCATTAACCTAACATCCAGCTGCCTTCAGCTACGTTTTTGCGCTTACAATCAGCGTCAAACTGTTCATTAATGTAGCCAAGATAAAACAACTAATAGTCAAAATCAACCAATAAGTTTACAAACCGACCGCGCGGTCGATTTGGCTTTTGAATGAAACCATCAATACATAAATATTGCATTATTGCTGCACAAAGTTGGCGTTTTACAGGTTTAAAGTTATTTTGAGAATCGGCATTACGGATTATTCAAGCTGAGGGGATAGGTTAAACGGTGTTTTTGTTTCACGCTTGAGGACTTTACCAGGCGCTCTACCTGTTATGACACTCTTTTCGATAACCAATTCTCCATTAACGAATAAATACTCGATCCCTGTGGAGTACGCTAACGGATCCTTGTAGTTAGAGCGATCAGTGATTCGATCGATAGCAAAGATCACTAAGTCAGCGAAATTGCCCTGTCGAATAATTCCTCGGTTCTTCAATCCTAGGAACGCAGCAGGTTGATGAGTCATTTTATAAATAGCCTGCTCAATAGATAGAAGATTTAACTCACGTACATAATGGCGTAGTATTTTTGTAAAGCTGCCTGTAGAGCGAGGGTGATTATCATTACTGCTTGCGTTATTCACATATTGGCCGTCAGTTACGACCATATTCCATGGCTGAACCAAAAGATTTTGTACATCACGCTCATCTATCCCGCCTAGTGTAACCTGAATAGGATGGTCGGCAGAGATTATAAGTTCACGTAAAACGGCGAAGTTTTCTTTGTTTCGCGCTCGTGCAATCTGGCTTAGATACTGACCTTCTAAGCCAGGGAAGTCGAGACTTTCAGTGATACGAATACAACTATAGCCGACAGTTTGAAGCCATGAGAACTGCCCACTAATCCCTTGCTCACTCTGGATCTTGAGCTGTTCAATTAATGAAGGTAAACCTAATGCATCTTTAACATCCGGATATTGTGCACGTTGCTCATCGGTTAACTGTACAAGCGACGAAAGATATGCCGTTTTTGCTCCATCATAGGGATATTGGTCAGTGACGATATTGATGTTTCGCGCGCGATGTTTCTCTACGAGTGCAATAATCTCGGTTGATTGCCCAGCATTTTGTAAACAAACCGCCTTTATATGAGCAATTTTACCCGCAACCTCAGCGTGCGTAGCAATTTCAATCGCTTCACGATCGGAGGCAAGCAAATGATTGATAGGATCTCTTACGTGGGAATCATAGATACCACCGAATGAGGCAACTTGGCGGGTTAATCTGGTGACTTCCTCGGTATTACTGTAGCGTCCAGGAATGTACATCAACCCGGTTGAGAAGCCAACCGCACCGATTTCCATCCCTTTCCGAACTAATTGTTCCATCATCATCATTTCGGATTCGTTAGGTTTACGGTGTGAGTCATCGCTCATGATTTCGCGCCTAATCCCATTATGGCCGACATAGAATCCTACGTTTGTGCCTACGCCTTGTGTCTCAAACTGTGCTGTCATTGCTAATAGTTCAGCTGGCGAGAACTCTCCATCAGCACCAACTACGATACTTGTTATGCCTTGTGTAATAGCACTCTCGTTTAGTTTCTGATTTGGCAGCGTTAGGGCTATGTCTGCATGCGAGTGACTATCGATAAAGCCCGGTGCAATAATATGGCCCGAAGCATCAATTATCTGCTCTGCGATCACATGACGATGTGTGCCCACATACACAATTCGGTCGCCAGAAATAGCCACATCTGCATTAAATTGGGGTTTGCCTGTACCATCAATCACACTGCCATTGCGGATCACGATGTCGGCTCTTATTTCGTCTAGCGATGCGTTGGGTTGCCCAGTGGCATTAATGCTGCAGGTTATCGATAATGCAGTAATTAGACTTATATACAGTTGTTTGTTTGGCATGTTAGATCCAGAGTACATATCGTTTTGGGTACAGGGTGGTTGAGATTTGCGGCGTTACTCGGTATAGGTTGATGCTTGTCGGATCAATTCCTCAGGTTTGACCCCGTACTGAGTTAAATACCGACGCCGCAGTCGGTAATAGGCAGAGCCGGCAATAACGATGACGATTGATACTAGTGCCGTTAATGGACTTGTGTACGCACTTATGGCTAAAAATCCACAGGATAAAATAATCAGTCCAACGGCAAAAAAGTACAGCGAGATTGGGTTCAGTTTAAACGCATTATTGCTAAACGCGTCATTGCATTTTGCTGGGATGCGCATTGCAGTAATACTGAGCAGTATCTGACCGAACATAAGTCCAAATACAGTAACTATCGCATATTCACGGATATCCGCACCGATCAACACTATACCAATGGACACTGTCGACAAGGTAATGATGGCGTTGTTTGGTTGTCCAGTTTGCTTTGAGCCTAGCCCGAGGTTTCTGGGCATTAAGCCGATGCGTGCCAGCATCATTAGGTCGCGAGAAAAACTAAATAATAACCCATTAATAGAGCTTGCTGCTGCAATCAATATGGTGATAACCATGATGCGTGCGAATTCGACCGAATGAATCTGCTGAGCAATAGTTGCAAAGGGGGCTTTCGTCTCGTTCAGTGTTGACCAGTCCAGTACACCAACGATACTGATTGAAACACTTAAGTAAGTGCACAGTACAATAATGAAACTGATCATCAACGCGAGCGGTATCGTTATCTTGGGGTGCTTGATTTCGCCGCCTATTTCAATAATCACTAAAAAGCCAATAAATGAAAAATAAGCGGGAATTGCCGCACTGAGAACAGCACTCACTCCATTCGGAGCGATCGGCTCTAGTAAGTTAACATCTATATTGGGCCAAGCAAAATATGAGAAGATGACGAGTACTAACATAAACACAAATACCATGACAGCCTGACTCGTCACCGTAAGGTTCACTCCTTTAAGATTTACGAGCGTGAAAAAAACGATACATAGCACTGCGACAACATGCTGATTCGCTGTCGGGAAAACGTCAGAAAAGTACATCGCAAAGCCAAGTGCAACAACGGCTATCCCAATCGCGACGCCGATCAAAATTAACCAAATGTAAATAAAACCCAGATATGTACCAGTCAGTCGTGCCGTGGCGATAAAACTAGCGCCACTGACTGGGAAAACAGTTCCTACCTGTGCGCCAATAACGCACGAAAACATAGCCATTAGCCCAGCGATAGCAAATGAAAAAACAACGCCAGGTCCAGCTTGCTGAGCTAGTTCTGCGGGGAGAATAAAAACTGTGGCACCGATCACGAATCCGACCAGTGTTGCAATTGCTCCGAATAGCCCAATTTTTCTTCTTTGCATCACACCCTCAAAACTTTACGGTCATAAAAAAGACCGTGCGGTCTGTTTGGCAAGTATAGTGTATTTCAGATTGAATGCATCAACTTTTTAACAATGCATATAGGTGTTAACGTAATCTATTGACTTGTATATAGTCTTCTTGGTTGCCCAGGCGGCCACGTGGTTTGCAAATCTTCGCTTTCTCCCTATAATCCAGATTCAATTGACTTATATAAGGTTGACCGTCAATGGCTCAGGTGGATTTTGATTTATTTGATAGAGAAATGCTGTTCAATGCTAAAAAGCAAGATCTCTTGCGTGAGGCGGGTAGGCAATTTTCTAAAAAGGGTTTCCACGGAACCTCTATGACTGATATCGCTAAAGGTGTCCGTCTAACCAAGTCTGGTTTATTTCACTATGTCAAAACCAAAGAAGAGCTATTGTATTTGTGTTATGAAGACGCAATAGCTTCATCAGAACAATGTATGCAAGCGGCTTACGAGCTGGAGGGTAATGCGATTGATAAAATCAGTCACTACATTCAAAGTCACTTAGGGCAATTTGACCAACGGGGTGGTTATTTTGTTATTTTAAGTGAGCTATCAGTTTTTTCCGGCGAAAATCAGCAAAAATTGCTCCAACGAGCGAAGGATGTTGATAAAAAGATGCTAGCGTTAGTTGAAGCTGGTATTGAAGAAGGCTCAATTGCCGCTATTGATCCGAAAATGGTTTTGCATGCGATTGAAGGCGCGCTTAACTGGGTGCCACGCTGGTATTCACCGAGTGGCAAAAAGAGCATTGATGAAATTGCAAAAGACTTTATTCAATTTTTTATTGAGGGCTTGAGGAGTCGAGCCTGAGTATTAGGCCTCAGACAATCGCACAGCAGATGATACAGAACAATCACGCTTGTAGTATCGCAAGCGTGATTGCATTCACTGGTAGGCGATTTCTACTTACAGTTCATTAGCGAGAATACGCTGAATAAGCACGTTTTGTTCATATTCACATGCCTCAGCAACACCGCAGTTTATGAACATACTGATGGTGGTGTCCGAATGCGGCAGGTAGATGTTCGAACTACTATACCCAGGTTCATCCCCCCCATGGTGGTAAAAAGTAATACCCTCTATGGTTTCTTTCATCATGCCCATGCCGTAGTAAGTAGCACCACTGACTGGGGTTAGATTCTCATCTCCAACCATCAGCTCACTGATGGATGGCGAAATGACGCTATCAGCTGATGCTACCGCTCGTATGAGGCGTGATAAGTCTTCAACGGTCGAGACTAACGGAGCATCGGCAACACCAATATTTTCATACGCAGTTTTGGTATTGAGTATCTCTCCATCAAGGTTGAAATAGCCCGATATAATATTGCCCATTGGCTTTTCCAAGCCATTGTAATATGAATGGTTCATTCCCAACGGGATCAATACGCGATTACGCATGGCAACAGAGTGATGTTCACCCAAGACACTATCCAAGATAAGCCCAACTAAGAGGTAACCACTATTTGAGTACTTAAAACTCGTTCCTGGCGCAAAGTCGGCTGGCTTGTCGATAGAAAATTCAAGCGCGTAACTATCAGTTTTCAGTGATGTAGGATCATCCATAATTGCACTGAACCAGTCAGGAGCGGTATCAGCAGCCAAATAATCATGTACACCCGACGTATGCATCAGTAACTGACGCAGTGTGATAGTGCTCCCATATTCAATTCGAGCGACCAGTGCCTCTGGTAGCCACGTATCGATAGTGTCATCGATATCTAATAGTCCGTCCTCGTAAAGCATCAAGGCGAGTAATGCGGTCGCTTTCTTACCCGCACTGCCGACCGGCATTTGTGCATCTAATGGCATAGGCGTTTGCGTTTCAATATCACTTAGTCCAGCCGAGATTAAAACGTTTTTCTCAGGACTCTCAATGTGTAACACAATCCCGGGGATTGTGCTTCCTACAGAATTATTCAGTAATGTTTGATAATCCAAGGGTTGTGGAACAGGCTCAGGTGCAGCTGGTGGTGGGGGTGATGACGAATTCCCACCCCCGCATGCGGTGAGTCCGAGTGCGCAGATCGTTGTTAGGGCAATAAGATGATGTCGCATGATAATTCCTTCCAAATTAGAGTTAATAATTTACAGCCGCTGCAGGTTAACCAGAGTTAGGTAAAAAATGGGTGAAAGGAATGCAATTTGTGCATAAAAATAGAACAGCGGCTGTCTGCACATATTTATTGAGTTCTGTTCATCACTTGCCAATGGCGGCCAATGTGGCGAACGCGACAATCGCCACCGTAAAAATGGCAAACAAGCACAGTAACAATAATGCTGAATTAAGATTGCTTGCCTTTGTCGGAGGCCTTGCAAATTGAGTATGCGTAGATTGAGAGAGTGTTAGCGCTAGGTATAGGATCGGCAGAGCCAGCGCTATTCCAATGAGCTCAATTAACAGAAGTAGCGTCGGCATTGGTGAGGGGGACACGGGGAATATAGAGAGTAAATCCAATCCATATACAAGCAAATAGCTACCGCCAGTAAAGACAGAATAGCGAATTGCCCATTCATTCCCGCGGCTAACAAAGTATGCTTGAACCAGGCTACCAAGTCCCAACACAGTTAAAAATAAGTTGAATAAGGTTAATACAGTAAAAGGGATATGCGAGAAATCTCTTGTTTCAATCGGACCTCCGGGCACTAGGGTCATGAGTGCAATGGACGAGGTGAGAAGCAGGATAGCTAAAAATTGTTGCATTGTTTAATCTCCACGTTTTTTTTAGGAGATTACAAGGTGGGCGGTAAAAATTGGGTGAAAGCATCGTTATAAACCCAGTTAAATAGTAGCGATTCTTCACCAATGTTTCACTCCGTTATACATAGGCTAACCACCATACTCACCTGCGGCTAGTTGACCCCAAGAGTGATTCTTTTTACTTATATAATAGAGTTTGCCATGCAACGAACTAAATACTCCCTGATCACAATACTTGTCACTTCATTCTTTATTTTTCCGGTTAACGGCATCGAATATTCAGAGCGAGAGGGCTGTTCGCCATTTCAAAACTATGATGAATTTATAGAGTTCTTAAGTAGCAAAAACTTCTTCACTCCTTCGCTGTTCTTTAAATGGAAATTTCCGCGCGAGAATTTTAATGCATTTCAACAAGAGACAACGTGTTCTATCATCAATTATCAGGTGGAGAGTGCACTTGTTACCGGCTATTTCCTCAAGCCAAAAAATTGGCAAGGCGAACGTTTGCCATTAATTGTTTTCAATCGTGGTGGTAATGGCTCCTTTGGCGCACTCAATTTTGTGACACTCATGGAATATCTTAAGCCTTTAGTCGATCAAGGTTTTGCTGTGATTGCAAGCCAATATCGAGGCCATAGGAGGAAGCAACCGGAATTGTATGGCAAAGATGAATTTGGCGGTCTAGATGTGAGCGACGTACATGCGTTAATCGAAATTGCTAAAACAAAAAAAGAAGTCGATACGAACAATATATTCATGTACGGCGTCAGCCGCGGCGGTATGATGAGTTACATGGTAAGTCGTGATAGATCTGATATCAAAGCTATGGTCATCCATGCTGGCGTGACCGACCTACAGCAAGAACTTGAGTTTCGGCCTGAAATGGAAAACGTCTATCGAGCACTGATCCCAAGCTATACCGAGAATGCTGCGCAGCAGCTGAAGGAACGCTCGGTCATGCATTGGGTCGAGCAATTGCCCGATAATCTGCCCATTCTTTTAGTGCATGGCGCAGAGGATGAGAGGGTAAGCGTACAAAATTCTATTCAGTTGCATGCAGCATTAACGGCTTTAAACAGACCGGTAGAGTTATCAATTTACCCGCATGAAGGACACATGTTTACCGACAAAACGCGGCAACTAGAAGAAGTGACGCAATGGTTTAAATCACATGCGCATAAATTGAAATGACGTTTAAACTGAAACCGTGTTGGCTATCTCTGAATGAGTATTTCGCTTGCGTTGATAGTCACATAAGTACCAAACAAACTGGCATTTTGGTTTGGTAGAGCGTAGGGTCTATGGGTTTTGTTAAGAGCTGTAACGCTTATTCGGATAGCGGGGATCTGGGCTTAATTCTCTGCTACAAGCCCTAATGCAACGAATTGAAGTCGCACTATTGGAGTCATTCTGAACTCGATATCAGATTAAAAAATCAATGTGGGGAAATTATGAATAAGCCATTGTCTGTTTTATTAATTGAAGATAACTATGCGCTTGCTAAGCAAATAACCAGCTTTCTTGAAGGGCTAAAATGGCAAGTTGATTATGCTGCAGAGGGCAAATTAGGGCAAAACCTTGCATTGACACAATATTTCGATGTGGTGATTTTGGATTTAAACTTACCTGACTGTGATGGTTTGGAGGTGTGTGAGTATATTAAGCGCCATGCTCAGCGAGTCATCCCTATTCTAATGCTTACGGCACGTGATGCCCTTGATGATAAAACTCAAGGCTTTAATCGAGGGGCCGATGATTATTTAACCAAACCGTTTGATCTTCGCGAGTTATCACTGCGCTGCCAAGCGATGGCGCGGAGACCTTCACTCCATAACGATTTGGTGATTACGCGCGGAAAACTAAAGCTTGATGTAAGATCACGTACGGTTAGTTGGGGCGAGACTCCAGTTAAAGTGACAAAGATCGGATTTGATATTCTGCGTTTATTGGCTGAGGAGTACCCGCAGCCTGTAGCGAGAGGGGAGCTGATCAATCTAATCTGGGGAGATTCTCCGCCAGAAAGCGATGCATTGAAATCTCATGTTTATGGTCTGCGTAAGGCTTTAGAGAAGGCCGCCAATCATTCTCTTCTGCAGACTGTTAGTAGCGTTGGATACAAACTAGAGGGACTGGACGGTGAGAGCTAATGGTATTAAATGGCAGCTTTTCATCGCTTTTGGTGTGTTGGTGCTTGTCATCAACCTGTTTTATGCACGTTTAAATTATCTGTTTGTAGAGGCTACAGCTGGCATCGTTGCCACCTCAGTCATTGATATTGAGTTGACCCATCTCGAGAATGCTTGGCACAGAGATCAAACCTTAACACCATCTAAACCCTACTTTCGAATAGTAGATCAAGCGTCAGTGGATAAGTTAGGCGAACTCGAGTCAATCGTGCACGAACGGATGATTTTTACTTTTGGAGGAGCTGAACTTGAGGGCTATGTAGCGCCATTACAATTTATTTCCCCTGAAACAAACTATCTTGTTTTTAAAGTCACAGAGATGACGACGTTGGATGCTTTCAGTCATCTTTTCAATGTTTTCCTGTTCAGTGTGGCGGTCGCAGCAATGATCTTGGCGGTGTTATCTACATGGTTTTTGTCTAGTCGACTATCCGAACCTTTGCAACGTTTAGCTCGTTCCGTTGCCTTACAAAAGCCAGAATCACCCTGCAGTATTACTGGTACCGAGCGAGCCGACGAGATTGGTCAACTAGCCTCAGCATTTAACGATACTTATGCGCAACTACAAACATCCTGGCGCAGGGAACGGGATTTTGCGAGTGACGTTAGTCATGAACTTCGAACCCCAATCAGCCTAATTAAAAACACCTTAACTTTAAATGAAACCGGGGCATTGAGTAGCACTGAACGACAATTGTTGGAGCAGGCTACAGGCACCCTCCAGCAGACTGTTGAGGTATTGCTTGCGCTAGCTCGCAAAGAAAATCTTACGCAAACGGAATGCTTGTTTCGACCCGTGATCGAAAAGGCCGTTTTAGCGATCATCAAGTCTCATCCTGGTAGTCAATTTAATGTCGATCTCAATTTGTCTGACAGACTTAAAGTGTTTGGCAACCCTCATCTGCTTGCATTGCTGTGCCAGAATTTAGTGAATAATAGTTTTTATCATGGTGATGGGGAACAGCTAGACGTTTATACCAAAGGGGACGAGATAGTTTTTGAAAACCCGTTACTCAATAACGCAACACGGCAGAATTACCAAGGGCTAGGGCATGGGCAGTATTTGGTTAGACGCATTGCGGAAACGATGAGTTGGGGGATCAGCACTACACAAGAAAACATGACATACCGGGTGGTGCTCAAACCCAAATTAGCGCTGTAGCTTAGCGAACCTATGCGGGATAAACAAAGTTAGCCCCGCGCAAACGGTTGGCTTTTGTGAATAAGTGTAAAGCCTATCACCACAAACCAAATTAACTGGGATACGCCAAATATTGCACCGGCGACTGCATACCCCGGGATCAACGTGACAAGACCAACTATACCAATACTGAATCCACAACGATTCAACCATCGACGTTCGTTCTGGTATTTAAGTAAATGATAGTTTAATACGGTCATCCAAAGTCCACCGACCCATTCTACACCTTCGCCTAACCCAGCTTGGATTTCATATATGGCGAACCATAACGAGCGCTGTTCTTCTATCGGAATAGAAAATAGAAACTGAATGGTGAAAACTGATATTAGGCCACTTGCAAATACGTATGCCGACCAGATCAAGCTAACAATGAATGCAATTTTGAGTGCAATTGAAGGGGATGGAGACAGTAAGCGCCGCATCCCTAAGTTAAACACTGTCAGACTGATACCAAACAATACAAAGATCACGAAATACCAGACCTGAACAATTGTTCCGAACTGCAGAATAAACCCTAACCGCTCTTCGGCACCTTGATTAAGACCGGGTGCAATAAAAAATACCATTCCGAGGCCGATCGCATAGCAAATAGCACAGCACCATGCCGCCAGCCCGGTGAAACGAGAAATATCGTTCTCGGGTAGGGCTTGTTCGCTTCGCAATGAAAATACTGACTTAGGCACAGTTGTCCTTGAAAAACCGCGTTTAGGGACCCAAAATACAGAAATCAATATGTTCTTGCTAGTATTGCAACAGTAAGAATATATTTCTGCGCAGAAAATTTCACCGAACATTCACTCTCAGCCCATCATAGTAGTGCCTCACAACTAATTGAGGAACAATCATGACAAAGCTGTTTACTGCTACTGCGCTATTCGTCTTAGCGCCATTTTCATTCGCGCAACCTTTATCTGACAGTAACCCTGTAGAAAGGGCACTTGTACTACAGAGTGGTGAGGTCGCATTGGGGGCTGGATTGTATTACGGTGAAACCCGCTCGGAAGAGAATGAGTTTACTCCTTCATTTGAGCTATCTTACGGTTTTACCGAAAACCTAACGATTGGGCCAATTGGTGCGCGCTATAGTGTTATGCAGCGAAGTGAGGATAAGACGGGGTTAGAGCTTGCTATCGAAGGCGGTCTTATGGGCCTATACGAGGTCACTGATGCAGATGATAGCTTCGCGGTTGGTGTAGGTCTAAATGGAAAATATGTCTTTAATTCTGACGTGGCGTTAACGTTTGAATCAGCACTTGTGCATTGGGCCGAGGATAATCGCCCGAATCGCAAAGAAGCACGCGTGTCATTGGGTAGCTTGTGGCAGTTGCAACCTGGATTTACACTCAGTGCAAGTTTGCATTACAGGAAGTTTAAAGACTTCGCGCAAGATCATTCCACCGCGATCTCGACCAATTTGATTTGGGCACTTTCACCTCAGTGGGACATCACGTTTAGCGCTGCATATTCAGACTTCAATCCATTGTTAAACGGGTATGAGGAAGATGTTGAATATCAGCAGCAGGCCGGCGTTAGCGCAGTCTACCGTTTTTAGCCAGGGGCGATGAACGTCGCCTTTTTAGTAGGCTCTACTGGGATTAATTGTTGAGAAGTGACTCTTCCAATTATTATTAATATCGGCCAACGTAGCGACACAATGCTATGTCAGTCGTTAATGAATATGATACGTGGAATCAAAATTCGTTTATGTAATATCCGCCAAGAAGACTTACAGCAACTTGACCGATATAAATCTGTTTGCCTATCAACGAGCAGATTGGGATAGGGAACCAGCGATAGCTGTGCAGTCTTTATTGCCCTAGTATTAGCGATCTTGACTTGGCGCTCGGTCAAAAAAGTCTTTGTAGGCCCGGCTAAAGCTGGATTGGTTTTGGAAACCGACTTCGAAAGCTACCTCTAATATGGATAGCTTGGTTTCTCTAAGCAGTTTGCGAGCCTCTTGCATACGAAAGCTTTGATAATATTCATAGACACCGGTACCAAATAGTTCTTTAAAACCCATGGTTAATTTATTTCGGTTGAGTCCAATATTGCGACTGATAGTCGCCAAGGGGGGCGGGCTTGCGTAATTTTCCTGCACGTCATCTCTGACTTTATGAAGTAACCGGATCTCACGATCATTGAGCTTGATTTTAAGCTCTTTGTCATCTTGAGGTCGACTGATCGTGTGTACAGCCAAACACAACAATTCGGTAATTTTTATCTTTGCGTACGTTTCTTTTAGTTTGCCCTGAAATTGATTCTGCAGCAGGGTTTCGGCGGCTAAGCTCATGGTCGCCGAAAGCGGTAATGTGGCGCTGTAAAAATTATCTTTACGGCCATCAATAATTGATTGGATGGTGTTTGGCAAAAGGTCGTAATCGGCGCCAAACTGTTGCACTAAGAAATCAGGTCTAACAATCACGTTCACATAAGCAACATGATTGTCACCCATGTAAAACTTGGTCACCTTGGTTGGATGTCCAGTTGCGCATACATTAAATCTAGGACCGGAAAAATTCATTTGTCCATAGCCATCGACTACCGATATTTGATCCCCGCTAAGCGCAAACTGAAAACCAATCCAGCCTTCGTCAGTGATTGCTTTTTGGCTAAGGGGATCACTCAATTCCACATCAATGATCTGAGCAATACACTTCTCATTGATTTTTATGTAGGTCAGAGACCCCTCTACATTTGAGAATAGATTTAATGTATTGCTCTCATCACCAACATTAGTGCCTAAAACGGTAAGGGCATTTTTAGCTGCATCATTGATAACTTCTCGGTTTGAGACCCACGGACCCGCAGGTATCGCCATGGTTGGCGTATGAAAGTTATTCATTCGGTGCGACCTCAATAAAGAAGGAAGTATCTGGTAATGCTAGTCTTACATTAAATCTAGAACAGATTACAAGTTTTTACCGAGTAGAAATGGATGAAGGTGACAAATGGCAATGCATAAGTGACTGTTTGCTATCCCTTCGATATTGGTCAGTGACACACTCAGTACAGCTAGCAGAAATGAAATCATTAGAAAAATAAAATTGACCGACCTATCGGAGAGTATTGACCAATGAATCAATATCAAGCTACGAACAACAAGTGTTACCAATATTTTACACAATCAGTACTAAGCATTTCTGTACTGGCTGCTTTAGGATTAACCTGTGGTCTGGGGCAGGCCCAAGCGAATGAGCCTGAGTCAGATGACAATGAATGGGAAGTGATCAGTGTCACTTCGACTAAACGTGTGACCAATGTGCAAGATATCCCGTCAAGCATATCTACGGTATCTACCGCAGAGATTGAACGACAGGGGCTTGACGATTATGAATCGATTGCTCGAAGTCTTCCTGGTGTCACACTGAATCAACCCGTGCGTAATCGTTCCTTTTTTAATATCCGCGGCATTGCGACATCGTCGGCGGGTGTGAATACCCAAGATCCCGTCTCAGTTTACATCAATGATATGCCGGTTACCGATACCTATGGCGCGTCTGTTCAACCAGATTTACGCCTTTATGATGTTGAGCGTGTCGAAGTACTAAGAGGGCCCCAAGGGACCTTGTTTGGTTCAGGTTCTCTGGGTGGAACGGTACGAGTTATTACCAAAAAGGCGACACTCGACGGTTTTGACACGTCATTTCGTGTGGATTTAGCGGATACTGAAGATGCCGGCTTGCGGCAACGATACGATGGCATGGTTAATATCCCTATAGTGGAAGATAAATTAGCCATCCGAGTTGTGGGTTATTACCGTGATGAAGCGGGTTGGGTTAATAATATTCAGTTAGGCACTGATAATGGCACAGTAGATAAAGGTGGCCGTGTTAGTCTGCTTTGGCATGCATCGGATCATTTAACGGCAACGTTTGAAGTGCTCGATCAAGACAGCCGACCGCACGATGGTGATGCATGGGATCCCGCACTCGGTAAATTCACAAAGTCTGCAGCGATCGCTGAAGGGCGCCCCTCTAAATTAACCAGTTATAATGCGACCGTCGAATATGACAATTTAGGCTTTGCGTCGTTTGTTTCATCGACTTCGTACACTGAGTCTAAAACTGGCGTGCGAATAGACTATGGTGATATCACTGGTCTGGGTTTTCCTTTGTTAGCACAAAATGAGCCCTGGGAAGTAAACTTTTTATCTCAAGAGTTTAGATTAGTCTCCACTGATAGCGATAAGTATGAGTGGGTAGCGGGGTTGTTTTACATTGATAGGGAGTCAAATGCTGATTTTAACTTTACCTTGCCGGGCTTATCCGAGTTCATTAACACTAATGTAGCTCCCGGTCTGCTCGAAGATGATGTGTTTTTGGCAACCAGCACGCGAACGACATCGGAAGAGATTGCCGCATTTGGCGAACTAAATGTACATCTCAATGATAAATGGACTGCGACTATCGGTATGCGCGGTTCCAACGTCAAAGTCGCTATTGATGAGCCAGCGCGTTCAGTTCTTAACTTTGCAACGTTCACCAAAGATACCGCTTCATTTGAAAACAATGGTGAAGATAAAGGGATATTTACTTGGCGAGCGGCGTTATCTTATCAACCCACCAGCGATCTGCACCTTTATGGGTCAATCACCAGTGGTTACCGGATTGGTCAAACCAATCCGTTCGTCGGTGCAAGTCCTGTGGATCCCAATGACCCGTTAATCATCCCCAATATTTATGAGCCAGACGAAACCTTGAATTATGAGTTAGGTATTAAGACTGATTTTTGGCAAAACAAGGCCAGGTTGAACCTAGCTGCTTACTACATTGATTGGACTAATATTCAGATTGATGCAATACGCTTATCGGATGTCGCTAATTTTACCGCCAATGCGGGCGAAGCAGAATCTAAAGGGGTAGAGCTCGAGCTAGGTTTAAAACCACTCACTGATTTGGAGTTTAATCTTTCTTTAGCGTTACAAAATGCTGAAATTAGTGCAATTAGCGAAGCTGATAGCTTACGTTCTGGTGCGGCAGTAGGTGACTCTCTGCCAGGCTCGGTTGATTTTCAGTTCGCCGCAAATGTTCAATATTATTGGACATTGGAGTCAGGACACCAAATGTACGCTCGCCTAGAAGCTCAATACGTTGACTCTTCACCTAATGGCTTCTCCAATCAAGTTGGTACCAATCAACCCAATCCACTGTTTGCTTTAAATGAGTCGTATGAGAACGTCAATGCGAGTGTTGGTGTGTATCTGGGTAATTGGGAAGTGACTTTGTACGGTGAGAACTTAACTAACAATGATAGCTATATTCTAAACAGCGGAAACCTAGGGGCTAGTTATGTTAACACCCTCCGGCCGCGCACATTTGGTGCCCGTTTGCACTATCGCTATTAGATAAGACACTGTAGCCATGAGTTTAAAAACCTCAATACTGTTACAAAAACTGTTAACACCAGCGTTTATTGCGCTGGTGAAACTCTGTCCGAACTGGATATACCCAGTCTTACAGCGGAGTCCCCCAGATGGGGACTATGCGGTTGGAATGAGAGATATTCAGTTCGCCCATGAAACAGTGGATGAACTCCCTTCATCGGGGCGCGGCATGGCCAGAATTTGGTATCCTGCAGCTGAAACTGAAGGTCTTACACGTCGCTCGCTTTACTCTCAAAGAGAAAGGGTCAGTGCCCGTGTGGCGATTGCTCAGGTGCAGAAACTACCTGAAGTGGTCGCTGAGCAAATGGGGCGCTCACTGACTTGGTCGCATGAAGGGGCTAAGATTATTGAGGCAAAACGCCACTCATTGCCAGTCGTGGTGTTTTCTCATGGTTTTGGTTTGACCATCGATGCGAATACGCAATTGTGTGAGCACCTCGCAAGTCATGGATATATTGTTATTGCTGTTGCACATCCTTCGGCGAGTTTATTTGTAAGTTATCCTGACGGCTCTGCCTCCTATTTAGATTTGTCAGTAGTTGCAAAAATTCAAACACCGACAATGTTAGAGACTGTTAATGCGATTATTAATGCTCCTACACCGGAACAAAGAAGGGCCGCAACTGTCCGCTGGTGTCGCTCGACTGCTCAGAATGAACTTCAAGAAATATGGATAAGTGACATTGTCACATGCCTCGACAGCCTCATTAACAATCGCTGTGACGCTGATCTATCTGACATCATCGCGGCAGGAAACTTTACTAAAATCGGTGCCGCAGGGATGTCTTTTGGTGGTTCCGTAAGCGTTTCGCTTGCCGAGCGGGAGCCCCGTTTTGTGGCGGCAATTAATTTGGACGGCGGTCAGGTTGGTGATGCTTTGCTAGGTAAAACACCGCGCGTACCACTGTTAATGTTGCACTCTAGCAAGGTACAACTAGCCAGTGGTGGGAGTTTTAACGATTTCCATTATGCTGAAAAGCCCGGTTCATCGGTCAGGGGTTACTTGCAAAGGGCATTTATCAAAGGGGCCGATCATAATGATTTTACTGACCTAACACTGCACCAAGGCCAATTGCTAAGGCGTGTACTTATGCTGGGGGATATCGATGGTGAGCGCATGATTGGTGTTACTAATGCGCTGTGTCTGGAGTTTTTCAATAAACACGTTGTGGCCGGTAGTTCAAGTGAAGCTAATCAAGAATTGACACAACTCATACAGCAATGGCCAGAATTACAGCTCTATTGCACCCAAGACAACGTGGATAGGGACAATAGTAACGATTTGCAATCTGTCCATAAGCAGAAGAGTCAGGGCCTAGTTAGTACTAGTCAGTGCTCGGGAACGAATGATGAATAAGTTGATATCTAGCCATTTTGCCTATTTGCAGTGTATGTGTGAGCATTTTATGGCGACTCATGATTATTCTGAAATCGTGGTGTTTAGCGGAGAGCTTACATTTGGGTTCAAGGATGACATTCCGTATCCATTCAAAGTTAACAATTATTTTAAATATTTCTCTCCAATCCTAAATTATCCAAACACATGGGTCCGCTGGCAGCAGTCGGCGAAGCCACAGTTGGTCTGCTATCAACCGAGCACAGTTTGGTCAGCGCCAGTTGCTATTGAACTGGGTGATTGGGCGCCATTTTATGAAATATCTATAGTCAAACAGCTTGCCGATGTCAGAGCGATTTTAGGGGCTTCAGACAGCAGAGCATTTATTGGTGAACACGCAAATTTCATGATGGATTGGGCATTGGGTGATAAAAACCCACCACGCTTACTCACGCAAATAAATTGGTATCGAAGTTATAAGACTGAGTATGAACAAGACTGCGTACAACAAGCGAATTCCATTTCGGTTAGAGGACATAGAGCTGCAGAACAGGCTTTTCTGGACGGGGCTACCGAGCTGGAAACCAAGATGGCTTTTGCGCAAGCATGTGCTCAGCTCGACTCAGAGTTGGCTTATCCAAGTGTAGTAGCGCACAACCAAAATGCATCGGTACTCCATTACGCAGAACATTCGAATCAGCGGTATCGCAAAGGGACGCTGCGCAGCCTCTTGATTGATGCTGGTGCCTGTTTCAACGGCTATGCAGCCGATATTACGCGTTCATATGCGGCTTCAGAAGGGAGCTTTGCAGAGCTGATTCACGGAATGGACGCGGTACAGAAAAAAATTATTGCGGATCTGCCTGCGTGTTACTCATACGCAGAACATGGCCAGCGGGCACAATTTATGTTGGCTGAATTGTTATGTGATTTTGAGTTAATTACAACGGCGCCTGAGACTGCCATTGACCTCAATCTTGTCCCACAATTCATGCCTCACGGACTGGGTCACTTTATTGGTTTGCAGGTGCACGATCCCGGTGGTGAATATATGAACGAGAGAGGCTTGGAATATGAGCTACATGCTCAATTCCCTACCGTAAAGATGGGTCGCCCGATAGAGGCTAACCAAATAGTGACTGTTGAGCCCGGTATTTATTTTATCGATCACCTCCTAGGTCCATTAGCGCAAGGGCACTACCGTAACTCAATCAATTGGACGCTGGTTGAAGAATTGCGTCCCTATGGCGGCGTGCGCATCGAAGACAATATTCTTATTACTGCGGATGGGGTTGTAAATATGACCCGAACTGCGTTTGACCAAGCCAGCCAAACATTACAAAAACAGAGTAATTTAAATGAAAACTAGCATCAGTGATGATCAAGCCACTCCCATTACTCAGCATGGGGTATCCTCAACTATTACCGCAGGCTATCGTCGTTACGCCTTGTTATTGCTGGTTTTTGTTTCCATTTTTAATGCTATCGATAGAACTGTGTTTATTTCTGTCATGGAACCGGTTAAAGCTGAACTGGGTCTTAGTGATACGCAACTGGGATTACTTTCGGGTTTAGCATTCTCTTTATTTTACGCAACAATGGGATTGCCATTCTCGCGTTGGGCAGATTTGGGGAATCGGCGTAGCTTACTCACGTTAACGGTGGGGCTATGGAGTTTAATGACCGCCTTGACCGGAATGGCACAAAACTTTGTCCAGCTGTTTCTGGCGCGTGTCGGGGTTGGGATCGGTGAGGGCGGTGGGCATCCTGCAGCGCTCTCAATGTTGAGTGATCTCTATCCTGCCAAAAAAGGTGGGCATGCCATTTCATTTTTTCTCGTAGGGGGAACTATCGGCGGCATTATTGGTATTGCTGGTGGATCCGCAATCGCTGCAGAATATGGCTGGCGAATAGCCTTGGTAGCGCTGGGGGTTCCCGGATTGTTATTGGCATTAATTATTAAGCTATCGCTACGGGAGCCACGTCAAAACTGCCGCTTGCCCACAATGTCTGAAACCTTTGGTTCTGAATTTAAAAATGCGGCCAAAACTCTCATGCGTAAGAAAAGTTTTTTCTATTGTTTAGTGGGTTTTACTATCTTCAGTATTTATGGACAGGGAAGCGGACAATGGACGCTCAGCTATATTTTGCGGAATTTTGACATTTCTCACGAATCAGCTGGCGGTATTTTAGGTCTTGCATTAGGCGGGGCCGGTATTGTTGGTACGCTCTTGGGCGGCTTTGTTACCAATTATATTGGTGAACGAAACGTTAAAGGCTTTTTGTATTTTCCAGTACTGGTGATGCTGATCAGCGTCCCGATTTCAGCTTGCGTGTATTTGAGTTCTTCGGTGACCCTTGTGTTTACCCTGTTAGCACTAGGGGCTGTGTTGACAGGTTTGATGACACCCTGTGTATTTGCCCTAGTCTTTGGCGTTTCAGGCGTTAAATATAAAGCGATGGGGATGGCTTTGTTAGGTATGTTAGCCACCCTAATTGGGAGCGGCCTTGGCCCTATGTTTATTGGTGTAGTAAGCGATGCGTTGGCATCCATCGTGGGTCAGGAGTCACTTAAATATGCATTACTTTGTAGTGTTGTCTTTGTGCCCATTTCGACCTACTTCTTTATTAAAGCTACAACCACGTTGGAACAAGATTTCGAGAATGATGGGGTGTTAAGTAGCGATAGCCAACAGAACAGTCAGGTAACAGATTAGCAGTTAAGCTAGGTAGATGGATATGAACTTGAGTGAATACGCATCGTACGATGGTATGGGACTGGCTGAGTTAGTAAAAAAAGCAGATGTAAGCGCAGCGGAGCTGGCTACCTTAGCGAATAGGGCAATCGAAACGGTAAACCCCAAACTGAACTTTCTAGCGCATAGTGTAAACAATCAAATGCATACTGCTGGGTGCGCAAAAGATGGTTTAAAACCGTTTTGGGGAGTCCCCACACTGATTAAAGATTCTATGTTGCAAGGACAGCCTTTTGAACTAGGCAGTAGAATCGCGCGCGGGTTGACTGCGGGTCAAGATGGAGAAATGGCACGCCGGTTGAAAAAGGCAGGTTGCAATATTGTAGGGATTTCGACGATGCCTGAGTGGGGGAGTTCGCCGACAACTGAATCGCTGCTATATGGCAAGACCCGTAATCCATGGGATTTGAAGTTGAGTGCGGGCGGATCAAGTGGCGGAGCGGCCGCTGCAGTGGCAGCGGGTGTGGTACCCTTCGCGCAAGCGAGTGATGCCGGTGGTTCAATACGGATCCCGGCCGCATGTTGCGGATTAGTTGGTTTAAAACCAACTAGGGCTAGAACCCCAGAGCATCAGTATGTGCCTTTCTCACCGTCAGTGAGTCATGTTATAACCCGAAGTGTCAGGGACACTGCAGCGTTGCTCGATATGGTTCATGGCAGCGAATCTGGCGCAATTTACTTTACTGAGCGACCCCGAAGGCCCTTCATAGAAGAAGTCTATAGATCGCCGCCGACCCTAAAAATCGGTTATTCCATGCGCAGTTTTAGTGGGGGGAAGGTGCATCCTGACTGCCAACAGGCTGTCACATCAAGTTTAAAGGTTTGTGAATCCATGGGATACCACATAGAAGAGGTTGATTTACCCGTTGACTGGCAACGCTTTCAAGAAGCTTTCACGCTACTTTGGGCCTATCGCCACCCCTATTCAGTTTATTTAACCGAAGTACAAACCGGACGTTTGGCTAATAGCAGCACACGTGAAGCAAATAATTTAGCTTTGTATCAAAAGGCGCTGAATACTGACTTGCATACGTTTGATCGGCATTTGCGTTATTTGGCGGAGGTGTGTATGCAAATCGGGAAGCTCTTTGAACAATTGGATGTTTTTGTTAGTCCGGTGACCTCCAGACCGGGCCTAAAGCTTGGTGAACTTGATGCAAATGCCCACGAATTAACCATTGAATCATGGGTAAGTAGTGCATCCGCTGATTACGCCCCCTTTACCCCCATATTTAATGTGACCGGACAACCGGCCATCTCTCTTCCGTTATCGACAGCCAAAAACGGAATGCCAGTAGGTGTTCAGTTCGTAGCAAAACATTCAGATGAGGCTACGTTATTGCAACTTGCAGGTTTGTTTGAAGAGGAAATGCCCTGGGCGCAACGGTGCCCAAAGCATTCGCTTTTTGCGCTGCGCGATCAGTAGTTAGTCATCTGAAGATCTAGCTGAGAAAGTCGTCATTATGTCTTAGCCAAAAATGACTTTTGGTTATAACTTCGTGACTAACCGCCGAAATTTCAGTGCACGTCTGTGCCATCCTCATCACATCAATGACAGAAATTCAGAGGCGTGTAATGCAATCTCAAACTAGTGTGACACTTAAAGCTCCGTACCTATTATTTATTGGAGATATCAGTGACATGGTCTATGCCAAAACTGCTGCTGGGATTATTCAGTGGAACGCCGAGTCAGTTGCTGGGATCTTGCGCTTTGAAGGTAACGATCTTGATTTGGGAGTGCAAGACATGAGCATTGACGAAGCGATTTGCGTAGGTGTTCAAAGCCTCGTTATCGGTGTCGCCCCAATGGGAGGAAGTGTCTCGAGTGGATGGCTGGAAGTTCTCATAGAAGCGGCACGAAAAGGATTGGATATTGTCAGTGGGTTACATGTAAACCTGCAAACATTTGGTGAGCTCGTATCTGCTGCAGACAGCTCGGGCGCTAAATTGATTAATGTCCGTACTCCCCCAACATCTTTACCAGTAGGTAAGGGTACAAAGCGTACTGGTAATCGCTTGCTCACCGTCGGCACGGACTGTGCTGTTGGGAAAAAGTATACCGCCCTTGCCATAACTCAAGCACTTAAAGATTGCTCAATCCCAGCGACATTCAGAGCGACTGGTCAAACCGGCATTATGATTTCAGGAAGAGGTATACCGATTGACGCCGTAGTCGCAGATTTTATTTCCGGAGCGGCTGAACTCGTGTCACCAGAAAACTCTGCCGATCATTGGGATGTAATCGAGGGGCAAGGGTCTCTTTTCCATCCCGCTTATGCGGGGGTTAGTTTGGGGTTACTGCATGGTTCACAACCTGATGCGTTGGTGATTTGTCATGACGCGACTCGCACTACTGTTGCAGGGTGTCCCGAGTTTAGTGTGCCTTCGTTACAAGAATGCATAACCGCAAACATCCGTTGTGCCCGTTTGACTAATCCAAATGCCAAAGTGGTGGGAGTAAGTGTTAATACCTCTGGGTTAGCACCAGAGGAAAGAAGTAAATATCTTTCTGACCTGAGTAAATCCCTCGAACTACCGTGCGTCGATCCTATTATTGATGGTTGTCATTCAATTGTTCCCAACTTATTGAATTTAAATAAATAAGTTGCGGATTTTAAGATTATTCAGGAAAGTAAATCATGAGAAAAGTCAGCCTTAGTATTGAAAACTGGCCCTTTGCAGAACCCTTCGTAATTACCGGACATACATTTGAAAATGCGGCTGTGTTGTTGGTCGAAATTACCGATGGTGGGTACATTGGTCGCGGTGAAGCGAGTGGTGTCTACTACTTACACGAAACTGCAACTAGCATGTTAAGACAGGCGCAAAGCGTAAAAGAATGTATAGAGGCAGGTGCCAGTCGTGAAGACCTACTGACATTGCTACCAGCGGGTGGTGCGCGGAACGCATTGGATTGTGCATTGTGGGATCTCGAAGCCAAGCTCAAAGGCGAAACTATTTGGAATCTTACGGGATTAGATTTTCAACCCGTTCAAACCGTGAACACTGTCGGTATCGGTACGCCGGCAGAAATGGCAGCTAAAGCGGCAACACTTACTTCACGTCTTATCAAGATAAAACTTGATGCTGATCTACCGTACGAAAAAGTCAGTGCCATTAGGCAAACCAGACCAGACGCGACTCTCGTTGTAGATGTTAATCAAGGTTGGAGTTTTAACCAGTTAGTCGAGTTGGCGCCTAAGTTTAAAGCTCTCAATGTAGCAATGATTGAGCAGCCTCTGCCAAGAGGTGCAGATGAAATACTAGAAGAATACCGTTCACCGCTCCCTTTATGTGCAGATGAATCTTGTTTGGACACCTCTGAGTTTGAACAAGCGGCAAAGCGCTATCAAATGATCAATATCAAGTTAGATAAAACCGGTGGGCTAACGGAGGCACTCGCACTTGCCAGATTAGCGAAAAGTCGAGGGCTTGGTTTGATGGTTGGAAATATGTTGGGAACGTCCCTCGCGATGGCTCCAGGATTAGTGATTGCTCAGTTATGTGATCTTGTCGATCTGGATGGTCCTTTGCTTATCAACTCTGATAGAGAGTATGCGCTGCATTATGAGCAAAGCTTGGTTGGAGGGTTAACCCCGCAACTATGGGGTTAACACATTTCACTGTGTGTGGGCGCAAGGCTCTAATTAGACAGGATGCAGTATGAAAATATTTGTTGCGTGCTTTGACACTGAAACTAATACGTTTGCGGTTTTGCCAACGGGGTATGATGACTTTTCTGTCATAAAGAAGGAGCAGTTTGAGCAGGAACCTTCGCTGGTAAAAGACTTGGGTTGTATGACTGTTTGGAAGGAACTAAGCGATAACTTCGACCATGAAATTATACTTAGCTTGTCTGCTTTTGCTCAACCCTCTGGGCGCATCATACAAGCCGTATATGACGAACTAAAACATGACCTTTTGAATGACCTTAAAAATGAAGATGGTGTTGATATTGTTCTATTAGCACTGCATGGTGCCATGGCGTCAGACAAGATTGATGATTGCGAAGCTGATATTATTCAGAGCGTAAGAGACATTGTCGGCCCCAATGTAATTATTGGGGTGGAACTTGATTTGCATTGCCACCTCTCGCCAGAAATTCTTACGTATTCAGACATTGTCGTCTGCTACAAAGAGTATCCGCATACTGACATCAATGCCCGCGCAGCAGAATTGTTTGATTTAGCAGTCAAAGCCAAGGAGGGCGCTATTAAGCCAACGATGGCTGTATACGATTGCAAAATGATGGGGATGTATCCCACAACATCTTCTGAAATGCGAGACTTTATGGCCTCAGTTGTGCAGGCAGAGCAGCAACCCGATGTGCTGTCCATTTCTATTATCCATGGTTTCCCATGGGGAGATAACATTCACGCGGGTACCAAAGTTTTGGTTGTAACCGACAATGCACAAGACTATGCATACGAGCTTGCGCAGAGCATAGGACAAGAACTTTTCTCTATTCGTGATTCGATTCAGTTCAAATCATACGATCTGGATGCCGCATTATCTTTGGCCTTTGAAAAAACCGAATGGCCGGTTACGGTTGCTGATCAGTCGGATAATCCCGGTGGTGGTGCTCCCTCTGATTCTACATTCGCTTTAAAGTGGTTACTGGATAACCGTAAGGGGCCAGCAGCACTTGCATTTCTATACGATCCTGAAGTCGTTCGTCAGGCTTTTGCAATAGGTAACAGTGGCGAATTATCGGTAAAACTCGGGGGAAAGGTTAGCCAACATTCGGGAGAGCCGGTTGATGTAAACGCGCTCGTCATCGGATTAAAAGAGAATTTACAGCACCGCTTTCCGCAAGAAAATGGCGATGTGATACTTGCGCCTCTGGGTGACGTTGCTGTACTGCGCATTGGTAACGTTGATGTATTTGTCACAACTGAGCGTTGCCAATGTTTTTCACCGTGTTTCTTGACAGATTTTGGCCTCGCAGCTGACGAATATCAGGTATTGATTACGAAATCTACGCAGCATTTTTACGCTGCATTCGCCCGTGTTTCTGAACATATCATTTATATGAGCGCACCAGGCGCAATTCCTCCAAATATGCAGCTGATCGAATATCAAGTGATGTCGACGAGCGATAAGTATCCGTGGAATGAAAACCCGTTTTATCCTGTCGCCCGAACACAAGTTTAATTTAATTATTTATTAAGAAGGAACTAGGCCATGCCGAATGCAACTAGCTCAGAACTTCAATCACTCTTGGAGTGCTTAATCAAGAAACATGGCGTTGTTGGTGCCTCGTTAGCTGTTTTTAACAAAGGTGCTGTTGAAGTTGCTGCCGCGGGACAGCTAAACGTTAATACCGGAGTTGAGGTCACGCCGGATTCATTGTTTCAAATTGGTTCAATATCAAAGGTATTCACTACGTCGGTGATCATGCGCCTGGTTGATGAAGGTCGTGTTGATTTGGATAAATTGGTGGTTGAGTATTTACCTAATTTCCAATTAGCTGATATGACCGCTGCAAGGACGATAAAGGTAAGACATTTGCTCTGTCATATCAGTGGTATGGAAGGCGATTACTTTCCTGATGATGATCCGTTTTCGACCTCAACGGAGAGTTATGTACAACGATGCGCTTTATTACCCCAATTACATCCCGTTGGTAAGTATAATTCTTACTCAAACAGTGCATTTACCGTGGCGGGTCGGGTTGTCGAAGTCGTTACAGGAAAGCCATGGGCAGAGGTTGTGTCCGAATTCATTTTTAAACCATTGAATATGCAAGAGGCGATTAGTGACCCGAAAGAGATACTCCGCTTTAGGGGTGCGATAGGCCATGTTCAATCACCGGACGATGCGAAAGAAGCGATTGTTGTGCCCAAAACGTATCTACCTTTGAGTATGGCGCCCGCGGGCACCGTACTCTCTATGTCAGCAAGAGACTTAATGAAATTCGCCGAGATGCATCTTCATGGTGGAAAATGTCAGGCGGGTAAATCTGTTCTATCGGTTAGCGCAGTTAAGCAAATGCAGACATCACAATTTACCTTACCTGAATATCCGAGAGGGATAACCGATTGGGGATTGGGATGGTTTTTAACGAAACGTCCACAGCGCAAGACATTCGGGCATACGGGAGGCACAATGGGACAATTCGCCTACCTATATATGGCCCCCGAACACAATTTTGGCTATGCGTTGTTAACCAATAGCAGTAGCGGTTTACTGCAAAGCGAGCTTGACGGGTTATTGTTTGAGGACTATGCAGGAGTCCCCGCAGAAACTGATCCAGAGATCCTCGATACACCCGTAGACACACACAAATATGTTGGAGTTTATGGCAACATTGGCGCCAAAGTCGAGGTACGAGAGGAGCATGCCGGATTGATTTGTGATGCTTCAGCTGTGGTTGGTGCGCCAACACTACTCAAGCTAGAACCTGTTGGTGATGACGCTTTTATGGCACGCGGTTCAGCAATGCCATCACGCAGTATAAATTTTGTCGATACTGATACCTCTGGCAGGGCTGCATATCTCTACACCGGGGGGCGATTATTAAAGCGGCTATAGATGATGAATGCCAATCAAGGACGATCGGTATAGAGTTCCGTACGATTGGTATATTCGTACCAAATGCTTAGCGGTATAGTGAGATCAGAGTGTAGTTGAGGGGTGTTAATAGAGTGATCAATACTAGGAGTTATCACATTTATGAAAGCCTTAACTGCCGCCTGCCTATTTTGTTTATCGGTGCTCCCCGCGCAAGCAGAGGAGTATAAATCAATAGCCAATCAAATCGAGATTGGCGCAAACAGTATCGTTACCGTAAAATTTCTCAAAATCAATGAAGAGGACACTCCATCCTGTTTGGATGATGGGGTGTATTTCTTTTTGGGTGAGCATTATTCGTCTGCGTGGCTCGATACAATGATATTAGCTAGACAAAGCCAACAGTTGCTTGGGTTCACGTTTACCGCACAAGATTGCGCATTATCTGCTGTGCAATTATTACCAATTTACAGTGAAGACGGCGGTTCCTATAGTGATGGTCCGTTGGAAGAAACTGGCCTAAATGGAAATGTTGCGTTGCTTGGTACGAACGGTCTAGACCAAAATAGCATCACCAGTAGTGAATATTATAACCAAGACAGTGCGGCTGCAGCTTTCGATGGTTATGTATACACACAGCACGTGAATGAGGATTCGGAGACTAAGATCGCGCGAGGAATTTGGTTGACCAAGCAATGGAGCCGCACAGATGAACGCGTAGACCCATGGGTGGAGTTAGACTTTGGTAAGATTGTAAGTTTATCTGGCATTGGTATTTTCATTAATCAACAGTCTTTGGGCCTTGGGCGACTTCCTCGTTCATTAAACGTGTCAACATCAGATGATGGTGAGGAATGGAGTGATAAAGTCAGTGTGACTTTACTGAATCAAACAGCGAATAGTTTCGCTTTGCCAGATGATTTCCAAGGCAGATATATAAAGCTGGAATTTATCCGTAATTTTGGCGATCCAAATTATATCGAGGTTGACGAAATTGAGTTATATCAGTAAATCTTTTAATTCAAGCTTTGGATTTTAACAACAGAGTCAACATTCTTACTGACAGTTCGCTGTCAGTAAGACGTTAGAGGAACTCGATATGACCATTGCTGCGTTTTCACAGTCTTCGTTAGCATTGTTACAGTCAAGAGACTTTAGTGCTAAGGAAATTAACGCTTATCAGACGATATTATCCAAGGCAGAGGCGGCAGATTTACCGGCTAAAAGCTTCTTGCAGACCCTGACAGCGGCAGAACTTAGTACCTTACAAAAGGCCAACGGCCTTGTTGAACGAATCGCTGTTGATGGCTTATCGGATGAGGGGGCGTCCAATTTACTCGCTCAACCAGATGGTACTGACCTAGTTGATTTAAATAACGACGGTATTGTTGAGATAGGAATAGGACGTTCCATTCACTTTCCGCCTGTCAATGCTCCAGCTCATATCACGGCTGCGTGGGAACACGCTGCGCAAGGATTAGATCCGTATGAAAGAGCGACTGTTGAATTGACGATGCATCATATGATTTACGGAATAGCTGGAATGACAATTACAAAAGCACAATCACCTGCGGTGCAATGGTCAGACACCGGCATCGATAATTTTTTTGCTGACCTGTATGGTAATTTGGATTTTCGTGTCGGTTTTGATGGTTGGACAGAATACAACTTAATGCTAAAAGGCACTTATGAGCGTTTTGCTTCTGCTCTAGGAAAAGCGGAAGAAACACCCCTAACAACAAGTCATTTTGAAACACAATCGAGACCCAGCAATCAGGCTCTAAATTCAACATTTGACTCTAATCAAGATGCAGATGAACCGTTGTTACAAACCATGATTGAGTTGTTATTAGATGCGCGACTTGGCATTGATAGGGATAGGCTAGAGGCGCTTGAAAAAGAGCGGCAAGCAATCCTAACTGATAGTTCACTCACGCCAAAACAACGAGAGGGAAAACTCGAGGCCATTCAAATGGAGATTGAGGCTGTCATCACGCGAGCGCGTGAGAAAATGCTTGAAGAAGAGAAGCGAAAAACCAACCTGTTAAATTTTGACGGCTTTGCAACGATACACAATAAGCGTATTCGTTGGGATGAGTAAAATCAAAACACGTTTGCGTGAGCGTACAGTGTTTTTACTTCGTCAGCGATTATGTGCACACCGGCTTCAATCACTTTGTCATCTTGTGCATAAGATACCCGAATGCACTCTTTCGTGTGTTGCCAATGCGCATCTAGCCCAACAAAAAAGTCTTCGCCGGGTACAATCAAAACACCACGTTTTTTAAGTCTTTGATAGAGCGTGTGTGAGGATACGGGTAGCCCTTCAAACCAAATCCACAGAAACATCGCGCCCTCGGGTTTGTGAATTCGATAGGGTAGCCCCGAAAGTGCATTTGAAAAGAGCGTTTGCGCAAGTGTCGCCTTGTGACGGTAATATGGATTAATTTCATACTGCGTTATGTTGGTCAACTGTCCGGATTGGAGTAATGGCGTAAGCAGTAATGGACCGAGGTTACTGCTAGCCAAATTTAGCGCAGTTGCAGCATTACTTACATTGTTCGCAATCTCAGGTTTAGCAATTACGATACCGCAACGAACACCCGGTAAGCCTAACTTTGACAGACTTAATACGACTACCGTATTGTCGTTCCAGAATGTGCTAGCGTTTACATTAATCATATTTGGAAAAGGTAAACCATAAGCCCCATCAATAATAAGTGGGATCCCTTGTCGTTGCGCTATACCATTCAGAGATCCTAACTCCTCATCAGTGATAACGTTTCCAGTCGGGTTGTTGGGACGAGAAAGTGCAATCGCACCAATATTTTTTTGTTTTGCAAGAGAGCTAAAATCCACAAAATATTTAAATTCGTGGGCGCTCAGCTTTTTTATCTTCGGCTTTGATGCACTGAAAATGTCCCTGTTAATGCCAATTTCTTTATATCCAACATATTCAGGTGATAAGGGAAGATGAATAGTCTTGTAGCTACCGTCAGTGTGTTGACCAGCGTACATATTGAATAAAATATAAAAAGCTGTCTGACTTCCACTGACGACGGCGATGTTCTCTTCATTAATCGACCAGCCTTGGGTCTTAGCCAAAAACTTTGCGAGTGTTTTTCGAAATGACAAGTTGCCCTGAGGTGATTGATAAACCCCTAACAGACCACTTAATGCTGAACTGTCCTTACCTATTTTTCTGAATTGTTCATAGAACAATTGCTCTATCTGTGGGATTTTTGCTGGATTCCCACCACCCATGAATATCATGGATGGGTTATCAGTAAGCGCCTCACTGAGGTCAGCCATTAAGTTGACAATGCTTGACTTTTTGGACCATCGGGTTCCAGTAATTGAAAGAGACATGCCGTTACGTGAATAAATGTTACCTGCAGCTAATACTGACATAGATTCAATCACGCATTGTTTAAAGTGACATTTTTATATTGCAGATAGTGTGCTTTCAACAAAGTGGACAACAAGTCGCCTTCAGATTCATTCTGGTACTGATATACTGGAGTTCACATTTTATTGAATAAAAAGCTATGCAGATCGCAATATGTGGGTATAGCAGTGAGGTTTTAGGGGGATTTTGTGCATAAATTAGATGCAACAGATAAGCGGATATTAGAGCTTTTGCAGACAGATGCATCGATATCGGTATCAGAAATATCAGAGCGTATTAACATGTCGCAGCCACCCTGTTGGCGAAGAATAAAGAGACTTGAAGAGCAGGGTATTATTGACCGACGTGTAGCTCTGCTCAATCGCAAAAAAATCGGATTGAATGTTGTAATATATGTAGAAATTAAACTGTCGGCCAATGGGCGTCAGCACGTAGGGGAGTTTGAGGATAGAATTAGGAATTTCCCGGAGGTTACAGAATGTTATGTAATGTTGGGACGAATCGATTTTTTATTAAGAGTGGTCACGCAGGATGTTGAAAGCTATGAACAGTTTTTTCGCTCACACCTTTCACAAGTCCCGGGCGTCCAAGAAATAAACTCAATGGCAGCTCTGACTGAAGTCAAATATACTACCCAAATGCCGCTTGAACAGGCATGATATTGGCTATAGCTACCATCATTATTGCTTTCGAATACTGGCTAGAATTTTGTTGTTTTAGTGTCAACGTTGAGAATGAGAAGAATTATTCATTGGTATTCAGGCTGCTGCAGTTTAAAAGTATAATTTATACCGTATAAGTGATTAATAGTTGATGGATAGATAAAAAATTACCATGTCGCTTATATACACTTTGCCCTGCATTCAATCGATTATTAGGGCATTCGGGTATGAAAAATTCGAGCGAGAATCTTACCTATTCTTCCAGTTACTCCATCGTTAACGGTACCTTCGCTGACATAAAGTCAGCACAAAGGCGATCGGCTTTACGTGGAGCTGCATTGTTAATCAAAGCACTTATTGCTGAGGATGTTGAGGTTATCTTTGGATACCCAGGTGGTGCGAATTTAGAAATATTTGATGTATTAGCAAAAAGTCCCATTCGCGTCATTCGAACAGAGCATGAGCAAGGTGCCGTGCATGCGGCCCAGGGTTATGCGAGAACGACGGGACGCGTGGGTGTCTGTTTGGCGACATCTGGGCCTGGCGCTACCAATTTAGTCACAGGAATTGCTGACGCAAATAGTGACTCCACGCCGATTGTTGCTATCACAGGTAATGTCCCAACCCATTTGTTGGGAAAAAACGCATTTCAGGAAGTTGACATCACAGCAATCACCAAGCCAATCACCAAGGCAAACTTTCTTGTTAAAAAGGTTGCGGATATACCTGAAGTCGTTAGTCGAAGCTTTATGCTTGCATCAACCGGCCGCCAAGGTCCCGTTCTAATCGATTTGCCTAAAGATATCCAACAACAATATCCACTGGATTGCTTTGGAAATTATATTGAACCTCCCATACCCGCTAAAGTTGAACAACGATCCTCTGCTGAGCAGAGGATTACAGAATTTCAATTAGAAGAGATATTCCGTCTGATTGAACAGTCTAATAAGCCTGTAATTTATGCCGGTGGTGGTGTGATTGCTGCGAATGCGCATGGTGGTTTGCGCGCATTCGCTGAACAGATCTCCTGTCCCGTCGTAACAACAATTATGGGGCAGGGGCTGTTACCGCAGGAGCATCCTCTGAATTTAGGCCCATTAGGAATGCATGGCAGTAAATTCGCCAATATTGCAGTCAATGAGGCTGATCTTGTGATTGCGCTAGGCGTTCGGTTTGATGATCGAGTTACCGGCAATGTAAACACGTTCATAGAACACGCAAAAGTGATTCATATCGACATTGATCGTAATGAATTGAATAAAAATAAAGTCGTAACCTTTCCCATTTGTGCCGATTTGGCGCTGGCGATGGAGCAACTGCAGCAGGCTCCAACAACGGGCCCACAAAGTGAATGGTTGAATTACTTACATGCACTCAAGTTACGCTATCCGTTTACGATTCCGGCACTTGGAGAAGAAAAGCTTTCTGCTCAATACGTGATTGCTAAGCTCGCTGATATGACACAACGTGATGCTATTATATCGCTTGGCGTAGGCCAACATCAGATGTGGGCAATGCAGCATTATGCCAGTGCCAAACCTCGTCAGTTTCTCTCCAGTTCTGGATTTGGCACCATGGGTTATGGGCTACCAGCTGCTATTGGGGCAAAAGTTGCAGCCCCTAGTAAGTGGGTAATTGATATTGATGGTGACGGCTCTTTCAATATGAATGTACAGGAGCTTGCAACGTGTTATCGATTTGGTTTAGGTGTGAAAGTGGTCGTCATCAATAATCAGTGGTTAGGTATGGTCAGGCAGTGGCAAGATATGATCTACGCGCAAAATAGAGCAAGCTCAGATATGGCAGATCCGCAGCAAAATTCAGTCCAGGCTATGGCGGTTTATCCTGATTTTGTGTGTATCGCTGAAGGGTATAAGATCAAGTCTGAGCGAGTATCTACGCAACAAGAGCTGTCCTCAGCTTTTGCTAGAATGCTTAAAGATCCAAATGAACCCTACTTGCTGGATGTTATTGTAGAGCGTGAAGAAAATGTATTTCCAATGATCCCTGCTGGAGGCAGTTACAAAGACATCATCATGGATCAAGAGCAGCTACAAAACAGTGAAATGGGATCGCAGGGGAGCAATATCTAGAGTCTATTACAACAGGTTGTTTTGCACGGTAGCTCGATCATTAGTTCAAGAAATCTTGAGCAAGTTTTTACCTAAGTGTTGTTTCTGCCGTGATAAATGTGCATCAACTTAATCAGAGTTTCCTATTTGTTGGCCGAGGTTGTTGAGCAAAAAGTCGCAAAGCGCCTTTACTGAGGGGGATTGTGTCCGGCGTGATGGTGTGAGTAAACTTAACTGTGCCCTGCCAGAAGTCCAATCCGGTAGAACCCGCTGCAATAGTCCACTAGCGATTTCGCTACGGCATGTATAGGCGGGCAGGCTAACCAATCCAAGACCTTCAGCAGCAGCCTTTTTTAATGTACTCATGTCATCACTGCAAAGTATAGGAGAATGTGGCACGGTGGTTTTGTGGCCAGCTTTGTTTTCTAAGGTCCAATGCCCAGCACTTGGTTGCCATCCGACTTTCATACTCTGCCTCTTATACAAATCATAGGGCGATTGCGGGGTGCCTGTTTTGGATAGGTAAATAGGGCTTGCAAATAAGTGCCACGACACGGTAGCAAGACTTCTTTGAATAATGCTAGAGTCTGGCAAGTCATCGTTATGCCCGCGGATTGCCATATCAATGCCTGAAGAGATCAAATCGACACTTTGGTTAGTGACTTGCTGAACGAGTTCAACCTTTGGATTATCGTGCAGAAACTTAACGACTAAATCATTGATCGCAAACTGTGCAACACCGAGTGAACAGCTCATGGTTACTTTGCCGCTGAGGGATGTCTTTCGACTAAGAATTGCAGCTTCGGCAGCTTCCATTTCATCCAATAAAGCACGCGCGTGCTGATAAAACATTTGTCCAGCTTCCGTGACGTGAAATTGGCGAGACGTGCGTTGTATTAGTTTTATGTCAAGCCGCTCCTCCAGCTTTGATACATGTCGACTTAAGCGAGATTTAGGCATATTTAACGCTTTTGCTGCGGGTGTGAAGCCTTGCTTATCCACCACATGCACAAAATAGAAATAGTCATTCAAGTCGATCATAGGTATGTCTGCAAGCGCTATTGGGTCATCCTGTTCCAAATATAGAACAATAGTTTCTATTTTTCTATCTACCTATCATTATCGTTCCATATGTAGAATTAAACTATCGATTCGCAATAGTTAACGGTGAACAAAATGCATACATCACTAAAGTCGTCAGTAGATACATCAGCTAACTTAGCAAAACCTGCCAATGTTACGTCCGCGAAGCGGGGAGAAACGTTCAAAGTCGGAGACGGTTTTACAGCATTGGCATTTCGGGCAAAAGACTTTTCAGGCGCTATGGATCCATTGGTAATGGTTGACCATTACCGGATGAGCAAACCTACTTTTGGGGCGCATCCACATGCCGGACTGTCTGCGGTTTCGGTCATTTTTGAAGACAGTGAGGGACCGTTTCACAACCGTGACTCACTCGGCAATGACTTTGACCTTATGCCAGGGGATCTGTATTGGCTTAACGCTGGTTCTGGCGTTATTCATGATGAATCGCCACGAGAAGGCTCAAAGATACACGGCTTGCAGGTATTCGTAAATTTACCTTCTAAGCTGAGAAAAAATACTCCTCGTTCACTCCATGTCGAAGCCAAAAATATGCCTCATATTAAATGTGATGGCTGTCGTGTGCGTGCGGGAGAGGCTATTGCCATATCTGAAATTTCAGCATCTGGTAGTAACAACATTCACTTGGTCAACCCAAATGCTGAAAGTGCTCACTTTACCTTGTTTGCTGGGCAGCCCATCAATGAAAATTATGTGCATAAAGGCCCCTTCATAATGGATTCGGAGGCGGAAATTGAACAATTACAAGAGGCCTTCACAACCGGAAAACTTGGCAAACTAGACTAAAAGTACATGTTGCTCTAAACACGCAAATTAAAACGCAGAACGTTATTTTTGGTTTCTGCGTTTAAATTTGCCAGTGCTATGTCACTTTGAGACCAACTTGCGATACAGACCGACAGTTGATCTGGATTATATTTTTTTAGCTAGTAATGTTAACGCGTCAAAATTTATACATTATTAGCAGGATATTATTGAGATGTTTAAACGTAGTCTATTAGCAGTAAGCGTGTCTTTATGCGTGATTGGTTCAGTACAGGTGTCAGCCCACAATCACAGCGCCCAGTTAACCGAAAGCACGACAGTGAATAAGACTGAACTTTCCGCATCAAAACAAGCCAATGCGCTCTTTGATGAAATATTCATGCAGGGGGTTATGCGCAGCCCAATGTATCAGTCATATCTTGGGATCAAAGATGATCAAGATAAGTGGGACGATTTATCTGATGCGCGGGCGCAAGAAGACCTCGCACTCGCTAAGGAAAATTTAGCACGGGTAATGGCGCTTGATGAATCTGCATTAGATGCACAAACACGTGTAAGTTTGCAGCTTATGCGACAAGGGCTTGAGGAGGAAATTGCAGATTTCAAATGGCGGTTATATAACTATCCGGTGAACCAAATGTTTGGTTTGCACTCAAGTGTTGCATCTTTGCTTATCAATCAACACCGCATTAGCACGGTTGAGGATGCAGAGGCATATATCAGTCGTTTAAATGGCCTCCCGGCGCTTTTCTCACAGTTGATTGAAAATTTAGAACGGCGCGCCAAAGCAGGGATAATCGCACCTAAGTTTGTATACCCGCATGCAATTAATGCCAGCCAGAATATTATTTCTGGCGCGCCGTTTGAGGAAGGAAAAGACAGTACTTTGCTAGCGGACTTCAGTGCAAAAGTTGCTAAGCTCGACATTGCTCAAGAGCAAAAAACAAAGTTAGTCAACGCAGCTAAGCAAGCCTTGCTGAGTGCAGTTGAACCTGCGTACAAAAGCCTAATCAGCGCGCTTGAAAAGCTCGAAGCGAAAGCTGATACGAAAGATGGTGCATGGAAGTTCCCTGAAGGCGAGGCGTTTTATAATAATGCGCTAAAGCGCACTACAACAACTGAACTCACTGCCACTGAAATTCATCAAATTGGCTTGGACGAAGTAGCGCGCATTCATGATGAAATGCGTGAAATTATGAAGAAAGTCCAGTTTGACGGTACATTGCAAGAGTTTTTCGTGTTCATGCGCGAATCCGAGCAGTTTGTATACCCAAGCACAGACGAAGGCCGTCAACGTTATTTAACTGAAGCCACAGCTTGGATCGATAACATGAAAACTCGCTTGGATGAGTTATTCATCACTAAGCCTAAAGCTGGACTTATCGTAAAGGCGGTCGAGCCCTATCGCGAGAAGTCTGCGGGTAAAGCGTTTTATCAGCAGCCGTCAATGGATGGTACTCGTCCGGGTACCTACTATGCGAATTTGTACGATATGGCTTCCATGCCAACCTATCAAATGGAGGCGTTAGCCTATCACGAGGGTATTCCAGGGCACCATATGCAGATTGCAATCGCGCAGGAATTAGAGGGATTGCCAAAGTTTCGTAAGTTTGGTCGCTACACGGCATATACAGAAGGGTGGGGGCTCTACAGTGAGTTAGTACCTAAAGAAATCGGTCTTTACGAAGACCCTTATTCTGACTTTGGCCGCCTAGCAATGGAACTTTGGCGAGCGATTCGACTGGTAGTAGATACGGGTATCCATGCCATGCAATGGACGCGGCAGGAAGGTATCGACTTTTACGTGAATAATTCACCCAATGCCAAAGCGGATGCAGTTAAGATGGTTGAGCGTCATGTCGTTATGCCAAGTCAGGCAACTGCTTATAAAATCGGTATGCTCAAAATTCTTGAGTTACGCGCTAAGGCGCAGCAAGCGTTGGGTGACAAGTTTGATATTCGAGAATTTCATGATGTCGTGCTAGCCAATGGACCAGTGCCATTAAACGTTCTTGAAGAATTCGTGGATGGTTATATTGCAGAGAATATCTAACCGTTGAGTTCGCGGCTAAATACAAGTTAATAACCTTGTCTCTTAACAGCCCGATAAGCGTCGGGCTTGTTTGAGAGTGTTAGCTAAGAAAACGTATATCATCTTTGCAAAAGACTACGCTCAATATCGCGCAAACAACAGGTAGACGTCGATATTTGCTCATCATTGCACGTGGAGAATATTGAATTAATTTTAGTCTCAATGCTCTCCGTGGCGTCTTGCCATATTTGTTTTCCTGACGCTGTAATTCCAACTAAGCTCACACGAGCGTCGCGCGGATTTTGCGCTTTCTCTACCAAGCCTATTTTTTCCATTGGTGCCAGAATTCGCGTTACCCCAGATGCTGTTCTACTCACTTTTTGCGCTAAATCTATACGTCTCATACTGTTCTCGGGTGCATGTACAAGTGCGTCCAATACCATATATTCGGTAAAACCTATACCATGAATGGCGCCAAGACTTAGGTCTAATTGCCTAAAGAGTTCGTTGCTCGTGAACCAAATTTGTTTTAATGCGGTCTTTTTATCTAATTCAATCATAATGTACCAATACTTTAAATATACTTGAGTGCGCAAATAATAATTGAACAGGCGAATAAGTCAAGTAGCAATTTTGACAACCTATTTATTGAGTTTGATCACCAAGAGCCATACATCGGATTCGGCAGCAAAATAAATGAGTCAGCATACGACCGCAAAATTGCCCGAATGTCCGCATCCTCCTGTGTCACGCCTTCCAGATCCTCAATATTGTCTCCCACTTGCATAACAATGCGCACAGCGGGGATGTTTTGTCCACGCTTACCCGGTGTTTGATAACACTCAGCTGAACCCGCACGGATCTGCTGTCGGCGGAGATCTTTGTCATTAATGATGGTGGTGTGATTAATGCTGGCCTTATCTTCATCGACTCGACCCAATAAACAAGTGTTATCTGTAGTTAGCGGTAAACCAAGTGCTAACAGATTGTTCCACGTATGGTGATCAAGTTCACGATCTCGATTAGTGATAAGCGCTAGCATACCGCCTTTATCAAGTACCGTTTGAATAAAGCGTTTCACGCCTGGCACCAGTGTCGCCGCCTCTTCTTTGACCCACGCAGCCCAACTAGGAGAGGTGTAGCTTTTGCCACTCCGGTCCAAGCGCACTTGATATTCACTATTGTCTAATACCGTTTCATCAATATCCATTACCACGACCCAAGGAGTTTCTTGCGCAGATAGTTCCGTAATGGTTTGCTGAGCGCTCAAATACGCCTTTTCTGTTAGTAGCCGATATTCTTTACTTTTGGTTTGCCATTTGACCGCGCTAGACAGGGGCAGTTGAGGCTCAGTTAAAGCAAGACTTATCGCACAGTGATCACTGAGCATCTGTGCGGGGCGCATATCGTTAAACGGATGAACAGCCGCTACGAGTGTGCTGTGAGGCAACGACATGTTGCCAACCAGAATGTGATCGATAGGTGCTGGATAATAAGGATGACAACCAATCATTGATGCTGTGGTATTTATCAAAGTGGAGTCTGAACCATCACTATTTGTCGTCAATAGTCGAGTTAAATGATTATAGGGCGCCGAAAGACGGTGATTAAAGTCACCCAAGATCACGTAAGGTTGCTTTTGTGCTTCTTGGGTTTCCACCCAAGCATCTAGCAGCGGTGCTTGTTGGGCGAATGTTTTACAGGCTTCCGAATCTGCGCGGGAATAGTTATCGACGAAACAACCACTTTTCATATGCACGTTTAATACACTGATAGTGCCGAATGGAGTCGCTAGTTCAAGTTCTAGTCCATGCCGTAAGCCAGGTGAATCCAAGCCAAAATTGGCGAGTGAATTTGAGTTTAGAATTTCGATGCCTTTACGCACGGCGAAGGCGACTTTTTGCTGGGTTGACGGTGCTTCTGAACCTCTGCATGTATAGGCTTCACTATCCGCACGCTGTGACATAATAATTTGCCATTCACTTGGCGGAAAAAGCTGCGCAACTGCAGTTTCTGAGGCGACTTCTTGTAAGCCTACAATGTCTGCATCGAGACTATTGGCATACGCTTGCAAGGCCAGTAATTCATCTTGATTTCGCGGCTTACACCCGTGATCGAGCGGATACGCCAAATGTTCAACATTCCACGTCGCAAAAGTCAGTGACTCGGCTGATTGATAAGCTGTAGGTTCAACGAGTTCAGTATTTGCCTGCGAATAATGTGTGGTTGATTTACACCCCGAGATTAACAAGGCTGTACTTACAGCAGCCACTACGCTAGCACGTTTGCCAGATAACATTTTTCCCGTCCTTAGCCGAGTAGCGTGAGCGGTGCTACTGGCATCTTATTAGCCTGGCAAAATGTTATAGTGTAACAACAGTCTCTTGCAAGCGATTTCCTGTTTCAGTGCGACCTTCGGCCAAATTAGCATGCAACTGCAATGGGTCAAAATGATTAAGTACCGTTTGCTGCACACTGGTTGGCGTCACGTTGATGTATTCGCCGGTTGTGCAGTTAAACACATAATGCTGTTGCCACTGGTCTAGATTGCGCATCACAGCCTCTACCGCACGCACAATGTACTGCGCTTCTTCATCAGTATTGGTAGGGTGCAAAGAGAGCCTGACCCAACCGGGTTTATCAGACAGATCACCTTGGTCAATTTTACCTGTGATCGATTCTGAGTGGGCCTTATCTACATTAAGCAAAATATGCCCATAAGTGCCAGCACAACTGCAGCCACCACGCGCTTGGATCCCAAATTTATCGTTCAACAGCCGCACCATCAAGTTGTAATGGCAACGGGTTGAATAGAATGACACGACACAAAGCCTTTCATGCACGTCAGGCTCGAGTAATGATATTCCTGCTATTGCACTCAATCCTGACATCAAAATACGCGTGAGTTGCTGCTCGCGTTGAGCCATTTTGTCAACGTTCATGGTGTCCTTTACCTGAATGGCCAACGCGGCTCGAATGGTTTGCAGAAAGCCTGGCGTACCACCATCTTCGCGGACTTCAATGTCATTGTAAAAGCCTTGTTGACCCCACGGATTCGTCCAGGTTACGGTTCCGCCACCGGGCTGATCGGGGATTTCTGTTGCATACAGTGACCGGTCAAAAAGCAATACACCGCAGCTACCAGGCCCCCCCAGGAATTTGTGTGGTGAAAAAAAGATTGCATCTAACTTTTGCAACGGGTCTTTAGGATGCATGTCAATTGCAACGTAGGGAGCAGAGCAAGCAAAGTCAACAAAGCAAAGACCGCCATGCTGATGCATAATTTTGGCGAGTTGATGATAGTCCGTGCAAATGCCCGTTACGTTACTGCATGCGGTAAAAGAGCCTATCTTCAGAGCTCTATGTTGATATTGTGCGAGTAACTCACGTAGATGCTGTTGGCAGGGTTGAGCATCATCGCCACGGCGCACAACTTCAACATCCACATCACAAGTATTCCATGTGGTTTGATTTGAATGGTGTTCCATATGCGTGACAAAAACAATAGGGCGGGTTTGGTCCTGCTCAGATTTCTCCAATTGTTTGGGCACTCGTAAGCCCATCATACGCTGTAGTTTATTGATGACCGTGGTCATGCCTGAGCCAGCGCAGATAAGAGCGTCATTGGCATCAGCATTGACATGCTGCTTAATGATTGTTTGAGCTTCATGATAGGCCAACGTCATCGTTGAACCGGTGAGGTTGGTCTCTGTATGGGTATTGGCAACATAGGGGCCAAGCGTTTCCGTTATGAAATTTTCGATTGGCTGGTACAAGCGCCCACTGGCCGTCCAATCGGCATACAGAATATTGATTTCCTCTGTCATTGTGGAGTGTGTTAATGCATGGCCGATGATGTGGCGGCGAAATTTTGCAAAGTGTTCGACGAGTTCTGACATAGGAAAATAACCAATAGATGATTTATCGCAAATTGTCCTAATTGTGGAAGAATAATTTTTACCAATTACCTTGTAAATTTGGATTTTATTAAAAAATAAATTCAAATATTGATGCAAATGTAGAAATAAATGCTTTAGTTGCCCGGCTTTGTGAATATAGACAGTTCTTTACACTCCTTATTCAATAAACATTCCGCTATTGATGGCCTGTTTGAGCTGCTTATTTGACAGCCAAATCCCCCTAATTTGAAAAAAATATGATCTGGAACAACGATCACGCTAATTCAACTTGAGTTTAAATGTTGAACATATGTAATGAGCTAATAAACGATGCGTTAACCATTGAGGTGGCTCCTTATGCTAAGAACATTTTTGCTATTGCTTGGGATTATGACAGTTTATTCAAACAGTCCATTGGCTCAAGAGCAAACACGAGAACTCGTTGACAGAGGGCTTGAGCGACTGAGCGAAAACCGCGAAGCACAAGCGACTGTAGATAGTGAGTTTGAGGCAACTCGCTCACTAGAAAAGCAATACATCGAAGAACTAAAAATCATTGACGGTTTGAACATGTATAACGCGATGCTCAAGCGTCAGCTAGACGATCAACAAGCAGAAATAAATAAGCTGGATTTTTCGATTAGCAATGCCACACAGATTGAACGTCAAATAATGCCACTGCTGGTGCGCATGGTGGACGCATTAGATAATTTCGTACAGCTTGATCTGCCGTTTTTAGCCATTGAGCGCGAAGAGCGCGTTGCGAGTTTACGTGCCCTGTTAGAGCAAGCAGAGTACTCGACGTCTGAAAAATGCCGCCGTGTGTTTGAGGCTTATCAAATCGAAAATGAATATGGCTACACGATTGAGTCATACAAAGGGCGAGTGCAAGTCGATGGTAATCAATTCGCAGTAGACTTTTTGCGGATTGGGCGGATTGCATTGCTTTATCGCGACCTAAGCGGCGAGCAAGTGGGCATGTGGAATAAGCAAAGTGGGCAATGGGAGGCTCTCACTGAACGTCAATTCCAACGCCATATTACTAAGGGGATCAAGATTGCGCGCGAAGAAATATCGCCGGAATTGATCACAATCCCAATGGCCGCCAGTGTGGAGGTACGCTAATGCGCTTACTATTACTTTCATTATTTTCGCTCACTATTATTGCGTCCCAACACGTGTTGTCACAACCTGCGGCGGACGAACAATCGGCGAGCCGGGCTATCTCATTGGATCAGTTACTTGAGCAGGTAAAAGCCGGCAACCGCTCGGATCAATTGTTCAATCAGGAGCGGATTGCGGCCTTCCGTCAGCAAAAAAGTAACCAACAACGGCTATTGGCCGAAACTCAGCAACAACGCGAAGCGGCAGAGCGTTTGAGTGCAGAACGAGAGCAACAGTTTGAAAACAATGACCAGCAAATCACCTTGCTACAGGAACGGTTAAGCGAGCGTCTGGGCGCGTTGAAAGAGCTTTTTGGCGTGCTGCAATTGGTGGCGAACGATACCCAAGGTCAATTCGATAATTCGTTAATACAAATTCACTATCCCCAACGATCAGAGCGGTTAAACGCATTTTCGAAGAAAATGGGGTCGTCCTCTGAGCTGCCAACGGTCGAAGAAATTGAATCTCTTTGGTTTGAATTACAACGAGAGATGACTGAGTCGGGCAAAGTGGTTCAGTCCAACCAAACCGTTCTCAATACTCAAGGCAAGGAAGAGCAAATCGATGTTATCCGGGTCGGTGCATTTAACTTAATCGCTGACGGGAAGTATGTCCAACGCATTGCCGAGACAGGTCGCTTGGTTGAATATCCACGGCAACCTTCAAATCGTTATATGAGCGGCGCTGAAGCGCTTGCAGACAACGATGGTGAATTAACGGCTTTAACCATTGATCCGGTGCGCGGGCAACTAATTGCATTAATGGGAGCGGCGCCTGATTTGCGCGAGCGGGTGCAACAAGGTGGAGTGATTGGATATATTATTTTAGCACTGGGAGCCGTAGTTATTTTGCTCGCTTTACTGCGCTATATGGTTTTGGTTATTGAAGATAAAAGGATCCAGTCACAACTCAAAACCTTAGAACAGCCAGGAAACAACGCATTGGGGCGGATCATTGCTGTCTATCAACAAAATCGCAGTGATGCACTTGAATCCCTCGAACTTAAACTAGGTGAAGCAGTATTACGCGAAATACCACGGATCACCCGAGGCCTATCTTTCCTGAAAATAAGTGCTGCAATTGCTCCGTTGCTAGGATTATTGGGCACCGTTACTGGCATGATTATCACCTTCCAGGCGATTACCTTATTCGGTGCCGGCGATCCCAAGTTGATGGCGGGTGGGATATCACAAGCGTTAGTCACGACTGTTTTGGGGTTAACCGTCGCTATTCCAACATTGCTTTTGCATAACCTCGTGAATGATAAAGCGACCAAACTGTCACAAATTATTGAACAAGAAGCCGTTGCCTTAGTGGCTGTGCAGGCCGATAAATCAGTTGAGTAAAGACGATGCCAGTATTCTTAGATAATTTGTTTCCCTGGCTCGGTGATATGCTGGAATTAGGCGGCGATATTTTACTGATGATCATTGTTATTGCGGCCTTTATGTGGGCGCTGATCATTGAACGCTTGGTCTTCTTTTTCACGGTACTACCGGCCAAACGACGCTTTGCCCAAACGCTTTGGCGTGATTTGCCAGAGCATCGCAGCTGGTACGCAGGGCAACTAAGGCAACTATTAATTAGCCGTCTCTCCCGCGACATGCAACGTAATTTGCAATTGATCCGCACAATGGTGAAAGTCTGTCCATTGTTGGGACTGCTTGGCACTGTGCTTGGCATGCTAGAGATTTTTGATGCGCTCGCGATAACCGGGAACAACAGTGCCAGAACAACTGCTGGCGGAGTTTCCAAAGCCACGGTTTCAACCATGGCTGGAATGGTGGTCGCAATATCGGGATTAATGGTTTCTAACTATCTGATTAAAAAGGCAGACGTTATGAAGCTGGTATTTCTAGAGTCATTTCGAATGGATGAAAATCATACCCGCATAAGAAAGGTGAACAAACATGCGTAGATTTATTTCTAGCCAAGCGCAGGATCAGGAAGCCAGTGTTGATATTACCCCAATGCTTGATGTGGTGTTTATCATGCTCATATTTTTTATTGTAACTGCAACCTTTGTTAAGTTGTCAGGCATTGAAGTCGACGCTCCGAAAGCGTCTACGTCGGTGGTGCAGGAACAAGCCAATATACTGATCGCGATTGATGCCAATAATAAAATTTGGATCAACCGCAGAGAAGTTGATTTCCGCGCGTTGAGACCGAATATTGAACGCTTACACGCGGAGAATCCAAAGGGTATCGTGGTCATCCAAGCTGATCGAATGTCGCGTAATGAAACTTTGGTAAAAGTCATGGATGCTTCGCGTAAAGCCGGTGTTTATGACATTGCATTAGCTGCGGATAAAAGCTAATGAGAGCCGACTTTATCGCCCAAGTCGAACAGGTTTCGGATCGGCTATACAGTTTCCGCTTTATCCTCTTGTTTATCATTGGGGTCGCAGTTGCAGGCGCTCTAACCCTATTTATGCATGTACTGATTGAAGCAAGTCATCAGGAATTAAATAACAGCACGCGCGCCAATATTCTTGATTTTGTGCGGGTTAAACGTGATGAATCTTCAGTGCAAAATCGTCGCAAGCCGACACGTCCAGAGCAACAGGAGGCTCCGCCGGCGCCACCGACACCGCAAAATCAACAACAAAATATGTCTGATAGTGTACTTGAAGTCGCCGTACCAACGGTGAGTAATAACGTCAACGTAGAAATGGGCTCAATTGGCGTAGGGCAGGGCGATGGAGAATACTTACCGATTGTTAAGGTGGCACCCGCTTATCCAATTAAAGCGTCGATGGAAGGTATAGAGGGTACCTGTTTGGTGGAGTATACCGTCACAGTAACCGGCGCAACAAAAGATGTAGTAGCCGTTGAAGGTAAATGCCCGCGAGTTTTTGTTCGTGCATCTATCGAGGCCGCAAAAAAATTCAAATATAAACCGCGTATTATCGATGGCGAAGCCATTGAAGTACCAAACGTGTATAACTTGTTTAATTACTTTCTAGATCAACGGGTTGAGCAATGAACAGGCTGATTAAGATCCTTCTTTGTTGTGTGTGCATTGCGCTTGTCAGTTCGCCAGTAGTGCAAGCAAAACGAAAGCAGACCTATGCGATGAGCTTGAACGTATTCAGAGCGGTTGAACAAATTAATGGTTTAGTCGATGAAGAAAAGTACCAAGACGCAATGGTGGAACTGGATGAAACATTGGGCTGGGGCAGGCTATCCCAATATGAAAGAGCGCAACTATGGTACCTAAAAGGTACGATTGTGTATAAGACAAAGGGCGAAGCAGCGTCAATACCGGTATTTACTCAAGTGTTGGAATATGAGGGCAACATCCCTGAATTTTTACACCAGCGAGTACTTAAAACCTTGCTGCAATTAAATTTAGTCAGCGAAGCCTACTTAACAGCGCGAGACCTAGGTATCAAGTTAATAGAAGTGACGGAACAACCCAGCGCGGATGATTGGGCTCTGTTGGCACAGGCAAATTATAAACTCGAGGATTGGGCAGCTGCGCTAGCAGCCATTGAGGCAGCCCGGAAAATCGAGCAGGAGGCCGGCAAAACGCCGAAAGAGAATCTGTTGTTGCTGCAAAATGCGACTTATTATGAGCTTAAACAAATGGATAATATGATCATCACGCTGGAGGCACTGATCAAATATTATCCCAAGTCTACCTACATGCTTTATTTAGCCTCAATATACGGTCAAACCGACAGATTGGATAAGCAGACGGTATTAATGGAGTCGCTGTATGAAGCTGGCCAGCTCAGAGACACCTCGCAGTTGATTAATCTTGCTAGTTTATACATGTCTGAGAAAGTCCCTATTAAGGCGGCAGAGTTACTGCATAAGGCATTGGAGAGTGGCGAAATTGAAGGCTCTCAGCGAAATTATGAAATGCTTTCACAAGCCTGGTTATTAGCAGCAGAGATCGAGTCGTCGATGCAAGCGTTGGCAAAAGCCGCGTCTCTTTCTGACTCAGGAGACTTGCAGTTACGCTTAGCTTACATGCATTACGATTTAGCACAGTGGCAAGAAGCCGAATCTACAGCACGCGTAGCCATTGATACAGGGATGACTCCAGAACGGACGGGCGAAGCTTACCTATTGATTGGCATGGCGCGCTTTAATACCCATTCGTTTGATAGTGCAATAGCCGCGTGCGAGCAAGCCGCAAATTTTTCGGGCAGTCGTGATTTGGCGCAGCGCTGGATCACGTATATCAGCCGAGAGCATGAGAAGTATAACTCGATGCTAGCGATTAATTAATTATTGCACGCCATGCTGCAGTTCGTGCAATATTTGCGTGTACGTCGGTGTGTCTTGTTTGGCGTAATTTAAGTTTTTAAATTTGCCCGTCAATCGCGTGAAGTATTCGCGTGCGGACTGCTTGTCGGAAAACTCATAGTCGTAGTCCACGTGTTTGAGTACAAGGTTAAATAAACATTTTTGTCGCTCAATGGAGCAGGCTGCATCGACTTCGTCAAATGCATCTTGCTGCAAATACACCATGTCCACGAATAGCGCTTTTAAATAGGTGACAAAATCATCCAGGGTAATACCTTCTTCACCGGTAACCTGCATCATTTGCAAGATTGATTCTCCGTTTACAAGCAACTCTTTAACTTGTGATACTTTATTGCTCCAACCGGGTTGCTGGTGAGAATCAAACCATTGCTCCAATTGTTCGGTGTAGCGCGACCATGACAGTAACGGGTCGACGGCGGGATAAAATCGCTTGTACGCGCGCTGTGCAGACAGACCCAAAAAGCACTTAACGGTAGCCAATGTTGATTGCGTTACCGGTTCGTCAAAATTACCTCCAGCGGGAGAAACGGTGCCAATGAGCGTTAGACTGCCAATTGAACCATCATTAGTCTGTACACTTCCGGCACGTTCATAAACGCTTTTGATTGAACTCTCTAAATAGGCAGGAAACCCCTCCTCACCGGGAATTTCTTCTAAGCGCCCCGATGTTTCGCGCATGGCTTGCGCCCAGCGAGAGGTTGAGTCAGCGATGATCAGTACATCCAAGCCCATTTGCTGATAATATTCACCAATCGTGATCCCGGTATATATCGACGCTTCCCTTGCCGCAACGGGCATAGAAGAGGTGTTACAAATAATGATGGTACGGTCCATCAAACTGCCACCAGAATGTGGATCGGTTAGTTGTGGAAATTCGGTGATCGTCTCAACAACTTCACCGGCACGCTCACCACAGGCGACCACGATAACAATATCAACATCAGCGTATCGCGAAATGAGATTCTGCAGCACGGTTTTTCCCGCCCCAAACGGTCCGGGGATACACGCAGTGCCGCCTCTGGCGATAGGAAAAAACGTATCTATTAGGCGTTGACTGGTAAGTAACGGTTCGCTGGGATACTGGCGCTGTGAATAACCTAGTTTAACCAGGCGACGATTAAGAGGTTTGCGGACCGGCCACGATTGTGACAATGTTATATCGTGTTGCTTTCCTCTAGAGTCACGTACACGGGCAATCACGTCAGTAATAGCAAACGTGCCCTGTTGGATCCATTCTAAATGAAATTCACCTTGCCAATCAAAAGGCAGCATTATTTTATGACTGATTCTGCCTTCTTGCACTGCGCCTATTGTGTCACCCGCTTTGAGTGTTGCCCCTGCCTTATGATGGGCGATAAAGGACCATTTTTTAGTTTGATTTAACGCTGGGATTTGCACGCCTTTAGGTAAAAACGTGCCAAATTGTGAGGCGAGAAGCGGTAGTGGCGTTTGCAGTCCATCGTAGACTTGACCGAGTAATCCCGGGCCTAATTCGACAGAGAGCATCGCTCTGCTTTGTATCACAGGATCACCAACGGCAACACCAGCAGTACTTTCGTATACTTGCGCATCGGCGCAGTCGCCACGCACGCGCAAAACCTCGGCTTTTAAATAGATCGGCTGTTGATCTTTTGGTGTTGCAGTCGGAGTGATGTAAACAACTTCATTTTTGGTTAAATATTCGCTTTGTTGATCGATCAATTGGATCTCAACCAAATCATCCTGCACGGCGACTACTTTCGCTGACGGCTTGTTGACTGTGGGATTAGGCATGGTGCGGTTCTCCCCATGTGAGGTCAGCGCGGCAGGCAAGCATATTTTTCTCAATCAGTGCGTTGAAGCGTTGTTTAGCTTGATAACGATTCATTTGTAACGAACGTGCTAGCAGGTCCCATTTTAGAACGTATATCACTACTGCCTCGAAGTCGTACAGGTGAAGATGGTTTAAGCGTTTTAATTGTTTCATTGCTTCACTCAATAACAGTTTTTCTAAACTTAACGGTTGATCATTGTGATACAGCTCTAACGCTTTGTGTAACCATGGGAATACCTGGGATAGAGAAAAGTCTTTATCGTGCCAGTGTCGCACGATATGCGCTTGCCAGCGCCCGTATCCCCAGCGTGGTTCGCTTGGCGGTGGGAGTTCTTGCTCACGCATGCGCATGGCAGCCAACAGCGTTCGCATTTCCAGGCGATTACGAATAATCAATCGCAGTGTATGGTTATCTACTTGCTCATAAGCGCGGCGGTCTCTTGATAGTAAAGCTTTGTCGTTCAATGTTGCTTCAAGGAAACGCCAATCGAGCGCATGCTCTACTGCTTGGAGGGTATTTTGTTCACGGGGCGAGAGTACCCGTAACCGTTGTTCCAGTTTGAGCCGTGATAGTGGCGTTCTGCTCGCTTTAAATAATTCGTCGGGCCGAGGCAAACTGGTTATTAGCATAACGTATTTATCTTGTGTTGCTTGGCTCACCGCACGACACCTTCTAAAATCACTCTGAAACGGGGTTGAACATGCGCCAACAATAGTTCGGCTACAGCTTGATCGGTCAAATCAAGGACCACATCTTTTTCAATCAAGCGAATTTGAATGCCGGCGTTTATTTGCTCAGATGAAGCAAACGTAACCCCTTTTTTAAGTACTTCGTGGGTTATACCAAAGACCAGATCTGATAAGGGACCTTGGGTTAAAATACTAGGGTCATTGCGCAGTTCGGTAACACCAACCACTTTGTCTGGAAGAATGATTTCAATCGGTTCATTATCAGCCACCGCTTGCGACTGACCAGCAACCGCCAGAATTAGCCTTTTTAGTAGTTCAGGTTCAAGCATGGCATCGCTCACTAAGCGCTGCAAATCTTGACTAAATTCACGGGTGAGATCTGACTTAAGCTCTAATACCATATCGCGCATCGCGGTTGTTAATGCCGACTCAGCCGCTTGTTGAAATGCCGATGCTTGAGCTTGCGCCTGTTTAATGCGCTGCTCAGCGTCCTGTCTGGCATCGTCGACGATTTTTTTTGCTTTGGATTTGGCGGCGCTGATAATAGCTTCTGCCTGTGATTCTCCCGCCGCGACGCCTTCATTGCGTAGCCGCTCTATCAGTTCGTCAACGCCGTGCGAGACAATATTCTCTTTTGGTTGGCTCATAGGTTACCTCCAGGGATACCGCCACTGACAACCAGTGCGAAGACAAACGCAAACACAGCAAAGCCTTCAATGATTGCCGCAGGTGCCAACGATAAACCAAATATTTCTGGTTTTTCCTTAGCCGCATTTATCGCTGCTGCACAAGCTTTTCCTTGCCAAATCCCGCTATACAACATCGCAATGCCAGCGAGTAAACCAACCCCAAACAATCCAGCCGCATTACTAATGTCGACCTCTCGATTTAGCGTAAACATGATCACAATGCCATAGATTACAAACGTGGAGGGAAACGCAGAAATACCGATATATTTACCATATCCACCCTCTGTTTCGAGCATGGCACCGATACCCGCCTGTCCGGCAATACCGCAACCGATACTACTAGCAACAGCGCCCAAGGCCATTGGGGCATAGATGCCAAACCAACCTAGTGCAATAACAAATTCATTCATGCTCAATCTCCTTGCGCTTAAACCGATAAAAAGGCTTCCCCTCAATAGGCAAGCCCCATTTGTAGAATTCGATAAAATTTAATCGTAGCCCATGCACAACACCGCTGATCAGTGAGAGCAACAGATTGAGTACGTGCCCTAAAAGCAAAATTAGAATTGCGCCGAGTAAACCTAAGCCGGAGTAGCTATGGTATACGTCAGTCGCTAGTTGATTAAACGTGATTGCTAAAGAGGCGCTGGCAAGGCCAAGCGCAAATAAGCGCATATAGCTTAAAACATCACCAAAAATACCCATAATCCCAGCAAGCTGCACGCTGCCATCAAATAATCGCATCATTTGATTTTTCAATGAGTCTGCCGGTCGGGCACTGGAAAACAGCAAGACCAGCAACATGCCGCTAATCAGCAGCACCCACCCCAGTGCGCGAAGGTTACTAATTGCGCTGAATTGCCAAAGCACGAGTCCGGCAATTATCGTTATTATCCAACCAACCGCAGACCAACGCCGAGAGCTATAACGTAGCGCAAAGAACTGCATGACATTAGCAAGTATAATATGCGCGGAACCGATCAATATCGATAGCGTCATCATGACATTGAAGTCAGTTAGGTTCAGGCAATGCAAATGTGATAACCAATGCTCTGATGGCGGTGTAATGCCAAAATAACTGCCGACTAAAACACCATAAATGATCGTGCTAATGCTCAGCGTTAGTCCCAGCAGAAAGTAAGCTTTGCCCTTGGGTTTGCTGCGTATTTTGTGCCATGAAAATAACACTAGGCATAGCAGAACAATGCCATAGCCAGCATCAGCTAAGATCATTGCAAAGAATACACAAAAGGAACCAAGGAGTAATCGACTTGGATCCCAGCTGTAATAATCCGGGGTTTGATAGAACATGCTCAGATCGGTACCTGTAGCTAACTCTTCAGGTTGGTCCAATAGGGTAGGCGGCTGTTCAGAGGTCTCTGGCGATTGAATGACGAGAGCTGCCTGAAACTGCTTAACTAGTTTGGTTAAGTCATCCAGCGCTGCGGACGGCGTCCAGACTTGTAACATGAACCAATGTGCGGTATCGCGAGACTGTGTTAATGCATGTCGTAAGAGCGCTTGATCATCAGCCTCAGCCAAATGCAATCTAAGTAACAGAAGGTAACGACTCAACTGTTCACGTTGGGCTTGTAAATCTTCAATTTCAGCTTCGACCTGCTCTAATTGATATTGCAGCTCACGCAGTGGCAAAGCTCCCATATGGATCCGGGGAACCGGCAAAAGATCGGATTTAGGCTCTTGTTTGGCAATTAAAATAAGATAGGCATCTTTGGGAGTCAGTGAGACGATTTGCCATGGCAGTTCCAAGTGCTGTAGGCATTGCATTTGTCTGCGTGGTAATTGATAGAACCATAAATGATAGCCTTTGAGTGACTCTTTGGGGGGGAAGGTGATGTCACCCCAAGGCCGCATATCAGCAATTCGCTTTTGCAAAAAATCACGTTTATCCCGCGCATCTCTGAGCGCTTCCTTGATGCTTAAAGTTTGCTTTGAAATGGTGGCGACATTGAAATCGTCACTGCGCGTTAAGGGGTGTCTCTTATGTCTGACGGATTCTAAAAATTTAAGTGCTTTGTAGGTTAAATCAGCGCGCGTGTCAGCCAGAGATTGAGAGCTTTCAGATGTTGGCAACTGGAGGTTAATAATGTGACAATTGCCCTGTTTCTGCAACGCTGATAGAAACGCTAACTTGTCAGTCAACGGCACAATCATGGTTACTTTGCTCAGCGGGGTAATACTCATTCCCAATCATCCGGTGCTGTAGGTTGATTTTCTTGCATTCTGAGGGCTGTTTTTTGCTTAGCAATTTTAGCGCGCACAACGGCAACCATTTGTTCATCGGATAAGTAAATTCGAATGCGTTTAATGTTGGCTTCTGCCTGCGGGATCAGCACCTTTTCAAAGAGGTTTACGCGTTGTGTGATGGTGGCTACCGCTTTTTCAAGTTGATTAATTCTTAGTCTTTGCACTTGCGTTTCAACGCCGAGCGTTATCCCTTTTTCAAGGTGCACGCAAAGATTATCGACCCAGTGTGGTTTGCTAAAAAAGCTATAGTCAGTTCTGGTAAATAGAATTTTCTGAATCGTTGGTAGGCGGGTGCCAACAACATTTTGTTCACCCAGTCGAACAGCTTCCAATACTACTAAGCCATCCACATCAATCTCACTGTTTGCCAACATCGGTATATTTTGCGTGATGATCTCTTGCAAAGCCTGTTGCTGCTCTTCCAGGGACTTGAGTTTGCGATAGGCATTGGCGCGTTCCGTCAATAGTTGCTGACGCTTGAGATCAAGCGAAGGCAAAAAGCGTTGAAACGATTTCAATGCTTGCATTTCCTTGGCTAATGAAGACTTATTCAGTTGCAACCGAGACATTGCTAGTATTCTCTTGCTGATACTGGGTGAAGTATTTATCAATCAATTCTTGTTTCATTAGCAATTGCTCAGCGTTAAAGCACTCCGCGAGAGTCTGCCAACATAAATCCAGCGCGTCTTCGAGCGACATACTGACATTGATATCCATAAATCGACGCCGGAATAATTGGCCAAATTTAAGCAGTTGATGGTCAAATGGAGAGAGTTCAAATGCCATCGCTTGCTTTTTCTTTGCGTCTTGAGAATCTGAATAAAAGCGGATCATAGTGTTCATTATTTGACCATGATCGTCGCGAGTCACTTTTCCGATCACATTTTGTTTTAAGCGTGAGAGGGAGCCAAACGGGTCAATCACGCCATTGTGCAGATAAAATTGGCCCTCAGTGATATATCCAGTATTGTCAGGCACTGGATGGGTAACATCGTCACCCGGCATGGTCGTGACCGAAAGTATTGTGATTGAACCGCCTTTGGCAAAATCACAGGCCTTTTCATAACGTCGAGCTAATTGAGAGTACAAATCCCCCATATAGCCCCGATTAGAGGGTACTCTGTCCATGGCAATGCCAACTTCTTTCATTGCATCTGCATATGCGGTCATGTCAGTCAACAAGACCAGCACTCGCTTACTCTCTTCCAGTGCAAATTTTTCAGCAACGGCAAGCGCCATATCTGCCACGATCAGTCTTTCTACGATAGGATCTGATGCTTGATTAACAAACATAACGGTGCGCGAGAATACACCGGCATCTTCAAAACTTTTACGAAATTTATAATAGTCATCGAAAATTAGCCCGAGACCACCAAAGACAACAATATCGGCATCAGCCTGAATACCAATTCGTGCCAGGAAAGGATTGAATGGTTCACCAGATACGGAAAAAATTGGAATTTTTTGACTTTCGACCAAGCAGTTAAACACATCTATCATGGGCACATTAGTACGGATTAATTGCTTCGGCACAATTCTCTGGCACGGATTAACTGATGGGCCTGCGATATCAATTTTAGGGTCAAGACTGAGATCCGGTCCTTTATCCATCGGGTTGCCCAGACCATCAAAAACACGACCAAGGATATTCGCGGAATAGGTGGTTTGAATGGGGTGCCCAAGAAATGTTACAGAAGCATCGCTTGAGATACCCTTAGTTCCAGAAAATACTTGCAATGAAACAACGTCTCGCTTGATGCTGATGATCTGTGCTGGCAGAGTTTCCTGTTGATGAGAACGCACAAGTGCGAGGTCACCGAGTTTGATTGAACCCGCGTGTTCGGTGTTTGTGACCGCTACACGAATAATATCACCAACGATTTCCAAGATTCGTGAATATCGTACGAGCTGTTGCACAGGGCACTCCCTTTATTCTCTGCCTCTTAACTATCAAAGTGATCGACCATTGACGCAATAGTTGTTGCACGTTTTATTGATTAAGATCATGTGTACTCGTGCGACTCTTGCAAAATCATTGCACCGGCGTATCGGCATCAAACGAATGTATTGATCCCTTTATCCTGCAAAATTTTTGCGAATTTCAGCATGGCTTCGGAAGACGGTGGTTGCACACCCTCTAAGGCATAGTTGTCAGCATAGCTTTGCCATTTGTGCTTGCCCAACTCGTGATAGGCCAGTAGATCCACACGTTCAATATTGCGCAATGTCGAGATGAATTCTGCGAGCGCTGCAATTTGCGGCGCGCTGTCGGTATATCCCGGCACAACGACATGTCGGATCCAGGTCGTTTGCGCCTGTTCATCCAGGAATTGAGCGAAAGCGAGAGGATCGTGATTGTTGACGCTGGTTAACGCTACGTGTGTGGCATTATCCATGGCTTTAATATCAAGTAGTACCAGGTCGGTTACCTGTAATAGCGCGGATATCTCTTTACCCGGCTTGTGCACAAAACCATTCGTATCAAGACTGGTGTGCAGTCCCATTTGCTTACACTCGCTAAACAGTGCTGTAACAAAAGGTAATTGCAGCGTAGGCTCACCACCAGAAACGGTAATACCACCATGTGGTTGCAGGTAATGTTGGTAGCGTTTTATATCGCGGACAATCTCTTCGACGGATCGGGTTGAACCAACATGTCGGTCCCATGTGTCGCGGTTTTCACAGTAAATACAACGGAGTTGACAACCTTGCATAAAAACGACGTAACGCAAGCCCGGACCGTCCACCGTACTGAAGGTTTCTGTTGAGTGAACAAATCCGCGCACGATTATAAGCTTGCAGTGAATGTCCGCGAAATAACATCTTGTTGCTGCTCAGGCGTTAACGCATTGAAGCGCACAGCATAGCCGGAGACCCGAATGGTCAGCTGGGGATATTTTTCGGGGTGTTCAATAGCGTCGAGCAGTCTTTCGCGATCTAACACATTGACATTAATGTGTTGACCACCTTCGACAGTCTCATCATGGTAAAAATAACCATCCAATAGATCACAAAGATTGGTGATCTGGGTATCCAGCGTGCTGCCGAGGGCTTTGGGCACTATTGAGAATGTATAACTGATCCCGTCTTGAGCATCTTTAAATGGTAGCTGAGCAACCGATGATAATGAGGCGAGAGCGCCTTGTACATCACGTCCATGCATGGGGTTGGCGCCTGGGGCAAAAGGGGCGCCAGCTTTTCTACCGTCCGGGGTATTGCCGGTTTTTTTACCGTATACCACGTTTGAAGTAATGGTAAGTATCGACTGGGTAGGGGAGGCGCCTCTGTAGGTTGGTAATTGCCGAACTTTATTCATAAATGCACTTACCAGTTGATTCGCAATGCTATCAACTCGGTTGTCATTATTACCAAAGGTTGGAAAATCGCCGTCAATGACAAAGTCTGTTGCGACCCCATGCTCATTCCATACTGGTGTTACCTTTGCGTATTTAATCGCGGATAATGAATCAGCGCAAATTGAAAGGCCAGCGATACCCATGGCCATCGTGCGCTCAACATCACGATCATGTAAAGCCATCAAGAGCGCTTCATAACTGTATTTGTCATGCATGTAGTGAATGCAATTCAATGCCGTCACGTATTGTTTTGCTAACCAATCCATGACCTTATCAAGGCTCTCCCACACGGTGTCGTAGCATAACGGGCCATCATTGAGTGGCGGTCGAGCGGGCGATACTTGGGTGAATGTGATTTCATCCACACCGCCATTAATGGCATAAAGTAGTGCCTTAGCTAGATTTGCTCGGGCCCCAAAAAACTGCATTTGTTTACCTATCACCATAGGGCTGACGCAGCATGCAATCGCGTAGTCATCAGAATGGAAATCTTCCCGCATCAGCGCATCGTTTTCATACTGAATAGAAGACGTGTCAATGGACACCTGAGTGCAAAAACGTTTAAAGCCTTCGGGTAAACATTCCGACCATAATATCGTGATATTCGGTTCCGGGCTGGGGCCCATAGTGTAAAGCGTATGCAGGAAACGAAAGCTGGTTTTGGTAACGAGGGCGCGCCCATCTAGACCCATACCACCGATTGATTCTGTTGCCCAAATGGGATCCCCACTGAAAAGCTGGTCATACTCCGGTGTGCGCAGAAAACGTACCATGCGTAACTTCATCACAAAGTGATCAATTAATTCCTGAGCGGCTTCTTCAGTTAAAATTCCTGCTTGAATGTCGCGAGTGATGTAAATATCAAAAAACGTAGAAACTCGACCTAAGCTCATTGCAGCACCGTTTTGACTTTTTACTGCTGCTAAGTAGGCAAAGTAGGTCCATTGAATCGCCTGTTGCGCAGTCGCAGCAGGATGGGCAATATCAAATCCATAGGTCTTTGCCATTTGCAGTAAGTCCGCGAGGGCACGTTTTTGGTCCGCTAATTCTTCCCTTAATCGCAGGGTTTGCTCTACGACTGCTGTGTCTGTGGCCTGGCACAATCTTTCTTCGAGACTGCGCCATTGAGCCTCTTTTTCATCTATCAGTCGATCGACACCATAGAGTGCAACTCGGCGATAGTCACCGATAATGCGCCCGCGTCCATATGCGTCGGGTAGGCCGGTAATCAAACCCGAGCGTCGACAATCTCTGACACTGGCCGTGTACACATCGAATACCCCTTGATTGTGAGTTTTACGGTATTCACTGAAGATCTTACTAATAGTAGGTGAGACCGATCTGCCATACACTTTGCATGAATCTTCAACCATGCGGATACCACCCTGACAAATCAGCGCTCGTTTCAGTGGTTGCTCGGTTTGCAGTCCCACAATTTGTTCGAGGGATTGGTCAATGTAACCAGGTGCATGTGAAGTTATGGAGGATGGAATGTCAGTATCAAAATCTATCGGGCCATGTTGCGCGTTTTCTTTACCAATGAGCTCCGACACAATGCGCCATAGCTGCTGAGTAGCAGCGGTCGCTGGGGCTAGGAAATCAGCGTCTCCGCTGTAAGGCAAATAATTTAATTGAATAAAACTTCGTACATCAATATTGGTTTGCCAAGGGCCCGATTTGAAATCACGCCATTGCGCTATTGAGCCAGTTTCAAAAACTCCCATTTCCTCTCCCAGTTGCATTGTTTTGCAACGTCTGCAGTGTGATCTAAGTATAGACGATGGCATTCAATACTTTATTGATAGATATCAAGCAAAGGACATATAGATGCCGTTGGGATGCAGTGAAGTATGTGACTAATATTTAATTTTTAATGAAAAACTGCTGATATTTGCTATACTTACCAGCGGGTCAACGGAATTTAGGATGTTATTTAACTGTTTTATAACGCGCCAATCGCGGTTGTTGCAGCACGGCAAAGTACACATTTGCTGATACATTTCTCAAACAACGCAGACCCTTAATGTTTATATAAAAAGCAGAGGGCATTGTGAAACTACCAAAATTTTTTAAGCGTAAATATCCCTATTCACCGATTGCGTATTTAGGTCGGAAGAACGTGGAACGGATCTTCGGCGCACGTATCATGAAATATAAAAAGCTGGAAAAAATCCAAGCGGAAGAGGCGAGTAACGAAGCAGACGCAGACGCAAGCGAGCGAAAGCGCGCCTAGTCACTAGCACTTCTAAGGGAAATCTCTACTTACCTGACGTTTACAGCGCAGCGACCGATATTTCGCAACGTGAAAATAAGTCTTGCCACAGGACTACATGCTCCCGAATAGCTTGTGAGTATGTTTCGTGAGCACTAATCCGCTGCTGCACACGGTCGCGCAATTTAGGCGATAGATTCGGTTCGCTCAATAACTCAGTGAGCACCGGTGTTAGCTTGTAATGATAAGTGTTGAGCTGTGCTGCCAGGGGTTGAATTTTTTCGGCAAAAAACAATCGAAAAACATTACCCAAGACCGCCGCTTTTTGCTGTCCTGCTAAGCGCTCACAATCAACCTCCGCAAGTGCTGGGGATAGCCACGCATTTGCCGCTTGTAAATGTGCCGTAATAGCTGTTTGCGTGCGCCACATCTTTGCCGGTAATCGATATTTCAATAAAGCCTGAAGATGTTCCTCCAGTTGTTTACTCTTTACTGGGTGATGAGGTTGATTTGGATTTACCGCAATTAAATACTGTAATGCTGCAACGGTCTGATGCAAACCATCGGAGCCATCTCCTGCGATAAAACCTTGCGCTTGTGACAGGGCCAACAATAGTTCTTCGCTGGTTTGTATGAGATTTGCGTAACCCACGCTTAGTTGCGCTTGCTTGGCGAATGCTAATTGGTTGAGTTGGTCTTGTAATGCTGTATCAGCGGTCGACTCGGCACATTCCTTTAAGGCTTGTGTTACGTTAACTTCATATACAAACCGTTGCGATGGCAGTTGGGTTTTACCCATGGCGGTGTTGCGCTCGGCAACGAGTGTCGAAAGGTGGCAATTGGGCAAATTTAGAAACTCGCGCACATTCAAACTAAAAGGCTGTACCGCTTGTCGCATTTCTGCTTTAGTAGGAAACGCTGGCATTGCTGAAATTACAATTGTAGGGGGAGCTTTCTCGACCACTCTTGCAAGTCGTTCAATGTATTCTTCTAAGGTTGATGAAACTCGATTTGAAGAACAGGCCCCTAGAAACAGGAGTGTTGTACTAAAACAGCAGAAAACCAGTAGTCGTATTTGCATCAGGTTAGTGCATAGTTAATCAAGGGGAAACTTCTTGTCATATCATACGCCTCGAAAAGCGATTTTGACCAATTTGGCAGGCCCTAACTATTTCCTCTTATTTGAGCCACAATTGATTCAACCAATCCCCGATAGCTGTCGCCAAACATTAACCAGTGATTCAATGCATGGGGTAATTGATAAATAGGCCGGCGGGTATCGTAATCTGGGGTGGGAGGTAGTTGCTCTTGATACGCTGCAAAGAAGCCTTTAGCAAAACCGCCAAAGAGTTCTGCCATAGCTAAATCACATTCAGGGTCACCGAGCCATACTGCAGGATCATAAATAACGGGAGCCGAAGCACTAAAACCTATATTGCCGTGCCATAAATCGCCATGCAGTAGGCTGGGGCGAGGATTATGCTTAGCCAGTTGGGTATCAATCAATGCCAGAATAGTTTGATCGACAATTTTTGCTGCGCAGGTCAAGTGATGCAAATAGCACTCGATCCGGTTTTGGATAAAAAAATCTCGCCAATTTGAGTTGGGAGAATTTACTTGCTCAGTTGCACCTATGAAGTTGTTAATCGGCCATCCATAACAACCGTCTAATGCAGCAACGTCTGGAGAAACAGGGGATAGGTGTAAAGCGGCGAGTTTGCTACCAGCATCACACCAAAATTCATGTGAAGGCGATTTGAAGCATATATATTGCAGGACCAGATACTCATAGTGTTTATGGTTTTCTGCAAACTCGCCGTGACAAATGACCTGCGGACATTTAAACGTTTGTGTCGATAGTAAAGCGCGCAGACCTTCGGCTTCGCAAGCGAGGGGGCTCGCGCTAGCTTGATAGTGCTGAGTGTCACTCAATTTAACAAAAAAGCGGCGTTGACTGCCTTTTAGCACATAGCTCACATGATTATGTTGACGATGAATTTGTTTTGCACTTTCACAAATGAAGACGTCACCGATCGCGGAGCTAATTGTATCGCTGATAAAATGCCACATACCTGCGTTCTCACAATGCCTGAACTTCAAGTATGGTCAACATTGCTAAATGTGTTAATCCAGTTCGATCTGAAAAACCATTATGTTATACCAATATTGCTTAAGGTCGCTGACTAGCAATTCGCATAGGAAGAGCGGAAGGCCTTGCGTCACAGGGAATTGCGGTTATAATCGCCTGCGCTTACACCCTTCGTATGGGTGTTTTTTTATTGTTTTTGCTTTTTTTTATTTCAACAAGTGGCGCAGAGTAGGCGTCACCACTGTGTAGGACCGAACATGCCAGTAATTACTCTTCCGGATGGAAGCCAACGCGAATTTGCTAACCCCGTATCTGTTTTAGACGTTGCCATGGACATTGGTCCTGGGCTTGCCAAAGCGACCATTGCTGGCCGCGTTAATGGTGAACGTGTCGACGCGTGTGATCTGATTGAAGCTGACGCGGACTTGAGCATCATCACAGCAAAAGATGACGATGGTTTAGAGATCATTCGCCACTCCTGTGCCCACTTAATTGGTCATGCGATTAAGCAACTCTATCCAGATGCAAAAATGGCCATCGGTCCGACCATTGATAATGGCTTTTACTATGATGTCGATTTACCTGAAGCGCTCAGTAATGAGGACTTAGCTAAAATCGAAAAGCGCATGTTGGAACTCGCGAAAACTAACTACGATGTGGTTAAGAAAAAGGTCAGTTGGCAAGAAGCACGCGATACCTTCGCTGCGCGCGATGAGTCATACAAGGTAGAAATTTTAGACGAAAACATTAGCAAAGATGATCGTCCAGGACTTTATCATCATGAAGAATATGTGGATATGTGTCGTGGTCCACATGTACCTAATATGCGCTTCTGTCATCACTTCAAATTGATGAAGGTGGCGGGTGCCTACTGGCGCGGTAATTCAGACAATAAAATGCTGCAGCGTATTTACGGCACCGCATGGGCAGATAAAAAGCAATTAAAATCTTATTTGCAGCGCCTGGAAGAGGCGGAAAAACGTGATCACCGTAAAATCGGTAAGTCTTTAGATCTTTGGCATTGGCAAGAAGAAGCGCCAGGCATGGTGTTTTGGCACAGTGATGGTTGGTCAATCTATACTGAGCTTGAAAAATTCATTCGTCAGAAACAACGCGAATACGGGTTTGGCGAAGTCAAAGCGCCGCTAATGATGGATCGTTCCTTGTGGGAAAAATCCGGGCACTGGGATAAATATGCTGAAAACATGTTTACCACTGAGTCGGAAAAACGCGAGTACGCGATTAAACCGATGAACTGCCCGGGGCACGTGCAGATATTTAACCAAGGCCTGAAATCATATCGTGACTTACCATTACGCTTGGCTGAATTTGGCTGCTGTCACCGAAACGAGCCGTCAGGTGCATTACATGGCCTCATGCGTGTGCGCGGGTTTACCCAAGATGATGCACATATCTTCTGCACTGATGATCAGATTGAAGGCGAAGTTTCAAGCTGCATCCAGATGGTCTATGAAGTTTATAAGGTGTTCGGCTTCGAAAATATTGCGGTTAAATTATCTACGCGTCCAGAAAAACGTGTAGGGTCAGATGAAACCTGGGATAAAGCTGAGCAGAAGTTAGCTGATGCGCTGAAAGCAAACAATATCGAGTTTGATTATTTACCTGGTGAAGGTGCGTTCTACGGACCGAAAATTGAGTTCACCCTTTACGATTGTTTGGACCGAGCTTGGCAGTGCGGCACCGTGCAGCTTGATTTCTCAATGCCAGGTCGCTTAGGGGCTACTTATGTGGCTGAAGACGGCGAGCGCAAAGTTCCGGCAATGATCCACCGGGCGACTTTGGGCTCTCTTGAGCGTTTTATCGGTATTTTAACTGAAGAATATGCGGGCTTTTTCCCAACGTGGTTAGCACCCGTTCAGGTGGTGTTGCTCAATATTACCGACAAACAAGCAGAATATTCGCAAAAAGTTACGAAAAAGTTGCAGGAATCTGGGTTTAGAGCAAAGTCTGACTTGAGAAATGAGAAGATAGGCTTTAAAATCCGCGAGCACACATTACACCGTGTGCCATACATGTTAGTTGTTGGCGATGCCGAAATGCAAGATGATGCAGTTGCGGTTCGTACTCGACGCGGCGAAGATTTAGGTAAAATGTCAATTGATGCGTTTATTGAAATGCTACAGCAAGACGTTACCGGAAAAGAGATAAAGTAGTCGATACATGTACATAGGGTTTGGAGAGGTTGCGATACTTCTAGCCAAACAGACGATTTAGTTTTTGGAGGAATAGCACATTAAAGGCGCTAACAATAAGGCTCAGGGCGATAAAGCCCGCATTAACGACGAAATTACAGCACGTGAAGTGCGTTTGATAGGAAGTGAAGGCGAACAGGTTGGGGTAGTCTCAATTGCTGAAGCTCAACAGGCAGCAGATGAAGCGAGTCTGGACCTAGTCGAAATCAGTCCGAATGCCGAGCCGCCAGTCTGTAAAATTATGGACTATGGCAAGTTCCTCTTTGAGAAAAGTAAAGCTCAAAAAGAGCAAAAGAAAAAACAGAAGCAAATTCAGGTCAAGGAGATTAAATTTCGCCCTGGCACTGATGAAGGCGATTACCAGGTAAAACTGCGCAACCTGCGTCGCTTTCTAGAAGGTGGTGATAAGGCTAAAGTCACAATCCGCTTCCGCGGACGTGAAATGGCCCACCAAGAGATCGGCATTGAACTGCTAAACCGTGTAAAAACGGATCTAGAAGACATTGCCAACTGCGAGTCTTTCCCTAGAAGGGTAGAGGGTCGTCAGATGATCATGGTGCTCGCCCCACTTAAGAAGTAGTAGTGGTTTAAAGTACAATCGGTTCTGCACCCGAGCGTCACCCTGCTGCATATTTTAACTAGGCAAAATACGACTGCACGTATCAGGCCTACATTTAACAATGCGGAGTTTTAGCAATGCCTAAAATGAAATCAAACAGCGGTGCTGCGAAGCGTTTTCGTAAAACAGCTTCTGGCCGCTTTAAAAGCAAGCAGTCTCACTTGCGTCACATTTTGACCAAGAAGAGTACTAAGCGTAAACGCCATTTACGTGGCAAAAAATTGGTTCATGATGCGGATACTAAGCTTATCCAACGCATGTTGCCTTACGTTTAAGACAAGGAGACTGACTAATGGCTAGAGTAAAACGCGGTGTAATTGCACGCGCACGTCATAAAAAAGTTCTGAAGCAGGCTAAAGGTTACTACGGTGCCCGCAGTCGTGTTTATCGTGTAGCTGTCCAGGCAGTTACTAAAGCAGGTCAATATGCATATCGTGACCGTCGTCAGCGTAAGCGTCAATTCCGTCAATTGTGGATTGCACGTATCAATGCTGCGGCTCGTCAAAATGGTATGTCTTACAGCCGTTTCATTAACGGTTTGAAGAAAGCATCTGTTGAAATCGATCGTAAAATCCTTGCGGATATTGCGGTTCACGACAAAGCGGCATTCAGTGCACTTGTTGAAGCAGCCAAAGGCGCTTTAGCATAATCTATTAACCAATAGGTTTAAGTTCTTTCATAGAGACGGCGAGCAGGAAGCTCGCCGTTTTTTTATGCCTAACACTCATTACTACTGCTGTGTTGAATGAGAGATTAAATTAACTTATGTCTCATTGCCATATGACCCGTTTTTTTATACATTTGCCAGCTTAATTATTGCCGTTACGTATCAGGGAAGAAGCATGCTATTTCAGTTTTTCGTCCACTCCAAAGTTAAAGCTTTTGTGCGTAACTGCACGTTCGTGTTGTGTGCGTTAGTATCGCTCTCACCTGCCGCTTCGGAGGATTTAGCTGGGTGGCATGTCTATCATTCAGATAATCTCACCTTATACAGCGATCATGAGCCAGAGGTCGCGTTGGGCTTGCTTGAAGATCTGGAGATTTTTCGCGCCACGATTATTCAATTGGTTAAAGGAAGTCATCGCACTAAAATGCCTCCCGTTGACGTTTTTTTGTTTAAAAATAACGATATTTGGCAGCATTTACCCTACGCAAATTCAGCATCGGCAGTATTTGTTGATGTTGTTTATGGCCCTAGAATGGTCATAGGGCCAGCGGGAGATGAAAATCGATTATCCAAGCTGTATCACGAGTATGTGCATTATCTGGTCGCTAACACGGCACCGATCAAATATGCCGATTGGTATAATGAAGGCATCGCTACATTTTTTTCTACGACGGTCATTGGTAAAGATTTCGTTTACATTGGGCAGGTACCAGAGTATGAGGCTGAAACCCTCTCACGCCGTGGTATGGTCAATCCAGATGATCTCTTCGCGGTAGATTCAGTATTTGATAAATCCAATCGTTTTAAGCAGAAGTTTTATGCGACAGCTTGGTTAGCAACCCATTATTTTACGCTCGGCGCACGCAACGGATTTCCTAGTTACTACGCCTCGAATGCTCAATTTTTAAGCCTGTTGAGTAAAGGCGTTGATGTGGAGACTGCATTTGCCCAAAGCTTTCCGATTAGTTTTAAAGACCTTAAGCGTGAGCTACGCGAATACGCGCGCAGTGATAGAAAAGACGGTCTTATCCTTGAGCGTCCACAGATTAATAGCGAGATAAGCCACAGTCCACTATCTTCCCCACAAGTTAAGTCGGTATTGTCACCAGTTTTAGGTTGGCGAGAGCCGGATGGGCTAGGAGCAATGTTTCTAAAGCAAGCGGCTGATGCTGGCGTACCTTTCGCAGCTTCAATTGCCGCACTCCACGCAGCGCAACGGAAAGAGGTTGCAGAAAGCCAAGCTTTACTACAACCATTACTTACGCGCACAGATCTAGATGCTAATACGCAATACAATATTGCCAGTACCTATCGCGCACTATCGCAGAATGCGTATGCGCAGGGAGAAAACACGATCGGGCATAATTATCGTGAGCAAGCATTGCAGTGGTGGCAGTTCAGTGTGAAGCAGCAGCCCTACCTACCGAGCATGACGGCGTTAGCTATGTACCATGCGCGGTTTAGTGACAAGTCTACTGCGCTTGAGGCTATTGACGCTTTACTCGCATCGTCTCGGCATATCAATGCGATCGTGGGTGCTGTGCGGGCTTATGTAGTACTCGAAGATTTCGAACTGGCACAACAACAGCTATTGCAAGCTAAGCGTATGATTGGTCATGATCGAGCGCTATTTGAACAGATCGAGTCGCTCATAGCTTCGGTTAACGCCGTCGCCAATTGACATAAGTAAACTAATACATTGAATTACGTGCTGCATTGTGAAGCCACTTTATTCTAATCCTAGGTAAAAGTGGAAGGTTCCTTAATTTAACCGCGATTTAGCAGTATCTAGTCCTAGCACTCAGACGCTATTCTTGTGTAAAATACGCAGCTTTATTTTGCACGCTTATATGCACACTGAGATGTGTTCACCGCTAGAGGGTACTATGGATCTAGATGCGATCATCAATGAAGCTAAAGCATTGATTGATGTCACTGAAAATGTGGCAAAACTCGACGAAATTCGGGTCGAGTTTATGGGGAAAAAGGGTAAGTTAACCGAACAGTTAAAAAGCCTAGGGCAATTGAGTCCAGAAGAGCGTCCTGCTGCCGGACAGCGGATCAATCAAGCCAAGCAAACGATCCAGGGTCTGTTAGCAGAGAAAGGGCAGGCGCTCAAAGCCGCCGAGCTGAATGCTAAGTTAGCAGCAGAACAGGTCGACGTGAGCTTACCTGGTCGTGGTCAAGCCTCCGGTAACTTGCATCCGGTGTCACGCACTATTGCGCGTATTGAAGGTTTTTTTGGTGACCTCGGTTTTGAAGTAAAAACTGGCCCTGAAGTCGAAGATGGCTTCCACAATTTTGATGCTCTGAATATCCCAGCGAACCACCCCGCTCGCGCGGATCATGATACCTTTTACTTTTCGCCTAACATCATGTTGCGCACACAGACCAGTGGTGTCCAAATTCGTACTATGGAAGCGGAAAAGCCGCCATTGCGCATCATCTCGCCAGGCCGCGTTTATCGTAATGATTACGATCAGACTCATACTCCAATGTTCCATCAAGTTGAAGGCTTAATGGTTGATAAAGCGATAAGTTTTGCAGACTTGAAAGGTATTTTGCATGACTTCTTGCACCACTTCTTCGAGGAAGACCTGCAGGTCCGTTTCAGACCGTCATATTTCCCGTTTACTGAGCCTTCTGCAGAAGTCGATGTCATGGGTAAAGATGGCAAATGGTTAGAAGTCTTGGGCTGCGGTATGGTACACCCCAATGTATTAAGAGCGGTCAACATAGATCCCGAAGAATACACCGGTTTCGCTTTTGGTATGGGCGTTGAACGCCTCACAATGTTGCGTTACGGCGTTACTGATTTACGCGCATTTTTCGAAAACGACATGCGCTTCTTAAAGCAGTTCAAATAAGGGGCGATTGCGATGAAATTTAGTGAAAAATGGTTACGAGAGTACGTGGATCCAGCGCTAGACAGTAAAGCGCTGTCGGAACAGCTTAGTATGGCTGGTCTAGAGGTTGATGGTATCGACCCAGTCGCTGGAGATTTCAGTGGTGTTGTGGTCGGTGAAGTGGTTGAGTGTAGTCAACACCCTGACGCTGACAAATTACAAGTCACAAAAGTTAATGTAGGGGATAGTGAATTATTAGACATCGTCTGTGGTGCACCGAATTGCCGGCAAGGGCTTAAGGTCGCAGTTGCGAAAGTCGGTGCCGTTTTACCTGGTAATTTCAAGATCAAGAAAGCGAAATTACGCGGTCAACCAAGCTTCGGTATGCTGTGTAGTTTCAGCGAATTAGGCATGGGTGAGGATCATTCTGGGATAATCGAATTACCCGCTGATGCGCCTATCGGCACAGATATTGTTGAATATTTGGACTTGGACGATCGCATTATTGAAGTGGATCTTACCCCTAATCGTGCCGATTGTCTTGGGATGCGCGGTCTCGCCCGTGAAGTGGGCGTGCTGAACAACCTCGATGTTAAGGCTCTTGATTTTAAAGCGGTTGAGAGCACTATTGATGATTCCCGTGCGATTGAATTAGCGGCACCAGATGCTTGCCCTCGTTATCTCGGTCGAGTCATTAAAGGCATTACTCTGGACGTGAAAACTCCGTTGTGGATGGTAGAAAAGTTGCGTCGCAGTGGGGTACGCAGTATCGACCCAGTCGTTGATGTGACGAACTATGTGTTACTTGAACTCGGCCACCCCATGCATGCCTTTGATTTAGGTGCGATTGATGAAAAGATTATCGTGCGCCATGCAAAAGCCGATGAGCAATTAACCTTGCTAGATGAGAGCACAGTAAGCCTTAAACCAGATACATTAGTCATCGCGGATGCAACTAAAGCACTTGCCATGGCAGGCATCTTTGGTGGCTTACACTCAGGTGTGACTGCAAAAACTCAAGATATTTTCCTCGAATCGGCATTCTTTGCGCCGGATGCGATTATTGGTAAAGCGCGTCAATATGGTTTGCATACGGATGCGTCACATCGTTATGAACGTGGTGTTGACCCAGAATTGCAACGTACCGCAATGGAGCGTGCGACACAGCTTTTAATCGATATCGTTGGCGGGCAGGCAGGGCCGATCGTCGAAGCCGTTGCAACCGAACACCTACCAAAATCTGCAGCTGTTACACTACGCCGAACTCGTTTAGATCGTGTTCTGGGTCATACGATTGCTGATGAAACAGTCACTGAGATCCTCACTCGTCTCGGCTTAGATGTAACGTTTACAGATGGCGAATGGAAAGCGCAAGCGCCGAGCTATCGCTTTGATATTGCGATTGAAGAAGACTTAATTGAAGAAGTCGCTAGGGTTTATGGTTATAACAGCATTCCCAACAATTCACCGCAAGGCACTTTGGCTATGCTACCAAGTGAAGAAGCAAAACAGCCTTTACAGCAGTTAAAAACGGTATTGTTGGAACGCGGCTATTCCGAAGCGATCACTTATTCTTTCGTTGATCCGAAACATCAAGGTGCATTATTCCCTGAGCAAGAGGGGTTAGTTTTACCACACCCCATATCCAGTGAAATGTCAGTGATGCGTGTCAGCTTATGGACTGGTCTATTGCAAGCCGTCAGTTATAACCAAAATCGTCAGCAAACACGCGTGCGCTTGTTTGAAGCGGGATTGCGTTTCATTCCTGACACGAGCGGTGAAAATGGCCTTCGCCAAGAAACTATGATTGCAGGTGTGATCGCAGGGCATCAGTTACCGATGCACTGGGAGAGTAAAGAGCAAAACGTTGATTTCTTCGATATCAAAGGCGACGTCGAAGCGCTACTTGCGCAGACCGCTTTAAATGGCAAGGTAGACTTTATCGCTTGCACGCATTCGGCATTGCATCCCGGTCAGGGGGCAGAAATTCGCTGCGATGACCAAGTGATTGGTTGGGTTGGTGCCATTCACCCGCAATTCGAGAAACAACTCGGCTTGAGTGGTCGAACTTTTGTATTTGAACTTTTTGTCGATGCTGTGACTCAACGAGTTATACCACAAGCGCTACCAATTTCTAAATTCCCAGCGAACCGAAGGGATATTGCAATTGTGGTTGACGAGGCGGTTAATTTTGGAGACATACGTAGGTATGTAGAAAAAATTGGCGTAAATCAATTAGTTGACCTAAACTTGTTCGACGTGTACAGAGGTAAAGGCATTGAACCTGGTAAAAAAAGCCTCGCTCTGTCGCTTACGTTGCAAGACACCAGCAAAACGTTAGAAGAAGCCGAAATTCAAAAAGCGGTGGAAACAGTAGTTGCAGGTCTTGAATCACAATTTAGGGCTGCGTTGAGAGAGTAACAAGACAATGGCATTGACCAAAGCTGAAATGGCGGAACACTTGTTCGAAAAGCTAGGTATGAACAAGCGGGATTCCAAGGAACTCGTTGAAGCATTCTTCGAAGAGATTAAGTCTTCGCTAGAGGCCGGTGAGCAAGTTAAGTTGTCTGGGTTCGGCAACTTCGATCTGAGAAGTAAAAACGAACGACCAGGACGGAACCCGAAAACGGGTGAGGATATCCCAATCAAAGCTCGCCGTGTGGTGACGTTTAGACCGGGGCAAAAACTTAAGAGCCGCGTTGAAAACGCTAAGCCGACAGGTCAATAGCAGTGACTGGATAATCAGTTGTACTGAATAGCGTAAAAAGCCTACTGTAAAGTAGGCTTTTTTAATGCGTGCGACCGTCCTAAAAGTAACACTTTCCAATTTTTTGGGAATGCAATGAATTCACATGATAGGCGAATTCAAAAAGATTATTCCTGCGTGCATAAATTAACGGTTGTTATAGCAAAGTGCCCAAATACAATGCTTCCCCCTTATTACGCTGTTCTTGTCGTGGTAACCTTCGCCTTAAATTGGTTGTCATTATAGGTTGTTTACTTGTCTATCCTAAAATCTACGCGTATGCGACTGTTTTACCTTATATTTTTGACCATCGTTGTAGCAACAGCGATTATTCATCGGCCGCAGGAAGAGCAACGGCCGAATGACACTCAGCCTCAATTGAGCGTTGATGCGCTGTTTGCTGCTAGTGACGTACAATTAGGCTTAAAACAAGCCTATGTTGATCAGGATGATGAGGTGTTTGTCTATTGGCAAAATATACTGCTTGAGGCCGCATTAGAGGTAGGTTACGACGCCGACCAAGTGCGCTTTCTTGCCGGCGAGCGCGGACTGGACTATGTCAAATTCCGGGCTGCTCGAATGTTGTTTCAAGAGGCCATCGACGCGGCGTACATCAACGGTGAAGCGTTTGAACCTATCGCTGCTCAATACCCGCAGGCAGAAGACTTGTTTGCCGATGCACAAGCCATGTTCAGAGCGCGTAATGAGGCTCTCAATGGTATTGCTTCTGCCCTTATGCAAAGCGCGCAAGAGGACCCATCTTTGGGTACGCTTACACCGCAACAAGCGCAGCAGCATGCACTAGCGTTGTGGCAACAAAAACTCCAGTCAGCGGCTAGGGCACCAAAGTAAGCGTATGTTCAGGAGTTTCTGGTAACAGCGGGGTTTGTTCGGCGTTAACATAAGCGTCAAAACCCTGCCGATAAAACGGGCTCAACGGATGGCCTGACTGGCCCCCAGGAATCGTTAGAATTGCATGTTGCTCTCGCCCTGGTTGCACGGTTAAGCGTTGTGACGCGCCATGCGTGCCGTTTTGTACGGCAGGTAGAAAACTGTCGCCAAAGCCAGCAACCGTCGGCATGTCGAGTACTGGGGCGAGCACCGGCATAACTCGACTGAATGGATGTTGTACTTTTAGTGCGTTGACCTTGCCCCATGTCAGTTCTGCCAGCGCGCCGGTGTCACCACCGGCATATTGGGCAAGTAACTCTTGGCGCATCGTCCGGTAGGTGTCGAGTAAAAACGGTAGATAATCGTCATAGGGCGCCGGCAACCAATCCAGTGGTTGCTGCTTCAGAATGGCTTTGGTTGCAGGCTCTAAATGGCGGAGCACGGGTCCCAAACTGAGATTCTGTTCACGCAGATAGGTTTCAATTGGCGCAAACAACGCGTTCATGACTGCACTGCGGAATTTTCGCGTTAAGGCATAACCTACGGAGTCGCTGCACGCACAGCCTTGCCACGCATCGAGTAGAGCAATATCTTCGGCAAATTCATGTGGACTTTGTTGTAGGGTATTGAGTAAGTATGCCTGCCAAGCAGACAGAAAAACGGCTGCGTTATCTTGTTGAATTCGATAGAAAGCCGCTTCATCATAAATTTCTTGTTCGAACAAGCGATCGCGGATCTGCATCCCGCGAGCGCCAAGAGCATAACCGCCATCACCAAAGCGGCTTAATTCCTCAGTGCCAATTACGCGTGCATTCGCGGTCCAAAGGCGTTGATTATCTGGGTTGATTACTGCGGGAAGCTGCTGTTCTCGCGCGTCCCATAGGGCCGAAACATCTTCCTCTGCTATCGCCTGATCACTGGGAACAGGGCGTGCGGTCACCGCTCCAGCCGGCATCCATGCAATGGAGCCAGTGTGATCAGCCGCTACCATATTTTGCACAGGGATACCCATTTGCGTCGCAATCTCACGCGCTTCAACAACTGATTTTGCGCTATCCAGTTCCAAATGTTTGAGATTAACCGCGTAGGGCTGGTGCGCTACCCAACGTAATGCATAGTTTTCACCATCAATTTGCCGAACGGGGCCATAGTCGCTTATGGTGAGCTCCATACGGTGCTCAGTTTCAGGGGTTTTTATGATTTCAGTCTGCGTATTAACTGCCGTTGTCGCGGCCAAGCGTATCCAGTCTGTATTATCCAGATTTGCATTGGTAAAGCCCCATGCAACGTGGGTATTGCTACCGACGATAATGCCTGGTGTACCTGGCAAACTCACCCCATGCACCTCTATGGCTTCGTTGTTGCGGGAGTAGTACAAGGATAATCGATACCAAATCGGTGGTACGCGTAACCCTAAATGCATGTCATCACTGACCATGGGGGTGCCGGATTGGGTTAGTTCACCACTCACTGCCCAATTATTGCTGCCGATATCAATCGGTTCAGGGATGACAACCGAGGCTAAATGCGAATTCGCTGGTTTATGCAAAGCGGGAATATCCAACGGCACTGGTCGTTCAATTTCAGAGTAATCCAATGCCGCCTGAAAGCTGCTCGGTAACAAGAAAAAATCCAGCATGGACTGCCCATAATGTTTGGCAATTTGGGTCAGCACTAGGTCGCGTTGAACTTGGCCATTTTGCAAGTCAATGTACATACTGTACGAGACTAACAAACTGTCTTCTGCTTGCCATGGCTTAAACTCTTTGCCGAGCAAAAGGTATTCAAACGGTAAAACTGAATAGTGGCTAACTGCATTATTAACACCTTGTGTATAAGCGTCGAGTACGTTGCGTTCATTGTCACTGAGCTGTTGAAGTGCTTGTTGTGCGCGTTTACGAAATTGATGAAAGCGCGCGCGCTCATCGATGCTTATGGCTGCGTCACCAAACAATTCGGCAATTTCTCCGGCACCACTACGACGTAATAGGTCCATTTGAAACAAACGATCTTGGGCGTGGGCAAATCCGGTAGCGTAGGCGGCATCTACAATATTTTGCGCATTAATCACTGTATGACCCTTGGCATCTCGCTGGATATTTACCTGGGCCGAAATTGTTGCGTTCACTTCGCCATCAAGCTCTGGGAGGCTCAAGAATAAGGTTATATAAATAAAACTAACGGCTGCAAACAGGCAAACAAAGACAGCAAGGAGGATGCGTTTCATGGTAATTTTTCGTATAGTCTCAACTTGTTATCTCATCCTAGCGGTGCAAATCGCGAATGCAAAGGTTTTAATCAAGGAGTAGTGCGATTTTGGGGCCGGTAATGCTTGATATTGAAGGTAGCGCTTTGTCGTCAGAGGACAAAGAATTACTCAGACATCCATTGGTTGGTGGACTCATTCTATTCAGCCGCAACTATCAGTCTCCAGTGCAATTGCGTGAACTCGTTAAATCTATCAGGCAAGAGAATCCAGAAATATTACTCGCTGTCGATCAGGAAGGCGGGCGTGTGCAACGGTTTCGCGAGGGCTTTACAGCGATCCCTGCGATGGGGCAATTGCCGACATTGGCTGAATTAGCAGGTATCTCGCCGGTTGAATTAGCCAAGGCATGCGGTGCAATCATCGGCTATGAATTGACGCACGTTGATATTGATATTTCCTTTGCTCCAGTCCTTGATATCAATGCTATCTCTACTGTGATTGGCGACCGTTCTTTTGGTGCTAGCTGTAACGAGATAGTGCCTTTGGCCAGTGCCTTTATTCTTGGTATGCGCAGTATGGGGATGAGCGCGACCGGAAAACATTTTCCTGGACATGGCTCTGTGCAAGCAGATTCACACATCGCGATGCCGGTTGATACCCGTTCCTTAGCTGAAATTGAAAGCACTGATATGCCAGTATTTAGTCAGCTGATCGAGGCGGGTTTATTGCAAGCCATGATGCCTGCACATGTCATTTATTCGCAGATCGACGACCAACCTGCGGGGTTTTCAAGCGTATGGTTGCAACAAATCTTACGGCAACGTTTGGGGTTTAGCGGGATTATTTTCTCTGATGATTTATCGATGCAAGCCGCTACCGTCGCTGGTGGTCCCTTACAGCGCACTCAAGCTGCTTTGCAGGCAGGGTGTGACATGGCACTCGTTTGCAATAACCGTGACGCAGTCAAAGAGGTGTTAAATGGGCTCCAGTGGTCTTCTGGAACGTCGCGAGCAGTGGCAAGTTTACGGGCCCGAGAAGTGCCGCTTACGCATAAGAAACAGCTGTACAGTGCAGCGTTGGAAACGCTAAAACTCGCAGCGGAGGTAGGATAGATGTCAGAAGTCGTTCAAAGCTGGGTTAAGTGGCCAATGGTTATGCTCGCCATTACATTAGCGTTAGTGATTTATCTAACGCTCAATGCGTTGGGACAACCTGCACCTATCGTTGTAACTGCTGCAATAACGACTCTAGTCGGTACATTATGGGTAACTGAAGCATTGCCAATTCCGGTAACATCACTGATCCCTTTTGTGGCGTTTCCGCTGGCGGGGGTGCTTGACCACAAGACCGCAGCATCGGCACTAGGGAATCACGTTATCGTGTTACTGATGGGCGCATTTATGTTGTCAAAGGCATTGGAAAAATCCGGCGTGCACGTGCGCTTAGCATTTAACATGCTGAGACTCACAGGCACCCACAGTGCCAGACGTATCGTATTAGCCTTTATGCTCACCGCGGCGCTTTTAAGCATGTGGATTTCTAATTCGGCAACGACACTGATGTTGATGCCTTTGGGACTTGCCGTAGTCGCGCATTTGCAGCAACCTCGCTTAGCGATAGTACTCCTATTGGCTATTGCTTATGCGGCCAGTCTTGGCGGCGTTGGTACTCCCATTGGCACGCCACCAAATATTATTTTTATGAGTGTATACGAAGAATTTACGGGCACTCAAATGACCTTTCTTGATTGGATGCAGTATGGCGTACCGATTGTTGTTATCGCAATTCCTATGATGGCGTTGTGGTTAACTCGTGGTATTGGCGAGTTACCGGCGTCTCCGATCCCCGATCAGCCTAAATGGGCCCCTGCAGAAAAGCGTGTTCTTATGGTCTTCGGTTTAATTGCATTAGCTTGGGTTTTTCGGCCATATTGGGCCGCGTTTTTCAACGCTCCAGGCATCGGCGATAGCACGGTTGCCTTGCTTGGGGTGGTATTGATGTGTTTGATACCCTCTGGGAATTCTGATCCTGAGACACGAAAACCCAGTTACTTGCTCGATTGGCAAACGGCGCAACAGATCCCATGGGGTATGCTACTGCTATTTGCTGGAGGGATTTGCATTGCAAGTGCGTTTACGGCGAGTGGTTTGAGTCAACTGATCGGTGAGGGGCTATCAGGTTTGACGGCTTTGCCATTGATTTTATTAGTATTATCTATTTGTATAGCGGTAAGCTTCTTGACCGAGATCACATCCAATACAGCCACTGCAACGTTATTGATGCCGATTTTAGCCAGTGCAGCAATGGCGAATAATATCGATCCAGCCTTGCTAATGATCCCGGCAGCGATTAGTGCCAGTTGTGCGTTTATGTTGCCTGTCGCAACAGCCCCAAATGCCATTGTTTATGGTACTGGAAAAATTGCGATTTCGACCATGGCGAAAGAGGGGGCTGCGCTAAATGTTATGGTTGCAATTGTTGCAGCCATTGTGATCACTGCTCAGTTCTAACTCTATGATATTCCATAGAGAACAAGGTTAAACATTGACATCGGCTATCCCCAATTGCTTATTTGACCAGCGTGCCAGCACAAATAAATAGTCTGACAAGCGGTTAAGATACTGCAATGCTTCAGGTGCAACAGCCTGCTCGTGATGTAAACGTACCAATGCACGCTCTGCGCGCCGACATACCGTGCGACACACATGGGCATGTGCTGCGGGTTGACTGCCACCGGGCAAAATAAACTGGGTTTGAGGTGGCAAATCTTGTTGCATAAGATCAATGGCTTGTTCGACCGCGCAAACGCGTTCGGCAGTCAGTTGACTGCTGTCAGAAATTGCAAACCCTACAGTAAATAGGTCGCGCTGAAAATCCGTGAGTAAAGCAGCGGCCGCGGTAAGTGAGGAATCGGCTTGCAACTGACACGCCAATAAACCTAACTGCGCGTTAAGCTCATCTAAGCTGCCATAGGCATCTAGAATTACATCATCTTTGGCTATTTTGCGTACGTCGTGGGTGTAAACTTGAGTAACGCCCGAATCACCTTGCTTGGTATAAATTTTCACTCAGTATCAACCTCATTGAGCTCACTCAGTGCATCAGGTTCGGGCCTATCGTGGCGGCGGATCTGAACGATTACACCAAATAATGGGTGGTCAAAATAATGTACTTGTTGGCTGATCACGCGGCGCAATTGTTTGAGCCCAATAGCTTCAAATGCAGGTTCGGCCGATTGTTCTACAACCTTGACTGGGCGCTGATACACAAGATCATTATCGATATGCAAGTACGGCACCCGATTGATGTATTGCAAATACACTTTAAACGTTCCATCCACTTGCCAACGTGAGTCCTGATACTGTGTGAGTGGTTCACTACTCGGATCATCGGAACTTAGCAGTTGCTGCACGATATCTGCTGGCACAGGGGTGTTTAACGCCTTATCGAGCTGCGTAAAGAATGTATTAGTGGGATCGGGCGGTGGGTCTAGCTCATCATTAGCGGCCAATGAGCTTTCATCAAGTCGTTCACTTGTGGTCAGATTGTCCATAGAGTCAAAGCTCTCGCCAACCGCTTCTGAACGTTCGTTTAAGCCCTCACTCTCGCTCTCTAACTCTGCTAGCTTTGCCGCTTGTCGGGCTGCCTCGTAAAGTGGGGCGTGCAGATCTTTGCCAGCGATCAAGCGAATTGAATCTGCGATATCACGTCCAAATTCAACTTCCTGACGCCAAGCTGTGTGCAATAGTACTCGATGATTTGCTAGACGATTGATGCCACGGGCAAAGTCGTGCAAGGAGAATAATTCATCGGGCAGGAGGTGAGCGTCCTCTGCACGGAACCAATTGAGACCGCTTAATGTGGTGGGGACGCGATCGGTGCGAGGCAATGAAATATCAAAAGCATACAATGGAATGTCACCCGCTAACAACATTTCGTTGTCCATAATACACAACACGTTTACTGGTAATTTAATCGGTTCCAGCGCCGGCAGAGATTCAATAAGCGCTTGGCGCTGTTGGTTTAATTCGCGCAGCAGCGTAGCATAGTCAAAAGGACTGTCTTGCGCATTTACATCGAATAGCAGCGCATTTTCTGCCGATAATGAGATTTCTGGCCCTTGCTGGGTGTTTAAATCATCGCTACTTGCAGCGTTTTCTTCCGTGTTAGCAGGATCATTCTCAACGGGCGTTACTTCTGTTGGACTGGACACTTGTGTGAAATTGTCTGAAGCATCTTCAATGATGGCAGTAATTGCATCATCTACCGCGAGACTATCAACAGCGTCGGAGTTGTTGTCTAAGTCTGGATTGGCAATTAATTCGGCCTCTCTCAAGCGAGCTTGGTGCGCTTGATATTCGGCAAGAATACTGTCAATTGTGGGCAGTGTGTCTGTACTTGTACAAGTATTGAGTAGTGGCAATAAGCCACTGATATCAGGTGTTAAGGCTTGTTCTATAAGGTTTAATTGCCAATTCGAGGGGATAGGCGCGACATTATCAAATTGCTCGGCTAAGGATTCATCATGGCTGCGTTCAAAGACAATGACTTCAATATCAAACCACCATTCCTGTTCTTGCGCAACGGCAATGCGAACAGGCCATAGGGCCAGTACTAACAGGCAAACGCTGAACAACCTCATGTGGGGCGTGATTCCTTGATAAATGATTGCAATAAGGAAGATACCATATCCAGACGTTGCTGGGCATCCTCAGGTGTGTTGATAAGCTTAAGGCGAGTTGGACCATCAAAGCGGAATTGTTTTGCCTGCGTTTGGACTAACTGAATGATGTAGCCCGGATCGACAGGAGTCGTGTCAGTAAACTCGATACTGCCAGTTTGGTGACCCATTTCAATTTTGCTGATCCCCACCTGTTTAGCGAGCAGCTTATACTCGGCGATCGCGACGAGATTTTTGGCTGCTTGTGGCAACATACCAAAGCGGTCAATGAGTTCAATTTGCAGATTATCGATATCCAGCTTGGTTTTGCAACCAGCCAGTTTTTTGTACAGCGACAAACGTGTGCTGACATCAGCGATATAGTCATCAGGCAAGAGCGCAGGAATACGCAATTCAATTTCAGTTTGTTCTGCGAGTGCTGCATCTAACGACGGTTCCTTGCCTTGTTTTAATGCTTCTACTGCTTGTTCCAGCATGTCCATATAAAGCGTAAAACCGATTGACGCAATTTGGCCTGATTGATCATCACCCAATAATTCACCGGCACCTCTGATTTCTAGATCGTGAGTGGCCAACTGGAACCCAGCCCCTAAATCCTCTAAATTAGCAATCGCTTCGAGTCGTTTCGTCGCATCCCGAGTCATGTGCTTAGGATGTGGCGTTAATAAATAAGCATAGGCCTGATGATGTGAACGGCCAACGCGTCCACGGAGTTGATGTAACTGAGCTAAGCCGAGGTGATCAGCGCGGTCCATAATAATGGTATTGGCAGAAGGTACATCGATACCTGTTTCAATGATCGTGGTACACACCAAAACATTAAAGCGTTGGTGATAGAAATCACTCATGACTTGTTCAAGTTCGCGTTCACGCATCTGGCCATGACCAATCGCTATGCGAGCCTCAGGAACGATCTGGGCAATTTCATCGGCTGTTTTCTCGATGCTGTCTACTTCATTGTGTAAGAAGTACACCTGACCGCCGCGTAAAATTTCACGCATTATTGCTTCACGAATGACTTCTTTATCACGTTGTTGCACAAAGGTTTTTATCGACAGTCGCTTGGCCGGTGGAGTGGCAATAATCGAGAGATCTCGCATCCCACTTAGAGCCATATTCAGGGTTCTCGGGATCGGCGTTGCGGTTAGGGTTAGAATATCGACATCGGCGCGCAACGATTTGAATTTGTCTTTTTGGCGCACGCCAAAGCGGTGTTCTTCATCGATAATGACCAATCCGAGATCATGATATTTAACATCATCTTGGATCAGTTTATGGGTACCAACCACAATATCGACTTTACCTTTAGCTAGTCCACTCAATACTTCTTGGCTTTTTTTCGTGCCGACGAAGCGTGACATTACTTCTATATTAAATGGCCAGTCTGCAAAACGGTCTTTAAAATTCTCATAATGTTGCTGTGCGAGCAGGGTTGTAGGCACCAAAATAGCGACCTGTTTGCCTTGGTTGGCGGCCAAAAAAGCGGCGCGCATGGCAACTTCTGTTTTACCAAAGCCAACGTCACCGCAAACCAAGCGGTCCATAGCGCTGGGAAGTCCCATATCATTAATTACAGCACTGATTGCTTGTTGTTGGTCCAATGTTTCTTCAAACGGAAAACTGTCAGCAAAGCGTTGGTATTCTTGCCAGTCTATTTGATAAGCAAAGCCAGGTTTTGCCGCTCGGCGGGCGTAAACATCGAGTAATTGCGCAGCGACATCACGGACTTTCTCCGCTGCTTTTCTCTTGGCTTTACTCCAAGCATCGCTGCCTAATCCATGAAGTGGTGCTTGATCGGGGTCGCCACCGCTATAACGACTGATCAAATGTAGACTGGCGACCGGCACATATAGCTTCGCACCTTTAGCATACTCTATGGTTAGATATTCGGTGCTGATCCCGCCAGCATCGAGAGTTTGTAAACCAATGTACCGGCCTACACCATGGTCAATATGCACCACCGGCTGCCCACTGGATAATTCTGCTAAGTTGCGGATAACCGCGGATTCATCCGTGGCTTTTTGCTTGTCACGTCGTCGTCGCTGACTGATTTTGTGCCCGAGCAATTCGGTTTCGGTGATCAGCAATAACTGCCCATCAGCAGCATGCAGATAAAAGCTATTTTCAACATTCCCAACGGTCAGTCCCACTGGCTCATGTTGTTGAATAAAGCTGTCAAGACTATCAACGCTGGTCGTGCTGATGCGCGCTTGCTTTAATATGCTCAGTAAGTTTTCTTTGCGCCCCATGGTTTCCGCGCAGAATAATACGCGCCCACCGTCAGCTAAGACTTTTTCTAAGCGTTGACGGAGGCGTTGTGCGGGTTCTTTGTGCTGCGGCTGCAAGGCGATGTCGTCAACTAGGTGAACACCAAAGTTAGTTCTGCCGACCTTGTCTTCTACCTCGTGCGTATTGATCTTCACTCTTGGCCAGAGCTTAAATTGTGCGAACAACTCTTCAACTGATAAATACAAATGCTGTGGAGCCAGTAATGGTCGCTCTGGATTATAGCGCCGTTGTTCATACCGATGCTGAATATCGGCCCAAACAAATTCACAGGCGTCTTGGATATCTCCATGCATGAGTATCTGAGTATTCTCGTTTAGATAATCAAACAAGGTGGCGGTTTGCTCAAAGAATAACGGTAAATAATACTCGATACCCCCAGGTAAACCCCCGCTACCCGCTGTAACGCGATGAAATATTGATTCTTTAGAGCTGACAGTATCAAAGTGGGTTAAATACTGTTCTCTAAAGCGGGCGATTGCTGGTTTATCCGTTGGGAATTCTCGAGCAGGTAGTAGGCGGATTTCATCGACTTTATCCGTCGAGCGTTGATCTTCAGGATCAAAAAGACGGATTGAATCTATCTCATCATCAAACAGGTCGATGCGAAAAGGATGTTCACTGCCCATGGGGAAGAGATCAATGATACTGCCACGCACAGAGAATTCGCTGTGACTCATCACTTGATTAACGTGCAAATAACCAGCCTTTTCCAATTTACGTCGAAATGCTTGTACGTCAATGGATTGACCGATTTTGAGCAGTAATAAATATTGGTCTAAATAATTGGTCGGTGCAAGACGTTGGATCAGCGTATTAATCGGCACGATAACTAAGGTATTAGCCGCGTTCGACAACGCATCGAGCGTTTCTAGCCGCTGCGATATAATATCCTGGTGTGGTGAGAAAGTATCATAGGGTAAGGTTTCCCAATCGGGAAACACATTAATATTGACTTCATTTGGCAGACTAAAAAATTGAATTTCGCGTTCTAGCCGCAGCGCACTGGGGGTATCCGCTGTCACTAACAACGTGGGGCCTGTATGCTGCAGGGTGGCGTTTGCAACGGCCAATGCTGCGCTGCTTTTAGGCAGTTGCCCCCATTGTAGGAAATCAACGTTGGACGTTTTGTTTTGCGGTAATGGGGGAAAAAATATCGATGCTTTCATGGATACGCAATAGGCCTTGTGCTAACAACGCGATAATTACTGATTTTGATTGCTTACGGATCGCTTGCGCAGCTGTTGAGTTTGCAAATGCAAACTGGCTCGAACCAACAATTCCTGATCAGTTTCTCGGATTCGACTGTAAATAAACGCGATATGGTAACCATCTGGATGCGGGTCGCAAGTAATAACTTCAGCAAAACAAAAAACCGCGGCAGCTTCTTCTGGTAAGAAAATTTTTAGTTCTACCCCTTGGCCTATCTCAAGTGATTGGGGGCTAATGATTTCAATGCCACCCCCACCAAAGCGTAATGTTGCATACCGCATGGCTTCGTCGTCTTGCTGGTGCAGGATATAAGACATCATCAAATCTATTTTGCGCGCTTGCGCGGTAAGGAAGTCAGCTAATTCGGAGGCATGATTACTTAGGTTACGCAACGGACGTAGTGCTTGAGCTTCTATGCTAGAAAGCTCTCCAGCGATCTTAAAAGCGTAGGGCATGTGTAACTCAAGTTGATGATGATCAGGGATTGCAGCATTTTCAACCGCTTTGATATTTACGTTAAGCGTATGCTTGATCAAGAAGAATTCGTTAAACCGCTCTTTCTTTTGCGCAGCTGAGAGCGTATCGAATGACTGGTCCATAGTAGATTACCTTGTATGGCTTTACAGATGTTCGTATCATGCGTTGGCATTGTCGCATTAACCATAACTTTCGCAAGCAATTCAATTGCTTTATTGAAAGTTTCGAGCGTTAGGAATCTATGTTTCATCCCGTTTTTGCATTTATTGGCCTGCGGTATTCCAAAGCTAAACAGAGCAGTAGCTTTGTAGCATTTATCAATTTCTTCTCTGTTGCAGGTATTACCCTTGGGATCATGGCCCTGATTGTTGTGTTGTCGGTCATGAACGGTTTTGAAGGGCAACTTAAGCAACGAATTTTAGGTGTTATGCCACATGTCGTGGCTGGTATTCCGGCAGACGTCGCGGAAAGTATGGCATTGCCGGAAGTGATTGGGGCTATGCCCTATGCTGAGGCCGAAGGTGTATTGCAAACGGCCAATGCGCTGCGCGGGGTGATGATCCAGGGTATCGAGCCCGCAGCGATGAGCCGGTATTCCATCATTGATGACAATCTGTTAGTGGGGGAGTTAAGTGCACTCGTGCCCGGCAAGTATCAGATTATTATTGGCCGCGCCTTGGCCTCCCAGCTTGGTATACGACCTGGAGAACCACTCCGTCTGCTGCTTGCCGGTGCTTCAGTGTATACGCCATTCGGACGCGTACCAAGTCAACGCCTAGTTGAAGTGGTAGGTGTGTTTGATGTGGGGTCTGAGTTAGACGACAAAACGCTGTTTATGCACATTAGCGACCTGCAGCGCTTAAAACGCGAAGCTGCTCCAGTTTCAGTATCGCGTTTGTTTTTGCGCGATGCCTTTGCTTATCAAGCCACTGCGTTCGCCCTTGAGCAAGCTGATATTGAACATACAACATGGCGCGCGCGGCAGGGCCCTTTATTTGATGCGGTAAAAATGGAAAAGAATATGATGTTCTTGTTATTACTGCTGGTGATTGCAGTCGCAGCTTTCAATATTATTTCAGCGTTGGTGATGGTGGTAAATGAAAAGCAGGGCGATATCGCTATTCTTATGACTTTAGGCATGCAACGTACCAGCGTTATGCGGATATTTTTGTTCAACGGTATGTTAAACGGTTTAAAAGGTGCTGCTTTGGGTACTTTGTTTGGCGTGCTATTGGTATTGGGGCTGAACCCTATGTTTAAGGCGTTGGGCGTGTCGACAGGCTACAGCTTAAGCGGCGGCCTGCCCATTGACCTGCGCATTGATCAGGTTATAGGTGTTGCGCTGTTTGCTCTTTTGCTATGTTTGCTGTCGACGTTATATCCAGCCTACAAAGCATTATCAGTTCAGCCGGCAAGAGCCTTACAATACGAATAAGTTTTCACTATACTTGCGCGAATTGATTTTCAGGGGCTGCTCATGCAAAAAACCTTTATTACCGCACAATCCTTACTCGAAGATTCATTCCGACTCGCTCATCAAGTATATGAAGATGGCTTTAGGCCTCAGTTTATTATTGGTATTTGGCGGGGCGGTGCGCCAATTGGGATTGCGGTACAAGAGTTTTTTGAGTTTAAACAAACGCCCACAGATCACATCGCAGTGCGCACATCGTCTTATTATGGAATTGACAAACAGTCGAAGGAAATCCGTGTGCACGGTTTGCATTATCTGATTGAAAACGCCAACGCTGATGATGCGATATTGATTGTCGATGATGTATTTGATTCGGGTCGTAGTGTGGATGCCTTAATCAAACAAATCAAAGCACAAATGCGCTTAAACATGCCAACCGATGTGCGTATAGCCTGTCCTTGGTACAAACCAGCGAATAACAAAACTCAGTTAGTGCCAGACTACTACGTACGTGAGAGTGACGAATGGTTAGTATTTCCGCACGAACTCGCTGGCCTCACAGAACAAGAAATCCGCGCGGGCAAGACCGAGTTAACTAACATTATGGATGTGTTGTTTGATTAGTGTGGCGGTGATTTCGTTAGCCTAACCGATTAACAACATGCTTACGTTCAAATGCCCAACCACCGTTTGATAACGGTGGTTGTCTAAAAGTGCTAATCGGTTTAAACAATTGATAAACGCCAGTAAAAACTAGCTTTGCTTATGCCTGCAAAGCATTCGCACGGCTATTTACCATCAATATAAAATTTGTCGTGGAAAGTGTAGACCCAATGTGGGCGATAAATGACTAATAGTGTCATTGTCATGCCATTTAACATACCCTCTGGAAACAATAGTAACGGGATTAGAACGAGATAATTGTCTTGCACCGTTAACCAATCATAGATCCCATCTACAGTATAAAAACCGCCAATCAGAGCCATTTTTAGCGCAATCATTAATGCGCCGGGAAAAAATGCACAGACAAAAATATAGAGGAATAAATTGCGTGGTAACCGATGAAATGACAGGTTGTAGATAAGATGTGTCAATGCTACGGGAACTAGGATGCCGAATAGGCCGTTGATCCCAAACATCGCCCAGTCTTCCAATCCAATCAGTGTTACCCCGGTTAATGCTGCGGTTGCTGCAATCAGCGAGTAGCGCACACCCAGCGTCAGGGCTAGCGCAGTTAACCAAAGAAAGTGAACCGATAAACCGTCATAGATCCCAGCGCGAAATATCCATAAAACAAACACACTTGCGCTGGCGCCGAATACTAGGTGTTGCTGTAACTTCGACTGTCGCAAGGCCGTAAAATCAAGATGCCTTAGTGTCCAGATTAAAACGGCAGCAAATCCTAAAAGGCCTAAAAACTGCAACAAAGACACGGTTTATGCTCCGAATGTCGCCCAAATGGGAGCATGGTCTGAGGGCTTTTCGATGCCACGTAATTCATAATCGATACCCGTTGCTGTTAAGCGCTCCAACAAGGGCTTAGTGGCTAAAATCAAATCGATACGCAATCCGCGATTGTCATCAAAGCCTTTAGAGCGGTAATCGAACCAGCTAAATTCTTGATCTTTACTTGGGTTTTGTTCGCGATATGTATCATAGAGCCCCCACTTTAAAAGGTCATTCAACCATTCGCGCTCTTCTGGCAGAAAACTGCATTTTCCAGTGCGTAACCAACGCTTAGCGTTTTGTTCACCGATACCTATATCGTAATCCGTGTGTGATATGTTCATATCACCGATGACGACCAACGGTGTTTGATTGTCACATTGGCTAGCAAGATAATGATTTAAATCTGCATAAAACTTGCGTTTGGCAGGAAATTTCGTTGCATGGTCGCGACTTTCACCTTGTGGAAAATAGCCATTTAGGACGGTCACTTTCTGCTGCCCGATTGTGTAGCGCCCAATAATCATTCGGCGCTGGGCATCAGCAGGGTCGGTTTTAAACCCGTACTCTACCGAATCCGCGGGTGTTTTGGACATTAATGCCACGCCATAATGACCCTTTTGGCCATGAAAAGCGACGTGGTAGCCCATGTCTTCAATGGCTTTAACCGGGAAGGCTTCATTATCGACTTTGATTTCTTGTAACCCAATGATATCTGGGGAGTGCTTATCAATAAGTGCTTGCAATTGATGTAGGCGGGCGCGAATGCCATTGATATTAAAGGAGATGATCTTCATTAACTGGATACTGCATTGACTAAATCTTAAAACTTTGCGTTATATTAACAAACTTTGCGCAAAAAAACGTCGAATATAAGCATTCTTTGTGGCTTGTATTATGGCCAAAAAAACGCACACATTGTGGCCAAATTAACTAGCGGGAAATGGCGGCAATCGTTACAATTACACAACGTTTACAGATGGAAAGTAAAACATGCATATCGAAGGACAGGACCAATTTCACGACCCATTACCTGGTGAAGAGTTTTTGCGGGTTACGCGGCTAACTCCTGAACAGCGTTTTGATTATTTTTTAGAGCATTTACAGAAAATTCCCACACTTTGGGGCTTGTTTGGTAAAAACGGCTGGGTGATGGTTGAGAGTGAAAATGAGTTATGTTTACCCATTTGGCCGCATCATGATTTTGTTGTCGGCTGGGAGCGTGATGATTTTCCCGAATGTGAGCCTAAGGCGATCCCGTTAGAGGAGTTTCTCAACGTTTGGATAGAAGGTTTAAGCAGCAATCAAACGTTATTGCTTATTTTTCCTTGTGGCGAAGAGGAGGAAGGGATTGTTATTACCGCAAGTGAGTGGGTTGAATGTTGGCATGAACTTAACGCACAGTAACAACCTTGAGCGACGATAGTAATCTATTACCACTGGCTAGCGATATAGCTAAGTGTAATCAGTGGGACACCATGTTGCGCCAAATTATGCTAGCGGGGAAGTCATTGGTAGCTGATGTGGCTACGATCCAAACAGATGCTAACAAGGTGGTAGGGTGTGAGGCCGCGGTGTGGTTGAGTATTGCTGAATCTGATGATGGCTCTCGGGTTTATAGTGCCTATTCCCCAGCAAAGATTGTCCGCGGCTTATTGGCGGTTATATTGGAAAAAGCGAATGCGCTGGATCCTGCCCAGCAACAAGTGTTTGATTATCAATCTTACTTGAGTGAAATTGGTTTGCAGCGCTTCTTAAGCCCCTCACGACAAAACGGACTTGCGGCAGTGATTCGGCGCATCAAACAACATTAGTCGCCTTTTGTCGTGCCTTGCGCTAATTTTAACGCACTTTTTGCTTCTATCCATTGCCCCATATACTGCGTGCTTGCCAGATGGTGGTGGCGTAACATTGCACCGATAAAGTTACGTTTTCGCCGCTCTTCAATGTCGGTTTTGGCCTGTCTAATGATTTCTGCTAAACGCTGCTGCTGGTGCACTAAATCTGCCTCAGTGACCTGTTTGGCGAGTGCTTGTTGATGCGCTTTTTGCCAACAATTTTCTTCATGGTATAGAGCGATAGTCGTGGCGATGATAGCGTCTGCATCATTACAAATTGCGCCGGGCCATTGTTCTGCTGGCCCCATTCCTTCACTCCCAATAATGGTGGTTACACAAGGGGTGCCTACTTGAAATGCGTCCAAAAATTTTCCTTTAATCCCTGCGCCGAAGCGCACAGGTGCTAAGCAGACCCGCGCGTCGGCGAGGACTGATTGTGCATTATGTGCCCATCCTTCGATCAAAAAACGTTTTTTCGGTGCGTGCAATTGGGTTGCTTTGGGGGGCGGATATGCGCCATAAATTCGTAAGTTAGCGTCGGGCAGTCGCTGACTGAGGCGGGGCCAAATTTCAGTGTATAGATACCGCACGCAATCCCAGTTTGGTTCGTGTCTGAAATTCCCAATAAACACCAAGTCGCGGCGTTGCTGAAAGCTAGGTAGTTTACTATCGCTTTGGATCAGTGGAACTAAAGGATAATGGTACAAAAGCTCTTCTTGGATAGCGAAGTTTTGTTGCAAGAATTCCTGTTCAGCTGCAGAAACCAGTAAGGTAAGATCACTACGTAAGATACTAGCGATTTCGCGGTAAAATTTGTCAGTGTGAAGGTTAATGGCAGTGCTACCTGATTTTGTGCTTTGCTGTCTCGCGCTGCGTAATGCATGCAGATCTTCAGTATTTAATATACACAGAGCATTTGGACAATGTTTGCGTACGCGCCACGAAAATTGCTCTTCAATCATAAAGCGGTCGAAGATAACAATGTCCGGTGCTATTTGCTTAACTAAGTCATCAAACGCAGGGTCGTTAATAGTCACTTTGTGAGTGGTAATCCCTAATTCATGCAGTGATACAGCATGCTCACTCTCTGCCGCAGCAGATACATAGGTTACATCCCACTGCTGTTTCTGCAGCGCTGACAAGATATTTAGCATGTTCTGGCCCGCGGCAGAGGAATTTGGCTCAGGCCAGACGTAACCAATCACAACAACACGCATACTTTTGCCTCTTTCAGGCTAGGTTTGTAAAAATTATCGCGTATGATATCAATAATTTGACTGAATATTGATATTTATCATGACGACTCAACTCGTATTTGGGGCTGGCTTGATTGGTTGTTATTTGGGGGGCTGTTTGTCGCGTGTCGCGCGTCATCAAGCAGTGCAGGAGTCTGTCCATTTATACTGCCGCGAAGGTATGGCGCACGCACTGCGGAAAGGCCTTACTTTGACTGATTACCAGAAAAATCGAGTGCAGTTGACAGATGTTATTGTGCTAACTGAACGTGATCACTCTGACGCCAAACCGGTTTCGATCATCTGGTTAACAGTAAAGTGCACAGCAGTAGCGCAGGCGATTGTGGATATGCAACCCTATGTAGGGCCAGATACACTGATATTGTGTTGTCAAAATGGGCTTGGGGTAGATCAGTTGGTGCGCAATGCTTATCCGCATAATGAGATTTTGCGGGTCATGGTGCCATTTAACGTGGTCACATTGTCAGACGGGCATTTTCATCGTGGCTCGCAAGGCGTGCTAACGCTGGAATCATCAACACATAATGACAGATTATTAGCTTTATTACAGCGGGCAGATATTGTCAGTAGTGAGCATGGGGACGGCTTATTACCTGTAGCTTTTACACAAGATATGACAGCGATGCAATGGGCAAAATTACAGCTAAACTTAGGAAATAGTGTGAATGCATTGGCGAATGTTCCAGTGAAAGCTATGCTTGAACAAAGAGGGTTTCGTCGAATTATCGCCGCCATGATGGATGAACTGTTATTGGTTACTCAGTCGTTAGGTTTGAAGCTACCAAAGGTTGCCTCAGTCTCGGGCCGTTTGATTCCGTATATCTTACGCTTACCGAACGGTTTATTTAAACGTGTGGCGAATAAAATGTTGGCGATAGATCCCACGGTAAAAACATCAATGTGGTGGGATTTGCACAATGGTAAGAAAACCGAAGTGGATTTTTTAAATGGAGCGGTACTAGCGCAGGCTAAACAGTTAGGTTTAGCGTGCCCAGTTAACGAAAAAATTGTCGAAATGATCCATGAAGCAGAAGCTTCTGCTACGATTAATTCGACTACCAGTGCCACAGAGTTATCCCAAAGGGTTGGAATCAAATAATGAATGTTGTTGATTATGCTGCAGAAGCTGCTGACATGTTCGCACTTCCTGAAACCGTTACCGCATTAAAAAAAGTGATTGACGATGAACAGTCTACTGTTGAGGACATTGCCAGTTTAATTACTTTTGATCCGACGTTAACTGCGCAGTTGTTAAAACTCGCTAACAGTGCTTTGTATAACTTTCCTAACCGGATTGATTCTATCGCTAAAGCAATTCAAATCATTGGTACCAAGGCTCTTTACGATCTTGCAGTTTCTTATGGCGTCGCAAAAACGTTTGCGACGGTTAGCAGTAACGTGATTGATTTGGATAAGTTTTGGGAGCAAAGTTTAAGCTGTGCTCTGCTGGGTAAATATATTGCTGAACGCAAACGCATTCCAGAGCCAGAGCGGCTTTTCGTTTCGGGCCTACTGCATAATATTGGCGAACTGGCTATGGTCCAGTCATATCCTGACTTAGCGTCTCAATGTGCTGCTATCAATAAAAATACAACCCCTCGCGTAATGCAACAGACCTTATGCGGTTTTACGTTCTCGCAACTATCTGCTGAAATTATGAAAAATTGGGGGTTACCAGCGAGTTTGGTTAGTTTGGTGGAGAATGTGCATCACAAATTGTTCCCAGCTGAACAAGCGGACGAAAGAGTCATTCAGTTAGCCTATGTATTGGCTCTGGATAATGTGCATCAAGATGTGTACGACCCATTTGCAAATTTGCAACCATTCCTGAATGAGGCGTTAGAATTTGATGAAACTCAGATTGAGACAGCGCTAGATATTACTAATCTGCAATGTATCAATATCATATCGCTGTTCAATCCGAGTAGCTTTATTGTGTATTAATCAAATACCGCGACAGTTTGACGACTCAGTGCAATCAGCTCTCCTGCTGCGTCCCAAATATTAGCCTCAGTGTGTCCGTAACCTTCACCTGCTTGCCGAGTTTCTGCTTTGTAGGCAAACCAGTCGGTTGGTTTAACTGGGCGATGCGGATGCAAAAATTCAATGTTCCAACTCACTGTACTGGCAGGCGCGGGCCACTTTAATTGTTGTAATAACGTTGGCGGCCAAGCATCAATTAACGTAATTAAATGTACGTCAGTCACTTCGACTGGGGCTTTTTTGAAACGCATCCAACCATAATAGTGGGATTTTTTTCCATTCATAAATGGTACGCCGCCATCCTCGATAGAAAGGTCAAAATGGCGTAAGAACCGCGGCGTAACTTTGGGAATTTGCGGAATAAACTTGGCTTTTTGAGGTTCGGGAAGGTCATGTAACAGTCCTTTCGATACCTTCAATTTTGATGCTCTACCCACACCAAAGCACACCAGGGCGGCAAGACATACCTTGTCTTGCTGCTGAATGTGCACTTGTAACTGCGACACATTCTTTCCACTGCGCAGCATGCTCGCAGTTACCGTAAATGGTAGATCGTAAACGAGTGGCCCTACAAAATTGACCGACATACTGCGCAGAACTCGATCATCAGTCACCAGTGGTTTAGCAACCTGATAGGCTATTCCAGCAGAGATACCGCCATACACCGTGCGACCTTGAGCCCAAGTGTCGTTTAAGGTTAATTGCACTTGATTAATGTCACCCTTGAGTTTTTGGTCACCCCTGATCGTTTGGATAATTTCGTCGATATGCATACTTTCCCTCTGGTCGGATGAGTTGGTCGTATGGTGCTTGATACGGGAACTAAGTGCAAATAGTTTTAGTGATGATCACAAATAATTAACATTTAGTTGAGCTCAATTGATTATATTCCGTACTATGGGGCGTCGGAATAATAATAAGAGCCATCATGAGTAGTGCAAATAGTGACGTTACAACCCCAACTGCAACCAGCCAAGTATCTAATGGCTATCGCAATTATGTTTTGATCATTCTCACTCTGGTCTATGCATTTAATTTTATTGACCGGCAGATTTTGGGTATTTTAAGCCCATTTATAAAGGCCGATTTAGGTTTAGATGATGCCCAACTAGGCTACTTAAAAGGTATTTATTTTGCTTTGTTGTATACCATTGTAGGGATCCCTATTGCATGGCTTGCCGATCGCTATAACCGAGTAAATATCGTCGCCGTGTCATTAACCCTTTGGAGTGGTTTTACCGCATTGTCTGGGCTTGCCAGCAACTATGCACAATTAGCATTAGCTCGCATTGGCGTAGGTATCGGTGAAGCAGGGGGCAGTCCGCCGTCGCACAGTATTATTAGCGACTTATTTCCCAAGGAGAAACGCGCAGGGGCGCTAGCTATTTACTCTTTGGGAATACCCTTTGGCATCATGGCTGCATTTTTCGCATCGGCATTTTTTCTTACTGGCGGAAGTGCTGATTGGCGTATCGTTATGATCAGTGTCGGCCTTCCCGGTATTGCGCTAGCGATATTGATGAAGCTGACTATTAGAGAACCGGTGCGCTCACAAACGGTTTCCCCAGATAATACTTCGCGACCGAGTGTGAAAAAGTCGATTAAAATTTTACTTTCGATCCCTACGTGGTGGGGAATGTGTTTGGGGATCTCATTCGCGTCGTTTGGAAACTACGCTATTTCTACTTGGCTAATTGATTTTTATGTTCGTGTTCATCCCGATTACCCTATCCGCGACCTCCTCATTGCCTTCGGTATAATTAACGGGACTGCCTACGCCCTGGGGGTGTGGTTAGGTGGTGTATTAGCCGATAAATGGGGTAAATATGATCGCCGCGCCTATGCACTATTGCCGGCGATAGCATTAATTCTTGGAGTACCGGCTTTTTACTACACGCTACACGTTGAAAGCGTAACCTTGTCGTTGGGTTTGATTACGGTATTTCTCTTCACTAGTGGATCGTATTTGGGACCCTCTTTCGCAATGGCACAGACACTGGCTCCGGTTAACGTTCGCGCTATGTCAACTGCACTATTTTTCTTTGTTCTCAACATTATTGCTTTGGGCGGTGGGCCGACGTTAGTAGGGATCTTCAGCCAGTCTATGATCCCCGAGTTAGGTGAGACGGTTGCCTTAACCACAGCACTTGAGTATTTAGTCTTTATGTATGTGTTATCGATTGCAGTATTTCTCTGGACCAGTACCCAAATCCGCAAAGATTGGCAGGCAGCAGCTGATCGCGGGCATTAATAGCCCGCACGTCTTTCAGTTAGCTGTTAGTCTGATTGGGTTTACCATGTTCTTGGTCCCATTGGGCTAATTTAGGGCGCATAAGCGCAAACCATAGCGGCGGGATAAGGGTAAGAAAGACGGTTGCCATATAGCCGCTGATCATAGCCGGTGCAGATTGCATGGGCTGTAATTGATGAAAGGGCACAGCACCTTGCGCATGATGGTGTGAGTGCCGACAGAGGTTAAACATGCACCAGCTGCTTATTCGGCGGTTAGAATTCCACGAGTGATAAGGCATAACACGTTGTTTCGGGTCTCGCACCATGCCGTAATGTTCCATATAGTTGACAACTTCAAGTAATGCTTTAGCAATTAGACCTGTGGCTATTGCAAACAGTAGACCCTTTACGCCAAAGCCAAGCCAAGTAAAGGCCAGCCAGACAAGGCTCATTAAATACCCACGTAAACAACGATTTTGCATACTTAACAAAGCATGGCCTTGGCGCATTAGTCTGCGTTTCTCAATGTTCCAGGCACTAATATTACCTTTAACGGTAGAATGCAATATATGGCTATAAACATTGCGACCACGCGGTGCTGTGGCTGGATCAATTGTTGTCGCAACGTAGCGATGATGCCCATACACGTGTTCAATCGAGAAATTAGCATCGAAGCTTAGGGCCAGGATCCAGCGGCCAATAATAACGCTCGTGCGGTCACCGACGCGATGAACCAGTTCGTGCGCACTTATAGTGCCAACACCACCCAGCATAAATCCGCAAAACAGCGCCGCAACGCCTACTTCTATAGTGTTGCTCGTAACCTGAAGTTGGCTGATCAGTGGTAGACTTAGTTTTACTGACGCAACAACCTGAAGACCGCACAACAAGATCAGTAAAGCTAAGGGTAAAGCTAGCCAAAGCATGCCAGTGAGCAACTGTGGACGTGTATACTCTGGCGTGGTCAGATCGTCACCGAGATACGCATCGCCAATGATAAAAAACAGCACGAGGCTAACGTAGCCCACAATGATCCAAATTCCACCCAGTAATAAACAGAGGCAGCCAAGTAGGGCAATGAAATAGTAACTAAAGAATTTTAAATACTTAAAACCCATATAAACTCCCGCAACTCAAAATTAGAGTTTGATTGAAACGGCGTTCAGCATGGCAACTATTCATTGAGTGGGGGAGGGCATTTATTGACAATGGGGAGTCATTTATTGACAAGTGCTGTTATTCAAAACACTATTGTTACAACATAGATCTAAATTAACGCTAGAGACTTTCCATGGCGGTAATCGACAATAGATTGCAAACACCAGTAGCCCTATATTATCTGCATCAAGTAGCAAACATCTTGAGAGCGCAGGGCTGTTCAGTTGAACGTTGGCTAGACGCAGAAAACTTATGCGCTTCGGACTTGTTACGTAATGATTGCAAAATTACCTTAGCCGCCTACCAACGCCTAATTTCAGCAGCCATAGTCCAGTCACGCCTGCCTCACTTGGGATTATTATTAGGGGCTCAATTAACCATTAATCATCACGGTGCATTAGGCTTTGCATTGTTAAATTGCGGCAATATTGCACAAGTACTGAGTCTCTTTGAGCGCTATTTAATTACGCGAACGCCTTTGTTTTCAGTGGATGTTGAATCACACGCAGACTATACATTGGTTCGACTCCATTCAATTGTCTCTGACGAATCCATTCTTCGACCTCTCACTGAAGTATTGATTGCAACGCTAACTTCGATCATCAATGGCGTGGCTTGTAATGAGGAGGGACGAAAGCACCAAACAGAGTGTCAAAAACGAATCATTTCCCAGATTGACTTTGCCTATACAGCGCCACATTATGCCAGTCGTTATACTGATTTATTGCAGCACCGATGTCGTTTTGCTCAACCCGTAACTTGTTTACGTTTGACTAACCACTGGCTAAATAAGCCATTTCGGTGTGTTGATCCATCGAGTTTTAAACAAGCCAAAGACTTTTGTGAGCAGGAGCGCATTAATGCGTTAGTGCATGTCAGTTGGCAAACAAAAGTGCATATGCAGGTGATTGCAACACCCGGGCAATACCCTGATCTGCATGCAATCGCGGCTAAACTAAATGTAACGCCGCGCACCTTGCATCGGCATCTTTTACAGGAAGGAACCAACTTTAAAAGCATAGTTGAAAATGCCTTTTGCTCACTTGCACAACAATATATGCGGCAACAATCATCCACAATTAAGCAGGTAGCGTATACACTCGGGTATTCGGATGTAGCCAACTTTCGTCGAGCATTCAAACGCTGGACCGGGCAAACACCGCAGCAATTTATACAGGAATAATAGGTTTTTAATGCACATAAGAACACCGGTCATACATTTTGCGCACGCCAATGGATTTCCATCGGGCACGTATCGTAAGCTTTTTCAAGCTATCGACCCGGCTTATCCGGTTATCGCCATAGAAAAAATGGGGCATTCGAGTCGCTTTCCGGTCAATGATAATTGGCGCGAGTTAGCGCATGAAGTACTTGAGTACATTGACCATCATGTTGATCCCGGTTCGCCCGTAGTGGCAGTTGGTCATTCTTTTGGCGCAGTTGTGTCATATTTGGCGGCGTGTACAGAACCACAGCGATTCTGTGGGTTGATCATGTTAGACCCGCCGTTAGCAAGTGGTTTCAGTCGTCATCTTTTCGCGCTGGCTAAAAGAGTCGGAATGATTGATCGCGTTACTCCTGCAAGGCTCGCCAGTACGCGGCGCAGACGGTGGCAACGTTCGGTTGACATGGTGGACTATTTTGCCAACAAGGGATTATTCAAGCACATGGATAGGGATTGTATTGCTGATTATGTGGCGGCTGTCATCGAACAGTCAGAGCACGAACAGGTCTTAACATTTGATCCTAATGTCGAAGCGCAGGTGTTTCGTACGATCCCACATAATCTGCATCGTTTTGCGGGTAAATTACAGTGCCCGGGGTATATTGTTACCGGAAAACAGACTGACGTATGCGTGCCATTTTTACGCAACGCTTTTATTCGGCAGAATAATCTAAAACATGTGACTGTTGCAGGAGGTCACATGTTCCCCTTAGAACGACCTGTGGAGATTGCTAATTTAATCTCGACACTAACCCAACAGTTAGTGTCGCAGCATGTGTAAGCGAAAGCTTAAAAGCCAACCGGTTGCCCAAGCATTTCGCGGGTAACTAATACTACACCACGATCTGACACTCGAAACCCACGCGCCCGATCGTGCTCGTGATCGTATCCAATGACAGTTCCTTCGGGTAATACGCAACCGCGATCAATAATGGCTTTGCGGACCTTGCAGTGGCGATTGATTTCAACATCGGGCAGGATTACCGTCTCTTCAATTTGGCTGTAGGAGTGTACTCTTACGTTAGAAAAACATAAGCTACTGCGCAACGTGGAACCAGAAATAATACAGCCTCCAGAAACCACAGAGTTGATGGCCTCACCTCTACGGTTTTCTTCCTCCCAAACAAACTTGGCAGGTGGAAGTTGTTCTTGATAGGTCCAAATAGGCCACTTGCGGTCGTATAAATTCAATGCTGGTACCGGCGAGACCAACTCCATATTCGCTTCCCAAAAAGAATCGAGAGTACCGACGTCTCTCCAGTAGTTGGTACCCGCATCACCAGACGCAAACGGATAGGCGTAAACGGGGTGGTCAGCAATAATACTGGGTATAATGTCTTTACCAAAATCTCGTTGCGAACCACTTTTTTCTGCATCTCGTTTTAATTCTGAAAACAAAAACTCAGTGTTAAATACATAGTTTCCCATCGACGCCAAACAATGGGTCGGATCATTAGGGAGTGGGGTAGGCTTAGCTGGCTTTTCTTCAAATCCTAAAATCCGCATATCTTCATCCACCGATAATACCCCAAAGGCATTCGCTGCCTCTTCAACTTTTACCGGCATGCAACTAACCGTCATCTGTGCGCCGCTTTCGGCGTGTCGGGCGATCATGGCACCATAATCCATACGATAAATGTGATCGCCGGATAAGATCATGACATATTTAGGTAACTCATCGCGGATGATATCAATGTTTTGAAATACGGCATCAGCGGTTCCTTCATACCAACTTTCTGAGAAGCGCTGAGATGCGGGTAAAATCTCAATGGACTCTCCCAATTCCTTTTTAAAGTGACCCCAGCCTCTAACTAAATGCCGGATTAAACTGTGCGATTTGTATTGAGTGACAACACCTACACGCCGAATGCCAGAGTTAATGCAATTCGATAAAGGGAAATCAATAATGCGAAATTTGCCACCAAAGTATAACGCTGGTTTGGCTCGCCAATCCGTCAGTTCATGTAACCTGGAGCCTCGTCCTCCAGCTAAAATAAGCGCATAAGTTTCTTTAGTTAAATTACTAATATAACGGGAATTGTTGCCAGCCATAGATAAGGTTCCATGCAAATAATGTAAAAGTAAAACAGCGTTTGTGTTTACTAATTAGCCTACTCTTACTACAGCTCAATGACAAACACCAGTTTGATGCGATGAAGTGGATTATTAGATAGCGTAGATTGGTCTGAGTGTAGTCTTCGCATATGTAAATGGAATGTTATACACTGACTCCCAGTAGAGTAAGAAAAGAGTGTTTATGACCTTGCTGAAGCGCTTGGCTATTGTGATATTTCTCCTCATGGTGTTGCTATACGGCATAGGGCTGCTATTGCCATCAACCTTTGCAATACATCGGTCAATTATCATTGAGGCACCCGCGTCAACCATTTATGACCAAGTGGTTGATCTGCGTCAGTGGCAGGCGTGGGGGGTTTGGTTTAAGCGTGATCCGGATATGCAAGTTACCTATAGCGGGCCCGATCGAGCGGTAGGCATGCGTTCTGAGTGGCGAAGTGAAACGCAAGGTAACGGGGTTATGGTCATAACCAAGTTAGAACACGACAAACGAGTTGAATATAACCTTACGTTTCCAGATATGGCAATGCAAAGCACAGGCACTTTGATCTTAGAGCCTGTATCGCAAGGTATAAAGGTCACTTGGCAGGATGCTGGTGATGTAGGCGACAGTGTCCTTTACCGTTTTTCCGTGCTATTCATGGATTATTTGTTGGGGCCTGATTTCGAAGACGGATTAGCTAACCTAAAAACCTTGAGTGAAAACGCGCGTTAATGCGGCAAAGAAGTATGACAGAGCATTTACGCATTATTAGACAATTAAATTTACGTCCTTTCATGGTGCGCTCAAACTGGCAGGGCAGCTATCTCGTATTAGTAAACTATACCCTTATCTTATTTGCGCTAGCGTTACCCGCATTGCTGCCTCACTGGCTAACCTTTATATTGGCAATCATCATACTGGGCAATCGTCAATTGGGTTTGGGGATCCTCATGCATGATTGCGCGCATTATGCTCTATTTAAGTCTAAACAGGCGAATGTGTGGGTTGGGCGTTGGTTATGTGCAGCCCCAATACTTGCGCAGTTTGATGGCTATCAGCGTTATCATTTGCAGCACCACGCCAATGCAGGCACAAAGGATGACCCGGATTATCCTAATTACGCCCCGTACCCAGTTGCACCGAGCTCCCTGCGACGTAAAATTTTACGGGACTGTTTGGGTATCACTGGAATAAAGAATTTTTTTGCCGTTCTATTAATGCATGCTGGTGTACTTGAATATGATATGGCTTATAAGAATACCCGGAGTTTCTACTGGCCTGGATTGCGTAGAGTAGGATTAAATCTGATGCGGCAGCTGTACCGCCCTTTAATCCTTCATGCTATTTTGCTGAGTGTTTGTTTGGCGTTAAATAGTGTCTTGTCATATGGATTGTTTTGGCTTGCCTACTTTACAACCTTTAGCTTGTTTTCGCGGGTAAGGAATGCAGCTGAGCATGCCAGTGTGCCTGATTTACTGAATGTAGACCCGCGCAAACATGCACGCACCGTGCATGCTGGTTGGTTAGCTCGCTTAACGGTTGCTCCTAACCATGTCAATTATCATATTGAACATCATTGGTTACCTCAGGTTCCGCCTTATCACCTTGCTGCGCTGCATAAATATCTTAGTGAGCAAGGGGTGTTGCAGGGGGCTGAAGTATTACCCAGCTATACTGCAGTGGTGAAGAAACTTGCCTGACGCAATACGACTAGTTATCGCTCTGACTGCAAACAAATGTGCCAGCGTCTTGTTTTCAGCAAAGACGCTTTTGCCGGGACTCATTCTTGGTGTTGGCTTACCCAGTTGGTTAGTTGGGTGGGTCGTTCCTATTCGAGAGTCGCTGGCTCTATTACCCCAAGTCGCATTAAGTGTGTATTTGCGGCGACACGGCAAACGCTACAAGGTATGGCGCTTTGGTATGGCGCTGCAAATCAGTGGCAGTGTGTTGCTGGTACTATTATGTTGGCATTATGCGAGCTATTCGATGCATGGTCAGACTTGGTTGTATGCGTTGAGTTTTATGTTGCTGCTTGCTTTTTACAGCGTTGGCCGCGCATGTTGTTCTTTGACGGTAAAAGACATCGAAGCAGACATCGTTGAGAAAGGAAAACGGGGTGGATTGATTGGCAATGCAACCATGCTATCCGGCATTGTAACCTTGTTAATTGCAGTTCCTTTGGCGACATTTTCATTGTTTCAGTCACATATTGCGTTGTTGTTATTAGCACTTTTGTCAGCATCGATGCTAGCGGTAACCGTATTCATCATGTGGCCAATTAAAACCGAGGTGGATGTCAGCGCGAATGCTGAACCCAGTAAAGTACGTTGGTACCAGTTATTGCCTAAATTATCAGGTGCTGCTCGTCGATTTATTTTGGTACGTGCGATATTTGTGCATTCGGCATTGGTTGCGCCATTTTTTATGTTAGCGCAATCATCTCAAGATAATCGACTCCCGCTTTATTATCTGGTTGCCGAGGCGCTTGCTGCACTACTCAGTGCTAAAGTATGGGGGCGATTGAGTGATCGCAGTGCGCGTTCAACCTTGCGTCTAGCAGGCGTCTTTGCAGTAACTGCATGCGTTGGATTATTGTGGTTACAACCACAACAACTGTGGCTGTCTGTGGGGTTGTTCTTTATCTTGTCAGTTGCTCATACTGGGGTACGAAATGGCCGTAAAACCTATACGTTGGATATCGAAGAGGGCCAATCACGGACTGAACTTGTGGGCAGTGCTAATACCTTTATCGGTATTGTATTATTTGCCGTTGGCGCGATTTACGCAGCGTTACAACCTTGGCTTGGGGATACCCTTATCGCAGTGATGGCAGGCATGTTACTGCTTGGCGTAGCCATGACGTACACTCTTGATGCTGAAAAAGATTAAACGTAGCTGATAATGCACTACTTAGTCAGCAGTGCGTTAGCAACTTTGGATTGATTACATTTGCCCAGGGCTTGTGTGATCTGATTACCAACCTGTGCCAGCTTGGTTAGGTCAATCCCGCAATTAATGCCCATTCCTTGTAGCATGTACACCACATCTTCGGTAGCAACATTACCACTGGCACCCTTCGCATAAGGGCATCCACCGAGCCCTGCAACCGCAGCATCAATAGTATTAATTCCCATCTGCAAAGCCACGAGTAAATTTGCTAAGGCCTGTCCATAAGTATCATGAAAATGCACGGCTATAGCCTGTTGGGGAACAACTGCCATGACCGCCTCTAGCATATGCCGGGTTTTAACCGGCGTCCCTACACCAATTGTGTCGCCTAAAGAAATCTCATAGCATCCCATCGCAAACAACTTTTCGCTGACAGCCGCTACAGCTTGTGGGCTGATATCACCTTCATACGGGCAGCCTAATACGCAAGACACGTAGCCGCGAACGGGAATATTGTGCTGTTTGGCAGCTTCCATGACAGCAGCAAAACGCTCTAGGCTCTCCGCAATTGAGCAATTAATGTTTTTTTGCGAAAAAGATTCTGATGCAGCACCAAAAATAGCGACTTCGTCGACACCACATGCAAGTGCCGCTTCAAACCCTTTTAGGTTAGGCGTGAGTGCCGAGTAAATAATGCCTGGCTTACGTTGAATTTGCGCAAAGACAGAACTACTGTCGGCCATTTGGGGCACCCACTTGGGTGAGACAAAGCTGCCTGTTTCGATGCGTTTAAGGCCAGCGTCAGCGAGGCCTTCAATCAAGGCTAATTTGTTTGCCAGCGGAATTAAGGCTTTTTCATTCTGTAATCCGTCACGCGGGCCGACCTCAACGATGCTCACCTCGGCCGGATAGTTTAATTCAGTCAGCATCAGGCTCAAACTCCAATAGCGCAACGCCACCGTCGACTAACGCACCGGCAGCGAAGAAAAACTCTTTTACTTGGCCTTTGCTTGGCGCCTTAATCGCATGCTCCATCTTCATCGCTTCCATGATGATTAACGAAGTACCTTTTTCAACCAATTGACCGGGTTCAACGAGCAGTGCAACGATCGTTCCGTTCATTGGGGCTGTTAGTCCGCCGTGAGTATCTTGCGCGTCCTCAAGGCCTAGATCAGGAAGTACCTGGCTAAATTGCATGGAATGGCGGTCGGTAAATAAGCGATAATCATTGTCTTGGTGAGCCAACGTTAATTGCTGTCGATGCCCATCAATGTTGGCATCTAAAACACCATCGCATAATTGACCACTGCAGGTGTGCGTGTGACCTGCAATCTCGATCTTCCAGGTGGGTAAGGTGCGGCCTGGAATATAACTTGCGATTATGTCTACTACACTGTCGTCACTCAGCTTCAGTTGCATATTTTGCTGATGTAATTCATTCGCCCGCCAACCATCAAGTATGTGCGCGGCGGATTTAAAATGAGTTTGCTCTCGTTGTTGATTAACCTGCATTAACAGGGTACTTAATGCAGCATAAACAACCAGTTCTTTGCCCCCTGATAAACTGCTCGAGAACAACATATCATAATGTGCATCGATAAATCCGGTAGTCAGTTCGGCATTTTTAAACGGTGCGGACGCAGCGATGTTATAGAGAAACTCAATATTAGTAGTGACCCCATGAACATGGTATTCACGCAGTGCTGACGCGAGTCGATTCAGCGCTTTATCGCGATCTTCATCCCAAACAATAAGCTTAGCAATCATCGGATCATAAAATACCGAAACCGTATCGCCTTGGACCACACCAGTATCAACACGAACAAAAGCATTTTCTTGTGGTGGGCGCAATGTCGAAAGTACACCGGTTGCTGGCAAGAATTCGTTGTTGGGATCTTCAGCGTATATGCGGGCTTCAAATGCGTGCCCATTAATCGTCAGTTGGTCTTGCGTTAGGGGCAACGGCTCGCCGCTAGCTACTCGCAATTGCCATTCAACTAGGTCCTGACCGGTGATCATTTCAGTAACGGGATGCTCGACTTGGAGGCGGGTATTCATTTCCATGAAATAAAAACTACCATCGAAGTCTAATAAAAACTCTACGGTACCGGCACCTACATAGTTTATTGCTTTAGCCGCTTTGAGGGCGGCTTCGCCCATTTCACTGCGCAATGCATCGTCCATTCCGGGGGCAGGGGCTTCTTCGATCACTTTTTGATGACGGCGTTGGACTGAGCAATCACGCTCAAATAAATACACACCGTTACCCTGCTGATCACAGAATACTTGGATTTCCACGTGGCGTGGTTGCGTAAGGTACTTTTCAACCAGCATGATGTCATCGCTGAAACTTGCCATCGCCTCTCGTTTAGCAGCTGCCAGACCTTCATCGAATTCCGTCGCACTGTGTACTTGGCGCATACCCTTGCCACCGCCACCAGCAGCGGCTTTCAATAACACCGGGTAACCGATTTTATCAGCAGCTTCCCGCAAGGTTGCTGTGCTTTGGTCATCACCATGATAGCCAGGTACGAGTGGTACGTTGGCGGCATCCATAATGGTTTTCGCCGCTGATTTGGAGCCCATTGCTTCAATTGCCGCTATTGGAGGGCCCACAAAGATAATATTGTTGTCATGACAAAGTTGCGCAAATGCTGCGTTTTCTGACAAAAATCCGTACCCAGGGTGGATGGCATTGGCACCCGTTTGTTTAGCTGCCGCAATGATGCGCTCACTGCGTAAATAGCTATCTTTCGATGCAGAGCCACCGATATGAATGGCTTCGTCGGCAAGCTGCACATGCAACGCTTGAGCGTCTGTATCAGAATAGACCGCCACAGTGGCGATACCGAGTCGTTGCGCCGTGCGAATAATACGACAAGTAATTTCGCCGCGATTAGCGATTAATAATTTGGTGATCATGCATTGTCCTTACGCCATGCGGGTTGGCGCTTTTGTAAAAAGGCGTTGAGACCTTCTTGCCCTTCTTCAGATACACGAATTTGTGCAATCAGCGTACTGGTGGCATCCATCAGAGTAGCGTCAATGGTTTGTTTTGCGACTTGACCCGCCAGCGCTTTGGCTGCGGTTACCGCTGCCGGACCGTTATTCAATATGTTACCGACAATCTCTGCTATCGTGCTGTCGAGTGACTCATCATTGACCGATTCGCTAATTAGGCCTAAGCGACGTGCTCGCCGGGAAGAAAATACTTCTGCTGTCATAAAATAACGTTTAGCGACTCGTGCGCCCATAGCTTCGATAACATAAGGCGATATAGTCGCAGGAATGAGCCCTATTTTGACTTCACTTAAGCAGAACTTACTCAATTTATTGGCGATTGCGATATCGCAACAGGCAATGAGCCCTACGGCACCTCCAAAAGCGGCACCTTGGACGCGCGCAATGGTTGGCACCGGTACGCGATATAAGGCGTCAAACATCGCGGCGAGTGCTTGGGCATCCTGTTTGTTTTGCTCATAGGTATAGGTTGCCATGCGTTGCATCCAACCTAAATCAGCACCGGCACAAAAGCTTTTACCTTTGGCTGCTAACACTAACACTCGAGCGGATTCATCTTGGCTAACAGCATTAAAGCATTGGTGCAATTCGGCAATCATGCTGTCGTCAAACGCGTTGTGCTTATCGGCGCGATCCAATGTTACAGTCACTACGCCACGGTTATCTTTGGTGTAGTCAACAAATTGCAAGTTATTCATATTCACGCCCATCTTACATGCGGAATACGCCAAACTGCGTATCCTCAATTGGTTTATTTAATGCGGCAGACAATGATAATCCCAACACGCGTCGCGTATCGGCTGGATCAATCACGCCGTCATCCCACAAACGAGCTGATGCGTAATAGGGGTGGCCCTGCTGTTCGTAGGTGTCGATTATCGGTTGCTTAAACGCCGCTTCTTCGTCGATTGTCCAGGTTTCTCCACTCCGCTCTTTTTGATCCCGCTTCACTTGCGCGAGTACACCAGCCGCTTGCTCTCCCCCCATGACCGAGATACGGGCGTTTGGCCACATAAATAGAAAGCGTGGATCATAAGCGCGACCACACATACCGTAATTACCAGCGCCAAAACTGCCGCCGATCAGAACCGTTAATTTGGGCACTTTCGCGCATGCGACAGCCGTGACCATTTTCGCGCCATGCTTAGCAATTCCGCCCGCTTCGTACTGCTTTCCGACCATGAAACCGGTAATGTTTTGCAGAAATACCAAGGGGATTTTGCGTTGTGCACAGAGCTCAATGAAATGCGCACCTTTTTGCGCAGACTCTGAGAACAAAATGCCGTTATTGGCAACGATTCCGACGGGAAAACCGTAGATCCTGGCGAAACCGCAGACTAATGTGGTGCCGTACAAAGCTTTAAATTCATCAAACTCTGATGCGTCGACGATACGGGCGATGATTTCACGAACATCATAAGGCTGACGCGTATCTTTCGGTACGACTCCGTATATTTCTTCTGGTGCGTATGCTGGCTCACGTGCAGGGTGAACGTCGATATCGACCTGTTTCTTGCGATTTAAGCGGGCGATTGCATTGCGAGCTAGCGACAGCGCGTGATGATCATTATTGGCCAAATGGTCAACCACTCCCGATGTGCGGCAATGCACATCACCACCACCCAGTTCCTCGGCGGTAACAACTTCACCTGTTGCAGCTTTAACCAATGGTGGCCCACCGAGAAAGATTGTGCCTTGGTTCTTAACGATAATTGACTCGTCTGCCATGGCTGGAACATAAGCACCACCTGCAGTACATGAGCCCATAACCACAGCAATTTGAGGAATATTTTGCGCGGATAAATTCGCTTGGTTATAAAAAATTCGCCCAAAGTGTTCGCGATCGGGAAAGACATCATCTTGTCTTGGTAAGTTTGCGCCTCCGGAATCGACCAGATAAACACAGGGCAGATGATTTTGCTCAGCGATTGTTTGCGCACGTAAATGCTTCTTTACCGTTAATGGATAATAGGTACCGCCTTTAACGGTCGCATCATTGGCCACGATCATGCATTCAATGCCATTGATTAGACCGATCCCTGCAATTACGCCAGCACTGGGAACATAGTCATCATAGACATCCCATGCTGCTAGCTGGCCGATTTCGAGGAAAGGAGAACCTGGATCAAGCAAGACATTGATGCGTTCACGAGGTAATAATTTACCGCGCGACAGATGTCGCTGGTTGGCTTTTTCACCGCCCCCTTGCTTGATTTGCTCGACTTTCGCGCGCAAATCATCAACTTGCTGTTGCATGTGGGCTTGATTGTCAGCAAAACCCTGGCTATTGACATTTATTTGACTAATGATGCGAGGCACTCGGCTTCTCCTTAGGCTGATTCTTTGAACAGTTCACGGCCTATCAACATGCGTCGGATCTCAGACGTACCTGCGCCGATTTCATACAACTTGGCATCGCGTAATAAGCGTCCCGTTGGATATTCATTAATATAGCCATTACCACCTAACAACTGGATTGCATCTAGTGCCATTTTTGTGGCTAGTTCAGCAGAGTACAGGATTGCACCTGCAGCATCTTTACGGGTCGTTTCGCCGCGGTCACAAGAGCGCGCGACTGCATATACATAGGCGCGAGCAGCATTCATTTGAGTGTACATATCAGCGACTTTACCTTGGACTAATTGAAACTCTCCAATGGATTGTCCAAACTGTTTGCGGTCATGGATATAAGGTACGACGATATCCATACAGGCTTGCATAATGCCCAAGGGGCCACCTGAGAGAACTAAGCGTTCATAATCTAAGCCGCTCATTAGAACGCGCACACCGCCACCTTCTTCCCCAAGAATATTTTCTGCCGGCACCTCACAGTCTTCAAATACCAGTTCACAGGTATTGGACGAACGCATACCGAGCTTGTCGAGTTTCTGTGCTTGGCTGAAGCCAGGCATGTCTCGCTCAACAATAAATGCTGTAATTCCGCGTGGACCGGCATTTACATCAGTCTTTGCATAGATCACGTAAGTGTTGGCGTCAGGACCATTGGTAATCCACATTTTGTTGCCGTTGAGGATGTAGCGGTCGCCTTTCTTCTCAGCGCGCAGTTTCATGCTAACCACGTCAGAGCCCGCATTAGGCTCACTCATGGCGAGTGCGCCAATATGCTCACCAGAAACCAACTTGGGTAAGTACTTAGCGCGTTGCTCATCATTACCGTTTTTATAAATTTGATTGACGCATAAATTTGAGTGCGCACCATAACTCAAGCCAATGCCGGCAGAAGCGCGACTGACTTCTTCCATGGCGATGGTATGGGCCAGATAACCCATGTCAGAGCCACCGTATTGTTCGGATACAGTGATACCGAGAAGACCCATCTCACCTAATTTGGGCCAAAGCTCATTTGGAAATGCGTTAGCTTCATCAGATTTTTCAGCCAGCGGAGCAATTTCACCTTGGGCAAATTGATAAACATGCTCACGCAGCATGTCGATATCTTCACCGAGTCCAAAGTTTAATGTAGGGTAGGGCGTATTCATGCGATTTTTCCTCGTTCTAATTCGGTTAATTCGTCGCGGCAACGACTTTCGACTTCATCCAACTCATTCATCAACATTTGAATGTCGTCGAGCTGCTGGCGTAACGTAGCACGCTTTTGTTCGGTCATTTTTAACATGGCAGTTAGCTGTGCGGCTGAATTGGGGTTGGAGTCATACAATTCAAAAAGATTTTTGACTTCGGCTAGAGAAAAGCCTAGGCGCTTCCCACGTAATATCAACTTTAAACGCACTTTATCTTTCGTGTGATAAACCCGAGACTGGCCGACACGCTCAGGCTCCAGTAACGACTGTTCTTCGTAAAAGCGGATTGAGCGAGGGGTTATATCAAATAATTTCGCTAGCTCGCCTATCGTGTAAGTTTTTTCAGTCATATGGCATGATTTCCTGAGCGTTAGTAAAAGTTTACGCTGCGGCGTAATTTATCTATAGAAAGTTGGTTTTCTTCACTTGTTCTAACAGCTGTTAAACGCTAAGTTTACGTTTACGTAAACCTTGATTAACGTAAAGGTAAAGTAGCACGCTGGTTTCGTCAACTTGATCCACGTTATTGGCAACAATAGAACTAAAGTTGGCTGTCAAATTTGCTGTACGAGTGTTAGCGTTAATCCATATTTTCAAGAGGAAATTTCATATGAGTCAAGATTCTGTTGTTATCGTGACCGCCAAACGAACGGCGATGGGCGGATTTATGGGCGCGCTTTCAGCGGTGCCGGCAACCGAGTTAGGTAGTCATGCCATTGCAGCTGCAGCTGCACAGGTTGATAGCAATGAGATTGACGAGGTTATAATGGGCTGTGTGTTGCCAGCTGGACAAGGGCAAGCTCCGGCGAGACAGGCGGCATTGGGTGCAAATCTGCCACTCGCAGCAGGGGCGACTACCATCAATAAAGTCTGTGGTTCCGGCATGAAAGCGGTCATGCTCGCCCATGATCTGATCAAGGCCGGATCTGCAGAGGTTGTAGTTGCCGGCGGGATGGAAAGTATGAGTAATGCACCTTACATCTTACCCAAAGCCCGCGGAGGGATGCGCATGGGGCATGGGCAGGTACTTGATCACATGATGTTGGATGGTCTTGAAAATGCCTATGATGGTCAGGCGATGGGGTGCTTTGCGCAAGGTACTGCAGACGCAGAAGGAATAACACGTGAGCAGATGGACGAATTTGCACTAAGCTCATTAACTAAAGCAACTCAAGCTATAGAAACAGGTGCTTTTGCAGACGAAATTGTGCCGGTAACGGTTAGTACGCGCAAAGGTGATGTCACGGTTGAAACCGATGAAGGACCTGGCGCTGCGCGTCCAGACAAGATCCCATCACTGCGCCCTGCGTTTAAGAAAGATGGTACAGTGACCGCGGCTAATTCAAGCTCAATTTCTGATGGTGCAGCTGCGTTGTTGGTCATGTCTGAAACCAAGGCCAAAACGCTGGGCTTACAACCGTTAGCCAAAATCGTTGCGCACGCAACCAACGCTATCAAACCAGAAGATTTTACCGTTGCGCCAGTGGGCGCTATCGAAAAAGTGTTGGTTAAATCTGGATGGCAAAAAGACGACGTTGATTTATTTGAAATTAATGAAGCTTTTGCAATGGTAACCATGCTAGCAATTAGCAAACTAGGCCTCGATGCAAGCAAGGTAAATATCAATGGCGGAGCGTGTGCTTTGGGTCACCCTATCGGTGCGTCTGGTGCACGGATAATCGTGACATTACTGCATGCTCTTAAGCGACAGGGAAAGCAGCGCGGAGTCGCAGCATTGTGTATTGGTGGTGGTGAAGCTACGGCGTTAGCCGTGGAACTGTGTTGATAAATGAGTTAGATATCTGTAAAAAAGAGCACCTTTGGTGCTCTTTTTTATTTTTCAGGGAATTTTTTTCATGTTACGCAAACGAATGATGATCAGCCGCGGGGTGAATATGATTCTTGCCTCTGCATTTTTACTGTCTACGCATTTTACCTTCGCTAGTCAGTCAGAAGGACAGTATTTACATGGGGTTTCATTTCAGCAAGTGACTGCTCTCGCGAGCCGAGAACCGACAGCGACCCTCAGTTATGGCGCTGATAAAAACCAATTGATAGAAATTTGGGCCGCCAAGCAGCGTTCAACTGTTCATGCTATGGGCGCAGGTGTGATATTAGTTCATGGTGGTTGTTGGATGCAGGAATATGGGGTTGATCATATCCGTCCATTAGCCACGCAGCTCAGCGACGATGGTTTTAATGTGTTTGCCATTGAGTACCGACGCACCGGCCAAGAAGGTGGTGGTTGGCCTGGTAGCTTAAATGATGTCCGCACTGCAATTAAGAAAATTCGCGATACGTACCCGCGCAAGTCATTGACTTTGGTGGGGCATTCAGCGGGTGGTCACTTAGCACTGTTAGCCGCCACCGATGCAACTTTGCGGTTGGAGGCCGTGATAGGTTTAGCGGCGATTACGGATATAAGTAGTTATAGTCAACTTGAAACAGGTTGTGCTAAAGCCGCAGTAAAATTTATGGGGGGGAGTGTAGAGGAAAAGGCGAATGCGTATGCCTTGGCGGACACGCGCGATAAAAATGTCATTCCACCGCTCTATTTGTTAACGGGTAAGGCTGATAGCATCGTCCCAGAAACACAAAACCGTCATCCTCAATCTAAGCGTTTTCATGGTGAAAATATCGGTCATTTTGATTGGATACATCCTGATAGCGAGGCCTATCAACATTTAACTAATACATTGGGTCGTTTATATGAATGATTCAACCTACTTGCAGGCCGCGCAAGTGCAGGATGGCAAGGATGAGCTCGCAGGCTTGCGGGCAAAATTCGTATTGCCTGCAGACACTGTCTACCTCGATGGAAATTCCCTTGGGCCATTAACTAAATCGGCTCAACTGCGCGCCACTGAAGTTGTTGCTCAGCAATGGGGCGAGGATTTGATCACCAGTTGGAATAAACATCAGTGGATAAATTTACCGTTAAGTGTAGGAGATAAAATCGCTCCTCTGTTGGGCGCTGCGCCTGGACAGGTTATTTGCTGTGACTCGATTTCAGTGAATTTGTTTAAGCTGGTCTGTGGCGTGCTCGGCATGCAACCTACACGTAAACGCATTATTACCACTCAGGATAACTTTCCAACTGATCGGTACATGTTGCAAGGGATCACTGAGTTTGCCTCGGCAAAAGGATTGACTCTATCGAGTGTTGCAGAAAATGAGATCCTACAATGTATTGATGACTCAGTTGCCGTTATGCTAATTACCCAAGTGAATTATCGTAGTGGTAATCGTTTAGATATCCAAAAGATCACGCAGCGGGCACATGAGCATGGGGTAATTGTGATTTGGGACCTTGCGCATAGCGCCGGCGTTTTGGCATTAGAACTTGACGCATGGAACGTCGACTTCGCAGTAGGCTGCGGTTATAAGTACCTTAATGGTGGTCCTGGTGCTCCAGCGTTTATGTATGTGGCTAAACGTCATCAGGAGCACTTCAAACAGCCACTACAAGGATGGATGGGGCATGCAGACCCCTTTGCCTTCGCTCCAGAATATGTCCCCGATAGCTCTATAAAACAAAATTTGGTCGGCACTCCACAAATTCTTTCAATGAGTGTTTTAGATGCTGCGCTTGATGTGTTTCAAGATCTCGACATGCGGCAGGTTGAGACTAAAGCGATGGCTCTGCGTGATTGGTTTGTAAACTTACTCGCAACATTCAATATTGCACAATGGTTTGACCAATTTGATACCTCTGACAACCATACCAGTCTGCACAGTGGCGCTCAGGTTGCGCTTAGACACCCACATGCCTATGCCATTTGCCAAGCTTGGATCGATGTTGGAGTGATTGCGGATTTTCGTGCGCCCAATATTTTAAGAGTCGGCTTTTCCCCGTTATATTTACGCTTTGAGGATATTTTTCTCGCAATTGTTGCGTTACGTGACATTATGCGAGAACAACGCTATTTGGATAAAAAATTCCAAATTAAACATATGGTTACCTAGAATTCCCCAATGAAAATCAAGCGAATTGCGATACTCTACACAACGGTCTGTTTAGCGTTATTTTGTCCTCCAGTTGTCGCTGAAGACTTACAGAAAACTACGCTACAGTACTGTGTTGATCCAAATTGGATGCCCTATGAAGCGATACGCAACAATGTTCACGTGGGGATTTCAGCCGATTATTTACGGTTGTTGGAAGAGTATTCTGCATTTAGATTTGATTTGGTTATCACCGACAGTTGGACACAAAGTTTAACCTACCTTGAGCAAGGTAAATGCGATGTTCTGCCGATGCTGAATCGAACCCGGGCAAGAGAACGTACACTACTGTTTTCTGAAACGTACTTCACAGCCTCCAATGTATTGGTTGCACCGGTTGGTTCAACAGTCGTTCAGGGCTACGAAGCGATAAACGAGCAAGTGGTTGGCGTAGTCAGGGGCTATCGGCACAGTGAATACTTGAGTCGTTATTATCCGCATATTGCCTTGCGTCGATACGAAAGTGAATCTGATGTGTTACTTGCATTGGCTGATGGAGCAATTGATCTAGCTGTCGGTTCGTTGCTTGCAGTCAATGCCATGATCCAGAATAACGGGTTAAACAATATTCAAGTTGTTGGTTTAGCGCAGCCTCATGATCAGCTCCGATTAGGGGTTGCTCGTAATCTTGAAAAAAGCAGTGCGAAAGTCCCCATCGATCCAACCCAAATAGTCGCAGCGCTTGACGATGCCATTGCAGCTATTCCAGAGTCTGCCCATGTCAATATTTACCGGCAATGGAACAACGTTAAGTATATCGAACACACGGATTACCAATTAGTGGCATGGCCATTAGTTGTGTTAACCATGATCATCGTTGGTTTGATTTGGCGTTATCGCACTGTGCAACGGTACACGCATTCATTAGCATTAAAAAACCAAGAATTAGAACGTTTGCAACATGCTTTAGTTGAGAAAAACAAGAGCTTGGAATTTCTCTCAATCCACGACCCACTGACGGGTTTATATAACCGTAATTTTATGCTGCAACGCGCTGAAGAAGCGATTAACAGCTTCGAACGGTTCAAGCAACCTGTCAGTATCGTCGTGATGGATGTCGACCACTTTAAGACTATCAACGATCGTTATGGTCACGGCGTGGGTGATCGGGTTTTGGTCGAGCTTGCTCAGCTGGCGCAGCGGTGTTTACGCGAAGTTGATTTAATTGCGCGCTGGGGAGGAGAGGAGTTTTTAATCATGTGCATCAATAGTAATGAGGAGGCTGCTAAAGTCTTAGCTCAACGAATTGCTGATGCGCTTAATAAAGCACCGTTAGCAGCTATTCAAATCCCATTAACCTGCAGTTTTGGGGTTGCTGAATTAGGCGAAGGTGAAGACTTTTCAACCTGGTTTGATAACGCTGACCGCCGCATGTTTAGTGCCAAGCGCAATGGGCGAAATCAAATTATTGGATATCATGATGACGTGTAAACAAGCTAAAGCGTTTCTTTTAGTGTTGCCCATGGTGTTGCTCTTGTCTGCCTGTCAGCGCCAAGAGTTACCCACGATTGGTCGTACTCATGGTGATTTTTTGATGAGTCATCTACTGAGTCAACAAGGTGCCTGTTGGACGTTTTCAAAGCCCGTATATTTTGATTCTACGTTTGCCACGGGAATGAGTTTCGGGCCCGACGATTGCCTTAGTGCTGAACGTAAAATTGGTCGCAAGACGGTAGCTGAAATTGCTCAAATGCATGTCTCTCTAACTTACGACGGTCAGTATTACATAATCAAAAACGGTTATTGATTACACCATAGGGTCATAATGCCATTGATGGTCATCATATTTCACTACGGAGCGGGCATACTCGCGTTCTGAACGCCAAACACGGTTGTTAAGTTTGACTGACACCCCAGCATATACGCGTTTAAAGGCTTTGAGCATGATGCCATTTGTGTAATCATCTTTGGCTTGCTTCATTTCCAAATTTTTCACTTCTAACCAGTTTAACAATTGAGCTTCATTCTCAAACATTTCGATCGCTTCATCGACTTTTTTGCGCAGGCTTTTAGGGATCAATTTAGTTTTAATAAGCTCAATTTTGTCTTTGTGTTTAGAATTGTTTTCACGCAGTTGTTTCAGTATCTCATCGAGCAGATCTTTCCGCTCCATGAGTTGATTAAAGCCTTTACTAAAATCAATGGCTAGATTACTGCCCGAAACTGCCCCTAATGTTCCTGCCATTACCGACTTTTGGCCTACCACATTGCAGGCAAATAGATTGCCATTAGGATTGTCAATTTGACCAACAATAATGTCGCCTTTACATTCTAACCGGCTGTAAGCGACTTGCCGCCCAACGGTTATATTTCCGCCGCATTTGATATCTAAGCCCTGACCATGCTGTACGTGAATACTGCCGCTCGCTTTAAGCTCGCAACTAAAATCACTATGATCATCACTGGCTTTACCCATGGCGCCTTCAGTAATGACAATATCGCCGCCTGCATGAATTGACGCAGACTCAACAAATCCATTCACAGTAATATCACCCGTAGCAACGATCACCATCTTTTCCGTGACATCGCCATTGACCAACACAGCGCCATCGTAATTGATATTACCTGTACCCACATTGACGCCTTGACAAATAAATGTGTCGTCGACATTCATTATAAAATCTTGAAACTTTGGCATACCTGATATTGTTGCAATTACCAAGTTTTCGTCGTGATCACTTATAGCTGTGCCATCGCCCAATTTGATACTTTGCCATTCGCCACTTTTGGCTTCTAATTTATTGCCTTTAATATTAAATCCCGAACGCCCTTTAGAAGGTGGCAGGCGACGCAGCACTTCAGTGCCGGCTTTGACGCAAATTACTTCTCCCAAGTTGCGCATGTCTACGCGTGAGGCTGAAGATGTTTGTGGCCTGAGGACTCGTTCCAGGGCATTTGGCACTAAGGGTTTTACGTGAGAAGACCGGCCATCTCTGGCGGGTAATCCTTTGGCAATGACTTCCTCTACGACTTGCCCCGCCTTGGCTTCTTTGGCTTTGCCAAGGGCAAGTCTGATGCGTTTTAGCCCCAAGCCGCGAGTAATTCCCTGATTCTTGGCCATCTTGACGATTTGTTGCAAGCTAGGAATTTGCCCACCATAGGGGGCGGTTATTACCAGCGTTGCAGTCATCGCATCTTCCGGGATACGAAACTCTATTTCGGCATGCCGTTTCTCACCTATTTTAGCCGTTACTTTGGCGAAATCTTTTGATTTAAATAGATGGTTGGCTTTGTCGCAGCTGGATTTTATCTCAGCTTCAGAAAGGTACAATTTGGCAAGCTCACTGTTATTGACGAAAGCTAATAACGCTTTTGACTCTAGCTCTTTTTCAAACTCTGCAGGATTGAGCGTAAGCTCTACTGCATTGGCTTGCTCATTATAATTTAGCGAAACACCTTTCATTTGCACCAACCATTGAATTTACATCGTTTTCTTATCGGCTAATAATCATTAAACCTTTATAACAGCATAGTCAACTCTTAGAGACTTTGCGCATAGTCGGCAAGCGCGCGCAAAATCGCCATCTTATTGTGATCGTGCTCATAGTCATGCGCTAGCTGTTCTAATTCTTGCATAAAGCTTTCAACACTTAACCATCCCGCGTGCTCTCCCAGTAATAATCTCGCTTGACGGTGTGATTGCCATTGCGTCATTTCTTCTACGGACAGTGAGGTCGGATAATTGCGCGCGCGATAGCGAAACAGTCGAATTCGGAATTCACGGCTAGGCGCCTGCTCCGCGAGTAGTGTTAATTCCTCTGGTTGAGCACAAATCACCTGTTGGCACCATTGTTTTTCTGCATTGCTCAAGAAGTTTTCGTGATACAAGCTACAGTCAGGATCAGGCATTTCAACAGTCGGCTCGACGTCATAAACATCGAGGATTTTTTGCATCAGTTCAGGGTGTGCTAACACTTGCTGCAAGCGTTGTTTGGCCAAAGGGATATCAATCTCTAGGCTTTCTGCTCGTGCCTCACTGAGGGTTGATAAAGGCGCAACAAAAGGACACCGGTTAATCGCGATAGTCTTTAACGCCGGGCGGAGTTGTTCAGCGCCGAGTTCATCGCTTTTGGTATAGAGCAAGTCCCTGATCTCATTATGAGAAAGTGTGAATAGGTTGTCGATAGGCTCACACAGATTGATGCAAATAATCGCGTTCTTATTAATTGGATGTAAAGCGATGGGCAATACGATGGCGCAACAACCCTGCTTTGCTTTGAATCGCGAGCTTATGTGTATGAGTGGCTGCTGAGCGTGAATATTTAAACGGGCAAGCACAGTGTTTTTGTTGCGCAAGCTAAAGCCATAATCAAATAATTTAGGTTGTTGAAGTTTGATTAACTTGGCTAGTCCAATGGTTGCGCTTACGTCTGACAATGCGTCATGGGCACTGCTATGTTCAAGTTTATTTGCTTTGGCTAAGTCTTCTAGTTTAAATGACGGCGATCCATCAGCTTTGTATGGCCACTCAATACCCTCAGGTCGCAGTGCATAGCACGCCCGCACTAAATCAATCAAATCCCAACGGCTGTTGCCATATTGCCATTCTCGCGCGTAGGGATCATAGAAGTTTCGGAACAGCGAAAAGCGGCTCACCTCATCGTCGAAACGCAGACTGTTGTATCCGACAACACAGGTATTTGGCGTACTTAGCTCAGCATGCACAAGGCGCATGAACTCAGCTTCTCGATAACCATCACGGAGACTCTGTTGGGGCGTAATACCCGTTATTAAACACGCTTGCGGGTGTGGTAAGTAATCATTGGGTATCTGGCAAAACCAGTTAAGCGGCTTGGCTACTGGATTGAGCGCTAAGTCTGTACGAATGGCTGCAAACTGACTTGGCCAGTCACGCTTTGGGTCGGCACCCCAGGTCTCATAATCGTGAAAGAGCAGGGTGGGTGAATGATGCGAGCTCAAATTAGGTCCAATTTAGTCTTCCGCATCGAGACCCAGTTGTTCGATATAGCTTTGATGCTTTGCGCTTTGAGCAGCGCCTAGACCTGCGCTCTGTAGTAATGCATTCGCCTTCATGGCTTCTTGCAGGTGTTCGGGGGATAAACGTTCGGTCTTGGCGATATTTACGAGTACTTTTAGCAGGCTCATGGCAACTTGCTTATTTTGCGGTGAAAGCTTTAATGCTTGTTTTAAGTTTTGATAAGCAGGTCCCATGCGGTTTTCTTTGTAGTTGACGGCCGCCATTTCCTTTAATTCCTTGGCTGTAAAACTGATCTCACGACGCTCAATGGATTCCTGCTTAAGATATTCGTTAACCACATTACTGGAAAAGGTATCACCGGCGATTTGTTTACCGAGGCGGTCGAGGATCGACAACGACTTTTCTTTATGACCGAGCTCATGAAACGCTTTCATTTTATCAAGGTTGTCCTCTAACGAAGCGCGATCATTAATCGATACTTGCTCATCCATTATTTTCTCTGCTGCTTTTTTGTCATCCCTCACGCACAACAAGCGCGCCTGTAACACGGCTATTTGCTCACTATCAACCGCCATAGTGCCACGTGTTTGCTTGAGTCTTTCGATGTCGCGGTCAGCGCGTTGCAAAAAAGGCACCGCTTCTTCTTTACTCAAACTGGTGGCTAAATCGATGCCTGAGCGTACTACATTTAACATCAACTCAGGGGAATCATGGATGGAATTTTTGGCGTACTTAGCCATATTCTGGGTCGCTTGATATTGCCCCATTTTGTCATGGTTTAGACGGGCAAGATCCCATAATTTTTTATTCCGGTTAATATTGCGCGGAGCCAGTCGGCTCGCTTCCTTCATCTGTTCATAAGCTTCAGCATATTGCTCATGCTCAATGTGATATTGAGCAAGCAAATCATAGGTATTAAACCGCGTATCTTCGCGTTCTAACATTTCTTCAATCAAGATGTCAGCTTCGTCCTTTTTATTTTGCTTCAACAAGGCACGAGCAAGACCAATAGAAACCCAACCGTACTTATATTCCTGCAGTAATTCAGTAAAATGGCGCTCAGCTTCGGCAAACTCATGAAGACCTAAAAAACAGTCTCCTATGATCCTTTTAATCCGGGGGTGGAGTTCCTTTAAACTGGGATCAAGCAATTGCCGCTCAGCGTGATATATGGCAGCTGAAAAATCTTGATGGTCGAGACAAAAGAGCAACTTGTGCAATTTACGTCTGATCATTAATAAATAGTTGAGGCGTTTTTCGACCTTTGCCCGATCCAGTGGTTTCACCCAAAAATCATCAGGCTGTAATTCAATGATGCAATTGACCAATTCTTTGCTGGTTTCTGCACTTAAAAAGACCACGGTGGTTTCTTTGGTGATATGGCCTTTTACTTTAAGTTCTTCGTAGAGATGAAATCCATCTTTATCAGCATTAACATCGAAGGAAATCATCACAATATGAAATTGATGGTCTTCGCATAAACGCAGCGCATAAAAAGCATTCTGGGCGCTTTTTACATTGGTAATTCCCACTTCTTTGAACGCGTTTTTGATGTTGTCTTGAACCAAGCTCTGGCCATCAATGATCAACGCACTCATCTCTTTGGGTTCAAGTGGCGCTGGTATTTTCTTCAATCCGAACTTCTACCTTTATTTATGTTTTGCTGGCGCTAGGAGAAAGCGATGAAAGTTTCGATAATTCAAGATAATAACGAGAATCGTCAATAACGACAACTATTCAATTAACGAGAGTCTGTGGGAAAAGGCGTACCAATGAAAGTAACCGGTAAAATTGCTTCTCAGTTGGCGAAACTATGACTAATAGTCAACATGGAAAAGTGGGTCATTTGGGCGTATGTTAGAGATTAAACCGATTGTTGGGCATTCAGTAGAAGGAGTAGGCATAGTGTTGCAGAAAGTACCTAGGTTACGAGCGTTACATTTTCTTTTAGCGGGGGCACTGTTAACGGCTATCGGATATAAAGTAAATGCACATCCGACACATGCTGTGGCAATTGCTATCCATGGCGGCGCAGGAACCATCACTAAAGCAGATTTAACACCTGAACAAGACAAGGCCTACCGTGCCGCACTTGCTGCCGCATTAGACTCTGGTTACGCGTTATTAAAAGCCGGAGAGTCGGGGGAAGAGGCAGTGGTTGCAGCGATTCAACTAATGGAAGAGTCGCCTTTATTTAATGCTGGAGTGGGGGCGGTTTATACCTTTGATGAGCGCCATGAACTTGATGCATCGATTATGCATGGTCGCATGCGTCAAGCCGGCGCAGTAGCAGCAGTGACGAATATTAAAAGTCCAATTGCTGCAGCACTGGCGGTCATGCAGCATTCGCCCCATGTGATGCTTACTGGTGTTGGGGCCGAGCAATTTGCTGCGCGGCAGGGGCTCCCGTTGGTTGATAATACCTATTTTAATACCGAACGTCGCTTGCAGGCGCTGCACAAGGCAAAACTTGCTATGACTCCGCAAGCTGGAGTTCGCAAGGAGCCGGCGGTGCCGACGGATTATAAGTTCGGTACGGTGGGCGTCGTGGTTTTAGATAAACAAGGTAACCTAGTTGCGGGCACCTCAACTGGAGGGATGACCGCTAAGCGGTATGGACGGGTCGGTGATTCACCAATCATTGGTGCAGGTACCTTTGCGGACAATAAGAGTTGCGCGGTATCTGCAACTGGGCATGGTGAGTATTTCATCCGCTACAATGTTGCTGCCGATATTTGTGCGCGAATGGCTTATCAGGAAGTGAGTCTGCAACATGCCGCTAATGTGGTTATTCACGATGTTTTAAAGCCCGCAGGCGGCGAAGGTGGTGTGGTTGCGGTCGATAAATACGGCAATGTTGCTATGCCGTTTAATACAGAAGGCATGTATCGAGCCAGTATTGATGCGATGGGCACGCGCATAATCGCAATTTATTCAGAAGGTCAGAATTTAACTGATTGATGCACAGACAAAAAATGTGAGTAAAAAGTAGTGGTTTGCGCAATAAGCATCTACGCTTAAAGTGACTGCGATAAGTGTTTCTACTGTCGCTGCCGATAATAATAAATAAGTTGTTAGGAACAGGAGACACAATGGAATCTTTATTGGTTTCAGATTACATGAATCGACGGGCTGTTAAATTGACTATTGATATGCCTATTGCTGAAGCTGTAGAGCGCTTACTAACGAGTAAACAGGCGGGCGGGCCAGTGGTTGATAGTACCAATAAAGTCGTCGGTTTTCTATCCGAACAGGATTGCTTAAGTAAGATGATCACCTCCAGCTACTATCGCGAGCAAGTCTGTCGAGTAAAAGATGTGATGCAATCAGCGGTGCTTTCAGTGAAGCCTTATTCTTCGGTGTTAGAGTTAGCTGAAATGATGTTAAAAGCCAAACCGAAAATCTATCCAGTTGTTGATGATGATGGCTTTTTGCTCGGCAGTATTAGTCGCTCGGAAGTACTTAATGCGATTGATGTACAATTACGCGACGGTTATAAAGCAAAAGCTAGCTAGCATTTTTCGCCCTGTTCTTCTAGGATTGCGCACCTATTAAGTGATTAACAGGTGCCGATTGAGTATTCCAGAAAATATCAGTATTGAACAAGCCGAGGCGTTAATCACGCAGACACGGTTAATTGATACTTTTCGTCTCTCGAATGAGCTTAAACGTCTACGCCGTGCACTCGCAGCATTAGAGCCGAGTAAAATTGAACAAGACAAAACCTGGCTAAAATTTTGTCAGCGGCTGCGTAAATCTGTGGTAGCGGTTCAGCAGCGCCGACAAGCGATTCCCGCAATTGAATACCCTGATCTGCCCGTAAGCCGCGAAAAAGAGCAAATTCAAGCAGCCATAGCTAATCACCAAGTGGTGATTATTGCGGGTGAAACGGGGTCGGGTAAGACCACCCAATTACCCAAAATGTGTCTTGAAATGGGCTTAGGGACACGGGGCATGATCGCGCATACTCAACCCCGTCGTCTCGCAGCACGCAGTGTCGCGACTCGGATAGCCGAAGAGCTTAATTCATCGATAGGTGAGCACGTAGGCTTTAAAATTCGCTTTTCTGATACCGTCAGTGATGGCAGTTATATCAAGCTAATGACAGACGGTATGTTACTTGCGGAAATGCAAAACGATCGTTTTCTCAATCAATATGACACCATCATTATCGATGAAGCGCATGAACGTAGCCTAAATATCGACTTCTTGTTAGGTTACCTCAAACAATTGCTTGCTAAGCGTCCAGAATTAAAGCTAATCATCACGTCGGCAACCATTGACCCCGAACGTTTTTCTAAACACTTTAATGATGCGCCAATGTTGGAAATCAGTGGGCGTACGTATCCTGTAGAAGTTCGCTACCAGGAAGCTGCTGAAGATACCGATATGCTTGACAATATCGTCTTGGCGGTAGATGAACTGATGCGTGAACCGCCAGGTGATATGTTGATTTTTCTCAGTGGTGAACGCGACATTCGTGATGCACAAGAGGCCCTTGCCAGACAACAATACCGCAATACTGAAATTATCCCGTTGTATGCTCGTTTGAGTGCAAGTGAGCAAAACCGGATATTTCAGTCCCATAGCGGACGACGTATTGTACTGGCTACGAATGTTGCTGAGACCTCACTGACTGTACCGGGGATTAAATACGTTGTTGATCCCGGGCTAGCACGGCTGTCGCGCTACAGCGCTCGCAGTAAAGTTCAACGCCTTCCAATCGAGCCCATTTCACAAGCATCAGCCAATCAACGTGCAGGTCGATGCGGCCGTACTTCAGACGGGATCTGTATTCGTTTATATAGTGAAGACGATTATCTTAGTCGTCCAGCCTTTACCGACCCTGAAATTTTGCGCACCAACTTGGCATCGGTGATCCTCCAAATGCTGGCTTTGGGGTTAGGTGATATCAGTCGTTTTCCGTTTGTTCAAGCGCCAGACAGTCGCAATATAAAAGACGGTTTTTTATTACTCGAAGAACTGCAAGCGATTGAAAATACCTCAAATGGACAACGCTTGAGTCTGTTGGGTAATAAACTCAGTCGACTCCCAATTGATCCACGCTATGCACGAATGGTGCTCGCTGCGGGAGCCTTTGATGCAGTCAGTGAAATCATGGTTATTGCCGCAGGTCTGTCAATTCAAGACCCGCGCGAGCGACCACAAGATAAACGCCAAAAAGCGGATGAAGCTCATAAACTGTTCCATGATGATAGTTCTGATTTTATCGCCTTGTTGAATTTGTGGTTGGCTTTCAAGGCTGAACAAAAGGCCCAGAGTAATAATCAATTGAGAAAGTGGTGCAAAGCGCACTTTATCAACTATCTGCGTATGCGCGAATGGCAGGATATTGTCAGCCAAATTAAACATTCCTTGGTTAGTATTGACTTAAGGATTAATTCTACGCCAGCCGATTATGACGCCATACATCAAAGTCTTATGACCGGTTTACTTTCCCATATTGGACAGCTTGACAAAGACAAGACGTATAACGGTGCGCGCAACGGTAAATTTCTAATCTTTCCGGGTTCAGGCCTGGCGAATAAAACACCCAAGTGGGTGATGGCGGCAGAACTTGTAGAGACGTCGCGTTTGTTTGCGCGTATGGTCGCCAAAATTCAACCCCAATGGATCGAATCTTTAGCGCCACATTTGGTTAAATCACATTACAGTGAGCCTCATTGGTCGAAAAGGCGTGGCGCTGTTATGGCCAAGCAGCGCGTGACAATGCTAGGATTACCGATAGTAGCTAATCGCAGTGTAAATTATGGCAATATTGATCCAGTTGTTTCTCATGAATTGTTTGTGCGTGAAGCCTTAGTCAATGGACTCACGAATCTAAGCTATGGTTTTTTAAAGAATAATCAGTCATTGCTTGATGATATCGACCAGCTTGAGCAGAAAACGCGACGGCGCGATCTATTGGTATCAGAAGACGAGTTAGTGGCGTTTTACCAACAACAAATCCCCGCACACCTAGTTAGCGAAGCGAGTTTTAAAAAATGGTACCGGCAGCAATCCACAGACGTTATCGCAAAGTTAAAGTTTACCCGAGAGGCGGTGACTAAGTCGGACCTAAGTACCGCGATAATTGAACAGTTTCCAGAGTTTTGGCGTCAAGGTGACCTCGTGTTGCCATTGAGTTATCAGTTTGATCCAACCGCCAATGAGGATGGGGTTAGCGTGCTAATCCCCTTACCGTTATTGAATCAAGTACAAGCACAAGGTTTTGACTGGCTCGTGCCCGGTTATCAAGTGGAACTACTCATCGCGTTGATCAAAGGCCTACCGAAACGTTGGCGGCGGCATTTTGTACCCGCACCTGACTATGCCAATGCGGTATTGGCAAGGTTTACAGAGCTTCAAACGGATGGAGAGCTACCATTAGTCGTCGCGTTGAGTGAACAATTAAAACGCATGACAGGGGTGTTGATAGAGCCGGAGATGTTTAGCAACGTCGAGTTACCTGCACATCTGCGCCTGCATTTCAACGTTGTTGATGCCGACAATAAAGTCGTTGCTAAGGGCGATGATCTCGTTGCACTACAACGTCAATTACAAGGACAGGTGCAAGAAACGTTAAATCAAGCCGCAACCCCTGAATTTGAGCGCAGTGGACTGACGCAATGGGACTTTGATCAATTGCCGGAAAAATTCTCACGCAAGACTGGCCAATTTGAGGTGCAAGCCTATCCAGGACTGAGTGTTGGTAAAACCGGGGTAGACATTCGTTTATTCGACTCGCGGCACGAAGCTCAGGCTGCGCACAAAGCAGGTTTGGCTGCGTTGGTACAAGCAGTTATTCCGTCCCCGATAAAGCATTTGCAACAAAAATTGCCGAATAAATCCAAATTAGGCTTGTATTTTAATCCGTTTGGCTCAATCACCGCACTTATTGACGATTGTGTTGAAGCGGCCATTAATGTGATGGTTACAGAGTTATTCGATGCTCCTGAACAGGTGCGAACACAAGCCCAATTTGAACAGTTGACTGAGCATGCGCGGGCACAGATCAATGATGCAGTTTTAGCCATTGCGGTGCAGGTAGAGCAGGGGCTCGTGATAGCTGCTGGGATCCAAAAGCAATTGAAAGGCAAAATTGATTTTCAATTGGTACATGCGCTAAATGATGTGAAAAACCACCTGAGTCAATTGGTGTATCCTGGCTTTGTCACCGATATCGGAGTGCATCGACTGAAAGACTGGCAACGGTATGTGCAAGCACTAGCGCACCGGATTGAGAAACTTAAAGTGGATGTTAATCGTGACCGAATGCACATGCTGACAATGGAAAAAGTGACTAAGCAATATCAGAGTGTTTTAGAGCATTACAAGCGCCAGCGCGATATACCAGACGATTTATTAGAAACCCGTTGGTTACTGGAAGAGTTGCGTGTATCCCTATTTGCCCAGCAGTTGGGAACACGTGTGCCTATTTCAGCAAAGCGGATTGAAAACCACTTAAAAAGCTTTTCATTAGGCGGAGTATAGTGAGTTTATTAGCGCTATTGATGGGCCAATTTATTTATTTAGTCGGGGCCAGTTGACACCACCTTATAATCACCAATGCTTGGCATTGACATTAGCTCTTCAGCGGCCTATAACTTGTGGTGTAATTATGGTCGATCAATTCGTTTTGGCTTGGTAGCATTAGTCAAATACGGTCAGGAGATGCAGTAATGCTGGGATATGATGACAAGCGTAATTTTTTCCGAATGATGGTGAATTCACCCTGTGAATTAATGCTTCATGACGATGAGTCGAGCCGCACCCTACAGGCTATTTGCCGTGATATAAGTGCGACAGGCATGTCGTTGGAAGTCGGGGAGTCATCAATTGAGCTTGGTACCAGTGTTTCGGTCTCGATTGAATCGACCAGTAGTCAAATTCCTTCCTTGTCAGCGAAAGCTAAAGTTGTACGTTGTGTGCCCGAAGGCGATGCAAACTGCATTGTTGGGGTAGAAATCCTTGAGATGAAATAAGCACACTACGCCAGCTTAAAACACCTGACACAGAAACCCTTTGAGGTAATAGCCTTCGGGATAAGCGCCTGACGTCGCATGATCTGGCGCTTGAGATAGTCGCTCAAGAATTTTTATTTCTCGTTTGGCATCCAGCGCTGCATCAGCAACTATTTTTTGAAACAGATCGGCAGGCATTAAGCCAGAGCAACTATACGTTGCCAAGTATCCGCCTTGTTTCACGGCATGGATCCCGTACATATTGATATCTTTATAACCCCGAGCCGCTCGATTTAGGCTGGCTTTGCTATCAACAAATTTTGGTGGATCCAAAATTACTACATCAAATTGCTGCCCATCAGTATGGTATTGACGCAATAATTCAAACACATCCTTTTGCACATAGGTATTATGCTCATTACCGAAGCCATTGATATCTGCATTGTGTTTCGCTGTTGCCAGTGCACTTTCAGAAACGTCCACATGGGTAACGTGAGCAGCCCCTGCTTTGAGAGCATAACAACCAAATGTTCCAGTGTAACTAAAGCAGTTGAGCACGCTTTTATCCCGACAATAGGACGCAGTTATACGGCGGTTGTCACGCTGGTCAAGATAAAATCCAGTTTTGTGACCATTGATAAGATCAACCGTGATGGCGACCCCGTTTTCTTCGATAGTAACCGCATTGGGTAAGACACCAGCCAAGGTTTCAATGCGTTGCTCCAATCCTTCTTTCTCGCGCACGGCAACATCACTGCGTTCATGGATAATGGCATCGGGATAAAAGCGCTTTACTGCCCATAAGATTTTATCTCGTTGTTTCTCTGCCCCGGCGGACAATAACTGCAAAACCACTACGTTTGCATAAACGTCTATGGTTACACCTGGCAAGCCGTCAGACTCACCCGCAACCAGTCGATAGGCATTGGTTTGTGCGCGTTCAATTACCGCTTTACGTTGCCATTGAGCTTGCTCAATACGCCGGCAAAAAAATGCGTTATCAACGCTTTCATTTTGCTCAAAGGTCCAAATTCGGGCTCTAATTTGTGATTCTGGCGAGTAAGCCGCGCGCGCCAACCATTGACCTTTTGCAGATACAATATCCACAGTATCGCCAAGGTGGCAACGACCCTTGACTTTTGCAACAGCACCAGCAAAAACCCAGGGGTGGCGACGGAGCAGAGATTTTTCGCGATCGGGAGCAAGAATGATTGTTGCTGACATAATTTTCGTATCTAATTAAAAGAGAAGAGTATATCCCAGAAAGCGTGAGAAGCGGTGAAAAACCGTTTTACGAGGCGGAGAAATTTATGCCAACTAAAATGCGGTATGTTGCTTATAATCCCACTGATCCTGAGGCACCATTAACTATTGCGAGTACTGAGACGCCGACACCCAATCATGCTGAGTTGTTGATAAAGGTGGCTGCATTTGGTGTTAATCGCGCTGATCTTTTGCAACGACAGGGTAAATACCCGGCCCCTGCTGGAGAAAGTGATATTCTGGGTTTAGAAGTTAGCGGTGAAGTTGTTGCCTTGGGAAGTGGAGTAGAAGGTTGGCAAATTGGCGATCGGGTGTGCGGATTGGTCGCAGGCGGAGGCTATGCTGAGTATACGGTGTTGGATAGTCTGCAAGCGATTGCAATTCCAAGCAGCATTGATATGCAAGTGGCCGCAGGTTTACCGGAAGTATTCTTGACAGCCTATCAGGCGTTGGTAAGTCTTGCACAACTGGTACCAAACGAGCGGGTACTCATTCATGCGGGAGCAAGTGGAGTTGGTTTGGCCGCTATTCAGCTCGCGCGACAGTTGAATTGTGAAGTCGCCGTTACGGCCTCAAACGATGAAAAGCTTGGGCAATGCAAGCGGTTAGGCGCGCAGCTGCTGATTAATTATAACGAGCATGATTTTGCTATCCGATTAAAGCAATTAGCTTGGCAGCCAGACGTGATTGTGGATGTCGTTGCGGGTGATTATGTACAGCGTAATTTGGATGTAGTAGCCCTTGATGGCCGCATGGTTTATTTAGCAATGCTTGGAGGGCGACAAGCCAATTTGGACATGGCTAAAGTGTTGGCCAAGCGAGTGACCTTGTATGGCTCGACGCTAAGAAATAGAAGCACTGCGTATAAACGTGCCTTAGTACAAGCATTTTGCGCAGATTGGTATCAAGCGTTTCTTGATGGGCGCTTAGCGGTTCCGTTAGATAGCGTTTTGCCTATCACATCAGTAAATACTGTGCATCACAGACTCAGTAAAAACCAAAGTAAGGGTAAATTTATTATCCACTGGGATTAACCCAATCAGTGTCATCGCTTCTTTAATGGTAATCATTAACTGTTCAAGTGAACGTGATATCAAAACTTAGTCGTTATTCATTGAATCCACTATCAATAATACGGTTCTCTGATTCTGCAGCGGCGCGTGCTAGTTCGTCACAGCGCTCATTTTCAGGGTGACCTGAATGCCCCTTAACCCAATGCCAATTCACGTTGTGCTTGCCGATAGCAAGATCCAATTGTTGCCACAAATCCACATTCTTTACCGGTTTCTTGGCGGCGGTTTTCCAACCGTTTTTCTTCCAATTATGGATCCATTGATTGATGCCATTTTTAACATACTGACTGTCTGTGGTTAGCTCAACCTGACAGCGCTCATTTAATGCATTCAAGCCCACGATAGTGGCTAACAATTCCATGCGGTTATTGGTAGTGTGGGTAAAGCCTTGACTGAGTTCTTTACGAAATTGATTAAAGACTAGTACAACACCATATCCACCTGGGCCTGGATTGCCCAAGCAGGAACCATCAGTATACAACTGCACTTTCTTCATTCAGTGACAATCCTTATTTTTTTTTGGAATTCTGGATCTTCAGCGTGGAGTCGCGTTCGCTGTTGGGTATACTATCGCAAATAAAGACAAAAAGCAGAGTGTTATCCTATGCGGCAAATCGTGCTGGATACTGAGACAACCGGTATTGACCCCAAAGAAGGCCATCGAATCATTGAGATTGGTTGTGTTGAATTGGTTGATAGAAAACTGACCGGTAATCACTTCCATGTTTACATCAACCCTGAACGTGACATTGAGCAGGAAGCGATTGATGTGCACGGCATTACCAATGAGTTTCTACAAGACAAACCACGGTTTGAAGATGTCGCCAAAGACTTTGTTGCGTTTATCGAGGGCGCCGAGTTGATTATTCATAACGCCCCTTTCGACGTGGGGTTTATGGATTGGGAATTTGCGATGACACCGAGCGTTACCGATATTCGTACCGCGAATATTTGCTCGGTGTTAGATAGTTTGGTGTTAGCTCGCCAAATGCACCCGGGGGCGAAAAATAATCTTGACGCTCTCTGTAAGCGTTACGGTATAGACAATAGCCACCGGACTTTGCATGGTGCTTTATTAGATGCGGAAATCCTCGCAGATGTTTATCTGATGATGACAGGCGGGCAAAAGGCATTAAATTTAGCCAATCAAAGTGGTCAAGGCGCTGATGGTGAAGTCTCAGAGGGACGTCGCCCAATTGACCGCAGTGGATTGAAACTTAAGGTTATTCGAGCCTCTGCCGATGAATTAGCTAAGCATGAATCGCGCTTGGACATTGTAGAGAAACAATCTGGCCAATGCCTGTGGCGCCAATAAATGATAGGACATTCGATTGACTCGCAAATGGTGTTTTCGAATTAGCAAGGCTTTTTTGCACGCCATTATTGCTGTAATAGCGTTGCTGGCGTGCGCGTCGTACGCGCAACAACCGCAAAGTGCTCAAGATGATACTGCACTAGACGACAGCCAGCCCTCGCCGTTAACCACGCTTGGCGGTGAATACCATAACAGCATCAAATTGCTGCAAAATCGCTTTCGGATCGATTATCAAGTTGATGAAATCACCTTAGTATTTTTCCGCGAATTCGGCTCGGCACCAGTGGTGCTCGTGCGTCCTGATGGCTCCAAGATATTTTCTACCCAAGCCGACGGCGAAAAAGTGTTTTGGTACGATGCCAATACTTATGACATGATCAGTATCAAGGACCCTGTGCCGGGCCCTTGGCAAGCGGTTGGACAGATTTTACCAAACAGTCGAGTTATGGTGTTATCAGACATTCGTTTGCACGCCGAGCCCTTACCCCCCATGATTTTTTCGGGCGAAATCTTGAAACAAACTGCCTACTTGACCAATGGCGAAGAGCCAATTAACTACAGTGAATTTCGCGATGTTGTTGAATTGACTATCGAGTTAACCAGCACCAATAACCCTAATTACAATAATTTTGGCGCCAACAGTGAAGTGGTAGCAACCTTTGTTGATAACGGTTTGGGAATGGATGAGGCTCCACTTGATGGCACATTTACCGGGCAATTCAATCTGGCGATCGCTGCTGGTGAGTGGCAACCTGTATTTCGTGTAAGTACTCCCATGTTTACCCGTGAGCAAATCGATGCGCCCATTATCTTGCATCCGAATCCCATCATCATCGATGTAGCATTGGATGATGCAGGGGAGGGCTACCACAAGCTGTTGATTGATGCTAAGCGTGAGCTTGTTGATATCTCCTCTTTATTAATAGATGGCAAGATACGCTTCCCGAATGGTGACATCCAAAACTTTTCACTCACTGAACTCAGCAGTAATGTGCGCGAGCATTTGATCGTTAATTACGGTGATGGCGTGTTTCGCGTTAAATTAACCGCCTACGGAAAAACAGCGAATGGTCGCGATTTTATCTTAGATGTACCGGAATATACTTTTGTCGTTCAAGCTCCGCCTCCTGAGCCGGTGAATTCACCCGTTGAGTCTGAAATGAACTCAGAGACGGACGATGGGCCGGCAACTCTAACTGACAACTTAGTGTCTGAACCCATTGAGGAAGACACCGTAGATGTTGTCTTTTGGGTATTAACGATCAATGGAACGATCATAGTGTTAGGCCTTATCGGCGTTGGAGCGTACTTGTGGCTACAACAACCCAAGAAGCCGAAAGTATCGACGGCAACTGAGCCTAATGAAGAGGAGCCATCAGATAACGGCAATTCTGCATCGGTGTCCTTCTTGCAAAAGTTAAAAGCATTATTGCCGTTTTAGGTATGCATTAAATCGGTTTTTGATGGTTTATCAACCAATTGCTCTTTTCCTAGGGTTTTAACCGCAAAAAACCGTTGACTCATGGGGGTGTAACCCGTATCATCTGCGCCGCAATGAGGGATGGGGGTCATTATTGATTCTTTAACTTGTTGTTTTTATTGATGATTGTGGAGCGGTAGTTCAGTTGGTTAGAATACCGGCCTGTCACGCCGGGGGTCGCGGGTTCGAGTCCCGTCCGCTCCGCCACTGTCAATACATCAAATAATCGCCGGAGCGGTAGTTCAGTTGGTTAGAATACCGGCCTGTCACGCCGGGGGTCGCGGGTTCGAGTCCCGTCCGCTCCGCCATTATTTGATATCCCCTGATGCGGAGTGGTAGTTCAGTTGGTTAGAATACCGGCCTGTCACGCCGGGGGTCGCGGGTTCGAGTCCCGTCCACTCCGCCATTTTCTATGTATAAACTCTCCAAAAAATATTCTTCAGAACGGTTGCCTTGTGCGCTCTTTGTCATGATTTTGTCGCGCATTCGTCATTGATCCGTCATTTGCAGATGCAACGATATAAAGGTGTTTTATCGACCATTAAATCGCCATGCCAATAAAGCCCGCAACTGCAACTATTAACGCTAGTCCAGTATTTGCGATAGCCAAAGCACTACTTCAATTACCGTCGGTAACCCCCAACGATGCAGGTTGTCAGCAAGTTATTCAGCAACGCTTGATCGCATTGGGCTTTACCTGTGAAACGATCAAGATCAATGGTGTCACAAACCTAATTGCCAAGATTGGCAATGGTAATCGCCATCTTGCATTTAATGGGCATACTGATGTGGTGCCACCCGGACCATTAAAATACTGGGATTGCCCGCCGTTTGCAGCTCGTATTCATAATGATTACTTGTACGGTCGTGGAGCCGCTGATATGAAAACCGGGTTAGCGGCAATGCTCGCTGCCTGCGAACAGTTTAGTTGGCCAACGTTGAGCCCTGACATAACCTTTTGGTTTTTGGTTACCAGCGATGAAGAAGGCGAGGCAGAGTACGGCAGTCGGGTGATTAGGGACTATTTGGCTGTGCAAAACGTGACCCTTGAACATGTCCTGATTGGTGAGCCTACCGCAGATGCTAACGCTGGCGATACAATTAAAGTCGGGCGTCGAGGTTCACTTTCTGCAACATTGACTTTACAGGGAAAACAAGGTCATGTGGCTTATCCTCATCAAGCAGTTAACGCTGGATTATTAGCTGCCCATGTAGTTAATGAATTGGCTGAAATACCATTTGCACCGGGCTCGCCGGACTTTCCGGGAACGAGCTTGCAAGTGACGCAAATTGATACAGGGGAGTACGCAGACAATATAATTCCTGGCAGTTGCACAATTAGCTTTAATGTCCGTTATTCTGCGGACTATTCAGAACAAGAGTTGCAACAATGCATCCTGCAGCGGATTGAGAATGTTACTGGGCACTATCGGATCAACTGGGAGCGCCCGTGTAATGCGTTTCTGTCTCAGCCACAAGATTCTGAGCGTTGTCTAATTCGCTTGGTTGAACAAGCAATTGTTAATACAACGGGACGTTTTCCAAAGCTGAGCACGGCAGGAGGAACATCCGATGGTCGCTTTTTTGCCAGCCCAGATACCCAGGTGGTGGAAGTGGGTGTACCGAATTCCACCATCCACCAAATAAATGAGCGCGTAGCGGTTAAGGATATTATCGCGTTAACAACGATTTATTGTCAGTTATTAAACCGCTGGCTGAAGTAATTCAATCTATTACCCCGCCAGCTCAGTTTTTATGTGTACGTCAAAATAACGTTTACGCTTTTTAGCCACCATCATACGGGTATCAACCACGACCAGGCCATCAATACAGTGATTAAAATCGGCATCCACATTAAAGTCTAAGAAAGCAACGCCACCCTGCTCACATACCTCTGAGTATTGTTTAAATAAAGTGGGTACATTACAGCCGATATTCGCGAGTAAATGTTTGAGCAGCTTAAATGCATCTTCGTAGCTACCGCTCCTAAAATCAATAGGTGTAAGATCATTGAATGCATAGGGTGTCAGTGCCCGAGCTGTCATATTGGGTATGGCCGAAAGTTGGGTAAACCGCGTGCTATAAAAATTGACTAACAGACTCTTGGCAGCTTCCGGTAAAGAATTACTAATACTTACAGCGCCAAATAAATAGCGATACTTGGGATAGCGACTCACGAATGCCCCTATGCCATACCATAAATAGTCCAGACTGCGCTTACCCCAGTAACGCGGTTGCACAAAGCTTCGGCCCAGTTCTAATCCCTGATCCAGTAACGGTTTGCATGTCGATGCATAGTCGAATAACGTTGCTGAATACAGGCCAGTCGGATGTTCATGGTGGCTTAATAAGCTGGCATCGCCTAAACGATAGGCTCCGACGATTTCTAAGTCACTTTCATCCCACAGGATAAGGTGATAATAGTGACTATCAAATACATCGATATCACGACGCTTCAGTGTGCCTTCGCCAACGGCGCGAAAGGCGATCTCTCGTAACCGGCCAATTTCCCGCATGATGGGAGAGCTACCAGTATGCTGATATAACAATATTTGTTTGCCATCGGAGGTACTACCGAGCAGCTCGCATTGGTCGCGTATCGCCAGCTTTAGCTGGGTGCGATCTTCCGGCATTGCAATAGGTGTTTGGGTGATAAATAGGGGTTTTTTGTCTGCGGCGACACGGTAGAGATGCTTTTTCATTAACTTGGTTGTGTCATCGATTTGCATATTAATCCCAGCATAGCTGGAATACGGGATCAGTTTTCCAACCCGAACTGGGAGGTGAGCGCTCCGTTGTTTAAACATTTCTTTTACCAATAAGGCTGTCGCCAATGGTTTGTAAAGCATTGAGGCACCGTAAAATAGAGCGGAGTTTTTAGCATCAATGTAGATCGGCAGGATCGGTGCCTGAACTGAGCGCGCGATCCGCATAAAACCGGTATGCCAACGAGTATCTCGGACACCTTGTGGACGCAGGCGTGAGACCTCTCCAGCAGGAAAAATCAACACGGCACCGTCATTATTTAAATGCTCACGAATATTACTTAAATGCTGCCTGGCAGTTCCTCCTTGCATATTGTTCACTGGCAATAAGCGGTCATGCAGAGGCTTGATTGCCATTAACATTTGGTTGGCGACTACCTTTAAATCGCCTCTGATTTCACTGATCAATTTCATCAACACAAACGCATCTAATGATCCAATTGGATGATTGGCAATGATTACCACCTTACCTTCAGAAGGAATGTTTTCGCGTTCGTCGTCACGCACAGAAAATGACAAGTTAAAGTACTCAAGAACCTGTTCAATAAAGTCTATATCATGCAGATGAGGGTAGTTCGCTGCAAACTCGTGAAACTCAGATTCATTGAGTAAATGACGGAGTAAAAAGCTTGATGATTTGTACAGCAGGGGACGCTCAGAGAGCTTTGGGTAATGTTGCTCAATGACTTCAGAAACGGTAAACATAAAGAGTTTCTCCCTTAGGCCGCATGTTGATGTTTAAAGGGAACGACTGCAGCCTGTTGCAATAGTGTCTGAATATAGCTGCTTGTTAGTAGGGTGAGTTCGCCGCTATGGGTTTCAATCAGAGCAGAGCAGCTATCAACCCAGTCACCATCATTTACATAGTGAATGCCAGCCACAGAAACAGACTCAGGGTGATGGATGTGCCCGCAGATGACGCCATCTAAGCCTTGTTCACGAGCGTAATTACACGCGGCATTGCGAAAACGATCGATGGCAAGGTTAGCGCCCTTTATTTTGCGTTTCACATAACTCGCTAGTGACCAGTAGGGTTTATTACGGCGTTGCATGACATGGTTATACCAGCGGTTAAGTAGCAGTAAAGCGTCATACCCTTTATCGCCTATCCAATGGTGAAAACCACCGAGCTTAACATCAGCGTCAAATTGGTCGCCATGCAATACTAAGTAGCGCTTTCCACATACAGTGGTATGCATGGCTTCGCGCTCGATGGTGACGTCACCAAAGGCCATTCCGGTATATTTCTGTAGCGGTGCATCATGATTTCCAGGCAGAAATATTACCTTGGTGCCACTATGGCTTAGCTGCAACAGTCGATGTAATACTTCATTGTGCGCCTGCGGCCAGCGAAACTGTTTACTCATTTGCCACATATCAACGATATCGCCTACCAAATATAAGTTTTCACATTCAACTAGATTAAGAAATTGGAGTAACAATTCTGCTTTGCAGTCGCGGCTACCAAGATGCAAATCGGAAAGAAATACACTGCGTGCTTTTATTCGAGAATTTGTCATTAAGATCCCAAGCTTTTAGAAGTAACTTGGAAGGACAGCCTAGGTAAACCCGTTGACAATATCGTGAACGATTGATGACGTTACAATGACAATCATGAATTAATCGTAACAGGCTCTGTCAGTTCAGCGCTGAACTAGGTATTATTCGAACCGAATCAATTGTGTATAAAGGAAGTTATGTCGTTGTTACTCACCTGCCGAGCTATTTGTAAGTCGTTTAAAGATGGCGAAAAGTCCATTGATGTTTTAACGAATGTTGACTTCAGTGTGCAAGCAGGTGAACAAGTCGCCATTTTGGGTAGTAGCGGTTCAGGTAAGTCAACGTTATTGCATATCTTAGGGGCATTAGATACACCGAGCAGTGGCAGTGTAGAAATAAACGGTCGCGCGTTATTTGAGCTCTCGAGTCAGCAGCAGGCTGATTTTCGTAACCGTACGTTGGGTTTTGTTTATCAATTTCATCATCTTTTACCTGAGTTTTCAGCCTTGGAAAATGTTGCCATGCCTTTACTTATTGCCGGCATGCGTGCGCAACAAGCAGAGTTGAAAGCCAAAGAAATGCTGAGTCGGGTGGGTCTATCACACCGTTTTGAGCATGCACCAGCCCAGCTCTCTGGCGGTGAGCGTCAGCGGGTCGCGATAGCGCGCGCATTGGTCAATGAGCCGCAATTGGTTTTAGCTGACGAACCTACCGGGAATTTGGATAAAACAACCGGTGAGAACATTGCTGCACTGTTAGCCGAGCTGCGAGCATCACTGGATACTGCATTTGTTGTTGTTACGCATGATCACATGTTTGCCCAACAATTTGATCGCATACTTACCCTTTCTGCCGGGAAGCTTGAGGAAGCTTCATAATGGCATTGGTTTGGCAGTTGGCCACTCGATTCAGGCGAGCCAAACAAAGCAATGGCTTTGTATCGTTTATTTCATTTTCTTCCACTTTTGGTGTTGGCTTAGGTTGTTTTGTACTGATTTTGCTATTGTCAGTAATGAATGGTTTCGAACGCGAACTCCAGCAGCGCATCCTGGCGTTTGTGCCGCATGGCGAGCTAATCTCTGTGTCGAATGACGGTATCCAAGACTGGCGCGAGCATATGCATACCTTTTCTCGTGATCCGCGCGTTGTTGCTGTTCAACCCTATGCAAAAGCGACTGGCATGTTACAAGTCGGTGCGAAAATGAAAGCGGTTGAGTTGACGGGTCTAGCAGCAGAAAATATGGCGGATAATCCATTGTTTGCGTTCATAGATGACACTGCTCAACAGGCATTTAGGACGCAACCAGACGGCGTAATTTTGGCAGCCGGCATTATTCAATCATTAGGCTTGGAACTTGGGCAAAAAGTCCAATTGTTACTTCCAACTGTAACCGATGACTTAACGTTTAAAGCTCCACAAACGGCATGGTTAACGCTTGTGGGGAGTTTTTCAATTGGGGGTGAACTAGACAATAAAATTGGATTTTTGCCACTGAATTTAGCCGTCGATAAACTTAATATTAAAAGCGGCGCGCAAGGTCTACGCTTTACATTAAAAGACCCCTTTAGCGCTTTTAATACCATGCGCGATATTGGTTATAGTTTTCCGCAAGCCGTGTATATTTCTGATTGGACGCGGACCCAAGGACACCTGTATCAGGATATTCAATTGGTTCGGTTAATTGTCTACATAGCCTTAACGCTCGTAATTGCCGTAGCATGTTTTAATATCGTTTCCGGATTGGTTATGACGGTAGAGGAAAAGCGCAGCAGTATTGGCATTCTAAAAACGATGGGACTATCGGATGGTCGGATCCGACTAGTGTTCTTGTTGCAAGGGCTAATAAACGGGCTAGTTGGTGTGTTTTTAGGATGTGTACTTGGTGTCATTACTGCGCTTAATCTTAGCGAATGGATCCAGAGTATCGAAACCTGGTTAGGGCTTAAATTACTCTCTGGAGACATCTACTTTGTTAATTTTTTACCAACTGAACTGCATATTCAAGATGTCGTGGTAACCGCCATAATCGCCTGTCTCTTGAGCGTAATATCTACACTCTATCCAGCAGCGAAGGCGGCAAAGTTATCTCCAGCAACAGCATTAAGCCGCTAGCTTTATGAGTCTGTGATTACTGGTAGTGTACTGGGATACTAGTAAAGATAATCGATTAGTGGTTGGATGAATGGTTACTAAAGTCATTAACTAGTTTTGTTTGATGTTGAGGAATGACGAGAGTATTGTGAGGTTTATTGGGTAGCAGTGGTTTGAGAAGCAACAATGTTTAATCTAGTTTCGTCTCGACTAAGGCAGAATATCAATAAAGCGTTACTGATTGCTCTTACCATACTCAGCTTGCCGTTAATCGCTATGCAGTTTACTGCTGAGGTTGTGTGGACGCTTGGCGATTTTTCTGTTGCGGGTATCTTGTTAATGGCAGCCATAATGAGTTGTTTTGCCTTGCGTGAGTTCAGACATCACGCATTTATTGTATGGTTAATTGTGCCGATATTGCTCAGTTTTCTAGGGCTTTGGATTTCGTTGGCTGTAATCATATGAGCAGTACACAACCATTCAGTGTTAGTGGTATTGGTCAAGTAGCGGTTACGGTCAGTGATGTTAAAAAGGCCATCGGATTTTATCGCGATATTCTTGGTCTAACCTTTTTATTTGCGCCTACCGACGACCTGGCATTTTTGCGAGCCGGCGATGTTCGTTTAATGCTTTCAACCCCACAAGGTGCTGGTGAAGTCGGCAAAAATAGCATTGTTTATTTTAAGCTCTCAAATATTGAAGAGTTTCATCGGCAGGCTTTACTCAATGGAGCTAAAAATGAACGCGCACCAACACTGGCTGCGCAAATGTCAGATCATGAGTTATGGACTGCGTTTTTACGCGACCCGGATAATAACTTGGTCGGCTTAATGGAAGAAAAACAACGGTGAATATACGCTGTTGCTGCGCACTTTTACTGGTCCTTTTTAGCCTTTCAATTAGTGCTGAAGAGAATGCATGCTCTGATTTAAGTAGAATAGAGTTTATGCTCGGTGATTGGCAGGTTCAGTCTAACACCCGGCGAACGAATGAAGTATGGCGAAGGGTAAATAGCCAATACTTTGAAGGAGAAGGACTGTCTTTTTTACTTGCGACTCCCGAGCAAATACAGCGCGAGTCTATGCGCATTGTAAGCATGTCTAACCAGGTGTTTTATTTAGCAAAAGTTCCCAGCAATCCCTATCCAGTCGCTTTTAAACTAACGCAATGCACATCGACACGCGCTGTATTTGTTAACCCTCAACATGATTTCCCTAATCAGTTGGTCTACTCTCTGAAGGACAGTGAATCGTTATTTGTCGAAGTTACGGATAATGCCGGAAAGGGGTTTAGTGTTCATTATTTGCAAGCATCATCGCAACAACACTGAACCAGCCTCGTTGCGATGATCCAATGAGTACATAGTTATTAGTCCTCAAGCACTGCGCTCGTTGCATGATTCGGTTTGTGTGACTCAAACGCTCAAGGGGGATTTGTGGGCAAAATCAATAATCGGGGTTGTGCTTTTTTATAAAACAACAATTGCAAGACAAAGATACCTTGTAATGGGTGTGCTATTCTTGCCTTAATACTATGATCGTGCTGCTAAATTACTTATGAGAAACTTTATAATTCATAAACTTATCATTGGTTTTATCGTTTTATACTGCGGCCAAGTCGCAATTCAAGCGCAACCGTTAGATGCGGAACAGTCAGACCCAAGGGCTCTGGGCTGGATGGTCGGTGCACCGCCGCCGGACAGTAAAATAATCATGCAACCCCAAGCAAATTATTTCAGTTTCCCCAAAATGCGTTGGACGGTTTGTCATATGCGCGAACTTTTGCCCACCCAAGTTGTGAGTCGCGGCATTGGAGCGCCAACAAAATTTAACTATCAAATAGACCCTAACATTGAGCAGTTAACGTTCACCCCTCTGGGTAACACGGCAACAATGTCTTGGTCTGAGTCGCTGGCCGCTAACTATACAGATGGTTTGGTGATCTTGCATAATGGCAAAATAATTTACGAATATTACTCAGGTTGTTTAGCTGAAGACGGCAAGCACGCCGCGATGTCAATGACTAAGTCTCTTACCGGGTTAGCTGCAGAAATGTTAATTGCAGAGGGTTATCTTGACCAGAACGCAAAAGTCACGAGTTATGTTCCAGAGTTAGTCAACAGCGCGTTTGGCAATGCCACGGTAAGACAAATTATGGACATGACAACTTCACTGGATTACAGCGAGGACTATACCGACCCAAATGCCGGTATCTGGCAATACTCTGCGGCCGCCAGCCCATTACCTAAAGCTTCTGATTATAGTGGACCGAATGGCTACTACGAATACTTAATGACGGTGAAACAACATGCCGAACATGGAAGTGAATTTGGTTATAAAACGATAAACACGGATGTACTTGGTTGGATTATAGCTAAAGTGACTGGAATGGAACTCCCTGACTTCCTTTCACAGCGGATCTGGCAGCGTATGGGAGCAGAGCAGGACGCTTATATGACTGTGGACGCCAAGGGAGTCGCGTTTGCTGGTGGCGGTTTGAGCGCTGGCTTGCGAGATCTGGCAAGAATTGGACAATTGATGTTAAACCGAGGCGTGTTCAATGGCATTCGATTGTTTCCTGCTGAGGTTGTCGACTCTATTGAGCGCGGCGGCAATCAAGCATTGTTTGCTGCAGCTGGCTATTCAACACTTCCCAATGGCAGTTATCGCAGTATGTGGTGGGTTTTGCATAATCCGAATGGCGCCTATGCGGCGCGCGGTGTCCATGGCCAAACAATCTACGTGGATCCAACTGCGCAAATGGTTATTGTGCGTTATTCGTCACATCCTGAGGCGAAAAATGGTTCCATTGACCCTACGTCTTTGCCGGCCTATCAAGCAGTTGCTGATTACTTAATTCATAAAAATAAGTGAAGATCACGAGCAACGGAGCAAAAAAAATAGACGTGTTGTTTGAGTATAGTCAGGGTCTTTTGATGTGGACGAGGGAAAAGAAGTGCAGCGCTGTCATGAGCGCCTCTTTCTCAGCAGAATGTGGCCTGTAAAGCCTTTATTGTTGATGTCGTTAAACTCGCAAATGTCGCATTTGCAAAAGATCCTTTGTAACTTTGCAATTTACTAGGAAAAATAATGGAATATGTTGTCAGTATGTGGCATCTCGCGCTGAATGGAGAGCGTCAGGGCGTGTTGTTTTTTGTTTGCTTGTATTGTTTAGTGATACTGAGTTTTTCATTTTATAAACAGGTCAAGATGAGTTGCTGGCCCCATACGTGGGGAGTCCTAAGAAAAAAAGGGCTTCGCCAATTTGGTGCGCAAGAAATTCTGCCTTCCGATCGCGATTTTGTCGTTGATGCTTTGTATGATTATCAGGTTGATGGTCAACATTATCAGGGCAAAAAAGTCTCAGCATGGGTGATAGTCGCCTCATACAACGCACGAAAATTACTTGAATTACAACTCCGTGATGTCGTTATCCGTGCTGACGGTAAAGTAAAAGTTTATTATCAACCGAATAAACCTGCCAAGAGTTTACTCATTAAACCCGGTCATTGGGGAATGCTGATTACATTGTTAATAGCGCTACTACCGTTCATTTGGTATATCTACCATTTTCATCTTGGCTAATTATTGCACTATGACGCTTTATCCCACGCCACTCCGAGCCGGCAGCACCATAGCGATTACCGCTGTATCGTCAGGGATCAATGCTGCCCACAAACCTCGCTTTGAGTATGTTCTTGACTTTCTCTCACAGCGCGGATATCAGGTGCATATTGGTGATTGTTTGTGGGTTAATGAGGGGGGAGTTAGTGCAACTGCGCAGGCCCGTGCGCAAGAGCTAATGAGATTGTTACTAGACGACACTATCGATGCGATTGCACCGCCTTGGGGAGGGGAACTGGCCATCGAATTGTTGCCGTTGTTGGATTATGCTGCACTAACCAGAGTTCGCCCTAAATGGTTGTTTGGCTTTTCTGATATCAGTACTTTGGCTGTCGCCTTGCATGCCAAACTAGGCTGGGCAACAGTGCACTGCTCAAACTTAATGGATTTGGTCGCGAGTAATACAGATCCGCTGTTGATCCAAACGTTAGATAGCTTGCATACAGCCGCAGGAGAGTGTTTTTCTCAACATTCTTCGTCTAATCACACGCGTCAGTGGCCAGCCATTTCAGAAGATCCACTCGCAAACATTGTTCCTTCTTTAAGGACTGAATGGCGCTGGTTAAATGCAAGTCCAAGGGAAAAGGTAATCGCGGGACGTTTGGTAGGGGGGTGTTGGGATACACTGCAACATTTGTTTAGCACTGAGTTCCTGCCATTGAATAAGATACGGACGCGCTATACTGAGCCGTTAATTCTATATCTAGAGAATGCAGAGATGACTCCGTTTCAATTAAGTCGAGTACTTATGTCGATGCAATTTCGCGGGGTATTCCAGAGCATCGATGCATTGCTGGTCGGTCGCCATTACCCAACTGTGGCAACTGCAGGGGCGGTGGATTTTGATAGTGTTTTAAGACAACATTTAACCCAGTATGCAATCCCTGTCATTACAGAAATGGATATTGGCCACGTGCCACCGAACTTAACATTAATCAATGGAGCGCGCTGCGAGATCAAGCTGGCTAACGGCAAGGGGCATATCACTCAGTGGTTAGATTAAGATCAGAACCATGGAACTGAGTCAGATTACCCAGCCTCTTTGTAATAGGCCTGAACCACACAGCATAGCTGTGCGAGCGAAACGGGAACACGTGCAAACGCTTTTGGACAGTTGAAAATCGCTTGAGTCCACCTTGTGACGTAACTAAGTGAACCTTTCGTTTATACGACTTTCTTATTCAAAGTATTAATCATAGGACGTTTTGCCATGCAAAGAATAGCTAGCGCGATCCTCGGGGTAAGTTTTATCGTGGGTTGCGGAGTTTTAGCCATGACTATTAAACAGACAGCGTACGAGGTTAAATCATTTGAACGTAGTGTTAACGTGAAAGGCTTATCTGAACGTGAATATCCGGCAGATGTGGTGATCTGGCCTATTCAGTTTAATGCAGCGAGTAATGATTTAAGTGAGCTTTACCAACAAATGGATGTGCATGCTGAAAAAATTAGCGAGTTTCTGATTGCGCGTGACATCGATAGCTCAGAAATAACTGTATCTGCACCAACAATCACCGATAAGTCAGCACAACAATATGGGGCTGCGGCGCGCGCCGAGTTTCGCTATACCGCTCTCCAAACAGTGACGGTTTATTCCACTGCTATTAGTCGTGTGCGTCAGCTACAAACTGAACTGTCGGAATTAGGTAAGCAAGGTATTGTGTTCACAGGTGGAGATTATAATACGCAAACAGAATACCTATTCACGCGCTTGAATGATGTTAAACCCGAGATGATTGAAGAAGCAACCCGCAAAGCGCGAGAAGTAGCGCAAAAATTTGCCAAAGATTCAGAAAGTCAGTTAGGTAAAATCCGCCGCGCCTCACAAGGCCAGTTTTCGATATCAGCTCGTGATCGAAACAATCCGCACATAAAAAAGGTGCGGGTGGTTTCGACGGTTGAGTACTATTTATCGGACTGAAAAGCGGCGCATTGAAATGGATGCGCCGCACTTAGGCTAGGGTTTATTGTGTGAAAAGTCGGTGAAATCCACCGCTTCTTTGCTGTCTCCAGCGTTGGGATCTGCATATATTTCGCGATCTAACTCTTGCTCGCTGTTGGCGACTATGCAGGCTACAGTGCAGTCGCCAGTAATATTGACGACCGTGCGTGTCATATCCAATAAGCGGTCAATACCGATTATTAGGGCAATGCCTTCTACCGGTAGGTTTACCTGTTGTAATACCATTGCCAGCATTATTAAGCCAACGCCTGGCACACCGGCAGTGCCAATAGATGCCAGCGTTGCTGTCACTACAACCATCATTAAATCGGTAGTACTTAAATCAACCCCATACACTTGCGCAATAAACACTGTCGCAACACCCTGCATGATTGCCGTGCCATCCATATTAATGGTTGCACCCAGTGGAATAGTAAATGACGATACGGTGGGCTTTACTCCCAGTTTATAGCGTGCGGTCTCAAGCGTGACCGGTAACGTCGCACTGCTACTTGAGGTACTAAACGCAAATAATGCTGCGTCTCGCATCTTGCGTAGTAAAATCAATGGGTTAAGTCCAGTGAAAGCTTTTAATAACAAGGGGTAGGTAACAAGTCCATGGAGTATGAGCACGAAGAATACGAGGAAAAAGTACTTTGCCAAGCTGCCAAGCATATCGGTACCCACGGTGGCAAATAATTTAGCCATCAAAACAAATACGCCATAGGGTGCGAGATTCATGATAATGGTTACCAGTTTCATAATTACCGTATTGATGTCTTCGAAAAACTGACCGATACGTTTGCCCGCATTACCCGTCATTGCCATCGCAATACCGAAAAGTACAGCGAACACAATGATCTGTAGCATATTCCCTTCGGCCATTGAATTGATCGGATTAGACGGGAACATATTGATAAAAACTTCGGACAACGGAGGCGCTTCGGTAGGGTTAAAAGCGGCATCGGTCGGGCGCTCGACGCCGGAACCCGGTTGCACCATTAGCGCGAAAAGCATAGCTAAACTGATGGCAATACAGGTTGTGAAGATATACATGCCGACGGATTTTGCGCCTAAGCGTCCAAGTTTACTCGGTTCTGACAAACTGCAAGTACCACAGACCAGCGAGACAAACACTAATGGAACCACCAGCATCTTTAAACTGGCAATAAAGATAGTTCCCAAGGTTGAAAATATACCGTCTACTAGAATTGTATACGTGGAAACAGACATCCCAAATAGGCTAAAGGATAAATCTCCGCTATCATCAGCGAGTAGTTGAAGCAAACTACCGATAACGATTCCGGCAATCATGCCGATAAAAATTCGTGCAGTTAGGCTATATTTAGTAGAAGCGTCAGACATGCAATTTCCAAGTGTTATTGTTGTTGTGGTTGATAGCCTAGCAAGTTTGCTGATTAACCTGAACCTTTTTAGACACCAAACTGTGGTCATTGGATGGAAACCATAGCGGGGAAAAACTTAATGAATGTAAAGCTATCATCAATACCTAAAATTATTTTTATGATGTTCAGCCTGCTGTTAGTGGCATGCGGTGGCGGCGGGGAGGTCTCGCGTGAAGGGCCTGATACGCCAGACCCAACACCGCCACCAGCGTCGGTAATGAACATTGCCTTGGAGATTGTTGATGGCAGTGGTCAGCCATCCAATGAACTGACCTCAGGGGCGCCATTAACAGTCATTGCAACGGTGACGTTGGATGGTGCGCCTGTCAACGATGAGTTAGTTACCTTCAGTTTTAATATTGCTGGTTTGGCCGAGTTTGGCAATGACACTGGAACGGCGCTTACGGGCACGGATGGTGTGGCGAGTATAGATATAGTCGTCGGTGAAAATTCTGGTGATGGCTTGGTTTTAGCTGATGCCGGGAATGCCGCCACAGAGAGCATCGGGTTTAGATCAACCGGTGCGGTGGTCATCGGGGGATTACCTGCGTCATTAGAGCTGTTCGCTTCTTCCATTCAACTTGCCTCTAGCGGTTCTGACCAGGTTGAATTAATTGCAGTGGTTAAAAATGAACAGAATATTTTAATGGAAGGTATTCAAGTCGATTTTTCAGCCAATCAAAGTGCTCAATTAGAAATACTTAACGGTCAAGTGCAGCCAAATGGTGCCGTTGTAGCCGTAACTCAGGCTGATGGTACGGCTCGCGCCTTATTAACAACAAGTAATAAATCATTACGTACAATCACTGCGACCGCGGCAACCAGTAACCTTTCAAACACTGTAGATATAGATGTCGTAGGCACCGAAATTAATTTAAATGCACCGTCCAGTGTGATTATTAATGATAGTTCTCCAACCATCACGATAATCGTTGCGGATTCTGATGGAGAAGGAATACCCAATCAAACGGTGCAACTATCTTCTGTCATCGGTACATTGGATAATGAGCCTCGTACAACGAATGCCAATGGCCAGTTAACCGTTCGATATTCGTCAGCAGTATCCGGTACAGATACGATTACCGCTAGCGCTTTGAATACGCAAGCTTCGATTGATATTGCCGTACAGGAAGATGACTTTAGCTTTTTTACCTTACCAAGCGAAGAGGTTGAACTTGGTGATGACGCAACTATTGTGATCCGCTGGTTTAAAGATAGCGCTCCGCTGGTGAACGGAACAGTAACCGTGACAGCCTCACGCGGTGATTTGAATAGTAATACGCAAGTGACTGATGCAAGTGGTTTGGCGACGTTTACGATTAGCTCAAATAATGCCGGCATATCCTCACTTTCTGCGATTGGTACCGATGGCAGTGGCGGCGAAGTCACAGCGCGCGCGTCCGTAGAGTTTATCGCGACGGATGCGCAAGTGATCAACGTTGATGCGTCGCCAGATCTGATTGGTCCAGAGGGCCGCACCAGTACAATTACAGCTATCGTGCGTGATGGTTCAGGAAACTTAGTTAAGGGCAAGTTGATTAACTTTGAGCTAAGCGACACCAGTGGTGGTTTCATTAGTCCAAACAGTGCGACTACAGATAGCAACGGTATCGCATCAACCGTTTACACCAGTAACGCGACCAGTAGTGAAGATGCGGTAATTATTCGCGCACGAGTTGCTGATAATCCAAGTGTTACCGAGTTTACGACGCTAACTGTGGGTGAACGAGCCTTCGATCTCTCGATTGGTACGGGTAAAGATATTGAGATCCCGGATAGTGCCTCTTATTTAAAAGAGATCGCAGTGTTTGTATCGGATTCAGTCGGTCAGGCAGTGGGTAATGTCAATTTAACAGTTTCATCTACGCCAGTGAAGTTTGCACAAGGGGGTGGTTATTTCAAAGGGGATTGGGCGTGGGATCCGGATTTGCGGGTATGGTACACAGTACCTACAATCTTTTGTCCCAACGAAGACATTGACGGCAACGGCTTCCTGGACGCGGGTGAAGACACCAACGGTGATGGCGAGTTAACGCCTGGGATCATTGGTACTGTTGCCTTTAAGGATGGACAAAATAGAACGGATACGAATGGTCAGGCAACGATTGAATTGCGTTATCCAAAACAGTTTGGCCCGTGGACGGATGTTATGATCACCGCGTTCGGTAATTCGTCAGGCAGTGAAGCACAAGATAGTTTGCAGCTAACACTGCCCATTGCAGCGGTCGATGCTACGCAGGAAGCTTCGCCGCCTCCGCCAAATCCATTTGGTCGAGTGGCTGACTGTTCTACCACTGATTAGAACGGTAGATAGTCGAATATATTTATGCAAACCGCTTCTTATGAAGCGGTTTTTTTATACTTCTTAAACAGTGGTTTTGCGGTAAATACTGAATAAACGATCAATAAAGACGGAATGCTTAAAAGCGCTATTTTGTTACTAGCAGTAGTTTGCTATTACGTTTTATCTGGTTACTCGACTAACTACTGCATGGCGGTATAGATAGATAAGTATCAAATGTGCGTCGTAGCCGTTCGGCAAACCATGTGGGTAACGAAGCAAATAAAAAAACCGCTCAATTGAGCGGTTTTTGAAAACCTGAGTGGGCGCAACTGCGCCTTGCTCACTTAGCCTTGTTGGAATGGATAGACTGAGCCCAGTTTCATAATTTGGGTCAGTTCATCAAGTGCAGTGCGTGACTCAATGAGCAGTTGAGGATCACATAAGTCTTTGACTGAAAGCTCATCGCGGTAGTGTTTATCAACCCACTGATTTAAACGTGCAAATTGCGTATCATTCATCAGTGCCTGTTGATTCACTGCGGCTAACTCAACATCATTCATGGCTACGCGTAACCGCAAACAAGCAGGGCCACCGCCATTTTGCATGCTTTGTTTAACGTCAAAATACTTTACCTGCTTGATAGGAGTGCCCAATGTAACCAGCTTGTCTAAGTAGGTTTTGACCGCGTGGCTTTCTTCGCATTCCGTCGGCGCTATGATTGCCATTTCGCCGTTTGGCAGGGTGATTATCTGGGTATTAAACAGATAGGTTTTAACTGCATCCGCAACGCTTACCTCAGCCGTTGGCACTTTGATAAAGTGCACTTGTTGTTCACCAAATTTGCGTTGGATCTCAGCGAGTTTGGCGTCGGTATCGAGAAACGCCTGTTCATGATAAAACAAAACGTTTTGATTACCGACAGAAATGACGTCATTGTGAAATACACCTTGATCAATCACGTCTGGATTTTGTTGAATATACACGACACTGTCTTCACTCAAACCATGTAAGCGCACGACAGCTTCACAGGCCTCATAAGTGTGTCGCGCAGGGAATTTCTGTGGTGCAGGTTTACTTGTATCAAAGGCATACCGGCCGTAAACGAATAGTTCAACGCCTGAATAGCCATAATCTGTGCATAATCGTGTGTGGTTAGCCGCACCTTCATCGCCGAAGTGTTCGTTGTCGGGCAAGTGGGTGTGATGCGCAAAATATTTGTCGTTCGCAAATATCGCTTTAAGGATGTTGCCTGTCACCTGAGGTTCAAGGCTACGATGAAACTTATTGGTTAAATTTGCTGGCGTGAAATGCACTCTACCGTCAGCGGTATCAGCGCTTGGCGATACCGTGGCTGCGTTTGCTGTCCACATACTAGACGCAGAACAGCAGGCTAGGAAAATCTGGGGGGCTTGCTCGAAAGCGTCTTTTAATACGCGCTCATCACTGCCGGTAAAGCCAAGACGTCGTAATGCATAGATATCAGGCCGCTCCTGTGGTGCCAACATGCCTTGGATCATGCCCATATCAGCCAGTGCCTTCATTTTTTGCAGACCTTGCTTGGCTGCTTGCTTAGGGCTGCTTGTCGCATTGGCATTGTTGAGTGAAGCAACGTTACCGTAAGACAAGCCAGCATAATTATGCGTAGGGCCAACCAATCCATCAAAATTCACTTCGAAATGCTGCATAGAGTGCTTTCCTATTTTATTATTTTAGGCAGGTTATCAAGGATATTTGGTAATCCGGATATCTGCTCCAATCCATCAAATACCAATTCACCGGGTGTCTGCAAAAAGCACTCATTAGCGTTCTTTGCAGGCACGTGTTGAATAACCCACAACGTTGAATTTTTCAGCATTATACGCAATAAACAGTAACTGCCAATCGTGCTGCTCAAAATATGAACAGCTTGAATGGTTAAAAAAACATCAATTGTGCTTATCTATGAAGAAGAACTTGTTTTCTATTCACTTTGCCGATATATGTTAAAAAAGCATTTTGCCTCGCATTGCCGGCTGTATGTGCGTGCAAACTATCAAAAACCAATAAAAATCAAAGGTTTAATCTAACTAAATGTCAAAATCACTGGTTATTGTCGAGTCACCTGCTAAGGCAAAAACAATAAATAAATATTTAGGTAAAGATTTTATTGTAAAATCGAGCGTTGGGCATGTACGCGACCTTCCGACCAAAGCGTTGGGTAAAGTTGAGCCGAAAAAACCGGCCAAAGAGCTTAAAAAACTATCTGAGAAAGAGCAGCAGGTCTATCTGCGTAAGCATGAATATTTGAAGCTGGTTGACCGCATGGGCGTAGATCCAGAGGATAACTGGCGTGCGCACTATCAAGTTTTGCAAGGCAAAGAGAAGGTGGTCAACGAGCTTAAAAAACTGGCCAAAAATGCTGATACTATCTATCTGGCGACCGATTTGGATAGAGAAGGAGAGGCTATCGCATGGCATTTGCAAGAGTTGCTCGGTAGTAAGGGTAAAGAATACAAGCGGGTCGTTTTCAACGAAATTACCAAAAACGCTATCCAAGAAGCCTTTGAACATCCCGGTGAGGTTAATACTGCGCGGGTTAACGCGCAACAAGCCCGCCGCTTCTTAGATCGTGTTGTTGGTTTTATGGTTTCGCCACTGCTGTGGAAAAAAATCGCGCGCGGTCTGTCCGCAGGGCGGGTACAGTCCGTTGCTGTGCGTCTTGTGGTAGAGCGTGAACGCGAGATTAAAGCATTTGTACCAGAGGAATTTTGGGATGTTCACGCGGATTTAAATGCACAGCAAGCCAAGTTGAGAATGTTGGTTGCGAAACAAAATGGCGTTGCATTTAAACCTAAAAACAAGCAACAGACTGACGCTGCATTGGCGCTGCTGCAGGCAGCAAACTATGAAGTATTGCAGCGTGAGTCAAAGCCCACGTCAAGTCGGCCCAGTGCGCCGTTTATTACCTCTACATTGCAACAAGCAGCCAGTACACGGCTAGGTTTTGGGGTTAAGAAAACCATGATGATGGCCCAACGCTTATATGAAGCAGGGCATATTACCTACATGCGAACTGACTCAACCAACCTAAGTGCAGAAGCTGTTGCGAGTTGCCGTGATTATATCGCGGATAACTTTGGCGATAACTATTTGCCGGAAAATCCGAACAGGTACGGCAGTAAAGAAGGCGCTCAAGAAGCCCACGAAGCTATCAGGCCCTCAAACGTGAATGTGAAGGCCACTTCCCTTGGAGATATGGAAAGAGACGCTCAGCGGCTGTATGAGCTTATTTGGCGCCAATTTGTCGCGTGTCAGATGTTACCTGCGAAATATGATGCGACCACGATCCGAGTTCAGGCGGGCGAGTTCGAATTAACGGCCAAAGGACGAGTATTAAAATTTGATGGTTGGACCAAGGTTCAGCCGCAAGTGCGTAAAAAAGGTGAAGAAGACTTAATTCTGCCGGATGTTAAAGTGGGTGATAAACTGAGCTTACAAGGATTAGATCCGAAGCAACACTTCACTAAACCGGTGGCTCGATTCAACGAAGCGTCATTAGTCAAAGAATTAGAAAAGCGCGGTATTGGACGACCTTCAACCTATGCCAGTATCATATCGACGATCCAAGACCGTGGTTATGTGCGCCTTGATAATAAGCGGTTTTATGCAGAGAAGATGGGTGAGATCGTCAATGATCGTTTGATGGAAAATTTTGACGATCTGATTGGTTATGATTTCACCGCAAACATGGAACAACAGCTTGACGATATTGCTGAAGGCAAAAAGCAGTGGCAAGCAGTATTAGATGAATTTTATGCTGACTTCTATCAGAAGCTGCTACTTGCGGAAAAAGACGCTGAAGAGGGCGGTATGCGCCCCAATCAGGCAGTCCCAACCAATATCGACTGTACGCGTTGTGGTCGCAAAATGAATATTCGAACCGCCAGCACAGGCGTATTCTTAGGTTGTTCTGGTTATAATCTGCCGCCCAAAGAACGTTGTACCAACACCATGAATCTTACGCCGGGTGAAGAGGTCATCAAAGTCGATGATGAGGAAGAGCTCGAGACCGAAGCGTTACGTTCTAAGCGTCGTTGTGATGAGTGCGGAACGGCGATGGATAGTTATCTGGTAGATGAGGGGCGGAAGTTGCATGTTTGCGGTAACACACCCACCTGTCCAGGTACCTATGTTGAGGCTGGTACTTTTAAAATCAAAGGCTATGAAGGACCAGTCATTGAATGTGATAAGTGCGGCTCAGACATGGAACTTAAAAACGGCCGTTTTGGGAAATATTTCGGCTGTAGCAACGAAGACTGCAAGAATACCCGTAAGCTTCTGCGTAATGGTGAACCGGCACCGCCAAAAGAAGATCCTGTGGATCTACCTGAGTTACCTTGCGAGAAGAGTGATGCCCATTTTGTGTTGCGTGATGGTGCCTCGGGGATTTTCTTAGCCGCACATAATTTCCCTAAATCGCGTGAAACGCGGGCTCCAAAGGTTGAAGAACTCGCGCGCTTCCGCGAGCGCTTGTCACCTAAGTTTCATTACTTAGCGGATGCACCTGCGGCGGATCCTGACGGCAATGCGACGATTGTTCGCTATAGTCGAAAAACCAAACAGCAGTACGTAATGTCGGAAAATGCTGAGGGTAAAGCAACGGGTTGGTCGGCATGGTATGAAGGTGGTCAGTGGAAAGCAGACGACAAGCGTAAGAAATCGAAATAAAGGTCAGAGTGAGATGGCGTTGTCATTACAAGAACAGCTACTTAAAGCCGGTGTGGCCGACAAGCAAAAAGCGAAGCAGGCGCGCGCTGAGAAGCGCAAACAGAAAAAACTCAAACAGCCGCAAGACGACGCAGCTAAAGCAGCTGCTCAGGCGGCTATTGAGGCTAAGAAAGCTAAAGATAGAGAACTTAACGAGTTACAAAACAAGCTAAAGCAAGAGCGCTCTATAGCTGCACAAGTTAAGCAATTAATCGAATTAAATAGGCAGCCGCGCAAAGGGGGAGAGGTCGTTTTAAACTTTACCCACGAGACTAAAATTAAACGAATGTATGTGACTGATGCGCTCCACCGCGGTGTACTTAGCGGCAAGCTTGCCGTGGTTAGTTTAGAGGGTGAATACGAATTAGTGCCCATCAAGGTAGCGAATAAAATTGCGGAGCGCAGCCCAGAAACGATAGTTTATATCGCCGATCTTACTGCAGCCTCGAATACAGACACTAGTGACGAAGCTGAAGACTGGTACGCTGATTTTGAAATTCCAGATGATTTAACTTGGTAGAACAGTATGCGCACCGACGTGCTAATTCGTGTCCGCTATGCTGACTGTGATCCACAAAATGTCGTATTCAATGCGCGCTACGCAGACTACGTTGATGTGGCGAGTACTGAGTATTTACGCAATCTTTGCGGTGGGTATTCGCAACTTGAAAATGCCGGTTTTGCTACTCAAGTCGTCAATTTGAATATTGATTGGCATGCGCCAGCGCGGTTTGATGATATCTTGTTATTGGCTATGGAGTGTGAACATGTGGGCACATCTTCATTCACACTGACATGCTCAATGGTTCAATATGAAACGCAAATACCGGTAGCAACAGCGCGTGTTGTTTATGTTTTTATGGATCAGAAAGTCACGGCTAAGTGTGCCGTTCCTGATAGCTTTCGTGGTGAATTGATGTCAGAAAGAAAATTTGGTCCGATAAATCTAGCCGGCATTGCTCACTAGTCGGTAATAACTGCCAAGCGCCACTATGACGCTCAGCATTTGGTTCTTTAGCGAGGAAGTATCGCGCCAGGGTTATTGGCTTTAATTTGATCGTTCCAATGATCTTTGACCGAGAAACTACCTTTAGCAGGCTTTTTCGCCGCCCTTTTCCCAGCAGGTTTCTTTTCAGCTGGCTTCTTCTCAGCCTTTTTGGCCGCAGGTTTTGCTGCTTTCGCGGGAGCTTGAGCCCCCATGGCATCTGCCATTTCATCCAGTTGTGCAAGACGCACATTTTTACCGCCGTCTACGCTATACCATCCGCCTTTCGCTTCGATAGATGGTGCCTTACCGTTCTGCTGTGTATAGGCAAGGGTAAACTTTTCGATAACTTTATCTTTATCTAACGCTGCCATGATGGATTGATTTCCTTTTAGTTGTTATTAATAAGATAATCGTCAGGTGTTTTTATACCGATATTTGTTAACAAAGTCTAATTTACAAAGGATTTACATGGCAACGTCTCGACAAGCGCTGGTTCAATACCTCGATAACTTTCTGAATGTAGGAAAAATCCGTGATTATTGCCCGAACGGATTACAGGTAGAGGGAACACCCACAGTCCAACGCGTGGTTACCGGTGTAACGGCGTCGCAGGCTCTAATTGATAAAGCAATTGAGCACGATGCTGATGCCTTACTGGTACATCACGGTTATTTTTGGAAAGGTGAAAATCCCTGTGTTCGGGGCATGAAAAAACAGCGTTTAGCGAAACTATTGGCGCATGATATTAATTTGTTAGCTTACCATTTGCCGTTAGATGTCCATCCAGAAGTGGGCAACAATGTGCAATTGGCTAAACGCTTGGATATTGATATTGGCGCCGGGCTAGATGCTAATGACCCCTTTAGCGTGGCGTTGCGAGGCCGCTTTAAAACGCCCGTTACCCATGCTGAGTTATGTCAACGTTTGGCCGTTAATATCGATACGAAAGTACTCAGTGAAGGTGATCCTGAGGCTGTGTTAGAGACCGTTGCGTGGTGCACAGGTGGCGGGCAAAGTTATATCGACGCGGCAGCCGAACAGAGAATAGACGCATTTATCAGCGGAGAAGTATCAGAACAAACCATTCACACTGCGCGTGAAATGGGGATCCACTTCTTTGCCGCAGGTCACCATGCGACAGAACGTTATGGTGCAAAGGCCCTGGGCGAACATCTCGCACAACAGTTTGATTTAGACGTAACCTTTATTGATATCTCCAATCCGGCGTAATTCAGAATGGCTGCAGATAAACCGGATCAAAGCTTTGATGGTATAGCCAGTAAATTCGATAAGAATATTTACGGCACGACCAAGGGGCGGCTGCGCGAGGCTATATTGGCGCATCAACTGTCTCCTTATATAACCCAGCGGACGCCTTTATCTATAATCGATATCGGTGGCGGTACTGGGGAAATGGCAAAGCTGGCTCTAGCTAACGGACACAAGGTTCACATTAACGACATTTCAGCCGACGCAATTGCATTGGCAAGGCGCAAATTAGCAGCCTATGGCGAGCAGGTTGAATTTAGCTGTCAGGATCTACAATCGTTGAGACTCGAACTATTTGATGTGGTTTTTTGTCACGCAGTTCTAGAATGGACGCAACATCCACTGCAAATCATTGACAAGCTATTATCTTTATTGCGACCCGGTGGGTTTTTAAGTCTGACATTTTTTAACTACGATGCGAGCTTGTTTGGTAATGCGTTGTATGGCAACTTTGACTTAATTCGTCGTGGTTTGATCACTAAGAACCGGGTGCGTTTGAATCCGAATAATCCGCAGCGCCCAAATGCGATAATTGATTATCTATCTGCACACGGGCTAAAGATTGAACTCAGCGCGGGTATTCGTTGTTTTCATGATTATATGCGCGACCGCCAGCAGCAAGTTACGCATTATGACGAGTTGCTTGCGTTAGAAATAAAATACGCTGAACAGGAACCGTATAAATGGTTAGGGAAATATTTTCATATCATTGCTCGCAAGAGTGTTTAAGGCATGACTTAGCACGCAGAATCTTAACCGTGGGCATGTTATTAACTTGCTTACTCTCGGCGTGTGTTAGTGCCAATGATGTTGTAGACAATGCTAAAGAAACCCTGATACCGCAAGATCAATTGGTTTATTTAACTACCGACGCGGGGTTAGTCATTATTCAATTGACGGATGCTGTTGCACCGCAAAACGCGCAACGTATGCGTGATCTGGTACGCGAAGGATTTTACGACGGACTGGACTTTTATCGTGTTATTGACGGATTTGTGGCACAAGGCGGCGATTTGAGCGAAACCCAAAAGAGCGATTTTAAAACTCCTGTAAAAGGCGAATTTAGTCGCATAAATAGCCAATATGCACAAGCATTTGAAGTTGTTCAATCACCAGCATTTTTGGCTCAGGAAACTGGATTTATCAATGGTTTTCCAGCAGGGCGAGATATAGACGATGATCGCCAATGGCTATTGCATTGTCCCGGCGCTGTAGCCATGGCACGCGGGAATGACGCTGATTCAGCCACAACCGAATTTTACCTCGTCTTGGGGCATGCGCCACGTCATCTTGATCGTAACATGAGCGTCATAGGGCAAGTCGTTTACGGTATGCACGTGGCGCAGCGTTTCCTGCGCGGAGACGGAGCTATTAATGGCGGTGTCATAGATGATCCTACACAGCGAACTCGGATTCTATCTGCACGGATGGGAACGACTGTTCCACAGCACGAACAGCTAAATTTACTGCGTCAGCAAGTGCAATCTGCTGCATTCCAGCAGCGGCTAAGCAATGCCCGTAAGCTGCCCCATCCATTTTATCATTACGCCGGCACGGGAAATCTTGACGTATGTTATTACCGCCCCAGCATTCGCGTTGACAGACAGGAAGTCTCCGATGGGCAATAACGCTGTACGAAAGGTTATGATCACGGGGGCAGCGCGCCGCTTTGGACTTACCTTAGTCGAACATTTTTTGCATCTTGGGGATCATGTCGTAGCCGTTTCGAGGCAATCCAGTGAAGAGCTGCTTCAGTTGCACAGAGAGTACCCTGAACGATTAACCATTGTGCCGATCCAAGAGTATTCTGCACAGGGATTCACACGATTACACCGTTGTCTGGGCGCCGCTTCTTTTGATGTATTGATTAATAATGCGTCGCTGTTTGAAGATGATGCAAGCGGTCTAGATTTATTTGCTCAACTACATGCGTTAACTGATGTGCATATCGCATTTCCCGCTGCATTATCAGAATGGTTTGCTACGCAATATACAGGAACTACTGACGATCAGACGGGGTTGATCATCAATATTACCGATATTTATACGTTGAACCCGAAACCTGGTCGAGCCTATTATTCGGCGACTAAAGCGGGTTTGGAAAATTTGACGTTAGCATTGGCCAAGAGTCTGGCTCCGTCTATCCGGGTAAACAGTATTCAACCCGGCACTATGCAGTTTTTACCCGAGCATACATCTGCGGCCAAACATGACGTTTTGAGCAATAGCCTAATTCAACGAGAAGCAGGGTTTAAACCCTTGGTGCAAGCGGTTGAATACCTGTTAGACAATACGTTTGTTACCGGAACTGCATTAAAAGTTGATGGTGGTCGCTCGTTGGTACGGTGAATAACTATAGGAATTGCGCGGGATCACATTGACCATTATGGTAGGCAGAAATATTTGCCAGCGTAGTGTGTGCAATTTCATCCAGCGCTTCCCGTGTAAAAAAACCCTGATGGCCGGTGATCAGTACGTTATGAAAGGTCGACAAGCGCTGAAATATGTCATCCTGAATAACTTCGCAACTATGATCACGGAAGAATAGTTCAGATTCCATCTCATAGACATCTAAACCGACATAGCCGATTTGTTTTGACTTAAGGCCCTGGATCAGGGCTTGTGTATCAATTAACCCACCGCGTGACGTATTGATCAGCATAACCCCAGGACGCATCTTGCTGATTGCGGCGGTGTCAATCATATGCTGGTTTTCAGCGGTCAATGGGCAGTGCAGGCTAATAATGTCGCTTTGAGAGAACACATCCGCGAGTGCCACGTATTGGCATTGGGAGTCTTCAAGTGCTGGATCAGGGTAGGGATCGTACGCAAGTACGTTGCAGCCAAAACCGTGCAGTATGCGGATGAAAGCTTGCCCGATGTGTCCGGTACCAATCACGCCAACGGTTTTGTGCTTCATGGTAAAACCCATCAGTCCCTGCAGCGCAAAGTTACCTTCCTTAACGCGATTGTAGGCTTTGTGCATTTTACGATTGAGGGTCAAAATCAGTGCCATCGCGTGCTCAGCCACGGCTTCGGGCGAGTATATGGGGACGTGACTTACGCTAATCCCTTGTATTCTACACCGCGCAATATCGACATTATTGTAGCCAGCACAACGCAGTGCAATGTGTTTAACACCCATGGCAGCAAGCGCATCAATTACATTCGAGTTTAGCTCATCGTTAACAAAGACACATACGGTCGAACAGCCTTTAGCTAAAGCTACTGTCGTTTCATCTAGCCTAGCTTCGAAGTGTTGAAGTGTTACTTTATGCTCAGCACAAAGTGGATCAAACACCGTTTGGTCATAGTGCTTACTGCTAAAAAAAGCGACCGTAATTTGGGCCATTGGCTTACCTTGTTAGAGGAGTTCTTCAATCTTGCGCTTTAATGCTTCAGGCTTGGTTGCAGGGGCAAAGCGTTCTACGGTATTGCCATTACGATCAACTAAAAATTTGGTGAAATTCCATTTAATACCTTTGCTGCCTAATAGACCTGGCGCTTCATCTTTGAGTTGTTTGAATAAAGGCGAAGCATTGTCACCATTGACTTCAATCTTTTTGAATAGTGGAAACGATACATTAAAATTTAACGAGCAGAATTGCTGGATCTCATTGTCGTCACCAGGCTCTTGATGCCCAAACTGATCGCAAGGGAAAGCTAAAATCGTAAAACCGCGATCTTTATATTCCTCATACAGTGCCTGCAATCCGTCATACTGGGGCGTAAAACCGCATTTACTGGCGGTATTAACAATCAAGATCACCTGACCGGCATAATCGTTGAGTGACTTAAGTTCGCCATTATTCAAAGTAACATCGTGTTGATAGATAGGTTGCGACATGAACTATTCCTTATATTTATGCTGGTCTGAAACCTAAGACCTATTTGTCGCAAGTATAAACTAATCTGTGTGTCGGTGGCATTAAAACTAGTTGCATTTGTATTGCATTATGTTGGGGCGTTACACTGTGCGAAAAGTCGACCATGAATGAGAAAAAGTAATGCAGATAAGTGAAGTAGCTTTTATCGGTTTAGGCGTGATGGGATATCCAATGGCGGGCCACCTAGCAAGAGCGGGTTTGAATGTGCGAGTCTTCAATCGTACGGCGGCTAAAGCACAACAATGGTGTACAGAGTACACTGGACGAGCGTTTTCGACACCTTGTGAGGCTGCACAAGGTGCGCAATTAATTCTGCTGTGCGTCGGTAACGACGATGATGTACGGTCGGTCGTGTATGGTGATGATGGTGTGCTTGCAGCAGCAGAAAAGGGTGCAATTTTAGTTGATCACACAACTGCTTCAGCAGCGCTTGCAAGAGAGTTAGAAATGGCCTGTGCGAACCAGTCCATCGGTTTTTTGGATGCGCCGGTGTCCGGTGGCCAAGCGGGCGCAGAAAATGGTCAATTGACCATTATGTTAGGGGGCCAGCAGAGCGTGTTTGACGCTGTTGTAGACACGTTGTCTCACTATGCCAGATGTACACGCTTGATCGGTGCTTGCGGCGCAGGGCAACAAGCCAAAATGATGAACCAGATCTGTATTGCTGGCATTGTGCAAGGATTGGCCGAAGCGCTGCATTTTGGGCAAAGTGCCGGTCTCGACTGTGCTGCCGTTATCGATACCATAAGTCAAGGCGCTGCGCAGTCATGGCAAATGCAAAACCGGGCTGCGACTATGTTGCAAGGCAACTATGATTTTGGTTTTGCCGTTGACTGGATGCGCAAGGATTTGGGGATTGCACTAGCGGAAGCCAACAAGCATGGCGCACGACTACCTTTGACGGCACTAGTCGATCAGTTTTACGCGGATGTGCAGGCGTTGGGCGGTGGCCGTAATGATACCTCGAGTTTATTGCGCCGGTTTAATGGGTGAGCGGCGCAGTGACAGGATCCGCATCTCCGGTGGTTTCTTTTTCCGGCGCATGCTGTGGCATTAAATAATGCTCGTAATCGGCCTGAATGATGTCGCTCAACTCGTCGATACGCTGGCGATTAGTCGCCGATAATGACTGGCGTTGAATTGAATCTAGCAGCGCAAGCGCATGGATCCCACGGTAGTTAGAGCGATGCTCTTTGAGCATGCTCTGGAGCAGGTTGATTGCAAATGCAGGGATGTCTTGGGCCAGTTTATGTGCAGCAAAAAAATGTTCCAGTGCAGTATTGTTTTGATTAGCAACGAAGGCTTCAGTACCCTTTTGATTATGCGTTAATGCCGATTGTTCAGCTAAACCTATCGCTTTCTCACTTTGCCTGCGCTGAGTTTCGACCATGACTCTTTCAATCTGATCATCTAAAGATGCTGATTTTAGCGCACATAACTCAAGGATCTGCCTGGCCCGCTCTTCATCACCTACGCCAAACCAAACCTGCGCCGCAATCATCATGGTTGATACGTCACTGCGTGAAAAATCATGCATCCAGTCATTCTCAAGTAAGCGCTTTGCTTTATCGGTATCACCCTCCAACACGTGGGCAAAACATAACATATAATCGCGCCTTTGCTGTGCCTGTCGATCGGTTGTGTTGCGTCCTGCAGCACCGATCAAGCGCCTCGCTTTATGCAGACTCTCTAGGCGCTCATTGTCATTACTGGTAAGCGCATGACGCATATGACAATCCGCTAATTCAAAGGTTAACTCATCACGTTGTTCGCGCACGCTCATTTGGCTAATACGTTTACGCTCGAGTAATTCAATCGCATCATCTAAGCGTTGCTGCATTTGGTAAGTTAGCGTTTTAAGACGCGTGGCCTGTAACGTTAACTCACTCATTTTAATGTTATCTAACCACTGCTCAGCTTTAGCGAAATTGTTTTCTTCGAAGGCGATACAGGCCAACCATTCATAGGCTTTATTCTGCGTTAGTTGTAAGTCGAGAAGGTCACTGATGGCTTGTTGACATTGATCCCAATCGCCCTGCATGAATAAACAACGGATCCTACCCCAACGTGCCCAAATAACACTGCTTGACCGTTGCAGAACAGACTCATAGAGTTCCATCGCACGCACATAGTCTTTCATTAACATTAAAATACGCGCCCGCATTTTTAATAGATGCATTGAATAGCGTTTGGCTGCTGGATTTTTAATGACTTTATCTAATTGAGTTAGTGCCGTTGAATGCTCATTGTTATCAAGTGCAGTTAATACCCCCCCTGTAAGACTACGAATATTTAAGTACTGCGTAACAATTTGTTTGATAGTACGCATGGTATAGGGCTTCACCAACAGAAAGTCAGGTTGAATATCTAGGATTTGCCCTATGGTTTGGGCGGTTTGATCTGAGGTAATAAAAATAATCCCGGTGGAAGGTTTAAGCATTGCTGCTTTTTGCAGATTCTTAATCCATTCTACGCCATTTTTATTTTGCCCTAAGTGAAAATCACTAACTACAATATCCACAGACTGGGTGCGCAGTGCCGCCTTTAGCTCTTTCCCATTGCTAAAACTGAAGATCTCTAGATTGCCTAGCGCAAGCAGATGACTACGTAGATGAATACGCGCACTGGCATTGTCTTCAACGATGGCTAAACGTAAATTTGGCTGCATAACAGTGGTCATTTATTGAGCATCTGGTGTGAGCATATCAATTCGGCACACAAACATCATTATCAGAATTATGTTTATGTATTGTTAATAATAACCTTAAAACGAATAAGTATACCCCAATGCATACGGGAGAGGGCTTTTGCGTGTGATTAGCGCTAGGACACACAGGGAGCCAATTATTCGGAACTTTACCTAGATTGCGTCACATTTATTTTACATTGAGAGATTGGATGTAAGACCAGTTGACGTTTACGTCAAGGTAAGATGCAGGTATTGTTACACCATCATTTTTGTGAACTAAGGTATGTCCATGCAAACTGTCCCATTATTGATCAACGGCAAATTCGTTGAGTCGCAAACTGAACAATTCATTACCGTCACTAATCCCGCTAACAATAAAGGGATTGCACAAGCGCCGGTTGCTACTGACAGTGAAGTAGAAGCAGCAATCGCTGCCGCGGAAAAGGCCTTTGTTACGTGGCGTAAAGTTCCTACTCCTGAACGTGCGCGTGTCATGATGCGCTACCAACATTTATTGAAGGAGCATCATGACGAATTGGCAACAATATTAGCGAGTGAAACTGGAAAAACTTTTGATGACGCAAAAGGAGATGTCTGGCGCGGTATTGAGGTGGTTGAACAGGCTATGAATATTCCCGCCTTAATGATGGGGGAGACGGTTGAGAATGTTGCGCGCAATATTGATACTTACAGTTACATTCAGCCTTTGGGGGTTTGTGTTGGGATAACACCTTTTAACTTCCCAGCGATGATCCCACTGTGGATGTTCCCGATGGCAATTGCCTGTGGTAACACTTTTGTTCTAAAACCCTCTGAGCAAGATCCATTGACTCCGATGCGCTTAGCTGAGTTATTTATTGAGGCAGGAGCCCCTGAGGGTGTATTGAATATCGTGCACGGGGGTAAAGAGCAGGTAGATATATTATTGAATCATCCAACCGTAAAAGCGGTATCGTTTGTTGGCTCAGTTCCTGTCGGTCAATATATCTATCGGACTGCGACTGCCAACATGAAACGTGCGCAGTGTTTTGCTGGCGCGAAAAACCACACGGTTATTATGCCGGATGCTAACAAAGAGCACGTTCTTAATAACATGGTAGGCGCATCTGTCGGTGCTGCTGGTCAGCGTTGTATGGCCATTTCTGTTGCAGTTTTTGTTGGTGAAAGTCAGCAGTGGGTTGAAGAACTGGCGCAACGTATCGCCAACGTTCGCCCTGGTCTTTGGGATGATATAGAGGCTGGATTCGGTCCTTTGATCAGCCCGCAAGCTAAAGCCCGCGTACTCGAATTAATCGCTTCGGGTAAAGAGCAGGGCGCAACCTGTTTAGTTGATGGCTCAGAGGTTACGGTAGCGGGCTATGAAGACGGTAACTGGGTAGGACCAACGGTATTTACTAATGTTACTACTGATATGCGCATTTATCAGGAAGAAATTTTTGGACCGGTGTTGTGCTGCATGTGTGTGGATACGCTGGAAGAAGCGTTAGCGTTAGTTAATGCAAATCCGTACGGTAACGGCACGTCGATTTTTACCAATAGTGGTGCTGCAGCGCGTAAGTACCAGAGTGAAGTCGAGGTTGGGCAAGTGGGGATCAATATTCCGATCCCAGTACCATTACCTTTCTTCTCATTTACCGGTTGGAAGAACTCCTTTTATGGAGACTTGCATGCGTACGGAAAGCAGGCTATCCGTTTTTATTCTGAGACCAAAACGATTACATCGCGGTGGGTTGAGAATGATATTCCGTCGGGCCCGAACATGACAATTTCATTGCGATAAGCGGAGTTTGAGGTATGAATTTCGAATTAACTGATGATCAAATTGCGTTTGCTGAAACCGCTAAACAATTTGCAGACCAAGCACTAGCCCCTTTTGCTGCAGAATGGGATCGCGAACACATATTTCCGGTAGCAACTTTTCGTCAAGCCGGCGAGTTAGGATTTTGTGGTTTATATACTCCTGAAGACGCAGGTGGCTTGGGATTATCGCGCTTAGATTCGTCGATTATTTTTGAACAGTTGTCGATGGGCTGTACTACCACCACTGCAATGTTAACCATTCACAATATGGCCACTTGGATGATCGCAACATGGGGCACAGAGGCGATTAAAGATGAATGGTGTGAAACACTGGTGAGCGGCGAAAAATTGGCCTCTTATTGTTTAACTGAACCCGGCTCTGGTTCGGACGCAGCTTCATTAAAAACTCATGCGCGTCGCGACGGTGACGATTATGTTTTAAACGGCTCCAAAGTATTTATTTCAGGTGCCGGTTCGACGGATGTGTTGGTAGTTATGGCCCGTACTGGTGGTGATGGCGCAAACGGCGTTTCTGCGTTTGTTGTTCCCGCCAACGCTGAAGGTGTCGGTTACGGTAAAGCTGAGGAAAAAATGGGCTGGAACGCTCAGCCGACGCGCATGGTTACTTTTGATAATGTACGCCTTCCTTCACATGCCTTGCTGGATCAAGAAGGCAATGGATTTAAGTTGGCGATGCAAGGTCTAGATGGCGGTCGGATCAATATTGCGACCTGCTCGATTGGCACGGCGCAACAAGCACTGAACACGGCACGAGAATACATGCTCGAACGTCAACAATTTGGTAAGCCTTTGGCGGCTTTTCAGGCGTTGCAGTTTAAGCTGGCCGATATGAACACTGAATTAGTCGCAGCGCGGCAATTAGTGCGCTTGGCTGCAAGCAAAGTAGATAATAAGCATCCTGATCGCTCGACTTATTGCGCAATGGCGAAGCGCTTCGCAACGGATGTAGGCTTTAAAGTTTGTAATGAAGCTCTGCAGATCCACGGTGGCTACGGTTATATCAAAGAATACCCTTTGGAACGTCACGTCCGTGATGTGCGCGTACATCAGATCTTAGAAGGCACCAATGAAATAATGCGCGTTATTATTGCCCGTCGTCTATTATCTGATGCAGCTGAAATACTATAGGGATCGGTATGTCTGAACAAAGTGTGATTTGTAAAACCATAGCTGCGCAACATGGCGCGCTAATTGGCTACATTCAACTGAATAAACCGCAGGCATTGAATGCTATTGATTTGTCTATGGTGCGTCGGATCGATGCGCAGTTGGTAGAGTGGGACTCAAATCCTGATGTGGTCTGTGTGGTATTGGACTCACAAGGAGATAAAGCATTCTGTGCCGGTGGTGATATCGTTTCTATGTACAATGCCATGCAGCAGGAGCCAGATAAAACGCCTGCATTCTTGGAAGACTTTTTTAATTTTGAGTATCAATTAGATTATCGCATTCATACCTATGAAAAGCCCATTATTGTATGGGGGCAGGGGATCGTAATGGGCGGCGGGCTTGGCCTTTTTAATGGCGCAAGTCATCGCGTAGTTACTGCATCATCACGCATTGCCATGCCAGAAATCACTATTGGTTTGTATCCAGATGTGGGTGGCACTTGGTTCTTAAACCGCATGCCCGGCAAAGTCGGTTTATTCTTAGGGCTTACCGGAGCCAGTATCAATGCCACTGACGCATTATATTCAGGCTTGGCTAATTTCTATGTGGGTGAGTACAGTTGTGAAGATTGCCTGGATGCACTCATCAGACAACCTTGGCCGGAACAGCGTGAAAGCAAAAATGCCTTACGCGAAATGCACAGTATTTCCAGTGATGTACTGCTGACGTTGCACAATATCTCGTACGACAGTAAACCCGAGGGTTTACTCGCTGGAATGCAAGCAACTATCGATAATGTCTGTAGTAAAGAAACGTTAGCGGAAGTTGTTGCAGGCCTGTTGGCATTGGATTCAAGTGATAACAAATGGTTGGCAAAAGCCCAGAAAGGGTTAGCCAATGGCTCGCCGATTACGGCGCACATTGTGTTCCAACAGTTACAGCGTGGTGCCGATATGTCCCTTGCAGACTGCTTCCGTATGGAACTCGATTTATCTTGTCGATGCGGCAGTTACGGAGAATTCGCTGAAGGGGTTAGGGCTTTGTTAATTGATAAAGATATGCAACCGCAGTGGCGTTTTGCATCAGTTTCTGATGTTCCAGTAGAAACCATCGAATGGTTTTTTAGCTCACCTTGGGATGGTAGTAATCATCCTCTTGCGATGTTAGGTAAAGTATAATGACACAAGTAGCGTTTATCGGTTTGGGCAACATGGGTGGCCCAATGGCAGAAAACTTAGTCAAGGCGGGTTTTTCGGTAACTGTTTTTGATCTGGTAGACAGTGCCATGGCTCAGCTACAGTCGGTAGGGGCAAGTGTTGCAGATTCAGCCAATGCAGCAGTTAAAGGCGCGGATATTGTTATCTCAATGCTACCTGCAGGTAATCATGTACGCGCTTTGTACAGTCAAGACTGCGGTGTAGTTGATGAGCTTAAAGCCAACGCGCTTGTGATTGACTGTAGTACGATCGATGCAGATTCAGCCAAGGCCGTTGCACAAACATTGCGTACCCATGGGATCCGTTTCATCGACGCACCGGTATCAGGGGGTGTTGGCGGAGCGAAAGCCGGTACTTTAACCTTCATCGTGGGTGGCGACGCAAGTGATTTAGATCAAGCGCGCGACGTTCTTGATGCCATGGGTAAAAATATTTTTCATGCTGGTGCACATGGGGCCGGACAAATTGCCAAGATTTGTAACAACATGCTGTTGTCGGTATTAATGGCAGGTACTTCAGAAGCCTTACAAATGGGTATCGATAATGGTTTAGATCCCAAAGTTTTGTCAGAAATTATGCTACAAAGTTCAGGCCGTAACTGGACGTTAGAGCTGTATAACCCCTGTCCTGATGTGATGCCTAATGTACCATCATCCAATGGCTATCAAGGCGGTTTTATGGTCGATTTAATGAAGAAAGACCTAATGCTTGCTATGCAATGTGCTGCGCAGTCAAATTCGAACGTACCAATGGGCTCACAGGCACAGAATTTATATAAGCTGCACAGTGGCTTAGGTAATGGTAAGCTGGATTTTTCCAGTATCTTTAAGTTGTTTTCTGCGCAGTAGCTGAGGGCTGCTGTGCCCAGCACTAGGAAGCCTAGGTATGGCAGCTAGCATGACACGTGCGTTACTACTCGACCGTGATGGCGTAATTAACGTTAACCACGGGTACGTATATCGTCCCGAGGATCTGGATTTTATTGAGGGTATCTTTCCCCTTATCCTTCGCTTTCAAGCCGCAGGATTTAAGCCTGTAATCATTACCAATCAATCGGGCATTGCACGCGGTATCTACAGCGAAGATGAGTTTTTCCATTTTATGGACTTAATTCAAGTTGAGTTACGCAAGCGAGGAATTGCTACAGTACCCGTTTACTTTTGCCCTCACCACCCCGATTACGGTCAACAAATATTGTGTGAATGTCGCAAGCCGCAGCCGGGGTTGTTCCGCCTCGCTGCAGATGAAATGCAGTTAGATTTAAGTGCAAGTGTGATGATTGGTGACAAGTTGACCGATGTTCTTGCTGCTTCGCGTGCTGGAGTTAAGCAGATAGTGTTATTTGATCCCAGTGGTAAGGAAGAAGCCAAACTTGCTTCGCACCAAGCACAAGTGCAAAGCTCCCATGTAAGCATTGCACATCATTTAGACGATATAGCTGTACCTACGTAATACTATGGCGTTGAGAACCGACTCAAGTGTTTGATAGCCTGACTGAATAAATCCGTATTAAGATTAGCGTTACTGCGATTACCGCTGGCAATATCCGTGATGGTGTAATTACCGTTGCTTAAAATTTCAGTGCGCAAATTACCGTGTAATAGAATTATTTTGTCTCCACTGGTGCTGACTAACCATTGGCGCTGCGGAGCTAATAAATTTTGCCCCGTCGAATACAGACCGACGCTGGCGCCACACCCCAACATGTTTAGAGCCGTGGGGATCAAGTCCTCCGTGCTCGCAATAGTGTTCGCAATATCAGCAGTAGAGTACAAAGTACCTGAAGTCTCTGGAGCTTCCGGCTCATAACCGGTAGCAATCAATAAGTGTGACTTGCGAATACTGGGTAGTGACAACCAATGTTCTATATCCGCGCCGGTGGCGAATACTATTACTATTTTTCCACCAACAATGGTGTTCACAAAGCGCAGTCCATCTTGACTGACAACCGCCTTACCTTTGTTTGGAACTAACCCTGGATCGGTATCAATCACGAGAGGCATGTCAAAGGCCTCTGCCATATCAAATAATACGGGAGAGCGGTTTTTCAAACTCTGTGAATAGATCTCAGGCACGCCAAAAAGTGTTGTTTCTACCAAGGATTGCATGTCCTTTGATGTAACAAAGAAACGTTCGTTGCGGCGAAGGTCGAAATCTTCCAGAAAAGGCATTGGGCTATCATCTGTTTGCACAAAAAGGGCAAGCGATTGAGATGTATCAATGCTACAAAACAGTGAGGAAAGCGGGTAATTGACGCTTTTGAGTTCTGGGTTAAACTGCAGCTGCTTCCGCTGTTGGTAGCTTTCTAAATCAAGTAATTCATATCTCGACAATAAGGTTTTTGCCGTGGCCGGATAGGAAAGTGGGAACATATTGTCTTGTTTAATAATCGGTTGATATAAGCGCGCATCAGCCCACACGTGCATTGCGTGACTGCTAACAAAACACAAGACAAAAAAACTCGTTACTGGAATACCAATTTTGTGTCGAGTTAAGCGGTCAATCCGCTTCCAGATGGCATTCGCGATGACGAGTTGAAAGCCAAGCCATACAACAAACAAAAGTGCTAAATAACCCCATTGTTGCCAACTAAATAGACTAAGTTGGGTTTGCGTCTCTGAGCGCACTAGCTCTGCGGAATTAAGCGTAATATGAAAACCGGTACGGTTAAAAATAAGCGCATCCAACGCCAACAATGCGAGACCTACCGCAGCAATAACTGAACTACTGCCTTTGACGAGCCTAGGGTTAGTGACCCAGTAACACTGCGGTAAGATAAAAATCACAAAACCACAAAAGGTCAAAAAACCAATATGCCCAAACCAGTTAGCCAGTAAATACACCGATCCAATCGCAGTGCCGGACTGCGGCGAAGAAAATATAAAAATTGATGAAATAATTAGGGCTAGGACGATATTGGCAAGTGCAAACCAATGCCCCCAATTGACAAGTTTGGTAACACGTTGACGGCGAGGTGATTCGGCTAAGATCATTGTGCTTGCTTCACGCTTTTTAACATTACCGCACTGAATTGCTCCGCCACACTTTGGCGTTGCTCAACATCATACTGCTGGGTAAGCACGGTGGTGATAGTATTGCCTAACACCATTAGAGCTAAATCCCGGTCACACTGGTGTTTATTTAGTACGTCGACGAGATCATGCATGATCGATTCAATTTGTTGATTGGAATAACGTGATTGTATAGGCATGCAATTCTCTATTTTTGAAGTAATGCGTCAAAAGGCATGGATTTTTCTTAAGATCGATTATAATCCCTGCTTTCACGATAACAAAGTTTATCGCAAAGTTTACCCAATTTCGCAATAAGGTATTGAAAAACTAATTAGTCTTCATATCTAAATCTGTCGTTTATCGCGACTGAGGATACCGTTTATCAATGAGTGCAGTCATTCATCAATTTATCGTTCATCAATTACTCGTCAATGCAGAAAAAAAACTAACGCTAATTCCGCGTGACAACTGTATAGCGGTAACTCCGTCTATAGAGACTCTGGCAGCTCAAATCAACCATGCATTTAATGGTAAACCGAGTAAAGGGATAGGTAAGTTTGCAGAGTCTGATCACGTGCAGGCCTTTGAATTCAAGCAAGCATTAAATGACTTGTTAAAGGGCGACGAAAATCAATCAGCTGAACAGGTCTTCCAAGCATTTACCCAGCAAAGTGCAGCGCACCTGATCGCGACAATGGCTGACATGCAAATGGTAGAAACTGGATTTTTAGTGTTTTGTCGCTATGAATTTTTGGCCACTGATTATTTAATGGTATGTTTGCTGAATACCCAGCAACATGTTCACGTTGATGATCAATTGGAACTCACAATCAGTGAGCATTTAGATTTAGCTAAAATGCAACTCGCCGCGCGTATTGACCTAACCCAATACTCAGTACAGCCAGAAAAAGAACGTTATGTTAGTTTTATTAAAGGTCGAATGGGCCGCAAGGTTGCTGACTTCTTTATGGCCTTTTTAGGGTGTGAAGAGTTGATGGATGTTAAACAGCAGAATGCGCAACTGATCAATAGTGTTGATGCCTATTTAGCGCAAGAGCAACTTAATGGCGAAGAGAAGCACCAGCATCGTGAGGCGGTGAAAGACTATTATAAAGAGAAAATTGCGAGTGGAGACGACATTCAACTCAGTGAACTAAGCGCACGTTTGCCGGCAGATACAGAGCAAAATTTTGACTTCACCCAATTCGTGCAGGCTTCAGACTCTGTAATAGAAGATACTTTCCAACCGGATAAAACAGTCATCAAGCAATTAGCCAAATTTAGTGGTCAAGGCGGCGGGATCACGTTGAGTTTTGATCGGCATTTATACGGCGACAAAGTGAAATATGATGCGCAGACCGACACCATGGTGATCCGCGGTATTCCGCCGAATTTAAAAGATCAACTTTTGCGCCATGAGAAATAATCGGCATAACGTCGGACATAATCGCTCACGCTGGTTATAATCAGTCTGAGTAGGGGCTAGTTGACCCAATTATTACACTGAAAAGGTACTATGCAGTTATTTGTTAACGATTTAACCGTGATGGATTTTTCCTATTTATGTCCTAAACGTGGGATGGTAGGAGAAAGTTGGATTGTCGATGTTGTGTTAGCCGGTGAGCTAAACGAAGAAAGCATGATCCAAGACTTCGGCAAAGTAAAAAAAGATCTTAAACGACTGATCGATGAATATGTCGATCACAAACTATTGGTGCCAGTAGAATCAAATTGTACCAAGGTCATCCATCATACCGATGTTGGTATGGTACAAGTGAATTTTAATCGTAAGCGGGACACTGGAGAAGAAGGCAGCATCTATTTGTACTGCCCGGATGAAGCCTATGCATTTGTCTATGCCGAAGAAGTTGATATGGCTTCGGTGAGCCAATACTTAAAAGATATCATTGCGACACATCTCCCCGACAATGTGGATGACATCACGCTGCACTTGCGTACTGAAGCAATCCCAACGCCGTTTTATCATTACACTCATGGTCTCAAGAAACATGACGGTAACTGCCAGCGTATAGCGCATGGGCATCGTTCTAAAGTTATTGTGTATGAGCACGGCAAAGAGAATATTGAGGCAGAACAATACTGGGCTGAACGCTGGTGTGATATTTATATTGGTAGTCAGGATGATGTTGTCTCCCCCGGCGATTTACATCTAACTGAGTTGGATCACGCATTGGACTATGCCCATTGCTTTGCGTATGAGGCATCACAAGGTTATTTCGAATTAGTCATTGCGCAGGCTGAGAGTGAAATCATCGCAACCGATTCAACGGTAGAATGTCTTGCTCAATTTATGCTCGCTGAACAGCGCCGCCTGTGTGGGCATAATGAAGTTAAAGTGATAGCTTTTGAAGGTGTAGGCAAGGGGGCAATCGCCCATGCGTAAGGTGTGTACCTTTTTATTCTGCTGGCTGTTTATTGGTCTCACATATGCAGCGCCATTTACATTAATTGATAAGCCGCAGCCAGGTGCATTAGTTCGTGGGCAAGTGACACACGCTGATGCGATTTTTTATCAGGGTGAAGCGCTCAAGATTAGCCCAGACGGATGGTTCGTATTTGGTATTAGCCGCGATGCTAGCGGAGAAATAGCACTGAGTTGGGAAGCACAGGGCGAACGTTTTGAAAAGCGTTACGCGTTACCAAGTCGAGAGTATAAAATTCAACACATAGATGGGCTACCAGAGAAAATGGTCAGTCCACCGCAAGAGGTATTAGCGCGGATCAAGAATGATAATCAACAAGTTGCCAAAGCACGTGCTGGCAATACTGATTTTGTGTTTTTCTCACAGTCATTTATTTGGCCCGCTGAAGGTCCTATTAGCGGCGTTTACGGCAGTCAACGTGTGTTAAATGGCCAACCTAAACGACCACATTATGGTGTTGATGTCGCAGCGCCTGTTGGTACACCTGTGGTCGCGCCAGCGGATGGTGTTGTTACCTTGTTTGTGCCGGATATGTATTATTCTGGTGGCACTTTAATCATTGATCATGGACATCAGGTGACATCGACCTTTATTCATTTAAATAAGGCGCATGTGAGTGCAGGTGATAAAGTAGAGCAAGGCCAACTAATCGCTGAAATCGGTGACACAGGGCGAGTCACTGGCGCGCATTTGGATTGGCGAATCAATTGGGGCCGTGTAAGAGTCGACCCGCAACTGTTGGTGCCAGAACGCGATTAACCCGTTATTTCGTATGACCCAGCCACTGAGCGAAGCGCACAGGATCCTTCAGTTCAATATATGCCGTATCAGGTGCTGTTTCTTTTAGTTGGCAATTCAGGGCTATTAATCGTCCATCGCGTATTATGGTTAGTGTGACCTTGCGTTTACTCTGCTGAAGAAGCCTATTTAATGTGGTTTTATTCACCACCCACTGGTCCAACGCGATCAGGCGATCGCCCACTTGCAGCCCAGCCTGACACGCGTTGCTGCCTTCCCGTACTTGTTGAATAGTGAGGCCCGTTTCGGCTGGTTTTACGCTAATTCCGAGTCCGTTGTGCATGGCGGATTCTGACTTTTTACCACCAAGATCATCGAAATCCTGAGCATGGGAGAGATGCAGCGTAGCGCCAATTTCTGCTAGTGACTCTGTCAGTGGCAACTCACCCGCTTGATAAACCCACTCATGGAGTTGTTTATCGGGTGATTCTCCGAGCAAAGACTCAACTATTTTATGGATAACATTGTCGGGTGTACCAATGGATTTCTTTCCAAATGAATGCCAAAGATGACGCATCACATCATCTAAACTGATTTGGTCTCGGGATTCCTTGCGCAGGTACACATCAAGGCATAAAGCAATCAATCCCCCTTTAGTGTAATAACTCACGATGTGGTTGATTGAATTTGCGTCCTGTTGATAAAAGCGAGTCCAGGCATCGTAACTTGATTCGGCCGCACTTTGTTTTAAGCGACCGGGATTGCGCAATAGTCGAGTGATATTTTTAGCGATCATCGCTAAATACTGCTCTGCTGTGATGGCGTTAGCCCGAACTAATGCAAGGTCATCATAAAAACTCGTGAAACCCTCATAGATCCACAATTGATTGGTATAAGACTCTTTATCTAGTTGGTAGGTGCTAAAAACGGCTGGTCTAATGCGTTTAACGTGCCAAGTATGTAAAAATTCATGGCTACATAGCGCAAGAAAATCACGGTAACTTTCTGACTTTGCGTCAGATACTTGCTCTTCCCCCGTGAGGGGTAGATCCCAACGCGGAAACATCAATACCGAACTATTGCTGTGCTCTAAGCCACCATAGCCTTGTTCTGTGAGTAGAGTGATAAACCAATACTTTCCGACTGGCGGCGTATCTGCGAACATTTGCATGTGCTGACGTAGGACCGGGGCTAAATCGTTCCCCATGCGAGTTAGATCCAATGGCAAGTCGCCGGTGAACACCAATACGACCTCTAAATCATCGATACGAAACGACGCTTGAATAAACTTACCAAATAAAATGGGGTAGTCGATTAATTGTTGATAGTTGGGTGCGAAGTAAGTACCGTTGCCAATCTCATCAGCCTGTTCGCAAGGCATACCGGTAACAATTCGCCAATCAGTCGAGCGTGGATTGTCCAGTTTAAGATGCACACGACAAGCAAACGCTTCTGCGCCATGTACCATCATGAAAGCGCTTGTGCCGTTAATGAAGCCATATTCATCATTCAGGTAAGCGCTGCGGACAGATAAATCAAAAGCGTAAACGTTATACGTGATAATACAGCCTTTTCCCTGCGTACCAATCCGCCAGGTTTGCTTATCTGTTTTGTGCCACTCCAAGCGGTGACCTTGTGTATCAACGACTTTGAATTCACCAATGTTTTTATTGAAGTCACGGATCATGTAGCTACCAGGGATCCATGCGGGCATGCTCAATGTAAGTGTGGTTTGCGGTTGAGCTGGTATTGCAATACACACGGAAAACAAATGCTGGCTGATTGAAGCGGGTGTAAGGTGGTATTCAATGACGGCAATATCAGACATTTTAGTAGTTACTCTGTGAGGATTAGGGTTGAGTCACAATCGCCATTGCTTTGTGGCAACAGGGCGATTATGATTTTGCTATTAAAGGTTACCAATAATTTGTCGTGACAAAAAATAAAAACTCCAAGGTAACGGGTATTTCAGCAGATGATCTGGCGAGCTTGCGCGCATTGCAACCGGGCTCAATAGTTGATCTTCAAGTTTCTACTCCCACCAGTCCGAAACGGGTTAAGACCACATATGTTGGTATGGACTATCCGCGCTCACTTATTTTTCAATTTCCAAGTTTAAAAAAATACGGCGTGATGAAAGATGTTCTGTATCCGGAAAATACGGTGATTATACGCTATGTGCTGGAAGGGCAAAATGGGCAAGTTATCGCCTTTAAAGCCAAGATTAATCATATACAATCACAACCTGGTGCACTGTTTTTTACTACCTTCCCACGCAATTTACAAAGTCTTGGCCTGCGGTCTGAAAAGCGCGCATCACCAGGAATAGCAGCAGAGTTGACCTTGGCAGAGCACAGCAGTGCGCTGAATAGCCTAATCGTTGATGTATCGCAAAGCGGTTGCCGGATTGCTGTTGCACAATCGCTACTTGATGAGATGCCAGCAGATGCAATCGACCCTGAGCAACCAGTCACATTGTGTGTGGATTTGAGTGAAAAGACCGTGATCCTAGAAGGGGTTATCCGCAATAGTAAAGCGGAAGATGGATATTTGTTTTTAGGGATCCAATTTGCGACGGCGAACAACGACGTCGATATTCTATTAAAGCGTCACATAATAAACCTATAAATACGACGGAGAATGACATGCGCCAGATTGAAGCCTTGTTGAATAAATACGGTGAAAGCCATCAAAATAAAACCAATATTGCAATCCATGCGATTGCTGTACCAGCGATTTATCTGGTAACCATTGGTCTGATATGGTCAATTCCTGTTCCCGATTTTATTGCCCAGTTTAATGTTAATTTTGCTCATATTGCAGCTATTCCTGTGCTGTATTACTACTTTAAGTTATCGGGTCCAATTGGGGCAGCGATGACCTTATTGACCCTCGCAGCCTTTGGCTGTATTCGTTTATTAGTCCACTTTGATATTGAAGTGTTGTACTTTTCTATCAGCCTGTTTGTCGTAATGTGGATATTGCAGTTCGTCGGGCATAAAGTAGAAGGTAAAAAGCCCTCATTTTTTGAAGATTTACGGTTTTTATTAGTGGGTCCTGCTTGGTGGTGGGTACATTGGTTGAAGCGTTTAAATATAAGCTACTAGTCCACTCTGCTCGACATAGTCACGCGTATAACTTTTTATGCCCGATTTTTCGGGCAGTTATCCGGTGGCATTCATGTTGTTATGGCCTCTTCTAATTCAACAATCTGCGACCAGTCGATGCGTTGATACGACCAGCGCATCTTTTCTCTATTCAATAACTCTTATAATCGACTTATGTTTTTCAAGAAGTTTCCGTTGTGAGCCGCTGGCAAAAAGTATTTGATAATAACGAGCGTCTGTTCTGGGCTCTGCATTCAGCAGGATGGGCAGGGTTTGCCATTGTTTATTACATTGGCTCATTTCTGCATGACATGCGCGCGATCTGGCTATTCATTATCGTGCTGAATGCCTACGCTGGCTGGTTGTTAACTATTCCGCTACGCTATGTCTTTCGCTGGGCGCGGCAGCAATCTATCGTCAAAATGCTGACTGCAGTCACGTTGTCGAGTTATGTGGTTGCTCTGGTGTGGGCCGTCGTTAAAAACATCAATTATTGGGAAATATATAAGCACGGTTATCGTCCTGAAGAGTGGTATATGTATACTGCGAATACCATCAACTCCCTGATTATGATTGTGTGTTGGGGCGGTTTGTATTTTGGTATTAAAAACTTTCAAATGCTGCAAAAAGAAAAGCAGCTCGCATTGAAAGCCACGACTATGGCGCACCAAGCGCATATCCGCATGTTGCGTTATCAGCTCAATCCTCACTTTTTATTTAATACTTTAAACGCAATCTCAACATTGATCCTGATGAAAGAGAACTCAACTGCGGAAACTATGGTTACGCGGTTGAGTAATTTTTTACGTTATTCGCTCGACAACGACCCGATTAAACGCGTGCCGTTGGCGCAAGAGATCCAAGCGTTGCGCTTATATTTAGATATTGAGAAAGTACGCTTTGATGAACGGTTAACCGTGAATTGGGAAATTGAACCGCGATGTGAAATGGCTTTGGTTCCGAGTATGATATTGCAGCCGCTGATTGAAAATGCCATTAAATACGCGATCTCAAAAATGAGTAAAGACGGTACGATTACCATCCATGCGCGTGTGTTTGGCAGTGATTTATTGCTAGATGTAGCCGACAATGGTCCGGGTGCAGAAATCAAACAAGGTAAATTGGCCCGAGAAAATGGTGTTGGCCTACCCAATATTCGTGAGAGATTGCATTCGCTGTATGGCAAGAATTTTTCATTTGTTATTGCTAATAATCAACCAAAGGGTCTGCGTGTCAGTATTCGTATACCCTTTGAGGTAAAGGAAGCTGATAATGAGTAATCAAGCATTACAGGTAATGATCGTCGATGACGAGCCACTCGCTCGACAGGGGTTAAAATTGCGGTTGCAAGCACATGATGATGTGGAAATAGTGGGCGAATGCAGCAACGGCTTGGATGCGGTAACTATGATCCCCCAGCAACGCCCGGACTTGGTGTTTCTGGATATTCAAATGCCTGAACTTAACGGCTTTCAAGTCATCCAGAAACTGCGCGACCTGCGCCAACCGATGCCACTGATCATATTTGTAACAGCCTACGACAGTTATGCGATTAAGGCCTTTGATATTCATGCATTGGATTATGTGCTAAAGCCTATTGATGATGTGCGTTTAGAGCAAGCACTGCGCAAAGTCCGTGACGTTTTAACCCGAGAGCAGAGTCAAAATAACACTGAAAAATTGGTCAGTTTAGTGGCCGATCTGACTGGTGATGATTGTGAAGAAATTTTACGCAAGTTAGCCGCGGGTGAGCCAGTAGAGGCATCTCCTTATCCTGATGTTATGTCGATAAAGGATGGTTCTGAAGTCACGCGCGTGCCGGTGTCTGATATCCAATGGGTAGATGCTGCAGGCGATTATATGTGTGTGCATGCAAGAGATGGTATGCACATCATGCGTAAAACAATGAAAGAATTAGAGCAATCGTTAAATCCCAAAATGTTTATTCGGGTGCACCGTTCAGCTATTGTAAATATCAATTTTGTCAAAAAGTTGGTTAGTCATGTCAGCGGTGAGTATCACCTGATCTTGCATAACGACACCGAATTGAAAGTGAGCCGAAGTCATCGCGACCGAGTTAAAGCCGCGATGGATTTATAACGCTATTTAGTCAGTAGTTGCATTCACTAACTGACGCATGGTCTGCACGCAAAAGTCTTCTAAGGGCTTTTGTTGTTGCCAGGTTTGCTCTAGCTGCACTGCGACCGGTGCCCCGTTGACCTCACCAATCATGACCCCACTTTGGCCTAAACTAATGGCTTGAATCGCTTGGGCGCCCAGTTTGCTGGCTAGGATCCGGTCCTGCGGAACGGGAGAACCACCGCGCTGGACGTGTCCCAGTATAACTGGGCGCACCTCACTTCCAGTGCGAGTTTCCAGCGCTTTAACAAGATTACTTATACCGCCCGGCCAGACGTTTTCAGCCACAACTACAATGTAACTGATACTGCCGTGGGTTTTGCGGCGGTAATCTAATTCAGTGATCATGGCGTCTAAAGCGATATCTTCTGACTGAAATAATTCTGGCACGATGACATGATCAGAAGCAGAGGCCAAAGCAGCGTTTAAGGCAATAAAGCCGGCGTGACGACCCATTACTTCGACGAGGAAAATGCGTTCGAATGCATCAGCAGTGTCGCGAACTTTATCAATGGAACTGACCGCGGTCTCGATAGCTGTGTAATAGCCTATGGTTGCATCAGTGCCGTAAATATCATTATCGATAGTACCGGGTAACCCGATTATTTGGCCGGTCCAAAATTGGCTCAGGTGATGGGCACCGCGAAATGAACCATCACCGCCAATGACGACGAGTGCATCGATATTCGCTGCACGGAGATTTTCAGCGGCTAATTTGCCTGCTTCAACGGTTTTGAACTCCAAACAACGAGCGCTATGCAGGACTGTACCTCCGCGTTGGATAAGGTTATGCATATCCTGCGTTTTTAATGGTTTTAGTTGTTGCTGCAGTAAACCGTTGTAACCATGCAGATATCCCATTGCTTGATAGCCATGTTGTTCACAAGCTAATACTACCGCTCGAATACATGCATTCATGCCTGGCGCATCGCCACCCGATGTCAACACTGCAACTTTTTTCGTCAAGACGGGAATCCTTTTACTGATTATTGGTCGTATCAAGCATATACGCTACTCAAGCATTTTCCATTTGGCAAGTTACATTCGCTTACATTGTGGGCAAGTGAATATGGCACAAAGTTTTGTAAACTGTAACCTGCTGTAGTTACCTTGACGATTGATTGTCTCGGTGTTTTCTTAGAGGAGTTTTGAATTCATGCGCCACTGGCTTTTAATTGGCATTCTTTTAGTTTTTATTAGTGGTTGTTCATCTAAGTTTGCCTATAACAATTTAGATTGGTTGGTTTATTGGTACGTTGATGACTACATTGAATTTACTGACCAACAGGAGAGGGACTTCGATGACAAATTGCATAATTGGCTGAAGTGGCATCGACAACAGGAACTAGCACTTTATGTTGAGCATCTGCAGCAAGTGAAACAAGCGGCTTTGGGCAGTGAATTAACCCCCGACCAGATCACAGCGCAATTCGACATGGCGCAGCAACATTGGGAACGCCTACGCGACAGGTTAGTTCCTGAATTAGCGAATATGGCAACATCCTTAAGTGACGAACAAGTAGTTTACTTGTTTGCAGCATTAGAAAAAGAAAATCAAGAACGTGAAGAAAAACGCGCCGAATTATCCACTGAAGAGCGGCTTGAGCAGCGCCAAGAAGACTTAATCGAAGACGTAGAAGAAATGATTGGCCGTCTCACGGATGAGCAGGAACAGATCGTAACGCTATACGTACCCAGCTTTCAATCTAGCTATGACGATTGGATTGCTTATCGTCGAACGGTTCAGCAGGCAGCCCGCTCTCTTTTTGCTAGCAGAAATGAGAACCCTAACTTTGTGCGTGAGTTGCAGGCATTGATGCTGGCCCCTGAAAAGTTCCGTAGTGCTCGACAGTTAGAAGTCCAAGAGCATAATCGTCGATTGTACTCGACCATGATCGCAGAGATCCACAGTACTTTAACTGATAAGCAAAAACGCAAGCTTGCAAAAGAAATTAGCGCTATTATTGCCGACCTTGAGGACTTAATGAGCTAATTTGCTTGAGCAATACAACACTCGGTCATTCGGCTGCTGCAATACCGTCCCAGGTGAGCCGACCTGGGCTAGGCTTCCTTCTCGCATTTACTACCGCAGTGCTGTGGGGAGTTTTACCGATTTTTCTTAAGCTTTGTTTAATGGTAATGGACAGCGCGACAATTACGGCATATCGATTTTACTCGGCAGCATTTGTGGTACTGGTGATTTTGGTATTGCGTCGACAAGTGCCAACACGCGCCATGCTGTCAGCAAAAGGGTGGTGGATGGTTTTTGCTGCCACCATTTTACTGGTATTAAATTATGTAACCAGTGCCCATGCGCTTAATTTTTTAAACCCTGAATCGGCGCAGGTATTGATGCAGATAGCGCCTTTCATGCTCATGTTGGGTGGCGTTTACCTTTACAAAGAGATATTCACGCGGCAGCAAAAAATCGGCGCAATCCTACTATTTGTTGGTTTGTTATTGTTTTTTAACCAGCGTTTACCGCAAATTGTTAATTCTTCGCATGAGAGTCCATATGGTTTATTTTTGATTATCTTTGCAGCCGCATGTTGGGCTGCCTACGCATTGTTTCAAAAACCATTATTGACATCAGTTACGGCACGTCAGCTAACTTTTCTTATTTATATTCTTGGGGGCACGCTGCTGTTACCAATAACGACGCCCACAAGCCTTTTTGAAATGTCAGCATTGCAAATTTGGGCACTGGTATTCTGTTGCGCAAATACGTTAATTGCCTATGGTGCATTTACCTATGCTATGGGAATTTGGGAAGCGTCCAAAGTCAGTGCGGTCATCGCAATTGCGCCACTGTTTACGATTATTTCGTCTGAAATCGCGATCCAACTGTGGCCGCAGGTGTTTGTAAGCAGTGAATTAGATACTTTGGCCTACGTAGGCGCATTTTGTGTAATCAGTGGCAGTATGCTTGCCTCACTAGGCCGGCGCACTAAACGTTAATTCTCACGATTACCAATGGGCTTTTGTTCGCCCTTACAAATTGTATCGTAGCCATCGCGATAGTAGCGTAAATCAACACACTCACTATCGTAGCGTTTGCGTGCGGTTAATGCTTGTTGTGGATGTTTCTCATCGCGCATGATACGAGCCAGCTCTTGACAGGTTGCTTCTTGTCGTTGAACTTCGAGAATATCCTCACATGGCTGCGTGGAACTGCACCCTACAACAAGAAGGGTACTTAAAAGACTGCTTAACGTGGCGCCAAAACGCATAATCATCATCCGTTTTCAACATAGGGTTTGAGGTCCGCTGATAACGCATCCAGTTTTTGCTGATGCATGTCGCGTAATGGAATACTATTGACTAACTTATAGACATCTTTCAGCTCTTTTACCAACTTACCGTCGGGTTTTCGTTGCATGTCTAATAATTTAATCAGGCTTTGGATAAGATTTAACGCCACGCCAATATTGACTGGAGCGAGTAACTGAGCTGCGCGAAAACTAGCTGCAGCAGTCTCATATTTACCATCGCGATAGGCGTCGATACCGGTTTTATTGTGTACTTTATAAGCTTCTCGACGCTCACTATCTCGTGCCTGCTCGTCAAGCATTGACTGTATATTGGGGTCGATATCGATATCTGACTCTTCAAGCAAACGGGTCAACTTTTCCGCTTCCTCAAAATCACCAATGTCAGCCATAACAACAATACTATCGGCCGCTAACTTAAGCGGGAAATCAGTAAAATTTTCTTCAATCTTTATTTGTGCTTCTTCAATTAATTGCTTGGCTTGAATACTTTTACCGTCTATTGCACTGATCCGAGCATTAATGATGGTTTCGAATAGACCATAATCAAATTGGTCATCACCGCGCGTGAACACATCGTCGCGTTTACTTCGTTGCAGAGTGAGTAATGCCTCTTGCTGATAACGGTTTTTTATTTTTTTTTCTTCAGCATACTCTGCAATGTCTAACAAGCTACGCACATAATTGCTGAAATGGGCTACATCGCGATGCATCGACCGCTTACTTATTTGCCAAAGAGTAAGGCAACATTCTTTAGCAAACTCGCGATCACCATTTGTACGCGCTATTCGAGCAGCCAGATATTGCCGTTGCATGGATAAAGGCGCGATTGCAATTGCCTGTTTAATATCAATTAATGCCTGTTCATGTGCCGCTTGCAACGTGTGTGCGAGTGCTAAAATGTCAAATGCTTCAACATAAAACCGATTCTCCTCAATCAGTTGTTCAGCGAGGGCAATTGCTGGCTCAGGTTTCTCCAGGCCAATCAAACCGCGTGCCAATGCGACTTGTGCCCACTTTACTGGACGCGCGGCATTAACACTCTCTGCTAGTGCAACTGCTTCTGCAAACTGTTCATTGCGCAAATATAGATTACACAACAGTTTTAGACAGTTATTGCGATAATGCAGTTTGCCCTTGAGCAAATCTTGACATTGTTCTATCGCTTGCGCGATGTTGTCTTCATCAATCAGGTTATAGACTTCGGCGAGTTCCATGCGTTTATGAAACGCGCGATTAAGTCGGGTTTTTAACTGAATTTGAGAAAATGGCTTGACTAAATAGTCGTCTGGCTCTTTCTCAATGGTGCCCAACACCTTATGACGGGTGCTATCTGAACTAATGACGAGCATAACGGATGAAGGTTTTACCCACTTACGGCCACGCAGTTCTTCAATCAGTTCATAGCCATTTTTCTTGTCTTGGCCGAGATGGATATCACTAACAATAAAGTCAAACTTTTCTTTTCGACATAGTGCCAGGGCAGTTTCTGCATTTTGCGCAATAGCCACTGACTTTGCACCGAGTGAATTTAATAACCCGCGCAACATGATCAGGAAAGGTCGCTGATCTTCGACAACTAGAAAGCGTTTCTTAGTGTAATTGATGATATCCATAAACCAACGTATACCGCCCGTATCAACTTGAATAGTTAATCAAAGCGATGCTAAAGGCAAGCTGAAGAATGCATTTCTCTTGCCGATAACCAACTTGAAAGCTAATCAGTTGTGAGCCCTATGTTGTCGTCTGCCATTGAATCCATTATTCAGCGTGATCCGGAATTTAACGGACAGATAAACCGTGCACTCCACAATGGACATGATTTTAGTTTTTATTTGGCGCAGTTAAACACTCAGCTGACTGAGCGTCTACGCATAGAGTCAGCAACCGATGCAGAGAAAAATCTTGCGGCGAGTACACCAACAGTTACGCATTACTACCGCAATCCATCATGCAGTGCTAATGACAAAGATTTTCAAGTATTGACTCAATATTCGCAGTTCTTGCAAGCACAAAATCAAGCAAGCTTGTTACTCTGGATGTGCATGCATCCGGAACCTCTGGCATTGCACAACGACGCGAATCGAATTGATCCGGAAGTTATTGCTAACTGTGAATTACACGCCCAGCGGCGCCAGAAAACAGAGCAAGTTAGCAAGTTTGAGCAATTTGCACCCGACTTAGTTGATCTTATCCCAGCCAGTCAAACAGCCCTCGTCTAATTTGATTTTTGCAGTGTATTTGCGTATAGTCCGCGCCGCATTTTGCCCTGGTTTTACGTTCCATATCGCAAAAGGAAAACTTAGATGTCTATTACTGTATGTGCGTTATACAAGTTTGTAACGCTGGATAATTATAAAGAACTTCGTCAACCACTGCTTGATGTGATGCTTAAGCATGACATTAAAGGCACCTTGTTATTGGCATTAGAAGGGATCAACGGCACCGTTTCGGGTTCTGCAGATAACATTGATGCGTTACTTGATTGGCTCAACAGCGACCCACGTTTAGCTCCAATTTCATACAAAACAAGTCTTCATTCCGATCAGCCTTTCTATCGAACCAAAGTTAAATTAAAGAAAGAAATCGTTACTTTGGGAGTTGAAGGTATTGATCCGCGGAAAACCGTAGGTACTTATGTTAAACCTACTGATTGGAATGCACTGATTTCTGATCCTGAAGTTACCGTGATTGATACTCGTAACGATTATGAAATTGAGATCGGTACGTTCAAAAATGCAATCAATCCAAACACGGAGTCATTTCGGGAGTTTCCTCAATATGTAAAGGAAAACCTTGACCCACAAAAACATAAAAAAGTTGCGATGTTTTGTACCGGTGGGATCCGCTGCGAAAAGTCTACCGCTTATTTAAAAGAGCAGGGGTTTGAAGAGGTTTATCACCTTGAAGGTGGTATTCTGCAGTACTTAGAAGATGTACCGCAACAGGACTCGCTGTGGGAAGGTGACTGTTTCGTTTTTGATAACCGCGTTGCCGTTAATCATCAATTAGAAAAAAGCGTTTATGATCAATGTTATGCGTGCCGTTTGCCGATAACGGAAGCCGATAAGCAGAGTGAGCAATTTGAAGCTGGTGTCAGTTGTCCTAAGTGTTTCGGCACGCACAGCGAAGAGCAAATTCAGCGTTTTCGAGAGCGTGAGAAGCAAGTCCAATTAGCGCTTGAGCGCAATGAAGCCCATGTGGGTAGCGATGCTCGTATTGCCACTAAGCAGCGGAGACAAAAGAAAGCTGCAGAGCGGCGAGCGCAAAAACAAGCGTTGGGTAAAGCGTACTAAGAAAAGTTATACGTCGTTGGTGCTGCCGCATTGATGTTAACACGTTGATGTGGCCATTAATGTATCGACTTTTGACGACATTTGCATAGCGTATCTGTCAGGTAAACGTAGACAACTTATATTGATCAACGATACACTCGTTAAAGAAATGTCAAATCGCCAAAGTAGTAGTATGTCAGAAAAACAATTGTCCCCAGAACAAGTTGAAGAAATTCGCAAAGAGTTTGATTTTTTCGATAAAGATAAAAATGGTCAGATAGATTTACCTGAATTTATTGAGTTACTGACAGTCATATCACCCAAAACCAAAGCTAGTCACGTGAAAGAAGGTTTCGACCTGATTGATGACAACCATGATGGCTTTATTGACTTTGCTGAATTCTTAGATTGGTGGCAAGAAGGTTGGTGGGAATACTAAAAAGGGCGCATAAGCGCCTTTTTTATTGTCGAATAGCGACAAAGTCACCTAACAAATAGCATCTAAAAATCGCTCGACCGTTAACGACTTAATAGTAATTCTGCAGGTTGTTTAGCTTTTTCCCATACGCTGGAAAGCTTAACATCTCGGTTCAAATATCTATCACCCGCAACTACGCAAACACGGCTAGCCATGTAATAGCATTACCCACGCCGTGGACAATCCCAGGAACGATCACGCTGCCTGTTTTTTCACGTAGATACTGAAATAAAACACTGACACCGGCATAAATTGCAATAAGTAGCACTACGACGACGTATTCACCTTGGACAATATATGCAAGCAGTCGCTCTGAATGGAGAGGAGCCAGAATAAATACGACGGTTGTTATCCAACGGGCTGTCGCGATAGTCAGGTATCTTCGTAGTACACCAAACAGTATTCCACGATAAAGACATTCCTGTCCTAGCCCAATACAAAAGCCCGTGCCAGCCCAGAGCAAAATATTACTAACCGGTGTTTGTAAACTTGATAAAAGTTGTTCGTATTCTAATGCGCTAAAAAGGCCAGCACTAACTAATACTGACAGAACCAACAGCTTGTGTTGCTTTGGGAAACTTAATAGAGGACGCTGCGTAAACCAGATAACACTGAGTAACGTTATGACCAACCCAGCCTCTAGCATAAGTCGCAGTGGCTGTGAAAAATACCAGTGGGTGGGGGCAAGTAGCCATGGATCTGGTTGCAACCATATACGAACCGGTAACTCCATGATTAAAAAAATTAACAACAACATCAGCGACTGTTCTTTATTCAAAGTCAAGGTTTTCATGTCAGTTAGTCATCCAAATTGCGCAGTTTACGATGCAGGTCTCTGTCACTACTCGCTTTTGCCATTGCAGTATACCGTTTTACTTTATTGGGCTGGTTGCTGAGTTGGTAAAGCTGTGCGAGGCGCAGAAAAGCCCATTCAAGTGGAGGAACGGCGTTTGCAGATGCGTATTGCTCAACAAATACAAGCAGGCTTTCTATTCCTGTGTCCACATGCTTCTCGCTAAACACTGCATTTCGTCCAAGCTGGTAAAGGCTATTGTAATAATCATCATTTTTCGCTGAGGATTGGGCGGCAGCTAAAAATGCATGATAAGCTCGCTCGTATTCATTCTGATCTTGCAAGTACAAGCCATGACTTAGTTGAATGCCCGCCGCATTGGGGAATTGTTCTCGATAGCGCTGATATTTTTCTCCCAGCAGCGCTATCTGGTCAAATTCGCGTAATAATTTAATCTCGGCTTTTGCACCTCTTAGGGGATCCAGATTACGAATAATATCAACTTGTTGCCGGGCCTTTTCATTATCTCCGCCAGCAATGCCCGGGGCACCAAGATAAAAATTAAATAGTCCGAGTTGATAATCAACGTTATTGGGGGCTAGCGATACAGCTTTTTTCAGACACGTCAGTGACTTTTCAGCGTAACTTAGAGCGCTAAAGAAACTTTTGCCCGCCTGTTGCCCCATGATGCGCCCACATAAAAAGTTAATTTCCGGGTGATCGGGCTCAATCTCAAGTGCCTCCTCAATATAAGACTGGGCATTGTCTAAGTCGATTTCTATGTTGTCCCGGGCAAGAATAATCAGGGTTTCAATATCACTCGCCATAGTATTTTGGCTGTGAAATACGACGATAAACATTAAATAAAGTAACAGGCATTTCAAAAAATTCATTCACTAATATTTCGTTGATTACTACATGTGACAATTATGTCCACCTGTAGCAACACCTGTTAGTGCCAAAAGTCATAAAGTAGGGAAAATAAGCAAATTGGCGATAACGTTGCCCCTATAGCGTCGATCATTCTGATTATTGTGACGTTGTTGCATAAGGACTTAATGGTGACCAAGTTTCTCTAATCTTAATGTGATCTCGCACGTAAATCGCTTTACATATAGCGATACTAGACTATCTATTTGATCTGAAAAGGGCCGTATTGCGCAAGAGTGCAGGTGTTATTCGTTTGGTTCATTGTCTATCGGCGGTGTAGGCTTGGGTTTGCGTTTTAGCGGTGCATCACCAATATCCCGACCTAACATGCTATTCACTCTTTTGGTCTTGCGAGTAATGTTGTTTGGGTTTGGCTTGGTAGATACTCTTTTATGTTTTTTGTTACTGTCGTTTGGAAGTGACTGTTGTAAATCAAAGCCCTTAAATTTAGCCGCTAACTCAGCGTATTCAAGGTTAGCTACTTCATAATCTAACATGGCGCGGATTGCAGTAAAGCTGCGCCAATCTCTCGGGCCCACAAATGAAAGGCTTGTACCTGCACGCCCAGCTCTGCCAGTGCGGCCTATGCGATGGATGTATTCTTCTGGGTGTTTGGGCAAGTCAAAGTTGATAACCAACTCGACACGCGGCAAATCCAAACCACGGCTGGCAACATCTGTACAAACCAATACCGTATGTTGTCCACGAGCAAAGGCATTCATAACATTCGCTCGCTGATTCTGTGCAAGTTCGGCATGCAAGGCTACAGCGTCAAACCCCTGTGCATTCAATTCTTTGGCCAGACGTTCAGTATCTTCACGGGTTGCAACAAACGTTATCGCTTGGTCATGTGTATGTTGATTTAATGCGTGTTTGAGTAATTCTTCTTTGTGTTCAACAGAGTCGGCAAAGATGTAATGTTGTTGAATGTCTGCGTGTTGTTCTGTTGCATTACCCACCACTATCTTGGTTGGCGTATTGAGTAATTTTTGCGCTAGCTTGTCGACAGCAAGTTCACCGATAGTGGCTGAAAACATCATGGTTTGACGCTTGCGATGATCAGCAAACTGGTTGATTAACAGTAATTGTTGATGGAACCCTAGATCGAGCATACGGTCTGCTTCATCAAGGATCAAAAGTTCCAAACCATTGATAAAGAATGAGCGACTCTCTAAATGATCGGCAATACGTCCAGCAGTCCCAACAATAATATGCGGTGACTTGCGTAATGTTTTGATTTGGTCATTGTAATTTTCACCGCCCACTATGAGTTGGCAATTAATGGGTAAACCAGCAGTTAACCATTTGGCTTCGCTAAACACCTGTTTGGCGAGTTCGCGCGTGGGAGCAAGGATCAAAACTCGCGGGTCTTGTTTGCTAAGCGCTTTGTTACGCAATAACCGCTGAACTGTTGGGACTAAAAAGGCGAGTGTTTTTCCTGAACCGGTTTTCGATGACGCAATAATGTCATTACCTTTGAGGGCAGGGGCGATAACCCGACTTTGGATCTCAGTTAACTCGGTTAGCTTTTTATTATCGAGTGATTTTAATAATCGGTGATCTAAAGGTAGGTCTGAAAATAACAAATGAATGCCCTCATGTTTATGCTGGCATTATCGCTGATTGTGACTCAAAACGATAGTAAATACGTGTTATTGGTATGTGTTAAAGGCGATACAAGCGCATAAACCACGTATTCGCTAACGTGGTCTATGCTATGGGTGTTAAGGCGTTTAAAACTGCATTTCAGGCACGTGATCTGGCACCACTAATTTACCTGCGGTTTTCGCTTTGATTTCATCTATACTCACTCCTGGCGCTCGCTCAGTCAGATGGAATGCGCCGTCTGCTACTTTGAGCACTGCCAAATCAGTGATGATCCGAGTGATGCAATTTACGCCAGTTAATGGCAGGGTGCACTCGCTCAACAGTTTCGAATTCCCGTGTTTATCAGCATGAGTCATCGTAACGATAATATTCTTGGCGCCGGCTACTAAGTCCATTGCACCGCCCATACCTTTGACCAATTTATTCGGGATCATCCATGAAGCGATATTGCCATGCACATCGACTTCAAAGGCGCCAAGTACGGTAAAGTCAACGTGACCGCCTCGGATCATAGCAAAACTCTCTGCTGAGCTAAAAATAGATGCCCCTTGGATCGCTGTCACCGTTTCCTTACCTGCGTTAATCATATCCGCATCGACTTGATCTTCCGTGGGGTAAGGGCCCATGCCGAGCAAACCGTTTTCAGACTGCAACATTACCGCAATGTCTTTAGGAACATAGTTGGCAGCAAGTGTAGGTATACCAATACCGAGATTGACATAGTCGCCATCTTTAAATTCACTGGCAACGCGCATAGCAATTTGGTCTCTTGTTAATGCCATTGTGGATTCTCCTATTTCGCTAATACGCGACGTTCAATGCGTTTCTCAAAGTCACCTTTGATCACGCGCTGGACATAAATGCCAGGGGTATGAATATGGGCGGGCTCTAATTCACCTGGCTCGACAATTTCTTCCGCTTCAACGACCGTAATTTTGCCGGCAGTTGCTGCCATTGGGTTAAAGTTCTGGGCGGTATGTCGATAGATACAATTACCATACTTGTCGGCCTTCCAGGCGCGGACGATGGCAAAGTCACCAGTAATCGATTCTTCCAAAATATACGGTCGACCATGAAACTCTTTCACTTCTTTGCCTTCGCCGACAGGTGTACCGTACCCTGTTGCGGTATAAAAAGCGGGAATACCCGCACCGCCAGCACGCATTTTTTCTGCCAGTGTACCTTGTGGGGTTAATTCGACCTCTAACTCTCCATTGAGTAACTGCTGTTCGAACAGAGCATTTTCACCAACATATGAAGACACCATTTTTTTTATCTGTTTGTCTTCTAGTAAAATACCTAAACCAAAATCATCAACACCACAGTTATTCGATACAACGGTAAGGCCTTTAACACCTAAACGCTTGATTTCTGCAATTAGACCTTCTGGGATGCCGCACAAACCAAACCCACCAGCGATAACTGTCATATCATCAGTGAGGCCTTGCATCGCTTCGGCGTAGCTTGACACTACTTTATTAAATCCTGCCATGGGGAACTCATGAGTTGTTAATAAGGACGCTAGTATTAAACAGCTTGTTAACAAAGTGAAATTACATTAATGTGTTAATTGATAAAAATAATTTATCAATAGGTGTGATTTTACTGGCCAGGTGACGAATGCCTTACGCCGTCGTACTCAACTTCACAATAGCGTACTGCGCGAAAAATCTTGATGACGAACATACAGTTGGTCTACAGGTAACAAACAAACATCCGTTTAGAATTACTTTGTTAGTGAGGAATTAATGCTTAACATAAAAACCCTGCAGGCTTTTATTACTTTGGCTGATTCTAAAACTTTCGCAGAGGCCGCGGATAAGTTACACATTACTCAACCGGCACTATCCAGTAGTATTAAAAAACTAGAGGAATCACTCGGCGGTCGGTTATTTGCTCGAACCACTCGTAGCGTCAGTTTAACCAATGAAGGCAAAACCTTTTTACCTGCCGCTAAACGGCTTTGTATTGACTGTGATAATGCGCTGTTGGACATGCAGCGCTTATTTGCAGTAAAGCAGGGGAGTTTGAGCGTAGCGGCAATGCCGTCGTTCGCGGAAGGAGCTCTGCCGTCGTTGATCAAACAGTTTAACACTGATTTTCCTAATATACGGTTTCGCATATTAGATGTCGTTATGGAAGCAGTGATTGAGTGTGTGCTTTCGGGCCGCACTGAAATCGGATTTAGCTTTAAACCTGAGCATGAGGAGGGGCTCATATTTGAGCCAATGTTTAATGATCGGTTTATTGCTATCGTTTCCGCTGAGCATTCACTTGCACAATCTAAACGTCTTAGCTGGAGAACTATTTTACAGCAGCCCTTTATCGCCATGAATAGAGACTCAAGTGTTCGTTTGTGGCTGCAACAGGTAGCAGATAAGCTGGAACTGTCGCTAAATTTGATTGCTGAGGCGAATCAACTGAGCACGGTAGGTCAGCTCGTAACAACCGGGATGGGAGTGTCGGTGGTACCTATGTTGTGTCGTCCACAAATGCTGGCCAAAGGGTTAGTGTGCATTGAATTGGAAGAAGATTTTTTGGTTAAACCTGTTGGTATGTTAAAAGCTAAGCGCAGTACCTTGTCAGTGCCTGCGCAGACTTTTTGGTTAGCCGTGAAGACTCAGGTTAACAATTAACTTACCATTTTTTCTTAGGCGCGAATAATTCATCTAAATCATCACGTTCTTGTTCTTTCTTCTTCGCTCGGTCCTGTGCGTTGGCGTTTTTCAGATTATCTTGGATTTCGCGCAACATTTCAGTCAGCTCCGCATGCCGACTTTGCATGTATTCATCGGGCTGGGTTTGCGCCTCTAATGCGGCAATTGCTTTTTCAAAATATTGTCGCGCCGATCCCAGCATATTTGAGGACAATGCTGCTTTACCACGTCGAGCCAGAGTTTCAACGTTGACTCGCAATTGTAATCGCTCCAACGTGCGATCTTCATGCATGTACATTTGCGTATCAACTTTACCTTTACTATGCTCGCTACGTAACAACACGCGTAGCTTCTTGATCGCCTGGATCATTTGAATAATTAATTTATCGTTGTCGGGTAGGCTAAATGCACTTTGATCGGGTGCAGAGGCATTCAGGTCGATAGCTTGCACGCGGGATTCTGCGTCTTTAACGCGTTGACGAATTTCCGGCATACTTGGATTCAACTGCAGCATGATGCGCAACGCATTTTGAATTCGCTGCTGCATGACCCACACTAGTTTTGGTGAGATGGGGAACTGGCCTGCCGCCATGAGTACGTTTTCAGTCTCGTCGATAATGGCTTTTTGTTTAGCAATCTCAGTGCGCTTTTCTGCCTCAATTTTGGCTTTGTGTTGCTGGAATGCATTAATCACTATCGCAACAACGACCAGTGTTACTATCAATCCAACTATTATTCCGAACGTCATAGGCTCTCGTACTTCATCTATTTAGTGCGCTTATTTGCGCTTTGTTATTCTCATTTGACAGTTTAGGGCAATTTAACTTGAAATACACTACCCCCGAAGCGCCCACCATTACTTAACTTTACTTCACCGCGCAGCCCCTGGTTGGTGTGCGCATGCGCTATAAGACGTGCAAAGAAAATACCCAAACCAGTGCGCCCCTGACTTACATTTACTTCTGCTAGGTCAGAATGGCTCTGTTGCAGCATACCTTCAGGGTATCCCTGACCATCATCTTCAATAGTTACTACAAGTCTTTTATCGACCACCGCTGCTGATAAATGAATTTGTTTCTTGCCGTAGCGCATAGCGTTAATTAATACATCATTCAACAGTAGATAAATTAGGTCTTTGTCAAAAAACCAACAAAGCGTGTTATCGAACTCTGCAGTAATTTCAATCCCACGCTGTTTGCTATAAGAGTGATTAGCCCCCATCAATTCAGTAATGACATCGTCGACAATATGTTCATCAACGTTGATAGGTAAGCCGTTTAATTCAGCCCTGTAAAGAGAGAGCATTTGTACTAAACCAGTATTCAAACGCGCTGATTCGTAGTGCACTTGGGACAAGTACTCACGGGCAGCGGGGTTGTCCGCAGGAATAACATCATCCAATGATTCCAAGGTTTGGATCAATAGATTCAGTGAGTTTTTCATATCGTGTACAGCGGCTGCGAGTACTGAAGAAAAGTCGATTTCTTTTGTCATGATTAGCCCTTGTAGCAACCTTTGCTTATTCTAGTATCTTTGATCTTGAACTGTTTGCCTAATTTTTTTGCATAAAGCGGTCTTTTTTATCTACAATCAAAATCTGCGTTGTTTTATTGATACCTAAAAGTGTCGCCAGCAATGCTCTCCAACATAAACATTCGAATTAATGGATACCGCTAATGAAGCTGCAGCAGCTCCGCTATATCGTTGAAGTACAAAATAATAATTTAAACGTTTCAGCAACGGCTGAAAGTCTGTTTACCTCTCAACCAGGGATCAGTAAACAGGTGCGTATGTTGGAGGACGAGTTAGGTGTACAGATTTTCGGCCGCAGTGGGAAACATTTGACCCATGTCACTGATGCCGGGCAAGACGTGATCAATATTGCGCGGCAGATATTAGCAAAGGTAGAGAGCATCAAATCTGTGGCGCGTGAACATACATTACCAGACCAAGGTAAACTTAATATCGCGACTACCCACACACAAGCTCGTTATGCGTTGCCTGAAGTGATCCAAGGGTTTATGCACAAATTTCCCAAAGTTTCCTTGCATATGCATCAAGGTACGCCCTCACAAATCAGTGATTTGGCGGCCAAGGGCGAAGCCGATTTCGCTATAGCGACTGAAGCACTGCACCTTTACAACGATTTGGTTATGCTACCGTGTTACCACTGGAACCGGTCCGTCATTGTCAATAAATCCCACCCATTGGCGAAAAAAGGTAGTATCGAGATTGAGGATATAGCCCAATACCCACTGGTTACGTACGTGTTTGGATTTACCGGGCGATCTGAACTTGATCAAGCCTTTGAGCGCGCTGGGCTAACACCAAAAATAGTATTCACAGCGACCGATGCTGACGTAATCAAGACGTATGTTCGACTTGGAGTGGGCATTGGTGTTATCGCTTCTATGGCGGTCAATGAAGAATTAGATGAAGACTTAGTTAAAATTGATGCGAGCCATTTATTTCAATACAGCACGACCAAGATAGGCTTCCGCAAAGGCTCATTTTTGCGTAGTTACATGTATGATTTTATCGAGCGTTTTGCGCCTCACTTAACTAAAACTATGGTTGAGAAGGCTATGATGCAGAAAAATAACGACGACGTGGAGAAGTTATTTAAAGATATCACGCTACCAGTCAAATGAGCGTTGTCATTGTGACTCAACGCTCATGCTGTGCTGCTGTCCAACTAACACTCGATAATATTAACCGCTAAGCCGCCCCGTGCGGTTTCTTTATATTTGGTTTTCATATCATTGCCGGTGTCGCGCATAGTTTTAATGACTTTGTCTAAAGACACTTTGTGTTCACCGGAGCCACGCACGGCCAAGCGAGAGGCATTGATAGCTTTTATTGCCCCCATGGCATTGCGCTCAATGCAGGGCACCTGCACTAGACCGCCCACCGGGTCACAGGTTAAACCGAGATTGTGCTCCATGCCAATTTCAGCAGCGTTTTCCACCGCATCAACTGAGCCACCAAGGATCTCAGTTAACGCCCCTGCCGCCATTGAGCAGGCTACGCCCACTTCGCCCTGACATCCAACCTCAGCCCCTGAGATTGAAGCGTTTTTCTTATACAGAATACCTATTGCTGCTGCAGTTAATAGATAGCGGGTTGCAGTTTCATCATCAACGGGTTGCACGAACTTATCATAATAGCTAAGTACCGCTGGTAAAATACCTGCGGCACCGTTGGTCGGTGCTGTTACGACGCGTCCGCCAGCGGCATTTTCTTCATTCACGGCCAATGCAAACAAGTTAACCCAGTCCATTGCCTGCATAGGATCGCTCGATTTTTCATTTTTCAAGCGCCGGTATAGGCCAGGTGCACGTCTTAATACTTTTAGGCCACCCGGCAAAATGCCTTCCGTTTCGATACCGCGTTGAATACAGGCTTGCATTACCTGCCATATATTCGCTAGCTTATCTTGTACCTCTTGCTTCGACGCATGGACCATCTCGTTGCGCCACATTAAAGAGCTAATTGATATACCGTTTGTCTTTGCTTGGTTAACTAACTCTTCGGCAGTGCTAAATGGATAAGGGACTGGTGTATCGTGAAGTTCAATCGCCGCTTTTTTCGCGTCTACAAACTCTTCTTCAGTAACGATAAAACCGCCACCGATACTGTAATAGGTTTGTTTGTGTAGCAATGTTTCGCCTTTATAGGCAAATATTGTCATACCATTAGCATGCAAGGGTAATGTCTTGCGCCGATGAAAGATGATCGCTCCGTCACGAGGAAACGCAATCGTATGTTGTGCGGTGACTGGCAAGCGTTGGGCCTTTTCAACATTTTCAAGCAATTGCTCTATTCGTTCTACTGGAATACTTTCTGGCGTCTCACCATGTAAGCCCAGAATAACCGCTTTACCAGTGCCGTGGCCTTTGCCCGTTTGCCCTAAAGAGCCATACAGTTCCGTTACGATGCGATCAACTTGGGGTAAAATGTCACTGGCGATCAGGGTTTGAATAAATTGATTTGCCGCTCGCATTGGTCCCACAGTATGTGAACTTGAGGGGCCGATACCAATACTGAACATATCGAATACACTAATCATCATTGTGCCTAGTAGGGGGTCTTATAGCCATTATTATGCGCTCAATGTTAGCTGTCTCAAGTCAAAAATCCTAATGCTTCGAATTAGGCTGGTTAATCAATTGTAAAGAAAAGTTTATGCTAGATAACTCTAGCCAGGCGATCGACACAGATTATCTGTTAATCATAGATATGATTGGCTAGCGTACGCAGTATGGCAGCAGTGGCTCCCCAAATGTACACGTCACCATAAGGAATAAAATAGATGGGCATTCTGCGCTGTTGGCGATGCACCCAATGAATTAAATAGTTTTCTTTATTTAGAATATGCTCTAGTGGAACCTCAAATGCATCACAGACTTCATTCTCATCAAGGGTTAGCTCGATACCCGGCGGAACAAATCCTATGACTGGTTGCATGACGTAACCACTAATGGTTCGATAATCAGGTAACTGCCCAATAATTGTTACTTGATGGGGAGGAATACCGATCTCCTCATGAGTTTCTCGCAACGCTGCGGCAACGGCGTCTTTATCATCGACTTCTTGACGTCCGCCCGGAAAGCTAATCTGGCCTGGATGATGACGTAAATGAGTCGCTCTGCGAGTGAGTAATAGATTGATCCCTGTGTCGTGAGTGATAAGGGGTAACAATACGCCGGCCGGTTTACCCGTATAGTGCAGCGGATAGTCAGCCTCAGCAGGTACACGTCTGGTATGATGAAAAAGGTCCAGAAATTCATCTGCTTTCATTGCAAAACCGGTAATATTTTATTCACTTTATCGAGGCTCTCTTGGTATTCTGCGTGAGGGTCGGAGTCCAAGACAATCCCGCCACCAGCCCAGCAATGTAACTCACCGTTACACGCCAGAACGGTGCGGATACATATACTGGTATCCATGTCTTTTTGGGCGCCAATATAGCCCATACTGCCACAATATATACTGCGTGGTGAATGCTCTAACTCATCAATGATCTGCATCGCTCGCACTTTGGGCGCACCAGTGATCGATCCCCCTGGGAATGCATCACGCAATAACTCAAAGGGTGAGGATTGTGGGGCAAGTTCGCCAACGACCGTAGACACCATATGATGGACCGCGGCGTAGCTTTCTAGAGCGAACGGTGACGGAACTTGTACCGAGTTTGGTTGGCAATGTTTGGATATGTCGTTACGCAGTAAATCAACGATCATCAAATTTTCTGCACGATCCTTGTCTGAATTCAGCAGATCCTCAGCAAGACTATGATCCAAGACAGGATCATCACTGCGCGGACGCGTGCCTTTAATTGGTTTAGTTTCAACTTGGTTGTCACGCACTGAAAGGAAGCGTTCAGGGGAAATACTTAAGATGCAGCAAGAAGGTAAGCGCATGAATACCGAGTAGGGCGCTCTATTTGCTTCGCGTAGGCGAAGATACGCTTGATATTCACTGCCGCTATAACCGGCAGTGAAACGCTGAGCGAAATTAACTTGATAACAATCTCCAGCGACCAAATAGTCATGGATCTGGGCCAGTTTATTAATGTATTCCTGCTCTGAAGTATTTGCTCGCCAAGGTTCTGTAAGTGCAAACGCAGGGCTGTTAGGAACCGTGTGGGCAGGCTGAAATGGCTGCGAATCAAATGGCCGGCACTCGTACCATTGTTGTGCAACACGATCATAAATGAGTGAGCGATCGTAAACACCCAATGCCATGTCAGGGCAATCAATCGTATGAGTGAAGGGCGAGGGTAAGTCTTCAAAGTGGCGCCCTAAATCATAACTAAATGCTCCTGCAATACCTACCAAGAAAGGTAATTGTTGCGCTAAGTTAGGCTCGTTAAACGTTAAATTACCGACGAAGTCTTGATGCGCCTGTTGCGCAACGGAAATGGGATCACACTGTGATATGTACTCAGTGTTACCCAAAGTATCAGTAACAATGGTCGTCTTTGCTGTAGTGACAATCGTCTTTATCGGCGAGTGCAGTATGATATCAAAGCGATTATCCTGGTGGGCGTGACCCGCACTATCAAATAGTATGGCCCAAGGTTGCGCGGCAAATTGGGCGAATAAGGCTTCAGCGGAAACCACTGAGGGAATATCTAATTGGCTGATGATGTAGGCTTTTTTATCCATTATCTACTTAAGTCTTAGGTGCAGTTAGTGCAATACCACTAATCAAGGTAGTATACTGTTTGCCTAAACCAATTCACCATGAAAATTTGTGGTTTAACCACCGAGTACAGAGGACACCATGACTGTAATTCGTCAGCAAGATTTGATTGATAGTATTGAAGACGCCCTACAATTCATCTCTTATTACCACCCGTTGGATTATATTAAGGCTGTTGAACAAGCCTATTTAAAAGAAGAAAGCCAAGCAGCTAAAGACGCAATGGCGCAAATACTCATCAATTCTAGGATGTCAGCTGAAGGCAAACGGCCTATATGTCAGGACACTGGTATTGTCACTTGTTTCGTTAAAGTGGGCATGGGTGTATCGTGGGATAAGACGGACATGACGATCCAAGAAATGGTCGATGAAGGAACACGTCGTGCCTATCTTAATCCTGATAATCCATTGCGAGCTTCTATCGTTTCTGACCCAGCAGGTGCACGTATAAACACGAAGGATAATACTCCTGCCGTGGTGCATATTGACATGGTACCTGGCGAAAAGGTCGAAATCATGATTGCGGCGAAAGGCGGCGGTTCTGAAAATAAGTCTAAAATGGTTATGTTAAATCCTAGTGATGATATTGCTGAGTGGGTAGTTAAAACATTACCTACTATGGGGGCCGGTTGGTGTCCGCCAGGGATGTTAGGGATAGGTATCGGCGGAACGGCTGAAAAAGCCGCTGTGTTGGCGAAAGAAAGCCTAATGGATCCGGTCGATATTCAAGAACTGATGGAACGGGGTGCACAAACGACTGAAGAAAAGCTGCGTTTGGATATCTTTGAAAAAGTGAATAAATTAGGGATTGGGGCGCAAGGCCTTGGTGGCATGACGACCGTAGTCGATATCAAGATTAAATCGGTTCCTACTCATGCGGCTTCTAAACCGGTAGCGATGATCCCGAATTGTGCCGCGACTCGTCACGCACATTTTGTATTAGATGGTAGTGGCCCTGCCGAATTACGTGCGCCAAAGCTTGAAGAATGGCCTGAGGTAACTTGGGAAGTCGGGGAAAACACGCGCCGTGTTAACCTGGATACTGTTACCAAGGACGATATTAAAGAATGGAAGGTGGGTGAAACCGTTCTGTTATCGGGTAAAATGTTAACCGGCCGCGATGCGGCACATAAGCGTATTCAAACTATGTTAGATAGTGGTGAAGGCTTACCTGAAGGCGTTGACTTAACCAATAAATTTATCTATTACGTAGGCCCTGTTGACGCAGTGGGTGATGAGGTAGTAGGTCCTGCAGGCCCTACTACAGCAACCCGTATGGACAAGTTTACCGATATGATGCTGGAAAAAACGGGCATTCTGGGCATGATTGGTAAAGCAGAGCGCGGTCAGGCAACGGTGGAGAGTATCGCAAAACACCAATCGGTATATCTGATGGCGGTTGGTGGGGCTGCATATCTGGTTTCTAAGGCGATTAAAAAATCCCGAGTTGTAGCTTTTGAAGATCTTGGGATGGAAGCTATTTACGAGTTTGAAGTAGAAGATATGCCAGTAACTGTTGCCGTAGATAGTGAAGGTAACAACGCACATCAAACCGGACCAGCAATTTGGAAGGCTAAAATCGCTGATCTGGATAGTAAGTTAAAAGCTTAATCATTAGCTAAGGCAAGCGAGAGCTTGCCTTTTTTACAAGGAGACCCCGTGCTCGAAATGACGTTTTTGCAAGTCGGACTTGTGTTAGGTGCAGTCGGACTTTTGCTTATTGGATTTATCGTTTTCACATTTCAATCACGCACCAAGCATGCCCAACAGCAGTGGCAATATGAGCGCTTACAAGAGCAATTAACGCAACGAGACGAGCAACTCGAAGAGCTTGATAGCATACGCCAAAAGGCAAGTGCGTTTGAGCATCAGGTTATTCAACTCACACAACGTTGTACTGGCTACGAAAAACTCGAAGTTGAACACGAAAAGTTGTCCGCAATTTTACAACAAACGCGGGAGCAACATGCACAACAGCAGGCGCAATATGAAGCCAAGATCGCAACCTTGCTGGCAAATGAACAAGCTGCAGCAGATAAGCTATCGCTATTGCAGCAAGCCGAAGTGCGCATGCAAACACAGTTTGAGAACTTAGCGAATCGAATTTTTGAACAGAAAAGTGAAAGTTTCGCAAAAGCAAATAAGACCGGTCTTGATGGACTTCTAGCACCGCTTAAAGAGCAAATCGAGGGCTTCAAAAAGCAAGTCTCCGATGCCTATATAAAAGAAGGGCAAGAACGTGCTTCGTTAAAGACTGAGATCCTCAGTCTAAAAGAATTGAATCAACGCATCACGGCTGAAGCGAATGCCTTAACCAGCGCACTCAAAGGCGACAATAAACAACAGGGTAACTGGGGCGAAGTCGTTCTTGAGAAAATTCTGGAGCAAAGTGGCCTTCGTGAAGGTTACGAGTTTGATACCCAAACCTCGCTATCGACAGAGGATGGGCGAGCCCGGCAACCTGACGTTATTGTTCATCTTCCAAATGAAAAGGACATTATTATTGATTCTAAGGTGTCACTGGTCGCCTATGAGGCTTACCACAATGCAGATGATGAACAGCGCCGTAAAGATTTTCTAAAACAACACGTCAATTCGCTACGAACTCATATCAAAGGTTTAGGGAAAAAGGATTATCAAAACTTAAAAGGGGTTAAGACTCTTGATTACGTGTTGATGTTTATTCCCATTGAGCCTGCGTTTTTATTAGCGGTAGATAGTGATCCTGAGATTGTAAGTTACGCGCTCTCCAACAATATCATGCTCGTGAGTCCAACCAATTTGTTAGTCGCATTACGCACTATCAATAATATTTGGCAATACGAATATCAAAATCAAAACGCACAAGCCATTGCCGAGCGTGCAGCGAAGTTGTACGACAAGTTCAGTGGATTTATCAGTGATATGGAAAAGCTGGGTAAATCGTTGGAGACGACAAGCAAAACCTATGATGCTGCATTTAACAAGTTAAGTACGGGTAAAGGTAATTTATTACGTCAAGTCGAACAGTTTAAGAGCATGGGGGTACAACCAACGAAACAGTTACCGAAGCATTTACTGTCCGATGGGGAAGACGAATAATGCAATTCAAACCATCTGCTGGCGTTCGCTAAACGTTATTATGTTTCAGCTTCTCATTGGGGTGTGTCGCTTACCCTTCCTGACTTTGATTGCAGGCCTAATGCTTTTGTTGGCTGGAATGCTTACTGTCGTCACTGTTGACCCCATTGACTGGCAGCGTTTTATCATGGTTTTCGCTACCGCGCTGTTAGCGCACATCGCAGTAAATGCACACAATGAATATTGTGATCATATCTCGGGACTTGATGCAACTACGCAAAAAACGCCTTTCAGTGGCGGTAGTGGAACGCTACAGCGTATTGCGTTATCGCCGCGTATTGCACTTTATTTTGCTCTTGCTTGCGGCCTGCTATGCGCTGGTATCGGGATCTGCTTAATGGCTACCTCTGCGTATTTCTTCATGCTAGGTGGTCTGGGTATATTAGGTCTGATACTGGTTTTCGCTTACACACCGCTAATCAATCGTTTGCCTTGGCTTTGTCTCATTGCACCGGGTTTAGGATTTGGCATTGTAATTGTGTACGGCGGCTTCCTCGCTGTTGCTCAGCAACACTCATTAGCAGTGCTAATGAGTGCTCTTGCAGTAGCTGGATTGAGTAATAATTTATTGCTTCTCAATCAGTTTCCTGATCGCGGCGCTGATGCTGCAGTCGGTCGCAATCACTGGGTGACTGACAATACACTATCAGTTTGTGTGAATACTTATGTCATGCAATTTTTGTTAAGCCTTGCCTTTCTGACTGTTAGTATTTGGCTGTTGCCAGTGCCAAAAGTTGCTTACCTTGGTCTACTCCCAATGCTGTGTGGCGGTTTTGTTGCTGGCAGCTTATATAAACTGCCTGATTTTACTGTTACTGCAAAGCTACTGGGTTTGAACGTTGCAAGCACTGTTTTAACGCCGTTAATGGTCGGAGGCGTTTTATGTGTGGTCGCCTAAACGTTACGGATGATGCAGCTGTTCAAGATCTGTGCGAGCAACTAGGTCTGCCATTTGCGCCAAACCCGACACCTGAACGGTTTGTCAGGGCTGCTCAAAATGTATGGATTTTACTGCAGGACTCACACGAGCCGAGATGGTGCCGCGCGACCTGGTGGTTGCTGCTTGATAAAGTGCGTAATGAAAATGGCCGCTTGAGTTTTAAACCGAGTCGTTATACATCGTTTAATACCCGTTCGGATAAACTTAATATCAAAGGAAGTGCGGGCTACCACTCGTTTCGGCAGCAACGTTGTTTAGTCATGGTGTCCGGTTTCGGTGAAAGTCAAAAAACGGCTGATGGTATGCAGTATACGGACTTTATGGGAGAAGCAGGGCAGTGCATCGTGCTCGGCGGACTTTACCGTAAGTGGCCTCAAGAGCAGGTTAGCTTCTCCATCATTACAACTCACGCTCACCCTAAAATTGCGCCGTATCATTCTAAGGCGAGCCCATTGATGTTACCGCAGTCTGCTGACACGTTGAACCGCTGGTTAGATCCGACGTTTACCAATATTGATTACTTTTCAACGTTCTTAGAGCGACCAGCACTACCGCAAAATTTGCTTGCACAGTCGATTGATAAACCCAGTTCGTATAATGCAATCGAGGAACCGGTTTTTGTTCCTAAAGACCCATAACAACGAAAGAGTCTGAATTCTTTATCTTGCTCTAATCTATCAGTATGTCGAATGTTCTAGCAGTTTGAAGTGTTATCAGTCGGCTTCTTTGAAGCTGCAAAAGTAGATAGTAGCGTACAGGATTTCAACATAAAAAACGCCGACTTAAGTCGGCGTTCAATTTTCTTTTGAGCTAAGTAGCTAATTAAGTGCGGTTACGGCCGTACTTATCGTGGCTCGATACCCAATGTCCTGCAATAACCGCACAGGCAAGTGAGATATCACCAGCAAGCACTGTCGCCGCAACGATTTCAGCTAACTTGTTAGCTTTCCCTTTACCGTAACATCCGAGCAATTCGAGACATTCTTTTTGTGTCGGTAATCCAGTACCGCCACCGTAAGTTGCACAAATCAATGAAGGAAGAGTAACCGCCATGTAGAAGTCACCATTGTCCAATAACTCATGCGACAGTAAACCCGCGTGTGATTCAACCACGTTAGCCTCATCCTGCCCGGTTGCAATAAATAGCGACGCAATACCATTAGCACTGTGTGGGCCGTTGTATGCCGCGCCAGCCATCATTGCGCCGGTGTTGGCTAATACAGATGCCTTGGCAAGGGTTTTCGTATCGACCTTCATGATACGTTCAAGCACTTCTTTCTTTAACGTAATTTCGGCGATGACGCGTTTACCGCGGCTATGCAGCACGTTTAAGTGTGAATGTTTCTTATCAGTATCCATATTGCCGGAAAGCAAGTATAAACATTTACCCGGATAATTCGCTTTGATCCACTCACAAGCCGCTAATGTCGCCTTACCGACCATGTTTTGGCCTGCAGCGTCACCAGTGGTGTAGTTAAAGCGTAGATAACGCACACGCGCCACTGACCATTGATGTATGTGTTTGAGTTTACCAATGCTGGTTGTGCTTTCGGCAGCAGCACAGATACCATCCATATTGTCACAGACCCATTGGCCAAATTCACGCGCTTCGCGTGCATCAGCAAAAATGAAGGCAGGGGCACGTTGCATAAACTGTTCAACAACAGTGGTTTTAACACCACCACACTCGTTGATCACACGCATGCCACGGCTATAACTAGCAACCAAAGTTCCTTCAGTGGTTGCTAATGGTACATAAAACAGCCCGTTTGCATGCTCACCGTTAATTTGTACTGGGCCCGCAACACCGACCGGCATCTGCACGATACCAATAAAGTTTTCAATGTTACCTGGTAGCGTATCCGTGCTGATCGAGTACTGACCAGTATGGGTGAGTTCAGCACCGGTTTTTTCCTTTAGAAACGCGCGCCGCTTTTCTGCCCACTCGTCACTATAGTCATTGTCCGCGCTGCGGGGAATACGAAAATCTTCGCTCATCTAATGCTCCTACCTACATCGTGTTAATTAAATGTTAAATTTGCATTTTTCTTGGAAAAACACAAGCAATAATCGTCCATAAAACGGTTAGATGATGACAAAATTACCGCTACAAGAACGGATCTGCTTCGATCTTGTCAACTTTCCAATCACCGCGAACTTTAATTAATTCAACGGTTCGTAACTCGTCAATTTTATCGTCGTTATAAAATCCAGTAAAAAACAAGGTGACTTCAGCACTATCTGAAAACTCGGTCCGACCCACACTGTCGCTACCCTCAGGGCTTACTTCAACTTGATCGTAGACTAGGCCAATGACATGGCGCTGTACGTTGCGGTTAGTACGGTAATTATTTAAAAGGCGAGACATCCGCTCAGAGCTAAGTGCCAATGCTGCGTCGATTGACGAGTCGCGATAAATACTGTGCATAAACATCACTGCTGCGTATTCGGGGGTGTTGTCGGCCATCATACCGTATTTACCGACACCTTCGCCTTGCTTGACTTCGCTGCAAGCAAATAGGGTTAAAAGCATTAGGGCTGATACTAAGGCTTTATGAAGCTTCATTGGGTTATCTCTTTTCTTGTTATCCCTTATTGTAGACACAAAAAAAGGAAGGTGTCAGCCTTCCTTTAAAATTCATTGACTTTTCTGCACTTAGCTGTGCTATTGCACTTCTTCAGCGTCGGTAAACTGACCTGCAAAAAGTGGGCTACTGAGATAACGTTCAGTACCACTCGCCAACAGCACTACTACTATTTTATCCTGGTTTTCGGGGCGCTCAGCAAAACGTTTTGCTGCAACGACAGCTGCGCCAGAAGAAATACCCGCTAGAATACCTTCTTCTTTCATCAAGCGATGAACCATCTCCATACATTCTTCGTTAGTTACTTGTTCTACTTCGTCAACTAAGTCCAAATCCAGATTGCCTGGAATAAAACCGGCGCCAATACCTTGGATTTTGTGTGGTCCGGGGGTTAGTTCTTGCCCTGCTTTAGCTTGGGTGATCACTGGTGAATCTGCGGGCTCAACCGCGACAGACGTGATCGCTTTGCCTTGGGTGTTTTTAATGTAGCGACTTACACCAGTGATGGTACCGCCAGTTCCTACGCCGGCAACGAAAGCATCGATTTTGCCGTCGGTATCATTCCAAATTTCTGGTCCGGTGGTTTTTTCATGAATTTCAGGGTTGGCAGGGTTATCAAATTGCTGCAATAAAATATATTTACTTGGATCTGAGTCAACGATCTCCTGAGCTGCGGCAACAGCGCCTTTCATACCCTTAGGAGCTTCGGTTAAGACAAGGTTTGCGCCCAATGCTTTTAGTAATTTACGTCGCTCCAGTGACATGCTTGATGGCATAGTTAAGGTAAGCTTGTAACCGCGCGAGGCTGCTACAAAGGCTAGGGCAATCCCAGTGTTACCGCTGGTTGGCTCAACAATTTCTTTGTCTTTGGTTAGTACACCACGTTTTTCTGCATCCCAGATCATATTTGCACCAATCCGACATTTGACACTAAAACTGGGATTGCGTGATTCGATTTTCGCGTAAACATTGCCGCTAGTGACGCGGTTCAATTTAACCAGTGGAGTGTTACCTATCGCTAGCGAGTTATCTTCAAAGACTTTCATAATTTTCCTATTCTCTTGAACCAGTAATAAAGCCCATTATGCAGCGTTGGCTATTCGTTTTGTTTATCCATCGTTGCAGCGTGGCGCGCTCAAATGATCCGTTAACGCTAATTTTAGTCACAATGTGAACAAGGCGTTAACTCTTTGCGTAACATAATAACCACAGGATTGGTATGATGGCTAAAAAAGCAAGGTGCTTTTTTGCTATAACTTATAGAATTTTTAATCGCGCAAACAAACGATGAGGTTTTACATGGGGTTTACCGGCACCGACGAATATATCGCAAGCAAAGAATTACAATTGGCTGTGAATGCCGCAATGACATTGGAAAAGCCGTTATTAGTCAAAGGCGAACCCGGTACTGGTAAAACCATGTTGGCAGAGCAATTGGCAAATAGTTTAGATACCCAACTGATCCAATGGCACATTAAGTCTACCACTAAGGCACAACAGGGGCTTTATGAATACGATGCGGTGTCACGCTTGCGAGACTCACAGTTAGGTGATGAGCGTGTACACGATATTGGCAACTATATCGTCAAAGGTAAGCTATGGCAGGCTTTTACCGCTGAACAACGCTCAATTTTGTTGATCGATGAAATCGATAAGGCTGATATTGAGTTTCCTAACGACCTGTTGCTGGAGCTGGATAAAATGGAATTTTTTGTCTATGAAACGCAACAGACCATCCGCGCGACCCAACGACCGATCGTTATTATAACCTCCAATAATGAGAAGGAATTACCGGATGCCTTTTTGCGCCGTTGTTTCTTTCATTACATTCAATTTCCGGATGCCGACGAAATGCGCAGAATCATTGATGTGCATTACCCCAATATTAAGCAACGTTTGATTGATGAAGCCTTACGCGCCTTTTTTGATCTACGCGAAATACCGGGATTGAAAAAGAAACCCTCAACCTCAGAGCTATTGGACTGGTTAAAGCTGTTGGTGGCGGAAGATATCCCGCCTGAAGCGCTACAACAAAAAGACGGTAAGTCGTCGATCCCACCGTTGTATGGCGCGTTGCTCAAAAACGAACAAGATATCCATTTATTCGAGAAATTAGTGTTTATGGCGCGTCGCTAGTGTTAGTTGATTTTTTCTTTACGCTTAAAAAATATCGCTTACCGGTTAGTTTGCGGGAGCTTCTTGATCTCATCAATGCGCTTGAGCAACACGTTGTATATGCTGATATGGAGGGTTTTTATTTTCTTTCTCGCATGATCATGGTGAAAGATGAGAGTCAGTTCGATAAGTTTGATCGTGCCTTCGCTGATTATTTCAAAGGTGTTGAAAGTATCGATTTGTTTAATACCGAGATCCCGGATGATTGGTTGAATAACGCATTAAACCGATACTTTAGTGAAGAAGAAAAGAAAAAGATCGAGGCGATGGGGGGGCTTGATAAATTAATGGAAACGCTCAAGCAGCGTCTCGAAGAACAACAGAAGCGGCATCAAGGCGGAAACAAATGGATTGGAACTGGCGGCACGTCGCCTTTTGGTGCGAATGGATTCAACCCAGAAGGTATCCGTATGGGCCAAGACGGTAACCGCAATTTCTCAGCGGTTAAAGTCTGGGATAAACGCGAATTTAGGAATTTATCCAATGACACTGAGTTGGGTACGCGTAACCTAAAAGTAGCGCTGCGCAAGCTGCGTAAGTTTGCGCGCACAGGGGCTGGAGAAGAGCTTGATGTCAATGAGACTATTGGGGCAACGGCTAAAAACGGTGGATTATTGGATATCCATATGGCACCTGAGCGGCATAATGCGATTAAAGTGTTAATGTTTTTCGATATCGGCGGCTCCATGGATGCTTATATTCAGCAATGTGAAGAGTTGTTTTCGGCCGTACATACCGAATTTAAGCATCTAGAGTATTTCTATTTTCATAACTGCATTTATGAAGATGTATGGAAAGATAATGCGCGTCGCGATAAAGAGCGCTTATCGGTTTACGAAATTCTGCATAAGTACGGGCGCGACTATAAAGTGATTTTTGTCGGTGATGCCACCATGGGGCCCTATGAAATAACTTATCCTGGAGGCAGTGTAGAGCATTGGAATGAAGAGCCGGGGGCTGCATGGGTCAGTCGGATCACACAGCACTTTAGTCATTGCGTGTGGCTAAACCCGCAATCACAAGCGCATTGGAATTTTTATGCTTCTGTGCAGATCATGAATGATTTGTTGGATCAGCGCATGTACCCACTGACACTTGAAGGGTTAGGTGATGCTATTAAGCGATTGACTCAGTCACACTAGTTAATTTCAGAACGGATAAATCTATGCCATCGTTAGGTCGTCTAAGTGGCGACTTGTATCTGGTGTTTTTGTAATTATATCTGTTAGTACACTATCACTCCTGAGTGACTGAATGAAAAATGCAATTATTATCGCAACAGGTTTAACCGCATTGTTGTGGGTTATACATTCTGCGGTTGTTCTATTTGGCTTAAACCAAGGTGTTCTTGGTTTGGTACCGCTACAGGTTTATTCACTGCATGGCATACTGACGGCGCCATTGGTGCATGGTAGTTATGAACACCTGTTTAACAACACCTTGCCACTTATTTGTCTGATAACCATGCTTATTTATGGTTATCCTAAAACGCGTTGTCGGGTGCTGTTAATGATTTGGCTGGTATCTGGCTTGGGGGTGTGGTTATTCGCCCGCTCGGCAACCCATTTAGGTGCGAGTGGTATCACTCATGGTTTGTTTTTCTTTTTATTCACGGTGAGTATATTTCGGCGTGATAAACGTTCTGTGGTGTTGATGATGATTGCCTTTTTTATGTACGGTGGCATGGTCATGACAATCTTTCCACGTGAACCCGGTATTTCCTATGAGTATCATTTCTTCGGCGCAGTGGCAGGTATATTGAGCGCTATACTTTGGCATCGTCGCGATCCTAAATTTGTTGAGAAAACGTATTCCTGGGAATTGAACGACAGTCTTGATGCGGATATCGCACGCATCGGTGATGCATGGAAAACCGACGCTCAGAGGGCTAGGGAAGAGGGTGAAGCAAACGCTCAAAGCCAGCGTGGTACCTGAGTTTAGTGCATGATGGCAATCAACCCGACACCTTAACAAAGCAAATCTTAGCTAACAAAAAACGATAAAAGAGTCAAAAATAAGCACAAGCGCCTGTTAATGACTGTTAAGCTGGCTGCTATGCCAGTTTTCTGTTGCGCAAAAAATAAGCTATGAGCGTAACGCGCATATTCGGTGCTTAGAGTCATTTTACCGAATTCATTGACCTTAATAGTTAGCTCGCGCAAAATGCTCAGACTTTTTTGCGCAGTGGTGGTGTTTTGCAGCCTAAACGACTCAATAAATATATCAGTGATTCAGGTTTCTGTTCACGTCGTGAAGCCGATGCGTTAATCGCAGCAGGGAGAGTGACAATTAATGGCAGGGTTCCAGAGTTAGGCACAAAAGTCTGTGATGGCGATAATGTCTGTGTCGATGGCAAGTCAATAGCAGCGGTCAAGCAAGATAAGAGCGATCGTGTGTATATTGCTTATCACAAGCCAGTGGGGGTGATATGTACCACCGAGCGCAAAGTCAAAGGGAATATTATCGATGCCATCGGTTATAGAAAAGCGCGCATCTTCCCGATTGGTCGTTTGGACAAACCCTCGGAGGGTTTGATCCTATTAACCAGTGACGGCGATATCGTGAATAAAATCCTGCGCGCTGAAAATGCTCACGATAAGGTTTACCGAGTCACTGTCAATAAGCCGGTGACGCCTCGCTTTATTGAAAGAATGGCGCGTGGCGTACCTATCTTAAACACTGTTACGAAACCTTGCCAAGTTAAAGCGCTGAGTCAAAATGGATTTGAAATTGTCCTTACCCAAGGCTTAAATCGTCAGATCCGACGTATGTGCGAATACCTCGGGTATGAGGTCAAGCGGCTGGTCCGTAAGCGTATCATGCATATCAGCATAAAAGGTTTGGCTCCTGGTCAATGGCGTTATCTCACAGAAGGTGAATTATCATTACTGAATGATGCAGTAAAGACGTCCACTAAAGTTGCTGTTGGATCCGCTGCTGAATAACAGAAACTCGATAACCGAGCATCACAGCTGCGCAACTTAAGCCAATAATAAACCCAATCCAAAATCCTCTGGCCTGCAGCGGTTCTACGATCCAGTCTGTTAAAGCGAGTATTAATCCCATTGGTAGACCAATTAACCAATATGCAGTAAATGTGATAAGGAACATCGCTGTAGTGTCTTTATAGCCACGCAGGGCGTTGGCCGATATGGCTTGGATTGCATCAGAAAACTGAAACAGAGCGGCGAGTAAGAGCAATGGTGCAGCGTAGTTGATGACGCTTAGCTCTTGCGTATATAAGGTTGGAATGAAGTAGCGTAGCGCAACAGTTAGTGTAGCGGTAAACATAGCGATGGTTAACCCTAGCAACAGCGCAGATTTTAATGCGAGTTTTGCTTTCTGGGGTTGCTTGTGGCCGATCAAGTAGGCTATTCGAATCGATACTGCCATACCAATACTGAGTGGGAACATAAACATCAACGAAGAAAAATTAAGCGCAATTTGATGTGCGGCCACAGTGATTGCCCCAAACGGAGCCAGTAATAGCGCTACTACTGAGAATAATGTTACTTCAAACAATATTGTCATTGCGATAGGCAAACCGATTTTGATGCTTGCCAGCATCTTCTTACGATCGGGTTGGTACAGGTGTTTGAAAAGGTGCACATAACGCAGTGTCTTACTGTAATTTGCGTATATGAGCGTCGCGACCATCATCATCAGAAATACCAGTGCAGTAGCTAAACCGCATCCAGCACCGCCCATCGCAGGTAGGCCTAAACCACCATAGATAAAGACATAATTGGCGGGAATATTTACCATGAGTCCAATTAACGTGATAAGCATGGTTGGCCGGGTTTGATTTAGACCCTCACAAAAATTTCTTGCTCCCTGATAAAGTGCAAATGCGGGAGCCGACCAGAATACAAAGGTGACATACTCAATAGTGATAACACGCAGTTCGTCCGCCATTGGTACTAGTGCCAATAAAGGCTCAATGAATATGAGTAAAACGTAAACCAACAAACTGATGCTTAATACACTCCACATGGCCTGCTGAGTTGCATAGGCAATTTTTTCGGTCTCGCCGGCTCCATTTAAGCGCGAAATAATAGGGGGTATAGCTAAAGCAATGCCTTGAATAAACATCAGGACGGGCGTGGTTATACTAAAGCCAATAGCGACTGCTGCCATGTCATTTGCAGAGTATCGACCAGCCATCATGGTATCAGCAACGCCCATTAACATTTGCGTAAGCTGGGCAATTAATAACGGCCAGGCTAAATGAATAACTTGCCTGAGTTCTGATGATAAGGAGCGAGTGTGCGGCACAAATAAACGTACATAAGACCAAAGTATCGGCGCAGTCTAGCGGATAGTGCGGATTAAAGCGATATACAGGTCAGATGATCATGCAAAATTGTTCGCCGTCATTGATGCAGGCTCTCAAGCCAGTCTAGCTTACATAAATTCTTGATGGTTGCTGATCCAGACCGTCTGATAAGGCGCTAGGTTTAACATTACATCGGTTAGATTAATGGTATCGCCAGTGATCAGGTCAATCCAATTGTCAGTGCCGATCAGATTAATATCTGACAAAGCAATGCGTTGTGGCTGGTCTGATATATTCGAAATACAAAAAATACTTTGATGACGCTTAAGGCTCTGTCGCCAATAGCCAAAAATTTGATCGCCCAACTGTAAGGTAAACTGTGTCGCATTCGGGTGAAACGCAGGTTGTGCTTTACGGATCCGAATTAATTGGGATAACCGTGTCAGGACTTTGTGGTGCTGCGTTTTCGGATCATCAAGCAATGCTTCCAGTTCATTGAATTGCCAACGGCGTCGATTGATCGAGCGATTTTGCCCAGTATGTTCGACTTTTTCATAATCGTTTGATGTGGCAATGAGGCTGTGTATGTAGATGCCAGGAATACCTTCTAATCCAAGCATTATGGCGTGAGCACAAATAAATCGGTCAATTTGAAAGCGGTCAGGGCCTTTAACCGTGCCTTGCAGTGCGTCAAATAAAGTAATGTTTATTTCATAGGGTTTCTGTTGTCCCATATCGGATGTACGCCAACTGACACGGCCACCAAAGTTTTGCATAGTTTGAACGAGTGACGCGATTTCCAGATCGGTGAGTAATCCTTCCGCTGGCCGTAAGCCGATCCCATCATGTGAGGCAATAAAATTGAAATAGGTTGTACCATTTTGGGCGGGAGGCATGGTCATTAACCAACCCTTCAAATACCGGCAGTCACCCGTTACCAATGTATTGACGAGAAGTGGTGGTAAGGAAAAGTTATAAATAGCGTGCGCTTCATTCGCGTTGCCAAAATACGTTAGATTTTCACGGTTAGGTATATTGGTCTCGGTGATAATAATCGCATTTGGATCCCGATTTTCTATTAGCGTCCTTAACAGCCGGATAACTTCATGAGTTTGCGCCAAGTTGATGCAGCTAGTGCCAATCTGTTTCCACAAAAATGCCACTGCATCAAGCCGGAACAACGTTGCACCTTGCTGCAAATAATCTCTAATAATCGCCACAAAAGTATTGAGTACAGCTGGGTTACGAAAATCAAAATCCACTTGGTCATGTGAAAACGTACACCAAACATGTTCAAGTCCGCGCGGCGTTTCGGTTTCACGTAGCAATGGCGACGTCCGCGGTCGCACAACTTTGGACAGATCATCGTCGAGTTGAGCAGTATAGAAAAAGTCGTGTCCGACACCTTCGCCTTTAATGAAATTTTCAAACCACATACTGCGGGCAGAGCAGTGGTTAATGACTAAATCAAACATCAAGCCATAGTCTTTCGCTAAGTCGTTAATATCATGCCAGTCCCCCAGTGCTTGATTAACTGTGGAATAGTCTATGACTGAAAATCCGTCATCCGAACTGTATGGATAAAACGGCAATATATGCACTTTATTGATGCTATTGACACAGTAACGTTGCAGAAATTTATGCAACGTTTTCAATGGCTGAGCACCTTCTTCAACAATACTGTCACCATAGGTGATCATCATAATATCTTGCTCGGTCCATAGATTACGATGAGCGTCAGGTAGGCAGGGAGGTTCGGTAGTAGTTATTCCCATCGTCGCTATGAGTTGGTCAGCTAAGCCCGTGTAGTCGGTAACCGCGTCAACTTGGTCGTAGATGCACGCGAGATGATGCACAACTTTGTCTTTTAAAACCGCGATTACGTCTGTCATGACTAGGCTCCAAATTCTTTTGCGTCGAGTTCAACGGCTTCTTTCAAGCGTGGGAATATATCTGGCATAGCACTGTTCACCCGGTTCCAACTTGGTATAAATGGCGTTTCCATTGGGTTTTCTAAAAAGCTTTGGCCCGCTTTCATGATATTTTGGGCAAACATTTCAACCGCTTTTTCTTCGTTATGGATATCCAGTTTGAGACCATTCATTACCGCATCATTGTGGTAGGTTTCAATAAAATCTAACGCAATTCTAAAATACGTAGCTTTTATTGAACGGAACATTTCAGTACTGAATGTGTGTCCTTGCGTTGCTAGCTTTCTGAACAGAGCTTTGGTGATGTCGATGGACATTTTTGAAAGCCCACCAGCATCATTATTCAGGCTCAAATCTTGGTGTTTGTGATCATAGACTCTGGCGATATCAGCCTGACATAGTCGATTGTGATTATAGTTGCGATGCATTTCAGACAATACGCCAATTTCTAGACCCCAGTCGCTCGGAATTCGAATATCGTTCAGCACATCACGGCGAAACGAAAATTCACCGGCTAATGGGTAACGAAAACTATCCATAAATTGCAGATATTCATTGTAGCCACAGGTTCTTTGTAGCGCTCGGATCAGTGGGGTTACCAATAATCGAGATACGCGGCCGTTGATTTTACCGTTAGCGACGCGGGCGTAATAACCTTTACAAAATTCATAGTTAAATTGTGGGTTGGCAACAGGATAAATTAGCCGCGCGAGTAGGGCACGATCATAAGTTAATATATCGCAATCGTGCAGAGCGACACTTTCGGATTTCCCTGAAGCTAAGATATAGCCCATGCAGTACCAGACATTACGGCCCTTACCCATTTCCTTTGGGGCCAACGACAAGGCCTGCAGTTCTTCATCTAAGGCCTTTAAGCGCGGACCGTCATTCCATAGTATGCGGTGATGCTGCGGTAGTTTGCCAAAGAACTTCAGCGCATGCTCAAATTGTGATTGGCTTGCGCGATCCAGCCCAATGACGATTTCATTAAGATAGGGAACATCACATAAGTGATCGACAATAGTCGGCAGTGCCTCTCCTTCGAGCTCTGAAAATAGTGATGGCAATATCAGCGCCATTGGACGCTGCTTACCAAATTCAATTAGCTCTGCTTCAAGAGCTTCTACAGGGCGCTCTGACAAGTTATGTAATGTAGTTACGATACCATTTTGATAAAAGTCTGCCATGGGTACTCCAAAATTAGTCGAGCGTTAAAAGTTGGTTTAGTGCTTCAGCCCAACCTGAGGGACCAAAAGCGTGAGTAGTGTAAACATTGTCTATGCGAGTCAATGCCGGTGGGGCGTGCACCGGTGAAAGAACGCGCACGGCGATATCGGATTTCTCAAGCATTGCAATATCGTTCTTTCCATCACCTAGCGCGACCGTCGTTGGTGTGTCATTAAATGTGTTTCCATACAGCTCAGTTAACCATTGCATGGCCACACCTTTATTACAGTTGCCACAGATGTGAATAAACCGGCCACCCTCAACTGGGCTTGCCCCTAATGACTCTAACTGCTGCATAAAGCTTTGTTTTTCTTCTTCATCGCCCAGCCAAACAACAGGTTCACCGAATTCTCGTTGGGACGCTTTACTCGCATTTTCAGCGGTTAATCCGGTAAGTTCTTGGATGCCACTAATACCTAGTTCGGTAAAACTCTTAAATAAGCCTTGGTACTGAGGAGTCATACGGCTTAACAAACTTACCCAGTGTGCGTGAGGTTGGGTAAATACTTTTCGCAAATACCCGGAATGTGGTGCCGGCTCCAGCGACACATCCTGAAATTTTTCTGTTATAGCGCTGGGGAAGTAGCATGCGGCACCATTTTCAGTGATCAAGGGAGCGTTAAGCTCTAACTGTTTAGCTATATCGCTCACTTCGAAGAAGGTTTTACTGGTATTAATGATCACAGGAATATCATGTGCTAGCAGCTTTTGCAGCATGCTGTGGGCTGGTTCACTCGTGTAAGTGTAGTGATCAAGTAGGGTTCCATCCAAGTCGGTGAATATTAAATAAGGGCGAATCATTACAAATACTCTGCCGTCACTTTAGTAATATTGCGTTGATTATCTAATTCAAAAAGACAGTTAGTTTTAGCGGGCAAGGTTTGTAATATATGCCGAGTAAGGCGTTCAAAATAGCTGACAAATCTAACTATCTCTTCGTTGCTCATTAACGCTGTTGCGAGTGATGGATCTGTTTGCATTTTTCTTAGTTTAGCTTCCTGTTCAATGCGCCATTTCACGACACAATCAAAGGTAGGTGCCTTTAACATGATCCAATAATTCATCAATCTTTGTAACGGCACATAGTCATTACGCAGGGCCGCATTAGCATATTCACGCCAGACACCCAGTCCATCTTGGTTTTGCTCAAGTTCATTGACGGGCATTGATAAAGCCGTACTCTCCTGTGGTTCAGCGCCCCAACACCAGCCTTCAAATAGTACGACATCAACCGGAGCATTGATGACTGGCCATTCAAGCACAGGAAATGGATTATCTGTGGCTTTATTGAAGCGTGGTAGCGAAACCGTACCATAATTCCTTAATTGTTTTAGCGTCTTAGCCATGAGTGGAATATCATGCGTACCGGGTACGCCGCGCGTTTTGAGCAATGGATGCACTTTGACTGCAAGAGCCATGCGTTCGGACTTAGGCAGGTAAAAATCATCCAATGATAAAGTAACGGTGTTCAGGCCTTTTTCTTGTTGCAGGTAAATCGCAAGATATTGCGCTAATGTTGACTTTCCAGAACCTTGTGCACCATTGATCCCAACGTAAAACGGTTTTTTTGCACCTTTACAGTGCAATGATAGTGCATCACCCAGAGGGTTGAACCATTGTTGTGCAAACACCAAGTAATCTTGGGACAGCAAATTTGATTCCAGAAAACCGTCGTAGTCCATACCTATCCTTTAAATAGCGCATATTTGCAAACCATATCCCTAAAGTATAAACAACTACTGTGCCAATTAAGGCAAAGCGACACGCTTATTAACTGTATTGTGTAAAATTCAGTAAGTTAAATGAGTAGAACTAAAACATAGCGGCCCAATATCCCTTGATTAGCAGCTTTAACCTGGTGTGGTCAGTTTCTGCTCTTTAAGCACGCTCTAAAGATTACTGATTTGGGATGAGGAGGGCGTACAAAGGCGCAAACATATCCACACAGACTGATTTTAATGATGCAATCTCGTCACTATTGTCCGGTGCCTTGTACAAAGTTAAACGCAATACTCCTTAGCGTTTGGTGGCGATGATGACCGAACGCAACGGAGCAGGGTAGCCTTCGATAGTTTTGCTTTTATCGGTGGGATCTAAAAAATCACTTAACGATTGGCTTTGCATCCAATCCGTTTTACGTTGCTCTTCTACGCTAGTAACGTTAGTGTCAACCACTCGTATATCAACAAAACCTAGACGTGATAACCAGAGTTTCAATGCTTCGTTACTGGGAAGAAACCACACGTTGCGCATTTGTGCATAGCGGTCAGTTGGCATCAACACGGTACGAGTATCTCCTTCCACAACTAAGGTTTCTAGAATAAGTTGGCCCCCAGATTTCAGTTGATTTTTAAGCTCGGAAAGAAATGCGATAGGGTCGCGACGATGGTACAAAACTCCCATCGAAAATACTGCATCAAAGCCGTTCAACTCAGGCATTTCTTCGATCCCTAAGGGCAACATGTGGACAGGCGCATCACCATAGAAATGCTTTACGGCATAAAATTGCGCTAAAAAAAGTGGGGTTGGATCGATGCCAATAACGAGGTTTGCATCGCAACCCAGCATACGCCAGAGATGATAACCACTGCCACAACCAACATCTAACACGGTTTTATTATTTAAATCTGTGATATGTGGAACGACTCGTTCCCATTTCCAATCCGATCGCCATTCAGTATCGATAAGAATATCAAAGAGATTGAATGGGCCTTTTCGCCAAGGCATAAACTTTTTTAGTAGTGCATGAGCCCGATTTCGGTCTTGTTCACTTAGGTCACTTGCTTGCCCAATAGTAACCGCCCGTTTGATATCTATGACGCTCGGTTTACCTGCAGGTAATTGGTTAATGAGTCGACTGAGCTTAATGACTTCTTCACTGCGGTGGGAATTGAGCCATTGCTCCATTTGTGCGGGGAGGTCAGTCATCCACGCGCCTACAGATGAACCAATGATGTCGTGATAACAGGCGTTAAACCAATCTTGCGGTGCTTTCATCACTTAATCGCCACCATTGAACAAAAGTTATACTGTTGCTGTGTAACGGCAACAGCTTTGAATCCAGCATCATGTAAACGAGTTTTATGTTCTTCCAGGGTGTTCAGTTGCATAACATTTTCCAACGCAGCTCGCTTTTGACTGATTTCTAGCTCACTGTAACCATTGTGCCGTTTAAATTGATGATGAAGGTCGATGAGTAGTTCATCAGCGTCCGGTTGGGGATGCTTTACCTTCTCACTCAGTATCAAAATGCCGCCGTTTTCAAGCCCAGCATATATTCGCTTGATAAGTCCGTCGCGCTGGTCCAAGGGAACAAACTGTAAAGTAAAGTTCATGATCACTATACATGCATTGGATATTTCAATTTGAGTGATATCATTTTCGAAAAGATTGATATTAGCCGCATGTGAAAATTGCCTAATATAACGCTGGCAACGTTGCAGCATGGCGCTTGAATTGTCTACCGCGTACACTTCATTTTGATGTCGACTTCCGTGCGCTGCAGCAAGACTAGCCGCGCCAAGTGAACAACCTAAATCATATATACGTAAGTTTGGTCTGGCGTAACGCTCACTTAACTGTTCGATAATTCGCAAAATATTATTGTAACCTGGCACTGAACGGGAAATCATATCCGGGAAAACGTCAGCAACTTGGTCATCAAAGCTGAAATCTTCGACCTTATTCAGTGGTTGCGAAAAAAGTGTGTCGGTTTTGGTCATGTTACTTTGCGTTTTTTTCAAAGGTGGCATTTTACGTGAAAATGGTTGTTTTCCAAAGCATGCAATTTGTTTAATCGTCTGGTAATTTAGTGTTCTTATAACAACTAAAAGGATCCCCATGTTTAACCCGTCTTTACCCGTGATTGATTTACACCGCCATCTGGACGGGAATATTCGCCCGGCAACTATTCTCGAGTTAGGGCTTCAGCATGGTGTTTCGCTACCAGCGCAAACAATTGAAGAGCTAATACCACACGTGCAAATCATAGATAAAACTAGCGATCTTTTGGCATTTTTACAAAAGCTTGATTATGGTGTCTCTGTGCTTGCCGATGTTGATGCCTGTTATCGGGTTGCGTATGAAAACCTACTCGATGCACAAAGGGAAGGTTTAGACTATGTCGAATTGCGATTTTCGCCTTACTATATGGGAATGAATCATAGCATATCTCCAGGTGAAGTTACCGAAGCCGTTATTCAAGGCGTGCATGACGGTATAAAAGCGACAGGTGTTAAGGCAAACTTAATTGGGATCTTAAGTCGTACGTTTGGTCAAGAGAAATGTCAGTATGAGTTAGATGGATTATTGGCTCACAAAAACCATATAACGGCATTGGATTTGGCCGGTGACGAATTGGGTTACCCTGCGGAACTGTTTGAGCAACACTTCAGTGCTGCGCGCAAAGCCGATTGGCGTATTACTGTGCATGCAGGGGAAGCTGATGGTCCGAACAGTATTCGCCGAGCCATAGACCTTTTAGGAGCCGAGCGGATAGGGCATGGTGTTGCGGCTATCAAAGATGATGAGTTGATGGCTGAGTTAGCACATAAGCGTATAGCTATAGAGTCTTGTCCAACATCTAACTATCAAACTTCGACATTTGTTGATATTGCTAACCACCCAATAAAAACATTCTACGAGCATGAACTGTTGGTCACAATAAATACCGATGATCCAGGCGTTTCCGCAATCGATTTAGGCAATGAGTATAAAGTTGCTAAGGAGACGATCGGTTTGACAAGCGAAACTCTCGATCGTATTCAACTAAACGCGCTCGATGCTGCTTTTATATCGGATGGAGATAAACGAGAACTGAAAAACGCCAAGTGAATTCTGTGTGTTGGATTGACTTAGAGTGAAACCATGCACTATAGCATGAACAGGTCACAATAGAAATTAATGTACAAATGCTCAGGCTTACATGAAACTGCTATCTGGGACCTAAGAAAACAATAATGAGGAAATCGAATGAATCAATTAGTGATGATAATTTTGTGTCTTTTACTTCCGTTTGTCGCAGTATTAATTAAACATGGCTTTGGGAAAGATTTTTTAATTAACATTTTACTGTGCATTTTGGGTTATATCCCCGGGGTGATCCATGCACTTTGGTTGATTACAAAAAAATAATAGACTCGATATTCATAAACAAAAAAGGTTCCATTGGAACCTTTTTTTGTTTGCCTTAAAGACGAGGAGAACTTAGTAGTTAAACGTAGTCTCGCCGCTAATTTCAATCTCAATCGCACGTGATTGCGATTGAGGTAAACGCTTCACATACAAGGTTCCAGCCTCTACGCTAGCGAATACTTGTTCGTTGATTGAAGTGACGTTTGGGCAGGCTGGACTAAAGCTATTTATAATCAATGAATCTTTTGACTGACCCGAAAAACTCTTACTTTTCTTTTGCATTGTTTGAACAGCTTGATGGGTAGTATCACATGTTACCGCTTGCTGTGCAGTAGAGCTCGCAAATGCAGTAGAATTAACTGCAGTACAGAGTAGTAGTAAAGTGGCTTTAACTGCTTTCAACATGAGCGCTCCTTTGAGTTCGCAAAAAAGTGATTAAATCTTTTATTGTGCAAGAGCAAAATGTTTGAGGTTATACCTAAGTATATTTATTTATACCTTATGCGAAATTCTGACTTTATTTTCGGTGTTTTGCCGAACGGATATTTATTGAAATTATGCACAAAATATAGGACTTTATCGTCCTAAATAGATTGGGTTCAAAAGTATCGATTCCTTAGATAATAAGCCTAACGAGAGGTATAAGAATAACGACAGGATAAAGGTTAACGATAGCAGCGAGACTATTTAGCATAAACGAGGTGGCAGAGTTCTCTATTACAACTTGTGCTTCCAGCGCACTTAGGGCGGCGTTAATATTTTCCTAACTACTAATTCTCTCTAGCACTTCAATTCTCTTCTCTTGCTCCTATGTTAGAGCGTTACCATCCATTTTGGTACGACTTGTTGCGAGAATTCTATAATTCCAATTTAGTCGACTATGCTTGCGAAGCTAAATTAAAACTACAGAGGGGCCGTGAATAGCATATTGGCCTTGTACTTTTTTAACGCTCATTTCGCAGTTTTCTTATTGGTCAACAATCACTAGGTTAAAAGCGAGGGAATAATATTTTTGAGTTTATTGGCTCTTTGAATTCACTTTACCCTCTACGGAGGTTTAAACGTTTTCTAGGATGGTCAATAGGTTGAAAAAAAAGGCCACAAACTGTGGCCTTTTTTATCGTTTAACGAGCTAATCGTTAATGAAGATTTCTTCTTCTACGTAACCAGATAACTGGAACAAGGAGTAGGGCAATCCAACCCATGCTTCCCGCTTTCTTGTTACGAACTTGTACTGAAACAACTTCAGTTGTTGTGTTCAACCCGTCCGTCGCTACTACTTCGAATGATACAGAAGTATCGGAATTAGTCGCAGGAGCAACAGTAGTGTAGGTCGTACCTTCAACACCATTAATAGTTACAGTTACAGCGTCTCCTTCATTATCAGTTGTTGATACAGTCACACGGATAGTATCGCCTTCAACAACTGAAGTAGGCGCGTTAACAGCAATTACTGGTGGAAGGTTATTCATAACCATCACGTTTGCAGTTGCAGTTACTGAGTTGCCATTAGAATCAGTAGCAGTCATTTCAAGCACTACCATTGAATCTTCTTCGACTTCTGGTGCCATTAGGATAGCTTCAGCTAGACCATTGCCCGCAATAACTGCCGCTGGTCCAGATACTTGCTTCCATAGGATTTCCACTTCATCACCATTCGGCTCAGTAACAGTGCCAGGAAGATCGAGCTCTGTAAGTTCAACAACCGTAAGGTCAGCGACAACCATACCATCGATGAGTGCAACTGGAGGACCTTCTACCTGTACATCGTCAAATAGCTCTGTTGCAACAGACGTAGTGCCTGGGAATGCCTCTTCAGAACCGCCTTTGAACACCTGAGACATAGCCATCATTTGGATAGGTCCACCAGCGTTATCAGCGTCAACAGCAACTTCGAACGATAGCAATGTTGGGTCATCTGGAACATCTTCTAACCACATACATACTGCGAATTCGTCCTGAACACTAGCCACTATGCTACCAATACGCTTCGACGAATCAAAGTCATATGGAGAATACAAGCCTGTGCCACCTGAAGTACCTGTGGTGCTCTCATAACCCACAGTAGTAGGAATGATATCGCCAAAACCATGAACAACATCAGTGTAGACGTATGTAATGTCAGGGATTTGACCACCACCACCAGCACGGGTAATAACAACCTGGAAGTCAGCCTTGTCGCCAACAGGAACGCCACCAGAGGTCCAGCGAGTTTCCATGTTATCCCACTCAACAATGATAAATGATGAGTTAGACGCAACAGTTAGACCAGAGTCGTTTGCCAGATTGAATTGCATGTTTCTCCATAGTGGAGCCATCACACCATTCGGCGCTTCTGAGTCTGGTAGCAATTGGTTAACGAAAGGATTCGCCCCAGGAGTGCTATCTAATGTAATGAAACCATCATCAGACACCCCAAACCCAGCTACTGGCGAACCAAGGTAGTTAAAGCCAAGCGAATAAGTTGGGAACTGAGCATTTCCATCGATAGAGGTGTCTAAACCAATGCCTAAATCAGCAAGGTTGAGATAACCGCCAAATGGGCTGGCACACATCGCATCACTTTCATTAGTAGTAATACGATAGGTTGGTTCTTGGCCGAATAATGAAGGCTGTGAAACCATCCATGTTAACGTATTACCGTCAACTTCAGCACTAGTGCTACCGTCAACCAAGCTTACACCTTCTGGAAGGGTTACAGAAACTTGATAATCGCGATCTTCTGGTGTGAAGTTAGGCGCAACAGCTACGCTAAACGGTACGGTTTCGCCAGGCTCAGCGCGATCTTCTTGTGAACTTACAACGTAAACGTCGTCTTGTCCGCGATAAAGGTCAACACCAATTAGCCCTAGGTTGCCAGCGTTTTCTGCAGAGGTGCCTAGTTCCATTGCACCGAAGTACATGTCGCCCTCAGCTCCATCAGCTAGATCCCATGTCAAACGCATTTCGAATGGCGTTAGTCCAGGTACTGCACTTGGTCCATCTACCATCAAGTTGTCGCCCTCTTCACCGTCAACTACAGCATAGTTAAGGTTAAAGGTATCTTCAGCGTCTTCACTTGATGCAGACCAGTTCTGAACGATTAGCCAATAGAAACCAGCTTCGGGCTCCATTAAGTTAACGAGTTCATCAGCAGTTGCAGTAGCACTTGCACCAACAACTTCGTCTGCTGTTGGAATACCATCCGCGTTACGGTCGATAACTACAAACAAATCTAAATCAGGTGAAGTTGAATTTGACGTACTTGCATACAAACGTTTCGCTCCTTCAGGAACATCAACTGTTGTAATAAACAAACCGTCTTCAAGGTCATCTAAGATAGAAGAGTTATCACTATCCTGCGCAACACTGCCTTCCACTACTGTGGCCTTGGTTAGACCAAACGAGGTTGCTGTGAAGTCAGTAATTTCAACAGAGAGCAAATCTGTGACTAAGAATGAATCTTGGTTACGTTTTGCTTCCATTTCTAGCGTATCAGGAATATTCCCTAAAGATGCTACTACTGAAACAGGTAAGTGAAGGTCAGGTGATGTATCTGAAGTCAAGTTAACAATACCAAATGACCAAACATCGGCCTCGGCATTAAATACGTCAACAGTGATTTCAAGTTCTTGGCTTTCACCTGCCGCTAGCGAGAACGTTTCAGGACTTACTGACACAACTACGCCATCAGAGATAGCACCACCGGACGCAGTCCAGTTACCATCTTTAGTGGCTGTTACAGTTCGAGTCCACGTACATACGCCGACGCAGTTGTCGTCAGTTACGCTAGGCATGTTCAATGTACGAGGATCGCCACCTGCTTCTGGGTTTGCATTCGAGTAATTGGAGTCAGACTCATCCATTACTAACCCAGATTGAACGGCTAAGTCCACCTGTATACGACCAGAGCCCATATCAAACCAATCGGCTGGTGTCACTGCATCTTCTTTAGTTACATTAGGTGTCGCCGTCATTGCTAATGCCGAGCGAACATTATCAGGAGTCCATGTTGGTTGAACCGCTCTCACTAGAGCAGCAGCACCGGCTACGTGAGGACCTGACATTGAAGTACCAGATAAATAAGCAAAATCTGCAGGTGCAGGACCATTAACTACTTTTCCGTAGTTTTCATCAGCATTCGCAGCGTAAATACTCACTCCAGGCGCAGTTACAGTCGGAGTAAGAGTGCTAATTGATGCATTTGGACCCCGAGAAGAGAAGCCTGCTGTTACATCAACTCGCGACTCGTCAATAACTAATTCACCTTCAGAAGCCGCAATTGTTGCTGTGTGACCTTCACCAGACGCTAACCAAGCTTTTAAAGCATCACCATCGTCAGCACTAATGTGAATTCCTGGAATGACATATGCGTCACTATTAAGTGAAGCTGCTCCGTCTTGTAAATTGGCTAGCACATAACCGCCAGCTCCACCGTCAGCAACGTTAATTGCCTTTTGCACACGAGCGATCGATCCTCGGTCACAGACAACGATTTCACCGTTGAACGTACCTTCTGGGAACGGTTCAAGGCACTGTGCAGGGTCGTCGGCTGAGTTGGGGTTTTCATAGTCGCCCGCATAAACGATAGAAGCAGTGATGCCACCAGAATTACTCACACCATCGATGTCTGCTAGCTCTGAATCACCACCAGTAAATGAACCGATTGTCTTTGAGTACTCTACCGAACGACCGTGTTCTGTTGCTGCTACAGCAGTGTACCATGGTGCATGTTTTGCCGTAGTTGCAGCGCCAGGGCCATCATTACCGGCAGAAAGGGCGATAAAAATACCAGCATTTCTTGCAGATAACCAAGCGGCATTTATTGAACCTGCCCAAGGGAAGCCACCGCCACTGATCGAATAGTTGAGGACGTCAACGCCAACTGCGATCGCATTTTCAATTGAAGCAATTGTTGGGCCTCCCCAACAACCAGAATACGGGTCGCCATTATCACCAGGCTTACACACTTGGTAGGCAATAATATTTGCTCTTGGTGCAACACCCGAAATACGGTCATAAACAAAACCAGTCGGTATACCGTCGCTTTGCTCTACGCCAAATTCAGGGGTTAGTTCTGGTACGTCGTATAACGTATTGCCCGCAGCAGTTGAAGCTACGTGTGAACCGTGACCGTCGTAATCTTCACCAGTCTTAGGCAATCCTGGTGGGAATACATCAGTATCGTCATAATCATCAGTAATGAACGGGTAGGAGAATACGCCTACTAACTTGTCGTTACACTGAATTTCAGGCTCGGCAACAGCACAATCACCAAGGTACACACCATCACCAAACGGGTTTTCGTGATCATAGCCGTCGTCAGCTACATCAGCGAATGATGGGTGGTCAGAGTTAATCCCTGAGTCAAGAATTCCGACCAAAACACCTTCACCGTATGTGCCGACACCGCTGTCTGGTGCAGAACCGCTCCATATACCCGGCGCGCCAATAAGGCCAGGGCCAGTGTCTGTCTCGAGTTTCTGCGGAACGTCTCTCTCAACTAATTTTACGCCATCAAGCTGAGATAATCTTTTAGCTTCTGCAGGCGTCATTTTGACCGTCATGCCATTAAGGGCATATTTGAAGGATAAAATGGGTTTTAGGTCGCTGCGGATTGATTGGGCTTTTTCTAGGAAACGGCTTTGTTGATTCTCTAGATACGACGCATATGATTTTACATTTGGAGAATTAACGTCGAGCCGATTACCAAAACTTGGGTTAACCGCTGAAATTTCAGTAGCGTTTAACGCTGGGTTCGTTGCTTCAAAACCTTCTATTCCACCATTATAGCTTGCAACCGAAGGCGCTTCTAAATGGACAATATAGTAGTAATCTTGATTAGGTAGGTCTTTTTCCTCTGCAAATCTCGCTTGAGGTTCCGTTTTAAAAGTCGATTGCTTGTTCACTGAAATTGGCACTTCTGCCTTCAGAGATTCCTTGTTCAGATCAAACGTAGAACTTGCATTCGCTAATTCTGTCGCTGAATGAACTGACATCGACATCAACGCTGCTGAGACAGCTAATGTCACTTTATGGTTCACAGGTTAACCTCCGTCTTCCTGGTATGGGAATAAGTCCCTGGATTGATTTGATTATTGTTATGTTTGAGTGATGTAGACATTCACCCAAGAGAACGCCATATAATTGGCGACTACATAGTTCTAGCACAAAAAAATGACTTCTGTCATGTTAATTCAGTAATAAATCATTATCTTTTACAACGTTTTATTTGATGAATAGGTGCTAATTCGAAACTTAATTTTTCAATTTTAGCCCATAATAAAGAAAGCATTTTTGTTCTCGCCAAATCGTAGGATAAACATTCCCATTTTATTTACATTTTAGAAACATAATTATTATTGTATCTATTGAAGTTCAATGAAAAAGCAACGCCGACATTCGGTTAATCGCGTACTATTCTAACCTTATCCCTACATATAATAGTTAAAGCGGAGTTTCTATGAACGACCGTAACCATTTGTCAAACGTGGCGTCTACTCAAACATTAAACGTCATTGCTAATGGCATCGTTGATATTCCAATGCTGCAGATTTTGGATGAGCAAGGCAGTGTTATCGTAAATGCATCCACCCCGAAGATTGATGAAGAAAAAGCAGTCAAAATTTTACGCACCATGGAGTACATACGACTACTTGATGAACGTATGATTGCAGCGCAGCGTCAAGGCCGCATCAGCTTTTATCTCGCATGCACAGGTGAAGAAGCTGCAACAACAGCCAGTGCCGCAGCATTGGCCGATCAGGATATGATTATGTCGCAATACCGAGAGCAAGCAGCACTCGCGTATCGCGGCTACCGCACCGAACAATTCATGAATCAAATGTTTAGCAATCGTTTGGATCCAAATAAAGGCCGTCAAATGCCTATCCATTACGGTGATAAGGCGCTCAATTTTATGACGATCTCTTCACCGCTTGGTACGCAGATCCCGCAAGCTTCAGGCTATGCCTATGGTCAACGCCTTGCTGGTAATGATGCAATCACGATTTGTTATTTTGGCGAAGGCGCAGCGTCTGAGGGTGATTTCCATGCTGGTTTGAACATGGCCGCAGTATTGAACTGTCCGGTAGTGTTTTTCTGCCGCAATAATGGTTACGCCATATCGACTCCAGCAGAAGAACAATTTGCTGGGGATGGTATCGCTTCGCGCGGTATTGGTTATGGGATTAAAACGATACGCGTTGATGGAAATGATGTATTGGCCGTTTATGCTGCAACAGAAAAGGCGCGTGAAATAGCCTTAGCTGAGAACTGCCCGGTATTAATAGAAGCAATGACATATCGACTTGCTGCCCACAGTACATCTGATGATCCGACGGGCTATCGTTCTAAGGAAGAGGAAGCCAAATGGCGAGAAAAGGATCCAATCCATCGCTTTAAACAATGGGTGATCGACAATGGTTGGCACGATGAAAAAGCCCATGACGCATTCTTAGCTGAGACACGACAGGAGATCCTTGCCGCGGTAAAAATCGCAGAAAAAGTATCTATATGTCCATTAGACGATATGGTCAATGACGTATACGATCAGGTTCCTTGGCACCTCAAAGAGCAATTAGACGCATTAAAATCACACATTCGGAAATACCCAGATGCGTATCCAAAAACCGCGAAGGAGTTTGAATAATGGCTAAAATGAATCTACTGCAAGCCATCAACAATGCGCTTATTTTAGAGATGGAACGAAATGAAAAGGTCGTTGTTTTTGGTGAAGATGTTGGTCACTTTGGTGGTGTTTTCAGAGCAACAAGTAATCTACAAGAAAAATTTGGTAAACAGCGCTGCTTTAACTCTCCGTTAACAGAGCAGGGAATTATCGGATTTGCAAACGGTCTAGCATCACAGGGCTCATACCCAATCGCTGAAATCCAATTTGCTGATTATATTTTCCCTGCCTTTGACCAGATCGTGAATGAAACTGCTAAATTTCGATACCGCTCTGGTGGACAGTTTACCTGTGGGTCGTTGACTATTCGTACGCCATATGGCGGTGGAATAGCGGGCGGTTTATATCATTCACAATCACCAGAAGCGTATTTCGCGCACACGCCGGGCATGAAAATCGTAGTTCCGCGTAATCCCTATCAAGCAAAAGGGCTTTTGTTGGCGTCAATTCGCGACGATAACCCCGTATTATTTATGGAGCCCAAGCGTTTATATCGTGCTTCTGTTAGCGAAGTGCCAGAAGAAGACTATACGTTGCCATTAGGTAAAGCAGATGTTGTTGAAGAAGGAAGTGACATTACTCTACTTGCGTGGGGAGCACAGATGGAAGTGATTGAAAAAGCTGCTGCCATGGCGCGTGAACAGGGGGTAAGTTGTGAAGTCATTGATTTGCGCAGCATATTGCCCTGGGATGTTGAAACTATTTCAGCATCAGTCATGAAAACAGGCCGCTTACTCATTAATCATGAGGCGCCTCAAACGGGTGGGTTTGCGAGTGAAATTGCTGCGACTATTCAAGACAAGTGCTTCTTATACTTAGAGGCACCAATTGCAAGAGTGTGCGGTCTTGATACCCCGTATCCGCTCGCACATGAGAAGGAATATATGCCTGATCACTTAAAAACTTATGAAGCCATTATGCGCACTATGAACTACTGAGGCGAAAGCAATGAGTAAAGATTTTATTTTACCTGACATTGGTGAAGGGATCGTTGAGTGTGAGTTGCTTGAGTGGTTGGTCAGTGAAGGGGACTTCATTGAAGAAGATCAGCCTGTGGCCGAGGTCATGACTGATAAGGCAACAGTACAAATACCAGCGATGCACTCGGGTGTTGTGGAGAAGCTCTATTATCAAGTGGGCGAGATTGCAAAAGTTCACGCACCTTTATTTGCAATGAGCGAAGAGCTAAACGATGAGCCTTCATCCGAAGTGAAAGCTAAATCGAACGAAAACATGCAACCAGCAAAACCAGAGACATCGGGTGCCGTGAGTGAAGATTTTATTTTGCCAGATATTGGTGAAGGTATCGTTGAATGTGAAATTGTTAAATGGTTAGTCGCAGAAGGTGATGTGGTTGCAGAAGATCAGCCCATTGTTGAAGTAATGACTGACAAAGCCGTAGTTGAGATACCTGCAAAAACGGCGGGCATTATTGGTAAGCAATATCATAAAGAGGGTGAAATCGCGAAAGTTCATGCCCCGCTTTTCGCGTTGCTTGTTGATACACCTAACGCAAGCGCTGCTCCAGTAGTAGTAGAAACAACCGCACCGCGCGAAGCTCTAGCAAGCCCTAAGTCAGGCAGTAACGCTAAGTTTCCCGATGGGGCGTTTGAGCCGCCAGTCGCTATTCCTGGGAAAGTGGTTGCAAGTCCAGCGGTGCGCCGCATAGCAAGAGAGAGGAATATCGATTTATCTCAAGTTCCTGGTAGTGGTAAAAAAGGCCGAATTTTAAAGCAGGATTTAGTAACTGTTGCCAATGAAATGCCCGTATCAGCAGTTTCGAGTGTGTCAATTAAAGATGCTCAGGGAATAGAGACTAAGCGCTCCGACACCACCGTGAAGGTGAGAGGGATCCAGGCTGCAATGGCTCGGCAAATGGTTGAGTCGGTTAGCACGATTCCGCATTTTACAGTTAGTGATGAACTAGACATGGGGGAACTGATTGCACTGCGGTTGCAGGTAAAACCGGTGTTGGAAAAGAAAGGGGTTAAACTCTCGTTCATGCCATTCTTTATCAAGGCGTTATCCCTTGCCTTGAATGAGTTCCCAGTTATTAATAGTCGGTTATCGAACGATGGAACAGAGCTTACATATATCGCGGATCACAACATCGGTTTTGCAGTCGATAGTAAAATAGGGCTATTAGTACCGAACATTAAGTGCGTGCAAGATAAGTCGATTGAAGATATTGCAATTGAGATGAATCAAATTATTGAGCGCGCTCGTGAAGGCAAGTTGTCTAACCAAGACCTGACTGGTGGAAGTATAAGTATTTCCAATATAGGAGCCATTGGCGGTACTGTAGCGACGCCGGTTATTAATAAGCCTGAAGTGGCCATTGTTGCGTTGGGTAAAACGCAGCAGTTGCCGCGCTTTAATGAGAGCGGTGAAGTAATTGCAGCCAACATTATGCAGGTTAATTGGTCAGGGGATCATCGCGTCATTGATGGAGCAACAATGGTAAAATTCAACAATTGCTTTATGGCGTATTTGCAGCAACCATCGACAATGTTGTTGAATTTGCGCTGAGATAGTTGAACTTCTATTGATTAACTGCGCTAAATTACGTTTTTTAATTAAACAGCGCAGTTCGCGCAATTGACACGGCATACACCAAGGGCCTGATTTCGATAGAGTGTTGAAATCAGGCTTTTGCGTTTTAGAGCGATGCTTGTAACGCATCGGCTACATGCTTATTTACGTAACATCTCCACAGTGGTTAAATACTGAAAAAAATGGTTGGAAAGCAAATTGTTAAGCTATAAACATGCCTTTCACAGCGGCAATCATGCAGATGTATTGAAACATGTATTGTTATTGGAAACATTGCATCAATTCAAACAAAAGGACAAACCCTTTTGTGTATTCGATACGCATGCTGGAGCAGGTATGTATTCATATGCCGATGCTGAGGTGCAAAAAAATCGAGAATTTGACACCGGCGTAAGCTTGCTTAAAAGGGCAGATTCAACGATACCGGGTATCGCTCTATATCACGCATTAATCGAAAAATTTAGCGCAGACAACCTGCTTCCGGGTTCACCGATATTGATTGCTGAGTCACTTAGAGAAGGGGATGAGCTTACCCTTTTTGAATTGCATGCAACAGAAGTTGATAAACTCAGACAACTATCACAGTTACACTGCGCAAACATCCATCACCGAGATGGTTTTGAGGGCATTGTAGGACTAACACCACCTAAAATTAGACGCGGTGTAGTGATTATCGATCCACCTTATGAGTTGCTCGATGAGTATGCAAAGGTTGTGTCTACTATTAGTAAAGTACTAGAGAAGTGGTCGAATGCTTGCATATTGTTGTGGTATCCGTTACTCACAAAACGAGCTAAGAGCAAAAGTGGACAATCAGAAAAAATGCTACGAAGACTAGCTCCGCTTGCCGAGTCTGGTGCTTTTAAAATCGAGTTAGAGGTAGCGAGTAAAACCGCAGACGTTGGCATGTTTGGCTCGGGTATGCTCGTGATTAATCCACCTTGGCAGCTTTACTCTGCAGCCGAATCGATTATTGCGCACTTAGGCAATCAATTAGGTGCCACTCAAACGGGCCTTGAGTGGCTGGTAAAACCGACCTGATAATGGCAGATAGTAAAGCGTTAAAGCATTTTTACATTCCAGAGGAGCAAAGCATCTATTTGCTTTCGCACTCAGATGCGAAACGACTGAAAGACTGGTTTGCTCTGTGCACTCAACAATTAAAGGAGCACGGCTACAGTCATGTAGAAATGATTGGTAAGGGAGCGTTTGGCTTTGCTTTTGCTGGGATTAATGTCAAAGGCGAGCATCACGTGTTTAAGTTTTCGCGTATTAATCTGCCGCAGCACGTGCAGGACAGACTTGAAGAAGAAGCCTTTATGTTGAGCCAGGTGGATCACCGTTTTGTGCCTGCATTGATAGAGTTTCAACAAATAAAGCGCCAGTCAATCTTGGTTATGCAACGCGCTATTGGAGACGATTTGGAGCGTGTTTCTTTACGTGAAGGGCCTCTTGGTGCGGAAAAAGTCATTAAAATTGCAGTGCAACTAGCCGATGTATTACTGGCGCTGCGAAACAATGTTCACGGCGATGCATTAAAACCAATCGTGCACGGCGACATCAAGCCATCCAATGTGGTCTGGGACGACTCCGCTCAAGAGGTTGGTTTGATTGATTGGGGCTCAAGTGTTTATGCGCAACTAGATGAGCGTGGTCAACATATTAACCAAAACGTCATGGACCTCATGTCCGGTGATCTACAACAAACCAATGCGCGACTGGGTGATGTTTACTTTATTGGTGAGGAACAACTTAATGGTGCATTGTCCTCACCTCGCTTTGACGAACAGGGACTCGCGAGTACGTTGTATGCACTAGCGTCAGGACAATCCAGTCGTTTTGGACGGCATGTGATCCCCCCCGCCTCGTTGGGATTACCCAAAGTATTTGCCGACATTTTGCATGGAATGTTGAGTGATGACGCGATTATACGACGGCAGGCAGGCGATGCATTCTTTGCGAACTTATATTTACTCAAAAACATTAAATTAGCACCGCATCATCATGGACCCATGCCAGCAATGATCCCATCCTGGGTTAGCCCACATGAAAAAGAAATTGAGACAGTGGTTTACAGTTCGCGGAAGTCATATTTGCGACAACAAGTCGATATTAATGATGCTGACCTTAAATACATAAATGACGCACAATTTGAGCGTTACTATAAGAATTACATGCAGGGGATGGGGGAGACCGAGAAGGCTTTTATCGCAGCAGTGTCTCGGTTAGGTAAGTACCCGGTGGTCGGCGGTCTTGTGGTGCGTTGGCAGGCTGAGGGTATCTACATCGATTCAAGTCTGAATCTGGTTGAACCTGAGTTAAAATACAGCTTCGATATGTCCGTCAATGTGGTTGTTACCCTTGCGCGCGCAATTCATCGAGAGGGTATTTTCAAGTGCTGTATGTTCAATGCAAAAGATACTTTGCATGTTGAACGCGAAGATGAAAGCGCCCCCTTTGTTCCAGCACAAAACCTGACCATTGGCTTTGAAAAGAGTAAGCTGTCAGTGTTTGAAGATGAAAGCCGTATGCACTCTTATTTTGAGGATGGAGAAGATCCGGACGAATTACTTAAGTTACCAGAACCCTTGCTTGACGTGATTGCACAGATGAATCAGATCCATCACACAGGCTGTATCATTTTTGAATCATTGCCAACGCACCTGAAAATCCATAACTATTATAAATTGCTCGATCATGCCAAAGAAGAAGAGTTTACTCAGTTACTCGCTAACGTTATTGAGTTGATACCGACCATTGAAGGGATTGGTATCTCTGGCTTTATGAAGTTACCCTACAAAGATACACGTTTTTTTGAGCACCAAGCGGTTGCTAAAACGTACTATTACCCAACTTAGAATAAATGAGTATTCCAACCATATGAAACAGGCAAGCTTGACCCAATTGATGACACTTGAAACGCTAGACGCATCGCTGTATCGAGGGCAAAGCTGGGATTTAGGCTTTCGCGCATTATTCGGAGGGCAGGTGCTAGGACAGTCCTTAGCCGCGGCTACGGCTACAGTGCCTGAAGACCGCTTTTGTCATAGTTACCATTCTTATTTCCTCTTGCCGGGTGACGCGCAAAAACCGGTGATCTACGAGGTCGAAAGTGTAAGAGATGGTGGCAGTTTTTCAACGCGTCGCGTTAAAGCTATTCAAAATGGTAAAAATATATTCTATATGACAGCGTCTTTTCAGGTCGAAGAGGATAACCTTAGCCACCAATACGCATCTATGCCTATAGCGCCAGCTCCAGAATCTACGCTAAGTGATGTTGAGTTCTACGAACAAAATCCACATCTAGTTGGGCGTGGTGTACGTGACGCACTTGAATACCACAAAGCGGTGGAGTTACGTACTGTAGAAGCGATGAAGCCCTACAGTAGTTCTGTTACAGAACCCAAAAAACAGGTTTGGTTGCGTGCGAGCGAAGCAATCCCTCAACATTCAACGACGCTGCAACAAGCGGTTCTTGCTTATGCCTCAGACTTTCATTTTTTAGGTACTGCACTGCAGCCACACGGCGTTGCTATCAATAATCCCAAGCTTAGGATTGCCACAATTGATCACTCAATTTGGTTTCATCGAAAGTTTGATATCAGTGAATGGCATCTTTACGATATGGAAAGTCCTGTATCGGGCAATGCTAGGGGACTTGTGAACGGAAAAGTTTTCAATCAAAAGGGAGAGTTAGTTGCCAGTACAGCGCAAGAAGGATTGGTACGTTTAATGGGAGAGCATAAATGATTTATCGTTTTCAAAAGCACGCACCAAGCGTGGCGGAAAGTGTGTACATTGCGCCAGGCGCACAGGTCATTGGGAATGTCGAACTGCAGGCAAAATCGAGCATCTGGTTTAACGCGGTTGTGCGTGGCGATTGCGATAAAATCACTGTTGGTGAAAGCTCAAACATTCAGGATGGTAGTGTACTGCATACGGATTACGGTATTCCATTGACGATCGGAACTGGAGTGACTGTAGGCCATAAAGTCATGCTGCATGGCTGTCAGATTGGCGACTACAGCTTGATTGGGATCAACGCAGTGGTGCTGAATAATGCAAAAATAGGACGATATTGTGTCATCGGTGCTAATGCACTAATCACAGAAGGAATGGAGATCCCGGATAACTCTTTAGTCATCGGCTCACCCGCGAAAGTCGTCAAAACGATACCTGCCGACATGCAGAATAAATTAGAGGCGTCGGCTGAACATTATGTAAAAAATGCAAAACTATTTGCCGAAGGACTTTCATTGATTGAGAGTTAAACGCCGCAACCTAGAATAAAAAATGCCCAGAATTATTGCTAATTCCGGGCCTAGGGGAATGGCTCATTGCTGAGCCGTGCGCTAACTTTTCCTTCAGGGAGAAATGTACTACAAAAGTCTGAAAATTAATAATAGAACACAATTGATTAAATTATAAACATTTTTTGTGATTATTTTTAAATTGATAATCAGATGTAGCTTTATCACTATAATTTATCCGGATGCTAACACAGAATTTACGCTGAAGTGGTCGTACTTTGTTGATGTGATTGCGGCCAAATATATCACCGCCTAATTCTGTTTTTGACGGGCGTCTTCTGTATAAAAGTTGTGAATGTCTAGCATAACCAATTGAATTCTTGTGAATGTGTGAAACAATGTTGTTTTGAAAAATTCCGAGGCGAGATACATGGCAGCGCAACCTCAATTTACCACGTTTATTCCACAGCAACGAACATTAATGGGGCCCGGCCCATCTGATGTCAGTCCTCGAGTCTTGAATGCGCTGGCGCGACCGACGTTGGGACATCTCGATCCGCAATTTATTCAATTAATGGATGAAGTTGGTGTCTTACTGCGAGACGCGTTTAGAACTAAAAATCAATTAACGATGCCAATTTCTGCACCAGGTTCAGCGGGTATGGAAGCCTGTTTTGCCAATCTAGTTGAGCCCCAAGACAAGGTCATAGTATGTATTAATGGCGTTTTTGGTGGGCGCATGAAGGAAAATATCGTGCGCTGCGGTGGGGAAGCGATTGTCGTTGAAACACCTTGGGGCCAACAAACTGATCCACAACACCTTGAAGACGCTCTAAAGGCAAATCCAGACACGAAGATAGTGGCTTTTGTGCATGCTGAAACCAGCACTGGTGTGCGCAATGATGCTGAAAAGCTATGCGCAATCGCAAAAAGCCATGGTTGTCTAACTATCGTTGACTCTGTGACTTCACTGGCGGGTATTCAACTTGAAATTGATGATTGGCAAATTGATGCAGCCTATTCAGGCTCGCAGAAGTGCCTGAGTTGTGTGCCCGGTCTATCGCCTGTAACTTTCAGCGAGGAGGCACTTAATGTCATTCGTCAACGGAAGTCACCGGTGCAAAGTTGGTTCCTTGATATTAATCTAATACTGGGTTATTGGGGGGAAGGTACCAAACGCGCGTATCATCATACCGCGCCAGTTAATAGTATTTACGCGCTACACGAATCGTTACTAATGTTGCGCGAAGAGGGAATTGAAAACGCGTGGGCGCGTCATGCACACATGCATGAGTTATTACACGATGGTCTTAGCGCGATTGGAATTGAATTTGCCGTTGACGCGGCGTATCGACTACCCCAACTAAATGTTGTTAACATTCCTGACGGTATTGATGATGCCCAGGTTCGTAGTGAGCTATTGCAACGATTTGGACTTGAAATTGGTGCCGGACTTGGTGCGTTTGCCGGGAAAGTTTGGCGTATTGGACTTATGGGCACAGCGTGTACAGAAAAGAATGTGCAACACTGTGTTGCGGCATTGGACGCTGTGATCAATAAAAGACAATAAGAATAAATAATTCGTGTAACATTGGCTCCAGTTGAACAAAACGGTCAGAAAAAATGTTACATCGCATTTGGCTTTTTTTTATCGTTGCCGCGTTCTTAAGCACTGTTTGGCAAGTCTTTATATCTGGTGATTTAGGCGCGTTTGAGACGACCATGGCATCAGTCACTGCGATGGCCAAATTGAGCGTTGAGATTGCTATTGGACTGATTGGATTGTTGGCGTTTTGGTTAGGGGTTTTCAACGTTGCTGAGCATTCGGGGTTAATTGCCAAAGTATCACGAGTGCTTGAGCCTCTGCTTTGTCGTCTTATGCCTGATATTCCGCGCGGTCACCCAGCGATTGGCAGTATTACAATGAATATGTCTGCCAATGTGTTGGGATTAGATAATGCCGCGACTCCTTTTGGTATTAAAGCCATGCAGGACATGCAGACGTTGGCGCCACAAAAGGATACGTTAACCAATAGTCAGATTTTGTTCCTAGTCCTCAACACTTCTTCTGTCACTCTATTCCCCATTGCAGTGTTTTTGTACCGCGCAGAACAAGGAGCGATGCAACCAACCGATGTTTTTATTCCCATCTTATTAGCCACAAGCGCCTCAACACTTACAGGACTTTTCGTTACCTGCGCAGTACAAAAGGTTAATCTATTTAACCGTGTTGTTATTTTTTATTTACTGGGCTTATTTAGCCTTCTGATTAGTATCGTTCTGTATTTTGCAAACCTCGCTACTGAGCAATTGGCGCAACAATCTTCGTTGATTGCTAATTTTGTGCTTTTGTCGTTTATCGTGATTGTGTTAGTCGCGGGGTGGCGGAAAGGGCAAAATACTTACGAACTGTTCGTTGAGGGTGCTAAAAAGGGCTTTGAGGTTGCAATTTCGATCATTCCTTTTTTATTAGCTATGTTATTTGCTATAGGCATGCTCCGTGCAAGCGGTGTTATGGGAGCCGTTGCAGACGGTATAGCGTGGTTTGTCGCTTTGTTCGGGCTTGACACCCGATGGGTTGAGGCGCTACCAACCGCGCTGATGAAACCCCTCAGTGGCTCTGGTGCTAGGGCATTGATGATTGAAACTATGCAGTTTCACGGCGCAGATTCTTTTGTCGGTCGACTTGCTTCTGTGATGCAAGGGTCAACGGAAACAACATTTTATGTGCTTGCTGTTTATTTAGGTGCGGTAGGGATCAAGCACAGTCGCTATGCAGTCGGCTGCTGTTTGGCGGCTGATGTTGCTGGGATCATGGCGGCTATTTTTGTTAGTTATTGGTTTTTTGGTTAATTTGGCTATTGCCTTGTTCAGATTGCATTAAGCTGGTCTTGCTTACACTGCTATTTCTATCCTAAAGGAGTTTCTGATGTATAAAGTTCTCAGTGTAATTTTTATGTTGTGGTGCACGTCGCTTGCGCAAGCGAGCGAAAGGTCAGTCATAATTGTGCAAGGTAATGCTGCAATTAGTGCTGTGCCTGATGCATTTTCAATTACTTTCGTTGTCGAGACGAAAGGCACAGTGGTTACCAAATTGAATCAAGAGGTCACTGCAAAAACTCGGCAGATTATAGCTTTCTTACGGGATAATAATGTTGCTGAGCGACACATACAAACCATGCAAATTCGGCTTAATCCGTATTATGAAAGACACTCTAATGGCGAGTCGAAGGCTGCTGGATTTGTTCTAAGCCGCACCATTTCAGTTACGCATACGGAACTAGAACAGTACGATACGTTGATCGATGGCGTGCTGCGTGCAGGGGCAAACCGGATGGAAAATTTCAATTTTATTATTAGTCAGCAGGACAAGCTGTACGAACAAGCGCTAGTTGCCGCGATGGAAAATGCCCAAAACAAGGCGAAACTACTGTTAAAACCGACCGGCGCAAAGCTAGGTGCATTGATTTCAGTGTCAGAAAACTCTATAAACCATCAACCAGTTATGCGTATGCGAATGATGGCGGCAGATGCCGAAATGTCGAGCGCCGTGCCCGGTACACAAGCTGTCAGCGCACAATTATCAGTCACTTTTGCAGTCGAATAAGGACGCCATGAATACAGATTATCAATTACTCGCCGCTCAGGCCAAGTCACTAATAACCGGAGAAAGCGATATTATTGCCAACATGGCAAATATTAGTGCACTTCTTTTTAATCAACTGCCTGATTTAAATTGGGCGGGTTTTTATCGAGTTATCGATGACGAATTAGTGTTGGGACCGTTTCAAGGACAACCTGCCTGCATTCGGATCCCGATGGGGAAAGGCGTGTGTGGAACCGCAGCAAGTACTCAGCAAACCCAGGTTGTTGATGATGTACATAAATTTGAAGGGCATATCGCGTGTGATGCAGCATCTAATTCTGAAATCGTTATTCCAGTCTTTCAACACGGCAAAGTCGTAGCCGTCTTAGATATTGATTCGCCATTGTTTTCGCGGTTTAGCGAAGTTGAAGCCCATGGCTTGCAAAGTATAGTCAAACTGTTTGAAGAGACCTTAATTTGAAAGAACTTATTGATATTCATACGGTATTATCAACGCCTAGTGATTTGGATGATTTTCATGATGATCCAGAGCAAGCAAGCGATAGTCTAAACCTGCTGCTGCATGCGGTGTATCTGAAATCTCCAGACGATGTTCCACTGCATCGATTAGAAAAAATGTTGCAACATACGTGGGAATTTTGGGTCAATGAGCAACAACTTAGCGATATTGATGACGATGATTTAACGGATTGGGTTGACCAAATGCTAGCAACTTGGGATGATTCAGATCATGAAGAAGATTAAATTACAGCGTTTCACTCTCAATGGATAGCACTGAAAAGTTAGCTAATAGCAAAGAAGTCATCGCATTTCTTGCCGAAAAATTCCCCAACTGTTTCTCAGTTTCTGGTCAAGCGAAACCATTAAAAGTTGGTATCTTTCAAGACTTGGCCGAAGCTTTACAAGATGAGCCTAAAGTCAGTAAAACCTTACTGCGTTCCTCGTTACGTCATTACACTAACAGCTGGCGTTATCTTGAGTCCGTAGTCGTAGGGGCACATCGTGTAAACCTAGCCGGAGAGCAAGACGCCGCGATAGAGGCTGAACATGCTGACCATGCACAAAAGCAATTAGCCGAAAGTAAGGCGCTTGCTGCTGAGAAACGCAAAGATCAGAAACGCACACCGAAAAAACGCAATGAAAAGTCGCGTCAAGGTAAAACGGAGAAGTCGAATGGTATTAAGAAAACCGGAACTTCTTCCCCTAATACTCGCTCTAACAAGCCTGCTCCACAGAAATTAACCACGGACGACATCGTCGTAGGTACTAAAGTTACAGTTAAACTTGGCAAAGTGCCCATGCCAGCAGTAATTACTGATGTAGCTAAAGATGGTATTCACGTGCAACTAGATACTGGAATGGTAGTAAAAGTTGCTGAGGATGCGTTACGTTTGGCGAGTCCCAAGAGGTCGTAATATGAAAAAAATGCTTCGTCTATCCCTGTTGTCATCTTTTGTTGCGGTCGCGTTTGCGAGTGCAGCACCTACCACGGAGACAATCGAGTCACTGCCAATTTTGCAACAAGAGTCGCAACATGAAGCTGCGGCTAAGCGAGTGTCGCGAATGTTTACGCGTGCTCATTATTCAGAAGTGGTATTAGACGATGCATTGTCGGAAAAAATATTTACACGGTTTCTGCGCATCCTCGACAGTAATAGAAATATTCTTTTGCAGGCGGATATAGACAAGTTTGCTGCACACAAGACTGAATTTGACGAGGCGATCAAGTTAGGTGATTTGACCTTAGCCTATGAGATGTATGCACTTAGTCTAGCGAAGCGGGTTGAACGTTTTGAATATGCATTGACATTGCTAGAAACACCGTTTGATTTTACTGTCGCCGGTGATCAATTCCATTATCGCCGTGATGAAGCGGATTGGCCTGTTACAGAGGCTGAGTTGAACGAGTTATGGCGTCAACGGGTCAAGTATGATGCGTTAAATTTAAAGTTGGCTGAAAAGTCGCCAGATGAAATTAAAGAACTGCTAGAGAAGCGATACACACGGGCGATTAAACGTTTGCAGCAAACAACGAGTGAAGACGTTTTTCAAACAGTCATGAATTCTTTCGCGCGCAGCATTGAAGCCCATACCAGTTATTTGTCCCCACGCAATGCGGAACGTTTCCAAATGGATATGAATCTGTCATTTGAGGGGATTGGCGCAGTTTTACAAAGTGAAGATGACTACACGGTAATTAAAAGTATCGTCGCTGGCGGTCCTGCAGATGCTTCAAACAAACTAAAGCCAGAAGATAAAATCGTTGCTGTCGGTCAAGATGATGAGCCCTTTGTTGACGTTATAGGCTGGCGTCTAGATGAAGTGGTCGATTTAATTAAAGGACCAAAGGGCAGTACGGTGCGTTTGCAAGTCATGAAAGGCAGTGGCGATAGCAAGGCGCTTGAGTCGATTGCTCTAGTACGCGACAAGATTAAATTAGAAGACCGCGAAGCGAAGTCCAAAGTTATTATCCCTGAGACCGGTCCAAATCAAGGGGAAAAGGTTGGAGTTATCGAAATACCTTCGTTTTATAATGCATTGCATGAAGATGTTAAGAGAGAAATTGACGAACTTAACGAGCAAGACGTCAAAGCAATGATCATAGATTTACGCGGTAATGGCGGTGGATCATTACCTGAAGCTATTTTGCTCACTGGTCTATTTATTGAGAAGGGACCCGTGGTGCAAATACGTTATGGTGAAGGCCGAGTAAAAGTCGACAAAGATACTGATGGTAAAGTCTACTATGATGGTCCACTAACCGTTCTGGTTGACCGTTACAGTGCGTCTGCCTCGGAAATCTTTGCCGCAGCAATGCAAGATTATAATCGTGCATTGATTATCGGTGAGCAAACTTTTGGCAAAGGGACTGTCCAGCAGCACCGTCCACTAGGCCGAGTCTATGACCTTTACGACAACCCTTTAGGCAGTGTGCAATTCACGATTGCTAAATTTTATCGCATCAATGGTGGCAGCACCCAACACAAAGGTGTAGTGCCTGATATTGCCTATCCTAGCGCAGTAGAACCAGAAGAGTGGGGTGAAAGTCAGGAAGAAAATGCGCTACCTTGGGACAGTATTAGTCGCGCTAACTACATGACGTTTGGTGACAGTCAACAAGCACTTGACGTGCTAACCGCAAAGCATCAAAAGCGTGTAATGCAAGATCCAGAGTTTCAATACTTATATGAAGACATTGCTGAATATCGTGCTCACAAGGATGAAAAGTACATCAGCCTGGTTGAATCTGAGCGTTTAGCCAAAAAACGCGACGCTGATGAAAAACGTCTTGCACGAACTAACGAACGTTTGGTCCGCATGGGGCTTGAGCCAGTAACGGCATTAGATGACGTTCCTGAAGATCTTGAATTTGAAGACCCGTTCCTGTTGGAAGCAGCAAATATCACAGTGGATATGATTGAGACAGGACGCTACGCAATTCGGACAAATTAATTCTACAATTGTAATTAATAATGCTATCTTTCACACTTTGACGGGCTTTCTTAAAGCCCGTTTCTCGTCTTTAGGCGAATGCATAACAGAATAATAACTAAGAGGAATATGCATGAGTGCTCGCGGAGAATTTTCATCTCGCTTTGGCTTTATATTAGCCGCTGCTGGTTCAGCCGTTGGATTAGGTAACATTTGGGGTTTTCCCAATCAGGTTGCTGAAAACGGTGGGGCAGCGTTTGTTTTAGTTTATCTACTTCTGGCGTTCGTATTAGCCTACCCAGTGCTAATGGCAGAGTTAGTGATTGGTCGTGCTAAGCGGGCCAATATGGTTGATGCTCTGGGTAAAATTTCCGGCAATAACTTAGGTCGTGCTGTTGGTTTATGGGGCTGTGTAACAGTGTCGTTAATCCTCGCATTCTACGCAATTGTCGGTGGCTGGATGATTGCTTATTTCTTTGAAGCGATGGTGCGTTATGTCGGCGCAGTAAACACCGCCGATTGGATGATTGGCTTCTCGCTTGAGCGCAATCTATTATTCTGCGCGTTGTTTTTCGGTTTGACCGCATTTATAGTCAATGGCGGTGTAAAACAAGGTATTGAACGTTGGTCAGTACGTCTAATGCCAACGCTTATTCTGATTATCTTAATGTTGATCGTTTACGTTAGCACGCAAGCGGGCGCTGTCGACGGTTGGAAAGCATACCTCGTTCCCGACTTCAGTAAAGTGTTCAATCCAGATCTCCTCATAAGCGCGATGGGGCAAGCTTTTTTTAGTATGTCACTAGGGGTTGGCACCATGCTTGTTTACGGTTCTTATGTCAGCAATAAAGAGAATCTACCAACGCTCGGAGCATCGGTTGCGTTAGTCGATATCGGTGTGGCAATTCTAGCCGGTATGCTAATTATTCCTGCAATGTACGTTGCTTTACACAACGGTGTACAAATCTTTACCGAATCGGGTGCGTTAATTGGCGAAGACCAACTGATATTTACGGTCTTACCTGCGTTATTTGCATCCATAGAAACCATTGGGCCATTTATTGCGTTCGCATTTTTTGCGCTGATGGTTATCGCGTCTTTAACCTCTTCTATTTCAATGCTTGAAGTACCTGTAGCGTATATGGTTGAGAATCGTAAAGTACCGCGCTCACGTGCAGTTTGGATCCTAACACTGATAATATTTGCGCTAAGCACGCTTATAATTTTCAATTTTTCAACGCTTTTTGGCTTAGTTATCACCGCTACGACACAATATAGCCAACCGCTATTAGGAATGGTTCTGTGTATTTTTGCCGGTTGGGTCTGGAATAGAAATGGTTTATTACAGGAGTTGCAGCAAGGGGCGCCAGAGATTGAAAAAACCTTGTTCTGGAAAATCTGGCCCGTGTATGTGAAATTCATTTGCCCAGTTGTTATTTTCTTTATGTTTATCCGCTCAGTGCTGTAGGAAGTGCCAATGTCCGAAACACAACTAAAACAACCTTCTTTATTGGATGCGCTGATCCCTGTCATCGTTTTAATTATTATGATGGGCGGAGCCGTGTTTATATTTGGCGATGGTTCATCGTATGGGCCCAATCAAATCGCACTCCTGATTTCTACGGGTATTGCAGCCATTATCGGTTTAAAAAATGGTTATACATGGCAAGCCATTGAAAAGGGCATTATTAAAGGGATCTCAATGGCACTGGGTGCCTGCCTGATCCTGCTAGCAGTTGGTTCATTAATCGGGACATGGATGTTGGCGGGTACCGTCCCAACCTTAATTTATTTTGGTCTTGAATTGCTTAATCCCGCAATTTTTTATGTTGCTACCTGCGTTATTTGTGCGGTCGTAGCGATGAGTATTGGTAGTTCTTGGACGACTGCTGCGACTGTCGGTGTGGCCCTTATGGGGGTTGCTGCAGGGATGGAAATGTCCGCTGCAATTACGGCGGGAGCGATTATTTCTGGTGCTTATTTTGGCGATAAGATATCACCACTCAGTGAAACAACAAATCTTGCGCCAGCGGTTGCTGGAACCGAGTTGTTTGAACATATACGTTATATGTTGTGGACAACGATCCCAAGTTTTGGATTAGCGTTGGTGTTCTTTCTAATCCTAGGGTTTAATCAGGATTTAGAGGCTTCTTCTGCACGTATAGAAGAAATGCAAACCCTTCTGCAAGGTGAGTTTGAACTCGGATGGCATTTGTTAGTCCCGCTGATTGTGCTGTTAGTTCTAGCGATAAAAAAAGTACCCGCATTCCCCGCTGTCTCTATTGGTGCATTGTTAGGCGGTGTTTGGGCACTGTTATTCCAAACTGATGTCGTAGCAGCAATGAATACCAGTGAGTTCCAAGGCTGGTTGGGAAACGTGACCGTGGTATGGACGGCATTATTTGCGGGTGTTAGCTTTAGTACGCCAGACACAAACTTAAATGATTTGCTCAGTCGGGGTGGCATGGAAAGTATGCTGAACACAATTTGGCTAATCATTTGTGCAATGTCGTTTGGCGCAGTGCTTGATAAAATTGGCTTACTCAGGCGCGTGGTCAGTACCATATTAACAGGGGCGAAGTCAGCCGGCGATATGGTCTCACGCACTATTTTAACCTGTATTGGGACAAATTTAGTGACTGCCGATCAATATATGGCCATCGTTATGCCGGGTCGCATGTTTAAAGAAGAATTTGAATCCCGCGGGCTGAATCAACTGAATTTGTCACGGAGTTTGGAAGATGGCGGAACGATCACCTCAGCGTTGATCCCGTGGAATACCTGTGGAGCATACATGCATGGTGTACTAGGCGTTCATCCATTTACCTATTTTGCCTATGCGTTCTTTAATTGGCTAAGCCCGATCTTAGCCGTTGTATATGCGTACTTGGGTATTAAGATCCTACGGGTAACACCGCCTAATTTAGAAGGTCATATTTCTCCACAAGAATCAAAGTGAAAGCGTTATGAAACAGGCTAAACGATTATCCGATTACACCGCTCCGGCGTTCTCAATTGAAACCGTAAAGCTTGAGGTCCGACTGCATGAGAGTTGCACTAAGGTATTCTCTCGTCTTTCTGTTAAGCGTCTGCATGGGCGCTCGAGTTCTTTTGTATTGGATGGAGAAGGACTTGATTTACTCGCGCTTGAGCTTGATGGTGCGGACTGGTCTATTTACACCAAAACTGATACGCAATTGATTTTGGATGATGTTCCTGCGTCATTTGAACTGGCCATAACAACTCAGTGTGATCCCAGTCAAAATACCTCATTAGAGGGTTTATACCTATCCAATGGAACCTTCTGCACGCAGTGTGAGGCAGAAGGGTTTCGCAAAATTACGTATTTCATGGACCGACCTGACGTGTTGTCCACCTATGAAGTAACCTTGACCGCAAACAAAGCTAAATACCCACAACTGTTGGCGAATGGCAACAAAATCGGAGAAGGCGTAAATAGCGACGGTTCACACTGGGTCACTTGGCAAGACCCATATCCTAAACCGTGCTATTTGTTTGCTTTGGTGGCTGGCGATTTGGCGTGTATTACCGACAGCTTCACTACACGCAGTGGACGCGACGTAGCGATAGAGCTCTATTTAGATAAGCATAACGCGACTCGTGGTGGGCATGCGATTGCGTCCTTGAAGCGTGCGATGCAATGGGATGAAGACACATTTGGGCTAGAGTATGACCTCGACGTGTATATGATTGTCGCAGTGGATTTCTTCAACATGGGCGCTATGGAAAACAAGGGCCTAAATATTTTCAACAGTAAATATGTTTTAGCCGATGAGGCGTCAGCGACTGATGATGACTATTTCAACATTGAATCTGTCATAGCACACGAATATTTTCACAACTGGACGGGCAATCGAGTGACTTGCCGCGATTGGTTTCAATTGTCCTTAAAAGAGGGGTTGACGGTATTTCGCGATCAGTTATTTAGTGAAACATTTAACGCAGAATTATCAACGCGCATTAAGCAGGTAAAGGTCATGCGTGAGCATCAATTTGCAGAAGATGCGAGCCCGATGAGTCACCCCATCCGCCCGCAAGAAGTTATCGAGATGAATAACTTTTACACGGTGACGGTGTACGATAAAGGTGCAGAAGTGATCCGCATGCTGTGGACGCTGTTGGGCGCAATGGGTTTCAAGAAGGGGATGAAGCTTTACTTTGCCCGACACGATGGACAAGCAGTCACCTGTGATGATTTTGTCAATGCAATGCAAGACGCTAATAATGTCGACTTGACGTTGTTTAAACGCTGGTATGAACAATCAGGCACGCCAATAGTTTCAATGCAACGATTGGATGACAAAACGTTACGTGTAAGTCAGCAGACACCAATCACGGCGGATCAAGACAGTAAAGCAGCGTTGTTGATCCCGCTCTCTATTGAACACATCAGCGGTTCAGGAGATGCCATTAAGGCCAGTGGCGAGCGTATTATTTGGCTCGATAGTGACAGTGTCGATATAGCTTTAAATACCGAAGATTCTGACACTGTAGTGATTAACTGCGGTTTTCGCGCGCCGATAAAAGTCGCTGTCGACTATAGTCATCAGCAACTTGCAAAAATTATGCAGTTCGCGTCACATCCTTTTGACCGTTGGGATGCAAGCCAACGGTTGTTCGCGCACGGTGTGGCGCAATGTGCGGCACAGAGTGAATTTATGCCATCAGAAACAGCACAAATTTTTGCTGATTTTGCGCACAATAATAAAGCAAACCTTGAATTGTTGAGTGAAGTATTAGCGGTGCCTAGTTTAGAATCGATCGTCGCTGATTGTTCGCAAGTCGATTTAGACCGATTAATTCCAGCCTACACCAAGGTTAAACGGAGTATTGCTGAAGCGTGTCTACCCATCATGAATGAAGTGGTTGATCAGCTATTACCCCGAGATATGTACAGTTATGACGCTGAAAGTATACTCCAGCGTCGCTGTTTAAATTCAATAGTCCGTTTGGCTGCAGCGTCCCATTTATCTGCGAATACGATTCGCAATCTCTATATGCAATCTGACAATATGACGGATACATTAACTGCGCTGCAGAGTGCCCAGGTATCTGATCTCGACGTGTTCGAGTCGTTAATGGCTGATTTTGAACAACGCTGGCAAAACGATCCGCTCGTCCTTGACAAGTGGTTTGCTTTGCACGCCACCTGCGACCGACCAGATATTCTTGCACGCATGCAATTGCTAATGGCGCATAAACAGTATTCGATTCGAAACCCCAATCGTATCCGTGCGATTTTAGGCAGTTTCGCATTTTACAATCTACCATGGCTGCACGCGGCAGATGGGAGTGGCTACAAGTTTTTAGTTGATCATTTGTTGGAAATCGACGCAGTCAACGCACAAGTGGCCGCGCGTATCGTTACGCCTCTTTTGAGTTGGAAGAAGTTTGACCAACACCGGCAAGACCTGATACAGGCGCAATTATGCCGGTTAGTCGATAATCCGCAAATCAGTCCTGATGTGTTTGAGAAAGTGAGTAAAAGCCTCGCGAGTTAAAGAGCATGAGCTACAATGAATATGAAATATCTATTTGTGTTTCGTATGCTGAATGCGAGCGGCTTTATATGCAAGGCAGCAATACGGTGGTCGTGACTACGACGACCGGCTTGCGCGTCCAGTTGCCAACCAAAAATCTGCGGCCTTTCGTTGGTCCCAAGGGGATCCATGCAAGGTTTAAGCTGGTGACCACGTTGCAACACAAGATTGTAAGCTTTACCCAAATTAGCACGCATGAGCATCGTTCACCTGCTCAATAAATATACGAATTATTAAGCGGCCGACGAATTGTTTTTCAACTGGTACGATTTGTCCTTGCGATTGCGTACAAATGATGTAATCATTTTGTTAATTAGTCTACATACGGTCTTAATGCCATTAACTTTTGTTAACGGCTCAGGAGAATAAAAACGATGACAAACAGGCCTAGTGCATTCAAAAGAACACCTCTTGCAATTGGAATCGCAGCACTTGTTGCGGGTACATGTAATGTGAATGCAAAAACGTGGGAAGTCGGGGATTTTGAAATCAGTCTTGACTCCAACTTTACGATAGCAACGAGTATCCGTACAGAAAAGCGTGATCGTGATCTCATTGGTAAAAGCAATTTACCCCAGTTCGATTGGACGGGTTATAACGCGGCGACCAATGTCATTTACCCATCGGCTGATGTTTGGTCTTACACACGCGGCCAAGGCTCGTATAGCACTAACGGCGACTTGGGGAACTTAGCGTTTGACCAAGGTGATGCATTCTCGACTCAGGTAGTTGGCTTGCATGAACTTGACATTCGTAATGGTGACTTTGGTTTCTTTGCGCGTGGTTTCTATTTTTACGATTTTGAATTGCTCAATGGCAGCCGCTCTTGGGAAAATAAAATAACCGGCAAAGAAGTTGATCTTTGCGATGATCCTGAAGCGCGTAACGAACTATGTGCAGATATCCGTTTGCTCGATGCATTTGCGTATGCGGACCTGTGGGTTGGTGATATGCCTTTGTCGTTGCGTATTGGTGATCAGGTAGTGAGCTGGGGTGAAAGTACTTTTATTCAGCACGGTATCAATACGACAAACCCTGTGGACGTGCCACGCGCACGCGCACCTGGTGCAGAACTTAAGGAAGTATTCATTCCGGTAGGGATGATTTTTGCATCTTTGGGTGTTACTGAGAATTTAAGCTTATCTGCGTACTATCAATACGAGTGGGAAAAGAGTTTACTTCCAGTTGCTGGTAGCTACTTCGCTACTAACGATTTCGCTGGTGAGGGTGGTCAGGAAAATAACATCCAATTAGGTTTTACCGGCAACCCTGATATCGACCTTGATCATTTGATGACGGAAATGAACCGTTTGGGTGATGCATTAAAGGCCGGTGCGAATCCTGCTCAAGTCAGTGGTGCTTTATTAGCCTACAGTACGAAGGTGGGCGTTCGTGGTTGGAGCGACAATGCACATGATGATGCGGATGACCAGGGCCAATATGGTATTAAGATCGGTTACTTCGCTGAAGAATTAAATGGGACTGAATTCGGCTTGTACCATATCAATTACCACAGTCAGCGCCCATTAATTAATGGTATTGCGTCAGATTTTACCCAGGCAGGGATTGCGCGTGATTTGGCTTTCCTAGCTACTGCTGAAGAAATTAATCGCTTTAATATCACGGAGTTGAATACGTTCGCTGAAGCGCGTTTTGTTTATCCTGAAGATATCAAACTGTACGGCTTTAGCTTCAATACTAACGTAGGTACTACTGCGCTAGCCGGTGAAATTGCGTATCGCCAAGATGAACCATTACAAATGGATGATGTTGAATTGCTGTACGCTGCAATGCCAGAGCAGCTTGCTGCGGCTGGTTTGCGACCTGATTTAGCGGGTATCTCACAATACAGCAACACGGGTAGAACTGTAGTGCCCGGTGGAGTTGTAGACGGTGTGTTATTCTCTGATACTATCCAAGCGCAGATGACAGCGTCTCATGTGTTTGGTCCGGTGTTAGGCACTGACAACTTTATTCTTTTGGGCGAAGTGGGTGTGGTTAACATTCAAGATTTTCCTGATCCGAATGTTATTCGTTTAGAGACGCCTGGAACAGCACGTACGCCATCGCTCGAACCGACAACGTTCCCTGATGGAAGTATAAATAATCGTGAAGGTTTACATATCGGTTTATCAGACGGCCCTGAAACTAACGAATTCGCAACCTCGACTGCTTGGGGCTATCGTTTGCTGGCTGTAGCTGATCATAACAACGTGTTCTCTGGGGTGAACTTACGTACCCGTGTTACGTTCTCACATGATGTCAACGGTACTACACCAAATCCTTTGTTCTTATTCACTGAAGACGTTAAGTCAGCGAATGTCAGCTTTACTTTTGACTATTTAAGTCGCTGGTCATTTACCGCTGCATATAATGCATTCTGGGATGGTGCAGGTACAGCTAATCCACTATCTGATCGTGACTTTGTGTCTTTCAATATTAAGTACGCAATCTAGGAAGAAGTATGATGATGAAAAAATTTGGAATGCTGGCAGCCGCTATGGCTTTAGCGCTATCAAGTCAAACTGCGCTAGCCAAAGTAAGTGCTGATGAAGCAGCGAAATTAGGTGCCTCTTTAACCCCTCTGGGTGCAGAAAAGGCAGGCAATGCCGATGGTTCAATTCCAGCATGGGATGGCGGTATAACCTCAGCTCCAGCAGGTTTTGTTCCCGGTGGTTTCCATATTGACCCGTTCCCTGATGATAAGCCGTTATTTGAAATTACTGCGGCTAACTACCAAGAATATGCGGATCTTCTGAGTGACGGTCAGAAGAAAATGTTTGCTACCTATCCTGATACGTACCGTATGCCGGTGTACCAGACGCGTCGCACTGCATCAAACCCCCAAGCTATTTATGATGCGACCAAAGCGAATGCAACACGTGCTGAGCTACTCGACGGTGGTAATGGACTTAAAGGCGCAGCTATTGGTATTCCGTTCCCAATTCCACAAGATGGTTTAGAGGCGATTTGGAACCACATTTTACGTTACCGTGGCGAAGCTGTTGCACGCTTCGGTGGTCAGGCAGCTGTTACAGCAAGTGGTGACTATAATGTTATTGGGTTCGATGAAGAGCTTCTTATTAACTACGCGCGTCCAGGTGTTACACCGGAAGAATTGCTAGAACAAAATATCTTATTCATGTTTAAGCAACAGGTAACGAAGCCTGCTCGTTTGGCTGGTACTGCATTGTTAGTGCATGAAACCGTTGACCAGATTAAGGAGCCGCGGAAGGCTTGGACATATAACACCGGTCAACGTCGTGTACGCTTAGCGCCTAACATTGCGTATGATACGCCTGGAACTGCGGCTGACGGTCTACGTACCACTGATGACTTTGATATGTTTAACGGTTCTCCTAACCGCTACAACTGGGAGTTAAAGGGTAAACAAGAGTTATATATTGCCTATAATAACTACAAATTGCACAGTGATAAGTCCAGTTATGCAGATATCTTGACACCTAATCACGTTAATCCGGATTTAACACGGTTTGAGAAACACCGCGTATGGGTTGTTGAAGCGACATTGAAGCCTGAATTCCGCCACGTTTACCAGAAGCGTGTATTCTATATTGACGAGGATAGCTGGCAGATCCATGTTGCTGATATGTATGATAATCGTGGCGAACTGTATCGTGTCGGGTTAGCATATGGTGTAAATTATTATGATGTTCCGACACATTGGTCTACGCTTGATGTATACCATGACCTTAACTCGCGTCGTTACTTAGCCATAGGATTGGATAATGAAGAGAAAATGTATGATTTCACCATCCGTCCAGATGAGAAAGAGTTTACGGCTTCGGCATTGCGTCGCGAAGGTAAGCGTTAATAATCGTGCAAACTAGAGCGGTTGGTGCTATTGCGGTAGCGCCAACCGCTTTTTTTATAAGTGGTTGATTATGATAAGAAAACGTTCCGTTCTTTTAGCTAGTTTTTTACTGCAAGCCAGTTTCTTTACCCAGGCTGATACTTTTCAGGCTCCGCTCGTTGAAAAATCCTTGTTACTGGATGCCGCCAGCAAACAGTTCTCAGTAGTTGTTGGCGAGCGTGGTCATGTGTTGGTTTCCGCTGCTGAAAGTCCAGAATATGAACAAGTTTCCTTACCACTTGCGACCACGCTGACTGCTGTAGATATTGCAGGAGAGGGGATATTTGTTGCTGGTCATGATGCAACGATTATGTTTACCCCAGACAAAGGAAAAACCTGGTCTGTTCAGCTTAATGAGCCTGAATTAGAACGTCCAATCCTAGATATTCACTTTTTTAATCCTCAAGAAGGCATCGCTGTTGGTGCTTACGGTTTGTTTTATCGCACGACTGATGGCGGCGAAACCTGGCAAAACGAGCAACACGCTACGCTATTGAACCCGTTAGACATTGAGTACCTCGAAGAGATACGAGCGGAAGATGAAGCGTTTTACCTGCAAGAACTCAACTCAATCCTGCCACACATTAATCGCGTGTATGAGTTTAATGATAAGGTTTATGCTGCCGGTGAAATGGGCTTATTGGCTTGGAGTAATGATCAGGGGCGTTCATGGAATCGTTATCCGCTAGACTATGCGGGTTCCTTTTTTGATATTCATCCAATGAGCGAAGATTTTAAAATAGCTGCAGGTTTGCGAGGAGCTGTTTATGTACTCATGAACGATGGCCAGTGGCGTTCGGTAAATAGTTGTACAACCGCAACCCTTAACTCGATAGTCGAAGTTGCTGAAAATCAGCTGCTGATTGTTGGGAATAACGGAGCCATATTGTCAGTGGATTTGCCCACCTTGCGCGCCAATCTGAATGCTGATTGTGGTGCTAATGGCATCCAATATCAACAGTTGAATAGTAAAAGTGCTATTGCAACTGTAGTCACTAATAATCAACAATTCGTCGCAGTTACTGCAGATGGATTGCAGCCGCTCAACCTGAAGTAGGACGCTTTATGTCGACGATCAGCCACTTTTTAGAACGCCTTGTTTTTAACAACCGGATGGTTGTTATTGCCGTGTTTTCTCTAATCACATTGGGATTGTTATATAGCGCTACGCAATTAAAACTCGATGCTGGTTTTGAAAAGAATATCCCACTCAACCATGAATATATGCAAACCTACATGGAGCATCGCAAAGATTTTGGTGGTGCGAATAATATCTTGGTATCTGTGTGTGATACGAGCGGTGACATTTTTAATACACATTTTTTCGATACGTTAAAAAATGTACATGACCAACTCTTCTTTATTAATGGTGTTGACCGCTCATTAGTTATTTCTTTATTTGCTCCATCTACTCGATTTACAGAAATTGTTGAAGGCGGATTCGCCGGCGGTCCGGTGATCCCGGCCGACTTTAATTCTACCAGCGAAGAAGCGCTACAATTGGTAGCAGCCAATATTGAAAAAGCTAAAATTGTTGGTCGTCAGGTGTCAGACGATTATAGCTGTGCCATGGTCACTGCCCAATTACTGGATATCGATCCGGAAACAGGCGAGGCCCTTGATACATTAGCGATTGCTGCGGAGCTTGAAGACAAGCTGCGCGGCCAGTATGAAAGCGACAAAATTTCTATTCACATCATTGGTTTTGCCAAAATGATTGGTGATGTGGCTGATGGTGCAAAAGACGTATTGTTATTCTTCGCTATTGCCATCGTGATCACCGCGTTTATGGTTTACTTCTTCTGTAAATCACTGATGCTGACATTCTTGCCATTACTGTGTTCAATCATAGCTGTGATCTGGCAATTAGGATTATTGACAGTATTAGGTTTTGGTTTAGATCCGATGTCTATTTTGGTTCCCTTCTTGGTTTTTGCAATTGGCGTTTCTCATGGCGTGCAAATGATCAATGCGGTGGGTAAGGATGTTGTATCGGGCTTATCGGTATTTCAAGCGGCGAAAGATGCATTCCGTGTTCTATTGATCCCAGGCGGCATTGCCTTGCTATCAGATACCGTAGGTTTCATGACACTGCTCGTTATTGATATAGGGATTATTCGGGAACTTGCCATCACTGCAAGTATGGGTGTTGCAGTTATTATCTTTACCAATTTATTGTTATTGCCAGTTCTGATGTCATATTTGAAACTGGACGATAATTACAAGCGCAAATTTGCAGGTAAAGAAAATCGCTCGGATCGTTTCTGGAATGCGGTTGCCGCTTGTTCTAAGAAAGGTACCGCTATCGTAATCGTTTTGGTGACTGGCTTGTTGTTTGTACTCGGCTACTTACAATCGCAAAATATGAAAATAGGCGATCTACATGCCGGGGCTCCAGCACTGCATGAATACAGTCGTTACAACCAGGATACCTTTTTAATTACCGACCGCTATGAAATCACGGTTGATTACATTTCGGTGATCGTCGAAACGGTTCCAGAAGCATGTACATCTTACGAAGTGATGAACGCCATAGACGATTTCCAGTGGCGCATGGAAAATGTGCCCGGGGTGCAATCGACGGTATCTTTAGCTTCGGTGGCTAAGATTGTTAACGCTGGTTACAACGAAGGCAATATCAAATGGCAGATCCTGCCTCGTAATCAACAAACACTAGTACAAGCGATTTCTCGCGTACCCACGTCGTCAGGCCTTCTCAATGGTGACTGTTCAGTGATGCCTGTGATTTTATTTATGCAAGATCACAAAGCAGAAACTATCTCTAGAGTGGTTGATGCAGTTAAAGCGTACGGTGCCGAGTTCGAAACTGATACACTCAAGTTTAAATTGGCTTCAGGGCCCGTCGGGGTAATGGCAGCAACTAACGAAGCAGTCGACGCTGCGCAGGACCCAATGATGCTGTATGTTTTCGGCGCGGTCATTTTACTCTGTTTGCTAAGCTTTAAGTCGTTACGCTCGACCTTGTCAGTGGTTATCCCACTCTACGTTGTATCGGTGCTGGCTCAGGCGTTGATGACATTGCTAGAGATTGGATTAACCGTATCTACTTTGCCGGTGATTGCTTTGGGTGTGGGTATTGGTGTTGATTATGGTATTTACATTCTGTCAACGATGAGTGCTCGATTGAAGCAAGGCGCTTCGGTAGAGGATGCTTATTTAGACGCATTAAAGGAGCGGGGAAGTGCGGTACTATTCACCGGTATAACTTTGGCTGTCGGCGTGAGTACATGGGTGTTTTCAGCGCTGAAATTCCAGATGGATATGGGGATTCTATTAACCTTCATGTTTGTCGTTAATATGCTTGGAGCGATAGTCGTATTGCCGGCGATTGCGCGTTTACTTTGGTTTAACCGCAGCAAAAATTGTTAGCCCATTGGTTAGACCAGTAAATTACGCATAAATAAGTACGAAAAGGGCATAATATGCCCTTTTTTATTGCTTAATTTGAATACTTATCTAAAGTGTAAATTAATCGTTAAATTATCGCTTTTCAAAGCGTGGAGATTTAGTGAAAATAGGCGCCTAATGCGTTGTATTTAAACACGATCTCGCGAAAGCGATGACAATAATAAAGGTTAACGAATGACATTCGCCACAAAGCCTCACTCTGTACTCCTCGAAAACGTATACAAAATGATCGACAAAAATGTCGACGCGGCTTTCTCTCAACTAGTTAAACAGTTTGCTCAACGCCTTTACTCAAATATGGCGGCAGACGATTTAGACGATCGCAATGACAGTGACTTGTATGGTGCTGCTTTGAGTCTATGGCATCAATTTGAGCGCTTCGATTCAGCCGAACCTACTATCCGCGTGTTCAATCCCGAGATCGCCAAGCACGGTTGGCGCAGTAGTCACACCATTGTTGAAATCATCGTAAATGATATGCCATTTTTGGTCGACTCGGTGCGCATGGCGTTAAATCGCATGGAAATTTCTGCGCACTTGTTACTGCATAGTCCAATCACCATTAAACGCGATGCCAATAAAAGTGTGGTGGAGTTTCTAGACAATCCTCCAAAACGCAAAACTGCAGGCGTTATTAAACAAACCGTATTCTTAATTGAAATTGATCGGCAAAATTCACAAGCTGCCATTAAGCAGTTAACCAATGAATTGCACTCAGTGGTCGATGAAGTCTCGTTAGCAGTCAACGATTGGCAACCGATGCGCGATCGCTTAGATGCCGTGATCAAGTTAATTGATTCAGACAAAGCAGGTATTGCGAACGCAGATGCTAAGAAACAAGCCCTAACATTCTTAGAATGGCTAGCGGATCATAACTTCACTCTAATGGGTTATCGTTACTATGACGTAAAAGCAATTAAAGGTGACCATCGATGGGTACCCGATAACGCATCAAGTTTAGGTTTGATGAAAAACTCACAAACCGATCGAGATCGGTTAATTTCGAAAATGGCGGCGAGTGCACAAAGAGCTGCTTTGAGTCAAAACCCACTCATTCTTACTAAAACGAATACACGGTCGAGAGTGCATCGCCCTGCGCACATGGATTATGTGGGGATAAAAGAATTTAACGATAAAGGCGATGTTATTGGAGAACACCGCTTTATAGGGTTGTATTCAGCCTCCTTTTACAACAGCAGTGCAACACAAATCCCTGTCCTTAGAGAGAAAATCGAGCGGGTTTGCAGTTTGTCGGGTCTTGAGCCAGGCACTCACGCGTTTAAGGCGTTTGTCAATATCATTGAAACCTATCCGCGCGATGAGATTCTGCAAAGTACCGATGCGGAACTGACCAACATCATCCTCGGTATTTTCCAAATGCAAGAACGCGGTATCACGCGTTTGTTCATGCGTAAGGAAATTTTTGGGCGGTTTATTTCATGCATGGTATTCGTGCCGCGGGAAAAATATAACACTCAGTTACGTAAAGAAACTCAAGCCCTATTAAAACAAGCATTTGGCAGCGAGGAAGACGTAGAATTTACCACGTATTTCTCTGAATCTGTGTATGCCCGCACGCATTACATTGCGCGCGTTAAAGATAACAACGTGGAATACGATGTGAAGGAAATTGAAAATAATATAATCGAGCTAACCAAAACATGGAATGACCGTTTAGCTAACGCTATCGTTTCTGCGCATGGTGAAGCAGCCGGTAAGGCACTTCAGCAGCGCTATGCGAATGCTTTCTCACGCAGCTACACAGAGTCTAACCTACCTAGCGCAGCTCTAGTCGATATAGAGAGACTTGAGTTGTTATCCAATGATAAAAAGCTCGACATGCTGTTTTATCGCCCACAAGAAGAGCCGTCTAACAGTGATGTGGTCAAGTTGAAATTATTCCACAAAGACGAGCCAATCCACTTATCTGATGTCTTACCCATGTTGGAAAATTTTGGATTGCGGGTGATTGACGAAAGTCCATTTAGAGTAACCTGTGCTGAAGGTAACGTGAATTGGATCATGGATTTCAAAATGTTGCACAAGCGTGTGCAAGATTTTGATATGGAAACAGCACAGGCATTATTCCAACACGCATTTTCGCAAGTGTGGAACAATCAGCTTGAAGATGATGGTTTCAACCGCTTGATCCTAGGGGCTAATTTAACCGGTCGCAGCGTAACAATCCTGCGTGCATACGCCAAATACATGAAGCAAATTGGGTCTTCATTCAGCCATGACTATATTGCCAGTACATTAGCGGCATATCCTTTGATTGCTGAAAGTTTAGTTAAATACTTTGAGCAGCAATTTAACCCAGCGATTAAGCGAAATCCGAAGAAATCCGAAGCGATTTTAGAGGACATTGAAAAGCACCTAGACAATGTATCGAACCTGGATGACGACCGAATTATTCGTCGCTATTTAGATTTAATTAAGGCGACTTTACGTACCAACTTCTATCAAAAAGATGCGGCCGGCAAACCCAAGGCTTACGTATCTTTTAAAATGCTTCCAGAGAACATTCCGGATATGCCTTTGCCGTTACCGAAGTTTGAAATCTTCGTGTACTCGCCAGAAGTGGAAGGGGTACATTTGCGTGGTGGTAAAGTAGCGCGTGGCGGCCTGCGGTGGTCGGATCGTCAAGAAGACTTCCGCACTGAAATTTTAGGCTTGGTTAAAGCCCAACAAGTAAAGAATACGGTTATTGTTCCGGTTGGAGCTAAAGGCGGATTCGTATGCAAAAATTTACCTACTGATCAAGGTCGTCAGGCTATTTTTGAAGCAGGACAAGCGTGTTATCGCACCTTTATTCGTAGTCTCTTAGATATAACCGATAACATTGTGGATGGTGCGATTGTGCATCCCAAGGATGTTGTGCGGTTAGACGAAGATGACCCGTATTTGGTTGTTGCAGCAGACAAGGGAACAGCAACATTCTCAGATATTGCCAACGGTATTTCCGAAGAATACGGATTCTGGTTGGGTGATGCATTTGCCTCTGGTGGTAGCATCGGTTACGACCACAAGAAAATGGGAATTACCGCACGCGGGGCTTGGGAATCGGTTAAACGTCACTTCCGAGAAATTGGAATTGATTGTCAAACCACAGATTTCACGTGTATCGGTATTGGTGATATGGCGGGCGACGTGTTTGGTAACGGTATGTTGTTGTCAGAGCACACACGTATTATTGCTGCGTTTAATCACATGCATATTTTCTTCGACCCCGATCCTGATGCAGCAAAAACGTATCAAGAACGGAAGCGTTTATTCGAAAATCCCAGCCTGTCTTGGGATGATTATGACCGTAGCTTGATTTCTAAAGGCGGTGGTATTTTTGAACGTTCCGCCAAATCTATTAAGCTAAGTCCAGAGATGAAGAAGTGGTTAGGTACACGGCAGAATGCGATGCCACCTAATGAGCTTATTCACAACATTCTTAAGATGGAAGTTGATTTACTCTGGAACGGTGGGATCGGAACCTATGTTAAGGGTAGCAAGGAAAGCCACAGCGAAGTTGGCGATCGTGCGAACGACTCCTTGCGCGTCAACGGTAAAGATTTACGCGTTAAGATTGTAGGCGAGGGCGGGAATCTCGGTCTTACCCAACTCGGTCGGGTTGAATTCGCTGGCACTGGCGGTCGTGTTAATACTGACTTTATCGACAACGTTGGTGGTGTTGATTGTTCGGATAACGAAGTCAACATTAAGATCTTGCTCAATGCATTAGTTAATGATGGTGAGCTTACGGTTAAACAGCGCAATAAATTGCTGTATGACATGACCGATGACGTTGCTAACATTGTTATTCAAGACTGTTATCGTCAGACCTTATCAATTTCGATTACCGAGCGCGCTGGTGCAAGTTTGATCAAAGAACAGTTGCGCTTTATTCATGGCCTAGAGCGCGAAGGTTCGTTGAATCGGGAATTAGAGTTTATTCCTAATGATGATGAAGTATCGGATCGTTTAGCTTCTGATCGTGGCTTCACTCGTCCTGAGTTATCGGTGCTAATCGCTTACGGTAAAATGGTGTTAAAAGATGAGTTGAATACACCAGAGATCACCGAGAACCCTTATTATGACCGGTTGTTGCTGAATGCTTTCCCAGCAGTACTGCGCAAGAAATTTGCGAAACAAATGCAGAACCACCCTCTGCGTAGCGAGATCATTGCCACTAAATTGACCAATGAAATTGTTAATGACATGGGGCTGAACTACATGTTCAGGATCCAGGAAGAAACTGGCGCAACAGTGTCTGAGGTTGCGATTGCTTATTCAGTGGTAAAATCTATCTTTGGGATCGGCGATCTGTGGCGCGAAATTGAAGACTTAGACAATCAAGTACCGGCAGATGTGCAGCTAGGTATGTTAGACCAAGCACGGCGCACGATACGCCGCGCTTCACGCTGGTACCTGCGCCATGGTAATCAAGCGTTAGGTATTGAGGACGCAATTGCGCAATACAGTGATGTTTATAGAGACTTACGCGATAATCTTTCTGAATACCTTGTACCAGAGGAATATGCGCAAGTTGAACGCGCTGCTGATAAACTAATCAAGCATGGTGTGCCAGATACAGTAGCACGCTCAGTGGCTAGCTTTAGTAATATGTTCTGCGCGCTAGATCTGGCGCAGATCGCGCAGACAGATAAGCGCGGTAATGCAGTTGCGGCAAAACTGTATTATCAGTTAGGCTCGAAACTGGAGCTGCATTGGTTCCTTGATCAAATTAACAACCAATCAGTGAGTAATCATTGGCAGGCGCTGGCGCGGGCATCCTACCGTGAAGAACTCGATTGGCAACAACGTTCAATTGCGAATTCGTTGTTAATTAATTCGCCTGATGAGAAAAATGCAGAAGTCATTTTGCAGCAATGGATGGATGCCAATAAAGTACTGCTACAACGTTGGTATCACATGATGTCTGAGTTTAAAACCAGCACGACGCATGATTTTGCGAAGTTTTCTGTCGCTTTACGTGAATTGATGCTGTTAAGCGTTAAGGCAAACCATTAAAATAACCCCATTGTGATTAAAACGCCTCGCAATGCGAGGCGTTTTGCTATGAGGATATGAACCACTATGTACGGACTCGTACAAACCGCTTTACTTAATTGCGATCCGGAGAAAGCGCACGACCTAACGATTAACTGGTTAAAATACTCACAATCAAATGTGTTGCGCTGTACCTATGCCCAAGCCGTTAATCCTAAACCTGTATCAGTAATGGGCTTGCAGTTCAAAAACCCAGTGGGTTTGGCTGCAGGCTTAGACAAAAATGGAGAATGCGTGGATGCATTTGGCGCAATGGGATTTGGCTTTGTTGAGGTCGGAACTGTAACGCCCATAGCACAACCGGGTAACGACAAGCCACGATTGTTTAGACTTCCTGAAAAGCACGCGATCATTAATCGTATGGGCTTTAATAATAAAGGTATTGATTATCTTATCGAGCGCGTAAAACGCGCCAAGTACGATGGTATTGTGGGCATTAATATTGGCAAAAATAAGCAAACGCCAGAGGAACAGGCGTTAGATGATTATCTCATATGTCTAAATAAAGCTTATCCCATCGCAGACTATATCACCGTCAACATTTCATCACCGAACACTCCCGGTTTACGTAACCTGCAATATGGTGAGGCGTTGGATCACCTGTTAAGTGGATTAAAGTTGCGTCAGACTGAATTAGCTGAGCAACATGGTCAATACAAACCACTGGTAGTTAAGATTGCCCCGGATCTCACAGACAGTGAAATCCGCGAAATTGCACAAGCGTTATTACGTTCTGGGTTAGACGGCGTAATTGCTACCAATACCACGCTTGAGCGCAAGGCAGTTGAAGGCTTACCTCATGCAGATGAAGCTGGAGGGTTATCCGGTTCAGTGCTAACCGCAAAGAGTTTACACGTAACTCGAGTGTTAGCTGATGCTTTAGAAGGGCGCATGCCAATCATCGGTGTAGGCGGTATTGACAGTCCAGAAGCAGCAAAAGAACGGCTCGCTGCCGGTGCTTCGCTCGTACAGATATACTCAGCGATGATATATCAAGGTCCGAAATTAATTAAAGATGTTATCAATGCACTCTAAACCCAAGTATTCACCGATAGGGCAGTCAGAATTATGACGAATAAGACAAATACGGTGATCCTGACTACCAGCCGTGGTTTGGATGAATTATTAAAGCAAGAAGTCGAAAGTTTATGTCCAGAATTACATGCACGTATAAAACCGGGGCAAGTGATCGTTGAAGCGACCCTAGCGGACGCATATCGCTTATGCTTATGGTCCCGACTCGCCAATCGAGTTATTTGGGTCTTGGCTGAAGGCCCGGCCGATAATGCTGAACAGCTATATGCCACGGCTCAAGATGTGGTATGGAATGCAGAATTTTCAGCTCGAGCTGGATTTTTAATTAATTTCAGTGGCACAAATCGGGCACTCAAAAACAGTCAGTTTGCAGCTCAGCTGGTAAAAGATGCTGTCGTTGATAGTTTTACCGAAGCTGGTTTAGCACGTCCAAATGTCGATAAGATTGCACCAGACTTTATTATTCAAGCGCGGTTGTGGCGCGACAAAGTGGTTATTGGCGTCGATTTATCCGGCGGTAGTTTACATCAACGCGGTTATCGCACTGAGACTGGTGAGGCGCCCCTAAAAGAGCATGTGGCTGCAGCCATTTTGTATCGCTCAGGCTGGGTAAATGAACAGCAATCAACCTTAGTGGATCCCATGTGTGGTTCGGGCACTATCGCGATTGAAGCCGCCTTAATGGCCAGTAATCGAGCGCCTGGGCTAATCCGTCAACGCTGGGGCTTTGCGGCATGGTCGCAACACGACGAGCGCCTCTGGATCTCACTGTTAGAGCATGCTAAGCAGTCTGTGCGCGAACATACGGGCAGAATAATCGCCAATGACAGTCAGCAAGGTCTTATTGCAATTGCCAAAAAGAACGCTAGTCAAGCGGGAGTGTTTGATCTCATTGAGTTTTCGCGTCAAGACGCTACGCAGCTGAAAATTACGCCTCAACAAGCTGGCTATATTGTTGCTAATCCACCCTACGGTGAGCGCCTAAGTGACCTAGCGGAGCTTGTCCCATTATTCAATCGCTGGGGCGATCATTTAAAGGCTAATTATCAAAACTGGCATGTAAGCTTACTCACCTCTGAGCGTGATTTATTGCGCCAACTTAAGCTGCGGGCAAAGCAAGAATACTCGCTGATGAACGGTAAATTAGAATGTAAGCTGGTAAATTTTTACCTTGACGAAGAAAACCTCAAAACGCGCGCCAGCCAGGGTAGTGATGAGTTTGCCAATCGTCTACGTAAAAATATAAAACAGATGCAACGTTTTGCTAAACAAGCAAATACTAATGCTTATCGATTATATGACGCAGACTTGCCAGATTATAATGTGGCGATTGATGTTTATGCTGATTGGATGATCGTACAAGAGTATGCGCCTCCTAAAGATATACCGGCGGAAAAAGCCAAACGTCGGTTAAGTGACATTATCATTCAATTACCGGCATTGACCGGTGTCGATCCGAAGAAGATAGCCTTGAAAGTTCGCAGCCAACAAAAAGGCACGGCGCAATACACCAAGGTGGATTCGCAAGCGAATCGAATAACCGTGCTAGAGCAGGGGGCGCAATTTTATGTTAACCCAACGGATTATCTAGACTGTGGTTTATTCCTGGATCACCGTAAAACACGTTATTTAGTAGGGCAAATGGCTCGTGGCAAAGATGTGCTCAATTTATTTGCCTACACTGGCAGCGTGTCAGTTTATGCCGCGTTAAACGGAGCGCGTAGTGTAACGACAGTCGATATGTCAAAGACCTATCTGCAATGGGCTAAAGATAATTTTCGCTTGAACGGATTAACCGGTGCTTATGAATTTGTACAAGCTGATTGTGTTGAATGGATAGGCCTACACCAGCGTAAATACGATTTGATTTTTATCGATCCACCGTCGTTTTCGAATTCTAAACGTATGCAAACGACATGGGATGTCCAACGTGACCACGTCGCGCTCTTAACTCACGCAGTTAAATGTTTGAATACTAATGGACAGATTATGTTTTCAAATAACCTACGCAGCTTTAAGCTTGATGAAGATGCCCTTAGTAGTTTGGGATTGACGATTGAAAACATCTCTGTCAAGACCATTCCGGAGGATTTCAAACGCAACCCTAAAATTCATCAATGTTGGATTTTATCGCGATGAAACTAACGCTCATGACAGGCCCAGGCTGCCATTTGTGTGACGATGCCTATCGATTATTGAATGCTCTCGACCGCTCTGATTTAGATATTATTAAACAGAATATCCGTGATGATCACGACCTCTATCATCGGTATGCTTTGATGATCCCAGTACTCCGCAGAGAGGACAATCAAAGTGAATTACATTGGCCATTTGAACAGTCTGAATTAGAACAATTTTTAGCATGAGTTTATTACAATTAAAGCAGGCATCAGTGCTGTTTGGCACGCCGCCGTTACTGGATAACGTTGAATTCACTTTGCACGCAAAGGAACGGGTTTGTATCGTTGGACGGAATGGTAGTGGCAAATCTACGTTAATGAAGATTTTGTCTAATGATGTGCAATTAGACGATGGTGTGAGGGTAGTGGATGGGGGCGTGAAAATTGCCCGATTGCCACAAGATCCACCGGAAAGTGTTGAGGTGACTTTATTTGATTATGTTGCCGAAGGCTTAAGTGATGCAGGTGCGGTATTACGGGATTATTTTAAGCAATTACAAGTTGTTAGTGAGTCGCCAACCGAAGCCGCGTTAAATAAATTGCAGCGTTTGCAAGAATCTCTCGAAGCAAAAGATGCATGGCAATTAGAGCAGCAAATTGCCAATGTGTTAACTATGTTAGGGCTGGATGGGGCGCAATCCCTTGCCTCACTTTCAGGAGGATGGCGGCGCAAGGCCGCACTAGCACGCGCATTAGTGGGAGGGCCAGATGTTTTATTACTGGACGAACCAACTAACCACCTAGACATCGAGATGATCCGTTGGTTAGAACAACACCTTAAGGCGTTTAACGGGGCGATCGTGTTTATCAGCCACGATAGAGCGTTTATTCGGAATCTTGCTACCCGGATCGTCGATCTCGACCGTGGTAAGTTAACCAGTTATGACGGAAATTATGCTAATTATTTGGTGAAGAAAGCCGAAGATTTAGAAATTGAAGCCCGTCATCAGGCAGAGTTTGATAAAAAACTCGCCAAAGAGGAAGTGTGGATCAGGCAAGGGATCAAAGCGCGGCGTACCCGCAATGAAGGACGTGTTAGAGCGCTTAAGGCATTGCGTGAAGAATATAAAGCCCGGCGTAAAGTGGTAGGGCAAGCAACCCTGTCGCAAAATATTAGCAATCGTTCGGGTAAACGGGTATTTGAAGCGACCGATTTACATTACAGTATCGAAGGTAAAACCATCGTAAGTAATTTCAGCGTGAATATTCAACGCGGGGATAAAGTCGCGATTATTGGTCCGAATGGTTGTGGCAAGAGCACACTCATAAAGTTATTGATAGGCGAATTACAACCTCAGTCAGGCGCAGTACAACAAGGCGTGAATCTTGAAATCGCTTACTTTGATCAGCACCGAAGCGTGCTAGATCTGGACAAAACTGTTATTGATAGTGTCGGTGATGGTAAGCGGGATCTAATCGTTAACGGTCAACCGCGCCATGTTATGAGCTATTTACAAGACTATTTGTTTGCCCCGGAACGTGCGAATGTTCCTGTACGTGCATTGTCAGGGGGAGAAAAAAATCGACTTGTGCTCGCACGTTTGATGCTCAAGCCGAGTAATGTATTGATCTTAGACGAACCCACCAACGACCTTGATGTAGAGACCTTAGAGCTACTTGAATCATTATTGGTTGAGTATGCTGGTACCCTCCTACTAGTTAGCCACGATCGTGAGTTCGTGGACAATGTTGTTACTAGCAGCCTGTACTTTGCGGGTAACGGCGAAATTGCTGAGTTTGTCGGAGGATATACTGATGTACAAGAGTGGTATGCAAACAACGAAGCTACTGAGAAATCCGCCGGTTCTGCGCATCAGAAAAAAACTGAACTTGATGAAACTAATAAGCCTCAGTCCGGTCATAACGACGGAATTAAACGCGAGACTTCTCCCCAACGCTCGAAAAAGTTATCATACAAAGATCAACGTGAACTCGATGCGTTACCTGCGTTAATTCAGGATTTAGAAGAGCAGCAAGCGCAGTTACAACTACGCATAAATGAGCCCGATTTTTTTAATCAGCCCGCGGAGCAAACAACGCCTGCTCTAGAGCAATTAGCCGAGATTGAGCGGCAATTGGAAGCAGCGTTTGACCGCTGGGATGAACTAGAAAGTGCGCTAGAATAAATTAGAAACAGGACAATTAATGAAGTTATCCAAACTGGCCTTTGCATCCGCATTGGCACTGTCAGTTAGTCTCGCCGAAGCCGCTCAGTATCGTATTGAGCCCTTACCCCTAGATACAGTGGCGGTCAACCATTTCGCTCAGGCAATTACCAATGACGGCAACATGTACGTCACAGTGCGTGATGAGTTTAATCCTCCGGTAGACGTGAGTTTGTTAGATTTTGACAGTGAAACCTTAGTGGCAGCGTTAACCGACCTGGATGCAGCAAAGGCGGGTAATTTTAATACAGAAGATCTGACTACCGTTGTCAATATATTGATCCAAGCTCGCGCCGCAAATAGCGTAGTTTTGCAGCGCCTAGCACAGTACAGAAGTTATCGTACCGATGGTGTTGACAGCGTATTGATCCCGGGATTTGATATTATCACTGACACCTTTAACGATTACACCCAAAGTGCGAATACGATAGTGCGTGACGCTATCGAAGGTGGCATCAGTGTTGGGCGTGGCGTCGGCCCTTACAGTAAACTTGATTACGTTAACGACAGTGGTGATGAAGCAACATTTGTATTAAATGAGCACATCAATCGAGCATTCGCTGACTTTAATGGTGTGACAACGCCATTGTTGTCGCTTGAAACTCGCTTAGGTGGCTACAGTGAAGCCGTTGCCATTAATGATAATCTTCAGGTTGTTGGTTTTGGCGCAACAGCATTGTCAGAGAACTCGGTCTCTTTGATTGAAAGTTGTGCAGATGAAGATACGCGTGGCGATATTCCGGAAGAACTCTGTTTGCGTAACTTACGCGAAAATGGCGGTGGGTTAGCCGACGTATTGCGAAGAGCGGCACAAACCAGAGCCCATGTTTGGCAGTTAAATTCTGCTGGAGAGCTGGTTAATACGACGGCCTATGGGCTGATTTTTGAGCCAGAAGCAGATAACACATTTAACTATGTTAGCCGAGCGTACGACATCAACAATGCTGGCGTAGCGGTGGGTGATTCAATGACAGGGCAGGGTGTGTCAATTACTCGCCCTGGTGCATCGTTTGGACAAGTAGAGGCTGAAATTGTTGCAGTTTCATTCGCTGATGGCGTGATCACAGAGCTGTTGCCCCGAGAAGAAAACCAATTGAGCAGTGCAACTTTAATTAATGATGATTATATCGTTGGCACAGTGACACGTGAGTCTAATGGTGTGTCGCGTGCAACAATGTTTGTCTATGATCTCGCGACGCAAACTGCCGCTTATCCGCGCGGTTTCTTTGCCAGTGCTGGTACAACACCGCGAGCGATCAATAGTAACAATATCATTGTCGGTGAAAGCGAAATTGAAGCATCAGCAGAGCAAGTTCGCGAAAAGAACGCATTTATGTACGATATTGCTAATGACAGTCTGGTTAATTTAAACACATTACTCGAATGCGATAGTCCCTACACCTTAATAGACGCCGTGGACATTAATGATAATAACGAAATTATTGCCAACGCCAGAATTAGGCAGGAAGGTAAGAATATTCGTGGTGAGACCTTTCTCGATGAAAATGGCAATACTGTTATTGAAGACACTGTCTACGCGGTCAAGCTAGTGCCTATTCCGAATGGCCAGATCGATGAATGCCAGCTAATTGAGGAGCCGATAGAACGGCAGGGGGCCAGCAATCAACCAACGGCTTTATTGGCATTATTGGCAATGATATTCTGGCGTCGTAGAAAGATGGTGTAGTGTTTTCATCGCACATTTTAAGGCCGCACAAAGTGCGGCTTTTTACTATCTGCTTTACCACTTTAGCGGTTTATTTCTTATATATCTTGGAGCCTCAAATATAACCATTATTATAACGATTTATTGTAATGAAAAATTCATAAAAGTTTCATCAATTTAACGTTTGTCAAGTAGTAATGCGATGAAATAACCTTGAACCAAATGTCCTGTTCCACTATCTCTAATATGTGGGTGAAATTTAAAATAATGCGACAGTTTCCAACTCAAAGTTTCACCGCACAAATGATCAATTCAACAGAGGTAACTCAATGAAAAGACAAAAAAGAGATAAATTGACACGTGCACATGCTAAAGGGTACCAAGCCGGTATTACTGGCCGTTCGAAAGAGTTATGTCCATTCCAGACCTCAGATGCCAGGTCGCAATGGTTAGGAGGATGGAGAGAGGCCGTTGAGGATAGAAATTTAGGGTTTAGCCGCTAAATCTAATTATCAATTCAGAATTTACAACAAAACCCCGCATTGCGGGGTTTTCTTTTTATCAAAGAATGTTTAAAAGTTGCTGGTGTCCTGAAACAATCCCACTTTTAAGTCTTTAGCAGAGTAGATTTCTCGACCGTCTACTTTAACGATACCGTCTCCCAACCCCATAAAGAGTTTACGTTTAACCACACGCTTCATATCAATGTGATAAGTAACTTTGCTAGCGCTGGGTAATATCTGTCCAGTGAATTTCACTTCACCTACACCCAAAGCCCGACCTTTACCAGGGCCACCGCTCCAGCCGAGGAAAAATCCCACCAATTGCCACATTGCATCGAGACCGAGACAGCCAGGCATTACTGGGTCACCGGGAAAATGGCAGTCAAAGAACCACAGGTCTGGAGTAATATCCAGTTCAGCAATTATTTCACCTTTACCAGCGCTACCGCCATCTTCAGTGATGGACACAATACGGTCCATCATTAACATATTTGGAGCAGGTAACTGGCTATTTCCTGGACCAAATAACTTGCCTTGGCTACAGGCTAAAAGCTCTTCACGGGTAAAACTGTTTTGGTTGGTTAAGGACATAAGTTCTCATTACTTCTATTTAGTTGCGCGTAATTTAGCGAACACTTGTACGCTAAACAACTCTGAACAGTGAATTTTATTCTTTTGTGGTAACGCATAACCTTTTAATATGCAGATTATGCTACACTAATTCAGTGTTAAACAAAGGAGTTTCTCCTTGAGCAAAGCAATGAAAACCAACAAAAAAAAGTCACCTTCTGCAAATGCATTAAAGCAAAAACGGTTTCGCGAGCGACAGAAAGCGCAGGGTAAGAAGCTGGTGCGCGGCTATATTACGCCCCAAGCAATGCATAGCTATAAAGAGATAAGCCAGATTACCCATTGGAGTGACAGTGAAGTGTTATCAAATGCGTTGCGCCTCACTTACGCGGCCTACAAATGTGGGCAAATTGGTTTACTGACTAAATGGTTGAAAGACCACGAGCCAGCAGAAGAATTAAGCGCTAGCGATCAGCCTCCGCTACCACCTGGTCCTAATCAAAACCAAGAGCAACGAGAAGTACAGACGGGCAGTCCCGTGAAGAAAGTATCCTAAATGATGATTAATGGTGTTAAGACAAAGCAATACCTTTACGATATTTAACCTGTTGATTGCAAAAGTTCTACCTCATTGATGGTTTATTCGGAAGACTATGCTGAAGCAATACTCGATTTGCCTCATGTTTAACATCGTCGCGAGTTCTAAACTTCCATAGTCTATCCCGAGCATCACGACCACTGACTTCTGTATCAATAATTGGGTGAGGATAATCTACGCCAAGATTAACTTGATAGAGCCTTTGTTCCATTGGCGTTAACTGCCAAGGTGTGTGGATGAGTGGCGCTGGCACGAGCGTGAGCTCTGGTATCCAAGCGCGGATGAACTCGCCATTGGGATCATGTTCTAATGACTGTTTAACAGGATTATACAAACGAATAGTATTGGTACCAGTGACCCCCGCTTGCATTTGAAATTGTGGATAGTGGATCCCGGGATCAAAATCCAAAAACTGCTGGGCAAGGTGGTGGACGCCAGTTCGCCAGTCCATATTTAGATGGTGAGTCAAAAAACTAACCAACATTGCGCGCATACGAAAGTTTACATAACCCGTGCGGCATAATGCACGCATGCAAGCGTCTACGAGAGGTAATCCCGTATTGCCTGTACACCATGCACGTAAAAATTCATCGTTTGCTTCAGCATAGGGATAGTTTTCATAAGCGCGGTTAACTGGAGCAAACTCCATGCGGCATTCAGATTCAAATTTTTGGATAAAATGGCTGCGCCATTGGATGCGTGACAAAAAGGCACGTTTTACTCCTCTCCATTGGGTAATGGTTTGCGAACGTTGAATTGTTTGATAAACCTGCCGGCTACTAATATTACCCCACGCCAAGTAAGGTGAGAGACGAGAACAAGCGATCCGGGCAAGTGCCGGTTTTGAGATATGTTTTTGATACAATTCACCGCGTTCTTTTAAGAAATCTTTTAACACAGACCATGCACGCTTTTCGCCACCAGGTTGGCGGTTACTATTTGCTTTTATTATCGGGTTAAAAACATCCTCTGCTTTATGTGTTGTAGTGTTAAGAATCGGCGTATTGAGAAATGAGTCGTTACACAGCGGACGAAGATTTACCGGTGTGAGAGCACTGAGATCCGGGTCACAAACCGCTTCGTGCATGAATGCCCGCCAGGCTTTTAACCAATGCCGTCGGTGTGTAAGGCCGCGCACTATTCCGGCATCAGCAACTTCTTGCCAATCGATAAGTTTATCCTGACACCACTTCTTTATGATGCGGTCACGTTGAAAGGTTTTGTTGATTCCTACCTCTTCGTAACTTAATAATAATTGAAAGGCCGTGTTTGCATGTAACACTGAGAGCACATCTTGGGCTTCACCAAGCGCGACTAAAATCTGACTATTAAAGGAAGACAATTGCTCATTGAGATCCTGAATCGATTGCCAAACAAATTGCCAATGGCGACTATCGTAATGCGGATCCTCAAGTAGCAGTGGCTCAAAAATATACAGTAAAATGACAGGGTGATTGTTATTACACGCCATGGCTAGCGGCGCATGGTCACGTAAGCGCAGATCCCGCTTAAACCAAACAATTTGCAGTGGCGTGAGTTTGCTTATCGCCATTGTTGTCGGAACGCTCCATCAGGATCATATTGTTGAGTTTGTTTATCCAGATTAAACTGCCGATGACCACGTGGGTCGCTTCCCACACCTACGAGATATTGCCAGTTCCCCCAGTTACTCGCTACATCATAGTCAATTAGTTCTTGTTCAAAAAAAGCTGCGCCGTAGCGCCAATCCAATGCAAGTTCATGCACAAAGCAGCTTGCGACTAATTGACGACCTCGGTTAGACATGAAACCTGTTGACGTTAATTGACGCATACAGGCATCGACGATTTCGAAGCCTGTTTCTCCTCGTTGCCAGCGCCTAAATTTATCCGGTTCGTGCTGGGTAGACGGCATTCGTTTCTGGATACCAGAAAACTGAAACAAAGCCTGTTGATGTTTGTAGGCCTGCCAATGAAAGAAATCGCGCCAAAGCAGTTCAAAATAAAGCCAATAAGTAGACTGGTTTACGCAAACGTTAGCCTCATAGGATGTTAACTTAGCGTAGACCTGCCGTGGAGATACGCACCCATGTGCCAGCCAGGCAGATAATTTAGATGAAAACTCCCACCCATCTAAACCATTGCGCGTGTCCTTATACGTAGCGATGAGATCCGTCTCGAAAGTGTAATAGGCGAGCTGCTGTTGTGCAGCGCGCTCACCGCCGATGAACTTAGAGTAGTAGGGCGAGTTACCGAGACTCGTTAAAGTCGGCTTGAGTTCAATCTGTTTATAATTTGCTATATAGTGCTGGAACGCAGTTGAAACGGGTGGAAATTTACTCACTCGTGCAACTGCTTCCTTGGGTGTTAGATGCTTCTCTATTTTACGGCGAAATGGTGAGAATACGTCAGGCAGGTCAACTAGCTCAAACGGCAAATCCGTTTGATTAAATAAGCATTCGGCCGTATTCGCTATCAATTGGGCACCGCATTTTCGTGTCAAAGTAGCGAGGTTATTGGTTTGGCTTTGTTCAAACACCCCACAGTGACTAGCCATTCCAACCATGTGCGGTTGATATTCATGAAGCAGTCTTTCGAAAACGTCAACAAAGTTGCCTTGAATTACCCAAAGGTGTTGTGATTGTTCTTTCAATTGATCAGCGAGGTCACATAAACTTTGCAACAAAAAACGCTTACGATTTTGCCCCAAACCGATCAATCCAAATTGATTGGTGGCAAATAAACTGTCTTCTAACAGATAAACCAAAGCGAGCTCGTCAACTTGCTCACACAACACATTGAGAGCAGGATTGTCGCTTAAGCGCAAATCATTACGAAAGATATAAAGTCCTCGTGTTTTGCTCATTACAGCCCCTAACAAAACAAATACACAATCAATAGCAAAATTCACGTTTAATGGATCGAAAAACTTTGCATTAGAGTATGTAACAACAGCAAATAGAACGAATAAGGAAGAAGTATGACGGTTGCAACCACGATCGTATGGTTTCGCCAGGACCTGCGGGTAAAAGATAACCCTGCGCTCACATGGGCCGTTGCGCAAGGTAAGATAGTGCCGGTATATATTATGGACGATGCAACAGAAGATAAACGTTACTTAGGCGCAGCAAGCCAATGGTGGTTACATCATTCATTGGAAAAGCTTGATCAACGTTTAAACCAACACTTAGTGATCCGTCGCGGCGATCCGATTAAGATCTTGCAAGATTTGGTAGCCGAGAGCAACGCACAGGGCGTAGTTTGGAACCGTTGCTATCAGCCTTGGCAACGAACGCGCGATCAAACGCTAAAAAGTGAGCTTAAGGCGGCAGGTATACAAGCAAAAAGTTTTAATGGCGCTTTATTGTGGGAGCCCATGACGATCAGTAAACAGGATGGTGGCGCCTATAAAGTCTTTACCCCTTACTATCGCAAAGGGTGTTTAAACGCAGAATCACCGCGTTACCCACTACCTAGCCCCGAACGGATCACCTACCATGATACCGAATTGGACAGTCTAGCACTGGCTGAACTTAGTTTATTACCAACACTTTCTTGGGCCGATGACTTTTCCCGTCAATGGACACCCGGTGAAGAGGGCGCGGCAACTAAACTACAACGATTCATTAGCGATGCGGCAAAGCAGTATAAATCCGCTAGAGATATTCCGGCGGTTGTTGGGACGTCTCGTCTATCGCCGCACCTGCGGTTTGGTGAGATATCACCGAATCAAGTATGGTACGCCATCCTTGATGAATTTGACGGTCGCGATCAAGAGTCTATCGATACTTATTTATCTGAACTAGGATGGCGCGAGTTCAGTTACTACTTGCTTTACCATTGGCCATCCATAACGCGCAATAACTTCAACCAAAAATTTGATCAATTTCCTTGGCATGATGATACTGAAACTTTGCATGCTTGGCAGCATGGCCAAACGGGCATTCCTATCATAGATGCAGGTATGCGCGAACTATGGCAAACCGGTTACATGCATAATCGTGTGCGTATGGTGGTAGGTTCGTTTCTGGTGAAGAACTTATTGCAAGACTGGCGCAAAGGGGAGGCATGGTTTTGGGATTGCTTAGTTGATGCTGACCTCGCATCTAACACGGCGAGTTGGCAATGGGTGGCTGGATCAGGCGCCGACGCAGCGCCATATTTTAGGATCTTTAACCCAGTATTACAGGGCGAAAAGTTTGATAAGCACGGTGAATACGTTAAAAGGTACTGCCCAGAATTGCGTGACATGCCGAGTAAATATATCCATAAACCCTGGGAAGCGCCGGATAACGTGTTAGCAGAGGCAAAAGTAACACTGGGTAAGGATTACCCTAAACCCATTGTTGACTTGAAAGCGTCACGGCAACGGGCACTTGACGCTTACGAGCACATCAAGGGGTAATGCTATGAGTGTGTTAAGGGTCGTTTTAGGTGACCAGCTATCGATGTCTATGAGTAGTTTACGCGAACTCGATAAATCCGCAGATGCCGTTCTGATAGCCGAAGTTAAAGAAGAAGCAACTTACGTTAAACATCACAAACAGAAAATTGCGTTTTTATTTTCTGCTATGCGGCATTTTGCAGCGGCGTTAGAAAGCGATGGCGTAAATGTTCATTACATCGATTATTTGCATGAACACAATCAAGGCAGTATCAAAGCACAAGTGAAATGGCTGTTAACGCAAGTAAACTTTGACAAAGTCGTTATTGCGCAGCCTGGTGAATATAGACTGCTAGAAGACATTAATACATGGCAGAATGACTTAGGTGTTGAGGTTGAAGTTAGCGAGGATAATCGCTTTTTGATGCCGCAATCGTTCTTTGCCAAATGGGCAGAGGGAAGAAAAGAATTACGTATGGAGTACTTTTACCGCGAAGTTCGTAAGTACACCGGCTATTTAATGGAACAGGGGAAGCCCGCGGGCGGTAAATGGAACTACGACCAACAAAATCGTGAGCCGATGCCCAGCAAAGTAGTCATCCCTCAACGTACTACGTTCTCTCATGATGACATCACCGAAGAAGTCCTTACGCTAGTCAAAAACGAATTCAAGGATCACTTTGGAAGCTTAGATAATTTCGCCTTTGCGGTTACGCGTGACCAGGCTTTGAAAGTGCTTAATACCTTTATTTACGAGCGTTTGCCAAATTTTGGTAAGTACCAAGATGCAATGGTAAGCAATCAGCCATGGTTATTTCACTCACACATTAGTTTTTATCTAAATTGTGGATTATTGCAGGTAAAAGAAGTCATTGAAGCTGCATTGCAGGCCTATCATTCAGGGCAAGCACCGATTAATAGTGTTGAGGGCTTTGTCCGGCAAATTATTGGGTGGCGAGAATATATTCGAGGTTTTTATTGGTACTTCATGCCAGAGCTTTCGCATCGAAATCAGCTTCAAGCGCGTCGCAAACTGCCAGATTTTTATTGGTCTGGCGATACTGATATGCATTGCTTAAAACAATGCATCAATGAAACCAAAGCGAATGCGTATGCGCACCATATTCAACGCTTAATGGTGTTAGGTAACTTTGCTTTAATCGCAGGCATCGATCCTAAGGCGGTTAACGAATGGTATTTGCTGGTATATGCCGATGCCTATGAATGGGTAGAGTTGCCGAATGTTTCCAGTATGATCCTTTACGCGGACGGTGGAAACTTGGCGAGCAAACCCTATGCAGCCAGTGGAAGTTATATCCATAAGATGTCGGACTATTGCAAAGACTGTCACTACAACGTAAAAGAAAAAACCGGTCATCAAGCGTGTCCGTTTAATTATCTGTATTGGGATTTCATTGTGCGTAATAAAGAAAGGCTTGCAGACAATGGCCGCATGGGCATGATTTTTAGCACGCTTGCGAAGATGGATCCGACTGTTGTCGATGCGATGCGCGCAGAAGCAGAATCATTTTTAACTAAATTATCCAATGACGAAAAAGTCTGATTTACCCACAAAGTTGTGTCCGGTCTGTCTGCGCCCGTTTACTTGGCGCAAAAAATGGGAAAAAAATTGGCACGAAGTTAAATATTGCTCAAAACGTTGTGCCGGAAATAAAAATAAAATAACCAATAGATAAATATAAATTCTGGCTTAATTGGGTTGGCATAAAGTGGTATTATCGCCGTTTTATGCCAGAGGTCTAAGTATGTCTACGTTACCACCATGCCCACAATGTCAATCTGAATACACCTATGCGGACCAAGCATTGCTGGTATGCCCTGAGTGCGGCCATGAATGGCAACTCAATGATGCGCAAGACGATGTGCCAAGTCGCAAAGATGCCGTTGGTAATACGCTGTTTGAAGGGGATAACGTTACGTTAATTAAAGACCTGAAAGTTAAAGGTTCGTCCAGTGTCATAAAAATTGGAACTAAAGCTAAAATAAATCGCATCGTCGACGGCGATCATGACATTGACTGCAAAGTCGATGGCATGGGAGCTATGATGTTAAAATCACAATTTGTTAAAAAGGCCTGAGGTTAAACGTCTTCTCTGGCGCATTGGCTATTTCGTGCATACTAATCGCGAAATCAAACAAGCTGTGCTATACCAACGTTTGTATTCTTAGGTAAGTCAGCAAATGTCTACAAGTAAACGCGCAGCGCGAAATTTCCTTGGTCTATTGGTCATTTTTTCGGGAACAATAGTGGGAACGCTTAATGCAACAGAGGTACAGCCATTGCCCCCTGGCTCATACTCTGTTGCGTCGACGAATTTAGAAGTGTCTGAAGAGTTTAAAGAGCTCGATAGCGATATTATTGAGAGCTATCTTACCGGTAAGCACACTTGGTACGGTTCCTCACGCTATGTAACTGACATTTTAAAATATCCAGAAGCCTCGTGGTCGATTAACGTCACAATACCTAACCGTGCCGACTTGTATGGAGCAGATAGCAGCGAGGTAGTATCGATTGCCGCATTCATCACCTTTCCTACAGTAAGTACACTAGCTGCACGTCCGTATCAATTTCCTTATCACGACTCTGCGTATGGTTCATTTACGCATATGTTAGCACCGGGCGAGCAACCTATTTTTGCAGACCAAAACACACGTTATCCGTTAGTTGTATTAGCACACGGTGGAGGTGCGCACGGGATTTATGATATCCGACACGCGAATAGTATCGCCAGTCACGGATATGTTGTTGCGGTAATATTTTATGGTGACAATCGGTTTGCCAGGTTATTTGGAAACAACGATCACATAGAATTTTTGCGCCCCTTATTCACAAAAGCCGTTATAGATTCAATTGCGAATAATCCTGAGTTTAGTAACCATGTTGATACAAATAACGTTGCCGTAAGCGGGCACAGTTACGGTGGATTTACTGCGCTAGCGCTAGCTGGTGCTAATGTCGCGGGGAATTCTGCCTCAGTTAAAGACCCGCGGGTAAAGGCTATTGTAGCAGCGGCACCTTGGACTGGTGGTGAGAACAATGGTGAAAAAGTTTATGCGTTTGGTGAAAATAATAGCAGTTTGCTGAATGTTTCAGTCCCGACATTAGCGTTTTTCGGTAGCAAAGATACGGTAACAACCAAAGAGTCAATTCTACCAGCAATGCAGCTACTATCTGGGCCAAGATATGTCATTGAGCTCGTTGATCAGCCCCATGTATTTGAAGGAGGATCTTGGGAAGATCGGGATAATTGGGAACTTATCTTTTTGAACGCATATCTGCGTGCGGATCCAGAAGCCTTAAAAATGCTGGAAACAGGCACTGAAATGCAAGGTGGTAATATAGATAGACAACATTTCGATTATCAACGCAAGTAGCCTACCATTCATCTCTATAAATCGTACCCAATCCATTTCAAGACACTTATACTTTAGTCGTACTTTTATCAAAGAACTTCAATGTTTCTCAATCCTAATCAATTGTAAAAGATCCAAGTGTAGCGCAGCATTCAACCAATGTTTGGAACGTTTCGAGGAGTAATTCGCTCATTCTACATGCTTGCATTGTCGACAATGAGAGTTTTTTTTAGTGTATAAATCACAAAAATAAGCTAATATTGTCGACAATATTCATTAATTGGTCTTCTGTTCGTGCAACAAGAGCTTGCTGTAACATCGTCTGATAAATTGTTTTATCAATTGCGTAGCGACATTGTCGAAGGTGTGTTAGCTGCTAGTAGTAAACTCAGCGAGGCCGAACTTGCTGCGAACTATCAGGTTAGTCGAGCGGTTGTACGCGAAGCAATAAACCGTTTAGCCGCGTGTCATTTGGTTGAACGTAAAGCAAATGTTGGCGCTCGAATTGTTTCACTTTCAATAGAAGGCTTAATCGAGCTCTATCAAGTGCGCGAAGCTCTCGAAGGAATGGCCGCCCGATTAGCCGCACGCAATATGTCTGAGCTCGAGATACAAGAGCTCATGGGGCTATTAGATAAACACTCAAGCAGTGTCAAAGATGGTCAATCCTATTATCAAGAGGCTGGCGACGTAGACTTTCACTATCGGATAGTGCAGGGCAGCAAGAATCAGCAGTTAATTCAGCTTTTGATCAATGGGATTTATCATCTTGTACGCATGTATCGGGTGCAGTTAGGAATGGCTGGACCTAGGGTTTCTACCGCATTTACAGAGCATCAGCAGATTGTAAATGCGATTCACCATCGTGATGAAGAATTAGCCGAAATGCTAATGCGCAGACACATTCTTTATTCACGCAATAACATTGAATTTAAACTTAAACACAATTAAGGGGCGACTATGAGTCCAGGTAAACGTTTCCGCGAGGCGCTCGCAAATAACCATCCACTCCAGATTGTTGGGACCATAAATGCTTATGCTGCAATGATGGCAGAGCAGATTGGCCATCAAGCCATCTATTTGTCTGGTGGTGGTGTAGCGAATGCATCTTATGGACTGCCTGATTTGGGCATGACATCGTTAAATGATGTGTTGGTTGACGTACAACGTATTACCGCCGCGACAGAATTACCTCTGTTGGTTGATATCGATACGGGGTGGGGCGGTGCATTCAATATTGCGAAGACCATAAAAGATATGCAGAAAGCGGGTGCTGCCGCCGTGCACATGGAAGATCAAGTCGCTCAGAAACGTTGCGGCCATCGCCCTAACAAAGCCATTGTCTCGACAGCAGAAATGGTTGACCGTATCAAAGCCGCTGTGGATGCGCGCACCGATCCAGACTTTTTTATTATGGCGCGTACCGACGCATTTGCCCAAGAAGGCTTAGAAGCAGCAATTGAACGTGCGAAAGCGTATGTAGCGGCGGGGGCCGATGGTATCTTTGCCGAAGCAATTCAGACTGAAGAACACTACCGCGCGTTTGCTGAAGCGCTGGATGTGCCTATTTTGGCGAATATTACTGAGTTTGGCAAAACTGAGCTTTGGAATGCCAAAGAGCTAGGTGAATGGGGTGCTGATATGGTGCTTTATCCGTTAAGTGCATTCAGAGCAATGAATAAAGCTGCAGAAACCGTGTACGAAGCTATTCTAAGGGATGGCGATCAAAAAGCGGTAGTCGATATGATGCAAACACGAATGAAACTCTATGATTACTTAGGCTATCACGATTACGAGCAAAAGCTGGATGCGCTTTTTGCTGACTCAACAAATAATTAACCTTTAACTCGTACCTTATTCGGAGAATTTTAGTAATGGCAAAAGTATTAAGTGGCGCAGGTTTGCGTGGTCAGGTCGCTGGTAAAACTGCGTTATCGACTGTGGGTAAATCAGGCTCAGGACTGACGTATCGTGGGTATGACGTTAAGGATCTTGCAGATAAATGTCAGTTTGAAGAAGTGGCTTATTTAATATTAAAAGGGCACTTACCGACGCAAGCAGAGTTAAATGAATACAAAGCTAACCTAAAATCCATGCGTGGATTACCGCAAGAATTGAAAGATGTGCTTGAGCGGATCCCAGCAGACGCACACCCAATGGATGTATTAAGAACCGGGTGTTCCATGCTTGGAAATTTAGAAATGGAGCACAGTTTTGAGCAACAACAACAGGTAACTGATCGCATGTTAGCTTGTTTCCCAAGCATCATTTGTTACTGGTATCGCTTCTCTCACGATGGCGTGCGCATTGATGTCGAAACTGAAGATGATTCGATTGGCGCGCATTTCTTACATTTACTGCATGGTAAAGCCCCTAGCGCGCTACATGAAAAAGTGATGCATGTTTCATTGATCTTATATGCCGAACACGAATTTAATGCATCAACTTTTACCGCTCGTGTGTGTGCATCGACCTTGTCTGATATGCATAGTTGCGTCACCGGCGCCATCGGTTCATTGCGTGGTCCGCTGCACGGTGGTGCGAATGAAGCTGCAATGGAAATGATTGAGGGTTTCAAATCGCCAGAGCACGCAGAAGAAGAAATGATGGGCATGCTAGCGCGTAAAGAAAAAATCATGGGCTTTGGGCACGCGATTTACTCGGAAAGCGATCCTCGCAACGAAATTATTAAACAATGGTCAGAAAAGCTTGCGGAAGATGTAGGTGACACTGTGCTTTACCCGGTATCCGTGCGCTGTGAAGAAGTGATGTGGCGTGAAAAGAAACTGTTCTGTAATGCTGATTTCTTCCATGCCTCAGCCTATAACTTTATGGGGATCCCAACTAAACTATTCACGCCTATTTTTGTTATGTCGCGCCTAACTGGTTGGGCTGCTCATGTTATGGAACAGCGCGCTGATAACCGTATCATTCGTCCATCAGCCGAATACACAGGTGAAGACTTGCGTCCAGTCGTGCCGATTGAACAACGTGGGTAATACATATGAATCATGACTATAGAAAACCACTGCCTGGTGCTGGTGTAGATTTTTTTGACACCCGTGAGGCGGTCAATGCGATAAAGCCTGGCGCTTATGAAAAGTTGCCATACACATCACGGGTTTTAGCCGAAAATTTGGTCAGACGCTGCGCGCCTGAGCGTTTAACTGCCTCATTAGAGCAAATAATTGAGCGTAAACGTGACCTCGATTTTCCCTGGTTCCCAGCACGAGTTGTTTGCCACGATATTCTCGGTCAAACTGCGCTAGTCGATCTTGCTGGACTACGTGATGCCATCGCGGCGAAAGGTGGCGATCCAGCCAAGGTCAACCCCGTAGTACCCACCCAGTTGGTTGTTGACCATTCGTTAGCGGTCGAACACGCGGGCTATGAAAAAGATGCGTTCGAAAAAAATCGCGCTATCGAAGATCGTCGGAATGAAGATCGTTTCCACTTTATTAACTGGACTAAGACTGCGTTTAAAAACATTGATGTGATCCCACAAGGCAACGGGATCCTGCATCAGATTAACTTAGAGCGCATGTCACCCGTGATCCAGAATCGTGATGGTGTTGCATTTCCTGACACTTTAGTTGGTACCGATAGCCATACTCCGATGGTAGATGCGCTTGGAGTCATCGCATTGGGTGTTGGTGGACTTGAAGCGGAAAGTGTAATGTTGGGTCGAGCATCATACATGCGCTTACCTGATATTGTTGGTGTAGAACTGGTAGGTAAGCCAGCGCCAGGGATCACTGCCACAGATATCGTTTTGGCGTTAACTGAGTTTTTACGTAAAGCCAAAGTGGTTTCTACCTACCTCGAGTTTTTTGGCGAAGGGACTAAACACTTAACCCTTGGCGATCGTGCCACGATTTCTAACATGACGCCAGAATACGGCGCCAGTGCAGCCATGTTCTATATTGATCAGCATACGATTGACTATTTGCGTCTAACGGGGCGTGAAGATGATCAAGTCGCATTGGTAGAGCAATATGCTAAACACACTGGATTATGGGCAGATGATCTTGCAACTGCAGAATATGAACGTGTATTACACTTTGATTTGTCATCAGTGGTTCGTAATATTGCTGGCCCATCAAATCCGCATAGCCGCGTTTCCACAGCCGATCTAAAAGTAAAAGGTATTTCAGCTGCTACTGATGCGCCACAAAATGGTGAAATGCCAGATGGCGCTACGATTATCGCTGCGATCACCAGTTGTACAAATACCAGTAATCCGCGCAATATGATTGCTGCAGGTTTAATTGCACGTAATGCTAATGCCAAAGGATTAACGCGTAAACCATGGGTGAAAACTTCACTCGCGCCAGGCTCGAAGGCGGTGCAATTGTATCTTGAAGAAGCCAATCTGTTGCCCGAATTAGAACAGCTCGGTTTTGGTATAGTGGCTTTTGCCTGTACTTCTTGTAACGGCATGAGCGGCGCGTTGAAACCTGAGGTTGTCGAAGAAATTAAGCGCAGAGATTTATATGCCACCGCAGTACTTTCCGGTAACCGGAATTTTGATGGCCGAATTCATCCCTACGCGAAACAAGCCTTTCTCGCGTCTCCACCGTTAGTTGTGGCTTATGCAATTGCCGGAACGATTCGCTTCGATATTGAAAAAGATGTACTTGGACTTGACCAGAGTGGTAATGAGGTACGTTTAGCAGACATCTGGCCAAGTGATGAAGAAATTGATGCAGTAATCGCACAAAGTGTTAAGCCTGAACAGTTTAGAAAGGTTTATAACCCGATGTTCGACTTGCGAGTTGATTATGGTGAAGACAATGACCCACTCTACGATTGGCGCCCAAAGAGCACCTATATACGTCGTCCCCCCTATTGGGAGGGTGCACTAGCAGGTGAACGTGCATTGGCCAAATTACGCCCGTTGGCAGTCCTGGGTGATAACATCACTACCGACCATTTATCCCCATCAAACGCTATTATGCCTGACAGCGCAGCGGGTGAGTATCTGGCTAAAATGGGTTTACCCGAAGAAGATTTTAACAGTTACGCCACGCACCGTGGTGACCACTTAACTGCTCAACGCGCAACCTTCGCTAACCCGCGTTTGCGCAATGAAATGGTGCGCGATGAAGATGGGCAGGTGATAGAGGGATCGCTTGCACGCGTTGAGCCAGATGGCCAAGTAATGCGCATGTGGGAAGCCATTGAAACCTATATGGAACGTAAACAACCGCTGATTATTATTGCCGGTGCCGATTATGGGCAAGGTTCATCCCGTGATTGGGCGGCAAAGGGAGTGCGTTTAGCCGGGGTTGAAGTCATTGTGGCGGAAGGCTTTGAGCGTATTCACCGCACTAACTTAATCGGTATGGGTGTACTGCCTCTGGAGTTTATCGCAGGCACGGATCGCAACACGCTTGGCATCGACGGCAGTGAAACTTTTGACGTTACAGGTGATATTGCGCCTGGTGCAATGCTCAAATTAACCATTAACCGAGCGAATGGCGAGGTTGTTGTTACTGATGTTAAGTGTCGGTTAGATACCGCTGAAGAAGTCTCTATTTACGAAGCTGGCGGTGTGTTACAGCGTTTCGCCAAGGACTTTTTAGCGGCAGAAGAGGCATAGCAATGAGCAGGCAAATATACCTCCCTCAGCGAGCAATCCCTGCCACGTACATGCGTGGCGGGACTAGCAAAGGGGTGTTTTTTAGTATTGGCGACTTACCGGATTATGCGCAACAGCCGGGGCCAGAGCGTGACGCGTTGCTGTTACGCGTGATCGGAAGTCCAGATCCTTATGCTAAACACACCGACGGTATGGGCGGCGCAACGTCCAGCACCAGTAAAGCTGTACTACTGAGGAAAAGTGATTCTGCAGACCATGATGTTGACTATTTGTTTGGTCAGGTATCGATTGATAAGCCCTTTGTTGATTGGAGCGGTAATTGCGGGAACTTAACCGCTGCTGTGGGCGCATTCGCCATACACAAAGGCATGGTTGACGATCCGCTGATCAAAACTAAGGGTACGGGTATTGTTACTGTCCGTATTTGGCAGGTCAATATTGAGAAAACAATTATTGCACATGTACCAGTAACCAATGGAGAAGTGCAGGAAACGGGCGATTTCGAATTGGATGGCGTCACGTTTCCAGCTGCAGAAATTGTGGTTGAATTTCTCGATCCCGCTGCTGGTGAAGGTGCATTGTTTCCTACCGGAAATGTCATTGATGTGATCAAATCTTCGGTTTATGGCAATGTGCAAGCAACGCTGATTAATGCGGGAATTCCAACAGTGTTTGTTAATGCTGATGCACTTGGATTTACCGGTACTGAGTTACAGTCCGCGATCAACGAAAACCCTGAGTTGTTAGCAAAACTTGAGATCCTGCGTGCAGAAGGTGCACTCGCCATGGGACTGATCAGTGATCTGGTTGAAGCTCAAGCGCGTCAACATACCCCCAAATTAGCCTTTGTGGCGCCAGCAAAAGATTACACAGCATCCAGTGGTAATACTGTTCAATCGAGTGATATCGACGTGAATATTCGAGCGTTGTCCATGGGTAAATTGCATCACGCTATGATGGGGACTGCAGCGGTCGCCATAGGTGCTGCAGCAGCAGTTCCTGGCACCATAGTCAATCTGGCTGCCGGCGGAGTTGGACGCGAAAGCGTTACCTTCGGACATCCTTCTGGCATATTGAAAGTTGGGGCAGCTGCTGAGCAAGTTGCCGATCAATGGACAATAAAGAAAGCGATCATGAGCCGAAGTGCAAGACGTCTGATGGAAGGGGCCGTTTTTATTCCCCAATAAATCAACGTACATTGGGGGCTTTAGGCCCCCTAATCAACGTTTATATTCCCACCAGACGCTTTAAGAAATTCCGCCATGGTTAAGTTCACAATTACATTGATGTGAAACGAAGTTTAGTTATATTTTAATAGTGTTCCATCGTGCATAGTTATTTCACTTAAGATAAATTTCACGATTCTAAAGTCATGTTAGGTGACGAAAAGGGGAGTCAATTGGTCTCGTTAGATGCTCTGGATAAAAAAATACTGCAGTTACTACAATCAGATGCGAGTTTATCGACAGCGGAAATCGCGGACGAGGTAGGCTTAACGACAACACCTTGTTGGCGTCGGATCCAACGCTTACAAGATGCCAAAGTGATTGAACGCAAGGTAACCATTCTCAATCCGGATAAACTAAACTTGGGCCTTACGGTATTTGTGCATATTAAGACCTCGCATCACGATCCGCAATGGCTAAAACAATTCGCTAGTCACACCCAAGCATTTGATGAAGTTGTGGAAATTTACCGTTTAAGTGGGGAATATGATTATATGCTGAAAGTTTTGGTCGCTGATATGCAAGGCTACGACCACTTCTATAAGCGTTTTATTAGCGGTATTTCTCTTACCGATGTAACGTCTAGTTTTGCGATGGAAAAAATCAAAGACAGTACGCAAGTTCCATTACACCATATATGACATGTAACAATTATACCAATGTTCCGATAGGCAATAATGCCAAGGTATATATGCGGTTACCGTTTATGAAAAATTATCAAATCCGATATATCTTTGACCACACTAAGGGCTATCTGATATTTAGTTAGCGGTCGCTAATTTACGTAATCATTAACATTAATATTGCACCTCCTATCATAAACAGGTTCTCACTCAACGATACAAAACCCAAAGGAACATTACTGTTACCACCGACACATGCACAATTGAGTTCGCGTCTATCAATGTATACCGCTTTAACGACAGACAATGCGCCAACAGCGCCAATAAATAAACCGAGTGGCGCAACAATCCAAATTGTGATCCCAACAAACATTCCAAATCCTACGAACGCTTCAAGGAAAGGATACCATTTGGCGTAACGAACACTGCGCATGCCCAATAAATCATAAGTAATAAAAGAGTTAACAAAGCTGTCGACATCACGCAGCTTTTGCAGTGCGAGTAGCACCATTGCAAGCGCGATAAAATGGAGCAGTGTTGTGACTGACAGAATCTCTGTGCTAGTTAAGTACTGGGTACTTAGACTAAGTAGGAGAGCGATAATAAAGATCGCAATCACTGGCACATAGGTTTTACTCTCTTGCGCAGCTGAAGTATTACCAAAGAATTCTTGCAGGGCATCAAACCCTCCGATACGGACACCATCGATGAACGTTTGCGGAGTCGTTTCAACATTATGTAGTGCTTTAAACTGGTTTGCTGCTTCGCGTGTCTCAAGTAGCCTATCATCAACATTAAAACCGTTTCTTTTAAGCAGGTCTTTACTGCGAATACCGTAAGGACAAATGTGGTTAGCGGTATGCATGCGATATAAAATGGCGGTCTTTTCACTCATTGCAGCTCCTTTTTCTAGTGTCTGTAAACATTACTCACGACTGTAAAAAGTACGCAGTTGAGCGTTAACTTATCAGCGTTTCGTATAGGTTTATTTCGTCTGTGTATGATAGAGCAAGAATAATTCCAACCTAACTCACGTGCTTATTTCGGCTTGATGCATGTGCCTTAAGGCAGTTTAGTAGGCTTTGATCCAGAGGTTTTGGTGTTGTTTCTGTGAGAAGTATTCATGCGGGAGCCAGCATGGCGGGATTAAATTTTCCACGTGCTCATCGGTGACTTCGTGTTTTAATTGCTGCAATATTTCCTTGAGCTTTTCCTTGTCTAATTTGGCTAATTTTGTACGTGTTTTGGGGAAATACAAGTTAAGTGCACGTTTAACTGTGAGCGACGGGCCTGAGGATATAAAGGTAAGATTACGAGAGACGACTCTGCATTCAGGCTCATAGAGGTTATCTGGGTACAATCCCGTGACAATTGCGTATTCATAGCGGTCCAACTCTTCTCCATGAGCGGTGGTTGGAATATAGGTAACCCCATAGCCTTGGGGGAAATGCCCTACCATTTTGATAAACAACTCCGCTATAATTTTATTAATAGCACCTTTTTCTGCGAGTTGTTCTATTAACAAACAGGCTTTAGGTAACTCTACCGCTTTGTAATCACGTTTGGTTGATAACACCACAGAGGCGTATATTTGGGGGATTTTGATGATTTCGCCCAATCCATGCCGCGGTTTTAGAATATCTTTCATAACCAGCTTAATAAAGGCAATTGCTTGGCTCTGTATGTGATTAAAATTGTCGCGCTCTTCTCGGCTATTACCCACATATTTATGCATGCCTAAGCCGTGCTCTAAGTAATCTAGCGTATGCTGAAAATTAAGCTTCAGTAGTTCCTTACGCTCTTCAACGGATAACACCCGGTATGGGTCTAACTCGTTATTGACGCCTTTCAAAATTTTTTGTGCAGCAGGGTGCTGCATGCCGATATCTTGAAATAATGCAACGAGCATAATTGGAAAAATAACGGTAGCTAATTGGCCTTGACGGCCTTCATCTTTAAAACGTAAATCACTATCATAATTCGTATTAAGATACTTGTTCTTTACTTGTTTTTGCTGCATCAACGCATCCAGCAAACGAACACTTAAAACCGCTTTGTAACAAGGTTTCATACGCTGATGCAGACCTTGTAAACGTCGTCCCTCACCAGGGGATAGTAACAGTATGCTACCCAAAAATTTGGCGCTCTTTTCAAGCGTTTCATTCAGGTCCTTGCCTTCACTTAACGCCAATATTTTTTCACACACAATCGTTGCGCGCTCTAGACGGGCAAGACGATCTTCCTCTTGTGATGTGAGCTCCTCCTTTAGTGCGCTCTCAGCCTTGTCTAGTTCTTTTTTAACGTTTTCTTGGTCTTTTTTACTCGCCGTTTGCAATGAGTTTTGTTTTTCTGAAACCGTGTTATTTAACGTTGTGATAGTTTCTTTCAGATTGGCCGCTGTTTTAAAATAGACGGCGGCATCCTGCACAAGGCAATCGGCACTTTCAGTCGGACTTTCAACTAATGCGATTAGATCAGTAATTGCGCGGGTGTAACTCGACTCGTGTTGAATTGGCATACAGTTAAGATGTTCTCCAGCAGCGCCATTATTAACCATTCATTACTGAATACCATTGTTGGCGCTGTGCGGTTGTGCGAAAAGCTAAAAAAACAAATAAAACATACCGTTAGGACCGGTAGAAAACCAGTACTTTTGGTTATGGCTAACTATAGTCAATTATAAAATTTATACCGCATGATATTGGTAATTATTCCAGCGGAATGTACTGATTACTGCTTTCTTTCATCACAAAATCAATGATCTCACAACACTCGTCGACGGCGGTGATAGGGAGCATGTGCCCGCGCTTTGGTAAAACTTTGATTGTTGCGTTTGGCACAGTATCGCTGATCATTTTGGTATGTTCATGGCAGTTGAGCACGCGATCCTCTTGCCCGTATAAAACCACTACTGGGCATTGAATTTGCCGGTATTGTTTTATTTGCTTGCGAAGGCTGCGCTGGGCATTGGATAGGTCACCGCTAGCGGCTAAAAACGCATTGGATAACATCGCGAGTGCACCCCCATGCTCGCGGGCAAAGTTTGATGGCGGAGTTTCGGGTTTAAATATAACGTTGACTTGCCGCTGTCCAATCTTTTTGTGGATCAATGGCGAGACAGTTTTTGCCACTACATAACGAAGCAGGGGACTGCGAAAATAAATTTGAGCAGCACGTGAGGGTTTGATAGTCAGTGGTGCGGTGAGAGGACAAATCAGAGCTAAACCTTTGACTTTCTCAGGTGCGTTAATTGCAAGATTGAGTGAGATTGCCCCGCCCATTGAATGGCCCACAAAAATAGCTGGCTCAATGTTTTCCTTTGTCATCCATTCAGCGATCATTGCAGACTGAGTGGTAAACCCTGGATCAGTGCTGTATTTGCGGCCTGAGTGTCCACTTCCAGGGCGATCCAAACAATACACACGGTAGTTTCTCGCCAGCACCGTTTCTAAGCTACGAAAGTTGTGCAAATTTCCAGCTAGACCATGCACAAGGACAACTGCTGGGCCTTCTCCCTTAACCGTCCAATGAATACTGCCACCAGACACTGCGGTAATCTTTCCTGAGCGCGGAAAGTTCTCCAGCAACGTTTTATCGAAACGCCGCGTTGTCACCCAACCGATCAGGAGCGTTAGCGTTAGCAAAACTAAAATGAAGCTAATAATCCACACTAACATGACAAGTTCTCCAAAGTTGCAGAGGCAATTAGCGCCCTAAGATACCGCGTGCCACGACTTCTTTCATGATCTCAGAGCTGCCCGCATAGATGGTTTGCACGCGAGCATCACGATAAAACCGGGAAATCGGATATTCGTCAGTGTAACCATAACCACCAAACAACTGCAGACATTCATTTACCATGCGCAACTGCATTTCGGTAGCTGCCAATTTTAGCATCGCCGCATCAGTAACCGTCATTTCATGTCGTTTGTATTTTTCGGTGTGCTTCTCAAATAATGCGCGACACATTTCTAATTCGGTTTGGCATTCCGCTAACTTAAACCGAGTATTTTGAAATTGGCTGACAGGTTGATTAAATGCTTTACGTTGTGTGACATAGTCAATCGTGAGATCGAGTGCTCCTTGCGCATGACCAATAGCTTGAATGGCGCACCCCAAACGCTCACGTGGTAACTCTTGCATTAAATATACAAAGCCTTTGCCTTCTTCACCTAACAATGCGGTTGCTGGAACTCGCATATTCTCAAAAAACAGTTCTGCGGTATCGCTGCTGTGCTGGCCAATTTTCCTGATGGGATTGCCCGTAGAAAAACCGGGCAGGGAGGTATCAACTAAAAATAATGAAATTCCTTTGGCGCCGGCTTTGCTATCAGTTTTGGCACACACAATAATCATATCGGCCTGATTGCCATTGGTTATAAACGTTTTTGAACCATTCAGAATGTAACTATCACCGTCCTTTACTGCTGTAGTGCGCATATTCGCTACATCACTTCCTGCACCTGGTTCAGTCATTGCGAGTGCGGTTAAAACATCACCTGTTACCATTGATGGTAGCCATCGTTGCTGTTGTTCAACGTTGCCAATGTTTAGTATGTATGGCGCTACGATATTGGCGTGAATATTGTAGCCAGTGGCTAGAGCATGGAGTCCTAACCGACACATTTCTTCTTGGATCATTTGTGCCACATCAAAGCTTGCACCGGCAGCACCAAAATCTTCGGGCATATCAACTAATAAAAGGCCGGCATTGCCCATCGTTTTCCAGACTTCACGAGGGGTCTCATGGGCAGCTTCCCAAGCTTCATAATTAGGTAAAATTTCCTGTTCTAAAAAGCGTAACACCATGTCGCGGAATAAAGTTAATTCCTCATGTTCGCTCATTGCCGGCTCCTCAATAATAGACAACTAATTTTTGGTTATAATACGTTTAGAGCGCAAGGAATGGTTATTGATTGTATTAATAGATAGGAATTAGTAGCAAAAATTTAATCTGACTAACACGATACATTTTGCTTCGCGTGAGCAGAACCGGCAAAAGTGAAAGTGCCCAAAAGCACAAAAAAGTAGTTAATATTGACTTTCTTCGGTACTCTAATGAAGCATGAATGTGGATTCATGCGTCGGTCAGTGTCCAATTAATACTACTGCCCATATTGCTGCTGCGATAACCATGCTAATAGCTACTGCGGCGGAACCCAGATCTTTTGCCAGACCTGATAAAGGGTGAATTTCATCGCTTATCCGATCAACCACAGCCTCGATCGCTGTATTGATCGTTTCAATCAGTATAATGAACAGAATTGAAGCAATAAGCAGTACACGCTCGAGAAGACTAAAGTCCATCCAAAAAACGAATGGAAGAGCACAAATCAATAGCGCGCACTCTTGTCTAAATGCCGCTTCGTTGTTGAGCATCCAACGAATACCCACTGCTGAATTTTTGGCAGCAAGTAAAACGCGCTTTATGCCAGTGGCTTTATCGCTGCTCGTAAACGTTTGTGTGTTGTGATCCATGAGAGGGCAGTTACGTTAGTGCTGGTTGAGTAGAACAAGTCGCAAAAATATCTTGCTGCGCATCATACACCTTACTTTGCACGCCTAACATACCTAAAAGCGTATCAAACAGGTTATCGTGCGAAATATTTTTATGAGCCAGCTGCTTAACGCACGTGCGCTCGAACTCTTCAGCGTTGCTCCAGAACAACATCGGTATCGACGTTTGCTCTTTAGGTGCGAAGGCATAAGGAAACCCGTGCAAGTACATACCGTTTTCTCCTAAGGATTCACCATGGTCGGACACATATAGCAAGCTTGCTTCAATACCAGTTTGTGCGGTGAATGTATCAAGGCGTTTAATTACTTCACTGATGACATAGTCTGTATATGCGATTGTATTGTCGTAGGTGTTGATTAGTGATGCATGATCACAATTTTGAATATCGCTACGAGGGCAGTCGGGTGTATACCGTTTGTGATCTGCTGGGTAGCGTCTGTAATAAGTGGGGCCGTGTGATCCCATTAAATGCAGAGCTATTAGATGCTTGTCATCAATCGAAGCTAAACGGTTATCGAGTTCTTGCAATAATATTTCATCGAAACAGTATTCCCCATCGCACAGTGGATTGGGTGTATCTGGACGGATAAAGGTTGCATCTACTCTATCGCAAACGCCTTTACATCCTCCGTTATTATTATCAATCCACTCAATATCAATACCTGCTGCTTGTGCAATGTCGAGTACATTTTGCTGAGTGCGCGCCTGATGTTTATCGTAATGCTCTCTATCCAAACGAGAGAACATACAGGGTAGTGACAATGCTGTCGCTGTGCCACATGAGCTAGCGTGATTAAACGATACAACCTGTTGCGTTTGGGTAAAAAGGTTGGTGTCTCTTGCGTAACCATTTAAGGAAAAGTTTTGTGCGCGGGCGGTTTCACCGACAATCAGTATCGTCAGTTTCCTATCGTCGGAAGAACTCAATGAAGGCGAAGGATCTAACAGAGTGAAGTGTTCTGCATCTTCTGGCTCTTGTATCTGCTCTCTCACGTACTTAAATGACGCTTCATAGAGTTTAAATGGGATCAAATAGGCGGTAAGCTCACGATGATTTCGACCCACAGACGCGTAATTTACATAGAATATAGCGGCTAATACGAAGGTGACCGCTGAAGCTGTTGCAATCAGCCGAAACCGCGCAAACAGTTCGCTCACCAAAGGTTTGCAAATCAGCTTGGTGCGCGCAATCCACATACTCGGTAGCAGTCCAACCACAAGCATAAAAACGATTGCATGAAGATTCACATACGAAAAGGCCTCGGCAGTGTCTGTTTCTAATCCATTCTGTAACATGCCGCGGTCGAAAATGATGCCGTAATAATGCGTGGCGTAACACATTAGAGTGGATAGTAGGAGAGTAAAGATAATAACGGGTTTAAAAACCCAGCGCACCGAGAAAACCGCATAAAAAACCGTTGTCAAACCCATTAAAACCAAAGGCACTGACAATAGAAATAAGCCATTAAAATCACTGTTTTCACGTACCGCACTGAGTACATGTATGTAAAAGGGAATATTCAACACCAGCGCGATATATGTAGCTGATGCAAGGGTTAATTGGTTTGGTGTAAGTTTCGGCTGAAAAGAAAAGAATCTCGTTTTCATACAGCAATCACCTTCGTAACACTTCTCATAATATTTAACTTAATTATCTGATTACATTAGATAAAGTTGGCTGTGACCTTAACAGCTCTTATCCGCAGCACTTTCATAATAAAAATCCTACGCCTGAAACCTTAAGAGAAGCTTATCGGATCACGGATGGGACAACTATTTCTTCTGTGTTCTACTGAATTGGATTTATGTTAGTTTTGTGGTGCAGAGCATCCAATTAGCCTCTAAGATAAAAAGTAATGGGCTAGGGGGTCGTATCTAACAACTTGCAGTGTGAAGTTCTAAAGGGAGCGGTAAATGCAGAAAACGTGGCGGCTTGTCATAGTGATATCGCTGCAATTACTCATGGGTTGCGCGCCAAATGAAGCGCCTGTTGCCTATGGTACATTGGAGAGAGACCAAGTAAGGCTATTGGCAACGCGCTCGGAAATTATCATCGAAGTAATGGCGCAAAAAGGACAGCATGTTGAGCAAGGGCAGCCACTATTACAATTAGACAGTACTGAACTTGAGTTAAAAGTTGCTCAAGCTAAGCAAGAGCTGGTTCGCGCTGAGTCATGGCTGCAGGAATTAGAGAATGGTGCGAGAACTGAACAAGTGGCGGCGGCACGAGCGCGATTAGAGCAACTTACCGCCGAACGTGAATTAGCTAAAGCGCAACTCGTTCGACAGCAACAGTTGATGGAGCGACAACTCACCAGCAAAGCTGATCTGGATGTTGCGCAAGAACTCTATGCTGCAGCTTCAGCTGCAACTGAGAATGCTAGTCAACAGTTACTTGAACTGCAACACGGCAACAGGCCTGAAGCGATTGCGCAGGCCAAGGCTAGTGTCGAAGCGCAGACTTTGGTCGTTGCACAAGCTGAAAAAGCCCTCGCTGATTTAACTATTATTGCAACTCGCAGTGGTATTTTAGAGGACCTGCCGTACCATTTAGGGGAACGGATACCGCAAGGCAATGTGGCCGCATTAATTGCCGTAAACGATTCACCTTATGCTCGCGTCTATATACCACAGCCATATCTGGCATCGATTACAGTGGGGCAGCAAGTTCAGGTACAAGCCGATGGATTGAAAGGCATGCTGACTGGAACTATCCGGAAAATATCATCTGAGGCTAGCTTTACTCCCTACTATGCATTGCAGCAAAGCGAACGAGCACGATTAGTGTATGTGTCAGAAATTACCCTAATCGATGCTGAGAATTTACCGAGTGGTATGCCGGTTCAAATGGTATTGCCATGACCGATTGGGTGATTGAAACGCAGCAGTTAACACGAAAGTTTGGCGAATACACGGCTGTGGATCATCTCGATTTACGGGTAAAAAAAGGCCAGATATTTGGATTTTTAGGGCCGAATGGTTGTGGTAAGTCGACCTCGATCCGATTGCTTACAGGGCTATTAACGCCAACCAGTGGTGAGGTAAACGTGTTGGGATTAAGCATTCCACAACAGGCGGAAATGCTGCGCAGTAAAGTGGGTTACATGACGCAGAAATTTTCCTTATACGACACTTTATCGGTGCAAGAAAATTTAGATTTTGTTGGTCAAGTATATGGTCTGCCGGGGTCGCAACGGCGTGAGCGAGTGAAAAGCCTATTAACTCAATACCATCTTGCAGATAAACAAAAAGTAAGAGCAAGCGAACTCAGTGGCGGGCAAAAGCAGCGACTGGCGCTGGCGGCCGCTACCATTCATGAACCTTCGTTATTGTTTTTAGATGAGCCAACCTCGGCGGTGGATCCTGAGAATCGGCGGGAGTTTTGGGAAGGCTTATTTGACTTAAGCGATCAGGGCACAACCATTCTTGTCTCTACGCATTACATGGATGAAGCCGAGCGTTGTCATCAGCTTGCCATTCTGGAATTAGGTAAAAAGCGGATTGACGGAGCGCCTCAAATGCTAATGGCCAATCTCAATGGCCGCGTAATCGAATTAAGAGGAGATAAATTACGTAAAGTTAAATCTGAATTACTCAAACGCCACGAAGTATTATCGGTTGCTCAGATTGGACAAACGTTGCGCGTGTTGTTACGGCACTCGATAGAAAACCCAGATTTGTGGCTCGGTAATGATTATGCTTCATTGTCTGCTGAATGCGTTCGTCCTTCCCTCGAAGACGTATTCGTCGCGCATACTGGGAAAGCTTATGCTGAATCTCAGTAGGGTACTGGCGGTTATCGTCAAAGAGCTGCGCCAGTTGTCGCGAGATCGTGTCACCTTTGCCATGATAGTGATGATCCCGTTGATCCAATTGTTGCTTTTTGGTTATGCAATTAATACCGATGTTCGCCATGTACCCACCGGCATCGTGGATTTTAGTCAAACGACCAATGCGCGGATATTGGTTCAAGACTTACAGGCCAGTCAGGCGATACACGTGGTGAGGCAGTACGCGGCATTGCAGCTTGCTGAGCAAGCGGTTACCAGTGGGGAAGTGAATGTCATACTTTATATTCCGCCTGATTTTGAACGACGTTTGGCTAACTGGCGTAAAGGTGAACGTTCAAAGCCCATTGCGCAATGGCTAACGGATGCGTCGGATCCAATGCTGTCTAACACTATCCATGGACTCCAACAACTGCCACTTGATGATACGCAGATGTTGGGCGGTAGTACCACTATTTCACCAATGATTTCTGTAGTGCATTATTTTAACCCTGAGCGTCGCTCAGCCATTAATATTGTGCCGGGTTTGGTGGCGGTGATTTTAACCATGACCATGGTGTTGTTTACATCTGCGGCTATTGTGCGTGAACGCGAACAAGGGAATATGGAGTTTTTGATCAATACGCCAATTAAACCGATCGAATTGATGTTAGGAAAAATCGTGCCTTACCTAGTGATTGGACTGATCCAAACCGTGCTCATTTTGGGCTTAGGGCATGCCATATTTGATGTGCCTTTACCGGCACATTGGCTGTCTTTGTTTGTGGTGACTCTTATGTTTATACTTGCCAGTTTAACCTTGGGCCTACTGATATCAACTCGAGCAACCACACAATTGCAGGCAATGCAGATGACGGTATTCATTCTACTGCCGTCTATTCTGTTGTCCGGTTTTATGTTTCCTTATGTTGCCATGCCTGAACCCGCTCAGTGGTTAGCTGAAATTTTGCCTGCTACTCACTATGTAAGAATGATCCGCGCCGTGGTATTACGGCAAGCGCATTGGAGTGACGTACCAGAAGATCTTATCGCACTTGCAACTTTTACATTGGTAGGCATGCTAATCGCGACTTTGCGCTTTAAGAAGCGACTGGATTAGGATTAATGTCATTAAATAGGACTAGGAAACGTTGACAACGTGTTTGGTATATTTAAAGAAAGTGATTTTTCAATAAAGAGATGAACCTACCTAACACCTAATTGCGCATAATGTATATTATGTTAAATAAAGTATTCTTATAATATGCTTCAAGAACCTAGTAATAGCGGCGCTCTGTTCTCTTTCACTAAAAGTTACTAGTCGCAAAATAACGCTGATTGGTAACAACCCTATTTCTCACCCATTAATCTTTAGTCTACATTTATAGTGTTGATAACTGTTTAGTGTATTCATACGTGTTACGTTTAATAAGTGCGGTCACATTAATCTCATTACTTGCTGTGTTTTCGTCTGAAAACAATCGGTGGCAGATTAATGCGGGTGAAAGTCTTTCTCTTACGACACAAGATACTCATGCAGTTGGTAATGACCTTACGGGCGCAGATCCAGAGGATGTCGATGCGCTAGTATTTGATACCGACATCCTCGCTTTATTATGCGTTATTTACGCCTTTGAATACTGGGTTGATGTAACGCTTGCCCGTCACTTCGTAAAACAAACTATTCGCGGGCCTCCGCTCACTTCTTAAATCTCACGTACCGAGGTGCTAACAGCACTCAATTAGTTAAATTTAAGAGGAATGAAAAATGTCATTATTTACTTTATCAAAATGCGATACTGTGGATGGTTTTTGTTGGCCTGAAGACCACAGCTATTTAACGTTACGTTCACCTGCTCGCTTGTTGCTGACTGACTTTACAGTCCAGCGTCCACTAGTTATTGATGCCAACACGAAGGCGGTTGAAGCTGCGTATTTAATGAAAAAGGCGCATGTCAAAATGCGCTTTGTTGTAGATAATCAACTCAAGTTTGTTGGTGTGGTCACTAGCACAGACTTAAGCCAGCAAAATATTATGCAAAGAGTCGCTGATGGTTTTGATCGACACGATTTACGTGTATCAGACTTTATGAAAAAACGCTCTGAATTAGTCGGTATTGCATTAAGTGAGTTGAATCACTCGTCGGTCAATCGATTGCTTACTAGTTTCAAACGCTACGAAGAGCCCTATATACTCGTGACCAGCGATGAAAATACTAAGTTGAGTGGTATTATTACTTTGCACGATATCGCTAAGCACTTTAGATTGCCTGAGGGTTACGCTGAACCTAGCAGTTTTAATGATTGGTTAGGGTTGTTAAATAGTGATATCGCGCAACCAGAGCGAATAAAAAATTCTGCATGACCATAAGCGGGCGATTTCGCCCGCGTTTTTATAAGTCGATCGTTTCAACGTTATTGGGATAGGTTAAACCCCATTGTTGTCGCAACGTGTCCATCACATGCATAACACGCAATGTACTCTCCTTGGGGACAGAGGAACATTCTGTCAGCCCCTGCTCTATACAAGCTTTGAACTCGCTAATTTCGGCAGTGAAATTTTGCTGGTCAACATACGGCTGTGAAATTGTCTGCGCGTGCTTTCCAATATGAATGTGATAACTCTTCGCGGCTAAAAAGTCAGGAACTTCAATAATACCTTTGCTACCGGTAATAGTTGCATGTGTAGGCGTGTGATTAACGTAGCTCGATGACAAAACAGCATGTTGGTTTGGCGCATACTCCGCAACAATATAATTACTTGCATCAACGCCAGTATCGGAAAACCGTACCTGACTACTTATCTTATTGGGTTTTCTTGCATAAATTAAATCGGCGAAATGCAGAGTATAGATCCCGAGGTCAAGTAGCGCGCCACCGGCAGTATTCGGATCCTGCAATCGATGTGACGACGCCAATTGCCCATTAAATGAAAAGTTAGCATGGATGGCATTAACTTCCCCTATAACGCCCTCTTCTATATGTGCTTTTAACGCATGAATGGCGGGTAAAAAGCGCATCCAGACTGCTTCCACCAAGAGCACGTTGTATTGTTTTGCGATAGCGTAGAGGCTTTCCGCTTGCTTGGCATTTACCGTTAAAGGTTTTTCACAGAGCACCGATTTACCCGCTTTTAAACACTGTGCGACCACCGCATAATGCGTGTTATGAGTGGTCGCTACGTATATAGCTTGCACCATCGGATCTTGAATTAACGTTGCATAATTACCGTAGGCTTGGGATATTTCATACTGCTTGGCGAAGGATTCTGCCCGCTCTTTATCACGTGCAGCACAAGCGACAACGCGAGAATCTGACACTGCTGCATTGCTCGTCATAAACATCTTAGCGATGTGGCCACAACCAATGATCCCCCAGTTTAAACTGTTTCTTAGCATGACTTACTCTTGAAAAAGGGCACATACTGCACCCGCTGGATCTTTAATAATGGCGAACGAACTGTCCCCGTAACTGCGTACGGGGGACAATAATTCACCACCAAGTTCGGTAACACTTTCTAATGCAGTACCAATATCAGCGATGACAAAATAGGGTATCCAGTGTGATGGCATGTCTGCATTACTGCCTTTTTTATGGCAAATACCCGCGATACTTTCATTTGCGGCTTTCATCATATAATCATCATATTCGCCCATTGACAGCGCGTCTGCTTGCCAACCAACAACCCGCGAATAAAAATCTTTAATCGCCGTAGCATCATCAACGGTTAGGTCCAACCATCCCATACGGCCGAGTGTTTTTTTAGTCATACTGAATTGCTTCCTATATGTTCGATACTGGAATTAATCTTTCATCATCGATACTAGTCAGCTGCACCCGCGGCATAAAGGTACTGGCGCTGGCTTCTTCTATATCGATATGATAACGATCAGGGATTTGTCCCTGTAAGAACGCTCCCGGCGCAATAATCGGGTAGATTTGATCGTAGCGTTTAACCGTTTCTTGATTTACCCGTCGGTAAATATGGGTCCGATTTAATTCACTTGGATGCGTATGGCCTGTGGAAGACAACATGTCAGCAACAACGTGCATGGTCTTTTGATGAAACGAAAACACCCTTTCAGCTTTATCCTTAACTACTAAACCTTTCGCTAACTTCGGATCTTGCGTCGCTACCCCGGTTGGGCATTCATTAGTGTTACACGATAAAGACTGCACACAGCCAAGCGCTAGCATCATTCCTCGGGCACTGTTGCAAAGGTCCGCGCCTAACGCTAAATGCTTGATCAGATGAAACCCCGTAATGATCTTGCCTGAGGCAATTACTCGAATGTCTTCCCGCAACCCATAGCCAGTTAATATATCGTCGACAAAAGCTAACGCTTCTTTTAACGGTGTACCAATTGAATTGGAGTATTCTAAAGGCGCTGCTCCTGTGCCCCCTTCTCCGCCATCAACCGTTATAAAATCGGGCTTTATTCCGGTATCGAGCATGGCTTTACAGATTGCGACAAATTCACTGCGACGCCCTACAGCCAATTTAAAACCCACCGGTTTACCGCCAGACAATTCTCGTAACTTGGCGATAAATTCAAGCATCTCTACAGGGGTTTTAAACTCACTGTGGCGGGCTGGACTGTCAACTTGAGTATAAGGTTCTACACCACGAATGTTAGCTATTTCAGGGGTATTCTTGTGCGCAGGCAAGATCCCTCCGTGACCGGGTTTAGCGCCTTGTGATAACTTAATTTCAATCATTTTCACTTGTGGCTTATTCGCATTCTCAGCAAATTGTTCGGGATCGAAAGCACCATCGGCTGCACGACAACCAAAATAACCCGTACCAATTTGCCAAACGATATCACCACCATGTTCCAAGTGATAAGGGCTTAGGCCTCCCTCCCCCGTATTATGCGAAAAACCGCCAGTTGCGGCCCCTTTATTCAAGGCTCGGATAGCATTTTGGCTAAGTGAGCCGAAACTCATTGCCGAGATGTTTAATATACTGGCGGTGTAGGGTTGTTTGCAGTCCTTACCTCCAATCTTTACCCGTGGAGAACAGTCCAACTTTTCAACATCTCGAGCTGAAAGTGAATGCCCGATCCATTCATAACCATCTCGGTACGTGTCGATTTGCGTACCGAAGGGAATGGTCTCACGGCTGCGTTTGGCTCGTTGGTACACAATATTACGAAACATCCGCTCAATGGGTGCCCCGCCGGTATCTGGCTCGATTACATACTGCTGGATGAAAGGACGCATTTTTTCAATTAACCAGCGGAAACGACCAATTAACGGATAATTGCGTAAAATAGAGTGCTTGTGTTGGAAGCGATCATAAAGTGCGATAGCGAGTAATGTAGCCAGAATAACGGTAGCCCAATAAAAAGGGCCCAACCACACGCTAACTATCAAACTAAGCCCCAACAGGGTTAGCAAAATCAATATACTCTGTCGTTCCATCAATCTCTCAGTCTTTTTCGATTTTTTCTATATAGCTTAAAGGTATAGCATCTATTCTCTAGGCTGAGTAGAGTATTGCTGAATTCGTATTGGGATGTTGTAAACGTGAAGCGAAATGTTTTATCTGCCGTAGTGATTGGTAGTGGATTCGGTGGGCAAATAGCTGCTATTCATTTGCTCCGAAATAAGATTACAGACTTTATTATCCTTGAACGACGCAGTTTCACTGGTGGTACATGGAAACAAAACACCTATCCAGGTGCAGCTGTTGATGTGCAGTCAATGCTGTATAGTTTATCTTTCGAGCCCTATGACTGGTCCCGTATGTTTGCTGAGCAAGAAGAACTTGCTGCATATACAGATTATATCTACACCCGCTATCAATTGCAGGATAAAACCCGCTGTTCAAGCAATGTGTCGCAACTTCGCTGGCTCTCTGATCAGTGTGTTTGGGAAGTTACGATTAATGATAACGAGATCTTACATGCGCAATTTGTAATCAATGCATCAGGTCCATTAAGCATGCCTGTAATCCCTCAGCTTAAGGGGCAAGATACATTTTTGGGTCCGGCGTTCCATACCAATGAATGGCAGCACGCCGTTGATTTAAAAAGTAAAAAAGTGGCGATTATAGGTAGTGGTGCTAGTGCTGCTCAAGTCATTCCGGCCATCGTTGATGAAGTTGATTGCTTGTATGTATTTCAACGCACTCCCCATTGGGTTCTTCCGCGCTGGGATTTGATATTCTCGGCATGGCAAAGAAAACTGCTCAAAGTCCGATGGATTTATAAACTGTTACGAACCGTTATTTATTGGCTATTAGAAATCCGGATTTTAGGTTTTAAATACTCTCGAAAAATGCTCGACATTATTGGTAAGCGCCCAGCGTTGAAGCACCTTAGTAAACAAGTGACAGATCCGACATTGCGCGCAAAGTTAACCCCTGATTTCACTATTGGGTGTAAGCGTGTAATTGTATCAAGTACCTATTATCCAGCACTTACGCATCCAAACACACACGTTTTTGATAAGCATAATGGGATCAAAGAAATCACGGCCAATGCTATCAAGACGCTGCAAGGTGAAGAGCTTGAGACTGATGTGATCATTTATGCTACCGGCTTCGATGCGACTGATGGTTTGGTGCCCTATCCCGTTATTGGCGAAGGCGGTAAACTGTTGCAAGAGTTTTGGCACGAATATCCACGTGCTTACCTCGGCACAACCGTGCCCGATTGCCCCAATCTTTTTATAGTCACAGGCCCTAATACTGGTATTGGACACACATCTGCACTTTTCATTATTGAAGCACAAATGAATTATATTTTCAGTGCTATTGAATATGTAAAGCGCCGCGGAGGGCGGAGTATCGCGGTCATCCCTGAGGCCGAAGCGACTTATACTGAAATGATCCATAAAGAAATGGCAAATACGGTTTGGCAAACCGGTGGTTGTCACTCATGGTATAAGAGCATGAGTGGTAAAGTGACAGCGATGTTTCCGGGATTTAGTTTTACTTACCGAAAATTATGTAAACGATTTAGACCTGAGCATCATAAAGTGACCAATTAAGAGTAACGCGTAACCACTCTCACTGACGTTTAAGAATGGGAATGATCAATTAAATCATATGCTTATTTTATTTTTGCTATTTTTACTGCTGACTTTTGTTTATTGGTACACATATCCCCGTTTGGGACAGCTTTTATATCAATGGTCTAATCGTGTTGAAGCTAGACTCTACGGTTTTAAACGTCGTTTAATCGAAGTCGACAATATCACTCATCATGTTTGGGCGTCCGCAGATAGTGCAAAACCCATGTTACTATTAATTCATGGATTCAGTGCTGATCATGCTGTTTGGCTGCGGTTTGCAAAATATTTTACGCATGATTTTTTTGTTGTTATCCCTGATTTAGCCGGTCATGGTGAGACTGGATACTCAATTGAGCAGGATTACAGTATTGATGCACAAGCACAACGAGTGTGTGCGCTGATGAAGCTGCTAAACCATACACAAGCGCACTTGGTGGGAAATTCTATGGGTGGCATGATTGGTGCGCATATAGCGAGTTATTATCCGCAGCACGCGCTCTCGTTAACCGTTATAGATCCTGCCGGAATGGTAACAGCAAAACCAAGTCCCATGGCAGGTATGTTGGCATTGGGCCAGAACCCGTTTTTAATGGACAGTCGGGCGGATTTTCAGCGCTTTTACACAATGGTGATGGCTCGCCCACCCTATTTCCCTCGTGTAGTGCGAGACGCCATTGCCGACAATTACATTACCCGTAAACCTGAGCTGGCCAAGATTTACGCAGACTTTAACCGTGATAATTCACGACTTGCTGCCGCATTACCTAACATAAACTGTCCTAGTCTGATTATTTGGGGTGCTAAGGATGAGCTCATTGATGTCAGTGGCGTTGAACCATGGCAACAAGCACTGAGTTGTAACTGTCATGTGTGGTATGACTTAGGGCATATGCCTATGTTAGAAGCACCTCAGCGAACAGCTTATGCTGTACAGCATCATTTAAACAGGATATAAACTACTGCAATTTCAGTACTAATGGCCGATACCAAGACATCGGGTAAGATTTATTAACGAGTGATCCGGGTGAAGGACGACAAGGTCGATTTGGTTAAACGCTTAATCCGCGCGAATAACTATCGTCAATACGACAAAACACTAGAACAATGCCACGAACTCGGGATCAATATCAATCGAGTCGCGTTGGCACGATTTGCAGACAAGTTAGAACTCATCGATCGCGCAGAAAGAAATAAAGTGAAGCGTGAGCAGGAAGCGCGCACTACTCCCTCTGCTGAGCCCCAATCTGGATCGTCGACGCCACTCGCCACGCGCGATATGACTTATGAACAAGTTAAGCAACGAGAAGCTGAGATAACCTTTGAATTAGGCGCATTGCGTATCAAGGAAAACGCACTACTTATGGAACTGAATGCACTATCTGAAAGGTTAAAAGACAAGCATTAAACAAGCGTTGTCTATTGCAACGATTTCCTTTTTTTACCACAATCTATTTGCCATTTCTTTACTGCCAATTATCAACAAAGGAGCCTCCTGCCCATGGAGTACATCTTGCTACTGTTTGCGTTTATCTGCGGATTGGGCGTCAAACAATTAGGGATACCACCACTAGTGGGTTACTTGGCTGCCGGCTTTATCCTCCATGCTTTGGGATTTCAGAGTAACGCGACGATTGATCAAATTGCTGCGCTTGGCATCACCATAATGTTGTTTACGATTGGCCTTAAACTCAATATGCAGGATCTGGCTAAACGGGAGGTTTGGCTTGGCAGTGTCCTGCATACAGGTCTCTGGATGGCATTGGCTGGTGTAATCATTACTTTATTGTCATATACCAGTTTGCAATATATCGCTGAAATCAAACTCCAAACGACAGCGTTAATCGTTTTTGCATTGAGCTTTTCGAGTACTGTCTGCGTCATGAAGGTGCTCGAAGAAAACGGCGAGAGTAAGACTCGCCATGGCAAAGTGGCGATGGGTATCCTTGTTATGCAGGATATTTTTGCTGTCGTATTCCTTGTGGTTGCAACGGGTAAATTACCAGATATTTGGGCTCTCACACTCGTTATGTTAGTTCCCTTTCGCGGCATCTTTGGCCGTGTTGTTAATGCTTCAGGACACGGTGAATTGCTACCACTGACCGGTTTGATTTTTGCGCTAGGCGGCTATCAATTATTCGAATTGGTAGGCGTTAAGGGGGATTTAGGGGCGCTGGTTTTGGGCTTGTTATTAGCCAGTCATGCCAAATCAGCAGAGATGGCAAAAGCCTTACTTAGCTTCAAAGATCTATTTTTGATCGGTTTTTTCATCAGTATTGGTTTAACCGCCCTGCCATCATTGGATATGTTTCTACTGGCATTGGGCATTGCGCTATTATTACCGCTTAAATACTTATTGTTTTATGGCCTCCTTACCGCTTTACGCTTACGTGCTAGAACCAGTTTTCTGACGGGCTTGGTCATGTCAAATTTTAGTGAATTTGGTCTAATCGTAGCTGCATTGTCGGTTTCACTGGGCCTAATGACTACCGAGTGGTTAGTGATCATCGCGTTAGCGGTCTCGCTCTCTTTTGTGATCACCAGTATCGTCTATCGCTCGGCGCATAGCATTTATGGTCAGTATAATGCCGTGTTAAAGCGCTGGGAGAAGTCACGCCGTTTGCCAGAAGACTTATACCCGGTTATGGATAATGGTAGGTTTTTAATCGTCGGTATGGGGCGTGTAGGAATGGGTGCCTTCTCTTCTTTGTCAAAACTGGTGGGTGATGAGGTCTGGGGTATGGATGCTGACCGCAGCAAAATCCGTAAACTGCAAAAACAGGGACTACAAGTGATTAATGGCGATGGTGAAGATGCAGACCTTTGGGAATGCTTGGATATCAGTAACGTGCAATTGGTTATGTTGGCCCTTCCTTCTATCGAAGATGCCATTAATATTGCCCAACAACTCAAAAGCGTTAACTTTAGCGGAAAAATTGCCGCAATAGCACGTTACGAAGACGAGGTTCCATTGTTGCAACAGAGTGGCGTTGATAAAGTATTTAACTTTTTCAAAGAAGCTGGCCTTGGTTTTGCTGAGGAGAGTCTCGAGTTTGTTGATGCGAAACAGCCATAAAAAATAGCCGTTACAAATAAGAATAGAAGCCTAATTGATAATCGTTATCAATTTGTATCCTTATGTTTTTTAAAGAAAAATGTGAATTTATATCCATTTGAGTCTATACTGTTTGAAATATTCAACCGAGTGGAGACTCTATGCGCGGGGATAGCAAAGTTATTGCGGTTCTAAACGAAGTTTTAACCAGTGAATTAACGTCCATCAATCAATACTTTCTGCATGCACGCATGTACAAAAACTGGGGGCTAAAACGCCTCAACGACGCTGCTTATAAAAAATCCATTAAAGATATGAAACAGGCCGACGAGTTAATCGAACGCATTTTGTTTTTAGAAGGCCTGCCGAATTTACAAAAGCTTGGAAAATTATATATCGGCGAAGAAACGACAGAAATGATGCAATGCGATATGGATTTTGAACTGGAACAAATTCCCGTACTGAAACGTGCGATCGCTCTGTGTGAAGAGAAGCAAGATTATGTAAGTCGCGATATTCTAGAAGAGATACTCGAATATGAAGAAGAGTACGTTGATTGGTTAGAAACTCAGCAATATCAGATAGGTTCACTTGGACTTGAAAACTACCTACAAACTCAAGTGATGGAGGAAGAATAAAATGCAAGGTAAATCTAATGTTATTGCAGGTCTGAATGCCCTACTCGGTTATGAGTTAGCCGCGATGGATCAGTATTTTATTCACTCTCAAATGTATTTAGATTGGGGCCTGAATAAATTATATGAGCGGATCAATCACGAATTTGATGACGAACGCAGCCATGCAACTAAGCTAATAGAGCGGATCCTGTTTCTAGAAGGAACACCCGACATGCAAACGCGGGTTGGTTTTAAAGTTGGTAAAGATGTGCCTGAAATGCTCGAAAGTGATCTACGTGTTGAATATGAGGTGGCAGAAAAGCTTCGTGAGGTGATCGCTTTAGCAGAAAATGAAGAAGACTATGTCACCCGAGATGTTCTATTGACCTTGTTAGATGATACCGAAATGGATCATGCGTATTGGTTAGAACAACAGTTAGGCCTAATTAAACGATTGGGATTACCTAATTATTTGCAGTCGCAAATTTAAGTTTATTGCCTTGTGGAAAACTGGAGCTTAAAAGGCTCCAGACTTCCTTCCACTTCGAGAAACAGTATCCAGTGCATCTCTGCTTGGTTACAGCTGCCTAAAAAAAACACACCAGCAAAAGAGTCTGCTTCGCTTTCATTCGCGATTACTGGCGTTTTACCCATATACATATTGCTGCCTTCGATCCAGGCCCGAGTGACGCTAAATGGTTCATCGGACACTAGGCGAAAAATGATTTCCTCCTCCACTTCGGGCAAGGTAATAAAGGTAAATTCGAATTTTTGTTCGTTATGCGTCCACTGACAAACATTATTCTGAATGATGCAACTTGCAGTAGATGCTATATTTACTTCACTAATGTTCGAGGTTCCTTCACTTGGATCGATGACATTCTTTACAAATATAAATGTCAAAATCAAAAAAGTGATGAAAACCCAAATAGCTGTATGTTTTTGCAGCGACATATAACGATTTTTTAACCTGTTCTTAACGTTTAGCTTGCGTTTATTGACCGAGATCAACGGAAATGTGCTTATGGTATCTTTATGTATTTAAAAGCATTATTATCGCAAGGTCAAAAACCACTTGGTGGCTATAAATAAAGCAAAAACTGCCAAGGACACAGTGAAAACACTTTTTTAAATTGCAGTGGAAGATCCGTCAAATGAGTGAAATCAGCCAAGCACAGCCAGATTACAACTATAAAGTAGTCCGGCAATTTACCGTGATGACAATCATCTGGGGTATCATTGGGATGTCTGTTGGAGTTTTAATCGCGGCGCAATTATTTGCCCCCGCATTGAACTTTGACCTCCCGTGGTTAACCTACTCTCGATTGCGTCCGCTTCACACTAACGCCGTTATTTTCGCCTTCGGTGGGTGTGCTTTGTTCGCCACTTCTTACTATATCGTGCAACGCACGTGTCAGGTAAGACTATTTAGTGACAAGCTCGCAGCCTTCACTTTTTGGGGGTGGCAAGCGGTTATTCTAAGTGCTGTTGTTACCTTGCCGTTAGGTATCACAAGTAGTAAAGAATACGCAGAATTAGAATGGCCAATTGATATATTAATTGCTCTAGTATGGGTTGCCTACATTATCAATTTCTTTGGAACATTGGTGATCAGACGGACTTCACATATTTATGTTGCCAACTGGTTTTTAGGCGCATTTATGTTGACGGTAGCGGTTCTGCATATCGGAAATAGTATGGCGATCCCGCTATCCTTTACCAAGTCTTATTCTCTCTACGCTGGTGCCGTTGATGCCATGATGCAATGGTGGTATGGGCACAACGCGGTTGGGTTCTTCCTTACGGCTGGCTTCTTGGGCATGATGTATTACTTCGTACCGAAGCAAGCAGGCCGTCCAGTCTATAGTTACCGCCTATCAGTGGTTCACTTCTGGGCATTAATTTCGCTCTATATTTGGGCCGGTCCTCACCACTTGCATTACACCGCTTTACCTGATTGGACTCAATCATTGGGTATGGTGATGTCATTGATTCTTTTCGTTCCGTCTTGGGGCGGGATGATTAACGGTATCATGACGCTTTCTGGCGCGTGGCATAAATTGCGTACTGACCCAGTACTGCGCTTCTTGATTGTATCATTGTCATTCTACGGTATGTCGACCTTTGAAGGCCCAATGATGAGTATCAAAACGGTCAATGCATTGTCGCACTACACTGACTGGACAGTCGGTCACGTTCACTCTGGCGCGTTAGGCTGGGTTGCCATGGTGTCTATTGGTTCGATTTATCACTTGATCCCGGTTCTGTTTGGTCAGCGTGGCATGTACTCCACCAAGTTGGTTAACGTGCATTTCTGGTTAACCACTATTGGTGTTGTGTTGTACATCGTAGCAATGTGGATATCAGGGGTACTACAAGGCCTTATGTGGCGTGCAGTAAACGCAGACGGAACATTAACTTACAGTTTTGTTGAGTCACTCGAAGCTTCAAAACCGTTCTATGTTGTGCGTTTCTTGGGGGGGGTATTCATTGTCATAGGGATGCTCATTATGGCTTATAACGCTTACATGACTATTCGTGCCCCTAAAGAAAGCATTGGCCAAGAGCCTGCTAGTCAAGCAGCCTAAGGAGTAAGAAAATGGCTAATCCACATGAGATAATTGAAAAGAACGTAGGACTTTTGACCGTTCTTATATTAGTTGCAATCAGCTTTGGTGCGATGGTGCAAATTACTCCACTAATGTTTCAGCAACAGACCATGGAGCCAGTGACTGGTTTACGCCCGTACACTGCGCTCGAAATGGAAGGTCGCGACATCTACATCCGTGAAGGTTGTTATGGCTGCCATAGTCAGATGATCCGCCCTTTCCGTGCTGAGACAGAGCGCTACGGTCACTATTCCGTTGCAGGTGAATCGGTTTGGGAGCGCCCCTTCCTGTGGGGGTCAAAACGTACAGGGCCAGATCTTGCTCGGGTCGGTGGACGCTACAGCGACGAGTGGCACCGTGTGCACTTGATAAACCCGCGTGACGTTGTTCCTGAATCTAATATGCCTGGTTATCCTTGGTTGCAAGAAAATGTGTTGAGTGGTGACGAAACGGGTAAGAAATTGCAAATCTTCAAGAACTTAGGGGTTCCCTATACTGATGAAGATATTGCTGGCGCAAAAGCGGCTGTTCAGGGTAAGACTGAAATGGAAGCCCTTATTGCATACCTTCAATCGCTTGGCACACATTTGAAATAGTTATGGATCAAGGTGTAATCGGCAGCATATTTACTGTCATCGTATTCGTTTCCTTCATTGGCGTGGTCTTCTGGGCGTTTAGTAGTCGCAATAAGAAGAAATTCGACGAGGCCGCAAACCTAGTGTTTGCCGATGAAGAAAACCACAAGAACACAAAAAATAAGACACAGGAGTCTGAAAACTCATGAGCATGTTTTGGACAATTTGGATTTCGGTAATCACACTGGGTTTAATATTCGGTTGTTACCTGTTATTGCGTTGGTGCCTAGCTAACCACACTGGGGTGCCTGAAGGCGAGAGTATGGGGCACGAGTTTGATGGTATTGAAGAAATCAATAACCCACTACCCAAATGGTGGACCATTCTCTTTTATATCGTCATTGTATGGGGATTAGTTTACTTAGTGCTCTACCCTGGCCTTGGCAGTTATAAAGGTTTACTAGGCTGGACTAGCTCAAATCAAGGCGTATTAACCCTTGAGGAATCAAAGGCAAAGCAACAAGCAGCCATTGAAAATAATGCGCTTGTTCAATATGACCGCGAAATCAAATTTGCTAGCGAGCGTTTCGATCCAATCTTTGCGGAATACGCTAAGGTACCCGTTGAAGAGTTAGTGAAAAATGAAGAAGCGGTGAAAGTAGGCCAACGCCTATTCTTGCAAAACTGTGCACAATGCCATGGTTCAGATGCCCGTGGTCAAAATGGTGGCTTCCCTAACCTGACTGACAATGATTGGCTGTATGGTGGTAGCGGCGATAAAATCAAAGAAACTTTAATCAATGGTCGCCAAGGCGCGATGCCAGGCTGGTTGGCTCCATTTGGTGAGCAAGGTATTAAGGAAGTGGTTGCCTACACGCTAAGTTTAAGTGGCCGTGAAGTTGATCAGTCGCTGAAAGACGCAGGTAAGGTCCGGTTTGCTGCATGTGCTGCATGTCATGGCATGGACGGTAAAGGCAATCAGATGATTGGCGCACCTAATCTAACTGATAATATTTGGTTGTATGGTGGTAGCGAACGCGCAGTCACAGAAACTTTAAATTACGGTCGTAATGGTATGATGCCTTCGTTTGCTAAAACGTTGGGCGAAGATAAGATCCACGTTGTTGCAACGTACGTTTATAGCTTATCGAATTAGTCCGTAATTAGTGTCATCATAGCCCCGTTTACGCGGGGCTTTTTTATATAGGATCTTAATTAGTAATGAGCGAAGCAACAGTCACCCCATGGTACAAACAGTTTTGGCCATGGTTTTTGATAGCCGTACCACTTTCCTCTTTTATCGTCGGCTTTTTCGTCCTTCATTTAGCCACTAACACAACCGACAGTCTGGTAGTGGATGATTACTATAAAGAAGGTCGCGCTATCAACGCACGTTTGGATAAAATTCAAACCGCTAAAGACCTAAACATCGTAACAGAGTTAAGCTTTTCATCTGACGGTGCGATCGCGTTGCGCTTTATATCAGGCACACCACGTTCAAACGAGGCGCTCCAGTTATCGCTTTATCACGTAACCTTAAAAGATCGAGATATCAATATTTTGTTGGCCGCAGACGCCAAGGGGGTTTACCGTGGTCATACTGAGCAAGCATTGGATGGGAAATGGCGGGTAACGCTATTGCCATTAGATGAAGCATGGAAACTCCAACAAGTTCTTGCTTTACCTCAATCTAAACCAATACGGTTCGCCCCTTGAGTATAACATCTCCCCCCTGCTTTCATTGTGGGCTTCCCAATCTCGATGGAGCGAAATATACCGTTATTATCGCAGGCGAATCGCAGGCAATGTGTTGCCCTGGCTGTCAGGCCGTGGCGCAATCGATTGTTGATAATGGACTAGAAGATTATTACGCGATACGCACTGAACCAGCGGCTAAAGGTGATGAGTTCTATGCAGAAACACTCGACAAACTATCACTTTTTGACGCACCAGAAGTACAAGAAGAGTTTGTTCACGACAAGCGTGACGCAAAGCAAATACAGTTAACCGTTGAAGGTATTAATTGTGCTGCTTGTGGATGGTTAATCGAAAAACAAATGGCCAAAACGAAGGGCATTACCCAAATCTCGGTTAACGTTTCGACACGACGAGCACTAGTAGATTGGGACCCAAGTGCAATTTCACTGAGTACTATAATTGCCAATTTTCATAAAATTGGATACCGCGCATCACCGTTTCAACCCGATAAGCACGAGGCTTTGTTTCGCGCTGAACAGAAATCACTGTTAAAAAAAGTTGGACTGGCTGGGATCATGACTATGCAGGTGATGATGCTCATGACTGGTCTTTACTTTGATCTATTTGGCAACATCGATCACGAAACCCGACAGTACTTTTATTGGGTCAGTTTAGTTTTAACCACGCCGGTTGTGCTGTATTCCGGCAGTATATTCTATATAAGTGCCGCCAAGGCAGTCGCTATGCGCAGCGTAAATATGGATGTTCCCGTTACACTAGCAATTTTCGGTACTTACATTGCTGGTATCAAAGCCACGATTTTAGAAGTCGGTGACGTGTACTTTGAGTCGATCTGCATGTTTGTTTTCTTTCTTCTACTCAGTCGCTTTCTTGAGCATCGAGCCCGACATAAGGCTGCACTTATCTCTGCCAACATGCTGCAGTATATGCCGGTTTCTGCAACGGTTCTTACCGACGGTGAACAGCAATCGGTGTTAGCTAAGTTACTTGTTCCTGGGCAAATTGTATTAGTAAAACCCGGCGAAGTTATTCCCGTTGACGGCACCGTTATAGACGGCGAAAGTCAAGTTAATGAATCGATGCTTAACGGTGAGTTTGAACCTGCTCACAAAGTAAAAGGGACACATGTTTATGGCGGAACAGTGAATCAAAGTGGCAGTCTTAGCATTCGCGTAACCAGCAAACTAAAAGATGCTTTAGTTAACCAAATTGTTCTTATGCAAGAAGCTGCATTGGCCACGAAACCGCGCATTGCGCATATTGCCGATCGTTTCTCGCGCTATTTTGTAAGCGCAGTACTGATCATATCAGCGCTTACGTTTGGCTTCTGGACATGGATGGGCAGCGACAATGCGTTCTGGATTACGATTGCTGTGTTGGTGGCGACCTGTCCCTGTGCTTTAGGATTGGCAACACCCTCCGCACTAACTTGCGCAATGGCGCGTTTAAACAAAGCCGGAGTAGTACTTAAACGCGCTGATGCACTAGAACAAATAAATACATTGGATACCATTATTTTAGATAAAACCGGCACCCTCACTGAAGGTAAGTTTTCTTTGCATAAGCATTGGATAGCACCCGCTTATGCTGGTCCTGATCCGCTAATAATTGCGGCTTCATTAGAAGCTCGTTCTGAACATCCAATTGCCCAAGCTTTTGCCGACGTAGCAACGCTGCCGGCTAGTGATATCTCAATTACGATTGGTCAAGGGATCATAGGTACGATCAACGGTTACAATTATCGGATAGGCAGCAAAGCCTTTGTCACTGATAATTTGCCAACTCAAAATGACGTTCATTCGATCACTGATAGCGAGAAAGCGAATGTCTGGTTAGCATCTGATGATGGTCTGATTGCAATTTTTTGGCTAAACGATACGTTAAAGGACAATGTTGACGCTACATTAAAACGTATTCCATTTGGCAAAGTATTACTCAGTGGTGATACGCAGGCGAATGTTAAATTAGTCGCAAACAAGCTTGATATCACCGATTTTTTTGCTCAACAGTCACCACAACAAAAGCTTACATTCGTTGAAAACTATCAAGCACAAGGACATTCAGTGATGATGGTTGGCGACGGAGTTAATGATGCACCAGTGCTAGCAAAAGCGGATATTTCCGTTGCGGTTGGGAATGCCTCTGATCTCGCGAAAAGTTCTGCTGACGTGGTACTGCTTAATGAAAGTATTACCGTTATTCCAGCGCTGATTGATGTCGCCAAACAAACGCAAGTAACCATTAAACAAAACATGGCGTGGTCATTGGGATATAATTTTTTGATTTTGCCGTTTGCGGTATCAGGAGTGTTAGCTCCCTGGATGGCGGCCTTGGGTATGTCCTTGAGTTCAATAATCGTAGTAGTAAACTCTACGCGCTTACTTCGGTATAAAGCAGGTTAAGATGAGTATCATTTATGTCCTAATCCCTATCGCAATTATCATTGTTGCGATTGCCATTGCGGTATTTTTTTGGGCGGTAAAAAGTAATCAGTTCGATGATCTCGATCGGCAAGGCTATAGCATTTTGTTTGATGATGATTTACCCCCTGAAGAAAAATCATTGGCTAAAGCCCGCCAACAGGAATTAGACAATCGTCGTGACTGAAATAAGTTTGCTTGCTGCATGGCTTATTGGCATTGCAGGCGGTGTGCATTGTGTAGGTATGTGCGGTGGTATAACGGTTGCCCTACAGTCAGCAGTTCCGGCTCAAGGTAAACCGTGGATTTACGCTAGTGCTTACCACCTCGGCCGCATTACAAGTTATGCCCTAGCAGGTTTTTGCGCCGGCCTGCTAGGGACCATCGTCAGCCATTCAAGTTTCTTCAATGGAGTCTCAGTACTGACAATATTAAGTGGCATTATGTTGTTATTACTGGGGGGCCATATAGCGAATTGGTTTAGCGTACTGCACTACTTCGAACGTCAAGGCGGTAAGCTTTGGCGGCGAATACAGCCCGTCGCTAAGTCATTAATTCCATTCAAGCACCCTCTACACGCATTCCTGTATGGTGGTGTTTGGGGTTGGTTACCGTGTGGGTTGGTGTATTCGACGCTAAGTTGGAGTATGGCTGCTGGTGATCCTGTGACAGGTTCGTTAGTTATGTTGTTCTTTGGATTAGGTACATTGCCTCTTATGCTGGCCGTGAGCCTTGGAGGGGCGCGGTTAACACAGTTAGCGCGAAGTCAACAAGCTCGAACATTCATTGCAATCACACTAATAGGCTATGGGTTGTACTTGATTTTTCAGGGTGTAACGCTTATAACGTGAGAGTAATTTCAGCAATGCAAAGGTGCATTCATGCACAATAAACTCGGTCGTGGAGACCTTTCTATACACTGCCAAACCTGCAGCTTTAGTCATTTGTGTTTACCAGTGTCGCTAAATGAAGAAGAAATGGGTTCGCTCGATGAAATTATCGAACGTAAAAAACCCCTTCACAAAAACGATAAGTTGATCCAAGCAGGCGATAAATTTCAATCCCTTTACGCGGTTCGTTCGGGTTCCTTTAAATCGTTTATTAGTGATGCAGACGGTGAAGAACAAGTCATTGGCTTCCACTTTCCGGGCGATATTATAGGTTTTGATGCATTGCGTGATAGTCGCCATTCGAGTTACTGCCAAGCATTAGAAACTGCCATGGTGTGCGAGCTTCCCTACGAAACATTAGACGAAATGTCTGCTAAGTTTCCTAAGCTCCGCAAGCAGATCATGAGTTTTATGAGTGCTGAGATTAAACACGATCATGATCAAATGATGTTATTGAATAAACGCACGGCGGAAGAACGCTTGATGCACTTCATTGCGCATTTATCGAAACGCTTTGAAGAGCGAGGGTTTTCACCTAAGCAATTTAATCTCACGATGACGCGCAACGAAATCGGAAATTATTTGGGCCTAACTGTAGAAACTATCAGTCGCTTGTTAACTCGATTTCAAAAAGATGGGATCATCGCTGTTGACGGTAAATTGATTACAATTTTGGATTTTGACAGGATGGCAGAAAAGCTCCATACAACCGAAATTCCGACCTGTACAATCGAAAATTAACGCCTGAATATGGTTCCTTTGATCTAACTCAACAGGGGACACTAGCGTATTCTCATTGACCCGTTACACTTGGACTAAAGTAACCATGGGAATACGCAATGCAACACTATCAACATTTATTCGTCGTTATCGATCCTGATCTCGAAAAGCAAATCGCACTCGCGAGAGCCGTTGAACTTGCTGCCAAAACTGGCGCTGAAATAACCGTATTTCTTTGCATTTATGACCTGTCTTACGAATTGACAACAATGTTGTCATTGGATGAGCGTGATGCCATGCGCAAGGCTGTCTTGGCAGATCGCAATGAATGGCTGCAGTCGCTAATTGCGGAGTATGTTCCGAGTGATGTATCGGCGCACGCTAAGGTGGTATGGGACAAATCGCTCTATGAGTCAGCTATCCGCACCGTTTTAGCGGTTGATGCGGATTTATTAATTAAAGCTGCTTCCAGCCATGATGACTTTGCCTCTTTGATATTCACGCCTACAGATTGGCACCTTTTGCGTAAGTGCCCTACGCCAGTGCTTATGGTAAAGCAGCACGCATGGCCCGCCAACGGTAATATTTTGGCCAGTATAAATGTCGGTACTGAAGATGAAGTGCATGCAGAACTAAATCAACATGTGGTTGAATGTGCAAAAGCCTGCGCCGACACATTAGATGCAACACTGCACCTTGTAAATGCGTTTCCAGGTACGATTGTGAATTTGGCCATTGAGATGCCTGAATTCGATCCTCACGGCTATAACGAAAACGTAAAGCGCCATCATCAAAACGAGATGCATAAGTTCGCCACAGCGAACGCCGTGCCTTTAGTTCAATGTCATGTTATTCAGGGCCTACCAGAAGTTGCAGTCCCAAAACAAGCTAACTCTCTGGATGCTGAATTAGTCGTTATCGGCACCGTTGGGCGCGCGGGGTTATCTGCAGCCCTGATAGGAAATACCGCTGAACAAGTCATTGATCGTCTCAATTGTGATGTTTTGGCGATTAAGCCTGCGGGATTTCATAGCCCTGTTCATGGTTAAGTCAGGCACCGAAAATAAAGTGCTAAAAACTAGGGTTCGTGGTTTTTTACTGTATCTATAACGATTACAATAACGCTTTGTCGTAACCAATATAAGCTAGCCATGAGTTCAAGTGTCATCAGTAAAGCTGATAGTAAGCATCAGTACAATCTTAATAAGCTGCAGAAGCGCCTGCGCCGGAATGTTGGTAAGGCAATTGCTGATTTCAATATGATTGAGGATGGTGATCACGTAATGGTCTGCCTTTCAGGCGGCAAAGATAGCTATACCTTATTGGATATATTGCTTTTTTTACGTGGTATTGCGCCTATCGACTTTTCTGTTACCGCGATTAATCTTGATCAAAAGCAACCCGGCTTCCCAGAGCATGTTCTGCCAAATTATCTCAGCGAACTGGGCGTTAACTTTCAGATCGTTGAAGAAGATACATACAGTATCGTAACCGATAAAATCCCTGCAGGAAAAACGACGTGTTCATTGTGCTCTCGGTTAAGACGCGGCATTTTATATCGGACGGCAAAAGAGATTGGCGCAACCAAAATAGCATTGGGGCATCACCGTGATGATATGCTCGAAACCCTATTTCTCAACATGTTTCACGGTGGCAAGTTAAAAGCAATGCCGCCTAAATTAGTCAGTGACAATGGTGAACATATTGTTATTCGCCCACTGGCCTATTGCGCTGAGAAAGATATTCAACGTTATAGTGACGCGGTCAAATTCCCGATCATTCCGTGCAACCTTTGCGGCTCGCAGGAAAACCTGCAACGCAAAAATATAAAGCTTATGCTACAAGATTGGAATCGCCGCTTTCCTGGACGCATTGAGTCAATGTTTAGAGCCATGCAAAATGTTGTACCGTCGCATTTAGCCGATGGTCAACTGTTTGATTTCAAGAGCGTATCGACAACAAACGAACCTGTCATCGATGGAGATACTGGTTTCGATCAACCCAACTACATTGATACGTCCACTGATGACAACGCGCAACCGCAAATAATTTCATTAAGTTAGAAAGGACGTTATCTATGAAAATTGGCCTAGCTCTTGGCGCTGGCGCGGCTCGCGGATGGACCCACATAGGGATTATCAAAGCGTTAGAAAAAATGGGTATCAATATTGATATCGTCGCCGGTTGCTCAATCGGCGCATACGTAGGCGCGGCCTATGCAAGTGGTAAATTACTGGAACTTGAAGAATGGGCCGACTCACTGACTGAATGGCAGGTCTTTGCGTTATTAGGCGTTGGCATCCGTCGCGGCGGAATTGCATCGGGCCAGAAAGTATTTGATAAACTCGCCGATGATTTATGCGCCGAATCTTTTGAGTTGATGAAGAAGCCTTTTGCTGCAGTTGCTACCGATCTATACAGTGGTCGAGAGGTGGTTTTTAACTCAGGAGAAATTGGTGATAGCATCCGCGCGTCGTGTGCCATCCCTGGATTATTTGCCCCCGTTGAACATGGCGAGCGATATTTAGTTGATGGCGCGGTAGTGAATCCGGTACCCGTTAATTTATGCCGCCAGTTGGGTGCCGATTTCGTAATTGCAGCTAATCTTAGTGCCGATTTCCGCCCTCAGGTTTTAGAGCAAAACAGTATTGAACATGAGAAGATTCAACGTAAAACTGATGAATTTCTAAATTCCAAACCGTCTTTACTGCGTCAATGGTTTTCTCCTGGCCCCAAAGAAGAGAAAAAATCCATGCCGGGGATCATGGGCGTCATGAGTAGCTCGTTAGAAATATTGCAGGCACGCGTGACACGTTCCCGCCTTGCCGGCGACCCACCCGATATACTTATTGAACCGCAATTGCGCGATGTGGGGTTGCTAGAGTTTCACCGAGCTTCTGAGTTGGCTAAACGCGGCGAAGAGAGCGTACAGCGCCTGGCACAGCAAATTCGTTATCAGTTGAACATGAATAACTGATTATTAGCGATGGGTACGGGCAGTAATTCTTACCGGTTTGATTGGTAACGCCAGGGCTTCACGTTCAGCTAACCAACTGCCTGGTATCTGCAACATACCATTGACGATCGCAGGGGCGTCCTTTAATTGACGATCCAGTTCTTGGTCGGCGAAATGAAAGGTTAGGCCATCCACTTGGGGCATCATAAACGAAAGAAAACTCCCCATTTCATTAAAAAAGGCAGCGTACTGGTCGTAGATAAATTGTAGATCCTCGTTGCTGTAGTAGTATTTCAAGTATTCGGGCTTTGTTTCTAATTGTACTGACATATCGCACTGATTAGCTTTGTCAGAAGTCTCAATTTCTAACTTAGCCCCGGCCATATTCAGTGCTCTTTCTGAGGGCACCGTAAAGCGGTTTTCCGACGTAATGGATAAGGGAATGGTTTGCTTTTGCGTGACAATCGCAGCCGAGGATAAGTTACACAACCTACCCTCGGTTACATGCTGAAACCCGAACGCAAATTGCAGTGCCTGGGTGTCTTCACCGCTAAGCTTTTTAACGTGGCTATAAAAGCCCTTATAATCGACTTCTATTGTCTCAGCAATTGCCGACTGACAAATCAGTGCAGTGCTAATTAGTAGGCTCAGTCCTGTATACTTCATAAGGATAAGTATTCCCTATTCACTCTAATCATTTGTTGTAACTCTTCAATGTAATCTTCGCCGCGCTCTGAGTACTGCATTAGCCCTTCACTTAATGCTTCGCCCGTTAGCGGGCGTTGATTTTGCCGCAGACGATAACGAATATCGCGCAGTGCCTTATAGGCATCATGCCGATTCAAATTACGCATGTAGGTATATGTCGCATGGGCAATGTTGCGAAACTTGGCTACTTCGTGAATTGCTCCGTCATTGCGTTGCCGGGGAACAAAGCCACAGTTTGGTCTAAAACACCACAAACCAAAGAAATTATATCCTTGGCGCGCAAACCTGGAAGTGCCCCATGCACTCTCATTCGCGGCTTGCACCAAAACAAGGTCAGCGGGTATCACATCAACCCGGCGCAGCAATAGGGACAGTTGCTCAGCTATGCTCAGTTTGCTGTCGATTTTATATTCTTTTGCTAACCAGTGCAGACGGGAAATATCGGCCGGCGATAGCTGCCCACTTTGCGCAAATTCGTCAGACATGGCTTTAATTTTTAAACGTAAACCGATGATATATTCGTTTTGACGTTCTACTTCGGGTAGTAAATACGCGAAAAATGCAGACTTTTTATCACTTATTTGATCATATTGAGAAAAATCGGGCATTGGCACAGCGCTTTCTCGCGGCGTAACTGGGGGCTCTGGTACTAACGGCTCCGGCTTTTTAATCAATGGATAAAGAAATGCAAACCCAACTACCCCAGCGACAAATAACCACCATAGCAATTGTTTTATATTCATAGGAGCCTCAGGAGCTATGCATTAAATGTTGTTGTAGAAGAAATTGACGCCTCTTCTTGTTCATCACCAAATAAGGCATCGTAAAGTATCCCCTTCGCGTTAAAATACAGCGGAAAAACCCAGACAAGTGCAATACCAAACGTAAACGCCGCAAATACAAATAACGCGATAGAAATAACAAAAAAAATCGTCATTTGAATAATATATTTACTGGCAACGCGTACTGACAGGATGATCGCACTGATCGCGGTTAAACTTTTATCGGCGATCAAAGGCAACGTAAAGGTCGTTACGATACCAAGATATATGCCGGGTAATACGAACAACACCATACCTATTTGTACCAAAATTGATGCTATTAGCGATCCTAACGCTAATACGATTGTTATGGATAGCCAATTAAAAAGATCACTGGTCTCTACTCGCTTGTGCCGGGCTGCACTGATACCCATCATCATCAAACCCGCCATCAAAGGCGAAATAATTAACACTAAAACAATATCGACAATGGCCGATTGGGTTTGGGACATTGCCATAAAGTTTTCCAATGGCACATCTAACAACCCAAGCAATAGAAAAACAGCCCCGAATATAATACTCACGACAATTAATCCAGCGAGTGCAAAGGTACTGAAATTAGTTTTTGTTAGCTCATTCGCTTGTTTAAAAATAGCCAAAGCGTCGATTGATAATTCGCCTGCGAGTGCTCTTTGAACACGAGGAGTAAGGTTACTTTTTTGCGGTTTTTCCGATTGCATCAATAAATCTATTAGCTATAGCTGTTATGCCCGATAGAATATCATATTGGTTGGAACAGCAATAAATTAGATGCCAAGATAATCAATAAAATTCCCATTGCGCGATCTAACCAATAGCCCTTATTGCCGATAAAAGCCAACACTCGGCTGGTTCCTAACAAGTAAGAGAGCAGTACAAACCAGGCTCCCGTTGCGATACTGAGATAAATTCCATAACCAAGTTTGACGCTCATTGGGGTTTGTGAACTGATAACGACAGTGAATAATGACATAAAAAATAAAGTCGCCTTGGGGTTAAGGCCGTTGGTCAAAAAACCTTGCCAAAACGCACCTAGCCAGCTAATCGTATTACTATGCGCATTACCGGATAGTCCATCGACAACTGGCTTAGCAGGTTGCGCCTTCGCGCGGATCGCTCCCCACGCTAACCAGAGCAAATACGCGGCTGCCGCATAACTAAAAACCTGATAAAGCCAGGGCGTTGTTTTGATCAACAGACTTAGCCCTAAAAGAGAATAAGCAACATGAATTAATATACCAAGGCCTATACCGACACTAGTCGCATAAGCCGCTGTACGGCCATAACGGACGCTATTTTTTACTACAATGGCAAAGTCTGGCCCAGGACTAGCTACTGCAATCAAATGCACAGAAGCAATAGTGATAAATTCTAGCCAATAAGATTGTAAGAGATTACTCAAGATGACTTACTCATGAATACTTCATCAAAAAATTGCGGAACTATGATTGAGGCTGGGCCATGAATTTGACTATCAAACCAATGATTATTTTGACCAGCTTCCAAGTTTAATTCAACCGTCTTTGCACCTGCGTATTTAGCCATTTCGACAAATCCTGCTGCTGGATAAACATGGCCGGAAGTGCCGATACTAATAAACCAATCAGCCTGACTGATAGCCTTTTCAATTTGTGGCATATGCATGGGGATCTCACCAAACCAGACAATATCAGGGCGTAAAGAAGCAGGTGGATTACAACAATTACATCGTGAGTCTGCAGTGATATCTTGATCAATAAAAAACTGCTTACCGCTGGCACAACATCGCGCAGACCTTAGTTCACCATGCATATGAAGCACACGTTGTGACCCCGCTCGTTCGTGCAAGTTATCCACGTTTTGGGTGATCAGTGTAAAGCTCTCTCCGAGTTTTTGTTCCAAGTGCGCAAGCGCCAGATGTGCTGCATTGGGTTTAATTGAAGGATCGGCTAACTGTTGTCTTCGTTGATTATAGAAGCGGTACACCAAGTCTGGGTCACGTATAAATGCCTCAGGTGTTGCTACATCTTCTAAGCGATGATATTCCCAAAGCCCATCATTGTCTCTGAAGGTACGCAGTCCAGACTCAGCGGAAATTCCTGCACCGGTCAGGACCACAACGTTTTCTGTCATATTGATCCCGTCTCATAAGGCAAATCGTTACGTCCTCCCCACTCTGTCCAGGAGCCATCATAAACTGATAATCGTTTAAAACCTACGGCTGTAGCTGCAAACGCTAGACAACACGCCGTGACACCAGAGCCACAACTGAAAATAATGGAGCGCTCGGATCGCAGGCCAGCTTGACTAAACCTCTCGTGCAATCGAGCATTATCCAGTAAGACTCCCTGTTGCTGAGTTTCTGTAAAAGGAATATTTATCGAACCTGGGATGTGCCCTTGCCGAAGGCCTTGGCGTGGCTCAGTTGCTTGACCAGTGAATCGTTCATGACTGCGCGCATCGACAATATCAGCGTTTTTCAAAAGCATGGCCTGTTGCACATCGTTACAGTTTGACCACATCGCACGCTGGACATCACCAGTAAAGCTACCTGAACATTCTGTACTGGCTGGGTAATCTAATGTTTTCAGACCTGCGTGTTGCCAAGCCGGCAGGCCACCGTTTAGTACACTGATCCTGTCGTGTCCCATGGATTTAAACATCCACCATACTCTTGGTGCCGCATATAACCCGTGAGAATCGTACACAACAATATGCGCATCAGAATTAATCCCCAATTGTCGCGCTTGTTGCACAAAGACCTCAGCCGGTGGCATTGTATGCGGCAAATCCGAGCTTAGGTCGTTAAACTCACTTTCAAAATCAAAAAGTTTTGCACCTGGGATGTATTTTCCACTACTTGGCTCGACTTCACCCGTTAGAATATTCGCAAGGCGAGTATATAAAATAACGACTTCAGGGTTGTTTAACTGCGAGTGTAACCAATCAACGGACACGAGTAATGGCGGAATATTTTGCAGCATCAGATTTAATTGTTTGCTTTCGTTCGGTCATTATTCATTAACCAATTATAAAAACCAATGTTTATCAAAAATGAATGTAAAAAAGGCGTCCATTGGACGCCTTGTTAGCTTAACCCCGATTAGGGTTGATATGAGACTGTTAAGTCAACACCCGAGTACGCACGATACGCTCGTACTCCAATGTGCCAAGTCCCCGCGGTTGGGTTACTGAAGTTACACGCTTCGTTGTTACCACTTTCATAAGGGCGGCAATCATAGCTACTGGTAGTCGGTTGTGCGCCATAGCGAATGTACAGATCGGCGTCACCACTACCATTGGCAATGCTCACATCAAAGCTCGACATACCTGCTGGAACATCAATTGTGTAGTACTTCCAGTTATTGCGGCTCGCAGAAATATTTTCTACTGTGGTAGAGAAGCCACTAGCACCACCGCCTCCGCCGGTGCTGGGCTCGGTAAAGCTGGCAACTAAATTAACGCCACTGAACGCAGAGTATCCAATCACTTTCACATAATAGGTACCCGCTTGAGCAGTTGTAACCGGGCATGACTCATTGTTACCACTTGCATAAGGCCGGCAATCATAATTGCTAGTTGTTGGCTCAGAACCAAACTTCACATATAAATCAGCATCACCCGTACCACCAGACATTTCAAACGTGAGATCCGTTGCGCCTGCTGGTACTTCGAAGGTGTACGACAATGCATCATTGGCAGCGCCTGTTAAGCCACTTTTAGCAACACCATTTTCTAGTACATCAGAACCACCGGTACCGCCACCGCCGCCGGTGCTACCGCCGCAGTTCGCTGCTAAATAGTCAGATGCAGCTTTCGCTTGGACCATACCAAACCCTGTCCGATCATCACGGCCTGCTACATCTAAATCGATAGCTGTCGCCTTCAGTGCCGTTCGAACTTCTGCTGCTGTACAGGATAAATTATTACTCCAGGCCAGAGCAGCTACCGCTGCTACATGTGGAGTCGCCATCGACGTACCATTGTAATAGGCGTAGTCCTGATTAGCGCTAACAGACAAGCTGGCATTTTGCCCTACTCGCGTTGCTAGTGCTTGCCCAACACTTCGATTAACCGATACGGTCGGAACATCAACAGCACCCGTAGCATCAACTAAGAACGGGTTTTGTAATCCAGGACGCGCACTGTTGCTGTACACAACAACACCTGCGGCGCCAGCATCTGCACAGGCTTTCGCAGCGTTAATCTCAGGGTAGCTCGCGCCCTGATTTGCGTCACGTTCAGCCACACAGATTTTGCCCGTCATGTTGCCGCAACTATAACTACTGCCTGATCGACTACACGTATCAATCACGCCTGATACAGAACCGTTCACATTGGATACAACATAGCTACTGCCGCTCTGTACATAACGTGACTGCGGTACCACGCCGCTACTCGTATAGTCAGTACTGCCTACCACCAAGCTACCCAAACGGCCATCACCTGCTACAGTTGATAGTATCGCTTCACCCGGCCCTGAGATTTCAACTTGAGGCGTGTATTGCGAAAATTCCGCGTGCTGACCATTTTCGTCTACCGCGGCTACGGCCATAACCGTATCGTAGGAAGCTGGGTAAGAAAGACTCGCATCACCATCATTTCCTGCAGCAGCAACCAATAAAACTCCAGCAGCAGTTGCTGCTTCTAGACCGTTGCGTTCAGCATTACTCGCGGATGGGCCACCTAAACTCATATTGACCACGTCTGCACCATTATTGACGCAGGTGTTGACCGCTGTTACCAAGTCAGAGCTATACCCCCAGCCTGACTCATTGAATACTTTAACAATGTGCAGGTTCACCTGAGTATTCGGTAAAACTCCCTTGATACCAATGTTATTGCCAACTGCAGCAATGGTACCCGCTACGTGAGTGCCGTGTGACCCGCCTGCTTGATACCAGTTGCCTGTACCATTGTCATTGGTCCCAGTCGCATTATTACCAGACAAGTCAGGATTGCTAGCGTCATAGCCTGAGTCAATAATACACACCGTTAATGCTCCAGATGCAGCATCACTTAGTTGACTCGCTTGTACCGCGCTATAGCCCCAAGGAGTGGTTTCTGCCATAAAATAGCGCTTTGGATCTTCTTCAGCTGAAGCGACCGAAGGATTGTTCCGGATTTGCTTTAATAGTGCCTTTAGCTGCTTCTTATCTGCTTTTTCGCCCATTTTGATAACGTGTTTGTTGTTACCGAGAGAGCGCTGATACTTAAGATTTTGCTTAAGCTCTTTTGCTATTTGCTGAGTTTTATTGGCTGCTGTCTCTGGCGAATCTAAGCTCATGCCAGCGAGATCAGTATTAAACTCAATGATCAATTGATCGGTGTCGCTGTTCAGTAAAGTCTCGCGTTGGTTGCGTTTCCACTGATTAAAGGATTGGTCGATTTTTGATTGGCCTTTGACCATCTCACCGACTTCTTGTAATTCACCGCTGAATGCGGGTGTTGTCAACATAAGAGCTGATAAAACGCCTATCGACGTTTTACTAAGCCCTAACGACTTGTTGTTATTTTTCATTATAGTTTCACTTGTTGTATAGAGTTTGTAATTATAATTATTTGCCTCCTTCCTTAGGGCTTATCCCTGTTTGCAAAGTGTTCCATCCTGCGAATTCAACCGTTCAGCTGAAAAAACTGAGCTACACTAACGGCATTTGGTCTGACCATCAACATGGTTTATACAGATCTATACAAGAGATTTTAACTAGCAGATGAGCGTAACGATGTTTCTATTCCCCTTGAAGGGCGTATTTGCTTGCTTGAACGTCAATGATCCTTAACGAAATAACCAAACAAAAGCGGCATATAACATAAAAGAATTACATATTGCTGGAGGTGATAAAGTTACGCTGTTTAGTTATTTAATTAAATGTAAACGCGACGAGTATTTCGGGTTAAAACAGACTTAGACGTATGAATCAAATCTGGATATGTGCTTAAACATTGGATGTCTATTGGTAGTGTTAGTGATGGTGTGAGAACGGGTAGCTTATGTTTAGGTAGAGACCATGCTTATAACTGAAGAGACAATCAGTAAATGGTGCCCGGGGCCGGACTTGAACCGGCACACGCTTTCGCGCGAGGGATTTTAAATCCCTTGTGTCTACCAATTTCACCACCCGGGCAGGATGGTAGCAGGTTACCCTGCTGTCTTTCTATGGAGGCGGAACCCGGAGTCGAACCGAGATCCACGGATTTGCAATCCGCTGCATAGCCATTCTGCCATTCCGCCATAAAAAGATGGTCTTACGTCGCAGAAAGTCAACACCAAAAAGTATTGGAGCGGGAAACGAGACTCGAACTCGCGACCCCAACCTTGGCAAGGTTGTGCTCTACCAACTGAGCTATTCCCGCTTGCAACGTGGGCACGAATTCTACCGACAAAGTACAACCTGTCAACCACTAAAATGTTCGTTTGCTGTGTTTTTAAGCGACTTTCGTTTAAACGCTGATTATTTAACCAATCAAGCCGCTTTTTTCAAGTGTACCCATGCAGCGGTTGTATAGGTAATCATCGACCAGAGCGATAAGGCAGCAGCAAAATACAATAATGCATAACCGAGCGACACCCAATATATGCGCACGCCCATGAAATATTCTAAACCTGATAACAATCCAATTAACGCTAGCATTTGTGCCATGGTTTTTGCCTTACCGGCAAAATTTACTTTTACCACGTCGCTTAAACCATGCTGCCCCATCCACTCGCGTAAAGCGGAGATGTAAATTTCACGCATCATGAGAATAATCGCAGGTGCGGTTATCCAAATAGAGTTATAGGTGTGCGTGATCATAAGCAGCGCTGCGCCTACAATTAGTTTGTCAGCCACTGGATCAAGGAAAGCCCCAAAAGGTGTCGTTTGTTGCAATTTACGCGCAAGGTAACCATCAAACCAATCGGTTATCGCGGCAAGCCAGAAGATAAAAGCCCCAGTATATTGCGCCCATTCCCAATCGAGAAAATAAACAATAACGAACACCGGGATCAGAATGACACGAAACATTGTAACGATGTTAGGAATTGTCCACACGAAAAACTACTCAACGGCCTCAAGACACGTGCAGTGTACACATATACTTAAGAAAAGTTAACTGTGCAGGTACTCATAGATAGTTTCAGCAAGTTCATAGCTGATCCCTGGCACATTGGCAATTTCGTCTTTACTGGCTTTTTTCAGGCCATGTAATCCGCCCATATATTTTAATAAGGCTTGTCGACGTTTATTCCCTACTCCCGGGATAGACTCTAACGACGACGTCGTTTTGACTTTTTGTCGACGATTACGGTGCCCAGCAATGGCAAATCGGTGAGATTCGTCGCGTACATGTTGGATCAAATGTAAGGCTGGGGAATCAGCATTCATAGGAATAGTCTCATGCGTTCCAGCTAATATAAGCGTTTCGAGTCCTGGTTTACGAGTGGTTCCTTTTGCAACACCGATTAAAAAGGGCTTTTTCTCCAAATCCCAATCTTCAAAACAGCGTTCGGCTTGAGACAATTGCCCTTTCCCACCGTCTATAAGCAGCACATCCGGAACCTTTTCAACCGCTTTTACTTTACTGTAGCGGCGCCGAATCGCTTGTTCCATTGCGGCGTAATCATCACCTGGTGTAATCCCATCAATATTAAACCGCCGATAATCGGATTTTAACGGACCATCCCGATTAAAAACGACACAGGACGCCACCGTTTGTTGACCTGACGTATGACTGATATCAAAACATTCAATTCGCTGAATGGGTGTGTCCCACGCCAATATTTCTTCTAATGCAGAATAGCGGGCTACGATCGACTGTTGTTGGCTCTGCTGCGCTTCAAGTTGATTTTTTGCATTATTCATAGCCAGTTGCAGATAGCGCCGTTTCTCAGTGCGGGCTCCGCTATACAACTGAACCTTATGTCCAGCTTGTTTAGCCAGCATGCTTTCAATGGCGTTCTTTTCTTCGATGCTGGTCGGTACGACAATTTGTTTGGGTATGGATTTTTTGCCCGTCAGATAAAACTGGGTTAAAAAGGCAGTAAAAATTTCCGCTTCATTGGCTAATGAAGGTACCTTTGGAAAAAACGACTTACTACCAAGCATCTGATTTTCACGGATAAAAAGCCCATGAACGCAAGCGCTGCCGCGGTGTACATAAATCCCAAAAATATCCAGTTCTTGTTGTGTACCGGCCACATACTGCTGTTCTTGGATCTTACGTAAAGCACTTATTTGATCGCGATAGCGTGCTGCTGCCTCAAAGTTGAGATCAGCACTGGCCTGCTCCATTTTATTAACTAAGCGCTCTATGACCTCTTTATTCTTGCCTTTTAAAAACAACCGAACCCAATCGACTTGCTCCTGATATTCCTCATCGCTCACATAGCCTTGAACACAAGGCGCAGAACAGCGCTGCATTTGGTACTGCAAGCACGGCCGCGAGCGCGCGCGATAATAACTGTCTTCACATTGCCGAACGGGAAATATCCGCTGCATCGAACGTAAACTTTCGCGCACCGACCAAGCACTTGGGTACGGTCCGAAGAATTCACCTTTATCCTGCTTGGGGACCCCTCGATGAAATGCTAAGCGTGGATGTTTATGCTTGGACAACATAATATAGGGGTACGACTTATCGTCCCGCAACACCACGTTATAACGCGGTTTATATTTCTTAATAAAGTTATTTTCTAGCAGAAAGGCTTCCGTTTCACTGCTAACTACGGTCACATCAATAAAGGCGATATTGGCGACTAATGCCGATGTTTTAGAATTGTCATGGTGTTGCTTAAAATAACTTGAAACCCGGTTTTTAAGATTTTTCGCTTTACCCACATAAATAACGTCATGTTTATCGTTATACATGCGATAAACGCCCGGTTGATGGGTAAGATTACTGAGAAACTTGGATAAATCGAAAGCGCCAGGCTCAAGCATTAAAACTGATCAGCGCTGATGAGCTTGTGGCGCAGGGCTAAGTGGGTAAGTTCAACGTCACTCTTAACGTTCAATTTTTCAAACATACGGTAACGATAAGTGTTTACGGTTTTAGCGCTAATATTCAAATAATTAGCGATATCTGGCACTTTTTGTCCTTTCGTGAGCATCATGGTGATTTCCAACTCGCGATCACTGAGCTGTTCGAAAGGATTCACATCGGTAATATCAAGTAAACCAAGCGCAACTTGCTGAGCAATTTCAGGTGCAAGATACTTCTGCCCTGCTGCCACTTTATATATAGCGGTAATTACTTCATCCGGCTCGGCATCCTTGGTTAAAAAACCAAACGCACCGTTGTGCATGACTTTAGCGGGTATAGGGCTCTCGCATTGCATTGAGAGGCCAATGACTCGAGTATTTTCTGCTAATCGCATAATTTGGCGAGTCGCTTCCAAGCCTCCAATACCAGGCATGTTGACGTCCATCAGTACCACATCGGGTGCATTTTTCCGGCAAATGGCAACAGCATCTTCACCGTTTTTAGCCTCAGCTACCACGGCAAAGTCTTTGACGTCTTCTAAAATCCTTTTTATTCCCGTCCGCACAAGATCATGGTCATCGACCAAAAGAATTTTTATCACTATGGCGTTCTTTTTTTGTGTAAAACCAATTATGTAGGCAATTTAATTGCGACACCTAGCCAATAATAAATGCAAAAACAAAATTTGCCAGTAGAAAAACCACCCATTTATCACAAACATAAAAAAAGCCCGCTTTAGCGGGCTTTCAGTGATTTGGCGGAGAGGGAGGGATTCGAACCCCCGGAAGGTTTGACCCTTCGCCTGATTTCAAGTCAGGTGCATTCAACCGGACTCTGCCACCTCTCCAAGTGCTGCGAATGTTAATGATCAACGCGGGCCTTGTAAAGTAGTAATTCAAAAAAAATGACTGTTTGCTTAGTAATTGCTCAGTTCGAGAGTTATTACCGCAAATGTTCGGTAAAACTGTTGCTTAAGCGACCGAAAGCACTTGAAAAAAGGAACCAAACACCCTACAAAGGGTCTTAGAAATTGGGGTATTTATAACAACCCTAATAACAATTAAGACGTTAACACCTGTTGGAGGGTAAAATGGAACAACGTTCGATGTACGCTAGCTCGGCTCAGGAGTCTGCATTACAGACCAATAAGGTTCTGCGCAGTACCTATATGCTGCTATCAATGACATTGGCATTTAGTGCACTGTGTGCGGGGCTCGCGATGGCAATGGGTATTGGTCGTCTCGCATCCCTAGGCATGATGATCGGTGCTTTCGTTACGTTATTTATTCTACATCGTAAAGCTAACTCCGCTGCAGGCGTTGGCTTAGTGTTCTTGTTCACGGGTTTGATGGGCGCCTCACTCGGCCCTATTTTGACCTATTATGCGGGCTTCGCGAATGGCCCGTCGTTGATTATGCAAGCCATGGGTGGCACCGCAATTGTATTTTTATCATTGTCAGCATATGCCCTTACAACTAAAAAAGATTTCTCTTTCTTGGGAGGATTCTTAGTTGTCGGCTTGGTGGTTGTGCTTATTGCTGCGATTGCTAATATTTTCTTCCAAGTACCCGCGGTTTTCTTGGCGTTGAATGCTGCCATCATTTTCATAATGTCCGGTTTTATCTTGTACGATACTAGCCGTATCGTGAATGGTGGTGAAACGAATTACATTCTTGCGACGGTCGCTCTTTACTTGAATATTTATAATATCTTCACTTCACTGTTACACTTGTTAGGTGCTTTCGGTGGTGATGACTGATCGATCAGTCATGTATGCTTTAATAAACACCCCGCTTGGGGTGTTTTTTTTGGATTAAAATGAATCAAATTGGTTGTCTAATTACAAGTTCGCCTGCAAATGCATTACGTATGCAAGAGGCCATTAATACACTTACTGCATTGATAGAGGCCGGCCAGGCGCTAGACGCCGTGTTCTTTTATGCGGCAGGTGTGCTTAATGCAAACAGTTTGGTTAATCCGCCCTCTAATGAGTTAAATGCCCCTGCCGTCTGGTCAGAGTTCGCAAAGCGCTTTCAGATCCCGTTATTGGTTTGTGTATCTGCTGCTGAGAAGCGAGGGGTGATAGATGCGGCTTTGGCGCGCCAAAATGGCGAGTCATCACATAATCTAAACCCTCCATTTGAGCAGGTTGGCCTGGGGGAATTCTTTTCCCGGCTACATGCGGTAGATACATTGGTGCAGTATTAATATGGCCAAACTTTTAGTCATTATTAGCCAATCGCCTTTCGGCTCGTCTGACAGTGCAGACGCCATGGATTTTGCTTTGGCCTCAACCGGTTATGGTCACGACTGTTCAGTATTATTGAGCGAGCAAGGTGTGCGCTTTCTGTTACACAGTGGTGCAAATGATGCTCTACACCTAAAGGATCCGCGTAAGCAACTTAATGTCTTACCGTTCTACGATATTGAGGAATTATACGTCTGTGCGGCAAGTCTAGAAGCAAACGACCTTGACCACGACCTTATTCCTGCTGAAGCAGCGCTTATCAAGCCTGACGATTTAGCCACGTTGGTTAAACAGCATGATTTTATCGTGAGTTTTTGACATGGATCTTTGGTTTATTCGTTCTCACACACAACACTCCTCTAGTCCTCGTTTGCGCCTTATTGCACATGACGATGTTGTTGTGGTGTGTGAAGATGCAACATTTGATTATCTGGAATTAAAGCAGCAAATCACGGCGCAAGTATTTGCGCACGCAGAGCACACACAACTGCGCGGCATTGCTCTGAGCCCAGAGCAGACTATTTCAACGACCATGATAGCTGAACTAATCCCACAAGCTGAACGGTGTATTAGTCTATGACCACCCGTTACCTGACTGTTAATGACCAGCAGATTCCGTTGGATAAAAACGGCTATCTTGAAAATAGCACCGATTGGAATGAAGCGGTAGCTACCCATATTGCCGAATTAGACAGTATTGAACTAACAGACGCTCATTGGGAAGTGATTTGGTTTGTGCGAAAGTTTTATCTTGAGTACGAAACCAGCCCGGCAATACGGGCGTTGGTTAAGGCAATGGCGGCATCCATGGGTCCAGAAAAAGGTAACAGTCGCTACCTGCACAGACTATTCCCAAATGGACCAGCTAAACAAGCGACCAAACTGGCGGGCTTACCAAAGCCCGCGAAGTGTCTGTGATCAAAGTGTGTTTGCACCGCCTAGGTAGGGTTTCAATGCATCAGGTACTGTAATACTACCGTCTTCATTCTGATAGTTTTCTAGCACAGCTACCAAGGTTCTGCCTACGGCTAAACCAGAACCATTGAGCGTATGAACCAGCTCCGGTTTTTGTCCGGCACTACTGCGGAAACGCGCTTGCATGCGGCGCGCCTGAAAATCGCGCATGTTAGAACAAGACGATATTTCACGATAGCAGTTCTGAGCAGGTAACCAAACTTCAAGATCATAAGTCTTAGCCGAACCAAAGCCCATATCACCAGTACATAATAAGACCTTACGATAAGGTAGCTCTAACGCTTGTAAAATTGCTTCAGCATGGCCCGTTAACGCTTCTAAAGCTGCGTCAGACTCTTCTGGTTTAACAATTTGTACCAATTCGACTTTGTCGAACTGATGTTGGCGGATCAACCCCCGCGTATCACGGCCATAGGCGCCAGCCTCACTGCGGAAACAAGGCGTATGCGCGGTCATTTTCAGAGGTAATGCTTCACCATCAAGAATAGTGTCACGCACTAGGTTGGTCAGTGGTACCTCAGCCGTTGGGATCAGTGACATACCCTGCCCCTCTTCGGTTGCAGGTTTAGTGTGAAACAAATCTTCACCAAATTTAGGCAATTGCCCGGTGCCAAACAAACTGTCTGAATTAACCAAGTAAGGTACATACATCTCGGTGTAACCATGCTGCTGTGTATGCATATCTAACATGAACTGCGCGAGCGCACGATTTAACTTGGCGATTTTGCCGCGCATCACCACAAAGCGAGCTCCACTTAATTTCGCTGCTGCTTCAAAATCTAGCCCGCGGTCCAGTTTCTCACCCAAATCAACATGGTCTTGCACTGTAAACGCAAATTTTTTCGGCGTCCCCCAGCGTAATACTTCCACATTTTCAGACTCGTCTTTGCCAACAGCAACATCAAGATCAGGTAAATTAGGCGTTTCTTGATAAAAGATATTTAGCGCAGTCTGCACTCTTTCCAACTCTTGTTTTGCTGCATCCAGTTCATCACCTAACGAGCTCACCTCAGCTAACAAGGGTTGAATATCTTCACCTTGTGCCTTTGCCTTACCGATACTTTTACTTTTTACATTGCGTGTATTTTGCAAATCCTGGGTTTTTACTTGTAAAGCTTTGCGCTGTTCTTCAAGCGCATTGTAGGCTTCTACATCAAGATTGAAGCCACGTGTTGCCAACCGTTTTGCGGTGGCTTCTATATCATTCCGAAAATACTTAGGATCTAGCATGAGACCTTATTATCCTTTCACCAAATACACCGCACTACCGGCGGCAAAAATACAAACAAATACGTTCAACCCAATATTAGCCAGCGCCTTTAACCAATCCCCCTGCTGTAGCAATAACAGCGAATCGTATGAAAACGTCGAGAACGTTGTAAATGCGCCTAACAGGCCAATGGCAAAAAATGCGCGATAGGGGTTATCAATAGGTGCATCCTGATGCATAAAAGCGTAAAAAACACCCAGAAGAAATGACCCTGCTACGTTGACGGCTAGTGTACCAAAGGGCATGGCTTTTCCAAACCAAAGATCGGCACGCAACATAATAAAATAACGTAGGCAAGCGCCGAGGGCTCCACCCAAAGCCACATATACATAGTTCATGGTTTGTTCTCTCGCTTTTGTTGACTATGCTGCTGATCTAAATCACGCAAAAACTGTTGTTTTACTTTGAGTTGCTTTTCTAAACCGCGCTCTGAAGGTTGATAGAATCCCCCCGTAATACCATCGGGTAAATAGCTCTCTCCCGCCGCATACGCATGTGGTTCATTGTGAGCGTATCGGTAACCATCTCCATGTCCTAGTGATTTTGCGGTTGTACTCGGTGCGTTGCGTAAATGAGGTGGCACGGGCGTATCAGGGTTTTCCTTAGCGGCGCGCTGGGCTGCTTTAAAAGCTGCATATACTCCGTTACTTTTAGCCGCCAACGCGCAGTATACAATCGCTTGCGCAATTGCTCGTTCACCTTCCGCAGCACCAACGCGATGATAAACATCCCAAGCAGTTAAGCACACATGCATCGCGCGCGGATCAGCATTACCAATATCTTCACTAGCGATTGCCAGTAAACGCCGCGCAATAACTGTTCCTTCACATCCGGCTTGTAGCAGTCGTGCATAGTAAAATAAGGCTCCGTCGACGGAGGAGCCGCGAACGGATTTATGAAAGGCCGACAGGTGATCATAAAAGTAATCCCCTTGTTTATCAAAAGCGGTGGTTGAATCCCCCTGTGCTAACTGCACATGGGATAGTGTTATTGTGCCACCATCGCTCAAAGCCGCGGCAAGCTCTAACTGGGTTAATAACCGCCGTGCATCCCCTGAAGATGCGCGGATCAAATGCGTAGCCGCAGCGTTTTCAACGGTTAGAGGTTTATTGCAATCTTGGGCTAACAAACCGACCGCACGTGCAATCAGTTTCGTGAGATCATCTTCTGTTAGTGGCTTTAACACAAACATCCGAGTCCGAGACAACAACGCGTTATTTAATGAAAACGACGGGTTTTCAGTCGTCGCCCCAATGAACTGAACAAGACCCGATTCAATATGCGGTAAAAAGGCGTCTTGTTGCGATTTGTTGAAGCGGTGAACTTCATCCACAAAGAGCAGTGTCCGAATGCCTGCACCGAGATTTTGCTGCGCACAATCAATCGCAGCGCGAATTTCTTTAATCCCGTCAGTCACCGCCGAAATGCGTTTAATTGCAGCATTGCTTTGTTGTGCAATGACCTCTGCAAGTGTCGTTTTACCCGTGCCTGGCGGCCCCCAAAGAATTAATGAAACCGGTGACGCTTGAGCAATTATTTGCGCTAACGGTTTGCCGTCGCCAAGTAAGTGCTGTTGCCCAACAATATCGGCTATAGTTTGCGGGCGCATCCGCGCTGCCAATGGCGCATGTTGTACAGCGCTAAACAAATTCAAATTATTGGTTTCGCTGATCATCCAAGACAAACCCGTCCGAATTAGATACTGTAAATTGCTCGGCCGCGACGGGCATATTGATTTTCATATCGGTAAACACCAGCAGACTACGTTGACCTTGACTATCCACTGAGACTAATTGCGTTAACGTGTCACCACTAAACATTAAGCTCAATTCTGTTATTGCACTCGTTTGCGTTGGTAAGATAATGAACCGGTCATCCGCTTGCGATACAGTGACCTTAGCCCAATCATTGTCATCGCCTGAGGCGAGCAACATCATAGGATTCTCACTTACCGCTACGGCTTGGTCGATTACCGTGATTTGTTCAACAAAATAATCGACTTGCCAAACCGCCTGACCATCTGCGACTAATAATACTTCATCGGGTAACGCAGTATGCCAATATAACTGCTGTGGCCGTTTGGTAATAAGCTCACCGCTGGCGCTGTGCACGCTATTGCCTTGTTGATCAGTGATAGTTTGAGAAAAATTGGCCTGAAACGTTTCAATGTTAGCTAATTTTTCACGGAGTAGTTGCTTGGCTTCAGTCGCGATAACTGGTTGGCTAAGCAGTGCCATGAATACTAAGGGGAAAATCACTCTTAACATACTAATCTCTTGGTGGTGGCGGTGGCGCAAGTACTTCGCGGTTACCATTATGTCCAGATGCACTTACGACGCCACTTAATTCCATTTGTTCAACAATTCGTGCTGCCCGATTGTAACCAATTCTAAATTTACGTTGCACACTACTGACTGACACCTTACGTGACTGAGTAACGAATGCCACGGCCTCATCATAAAACGCATCCATTTCTTGATCGTCTCCCTCAGCTTGCTCGCCGGGCAGCAAAATTTCAGCAGTTGCTTCGCCATTGAGGATCTCATCAATATATTCAGGTTCGCCGCGTAGCTTCCAATCTGCAACCACAGCATGTACCTCATGGTCATCCACAAAAGCCCCGTGAACGCGCGTCGGAACCGCTGTACCTGGCGGCAGATACAACATATCTCCAGCCCCTAAAAGCGCTTCAGCACCTTGTTGGTCAAGGATCGTACGCGAATCAATTTTGCTTGATACCTGAAATGCAATGCGTGTTGGTATGTTGGCTTTAATCAAACCCGTTATGACGTCTACTGAAGGTCGCTGCGTAGCCAGAACAAGGTGAATACCTGCTGCACGCGCTTTCTGAGCGATACGGGCAATGAGTTCTTCGACTTTCTTACCGACAATCATCATCATATCAGCGAACTCATCGACAACCACGACAATAGAGGGCAACTTCTCAAGATCAGGTGCTTCGGTGAGCATACTTTCTTCTGGACGCCAAAGTGGATCTTTAATTGGCTCGCCAGCTTCGATGGCTGCTAAAATTTTAGTGTTATAGCCCTTAAGATTACGTACACCAAGCTCAGACATTAAGCGGTAACGGCGTTCCATCTCCCCCACGCACCAACGCAGCGCGTTGGCGGCTTCTTTCATGTCGGTAACGACTTCAGCTAAGAGATGAGGAATACCCTCGTAAACCGATAATTCGAGCATTTTCGGATCAATCATGATCATGCGTACGTCTTCCGGTTTAGATTTATATAATAAGCTTAAGATCATCACATTCACGCCCACCGACTTACCCGAGCCAGTGGTACCTGCAACCAAAAGGTGCGGCATCTTTGCTAGGTCAACGATGACGGGCTTCCCTGAAATGTCAGCGCCTAAAACCATAGTTAATGGTGAGCTGGCCGATTGAAAAGCCTCACACGTTATGACTTCACTTAAACGCACCATTTCTCGGTTCTTATTAGGTAACTCAAGGCCGATTACAGATTTACCAGGGATCACTTCTACTACGCGCACAGAAATTGCAGACATCGCGCGCGCCAAATCTTTTGATAATGCGGTTATCTTACTAACCTTTACACCGGGAGCTAAATCCAATTCGAAACGAGTAATCACCGGCCCTGGGTAAACGCCAACCACACTTGCTTCGATATTAAAGTCAGCCAGTTTTTGTTCAACCAACCGCGATACTTGCTCTAATTCTTCAGCGGATATTGGGTTCTCGTGTTTATCGGGTCGTTCCAGTAAATCAAAGGATGGCATTGGCGTGGTAGGTTCAGCTTTAACTGTCACCGAATCCACCACAGCATTTACCGAATTTGGTGCCTGCACGGCTTCTTTTTGCACAATGTCGTTTTCAGTTTTTTCTGTCGTATGCTCGCGGTCGATACTACGACGCGAGGCAAATCGCTGTTTTAAACTATCTAAGCGACTGATCGCAGGTACCTCTGAATCCTCAATCTCTGAACTCGTACTTTTATCAGAACTAAAGACCTCATCCGGAATACCGAAATGGGGCTCCTGTTGCGCTGGTTGCGCCTCAGCAGGCGACGCTCGAAGACGCGTGATAGTAACGTCGGTAGGTGTATCCTCAGCAGGTTTAGCAAGGCGTAGCCGCTGCGGCAACTGAAGCTGTTTGGCATGAGCGGGTAATTTTAATGACGCCTGCGCTGACAGAATGGCATACTTACCAATACCATCAATCACTGCCAACCAAGAAATACCTGTCATTAAGGTAATACCTGTTAACACGAAGCACAGCAGTAGTAACGTCGTGCCAGCCAAATTGAAATAAGGTAGCAGTGCTGAGCTCATGACATCACCAACCATTCCGCCCGCGGGAAAGCTGAACAAGTTATCGACATTTAAGCTGAGGAGACTGGAAGCGCCAAGCATAAATAAGACAAAACCAATGATCCGCAAACCAATCGTCAGGTAGTCAAATTCTGCCAATGTTTTTACGTGTTGAAACAGGAACCAGCCGATGACAGCACAGCCAATTGGAGCTACATAAGCTAGATAGCCCAAAAAGAAGAGCAAAATATCAGCAAACCAAGCACCGGTTGCACCGCCCCAATTTTGCACATTGGCTTGCAAACCCACCTGACTCCAACCAGGATCGGCCGGATGAAAGGAGACGATTGCTAAGAGTAAGAAAAATGCGAATGTGCAAGCCAGCATCATGCCGACTTCAAACAGTCGCTGTACACCTGATAATCGCGCCATAACCCTAAATTAATCACCTTGAGTGCTAAAACTCGCGCACTGAGCACACTCTATTTATTTTTATTATTTAACTGTAAAGATTACCACAACACTGCCCGACGAAGGAAAAAAATCAACAAAAACTCACCATGAAATTTAGCTTTTAAGGCTAATATGTACCTGCGTTGTGGATTTAACCTCTTCCATCACTACATAGGTGCGCGATTCGCTTACGCCCGGCAGTCTTAACAGCGTATCGCCAAGTAATTTTCGATAACTTGACATATCAGCAACCCGCGCTTTGAGTAAAAAATCAAAATTACCCGACACCAAATGGCATTCCTGAATATCATCATGCAATTTAACTGCAGCAGAAAATTCTGCGAAGATATCCACTGACGTTTTGGTCAACGTGATTTCCACAAAAACCAACATGGCGGCTCCGAGCTTATCAGGATTAACCATGGCACGGTAACCAGTGATGTACCCCTGCCCTTCTAACCGCTTAACTCGCTCTAAACAGGGGCTAGGACTTAAGCCGACACGCTTGGCAAGCTCTACATTCGATAAGCGACCATCTTTCTGCAATTCAATTAAGATTCTGCGGTCGATTTTATCCAAACTTTTCGGTGTTTTGGCCAGCATACAATAATCTCAAAAATGCTTTAAACCGCATAATATCCTGTAACTGTTTAAACTTCAGCCATTTCTTTGCCTTTTTTCTGAGTATACTGCGCGGGTTTTCAATTTGTTAAAAGGTTGTTTCAATGCTTGTAGGTGTACCAAAAGAGATTAAAAATCATGAATACCGTGTTGGCTTAACGCCTGCAGCAGTCAAAGAGTTTGTCGCTCATGGCCACGAGGTTATCGTGCAAACTCATGCGGGCACTGCCATCGGTTTTGACGATGAAATGTATATTGAAGCTGGCGCTAGTATCATTGAAACCGCAGAAGAGATTTTTGCGCGTGCAGAGATGATCGTTAAAGTGAAAGAGCCGCAACCGAATGAATGTAAAATGTTGCGTGAAGGACAAACGCTTTACACTTACTTGCATTTAGCCCCTGATCCAACCCAAACTCAATTATTAGTTGAATCAGGTGCAACCTGTATTGCCTACGAAACAGTAACCGATCCACGTGGTGGTCTACCGTTACTGGCACCAATGAGTGAAGTCGCTGGCCGCATGTCAGTACAAGCAGGCGCGCATTACCTAGAAAAGGCACATGGTGGCAGTGGTACATTGCTGGGCGGCGTGCCAGGAGTAGCCCCCGGTAAAGTTTTGATCATTGGTGGCGGTGTGGTTGGCACTAACGCGGCTAAAATGGCCATTGGACTTGGTGCAGATGTCACCATTCTTGATCGATCATTACCTCGTCTTAGAGAGCTTGATGATATTTTCGGTAATCAAATTAAAACCGTATATTCAACTGTTGATGCGATTGAACATTATTCATCAAAGGCTGATTTGGTGGTCGGTGCTGTATTAATCCCTGGCGCTGCAGCGCCTAAATTGCTTAACACGGCGCACATTAACGCAATGAAGAAAGGCTCAGTGCTAGTTGATGTTGCTATTGATCAAGGTGGTTGCTTTGAAACTTCACGCGCGACAACCCATCAAGATCCGGTTTATATCGTCGATGGTGTCGTCCATTATTGCGTAGCCAACATGCCAGGTGGTGTAGCGAGGACTTCAACAATGGCGCTAAATAATGCCACTCTGCCATTTGGTCTGGCACTCGCAAACAAAGGTCCTAAACAGGCAATGCTTGATAATCCACATTTGTTGAATGGATTGAATGTCCACCAAGGTAAAATCACATATGCGGCGGTTATGGATGCGTTGGGTGAACAGTTATCCTTGCAATATCAAGACGCAGCTGAAGCTTTAAAAAGCTAGTATTGCAATAACAACTGATACAAAAGGCTACCTATTGAGTAGCCTTTTGTATTTCTGCATTAATTAAGCTGAGTGCTTCAAGTGGCGAGTCAGCCTGAGTGATCGGTCGACCAATGACCATGTAATCTACGCCATATTTAATTGCCGCACTTGGCGTCACTATGCGTACCTGATCATCCTGACTCGCGCCAGCTGGTCGAATCCCAGGAGTGACGAGTTCGAACTCTTTACCTAGCGCTTGCTTTAGGTTACTGGCCTCTTGTGCGGAACAAACCACGCCATCAAGACCACACGCTTGGCTTAAAGACGCTAGTTTTAAAACTTGTTCACCAACCGAAGTATTTGGCACTACCCCACTGAGTTGTGCCTGATCCATACTCGTTAATACTGTCACTGCTATAAGCTTGACATCTGCACCGGCCTGCGCAAGTTGCTGTTGTGTGTGGCTCATCATTTTTGCGCCACCTGAGGCATGAACGTTCACCATCCATACCCCTAGATCAGCAGCCGCTAGGCAGGCTTTCGCAACAGTATTGGGGATATCGTGAAATTTGAGGTCAAGAAACACATCAAAATTCCTACTGACTAAGCGGCGCACAATGTCAGGGCCTAAGCGTGTGAACAGCTCTTTTCCAACCTTCAATCGGCATTGATCAGGTGCTAACTGGTCTACTAAATCAAGGACCTGATGCTCAGTCTCAAAATCTAATGCGACAATTACTTTTGCTTCACTCACCCTACTACTCTCCGTCTAAGCCTTTGATAGGTTTTACTACGCCCCACTTCTTACACGACGGGCATAACCAATAAACTTTGCGCCCTGAGAATCCGCAGTTTCCACAGCGATACTTAGGACGTTGTAACATTTGTTGTTCTACCAAACCACGCAATAACGCAAGGCTACTGGTGTTAGGATCTTGCTTGTGCTGTGCTATATATAAGCGCATCAGAGTAGCAAAGCCTTTCATTGTGGGCTTCTTGCGCAACTGCTCATAAAGTAATTGCGTCGCTTCATCCGTTTGGCCTTGATTCGCCATTAAATTGACTTTAGCTAAATAGGCAGACGCACAAACATTGCCATATTCATTCAGCACTTGTTCAAATCGTGCCCAATCACCGAGCTGTTCAGCGCAGGTTTCCAACAACGGAATGGCTTCGCTAAGCCAGTTAATATCCCGTTTGGGAACCTCTAGTAAACAATCAAAAGCATCTGTGTACGCTTGCTTATCGATTGCTAAACGACCGAGCATCAACCATGGACGAATGGCTTTTTCGTCAGATTGAGTGGCCTTTTGTAAATAAATAACCGCGTTTTCTTGGTCGTTTTGCTGCAGTGATTTCTCAGCTTGTTCGCAGTAAAAGTGTGCTAACCGAACGAGGATATCATTATCATCGCCATGGCAATCCACCATGCGTTCAGCCAAATCGATGGCTCTGTCCCACTCCTTTGTCGTCTGGTAGATTTTAAACAGATTGGTTTGGGCGTCGATGTAATGTTTGTCGGAGTTAAGCAACTGCAAATAGGCATTTTCAGCCCGCTCAAGAAAACCCGCCTGTGTGTAGTCTCGGCCTAACTCACGTAACGCATTCTCGCGCTGTGCAGGCTCAATTTCATCTCGACTGACCAAGTTTTGATGCACTTTGATAGCGCGATCAAGCTCACCGCGATGGCGAAAGAAATTCCCCATCGCAATATGTGTCTCAACCGTATCATTATTCAGGTCTATCATTTTAATCAGAGTATCAACGGCTTTATCTGGTTGCTCTGATAATAAAAAGTTTAATCCCCGATAGTAGTGTTTAGAAAGAATACTGGATTGCTTACGTTGGGCCTGACGCAAACTGTTACGCCCCATCACCCAACCATAGCCAACTGCGACGGGCAGAAGTAGAAACAGAAGTTCTAACATGAATTACTCGTTTTGCAGCTTTTTGAGCTTTTGCTTAGCAATACCTAATTTAACTCTTAATGCCAACCAACTGGTCATTAATATACATAAACCCACGGTCACGCCAATCGTCATAACGATAGCCATCAAGGTACTGAGTTTTAGTGTAGCTTGGGCAATTAAAAAGTTGACTGTTACAACTTGGCTATTTTGCGCACCTATCAGCACGAAAATACATGCCAACACAATCACAATTAAAAATAACGCTAACCCTCTCAAGGACTATCTCTCCCGTAGCAACAAGCTGCAATTACATCGCTGCGTTCACGCGGTCCCGGAGTTCTTTACCCGGTTTGAAGTGGGGTACGTACTTCCCTTCTAACTGAACAGTTTCACCCGTTTTGGGATTGCGTCCTACGCGCGGTGCACGGTAATGCAAAGAAAAACTGCCAAACCCACGGATCTCAATACGCTCACCTTTTTGCAGCGTTTGCGCGAGTTGCTCGAGCAGCTCTTTTACTGCAATTTCAAGCTCTTTAGCAGGGATGTGCTCAGCCTTTAAGGCCAATCTTTCGATAAGTTCAGACTTTGTCATGGCAACCTCACGATAGTTAGATATCTCGATGTTACCAGCAGGAGGAGGAAGGCGCATCAGATTGATGCGCCTAAATTGGGAGAATTACTCGCCTTTTGCTGCTTTGAAAGCTTCAGCCATGGCATTAGCAAAACCAGCGTCTTCTTGCTGATTGACTTTATCCAATGCTTCTTTCTCGTCAGCTTGATCCTTCGCTTTAACAGAAAGGTTAACCATGCGGTTCTTGCGATCAACGCCCATAAACTTGGCTTCGATTGCATCACCTACATTAACCACTTCAGAAGCGTCTTCTACTCGGTCACGTGCTAAATCACCAACACGGATGTAGCCATCAACTTCCTCAGCTAGGTTCACGGTTACGCCTTTCGCGTCAACTGCGGTAACTGTTCCATTAACGATAGCACCTTTCTTGTTATCTGTCAGATACTTATTGAAAGGATCTTCTTCGATTTGCTTAACGCCAAGAGAAATACGCTCGCGCTCTGGATCGACTTGCAATACAACAGCAGAGATTTCGTCACCTTTCTTATAGTCACGAACCGCTTCTTCACCTGATTTATTCCAAGAGATATCAGATAAGTGAACCAAGCCATCGATGCCGCCATCTAGACCGATAAAGATACCAAAGTCAGTGATTGACTTGATCTTACCGCTAACTTTGTCACCTTTTTCATGTGACTTAGCAAACTCTTCCCAAGGATTAGCAATACATTGCTTAAGACCTAGAGAGATACGACGACGCTCTTCATCAATTTCAAGAACCATTACTTCAACAACGTCGCCTAGGTTTACAACCTTAGATGGGTGAACGTTCTTGTTAGTCCAATCCATTTCAGACACGTGAACAAGACCTTCTACGCCGTCTTCGATTTCTACGAAGCAACCGTAATCAGTCAGGTTAGTTACTGCACCACTAAGCTTAGCGCCTTCTGGGTAACGATCAGCAATTTCTTGCCATGGATCGCTGCCCATTTGCTTCATGCCTAGAGAAACACGTGACTTCTCTTTGTCGAACTTAAGTACTTTAACGTTGATTTCATCACCAACGTTCACGATTTCACTTGGGTGCTTAACACGTTTCCAAGCCATATCAGTGATGTGAAGTAGACCGTCAACACCGCCTAAATCAACGAACGCACCGTAATCAGTTAGGTTCTTGACGATACCTTTAACTTCATGACCTTCTTCCAAGTTAGCCAATAGTGAATCACGCTCTGCACTGTTCTCAGCTTCGATAACAGCACGACGAGAAACAACTACGTTGTTACGCTTAGCGTCTAACTTGATTACTTTAAATTCGAGTTCTTTACCTTCAAGGTGTGCCGTATCGCGTACTGGGCGAACGTCTACCAACGAACCAGGTAAGAAAGCACGTACTGCGTTCACTTCTACTGTGAAGCCGCCTTTCACTTTACCGTTGATAATACCTTTAATGGTTTCTTTTTCTTCGTATGCTTTCTCTAGCTCGACCCACGCTTCGTGGCGTTTTGCTTTTTCACGAGAAAGGATAGTTTCACCGAAGCCGTCTTCTACTGCATCTAGTGCAACATCAACGGAATCGCCGATCGCAATTTCAAGTTCGCCGTCAGCATTCTTAAATTGGTCAGCAGGGATTGCGCTTTCTGATTTGAGACCCGCGTCTACTAGAACGATGTCTTTGTCGATTGAAACAACGGTTCCTTTAACGATGGCACCAGGACGCGTTTCAAGTTGTTGTAAGCTCTCTTCAAAAAGCTGTGCAAAATTTTCAGTCATAAAGTTCAGTTAATTTTTCAAATTTACATCCACGTTACGTTCCGGCTAACATGGGGTTGTTATTCAAAATCATCAAATTCCGTGTCGACGATACGCTATCTTGTATTTAGAAAATCATTGGGAAATTAACTTCCCGTTAATAATTTCCTTAGCCTTTTCAAAGACCTGCTCAATGCTCATTGACGTAGAATCAATAACAACCGCATCGTCTGCTGGCACTAATGGCGCGACAGACCGTTGTGTATCTCTTTCGTCTCTGGCTTTGATGTCAGATAAAAGGCGCGAAAGTTTAACATCAAGCCCCTTATCTTTCAACTGTTCGAAGCGTCTTTGCGCACGGGCTTCCGCTGACGCGGTGAGGAATATCTTGGCTGGCGCATCAGGGAAAACGACCGTCCCCATATCGCGTCCGTCAGCGATCAGTCCAGGCTCTTGTTCAAAAGCACGTTGCCGGCGCAGTAGCGCCTCTCGAACGCGCGGCAATGCCGCAACTTGTGACGCAACGCTACCGACTTCTTCAGTGCGTATGATGTCTGTTACATCTTCGCCTTCGAGGACTATCTTTTTTGCATCCCCATCAATTTCGAAAGTAACATCAAGACTTGACGCTAATGGCATCAATGCTTCTTCATCGTTTGGAGATAAACCGTGATGCGAGGACGCAACGGCTAACACTCGGTAAATCGCGCCACTATCAAGCAGGTGCCAACCGAAGTGTTCCGCTAACATAGATGCTAAAGTACCCTTCCCTGCACCGCTGGGCCCGTCGACGGTTACGACTGGAATCGACTGCATATAAACCACCCTTGGTAAAAATCGGGCGGAATTATACGCGCGCTACCACGCAATTACCACTTGGATCCTGTAACCTTTTGTGACTATTCGTTATGCTGGATGGTGGCAAAGCGCGTAAAATAGTCCGGAAATGTCTTTTTGGTGCATTGCGGGTCGAGAATAGTCACCGGGGTATCACTCAGAGCAACCAATGAAAAACACATCGCTATGCGGTGGTCATCGTAGGTTTCGATCTCAGCGTGAGTTAACTTATGTGGCGGTGTTACGCTAATGTAATCATGGCCTTCGTCTACGGTAGCTCCCACTTTACGCAATTCAGTCGCCATTGCATGCAAGCGATCGGTTTCTTTAACGCGCCAGTTATAGATGTTGGAAATGCGCGTAGTTCCCGTCGCAAACAATGCCGTTGTTGCTATTGTCATCGCGGCATCGGGAATGTGATTCATATCCATATCTACAGCCTTGAGTGGCGCTCCGGTAACACTGATGGATTCGTCCTGCCAGTCAACGCGTGCGCCCATTTTCTCGAGTACATCAGCAAAACGAATATCACCTTGAATCGATTTTTTCCCCACACCGGTTACAGTTACTGTGCCGCCCTTGATTGCTCCGGCTGCAAGAAAATAGGAAGCTGATGAGGCATCCCCCTCAACTAAAAAACGGCCTGGAGACTGATACGTTTGATTACCCGCGACTTTAAAGGTCTGATAATTCTGATTCTCAACCAACACGCCAAACGCAGCCATGGTAGCAAGGGTTATATCGATATACGGTTTAGAGACCAAATCACCTTCAATGGTGATCACAGAATCATCTGCGAAAAGCGGCGCAGCCATTAACAAAGCCGTTAAGAACTGACTAGATACACTACCGTCAACAGTAATATTGCCGCCGGATAACTGTTTACCCAAAATGGTGAGCGGCGGATATCCTGAATTTTTCAAGAACGTAATGTCGGCTCCTGCAGACACTAAGGCATCGGTAAGATCACCGATTGGACGCTCTTCCATCCGCGGTTCACCCGTTAAGGTAACCTTAACATCAGAGGTCGCAAGCACTGCACACAGTGGGCGCATTGCTGTGCCTGCATTGCCAAGAAATAGTGAGAGTGGTTGTGGTTGCGAAAAGCGCCCACTCAAGCCCTGAACCACACATACATCGCCAGATTCGTTTAACGAGTAGGTTACGCCTAACTCTTTTAACGCATTCAACATATGCTTAATATCATCACTGTTGAGCAGATTGGTGAGTGTCGTAGTGCCATTAGCCAGTGCCGCTAATAGTAGCGCTCGATTAGACAAGCTTTTTGAACCTGGCACATTGACCGTGCCCGCAACATGAGCAATTGGGTTGAGTAATAACTTGTCCATTGTCTATCCTTGAGTACGTTCAAACTCACGCATGAACTCAATCAGCGTTTTTACCCCAGCTAATGGCATCGCATTATAAATACTCGCACGCATGCCTCCCACTGAGCGATGCCCTTTCAAGGCATGTAATCCAGCCTCCACTGAAAGCGTTAGAAAACGTTCGTTAAGAGATTCATCTGCAAGCTGAAATACCACATTCATTCGGGAACGATTAGCGTCCATGATGCGATTATTAAATAAACTGGATTGGTCTAAAAATTGATAAAGCAGCTCAGCTTTTTGTTTGTTTAATGCTTCAGCTGCACTGACACCGCCATTGGCCAGCAGCCATTTAAATACCAAGCCAGATAAATACCAGCTGTAAGTTGGCGGTGTGTTAAACATCGATTCGTTGTTGGCTGCGGCCGTATAATCTAGGATAACCGGCGTTTGTGCTTGCGGCTTGCCGAGTAAATCTTCCCGCACAATAACGACCGACAACCCACTTGGACCAATATTCTTTTGCGCCCCTGCGTAGACCAAAGCGTAATCTTCAACATTAACTTGGCGCGATAAAATATTCGATGACATATCAGCAACCAGCGGCGCTTTAGTCTCGGGCACATCGAAAATCTCTATGCCATCCACTGTCTCGTTTGGACAATAATGCACAAAGGCGTGTTCATCGCTGTCGTTATACAGCGCTAGGTCAGCACCTAACCGGCCATCTCTTTCAACCCGAATATCCGTTTTTGCTGCGTGAATAAACTTTTCCGCTTCCACCACGGAAGCCTTCGACCAAGAGCCTGAAACTAAATGCATTCCGCTCTGTGTTGGTTTCGCTAGATTCAAAGGCACGGCTGCAAATTGACCGCGACCGCCACCATGCATAAACAGCACTCGGTAATTAGCAGGGATCTGCATTAACGTTCGTAAATCTTGTTCAGATTCTTCTGCCACGCGCATAAACTCTTTACTGCGGTGACTTATTTCCATAACCGAGGTACCAAGACCCTGCCAGTTAATGAGTTCTGCTTGCGCTTGTTTTAGCACCGCAGCCGGCAGCATTGCCGGCCCCGCGGAAAAGTTATACACGGTGTGTGTCATAGAGCCCTATTCTTCTGATGCAGCGGAATCGCTTTCTTGAGTGGTTGATGCTGCTACGCCGTCTGCGTCGATTGACTCATCGTCGAGCTCATCGGTGGTTATTTCTTCAATCCGTTCTAGCCCCACTACGTTTTCATCGTCTGCAGTTCGGATCAGACGTACGCCTTGAGTATTCCGCCCTACAACGGAAACTTCATTCACGCGAGTACGAACCAGTGTGCCTTTATCACTGATCAACATGATTTCCATGTTGTCATCCACTTGCACTGCACCGACGACTTTACCATTACGCTCAGAAACTTTGATGGACACAACGCCCTGAGTTGCGCGGCTCTTCGCTGGATAGTCAGCTAATGGCGTACGCTTACCATAACCGTTTTCAGTTACCGTCAGGATTGCGCCTTCGCCAGTCGGTACGATCAGCGAAACTACACGTTGACCAGGCTGTAATTTAATTCCTCTCACCCCGGTAGCCGTGCGGCCCATTGGGCGGATCGCTAGAATTTCTTCACCTGTGTCTGGGTCAAGTTTAACCGCTCCGGTTTCAGAATCTCTCGCCTTCTCATTGAAGCGAACCACTTTGCCTTCATCTGAGAACAACATTATGTCATCTTCACCGTTGGTGATTGCTACACCAATTAATTCATCTCCATCATTAAGGTTAACCGCAATGATGCCGTTTGAACGCGGGCGTGAATACTGAGTAAGTGCTGTTTTCTTAACCGTACCGTTGGCAGTTGCCATGATGACAAACTTGTCATCGACAAATTCCTTAATCGGTAATATGGCAGTGATCCGCTCGTCTTCCTCAAGCGGTAGAATATTGATGATTGGACGACCACGCGCATTGCGGCTAGCAAGCGGAAGTTGGTAAACCTTCAACCAATACAAGCGCCCGCGGGTACTGAAACACAAGATATGGTCATGGGTATTGGCCACAAGAAGTCGTTCAATGAAATCTTCATCCTTCATTTTGGTCGCTGACTTACCCTTACCACCACGGCGTTGTGCTTCATAATCCGATAGCTTCTGGTATTTAACATAACCTTCGTGCGACAGCGTCACTACCACATCTTCTTGTTCGATCAGATCTTCAATATCGATATCATGGCTAGCTGCGGTGATTTCGGTGCGACGCTCATCACCAAATTCATCGCGAATGGCTTCTAATTCTTCGCGGATCACTTCCATCAACCGCTCTGAACTGGCCAAGATGTGTAACAGTTCAGCAATCAACTCTAATAGACCGCGGTATTCGTCAAGGATTTTATCGTGCTCAAGACCGGTTAATTTATGCAAGCGCAAATCAAGGATTGCTTGTGCTTGTTGCTCGGTCAGGTAGTACTGGCCGTCACGGATCCCATATTCTGGCGCTAACCACTCTGGACGCGACGGATCTTCATCCCCTGCGCGCTCCAACATCTGGGCAACATCACCTAAATCCCAACCACGTGCGATCAAGGCCTGCTTAGCTTCAGAGGGGCTTGGTGAAGCTTTGATCAACTCGATAATTTCATCAATATTGGCGAGGGCTATCGCTAGACCTTCTAAGATATGAGCTCGGTCCCGCGCCTTACGCAATTCAAATACCGTACGACGAGTAACCACTTCTCGACGGTGCAGAATAAACGCTTCAAGCATTTCCTTGAGGGTAAATACTTTCGGTTGGCCATTATCCAGCGCAACCATGTTGATCCCAAATACAGTTTGCAACTGAGTATTGGCATATAAGTGATTAAGCACGACTTCGGCAGATTCATTGCGTTTAACTTCAATGACAATGCGCATTCCGTCTTTATCTGATTCGTCCCGCAATGCAGAGATACCCTCTACACGCTTTTCTTTAACGAGTTCGGCGATCTTTTCGATTAAGCGCGCTTTATTTACCTGATACGGGATCTCATGCACGATAATGGTTTCTTTACCATTATCTTCAGTCTCGATTTCGGCTCTCGCACGCAGGTAGATTTTGCCACGACCTGTGCGGTAGGCATCCTCAATCCCCTTACGACCGCTGATCATCGCCGCTGTTGGGAAGTCTGGCCCTGGAATGAAGGTCATTAACTCTTCAATCGGCATGTCAGGATTATTGATCAACTCAATACAACCATTAATGACTTCAGTTAGGTTGTGCGGTGGGATATTCGTTGCCATACCAACGGCAATACCAGAAGAACCGTTCACTAATAGGTTAGGTACTTTGGTTGGTAAAACTTCTGGGATTTGTTCGGTGCCGTCATAGTTTGGTACAAAGTTGACCGTCTCTTTATCGAGGTCAGCCAAAAGCTCATGCGAAATTTTTGCCATGCGCACTTCGGTGTAACGCATTGCAGCGGCCGAATCACCGTCCACAGAACCGAAGTTACCTTGTCCGTCCACCAGCATATAGCGCAAAGAAAACGGCTGCGCCATACGTACGATTGTGTCGTACACCGCTGAGTCACCATGAGGGTGATATTTACCTATAACGTCGCCCACCACACGTGCTGACTTTTTATACGGTTTATTGAAATCATTTTTGAGTTCGTTCATCGCAAATAAAACGCGGCGATGCACCGGCTTAAGCCCGTCGCGCACATCAGGCAACGCACGCCCTACGATTACGCTCATGGCATAGTCTAGATAGGAATTCTTCAGTTCTTCTTCGATATTAATCGGAAGGATTTCTTTCGCATTGTCAGTCATAAACTGGCTGTTCCCTTATAGGTTTTATTGGGTCATACCTGCGATACGTTAGCATCAGCGATCGGCAAGCGATCCGGCGCTATGGATTGGAAGAATACAGCAGGCTATGACACGCTTTTGGGTCATACTCCAAGCAGTTGAGTGTACCACTAGATATTCTCAAACTGTAGCCTTAGATGCGCTTCTGATAAAACTTTTAGTGAAGCCTTTACCTGGCTGATTGCAATCGTTAATAATATTGCGGATCAAAGCTAACCAAAGAGCAAAAAATGAGCACCAATGTAGATGCCAAGGAAATTCAAAAATTCTCAGATATCGCTTCTCGTTGGTGGGATCTAGAAGGCGAATTCAAGCCTTTACATCAAATTAACCCATTACGCGTTGAGTGGATAGTTGCGGCTTGTGACGGTCTGTTCGCTAAAACGATCTGTGATGTTGGCTGTGGCGGTGGCATTTTATCTGAATCCATGGCGAAGCAAGGCGCAAATGTTAGTGGCATTGATATGTCACAAGACGCTTTGGAGGTAGCTAAACTACACGGGTTGGAGTCTGGTGTTTCGGTCAATTATACGCTGAGCACAGCAGAAGCCTTTGCTGAGCAACACGCGCAATCCTTCGATGTTGTGACCTGTTTAGAAATGCTCGAACACGTGCCAGAACCGGCTTCAGTCATTCAGGCGTGTGCGCGCTTGGTTAAACCCGGCGGCCATGTCTTTTTTTCTACACTCAATCGCAACATGAAGTCGTACTTAATGGCGATCGTAGGTGCTGAATACGTGCTTAACATGGTTCCTAAGGGAACCCACGAACATGCCAAGTTCATCAAGCCCAGCGAATTGATGAGTATGATTGATGACACCCAATTAACAGTTAAAGCCGCGATAGGTTTGCACTTTAATCCGATATTGCAGAACTATTATTTATCCGATAAAAATTTAGATGTGAATTATCTTTTACATTGTCGCGTTTAATGGCAAAACCACTACATCTAGTTATGGTGTACGCAATTTTAACCTATATATCGATTTCCTCTAGGATCAATGCAAGTTATAAAAATTTGGTTTTAACGCTAAAAAACCCATTGATCTTTAGTAAACATCGCCAAGAAAAGCGGCATAACGTTAGTCCCCACTAACTTAAAATTAATGCCAAGTTTTATTTAACGAAATCCCTATATATTGGGTTGCGTTAACACCGAAAGCGCACTATCTTGTGTTTCAGTTGCTCGCTAAAAACGTATAAAAAAGCAGCGACAAATTTAATTATAAAAATACTAACGATACTCAAACTGAGCTTTATCGCTCTCTGTGTCGTGCGCTAACTCAAATGAATGGCTAAACATCATGAATAATAATCTGTATGTCACTAAACGTAATGGTGAAAAAGAAGCAATCGATCTCGATAAAATCCATAAGGTTATTACTTGGGCTGCAAAAGGGCTGAGTAATGTCTCGGTATCTCAAGTTGAAATTAAAGCGCAAATCCAGTTTTACGAAGGGATCAGCACTGAAGTCATTCACGAAACCTTGATCAAGTCTGCTGCTGATCTGATCAGCACGGATGCACCAGATTACCAATATTTAGCCGCACGTCTCGCCATTTTCCATTTACGTAAAAAAGCCTATGGCCAGTTTGAGCCCCCCACCCTTGTTGACCATGTACAAAAAATGGTGAAGGCCGGTAAATACGACACACATATTCTTGAAGACTACAGCATTGCCGAGCTTGAAGAACTCGATGCCTACATCGACCACTGGCGTGATATGGATTTCAGCTATGCCGCAGTCAAACAACTAGAAGGCAAGTACCTCGTTCAGAACCGCGTGACTGGGGAAATCTATGAATCTGCCCAGTTCCTGTATATCTTAGTGGCAGCATGTCTGTTCGCGGATTATCCCAAAGATACGCGTATGGATTACATCAAGCGTTTCTATGACGCGACATCTAAATTTAAAATCTCGTTACCCACACCCATCATGTCAGGTGTGCGAACCCCTACTCGCCAGTTCAGTAGCTGTGTATTAATTGAAACGGGTGATAGCTTAGATTCAATTAACGCAACGGCCAGCGCGATTGTTAAATACGTGAGTCAGCGAGCCGGTATTGGTATTAATGCTGGCCGGATCCGAGCGCTGGGCAGCCCTATTCGAGGTGGTGAAGCTTTCCACACCGGTTGCTTGCCGTTCTATAAGTACTTCCAAACAGCCGTTAAAAGCTGTTCACAAGGTGGTGTTCGAGGCGGGGCAGCCACCCTATTCTACCCACTCTGGCATCTAGAGGTTGAATCGTTACTAGTACTTAAAAATAACCGTGGTGTTGAAGAAAACCGTGTGCGCCATCTTGATTACGGTGTGCAGTTTAATAAGCTGATGTATCAGCGGATGATCAAGGATCAGTACATTACCTTGTTTAGCCCATCGGATGTACCTGGGTTGTACGATGCGTTTTTTGCGGATCAGGATGAATTTGAGCGCTTATACGTGCAGTATGAAAATGATCCCAGTATCCGTAAGAAACAAATTAAAGCTGTAGAGTTGTTCAGTTTATTTATGCAAGAGCGAGCAAGTACTGGGCGCATTTACTTACAGAATGTGGATCATTGTAATACTCATAGTCCGTTTAATCCGCAATTAGCACCGGTACGCCAAAGTAATTTATGCCTTGAAATTGCTCTGCCGACTAAACCGTTGCAGCACGTTAATGATGAAGAAGGTGAAATTGCCTTATGTACCCTCTCAGCCTTTAACTTAGGTGCGATCCAAAGCCTAGATGAGTTTGATGAATTAGCGGATTTGGCTGTACGAGCACTGGATTGTTTGCTCGACTATCAAGACTACCCAGTACCAGCGGCGCGTAACGCCACTGAAGGTCGTCGTACGCTGGGTATCGGTGTGATTAACTTTGCATACTACCTAGCGAAGAATGGGGTCAAGTATTCTGATCACAGTGCTAATGGTTTGGTCCATCGTACCTTTGAAGCAATGCAATATTACTTACTCAAAGCATCGAATAACCTAGCGAAAGAAAAAGGCGCTTGTCCTAAGTTTAACGAAACCACCTACTCACAAGGCCTAATGCCAGTTGATACCTATCGTAAAGAGCTTGATGCTATTTGCGACGAACCTTTGCATTATGACTGGGATGCATTGCGAGAGGACATCGTAAAACACGGTCTGCGCAACAGTACCTTATCCGCGCTAATGCCTTCGGAGACCTCCTCCCAGATCTCTAATGCAACCAATGGTATTGAACCACCACGTGGTCACATCAGTATCAAATCAAGTAAAGACGGCGTATTGAAGCAAGTCGTGCCTGAATATGAGCGGTTGAAAGATCAATATGAATTGCTGTGGGATATTCCGTCAAATGATGGCTATTTGCAGCTGGTCGGCATTATGCAGAAGTTCATTGACCAAACCATTTCAGCCAACACCAATTACGACCCGAGTAAGTATGATGGCGGCAAGGTGCCTATGAAGCTATTGCTTAAGGACTTGTTGACTACTTATAAACTAGGCGTGAAAACGTTGTACTACCACAACACCCGAGATGGTGCCTCTGACAGCAGCAGTGTTGCAATTACATCAGCGGGCGTTAAACAACCTCAAGCCACTGAAGTAGTCATGGCTGAAGATGACGATTGTGCGGGTGGTGCTTGCAAGATCTAATGCAAGTGCCAAAGCAACAGCAAAGCGCGAACACGTACGAAGAATCGATATAAGAATAGGTTTCCATGAAATATACAACGTTTAATCAAACTGTTACGGACACTATGTCAGAACCCATGTTTATGGGGAATCCGGTGAATGTTGCGCGTTACGACCAACAAAAGCACGAAATCTTTGAAAAGTTAATCGAAAAGCAGATCAGCTTCTTTTGGCGTCCAGAAGAAGTTGATGTGAGTAAAGATCGGGTAGATTTCCAGAAACTGAGCGACGCCGAGCAGCATATTTTTATTTCTAATTTAAAATATCAAACACTGCTCGACTCTGTACAAGGCAGAAGCCCAAATATTGCGCTGTTGCCGATTGTATCTCTTCCTGAATTAGAAACATGGATTGAGACGTGGTCGTTTTTCGAAACGATTCACTCGCGCTCTTATACCCATATTCTGCGTAACTTATTTACCGATCCCAGTAATGTGTTCGATGACATCGTGGTGAATGAGGAAATTAAAAAACGCGCCAGTGATATTAGTCGCTATTATGATGATCTCATTTTCTACACCCAACTTTGGCAAACCTTGGGCGAGGGCTTACACACCATTAATGGTGAAGCGCACAACGTAACTATCCGTGAAATTAAAAAGAAACTCTTCTTGTGCATTAACTCAGTGAATGCCCTCGAAGCGATCCGTTTTTATGTCTCCTTTGCGTGTACGTTTGCATTCGCTGAACGGAAGTTAATGGAAGGTAACTCTAAGATCATTCGGTTAATCGCGCGTGACGAGAACGTGCATCTAACGTCAACTCAGCACATATTGAATCTATGGGCGCGTGGCAAAGATGACCCAGAAATGGCAGAAATTGCCGAAGAGTTGAAAGACGAAGCTCGCGAAATTTTCCTTAAAGCAGTAGAACAGGAAAAACAATGGGCTGACTACTTGTTCCAGAACGGCTCAATGATTGGTTTGAATAAAGACATTTTATGCCAATACGTTGAGTACATTGCGAATCACCGTATGTCGGCGATTGGAATGGACCAACCCTTCGATGTGAAGGACAACCCACTGCCATGGATGAACAACTATCTGAGTTCAGACAACGTACAAGTTGCTCCACAAGAATCTGAGATCAGCTCCTACCTTGTCGGCCAAATAGATTCTGAAGTCAGCGTAAATGACTTCGAAGATTTTGAACTGTAAGTAAGCGATACATGTGACGAGCCCTGCTGCCGACACACTGATTGTCACCGTTATCGATGGTAAGTCAGATAACGGTGACACACTCGATATAACGCCACTCCCCAAAGAGACCTTGTTAGAAACGCTTGAGCGGCACAATATCGACATCCAATTCCATTGCCGTGACGGTTTTTGCGGGGCCTGCCGTTGTAAAATGACCAGCGGCAGCGTGGATTATACCACTGACCCCCTCGCCTTTATTGACGATGATGAAATATTGCCTTGCTGTACCCGGGCCACGTCAGCGGTAACTTTGATTGTTAATTGAAAGGGTTAATCCAGTTAATAGCAGACAATCAAAGTTTTTCAGTTCAATCGCAACTTTGAGCGGAAACCTGACCGTCACTTCCGCGAAGGCGGTAGTCTGCTGAAGACAAGGAGCCGACGTTAGCATTTCGGCGTTTTTAATATCGGATTATTTTGCGGATTTGAGGCGTTATTTACTGATGGTATGAACGATCACTTTGCCTTGATTGCTGACGCTCATTTTTCATTCGCAAAAATTTGGTTGAACGAAGTTTTCACCATAGTCGTTTGTATGGATAATTCTTCCCTAAATTCATCTTCAATCCTTTTACAAGAAGGGTAAAGTGAGACCCAGACTTTGGCTGCAACCAAAGTAGGCACAGTAGCAGTTCGATTGATTGGGGGTTCCTCTGTTGAGAGACCGGTAACAAACGTGAACGCTACTGAGCACTCCAAGCACTAATCTCGAATAGTCGACTGGGCCTCTTGAGCTCGCATTTAGCAAACCAGAGTAAAGCTTATTATGAAAACACAGCACGCGCAAAAAATAACGGTAGGCGTTGATACCGGTAAGATCCTTTTGGACGTCCACGTTCGTCCATTGGGGGTAGAATTCAGGGTTACGAATGACTCTAAAGGTATTGAGTCTGCGATTAAACAGCTGAAGTCCTATTGTCCTGAACGAATAGTGATTGAGGCTACCGGTCGTTATGAATTCGCTTTTATCCTTGCATGCTCAAAAGCCAAATTACCCTTTGTAATATCCAATCCAATTCACATCAAACGTTTTGCTGGTGCGATTGGCCGTCGGGCGAAAACCGATAAGTTAGATGCGCAATTGATAGCGCATTATGGTGAAGCCATTCAACCCAAGTTTTCTCATCTCAAACCAGAGACGATGAGGATGATGGCTGATCTAGTGGCTCGCAGAAATCAGCTACTGGTGATGCGCACCATGGAAAAGAATCGGCTGAAAATAATGCCTAAAGGCCTGTCTTCCATGATAAAGCCCATTCTAACCGCACTAGAGAAGCAGATAGAAAAAAGCGATACGAAGCTGCTCAAACTAATTGAAAGTTGTCCTGACTATCAAACAAAAAGTGAGCTTGTACAAAGCATGCCAGGTATCGGCAAAACAGCGGCAGCGACCTTAATAAGCTATCTGCCAGAGTTGGGGTATATGAACAATAAACAAGCGGCAGCACTCGTGGGTGTAGCACCCATCAATAACGAGAGTGGTCGATTTAAGGGTAAGCGCAAAGTCCAAGGTGGCCGAGCACAAGTGCGAACCGTGTTATTCATGGCCATGATGTCAGCGATACAATGCAATCCGGTTTTCAAGCAAAAGTATCAGCACTTATTGGCGCAAGGTAAGCCTAAAAAAGTGGCTCTAATCGCCTGTGTCAGAAAGATGGTTGTTATCTTAAATTCGATGGTCAGAGACGGTAAGAAGTGGACTGTAACAACAGCGTAACTTGGGTGATTTGACACCATAGTCGTTTGTTATGCGTCATTTGCTGCCGACACTATCTACGTATACCCCTAGCCAATATTCTCTAACATTGATTTTTTGTTCTCCGAGTTCGATATCTTTTAATTCTATTCTCGGTAGATAGTATTTTTCGCCGCCGATAGTAATGTAACAGTTAACTGAGCCTTTGACCGAAGCACAACCTTTGTTGGTGACATCTACTACAATTTGTGATGTCTCGTATGGCACAAGTCTTAGATGAATTAGACTGATGCATATTGCGTTAACAAGTAGCCAACTGCAGCATACGAATGCTGGCAGAATAATCCCAACTGTTACCGGAATATCCTTACTTTTCAACTTAACCGACTGTCTTGATTGCCACCAATAGAAAAGACCTATTGAAAGTGCGCAGGACAATCCGGAAATTAACCATAACGCTTTTGTGCTATAGGAGATTGAGTTGAAAAAGCAACTAATCACATAAATGCAAAGAAGCATTAAAAATAGGTTAGCTAAAAATTTACTTAACTTCTTCACGATGACGCATAACATCTTATTATGAAGACTTCACAGTAACACGCAGCGGGTTTCATGCAACAAATCTCCATATTCGTATTTAATATCAGTAACTTACAAGACTCACCACACTAAAAAACACCGTTTTTTATGCGTATTACTGAGACTTCTCAGTAATAACGGGCTTAACTCGCAAGCTAATATAGGTAAATCAATGAGTTAGCATTTTTAGATGCGCAAATTTGCGTGTTACTAAGACTTCTCATTAATTACAGTTACAAATCATACCCCATTTTCAGCAATGATGGGGCCTACAGCATGATTTTAACGTAAATTTATTGCGTGTTACTGAGACTTCTCAGTAATTACAAACCCCAATTTGCACCGAAACTCATACACCACGAGGGCTACAAGCCAATTATGACTACTTTTTGATGCGTGTTACTGTGAAGTCTTAGTAATTACGGATGGTCAAATTAGTCTGCTATTGGTTCAAAAGCTGACATAGACGATGCGATTTAGTTTGGCTAATTCATCGCTTGAAATTTCTGCCTAATGGGTAGTTTTTTGAATGTCGGCAATACGTACAAAGTGATCGTTTAACCATCGATTTCTGTTGGTCTGGAAATGGCACATCGCACCCCTAAAATATCATCGTAACCTATGACCACTATGTCCTATGAGTTCAACTGGTCAATGCAAGGCTTTACTCATTTTGAAAGGGCGTTGCTATGAAGCAGAGAAAACCTATTTATTAAAATGCCCAGCAAACGTTGATTCAAACAGCTAATTAACCTTTGTTACAGCCTTTATTTGCGAACCCATCTAACTATCGCTAAGCTATGACGCTTTAACTGTTTGAGTAGAGCTAGTGCAGAGTTGGAATAAACCAGAGCCAGAAAAAGCAAACGCGGAATCTCAATACACCTTGCTGTTTGGCGACTTGTATCAGTTTATCCGCGCATCCACTGGCCTGTCGATTACCATAGCTTATCTGGTAATGATCCTAACTAGCACCGCATACTTGTACACCCTATACGACGCATTTGGTATCGACATTGTTAAGTTTATTACGCTAGAAGATATTCTCGTCGCACCAATTAAGAATCCCGATATTATTGTGGTATTTACAGCGATTACGTTATTTTTCTATTTCGCTGATATCGCCAACCTGTTTAGTGCTCGACAACGGGTAAAATATGCTCATAAGCCGATGCCTATCTACATTAGGATCCTGCTACTTATTTTCTGGGCACCTAAAAAGCGCAAGAACAATCTCCGACTCACTTTTGTTATGGGGCTTTTTTCACTTGGTGCCTATATATGGTTTTTCGCCAATAATGAAGCCGAAGATATTAAATCTGGTGGTGGCGCAAAGGTGAGCATTGTTGTTAGCGATAGAGATGCTAAGAGCACAACATTATTAGGCGTGAGTAGTTATTTCCTGTTTACCTATGACAATTCCACTCAAGAGACCACTATCTACACTATCGAGGCAGTAGAGTCTTTGCAGTACCTTGCCGAGCATTCTAAGGAATGAACGCAGATAAGTATGAGAACAGTCGAAAACGTTACTCCTGAAGCAGTTTTCTGATCGTTCTTAGCACCAGTTCCTTATCCGCAATACGCAAATGATGCTTGTTAGATTCTGAGTAAATCACCTGTGCTTTGGTTGAAAGCTGTCGGAATTGCTCATCCGCATTGGCAAAAAGGGCGTCCATAGATGTAGCGATTAGATCTGGCACGAATGGCGGGTCATATCTTTCTGTTGAGAGGTTAGCGTAGCCCCATACATCCTATCGATTTCTAAAATGAACCTTGCATTAACGATATACTGATGAATTGCACGAGGTCTCATTAAAAGACCTCGAAATCAAAACAGCTCAGGTATAGATTCGAAGAGAATGATTATAGAACTAGGTCGTTATCGCTTTCTTCTTCGCGACTTTCATCGTGCATCGACAACATAATACCGAACGTCAAAATACCCACTCGGCCCATAAACATCAAAATCACGACAATCAGTTTTCCGATAGACGTTAAGTCACCGGTTAGCCCCATACTGAGTCCAACGGTCCCAAGTGCCGAAAACACCTCGAACAGAATAACGTCCATACTTGCCGATTCCGTCATCAATAGTAACAACATAGAGCAGAACATTACGGCCATACAGAAAATAAAGCTACTCGCAGCCATTTGGAGTTTTTCCAATGGCAATACGCGCTTATTAAATCGGATTTTGTCGCGCTTTTTCAAAGTGCTTTTGACCAAGCCAACGAGCGCTGCAAAGGTAGTGGACTTTAATCCTCCCCCCGTACCTGAAGGCGATGCTCCAAACAACATAAAGAAATACATTAGAAATATGGCAACAGGCGCAAGGTCGCCGATTGGATATGTATTAAAACCAACGGTAGTCGTTGCCGTCATAACTTGAAAGAACGCCACAAGCCATCGTTCAGTTAATGGTAGCTCTGCAATCTTTGGTTCAGTCACGGCTAAAAAGACTGTACCCACCACCAGGAAGCCCAAGGTAATCTTCAAAATCACTTTGCTAGTAAAGTGGATATTTTTACATCTGCCGCGTATTAAGTCCCAAACATCAACCAGAACAATAAAACCAATGGCGCCAATTAGACTTAACGCGGCGATGGTTAAGTTAATCCCAATGTGTCCTTGATAGCCCTCAAAGCTTGTCGACATTAAACTAAAGCCTGCCGTACAAAACGCACTGACACTGTGAAAAATGGCAAACCATAATGGGGACTCCACACCGTCCGCCCAAAAGAATGCATACAATATCGCCGCTCCGATGGCTTCGACAGCAAAGGTAAATACAATCACTTTTTTGACGAACCGACTGATCCTGAAGTCTTTGGGCAGTGCAAAAGCACGCTTGCTGATTTTTAGAGAAGTGTTCATCGCTTTGTGTTTAATAGACAGCAGAATAAAAGACCCAAAGGTCATGTATCCGATACCACCGGCTTGAATCAGCAGTAAAATCACAATTTCACCAAAGAGATTAAAGTTTGTACCAGGGTCTATAGATACTAATCCAGTGGTCGACACCGCTGATGCTGATATAAAAAGACTGTCAATAAACGCAACTTCTTGCTGCTGGGCTATAGGTAATGAAAGCAGTGCCCAACCGGTGATGAGATAAAACAAATAGCCTTGCACGAGAAGTGCTGTGGGTGAAATACCCTTAAGGTACTGAGTAAGTCTACGCATAATTCCCTCGCGATTGTTGCGTGAGATTTCTACGTAACAATCTTAAAAAACGATTATAAAATATCGGAGCTAGTATTAGACTAAAGTGAATGTTTTGCCAATAGTTCTCGATTCCTTTCGATTGCAACTTATAATCATTCATCAAACGATATTATGCATGCAGAAACCTACCCTCAGCCTCACTCTAACTTAGTTATCGTCGTTAATCCTCTGGAATAGGTAAATCTTTCTTCAGCGGCTAAGGTCTAGAGCCTTTGCCTGACTTAAATGCTTTCAGCTGGTAAACATAAGCGAGTACTTCGACTACCGCCAGAAACCGCGCTTGAGGCAATTCGTGATTGACTTCAGTTGAATAGTAAACAGCACGAGCAAGCGCTGGTGACTCATCAATTGGCACATCATGCGCTGTTGCAATCTTTCGAATATGCATCGCTAATTCATCCAAGCCTTTTGCTACAACGAACGGCGCGCAATTGACGCTACGTGCCAACAGCTGACCATCTAAAAACCATGACCTTACGATCACGTTGCACGAAAAGCGGAAGTTGGCCTGACCTAAAGTGGACGACTGACATTTGCTTTATGCTTCCCGCAATGTCTTCATGCCTGATCGAGAGCGAAACGACTGAAGAGCCTTTTAATTGGTATGTTTTTTCCATTTTTATATTTAGCTATATTCCCTCTGCAATTACGCCACTTTATCAGGTTAAAAAGGCAAAAATGACGAATCTACTCAGTTAAAAGGGAAGATACTAAGACTACCCCAACAGCTGATGATAAATTGACAACACCAATGAAAGCCAAAACAAACACAGTAAAAAGACCCACAAATAACATGGCTCTAGAAATTATTTCCAGCTTTGTATTTTAGTTTTACCTGAGATTTCCAAGGTACTCACGCTGGCACATAACACCCCTATAAGGGGCAATTAGCTGTGGGCTAAAATACCTAGCGAAGCGTTGGGAGCCCACAGGTATTTGTCCCAGCGCAGCGCATTGATGGGCTTGTTATACATCACGGGCCCGTTTTACCGGCTTCTAAAATGGGCAGTCCACCTTCTGTTGGTATATATCCTCTCACCATTTCCATCCTGCAAGCCTTTGAACCATACATATCTTAAATATTCTTCATTTCCTTTGAGAGACTCGCCAATAAACACTCCCTGCATCTTGTCTGTTGCGACCACTATCAACGAAGCGCTATTCAATAATAGCGCTCTGGCGCAGACAGCCTTAACCTTATTAAAGTAAATGTCGGAACAGAAAGGCGCTATACATCAGACATAAAAAAGCCCCCGTCGGGCTAGGAGGCTATTTAATTTATTTAGACTGTTAGCGTAGTTCGCGGTCAGTTACAACGGAACCCCTAACCGCTCAGCAACTTCGATATACGTTTCTACTACGCTGCCTAATCCCTGACGGAAACGGTCTTTATCCATTTTCTTGCGCGTTTCTTTATCCCATAACCGACAACCGTCTGGTGAAAACTCATCGCCCAGTACGATGCGATTTTCAAAAACCCCAAACTCTAACTTAAAGTCGACCAATAACATACCTGCATTAGAGAACAACTCGCGCAAAACTTCGTTTACTTTAAGGGTAAGCATTTTCATTGCGTCTATTTGTGACTGCGTTGCCCAATCAAACGAGATAATGTGCGACTCATTCACCATTGGGTCATGTAATGCATCATTCTTTAAGAAAAACTCAAAGGTAGGTGGAGTTAGTTCAATCCCCTCCTCTACGCCCAGGCGACGACACATGGAACCCGCAGCAAAGTTTCGAACCACACATTCTACCGGGATCATATCGAGCTTCTTAACCAATGATTCCGTGTCGCTTAAACGCTCAATTAACTGAGTTTCAACGCCAGCGGCTTCAAGCTTTTGCATAATAAAGTGATTAAACTTATTGTTGATCTCACCTTTGCGATCCAGTTTTTCAACCTTTTCACCATCGAATGCCGAAGTATCGTTACGGAATTCCAAAATTAACTTGTCAGCGTCATCGGTGGTATAAACCGTTTTCGCTTTACCGCGATATAGTTCGTCGCGTTTTTGCATTAGAGCATCTCTCTGTTATTAGATATCAAGATCATCTTCTGACATCACTTCGGCAAAGCGCGGAAATAAGTCAGACACTTTATTCGCCGTAAACGGCTGACTTTGGTTATCCATCAATGTAATTGACGTTTTCGCCCCTAACTCACGCATTTGTAGGCGATAATCATCTTCATCAAGTGGCATAGATTCATCGTCAGAGAACCATCCTTCGTACCATTTTTCTTCGGCACCAGAATAGGTCACAAAGAGCAAACCATTCGATTTATCCAAGTCTTTTACATCAAACCCGAGTTTGCGCAGTACCAGCTGCATACGCGGCCATGCTATGTCATACTCAGCATCGACAACAAATGCCGCATTGCCATTGTCATCAAATCCCATCTCCATATTGAAGCCCTGACGGATTTGTTGGATTTTACGCGATGTTGCCAAACGGATCTGATAATCGTAATGATTGATTACCTGATTAAGAATATTCACCTCTTCCTGACGTTCCCGGATGGCATCAATTTCAGCAACCACGTTATCGCCACTTTGCTCTAAGTAGTCAACTAATTCGGTGTTTAAGGCAGCGCTTCTGCCATGTGCTTTCATATCTAAACTAAATTCAAAACGACGCCCAATTTGACTTTCCGTGGATGTCCAGTCGTACCAGCTACCATCTTCTTCCTTGCTAACAATCATCCAATCGGTGATCAAGCGCTGGTTTTCCGGATCGAAACTGTCTACTCCAATGCCCTGCTCTTCTAAGAAGGCTAACAACGAATTCCAAATAGCCTGATCCAGTGGTTGTGAATCATCAACCTTATCGAACCAAATGGTAGCGGTTTTAGTCCCTTCAGTAATGTGCGAACCAGTAACCGAAGGTATGACTAGACTTGGCGAGGCTACCCTTAACTTCTGGCCCACTAATTCGCGCTGGGCATTCTCACCAATCTCAGGTAAAGCATAGCGATTAGAAAAATTCGGCGTATCAACATCGTCAGGTATTGCAATGGTTTGCCCTGGATTAACTTCTGTGTAGTTGAAACCACCAGAGGCTAGTTCGCGTTCATCTTTGCTCGCACATCCAGAGACTAAGACTCCAATGAGTGCAGCAACACTTATATTCGCGAAAGGATTTAACTTTTTCATGTACACCTTATTTTAGTAACTTTAATGACGCCAAAGTTGCTTCGATTTGTTTTTGGCTAACAAGTTCCGGCTCAACCATGGGTAAACGCAATGTTGGGTAAGACATTTTACCCATTTTGTAGAGTGCCCACTTTGGCATCACAGGGTTTGGCTCAATAAATAAGTCTAAATGCAACTGCGCTATTTCAGCATTCAGACGCTCCGCCTCAGTATGCTGACCATTCATTGCAAGTTTACATAATTCAGCCATCGCCGCTGGAACAATATTGGCGGTTACCGAAATAACGCCATGGCCACCCGCTTTTAAAAACTCAAGACTGGTATCATCATCACCACTGAGCATAACAAAATCGCCGGGAACCAGAGGTTGGGTCTCGCGTAGACGATTGACATCGCCAGTTGCGTCTTTCAAACCCACGATGGTGGGCAGTAGAGCAAGCTCTGCAACGGTCTCGGGTAACATATCAACCGCTGTTCGGCCGGGTACGTTATACAATAGATTCGGTAGTTCAGTGGCTCGTGCAATGGCAGAAAAGTGCGCCACCATACCGCGTTGCTGTGGCTTATTGTAATAAGGTACGACTGAAAGAAAGCCTTCTACCCCAGTTTTGGCCAATTGCTGTGATAAAAAGATAGCTTCTTCGGTCGCATTGGCGCCGGCTCCCGCAATGACTGGGATTCTTCCAGCAGCAAATTCCACCGTTTTCTTCACCACGTGAACATGCTCATCAAAAGGTAAGGTTGCAGACTCGCCAGTGGTACCAACCGCTACAATACCATCGGTTTTTGCCTCAATGTGGAACTCGACCAACTGTTGTAACGCAGCATAGTCAACTGTACCGTCACTATGCATTGGTGTAACTAACGCAACCCAACTACCCGTAAACATGATCACCTCTTTATTTGCGAGCGCACATGGTAATGATGGACGCGAGTAAAAACAAGCGATCAGTGCCTGCAAATCATTAATTTTCACGCGATATTGCAACCATCGTGAATAATCAGGAAAATACGCGCCCGTTATTCTTAAATTACGCGTTGTTTTGCATGAAAATACAGTTGATCGTTACCGTCCTTGGCCACAATCGCCCGGGTATTTTAAGTGCGCTGGCAGAGTGTGTCGCAGAAGTGGGCTGTAACATCTTGGATAGTCGTCAAGCCATTTTCGGTAAAGACTTCACCTTAACTATGATTATTGAAGGTGGTCAAGCCGCGATTACCAAGGCTGAAATCATGTTGCCCCGCTTGTGTATGGAGCATGATCTGCTTTCCATTCTCAAGCGTACCAGCGAGCACTGTAAACAAAACCTTGAACATTTATTTAGCTTAGAGTTTAGTGGTGTAGATTCTGTTGGGATCGTCAAAGCAGTAACGTCGTTATTCGCGCAGTTTGAAATTAGCGTCACGGCTTTGCGTCAGCAAACCTTCTTGGATAAGGCCACTGGCGCAAATATGATGCGGTGTAAAATGATGCTTAGCGCACCGCAAACCACGGATCTTGCAACTGTAGATGAGGCAATCAATAAGATGCTTGGCTCGCTGAATCTAAGCGGTAAATTGATCGACAAACAAACACAGGATTGACATGAAGACACTGGTAAAAGGTGATAAAGCACCCCAATTTTCACTCTTGGATCAAAACGAAGAAATGGTTAATCTGGCCGACTTCAAAGGTAAGAAAGTGTTGGTGTATTTTTATCCCAAAGCGATGACACCCGGCTGCACAGTTCAGGCTCAGGGTTTACGCGATACACATGACGCGTTACAAAAGCATAATGTTGTAGTTATGGGGATCAGTATTGATGCTCCAAAGCGGCTGGCTAAATTTGCCGAGAAAGAGTCTTTAAATTTCACTTTATTAAGCGACGAAGATCACGCAGTAGCCGAGCAATTTGGCGTCTGGGGCGAAAAGAAGTTTATGGGTAAGGTCTATGATGGTATTCATCGACTCAGCTTTTTGATTGACGAAAACGGTATAGTCGCCCACGTATTCGATAAGTTTAAAACCAAAGACCACCATCAGGTGGTGCTTGATTACGTAACCCAATAACATAAAAAAGGCCGAGAATAACTCGGCTTTTTTTAGCGCTACGATTAGGCTGCTGGCGGTATTTCTGGCTCAGGGCTTGATGACCACGCATTTACCACGGCTTTAACGAGGGTAGCCAAAGGAATCGCGAAAAACACCCCCCAGAATCCCCACAAGCCACCAAAAAATAACACTGCGATTATGATCAACAAAGGATGCAGAGCGACAGCCTCACTAAACAATAAAGGAACTAACAAGTTTCCATCCAAAGCCTGAATAATCGCGTATGCGATCATCAATGTCCAAAATGGGGTCGTCAGGCCAAATTGAAACAACGCGACGGCTGCTACTGGTATCGTTACCACTGCCGCCCCAATATAGGGGATCAACACCGACAGTCCAACCAAAACCCCCAGAAGCACGGCATACCGTAAATCCAAAACCAAAAATGTGATCACGGATACCGCGCCAACAATAATAATTTCTATAACTTTGCCACGAATGTAATTGGCGATCTGAGTATTCATCTCAGAGCCTACTTTATTGATCAATCGACGTTCCTTGGGCATAAATCGGGATACACCCTCTAATAACAGGGCTTTGTCCTTGAGCATAAAGAACACCATGAGTGGCACCAATATAGCGTAAATCAGTAATGCAGCTAAATTGCCAATCGACGTGAACGACAAGGAAATGATCTCTTGTCCAATCCCCACTGCGCGCTCGTTGATACTTACCATCATGCGCTCGATCGCATCATATTGAATGACCGTTGGATACTTTTCCGGTAGCGTCATTAACCAACTCTGTGCTTGTTCCCAAATGATTGGGATCTCGCGAATTAAATTTGCACTTTGCTTAGTAACTACCGGCAGTAACATAACCAAAGTAATAATCGTTACCGTGAAAAACACGATTAACACCAACGCCGTGGCAACCGTTCGCTTAATACAGACTCGCTCAGCTTGGGTCACTAACCAATCCAACAAGTACGCCACAATAACCGCGACAATAACGGGCATTAACATGCCCCCCCAAAAAACCAATACCAAACTACTGATAATAATGAGCACCAATAGCATGAGAGCATCGGGATCGGAGAATTTACGTTTGTACCAGCGGTCAATAACGCTTAGCATATTTGCAGTGACACCTTTTACTGAAGAAGTTAGTGCGATGATAGGTTAAGCATGGGGGCGAGCGCAATCCGCTTTGTCGCGGAATAAAAAGAATGTGGCGTTAAATGCAACTATTCTTTAGGTTTACAGCTCTTATGCTTTGATAAGGTATAGAATCTCTTAATTACTCCCACCCTATGTAGCGAGTGAATATGCCAAATCCTATGTAACGATTGGAGAAACATGATAAGTCGTAAATTGTTTAGCTGCATATTCGTGTTGGTATACTGCGCGCTAGCTTCGCACGCCGCCGCATTGCAAAGTGTCCGCAATGACCGTAATGAATTACCAGAAATAGGGGTCGTTGCCTCCGATACGGTTAGCATTGATAAGGAAATGCTGATCGGAGATGTAATCATGCGTCAAATGCGGGGGCAAGCGCCGATCATAAATGACCCAGTATTGACCCAATACATACAAGACTTAGGGAATCGCTTGGTCATCCATGCCGATAACGCGAAGTTTCCATTTACCTTTTTTCTGCTGAACAACAGCGATATTAATGCATTTGCCTTCTATGGCGGTCACATTGGTGTCCATACCGGTTTAATCTATAATGCTGACAATGAAAGCGAAGTCGCATCAGTACTGGCCCACGAGGTGGCTCACGTCACACAACGACACCTCGCGCGGCGGATCCAATCAGCTCAGCGCGCATCGCCGCTGCAAATTGCCTCATTGATTGGGGGGATCCTATTAGGGGCTATGGCGGGCGATCCACAAGCCGGCATGGCCGCCATAAGCGCTTCCCAAGCAGCAGCTGCGCAGATGCAGCTCAATTACACCCGCTCCAACGAACAAGAAGCCGATCGCATTGGCATTACCATGTTAGCGCGGGCTGGTTATGACCCATCAGCAGCGGCGACTTTCTTTGGCAAGTTAGCCGCACAGATGCGAGTTGTCTCTCGCCCCCCTGCCCGTTTATTATCGCATCCCTTGCCAGAATCTCGGATTGCGGATGCCCGAATTAGAGCAGCCAATCTTCCTAGTGTCCGATTGCCGCCTAGCTTGTCGTTTCACTTAGCGAAAGCCCGTATTCAAGCGCGTTACATTTATGACAAACAAGCGGCATTAGATTATTACACTAATGCCGTAACTGAACGGCAATTGGTCCCTGCTGCTGCAGAATATGGCCTAGCACTCGCCTTACTGCGCGCAGACAAAGCCACAGAAGCGAAAGACATTATTGATAAGCTGTTAGCTCAGGATCCGAGTAATCTTTTTTATCTGGATACTGCAACTGACATTTATATTGCCATGGGCGATGCCAAGCAGGCTGTGGCAATGCTCGCAGAGGAGCTGAAAAATTCACCACGTAATGCAGTGGTAACATTAAATCTTGCGAATGCGGCTATTGAAGATAAACAGTTAGACTACGCAACGGAATTACTTCGAGATTTTCTATTGTTAAACCCCGAACATATGTTGACCCATCAATTGTTGTCTGATGCATATGGCAAGGCTCGTAAGTATCAAGAAATGCATCAAATGAATGCTGAGGTTTTTGCGCTGTTGGCAGCTTTTCCACAAGCCATTGATGAGCTACAACACGCCTATAACTTTACTGGCGATAATCATTTAGAAAAGCAACGGATCAGAGCTCGCATTCAACAACTGCGCGATGAAGAAGCGCGTTTAGAGCGTTTACTGTAATTGTTGAAGTGCAGCTTGAATTGATTGATTGGTTTGTTCACCTAACAACGGCGGCGTGATACTGCCATCCGGTTTAATAATAAAGGTCGCTGGCAAATATTGCGGTTTTTCTATTGGTACATAGTGGGTTTTTTCCGGCACTAATAACTCAAATGTCATGTTGTATTGTGCTGCGATATCAGTCAATTTATCCTCACTGAGTGCATCATAGCTGATCGCGAATAAGTGCACGTCTGGCTGCTCCTCAGCCCAACTAGCAAAGGCGTTCAGTTCTGGCACTTCCTTTAAACAAGGCGCACACCATTCGGCGAAATAGTTGACCACCACCCAGTCCCCTTCAAGTTGTTGCCATTTGACCGACTCTCCTTGCAGAGTTTTAAAATCATATTGTTGCGACTGATACAACACAGCCCCCGCCACAAGGGCACAACCAGCGACTGCTGCAAATAACCACTTTTGCACTTGAACCTCCCCGTTCGTTACAGGGTATACTACTAGGTATTTAGCGTATTTTGGAAGTTAACAATGCAATATTTACACAACCCAAGATGTTCTAAGAGTCGCCAGGGTTTGGCGCTTCTGCAAGAACACAATATTGAAGTTGAAGTGATTGATTATCAAAAGTCGCCGCTTTCCGCTGAGCAACTTAAAGCCATTGCTACAAAATTAGGGATTAATGATTACCGGGGAATGATGCGAACTAAAGAGGCTGAATATAAAGAACATGCATTAAGCTCAGCGGACCAAGAAGCCCTACTTAACGCAATGACACAGATGCCAAAGCTGATTGAGCGACCAATCTTAGTCAGTACAACAGCCGCTCGTATTGGTCGGCCGCCAGAGCAGTTATTGGAGATCCTGTGAATCACATTTTAGTGCTTTACTACAGTCAATCAGGTACTACGCGTTTATTGGCAGAACAAATAGCTCTTGGGGTTGAATCAACTGGGGTAAACGCCCTCTTGCGCACGGTACCCAAAGTGTCTACCAATATTGATAATGCACAAGCTGCAGTGCCAGATTCTGGTGCGCCTTATGTTACCAAACAAGAGTTAGCTGAGTGTGCAGGGCTGGCGCTAGGTAGCCCAACACGGTTTGGTAACATGGCTAGCGCAATGAAGCATTTCTGGGATAGCACTAGCGACCTTTGGCTAAAGGGCGCACTGGTGGATAAACCGGCCTGTGTATTTACCTCAAGTGCGAGTATGCACGGCGGTCAGGAGTCGACCTTGTTGACTATGATGATACCGCTTTTACATCACGGGATGTTGCTTAGCGGACTACCCTACAGCGAGCCGGACCTGTCTTCCACTCGCACTGGAGGCACTCCCTATGGCGCTACCCACGTGTCTTTTAATGCTGAACACCCAGCATTGACTGATGAAGAAAAGAATCTCGCTTTTAGCCAGGGAAAGCGACTAGGTAACCTAGCCACCACATTAAGTAAAGGAATCTCATGACTTCAACAACTCGGTTCTACCGTCTCTTAGCGCTAATTTGTCATATCGCACTGTTGGCTTGGGTGGTGACATGGCATTTTGGACTGCGTACGGAACAAGCCTTCAGTACCCTATTTATTGTATTGGTTTATGTGGTGCCGTTGGTGTTGCCATTGCCGGGTATCATCAAAGGCAAACCTTACACCCATGCGTGGGCAAATTTTATTGTAATGTTTTACCTTATTCACGGTCTTACTATTATGTATGCAGAACCGCATGAGTGGTTGTATGCCCTAATTGAACTTGTACTTGCTACCGGTATGTTTATCGGTTGTGCAGTCTTTGCCAGAAAGCGCGGACGAGAGCTAGGTGAAGGGTTACAGAAACTTTCAACGGTAATGCAACAGGAACGGGAAAAGTTTGAGCGAGGTTGAACACATGCAAGACGGTAAAATTTTCGGGTACAGAGCACTATTATTCGCAACTGCTTTAACGCTTGCTGGTTGTGGTGGTTCTGACGGTGGCGGTCCGGCACCTACTACACCTGCGCCACCCCCACCGACGCCAGTGCCTGATGATACCCCCGCAACGCCAAGCCTTGAAGCAAATGGTTTGGCGCTGTTTGGTAGTTTAGCTGCGAACGTTGGAGAGTCCGTTGGCTTTGCGATTTTAACCGATGATGATACCAGCATTCGAACTGTGGAATGGCGTCAGGTGAGTGGACCAACAAATGTGAATTTACTGGCCTCACATACGCAAGCAATTGGCTTTGACCTGACTAGTGCGGGCGATTATGGATTTACCGTAGCAGCTACCACCAGTAGTGGCCAAACGCGAACTCTTGACTTTACTTTACAGGTGGGTACCACGGCTGAAGTCATGGCGAATATTCGGCTTGATCATGCCGCTACTGAGCGCGGACGGGTATCACTGCGAGTCGATGGCGTAAATGGCAAAACCATCACTGCTGTCGCCTGGGAACAACTAGCCGGACCCGCGGCACAAAATGTCGTCATCAACACCGATAATCTAAATTATGTGTTTTTCGATGCGCCCGCCGTTACAACCGATCGAGTGATTGTTTATGCAGCAACGGTAACCTACGATGATCAAACAACCGGCACCGATACGGCTTTGGTTGCGATTACCAATGATACTATCAATGAATCTGGATTTTTCCCTGCCAATAACCTAATCACCACCGCGGATATGTTCGCCTATCGTGCTGACAGTCCCTATGCAGGAGCACTAGACAGCTGTGTGTATAACAATCAAATTGCTAATAGTTGTGCCTTTTCTACCCTACCCTTAATTGGTCAAGTTACTGAAAACCCAAGCATTGAAGACATCTTAGATCGTACTTACGTGTCGCATCGTTGGATGGGTGAACGGTTTGAACAATATCTCCGCTCCTCCGCGGCAGGGCCAGATATGGTGCAGTTACTGAGAGCTACAACGGCGATCGTGATTTCTTATGAGGTGAGGCCTTCGTTTTATTGGACCGCAACGGGTGCAATTTATCTCGATGGGAATAACTTTTGGTTAACGCCGCAAGAACGCGACACCCTCAATGACCGGCCGGATTTCCGCAGTGACTTTGGGCAAGATTTAGCCTTTGTTATACCTTGGCGCTATGTGAAAAACCAGGACTACTATCCAGCGGGACGCTACCCTCAAGCACAACGGGCTAACCGCACATTCAGTGACTTGGAGGCATCAATTTCATGGCTTATGTACCATGAGTTAGGTCATGCCAACGATTTTTTCCCGCCTGCACGTTGGGCTAATCTTAGTATGAATGATAATCCGTTAGCGCACTTCAGAAATAATGGCGCTACTTCAGATAACATTCCGGTGTCTTACCCCTTAGGTTCCGCTGAAATGAAATCGCTGGCGCAAGTTCGATTTGCGGGAGACACTGCCACCAACACACAACGCAATTATAACGGCGCTGACATCGAGCAATTTTTTGCCCCCGATGTATCGCCGAGTTTTTATTCCTATTTGAACGAGCGTGAGGACTTTGCCACCTTGTTTGAGCGTTTTATGATGCTGTATCGATTAGGTGCCAGTAATGACGTAGGCATAATCAACACGGTGGATAATGATGATCTGATCGTCTCTTGGGGACAACGTGATCGTATCAGCGATGCCAGTTTGCAATTACGGGTTCGTTTCGCGGTAGAAAATGTTTTACCCGATCTTGACGTTGCCGCAATTCAAGCCCAATTGCCGGCGCCTCAATTGCTCGATCCGGCGAAGAGCTGGTTCGATAACGTTATTTTAGGAGAAGGTCTGCAGTCACTCAGCGAGGCTTCAAGGGTTCGCCTTTATGACCCAAGGATGCACATACGGGAACACGTACACGCCCCTCATCACGGGTTAATTATTCCGGAGAATTAAAGACCCAACTCCCGTTTGATGAGATCGACCGTTAATGCTCGTTGTTCACGCAACGAGCGTTGGTCTAGCCGTTCTATGGTATCCACTAAAATTTGGGTGCTGCGCTCACAATGATTCAATAAGTAAGAGATGGCCTTATCCGAAAACTTCATTCCTTTCAGCGCCGCACGGCGGATCAAGAGCTCGCGTTTGTCCTCATCTGATAAAGCGTGCAGTTGATATACCAGCCCCCATTGTAAGCGTGATACTAAATCGGGCAACAGTTCGCGGTTTTCGTTGCTGTGGAATTGTTGCGGTATATTCGTATTGCTCGCAAATATGAGCAGGCCTTTGTTTATCTCGCGCCGTTGATTAATTAAGTCGAAAATAGCGATTTGCCATTCCGGTACTGAATTAATCCCATCAAGATCATCGATACACAGCAGTGGTATATCCCTAAACCCCTGTAACAACGAAGGCGGATACAGCGTACAATCGCGCAGGGTTAAATAGTAATGATCAATGCCCTGTTCGTTGGCATAGTGACAAAGTGCGTACAATAAGTGACTCTTACCACTCGCCTGGCCGCCGTGCAAAAATAGCTGCTGAAAACCTTCTACATGCTGTGTTAGACCATCAACACATGTACTCGCTTGTTCAATCAATGCACTATTGGGCCCCGCAATAAAATTGCTGAGCTGCTTTTCAACGGGGAGCTGTACCGGTAACGTTAATTGCATGGTTACTTAGGCGCCCATACCAATTCATCGGTATTAATCACATTACCAAACGCATCTAATTGCGGCAGTAAACGACCATCCAATACCAACGCGTCGATCAGTTGTTCGAACTCAGCAAACAGGCGAACATTAAAGTAGGCTTGACTACCTTGTAAACGCTCCAGCTGCACAGACTCAACGACGCTTAATGAACTGAGTAAGCTATAAACCTGTTGATAGTCAGTCAAACGCTGAATATTGTTCACAGCTAAAGAGGCAGAAACCAACTCAGTATCGTCAACGATAGACTCGATGGCATAGCGCTCGGACAGATGATCCACGTATCGCTGGATCAATTCCTCGACCAGCTGTTCAGGGGTCTCCCCCCCCAATGTATTGCTGACCACGCTGTTATCAAACAAAAAGGTGTAATCCAATTGGTATTGTTGGTAATCGGCCAACAGTGCTTCGAACTCGTCAAAACTGAATAAACTCGCTGGCTCAACGGGCGCGTCTGCGGCTAAATCCAGTGGTTCATCGCTAGTTTCAATTGTGCCCTGCACCTCTGAACGATTACCTTGAGCTATTAGGTCTACATCTGAATCCACAGTGACGGTTACTTCATCTGCTGCAGAATCCTCTGCTAACATGGCATCTTCTGCCGTTTGTTCGCGCAGACGATTTAATTCTTCAATGCGCAACTTTAATGCTTCGGGATCGTAATCAGGTGAACGGCGAATCCGGGCCACAATAGAATGCGTTAATCCATAACGGATGTTCGCCTGCTGAATAGGCCCCGTAAACCGCCCCCAAATATCGTACAACGATACTTGCTGCGCATCTTCCAAATCATACAGTGGCAGGACAATATTGACCCCGCGCTGTTGCGCGACAGTCTTAATGATTTGCCCTAGCTCAGTTGGCTGACTTTCAGATAACAACAAACTATTGCGCGCACTTGGTTCGTTCACCGTTAACCAAATTATGCTATCCGGGCGCCGAGACTCCCATAACTTTAGTTGGTTATCGCGCAATAACGCCTGCATTTTCAACTTATCAAACGTGGCGATTAAAGACAGCATACCGTCCTCTATTTCATACTGGTATGCTTTCAACAGTGCACTGGCTTGCTTGTCCAACGCGCGCCAAAGTGTCTGATCAAATTGGGAGCGACTACCTGACATTTTTATTAATGCCCGCCGGAATGCATTGGTTATTGCACGCTGTCGCTCTTGCTGTGATTGATCAGCTACACTTATTTTAACTACGTGTGTCGCAATAACTGTAGACTCACCACCTTGCTGAACCTGGCCCAGCACAGGCAGTGATAATAAACCCAACGCGACGATTATAAGTCGAACCGTTCGATGCATGGCTACTATTAACTGAATATACATGGCTGTATTGTTAACGATTTGTCACTATTTTGCATCCGATAATAATTTTAATTTGCCGCATTGGTAAACCTGGCGGTAGCTGGTAGAATTCGCACAATTTTTGATTCTTGTTTAAAGGAAACGCCGTGAGTAACGATAAACCCACGCTCAGCTATAAAGATGCGGGTGTCGATATAGATGCTGGGAACCAATTAGTTGAACGCATCAAATCTGTCACCAAAAAAACGACTCGGCCTGAAGTGAAAGGCGGCTTAGGTGGCTTTGGTGCGTTGTGCTCACTCCCACAGAAATACAAGAATCCTCTTTTAGTCTCAGGTACCGATGGCGTTGGCACTAAGCTTCGTTTGGCGATGGACCTGGGTAAACATGACAGTATTGGTATTGATTTAGTCGCAATGTGCGTGAATGACCTCATCGTGCAAGGCGCTGAGCCCTTATTTTTTCTTGACTACTATGCCACAGGAAAATTAAACGTAGACACTGCAGCGGATGTCGTAAGTGGTATTGGCGAGGGCTGCGTCCAAGCTGGGTGTGCACTAATAGGTGGTGAAACAGCTGAAATGCCGGGTATGTATCACGGTGATGATTATGATGTCGCGGGCTTTTGTGTGGGTGTAGTTGAAGCCGATGAGGTCATTGATGGTAGCAAGGTTGGTGCAGGCGACGCCCTTATCGCACTAGGCTCAAGTGGCCCTCATTCGAATGGTTATTCATTGATCCGCAAAATAATCGAAGTTGATGGCAGTGACTTGGCTCAATCACTGGAAGGAAAACCCTTATCGGAACATTTATTGGCACCGACGAAAATCTATGTCAAATCAGTATTGAAACTACTCGAAAGTGTTGAAGTCCATGCCATCTCGCATATAACCGGCGGCGGCTTTTGGGAAAATATCCCGCGCGTATTACCGGTTGATTATTGCGCGAAAATTAACGGTAGTAGTTGGCAGTGGCCCCCTATTTTTGCTTGGTTACAAGAAACTGGCAACGTAACGACTAAAGAGATGTATCGTACATTTAACTGTGGCGTTGGTTTAATTATCGCGTTGCCTCAGGCCTCAGCAGAAGAAGCAATTGAAATCTTGCGTGCACAGGGTGAAGACGCCTGGCTCATTGGTGAAGTCGTGACTAAAACAGACGAACAAAGCGTTGTAATTGACTAATGTCTGAGCCGAAAACAGCCCGTATAGTCGTTGTCATTTCCGGCAACGGCTCAAATCTACAAGCGATTATTGACGCTGTTGCGAAGCAGCAGATCAATGCGGTCATTGCTGGGGTCGTGTCGAATAAATCTGACGCATACGGGATAGAACGTGCTAAGCAAGCAGATATCCCGGTTGCAATTGTCACCGCCGTTCCGGAAGAGTCGCGTGATTCCTATGACCATCGACTCGCTGAGGCAATTGCTAATTTTAACCCGACGTGTATTGCCCTCGCCGGCTTTATGCGGATCTTAAGTGAAACATTCATTACTCGCTTTGGTGATATTTTATTGAACGTTCATCCGTCACTATTGCCGAAGTATCGAGGTTTGCACACTCATCAACGCGCGATTGACGCGAATGACGACGAACATGGTTGCAGTATTCACTTTGTTACTGCCGAACTTGACGGTGGTCCGGTAATACTGCAGGCAAAGGTTCCGGTATTCGCAGATGACGATGCTGACTCTTTGGCAGAGCGTGTGCAAACACAAGAACGCCAAATATACCCACTGGTTATCAAGTGGTTTTGTGATGGGCGGCTAAGAAAAATAAATGATAAGGCTGTTTTAGATGAGCAAATTTTACCCGCCAGTGGCTTCGCTGCTGATTAGTTTTTTCGTCGGCATCCTGACCAGCACGAGTCTGTATGCTAATGGAAGCGATCACACCCAGCAACTTGTGCCATTCAAAGCCGATTATGTTGCTTTTCGTTACGGTGATGATGTGGGGAATGCGACGTTAGCACTCGAACATCTTGGCTACGATCAGTATTCGTTAACCTACAGTTCAAAGGTCTCTAAGTTTTTTCTCTCTGACAAGCGTTATGAGCATTCAATTTTCACCTTTAACGACGGTGAAATAACCCCGCAAAGCTATAATTATACACGCACCGGTACTGGCCCAGACAAAGCCTTGTCAGCGAACTTCGACGCAGCATCCAATAGCATCTTAGTAGACGGCAAAAAACTCAAGGACTGGCAAGGTGAGTTTGATAATCAGCTGTTTCGTATCGATATCCCACGCCAGTTGGCTTTGGAAAAAAAAGAAATGCACTATGCGTTTGTCAACTATCGTGGCCAGCCTCGAGAGTACCTCATTAAAGTTGTTGGTAAAGAACAGTTAGATCTGCCTTACGGTATGGTGGACAGTGTTAAACTAAAAATCGACAGAGGCTCAAGTTCGCGCGAAACGTTTGCGTGGTTCTCACCCGCATTAGATTACACATTAGTCCGCTTACAACAGTTTAAAGATGGTGAAGAGCAAGGTGATATTCAGCTAAAAACGCTCACTCAAACACCACAATAAACTCACGTTCAGGGTTTTTCCACTATACTTATAGTCAGCTATCAGTGGAAAAAATACCTGAACAAATCCAATCGGCTTGATCTTTCGTTTAGGTAATTATAGGTTACCGTACTTTCTGGTCTGACCTATGACCACTTTTCGGTGAATGTTCACCCGTTTTCAGGAGGCAACATGTCTGATTTAGTTTGGTTCTTATTGTGCGTGGCGGTAATTGCTGTCGCTGCCTATAAGCAAACTTCGTTACTTAACTGTGTCATCGGCTTAGGTGTTGTGATGATTGTTGGCACACTAAGCGGTGATATCGGCCTATTGGGCTGGATTGTGTTCGCTGCACTTACTATTCCCTTAATTAACCGCGACATTCGGAAACAGCATATCAGCAAGAAGCTACTCGCATTCTATAAAAAAGTAATGCCTGAAATGTCCGATACCGAACAGGAAGCCATCGATGCGGGAACTGTATGGTGGGACGGCGATATTTTCACCGGGAAGCCGGATTGGAATAAACTCCATTCCTATGCACAGCCACGCTTAACACCAGAGGAACAAGCATTCCTGGATGGTCCGTGTGAGGTCGTGTGCAACATGGTCGATGAGTGGCAGATCAACCATAAAGACGCCGATTTATCGCCTGAAATATGGCAGTACCTAAAAGACAATAAATTTTTCGCCATGATCATTAAAAAAGAGTATGGCGGATTAGACTTCTCTGCTTATGCACAATCCCGTGTATTACAAAAACTCGCGGGCGTCAGTGCTGTTTTGTCCAGTACGGTTGGTGTACCCAATTCGTTAGGCCCTGGTGAACTGCTGCAACATTACGGCACCAAAGAACAGCAAGACCATTATTTACCTCGATTAGCTGTGGGTGATGAAATCCCCTGTTTTGCATTAACCAGTCCAGAAGCAGGCTCAGATGCTGGTGCTATTCCTGACTTTGGTGTGGTGTGTAAAGGAGAATGGGAAGGTAAAGAAATTCTCGGCATGCGTTTGAACTTTAATAAGCGTTACATCACTCTAGCGCCAGTCGCGACTGTTATTGGTTTAGCGTTTAAATTAAAAGATCCCGAGGGGCTCTTAGGTGACAAGGAAGATATGGGCATTACTTGTGCTCTCATCCCGCGCGACACGAAAGGGCTCGACGTTGGTCGTCGCCACTTCCCACTTAACGTCCCGTTCCAGAATGGGCCAGTGCGTGGAGAAAACATATTCGTACCATTAGACTACATTATCGGCGGTGAAAAAATGGCCGGTAAAGGCTGGCGCATGTTGATGGAGTGTTTGTCTGTTGGGCGCTGTATCACTCTACCTTCTTCTGCCGCGGGTGGCGCTAAATCAATTGCCGCGTCAACCGGAGCGTACGCGCGTATCCGTCGCCAATTTAGGCTACCTATTGGTCACATGGAAGGCATTGAAGAGATGCTTGGCCGGATCGGTGGTAATGCTTACATGATGGATGCGGTTACCAGCATGACAACGGCAGCTCTAGATATGGGCGAAAAACCGTCGGTCATTTCTGCAATATGTAAATATCACTTAACCGAGCGTATGCGCACGGTTATCAACGATTCAATGGATATTCATGGCGGTAAGGGTATCTGTTTAGGTCCGAACAATTATATTGGTCGAGGATATCAAGGAGCGCCGATTTCAATTACCGTTGAAGGTGCCAATATTCTCACCCGTAATATGATGATCTTTGGTCAAGGTGCGATGCGCTGTCATCCTTATGTGCTCGAAGAAATTAGAGCCTCTCAAGTGGCTGATAAAAAGCAAAGTCTCGACCAATTCGATAAGGCAGTTTTTGGCCATATTGGTTTTGCCATCGGTAATACATTCAGAAGTCTATGGTTTACGTTGACTGGTGGACGCTTAAGCCGCACGCCGTTTAAAGACGATACTGGTCGTTACTACCAGTTGCTGCAGGGATATGCAGCAAACCTAGCCTTATTGACCGATATTTCCATGGGCGTATTGGGTGGCGATCTGAAACGTCGAGAACGATTATCAGCACGTCTAGGTGATATTCTCAGTAATATCTATTTAGGCAGCGCAGTGCTTAAGCGCTTTGATGAGCAAGGCCGCAATCAAGAGGATTTGCCGTTTGTTCATTGGGCGTTGCAAGATCTTGCATACAATACAGAAACAGCGATTGACGAGTTTATTAAGAACTTCCCGGTAGCAGCTGTCGGTGCATTTATGCGCGTATTGGTTATGCCACTAGGTCGCCGCGTCAAACGCCCATCTGATGTGTTGGAGCATAAGATTGCACAAATTCTACAAACCCCCTGCCCAGCGCGTGATCGCATCGCATATGGTCAATATGTTACGCGTGAGGAAGGCAATCTGTTAGGTGATTTAGAGCAAACCCTGGACGATATTCTAGCCACAGAGCCAGTATTTGAGCGTATTTGTAAAGCAATGAAACAGAAATTGCCTATGACAGGGCTCGACACGCTTGCGGATAAAGCGCTAGCAGACGGCATTATTTCGCAAGAAGAAGCGGAGCTAATGAAACGTACCGAGGCCGGTCGATTGCGCACAATCAATGTCGACGACTTTGATCCTGCGGAATTAATTGCCGCAACAAGTGCTAAAAAGCCAGCGCGTAAAACCAGCACGAAAGCTAAATCGGCTAAAGCCGCATAGGTAACTGCGTTTTATGAAGTCACAAGCCGGCGTTTTTCGTCGGCTTTTTTTATCTTATTTTGTATCCTTATTGGTTAATGTTGTTTGCCTCATGCGATAACCAAACTCGGTATTCTTTTTATTATTTTATCGCGTGCGGTTGTGCGCTTATCAATGCATTCTTTAATTCACGTCCTTTTTTTCTAATCACTCGTATCGTACTCAGTTGCAATATGAACCCTAACGTTGGTATTTTTGTATCAAGCAGTGCAATTTATTAAAAATTAAACACTTATGAGAACAATACCGATGCGACTAACAACTCTACTTATGACCTGTACCTTGGCGATAAATGCTTATGCAGATAATCAATTTGCGCAAGGCCGCAAGATCCAAGCATTACCCGATGTACTTTCCTTTGAACAACGTACTCACCCTATAAATGATATTTTAATCGATAGACTGGATAATTTATTACCTGAGTTGATGCAGGCCTCTGGGTTGGATATGTGGTTAGTGATCAATCGTGAATATGGCGAAGACCGTCTCTTTACAACACTTGTGCCCCAACCCACCTTCGCCGCGCGGAGAACCACGTTGCTCGTATTTGCCAAACGAGACGATGGTAGCATTGAGCGCTTCAGTGTTAGTCGGTATCCCATTGGAGAAATCTATCCAACCGTGTGGGAAGGCGGTACGGTTGATGAACAATGGCAAAAATTAGCGAGCATTATTGCCGAACGCGATCCTAAACGCATTGGTATTAATAAGAGCCGTGATTGGGCAGTTGCCGATGGCTTATCATCTGGCCTTTATCATCGTTTGCAATCCGTTCTCGAAGAAAAGTATCTTGCACGGTTAGTGAGTGCTGAAGAATTAGTTGTGCGTTGGTTTGAAACACGTACCACTAAGGAATTAGCGATTTATCCACAGATTGTAACTCTGGCGCGGGGGGTAATCGCCGAAGCATTTTCAAATCATGTGATCACACCAGGCGTGACTACTACCGATGATGTCGCTTGGTACATTCGTCAGCGTTTTGAAGATTTACAATTACGTCCATGGTTCCAACCTTATGTAAATATTCAGCGCCGTGGCGATGAAACCAGCAGAGACGATGTCTTTATGGGTAAAGACAAACGTTTGATTTTACCCGGTGACGTCCTACATACAGATGTAGGTATCTGCTATATCAATCTTTGTACTGATACGCAGGAAATGGGTTACGTTTTACGCTTGGGTGAGGCCGATGTACCTAAAGGTTTAAAAAGTGCATTAGCCAAAGGTAACCAATGGCAAGATATACTCACCGCTGAATTTAAGGTCGGACTATCTGGTAATCAAATTTTAGCTAACACCATAAATAAAAGCGCTGCTGTAGGTCTGATAAGCAGTACCTATACACATCCTATTGGTTTCGTTGGTCACGCACCAGGTCCTACTATCGGTATGTGGGATAATCAAGGACCCACGCCGATCCAAGGCGATTGGCCACTGTACGCGAACACGGCTTATGCGATCGAAGGAAATATTAAAGCTCAAATCCCTGAATGGGATAATCAATGGGTACAAATTAAATTGGAACAAAGTGCAGTATTTGACGGCGAGCAAGTATTTTACTTAGCTGGCCGTCAAACATTGTGGCACGTCATTAACTAGTCAACTAGCGCCCAACAGCAACACCTTCTCTGCGGGGATCTGCACCACCAATTAAGGTCCCCTTTTCCATTTGAATGCCGTGTAAACCGCTATTTAAATCTATTATTTTTACTGAGTGTCCTAGCGCTTCAAGTTTGTCCTGTAAGACTACAATGGGTGTGCCTTTTTCCAGCGCAGTGTAATCATTGCGATTGGTGATTTTAGGTAAATTAATCGCTTCCTGAACATTAAGCCCCCAATCCAACACACCAATAATGGTTTGCGCAACATAGCTAATGATGCGTGAACCGCCAGGTGAACCGATAATTAACTTAATCTCACCGTTTGCGTCAAAAATGATCGTTGGTGACATCGCGCTACGCGGACGCTTATTGGGTTCTACCCGATTCAACACTGGAAACCGATTACGCGTTGGAGTCAGTGAAAAATCGGTTAATTGATTATTCAGCAAAAAACCCTCAACCATTAAACCTGAACCAAACATAAACTCAATACTCGAGGTCATGGAAACCGCATTACCCTGCTTATCGACAATCGCGATATGGCTGGTATTGGGTAGTTCCAGTGAATAATCAGCACTTAACTGTGCTTCTGAATAAGGCTTACCAGCTCTAAAACGTCGCATTTTTTCGTTGGGCTTTATCCCCTCGGCGCGTCGACTTAAGTAAGTGTCGTTGATCAAGGCAGCATATGGCAGATTGGTAAAGTCTGAATCCGCCACATACATGTCTCTATCCGCGTATGCCATAGCTGTTGCCTGAGTAAACACATGCGCAAACTCTAAGGAGTTAGGTGTCATTTTGTTAAGCTCAAAGCCCTCAAGCATCTTTAGAATCTGCACCACATTTATACCGCCTGAACTGGGGGGAGCCATACCACAAACTTGGTTATTGCGATAATTACCACAAACGGGCGCTCGCTTAATGGCTTGATACCCCTCAAAATCACTCACTTCGAGGACGCCCGGATTAATACTGCTATTTTGCACCGCATCAACTATCCGCGCGGGTATATCTCCTTGGTAAAACGCGTCAGCCCCATTTGCAGCAATTTTACGCAGCGTATTTGCCAGTTTTATATTTTTTCGTTTACTCCCTACGGCCAAAGGTTTTCCTGCTGGATAAAAATAACTGTTCGTCGCAGGGAACTGTTTAAGTCCCGGATGGATATCCAGCGTCAATAAACGATGTAAGCGTTCAGATACAGTGAATCCCTGTTGCGCGGTAATAATCGTATCATCAAACAATACTGACCAATCCAATTGACCAAACTCGGCATGCGCAAGTTCCAACGCTCGCAATGCCCCCGGGACGCCAACCGACCGTCCACCAACGACAGCATCACGCCATTTCATCGGCTTCCCTTTCTCGGTAAACAAATAGGCATTGGCCTCTGCCGGGGCGGTCTCGCGCCCATCAAAGGTGTGTAATCGTTTGTTTTGATTATCCCAATAGAGGATAAATGTACCACCACCGATACCAGAAGATTGGGGCTCAACCAAGGTGAGCATGGCCTGAATAGCGACAGCAGCATCAATCGCGCTACCACCACGTTCTAGGACATTACGCCCCGTCCAGCTGGCATAAGGATTAGCAGCCACAACCATGTATTGATTGGCAGTGAAGGCCTTTTTGTCGGCATAACCTGTAGCGGCCTCGGGCTCGCGATCTTCGCGACCTTGAATAGTCGACGATTGCGCAACCGCAGCGCTACTTGAAAACCAAAGTGCGCTAAGCCAACAAATCAGGTGTACTCTTTTTATCATTTACTTAAACTTTTCCGGGTTAATAGGCCTTTTATGCAAAAATGCAGCAAAAGCTTCCTGCGCTGGTTCAGAACGCATAGCTTCAATAAAAAAATCCAGCTCTTCGTTCATATGTTCTTCGACCGCTTTGTGGTCAGTTTTCATCAACCGTTTGGTGGTTGCTAACGCCAGTTTTGGCTTTGCCATTAATGCAGTAATTACATTGTTAACCATTTCATCGAGCGCAGAGGCAGCGAATTGCGCAGTAACAATACCAAATTTTTCAGCCTCTTCGCCATTAAAAGGTTTACCTAACATTAACCATTCGGCAGCCTTACGATGACCGGCTAGACGTGGCAATAAATAACTGGATGCATACTCTGGAACCAAGCCCAGATCAATAAACGGCATGATAAAACGCGCACTGTCATCACAATAAACAAAATCACAATGCAATAGCATGGTCGTGCCGATACCGACAGCAAGCCCCTTTACTTTAGCCACTACTGGCAGTTCACAACGCATTAAGGCATTCATAAAATGTGCGGTTTCATTGACGTGTTCGGCGTCATCGACAGAGGCAAAATCGGCAATATTATTGCCCGCAGTAAAACATTCACCTTCCCCCTGCAGTAAGACCACCTTACAATCCGACTCTGCGGCACTTTCAATCGCATCTCCCATAGCCTGATACATTTCACGGGTCAGTGAGTTCTTTTTGGCAGGACGATTTATAGTGATAGTAAGCAACTGATTTTGCAGTGCCACCTGTATATCTGACATAGTTACGACCTCTTGAGGCTTGTTATTATAAGTCTTTGCTGACTGGGCCCAAGCAAATGACTTTCTTAAATAAAGCGGTATGATACCCAACGATGTTAAATGATCGACTCACGTTTATGAATAGGTTTGTATTTGCTACTGCCCCGCGTTTTTGGATTGTACCGGCTTTTCTCGCCTGCGTGGCAATCTTTGGCTGGTTTTTTGATCCTGCAGCCTCACGCGCGCTGGCACTATCGGCAGAACACGTGAATATTGGAGAATACTACCGTCTGATAACCGCTCACCTGATGCACACCAATGTTTGGCACCTCGTGTTAAATCTTGCCGGTTTGCTACTGTTATGGGCTCTACACGGTGATTATTACACGCCCTTCCGATTCACACTGGCCTGGTTAATGATCTCAATTTGCACGGGTTTAGGCTTGTATTTGATTGAACCTACGTTGATTTATGTGGGTATGTCCGGGGTTCTCCACGGTATATTTGCCTGGGGCGCTTGTACTGACATTCAACGCGGCGACAAAACCGGTTGGCTCCTGTTGTTAGGATTAGCGCTCAAGGTTGGCTTTGAACAATGGGGGGGCGATACTAGTGATATTGCTGCTCTAATTGAAGCCTCAGTTGCAATCAATGCACATGCATTGGGCGCAATTGCCGGTTTATGTTGGGGTGCGTTAAGCGCATTAAAAAAGCCCTCCGAAGAGGGCTGATGCAATTATAGATTTTCTTCAAAGAGCTTAAATATTCGGCGATATTCATCCAGCCATGAACTAGGCTGAACAAAACCGTGCGGTTCGACCGGGTAAATTGCCGTTTCAAAATCTTCTTTTTCCAACTCAATCAAGCGTTGTACCAAGCGCACAACATCAACAAAAAACACATTATCATCAACCATAGGCGCATTGATCAACAATGGCTTCTGTAAACCCTCAGCATAGTAAATCGGTGAGCTGCGACGATACGCTATCGGGTCTACATCCGGTGTATTCAAAATATTCGCTGTATAAGGATGGTTATAATGAGCCCAGTCGCTGACTGGACGCAGTGCAGCTCCGGCTTGAAACAATTCTGGTCGGGTAAATAACGCCATAAACGTCATAAAACCGCCATATGAGCCCCCGTATGTGCCGATCCGCTCACGATCAACATTCGCATTCGCCACTAACCATTCAACACCATCGGCGAGGTCTTCAATCTCTGGGGTACCCATTTGACGGTAAATTGCAGTACGCCAGTCACGTCCATAGCCCTTTGATGCTCGATAGTCCATGTCCATTACTACGTAACCTTGTTGAGCTAGCATGCTATGAAACATGAACTCGCGAAAATAGCCTGACCACCCCATATGCGAATTCTGCAAATAACCAGCCCCGTGATTAAAAATAACCGCTCGGCGTTTTTCAGTAGAATCATCCGTAGGTAAATAAACCCGCGAATAAATGGGATCAGTGGCATGACTTGAATCAACCGGTACAATACTGGGTGCAACCCATGGCAGTGCTAAAAATTCTGCACTTACAGTATTAGTAATGCGTTGCACCACAGGTTCTTCAACATTTACGGTATACAGTTCCGGTGGTAAAGTCAGTTTGCTGTGGGTTAATAGCAATGTGCTTTCATCAGGACTTAACACATAGTCGGTCATACCATTTAAGTCAGTCAGCGCACTTATTTGCGCGGAATTTACCGCGACACGATAAACCTCATAAATGCCTGGATGTTTAATATTGGCCGTAAAGTAAGCATATTGGTCATCACGAGTAAACGCTACATTATCTACCACATACCGCCCTTGAGTAAGCGCTTTAGCTGTTCCCTCTACAGGCTTGATATACAGCTGAGAATAACCACTTTCTTCAGACAAATAATACAGGGTTTCACTTTGATTTAACCAGCCAAATTGGTTAAATGCATAATTAATCCATGCGTCGTCTGAGAGCCTATGTTGAGTGACTAGCTGTTGTTTCTCAAAATCAACCGAAACAATCCAGCGGTCCTTATTGTCCCAGGCCTCCAACATCATCGCGACGTGCTTCCCATTAGCCTGCCATACAATCGCAGGGTGCCCATACCAGCTTTGTAATAAACCGATATCACGCGGTAAACGGTTGACTTGGTAATCCTCTCCCCGTGCCTTGGCATTCTCTCGTTTTACCTCTGCCAAGACGTCATCGTTATAACCAGGTAGCACATGTTTTTCTAACTCAGACACTTGTTGCGTTGCCACATTTACCAGCCATAGGGAATGGCTTTCGGGTGATGCATCAGCGACACGACGTCGTACTCGTTCAGCGGCAATGCGACCATCTTCCTGGATATAATGCGGCATAATATCGGTATCTTGTCGCGAGGGTTTATTTTCCCGACTAGCAATGATGATATGCTGCGCGTCTGGTGATAACGCCACCTGAACGTTGGTATGCCCCTTGGGGAGATAGACGGTAGGTGTCGTTGTCGTTTTATTTTGCTGCAACACCTGTTCAGAATACTCAGCACTGGCTTGACGGTCAGCGCGTTTATTGGCGATGTAATCAATCAATGTAATTTGTTCGCGCGCTATGAAGTCTTCTGCTTCCTGGACCGCTTTAGGTTTATCTGCGTACTGCCAACTAATAATTTCATCACGCATGCCCGTCGTTAGGTCAATGGCAATGTAGCGATTGTCAATGCGAAACGCCAGGCGCCCATCGGTCAAAAACAGTAAGTCACGTGGCGAATCGCTATCGCGGGTTAATTGTATTACTTGGCCAGTATCGTGTTGATAAAGGTAAATATTACTCTCAAAAATCCAGGCTGATTGTTTACCATTCTGAGAATCAACTTGCATCTCACGATCAATAACGTGTAAGTCTTGTAATGCTGCTTTTTCACCGTTGTTTTGTGCGCTTGTGGTCGTAATGAAAAAGTCTTCTAACTTTGACCCTTGGCGTTTGCGTTTATAGGTGATCTGAGTTCCATCAAGACTCCAACCGGGTGATGAGGGTTGGCGGCCCAACCAATCGGGATCTGCCATGATGCGCTCCAGCGTAATAGCGTCAGCAATACCCGTTGCTGAGAAATCAGTAGCAGGCGGCGTGATTATTTGCGTGGCACTGGGGTTGGCATCAGCCAATGTGCGGCTAGTAGTGTCAGGCTGGGTAGCGACACAAGCACTTAAACTAGCGCAAAAAAGTGCGACCACGATCGGTTTTGGTGTTATTAACATAGTCATTGCCCTTATTTTTATCGCTGCAAACTATAGCATCAAAAATGGCTCAGCAGTCAAACACGCTAAACGCGAAATCAGCAGTCACTCGTCGCATATTAGATTTGCAAAAATATACTGAGAATTAACCAGTATTTGCCGATAATTGGAGATTGATGTGATCCAATTTACCCGTTGCGCGTTTTATCTTCATATGCCAATGAATAAGGAAACATAATGAAAAAATGGCTATTGTTAACTTTAATTGTTTTATGCTCAGTTGCATTGCCGAGCCACGCGGTTGATGAATGTCCCGATGTACTTAAGTTCGTCAAACGCAAATTAAACTCACAAGAAACGGTTAACCTATGCAGTGAATACCAAGGGCAGACCTTGTTAATCGTTAACACTGCCAGCTATTGTGGTTTCACGCCACAGTTTGAGGGCCTTGAAAAATTGTACGACACATACAAAGACAAAGGCTTTACTGTACTCGGATTTCCGTCGCACGATTTCAATCAAGAAGACGAAGATGAAGGGAAAACCGCGGAACTGTGTGAGCTAACCTATGGGGTCGAATTTCCAATGTTTGAAGCGGTATCTGTGCGTGGCGACGAAGCAGATCCAATCTATCGGATGCTGACTGAAAAATCAGGCACGGCACCAAAGTGGAACTTTTATAAATATCTGGTTAACAAAAATGGCGATGTGGTAGAGAGCTACTCTTCATTCACTAAACCGGATGATGAAGACCTTATCGCGGCTATTGAATCTGCATTAACCCTCTAATACACAAAAAAAACCCCGCGACTTCGCGGGGTAAACAAGCACACTCAACTTGGAACACACAGTAGGAAATTTAAATCAAATTTGCGCTACATATTGATAGACCGGTGCAAAGCTAAATAAGTTCCAAAATATTTTTTTGTGCGGCTGAAAAACTTTGTGAAGCGACCTCTTCGCCCATCGCTAATCCTTCTGCAAAGACGAAACGAATATCCGTTACGCCAACAAACTGCCAAAAATGTTTTAAATACTCGGTTTGAGTGTCCAATGCGGTGCCTTGGTATTTTCCGCCACGCGCAGCTAAAACTGTTACCTGCTTATTCTCAAGTAGACCGACAGGACCGTTTTCAGTGTACTTAAAGGTAACACCTGCACGGGCCAGCCGATCAATCCACGCTTTTAAACTACTCGGAATGCCAAAGTTATACATCGGTACGGCTAAAACGATTTCATCAGCGTTAGTTACGTCACTCACAATGTCATCGGATAACTGCGCCAATTGCTGTTGCTCAGCCGTGCGCTCAGTTTCTGGTGTCATCCACGCTTGCATTTCCACTTCACTCAAGTGCGGCAGATTTAACTGTGATAAATCACGCACAGTTATCACGGTTTTTGGGTCATTACTTGCTGCTTGGATATACACCTGCGCTAGTTTAGATGAATTGCCTTTTTCAGCATTCAAACTGGACTGGATCACTAAAATTCTTTGCATAACTATTTCTCGTTTAAAAATTAAGTTCACACAATCTTAGAACCAGAAAAGTAGAAAATAAAACGCATTATTTAGTCGTTTATATTCGAATAAATAGAATTTAAAGTGCGATTACAGGTTAAACATTAAACTTTTGTCATCTTTGTGATTGTCATGATCTTACTTCTCCTGCACTAGCGTAAGTAACTCGACATTGAAAACGAAGAGGAAACATTATGCGAAGCTTAGCCAAGATGTTGAGCGCGTTCGCGCTTGTAGGACTAATAGGATGTGGGTCAGACTCTGATGATCTTCCCCCACCCCCAGCACCACCACAACCTGAACCGGCCCCAACCACAATCGTTGACGTGGCTGTTGCCGACGGCAGTTTTACTACCTTAGTAGCAGCATTGGAAGCAACGGGTTTAGACGTAACTTTGTCCGATCCGAGTGCAAGCTTTACTGTTTTTGCACCCACAGATGATGCGTTTGCACTCCTCGGCGAGGATACAATAAACGCTTTGTTAACAGATACCGAGCAACTCACCGATATCTTGACCTATCATGTTCTAAGCGGTGAAATTGATGCTTCAGCAGCAATAAATGCTGTAGGTACCACTGTAGAAACGGTCAATGGTGCGAGTGTTGGGTTGTCCAACCCAACGGGCAACCTTTTCGTTAACCAAGCACAAGTGATTGCCACCGATATCGCCACTGACAATGGCATCATTCACGTTATCGATGCTGTACTATTGCCACCGGTACCGCGCGGCGAACCCACTGCAAATATAGTCGAAACTGCAGTCGCTGCCGGTAGCTTTACCACGTTGGTAGCAGCATTACAGGCCGCTGAGCTAGATGCAGTTCTCGCTGACGAGAGCCAGCAGTTTACTGTTTTCGCTCCCACTGATGAAGCCTTTGCGATGCTAGGCGAAGAGACCATAGCGACGCTCTTAGCTAACCCTGATGTTCTCACTGAAATACTACTGCAGCATGTGGTTGGGGGCGAAGTTAACTCCACCACGGCATACAGCTTAGCTGGCGGCGCGGCTGAGACGTTATCTGGCACAAGTATTGATATCGGCTTAAATCTAGACACGCGAAACCTGACCTTTGGTGGTGCATCAGTTTCTACAACAGATATATACACAACCAACGGTATCATTCACATTATCGATACAGTGGTCGTGGGTGACGTTGAAGTACCAGCGCCGTCACAAAACATCGTGGATATTGCTTCAACTTCCGATAATTTTAGTATTTTAGTTGCTGCGTTACAGGCGACCGGCCTTGACGCTGTGCTGAGTAGTGAAGACTCGGAGTTTACTGTATTTGCACCCACTGATGCAGCATTTGCGCTATTGGGTGAAGACACGATCACAGCGTTGCTGAACGACACTGATGCGCTTAGTAACATCTTGCTCTATCACGTAATTACAGATGCAGCTGTACTAGCGGATGCCGCTGTAGGTATTGCTCAATCAAGCGATAACCTCGTTACCATGGCAAATACGAAGCAAGCCGCTTTATCGTTGTCGGGTTCGACTTTGTACGTTAACCAATCAGCGGTCTCAAGCACCGACATAATGGCCTCTAATGGTGTCATTCATGTCATGGATCAAGTCATCGTTCCACCCAGTGATAAAGACAATCCAACCCAAACAATTGCTGAAGTTGTTGCGGGCAGCCCCGATTTTTCAACCCTGCTGGCTGCCGTACAAGCGGCAGATCTCGCTGATACGTTAAATGATAGTAATGCGACCTTCACCGTTTTCGCCCCAACGGATGCGGCGTTTGACAAACTAGATGACGATACTCTATCGGCACTACTGGCGGATACTAGTGCTTTAACCACAGTGCTACTTCAGCACGTGGTTGGAGGAGCTGAGATCAGTGCAGTACAGGCGTATGCCGCTAACGGTGGCAGTGTTGATACACTCGCTAATGATGATGTAAGTGTAAATATTGTGAACTTTACGCAAGGCGTAAACGACTCTACGACCGAAGTTGCATATGATGCCATTAATCAAAGACTTATCGGCGGCACAGGAAGCGCAGCGCCTGACTTTACAGTATATGTTTTTGACAACGACTTAGGTACCAGTGGCAGCACCTGTAATGACGCCTGTGCTGATAACTGGCCGCCGGTACTTGTCACCGACGACAGTGTCTCTGATTTGCCTGGCTTGAGCGTGATTGAGCGTGGCAATGGTGACTTACAAGCCACCTATCAGGGACGCCCGCTGTATTTCTTTGCCGGTGATGAAGCCGCAGGAGATACCAACGGTAATGGTGTAAATGATGTTTGGTGGGCAGTGTCCCAAGCACCAGTCGCTTTGCAAGTTCAGGGTGCTAATGTAACAACGACCAATGTTTACACGACCAACGGTGTGATCCATGTTATCGATAGCGTTATCACGGAAACGTTGCAGTAACTTTTTTAAGCGTTAGTTAAACGTAAAAGCCCTTCTGATACAGAAGGGCTTTTTTAATTTAATACTGACTGCCGCAGCCTAAAACTGCGCAAATGCCTGTTTGAAATCAATGATAAGGTCGTGAATATCTTCGATGCCAATTGAAAAGCGGATCAAGTTATCACTGATCCCCATTTCCTGTCTTGCGTCCGCCCCGTTTTCAAAGAAAATCGTAGAAGCAACTGGCAGCGCGAGTGTTCGTGTATCGCCTAAATGCGTGGCAGAAAGTACAAGTTTAAGTGCATTGAGAAACTGGACTGGGTCAATATGGGACTGGAGCTCAATACTTAGGATGGCGCCAAAGGTCGTAAAAAGTTCACGCGCCATTCCGTGTTGTGGGTGCTCAGCTAAACCTGGATAATACACTTGCGCAACGGCAGAATGCGAATTCAGCCAAGTCGCAAGTTGCAGCGCATTGTCACACGCTTTATCCATGCGCAGCGCTAAAGTCTCAAGACCAAGCGCTAGACGGCTGGCAGATTCTGGCGCTAAGGTAGCGCCGATATCGCGCAATCCTCGCTTCTTAATCTGTGTCAGACCCCACTGAGTTACATCCGCCCCTCGATAGTTAGGATGAATATTGGCGTAGTTCTGCCAATCGAATTGCCCCATATCAACTACTACACCGCCTAGCACGTTACCATGCCCACCGATATATTTAGTTAAAGAACTGACGACTAAACTCGCTTTAACTGCCTTAGCATCAAATAAATACGCGGGGGTCATGGTATTATCGACCATAAAGATCAGCTGATTTTCACTACAAAACTGACCGATCGCGACACAATCACTGACCTGTGTGACCGGATTCGCGATTGTTTCACAAAATACCATGCGGGTATTGGGTTGATAGGCATCGATCACGTTACGAATGTCAGTCACGTCCACATAGCTGACCGTTACATTGAACGCCTCAAGGGTTTGCATAAAACTGCGCGTATTACCAAATAGGTAGCGACTCACAATAATATGATCACCCGCACGTAACAGAGCCATTAGCGTACTTGCAATTGCAGCCATACCTGTAGCGAAACAAAGTGCCCCCACTCCACCTTCAATATCGTTCAAAATCGCCTGTAAAGCATTGACTGAACCGGATGACGAGCGCGAATAAACATGTCCGGCTTTCTTACCCTGAAACACATCCACAAGCTCTTGCGCATCCGCATATTCAAACAACACTGATTGTGACGTTGAACTATGCACACCACCTGATTCAGGGGCATTTAAAGACCGGTCGGCATGGACTAAGCGAGTGGTAAAACCTGTATTTAACAAAACTTACTGCTCCGGAAATTTAACATTGTGTGGGTATTTAGCGTGCACTGTAGCAAAAAATTCGTAGACCATGTGCATTTTATCCGCAATCACTAGCTCTGGCGACAAGACGGGGCCAAATATGATTTTCTTTAACTTAAAGTCAAAGCCAATCAATACCACAGGTACCTTGGCAGATGCCGCAATTGCTAAAAATCCCGTCTTCCACGGATATATTGGTGAGCGCGTACCCTCGGGCGCGATGGCTAAGATCATTTCATCTTTGCGCGCGAACTCATCAACCACTTGACCAACGACGCCGTGAGGTGAGCGGCGGTCAACAGGGATCCCTCCAATTGATTGCAAAAGTTGTTTAACGACGGGAACAAAAATCGTATGTTTGCCTAAAAACCGGATCCGAATGCGCAACGCGAATAAAACAGCCACGCCTAAAAAAAAATCCCAATTTGACGTATGTGGCGCTACCCCGATGACCATTTTCCGATAGCGTGGAAGTTCGCCCTGGAACGACCAACCGGCTAGCCTCATCAAGAATTGTCCGAGCCAACCAGTAAATCGATTACCACCGCGCGGTGGATCGCCCATCAACTCAGGACAAATACTTGACGTTTGTTTATCTGACATCGCGATTACTGCAGAAAAATGCGTAAAAATATAATAGCATCATCTATTTAAAGGATCAGCTTTCTATTGGTCGCGGAGCTATGTGCATTTTATTCATTGCGGTTAAACAGCATGCTAAATACCCTCTGATCGTTGCAGCGAATCGTGACGAGTTTCACCAGCGCCCGACGCAACAGAGTCAATTTTGGCCTGCTCACCCATATCTCATTGCTGGCATTGATTTACAAGCCGGCGGCACCTGGATGGGGGTTACGCGGCACGGTAAATTTGCCGCATTAACCAATATTCGTGACCCGCAAAGAAACAATCCTGAGGCGCGAACGCGCGGCGAGTTAGTCGCAAATTTTCTGACCCAAGACAGCAGTATTGAGCAGTACATACGTGACTTAAGAAGCACAAATCACGTCTATAATGGTTATAATCTGCTACTTGCTGATTTACCTTCGCTCGACTTGCGCACGTACAACAATTACTTGAGTGAAGAGCATCGACTGGTGACCGGTTATTATGGACTTTCAAACGCCAGTTTGGATGTTCCCTGGCCTAAGATCCAACGCGGTAAACAAGCACTCCAAAACTATTGCGAAACGCACCCTGATATTAATACTGATGCGCTCTTTACCATTCTTGCCGATACTACCCTCGCCGAAGATGCACACTTGCCAAGCACCGGCGTTCCGCACGTTTGGGAAAAACGTTTGTCATCGATATTTATCACTGGCGAGGATTACGGAACGCGTGCTAGTACGTTGCTACTCGTTAGCCATTCTGGCGAAGTGCATTGGTTAGAGCGAAGCTTTTCATCCACAGGCGTGGTTGAAGACCAGCAACGTTTTACGTTTAGTTTAAAGAATTAAGTCCAGTAAATTATTATTGCGCATTACAACTGCTCTGCTCACTAAGAATAATAACAACGCACACTGGTCAGAAGTATAAACACAATGGCATAATGCGCCGGTCGCCAACCTAACCTAATGAGGACTTTCCGTGTTTGAAGTATTACCCCAGTTAGCCGCAGATCCAATTTTGGGATTATCCGCCGCTTATAAACAAGATCCTAACCCGAATAAAATCGATTTGGGCGTTGGTGTGTATAAAGATGAACAAGGGAATACTCCAATCGTCAAAGCGGTGGCCGCCGCTGCTAAACAATTGATTGCATCGGAAACCACTAAAACCTATATCACACCACAAGGCGTGCAAGGGTTTATTGATGGCATGTTAAAACTTATCCTCGCTGATAGTAGCCCTGTATTATTAGCGGATCGTGTCGCTGCTGTACAAGCTCCAGGTGGGTGTGGGGCATTGCGCATTTTAGCGGAGCTGTTAACCCGGGTGAATAAAGATCTAACGGTTTGGGTTAGTGATCCGACCTGGGCCAACCATATTCCATTGATCGGTAATGCCGGTCTCGCAATTAAAACCTATCCCTACTTTGACAAAGCCAATGCTGCGGTCAAGTTTGAGCAAATGCTAGATGCGCTAAAACAAGTTCCCAAAGGTGATGTGGTGCTATTCCACGGTTGCTGCCATAACCCAACCGGCGGTGATTTAACTCCTGCACAATGGCGTGAAGTATTAGCCGTGACCGAGCAACAAGGATTTTTACCCTTCTTTGACATTGCCTACCAAGGTTTCGGTGATGGATTAGAAGAAGATGCTTATGCAATCCGCTTGTTTGCCGAGCGCCTACCGGAAGTGATCATTGCTGCTTCCTGTAGCAAAAACTTTGGCTTATATCGTGAACGTGTCGGCCTTGCGGCGATCATCACGGCAGATAGCAAAACTAAAGCGATCGCACAAAGTCAGATCCAAAGCGTAGCGCGTGGTATTTACTCAATGCCACCCAGTTATGGTGGCGCATTAGTCGATATTATTCTCAGTGATGCCCAACTTAAGCAAAACTGGATAGACGAAGTCAATGCAATGCGCGAACGCATGCAGCAGCTGCGTGCATTGTTAGTTAATGCGTTGACTGATAAGGGCGCTAAGCGAGATTTCTCGTTCATTAACCAGCAAAAAGGTATGTTCTCATACCTGTGCATCTCACCGGAGCAAGTGCAACAGATGCGGGAACAAAATAGCGTATACTTTGTCGATTCTAGTCGCGTTAATATTGCCGGTATCAACCAAAGTAACGTTGAGCGTTTGGCTGATAGCATTATTGCGGTTTTATAACACCAAGTTTCAGGTGGCTTTAGTAAGCCACCTGTCTAACGCATTGGCAAACGCCTGTTTTTCCCGCTGACCGTAGGCTTTTTGCCCGCCGGTTCGTTCGCCACTGGCGCGCATAGTATCCATAAAATCTCGCATCGTTAATTGCGCTCGAATACTACTTCGATCATAACTATCACCACGAGGATTTAACGCGTCCGCACCTTTGGCCAACACTTCAGCGGCGAGAGGAATGTCAGAGGTGATCACCAAATCCCCTGCCACACAATTTGCAGCGATATAATCGTCTGCAATATCAAAGCCCTTCTCTACCACTATACTACTGATGTGTGGTGCTGGCGGTGTTTTGATAAATTGGTTAGCAACTAAGCGCAATGGCATAGGCTTCCGTTGACAGGCTTTAAACAGAATGTCCCGCGCAATTACGGGACATGCATCGGCATCAACCCAAATGGTCATTAAACTAAGTATCCGCCATCAACGACTACTGTAGCGCCCGTTGTATAGCTAGACGCATCAGACACTAAGTAAAGCACTGTTCCTGCCATTTCATCAGGTTGCGCGGTACGACCTAATGGAATTTGCATTAACGCCGTTTTCAGTATCTTTTCATTGGTCGTTAGTGCAGAGGCAAACTTGGTTTCAGTCAAACCCGGTAGCAATGCATTGACACGAATATTAAAACGACCACATTCTTTGGCGAAAGATTTAGTCATGCTGATCACGGCAGCCTTGGTTATTGAGTAGATCCCCTGCATATCTCCTGGGCGGATCCCATTGACAGATGCGGTGTTGAGGATCACACCGCCCCCTTGTTCTCGCATCATCTTGCCAGCCTCTATCGACATAAAGAAGTAGCCACGAATATTAACATCAACCGTCTTATTATAGGCCCCAAGATCGGTATCCAGTATATGTCCAAAATAAGGGTTCGCAGCTGCGTTATTAACTAAAATATCGAGTTTCCCAAAGTCTCGCTTGAGAGTATCGAACAGCTGTTCAATTTGATCCATTTCACCGACATGGCAACCCAATGCTGTCGCTTTCCCTCCATTGGTGACAATACTATCTGCGACTTTTTGGCAGTCCTCTATTTTACGACTAGATACGATCACATGTGCACCATAGTGTGCTAGTAGGCGCGCAATTGATTCACCAATACCTCGACTCGCACCTGTTACAAGCGCGGTTTTACCGCTTAAATCAAACAAATTCTGCATTATTAAATCTCTCTGTTACGCGAGCATTCCACCGTCTAAAACGACATTTTGCCCCGTCATAAAACTGGATTCGTCACTCGCTAGCCATGCTATTGCACTGGCGATTTCCTCGACTTTACCCAGACGTTTCATAGGATTCGCGCCAACAATGGCGCGCTGTGCCCGCTCATCCACTTTCTGCAGTGTATTTTGCACCATCGGTGTATCAATAAAGCTTGGACAAATAGCGTTACAGCGGATGTTCGCGCGCGCGTACTCTACTGCAGCAGCTTTAGTTAACCCTATAACCCCATGCTTAGCCGCACTGTAAGCAGCCAGCATCGGAGAAGAACGTAATCCAGCAACAGAGGCTACATTGATTATTTGGCCGTTGCCCTGCTTTAACATTATCGGCAACGCCGCTCGCATGCAATGCCAAACGCCAGTCAAGTTAACCGCAATATTGCGATCAAACGCCGTTTGGGGGATATCTAAAAAGGGTGCCGGGTCATGATCAATACCAGCATTATTCAATAGTACGTCGATCCCGCCCAGCGTTTCATTTGCGAACGCCATCAAACGCTGGATGGCATCTGGATCGGCCACATCAGTTTGCCAGAAATATGCGACCTTTCCTTGCCCAGACAAAGCGTGCACCAAAGATTCTCCGGCTTTAACGTTAACATCACTGACTACCACACTCGCACCACGCTCAGCTAACAATTGTGCTGCGCCCGCGCCAATCCCCGATGCTCCACCAGTGATGACGACTCTTTTACCGCTTAAGCTTGTCATGCCTAGTCCTCATGGTCGACTTTAAGTACTAATTTACCGAAGTTTTCACCTTTGAATAGCATCATCAATGTCTCCGGGAATTTTTCAAAACCTTCTACCACATGCTCTTTAGCTTTGAGTTTACCTTGCGCAATCCAGCCAGCCATTTCCGCTGCGGCTTTACCGTAGTTTTTCGCATTATCAAAGACTACGATACCTTCCATACGCGCACGATTAACGAGCAAAGATAAGTAGTTAGACGGCCCTTTAACTGGCGTCGTATTATTGTATTGACTGATTGCTCCGCAGATAACGATACGTGCTTTAAAGTTAATGCGAGTTAACACATCATCTAAAATATCACCACCAACATTATCGAAGTAAACATCAACGCCTTTCGGGCATTCACGCTTCAAGCCTTGCTTTACATCTTCGTTTTTATAATCGATTGCGCCATCGAAGCCGAGCTCATTAATTAGGTAATCACACTTATCTTGACCGCCCGCGATACCAATAACACGACAACCCTTGATTTTTGCAATCTGTCCGACAACCGTACCAACAGCTCCAGCAGCTCCTGATACTACTACGGTCTCACCCGCTTGCGGATTACCGGTATCTAAAATACCAAAGTAAGCCGTCATTCCAGGCATGCCTAGAACGCCTAAGTAACGTTCCAGTGGAGCTAAGCTCGGATCGACTTTATGTACGCCTTGAGTATCAACAACAGCGTATTCCTGAACGCCGAAGTGACCATAGACAAAATCACCCACGGCAAAATTTGGATCGGTTGACTCCAAGACTTCGCCCACGGTGCCTGCCCGCATCACCGCGCCAATTTGAACCGGTTCAATATAGCTTTTACCCTCATTCATCCAACCACGCATCGCAGGATCAAGAGAGATAAAATCAATCCGAACCAAAATTTGATTGTCACCCAGTTCCGGAGTCTCTGCGGTAACTAACTTCCAATTATCTTTGGTTGGCTCACCTACAGGGCGAGAAGCGAGTAAAAATTGTCTGTTTTCCATCGTTTTATTCCTATTTAATTCATTGTGTTATTTGAGGTAATTAAAACCAGTCGGCTTGCGTGGTTTCACACAGGTCATCAACGGCCATTAAAAGGCCAAAATCCCGTTCTATCAGTGGTAGCTCCCAACGGAAATAATATTCCGCTGCCCGCAATTTACCCTCCAGGAATTGCTTGCGATGGTTGTTACCCGCTGTATCGTCAGCTAATAGTCGGTCGGCGGTATTGGCCTGTCGCAACCACATCCAACTGACGACCACCGAAGAAAATATATTCATGAAGCATTGCGCGTTCGCTAATAATGCGGCTTGTTTATCACTATGCAGTGTTTCGCCTATATGTTGTATTAAACTGGGTAAGCGCGCCAAATACGGTTGCAACACACTGACCAACGCCGCAGTGCGCGGTGCTTGAGCAGCGGCAATATCAAGGGCTAGACGTTGTTGCAAGGTCCTTAAGCCCAATTGTTGATTTTGCCAAAGTTTGCGGGTCATCAAATCAAGTGCTTGGATCCCATTGGTACCTTCGTGAATCGGATTCAAACGATTATCTCGCCAGCATTGCTCAACGGGATACTCACGGGTATAGCCGGCTCCACCCAAAATCTGGATTGCCAAATCATTTGCTTTTGGACCAAATTCCGATGGCCAAGCTTTACACACCGGGGTTAACAAATCGAGCAGTTCAGCGGTGGCGGTTTTTTCTTCGCCAGCAGGTAAACTAGTCAAATCATCGACTAGCATTGCGCCATAAAAACAAAGTGCCATACCACCTTCTGTGTACGCTTTCTGAGCAAGCAACATACGCTTAACGTCACCGTGTTCAATAATCGCCACAGCGGGATCGTCAGGCTTGGTTCGAGGTGGTTTGCGCCCCTGTACGCGATCTTTGGCATATTCCAATGAATAGCGATAGCCCCGATAACCGATCATTGCTGCACCAAAGCCCACACCGATTCGCGCTTCATTCATCATCATAAACATATAGCGCAGCCCTTGATGCGGCTCTCCAACCAGATAACCGTGGCAATCATCATTTTCACCAAATGTTAAGGCAGTGGACGTGGTACCACGATAACCCATCTTGTGTATCAGCCCCGCGAGAGTCACGTCATTACGTTGCCCTACATGACCGTTTTCATCTAAACGGTATTTCGGCACGACGAATAAAGATATTCCTTTCACACCAGCAGGCCCGCCAGGGATCTTGGCTAATACTAAATGGACAATATTTTGCGCCAGCTCGTGCTCTCCACCGCTGATATAAATTTTGCTACCTTTAAGGCGATACGTGCCATCTTCAGCTGGGGTTGCTGACGTCCGAATGTCAGCCAAAGAGGAACCCGCATGCGGCTCAGTTAATGCCATAGTTCCAGTGAATTCTCCGGTGAGCATACGCGGCATAAATTGCTGTTTTATATTTTCCGCCGCAAAATGACTGATCACATTGGCCGCTGCGGCAGTTAAAAATGGATACGCGGTAGAGGATGGGTTGGCGGCCATAAAATAGCTGGCGCACGCAGTCATAACCGTTTCGGGCAATTGTAAACCACCGTCATCAAAACTATACCGACCAGCAATAAAGCCCGCCTCACGATAGGCATCAAATGCGTCTTTCACAGCATCAAGCATTGCTACTTTTTGCCCATCGAAAGTGGGTTCGTCTTTGTCTGCAATTGTGTTGTGAGGCAAAAATTTTTCTTCGGCAATTTGCTCTGCGGTGTCTAAAATCGCTGCAATTGAAGCCACATCATGATCAGCGAAAACCTCACGTTCAAGTAGCTTATGGACGGCTAGGTTTTCAAATAATTGAAATTGTAATTCCTGACGCGGAACAAGTTGCTCTGCCATGGCTGAACCTCATAGATAAATGATGTATCAGTTTTGCATGAAAACATCTTGATTATAATTGTCTCTAATGACATATTTTTGGTCTATTCAGCCATTCATTCATTGAACTAATAGCATAGGCTCAATTACCATTATGGAACATCACAACCGACCATTAGCAACCCCCTACTCGGTCGTTATCATCGGTTTTGATCAAGCGTTAGCGTCATCGATCAGCGGTGCGATTGATATGTTCTCCTTAGCTGGCGTGGCAATGCAACGCATCAATCAACAACCGGTTAAGAAACTATTTAACGTTAAAATTGCCAGTCTAGATGGCGGTATGGTGCGCTGCATTAACAACAACATACTGATGGCACATGCTGCATTAGAAGATATTGACCGGGCCGATATCGTTATGATCCCAACCATTGGCGGTAATATTGCTCAGGTGCTTGAACAGACAAGAGGGATTCTACCTCATCTTATTCGTCTATATCGTGCAGGGTGTGATATCGCAAGTAACTGTACGGGTGCATTTCTATTAGCCAATAGCGGTCTATTGAATGGCCGTTTGGCGACAACCCATTGGGGGTACTCGGCGCAATTCCAACAGCTTTTTCCCAAAGTCGAATTACGTGAAGAGCTGCTGATCACTGAAGATCCACCCTTTTTCTGCGCTGGCGGCGGCATGGCTTGGTTCGATTTAGTCTTACGCATCATTGAACGCTATACCGATCACGCTACAGCAGCTGACACGGCTAGAGCCCATGTCATCGACTTTGCGCGTGGCCAGCAAGCGGCCTATGCGCCATTGCAACGGAAAAAATTCCATCATGATAATGAGATACTGCGGCTGCAGGATTGGTTAGATGTCCATTATGCGAACAAGCTTGATATTGATGCGATGGCTGCACAGGTATCGCTTTCACCACGTACACTTAATCGTCGATTCAAACGCGCAACCCAACAAACACCGCAACAGTATTTACAAAGTATCCGACTAGAAAACGCCAAGCGACTGCTAGTCAGCACACCAACACCAATTAGCCAAATCGTGCAACAAGTCGGGTATGATGATGTCAGTTCATTTACCCGCCTGTTTAAACGGATCACAGGTTTCTCTCCGGGTTATTATAGGGCCAGCTTTCGGCGCTGATTTACACTGGTCAGAGTTGCTGTCTTCCTGTTAAAATTATGCTGCTGATTGGTCAGTACACTCAAACCTAAAACTCCCATTTTGGTATACACAATGAAACAAATAAACAAAGCTCGACTAACGCTTGCTATATGCTGTGCGCTGGGTACGTCTGCTGTTGTGGCTCAGACTGCTGAAGAAAAAGAGAATGCGGTACTCGAAAAAATCACCGTAACAGCACAAAAGCGTACACAATCAATCCAAGAAGTCCCTATTTCTATTGCAACCCTTAACGGTGAGCGCTTCGAATCTTTGTTTTCTGGCGGTGAAGATATTCTCGCACTGGCAGTAAGAGTCCCAGGCCTATACGCAGAATCGTCAAATGGCCGAGTAGCACCGCGTTTTTATATGCGTGGCCTCGGTAATACAGATTTTGATCTGGCTGCATCGCAACCGGTATCGATCGTAATGGACGACGTGGTTATGGAAAACGTTGTACTAAAAAGTTTTCCATTATTCGATATGCAACAAGTAGAAGTCATTCGTGGTCCACAAGGTACTTTATTTGGGCGCAACACGACGGCCGGTATCGTAAAATTCGATACCGTAAAACCAACCCAAGATTTTGACGGCTATACTAAACTCGGCTTTGGCTCTTACGGCACAATTAATTTTGAAGCGGCTGCTGGTGGTGGATTAACAGACGATCTATCAGGGCGTATTTCTGTGCTTTCACAAGATCGCGATGATTATATCGATAACGCTTACACTAACCAGCAAGATGCATTGGGTGGCTACGATGAGAAAGCCTATCGCGCACAGTTGTTGTATTCTCCAAGCGATGACTTCTCTGCGCTACTGAATGTGCATGGCCGCAACCTTGAAGGTACAGCCTCTATTTTCAGAGCTAACATTTTTACCAAAGGCTCAAATGATCTTAACCAAAATTATGATCGTGATGTGGTTTGGTACAACGGCGATTTGACCGGTGATGGCACGGATAATAATCCACAAGAATACCGTAACTTTAGTACATCACTCAAACTGGATTACGACTTTGGTGATTACACAGTAACTTCAATTACCGCCTTGGAGACTGCTGAGGGCTATAGTTTGGGTGATATCGATGGTGGCGTCGCATTGTTTGCACCTGCTGATATCAATGGCGATGGTAGCGAAGAGTTAAGCTACCCGGGCTTTATCCCATTTGATGCCGTTACACAGGATGACTTAAATGATCTTGAGCAATTCACGCAGGAAATCCGCTTTGCTAGCGATACGTCTGATGCATTGAGTTGGCAAGCGGGTTTATTCTTGTTTGATTCATCATTTAGCGTTACCAGCACTGATGGCTATTTTGGCGCCACAACTGTCACGCATGAAAACACCACTTGGGCGCTATTTGCACAAACGTCTTACCAGGTTAATGAAAAGCTAAACATCACCGGTGGTGTGCGTTACACCCATGACGAGAAGTCACTATTTGTTGGTGCACAAAACGTAAATGGCTTTGCCTTAGTCACTGGCGATGCCACGATTCAAGACTATGAAGATATTAATGTTGACGATGGTCAGGTTAGTTTCGAACTCAGTGCAAACTATAACCTGACTGAGAATACGTCAGTGTTTGCGCGCCTAGCCAATGGTTTCCGAGCGCAGACGATCCAAGGCCGAGACGTTGCTTTTGAGGGTTCACCGAGTGTGGCAGATGCAGAGACCATCAACTCAATTGAGGCAGGCTTTAAATCAGATTTATTGGATAACTCGCTACGCTTAAACGTTGCAACTTTCTATTATGTCATTGATGACATGCAGCTTTCAGCGATTGGGGGTGGTAGTAACTTTACTGCATTGGTCAATGCTGACAAAGGCGTTGGTTATGGTTTTGAAATCGATGCCCAGTGGTTAGCAACTGAAGCGTTAACGCTAACCGCAGGTTACAGTTATAACCACACTGAAATTCAAGATGACACTCTTACAGTAATGCCATGCGGCGCTAACCCAGCGTTTGGCGCTACAGGTAACTGTACGGTATTTGATCCGCGTCCTGACGGTTTCACAGCGTCGATTGATGGTAACCCATTCCCACAAGCGCCAGAAACCATCTTTAACTTCACGGCGCGGTATGCGATCCCATTTGGTGACGACGGCGAATTCTTTGCGTATACCGATTGGGCGTTCCAAGGCGAAACAAGCCTATTCTTGTATGATTCTGTTGAATTTACAACGGATGATAATTTCGAAGGTGGTTTGCGTATTGGTTACGAAAATTATGCTGAAGGTTACCAGGTAGCATTATTTGGTCGCAATATTACTGATGAAGACAATGTTAAAGCTGCGGTAGATTTCAATAACTTGACAGGTATCGTAAACGAACCTCGCGTATGGGGTGTTGAAGTCAAATTTAGTTTTTACTAAACCCTAGATGCACATGCTCAGGGAACTCTTGAGCAATGTTCGTTTTACATGAAGCCCCAGTTAATTATCTGGGGCTTTTTTTTGCAATGTTCCGCACGTAACCTCGACACTCTACTTATTTACGCCAAAGCAAGCCATAATTGTTGCACGCGGTATGTAATGCGTTTACTTGGCGATAGCAGCTGTTGGGTCATCACCTGGCGGCAATGGTTTTTTACGCTTAAGGATACGTTTTAAATCATCCAAGATAAGGTAAAGCGCTGGCACTAACAATAACGTAATGACCGTGGCGAACAAAATACCAAATGCCAATGAGATTGCCATCGGAATAACCACTTGGGCTTGTAAACTGCGCTCAAAGATAATCGGCAATAGCCCCATAAATGTCGTCAATGAAGTTAAGATTATTGCTCTGAAGCGCTGTGCTCCGGCTTCTATCGCGGCATTCACCAAAGAGTGCCCTTCTTTACGTGCGCGATTGACAAAGTCCACCATAATCAAACTATCGTTAACCACCACACCAGATAACGCAATAATCCCGCAAATTGACAATACGCTCACCGCTTGTCCAAGCATTAAATGGCCAACAATCGCACCAACAATCCCAAATGGAATGACCGACATAATAATCAGTGGTTGTGAATAACTGCGCAATGGAATAGCCAGTAACGCATAGATCGCGAACATGGCAAATAACATGCCCTTCAATAATGAAACCGTTGCTTCTTGTTGTTCACGCGAATTACCTTGTAATTTAAAGTCTACGTGCGGATAACGTTGCAATAGATCGGGGATTACGTCACTGGTGATCTCATTCACAACTTCTCCCGGCTCTAATATCGCTTTGTCGACTTTGGCACTGACTGTCACTGAACGGTAGCCATCAACGCGAATAATCGAATCAAAGCCCTGCCCCAACTCGATGTCTGCAACCTGCCGGAAAGGCACTTCTTCACCGGTTGGGGTGCGCACGCGCATATTCTCTAAGTGCCCAACCGAGGTGCGTTCTTCCTTGGGATAACGCACCATCACTCTGACTTCTTCATCATCGCGCTGCACACGTTGTGCTTCAGCGCCATAAAAGCCAAAACGCACCTGTTGTGCCAGTTGTTGCAAGGTGATACCAAGGGCTTGCGCTTCAGAGCGAATATCTAACTTGATTTCATCGGCGCCGCCACTGAACGTATCATTGATATCGGTAACGCCGTTGTAACCTTCTAAATAGGTTTTCAAATCCTGACTGATCGCGCGCAGCTCATCGATATTGGATGAATTAAACTCAAAACTGAGATCAGAGCCACCACCTGGACCTCCCGGAGAACCGACACTAAACGTTTTAACCCCGGCAATTTCTGGGATGTATTTACGCCATAATTCATGGATCTCAAAATCGGTTAGGTCGCGCGTTTCACCTTTAGTCAACTCAACGAAAATCTGTCCCGCAAGAGGTCCGTTATCAAACGCAATCGAGTGCTTGACTACACCCTCACCGTATTCATCCTCTACTTCAGCATCCATCTTGTGCATAGCAACCAGCATCTCGTCTATTGCTGCATCGCGTGAAGCTAGAGAGGAACCAGGCTGAAGCTCAATTGATGCCATCATGAAATCACTGGGAATATTGGGGAAGAATACAAACCTTACGAAACCACCACCAAATAAACCAATGGTTAAAATGAGCATGGCAAAAAAAGTTGCTAAGGTGGTATACCTATTCTTTACGGCTTTTTGTAAAAACGGGGTGTAGGTATTTTTAACAAAATCTTTGATCCCTTCACTAAAGAAATCGCGGAACCGTTGGAAACGATTAGCCTTTCTCGGATCGTAGGGTTTCAACTTCATATGCACCAAATGCGCGGGCAATATCAGCTTTGATTCAATCAATGAAAAAGCCAAACAAATGATTACGACCAAACCTATGGTCTTCCAGATAATCCCAAAGACACCTGTGACCATTAACATTGGAGTAAATGCCGCGATGGTAGTTAACACCCCAAACGTTGCCGGCATGGCTACCTTCTTGACCCCTGCAATCACATTTTCAGCACTGTGGCCTTTCTTGTCTATTTCGCTGTACGCCGATTCCCCCATAATAATGGCATCATCAACCACAATCCCTAACACTAAGATAAACGCGAACAAACTCAACATATTGATGGATACATTAACGGCATCCAACGACATCACTAGTAGCGTACCCAAGAAACAAACCGGTAAACCAACAATAACCCAGAACGCAAGCTTAATTTTCAAAAACAATGACAATACGATAAAGACTAAAATAGCCCCCATGAGCATGTTTTCTAACATCATATTCAAGCGATCAGCGAGGTAAAACGAACTATCGCCCCAAGAATCTGCTTGAATATTCGCCGGAAAACTCGCGCGGTTTTTATCTAAAAAGCGATTTACCTCTTCAGAGATTTGTAATGCATTTTGCTCACCTACAGCGCGCACTCGAATACTAACCGCAGGCTTACCATCAAATAACGCGTACTGGTTATTCTCCACAAAACCATCATCGATAGTCGCAATATCACCGAGTAACAAGCGTGTACCATCGGCCCGCGTGGATAAAACGATTTGGGCAAAATCCCAACCATTGTAGGCTTGGCCGTTCGTCCGTAACAGAATGTCTCCATTCTCTGACTTAATCGCGCCGCCGGGTAAATCAATCGACGATTGGCGTACTGCACTGACAACGTCGCTGAAGGTCAATTGGTATTCTTGTAAGCGTTGCTCTGATAACTCAATCGAGATTTCATAGTCGCGGTCACCCACAACTTGCACATTGGAAATTCCCGGTAGATTCGCAATCTGGTCGCGTAAATCCTTGGCAAATTCCTTCAACTCTCGCTCGTTGGCATCACCATAAACAGATACCCATATAACGTCCTGCTGAGCTTTCAGCCGATAGACAACGGGCTTTTCGGTGTTAGCTGGAAAGCTTGGGATCGCATCAACTTGGGCTTTTACTTCGTCAAGTAGGATTTGGGTGTCGTACTCATCCTCGACTTCGATATTGACGTTAGCCATTCCTTCTGTGGCGGTAGAAGTGATTTTTTTGATGCCATCCAGGTCCTTGATTGCTTCCTCAATTTTGAGGATCACGCCCTCCTCCACTTCTTGCGGTGCGGCCCCGAGATAAGGGACTCGGACTTGTACTATATTGAGCTCAAAATTTGGAAAAACTTGCTTTTGTATAGAATAGGCACCAAAAAAGCCGCCAACAATTAAAATAAACATGAGTAAGTTTGCCGCAACACTATTGCGTGCAAACCAAGCGATAATTCCAGAATGCGTATCTATGCGTGACATTATTCATCACCCCGTTGCGCTATCGCGTCGCTGTCTTCGCTGACATCTTGGTCGGACTTTGACGGTGTTTCTTCATCCCCTGCAAGTCTTACTGGCATGCCATTGTATGGATTAGGGATCGCACTGTATGCAACTCGGTCTGTTGCCAGCAGTCCGCTATTGATGTACACATGATCCTCGTCAGCACGCATAACTTCAACATCACGGATTGCGAGTTCCTTTTCTGGTGTTACCACCACAACCGTTCCATCAAGGCGCAGCGTATGACGCGGCAATACCACAAGATTTTCAGCTGAGTTGCCATAAATAGATGCGTTTACAAACTGCCCAAAGCGAATAGGCAAACCATTGCGTTCACCTTTAACCAAGTATGGGTCATTAATCTCAACGACGGCATAAACGACGCGTGAACGTTGGTCTAAAACGCCTTCACTGCGTACCACTTTACCTTGCCAAGTAGCCATTTTCCCGGCCACAATCGCCGACAGATTTGCTGGTGTCTCAGCTTCACTCAAATCAATGAACGCTAAATCGCTATCGGTTAATGGTAAACGTACTTCAGCTGTATCAGTTGAATAAATCTCGCCTAAATTAGCAGCGGTTGTAATAAATTGACCAAGGTCAACATTGCGCGAGACCACCATCCCCGCATAAGGTGCACGCACCTTAGTTCTAGCAAGATTGCGCTTGGCTCTCTCTAATTGTGCCTCAGCAGCCTTTACGTTTGCCTGTTCACGGGCTAACTGTGGTTTTCTCAAACCCAATTCCGGTGGTGTTGTTTTATTCACAGAACGCCACTCTTGTTCGGCTACACGGCCACGCGCGATTTCCTCTTGCAACGCCGCCTGGCTGCGTGCCAACTCGGCTTCAGCCAACTTAACTTCAGTAATAAAGTCATCAGACTCTAACTCAACTAACACATCCCCTTGCTTGAAGAATCCACCTTCTACAAAATTATCAGCGACCTTTACCACCTTCCCTGAGACCTGTGCAGTTAGCGCGGTTTGATTTTTAGGCACCACATTACCTTGTGTGAGTACTTCAAAAGTCACGTTCTCAAATTGAATGGGTTTAGCATCAACCAGTAATGGCTGCACCTCAACGGGCTTTTTTTCTGGCGGCTTGCGCGACATCACCATACCGCCAGCAATAACAACCGCGATAACAAGAATGATAATCGGGATCCCAGTTTTACGAAGTGAATTGCTCATTTTTGTCCTTATAGGTAGTCACGTATGTAGTTTACCGCAGTTCGCTGTCCTTGGTTCACTTAAGTTTGTTAATAATTATTTCAAATTATTGCAAGCATAATCCTGCGCGAGCTTTGCGAATACACAGCCGCTCAAGCCCTTAGACCTTGTGCATAGTCTCCGGTAGCAGACTTTTATTACAAAAAAGTTAATAACAAAATGCTCTCTCGCACTTTGTGAAATTTTACAACACGCAATTCACAAAGATTTAACTAAAAAAACCTTGTGCTGGTTATTTTTTGCACTTATTTTGTAATTAAATTACATCTTAACCGCTAAGGAATTTACCATGAGTCTTAAGAAGCAATATCTTAAATCCAAACCTGTATGCAAAGTTACGTTCAAAATTGCCAAGGATGAAGCAAAAGCGGCCAACAGTGTTCGCTTAGTTGGCGAGTTTAACGATTGGGATACCACTGTACCCCCAATGAAAAAGCTCAAAGATGGAAGCTTTACACAAACGCTTAATTTAGCAGCTAATAAAGCCCATCAATTTCGCTATCTTTTAGACGATGCGGAATGGGAAAATGATTGGCAAGCTGATGCCTATGTTCCAACCCAGTTCGGATACGATGAAAATTCTGTGGTGGAATTATAAGCCAAAAAAAAGGCGGCCCTTGCGCGCCGCCTTTACTATTAAGTCACGAATAAGCCTTACAGCGCTTGCTCAAGCTCTGGGAGCACTTCAAATAGGTCACCAACCAAACCGTAATCAGCAACTTGGAAAATCGGTGCTTCTTCATCTTTATTGATTGCGACGATGACTTTTGAGTCCTTCATACCGGCAAGATGCTGAATGGCACCAGAAATACCTACAGCAATATACAATTGTGGCGCTACTATTTTACCTGTTTGACCGACCTGCATGTCATTCGGTACAAAGCCAGCGTCAACTGCAGCTCGAGAAGCACCGATCGCGGCACCCAACTTATCGGCAATGCCATTGAGTAACGCAAAATTCTCACCATTTTGCATGCCACGGCCTCCAGATATAACGACCTCAGCTGCAGTTAACTCAGGACGCTCAGATTCAGTCAGTTCAGCCGACACAAATTCAGAGTTTGACAACGCTATAACTTCGTCAACCGCTACAACACTCGCCGTACCATCAATGCCAGCAGCATCAAAGGCTGACGCGCGCACGGTGATCACTTTCACCGTATCGCTGGATTGTACAGTCGCGATAGCATTTCCAGCATAAATCGGTCGAACAAAGGTATCTGCTGATTCAATTTCAATGACATCAGAAATTTGTGCCACGTCCAGAAGTGCCGCAACGCGCGGCATAAAGTTCTTACCAGTAGTGGTCGCTGCAGCGATGATGTGAGTGTATCCTGCAGCCAATTTAACGACCAAATCAGCTACATTTTCTGCCAGTTGATACTCATACGCGGCATTGTCAGCCACATGTACTTTTGCAACCCCAGAGATTTTCGCTGCCTCTTCAGCCACGCCTTGGCAGTTGGCACCAACGACTAAAACTTCGATTGCATCACCAAGTTTACTGGCAGCATGAACAAGTTTATGTGTCTCAGATTTCAAGCTTTGATTGTCGTGCTCTGCATATACAAGAATACTCATGCGATCACCTTCGCTTCATTTTTAAGTTTATCAACAAGTTCTGCTACATCCGCGACTTTGACACCCCCCTCACGCACCGGTGGTGGTGTTACCTTCAAGGTCTTCACATTAGACTGCAGATTAACCCCTAACTCTTCTGCGTTGATAACGTCGAGCGGCTTACGTTTTGCTTTCATAATGTTAGGCAATGATGCATAACGTGGCTCGTTTAAGCGCAAATCAGTGGTTACGACAGCAGGTAAGGCAAGCTTTACCGTTTGTAACCCGCCATCGATTTCGCGTGTCACGTTAACTTTGTCACCATCAATGGCAACTTCTGACGCAAACGTACCCTGTGGCATGCCAGTTAATGCTGCTAGCATTTGGCCCGTTTGGTTATTATCTGAATCGATAGACTGCTTGCCTAAAATAACTAACTGTGGCGTTTCTTGTTCGACGACTTTTTGTAACAGCTTTGCTACTTGTAGTGAATCTAATGCTTCTGACGTCTCTATTTGAATACCTCGATCAGCACCCAGTGCAAGTGCCGTACGGATCTGCTCTTGACACGCTTTATCACCAATAGATACAACCACAATCTCTGATGCGACTCCCTTTTCTTTTAGCCGCACAGCTTCTTCGACTGCGATTTCACAAAATGGATTGATTGACATTTTCGCGTTGGTTAGGTCAACCGCGCTATTGTCGGGCTTTACCCGAACTTTAACGTTGTAATCGATAGCGCGCTTAACCGCTACTAATACTTTCATTTTCACCTCGATAGATGGGCTAACACGTGCCCTGCTTCGCAGTAAACGGATGCAGGAATGAAAATTTGGCGTCAATGTACTTACTGTTGACGTAAACGTCAACCGCATTTACCCTGCAACGCAATGCGTAATTTACCTGTTTTCAACAACGCAAATTATTTGTTTAATCAATAATTCACTATAAAGGCCTTTGAGACTACCATAAACAGGTAGCCAAACAGTGAATATTTAACGCTTAACACTTTAGGAGTACGTCGTGGAAAGAGAATCGATGGAGTTTGACGTAGTAGTCGTTGGCGCTGGTCCCGCAGGCCTGTCTACGGCCATTCGGATCATGCAACTCGCCCAGCAATCAGAACAAGAGCTCATGGTTTGCGTGGTTGAAAAAGGCAGTGAAGTCGGCGCACATATCCTTTCCGGTGCGGTTTTTGAGCCTCGTGCGCTTAATGAACTATTCCCAGATTGGAAGGAACGCGGTGCACCATTGAATACTCCTGTGACTGAAGACCACATCTATTTACTCAAGGGCGAAGAAAAAGCGACTCGTCTACCCAACATGATTACGCCTAAAACCATGCATAACCAAGGTAATTATATTGTTAGCATGGGCAACGTGTGTCGTTGGTTAGCGGAGCAAGCTGAGCAATTAGGCGTTGAAGTATTTCCGGGTTTTGCTGCCGCAGAAGTACTTTATAACGATGATGGAAGCGTAGGTGGTGTACTTACTGGTGATATGGGCGTGGGTGAGAATGGCGAGCCTAAGGACGGCTATATGCCGGGTATGGAGCTGCGCGCTAAATACACTGTATTTGCTGAGGGTTGCCGTGGTCACTTAGGCAAAGAGTTGATTGCCAAATATGAACTCGATAAAGACGCTTCGCCGCAACATTATGCGATTGGGTTCAAGGAAATTTGGGATGTTCCAGCAGAAAATCATCAGGAAGGATTAGTTGTACATACAGCAGGCTGGCCATTGAATGAAGCGACCGGTGGCAGCTATTTATACCATGCTGAAAATAATCAGATTTTAGTCGGTTTGATCGTCGATTTGAATTACAGCAATCCACACTTAAGCCCTTTTGATGAATTCCAACGCCTAAAGCATCACCCGGTGATTGCACAATATTTAAAAGGTGGTAAGCGCGTTTCATACGGAGCCAGGGCGATTGCAAAAGGCGGATATAACAGTTTACCTAAGATGACGTTCCCAGGCGGTTTACTTGTCGGCTGTGAGGCCGGTACGTTAAATTTTGCCAAGATCAAAGGTAATCACACCGCGATGAAATCGGGCATGCTGGCCGCAGAAAGTATCGTTACAGCTCTCAAAGCTGATCAAGCTCACACTGAATTAACTGAATTCACTACCTTATTTGAGCAAAGCTGGTTATACGATGAACTTTATCGCTCGCGTAACTTTGGGCCTGCCATTCACAATTACGGAACGTTTTGGGGGGGTGTTTTCAATACGCTCGATCAAAACATCTTTGGTGGCAAAATTTTTGTAAACTTGACCGATACCAGTCAGGACTATGCGCAAATGAAGTCGTCTGCCGAGGCGAATAAGATAACTTACGCGAAACCTGATGGCATATTAAGTTTTGATAAGCTGTCGTCTGTCTTTTTATCTAACACCAATCATGAAGAAGACCAACCCTGTCATTTGCAGTTAAAAGACCCATCAATTCCAATTCAGGTTAACCTGGCCAAGTATGATGAACCAGCTCAACGCTACTGCCCTGCTGGCGTTTACGAAGTGATCCAAGATGACAATGGCGAAAATAAATTCCAAATCAATGCGCAGAACTGTGTGCACTGTAAAACCTGCGACATTAAGGATCCTTCGCAAAACATTCGTTGGGTTGTTCCAGAAGGTGCTGGTGGGCCGAACTATCCGAACATGTAGCACAATTTGCTCGTTTGTCCACGATAAGCGGTTTTGGCATGCTAAATTATCACGTTAAAAATAGCCTTGATCCCTCCAGTACTACATGGGTAGTGCTGGTGCATGGCCTGTTTGGTAGTTTAGACAACCTCAACAGTGTGGCTAAAAGTCTACAACCCCATGCCCATTGTGTGTTGGTGGATTTACCCAATCATGGCCTATCTGCACAAGTTGATGATCTTGATTACGCCACGTTAAGCGCAGCTTTAGCTGCAATGTTAGATGAACTTGAGCTTGCTGCCGCGCACTTTATTGGTCACTCACTGGGTGGCAAAGCCGTGATGCATTTAGCCCTGCATTACCAAGCTCGGGTTCAATCACTGATTGTCGCCGATATTGCCCCTGTCGCCTATCCGCATCGTCACCAGGCCGTGTTTGAAGGCCTACGAAACGTTGACTTAACGACAATAACTACTCGGCGAGATGCGCTTAAACAATTGAGTGAACACGTGAAAGAGCCTCCGACGCAACAATTTCTATTGAAAAGTCTGTATCAGCATGAAGATGAATGGCGCTGGCGGTTTAATATTGACGAAATTATCGCCAGCTATCCAACACTGATCGATTGGCCGGATGTCAACCACACGTTTTCCAAACCCGTTTTGTTCATCATAGGTGGAAATTCGGATTATGTGACGCCGGATCATCAAACCGTTATACGCAGTTTATTTCCCAACGTAAGTGCAAAGATGATCCAGGGCACTGGGCATTGGTTACATGCTGAAAAACCCACAGCTTTCAACAAAATTGTCAACGACTTCATACAGGTCAATTGTTAAATAACCGGCTTGCGGGATTCATCCAGCCATAACTTTCTGGTATATTCTCGCGCAAATTCACTTAATACGCTTTTGCACTTAATGATTGCAGAGAACTACGAGCTTATAGAAGCCATTGTGTTAAACATATCGCTGTTAGGATTGTTCCTGCTGATGGCTTATGCCGTACATGACGTGTTAACCAAAAATGATGTGCCAAAGGTCGGCCGTTATGTGGTGTATGCGGTTTTATTCTTTGGCGCAGTCGGCTTCATGGCAAAAGGGATAATTCAAATCTTTTTTACGAGTAGCGGCGTATCGGGTTAAGCATTGGTAAAAATCTGAGGTAAAGTAAATGGCAAGCGTTGGCCTATTTTTTGGCAGCGATACCGGCAACACAGAACACGTTGCCAAGATGATCCAGAAAGAACTGGGTAAACAATTGATCGATGTTAAAGACATCGCCAAAAGTACCAAGGAACAGATCGCTGAATATGATCTGCTCATCTTTGGTATTCCTACCTGGTACTATGGTGAGCCCCAATGTGACTGGGACGATTTCTTTCCTGAATTGGAAGAAATCGACTTTGAAGATAAGCTAGTCGCGATCTTCGGTTGTGGCGATCAAGAGGATTACGCAGAGTATTTTCTCGATGCCATGGGCATGATCCGCGATATTGTAGAGCCTAGAGGTGCAATTTTAGTTGGGCAATGGCCAACTGAAGGCTATGACTTTGAGGCGTCTAAGGGCATGGCTGATGACGATCACTTTGTTGGCTTAGGTATTGATGAAGATCGCCAACCCGAACTCACAGAGCAGCGCGTAAAAGCTTGGTGTAAACAGTTGCATGATGAGCTGTGTTTGGCTGAATTAGCTTAAAGAATTGCGGAAAGATGTTGTAACGAAGAAAGCCCACCGATGTGGGCTTTTTTAGACCTTAAACTGCTCCACAGCCTGTTTTAGACTATTCATTTGCGCTTCAATCTCACCGGTCACTTCAGACGATTTCTGCGTACTCGCTGCAGCCTGTTCTGCCAGTTTTACGATTTCCTCGAGACTCATTGCTGCCTGTTCAAGCAGTATGTCTTGCTCTTTGGTATCGGTTACGATTTGATCATTGATTTTTGCCACCTGCATGACCAAGCGCGTTATTTCACTGACCTGCTCGTTAACTAGTTGTGTCACTTGTACACTTTCATTAGCGCGGTTTTTACCTTCACTAATAGCCTTAACTGCTTGATTAGCGTCGTCTTGTAGAGAGCCAATCATTTTCTCAATTTCTTCGGTAGAATCGTGTGTTCGGTTCGCAAGTGTTCTGACTTCATCAGCGACCACTGCGAATCCACGCCCCTGCTCACCCGCTCGGGCAGCTTCGATCGCAGCATTTAGCGCTAATAAATTAGTTTGTTCAGCGATGGTTTTGATAACATCTAAGATACTGCCAATGTTACGACTGTTTTCGTCTAAGCGCGCAATGATGCTTTCAGAATGTTCCGCTTGTTGTGCTTGCGAGGTTACCTGTTGCCGACTCTCATCTAACAGTTTAACGACTCTATCGCTCTGCTCACTGGCCAGTTTAAGTTGTTTCAGCGAATCCTCTACCTGCAACAGATTACTCTGGCTTTTATGTCTAACTTCAGCCGTATTATGACTCGTTACTTGAATTTTGCCGCGCTGCAAATCTACCTGTTTAAGGCTTTGCCGCGACATTTCACTGCTTCGACGAGTAACATCATCCAACGCAACTTCCTGCTCTAATATGTTCCCCACCAAAGTGCGTAAACTCCCGGAGAGTTCATTCACCTTACTGGCCAGTTTATCAAACTCGCTGTGGCCCGAATCGTCCAGTTTAGTGGTTAGATCACCTTCAATAAGTTTGTTTAAGCCGATATTTATGTTTTTTAGGTGAACTGAAATACTGCGAGTAGCCAACACCGCCAAGACAATCACTGCGCCGAGTCCAACCAGGCTAATGACGACACTTTTAGTCACATTAAATGCCACATTATCTAGAATATCGTTCTGACCTTGCAGGGTATCAGAGCTGATGTCAGCAAATAGCGCTTCTATGCTCAACAATCCTTTGTCCAATGAGCTGCGTGCGTCATCGAAGGCCTGTTGAGCCTCGGCTATAGCGGCTAGTTTGCGGCGCTGCATCGCGAACAGGCCATTCTCCCCCTCTAAGGCTGGCTTAAGGCTTTCAAACTGTTCATTAAACAACTCTACTAGCCCTTCATCATCAATGGTTTCAGCAAGACGATTAATGTAATCTTTGTCGACTTGGATATTGCTGATGGAATATTCAAGGTCACCAATGATCCTTTCACTGACTTCCGGGTCATTCGAATTCACCAGTTCTCTGATTGCTCCAAGCATAGTTGCAAGTTTATTGTCGATGCCTGTTCCCGCACCAATTAACGTGGGTAATCCGGGGTCATTACCACTTAGATATGACAAGTCCAGCATCAACGCACTCGCTTCATCTGCATAGGCCAATACCTCATCACCGAGGGCGATAATATCGTTACGGAGTCGCAAGTGTCGGCCGCGAGCATCGTACATGTGTTCACTATGTTCCAGGAAGGACGAGTTTGATGCCAATGACTGTGCCTCGCTGTCAGAGAGTAACGCGGCGAGTTCAGTAAACACCGCGTCAAACTGAGACTTGCTTTGCACAAATGTATTATTATTTTGCGCTAATGCTGCGAGAGAACGCTCATGGAAAGCGTTAGTCGTAATATTGGCTAACTTAAGCGTGCTTGCTTGTATTTCAATCACTTTAGCTTGCACGGGCATTTTTTCTTTAACCACAGACTCAGCCGAACGGCTGATATCCAACAGTCCTAAGTAGCTCAAAAAACTCGTGAGCAGTAACAAGATCCCCAAGGCTAGGAAACCCAGTACAATTTTACGAATAACCGTTAACTTCATTGTGCAATATTCTATTTATTATTCAGGCAACTTACTGCGCCAAGCGTTACATAATTGACCTTGCTATGCAATTGTCATCGTACCAGTCGGAGCAACTAATATTAGTGTAGTCCATACATTTTTAGGCGCATAAAAAAATGCACTCCTATCAATTTATCGTTAAAACCTTTTAAAACTTGATAACTCCCCTATAATGACGCACATTCCAAAGCGCAGATAAAGACCGATGGATCAAAATAAAGAACTCAAAAAAGCTGGATTAAAAGTCACCTTACCGCGCTTAAAGATCTTAGAAATTCTGCAAGAGCCGGATAATCAACACATTAGCGCTGAAGATGTCTACAAGATCCTTATTGAGCAAGGTGAAGAAATTGGGCTCGCAACTGTTTACCGCGTGCTTAACCAATTTGATGATGCTGGAATTTTAAATCGCCATCACTTTGAAGGTGGCAAATCGGTATTTGAGATTAGTCACAAAAAACACCACGACCATCTTGTATGCTTGCGCTGTGGTAAGGTTGTTGAATTCGAAGATGACATCATTGAAAAACGCCAAGAAGAAGTGGCGAAACAAAACAACATGTCTCTCACCCACCACAGTTTGTACCTTTATGGTGAGTGCAATGATCCAAATTGCGACACGAGTAGCGACTGAGCTATAAATTAAATTTGTGGGCGTGATAACAAGCTAATGCGCGCTCCCACAGCTTTCCAACGCTTCCATCACCAACCGGTTTACCTTCGATTTCTATCACCGGGGCTATTTCTTTGCTCGAACTGGTCAGCCAAACTTCACTAGCCCTGAATAATTCATCGCGATGAATGTCGCGCTCATGCACCTGAATTCCCTCAGCTTGCAAACTGGTGATGACTAAATGACGTGTGATCCCAGGTAATAGTTGATTATCCAATGGCGGTGTTACAACTTCGCCACCGATGACTGCAAATACATTGCATACACTTGCTTCAGTAATATTTCCTTGTTCATTAAACAATATCGTTTCATTAACTCCGCCTTCCTGACTTTGCTGAAAGTGCATCACATTACCGAGTAGTGAGGTTGATTTAATATGACAGCGACGCCAGCGTAAGTCTTCTTGCAGCATGACTTTGAGCCCCAAAGCCTGCTCTCGGTCTGCAGGTCTTGACGGCGGGATCTCAAAGGCAAAGGCAAAAATGGTCGGAGTAATGTCCGCAGGATAGGCATGAAAACGCTTTGTATCTGCACCTCGGCTAACATGCAGATAAACGCCGATATTACCGCTTGCAAACTCAGTCTGATTCTTGTCTACCAACGATTTCACAACCCCTAACCAATCATTTTGTGGGGCGGAAACAGATATTCCAATGGCTCTTAGTCCATTTTCTAACCGTTCAGCGTGCAAGCGTCCACCAACAATCTGCCCTGCATAACTGGGAATGACTTCATAGATCCCATCACCAAACAAAAAACCACGATCCAACGGTGAAATTCTGGCTTGGTCTAGAGGTAAATAAGTTCCATTCAAGTAGGCAATCGTCATGTAGGCTCTCGAGTTAAGTTAGGATTGTGGTTAGTTAGGCGCGGTAATGTGCGCTAGCCGACCCAATATACGATGATATTTAAAAGATGCAATTGCTGGATCAACCTCGGTAAAAGAAACTGACCCATTGGTCGCCAACTGCGCAAAATAGGGCAAATCACAACGCACAATCTGCGCTATTTTGGGATAGCCACCGAGTGTTTGATGATCAGCCATCATAGCGATGGGTTGACCATCAGCAGGCATTTGGATCGTGCCCATGAGTAGCGGCTCAGAGCGCATTTTGTAATCTCTGGCTTGAATTGAGGCCCCACACAGGCGATACCCCATGCGGTTACGTTGACCACTCACTACGTACTCATTAGTCATAAAACGTATCCATTCACAGCGTGAAAATCGCTGTCTTTGCGGGCCGGTAATAATACCAACGGCTCGCTGAGTATAGACTTGTTTAGATAACCGCAGTAAAGCCTCTATCTGCGGTTGAGTGAGTGGGCGTGGCGTTTTGCCCAGCGATTGCCAACGGATCTTATCATCCTCAGCCAATGCACTCCCCTGACCATCGATGCCACCGACATGCTCTCTAACCACGCATGACTGACTGCCATATGCCGATGCACATTGAATCACACCGGCAAGCGCAAAGTAAGCGATACGAGAAGGATTTTCGACGCTAATCACATCTCCCGCTCTGACCTTGTGCACTTGTGCGCAGGCCCGAGGCTGCTGATTTATCGTTAGCATAGTATCTCTACCTGCTGCGCTAACTAGCGTATCTGTCTCAATTAAGGCACTGAATCGCCCCTGATGTAACTCTATTTGGGCTGCATCATGGGGTAAACCTAGTATGTACCGATTGAGCTCAAAGGCAAACCAATCCATAGGGCCACTGACGGTTACCCCAAAATGCTGATGGCGCCGGCGTCCTCTATCAATTAATAATGCTAGCAGCGGCACCTGAGTAATTTGCAGAGCCATAGTCCGGTTAACTCTCTATGCTGTGCGGATAGAATAATATACTATCCCCTACGCGAAGCTCTAATTGATGAAATGCGGCCAAATCAGCCACCCGCCCTAGTAGGTTCCACCCCCCTGGCGATAACTCTGGATACACAGCAGAATAACTATCCGCGATGGCAACAGCGCCCGCTGGAACATGTGTACGGGGAGAACTACGGCGGCTAACCCGAATACTACTGGGAAGCTCACCTAGGTACGCAAATCCAGGCGCAAAACCAATCGCATAAACTCGCAGAGGCTGTGCGCAATGTTGTTCGATAATGTGTTGGGGCGGCACCTCGAGAGCCTGTGCTAATTCAGCCAGATCGAACTCAGGTGCTAGAGAATAGGTCACCGCCACCTGATATTCGTGAGTCACGTTGTCAGTAGTACCGGGCTTGTAGGGGTCATTGAAAAGTTGCAACGCAGCATAGTGATCCGCATATGCCGTATCAAAAACCACCATTAAACTATCGAAACTTGGCACCAGATCCGTTACCCAATGCGGCATTCTCTCATATAAGTAAGAGAAGCATTGTGTCACATAGGTATTTTGCTCGGCTAAACTAGCACCAGCAAAATAGAGCAACAAACTCTGTTCACCACAGATTTGATAATCACGAATATTCCAACTGGAATGTATGCTGACCACGTTTGTGTCTCCAAGGCTTACAACATATTACGCACCGCACTTGCTAGCGCGATACTTTCAGGATTGTCTCCATGGATGCATAGACTACTCACGGCCAACTCAATGGATTGCGAATTGCTCGCTACAACCCGCTGTTGTTGGATTAATAACTTGGCCTGTTCCAGTGCTTCATCAAAAGTTAAAAGCGCGCCTGACTGAGAGCGTGGTGTCAACGTTCCATCGGCTTGATAACGACGATCAATGAAACCTTCAAAAATAAGTGATAAACCAAACTCGTTACTTTCCCGCGTAAAAGTTTGTTGCCTCTCGTCCCCGGTTCCTTGCACCATTAAGCACAACGACTCAAATGCGCTTACGGCTTCCATCGTTGCCCTGCGTACATTAGCATCGAGCGTAAAATCATTGTACAACGCTCCATGTGGCTTAACATAAGTGAGTTCAGCCCCCGCTAAACGACACATTGATTGCAATGCAGCGACTTGATATTGGATGAGGGCTACCAAATCAACATGAGCCACCTTCATGCTTCTGCGCCCAAAACCAAGGCGATCAGGATAGGACGGATGTGCGCCAATTGAGACTTTGTGCGTTACAGCTTGCTGAATAGTTCGCTTAATTGCGGTCGGATCGCCAGCATGGAAACCGCAGGCAATATTGGCTTGATCGATGTATTGCATGATCTGCTCATCAACGGGCATTTTCCATGCACCATAATCTTCTCCAAGGTCACAATTTAAGTGCATATTGATGAATATCCTCTAAATCCGGTTCTGCTTTGTTACGACTATGCGTACAATACTATGATGACACAATCAGAACAGTTAAAGAATGATCCAGATCGGTAAACCTAATCGCTTGAATGTCACTGACGTAACGCCATTTGCATACGTATTAACGCATCCAGAAGATGAGCGCGAGGTAATGCTTCCCACCGTGTGTACGCCACAAAAACTAAACCTAGGTGAAGAGGTAACCGTGTTTGTTGCGCCAGATGAAAACGGCCAGTTATCCGCAAATACCCAGATACCAACCGTCTGTGAAGGCGAAATTGCGCTGTTAACTGCACAAGGGGTAACTGATTTTGGGGCTTTCTTTGATTGGGGCCTTGAACGCGATCTATTGGTATTAAAAAAGGATCAAGAACGCCCTATTGCAGAGGGAATGCAATATTTAGTTCATGTCTATTATGATGAGAAGAGTCAGCGTTTACTCGGTAGTACTCGCTTACACTACTTTTATCCCGAAAAACTGGGTGAACAGGACAAGTTTGAACCCCATCAGGCGGTTTCAGCAACCGTGTATGCGAAAACTGACCTCGGCTATAAGGTGCTAATCAATAACACCTTTCTCGGTTTATTGTTTCATTCTGATGCGGTAAAAAAACTGCATAATGGCGATACCATTAACGCATTTATTAAACAGATTCGTAATGATGGAAAAGTTGATATCACTATGCTCAGTGATAGTAAACAAGGGCGTAAAACCCTTGAACAACAGATCTTGGATGAATTGAAAAATTACGGCGGCATATTGACAGTTACTGATAAAAGTAGCCCGGACGAAATTTACGCCCTGTTTGGCGTGAGTAAGGGTGCTTACAAAAAAGTTATTGGTAAGTTGTATAAAGAAAAACGCATTTTGCTCAGTAAAGACAGTATTAAATTAGTGGAGTAGTAAGATGAAAGCAACGGTAACCTGGCAAGGGGGACTCTCGTTTAAAGGCAAAACCGATACTGGCTATGAGGTGGTAATGGATGGCGATAAGCAGGCTATCTCCCCCATGGAATCAGTGCTTGTGGCAGCTGGTGCTTGTTCATCGGTTGATGTGGTTGAGATATTACGCAAAGCTCGACAAGATATTGTCGAGTGCTATTGCGAACTCTCTGCGCAACGGGCTGAGAATGCTCCTCGAGTATTTGAAACTATCCATGCACACTACGTCGTCAGCGGTAATGATGTGAAGGAAAAACATTTGGCACGTGCAGTTCAATTATCCGCAGAGAAGTATTGTAGCGTTATGCTTATGCTCGATGGAGCCGTTAACATTACGACCAGTTATGAAATTAAGCCAGTAAACGGATAGTTTCGTTATTTGAACTAAATAGTAGTGGCGATTTTCATCATTTAGTGAAAATCGCCAAAACAACATGTTCAGTTATTATTCAACCCACCAAAAACAAATCTATCTAGTTGTTTTTATTGATATTTATTTTCATATGCAAATCTGGCACAACTGATGCTCTACAGTGAGTAAAACCTAATGGACACTCACTTATGAACGCTAAGACATTCTCAACTCCGCTGAAAACCACTGCTCTATTCTGTGCCATCGCCTTATCAATAGCTCCACTGACAGGTTGTGGTGATGCCGGTGCAAGTGCGCCAACCGAGGTTGCTGCTGAAGAAACGGTAATTGCGATCCCAGTTGAAGCCGCACATGCAGGAGCCGGTGATATTAGCTCACAATATGCGACAACTGCCGTGCTAGAAGCCAAAGAAGAAGCATTCGTAGTTGCCCGCGCCTCAGGGATCATCGACGCGATCTACGTTGAAGAGGGTGATTATGTGGAAAAGGGCCAAGTACTAGCGCGCTTAGATGCCCAGCGTTACCAATTAAACTTGCAAAAAGCGCAAGCTGAATTGCAAGGCATTGAAAAAGAGTTGGCAAAAATCAATAAAGTGTATTCACAAAAGCTGGTAAGTGATGATGTTTACGATAAGTTAACGGCGCAACATGCGTCGGCAAAGGCATCCTTGGCTATTGCCGAACTTGACCTGAAAGAAGCAACTATTGTCGCTCCAATCAGCGGTTATATCGCGGAAAGAAATGCCAAAGTGGGTAACCTAACAGAAAGTTTCCAGCGTGAGCGTATGTTCCATATCGTGCAACAACGCGAACTGCAAGGAGTTGTCCATCTACCAGAAAAAGAGCTTGCAAATATTAAGGTCAATCAACCAGCAGCGTTAACTATTGCTGCCATTGGTAATAGCTCAGTCGATGCATTTGTCGAGCGTGTCAGCCCGGTTATCGATGCAAAAACCGGTACTTTTAAAGTGACTCTGCGAGTTCCGAACCCTGACAATGTGTTACTCGCAGGAATGTTTGCAGAAGTTGAACTCGAATACGCAACTCACAGCGATACTACACTGATCCCTAGACGGGCATTATTGTCGATTGATAATAAAGACAGTGTATTTGTCATCGCTGACGGAATTGCAAAGAAAGTTGCCGTCACTACAGGTTTCCAAAACGCTGATTATGTTGAAATTTTGGATGGGCTTGACGGCGATGAACAGGTCGTTACTGCAGGCCACCATAACCTCAAAGATCAATCTCCCGTTGAAGTTATAGCTGACAACTTGGGTTAATTTTCAGCCTCAAAGGAACGATTATGAAAATTGTAGATTTAGCGGTTAAACGCCCAGTTGCTATTAGCATGTTCACTTTTGCCATTTTACTTTTCGGCATGGTGTCGTTATCTCGATTGTCAGTCAGTTTGTTACCTGAGCTGTCCTACCCCACGCTGACAGTAAGAACTGACTATGATGGCGCTGCACCTGTAGAAGTTGAGCAGCTGGTTACCAAACCCATTGAAGAAAGTATCGGAGTGGTAAAAGGGATCCGGAAAATAACTAGCACTTCAAGACCCGAACAGTCAGACGTCGTGATTGAGTTTAATTGGGGCACTGATATGGACTTTGCAAGCCTTGAAGTGCGAGAAAAACTGGATGTTTTGTTATTACCGTTAGATGTAGATAAACCGCGTTTATTGAGGTTTAACCCTACCCTGGATCCGATCGTAAAACTTGGACTTGGATTTCAACAAGCGGGTCAACAAACGACAACGGATCAACTCAAGCAACTTAGGATTTATGCAGAAGAACAAATTAAACGTCGTTTGGAGTCCATTGAGGGCGTAGCCAGTGTGCGCATTGGTGGAGGTCTGGAAGATGAAATTCATATTCAAGTTGACCAATCGCGTGCCAGCCAGTTAGATATTCCCTTAAGTACTGTTGTTGATCGCTTAAAACGGGAAAACGTTAACACTGCGGGTGGACGTATTAACGACGGAGCACAAGCGTTCTTAGTGCGTACGGTCAATCAATTTGAATCGATTGACGACATTGCCGAACTCTTTATTGCGACCCGCAATGGCAGAAATATTCGCCTTAGTGACATCGCAACAGTGCGTCAGGCTTATAAAGAGCAGGATTCAGCAACCCGCTTCAAAGGTTTGCAAGGCAGTGAAATAGCCATTTACAAAGAGGGGGATGCGAACAGTGTTGCCGTCGCTGAGCGCATCCAACAGGCACTGGGTAATATCCAACAACAGTTACCCGCGAGCTATTCGCTGAACAAGATCTATGACCAGAGTGAATTTATTTCCCAAGCCATTAACGATGTAAAATCGGCAGGTTTGGTTGGCGGTTTGTTAGCCATGGTGATTATCTATTTGTTCTTACGTTCATTTTGGCCAACGCTAATCATCTCAGTCTCAATTCCAGTATCGATCATCGCAACCTTCAATCTTATGTATGGCAATGATATATCGCTGAATATCATGAGCCTTGGTGGCATCGCACTGGCGATTGGTTTGCTCGTTGATAATAGTATTGTGGTTCTGGAAAACATTGACCGTGAGAAACAACAAGGGGCAACTAACCAAGATGCAGCAAAACATGGCACTAAGCAGGTCGCGAGTGCCATTACGGCCTCAACGCTAACCACGATGGCAGTATTCTTTCCATTGGTCTTTGTGGAAGGTATCGCCGGTCAATTGTTTCGTGATCAAGCATTAACGGTAACCTTTGCGCTACTGGCTTCGCTGATTGTCGCACTTACCTTGATCCCAATGCTTGCCAGCCGTTCCAGCGCTAAATCTCTTGCATTTGAAGAGAACTTTTCGGAACCCAAACAAGCGCATGCTGCACCGCATGGATGGCGCAAAGTTGTTGGCTATTTGGGGCTTCCTTTCAAGCTAGTTGGGAAGTTATGTTTTGTGGTTATTCCCGGCGCCTTTATGGTGGCATTGGTGTTTATTTGGCGTTTGCTAAGTAAAGGCCTGTATTGGTGCTTCAAACCCTTCGTGATGCTGTTTAATGTGTTCTTTGCGGGATTACAATCCATGTATACGCATGTCCTCGCTTTGGCCTTACAAGCGCGTTTGGCAACGTTTGCAATAATTGTCAGCGCAGCTCTGGCTGCCACATTATTAATCCCTCGCCTCGGCATGGAACTGATCCCACGCATGGCACAAAACGAATTTTTTGTTGAAATCAATCTCCCTGCCGGAACTCAACTGGCGAAAACTGATGCAACCTTAACGAATATTGCCGCCTTTGCGCAAACACTTGAATCGGTGGAACGCACCTATTCTCTCGCTGGAACAGGTAGCTTAGTGTCAGCCGCTCCGTCCCAAGGCGGTGACCATTGGGGTAAAGTGAACGTTGTAATGGCTGCTGGCAGTGAACAAAGTGATGTGGATGCCGCGATGGAAGCCATCCGAGCGCATGCGAGCAAGCTACCCGGAGTAACCACGAATTTTGCTTTCCCAGAATTGTTTAGCTTTGCTGCGCCAATACAAGTTGAGTTAAATGGCTATGACTTGGCAACTTTACAGCGACATGCGCAGGCATTGATTGAACAATTTAATGCAGAGTCTCGCTTTACTGATATTAATACGTCGTTACGGCCGGGCAACCCAGAATTGGCGATTAATTTTAACCATTCTCAACTGAATCAATTGGGCTTAGATGCAGCCTCGGTATCTCAATTGATCGCAGCAAAAGTCGGGGGCGATATTGCCACACAGTTTTCAATTGATGATCGCAAAGTTGATGTTTTAGTCCGTACCGCTGAGCAACAGCGTGATAATTTGACCGATATTGGCAACATTATTGTAAATCCCAACGCAGCCCAGCCTTTACCATTAAGTGCACTGGCTAACTTAACCATGGAAACCGGCCCCAGTGAAATTACGCGGATTGGCCAACAACGAGTTGCTGTGATTAGCGCGAACCTGGCATTTGGCGACATCAAGCAAGGTGTCGCTGCTGCTCAGGCTATTCTCGATCAATATCAACTGCCAGTAGGTATTACTGCTCGAATCGCTGGGCAAAATGAAGATATGCAAGCCAGTTTTACCAGTTTACAACTCGCATTGGCTTTAGCTGTATTCTTGGTATATCTGGTTATGGCCTGTCAATTTGAATCTTTGTTCCAACCGCTCTTGATCCTAATGGCTGTGCCACTAGCTGGCGCTGGTTCTATCTATGGCTTATGGATGACCGGAACGACCGTTAGCGTTGTGGTGTTTATCGGCTTGATCATGCTCGCCGGGATCGTCGTAAATAACGCGATTGTTTTGATTGATCGAATCAATCAACTCCGTACTGAAGGGCAAGATAAAACCGCCGCTATCAAGCAGGCTGCGCTGCAGCGCTTGCGTCCAATCGTCATGACAACATTGACCACTATCTTAGGTTTATTACCCATGGCTTTAGGTATGGGTGAAGGTGCTGAAGTCCGCACGCCAATGGCAATTACGGTGATTTTTGGTCTGTTGTTCTCGTCGGTCCTGACATTAGTTCTCCTGCCAGTGATGTATAGTTTGTTTGAACGTAAGCAGTTTACACCAAAGCCTGCGCAAGCAATGACAAGCCCGAGTCAGTCTGAGGAGCCCGTATATGGATAAGTTTGAAATTGCAGGCGCTGCGCTGGCTCGTTTTGCCATGCGCCGCCCTGTTACCGTATGCATGGTGTTTGTTACCTTGCTAATTTTTGGTGCAATTGCTGGTCGCTTGCTGCCGCTGGAGAAGTTCCCTGGCATTGATATCCCGCAAATGGTTATCCAAATCCCTTATCGTGATTCAACGCCAGCAGAGACGGAGCGAATGATCACTCGTCCTGTTGAGGAAGCGGTAGCAACCATGTCGGGAATAAAACGGATGTTTGCGAATAGTTTTGAAGACCGCGCTGAGATTTTCATGGAATTTGCTTGGGACGAAAACATCAAAGCTAAAAGTATCGAAGCACGCGAAAAAATCGATGCTATCCGCCATTTATTGCCTGATGATGTCGATCGGATCTTAGTGTTTAAGTTTAACACTAACGATATGCCAATCTTTCAATTACGGGTATCCAGTGAGCGCGACTTATCGAATGCCTACGATCTTCTTGACCGTAACTTAAAACGTCCTATCGAACGGGTTCCTGGCGTGTCTAAAGTTGAGCTTTACGGCGTGCTTAAGAAGCACATTGTTGTGCGCATTGATCCGGAACGCGTAGCGGCTCTAAATGTCGATGCCAACCAATTGTCTGACGCTTTGCGCAATGCCAATTTTTCTATCAATGCTGGTTACTTTTACGATCAGGGGCAAAAAATCACGTTAATGCCACAGGGCGATTTTAGAAGCCTTGATGATATCCGTGACTTAATGGTGCAAAGCGGGATCCGTTTAAGTGATATAGCCACCGTAGGCTATGAAACCCCTGAACGTAATGAAGGTCGACATTTAGACCGGACCTATGCCGTTGGCTTTAATATTTATCGTGAATCAGGCAGCAATCTTGTAGAAGTGTCCGAACGCGTTATGCAGGTTATTGACCGGGCCAAAACTGATCCGGCATTTAATGGCATTAGTCTTTTTGTTATGGATGATATTGCCGCCAGCGTAACCGAATCACTCAGTGATTTAATTGCCGCAGGACTCCTAGGTGCGGCCCTTTCCATTGCCATACTATTTGTATTTCTGCGCCAAATCACCACCACATTAGTAGTCGTTTTGTCGGTCCCTTTTTCGATTTGTATTACGCTTGGAATGATGTATTTGTTTGGTTATTCACTGAACATTCTATCGCTAATGGGCCTAATGTTAGCGGTAGGCATGTTAGTCGACAATGCGGTAGTAGTGACCGAAAGTATCTTCCAAGAAAAAGAAACCGAAAACGATAACCAAAAGGCCACAGAAAAAGGTGTAGGTAAAGTTAGTTTAGCAGTGATTGCTGGAACAACGACCACTGCGATAGTCTTTTTACCGAATATTGTCGGCGTTAAAATTGACGTAACCGTGTTCTTGGAGCACGTCGCGATCGCAATTTGTATATCGCTATTTGCATCACTCTTGATTGCACAAACCCTGATCCCATTGTTGGCCAGTAAAATTAAGCAGCCCCCCAAAAAACAGGTGCAACAGGGCCCAGGCAAAGCACTCGCATTTTATCGTAAGAGCCTGCAATGGACGTTAGGTAATCCCGGGAAAGCGTCATTAATTGCAGTATTGATTTTGGTCAGTACAGCTATCCCGATGCAATTTGTTACTCAAGACGGAGACGGCAACAACAATCAAGAGCGGATTTGGCTGAATTATCATATGCAAACTAATTATCGCCTTGAAGAAGTTGAAAAAACCGTCAATAAAATGGAGGAGTACTTATATGCGAATCAGGAACGCTTCCATATTAAACAAGTCTATACCTACTATAACCCAGGTCATGCGGTATCAGGTATCACCCTCAATGATGACTTGCCGATTGCGGTGGCCGATTTGAAGAAAATGATCCGCGATGAAATGCCTTCATTTGTGCGAGCGCGCCCCTCATTTCAATGGGATACCGACAATGGCGGTGGAGTAAGACTCACTTTATTGGGTGAATCATCCGAACGCTTGCTCGACCTTTCTGAACAGGTGGTGCCTGTACTGGCATCCATTGAAGGACTCTCTGACGTGCGTGCAGATACCGGTTCAATGCGCGAAGAACTGCAAGTCAGAGTGGATCGTGACCAAGCCTTTAAGGCCGGGTTAAGTACCGCAGATATCGCCGACATTGTAGGTACCGCACTGCGTGGTTCACCACTGCGCACCTTCCGTCATGATCCCTCTGGTGAAATTGATATTCGCATGATGTATGGCGAAGACTTGCAAAGTTCGTTGGCTAAACTTAAAGGCTTAGTGATCCGCAGAAATGGAACGCAGCAGATCACCTTGGATCAGGTAGCAGATATCACAGTGCAACAGCAACAATCACAAATAAGCCGAAGCTACCGCCAGACCGCCATTACGATTGGCGCAAATCTTGATGAAGGCTTGACGCTCGAACAAGCGCGCGAGCGGATCACTAATGTGATGTCTCATTTGGAGTTTCCTACCGGTTATCAATGGACGTTCGATGGTAGCTTTAATCGCCAAGATGAAGCCGCAGCCGTGATGCAGATGAATATGCTATTAGCTGTCTGTATGATTTATGTGGTTATGGCCGCGTTGTTTGAGTCATTATTGTTGCCAACCGCGGTAATAACGTCATTACTATTCTCATTCACCGGTGTCTTTTGGGCATTTTTCTTTACCGGTACACCCATGTCGGTCATGGGCATGATTGGCATGCTGATCTTAATGGGGATTGTAGTTAACAACGGTATTGTACTGGTGGATAGGATCAACCAACTGATCAATCAGGGCGCAAGCTTAATTGATGCCGTCGTTGACGGTTGTAGTTCACGTGTTAGACCGATCCTTATGACGGTAGCTACTACCGTACTTGGTTTAGTCCCGTTGGCGATGGGAACAACACGGATTGGAGGGGATGGCCCACCCTATTCCCCTATGGCTATAGCGATCATCGGTGGCCTAATTTTCTCAACCCTAACCAGTTTGGTATTAGTACCACTCGCTTATGTACTGCTGCTGAAAATGCGTCACCACTACGCTAAGTTGTGGCGCCAATGTCGCAACTGGGTAGGCCGTTGGGTCACAGCCTAGAACTAAAAAGCCTGAATTCGAGCGACACTCGAATTCAGGCTCAGTTTGACGGTTAAACATACACTCTACTTGATGTGGACAATGCTAAAGAGTTTATTACAGCGTGGTAATTATTCGTACTTCCGCTCAACTTTAGTTTCAATCGCATCAATGTATGCATGCCAACTGGCATAGCCAATCAAAGGCATAAGGAAGATAAAACCTACAAACCCCGTTACAAAGCCCAAAGCAACTGCAGAGAAGATAATTCCGCCCCAAATAAACATAGGTACTTTGTTAACCCAAACTGCGTTCATGCTAGTTAGCACAGCAGTTGCAATATCAACTTTGCGCTCCATTAAAATCGGCTGGGTAAATGCACTGATGAAAAATACCAGCATGGTAAATCCAGCTCCCACCACAGTTCCAAGCGCCAGGAACGGCAGTAAGTTCTCTAATGTTGGATCCAGGTAGGATGGATACAGCGCATGGATCAATGCAGCAACGCGGAGCCAGAAAATCATCAACACCATCAATAAGATACCAAAGCCCCACTCGTTTACCGCATTGCGAGTAATCGCACGTAATGAATGCCGGAGTGAGGGTTTATGCCCTTTTTCTAACTCCCAACTAACGTCATAGAGACCAGCGGCGAGGAAAGGACCAATCAACATAAAACAAACAATGGCTGGTAAAATAACCAAGTGCCAACCCGTTAATTGCACTAAATACGCAATAAACCAGGGAATAATCGCAAATAGCACGCCATAAAACACGCTAAGCCCAGGGGTTCTGAAGAAATCTCTTAACCCTAATGACAACCACTTAATCGGGTCACCAACATCAAGTTCCTTGCACGGAATAACCCGAGCTATCTTGCTCTCAGTGATGGCGTTCTGCGGTGTTTCTTTGAAGTGTTGCGACATAGTAGATTCCTTATGAATGCTATCTAACAGTGTAAGCAGGATCACTGTTGATCACTGGTACTAATAAAAGATACGCACTAAAACATGCGTTTAGTTCACATCTTATTTACAAAGTATAGATAGCAATCAGTGATTTGCCATGTGCTGAAGAAATTTCTGCGCTTTAAAGCGATGCATGCAATTGCTATTGGGTCTGCTATTTTATTTGTAGTACCGGAGTGCCGCCCTGCCGATATAGCAATTGCACATCAATAGGTTGCAGGTTGCCAAAACAACGCTGAACCGTATTGCTTACTCAATCTGCGGTTAAGGTCGGCAAAACGGGTAACCGGATGGTCGTACCCAACAACACAAGCACAGGTAAACCGGTGACAGTTGTTGTCCAAGAGATCATATTCAGAATAATCGAAGACGCGAGCCAGCGCACGCGCTGCAACGTCATCACCGGCATACGGCTGACGAGATTGGTCGCAGGCGACATATATACGATTACCACTGCGCTCATGTAAAAACCGTTCAGGCGAGATCGCGCGGATCAACCCATTGCCGCGTAGTTCGACAATTTGTCCATCCACCCAAATTCCAGTGTGTTGAAAGAGTTCATAAATGCCACAACACACCACCGAGCCATTAGCTGGAGCGACTGGAACGGCGCACTCACCAGGAAAATGATTTATGTGTCCTTGGGACTTTTGCATTTCCCGACTGATCTTTGAACCCGCCAACAATGCAGCGGCGCCAGCGCCAAGCCAAACTAATGGTAATGGCATACACTAACCTCAATAAACTGTGCCTAAAGTATAGTGTAGTGCTGTGCAAAAACTATACAAGGCAGAAAATGTAACGTTTTTTTACTGTCTATTCTGAATAATCACTTAACAGCAACTACCCGCCTGTATTACCCTAGCTACCTAGATTTAAGGTGGCATTTTAATGAATAAAGTTGGTAAATCGCGAAAGTTAGATAATGTCTGTTACGACATTCGTGGCCCGATAGCCGAGCGAGCGCGTAAATTAGAAGACGAAGGACACCGGATATTAAAGTTGAATATCGGCAACCCTGCTCCATTTGGGTTTGAGGCGCCTGACGATATTCTTAAAGACGTCATTCGTAATTTGCCTAATGCACAAGGTTATTCTGACTCTACAGGCATCTATGCTGCCCGCGTTGCAGTTATGCAGTATTACCAATCTAAAGGTGTGAAGAATACTGCGATTGAGGATGTTTTCATCGGCAACGGCGTCAGTGAAATGATCATGATGTCCATGCAAGCACTTCTCAATACCGGTGACGAGGTCCTTTTGCCTGCACCTGACTATCCACTATGGACTGCTGCTGTTAGCCTATCATCAGGTACTCCGGTACATTACCGCTGCGATGAAGCACAGCATTGGTTCCCTGACCTCGCTGATATCGAAAGTAAAATCACGGATCGCACCAAGGCAATCGTACTGATCAACCCAAATAATCCAACCGGTGCGGTGTACACCCAAGCGCTCCTCAATGAGGTAATTGCTCTCGCACGAAAATATAATTTGGTTATTTTCAGCGACGAGATTTATGACAAAATTTTATATGACGAAGCACAGCATCATTGCATTGCTTCTATGGCTGATGATCTGGTTATTTGTACCTTTAGTGGACTTTCTAAAAATTATCGCGTTGCAGGATTTCGAGCCGGATGGCTGATTGTCAGTGGCAACAAACTGGCTGCACGAGAATATATTGAGGGTTTAACCATCCTATCGTCCATGCGAATGTGCGCTAATGTGCCATGCCAACATGCAATCCAAACGGCTTTAGGTGGCTATCAAAGCATCAATGAATTAATCCATGACACCGGGCGATTGAAATTACAGCGCGATCTCGCTGCACATAAATTGAATGCCATTGATGGCATTAGCTGCGTCGTACCTAAAGGTGCGATGTATTGCTTTGCAAAGGTCGATGCCAAGAAATTTAATATTACCAACGATGAACAAATGATCATGGATCTACTGGATAATGAAAAGATCCTGTTAGTCCATGGCCGCGCATTTAATCTTAAGGATGGAATTTACTTTCGATTGGTGTTTTTGCCGCATCTCGACGAACTCAATACTGCTCTGGATCGACTAGCGCATTTCTTTAGTTACTACAAACAGGGTTAACCCAACGTGAAACAAAGTACTTTTCTCGCGTGGATCTTGCGCATGCCGCTCATCAAACGCTGGGCATTGATGCACTCGGTTAAGAATGAAAATGTCGCAGAGCACTCCCATCAAGTGGCAGTGATCACCCATTTACTTGCAGTGATCAAAAATCATTATTTTGCTGGGCAAATCAGTGCTGAAAAGGCTGTAACTGTAGCGCTTTATCACGAGATTTCAGAAACCAAACTACAAGATATTAACCATGTCACCAAGTATCACAATCCTGAATTAACTAAAGAATTCAAAAAATTAGAAGAGATTGCCGAACTGGAGTGCTTAGAAACTTTACCTGAAGCTTTACAAGCGCAGTTTAAGCCGCTGATCGTACAATCTGCCGTTGATCCCGAGTATAAACGTATCGTTAAAGCCGCTGATTTAATAGCGGCCTACCTCAAAGCTTGTGATGAAATTGCGTTCGGCAATCGCGAGTTTCATCATGTTAAACAACGCCTTGAGTCTATGCTGGCTGACTATGTAGAAAATATGCCTGAAGTAGAATTTTTCCTGTCTACATTTAAAGATAAATGCCTCGTAAGTGTAGATGAGTTATCTGAGTAATCCCCAACAGCCGTGTCCTTGTGGTTCTGACAACAGGTTAAACGCTTGCTGTTTGCCACTGATTGAAGGAAATAATGCAGCCTCGTCGCCAGAGGCCCTGATGCGCTCGCGCTACACCGCGTATGCAATTAAAGCCTTTGACTATGTACTAAATACTTATGCGGCCAGTTCCCGACCAAACATTACCGCCAAGGATCTGGCTAATGACAACCAAAATACCCAGTGGTTAAGGTTAGTTGTGAGTGAACATGAGCAAGGATTAAGTGGCGGTAAAGTTAAATTCCATGCATTTTACAAAGACAAAAACAGTGTGTATTGCCTCGCTGAAGAATCACGGTTTGTGCTTGAAAACGCGCAGTGGCGTTACCTTGACGGGGAAATATTGCCAGCAACAGGTAAATTAAGAATTGGGCGTAATGACCCCTGTCCATGTGGAAGTTCGCGCAAGGCCAAAAAATGTTGTTTGCGCTGATAACAGCAATTAATCATTGCTGCACATTATTCACTCGATTATTCTTGGTCTGTCTGGTACTGCGAAAACCAAGGAATTCCTGTGACACATAGTTGTATTGCTGACAGTTCGCACTGGCATGAACGCCGACTACCACGCGTTGAAAATCGTGATGGCGATCATCGTAGTCCCTATCAACGCGATAAAGCACGAATTTTACACTCAGCCGCATTTCGGCGCTTACAAGCTAAAACTCAGGTCTTAGGTGTGGGTATTAGTGACTTTTATCGCACCCGCCTGACCCACTCATTGGAAGCCGCACAAATTGGCGTCGGTATTTGCGCTCAATTACAGGTTAAATACCCTAAAGAGTCAACGCAGCTGGGACTGGATAGTCATTTAATAGAAGCCTTGTGCTTAGCGCATGACATTGGCCATCCGCCGTTTGGCCACGGTGGTGAAATTGCCCTCAATTTTATGATGAATGCGCATGGCGGTTTTGAAGGCAACGGTCAAACCTTTCGAATTGTCACCCAATTAGAGCCTTATACCGAATGCCACGGCATGAACCTGTCACGTCGCACCATTCTTGGGTTAGTGAAGTATCCACACTTCATTTCACAGTTACGCGTAACTAAAAATTCAACCCCAATGGATAACGTTGACCTTAGAACCGTTAAGGCACGAGATTGGCATCCGCCTAAGGGCTTATTTGATTGCGATACCGCTATTTTTGACTGGTTATTAGAGCCACTTTCAAGCGCTGACAAAACTCAATTTATGCAGGTAACAAAAAAACCAGGTCAGCATGCGAAAACTATCCATAAATCACTCGATTGCTCGATCATGGAATTAGCTGATGATATTGCTTACGGCGTGCATGATCTAGAAGATGCGATTGTTATGGGAATGGTTAACCAACTTGATTTCTCCAGTTTTATGCGTGATCGAATAATGGCGTTAAACATACCCAGTCTGTCTGTCGGCTTCGATGAGTTAACCCTAAAATTATTCAGCCGCCAACATTATGAGCGCAAAAATGCCATCGGTGCATTAGTTAACCTTTTCATTACCGCAATATCACTCACCCGCCAGCATTGTTTTAGCGCTGAGCTACTCGACTACAACGCCGTTATGCCGAACCAGTATGCCGAAGCATTAGGTTTATTTAAGCAGTTTGTTTACTTAAAAGTTATTCAGAAGCCTGAAGTACAACTCTTGGAATACAAAGGGCAACAAACGGTCATGGAGCTATTTCAAGCGTTTGCCTCTGATCCTGAACGGCTATTACCCGATAATACTCGCCAGCGCTGGCGTGAAGCTGAGGAAAATGCGCTTGGTCACCGCGTATTGGCCGATTACATCAGTGGTATGACCGATGAATTTGCATCACGCTTGTATTCGAATATGTTTGTGCCGAAACGAGGGGGCACGCATGATACACTGTCCTTGTGATAGTTTGATTGCCAATTATTGAAAGATTAACAATCGAAATTGGGTCATATAGCGTATCTATAGTTTTGATCAGTACCTATCGCTATGCTTATTAATAAACCGAAGCAGTACGCACTCAGTGAGAATGCTGTCACAGATGAAACTGTCTATAAGTCTCGCAGAACCTTGCTAAAGCAAATGGGCTTCGTTGGCGCAGGCGCACTGTTAACTCAGTCAGCACATGCAATCAACTGGTTTTCAGATGATGACGAAAGTACATTTAAGCAACGCGACCTTCCGTTTACCGCCAATGAGCGATATCGCACTGCAGAGGCGCTTACCCCTGAAACCAAGGCGATCAGCTACAATAATTTTTATGAATTTGGCACTGGTAAAGCGGACCCCGTAGAGAATGCACAGAACTTCAAGGTGGATCCATGGTCGTTGACCATTGATGGGCTGGTGGAGAATCCGATTACTTTGAGTTACGACGACTTGTTTAAACGCTTTGCGTTGGAAGAGAGGATTTATCGCCTGCGCTGCGTCGAAGCATGGTCAATGGTGATCCCATGGATCGGTTTTGAATTAGGCAAGATTATCAAACAGGCGCGACCACTGAGTGCTGCTAAATTTGTCGCTTTTCAGACCTTGCATGATCCCGAGCAAATGCCGGGACAACGCAATCGATTTATGGGTGGTGGTATTGATTACCCGTATATCGAAGGACTGCGTTTAGATGAAGCACTTCATCCATTAAGCCTGTTGTCGGTTGGCGTTTATGGCAAAACCCTGCCACCACAAAATGGCGCCCCCATTCGATTAGTTGTACCTTGGAAGTACGGCTTTAAAAGTATAAAGTCAATTGTGCGCATTCAATTGACTGACTATATGCCGCCCACCACGTGGAATCGTCTCGCCCCACAGGAATACGGTTTTTACGCCAATGTAAATCCCAACGTCGATCATCCACGATGGAGTCAAGCGCGCGAGCGTCGTATTACGCGAGGCGGTCTTTTCGCGCAAACTCGCATTGACACTGAGCTTTTCAATGGGTACACCGAGGTCGCTGATTTGTATGCTGGCATGGATCTTAGTAAGTTCTATTGATGGATAGAGTGAACAACAAGCGTGCCAAGCGACCACCCGTTCGTTTGAGTGCAAGACAGATATTGGCCCTTAAAACTCTCATTCACGCGGCATGTTTGGGCCTACTAAGTAATATTTTATATCTAACGATCTACGATAAGATCGCCGGTGATCCAGTCGATACCCTCCTGCACTTCACTGGTATCGCTGCAGTAAATATGTTGTTGTTTAGCCTCCTTTTATCGCCCATGGCGAAATGGCTGCAAGCTGGCGTGTTAATCAAGCTACGCCGCTTAACCGGCTTATATTCATTTTTCTTTGCTACCTTGCATATCGTTACTTTTGTAGCTTTTGAACTGCAATTTGAATGGCTATTAATCGGTAAGGAAATTATCGAGCGGCCCTTTATCACCGTCGGTATGCTGGCATGGATCCTGTTAAGCTTATTAGCAATAACGTCTATCGTTGCTATAAAGCGCAGAATGGGCAACAGATGGCAACGCTTACATAACTGGGTCTATCTTGCTGCTCTTTTGGCAGTGATACACTATTATTGGTCGGTAAAATCAGGCTTTATAGAGCCAATATTATATATTGGAGCTTTGCTCATTCTCCTGTATATGCGTAAAGAAAAACTTCTTACATATATACGAAATTAACACCTCCTTTTAATGCCTTATTCGCATATCACGATTAAAAAGTGCTCTATTTCATTAGCACAAACACCCACGAAGCCCTTAAATAAAATATTTAGTAATCAATAACCTAGTACTATTTCTTTAACATTAAAACAGGTCATGCCGCACCCATGGTGAGTAAAAAACATGCAATAAACTAAATTATTACTTGCATGTTTTTTTATACAGTACTACTGTATACCTATACACTGTATAAATATCAGGTGAAACATGAACACAGCAACTCCTATTCAAAGCAGTAATATCGTTCCATTAAACCAACCGCGTACGCAGCGTGGGTGGCATTATTTAATTGCAAACAATGTGGTATTTGAAAAGGCGTTTTACCAGCAACACGGTCATGGTATTCGGATCCAAAAGCCGCACGAATCTCAAGTGCCAACATGGATAAAACGATTAATCACGTCGGGTAAATGTGAAGCCATCTACGTGGAAGATTTAAGCCTTGCAGATGAAGAGAAACTGATGATCCAAGCTTTGTGCTCGCAATACTCAGTGTCGCTGGTCGGATTATCCGTCAATGACGCTCACAACAACAATGTTGTTCAAGGGCCTTGGTAAGAGTATCCATACCATTAAGGAATAACCGGCGTTGCCCGCCAGCGGGTCCTTGTCTTCTGGTATATAACTCGGTCTTGAGGGCTACCCTTAAGATTGAGGTAATCTACACTTTTAACAGAGACGAGTAAAAGGCCGAAATGGATGGGGACAGGATCAAGTTTAGATTTATCTGCCACTAAACTCTCTTTGCCATGACGTTCGGTTTTGGGTATTCCCCATAAGAATTGTTTTTTCGCAGCGGTCGACAGTTGATCCCAATGATGCTCACGTAAATTTAATTGATCGTGTTCGGGGTCCCGCAATAACTCACTATGCCCATTCAGTCGGTATTGCTCCCGCGTCGCGCTAAAATACCAACACAAGGCAACGCGTTTGCAGTGCTGTAGCTCGTGCCATTTGTCGGACCGTGTATCAGTAATAATTAGGAGTCTATGTTGCTCGTCAAATCCACGAAAAACCACGGTTCGATTTTGTGGATACCCTTCACGATCAATAGATGCTAATTGTAAATACCGGCACTCAGGAACGTTTTTGGTTTTGTACAGGCTTCGTGCGAGAGGTTGACGCCATAAGGGAAGCTCGGATCCCACATTCGGCTCATTCATGTTTAGCGCCTCAATAGTTATCTATGGTTGCATACGCTGGGCGCGATCAAAAAGTTGATAAAAATTTTCAGTCGTAGCAGCAGCAATCGTCTCAACGGAAACCCCACGTAATTTGGCGATACACTCAGCGACTTCAACCACATAACCTGGCTGATTTTGCTTACCTCGGTGTGGTACCGGCGCTAACCAGGGAGAGTCTGTTTCAATTAACATGCGATCAAGAGGAATTTGCGTGGCGACTTCACGTAGCTCTTTTGCACTATTAAACGTAACAATGCCAGAAAAGGAAATATAAAACCCTAACTCTATCGCCGCTAAAGCCATGTCGAGAGATTCAGTAAAACAGTGCAACACGCCCTTGGTACCCACAGCCAAATGCTGTCGCAATAAGTCTAACGTATCTTCCCGTGCATCACGGGTATGGATGATAAGCGGCTTGCCGACTTCATTGGCAACCTTGATATGATCAATAAAGGATTGTTTCTGCACATCACGTGTGTCTTCACTGTAATAGTAATCCAGACCGGTTTCCCCCACCGCGATTACTCTAGGAGAAGCACAGACCGCAAGTAACTCAGCGTAACTGCATCTGTCTTCTTGGTGTAATGGGTGAACACCACAAGATACTGATACATCAGCATAGTTTTTCACGACTTCAAGCATTGGTGTATAGTCTTTTACTGATACAGACACACACAAGAAATGTTGAACGCCGCGTTGACGCGCAAAGTTGAGCGTTTCTTCTAGCTCTTTCGGCTCCATATTTAAACGGTCGAGATGACAATGCGAATCAATAAACATAACGGCCTAAAAATCCTCCAAAAGTTTGAACGTTTCAACCAGTAACAACACTTTATTAACCCCAGGGTGACGAGCAGTTACGGCTAATTGTTGCAGCTTGTTAACAACATCCCAATTCGGCTGCTCCATCACTTGTCCCTCAGCTTTGACCAAACTGAAGACCCAGCGCTGCGACCAATTAATCACTTCAGCGCATTTCTCTTGCCACTTTTCGGCTGCCGACAATACATTTCCTTGCCTAGCACGCAATGTTTCAGCGAGCGCTAGAAAATCGTCATATGCTAAGCTGTCGTTTTCTTTAAGGCTCCGCAGAACCGCAAGCGGTGCATTACCATAACCTTTGAGCACCTCTGCTGTAATTGCATGCTCTGTTCCAGCCTCAAACTGGATCTTGAGCCAATCGATACTGTCATTTACCTGTGGCGTTGGTAATACACATTTTTCACAGCGTGACATTATCGTTGGTAATAATCGATGGGGTTGATCAGTGACCAACAGTAAATAGGTTGATAATGTTGGCTCTTCCAGCGTTTTTAATAACGCATTGGCGGCAGATTCACTCATCAAATGCGCATCTTCGATAACCAGTACTTTATTGTGACTAAGCTGTGCTGTTTTACTCAACGACTGAATAGCAGAACGGATGAGATCAACACCAATCTGAGACTTTTCGGTGGCTAACCAATAATAATCCGGATGACTCTTAGCTTTAAATAACTGACAAGACTGACACTGATCACAACTTTCGCTATTAATTAACGCTTTACACAATAAACCTTTGGCTAAATTTTCTGCGTACTGATGCTTACCGATATCTTTAGCACCACACAATAGCAAAGCGTGATGCAAACGTTTTTGCTCAGCCCGATGTAAATGCTGCTGCAGAGTTTGGTTAAACCAAGGAATATTCATGCTTACAATAAATTCTTAAGTTGCGTGACAACATTATCATGCACCGCAGGCATAGACTGCATAGCATCAATCACAATAATCGACTCATCCGCTTGCGCTTCATCTAGATAAGCACGACGCACACGATGAAAAAATGCGATGTCCTCCTGCTCAATGCGATCCAACTCGCCACGTCCACGCGCGCGCGCTAGACCCACTTCAGGTTCAACATCAAGGTACAAGGTTAAATCAGGTTTAAAACCGCGTAAGGTTACACCACGGATCACGTCCAATAATTCTCGTGCAACGCCTCTTCCGCCGCCCTGATAAGCCAGTGAAGAGAGATCATGACGATCGCCCACTACCCAATGACCATTCTTTAACGCGGGAGCAATAACATTCGCTATCAACTGAGATCGAGCAGCATACATCAGCATCAATTCTGTTTCAGTTGTTACCGTCTCTTGCCACGCTTGCTTGACGCAATCGCGTAATGCCTCAGCTAATGGTGTACCACCTGGCTCACGTGTTTGCTCAACGTCATGCCCTAGTTTCCGAATATGCGCAACGATAGTCGCTATTACTGAGCTTTTACCGGCGCCCTCAAGGCCTTCAACAACGATAAATTTTCCTGAATTCAACTGCACCTAATCCTACCGACCGAATTGCGATTATTTTTTCAGTTGGTATTGTCGCACAGCTTGATTGTGTTGTTCGAGTGTTGCAGAGAAAAAATGCGTACCGTCACCTTTTGATACGAAATATAAATCTTCCGTTTCCAGAGGATTAAAGGCTGCTTCTAATGCTGCAGCACTCGGCATAGCAATCGGCGTGGGAGGTAAGCCTTTAATTACATAAGTGTTGTAGGGTGTAGGGGTGCGTAAATGTTGGCGCGTAATATTACCGTCAAAACTCTCACCGATACCATAAATTACTGTCGGATCCGTCTGTAATCGCATATTTAAGTTCAGCCGGTTCACGAAAACGCCGGCAATATGCTCGCGTTCGTGCGCTACCCCCGTTTCTTTTTCAATGATTGAGGCGAGGATCAGCGCATCATAAGCAGACTCGTAAGGTAATCCTGGAAACCTGGTATCCCACAATGCATTTAGCTTTGTCTGCATTGCGACATGTGCCCGTTGGATTATGTCAAATACTGCAGTGCCTGCGGTAAATGCGTATGTGTCAGGCAATAACCAACCTTCAACCGAAGCACCTGGTAAGCTATTTGCCCATGCACTAATCTCAAGCGGCGTTTTGTTAACCTCGAGCCACGCATGGCTACTTAATTGTTGATACCATTGCTTAAACGTTAACCCTTCTACTAATGTAATCGAAAACTGCTTTTCTTCACCACGATAAATTTGCTGTAATACATCTGGGAGGGGGGCTTTAACTCCAATTTCATAAGTACCCGCCTTAATCGTTGCGACATTCGCTTGCAATTTAAGTGCGAGCTTAAGCCAATCACTTTGTTGAAAGACACCTTGTTGATCAAATTGTGCTAACAATTGATACAGGCTGGTACCAGGCTTCAACGTGAAAAGTACAGGCTCACTATTACGCGATTGCTGATTAAGTGCCGAGTTTGCTTGGTGAAGCACCCATAGCCCAGTAACTATAGAAAATGCAAAGGCAACGGCGAGGAGCGGTATTAGTCGTTTCATGCTAATGCAGCCCTGTGGCGACTAGTTCAGCGTTAATAGCGACTACAGGTTGAATATTATATTGCACCTTGGCACCTTGATTGGTATGAATTGTGTGCACGGCAACAATCCCCATAACAGCATTACATACCAGTACAGCATCGGCTTTCAAAATATCGGTAAGAAAGAACTCTCTCTCATCCAGTGCTAGATTATTAACGTGTAAATAATTTAAAAATCGCTGGCGCATCACGCCTTTGACTCCACAGTGACTCAATATCGGTGTACACCACTCCCCTGCTTGATTGCGCCAAAACAAGTTGCCTGCTGAGGCTTCAATCACGTAGCCTTGCTCATCCAGGACGACCACATCATCAATGCCCTCAAGGAGTGCCAGCTGTTGTTTGATTAAAACCTGTTCCAAACGATTGAGATGCTTGATCCCAGCCAATAGTGGTTGACGCCCTAGACGGACGGTTGAAACGCCCAACGATAGGCCCCTTTGGTGCCAATCATCATAACGATTTGGAAAACCATGTTCAGTGACAACAAATACAGGAGAGGTACAGTTTTCAGGCGCATAACCACGCCCCCCATGGCCTCGACTTAAAAGAACTTTGATAATACCGCGAGATTGCGATGACGCATCAATGAGAGCTTGGATAGCATTCTGCAAAGGCGTTTGCCAATCTTCATCTGGAATATTAATTTGCTCTTGAGCCAACTGCGGAACAAATATCGAAACAGTTTCTAACGCGATACCTAACGCGGCTGCATCATGGGCTAGACGCGTAACATGTAAAAGCAATAATTGCGGTGCTCCAGCACTAAACGCGATGGTTGAAAAGCAACCATCGCCATAATTTAGTGCACGATCATCGTGCCGATAGAGCAAATTAGGTTCACGCAAAACTGTCAGTCAGGTTAGTCAATATAACTGCAGTTTAATCAGCTAACCGTCTAAACACCAGTGAACCGTTAGTCCCACCAAACCCAAATGAGTTACATAAAGCATAATCCTGAGGAAACGGCTTTGCCTGATTCGGGACTAAATCCAGATCACACTCGTCATCAGGGTCTTGCAGATTAATGGTTGGTGGTGCAATTTTGTCGCGCAATGCCAACAAAGTAAAAATAGCTTCAACCGACCCAGCGGCACCCAATAAATGACCAATCATTGATTTGGTTGAGCTTACCATCACTTTACTGTCTGAACCAAAGACGCTTTTAACTGCACGCAACTCAGCGATATCACCCGCTGGCGTTGAAGTACCATGAGCATTAACGTAGCCGATTACGTCGGCATTGATACCAGCGTCATTGATCGCGTTTTGCATCGACATTGCTGCACCTTCGCCATTCTCGGGTGGTGAGGTCATATGGTATGCATCGCCGCTCATTCCAAAGCCCACTAACTCGCCATAGATATGTGCACCTCGGGCTTGTGCATGCTCTAATGATTCGAGCACAACAACCCCAGCGCCCTCGCCCATGACAAAACCATCGCGCCCTTTATCCCAAGGTCTACTGGCTTGTTGTGGCTCATCATTGCGCGAGCTCAACGCTCGCGCCGCAGCAAAGCCAGCCATTCCCAACGGCGTAATCGAAGCTTCAGCACCGCCGGCGATCATAACATCCGCGTCATGGTACGCAATCGTGCGCGCTGCGATACCAATATTATGCACCCCCGTAGTACAGGCGGTGACAACATTTAAATTAGGACCTTTTAAGCCTTCCATGATCGAGAGAAAACCCGAGATCATGTTGGTAATAGTCGATGGTACAAAAAACGGCGAAACCCGCTTAGGACCGCTTTTTTGCATCTTAATGTGGTTTTCTTCAATCATCTTTAAACCACCGATCCCTGACCCTATCGCAACGCCAATACGATGCGCATTAGAATCATCGACCGTTAGCTTTGAATCAACGAGAGCTTGTTTTGCCGCAGCAATGCCCAACTGAATAAAGCGATCCATCTTTTTCACATCTTTCGCTGGGATATACTGCGCTGGGTCGAAGTCTTTTACTTCGCCAGCGAAGCGTGTGGATAGTTCTTCAGGATTGAAGTGCGTAATGGGACCAATCCCACTTTTGCCTGCAAGCAATGCACTCCAGGTTTCATCTACGGTATTGCCAAGCGGTGAAAGCATGCCCATACCGGTTACAACAACGCGCCGTTTGGTCACTTTGCCCCCGATATAAAAGATATGAATAGGTTTAAACAAAAAACGGCTCTGAGCAGAGCCGTTTTAGAAGATAATGACTTAAGCGTCTTTGTTCGCGTTGATATAGTCAATCGCTGATTGAACAGTTGTAATTTTCTCAGCTTCTTCATCTGGAATTTCAGTGTCGAATTCTTCTTCCAACGCCATAACCAGTTCAACAGTGTCAAGCGAGTCAGCACCAAGGTCGTCAACAAAAGAGGCTTCAGATTTTACTTCTTCTTCTTTTACGCCAAGTTGTTCAACGATGATTTTCTTAACGCGTTCTTCAATGTTACTCATAATTCTAGATTTCCCTTAACGTCACTAGATAAAAATTGCGGCTAGTTTATTCAGCCTCAAGACACCTTGCAAGCTTGAATCGCTTAAATCGGTGAGGTCGAACCAGCTAACCCAGAAAGTGTATCAACAAAATATTAACAATCAAGTCGGTGATCATAGAAATCATCGACTATTGCATAAACATTCCACCATTTACGTGCAAAGTTTCGCCAGTTATGTAAGCAGCAGCATCACTGGCTAAAAATGCAACAGCTGCTGCGACTTCGGCCGGTTGACCTAAGCGACTGGCCGGGATATCAGCAAATATTGCGGCTTTTTGCTCATCTGTTAGCGCTTGCGTCATATCGGTATCAATAAAACCAGGGGCTACAACGTTTACTGTTATCCCACGACTTGCGACTTCTCGCGCCATTGATTTTGAAAAACCAATAACCCCGGCTTTCGCCGCCGCATAATTGGCTTGACCAGCATTACCAGCACTGCCAACGACTGATCCGATCGAGATGATACGGCCTTGGCGCTTTTTCATCATGCCACGCATTACGGCTTTAGAAAGCGTGAATATTGACTTCAGATTGGTATTGATGATGTCATCCCATTCACTGTCTTTCATGCGCATTAATAAATTGTCACGCGTAATCCCAGCATTGTTGACTAAAACATCAACCGCGCCATATTGTTCAGTGATCGCTGCAATAACGGCACTGACAGAATCAGCGTCAGTCACATTCAAGCACATACCAACGCCCTTATCGCCTAGGTAGGCTGTTATCGCGTCAGCACCAGCTTCACTGGTTGCAGTGCCTATAACAAAGTGATCATTGACTAGCGCTTCGGCAATGGCTTTACCGATCCCTCGACTGGCACCGGTAACTAACGCTACTTTTTTATTTTCCATAGTCTAACCTTTACTTAATTAAAGTGTGCGGGCTCATTCATTGGAGCCGCTGCAACTGATTTATCAATCCGTTTGATCAATCCAGTGAGCACCTTGCCAGGGCCTACTTCGAATATATTAGTTACCCCTTGTTGTGCAAGGAATTCAATCGATTCAGTCCAGCGAACGGGACAGTACAATTGACGAACAAGTGCATCTTTGATGCTTGCTGGATCGTCATTAATAGCGACATCAACATTGTTCACTACAGGTAGTGCGGGGCGATTTATTGTTATGCTTTCCAATAATGCAGCAAGCTGTTCAGCCGCAGGCTGCATGAGTGCGCAATGCGACGGTACACTTACAGCGAGAGGCAATGCACGCTTTGCTCCGGCCGCCTTACATGCCTCAGCTGCAGCTTCGGCCGCAGCGCTTGTGCCGGCTATAACCACCTGGCCTGGCGAATTATAATTAACCGGCGCAACCACTTGACCAAGATTGTTTGCCGCTTGCTCACAGCAAGAGACGATAGTTGCGTCATCGAGACCGATAATCGCATACATGGCGCCCTCACCTGCAGGCACTGCCTGCTGCATAAAGCGTCCACGTGCTTCAACCAAGGCAACGGCGTCGCTTAGCGATAATGCATCAGCGCAGACCAAGGCAGAATATTCTCCCAAGCTATGCCCAGCAAGATAGTCAATCTTTGCCAGCTTATCTTTAGCCACATGCCACAAAGCAACACTCGCCGTAAGTAATGCAGGTTGGGTAACATCGGTTTGGTTTAAGCGATTATCAGGGTCGGATTGAACTAAGCGCCATAGGTCATAACCCAGTCGCTCAGATGCAATCGAAAAGGTTTGTTGGATTTGTGGATAAGCCTCGGCCATAGCCGCAAGCATTCCAACGCTTTGTGATCCCTGCCCCGGGAACACGCAAGCAATTGCTGACATAGTAATTCCTACTCTAGACTAATATTTGACGAGTGCAGAAGCCCAGGCAAAACCGCCACCGAAAGCCTCTAACAATAAATTTTGACCACGTTGAATACGTCCATCACGAATTGCCGTATCCAAAGCCGTCGGCACAGTTGCAGCAGACGTATTGCCATATTTTTCAAGAGTTAATACCACTTGATCAAGGCTCATATCCAATTTTTTTGCTGTGGCTTTGATAATTCTAAAATTGGCTTGATGTGGAACCAACCAATCAAGATCAGATTTCTGCATGTTATTTGCGGCGAGGGTTTGTTCAACTACCTCACTAAGCTTAGTTACCGCTACCTTAAATACTTCATTACCTTTCATTACCCCCCAATTGTCATGCACTGATTGTTCATCACCACGTGTGGGGTTACCAACGTACAGTAAGTCACCATAGCTGCCCGCGGCGTTGATATGGGTCGATAGAATTCCGGGCTCCTCACTGGCTTCAATAAGCGTCGCACCAGCGGCATCTCCAAACAGGATAACCATGCTGCGATCCGCCGGGTCAACTAGTCGACTTAAGCAATCAGTGCCAATGACTAATATACGCTTGGCCATACCTGACTTAATATACTGATCAGCAACACTGAGCGCGTAACAATAACCTGCACATGCAGCAGCCACATCAAATGCGGGAATGCCATCTAAATCCAACATACGTTGGATCTCACATGCGGTTGAAGGCAATGCATACCGACCGCTCGTAGTCGCACACACGATCATATCGATGCTCTTGGGATCAATATCTGCAGCTTCAATGGCTTTAAGGCTAGCTTCGTAGCCCATAGTGGCGGCGGTTTCATTAGCCCCAATAATACGGCGTTCTTTGATACCAGTGCGGTCAGTGATCCAATCATCTGAGGTATCAACCATCAGTTCAAGATCGGCGTTGCTACGGACTTCCTGCGGATAATAGCTGCCCGTTCCAATAAATCGTGAATACATGCTTAATGATGCTCCAACAATACCTGTTCTATTCTGTTTTTTATTCTTTCAGGAACTTGCATCTTCGCTTCATTAATGGCCTGTACAATGGCGTAGTAAAAGGCATCTGCGGAGGCGTTCCCGTGGCTCTTAACCACAATGCCGCGCAATCCTAACAGACTAGCGCCATTATACTGGTCGGGGTTCACTCGATTATAAATAGTTTTTAATAATGGCAAAGCAAGTTTAGCAACTAGACGGGTATACCAGCTTTGCGTAGATAAACGTTTGACTTCATGTACAATTAGCTTAGCCAACCCTTCACTGCTTTTGAGCGCGACATTACCGGTAAAGCCATCGGTAACAACTACATCAGCGACATCGGTAAATATATCGTCGCCCTCAACATAACCAATGTAATTAATACTTGCTGCATTGCGAAACAATTCGTCAGCATATTTAATCTGAGCATTTCCCTTTATATCTTCCTCACCAACGTTTAGCAGAGCAACACGCGGCGACGCAATGCCGGCACATTGTTGCGCCAAAACCGTACCCATGACGCCATATTGAAATAAGGTTTCCGAATTACAATTGACGTTAGCCCCCAAATCGAGCAAAAACACACGGTGATGACTCGCGGTTGGCATGGCCGTGACTAATGCGGGTCGATCAATCCCAGGGAGCGTTTTGAGCACGTAGAACGCCATCGCCATTAACGCCCCAGTATTGCCTGCACTGACACAGGCATGCGCTTGCCCAGTTTCAACACATTCTAAAATGCGTCGCATGGACGACTGTTTTTTTGCCCGCAACGCCTGCGTTGGCTTTTCATCCATGGCGACGACTTGCGTGCAATGTTCGATAGTTAGCCGGGCTAATTCATCGGTAGTTAAATCAGATAAGGCGGCTTTGATGATAGACTCATCACCACACAAAATGAATTGACATTGAGGATGCTGCTTAATTGCTCGAATGGCAGCAGCAAGAATAACTGGGGGGCCATGATCGCCCCCCATAATATCTAACGCAATGGTTAGCTGTGCCAAGATAATTGACCTGCGTTACGCAGTAATCTTATGCACCAACAACTTTTTTACCACGGTAGTAACCGTCAGCGGTTACGTGGTGGCGGCGGTGAGTTTCACCAGATGTTGAATCGACAGACAAAGTCGCGCCTGTCAATGCATCGTGTGAACGACGCATACCACGCTTAGAACGTGTCTTACGATTTTGTTGTACTGCCATAAATTACTCCTGATCTCGCTTAAGTTCTTTCAAAACCGCAAATGGGTTTTCGCGCGTAGGTTCCTCTGCTATCTGACCAAATGTCATATCTTCAGGCTTGACTGAGCACTGCTCCTCTGCATGAAGCGGCACCAATGGTAGACTCAAGATCAACTCGTCTTCTAGCAACTGAAATAAATCGATTTCTCCATATTCGTTTACTTCAATTGGCTCATACGCTTCGGGTATCTCGTCTGCCTGTTCTATCCCCTGCACTGGGCTATAACAAAACGACAAATCAAGAGAGTGAGCAAGCTCACCGTTACACCGTTGACAGATAAGTGACACATCGATACTGACGCTTCCGTGGAAGAAGACAAGACCCTGCGCGTCTTTATCAAACTTCACTTTAACGTTGGCGTACTCATCGCATCGACTGACTGCGTCCAAAAGGCGATCCATATCCTTAGTGGCGATTACACCAACATAGTCGGAGCGTTTTATCGCACTTTTAATAGGATCAATGTTCTGGGGCAGTTTCACTTTCTGCATAGCGCGCGCATAATATAGAGAATACGCTCTTGAGTCAAAGGTTTAATTGGTAAAGCATGCATACTTCAACGCCTAGCACCGAGGAATCGCGACTAATCCTCGCATCTACTTCACCCTACCGAGCAGCATTACTCAAACGTCTTGGGGTAGACTTTGACTGTATTGCTCCAAATACCGATGAAACTCCGCGCGTGAATGAGGCGCCAGACGCACTAGCAAAACGCTTAGCAATAGCCAAAGCGATGGCAGTTGCTAAGCAGTGCGATGGCTTGGTGATTGGTTCTGACCAAGTTGCTGCAGTTGAGCTGGAGAACCAACCCCCTCTGATTCTGGGGAAACCCGGTACCCGTGACAATGCTATTGAACAACTAACGCTATGTAGTGGTCGCCTAGTTACCTTTTATACGGCTGTTGCACTTGTTGACAGTCAACAACTACAAGTATCTAGCCACGTCGAAATTGTAACCGTTGAATTTAGGACCCTAAGCCCTGAACAAATAAGCGTTTATACTGACCGCGAGCAACCTTTTGACTGCGCGGGAAGTTTTAAATCAGAGGGGCTCGGAATTCGCTTGTTCAAAACCATACAAAATAATGACCCTAACTGTATTGTCGGCTTACCAATAATAGGGCTAATAAATCTATTGCTAGCGCGCGGTATCGATCCACTCGATAATGCCGGTTAGCCCGTTGAGCGTTGTGACTGCCGAACGATTGTTATCTGGTGCTTTAAAAGCGCGCTGCGAATAACAATTCAGGGTTTTGACACTGGCACAGCGTTGATTTTATACATCAACGGTAACCGTCTATTTATTCTGCAATAGAAATTGATGCAGCTCAGCGACACTCTCTGCGATAAAAACGGGGTTGTGTACCTGCAATTTGTGGCGTTCATGCACTCCGTAGTCAACGGCAATTCGATCCATACCGATGACTTCTGCCATTTGCATATCATAGGTGGTATCACCAATCATGACTGCATCCTTTACGCCCAAACCACTTGCCGCCAAAATTTGCTTGAGCATGTCCGGTGACGGTTTTGACTCTGCCTCATCAGCACAACGCGAGTAACGAAAAAACTCACCGGTATTGGTTTGTGTCCAAGCTCTGTTCAGCCCACGCCGCGCTTTACCCGTAGCCACGGCAAGGATACAACCCGCTGTATCAAGTGCCGAAAATAGCGGCAGTATGCCCGGAAACAAAGGGCAAGGTGTTGTATCCTCGTGCAAATAATGCTGCTTATATCGTTCAACTAACTGCTGCGTTAACAGGTGATCATCAATGGCAAATAGCTTTTGAATTGCAGGTGCTAAAGTTATCCCAATGATATCTTCAATCGCAGCCTTTGATGGGACCTCTAAACCACAATCAATAGCAGCAAGTTGCATGCACTTAACAATCTTCCCGGCAGAGTCCATCACAGTGCCATCCCAATCAAATATCACTATTCGATATTTCATTGTTGCCCTTCTAGCGTTTTTAGCAAGTGTGCTAATGAGTGATCGAGTTGCGCTTCAAAGCGCACCGTCTTTTCAGTATGAGGATCGTGGAAAGCGATTGAGCGCGCATGTAAAAACAGTCGATTGAGACCCGCAGGTTTTAGTTGTTCATCGAATTCTGTATGACCGTATTTGGGATCGCCAGCGATAACGTGGCCTGCATGTTGGCAATGAACTCTGATCTGGTGAGTACGGCCGGTAATTGGGCTTGCCTCAACTAATGTGCAATTAGAGAATTGTTGCAAAACACGAAAACGTGTTTCAGAAGGCTTCCCTTGCGGGTTTACAAACACCATGCGCTCGCCCGACTGCATCACATTCTTGTGCAAAGGTGCTTTAACCTTAAAGCGGTTTTCAGGCCAATGTCCTTCGACCAGTGCCCAGTAGCGTTTATCCACCCGTTTCTCGCGTAATTGTTCATGCAGATGTTTTAACGCAGAGCGCTTTTTCGCAATCAGAATACAACCTGATGTTTCACGATCCAAACGGTGGACTAACTCCATGAATTTAGCTTCTGGACGCAGTGCACGAAGCCCTTCGATAAGGCCAAAACTAAGTCCACTGCCCCCATGTACTGCAATACCACTGGGTTTATTGATCACCATTAGTCGATCATCTTCGAACAAAATAAAGCTTTCTAGATTAGCGACTTTATCCAGCTTAACAGACGGCAGTGCATTAGGCTCTGCCTGGCGAACCGGTGGGATTCGTAAAGTATCACCTGCTTGTAACTTATACTCTGGCTTTACCCGTTTCTTATTAACCCGCACTTCGCCCTTGCGTAAAATACGGTACACCAGGCTCTTGGGAACGCCTTTGAGTTGCGCATGTAAATAGTTATCCACGCGTTGACCTTGATGCTCTGCATCAATTTCGTGGAACTGCACCTTCGATTGAGTTTGGGATGTTTGCATGGCGCGCAGTGTAACCCATTTCGTATACATTCCGAATAGTATTTTGTTTACTTGCTAGTTTACTGAAAAAAAGTGATAATACCGCGTCCGAAGAGAGCGTTATGAACTTCGCTAACACTTCAACCGGATCGAGTATCGCCGCGCCAATGAACGCGCAACTGAGATACATTTTTAGCAAGTGATGAAATTATTCCCCTCGCCTACAATTTGGAGCTGGGATCATTTGCAAAGCGATAAACATAAAAATCGCCGATAAATACAAATACAGAATTGGATAATATTAAGCGGTAAAACAGCGCTTAATAGTAGAAAAAGTAAATGTTAGGGTTTTGCCTCCCCGACACTCATTAAACAATAGTTAACTCTGCGAAAACAAAGAGTTAATCAGAAAGAGTTAATTGGCTTCTCTCGCGCTAGCGCTCGTCGTGATGACGTTCCGTACAGACGTGCGGTCCTGCTGTGTGTCTTTATCGGTGTAAAACTGAGAAAGATAAAATGAAAAGAATGCTGATCAATGCGACTCAACAAGAAGAGTTGCGGGTCGCCCTCGTAGATGGGCAAAAACTCTACGACTTAGATATTGAAAGTCCAGGGCACGAACAAAAGAAGGCGAATATTTACAAGGGTACAATTACTCGCGTAGAACCTAGTCTGGAAGCTGCTTTTGTCGACTACGGCGCTGAACGCCACGGTTTCCTTCCCCTCAAAGAAATTGCCAAAACATACTTCCCTGACGGATATAAATTTGAAGGACGTCCTAGCATTAAGGATGTGATCAAAGAAGGTCAAGAAGTTATCGTGCAAATCGATAAGGAAGAGCGTGGACAAAAAGGCGCAGCCTTAACTACCTTCATCTCACTTGCCGGTAGCTATTTGGTTTTAATGCCGAATAATCCACGCGCAGGTGGGATCTCGCGACGCATTGAAGGCGATGAGCGGACTGAACTTAAACAGGCCCTAAATCAGCTCGACCTTCCTAGCGGTATGGGGTTAATCGTGCGCACTGCCGGTGTAGGAAAATCCTACGAAGAATTAGCTTGGGATTTAAGTGTCCTGATCACTCATTGGGATGCCATCAGTAAAGTTGCTGAAGAGCGCTCTGCACCCTTTCTTATTCACCAAGAAAGTAATGTCATTGTGCGCGCGATCCGCGATTACCTTAGACGTGACATTGGTGAGATCCTCATCGACAAGCAATCAGTATATGAACAGGCATTGCAGCACATTCAATTAGTACGCCCGGATTTTGTTAATCGGGTAAAGCTGTATAAAGGTGAAGTACCGTTATTCAGTCACTATCAAATAGAAAGCCAAATTGAATCTGCCTTTCAGCGTGAAGTTCGATTACCTTCAGGTGGCTCAATTGTCATTGACCCGACCGAAGCACTAACGTCAATCGATATTAATTCAGCCCGCGCTACCAAAGGCGGAGATATTGAAGAAACGGCACTAAACACTAACCTGGAAGCAGCGGACGAAATTGCACGTCAATTACGCTTGCGTGATCTGGGTGGGCTAGTGGTTATCGACTTTATCGATATGACGCCGGTACGTAACCAGCGGGAAGTCGAAAATCGCATGCAAAATGCAGTTGGACCAGACCGCGCACGCGTGCAGATTGGTCGCATTTCGCGTTTTGGCTTACTTGAAATGTCTCGTCAGCGCCTACGCCCTTCTCTTGGAGACTCTGCGTATAACGTTTGTCCGCGCTGTAGTGGTCATGGCACTGTGCGTGGTACAGAATCACTTGCTCTATCTATCTTGCGGATCTTAGAAGAAGAAAGTATCAAAGAAAACACGCATCAATTAGAAGCCCAATTACCGGTTAGTGTTGCTACGTACCTATTAAATGAAAAGCGTAAAGCGGTACAATCCATCGAAAAGCGGCATAATGTTCAATTGATCTTGTTACCAAACCCTAATCTAGATACTCCGCACTACAAGATTGAACGCCGTCGAGTAGATGAACAAATCACCGATGCCAGTTATACCGTTGAACTTGTTGATGTCGGCAACGAAGTCGATGATAAGCATGCAGCGCCTACAGTGAAACGAGAAGAACCTGCATTGCAAGGACTTGTCGCACCACCACAACCCGCGCCTGCGCCAGCTCCACAGGTGCCAAAAGAGCCTAGCGTTGTCGGCAAACTTGTCAGTTGGATCAAAGCACTATTTGCTGAAGAAGAGCAGCCACAAAAGAAAACTCAACGTAAGGGTGGCCGACAGCAGCAAAAGCGCAATAATCGCTCACGGAATGCGAAACCAAGTCAACGTCGTAATAATGACAATCGCAAAGGCAACAAACGCAACAATGAAGAGTCGAGTGACTCTGCAACTCAAGCACAAGGCAATGAAAGTCAGCGCCGCAATCAAAACGACAAGCGCACGCGTGGACGTAACCGTCGCAATTCTGCGAGCGATGACAGTGTAGAGGCAAAGAAAGATTCGGATACCGCGACGGAGCAAGTAAAAGAACGCCGCAGTCGCCGCAACAATCGTAAAAGTGTACGCGCCAAAAACGCAACAGATGGTGCCGTTGCTGAACAGCCGCAAAACGCCGTTGAACAGGACGTATCCACTGGAAAAAGTGCAGAGGCGAGTAATACTGAACCGGCACCAGCCAAAGCATCTAAACCTAAGCGTCAGGCGCCGAAGGCTGAGAATCCAGTGTCCGCGGACGCTCAGTCAGACGAAGCCATCGTCAAAGATAGTGACACAGCTGACGGAAATAATGAAGCCAGCGATAGCGAAGAGAAAACACGCAGCAACAGTCGTAATCGCCGCTCGCCTAGACATACCAGAGCGGCAGGACAAAAACGCAAGAAGCAAGCGAGTGAAACCGAAGTTACTCAGGATGAATTAAACTTTGACGCTCCAGTCGCGGTTGAAAGCGCTACAGACGATGCAGCCGCTGCAAGCCAAGATAAACCGCAACAAGAGACTTTGACTGAAGTTACCAGTACTGACGCTACGATCACAGAAGCAGTCGATACGGATAAGGTCGTTGCTGAACCCTCAGAGGCTCAACCAACAACAGATACGACTCCAGTAGAAGCATCACCCGTTGTCGAAGACTTGTTCGCGCATGAGCCTAGCGCGAATAAAACGGTCACTATTAAGATCATGCGAGCCAGTCATCCGATGGCGAAACCAGAGCCGGTAGACTATGAATTTGGCGAGTTAACCATCAATGAGCTTGCTCAGGATCAACGCCCAGAGTTAGTCACATCTGGAAAATTTGCGGCAATGGCGTCAGTGAAGTCTTCAGCCAAAGCACCGATGGCTTCTCCCGCATCGGTAGATTAAAATATTCACTCAAAATATGCATAGAAAAGCCCGGTAGTACCGGGCTTTTTTTTACTTTACACAAACTTTTTCAATACACTAGCCGACAATACACATAAAAAAAACTACCCAGTGATTGTTAATTAAAGCACTTGTGTTTAGTTTAATTACCCTGTTCACATTGGCTTACGCAAATGAATACCGCACCCCACTCTATTCCGACTTAGTACTCAATCCTTTCAAAAAGGGTGCCACGCTTTGGGTTTAGGCAACCCGATTTACAGCGCTGGATATCAACATTCACTCCGGCACGCAATCAATATTGCTCATTAAACTCGCCAGCAATACCTGCAGTAACAAATTTAGCCAAACGTTGGGTTAGAGGATGAAAGTTAGCTGAAGCATTAAAATCTGCTTCAGCTATTTCCATTAATGCTTGGCTAGAGGACATAGAAAAGACAAAGCTGCCGAGAGCAAAGTGCAACCGCCAAAAAAGTTCTTCACTGCTGACCGTGGGTAAACTACGCCGAAATTGCTCCATCAATGCTGACAGAGTTTCGCCATAAGTGCCCAAGATAAAACTACGTAAATGCCCCTGGGTTTCGCTATACCCACGCCCCAACAACTGCACAAAAGTTGCCGTTCCGCGAGGCCGAAAGTTTTCAATATTCTCAAGCGGCTCGACAATGCAATGTATAACATCTTCGACACGCGCAGTTTCTGCACTAGATAGCTGTTTCAAGCGTGTATCCATTTGCGGGATCACCAAGTCGAAATAAAACTTGAAGACCGCCTGAATAAGGTTTTTCTTGCTGCCGAAATGGTAATTTACCGCAGCCAAATTGACTCCAGCGTGCTCTGTGATCTTGCGCAAAGACGTATGGGTAAAACCATACTGCGCAAACAACTGTTCAGCGGTCGCTATTATTTTCCCCTTAGTATCTTGACTCATTTAAATAACGACTGTGAGCGCTCCCACATTTTCATAAACAATTGTTCCGCACCATTGGCCACACTAAGTCCAAGCTTCTCTGCCATGGATTTCTTACTTGTATAGGCCACTTTAAATACGTTCTTTTCCATATTGGCAGCGAGAATAAAGTCATCAGAGGTTTGGATTTCATCAACCAAACCCAATGCTTGCGCGCGTTCTCCATACCAGTATTCACCAGTTGCAACAGTATCAATGTCTAATTCTGGCCGATTGTTTTTAACGAACCCTTTGAACATACCATGGACTTCTTCAAGCTCATCGCGAAATTTCTGTCGACCAGCTTCATTGTTTTCGCCAAACATGGTCAATGTGCGCTTATACTCGCCAGCAGTATGTTGCTCAAATTCAATATCATTCTTCTTCAAAATTTTATTAAAGTTCGGCAATTGGGCAATTACACCAATTGAGCCTATTATTGCAAACCGAGATGCGATGATACGGTTGGCAACACAGGCCATCATGTAACCACCACTGGCAGCGACCTTATCAACCGCGACCGTAAGGTCCAATCCGTGATCGCGTAATCGTTGTAGTTGTGATGCAGCTAACCCATAGCCATGCACAACGCCACCACCACTCTCTACGTTGACTAAAACTTGGTCATTTTCTTTGGCGATACTGATAATTGCAGTCACTTCTTTACGCAAATTATCGACTTCGTGCGCGTCCATTGAGCCTTTAAAGTCAATGACAAACAAATGCGCTTTTTCAGCGTCATCCTTACCTGACTTCTTATCTTTCTTCTGTGCCTTTTTTAATGCTTTTAATTGGTCTTTGGATAATAGTTTGTGTTGCGCATGCTCAATCAAAGCGTCCAGCTTTTCCGACAACGACTCAATCAACAACTCCCCTTGTTCCTTAGTTTGTTTACTGGCCTGAGCGGCAATACTGGCAATGATAATTACAATAGCAATGACGATAGTGACTGCTTTGGCGAGAAAAACGCCATACTCGTATAGAAATTCCAATGTAACCTCGATAATAAAAGCGAATGTTAATAAACTGAAAGTCGTACTTATTTAGACTTAATACTTAAGACCATATGGTACTTTGAAGAGCACGCTAACTCCATGACTTTATGACTGCACTGCTCTAAGAATCAACACCCGCATTTTGCGCAACTATTGTTTCGATAACTGGCTAATCAGCTACAGTAAATAGTAATGCGGTGAATGACTTAGTGAAAAATAAACCCAATTGGTAATACATAAAAAAAGCCGGCAAATGCCGGCTTTTTTAACTCGACTATAAGTCTAGTTAGCAATAACTGACTCATTAGTAATGGGTAGCAAGCGTGCCTTACTCGCTATGAAACCCGCTACTTGACGTTGCATTTCTGTAGTAACTGCGGGACTTGATGCAGGATTCAAACTTGATGCGTGTGCACCCTCATTAAACCATACGTGGCCACTTAATGGGTCAGTGCTCGTGATGGTTGAGACCACTTGCTCAAGACCAATTTGACGAGCCAACGGAATTTGACCTGCCAAAGGTAATGCAGTTGAAATCGGGATCACTTGGTCAGGCAGGTTATCTCCACCATCGCCAACAACCGTCATCATATGAACCGGTGTATTCGAGCCCAGGCGCGCACCGTAAGTGATTGGATCAGCTGCATCTAAAACTGTTTGCGCAGCGAACGCAAACTGCGCAAATACAGCATTAACACTGGCTGCTTGCTCTGGCGTCAACGCGCCTTCGAATGCACTTACAGCAGCTGTTAACTGAGCTTCAGTAACGTCTGTTGTGCCATAGAGCTGCATCAATAGGCCCTGGAACTCAGGTGATGACTGACTCAACAATAGTCCTCTGATAAGCCCGCCAAACGCACCGCTCTCTAATAAGAAGCCCGCTAAGCCACCACCAGGAGATTCTAGTGATGCCGCCTGAATAGCAAAGAAATTATCAATCAGTGGATTACCTAAGGAAGTATTTGCGATAGCCGCAAAGTTACCGCCAGTAATCGCACCTAACGAAACCCCCATAACCGAAACATCAAATGGGTTGATATCACCCAGTTGACTCGCTGATGTATCCACAAATGCATTCAGACCAAGGCGCAAACCAAGCAAATCAGATACCGACTGGCGTAAATTATCACGTGCAGTAGGTAAGCTTGCTAGGTTCATATAAACCGTCGCTGAATTACCTGGATAAGCTTCGTCATCATTAGTGGTATTAAGCAATGCAGGTATACCAAACTCACTCAGATCGAAACCGCGGCTACCATGCAAAGGTTGATCAATCGCAACTGTTGCATAGCCGGCTAAAGAGAGTGTGCCAGTAATGGCTAACATATCTTCTTTTTTCGAGGTAATACCGTGTGCCAAAATCACTACTGGCCATCCTGCCTCAGGCTTCTGGATTGGGAAACCCAATGCTGTAGCCAGTGCTGGATTAGGAATAGTGATTTGTACGTCTAATGTCTCATCGCCCATATCCCGGCCTTTAGGCTGTGGTACAGGGTTAAACTTAGTGATGTTACGAGCAGAATCTAACTTTTGGCCATTGACGCGTAAATCAGCTAAACCCACTTGCTGACAAAACGCTGCGTTTGGACCAGGTGTCGCTGCGGCAAGCACTTCTTGCGGTGCACCAGCAAGCACAATTCCGCTATCACATGCGGCTTCCCAGAATCCGTTAATCGGAGCAAATGGGTTCTCTGCAGTCGGAACAGCCGAGTAATAAGGCAACGAAATCGAGCCTTCCATGCGCGTTGCGGCACAGAACGGACCTACCTGTTGAAGAATACCCGTTGATACCGCAACCGCAAAATCATTCACTGCACCCCATACCGGCGCAAGCTGACCACCCACAGTACCAAACAAGCCATTACAGGTTTGTAAGGCTGAGAAATCTGTCGCTTCAATTAATGGGATGAGAGGCGCTGCCGCAGGTGGCAATTGGCTGATCCCTAGCTGCACTGCTCCGGCCACAGCTTCTGCTGATACTAAGCCCAAGGTTTCCATTACATTTTGCGGGCCTGTGGCATCAGTAACCACAATTGCTGGCAATGCTTCGCCTGCCGCTGGATCGCCCGCCTGTGCTCGCGCTGCAAACTCGGCAATCATCACCTGCTTCAATGTTTCCATTGTTGAAAGTGTAGATTGAGTCGTGAATGCAGATATATAGGTAATTTCGTCACGTGAAAAACCCACATTCGATAACGCAAGGATGTGCGAATTAATGAGATTCTGCAGAGATAGTTGCGATGGGCTTGCAAGCGGTAAAACGTTAGGATCTTGTGCTACTAATTCCCACGTTGTTGAACCTGCAACTGATTTACCCGTGGTATCTTTTAGGGCATTGGTCATTACCAATACATGCCCAGACCCAGCTTTCAATGGGTTTAACGGAACTACGTTTATCGTGTTTGGGCCACTCAAGCTCATGACAAAATCTTGGCCGTAAACCAGTTCATCGCCAACTTTACAACCAGCGCTCGGCACTCGAATAGCAGCACAATCAGGATCTGATTGGTCTAAACCGAGTGTAGCTTCGAAGATGTGCACGCCAGCGGCCAAGGTTGATTCGTCAAGCGCAACGCCTTCAGGCGTTTCCACGTTGATGACAAATGGGTGACTGGTTGCCCAACCATCCAGCACGTTTAATGCGTTCTGCGGATCACCAAAGTTGGTCGGATCGGCAACAGGTATGTTGAGTGTGTAATCGAAGAACCCATCGTCGCCAGGCAACATGAGTAAGTCGTTAGGGATGTTCAACTCACCCGCACCTGGATCAAAAACGATCCTAGATTGCGGCTGTTCTACCGGCACTTCAGCTTCGATGTCAGCGATTGTCTCGCCACCACCACAACCCGCCAAGCCTAGCGCCATGGCGATGCTGCTGCTGATTAATAGTTTTCTCATTTCGACTCCCTACAATTCTATTGTTATTCTTGTTCATGAATAGAGACTGTGCGTACTTGACGTGCACTGTTCACATGAATGAACAAATATTAAACAAGTAAGACCAGTTAACTTTAGCGTAATATTATGGGCTTTGTAGCAACATTGCAAAGGTTTGTTAACACTTTGTAATTATGTTGCATAAATTGGACTATTGCGCGCCGATCAGAAATTATTTTTGTGCTAATGCATGGGTATTTCGTTTATCATCTTCTATCTGCTTCCCAGAGCCGTGCGGCTCGATTAAAACTGTGCAACTAAGGCTGCATTACAACATGATGAATTCTCAGACTTTTGAACGCAAAATAGCAATTGCCAATAACTATTCGGCGCAACCCGATGAACTGAACGGTAAAATTATTTTGATTACAGGTGCCGGTGATGGAATTGGCAAAGCCCTGGCCATTACTTATGCGGCGCTTGGCGCAACCTGTATTCTATTAGGCAAAACTGTCAGTAAACTCGAAGCAGTTTATGATGAGATTGTGACTAACGGTGGTGCGGAGCCCGCGATAGTTCCGCTCGACTTAAAAGGTGCAACTCCTCAACACTATAGCCAAATGGGAAATACCATCATCGACCAATTTGGCCACCTCGACGGTGTGGTGCTTAATGCGAGTATTTTGGGCGCACTGTGTCCGTTTACAGAAATTACAACCGAAGAATATAACGATGTAATGCAGGTCAATGTTAACGCTTCCTTTGCACTGATGCAGGGGGTATTGCCGGCATTGAAGCTAAGTTCCTCGGCCGCTTCAGTTATTTTTACAACCTCTTCTGTGGGCCGCCAAGGCCGCAAATTTTGGGGTACCTACAGTATTTCTAAATTTGCGACAGAGGGCATGATGGAAGTGTTAGCGAATGAATATTCCCCTACTCGCATTCGCTTTAACTGTGTCAACCCAGGTGGCACCCGCACCGCGATGCGTGCGAAAGCATTTCCTGCTGAAGATGCTTCTTTGCTTAAAACCCCTAAAGATATTATGCCGACCTATTGCTATTTAATGAGCAATGCCAGTGCTGGAGTTAGCGGCTTGATATTTGATTGCCAACCCAAGTGACCGTTTCAGCCAACGCTTTAATGAGTAAAAGGCTGTTGCAATAAAAAAGCCAGCGAGTCGCTGGCTTTTTTATTATGTAAAAGAAATGTTGCTAGTTGCTGCCCTCAGAATGACTCCAAGTATCGCGTAACCCAACGGTACGATTAAACACTAGACGTTCAGACGTCGAATCATTATCGACACAAAAGTACCCAGTACGTTCAAACTGAAAAGCTTGCAGTACTGTAGCTGTTCCTAAGGATTGCTCTGCAAAGCCTTGCACTATTGTTAGCGAATCTGGATTAATCGTATCAACAAAGTTCTCCGCACTGGCAGGATTGGCTTGATTAAATAAACGATCGTATAAGTTAAATGTCGCTGGTACGCCAGTTTTAGCATCGACCCAGTGGATAACCCCTTTAACCTTGCGCCCATCCGCTGGATCCTTACCCAACGTTTCTTTGTCATAAGTACAGTAAACGGTAGTTACGTTACCATCAGCATCAGTATCAAACCGCTCTGCTTTGACGACATAAGCGTTGCGCAAGCGCACTTCTTTGCCTAATACCAAACGCTTGAACTTTTTATTGGCTGACTCACGAAAATCTTCAGCTTCAATCCAAATTTCTTTGCTAAAAGGTACAGATCGAGTTCCCATTGATTCATCGGTTGGATGATTGGGAGAAGTAAGTATTTCACCGTCATCGACATAATTTTCAATGACTAATTTTATCGGATCTAACACTGCCATCGCGCGCGGCGCATTAACATTCAGATCATCACGAATACAGGCTTCTAACATACCCATTTCGACCAAGTTATCCATCTTGGTAACGCCGATGCGTAAGCAAAATTCTCGAATTGATGCTGGGGTATATCCGCGGCGTCGCAATCCTGCAATGGTTGGCATGCGCGGATCATCCCAGCCATTAACGTGCTGCTCATCGACCAATTGGATCAATTTGCGCTTACTTAGCACCGTATATTCTAAGTTTAAACGTGAAAACTCATACTGCCGCGGAACGGCAGGTGCACTGATGTTTTCAATGACCCAATCGTATAAACGGCGATTATCCTGGAACTCCAGAGTACACAGTGAGTGAGTGATCTGCTCAATTGCATCAGAGATACAATGGGTGAAGTCGTACATTGGATAAATGCACCATGCATCACCGGTTTGGTGATGATGGGCGAATTTGATCCGATATAGCACGGGATCGCGCATACACATGAATGGCGATGTCATATCTATCTTGGCGCGTAGACAACATTCACCCTCCTTGTACTTACCAGCGCGCATAGCCTCGAAATGCGCCACATTCTCTTCTACTGCAGTATCGCGATAGGGGCTGTTAGTACCGGGCGCGGTGAGTGTTCCGCGCATCTCGCGGATAACTTCCTGCGAAGAAAAGTCAACATAAGCCAATCCTTTCTGAATTAACTCAAGCGCAAAACCGTACAACGCGTCAAAGTAGTCAGATGAATAACGGTCTTTACCATCCCACTCAAAACCTAGCCAATGCACATCATTTTTAATCGCATTCACATAATCGATATTTTCTTTTTCTGGATTCGTGTCATCAAAACGCAAATTACAAGTGCCTTGATAATCTTGTGCTAAGCCAAAATTCAGACAAATCGATTTAGCATGGCCAATATGCAAAAAACCATTCGGCTCAGGCGGAAAACGCGTTTTAATTGATTGATGTATACCTGCTTGCAGGTCCTTATCAATAATTTGACGTACAAAATTGGTCGGACGATGCTCAGTCTCGGCCATTTAGGCAATCCTCAATGTGAAATGATTAGTTCTCGACCGCGCAGTATACCATCGCTCAGCGTTTACGATAGCGATTTATAACATTTCTCGCAAAGTCGTTGCGCTAATGAATTGTGCTGTTGTATAAAAAAGGAATCGCGGGTTAGTACAGGCAGTAATTTTGGCAGCTAAAGACAAAGCCACTTCTTTTGATATCGCTCACAAGGCTGGGGTTTCTCAGTCCACGGTTTCTCGCGCGCTGAGCAATAGCCCTTTGGTTAATAAAGAAACTCGCGAGCGGGTGCAACGGATTGCCCGCGAAATGAATTATAAAGTCGACAAAAACGCCAGTAATTTGCGGAAACAGCGTAGCTCGACTATCGCCTTGTTGTTGTTTGAAGATCCCTCACCTGACGATTCATTAATCAACCCATTTTTCATGTCTATGCTAGCGAGCATTACTCGCGCCTGCGCAGCGATCAATTATGATTTGTTGGTTTCATTTCAAAATATGAACAGTGACTGGCACGCCGAATATGAAGATACCAATAAAGCTGATGGTTTGATTTTATTGGGCTACGGAGACTATTTAGATTATCGCGATCGCTTAAACCAACTCCAGGAGCAAGGCACCCACTTTGTGCGTTGGGGTGCGCATGATAGTGAATATCCAGGTATTTCAGTTGGCTGTGATAATTATCAAGGCGGAGCGCTGGTTACTCAACATTTGATCGATCAAGGCGCTCAGACATTTGCATTTATTGGCACAGCAGGCCAACGTGCGCCCGAATTTATGGCGCGTTTCCAAGGGCATATCGATACGCTTGCAAACGCTAATTTACTCGCCGCAGAAGCCGTTCAGTATAATGCAGTTTCGACCGAAGAAGCCGGCTATTCTGCCACTGAAAAAATGCTCCAAGCAGGGATCAAGCCAGATGCGTTGGTCTGTGCCAGTGATTTGATTGCCGTGGGTGCAATCAAATGCCTCAAGCAGCATGGCATTCACGTACCGCAAGATATGCGGGTGAGTGGATATGATAATATTCCTATTTCAGCTTTTACCACGCCGACCCTCACAACCGTGCAGCAAAATACTAAGCGCGCCGGCGAACTATTGGTTAGTCATTTGGTAGAACTCATTAATAATCGTGAAGTTGCCGATTATTTAATGCCTGCAGAGCTTATCGTGCGCCAATCCAGCATTCGTGAGTAGCGGCCGATTATTCAGCCGCTTACGAGTTTCACAACGCCTCTGAAGATTCTTGCCCCTCGCGCACCAAGAATACTGATGCTGCCGCCAATAGCATGGCTACACCCGCTAAGATAATGATGTATTTTGCCTCATTCTCAAACACTGAACTTAAGATCCATCCGGACAGTAACCCTGATACGATTTGCGGTGCAGCAATGGTGAAGTTAAAGATCCCCATATATACACCGGTCTTATTCGCCGGTAAAGAGCCAGCCAAGATAGCGTAAGGCATCGCCAAAATTGCCGCCCACGCAATACCGACGCCAATCATTGGCAATAACAAATTAACCGCCCCTTGTGGAACCTCAACCTGCGTGATCAATAGATTGACCTGTACCGGCGTCAGGTCCTGGAAGAACATAAAGCTGATATAACTAATGCCACCCAATGCAAGTGAACCAGCGTATACCGTCTTGCGCCCAATTTTATCTGCTAATTTTGCGAGGAATACAGAAAAAACTGCCGCAAACAAGGAATATGCGGCAAACATGATCCCTACCCAATCACCTGCCGCGCCTTTAGCCACTACAACATAATCAGGTACCACTGAGACAGATTTTAGATAGGCTGGGTCAAACCATTGAGTTTCTACGCCCCAAATGTGCTGGGTTATCGCAGGCATGGTGTAGACCCACATAATAAATAGCGCGAACCATGAGAAAAACTGAACCACGGCAAGTTGCTTCATGGTGGTCGGCATAGTCAACATGAGTTGCCAAAAATTGGCCAGTTTTTGTCCGATTGAAGTTTTAACTGCTAGCTCTTTTTCAATCTCGGCATGATCCATGCCTTTATACCGGTAATAGTCTTCCGGGGCATATTCCTTGGTCCGGATAACGGTCCAAATCACCGAACCTAACAATACTGTTGCACCAATATAGAATGCCCATACCACCGACGGTGCCACTTCCCCAGCCTGTGCGGTGTTTTCTAAGCCCACCACATTAGTCAAAACAAACGGTAAAATAGAGCCAACAACCGCTCCAATGTTGATCAACAAAGACTGCACCGAATAACCAATATTGCGCTGTTTAGCTGGCACCATATCGGAAACCAGAGCACGAAACGGCTGGAAGCAAACATTAAACGACGCATCCATTAATGCCAGCATAAGGGCACCAAATATCATCGGCGCCATAAAGGCAACAAATAATGGTGCATTTGGCATCAAGAACATACCGATAGCAGCCGCAATAGCTCCTGCTAAGATGAACGGCCGACGGCGGCCAAGGCGATTCCAAGTCCGATCAGATGCCGCACCAACGATAGGTTGCACGATCAAGCCCATAATGGGAGCGACTAACCAAAACAAACTGAGTGAATGAAGGTCAGCGCCTAAATCAGACAAGATTCGACTGACATTGGCGTTTTGCAAAGCAAAACCAAACTGCACGCCAAGAAAGCCGAAACTGACATTCCATACCTGCCAGAAGGAAAGTTGTGGCTGGTTCGATTGATTCATGTTGTATACCTATTATATTTTCGCTGCATCTGGTTGCGAATTGTGTCCCGTGGAATGTGTCGAAATCTTTAACAACACATTAACAACGCAGTCTAACCATGTAGCCGTTAAAATACTATTCAGCTGCATACGTATTCAATTACATGGCGCATTCGCTTTTTGACTTGTGCAGGGGTACATTAATCCTGCATGCAGTTAGATACAGGGTGTAAGGTGAACGAACATAAACCGTCATTATTAGTTGTTGGAGGGGGCACAGCGGGTTGGATGACTGCAGCCCTGCTCCAGCATCACCTAGCGCCCAAAGGCTTTACTGTAACCCTAATAGAATCACCGGATGTTGGCATTATTGGTGTTGGCGAAGGCTCTACGCCGCAATTGAGAAACTTTTTCAACTTACTCGGGATTGCAGAAGATACTTGGATGCCAGCCTGCGACGCGACATTTAAAAATGGCATACGCTTTAATCACTGGACAGCGAAACCACAGAGTTCGTATTTTCATCCTTTCCCGTCATTAACCGACCGCTTGACCGCTGGCGCTTTTTTGCTCAACTGCCATCAGCGCCAAAATGGTAAAGAAAGCTACACGCAACCCGACGATTTCTTTTTAGCTGCTTACCTATCAGCAAATGGATTAAGCCCGAAAGCAACGGATCACAAAAATGCGCCAGCGATCAATTACGCCTATCATTTTGACGCGATTAAAGTCGGGCAATTTATTCGCCAACACTGCACAAACGCAGGGGTTAAGCATATTATTGGTCATGTTGATAGTTGTCGTCAGTTTTCAGATGGTTCTATTCAAAGCGTTGTTTTAAGCAATGGCAAAGAATTGACTGCAGATTGGTTTTTCGACTGTACAGGTTTTCGCAGTCTGTTGATCCAAGAGACGTTAAAAACCCCGTTTATTAGCTTTAAAGAAAACCTATTTAACGATCGAGCTGTCGCCATTGGTACTGATACCTGTACGAAATTTTTGCCACAAACCACTGCGACAGCATTAACCCACGGATGGGCATGGCGGATCCCTCTCACACAACGCACCGGTAATGGCTATGTTTATAGCAGCGCCTATTGTGATCCCGACGAGGCAGAAACCGAATTGCGCCAGCATCTTGGACTTATGGATAGCGATATTGATGCACGCCATCTCACAATGCAGGTCGGTCGTTGTACTGAGACCTGGGTAAAGAATTGTATTGCCGTAGGTTTAGCACAGGGGTTTATTGAGCCATTAGAAGCAACAGCATTGCATATCGTGCAGGAAACCATCGACAATTTTGTCAGTGCATTCAGTGCCGGCGGTTATGGTGTGCAACATCGAACACAATATAATCAAGTGATCAATGCCCGTATTGACGGAATAAGGGATTATATTGTCTGCCATTATCACGCCAGTGACCGAGAGGACAGTGAATATTGGCGCGCCAATACGCATAACTCTCATCGCTCCGACTCTCTCAACGCTATTTTTGATGTTTGGTATCAAGGCGGCGATCTCACTGCCGAAATCAACCGACAACAGATTGCCCACTATTACCCTGCTATATCTTGGCATTGCTTACTGGCTGGATATGACTGCTTTAAAGCCGCGGAAAGCATAAAACCGAGTCCGAGAGACACCGCCATATTTCAGCGTATTACCGAATTGGCGCAACCTTTTATGCCGCATCACTCCAGTGTGATTGTAACTTGATCATGCAAGGACACTTGCACATGCAGTTCGGCCGATCCACTGTGCCATTGCACCTGTGCTGATTGATTTACCAAGTACAGCGTGTCGTTTACTCTCAGGCGCTGAGGCGGTTGGCTTAGTCCATGCACAATCAAATTGACATTGCGCTGCTCAGGTTGGCCGGCGAACTCACCAGACACATTTAGAGCGATACTCAGTTGTGGTACGTACTTCGCGTGCATCTGAATCGCTTGGTAATTTTGGCGGGCAAGGTTTTCAGGATGAATACCGTCATCATCATACAAAGTATATTGCGACGACTGCCCTTCTGGATCGACGTAAAAGTGTAAATTCATCGATTCAGTTGAATACTTGTCCAATGATTTAACTGCCTCAACCATTGGAATGAAAGAACCCGCTTTAACAAACACCGGAATTTGAGTCATCGGCGTTGCAACGTTATGTGACTGCCCACCCGCAAAGATGTCACCGGTCCAAAGGTGATACCAGTGCCCCTTTGGCAGCGCAACATCCACCGCTTTAATCCCAGCGCGGGTAATGGGTTGTACCAGCATCGCCTCGCCAAACAAATATTGTCGCGTGTTATCCAACGCGGCATCAGCATGATGCAGCATTACAGGACGCATAAAAGGCAAGCCCGTCAGGCTATTTTCGTAAGCGAGAGAATAGATGTAAGGCATTAGTCGATAGCGTAGCTTAATAAACTCGCGTACATAACTTTTTACCGGCTCGGGATGAAAAACCGGTTCTGGTGCAATGTGATCTTGTGCATGCGGTCGATACACTGGGGTAAATACGCCAAATTGCATCCAACGGGTGTAAAGTTCAGCGTCGAAGACTTCCCCGCCAGCAAAGCCTCCCAAGTCTGAATGAGTGTAAGCCAAACCAAACAAGCCCATCTGTAGTGCTAGCTCGACTTGCGATTGCAACCCGCCCCATTCACGACTGACATCACCGGTCCAAGGGATCATGCCATAGCGTTGTGACCCTACAAACCCTGAACGCATCATTACAAAGGGCCTTTTTGTTGGCTCAAGTGCTAATTGACGTTCATAGACCATCTGGGCCCATTGGTGACCATAAGCATTGTGGAGTTCATCTCCGGTAGCTTGTTCACCGTTGATCGTATGGATGCTGTCAGCTGGATGTACTTCTGGCTCACCCAAATCACCCCACCAACCAGCCACCCCTTGTTGTGCTAGACGCTCATAGTAGGTCCAAAACCAATCTTGAGCGACTGGGTCAAAAACATCAACCAAGCCAGTATTGCCGAAGTAAAAATCAAATCGCCGCGGCGTGCCCGCCAGATTTTTTGCCAGAGCGCCATGCGCTACCGCACTATCCCACTGACTTGAAGAACGCAGAATAAAGGGTTCGGTAATAACAACCGTTTTGACGCCCTGCTCTCGCAAGGTTGCAATCATGCTCTCCGGCTCTGGCCAAGCGTTACGATCCCAATTTAAGTTACCCATATGCCCTTTGATGTCTGGGCCAAACCAATAGAGATCCAGTACTACAGCATCAACCGGAATATCCTGTGCACGAAACAAACCAATAGTGTCGAGGGTTTCCTGCGCACTGCGGTATCCAAACCGTGAAGCAAAATTCCCTAACGCCCAGCGTGGCGGTAACGGTTGTCGACCGGTCACCAAAGTGACTTCTGATATTAAATCTGCATAATCCTCAGCGGCAGCCACAATATATGCCGTGCGACCGGCCACAGCTTCAAACTGTAATACGTCTTTCTCGGTAAGCCCTATGTCTACAAACCCATTCGCCGAGTTATCAAAAATTAAGGCATACTTTTTTGATGACATAACCGCAGACAGACTGTAGTACATTTGCGATGACTCAGTGGTATAGCCATAGTGAGCGCGATTGTACAAAGGCAAGCGGTGACCACGACGATCCATACCGAGTACGCGTTGCCCAGCGCCCATAATTTGCTCTTCGTCACTCAGCGCAAAGCGGAACCCTTTTATGGTTGCCTGGTTTATCAGGCCCGCTTCTTCGGCAAGCAGCAGTTCGTCGTTGTGCCAATAACTCAGTTTAAAGGGCTGGCGTTGAATGTGAACGGCCATGTCCGGCAATTGCCAAACCCAACCGTTGGATGACTCCACCAGCGTATTTTTCACACTAACATTGAGTGATGGATCTAAGGCGAATGACGGCAACTGACGTACATTTTTAGGTTGATACCACACCGCAACCGCACGCCCAGTTAATGCCTGCAATTCGACCTTCCCATCCGTTAATTGAATAGACAGGGTTTGTGCTGATTGCTTTACCGAATTGGCGACACCGGCGTAAGCATAGACTCCGTAACCAAGATAAAACGTTAAGATCAATCCGCCAGTGCGGAACCATTGCCAAAATGATGAGGCTCGCATGCTTGTTACTCGTAGTTAAATAGGTAATTCAAGGCTGTTTCAAACTGCCCTGACCAAAGTGCTTCATTGTGCTCACCCTGTGGCACCAGAACCGCTCTTAATTGTTGTTCAGTGATATCCTGCTGGCGGTAAATCACCTGCATCCGTTGCCAGCCTGATACCATGGTATCCCCTTCCTGAGCGCCCATACTTGTATAAACACGTTGATGCGGGGCTAGTGTGCGCTGCTGAGCCAGACTAAATGCTGATTCGGCATACCAAAACGAGGGGGAAAATACCCCAGCTTTAGAGAACACCTCAGGGTATTGATGAATAGCATAATGGGATATCAAGCCGCCCATTGAACTCCCCATAATGGCAGTATGCTCAGCGCCGGTTAATACTGGATAGTGAGCCTCTATGTACGGTTTGACGACCGTTAGGATAAAGCTTAGATATTCTGTCCCTAAGGCACTGCCGTATTGCGTGTTGTCCCAAGGACTTAATTCGCGTAAGCGAACCTCTCCCCCATGGTCAATTGCAACCACTATGGGCACTGGCAGATCCTGTTGCACGCGTCTGTCCAGAATTTCATCCACCTGCCATTCATCCACATACGCAGTGCGCTTGTCGAATACATTTTGGCCATCATGCATGTATAACACCGGCACAGGATTAGCAGCGTTTGCGGTTTGCGGAAGGTATACTCGTACAGTGCGGATCTCGTTGGTGTAAGGCATGCGTAAAGTGTTAATGACTGTCACCTGCGCTGTCGCGGTTGAATGCGTTTGCGCCTGTACAGCAGAAAACCTAAACCCTGAGTGGATTACGCAGTAAGCAAGAACAGTAAGAGTTAAAAATTTACTCATCAGGTTAGCGCTATCAAAATTCTAAAACACGGGAACCCAGTGCGTTCAGTGTTATCTGAACCTGCGCAGCCCCTTCGGGGGTCACGATTAAAGTAGCGTCCTCACTGGATAGGTGATCCTGCATCTGATACTGACCGGCCGTTAATCCCCACGCCGTGACTAAATCATCTGGAATATGCAGAGAAAATGTCTTCGATTGCTCGGTAAATTGACTAACCACCAGTAAACGCTGCTTCTTTGTCCAGCGCGCAAAAGCTAACGTTTTATCGTCATAGGCATCGGTTAGATTGATATTTTCGGCATGCAAACTCCGGTATTCACCCAACATTGCTGGATGCTCGGCAGAGAGGCGCATCACTTTGATATAAAACTCACGCAGTTCACGCTCTGTTGTGGAGAGCGCCCCACCATCAAAGCGGCCACCGTTCATCCAACGTTGATGCGCAGGAACCCCCGCATAATCAAAGATGGTTGTGCGTGTCGGATCCCCGAATCCGGTTTCCTCGCTCCCATCCTCACCCACATCTTGACCAAAATACAACATGGTTGGCGAACGACTAATCAACGCCGAAACAACGAGTGCTGGTTTGCCTTTTTCAGCATCCCCGGCGAATTCAGGACTAGCAATACGTTGTTCATCATGATTTTCTAGAAAGTGCAGCATATGCGATTCAATATCAGCTAAGCGCTCTTGCGTCGCCACCAATGTTTGCGTATCACCATGCCCCTGCATGACAGCCTTTAGGCTGTCGTAAAACTCCACTTTGTCATAGAGATAGTCCATTTTACCCAAGTGTAAATAATCACGATACAAATGGGGTTGATAAACCTCGGCAAGTAAAAACGCATTGGGATTCTTCATTTTGATAGAAGCGTTTAAAAAAGACCAAAACTCCACCGGCACCATTTCTGCCATATCATAACGAAACCCGTCGACGCCTTTGTCTAACCAATAATGCACGATGTCATGAAACTTATACCAGCTATCCGGCAACGCTTTGTCTTGCCAAAATGCATAATGGGCCGTGTAGTCTAATTCTCTATATTCGTTCGGTAGGCGTGGGAAGTCATAGGTGCCATCTGGCCGCACACCATAATTGACTTTGACAGTCTCATACCAGTCATTAGCGTCAGGTTGTGCCGCACGGGCCCCATTACCTGTCCATTTTGCCGGCGATTCAGCAAATAAACCGTCGGCCAACGGGTGCGCCTCGCCGCCAAGCGGCTGATAATCCTCAGCAGCGGGTACTTGAAAATCTTCGCCAACCACGTAATAAAAATTGTTATCACGCGCATATTCCACTGTGGTGTCATCATTGGCACCAAAATCTGCAACCCCTTCTGGTGCAGACAGAGACTCATAAGCTCTTGCCACATGATTTGGCACAATATCAATGATTACCCGCATGTCATTTGCATGGGTACGCGCGATCAGGGCTTCAAATTCAGCCAGGCGGTTAGCCGGATCATCAGCTAAATCAGGATTGACGTTGTAATAGTCTTTCACTGCATACGGAGAGCCCGCACGCCCTTTGACTACATCCGGGTCGTCTAAGGAAATTCCATAAGCGGTGTAGTCATTGATCACCGCATGGTGAGGAACTCCCGTATACCATAAGTGAGTGGTGCCAAGTGCCTTAATGCCCTGCAATGCCTCATCAGTAAAATCACTGAATTTTCCGACACCGTTGGTTTCAATAGTGCCCCAAGGTTGATTAGTCGTGTTGGTATTACCGAATAATCGGGTAAAGACCTGATACACGACAGGCTTACCCTGCGCGGATTGCGACTCTATCACCTTAGGCTCCTCTTCAACTGAGTTTGACTGCAGCTGCTGGTGCGACGGTGTACAGCCAAACATAATTGAGGCTCCCACTATAGCAGTACCGAAAACAATACATAGACGTTGTTTACTAAATCTAATACCAATGCCACGTGGAACTTTTACTATCGTCATCGATTGCTCACAAAGTACTCGTCAAACAGATAGCAGCTAGCATACCCGTTAATGAATTGTTAACTCAATCTGCATACGTATGTAGTCGTTAATTAATCCTAATTGGCTAAGTGAGTGAGGGTGCAGATTCAAATCTGAAGGGATAGAACCTAGCTAAATGGCTAATAGACGAAGCGGCTCAGATGATACCAAGCCGCGATAAAGGTGGGCTGCGTTCGAGTCTTAAAACAACGTATAAATAAACGCTGCCAGTGATGATTGTTGAGTCGCAATAACCACAGCTCCTAATAGCGCCATGATGACAACAATGGGCAATAACCACATTTTTTTTCGTACCCGCAAAAAGGCCCATAGATCTTGAAAAAACTCCAACATTGCTTAAAACGGCTCCTTTAAGTTAGCGGCTGTGGGTGGCTTGTCGCGTTTGATCCAATAACTACTTGCTTGTTCAGCTGGTTTGCTTTGATAGGTTAACTTGCCGAACAATCGCAACACCAACCCTAATGGCATAATAAGCACAAAAAAGATGAGCGCAAGGATCAATTGCGTATTCATCCAACCAAGAATACTGGCCACAACTATCCATACGACATAACAGGGATATAACAATACCGGTAGCAGCAACGCAGATACCAGCAAAACACCACTGACGATTAATGGCCAAAAGGGTATGGGATCATGCAGCAACCAAGGAATAAGCAAGCAAAAGAACAGTGGAAATGCAATTGCCATTTGCCACGCAAACTGACGCAATGCTTTGTGATCATCTGCCGCAGCCATAGGTAAACGGATCGACAAAAACCAATTTTTCATGTTTCAGTCCTTTTCAAATGTCACGGCTTTTGCCTTTTCTATCTCAGATTGAGGTTGAGCCGATTTCTCTAACACCCAATTACCCATGACCAAATAATCCATATCTGTGGCCAGAAAACACCGAATGGCATCTGCTGGCGAACACACCGGTGGTTCGCCGCGCACATTAAATGATGTATTAATCAGTACAGCTGTTCCCGTCGCCTGCTCGAAGTCCTGCAGTAGTCTATGCAAGCGCGCATTTTGCGTCGCTTCAACGGTTTGCAAGCGCGCTGAGTAATCGATATGGGTAATCGCAGGCAGTGTCGAGCGCACTTCGTTTACCTTATCGAGACCCGTTTTGACCGAGGTAGCTTCCTGTTTACAGTGCAGAGTTTCTCTTACCTGCGCAGTAAGCAACATGTACGGGCTAGTGCCCGCAAATTCAAAGTATTCGTGCACTTTCTCAGCCAGCACAATTGGCGCAAACGGACGAAATGATTCACGCTGTTTGATCTTGACGTTCATCTGTCGCTGCATCGAAGTACTGCGCGCATCCCCTAGGATAGAACGATTACCTAATGCTCTTGGGCCAAACTCCATGCGTCCTTGAAACCACCCTACTACCTTATCAGCACATAACCACTCTACCGCGCGCGCGAACAATTCATCATCAGCATATCGCTCTGCGGGCAGGGATAATTGATTGATTGCTGCAGCGATATCCTCATCGTTGTAGTCCGGACCTAGGTAAGCGCCCTGCATAGTATCCTGTGCGACTGTTTGAACTGGTTCACGTGGGCCTGAAAAATGCGCATGCCAAACTTCTAACGCAGCACCTAAAGCTCCCCCAGCATCACCTGCGGCGGGTTGGATCCAAATATCATCATAGCCTGCTTGAGCAAGGATCTGTGCGTTTGCGACACAGTTCAAAGCTACGCCGCCGGCCATACAGAGTTGGCTAGCACCGGTTAACTGTTTGGCGTGTTGGGCAATTTTGATTACGACGTCCTCAGTAACCACTTGAATAGATCGCGCCAGATCACAATGCTTTTGGGTTGGTGTAGCATCAGGCGGTAATGGATCATCACCGAAGAGTTGATGAAAATGACGATTGGTCATCACCTTGCCTACGGCATAATCAAAAAACCGCATATTGAGGCGAAAACTGCCATCGGATTTTACCTCAATCAAATTCGCGTATATTTGATCAACATAGTTTGGCTCACCATACGGCGCAAGCCCCATGAGCTTGTATTCGCCAGCGTTAACCCTAAATCCGCAATAATAGGTAAAAGCAGAATACAGTAACCCCAATGAATGGGGAAAATGGATCTCTTCTAACAGCGTTAACGTGGCGTCCTTTCCGTGCCACACTGACGTAGTAGCCCACTCGCCGACGCCATCTAAACAAATTACCGCGGCGTCTTGAAATGGACTGGGATAATACGCTGACGCCGCATGACTTTGGTGATGCTCGGTAAACAGCAGTTCTGGTAATGCTTGCGTGCTACCGGAGCCAATCGAGCGTAATTCTCTGCGCAGTAAACTCTTTAAATACAACTTTTCCTTTAACCAAATAGGCATTGCTTTAGTAAAACTCACAAAGCCCTTGGGCGCGTGCGCCAGATACGTCTCGAGTAAGCGCTCGAATTTGAGCAGTGGTTTATCGTAGAACACCACAGCATCGAGTTGTTGAATATCCGTCGCCGCAGCGTCTAGACAATATTCAATAGCATGACGAGGAAAGCGAGGGTCATGTTTTTTCCGCGAAAACCGTTCTTCCTGCGCTGCTGCAATAATTTTCCCATCAACCACAATACATGCTGCGCTGTCATGATAATACGCTGAAATACCGAGAATTTTCGCCATCTACATTCATTTTAAAACACAAATATTGCGTCGCATAATGACCGATAAGATATTGTTATTCAATCCTATCCCGACTAACCTCGGTGTTTTTAATTGTTGATAAGTAATTTGACTGTGCCAAATAACCACCGCACAACCCGTCCTGTGTTTTATCTGATCATGCTTGCGCTACCCGCGCTGTTCCTGCTGGGTTTGGAAGGTACTTTGCGCTTAATGGGTTTTGGCCAGCACTACCCATTATTTGTGCCTACTTCACATTCAGTAGAGCTGTTGCAACCCAACCCAAACATTATCCAGCGTTACTTTCATCATCCAGCAGCAGCACCAAGGGTTGCACCCGATACTTTTATTTTTGCTGCACAGAAACCGCACGATTCCCTGCGACTTGTGGTTATGGGGGGATCGACCGCCGCGGGCTTTCCTTATGGTAGGTTTGGCTCACCTTCAGGTATGCTGAACCATCAACTTAAACAGCTTTACCCGGAACGGGATATCGAAGTCATTTCGGTTGCAATGGCCAGTATCAATAGTTACGCGTTACGCGACTTTAGTTCTGAAGTTGCGGCGCTCAAGCCTGATGCTGTGCTCATTTATGCAGGTCATAATGAATATTTAGGTGTAATGGGTGTCGGCTCGGTTTACGCTGGGACCGGTGGTCACTTAAGCAACCTGTTATTGCTCAAATTGAAATCTTCGCGGGTATTTCAATTACTACAAAAATTGCTGCAACCAGCACCCAATAACACGTCGCAACAACTGGGCAGAACCGTTATGGCAACGGTCGCCAAAGACAAACATATTCCAATTCACTCAGACTTGTATTATGCAGGTATTGCCCAATTTCGCAGTAATCTCCAGGCGGTTATAGAAACCTTTCAACAGCACAACATTCCAGTGTTGTTGAGCAACCTAGTGTCTAATGAACAGCACCAGCCGCCATTCGAAAGTTTGCCTGACAGTGCTGGCTTAGACGCTTCAGCCACCTTGAATTTTAGGCGCGCCAATGAACACTTTAGCGCAGGCGCAATAAACCAAGCGCGCGAGCATTTTCAAATTGCTCGTGATCTCGACTTATTGCGCTTTCGCGCGCCAAGCCAAATCAATCAGGAAATTACCCAACTAGCGAGAGCTACGGGCGTGTACTTGGTCGACAGTGATAAAATTGTCCGCAACGACACGGCACACGGAATTATTGGCAATGGGCATATGCTAGAGCATTTACATCCGACAGCTAGGGGTTATTTTAAACTGGCGCAAGCGTTTCTTTTAAGTCTGCAACAGCATGAGCTATTACCAAAGGTAGCGGCAGTTTCGCCGACTGCGCTATGGCAAACGATTCCACTAACCGATGTGGATCATCAATTTGCAGCGTTTAAAGTACAGCAACTGGTTTCTGACTATCCATTTCAGTCAACCCCTATACCCTTTAGATTGCCGCAGCCCAACGATCCGCTTGCACGTTTTGCAGTCGCGCGTTTTGAAGGTCAGCCCTGGTTAGAGCAACAGAGTGCTTTGTTAACTTATTTCCAGCAACAACAAGAACCACTGCAGGCAGCCACTGTAGCGAGTGTCATGTCTGATGCTTTGTATGCAAACCATGAAGCTGAAAATGCAGCGAGTCAGTTATACCGCCAGGCCAATCAACTGGCATTGAGTCAATATCACGCGCGCCGCGCAGTTAAGTTACGTCCCTCATCTTTCGCCTATCGTATGCACTATGCACAGGTGCTTTATTTACAAGAAAAGTTTAATCCCGCGCATGAGCAGTTGCTTGCAGCGCTAAACATCGAGCCTACGAACCCGCAGGCACAATATTATTTACAGCAAGTTACACAAAAAATGGTAGGACAATAATGCACTTAAATTCCAAAGTATGGTTGTTTAGAGCAATTATGCTGTGCCTACCGGTATTGATTCTGGGGCTTTTAGAACTCAGCTTGCGTTGGCTGTCGATCACTCCACCTACCCCATTATTTATCGACAATCCAGTGCACGAAGACTATCAACTGCCACGAGCAGATGTTCTGTCTCGCTATTTTCCAGCGCAAGCAGAGGCGCCCAATGTGACGTTAGAAGCCAACTTTTTGCTCAAGCAAAAACCTCACAATGGGTTTCGCGTGTTTGTACAAGGAGGTTCAACCGCAGCTGGCTATCCTTATGGGTTAGGCGCATCTCTCGCAGGTATGCTTGATCACCGTCTGAAAGCCAGCCTGCCGGGCCGCTATGTCGAAGTCATTAATACCGCACTTTCGGCAGTAAACTCGCATACGCTGCTGGATTTGGCGGATGAAATTATTGCTCAACAACCCGATGCGATTGTGATCTATGCTGGGCATAATGAATATTTAGGCGTACTTGGGGTGGGTTCTAATTTCACCTTAGGAGAGCAGTATTGGTTAACACGAACCATGCTATGGTTAAAAGACTTTCATATCTATCAATTGTTGCAACGTACTATTTACGCATTGACCGCTACACAGGCAAAACCTACTGATTTGCCTGCACGCAGAACCGTTATGTCGCAAGTGGCAAAACACCAAAGCATCGAAAAAAATTCCGCGCTGTATACAGCGGGCATTGCGCAATTCTCACGCAATATAAAGCACCTGGTAGCACGCTACCAAGCGGCTGGGATCCCTGTTTTTATTAGCACTATTGCAAGCAATCTGCGCGATCAGGCGCCTTTTGCGAGTCAGCCGATCCCTGCCGCTTTTCATCAAGCCAAAGCGCAAGTTAATACATCACAAGCCTTAGTTGAACTCGCCGCCAAATGGCAAGCGTCGACTTCAGCCGATCTGCATTATGAGCTCGCTAGTGCGTTCGAGTCTTATGCTCAAATGCCCTACGCGAAACGCCACTACCTTTTAGCCAAAGAGCATGACCTATTGCGATTTAGAGCACCAGAAGCCATCAATGAAGTTATCAAGTCCCTCACGCAAGCTTCTGGCGTTTATCTAGTTGATGCTCTGCAAGCTTTGGAAGCTCGTAGCAAAGATCAAATCATCGGACGCAGTCTAATGCTAGAACACTTGCATCCCAACGTACCAGGATACTTTGTCATCGCCGACACCGTTTATCAATCGATGTCACAGTCAGGATTATTCCGACCTTGGCAAACCGTTGATACCGCAACGGCTTGGCAACGTCGTCCACTGTTGCCAGCAGAAGAATACTTCGGTTTCGCTAGTATTCTCACCTTAATGGCTGATTACCCATTCACAGATTCGCCCAAGCCAGTAGTATTGCCGCCTCCCAATGATTGGCAACAGACCTTAGGACTGCAACAGTTTCGTAAACAAATTAATTGGCTAAACATGGCGCAGCAGTCAGCACAGCGCTATCAGGATGAGGGAAATCGCAATATGTACGTGAAAACTACGCAAATAATTGCTGACGCATTACCGCACGACCCTATCGCCAATACCAAAGCAGCTGAACTTCTGATGCAAGACCAACGCGATACAGAAGCACTGTTTTATGCATTACGCGCTGAACGTGCGGGGGATGTTACACCGTCAACCCTAAAGCTAATCGAGAATCTAAAGCGTAATTAAACTGTCACGTTCGGGAACGCTCAAGCTCTACTGGCTTGTCCGCACTTGCCTCTACTTGCAAGAGTTCAAGTAGTTGTAAAACCTTGCATTTATCATTACTCGAAAAGATAACAGTAGTCTTAGCGTTTGCTACACTGATACACTTGGCAAAAGCAATTTGGAAATTGATTATGCGTATAGCTGTTCTTTCACGGAACCCAAAACTTTATTCAACACGGCGCCTAGTTGAAGCCGGTCAGGCTCGAGGCCATCAGGTGGATGTTGTTGACACCATGCACTGTTACATGGACATAACCAGTAATCGGCCATCCGTGCGGTATAAGGGTAAACCTCTGCCAAAGTACGATGCAATTATTCCGCGCATCGGTGCCTCAGTGACTTTCTATGGCACATCCGTTGTGCGCCAGTTCGAAATGATGGGGACTTTTTCCATAAACGAGTCAGTTGCCATCAGTCGTTCACGTGATAAGTTACGCTCCTTACAATTGCTCTCGCGCAAAGGCATCGGAATGCCACGCACAGGCTTTGCTAACCATCCTGATCGCATTGATGATTTGATCAAAAATGTTGGTGGTGCACCTGTCGTAATTAAACTGTTGGAAGGTACCCAAGGGATTGGTGTGGTGCTAGCGGATACCGCGAAAGCAGCTGAAGCAATAATCGAAGCTTTTATGGGAATTGGTGCCAACATTTTGGTGCAAGAGTACATCAAAGAAGCCGGTGGTGCGGACATTCGCTGTTTGGTCGTGGGCGGCAAAGTCATTGCTGCAATGAAGCGTCAGGCCGCGCCCGGCGAGTTTCGCTCTAACTTACATAGAGGTGGATCAGCTAGCATTGTTCGCTTGTCTCCGGCTGAGCGTAAAACCGCTGTCGATGCCGCAAAAACCATGGGCTTAAACATGGCTGGTGTCGATATTTTACGCTCTAAACATGGTCCAGTAGTCATGGAAGTTAACTCGTCCCCCGGTTTAGAAGGTATTGAAACCGCCACCGGTAAAGACGTTGCAGGTATGCTGATTGCTCATATAGAAAGTAAAATCAATACTAAAACGAGTACTAAAACCCGCGGTAAAGGTTAGTCAATGAGTACGTTAGTCATCAATGGCCAATCCATAAAGCCAGGCGAAACCAAACGCTTGGAACTTCCTTTACCGCCCTTATACACCGATACGCACATGTCAATTCCTGTGCATGTGCAACGCGGTAAACGCCCTGGGCCAACGCTGTTTGTTAGTTCTGCGATCCACGGTGATGAGCTAAATGGCATTGAAATAGTGGGTCGTTTGTTAAAATCTCGCAGCATCAAAAACTTGCGGGGTACATTAATCGCGGTGCCAATGGTTAATGTGTATGGCGTACTTAATCAAAGTCGCTACTTACCTGACAGACGAGATTTAAATAGGAGCTTTCCCGGCAGTAAAAAAGGCTCGCTTGCTGGACGCATTGCTAACTTATTTCTAAAAGAGATTATTAAGCAATCAGATTACGGGATTGATTTGCACACCGGCGCAATTCATCGCAGCAACTTGCCGCAGATCCGTGCTGATTTGGATGATGAGGAAACCTTTGCCATCGCCAGCGCGTTTGGTGTGCCAGTAATGTTAAACGCCGATATCCGCGACGGGTCTTTGCGCCAAGCCGCGGGTGACGTGGGTGTGAAAGTGATCCTGTATGAAGCTGGCCAAGCATTGCGCTACGACGAATTTTCCATTCGCGCAGGAGTAAAAGGCATCGTTAACGTGATGCGTGAGATCGGTATGCTAAATAAGCGTAAAGCGAAAGGTCGCGATATCAAGCGTTTTATTGCACGAGAGAGTGGCTGGGTAAGAGCCACAGAAAGCGGCTTTGTGCATCATATCGCGCAATTAGGCGATCATGTAGCAAAGGGCGATACACTTGCACGTATTTCTGATCCATACGGCACGGACCTGGATTTAGTGACTAGCCCTGCAGAAGGCATCGTAATCGGCAAACAAAATATTCCATTAACGCAAGAAGGTGAAGCAATGTACCACATTGCCTACTTCTCTAAACCTGACAGTGTGGCTGAGCATGTTGAATTACTCCAAGGTAATTTAAGTGACGAAGCACCAACACTTGTATTTTAGTTGAGATAAATGCATGAGAATGGTTAATAACAAACATATCGTTGGTTCATTAGAGCTTTGCAACCTGCCGGAGCTAACCATCGAAAACCTTAATGTTCGCGTAGATACTGGGGCTGCGACCTCTTCATTGCATGTTGATAATCTGGAAGAGTTCCAACGCGATGGTGAGGACTGGGTAAGTTTTGATATCCACCCCAATATCCACAATGTAGATGAAATCGTGCGTCGTGAAGCCAAGGTTAGCGCGGTTAAAAACATTAAAAGTTCAACTGCTACACGTGAACGACGTTATGTCATTGAGACTGACATTGTGATGGCGGGTATGCGCTGGCAAATTCAATTGACCTTAACCGACCGTTCGGAGATGACCTATTTGATGTTACTCGGCCGTGAAGCCATGAGCGGGCGTATAGTGGTTGATCCAGAACACGAATACCTGCTGACTCAACCTGAGTAGGTATTGAGCGTTAGTTTGCTAAGCCAATTGCGTTGCTACTATCAACATAATAACCCATTGAATAGCCGCTTGGCGATGCTAGTAATGTTCTGATTTACAGGCACCTCGCCTACATCGTAGACATAGCAAAAAAGGAGAGAAATTCAGTCAACAGAGCTGCTATTTAAGCGAACTTCGTTAAGCAAGAGGACTAAAAGATTTTCATCCCTTAACTGCCGTGATCAAGGCTTGAATATGAGTCAACTGCACTTGTTTTAAGTAGCAGGCGTAAACTTTTAAGGTCTTTGATGCTGCTTTACCCTGCTCAGCGCCCCACCCCCATTGCGCTAAGTTAGCGGTTGTTGGGAGCACCACCGAACAGTTTTGGCTATGTGCTAAGCTAGCTGCTAGTCGGAGTGAATTGGTTTTAAACAGAGTCCGCTGGCAGTGCGGAAACTCAATTTGCAAGGCATCTAACAATTTGGCCGGGTAATTAACCTGCACACAACATTGCTGCTCGGCCGCAGCGGCCTCATTATTGAACAACGCTAGCGGCGCTTCTAAAACGCACACCGACTCAATGTCGTCTGATTTTAATGGTTCAGTTACTAAGCCAACATTTAATACGCGCTCATGTAATTGACGTGAAATCACATCGGCAGTTTCTGTGTTTATACTGATAACTTGCTCAGGGATGCGTTGTTGCGCATAAGCACCTAATTTTTCGGATAACAGCTCTGCAGCTATCTCATTCACACCAATAGCGAACACATCGGGCGCGATTTCTGCAACAGAGCCCCGGCTTTGCGCAAGTAAATCAACCACATGCTTCGCATACGGCAATAGCCGCTCTCCGGCTAACGTGGGCTTAATATGGTTACGGGTACGCTCAACCAGCTCTACCTTGTAGTACTCCTCTAATGAGCGAATACGTGCACTAACGGCGGCTTGGGTAATAAAGAGGTTCTCAGCTGCTCGACCAAAGTGCCGAGTGTTGCAGACTTCAATAAAAGTAGATAGAAAACGTGTATCCAAAACAATACAAAATAATCCGGTTTGTATTGCCAGTATCTACGTTCAAAGGCATTCTAGCAAGGGCATCTCAGTAAAAAGACACCCTATTTCTAACGACATCTAACTATTGCGCGTATTCAGGGTAATCGCCACCGTGTCGCTTCTGCTCCCGATGGAAGCGCCCGCGTTTCGATTCTTTCTTCTTGCCTTTACCCAAATCTTCGTAATCGTCTTCGTACTCGTCGTCGAATCGCTTATGTTTCTTGTTCATCTCTTTACGTAATAGGTTTATCCACATTGGATGCGAACAAGATAGCGCTTTGCAAAGCAAATTAAAGCAAATTGTTTTGTTCGTCATGATAAATTTTTTTTATCGAAATATTCGGTGATAACAGGCTCATAAACCGCGGTATTTTACTTCAACCTAATAAATCTTTACTTAATCACTCGTGAATAATAAATGCTTTAACAGCTAAATTATTCATCAGATTCAAATTGACAATCTGAGGCCAACAGACGCCCTTTGGTAGGTTTAACCCTGATCGACTACGCAATAAAAAAGGCTGCATAGGCAGCCTTTTTTCAATACAAGCGTGACATTACTGCTGCCATGTAACCTTTAGGTCTGGCGTTTCAGCATTTGGACCAATAAGTTCAAACTTGTAAATACCTGCTCTAGGAATTTCAAGCGATAGGTCACCACCACTGTTAGTGGCTAACGGCAAACGATCGCCAAGCGAAACTGCAGCCCCCTCGCTTCCTGCCCCCTTATTAACTGTTGACCAGTCAGCATCAGCAACTTTGAAGTTCATCGTTCCTGCCTCAAGAGTAATTTCAGCAGAATAGGTATACTCATTATCAAAGCTCATGGCCGCTCCGCTTCCCCATCCGTCGAATGAGCCACGAACGAATATTTGCGTGTCACCATACATTCCAACTGGACTTATGCTCATTTCTGGAGCCTCCGTATTTCCAGCATCAACAGTGAAATAATATTCACCCAAGTCGTCTTCATTTAACGTCAGTGGTATGTCGCTTCCTGGAGATTCAAGTGCAAAGGGTGCATTCAGACTTACAGCGCTACCATCGTTACCAAAGTTGACCGTACTCCAATCAGCACTTGCAAACTTGAAGCGTTGCTCTGTAGCGGTCAGATCAATTTTAACCGTATAGATATCATCTTCAGTGTATACAGTGGGGTTGGTTTCTCCCCAATCACCGTTAACACCTCGAATGAATGCAACAGTATCACCATAAGGTGCACTGTCAGATACCGTTTTGACAGTCAACGTTGGTGCTTCAACATCAAATGCATTAAGGGTAAACAAATACGCTGTTGATTCTGCCGCCGTGAACAACAAGTTGTTGTTCGATGTAACTAATGGTTTTTCTTCGCCTTCAATGACTTCTCGACCAACATCGTCACCCGATTCTGCACCGAGATTAACTGTTGCCCAGTCTTGGCTGGCAACTTTGAAGTTGTATGATTGACCTGCGTTCAAATCAACACTGATTTCATACAGTCCTTCTCCTTGATAAATAAAGGGCTGGACTGCTGGATCAGCCCAGCCATTCATTTCACCACGCAGATAAACTACCGTATCGCCATAAGGAAGTACTTCAGGCGCTCCAGCAGTAGCAGTCGCAGCTAATCCGTATCCTTGCTCACCCATCTGAGGTTTAACAAACACTGCCATCGTCTGTGCTGGTACCGTAAATGTGCCATTACCCTGCGATTCATCAACACCTTCGACAAAGTTAGCATTTCGAACAGTTGGATCAATCGAGTTCGCTTGAACCATATGCAATTCAAAACCTGTTGCAGTATTCACAGTAATCGATTTTTCTTCATAACCACTGTTAACTACAACGACAATTGCATCATAGTTAGGATCTAGGTCAGGTAGCACGTTATCACTATCTGGAGTCACACCATCATCGATACTCATAACAATAAGATTTGCTTGTTGGCGTGATCCTAGGTTATGGAATCCAACTCGATCAATAATCTCTTGAGATGAGGTCAACCGGAACAACGAACTTTCAGTACGAATTTGCAAAAACTCTTTGAATACTTCAGAAGCAAATTCAATTTCATTCATACTTGCTGCTCGCTCTGGCTCATAGATGAAGGTAGACATTTCTGTCCAACGATTTTCATTATCTTGAGCTAGCGGAAAACCAACATTCCAATTGTTACTCTGTTGCGTGAAATCTACATAGTTAAACCAATCACCGGAATCGTAAGTGTTACGATCCATCGACTTCGAACGCAACATGTCACCACCCATCTGCAGGAATGGAATGCCCTGCGATAAAATTGGAATACCAATACCAATATTCTGAGCGCGTACACGTTCTGCTAACGTTAAACTGTCTGGTAATACATAGTTGAACTGATCCCATAGGGTCTCATTATCATGTTTTGACACATAATTGATGATGTCAGCAGGGTCTTTCGCGTATCCGCCAACTGCGCTGCCAGGAGAAGCACCGCCACTTGCAACTGGGAGAATATAGTCAGCTAATGTGCCAGCCATGCCGAGTTTAACCCGATCTTGCGCATTAAAATCATATTCAGCTGGATTACTACCAAATATTCCGCCCTGACGAATCGCTTCACGAATACGATCGTTAAAGGTACCGATCTCAGTACCAGCCATATTCAACTGATTGGCTTGCTCGTAGCCACGATCGATCTTCGTCCAACCTTCACCATAGAAATAGTTGTCGGGGTCAATCGCTTGAACCGCGTCGCGTAAACGCACCATGGTATCTTTGGTGGCTTGGCTCATAATGTCAAAACGGAAGGAGTCGAACTTATATTGCTCAGTCCAAAGCACAAGTGAATCGTGCATCAGTTTTTCCATCATCACATTACGTGGCTCGGTATCATCACAGCAAGTTTCGCGAACGATTGCCCCAGAGTCCACCTCATAGCGGTGATAATAGCCCGGCACGACTTTATCTAAGACTGATTTAGGGAAAACGCCAGACGCATTGGTATGGTTATACACTACGTCCAATGCAACACGCAGACCTAAGCCATGCAATGCTTGGTTCATTGCACGCATTTCGATGATCCGCTCTACCCCTTCTGGATTTGACGCATAGCTACCTTCTGGCGCATTAAAGTGATGCGGATCATAACCCCAGTTGAACTGGTCATAATTACGCATGTCATTGGCCAGCGCCTGTGCTTTAGTGGGTTCTTGCACCGCGTCATAGCTTGCGAACAAATCGCCTAGCGTCATCGCAGGGTCAGCTTCGTCACAAACAGAAGCATTGCGATTCAACAAGCATAACTGTGCAACAGTACTATTAAAGTCGACCGTTTTAGTCACATCTTCTTCAATCGTTGCAATGTCATTTGCAGGCAACATGTGGAAGTGAGTCACACCTGCTTCAGCCATACTACGCAGGTACTCAACCGGCACACTGCCTTCTTCAGTAAAGGCCAGATACTTACCACGATTTTCAGCAGATACACTTTCATCAAGCACACTGAAATCGCGAATGTGACCTTCATAAATCACAATATCTTCTGGGTTAGCGACAACGGGGATGTTATGAGTATCCCAACCTTCCGGCTTAAGATCGTCATCGTTTAGATTAACAAATCGTGAGAAGCGGCCATTAGTTGACAACGACACAGAATACGGGTCAGTCACCTCCAAAGTTTCAACCTTACCGGTAACTGGATGATAAACCGTGACTTCGTAACGGTATAACGTGCGATCCAATGACATATCACCCGCGTAGCTCCAAACACCACTGGCAGGATCTTCAGTCATACTAATAGCACTCGCCAATGTCTTATTGTCGTTGTATGACAAGAGACGAACATTTCTTGCGGTAGGCGCCCAAAGCGCAGCAGTAATGCCGTTGTCAGTATAAACTGGGCCCAGAGCAGCCTCATCAGCATCCGCTTCACCCGTTGTGTACAACTGGTCGAGGGCGTTGGCGATCTGGATCCCGGTTGCCGCAACAAGCGTTCCTTCACCATCGTATCCGGCTAGCACCGCTTGAGTTTTTAATACCGCTTTAGCATCCTCAGCAGACCAGGCTCCTTGGAAAGCTGGCAAATCGGCCAAATGCGGTGCAATAGCTGCCTGCTCTTCAGTTAATGTCACAGGCTCTAAATCAATCGCAGTGCCGTTGAGGCCGTTCTCCAATGTTGCTTCAAGATCCGCTGCAGCAGAGTAATGCAGTTTCATTGATTCAATGCCTTCCATATCCAATGCGGAAACCAAGGTATTTGCATCTAACCAATGCGCAGCCATGCCGTCAATTTCAACAGGTTGAGGGCCTAACGAAATAATTGGGAATTCGAATACAGTCGTTTCGCCAGAGAGCACAAAGTTCATCCGTGCGAAACGCGCATCATCTTGATCCAAAGGCCCTTTTTGATCAGGGCCCGGATCTTTACCAGCATCATCAGTACCGATGTGTACGATAAAGTTATGACAAGAACCAGCAGTACCTGCGTAGCCGGGTTTTAAATTTAAGATCCAATATGCACCGTAGTTGGGATCAACCCCATCGTGCTCGCGCCCCGCGGCCCAGTCTGTATCGGGGTCAGCATAGGCATCACAGGCGTCATTACTCCATGTATGTAGCTTATACCCCGTATAGGCCGGATCATTCGGTGAATTATCTGCATCTACCGCAGCGCGGTTGTAATACAACACCGCTTGGTCGTCAGCAGGAAAGAAAACCGGATCCGGTAGGGTTGGATCTGCGCCAACTACACACGCATCATTGGTCTCATTAGGCACCGTTGGTGGGGTGCACTGGATAGGTGGAGGTGGCACACAGGTAGTGCCAGTCTCGTCAGGTACATTTGGGGCGTCACAGGTCAGAAGATTGTTGGTTCCACTTTCAGTACCGGAACCGCCACAGCCTGACAAGATCAGCGCGGACAGCATTAGCAGCATAGCTCCTAATGCGCGTGAACGATTAAACATAGGTAATTGCTCCAATGTTACGCTTAAATTTTTGGTGACAGATTCACTGTTATTTTTTAGTCGATTTATCATAGTGAATACGTCAACCCTAAGAAGTACTGCGTTCCAAAGAACTGGATCGTGCCGGTCTGCTCTGGCGAGCTGAAGTAACTCTTGGTTGGCTCGTCAGTCAGGTTATTGATTTGAAACAGCACGCTCATGTTGTCATTGATTTCATAAGAGGCTTGATAATCAACAACCATTTCAGAGTCGAAGTTAACGGTTTGATCATTAACGGCGACCTGCTCCGATACAAACTGATCCCGATAGCGACCGCTGATGCGCGTTTCAAACCCTTCGTATTCCCAGAACAAAGTAACCTGGGCCACGTTTTCTGAAAGACCAGGCAAACTGCTAGCGAACACACCATTACCGGTAGTCAATGAAATCTCACTTTCGGTAAAGGAATAGCTGGCATTCATACCTAGCCCAGACCATAGACCCGGTAACATGCTGTAGATTTGCGTGTACGCAAATTCAAGGCCACGAATATAACCACCTTCAGCGTTGTTTACCGCCGTTTCATAACGACCATTTTCAGTTGGGACTGTGACAAATACAGGATCACCGTTTGCATCTAATGCAAGTTCGGGTTCTTGGCCATCAAATTCTGGCTCTAAGAAAACCGGAACTTGGATTGAATCTGGAACGATAAAACCGTTACCTTCAAAGTCATACGGTTCAGTAGCAATATTTTCTATAAATGACTCTATATCCTTGTAGAACGCCGCCGCGATAAAGGCGCCATCAGTGTCTTGGAAATAGTACTCATAAGAAATGTCATATTGAGTCGCATAAAAGGGCTCAAGATACGGGCTATTTCGCGCCGAACCATTAATACGTGCTGTTGGTGTTGAAATCGTCACTTCACCACTATCACGATCTTGCACTGCGGTTACCGTTTCTACCGAAGTCGATGCATTCGCAGCAAACCGGTTGATCGGTGCCCTGCCCATCACTTTGGCGGCCGCTACACGTAATTGCGACGAATCCGTTATGGCAAAATTTAGGTTAATACTGGGGAGTAGATCTGAGTACTCGTGCGAAATTACCGCTGGCCGATAGAAGTTATTAATCAAACCCGCTTCATCAGTAATGTTTTGCGCACCTTGCGTTGGATCACTAACTTCCACAGACGTTCCTGATACGGGATCTTCGATAAACCGCGTCGCGCGTTGCAAGGTTGTTGATGCTTGTTTTGAACGAACATAACGCACACCAACGTTACCAGTAACCGGTATATCGCCAATTTCAGTATCAATATTGGCCATCAGGTAAGCTGCATTTACCGTTTCAAAAACGTCACCGCTCTCTTGCACAGACCAAGCGGTTGATGGGCCTGTGCCTGGACCATTGATGACACCTGCCGCACCTGGGCCCCAGGTTTGTTGCGGCTGTGGAATACCGCCTGGGAACCATGCATTAAGTGCTGCGTCCAAATCGATGGCTAGATAATTTGGGAAATACCCAAAATCACCCTGCCAGTTAACGATTTCGACCATATCCTGAGTCAAACGTAAGGGCGGTTGGCTTGCCGAAAATGCCGAATCGTTACCGTATTCAAATACAGAGCGGTCATTGCTGTACTCACGATCAGAATAGCGCGCGCCGAATTCAATACTGGAAAATGGTAAATCATACAGTGCGTACTGGAAGTCTAAACGGTATGCGTCAAGTTCATCATCATTTTGGAATGGATAAATACCGTACTTACTGACCATTACTCGGTCTAAATCAGTAAACAACGGGGTTTGATTAAACGCTAAATCAGGCAAGTCTAAACCGTTGAGTTGATAAGAAATCGAAATGTTCTCATCAAAACGCGGATTGGCTGCATTGGCATCTTCACCAACGAGAGACCATAACAAACCGTTTCTAAAATCACTTTCCGCCTTTGACAATGAGATATCAAACTGTGCTGACCAGTTGTCATTAATATCCCAATCGAGGTTTATTCCGTAACTTTCAACCTGGTCAAAATCTTGGTTATCATCATTAACCAACTCTACCCGGGTAAAACTGTCCGCCGTACGTGTAAAAGTGCCCCCCACGACACTGCGATTAACAACCACTGGATTGGTAATAGAGGTATTAACGCCACCCAGCTTCACACGAAAACCACGTGCGAAAGCTTCAGAATCGAATTTCGAAACGAAGGCGTCAGCTTTTAAAGTAAAATTGTTTGTCGGCGCCCATTCGATGGCTGCGATGTAACCGTCACGGGTCTCTTCACCGCCTTTGTGTTGCATTTCAAAACCTTCAGAGATGAGCTCACACTCTGGTGCAATAGCATCTTGCGCACACTCTGAATTAGAATAAATACCATCAACGTCTGTTACTGCATTATACGCGAGGCCAATAAACTGGGTAGATACACTGGGTTGATACAAACGCGCATAACCGAGTGCCACGCCGAGAGTATCGTCCATGAATTTTCCTTGATAGGAGAAACTCAAGCGATGACCAAACTCTTCTCCATCAGGAATTTCATCCGCCCGGTCATTGTACATACCGCGCAAATTAGCATTAAATTTATGTTGCTCATCAATCGACAATGGACTAGCAGTGCGCAATTCAACGGTACCGGCAACACCACCTTCAACAAGTGAGGCTTTCGGTGATTTGTAAACCGCAGCAGAATTAATCAATTCTGACGGGTATTGGTCAAACTCAATCGAACGTGTACCACTCGTGGAGACCTGTTCGCGACCATTCAACGTTGAAAATACAAACCCACCAGAAAGACCACGGATATTAATCTCGGCAGCCTGCCCCCCGGTACGCACCGCGGATATACCGGGCAAACGTGTCAATGCATCGGCCATGGATACATCGGGTAAACCACCAAGGTCATCGGCAGATAACTGTTCAGACACCGTATCGCCAAATCGTTTTTGGTTCAGTGACTGGATCAAACTGGTACTGAAGCCTCGGACTTCAATACGTTCAATTGTCTCTTCTTCTGGCACCTCTGGGCTTTCAGCTTCCTGTGCATATAGCGGCTGACTGGCAAACGCTAATCCACTGGCAACAAGCGCTGCGGTGATCAAACTGGGTTTGAATTTTTGCATGTGTTGTCCCATTGCAGTTGTGTAATAGGTCGCAATCAGCACATAAATGCACAACTTAGACGCTGACCTAATTGTAGTAATCTAAGTAATATTAACCCTCGCCCTGTGGTCAAACAATGAACTGCATACGTATTCAATTACAGTTTTTTACAATTAATTTACACGCTTCGTGCAACCAAGTTTTGACTAACCATATGATTTTAATGAAGGTTAAGCGCATACCCCAAGAGCTGGACCAGAGGTTTGTTGATGGAAAGTTAGCGGAACTGGGTTCTACATCAAGAGATGTTAACAAAGTGAAAACAGTGATTATTAAGAAAACTAGATCGCTTGGTTAGCAAAGCTCAGCGAGAGTATCAGCATGGGAGGAGAAATTTAGCGCACAACCATTTAAAAACCGAGCAATGTCTTTTTCGACATACAAGTCACCTTTACCCGGCTGCTCAGCCGCTAGTGGCGGATAAGCGCCGTAACCCGAAAGTAAACAGTGCCAAGAAATTGAACCAAAGTGACTTTCGAGGTTTTGACGCTGGATTTCTTCGCGTAAGTCTCCACGTTTAAACCAGACATCTAATAAATGTCCCAGTGAATCTGAAAAATGCATGTTTGCTCGATTAGCGCGCCAATAATCGCTGTCATCCCGAGTATTCAGTTTATAGTGAGCCACAATGTAATCGCGCACGCGCTCAAAACGATCGTGCATCAATTGATTAAAGTCAGCTTGGTAGCGCTCGCTAAAATTACCTTCGCGCCACTTATCAATAAACATTTCAACACAGACCTGCACTAGATGCAGAGCCGTGGCTTCTAGAGGTTCAATAAATCCTTGTGACAAGCCTAAACCTAAGCAGTTATGAACCCAATGCTGCTGCAACTGCCCTACCTGCATCTTAAGATGTCTGGCGACGACATCATCAGGCACCTTTAGGTGTTGACGCAGTTCAGTCTCGGCAGCGTCAGCTGACAGGTATTTATCGCTATACACATAACCATTACCCGTGCGATTAGTTAGCGGGATCGACCAACACCATCCGTTAGACAATGCGGTTGAGGTAGTCTCAACGGGAATAATCTTTGCAGCAGCTGTCGGTAGTACAACCGCCGCATTATTAAATAGGTTGTCGCCAAATGACTGAAACGGCACTTTTAATGTTTTTTGCATCAATATTGATGCAAATCCGGTACAGTCGACAAACAGATCAGCGCCGACATTTCTGCCATCGCTCAGCTGCACATCTGCAATCGCACCATTAGGGTGGGGATTAACCGCTACAACATCGCCAATAATGTGTTCAACACCACACAAGTGTGCCCTTTCTGCTAAAAACTGCCCTAACAAATAAGCATCGAAGTGATAGCCATATTCCATCCGGAAGGGAAAACTTGGCGGTGTAATGGGCGCTTTATTCTGTGCCGCAAGGACCCCGTTAAGCAAAAATTTTTCCGGGGCAGTTGTTGTAGCGAGCCCTAAACGCCGAGTGCGGCAATTGACTTCAAATGCACGCTCGGTGAACGTATCCACTTGACTGATAAAGGGGTGGCTATAATTCTTAATACCAGACTCGGGACTCCATCCATTAAAGCGAATGTTTACTTTATAGGTTGCATTGCAGCGTGGCATCCATTCTGCCTCAGGAATCTCACAAATATCGAAAAACCGTTTCAAGGTTGGCGTTGAACCTTCGCCAACACCAACGATCCCGATTGTGTCTGACTCAACTAAGGTGACTTTCGCATCAGGTACTTTACGTACAAACAAATGCGCAGCCATCCAACCCGCCGTGCCTCCACCAATTATGACAATCGACTTAGTCATTGGTCATTCACTCAATTTAGACCGCACAGATTAGTGAGGTATTCATCATGCAGTGGTAACTTTGCCAATGGATCACGCTTTATTTGGCGCACCGACTCGAGCATAGAAATGAGTTGCTGTTCTGACATATTGTTCGCCATGGGGTGATAATCTTTAGGTATCATCCCCTGCCCAAGCATCACTTGCAACCAGGAGCTTTCCAAAAATAAATCATTGGCTTCGCGAAAGAGCTTCCCTGTTTGTGCAAACAAGTCCATCTTATGCTGTAAAGATTCAGGGATTTCAAGCTGTCGCATTCTATCCCAAAATGGCTCGCCTTGGCGGTTATTTAACACATAGTGCAAAATCAGGAAATCACGGATCTGGGTAAACTCCAACTCTGATTGTTGGTTATACTCAGCTACCGCGGATGGGGCGACCTGCTGGTGCGGGAACAACTGCACAAAACGCACAATCGCCGATTGGATCAAGTGGATGCTGGTCGATTCCAAGGGTTCTAAAAAGCCACTCGATAAACCCACGGCCAAAACGTTTTTATACCATTGTTTACGCCGCCGTCCCGTTGTGAATGTAATCAGTTTAGGTTCACCTAGCGGCTGAGTATTAAGGTTTGACATCAACACATGGGTCGCTTCATCGACCGACATAAATCGGCTACAAAACACATGCCCATTGCCATTGCGATGTTGTAACGGGATCCGCCATTGCCAGCCTGCCCGTTGGGCAATGGAACGCGTGTATGGCGCGGTTATCTCATGACGTTCCGAAGGTACTGCTAACGCACTATCACAAGGTAAATAGTGACTCCAATCATCGTACCCTACGCCTAATGTTTGCTGGATGAGCAGTCCTTTAAAGCCGGAGCAGTCGATAAAAAAGTCCCCTGCGATAACATCACCATTTTTAAGCTGTAGTGCAGAAATATCACCATTGTCAGCGCTTACAACCCTTTCGACCATACCCTCTTGCCGCTTAACGCCCATTCCTTCACTAAGCTTACGTAAATACTGTGCATACAAACCTGCGTCAAAGTGATAGGCAAAAGGTAATTCAATAATCGGGTCTTTACTGTTTATTTGTGCAAACTTACCCGCCTCTGCAGCTAAGTAATTTAAATCGTATTCCCACAGGTTACTTTGATGACCTAATTGATTAGCGCGTTGCCAGAAATGGTGAAAATGACAAAAAGCCATACTTTTACCTGGCGCACCGAAGGTATGGTAATACTGCGCACCTGGATTCAACCAGTTTTCAAAACGAATGGCTAATTTAGACGTCGCTTTAGTTTCTCTGACAAAATCTTGCTCTTGAATTCCAAGCATTTGATTGACGAGACGAATAGGCGGGATGGTGGCTTCACCAACGCCAACAGTGCCTATTTCAGCGGACTCTATCAGTACGATTTCGACCGCAGGGCCAATAATCTTTTTGATCAACGCAGCAGACATCCAACCAGCGGTGCCGCCTCCCAAGATCACGAGCGTTTTAATTGGCTGCATCATTCACTCTATAAAAAAACCACTTATCACTAAGTGGTTTTATCCAAAAATTTGAAAAATCGCAACCCGCGGAAACACGGTACGGGCTGCGACCCTCGTCCAGGGTTAGAACGTGTAATTGAAGCCTAATAAGAAGTTGCGACCAAATGATTGATAGCGCGTGACTTCTCTAGAATCAGCATTGGTTTGCAAGGTATCTTCATCCGTCAGATTTTGGCCTTGCAACGTTATGCGCAAGCCATCAAGCACATCAATACCTGACTCACTGAAATCGTAGGCAATTTGGGCGTCCCAAAGCTCGCCGCCTTGGTCGAAAGTCTCAACCAATGACAAGCTCAAACCACGCGTTTCAGTATTGAATTCTGACCGTTTACGACCCGATACACGGAATTCAAATCCGGCTTTTTCGTAGAATGCAGTTAATTGATAACCTTCATCTGAGAGGCCTGGGATATTTGTACCATCATTTAAGTGACCATTCATGAAAGTCGCACTGGCAAACATACCAAAACCTTCAAGGCTCTCATGGAACACATCAAAAGGCACACTGGCTTGAATTTCCCATCCCTGAACTGTACCTGTAAGTCCATCTTCTTTCGCGCTGACCAAACCTAGGAAGGTCGCTGGAGTTTGCCCTTCTGAACCTTGGTGGAAGCCAGGAATGTAAACCGACTCAAAGTCTGCCAATAAGCTAGAGTCACGGTGCCAGTTACGCAAATCCTTAAGGAAGAAAGCAACGGCAAAGAAGCCAGAATCTGCAAAGTAGTTTTCATAGCTTAAGTCAAACTGATTCGCTGCCAACGGGCGTAGACCTGGGTTACCCGCGCTACCGCTCCAAGGTCCATTTTGCGGATTTGGATTAGTGATTTGATTGTCATTGAACGCAAAGCTTACTTGCGCGTTAGGACGCATATCGTCCATACGCGGGCGACTCTCTACACGGCTCATAGCCATGCGCACAAACTGCTGCTCAGCAACTTCCAAACTCAAGTTTAAGCTAGGAAGCACGCTGGTATAGTCTGCACCGCCTTCAACGGCAACAGCCTCGGTAAAACCATTCGCATTTGTAGTAGTACTAAAACCAGAACTGCTTTGGTCAACATCAACAATCTGTACGCCGAAGTTACCACGTAAATAGGTGTCGCCAATTTCTGCTTCAAGATCGAACTTGGTATATACGGTCAGTAGCTCTTCTTCGACTTTATAGGTATCACCCAAGCGGTCGTTTTGCACCAAACCCGCGTCGTTAGAGATGTAGTAACCACTGTTAAATAAGCCCAATGCGTCATAGGCCAATACACCGTTGATGCCGATGAAATCAAGATTAGCAACACCCAATACATTTGGAATTGGTCCGTCCGCAGGGTATTCAGGTGCGGTTAAATATGCACCGTTATTAATCTTAGTTTTGCTGCGGTCAGAATAAATCACTCCAGCTTCAACGCCTGTAATCACGCCATATTCAACGTAACCGTCAAGTTGTGCTCGGAATGAATCTAAAGACTCATCAAATACTGGTTGGTTAACGAAACCATCTTGTGAATCGCTGCCGAACAATGGATTACCCCATGCTTGCGGGCCTGCCAGGCGGATCAAGCTTGGATCAGTATAATCCAAGGTAGGCAGTGATGGGTGGTCACCATACACGGCGCCTTGCGGTGTCATTGTCCACGAACGCGCAATTGCTGGACGTCCATCAAGGCCAGCACGTCCAACACCAGAATAGCTTTCAATATTCGTGATGGTTTTCTCAACGTCACCTGTTGAGAAATCAAACTCGGCAACCCAATTTTCATCAATGACGTATTCAACGTTTAAGCCAAAGGTCGTTAATTCAGCTTCTTTGCTTTCTGCATCGTTACGGATCACTGAGAAGAAGTCAGCAAATGTACCCGCAGTTACAAATCCATTTTGCACTTCAGTAATTGTATAGTTCTGGGTTCCCCACTCTGCACCACCTTCTTCGATACCACGGAAAACTTTGTCTTCTTGGAAGTCAATATACAGTGCGTCTAATTTAACGGTAAGTGCATCACTTGGCGCCCACTCGATAACACCCGCCAAAGAATTTCTTTCCATCATGGCAGAGCGTACAAAAGAATCGTGTCCGCCTAAAATTTGTGTGCCTTCAGGTACAGTCACACCCGGTGCCGCTTTGTCTGGGTTAGCGTTGGTATAGCCCCAACCGCGGAACTGATCTTCCTGACTCGGTGATTCCATCGAGGCAATCGTTAGCGCAACACCTAAGGTGTCATCATTGAAACTATCTACATAGTTCAATGAGAATCGGTGACCTTGATCATCAAAGTCAGGGTTCGCTGAGTCCTTGCCATTTTGCTCAAGTAAACCGTTAAAAGTGATGGTACGATCTTTACCTAGCGGGCTTACGGTTTGCAGATCAACTGTGCCACCAATGCCTTGTGCTTGAAGTGACGCATCTGGCGTCTTATAAACCAGTACGTTGGCAATGATTTCTGAAGGGTAAAGGTCAAACTCTACGCCACGGTTGTCGCCCATACCGAGCAATTCGCGACCATTCAACGAAGTACCAATGTAGTTTTCGTTAAAACCACGAACGGATAAACCACTGGTTCGACCGTCACGACGTTCACCCGCTAGGCCCGGCAGACGCGCAAGTGATTCAGCAATACTGGTATCAGGCAATTTACCAATATCTTCCGCTGACAATGCTTCAACAATTGACGTATTGTCCATTTTGATGGCTTGAGCGCGTTGTAAACTGCCGCGAATACCTGAAACCTGAATGACTTCGTAGTCCGGTTGTTCAGCTTGTGTTTGGTCTTCCTGAGCAACTGCCTGCCCAGCACCGAAGGCGAAACCACTCGAAATAAGCGCCGCCTTGATTAAATTTGGTTTGAAATGCGTCATATGTGTCCCGTTCCTGTATGTGAATTAGCTGAAACGTGCTTAACACCGCGAGTGAATTTTTATTGCGGTCACTTTTTCAGCTATTAAAATTCAGCAGGGATGTTATGAATAAATTGTTAACATCACAATTGTATGCATACGTATTCAGTGAAATTTTATTACATAAAGTTAACAGTTATATATTTTATTGTATATTTTTCATGGCTTTACAAAATTTCAGTGAAATTAAACTCTACTCATAAAACTAACACTTGGGGAATTTATGCATAAATAAATCATCCTATTTATGGTTTTTTGTGGGCGTGGAATATTAATAAGAGTGGAAATAGGATAAATAAAAGGAATGGTTATATTTGCGCAGAAGCGCTTCACGCAAACAATAAAAAAGCCCGCTAATGTGCGGGCTTTTTCAAATAGATATAACCGTTGTTACCAGCCAGTTGCTTCACGCAATGCAGCGCCGATGTCGGCAAGTGAACGAACAGTCTTAACACCAGCTGCTTCAAGCGCTGCGAATTTTTCATCCGCAGTGCCCTTACCGCCAGCAATGATTGCGCCAGCATGGCCCATGCGCTTACCGGCAGGTGCAGTTACACCTGCAATGTAAGAAACCACAGGTTTCGTTACATTATCTTTAATAAACGCTGCCGCTTCTTCTTCAGCTGAACCACCGATTTCACCGATCATAACAATCGCTTCAGTCGCTGGATCTTCTTGGAACAATTTCAAGATGTCGATAAAGTTAGAGCCAGGAATTGGGTCACCACCGATACCAACACACGTTGACTGACCAAAGCCTTCGTCGGTCGTTTGCTTCACCGCTTCATAGGTCAATGTACCTGAGCGTGAAACGATACCAACTTTACCGGCTTTGTGAATATGACCAGGCATGATGCCAATCTTACACTCGTCTGGCGTGATAACACCCGGGCAGTTTGGACCTATCATGCGCACACCTTTGTGTGTGATGTATTCTTTAACGTACAGCATATCCAATGTAGGAATACCTTCGGTAATACACACAATCAATTCGATACCAGCATCAGCAGCCTCGATGATTGAGTCCTTACAGAAAGGTGCAGGTACGTAGATCACAGACGCAGTTGCACCAGTCGCCTCTACAGCTTCACGTACAGTGTTAAATACTGGCAGGCCAAGATGCTCAGTGCCGCCTTTACCAGGAGTTACCCCACCGACCATTTGCGTACCATACGCAAGTGCTTGTTCTGAATGAAAAGTTCCCTGGCCACCAGTAAAACCTTGGCAGATTACTTTAGTATCTTTATTGATTAGTACGCTCATGCCGCACCTCCTGCTGCTGCAACCACTTTCTGCGCTGCATCGGTCAAACTTGCTGCCGCGATGATATTAAGCTCACACTCTTCCAGCTTTTTCGCACCTAAATCAGCGTTATTACCTTCAAGGCGAACAACTACAGGTACGTTGACACCAACTTCTTCAACAGCACCGATAATGCCTTCTGCAATCATGTCGCAGCGCACGATACCGCCAAAAATGTTAACTAAAACGGCTTTTACGTTGTCATCAGAAAGGATGATTTTGAATGCTTCAGTAACACGCTCTTTGGTCGCACCGCCACCAACATCAAGGAAGTTTGCTGGCGAGCCACCGTGCAATTTAACGATATCCATAGTTCCCATCGCTAAACCAGCGCCATTAACCATACAACCGATGTTGCCATCAAGTGCTACGTAGTTAAGTTCCCACTGTGCCGCTTGGGCTTCACGCGCATCTTCTTGTGATGGATCGTGCATGTCCTGTAGCTTTGGCTGGCGATAAAGTGCATTGCTATCAATCGCTACTTTAGCGTCTAGACAATGTAGGTCGCCACCTTTCTTAATAACCAACGGGTTAATTTCAATCAGCGCTACGTCTAGGTCTTCAAACATTTTTGCCAAACCTAGGAAAATCTTAGTGAACTGACGTACTTGAGTTGGATTCAAACCCAATTTAAAGGCAATTTCACGTGCCTGGTAAGGCTGTGCACCGACTAACGGATCAATCGCTGCTTTCAAAATCTTTTCTGGTGTTTCTTCAGCAACTTTCTCAATTTCCACACCACCTTCAGTAGATGCCATGAATACGATACTGCGTGACGCACGATCGACAACAGCACCTAGATACAATTCCTGATCAATATCAGTGCATGATTCAACAAGGATACGGCTAACTGGCTGACCATTTTCATCTGTTTGATAGGTCACCAAGTTTTTGCCTAACCAGTTTTGCGCAAACGCTTTAATTTCGTCTTTGGTTTTCACTAGCTTCACGCCGCCCGCTTTACCGCGACCGCCAGCATGTACCTGACACTTTACAACCCACTCTGATCCACCAATACGGTCGGCAGCTTCAACTGCGCCTTGTGGTGTATCGGCAGCGTACCCTTCAGATACCGGTAAACCGTATTCTCTGAATAATTGTTTACCCTGATATTCATGCAAATTCATGGTGTTTTATCCGATGTTTTATTTAAAAGAAAAGCCGCTTAACGCGACCTATTTTTTAGGCGCCCGTATTATAGTCAAATTGCGGGCGATGTGACAGGTGATAGCTAAAAAAGTATCACCTGTCTGGTCATGTTTTATACTAAAGTCTTACACATCCAATAATAGACGCGTTGGATCTTCCAACATTTCCTTAACAGTAACCAAGAATCCAACCGATTCCTTGCCATCAATGATACGGTGATCGTAGGACAAGGCGAGATACATCATTGGCAGAATCTCAACTTTACCATTTACTGCCATTGGACGATCCTGGATTTTATGCATTCCCAAAATCGCACTTTGTGGCGGGTTAATAATCGGCGTTGACATCAATGACCCAAACACACCACCGTTAGTGATGGTGAAGTTTCCACCCTGAAGTTCTGCCATTGACAACTTGCCATCACGGCCTTTAAGAGCGAGTTCCTTAATCCCTTTTTCAACGCCTGCCATGCCAAGCATGTCGGTGTCTTTTAATACTGGAGTTACCAGGCCGCGTGGCGTTGATACTGCTATCGAGATGTCAAAGTAGTTATGATACACAATGTCATCGCCATCGATCGACGCATTAACTTCTGGGAAACGTTTGAGCGCTTCGGTAACCGCCTTAACATAAAACGACATAAAGCCTAAACGTATACCATGACGCTTTTCAAAGCTGTCTTGGTACTGCTTGCGTAAATCCATAATTGGCTTCATGTTGACTTCGTTGAAGGTCGTCAACATTGCCGTTGAATTTTTTGCCTCTAACAAGCGGTTCGCAATAGTTTTACGTAAACGAGTCATCGGTACACGCTTCTCTGTGCGCTCACCCATAGGTGCTGCTGGGGCAGCCGATGAATCAGCCTTAGCTGGAGCCGCTGAATCACCAGATTTCAGATACTGCTCAACATCTTCTTTAGTGATACGCCCGCCTTTACCTGTACCTTTCACTTTTGCGGAATCAATGCCTTTTTCGGCAAGCAAACGACGTACAGAAGGACTTAACACATCGCTGTCGCTGTCATCGTCAGAGCCTTCAGCAGCTGGCGCTTCAGACTTGGCGCTTGCGCCAGATGATGCTCCTTCGGTGAATTTAGCGATGACTTCTTCAGCGGTTACCGTAGCGCCCTCTTCGGCAAGAATTTCAGCTAACACACCATCATTAGGCGCTACAACTTCTAACACAACCTTGTCGGTTTCGATGTCGACCAAGTTCTGGTCACGCGACACGGTGTCACCCGCTTTAGCGTGCCATGTAGCAACTGTCGCGTCGGCTACTGACTCTGGTAAGACCGGAACTTTAATTTCGACCTCTTTGCCAGCGCCTGAAGGCGCTGCGTCGGCTTTCTTTTCGGTTTTCTCCACAGCACTATCACCGCCAGATTTGGCAGTGCCGCCAGCGCCTTTCTCTAGCTTTGCAATAACTTGCTCGCCCAATACGGTGGCACCTTCTTCATTTAGGATTTCACCAATGACGCCATCTTCTGGCGCGACAACTTCTAGTACAACCTTATCGGTTTCAATATCTACCAAATTCTGGTCGCGTTTCACTGACTCGCCAGCTTTTACGTGCCAGGTGGCAATCGTCGCGTCGGCAACCGACTCTGGTAATACTGGAACTTTTATCTCGATTGTCATTTGGGGTTCCTTTACTTAATTGTAAGAGCGTCATCAACCAACGCTTTTTGTTGTTGGTTGTGAACTGAAACATAACCTACCGCTGGAGAAGCAGACGCATCTCGACCGGCGTAACGTAATTTTGCACCATCAGGGATCGCTTGCCAGAAGTGGTGTTGGCTACTGTACCACGCACCTTGGTTCTGCGGCTCCTCCTGACACCACACCCAGTCTTTTACATGCTTGTAGTCCGCGAGTACTTCAGCGCACTCGTCGGCTGGGAATGGATACAGTTGTTCTAAACGAACGATTGCAACGTCCGTTTGCTCATTCTTGCGACGTTGATCAAGCAAGTCGTAATAGACTTTACCAGAACACATCACCACGCGTTTTACCTTCTTGGCATCAATGTCATCAATTTCACCAATCACATTGTGGAAGATACCATCACTTAATTCTTCGAGTGACGAAACGGCTAGCGGATGACGCAATAAAGACTTCGGTGACATTACGATCAATGGCTTACGCATTGGTCTTATCGCTTGACGGCGTAACATGTTGAACACTTGCGCAGGTGTCGATGGAATACACACTTGCCAGTTATGATCGGCGCACAGCTGCAAAAACCGCTCGAGTCGTGCAGAGCTATGTTCAGGTCCCTGCCCCTCATAGCCGTGCGGCAGCAACACAGTCAAGCCACACAGTCTGCCCCATTTCGCTTCACCAGATGACAAAAACTGATCAAATACTACCTGAGCACCATTCGCAAAATCACCAAATTGCGCTTCCCAGATAGTCAAGCAACCTGGTTCAGCCGTGGCGTATCCGTACTCGAATGCCATTACCGCTTCTTCAGATAGGACTGAATCATAAATATCAATTTTACCCTGCCCTTCACGAATATTTTTTAGGGGCATGTACGTCGATGCATCTTTTTGATTGTGCAACACCGCGTGGCGATGGAAGAAGGTTCCACGCCCCGAGTCTTGCCCCGTAATACGAATATCCGTACCCAAATCAACTATTGACGCATACGCCAGGTTTTCTGCCATACCCCAATCGAGTGGCTTTTCACCCGCGGCCATGAGCGCTCGATCTTGATACAGTTTATTCACTCGGGACTGCAACTTAACATCATCGGGCACTGCAACAAGTCGCTCAGCCAATTCCATCAGTTTACTCTTACTGATTTCTTTGTCGTAAGGCACTGTCCAGTCGTGTCCGAGATAAGGGCGCCAATCCACTGAATGTTCAGTCATTGGACGCCACTCCTCAACCACGCAGGCACCGTGGTCAAGTGCAGCACGGTATTCGTCCACAAGCTTTTCAATTTCGTGTTCTTTGACGCTGCCTTCTGCGGTCAACTGGTCCGCATAAATCAGACGCGGTACCGGGTGTTTCTTGATTTTCTGATACATCAATGGTTGCGTCGCATTTGGCTCATCAGCTTCATTGTGGCCATGACGACGATAACAAACCAAATCAATCATCACATCACGCTTGAACTTGTTGCGATATTCCAACGCTAATTTAGTCACAAACAATACTGCTTCTGGATCGTCTGAGTTAACGTGGAAAATAGGTGCCTGCACCATCTTTGCAATATCGGTACAATATTGCGTTGAACGCGTATCTTCTGTTTTTGATGTGGTAAATCCGACTTGGTTATTGACCACAATGCGAACCGTGCCGCCCACTGCAAAACCGCGGGTTTGCGACATATTGAAGGTTTCTTGCACAACCCCTTGCCCGGCAATTGCTGAATCCCCATGAATGGTTACTGGTAACACGGCTGCACCATCAACACTGCCACGACGTTCTAAACGCGCACGAACAGAACCCATAACTACTGGATTTACAATTTCTAAATGCGAGGGGTTAAATGCCAACGCTAAATGCACGTTGCCACCGGGAGTAGCAAAATCAGATGAGAAACCTGCGTGGTATTTAACGTCACCAGCACCGAGTGAATCATCATGCTTGCCAGAGAACTCATCAAATAACACTGATGGATTCTTACCAAGAACATTGACTAACACGTTTAGACGACCACGGTGAGCCATCCCAATAACCACTTCTTTGGTGCCAGAAGCACCCGCTTCTGTGATTAATCCCTTGAGCATTGGGATCAAGCTATCCCCACCTTCCAATGAAAAGCGTTTTGCGCCTGGGAATTTAGCCCCAAGGTATTTTTCCATACCATCAGCGGCAACCAGACCTTTCAGGATGCCGATCTTCTGTTCACGGCTGATCTCTGGCTTGGCTTGCACAGATTCTATCTTTTGCTGTAACCAACGCTTTTGCTCAGTATCGGTTATATGCATATATTCGGCGCCGATTGAGCCGCAGTAAGTTCGATTCAATGATTTGAATAGCTCACCGAGACTCATAGACTCTTTACCGATTGCGTATGAGCCCACGTTAAAAACTGTATCGAAATCAGCTTCAGTTAAGCCATGGTGGGACAACTCCAGGTCACGCACCCGAGGCTGTTTCCATAATGACAAAGGATCAAGGTTAGCGTGCTGATGCCCCCTAAACCGATATGCATTAATTAATTGCAGAACTCGAACTTGTTTTTCATCGCCGCCGGAACTAGCAGCAGGTGCTGCAGCGACTTTAGCCGCAGGACCGAGGGCTGCAAGCGCTTTAAATTGTTCACGGATTTGACTGTGATTGACGTCTATTTCAACGCCATCTACTTTGGGTAACCCATCGAACAGTTGTTTCCATTCATCAGAGACACTATTCGGGTCATCCAGGTAGGCTTCGTACATCTCTTCGACGTACGCGGTATTGCCTCCAGCAAAATGAGAAGAATCCCACCACGCTTGCATTACGCTTTCTTGCATTGTTATGCCTTACCTTTCGTTAAGAACCTGTAATCTAAACGTATTATAGCTAATGAATAGCCGAAGATAACCGACCTTCACTATTTTAAACAAAACAGCCATCCGTATGGATGGCCATTTAATATCAAAGCATTCTGTCACTACAGTGTGTCAGAAAGTCTAACTAAACAGCCCGTTGCAGCAACATTGACTTAATATGGCCAATGGCTTTCGTTGGGTTGAGTCCCTTAGGACACACACTAACGCAGTTCATAATACCGTGACAACGAAATACGCTGAATGCATCGTCTAAATCATTTAAACGTTCTTCTGTCGCAGTATCGCGGCTATCAATCAGGAAGCGATAGGCATGCAGTAGTCCTGCTGGACCTATGAACTTATCTGGATTCCACCAGAATGACGGACAAGAGGTAGAACAACAGGCACATAGAATACATTCATACAAGCCATCTAATTTAGCGCGCTCTTCCGGTGATTGTAGATGCTCACGTGCGGGCGGCATTTTACCTTCGTTGATCAAAAACGGCTTAATCTTTTCGTACTGGGTGTAGAACTGTGTCATATCGACCACCAAATCACGCACCACAGGTAAACCCGGTAATGGACGAACGGTAATTTTACCCTTACCAAGCGCAGAAAGCGGCGTGATACAGGCCAAACCATTTTTACCATTCATATTCATACCGTCGGAACCACACACGCCTTCGCGGCATGAACGACGAAACGATAACGTAGGATCTTGTTCCTTTAACGCGATAAGCGCATCCAGAACCATCATATCCTGACCTTCTTCAACATCCAGTGAGTAGTCTTGCATGCGTGGTGCATCGTCAACATCTGGATTATAACGATATACAGAAAAAGTTAATTGCATTTAAGTCACTCCAAATTAGTACGAACGGACTTTTGGCGGGAATGCTTCACGCAATTTCGGCGCCATATTCACGTCACGTTTAATCATTGTCTCAGAACTCGGCAGATAAATACTGTGACACAACCAGTTTTCATCATCCCGATCCGGATAGTCAAAGCGGCTATGTGCGCCACGACTTTCAGTTCTGAAGTTGGCAGCGACTGCTGTGCTGTACGCAGTTTCCATCAAGTTATCCAATTCTAGACATTCGATACGCATGGTATTGAAATCACTGCTCTTATCATCCAAGCGCGCGTGTTTGAGGCGCTCACGGATTTCAGATAACTCTTTAAGGCCTTCGGCCATTGCATCACCTTCACGGAATACCGAGAAGTTAAGCTGCATGCATTGTTGCATGTCTTTTTTGATTTGTACTGGATCTTCGCCTTTGCCTTTCTCTGAATTTTCCCAACGATTGAACCGCGCAAGCGCTTCATCAATATCGGTCTCAGAGGCATCACGTGTTGGCGCAATTTCATCGATTTTTTCACCTAAGTGTAAACCTGTTGCGCGACCGAATACCACAAGGTCAAGCAAGCTGTTACCACCCAAACGGTTGGCACCGTGCACTGATACACATGCAATTTCACCGCAAGCGAACAAGCCTTTCATTGGTGTTTCGTTGCCGTTTTCATCGACCTTGATCACTTGGCCATCAACATTAGTTGGAATGCCGCCCATCATGTAATGACAGGTTGGAATTACTGGGATTGGCTCTTTCACTGGGTCGACGTGAGCAAACGTGCGTGAAAGTTCCAAAATCCCAGGCAAGCGCGATTCAAGCACGTCCTTACCTAGGTGATCGAGTTTCAATTTAATATGTGTACCCCAAGGGCCTTCGCATCCGCGACCTTCACGGATCTCAGTCATCATGGAACGGGCTACAACGTCACGACCGGCCAAATCTTTCGCATTCGGAGCATAACGCTCCATGAAGCGCTCACCGTCTTTATTTAACAGGTAACCACCTTCACCACGACAGCCTTCAGTCACCAGTGTTCCTGCGCCAGCAATGCCGGTCGGATGGAACTGCCACATTTCCATATCTTGCACCGGTGCACCCGCGCGTAGTGCCATACCTACGCCATCACCGGTATTGATGTGGGCGTTAGTGGTTGACGCATAAATACGCCCTGCACCACCGGTTGCAAGCACTACAGCTTTACTTTTGAAGTATACGACCTCACCCGTTTCGATATCGATCGCAGTACAGCCAACAACATCGCCGTCTTGGTTCTTGACCAAATCCAAAGCGTACCACTCGCTAAAAACCTTCGTCTTGTTTTTAACGTTTTGTTGATACAACAGGTGCAATAATGCGTGGCCGGTACGGTCAGCTGCCGCCGCTGTGCGCGCTGCCTGCTCACCGCCAAAATTCTTCGACTGTCCACCAAATGGACGTTGATAGACTTTACCGTTTTCAAAGCGCGAAAACGGTAGACCCATGTTTTCCATTTCAATGATGGCTTCAGGACCCGTTTTACACATGTATTCAATGGCTTCCTGATCACCAATGTAATCAGAACCCTTCACTGTATCGTACATATGCCATTCCCAGTTGTCTTCATGGGAATTGCCTAACGCTACTGTGATGCCACCTTGCGCTGACACCGTGTGCGAGCGTGTAGGGAAAACTTTTGATAACAAAGCGCAGGATTTACCGCTTTGTGAAATTTGTAATGCCGCGCGCATACCCGCGCCACCGGCTCCGATGACAACTGCATCGTATTCGTGAATTGCTATACTCATACTACACTCCCCACAAAACAAATACGCCAACAGCTACGTATGCGAAGGCAATAAGGTTTAGCAAATACTGCAAAAATGCACGTAATCCCGCAGGCTTAATGTAGTCAGTTAGTACCTGCCACAGTCCAATGCGAACGTGGATCATAATCGAGACTAAAGCCGCCAATGTGAAAACTTTCATGAAGATGCTTGAGAAAAAGCCTGTCCACACGGCATAGGTTATTGAGTCAGTGGTGATAAAAAACCACGCTAAATAAAAACTGTAAAGTGCAATAATAATTGCAGTAGCACGTAATGATACGTAGTCCTGTACACCATTACGTTTAATCGACGCTTGGTTTGTTACCATAATACAACTCCCATAACCACCGTAAGAACCACCCATAAACCAATCGTTACTTTGGCACTGGTGTTACCTGATTCAAGTTCTTCCCAATAGCCCAAATCCATGATGCCATGGCGAATACCACCCAGGATGTGGTATGTCAAAGCGGATAATGTGCCGATAGCGATAATCTTACCGAATACCCCATCAAGAAGAGATTGTACGTAATTGAAGTCTTCAGCTGAACCTAGAGAAACGGCCCAAGCCCAAATGACAAACAATAACGCAAAAAACATAGCTACCCCTGTCACTCTGTGCAGAATTGACGTGATAGCGGACGGCGGAAATTTAATTGTATTAAGATCTAAATTTACTGGTCGTTGCTTTTTCACAATATTTTTGCCTGTAAGGTCTGTAATCAACACGGCGACGGTGTCCCACTGCGTGTTTAGTTATAATAGTTAAAAGCCTCATCCATTGAGATGTTAACTGTTTGTGAATTTTGTGACACTTAGTTCACAGACTATTTATGCTATGAATCCAAGACCCAAAGAGTATATCCAGCAGCTACTATAAATACAATTTTTTGTTCTATTTTAAGACTTTAGTCGTAAAGATTCAGCAACTGCTATTTGGGACTGGATTATAACCCTCAACAATCTAGAATATTTATTGAGCAAATACGCATTAAAATTGACTTATTGCGACTTTATCAGTACAAATAGCGCCACTTTTCCAGTCGCTTCGCGCAAAAACGCGTTTCACAGCGACCAAACGAACCAGTCTGAGGAGAGCATTTATGGCCGACCAAAAAGCCATTCTAAAAGCCGGTGACAAAGAAATTGAATTACCTATCTTAAGCGGAACTGCAGGTCACGACGTGATTGATATTCGGGCCTTAGGTGCGCATGGATATTTCACCTTCGACCCTGGCTTCATGGCTACCGGATCGTGCGAATCTTCCATTACATATATCGACGGAGCCAAAGGTGAATTGTTACACCGTGGTTTTGATATCGAATCGTTGGCCAGAGATGCCGACTATTTAGAAGTTTGCTACATGTTATTACATGGTGATGCGCCAACGTCTGAGCAGTATCAGGAATTTAAAGAAACGATTACCCGTCACACCATGGTGCACGAACAGATTAATATGTTCTTCCATGGTTTTAGAAACGATGCTCACCCGATGGCAATGCTTTGCGGCACTGTAGGTGCGATGTCTTCTTTCTATCACAGTGACTTAGACGTGAATAATGCTGAACAACGCATTCGCAGCGCACATCGTCTAATTGCAAAAATGCCAACCCTTGTTGCTATGTGCTACAAGTACAACATTGGTCAGCCATTTGTCTATCCGCGCAATGACCTTAGCTACGCAGCTAACTTCCTAAACATGATGTTTTCAGTACCAGCTGAAGATTACCAAATCTCTCCAGCGGTTGAGCGCGCTATGGATCGGATCTTTATTTTGCATGCTGATCACGAACAAAATGCATCAACATCAACTGTCCGTCTAGCGGGTTCATCAGGCGCTAATCCGTATGCATGTATTGCTGCGGGTGTTGCTTCTTTGTGGGGCCCAGCTCACGGTGGTGCTAACGAAGCCTGCTTGAATATGTTGGAGGAAATTGGCTCAGTCGATCGTATTCCTGAGTTTATTGCACGTGCCAAAGATAAGTCTGACCCGTTCCGTCTAATGGGTTTTGGTCATCGTGTTTACAAGAACCACGATCCGCGCGCCACGGTGATGCGCGAAAGCTGCCATGAAGTGTTGAGTGAACTAAAAATCAGTGACCCCTTACTCGATGTCGCTATGGAACTTGAGCGAATTGCGCTAAGTGATGACTATTTTGCTGAGAAAAAATTATTCCCAAATGTGGATTTCTATTCTGGCATCATCCTTAAAGCGATCGGAATTCCAACTAATATGTTCACTTGTATCTTTGCGCTTTCACGCACTGTTGGCTGGATTTCACATTGGCACGAGATGCTGTCGCAACCAGGCCAAAAAATTGGTCGCCCTCGTCAGTTATACACGGGTGAAGCACGTCGCGAATATAAGCCAATTAAAAAGTAATTGTTGCTACCCGAATTTATTCGATAGACTTAAATAGCGCCCCAACAGGCGCTATTTTTTTATGGAGGTACAAAATGCCAAACAACGCTAAACTGCTAGGCTACTTAGGACTTATCCCCTTTCTGATCATCCCACTCGCGATTATTATGGAAACCCTAAGCTACACCCAAGGTTTCGTCTTCTTCACCCAATATTCAGCGATTATTTTATCTTTTTTAGGTGGGATACATTGGTATGCTGCAGTGACTGAGAATCGCTATTGGCACCAAGTATATGTGGCTATGCTACCAAGCATCCTCGGCTGGTTAGCATTAATATTATTTCCCGATACGCGCGCACTTGGCGTGCTGTCATTAGGCTTTATTGGTATGGTGGTTTACGACAAATTCACTTTGCAAATGACGCCATCTATGATTATTGATTACACCCGTTTACGCGTAGTATTAACCACGGTTGTCGTGGCTGCTCATGCGGTAATGGTGATTGTCGGTTAACCTCAGCTTGTTAATTATCAGGTCGCCTTAACAAGTTACCCAGAGGATTGTCAAAAACATGTTTACTCAGCGCGAATTAGCGTCAATAGTTCAGTCGTTTTGGCTTCCATCAGTGCAATGTCACCTTTTGCTTCAACATTCAAGCGGATGACGGGTTCGGTATTGGATTGACGCAAATTAAAGCGCCATGCCCCAAAGTCCATCCCTACACCATCGGTATCATCAACGCTTAATGCCTGTGCATGATAATGTTCAATGACACGTGCCAAAGCAGCATCAGCGTCGTTGAGTTGACTATTAATCTCACCTGACGATGGATAAGCATCAATGCGCGCAGCAACCTGCTGTGACAAGGGTAATCCTTTAGTCGCGATGAGCTCTGCGACCAATAGCCAAGGGATCATGCCTGAATCACAATAAGCAAAATCACGGAAATAATGGTGCGCACTCATCTCACCACCATAAATGGCATCCTCTTTGCGCATCCGTTCTTTGATAAACGCATGGCCGGTTTTACTTTTAATCGGCATGCCACCTGCTTGCGTCACTATATCTTCAGTATTCCAGTAAACGCGTGGGTCATAAATGATTTTTGCGCCTGCATGTTTTGCCAGAAATGCTTCAGCCAATAAGCCGACGATATAATAGCCTTCAATGAAATCGCCATTTTCGTCAAACAAAAAACAGCGATCAAAATCCCCATCCCAGGCAATTCCCATATCCGCTTTGTTGTCCCGTACAGCGTCAGCAGTATCGGCTCGACTCTCTGGCAATAGTGGATTCGGTATGCCATTTGGAAAGGTACCGTCAGGCTGATGATGGACCTTAACAAAAGTTACCTCGGCCCCGTGCTGGTGCAGATACTCCTCGATAGCGTCAAGAGTAGGACCGGCTGCACCATTGCCGGCATTTACCACTAATTTTTGTCCGGCTAACTTGTTAATATCAATATAACTACACACGTGTGTGACGTAGGCGTCACGATGATCACTCTGCTGATAGTTGCCTGAAGCAATTAAATTAGCGACACAAACCAAGCTTTTGCCTGCAATGAATTTAGCTGGGTCAACAGCTGCATAATCGTTAGCGACGTACTGCGCTAGTTGGGATAAAACCCAGTCATCTGAATAGCTTTCAGCGCGTGTTTGGATATCATGCAAACCACTATCGCCACTAATGGGAACCGCACCCGCTTTTACGATTTTCATGCCGTTATAATCAATCGGGTTATGGCTTGCGGTAACCTCTATACCAGCATCGACCGGCATCTCTTTAGCAGCAAAATAAATCTCTTCGGTACCAACGGTACCAATATCAATAACACTTGCTCCGGCATCCATCGCCCCCGCAGCCAACGCCAGCTTGAGAGGAATTGACGTTAACCGGATATCACTACCGACCACGATCTTCTTGGCTGACAACGTTTCGACTAAAGCATAACCGATTCGGTAAGCAATACTTTCATCCAACTGAGCATTCAGTTGCCCGCGAATATCATAGGCCTTAAAACAGCTAATCTTACGCGTCATTCTGAGAGTTCCTTTGGAGAACGACCATATCGATCAGAAAAGCGTACAATATCATCTTCACCTAAATAAGAGCCGGATTGTACTTCAATGAGCTCAAGTGGGATTTTGCCCGGATTCTCTAACGCATGGACTGCACCAATGGGAATATAGATAGACTGATTCTCGGTCAAAATGTTGACCTTACCATCAATAGTAACATTGGCTGTTCCCGAAACCACAATCCAATGCTCTGCACGATGATGGTGCATTTGTACGCTTAACATTTCTCCCGGCTTAACTGTAATCCGTTTGACTTGGAAACGCTCTCCGGTATCAATTGAGTCATATTTACCCCATGGACGGTAAACTTCGCGGTGAAACTCATATTCTGGCCGGTGTTGCTTATGCAATTCGGCAACAATGGCTTTAATATCCTGCACGTTGGATTTATCTGCTACTAGTACTGCATCTTTGGTTTCAACAATGACCAGATCCTTAACCCCAACCGCTGCAACTAAGCGGTTTTCCGCATTTATATAGGTCTCTTCAACGTTTTCTAACAGCACGTCACCAATGATGACATTGCCCTGCTCGTCCTTATTTTGCGCAGTTTCCCACAGACTCGACCAACTGCCAACATCACTCCAACCGGCATCGAGCGTAACCATGGCAGCTAACTGAGTCTTTTCCATCACTGCATAATCAATGGAGTCACTGGGGGATTGTGCGAATACATCTGCATCAACCCGAATAAAATCTAAATCAGGTGTTTCAGTGTCAATGGCACGCTGGCAAACTTCCAGAATTTCCGGCGCATATTTTTCGAGCTCATCAATATACGCTTGCGCTTTAAACATAAACATGCCGCTGTTCCAAAAGTATTCTCCACTTGCGACATATTGAGCAGCAGTTGCGAGGTCCGGCTTTTCAACAAACTCAGACACAGTAAAGCCTGTGCCTAACTCACTGCCAGAACGAATATAACCATAACCGGTATGGGGCTTATCCGGCACAATCCCAAAGGTCACTAGTTTTCCTTGAGCAGCCAGAGATTCGGCTTGACTGATCGCAGTTTGAAACGCTGCAACGTTTTGAATAAGGTGATCGGCGGCTAAAATCAGTAGTGTTGCATGCGCGTCAGATTTAAGTGCGTGTAATGCTGCCAATGCGATTGCCGGAGCGGTGTTGCGCCCCACTGGTTCTAAAATAATGCCGCCATGTGCAACATCAGACTGGCGTAATTGCTCAGCCACGAGAAAGCGATGCGCATCGTTACAGATTATAATCGGAGCGTCACAATTCTCTTGTGGTAACCGCGCAAGCGTGTCTTGCAACATTGTCTTATCTGATGTGAGAGAAAGAAACTGTTTCGGTAGCGCTTGACGCGATTTAGGCCACAGGCGACTGCCAGATCCACCAGCTAAAACAACGGGTTGCATAGACGTTCCTATAAATTATCTACAAATCCGTTCTATAGTAGTGAACCCAACAGTTTGACGCAACGGTAAGTTCAGTGAGAATGCTATCGTGCCGTAGTTAACTGATTATTTTGATAATCCCACAGCGCTTGTTGGATTTCTTGCTGTGTGTTCATCACAAATGGGCCATACTGCACAATCGGCTCACGCAAAGGTTGACCACCAATCAGTAACCAAGATGCGCCTTCAGCATTACTGTTGATCTGCACTAATTCAGCGTTTGAGAGCACGCCTAACGAACCTTTACTTAACTTTGTATCCCCGATTGCTATAGCGCCTTCGTATACATACACAAAATACTGATAACTTGGGTTAAGTGGAATTGCACTCGCTTGCTCAGGGAGACTCCTAAAATCGGCGAAGAACGGTTCTGGCATCTCTTGCTTCAATGCTTTAACTGGACCTGTATGCCCATCCAAACTGCCACTTAGTAAACGCACGTTTAATCCGTCTTCCCGTTGCCAACACGGTACCTCAGCAGCAGGAATGTCTTGATAATCCGGTGCCGACATCTTTTCTTTTGCGGGTAAATTTACCCATAATTGAAACCCACGCAACAACCCATCTTGCTGTTCAGGCATCTCTTCATGAATGATACCTCTACCTGCATTCATCCATTGGATCCCGCCGCTTTCGATCACACCATCATTACCAACCGAATCGCGATGCCGCATTTTTCCAGTAAGCATATAAGTAACGGTTTGAAAGCCGCGATGTGGATGCGGCGGAAACCCGGGTAAATAATCAGCGCTGCTCGCAGAGCCAAATTCATCTAACATTAAAAATGGATCGAGATTCTGTAACCCTGGCTGCCCTATGATCCGTTTTAACTTCACGCCAGCGCCATCTTGTGCCGCCATTCCAATGGCGGTTTGGGTGACTACAGCCGTGCTCATCATAAATACTCCCGACCATGAGGTTGAGTGAAGTCGACCTCAGGACCCAACGGAATAACCCTTGTAGGGTTGATCATGTCGTGGCTATAGTAATAGTGTCGCTTGATATGCTGTTGATTAACTGTTTCAGCTATGCCGGGTTGATTATACAAATCGCGTAAATAACCCCATAGATTTGGATAATCGACAATGCGTTTTAAATTACATTTAAAATGACCAACATACACGGTGTCGAAACGCACCAACGTGGTAAACAACCGCCAATCCGCTTCGGTAATCTGCTTGCCTACCAAAAAACGTTGTTTAGCTAGACGTTGTTCGAGTTCTTCAAGTGCTTCAAATAATGCAATAACGGCTTCTTGATAGGCATCCTGAGTCGTTGCGAACCCAGCTTTGTAAACCCCGTTATTAACATTGTGATAGACGAAGTCGTTGATCTTGTCGATTTCAGCCCGCAAATCCTTGGGATAGTAATCCGCTGTGTTGCCCGTTATATGATCAAACCCCTGATTAAAAATACGAATGATTTCTGCGGATTCATTATTAACAATCGATTCAGTTTTCTTATCCCACAATACCGGCACCGTTACGCGTGTAGTAATGGATGGATCGACTTTGGTGTACAGTTGGTGCATAAAATCGAACCCATACAAGGTATCACCGGTTGCCCCAGGGAAATCCTCAAAGGTCCAGCCATTTTCCAGCATATTCGGGTGTACTACCGAGACGCTGATATGCTCTTGTAATTCTTTAAGGTGTCTAAAAATTAAGGTCCGATGCGCCCACGGGCACGCTAAGGAAACATATAAGTGATACCGCCCTGACTCCGGCTGATATTGCGAATCTTCCGGGCTTATGGTGCTGCGAAATTTAGACGCCTGACGCTCAAATTTGCCCTTACTAGCATCCGTGTCATACCATTTGTCTTGCCATTTACCGTCTACGAGTAAACCCATATTGACCTCACATTACATTAACTGGTAACCACACTTTAGTGTCTAAATAATAAAATTTAAATCGCAATAAAACGCCCTTTTAATACTAATTTTTAGAACAATTCAGCTCACATGGTTAACTTAAGTGGCTGTCTAGTGATCCAATATGCAACGCAAAAGAACAACGCTATTAAAGCTTTTCAACGATCGTTTGCGCGATAGGGATCGCTGAGGTTGCCGCTGGTGAGGGTGCATTACCTACATGCAAGCACCGTTCTGTTGCAACAAAGATAAAGTCATGCGCAAGGTTTCCTTGGGTATCCACTGCTTGAGCTCGAATGCCAGCCCGATAAGGTAGCAGATCATGCAGCTCGATCTGCTCGCAATAACGCCGTATACGCTTTAAGTAACCGCGCTTTGACAGTGAATCCCGCAATTCGGCGAGCCCAGGGCGCAGATACTTGGTTAATAGCCGCCATGTCCCTGCGTAACCTGCAATATTCCAACAATCGCGCAAATCAAACTGGCTATTGGTATAGGCTTGTTTGCCCGGCGCCAACACGGCGTTGGGTCCAACCGTCAGATAACCGCCAATCATTGGCGTTAAATGTACCCCCAAAAATGGCATGCTTGGATCTGGGACGGGGTAAACCAACGTATCCACAAGCTGGTTATGGCGTGAATGCAAACGATAATATTCGCCGCGAAAAGGAATTAGTTTAAAATTCAGGGACTGTCCGGTGCGCCGGATTAATTCATCAGCATATATCCCTGTGCAGTTAACGAACTGTTGCGACCGCCATTCGTGTTGTCGCCCACTTGAGCAGTGCAATAGCACTGCATCATGGGTTTCATCAATTTGATCAACCGTCTGTTGATAATAAACCTGTACGCCTTTTTGTTTCGCAAGTTCTAGCATTTGTTGAGTAATTTGAACGTAGTCTGTAATGCCAGAATGTTTAACCCAAACAGCACTCTGCCCTTTAATATTGGGTGCACGGTGGGTGATTGCATTGCTTTCAAGCCATTGCGGAGTTAAATCATTTTTCTTACAATTTTCAAACAGTGTCTGCAGGCGCGACTCTTCCTCAACGTCAGTGGCTACGATTAATTTGCCACACTGTTGATAAGGGATCCCATATTGCTGACAAAAACCAATCGTGGTCTCCAGCCCCTGCCGGCAAAATTGCGCTTTCAAGCTTCCCTGAGGATAATAAACACCGGCATGAATAACGCCGGAATTACGACCGGTTTGATGCTGTGCCGGAGCCGCTTCACTTTCGAGTAAAGCGACCCGTTTGTGCGGATATTTTGCGCTATAGTAATAGGCAGTAGCAGCACCAACGATACCTGCACCTGCAATAATCAAATCAAAATCTTGTGGCAAAACGGAAGAACCAATTGAATTTTAAAACCTTAACCCCGATATTACCCAACCTTACGACGATGAGCGACTAGTATTGGCATGGCAGAAAAACAACGTTTTGGTGGGATTGCACGATTGTATGGTGAGCAGCAATTGCAGGCGCTTGCACAGGCGCACATCTGTGTTGTAGGCATCGGCGGTGTTGGCAGTTGGAGCGCTGAGGCACTTGCCCGCTCCGGTGTTGGACAGATAACCCTGATCGATCTTGATGACATATGTACCACCAATACCAACCGTCAAATCCATGCGTTAACTGATACCGTTGGCCAAGCAAAGGTTGACGTTATGGCTGAACGAATGCGCGCGATCAACCCATTGATGACTATCAACACCATAGAAGACTTCGTTACGCCTGATAATGTCACCACCGTCCTCGATACCGGCTTTGACGTCGTGCTTGACGCGACCGACAGCATAAAAGCAAAAGCAGCGATTATTGCACGTTGTAAACGACTGAAAGTGCCCGTGATCACCGTCGGTGGCGCAGGCGGTCAAATCGACCCTCGCCAAGTAACCAGTGGTGATCTAGCCAAAACCATTCAGGATCCATTGTCCGCCAAGTTACGCTCTGAACTTCGTCGCTTTTATGGTTTCAGTAAGAATCCACAACGCCGTTTTGGTGTTGAGTGTATATATTCCACTGAGCAATTGCGCTATCCACAACCTGATGGCAGCGTAGCAGCGAACAAGTCCCACTTTCAGGGGGCAAGTCGATTAGACTGCAGTGCGGGTTTTGGTGCCTGCACTATGGTAACAGCAACTTTCGGAATGGTCGCTGCAGCTCGAGCCGTCGACAAGTTTTTACGCAAGTCTGCGTGAACGGTGATTGCGGATGTCAAGCACGACCGAAACTAATAACCAAGTGAGTAAAATACTCAATACCACCCAGCCATTCTCGGCGAGCAACATCACCTCTTCGCTTAACACTGCGGTTGCTGTGATGAGAAGCAAGTAATACGGCAAATTAAGCAGGCCCGCTAACCCTACTATGCGCACCGGACGGTGATTAGCGCCCTGCGCAAACATAAAAAACGCCAATGAGTTCATATGGATCATCGCCAGCAGAAGGTGCCTCAACTTGGTTGGCTCAGCTGAATCATAACGGGTCGAATTAATGCGCCCTAACTGATAATTGATAAACGATCCCAAGGTTGCCGCGAGCACCATTGCGCAGGTCAAATATAAAATATCCTGCCACGTGGGTTGCGCTGAAATGACTAGCACAACGGCAAAAAACTGCCCCGGAAAGTAAAAACCCACATACACAATGGATTCAAGTAGGATTATTAATCCAATCAGCCAATAGAACCCACCAGACATATCCATTTGTAATCGATCCAACAAAACCGCCCCACTTGGGATTACACCAAAGAAAATCAGCGCAGACATTAAGCTGAACACAGCAAGCGCAGTCGCCGGTAAGGTTGAATAGTATTTCATTAACAACTCTCGGTTTTAGTTTTAGGTACGCAATCAATCGCCAATTTGGCCAATTTCAAACTAGAAATTATCATTACATTTTTGCCATTGTTGATTCCCGGAAGCAGTTCATTCACTATAAACACAGATTTAAACTGCAAGTAAATGAGCGATGTATCGTCATAAAACGACCCTAGAGCAGTGGCGTATTTTACAAGCTGTCGTCGATCACGGCGGGTATGCGCATGCGGCTGAAAAACTCAATAAAAGCCAATCATCGCTGAACCACGCAGTGGCAAAACTACAACGGCAATTAGGCGTCGAACTGTTACAGGTAAAGGGTCGCAAAGCCTACCTAACTGAAGCAGGTGAAGTGATGCTGCGCCGCTCTCGTTACATCACCCAAAATGCTGAAGATTTAGAAGCGCTAGCAAGCAACATACAGCAAGCTTGGGAACCCGAAATAACACTTGCAGTAGAATTAGCCTTCCCACGTGACATCGTGTTTCAGTGTTTGGCTGATTTTTTACCGCAATCGCGCGGCAGTCGAGTCAAAGTGATTGATAGTGTGTTGACGGGTACCGAAGAGATAATTAAACACAAGCAAGCCGATCTCGTGATCAGTTCAAATGTGCCCAAAGGCTTTCTTGGCGAACCTTTGGCCATGATTGACTTTATTGCGGTTTGTGCGCCGCAACATGCACTCGCGCAATTGCCTGAACCAATCGACCCCAATGAGTTACAGCAACATTTACAGTTAGTCATCAAGGATACCGCCAATCTGCCCGTTGAAAATCAAGGTTGGCTTAAGTCCGAACAACGCTGGACAGTCAGTCAATTTGACAGTGCGGTTGGGCTACTGCTTAACGGGCTTGGCTTTTGCTGGTTACCTAAACATGTTGTGTGTGAATATCTCGCGACGGGGCGGTTGCACCAGCTCAACATTGCTGGAAGCTCGTTCAAACGAGTTTCAGCATTTTTGGTAGTCCCTGCCCCAGATAACTTGGGCCCGGGCTCACAATTACTGGCCTCACTCATCACCCAGCATCGACAAATCGATCCATCTCAAGCAGAATAGTTAAAAAAAAGGCAAGCAGACCACATGGAACAACAAGAACTCGACTCTTTAATGGCTGATAGTGCGCAAAATGCCATTGAAAGTACGCAGAATGAATTTGGGATCACGTTAACCTACACGCCGGAATCGGTGCGGCAAGTTGACAATGTACTACTCAGCTTTTTAGATAAGTATCAAGATAGTGCCTTAGAGGACCAGGTAGTATTTACGCTGTGTAACATCTATGGGGCTTTTATTGGCGAAGTGTTTAAACAAACACTCGGCGGCGAATGGCGCTATGATGTCAGTGATCCCGCAGCCCCCTATGTCGTTCTGGATTATAACGGCCACTCCTACGCATTTGCTGGCATTTGCTACGAGCGCCTGGTAAATGACAGTACAGTCAGTGTCTATGCCTATTTTGAACAAGCGTTAAACAACAACACTCAGTAACGCTGGCCGGTTATCTATCTCTCAGATACGCGTGAACTCGTCGGCTGCGGAGCAAGTAGCCGACCAGCAAAAAGCTCACCATCAATGACAATGCATGGCGCCAACTAAACACACCTTGATTGTTCGCAATCGCCAGGCCTTGAATACTAATGGTTAAAAGCAATCCGGCCAGCAATAATAGCCGTACACTGCCCTGCCAGTTAATCGTTTGCGCGCGAAGTTTATCGCGTACACTCAACAAGACAAATCCAGCCACGCCGACAAGCGCGGGCAATGCATTCACATACCATTGCTGACTATCGGGATAATACAATTTAACCAATGCACTTGGATTTTCACGCATCGATACAGATATCAGCATTAATAATAACGCTTTCGCCAACCATAAGCAGGTGACATATAACAATAATGGAGGTTTTAGATGCCCTGCTTCATCGTAACAATGTAATGGAAACGGTAGTCTATTCACACTCGACACAGGTGCCCCTTTACGCTTTTGTTTCGCCAAATGAGTTTCGGTCAGTATAATACCGTCAATTTTACCCGAATGGCTTGCTCGTATGACAGTAAAAATTGTCGACCCCAAAAAAACCACTACCCTAGAAACCCCGAAAAAGGTATTGCGTGAACAGGCGCAGCAGTCTGCCTCTGCCAATACCAGTAAGATCGGTTTTATCAGTCTTGGCTGTCCAAAAAACTTGGTGGATTCAGAACGGATCCTGACCCAATTACGCACCGAAGGTTATGATGTTGTTCCCACCTACAATGATGCAGATCTAGTGATCGTTAACACCTGCGGATTTATCGATGCTGCCGTGCAAGAATCTCTCGACACGATTGGTGAGGCACTGGCAGAGAATGGCAAAGTTATCGTGACCGGCTGTTTGGGTATTAAAGAGGATGAGATCCGTGAAGTCCATCCCAATGTGTTAGCCATTACCGGGCCTCACGCCTACGAAACCGTGGTAGAGCAAGTGCATACCCATCTACCGAAACCAGAACATAATCCATTTGTAAACCTGGTTCCCGACCATGGGGTTAAGCTCACACCACGGCACTTTGCCTATTTGAAAATTTCTGAGGGCTGTAATCATCGCTGTACATTCTGCATCATCCCATCAATGCGGGGTGACTTGGTAAGTCGGCCTGTAGGTGAAGTATTAGATGAAGCTAAACGCCTAAAAGCGGCGGGGGTTAATGAGTTACTTGTGATCTCGCAAGATACCAGTGCTTACGGTGTCGATATAAAGCACCGCACGGGATTCTGGAATGGCATGCCGGTTAAAACCCACATGCAACAATTGTGTGAACAACTGGGTGAACTCGATATGTGGGTCCGTCTGCATTATGTCTACCCGTATCCCCACGTTGACGAGCTTATTCCACTGATGGCGCAAGGTAAAATATTGCCGTATTTAGATATTCCATTTCAGCATGCGAACAAGCGCATACTGCGGTTGATGAAGCGTCCAGGCAGTGCTGATCGGACAATAGAAAGGATCAAGAAATGGCGCGAACAATGTCCTGAACTAATTATTCGTTCTACTTTCATCGTCGGTTTCCCCGGTGAAACCGAAGAAGAATTCGAAGAATTGTTGCAATTCCTACGCGAGGCACAATTGGATCGGGTTGGCTGTTTCCCTTATTCAGCGGTTGATGGCGCAAAAGCCAATGACCTCCCTGATCCGGTGCCAGAAAGCGTTAAAGAACAACGCCTTGAACGCTTCATGCAAGTGCAGGGTGAGATCAGTGCTGCCCGCTTACAGCAGCGCATTGGTCAGGAATATCAAATCGTTATTGATAGTGTTGATGCAGAAGGTGCGGTTGGTCGTTGCTATGCTGATGCGCCAGAGATTGATGGTGTGGTGCATTTGAATGGCGTGCATGACGTAAGCCCTGGCCAGCGGGTCTGGGCTGAGATCATTCATGCCAACGAGCACGATTGTTGGGCGGTACTGTCAGAGGATTAATAAGTGTACACAAAGGGGGCAGCATGACGTGCCCCTTTACTCGCTGATTACGTTAATAGACTCAGTCTTGTATTGGCGTAAATACGCTCAGACGACTGGAGGTTTGATTGCCTCCCGCTTGAGCTGCGCCACCGACAACGTAAATACCTTGTTCAGCTGTAACTGCTCCTAGTCCATGTCGCGGAACTGGCATAGCAGACACTTGACGCCAGTGCTGACTTAACAAATCAAACGACCAAACCTCGGCATAGACACCGCCACCGTGGTTAAAAAACTCGCCGCCAAACACAAAGATCTCTTTTCTGAGCACTGCGCACGCTAACCCGCCCTGTGCTTGGGGTAAAGGTGGTAATGTCGACCATCCTTGCTGCTCGAAATCATACACTTCATGGACCGCTAAATTCCCTCCATTGACAGTGCGACCTCCGATGGTATGCCAACGACCATTCACTACGACGCCACACGCGCTATTGCGCGCCGTTAGAGCGGAAGGCAATTCTTGCCATTCACCGCTTGCAGGAGAAAAAGCGAAGTGTCGAGCGGAATCGATTTGATCACGCCACTGCGCGTTTTGTGTCGGACTGCTAGGCGTTCGTCCAGTGACTAAGTGAATCCGATCGTCGTACTGAGTGATCAGTGACTCAGCAAGCGGAATTGGCATGTGTGCAACTCGTTGCCAAGTGTCAGCCTTTTCTGGTAACAATAGAACATCAACTGAGTTGTGCCATAGCCCGCCATGCTTCTCGATAAAGCCCCCAAAGGCATACAAGCCATTGACATGGGATGCTAATAACGGATGGTGTCGCGGTTCTGGTAGTGCGACACCGGTCTGCCACTGATTCGACTGTGGGTCAAACCAGAAGGTCTCTGCACTAATCCCCATCCATTCTGCTGTTGGATCAGGCGTTAATCCACCGACTACGACCAATCGTTGTTGGTGTAACACCGGATAAATTTCTTGTACAGCTCGTGGTATGGGCGTTAATTCCTTCCACGAGTAGGCGGCTAGTGACTCTTCTGAAAATGCATTGTCAGCGCATAAAAGCCCGAGCGATAAGCCAAGCACCATGCATACCCACTTGGTTGTTACCACGGTAAAATTTCACCATTACTGTGCCAAAAGGTACCTGATGTTGCCAATGTGAGCTCATCTAACCGCTGTTGCAAGCGACTCGCTGCGGTTGTCGCATCGATATCACCGCCATACCCCACCATTTCTGTTTGCACATAGCCCGGATGTAATAAAGCTACAGCAATACCCTGCGAATGGAGATCGCGTGCCATTGATACGCCAGCGGCATTCAACGCTGCTTTGGACATCCGATAGCCATAGTAACCGCCAGAGCCATTGTCCTGCATCGATCCCATGCGTGAAGTAATAAGCCCAACTTTGCTTCCCTTCGACAAGCGAGGTAATAGGATCTGCGTCACCAATAGTGGCGCCAACGCATTCACTCGGAATTGTTGCTCTATGGTTGCTGGGCTCCAATCATCCAGTGACTCACGGGCTAATACGCCAGCATTGTTGATCAATACATCAATTTGGACAGATGCTAATGCAGCCAAACGCTCTGGTAGGGCGTCAGGATCTAACATATTGATCCCTTCGATGACAGTAGCAGCGGTTTGCTTTAATTCTTCGGAGGCATGACGACACAACGCATAAACCTGACAACCACGCGCGAGATAAGCTTGTGTCAGCGCTAATCCAATACCGCGATTTGCTCCTGTGATCACAACATTCATCATTCTTCTCCTGCTAACAACTGTTGGTTTAAACGGGTTAAGTCTTCCGGAGTATCGATTCCTGTGGGTGGTGCTGCCACCGCCAGCTCTATATGGATCTTATCGTTATTCCATAACGCTCTTAGTTGCTCCAAAGACTCTATCTTTTCTAAATCTGAAGCGGGGTACTCCACATAAGTTTTAATGTAGCCTGCGCGATACGCATAAATTCCGATATGTCGCAGTGGCGTATAAGCCAAATTCCGCTGCACATTATCGCGATCAAACGGGATCGGAGCACGACTAAAATACAAGGCATGCCCGTAGCGGTCTGCGACAACCTTAACCACATTAGGGTTACTGAGTTCCTCTTCACCATTTAAACGCGTGGCCAGTGTTGCTATGGCACATTGCTTACGCTGCGCTAGGTTGTGAGCAACCTGGCGAATATTAGCAGCGGGAATGAACGGTTCATCGCCCTGCACATTGACAATCAATGAATCCGCTGCGATACCCTCAATCTCTATGACTTCCGCAAGACGTTCGGTTCCCGATTGGTGGTCACTTCGCGTCATACAAACCTCACCACCAAACTGTGCCACCGTGTTGGCTATGCGCTCGTCATCAGTAGCCACTATGACACGCGTCGCATGCGCCTCAATGGCACGCTCATATACGTGCTGGATCATTGGTTTATGTTGAATTTGCGCTAATGGTTTACCCGGAAATCGTGTTGAACCGTAACGCGCCGGAATAATGACAATAAAATCAGCTGACTCAGTATTAGTCATGTTTTAAGGCTTCAATTTCATCTAACGTTAATGAGGCCGCTTCATTCTCCAGTAACACTGGAATATTTTCCTTAATAGGATAAGCGAGGCGATCAAAACGACAAATCAAGCGCTCCTCAGTATCGCGATAAAGTAATTTTCCTTTGCATACCGGGCAGGCAAGCACATCGAGTAATTGTTTATCAAATGCCATGATTTTTTCTCTTTAAATTTGTATCAGCATGAATTAACTGTCGCATCGTTTGGGTAAAAAATGCCCTTGGCAAGTCCGCATCAATCTGTAAAAACCACCAATCAGGATGAGCAAACCCCTGACATTTAACGGCATCTTTTTCGGTCATCAGTAATGGTCCTTTTGGCAAATCTGACGGCTGATAGAGATGATGGTCATTAAAAACCAGATGTCGCTCTAACGAAATACCAAGTTCTGACAATGAGGTAAAAAATCGCTGCGGGTTTCCTATCGCACACACTGCGGCAATAGTGGAGTAACGCAGTCTAAAATCCGCCAGCGTTAATCTCAGTGATGGCTCTGCTACATTGACAAAACATTGAGCAGCTAAACGCATCTGCACAGCCAGCGGCACATCCAGCACAAGCGGTCTGCTACCGTTGTGCACTACCCCAGAGACGTGGCGCAGGCGCCATATCCCCTCACGCATTGGGCCAGAAGGTAATAACCGCCGGTTGCCAAACCCGCGGTCGTCAATCACTATCCACTCAATATCTCTTTGCAATCCATAATGTTGTAAACCATCATCACTGATGATGACGTCACACCCTTGTGCAACGAGGCAATCCGCCCCTCGTGCACGTTGCGGATCAATCACCACAGGACAATCCAGCCGGCGGGTGATCAACAAGGGTTCATCACCCACTAAAGCAGCGCAATCACCCTCTTGTACACGATATGGAAACGCGGTTTGCTGGCCGCCGTAACCACGACTTAAAATCCCAACATGACGCCCTTGCTGCAGCAAATATTCAGCCAACGCGAGTACTAGCGGTGTTTTACCATTCCCACCAACCGTCAGGTTACCGATGACGATAACAGGAACCTCAGGGCGATGGGATTTTAATAGTTTCCAGCGGTATAAAGCCCGGCGCAATGCACTGAGCAGTGCAAATAGCATACTGAGTGGCCAAAGCAACCAAAGCCAAGGCTTACTTTGATACCAACCGGTTTCAAGCGCTTTCTGTATACTCATTGCTCAGCATCATTGCCAAATTGCATTTGGTGCAGTTGCGCATAGGCTCCGCCACGCTGTAATAGCTCGTGGTGATTACCCTGCTCTACGATCTTACCATCGTCGATGACCACAATTTTATCTGCGTTTTCAATGGTTGATAGGCGATGTGCAACAACAATACTGGTACAACGCTTTTGCAGTTGCTCTAAGGCATCTTGAATGAGCTTTTCACTTTCCGTATCCAATGCAGAGGTTGCCTCGTCTAGGATTAATATCGGCGCATTAACCAAAATTGCCCGCGCGATCGCCAAGCGTTGACGCTGACCGCCGGATAACATCAATCCGTTTTCTCCAATAATTGTATCGTAGCCATCGCTTAATTGAGCTACAAATTCATCCACATGGGCGATTTTAGCGGCATCGATAATCGCCTCTCGAGTGACCTGACCGTTAGCCCCATAAGCAATATTATTTGCCACAGTATCGTTAAATAATGTGACCTGTTGCGACACTAGGGCAAATTGACGGCGGAGTGACTTCAGCTCGAACTCATCAATCGGCTTACCATCCAGCAGGATACTGCCTTCGGTAGGCGCATAAAAGCGAGTTAACAAACTTGAAAGCGTTGACTTACCGCTGCCCGAACGCCCAACCAGGGCAACTGTCTGCCCTGGTTGGATCGACAGATCAATATGTTGCAAGGCTGGGCGAGACTGCTGTGGGTAATAAAAAGTTACATCGCAAATTTGGATATTCCCTTTGGCGCGCTGCATTTCAAAGGTACCTGTATTTTTTTCCTCTTCTTGATCAAGAATTTCAAAAATACTCGCACAGGCGGCCATGCCGCGTTGAAACTCGTTGTTGACTGTAGTCAGCTGTTTCAATGGTTTCAACAACATGACCATGTAGATCACCACCGAAAGAAATACACCGGCACTTAAATCGTCGATCATCCCGGGTGTGCCGGCAATGAATAACACCACGGCCAGTGCGACCGAAGCGATAATCTGAATGAGGCTAACACTTAAAATTGAGGTGTTGGTCAGCTTCATGTTTTGTTGTCGGTTATGATTATTTTTTTCTTTGAAACGATTGTGCTCAATGGTTTGGCCACCGAACATCAATACGACCTTGTGCCCCTTGACCGCTTGTTCTACAGCCGTAGTGACACTCCCCATCGCCTGTTGAATATTGCGGCTAACCGCGCGAAAACGCTTACTTACATACGACACGATGATTGCAACTAAAGGAGCGATGAGTAAAAAGATCGATGACAACTGCCAGGAGTAGTAAAACATTGAACCAAGCAAACCGATAACAAACGCACCGTCCCGCACCAAAATGAGTAGGGCTTTACCTGCGGCATTGGCGACTTGCTCCGTATCATAGGTCACTTTAGAGATAAGCGTACCGGCCGATTTTTCGTCATGAAAACTCACCGGTAGGTGAATATATTTGTCAAATAACTGTTGGCGCATGCGCATCACAACCTGCGTACTGATCCATGCAAGGGTGTAATTACCCATGAAATTAAACAGTCCGCGCAGAATGAAAATCGGCACGATCAAATACGCTGCAGTGCGCAGCATAGCGTAATTTTTTTGTCCTAGACTCTCATCAATAATGGGTTGCAGATGGAAAAACACGAATGTATCAACGCCGGAGTATCCAACCATCCCAAGAATGGCGATGATAAACGGCAATTTAAAGTCTTTTAGGTACCCGAAGAAGCGTCTTACGTGGCGCTGATCTTGAGGTTTCACAGAGTCTGTTGTCATCTACCTGACATTGCATAATTTAGATGCTGTTGATTGTACTCAGATTTTCTCAGAAACCCCAGCTTTTAGTCGCGATGCCGATACCAGCGTGGCTTCAGTGTGTGATTATAGCTAGCGATTGTGACTGAGTTTGGGCAATCATTCTGCGCATCTTGGCGAGCTGAGCCACGGCCATTACAAAACGGAATGGTGATCTTATGGTAACCGGAAGATCCAGTATTCCATGCCGTTACAGCCATATTTTTATAGCGCTGCTCGACTCGGCGGTGCGGAAATTTCCAGCGATTGAGGTAACCCGTAGTGTAAACCACATGGTCTGGATCCACGGCGCCAATAAACGCATAAGTGGAACTGGTGTTACTGCCATGATGCGGAGCAATCAATATGTTTGCATTGAGGTTTGTGAACTGATTAGAGACTGCTGCTGCACGTTTGACCAATTCAGTTTCTACCCATCGATCAATATCTCCGGGTAATAAAATACTGTGCTGCCCATCACTGATTTTAACCACACAGGATTGTGCATTATCTGATAGCTGCGATTGCTGACGTTCAGCGCGAAGAGGCCATAAAAACGTCAGGGTAAGTTTGCCCCACTGCTGCGCACTTTTACCAGCACAGTTCGTTGGCTCAATGTAATCGTTGACGGTCAGTTCATCTTCAACAATCGCGCGTCCACCGGCATGGTCAATATCAAAATGACTGATGATCAAATGATCGATTTCTGTCCAGCCCTGCGCCGCAAAAAACGGCAAAATAACGTGTTGTGCAGCGGTAAGCCCGGAAGCAAATGCCGGGCCCGTATCGTAAAGCATAACCCGTTTGCCCTGCGACACCGCTATTGCGGTGCCCTGACCTACATCAAATACGTGCACATACCAATGTTGATTATCTGCACGTATTCCGGACAGATGGAGCAACAACGGCAGGCATAGCAAACCGCTCAGCCTGCGTTGCCAAGTGAAGGTGGGCAGTACCCATATGAATACAGCCAACCCCAGGCTTAAAATAATTAATGGCGACCAATAAACGTCTTTAATTGCCGCAAATGGCAAAGCATGAAGCTGTTTTAAAACAGTTAAGCTAACAGCAAACAACTGATCGACTGCGACAAATAATACCGTCCCCCAGTCAGGCGCCAGTATAAACACCAATAAAGCCATTAAACTCACAGGTAACAGCACAAAGGAAACCCAAGGCACAAACAGCAGGTTTGCTACTATTGTGATAATCGACAAGGTATGAAAATAGGTCACAACTAACGGCAAGCTTAATAAAGTCAGCATGACTTGAAGCTTCAACAAAACCAATAAGCGACTACGCCAATTATGCCCCCACGGATGATAGCGCCAATGCAACAGTAACACTGCCACTACCGCAACAAAGCTTAACCAGAGCGACGAGGAGTAAATACTGTACGGCGAAAAAACCAGAATTAATCCCAATACAAGCATCACAATACTCACGGCATGAATACGCCAACGGTAACTAGCAAAGATTAGTGTTACAGCAAGCGCGAGGTAGGCGCGCTGCACTGGTAACTGCCACCCGGAAAGGTACGCGTAACCAAAGCAAGTGACCGCGCAAACCATGTAACCTATGGGCTGAAGAGGAATGCAACCGATCCTTTTCAGCATTCTCTGAGAGTGCATTGTCAAGGCCAACATTGCCAGAAAACAGCGCCAGAAAAGAAAGCAGAAGCCAGCGATGATGCCCAAATGTAATCCCGAAATAGCAAATAAATGAGCCACTCCAGTGTCTTGCAACAGTTGCCAATCACTTGGCTCTAAATCTTCTCGGTCGCCCATAGCTAAGGCCAAAACCCAGGCATTATTGAGCAAATTAAGCGCGGCTAAACGATCACGAAGTTGCGTTCGAAAGGACAATTTTGATGGCCGTATACTAACGGCATAATGCGTATTGACGTAACCCGTTGCAGCAATGTTTTGGGCGAGTAGCCAACGCGCATGATCAAATCCCGATGGATTCGCCAAACCATGTGGCGGTTTGAGTATTGCCCGCAGTTGCAACTGATCACCAATATTGACACTAGGAGCAGCCACGTACCAATTCAACCGCATTTTCCGTGGCAGCATAAAGTTAACATCGTTGAGTGTGTAAACCGTTAGACTAAGTGCAACCCGGTCAGTAAACGAACGGATTTGGGTCACTCGTCCTGAAATAACCACCGTCTGCTGAAAATCAATGCCCTCACGTTGCCAAGTTGTATACCAATGGCTTATAACTGAAGCCCAAAAAAGCCCTACTAATGCGCCAATTAAGCATAGGAAAAGTCGTGTTTTTCGATATAATCGCGTGCATAGTGCTAGCGACAGGCATCCAACGGTGACAAGGATAACACCCCTTAGGTTGGGTAACTGCGTCCATAGTAAAGAAGTGACATATACACTAATGAACCCAAAGAGCAGCGCCTGTAAGCGCGATATTGGCCAACATTCCTGCCCATCTTTTGTCGCTGTTTCCATGCTTTTACAATGGCTGCCTTGCCATGCCTAAAAAGTTTATTCGCCGTTTGTTACCGGACCACAAAGCTGTGGTAGAAAATCGCTATATTGCGGTTTTCGGGAAACTGCTGCATGACCCTAACCTTTGGCACTTGAATCGCCGCAGCGCGGCGGGTGCGTTTGCGATAGGGCTGTTTTTCGCCTTTTGGCCAGTTCCCTTTCAAATGTGGCTTGCCGCCGCAGCAGCAATTCCATTGCGAGTGAACCTACCGTTATCCATTGCTACGGTTTGGATCACAAACCCCTTCACCATGCCGCCAATATTTTACGCTGCCTATAAACTCGGCAGTACTGTACTTGGGACGGAAATGGATACCTTTGCGTTTGAACTGAGTTGGGAGTGGGTCACTAATAGTCTTTCAACTATAGGTCCGGCGTTTCTTCTGGGTTGTGCGATCTGCTCTATACTGGGCGGGATCGCAGGTTATTACGGCTTGAATGCGCTGTGGCGTTGGTCTGTGGTTAAATCATGGCAAGCGAGGCAACAGCGCCGCAAAGACGCCGCTGCACGTTAAACACACGGTTTATTCATGCGCTTGCAAAAATTGCAATAATTTTTCTTCGTCCCACACACTGACACCCAACGTCTCCGCTTTTGCTAACTTAGAGCCAGCTTTTTCGCCTGCAACTAAGAAGTCCGTTTTACTTGATACGCTGCCAGCAACCTTCGCGCCCAACGCCATAAGCCTTTGTTTTGCTGCATCACGGCTCATCGCCGCGAGAGTCCCTGTTATCACACAGGTTTTATCCACCAATGGCAGATCAGCTTGGTCGCGTATTTGTGGTTCTGGCCAATGCACACCGGATGTCAATAATTCTTGGATCACAGCGATGTTATGCGCTTCAGCAAAAAAGTGGGCGATATGCTGCGCAACTATTGGGCCAATATCTTCCACTGCGATAAGTTGTTCAACCGTCGCATCCCGAATGCTTTCCCAATCACCAAAGTGCTCAGCTAAATTACTCGCGGTTGCCTCACCGACCTCACGGATCCCAAGTGCATAAAGGAACCGGGCAAACGTGGTTTGCTTGGCTTTATCGATGGCGTTTACCAAATTGCTGGCTGACTTTTCTGCCATTCGTTCTAGTCCAATCAACTCAGCAACGGTTAATTGAAAGAAATCCGCTGGCGTTTTTACCTTGCCCGCGTCGACTAATTGTTCAACTAATTTATCGCCTAAACCATCAATGTCAAAAGCCTTACGCGACGCAAAATGTTTCAATGCTTCTTTACGTTGAGCTGCACAAAATAGTCCTCCGGAACAACGCGCCACAGCTTCTCCTTCGACTTTCTCAATGTGTGACTGACAAATCGGACATTGCGCCGGAAATTCAACATCTTTGACGTTTTCAGGTCGTCGGTCTAATACGACAGAGACCACTTGAGGGATAACATCACCTGCGCGTCGCACGACTACCTGGTCACCAATTTTCACATTTAAACGCGCGATCTCATCCGCGTTATGGAGTGTGGCATTTGAGACCGTTACCCCACCGACAAATATGGGTGCCAGACGAGCCACGGGTGTAATTGCGCCAGTTCTACCGACTTGAAACTCGACATCTAATAACTCGGTGACGGCTTCTTGGGCCGGAAACTTGCGCGCGATCGCCCAGCGCGGTGCGCGCGAGACAAAACCTAGTGACTGTTGCAGGGCAATATCATCGACCTTGTAGACGATCCCATCGATTTCATAATCCAAATCATCACGTCGGTTGGCTAAACGTTGGTAATAATCGATACATCCTTGCGCATCAACAACTTGCTCAGTTAAGCCATTTATCGGCAATCCCCATTCAGCAAGCTGTTGTAAACGCGCATAATGGGACGGTGCCAATGGCGTAATTTCATCACGACTGATCCCAATTGAATAAGCGTAAAACTGCAATGGACGTTTAGCAGTGATGCGTGAATCAAGTTGTCGCAAACTACCCGCTGCAGCATTTCTTGGATTGGCAAAAACTTTACCACCGGTGGTTTTCTGCGTTTGATTCAAACGTTCAAACCCCGCTTTAGGCATAAATACTTCACCACGCACTTCCAAACGAGCCGGAAAATCAGTACCGCGTAATTGCAAAGGAATATTATTAATCGTGCGCACATTCTGGGTAATATCCTCGCCGATTCGACCATCACCTCGCGTTGCTGCTTGCACCAAAACACCGTCTTGATAGGTCAAACTAACCGCAAGACCATCCAATTTAGGTTCACAGGTGAAAATTAACGCTTGAGTTTGCCCCAAACGATCGTTTATGCGCTTGGAAAATGCCATTAATTCATCATCATCAAAGGCATTATCCAACGACAACATGGGCATCTCATGTTCCACTTGGGTAAAGGCCGCTAACGGCGCACCACCCACGCGTTGGGTTGGTGAATCTGGCGTCAATAGTTCAGGGTTCGCCTGTTCTAATGCGCGTAATTCCTGAAATAACCGATCGTACTCAGCATCTGGCACTTTAGGATCGTCTTTTACGTAATAGTAATAGTTGTAATCGTTTAATTGCGCTCGCAACGTCGCAACGTGACGCTGCAGCTGATTGTCTGTGGTGGTCATGGTAGCTTTAGCTTCTTGCGATCATACGGCGACGTTCAAAATCACGAATTTTCTCAACATATTGTTGCAAGCCCTGTTTGGTAAGCACGCTGCGGCGACCATCCAGTATTTGGCCCGAAAACTCATCTGCTAGCTTTCGCGCGGCATTGTGCATCATGTTAAACACCTGATGCGGATCGCCCTCAATTGGCAAAATCATAAACAGTGACACACCTTGGGTAGTAAAGTTTTCCAAATTATCAATATCGAAGATCCCAGGTTTAAACATATTGGCCAAACTAAACAACACCGGCCCTTTCCCATTACTATTCACATGACGATGGAAAATGTCCTGATCGCCAAACTTAAACCCAAGCGTAAGCAACATCGGTAATAACGCAGCACCGGGTATCTCCTCACCCTGCGGCGCTCGTACATTTAACACCAACACTTCTTGCTCCGGTGCTGGAGAAGTATTCTCCTCAGCGGTTATATTAGTTTCTACCGTTTGTTCTTCATCAAACGACATACGCATTTGATCTTCACCTAAGGTGGGCTCAATACGCTTACGAAACATTGACTTCGTGCGACGTTTAGGTGTTGCCCGTTTTACGTCTTCAACAACAGGTACGGGTGCATCGAGATCTTCAGAAGTAAGATTCAAATGGGGATCCGTGGGCGTTTGATCGAGGCTAAAAGTTTCAACTTCAGTGTCGTTTGGCGTTGCCGCTGCTTGCGAAGATGTTGCGGGAGGCGGATTGTCAGCGTCAGTGTTAACGCTTACGTCGTCTTCCTGCAATAAAAATGACGGCGGTTCTGGGATCGGTTTTGTCGTAAGCGGCGCCACAGAAGCATCGTTCCGCTCATCATTCTTTAACATCGTTGGCTTCGGATTAGACACGACCGACGCATACAATTTCTTCGGCTTTTCTACCGGTTCGGTAGTTTCCGCCGCTTGCGTAGTTGTGGATCCAGCAACGCTCGGCAGTTCATGCAAGTCATCCAATGATGGAATGTCTGGCTCTGCAGGGCTCGCCGTTAAGGGGTTTTCCGTTACCGAGTCGTCTTCCGTTGTGGGCAAGCCCGCCTGAATATCCGCATCGACGATAGGCTCATGCTCAACCTCTGCAGTCTGCTCCGGTGGATTAGACCGAGAACTCTTGCTTTGGCTAACTACACGCACTTCGCCTAACCCGAATTCATCGAAACCTTCTACCCGCTCACGCGATTCGGTCGGCTCCACACGTGGCTTAACGGCAGGTTTTGCATTGCCCTTGCGCAAACTCCATAGGCCATGAGCCAGAATGGCTAAAATTGCACAACCACCAACTATTAATAGCGCAAATCGTAAGTCTTCCATCGAGACACTCGCCCTTTATTATGCATTTGCGATAGCTACAGCCTCTTCCACATCCACCGCCACCATCCGCGACACACCAGGCTCAGCCATGGTCACTCCGGTGAGATGTTCAGCCATTTCCATCGCGATTTTATTATGGGTGATGTAAATAAACTGTACCGTCTTTGACATCTCAGAAACCAATCGACAAAAACGCGCAACATTGGCGTCATCGAGCGGTGCATCTACTTCATCGAGTAGACAGAACGGTGCAGGATTCAATCTAAAAATCGCAAACACTAATGATAATGCGGTTAACGCTTTTTCTCCACCACTGAGGAGATGAATGGTGCTATTTTTCTTGCCCGGTGGCCGCGCCATTATCGTTACGCCGGTTTCGAGTAAATCATCACCGGTTAATTCGAGATAGGCACTTCCGCCACCAAACACTTTAGGGAATAGCTTTTTTAGGTCATCGTTCACTTGATCGTAAGTCAGTTTAAAGCGCGATTTAGTTTCCCTATCAATTTTTCGGATCGCATCTTCAAGAGTGTCTAAAGCCGCCTGTAAATCGTCAAACTGAGTATCTAAGTGAAGTTTACGTTCACCTTGCACTTCAAACTCTTCCACTGCTGCTAAGTTAACTGCCCCTAGACGACTAATGCTAGCTTGAGTTTTCTCCAACTCACTCTGCCACGTAGCCTCTACTGCATCTTCGGGCAGGTTTTCAAGGGTCTGTTTAAGGTTTTGCTGGGTATCGGCAAGCTGTTCTAAAACCCCTGAGGCTCTGACCTGATAGCCCTGTGATTCAAGTCGCAAACTCTCCAGTTGTGCTCGGCGCTGTGTAATCCTTTCATTGATCCCTTGTGAATCTCGCATGGCATCGTTGATCAACATATCGACTTGGGCTAGTTGCTCGCCTTTCGTGCGTTGCTCCTCAGTGAGGCTTTCTCGTTGCTGCAGTAACTCTGCGATTTTGTCACCAATATTTTCATCCGGCTGCTGCAGTTGCTCCAACTCCTGTTGTAGTTCAATGTAGCGTTCACTGACTTCTTGCAACTGCTGTTGAGCGGTTTGTAATTGCTGTTTTTGGCTGTCCAACTGTCCCTGTAACTGTTGCGCCTGCATATCCAGCTGATGCCTTTGCTGAGTTAATTGTTCCACTTGGATGCGCGCATCCTGCACTGCGAGCTCTGCGCGCTCCCGACTTTCATCAGCGCGCAACTGGATTGACTCAAAATCTAACAAACGTTCTTCAATGTTTTCAACGCGCGCAGATAACTCCTCAAGTTGCAATTGCTCTTTCGCCAGCAACTGCTGCTGTTGTTCTCGATCATCCGTTAACTTGCGTTGCCGCGCGGCCACTTGTTCAGCTTGCAGTTCCAGCATGCCGAGTTGATTTTGCAGTTGCTGCTGAGCAAGCCCGGCCTGACGTACAGCATGATTCGCTTCGCCAAGAGCGGCTTGCAATTGCGCACGGTCCTGCTGTGCGGCAACTAACTCTTGTTCTGCATGCTCACAGGCACTGGTAATTTCACTTAGCTCTTGCGTTAGATTATCTAATTTGGCCCTTCGACTCGCACTGCCCTGCTGCACATGTTGGGTAACTTTTAGCGTATCAGTCGAGCGCCAATATCCATCTGCAGTCACCAGCCACTCATGCTCAGTTAGTGTCGCGGCCCGCGCATCAGCTTGCTCTCGGCTCTCCGCCAACAATATTGAGTTAAACGCCCGCGGTACGCGCTCATTCTCAAATAATGCTGCAATTGAGTCTGGACGTTTCTCGTCCGTCCAATGCGCGGTGAGTAATACTGTCAACTGCCCTGACTCGAGCCAGTTTGGTTGCAGGTCAGCAGGATCATCAAGTACACAAGCAGACTGCAATGACTTTAACGCAGTATCGACAAACGCCTCCTGCCCCGCGACGACGTTCAATACTTGCCACAAACTGGTCAGTGCCAAGTGCTCGCTATCAAGCTCTGGTAACTCGTCCCTAAGCAGGTTTTGTAAGGCGTGACGCTCAGCATCGATGCGCTGCTGCCCCTGACGTAAGTCATCAAAATGTGCTTGATATTGCGTGCACACATCTACTTGCGTGGATAGTTTATCCTGCAGCACGCGTTCCTGCTGTTGGGCTTCTTCATGTTGCTGCTCACTGATTAGTAGCTGCTCTTGCAGGCTCTCGATCTGCGCTATGACTTGGTCGTGGGATAATTGTTCGAGTTCGCTTTCTATCTCAGTTAAGCGCTGTTGGGTACGCAACTGCATACTCATGGTCGACTGGATCTGGCTATGACAACTCTGGCTTTGTTGTTTTAGTTGCAGATACTCACTCTCTTGTTGTCGAAACCTCTGATTTAGCTCGGCGAGTGTCTGCTCTGCCTCGTCACGCGAGTCAGTAGCTAGGGCAAGTTGTTGCTGACAAAGTTCTCTCTCTGGTTGCAGCCCATAATCTTGCTCGATTAATTCTTCTACTCCCGACGAGAGCTCATCGACCTGCTCGCTTAAAGCGGCTTGCTTGACACCTAACGTAGCTAATTCGTTGTTGATTTGTTCAGTACGTTGGGTGGTGTACTTTTGGTTTTGCTCTAAGCGAGCAATTTCGGTGCTGACATCGTACAACTGTTTCTGCAATGCATCCAACGATTGCTTTAACTCAAACTGAATTTGCCGTTGTTCAATCAGTTTACGCTCATCACCGCGTTGTTCAGCAATCAGCGATTCTATTTGGTTTTCACCTTCGTCAATTTGTTGCTGCAACTCACTGACTTTTTCGCTATACCCTAACCAACGCATAGCTGCTAATTGTGCCTTAAGCTCTCGCTCACGTTGCTTTAGCTCTTTATATCGTTTAGCCGCCGCCGCTTGGCGTTGTAATTTATCTAACTGCGTGGCTAATTCGCTCCGCACATCAGCCAGGCGCTCGAGGTTTTCTCGAGTATGACGGATGCGGTTTTCAGTTTCTCTACGACGTTCTTTGTATTTAGAAATTCCCGCTGCTTCTTCAATGAATACGCGTAGCTCTTGCGGTTTGGATTCTATCAACCGCGAAATCATACCCTGCTCGATAATCGCGTAACTGCGCGGTCCTAAACCGGTGCCTAGAAAAATATCAGTTACATCACGACGACGGCATTTAGTCCCATTAAGCAAATAGGTCGAAACCGCATCGCGCGTAACAATGCGTTTAACCGATAATTCATTGTATTTGGCAAACTCACCTTGCAACCGGTTACCAGTATTATCAAAGACCAACTCAACACTACACTGAGACACTGGCTTGCGTGCGGTGCTACCATTAAAAATAACGTCCGTCATTGCATCGCCGCGCAGATTCTTTGCTGAACTTTCGCCCAGCACCCAACGCACCGCATCAATCACGTTTGACTTGCCGCAGCCATTAGGACCAACAATAGCGGTCATCTCTCCAGGAAAAGGAATAGTCGTCGCATCAACAAATGACTTAAAGCCTGCGAGCTTTATTCGTTTTAGGCGCATGGTAACGGGTTTCTCATGCCAATACGGCGAATGCTAGAAAAAAAGTAATAAACTACGTTCGAATGTAACAAAACTAACGGCTTGTAACAATTCACCATTTCACCCGAAGTTAATTCTCGCTACACTTTAGAACAGCGTGCTTAAAGCAACTCTCTGAACATAGACGGTTGCACAATCAGTTAATCGTTCAAAAGCAAAAATTTGAGGTGATATGCACAGTCAAACACAAAATATCAGTGGTATGAGCTATTTCATGAGTGGATTTTCTTTGATCCAAACCAAAGGCCTGAAACGGTTTGTTTTGGTGCCCTTGGCAATCAACCTCATCCTCTTCATTACCGCTTTCTATTTTTTGTTTGCTGAAATCGGCAGCAGTATTACCTGGTTAGTCGGATTAATCCCTGATTGGTTAGGTTGGTTAAAAGAAGCATTAGCGTATATTTTATGGCCCTTAGCCGTCATCAGCGTACTGCTAGTTTTCGCTCTTATCTTTGGTACTCTTGCTAACTGGATCGCTGCGCCATTTAATGGTTTGCTCGCCGAAAAAGTAGAACGACATCTTACCGGTCAAGCGCTAGGTGACGAGGGTTTACTCTCGATCATTAAGGATATTCCGCGCACGCTGGGTCGAGAATTCGCAAAACTCATGTACTATCTCCCACGTGCGATTGGATTTTTCTTGTTATTCCTAATCATTCCGGTGTTTGGGCAAGTGATTTGGTTTCTTTTTTCTGCCTGGATGATGGCGATTCAGTACTGTGATTACCCGTTTGATAATCATAAAATTGGCTTTAGCGAAATGAAATCCACACTACTGCAACAACGTAGCCGCAGCCTTTCTTTTGGTATGATGGTAAGTGTCACTTCCATGGTGCCGATCCTCAACTTTTTAGTCATGCCGGTAGCGATATGCGGGGCTACTGCTATGTGGGTCGATCAATTTAGAGACCAATACTCCAACGCACAGCGTTAGTCTTAAGACAACGCTTATAGCGCAGTTACTCCGGGTACAGCGAGCGATGATTGTGCTTGTTGCTCAGCCAGAGTAAACCATACACTGGCCTCAGAGACTTGCCCAGACTGCTGATATTCGCGCGCTATATTAATCGCTACTGGATACCAATGCTTGCGTTGCAACAACTGATCTTCCCATAGCTGTAAATAAATATCTGGGATATGTTCACTATCATGAAACTCCATGAAGGTGCGAGCAGCAGTTAATTTATAGGCTTTAACGCCAGTATTATCACAGGTACGAGCCGGAAAAATACCCAATTGTTTGTCTGCAGTTGATCCAATGATGGTTTGCCACGAATCTGCTCGTGCGATTGGTTGATAGGTTAATTCACCAGAGAACAAGAGATTCGGCGCTGTTTGGCGTGTGCAATGCACATCGGCAATGTGCTCTGACATGGGATACTCATCTGCAAATCCAGCAAAGTGGGCCAATTCATGCACCAGTACTGAATAGGTATCATTACTATCAAGGTACATGATACCGGCATCTACATAAGCACGCGCAGACGGTGTAAACACTATCACGTGGGTAGTAGAAGACTGCTTTAACACCCCCGCTAATTGCTGCATTCGACAAACCATTCGAGAGCGCCCTGCACTATCTTGAAACGAGCATGGTATTTCTTGCTCAGACACCCAAGCCGGTTCGGATACACAAAGGGGTAAGCGCCGCAGCCGCTCGTCTGCAAACAGTTTTTCCACCATCTGTTGGGCCTGGACAAAATTACTTAAACTTAGGGCTAGCGGTAAAATTTGCATACTACAGAACGTTTCTTGACGGTGTGTTGTGACTTGCAAGTTACGAAAAGAGATAGGACTTGTGGCAATCTTCGCCAATGTTGCTTCACCCCTCTCCAACGCATCGACATAACGCTGTGCCAACGTATTCTCATTTCTTGCAGCATGTTGAAACCAGTCAGTGGCCTGCTCACGTTTACCCTGCTGCCACAGCATGTGGGCAAGAGAAAGCGCGTCATCAGAATAATGTGGTGCAGTTTTATACAACCAAGGAACGGCTTGCTTAACATCCTCCTGCAATAAATACCAATTAGCCAGTGCATGCTGTGCAGGCAGGAATGCTTGATTAGCGCTTTCTGTCAGCAAAGAAATCCGCTGATCGCTATCTGTAACTTCTAAGGCGAGTTGAAATTGTGCCTCAGCAGAACCTAATTTAGCTGCGCGCGACAGCCACTTCTTCCGCTCTGCAGGATCCGCGTTTTGTGCTGCTAAAATCAACATTGAGTAGGAATCGTTGCGCGCAGCTAATTGCTGCAGCCAATAATCATCACCATCGCGCACCGCCATTGCGCGCAGCCCTGCCATTTCATCATCAACGTTTTGGTACAGCCGCTTATATTGCACGAGGGTGCTCGTTGTGCGGTCCCCAATGTTTATTCGAGCGCCATCGAAACTATCTGACGCCGCCAACAAGACAACACCCGTTGCTACTAATAGTGCGCTAAGCAGAAATTTCATAAAGTCAGAGGAGAACTCACGAGTCTGTAGTTACTTTGCGTTCAGTCAAGCGCTCTAACTCTAGCCGTGCGTACCGATGTTCCACAAATTCATACACATTGGTGCTCAGGGCAAGTTTAAAGTAATTACTGGCCCGCCCCGTATTACCGTGAAAACTGTGGTACTTACCAATATAGAAGTACGCTTCACACACACGATTATTCAGTTCGGTTCGATTCGTAATATTATCAATTAACTTAGCCAGTAACTGCGTTTCAGAAATTTCACCAAGATAAAAATCAACAATGTTATTCGCCCACATCTCGGGGTTCAATTGCGCGCGCAATTGTTTTAACTCCGTCTTTGCAGTGATTGGATCGACGGCTTGTTGAACAATATAAAGCCAAATGGCGCGATAAGGATCGCTGGTATCGTTATTTAGAAAACGCTTAAGGTCATCCACAGCCAAACGAGCTTCACCACCGTAATACAAGGCAATCCCGCGATTTAAGAAAGCAAATTCATAATCCGGGTTTAAATCAATTGAACTATCAAACGCCTCATAGGCTTGCAAATATTCTTGTTGCTGAGTGTAATGAATACCAATCGAATTGTACGCTTCAGCCATGGTTGGCTGAAGTTTAAGCACTTGACTGTAGTCAAATTGCGCAAGGCTACTTAAGCCCATACTATCGTATAGCATTCCACGTTGATAAAGCAGTTCAGCGCGCTCCGCTTCAGCAATGTCAGCTTGACTTAAAATAAAATTAAATCGAGCAACCGCCAATTGTGTGCGCGGGTCGGCGGGTATTGGTTCAACGAGCAGTAAATTGCCCATTTGAGCGCTAGGTTGCTCAGGGGTCTGAGCACAGCCAGTCGCTAGCACGATAATGAAAATAAAAAGGAGTGTATATTTATGCAACATAAACCTGTCAAATTTTTGCGCCAGCGCCTTGAAAACTATCGCTTATCACCTATTTCGTGATAATAATAACGGCTAACTGATTAACTGATGTTTTATGAATACTAGCAAATTATCTGCGATACAAACAGCACTGCTTAACGCTGCTCTACAGGTGCAAAAAAATGCCTACGCGCCCTACTCAAAGTACCAAGTAGGCGCTGCAATCTTAGCCAACAACGGCAAAGTCTATACTGGCTGCAATGTGGAAAACGCGGCTTATCCCCTAGGTACGTGCGCGGAAGCTGGGGCTATTAGCGCAATGATTGCCGATGGTGGCACAACCATTACGGAAATTATGATTGTAGGGCCCGATAATGAGCCCTGCTACCCATGCGGGGGCTGCCGTCAAAAGATTGCAGAATTCAGCGATGCTGCAACTAGCGTTACCCTACAAGCAGATCAATCCTTAGTTACAACTATGACGATGGCTGAATTGTTACCCGCGGCCTTCAAGTTAGGTTAACAGCCTTTCTTTGCCTGACGCTGTTCAAATGCTGCTAGCTGTTCAGGCGTCGCGGCAGGCTGGTGGTTAGCCTTCCATTCGCTGTATGGCATGCCGTAGACTTTTTCGCGAGCGGCTTCGTAGTCGAGATCGACGCCGGCATCGCGAGCAGCTGCAACATACCACTTAGCCAAACAGTTACGGCAGAAATCAGCCAAGATCATAAGGTCTATGTTCTGCACGTCTTTATTATCGTCTAAGTGCTGTAATAAGCGTTTAAAAACTGCTGCTTCGATTTGAGTTTGAGTTGTTGGATCCATAATTTTTAACGCTATTAACTGTGTTAAACCTATTTGCATGAGCCTAGCTCTAAGCTGCCGTTAACCATCCGTTTCGATAGGCAATATCAATTTGTCCTAAGGCATATTGCCATAACTTGGGAGCGGCTTTTTCAAGATACTGATTACGAGCAATAACTTGCTGTTTGGCCACCTTGTTTTGCGCCCAACTACCACCTTGATTTTGCATATTTTGCACCAGTGGTAGGATCCTATCCATGGCTTTGGCAAACTGTGCGTCATCAGAATCTGCCGCTTCAAACTCCAACCACAAAGCTAAATATTGCTCCGCTTGTAGCGCTGGCAACAAGCCAAATATCCGCTCAGCAGCCGCTATTTCTTTGGCTTCCTGATCAGCCAGCATTGCTTCAGGAGCAAAGGCGAAAGTGTCGCCAGCGTCAATTTCAACTATGTCATGCAATAACAGCATTGTGGTTACTCTGGCTATATTCACTGGCTTTTCAGCATAGGGCGCTAGGACTTGTGCCATTAAAGCAATATGCCAACTGTGTTCCGCACTGTTCTCGTAGCGATTATTATCACATTTAATCAATGCTTTGCGCTGTACCGCTTTGAGCTTATCGAGCTCTAAAATAAACGCTAGTTGCTGTTCAATATCCTGCATAGTGATTCCTACTATCTATTTCCTCGGGCTAACCCGTTAACTATGGATTACGCAAAATGCCAACGACCATAATGTCTTTATTCATGGTTAACAGTGCTCTAATGCTTCTTTACGCGAATATGCTTTTTACCTCGGTACTTTGAGTACTACTTGGGCGTCGCACTCGATAAACCAGAAGCCATAAAAAAGCCAGCACACAGGCTGGCTTTTTCTAGTTGCTATTCAGCAACAACGATTACTCGTCGCCATTTTCTTCAGCAGCTGGTTCAGCGTCTTCCTTCACCGGCTTCTCAAGTAGCTCTTTGATACTCAAGCGCACACGGTTCTGACGGTCAATTTCCATAACCTTAACGTCAACCATCTGCCCTTCAGACAAATAGTCTGCCACTTTCGCTACACGTTCGTGAGCAATTTGTGAAATATGCACAAGGCCTTCTTTGCCTGGTAACACTTCTACGAATGCACCAAAGTCAACGATACGGGTGACTTTACCGTTGTAAGTCTTACCTACTTCAATTTCGGCAGTTACTTGCTCGATCTTGGCAATGGCAATTTCTGCTTTTGCACGCTCAGTGGCGAATATCTTAATCGTACCGTCATCTTCAATCTCGATGTTGGTATCAGATTCTTCAGTAATTGAACGGATCATTGCGCCGCCTTTACCGATAACGTCACGGATTTTATCTTGGTCAATCTTCAAGGTGTAAATACGTGGCGCAAACTCAGACATTTCTTCACGGTGACCAGAGATAGCTTCATCCATTACACCCAAGATATGTAAGCGCGCTTCTTTTGCTTGCTTAAGCGCCTGCTGCATGATTTCTTGCGTGATCCCTTCGATTTTGATGTCCATTTGCAGCGCCGTAATACCATTGGTAGTACCGGCTACTTTAAAGTCCATATCGCCCAAGTGATCTTCGTCGCCTAGGATATCTGAAAGAACCACGAAATTATCGTCAGACTTAACTAGACCCATCGCGATACCCGCTACCGATGCTTTGATCGGCACGCCCGCGTCCATGAGTGCAAGTGAAGTACCGCACACAGATGCCATTGAAGATGAACCATTCGATTCAGTTATCTCAGACACCACACGAACCACATACGGGAATTCCGCTTCACTTGGCATTACCGCTTGAATACCACGCTTTGCCAAACGGCCGTGACCAATTTCACGACGCTTAGGAGATCCAATCATACCGGTTTCGCCAACACAGTATGGAGGGAAGTTATAATGCAACATAAAACGACTGTCGCGCTTACCCGCGAGCTCGTCAATCATCTGCGCATCACGTTCTGTCCCTAAAGTAGCCACTACCAGCGCTTGAGTTTCACCGCGCGTAAACAACGCTGAACCATGCGTCCGAGGTAACAGACCAGTAGCCACGTCAAGGGCACGGATCATGTCTGGGCTACGACCGTCAATTCGCGGCTCGCCAGCCAAGATGCGTGAACGCACAACTTCACTTTCTAACTCATGTAAGAGACCAAGCACTTCGTTACTGTCTTGCTCAGGATCAGCTTCAAGAATAGCCGCAAGCGCTTTTTCTGTAACCGCTGTCACTTCGTCTTTACGCGCCATTTTGTCAGAAATCTGATAAGCCGCTGTCATGCCGTCTTTGGCCAACACAGCAACTTTCTCTTTCAATTCAGTGTTTTCAGCTTCCGGCTGCCAGTCCCATTTCGGGGTAGCAACTTCAGCTGCAAATTCATTGACGGCATTAACTACCGCTTGCATTTGCTCATGGCCATACATAACGGCACCTAACATGACATCTTCACTTAACATGTTAGCTTCAGATTCAACCATCAGTACTGCACTTTCAGTACCTGCAACAACGAGGTCTAGTTCGCTTTGTTCTTGTTCAGACGCACGCGTATTTAGAATATATTGACCATCAGTGTAACCAACTCGAGCTGCACCAATTGGACCGTTGAATGGGATCCCGGAAATAGCAAGTGCAGCAGAGGTTCCGATCATTGAAATGATATCGGTTGGAATTTCAGGGTTTGAAGAAACAACAGTGATAACCACCTGTACTTCGTTCTTAAATCCTTCAGGAAACAACGGACGAATTGGACGGTCAATCAAACGTGCTGTCAGTGTCTCATTCTCTGATGGACGACCTTCACGTTTAAAGAACCCGCCCGGGATTTTACCCGCTGCATAGGTTTTCTCTTGATAATTTACTGTTAGCGGGAAGAAATCTTGACCTTCCTTCGCTTCTTTTTTACCAACCACAGTAACGAGTACTGAGGTATCGTCCATACTTGCCATAACCGCGGCAGTCGCTTGACGAGCAATGACACCTGTTTCTAGGGTGACCGTATGTTGTCCATACGTAAATGTTTTAGTAATAGGATTCACTATTATTCCTTTGTATTATCTATTATCGCTTTTAAATGCGGCGCATAGTATAACGGTCAAAGGCCATAATGGCTACGCTCAAAAGCACTATTTGAAGATAATATCGCGCGCTTTGTCACAAATCGCGGCCACTGCTGGGTGAGTGACTTTACGCTCTGCCGAAACAGCATAAAACCGTTGTTTAATATCTTCCGTGCGACCGATCACCTCTACTTTGAATTGCTCGCAGACTTCCTCTTCAATGACCGTGGGCATAAAAAACACGCCAAACCCTGCTTGCCCAAAGGATTTCATCAGTGCACTATCATCATATTGACCGCGTAACAGCGGGAAAATATCGTTATCATTTGACCAACGATCGAATAATTGCCGGATGGCATATTGCTTAGTTGGCAATAACATGGGCATATGGTTAAGGTTATGTGGAAATTCGCCCTGCAACTTTGCAATTAAATCAGGTGCCGCGAAAAACGACAGACCGGATTCACCGAGAAAATGATTATATGCTTTAATACTGAAGGCTGAAGACAGCGGAGTATCTGTAAGTACCATATCCACCTCATGCACGGCAAGGTCGGCAAGAATGGCGTCTATCGGCCCTTCTTTGCTGATCAGATGAATATCGTCACTCAGTTTTAAGGCTGGCTCGACAATCTTGTAAACAATCGTTTTTGGAATTGCGCTCGCGGCACTGACGATAAACTCGGACGCTCCCACTTGCGGCGCGCCACGCAATACATCGCTTAACTCGCGGCCAAGCTCAAAAATCTCGTCGGCATAACGCAATACCAACCGCCCGGTATCAGTTAACTGCAACCCGCGGCCAACGCGGTCAAACAAGGGTTGTTTCATGCGATCTTCGAGCATACTTAACTGCCCGCTGATGGTCTGTGGCGTAATATGTAGCTTAGTCGCCGCTTTGGCAATTGAGCCCTCTTTTGCGACAACCCAAAAGTAATGCAGGTGTTTATAGTTAATATTTTCAGCCATGGACTACCTATCCTCAAACAGCGTTCAATTTTTTCCGATGTATATCAATACAAACAAACGAATTTTTTTGTTCAGTTTGAATTGATAATTTTTTATCTACAACAGCCAATGCACCCCCACTTTCCCTCATTATTGGCGTTAAGGAGCAACTCATGCACATTAAGATCAATTCTCGTGACTTTACCGTAACGACTGCGATGCGAGAATTTATTCAGGAAAAATTGACCTTTGCCTTGAGTCGTTACGCGCAGCGCATCCGCGTGGCTGAAATCTCACTGAAAGATATCAATGGCCCGCGCGGTGGCATTGACAAACAATGCATCATTAAAATGAAGTTAAACCAATTTAAAACCCTGGTCATTGAAGAACAGGCTGAAGATGCCTACGATGCCATCGGCAATGGTTGCAGAAAAGCCAAGCGGCGGGTGGAAAGGCACTTTAATCGCTCACGCACTCAATCCAGGAAGGTCAATTTGGCATAAAAAAAGCCAGCGTTTGCTGGCTCAGTATTTGGTGCGGATGGGGGGACTTGAACCCCCACGAGCATAGCTCACTACCCCCTCAAGATAGCGTGTCTACCAATTCCACCACATCCGCGTGTAAACTTAGTTAGGTACGTCTGTATCGTCAGACGCTGGTTGTGATTCCTGCGCTGGAACGTCAGTTGCCGGCACTGTTTCCGACACTGGCACTTCCAGATTCTGCCACTCATCCACGGCTTTCTCGCGATTCGCGGTCATATTGCCAAGGATCAAGCTGATCAGGAAAAACAAGGTGGCTAAAATGGCTGTAGTACGGGTCATAAAGTTACCTGAACCCGATGAGCCAAACACCGTATTTGAGCCGCCAGCACCAAAAGAAGCGCCCATATCTGCACCTTTACCTTGCTGAATAAGAACGATACCGATCAACACAAGTGCGACTAACAGATACGCAACAATTAATACTTCATATAACATAGATTATAACACTCCTACGACCTGTCAGGCTTGCGCAGCTCGACAAATCGTTTCAAATTCTTCTGGTTTAAGGCTAGCTCCGCCAATCAAACCGCCATCAATATCTGCTTGAGCAAATAATTCTTCGGCATTACTGCCCTTGACACTGCCGCCATACAATAGTCTGACTTTTTGTGCCAAATCATTGTCGATGTTAGCAAGCCGCTGTCGAATAAATGCATGCATCGCTTGCGCCTGCTCTGGTGACGCAGTTTGTCCAGTACCAATCGCCCATATGGGTTCATAAGCGATTACAACATTCGCCAGTTCAGCCACCGACAATTGTTCAAACACCGCGTTTAGCTGCGCTTCAACATAAGTTTCTTCGTCACCGGCTTGACGTACGTCGAGAGGCTCACCCACACAAATAATGGGAACTAATCCGCGGCCAATCAATGCTTTAGCTTTGTATGCCACAAGTGCACTGCTTTCAGCATGGTCAGTACGTCGTTCCGAATGCCCGACGATCGCCATTTGGCAACCAATATCGTGTAGCATCGCTACACTGACATCACCGGTATGCGCACCTTCGCCTTGCGCACTCACGTCTTGTGCTGCCACCACCACTTGAGTCCCACTCAAACTGGCTTTGGCCTGCGCTAGATAGACTGCGGGAGGGCACAATACAACATCTGCAGTAATGGGTTCGATCTGGCTAAAATGCTCGACAAATGACTGCAACAATTGTTGACTACCATTCATCTTCCAATTGCCAGCGACTAAAGATTTACGAACATTCTGCATAACCAATCCTTGTGCCGCTCAAAAGCGGGCGAGATATTAACGATTCCACTCATAATATACAAGTGCTTAACAGACAATTTGCTGCAAAATATCGTCTGCTGATTCTATTTTAAACAGGTAAAGCCATATTATGCAGTTACCGCTTTCACGACATCTGCGATATGAGCAGCCCAGCGATTGGATAGCTCATCATCATTTGATTCAACCATCACGCGAATTAATGGTTCGGTGCCACTTTTACGCAATAACACTCGGCCATTTTTCCCCAATGACGCCTCAGCTTCAGTGACAGCATTTTGTACATCGTGATGCGTCAGTGGGTCGACACTACTGTTTTCGAAGCGTACGTTATTCAAAACCTGGGGGTATTTCTCAAATCCAGCAGACAAATCATGCAAATTCATGTGTGAGCGCAACATCGCCGTTAACACTTGCAGTCCCGCGATAATACCGTCACCGGTAGATGACGTAGCAAGATTTAATACGTGCCCTGAGTTTTCACCTCCAATTTGCCAACCCTTCTCTTGTAACAGTTCCATTACATAGCGATCGCCGACTTTACTGCGTGCAAATGGCACTCCCAATTTAGCCAGACCATTTTCCAAACCTAAGTTACTCATTAAGGTGCCGACAACACCACCGGACAAACGCCCTGACTTCAGTGCATCTCGAGCAATAATATAAATAATTTGGTCACCATCAATGACGTTACCCAAATGGTCTACCATCATGATCCGATCACCGTCACCGTCTAATGCGATGCCCAAGTCTGCTCCGGACGCTTTAACTTCATCGACAATCGCTTTCATGCTAGTCGCACCAACCTGGTGATTAATATTGGTGCCGTTAGGTTTAGTACCGATTTCGATGACTTCTGCACCCAATTCACTCAATACATTAGGCGCAATGTGGTAAGTAGCGCCATGGGCGCAATCGACGACTATTTTTAGCCCAGTCAGAGATAAATTGGACGGGAAAGTGCCCTTACAAAACTCGATATAACGTCCAGCGGCATCATTAATACGAATCGCTTTACCTAATTTGTCCGAAGCCACACAGGTCATAGGCTCTTTCATTTGCGCTTCAATCGCCAGTTCAATCGAGTCATCTAACTTATACCCATCGGCAGAAAAGAATTTTATCCCATTGTCATAATAGGGATTATGGGACGCACTGATGACAATGCCAGCTTCGGAACGGAAAGTCTTGGTCAAATAAGCAATAGCTGGTGTTGGCATTGGCCCTAGCAGACCAATATTTATACCCGCCGCTGAAAGTCCCGCTTCCAGCGCAGATTCCAACATGTAACCGGATATCCGCGTATCTTTACCAATGAGTACTTTATTGGTGCCTTGCCCGGCTAAAATCTTGCCTGCAGCCCAACCTAACTTGGTTACAAACTCTGGATTGATTGCGCTCTCACCCACTTTACCGCGGATCCCGTCGGTTCCAAAAAATTCTCTTTGCCCCATATCCCTACTACCTTCTACTTGTTATTTTTAACCGCATTCACCACCCGCAACGCATCAATGGTGGCATCTACATCATGCACCCGAATAATCTGTGCACCCCAGTGAGCAGCCATGGTCGCAGCGGCGATACTAGCCGCTAGACGTTGCTCTACCGGCTTATCTGTTACCGCACCCAACATGGATTTGCGCGAGACTCCAACTAACAGTGGATAACCAAGTGCCAGGAAACGTGGAATGGCGGCAAACAGCGTATAATTGTGTGCCACAGTTTTACCAAATCCAAAGCCAGGATCCAATGCAATTTCGCTTTTATCTAATCCTACAGCTTCGCACGCGGCCACGCGTGCCGATAAGAAATCAATCACATCCTCTACGACATCAGTATATTCAGGTTTATGTTGCATGGTGCGAGGCTCACCCCGCATATGCATTAAACAAACCGGAACCTTAAGCTCGCTGGCTGCTTGCAGTGCGCCTGGTGTGCGCAAAGCATTGACGTCGTTGATCATTGACGCACCTGCACCTACGGCGGCGCGCATCACCTCTGGCTTATGGGTATCGATAGAAATAGGAATATCTGTTTTGCTGCGCAGTTGTGTGATGACCGGTACAACACGCTCGAGTTCCTGCTCGACGCTAACAGATTGTGCCCCTGGCCTTGTCGATTCACCACCGATATCAATGATCCCCACGCCTTGTGCAACCATTTCCAAGGCGGAATTTACCGCTTTATTAACGTGCAAGTGCTGACCGCCATCTGAAAATGAATCAGGCGTAACGTTTAGGATCCCCATAACAGTGGGTTGAGTTAATTGTGTAAGCGAAAACATAACTGCGTATTCTGTAACCAATTAGTTCGGCGTTTAAATTACCACAAAAAAACGCCAGCAATAGCTGGCGCTTTTCGGTCATTTACCCAACGTTAACTTGTTGCATCATTGGGTTTAGCATTGCTGGTGTCTGACGCTTCACCTTGGTTGACGTCTTGTTTGACTTCTGCACCACCGCTGGGTTTGTCGTTGTCATTAGATTTACTACTATCCCAGTCAGCTGGCGCACGAACTTCGCGACGCTCCATCAAGTCATCTATTTGCTTCGCATCAATCGTTTCATACTTCATCAACGCATCTTTCATGGCATGCAGGATGTCGATATTGTCTTTCAAAATTTGCTCTGCGCGCTCATAGTTACGATCAATTAATGACTTAATTTCTGCATCAATTGCGCGCGCAGTGTCGTCAGACATATGACTGGCTTTAGACATACTGCGCCCGAGGAATACTTCACCTTCCTCTTCTGCGTATAACATGGGCCCCATTTTGCTGGACAATCCCCACTGCGTTACCATTTTACGGGCAATGTCAGTGGCGCGCTCGATATCATTTGATGCTCCCGTTGTCACTTTGTCGTCACCATAAATGATTTGTTCTGCAATTCGTCCACCAAATAAGCTTGAAATCATGCTCTCTAGGTGTTGCTTGCTGTGGCTAACGCGATCCTGTTCGGGTAAGTACATGGTTACACCCAGCGCTCGCCCGCGCGGGATAATTGAAACCTTATACACGGGATCATGTTCAGGAACTAAGCGCCCGACGATAGCATGCCCCGCTTCATGGTATGCGGTCATAGTCTTTTCATCTTCCGACATAACCATCGACTTGCGTTCTGAGCCCATCATGATCTTGTCTTTGGCTTTATCGAACTCTTCCATCGAGACCAAACGCTTGTTCGAGCGTGCCGCAAATAACGCCGCTTCATTAACCAAGTTGGCTAAGTCAGCACCAGAGAATCCTGGTGTACCGCGCGCAATCACCGACGCTTCAACATTATCACTGATAGGAACCTTGCGCATATGCACTTTCAAAATCTGCTCGCGGCCACGAATATCGGGCAAACCAACCACTACCTGACGGTCAAATCGACCGGGGCGCAATAGCGCTGGATCCAATACATCAGGACGGTTAGTTGCAGCAATCACGATAATCCCTTCATGACCTTCAAAACCATCCATTTCGACCAACATTTGGTTCAACGTTTGCTCACGCTCATCATGACCACCGCCAAGACCAGCGCCACGCTGACGACCTACCGCATCGATTTCATCGATAAAGATAATGCAGGGCGCTGATTTTTTTGCTTGCTCGAACATATCACGGACACGGCTAGCACCAACGCCCACAAACATTTCGACGAAATCCGAGCCTGAGATTGTGAAAAACGGTACTTTTGCTTCACCGGCAATGGCTTTCGCTAGCAGGGTTTTACCCGTTCCTGGTGGCCCTACCATCAGCACGCCTTTCGGGATCTTTCCGCCCAGCTTTTGGAATTTGGACGGGTCACGCAAGAAATCAACGAGCTCAGACACGTCTTCTTTCGCTTCATCACACCCCGCCACATCAGCAAACGTGGTTTTAATTTGGTCTTCGCCAAGCAAGCGAGCCTTACTCTTACCAAACGACATCGCACCGCGGCCACCGCCGCCCTGCATTTGTCGCATGAAGAAAATCCATACCCCAATCAATAGCAGCATTGGGAACCAGGAAATAAAAATCGTGCCAAGCAACGATGGTGACTCTGGCGGTTCACCTAACACTCGAACATCTTGTTTGATCAGGTCAGAAATCAACTGTTCATCAAAATACGGGATGTAGGTAACAAAGGTATCGCCATTACTACGAGTACCGCGTATCTCACGCGCATCGCTGTTAATACGAACTTCTCTGATATTGCCCTGATTAACCTGATTGATAAATGTCGTGTAATCAGTTTGTGCCCGCGCAGACTCGCCAGGCGAGAAGCTCTGAAAAACGGACATTAAAACCACGGCGATTACCAGCCAAAGGATTAAATTTTTTGCCATGTCGCTCAACGCATTAAACCTCGTAAAAAATTGCTAAGACATTCGAGTTGCGCAGCCACGGATGGTTCCGGTGCCGAGCATGAAAATCTCATCGCGAAGTAGTAAACAATACTACACCTTGTAACCTGTCGCCACCTTATAGACAACACGCGAGTGAACTCGCAGCGGAACAGGCTTGCGCGTTTTTAAACCCTAAACACGCTTTTCACGGCTCGAAAAACTCATCTACATCCTTCGGCCTGAAATACTTTTATCACATCTGTCCATTCGACTTGGATCATGAATGGGGCAAATCTAACGCTAACTCACGCAAATACTATACTTACTACGTACTTGGTCAACGGTTGGATTACCAATCGTCTTGGCTGCCATAACTGTTACTACGACATCAAGCGTTTTTTGTCTCGCTATTGACCAATGCATTTGGCACCGACCTTCTCAATAATCGCCAGCCAGAGTTTTTTAAATAGCCGCGTTCACTGCCGGCGCAACACGCCTTTTTTGGTCATTAATTGCGATCATTGTCGTATTGCAACCTAGATGGCGTTAGAATACTGCTTTTCAAGTGACAATACGTCATCTAATTGTAAGAAAATTGGTACGATGAACTTAACAAACAAACAAAAACAGTTCCTGAAAGGGCTGGCGCACGACAAAAAACCGATTGTACAACTGGGCAATAACGGTCTTACCGAAGGTGTACTCGCTGAGATTGATAACGCACTTGGACATCATGAATTGATAAAAGTGAAAATCCCCACTGATGACCGTGAAGAGAAAAAACTCATTGCCGACGCAATCGTACGCGAAACTCACGCCGCGCAAATTCAAATTATCGGGCATACACTGGTACTCTATAAACCAGCAGATGAGCCCAAAATCGTGTTACCGAAACGTTAACCCGTTTCACCCTACAACGACAGAAGAAAAATAATTATGCAAATAACAAATAACATGACAGCCATTGTGACCGGCGGTTGTTCGGGTTTGGGGCATGCAACTGCGATCCGATTGCGCGCAGCCGGATTTAACGTTGCCATTTTTGATATGAATGCAGATGTAGGTGCGCAGCGAGTCACTGAACTAGGCGCAGATCAAACGCTCTTTTGTGCAGTTGATGTGCGTTCTGCTGAATCAGTGGAAAGCGCGGTTGCAGAAGTCGTAAAAACCTTTGGCAATATCCGTTTGTGTGTTAACTGCGCAGGTGTAGCGCCTGCCAAACGACTACTCGATAGAGAAAGCAACCCAATGCCACTGGATAGTTTTCAAAACGTTATCGATATTAATCTGGTCGGTTCGTTCAATGTTGCCCGCGTCGTCGCTGCCCACATGGCACAATTGGATACCGTCGGTGAAGCCGCTGAACGTGGCCTTATCATTAATACCGCTTCAGTCGCAGGGTATGAGGGCCAAATCGGACAAACTGCCTACGCGGCCAGTAAAGGAGGGATCATCGCCCTCACCCTACCTATGGCTCGTGACCTTGCTAAACTTGGCATTCGGGTCAATACCATTGCGCCGGGGATTATGGGAACGCCCATGCTATTAGCAATGCCAGATAATGTGCAGGACGCGTTGAAAGCCAACGTCCCCTTCCCTAACCGTCTAGGATTACCGGAAGAATACGCTAACCTCGCTGTTCACATGTTTGAAAATGCTTATCTCAATGGCGAGACCGTGCGTTTAGACGGTGCGCTGCGGATGCCGCCCAAGTGATCGTTTTGCGGCGGGCTAGTCTTGCCCGCCGTTTACGATATTCGCAATATTATATAAGCGATTAACCGCATGATAATTCACGCTGCCCTTCGGGTAGCGACCTTTCGCATTCATTTCCCCAGCCTCCTGCTGCATTAACAGGGTAATTGCCTCATCGACGGTGGCGACTGGGTAGATATGGAATTGCCCCTGACCAATGGCGTCGATTACCGGACCATCAAGCATTAAATTAACTTGATTAGAAGCCGGAATGATGACGCCCTGCTGGCCGGTAAGCCCACGATACTGACAAAGGTCAAAGAAGCCTTCAATTTTTTCGTTCACACCACCGACAGCCTGCACTTCGCCATACTGATTAATTGAGCCAGTGACGGCTAATTCCTGACTCGCTGGAATTTCGGTCAGTGCCGACAACAAGGCCAATAATTCTCCCAAAGAGGCACTATCTCCATCGATGTGGCCGTAAGATTGCTCTAAGGCAATATTCGCCGACAAGGTTAATGGGAAGTATTGCGCGTACTTATTCCCCAAATAGCCCGTTAACAACATAACGCCTTTGCTGTGAATGGGCTGACCAAGCTCAACTTCACGCTCAATATCAACAACCCCAGAAGCCCCTGCATACACTGTCGAGGTGATCCGAGCTGGCGTACCAAAGGTGGTATCACCAATTTCCAACACGGTTAAACCATTGACTTTGCCGACGGCTTTGCCTTGGGTATCGATCAGTACATGGCCTTCTTTAATATCATCGAATAAGGCCCCTTTTACCCGACCTGAGCGACGTTTTTTGGCTGCTAACGCTTCATCAATATGCACTAATTGAAGCTGCTCTTGCTGATTTTGACGCGCAAAATAGTTAGCTTCTTTGAGCAACTCGATTACATCTGAAAAACGCGCTGACAGTTTATGTTGATGCTCTGCCATACGCATCGAGTAAGTCACTAAACGCACCATCGCAGTCTGTTCAATGCCGCTTAGACCCAGCAATAATAATTGATGTCTTACCCGCCCGACGAAGTCCCGTAAGTTCTCATCACTGAGTTCAATTTCATGATCAAAATCCACCAAGACTCGAAACAGTTCATCAAATTCATCATCATAATCCTGCAAGGTATAATACAGATCACGCGACCCCATCAGGATGACTTTGACGTTCAGCTCCATCGGTTGTGGTGTCAACATGATCGCATTAACCATACCGATGTCTTGTTGCGGCGGTTCCATTTTCAAACTGGAAAACTTCAACGCCAATTTGAGAGACTCCCACACATAGGGTTGTTGCACCATTTTATCAGCATCAAGCAATAAATAACCGCCATTGGCGCGGTGCAAGGCACCCGCTTGGATCATGCTGTAATTGGTGTAAGCGACACCTTGACTGCTGTTATATTCGATTTTGCCAAATAAGTTCTGGTGTGTGGGATTCGGCTCATAGATCACTGGTGCGCCATCAGTAATCAAATGGGACACCATAACATTGGGTAAAAATTGCTCTTCTAATATTGCGCGTCGATCGAACTCTTCGGGTTTGTCATCTTTGTTCTCAACCAGCAACAATTCAAGAACCGCATCAATTAACGGGGTTTTCATTTGGCGTAAATACTTCAAAACCCCTAATTGTGACGCATATTGGTGCTCCAAATGCTTTAACAGCGGCCGTATCCCCTGCTCTGCGGTTGAACGCTTGAGTTCCCGCAGGCGTTCGCTGTGTTGACGCTTCCAAAGGGGCAATTCGATTAGCGCATCACTTAAACGTGTCTCTAAGTTATCGATCAAACTATAAAAGTGTGCCCGTTGTTGTTCGTCTAACTGGCTAAATTGTGCATCATTAATTGGCTCACCATTAATGATCGGTGAAAATGAAATACTGCCACTATCTTCATAGAGGGCTACGCCTTGCGACTGCGCGTATTTTTCAACCTCATCAATCGCATGATCGTACTGCAATTCAAATTGGCGCCCTAGAGCGGCCTTCTTGCGTTGATAGCCGGGGTTATCAAAAGCTGCCGGGAAGGTATCAAGGATATCATCAAGTAAATTCTCGATATCAGCAATCAAACGTTTACTGTCACCCGCCGGTAGATGCAGGATGAAAGGTTGGCGTTCATCGTCAAAGTTATTGACATAGACCCAATCCTCCGGCGTATTCTTATGCGTGACAGCCTTTGCTACATAGTCATGCACCAAGGTATAACGACCGGTGGCTTGTTCGCCCATCACGTAAAGGTTATAGCCTGTCGCTTCAATACCTAGCCCAAAACTGAGCGCCTCGCGAGCACGTGTCTGACCGACAAATGTTGCTTGCATTGCTGAATCATCAGCTAGTGCATGGATTATTTTCTGCAGTTGTGGGGCGGCATTCAGTTGTTCAGGGGTCAAGGCAGTGACGCCCTTCGGCATTTTTTTCATTGAATTATTTATCGTTATTGGATGCCTTTTGATTTTGCAGGGCTTTGCCACGCATTTCAACACGCCACCGAAATATTAATCAATCTAGTGATTAAGTGCTTCCAACGCATATTGAGGGTCAGCATCCAAGATTTTGAGCAGAGCGCGGGCGGGGCCAGTTGGATGACGGCGGCCTTGTTCCCAATTTTCTAATGTGCGTTTGCTCACGCCCAAAACATCAGCAAAACGGGTTTGCGTTAATCCCGTTTTGGCGCGAATGGCTTTTACTTGCGGCTCAGCAAATTCAGTTGTGCGAGCAGGCTTAGTCTTACCTTTGATGATCTCGTCGGCTTGACTAACGCTCTCTATCAATTGTTCAAACATGTCGTCATTCATTCTGACCACCTATCTACTATTTTCTTCAATTTTTTGAGCTGTGCATCTGTTAGATTATCCTGCACATTTTTTGGGTAAGCCAACAACATATACAATTGGTCGTTGTCATTCATCCAGTAATAGATAACTCTTACTCCACCACTCTTACCCCTTCCTTCCAGCGCCCAGCGGACCTTCCTTAGGCCACCACTGTTTTTGATTATTGCGCCCCTATCCGGCCTGCTAACCAATGCTTCCTGAAAGTCTTTGTATTCGTCATCACTCATCAGCTCGGTTATAAGCTTGGTGAATATGGGCGTTTCAATAATTACCATTTAGAAACTATACCACTAAAACAAAAATACGCCAATGGCGTATAAAAATAACCACTTGCATTGCTCAGGATAAGCTTGCTGAGGATCGAAAAGTTATACAGGACTGAACTTTACAGTATTTGGGCCAAAAGGCGCTTTAAGTGTTTCATCACCACCGCACGCTGTTTTGTCCCACCCAAACTATAAAGTTCCCCAACGCATTGCCAAAGGCATCGGCTGTTATTTACCAGGATTTACAATCTGTATTCTTGAAATACAAGCTTCAGCTCTTATCATTGAGCCTTTTCCTGAATTTACATCTGTATTGTGCATTAGATTAAGTTTTTCGGCATTTTCAGTGTTATAAACGAGATAATCTATTGATACAAAATGATTTTTTAGTTCCCGCAGTTTAAAGCTCAATTCTGTACTTCTACATGATTCAGGGAAAACATCTGATTCGACCCTGACCATCCTGCCATCAATAATGAATTCATATACCCCTCCAGCATTTCTATAATGTTCATATTCACCTTCAAATTTAAGCTGTACCAACTTTTCTCTATTCTCAATAAACCTTTCGTTTTTCTCCTTCTGAGTGTCAATACCGTTTAAGTAAACTGCGCCAGGTACCAAAAGATAAAACACCACCAAACACAGTTTATAAAAAACACCTGTTAGATTAAGCTTCTCGAAGACAATATACAAAATCAACGTAAGGAATAAATTTGCAAACGCGATCATCACTACCACTTCGATCTCTCGAAGTGGCAATACCTCCAATGAACCCAAGACATAATAATCCGTCACAGTCAACCTCCAAAGAAGTTAGCGATTTTCACGATGGATTGTGAATATTTATATGCTAATGCCCCTTGCCAACCCAGATCATAGGTTTTATCTATAACAAATGATCTTTCCAGCTCAAGTGCACCGTTGACTCCGGGTAGAAGTCGGGAACTTATATTGTTTGAAAGTGAGTTGACGCCAGGAATATTGTTAACAAATGGAATATCCTTTATTTCAAAACCGGCTCCTACATAAACACCCTGAAAATCAACCGGTTTAAGAACATAATCCGAGTCCAGCTTCATTAATGGAGAAAATTCATTTCCTAGAACATCATTTAAAGTATCTCCATTTAAAATTTGCCCTCGCTCAAGCCCAATAAATGGACCCATTTTTGCCTTCACGCCAATCAAATCAAGTGGAGACACATCGACCGTTGAGGATAATGCATAACCTGACAGGAAGTCTGTTGTGCTGGCAGTTTCGGAATATGAAATTCCTCCTGTTCCGAAAAGAGAAATATTTGATTCAGTTACGTCGGCTCCAAACAAATATCCTCCTCCAACCTGCATCTGGCCTTTTGAATTAATTGCAATTGCCATGTTTCCACTGCCAATTAATAGTCCAAATTGACCACCACCATTGAGTTCAAGCTCAACGGTTCCTCCGTCGTCTAGCAAAGGAATAATTACGGCATCAAGGCCATCATTGAACATCTCGTTGAAGCTATGGGAATTGTAATATTCAAGTCTCCCCTTACCCGCTCCCCACGCAGCTTGATCAAATGCACTTGCGGCATCCCAGTTATAGGCGCTAGCTGCATCTAAACCTACATTAGGTCGAGCATTACGGCCAGTAATGTATGAAGCATCTCCTCGCGAAACTGCCGCCTTCAAGCTTTGTTTATATTGGCTAGAAAATGCGCTTCTATCAGCATCAAACTGGGTTCTTTGTGCGCTGGCTAAAGCGCCAAGTGAACCACTTCTATTCACATATTTAGTCGACAATGCCACGCCCGCAGCGGAACTAGCAAATGAATCAACATTGCCGATTGATCGTGTGGGTATTTTTACCTTACTTTCAACATCAGACCTAATATCGCTCAATGCTTCAGACATTGAAGCTTCCAATCTAGTATTGAGAGTTAAGTTAACCGCCCCTGTGGCTTTGGAAGATATTGAACGATCAAAGGCTGACAGCTGTAATCCACGATCAATTCGTTCATTTACGACACCACTTACTTTGGCACCCAGCAGCGAACTCTGCTCAGCAAGGTATTGATTACGATTGCTGGACTCAATCTGCTTAGCAACTATCGAGTTCCCCAACGCATTGCCAAATACATCGGCCGTTGCATCATAGTCGTATCTGTAACGTTTTATGAAAAAATTCGCTTTAAATCCAGCGAGTTGATGACTAACGTTATTCAAGCGAGAAGTGCGTGTGTGCATCATAAACATACTTTGAAAAGCTTGCTTCCTTGCTTTTTTAAAACGATAACACATAGGCTTTTATTGCGAAATCCACTCAGTCGTAAAACTATTACTCATTTAAATACGCGCATCAATATAGGAAAAGGTGCTCTTTCGCTAGTCCTGTGTGCAAAAACAATTAGACAGCACAGTGCTGAATATCCACTGAAACGTTGACTACAATCTCACATTGGAAATCGGCTTTTTTTGTTAAATGCTGCGTTTGGATCTGTTGTTGGCTGCCTCGTTGAGGTATTCTTAGCGGCTTTATATTGGCGCGACAAATGCCCTCGCGTTGTTGCAATAACCCCCATGAATACGGAATCTTAAGCTGCATGTCAGAAAAGCAATACGATCACAAAGCCATCGAACAAGAGATCCAGGATCACTGGCAACAGAACGACACGTTTAAAGTCGACGTGGATGACACTAAAGAAAAATTTTATTGTTTATCCATGTTCCCGTATCCCAGTGGCAAGCTGCACATGGGGCACGTAAGAAACTACACCATCGGCGATGTGATCAGCCGTTATCAGCGCATGCAAGGTAAAAATGTGCTGCAACCCATGGGCTGGGACGCATTTGGTTTGCCAGCGGAAAATGCGGCAATCAATAACCAAACCGCGCCAGCCAAATGGACCTACGCCAATATCGACTACATGAAACAACAGCTTAAGTCACTCGGATTTGGCTACGATTGGTCACGCGAAGTCACTACCTGTAAGCCTGATTATTATCGCTGGGAACAGTGGTTTTTCACCCGTTTATATGAAAAAGGCTTAGTGTACAAAAAACTGTCAACGGTAAATTGGGATCCCGTAGACCAAACCGTGTTGGCCAATGAGCAAGTGATTGACGGTCGCGGCTGGCGCAGTGGTGCGGTGGTTGAGCAAAAAGAAATCCCACAGTGGTTTATTAAAATTACTGATTATGCTGAAGCCCTCTTAAACGATCTTGATGGATTAGACGAGTGGCCTGAGCAAGTAGTCGCCATGCAACGTAATTGGATTGGCAAATCTAAAGGCGCAAATATTCGCTTTGCATTACCTCAGGAAACCGCTGGTATCAGTAATCTAGAGGTATATACCACTCGCCCTGACACCTTGTTTGGCGTTACCTATGTGGCGGTTGCCGCACAGCACCCATTAGCTCAACACGCCGCACAATCGAATGCTAACGTGGCCGCATTTATCGCTGAAGCAAAACACACAAAAGTTGCCGAGGCTGAACTGGCAACCATGGAAAAGCGTGGCTGTGATACTGGTTTAACCGTGGTTCATCCATTAACCGGCGAAGCATTACCCGTCTGGGTCGCAAACTTTGTATTGATGGAGTATGGTTCAGGCGCAGTCATGTCTGTACCGGGTCATGACCAACGCGATTGGGAATTTGCCAGCAAGTATCAATTACCGATCAAACAGGTGGTAGCCGCTGCCGCAGACGCGGAAATTACGTCAATCGAGCACGCTGCGATCACTGATAAAGGCACCTTGATTAACTCTGAACAATACACCGGTTTAGATTTTGAAGCTGCATTTGATGCCATCTGCAAAACTCTCGAGGAACAAGGTAACGGCGAACGTACCGTTAATTATCGCTTACGTGATTGGGGAGTTTCACGGCAACGGTACTGGGGTGCACCAATCCCAATGATTAATCTGCCCGACGGCTCTGAAATGCCAGTGCCGGCAGAACACTTACCGGTCGAATTGCCTGAAGACGTCGTGATGGATGGTGTAACCAGCCCGATAAAAGCGGATAAGTCATGGGCACAAGTCAATATCGATGGTGTTGCCGGTGAACGTGAAACCGATACCTTTGATACCTTTATGGAATCCAGTTGGTATTATGCACGCTATGCATCAGCGCCAACAGATGCAATGCTAGATCCAAAGGAAAGCAATTACTGGTTACCGGTTGATCAATATGTCGGTGGCATTGAGCATGCAATACTGCACTTATTGTATTCACGTTTTTTCCATAAATTATTGCGTGATGAAGGCTTAGTTGATTCCGACGAGCCATTTAAGCGTTTGTTATGCCAAGGCATGGTATTAGCAGAATCCTTCTACCGCGAAGATTCGAGCGGCAAGAAAACCTGGTATTCACCCACGGATGTTGAGTTGACGCGCGATGACAAAGGCCGGGTTATCAAAGCTGTATTAAAGAGCGATGGCGAAACGGTGATTGCTGGTGGTATGACCAAAATGTCGAAATCCAAAAATAACGGCATCGATCCACAACAAGTAATTGATATGTATGGCGCCGACACAGTGCGGTTGTTTACCATGTTTGCGGCACCACCAGAGCAAACACTGGAATGGATTGATTCTGGTGTTGATGGTGCACACCGCTTCCTGAAACGTCTTTATCGCCTTGCCATGGACAATATGGATGCATTACAGCAATTCGCTAATCCTGCACAACAACACTTTGCCGACCTCAATAAAGCGCAAAAAGACTTGCGTCGTGAGATCCATAAAACCATCGACAAAGTCAGTGATGATCTTGGTCGTCGCCAAACTTTCAATACGGCTATTGCGGCAATCATGGAATTATTGAACCGCTTACAAAAAGCGCCAACAAATACTGCTACTGACAACGCTATTTTGGCGGAAGGCATTCAGGCAATGATCCAGTTGTTAAATCCAGTTACGCCGCACATTTGCCAACATTTGTGGCAAGCGCTGGGACATGCAGACAGCATCGAATTTGCTGGCTGGCCTCAGGCGGATCAATCAGCGTTAGTTGAAGATGAAAAACTGATCATCGTTCAGGTCAATGGCAAAGTTAGAGCGAAAATAACCGTTGCCGCTGATAGCGATGAAGAGTCAGTAAAAGCTACAGCCATGGCCCATGACAATGTGCAAAACTTTATCCATGATAAAACCGTACGCAAAGTCATTCTGGTGCCTGGTAAGCTTGTTAATATCGTCGCGAACTAGGTTTGGAAAATAGTATGCGTCAGTTAGCGCTTTGGATATGCCTCAGTCTTGGCCTGCTGACATTAGCAGGGTGCGGATTTGCGCTGCGCGGTTCGCAGCAGTTTCCTGAACACATTCAGCAAGTGGAAGTGCGCAGCTTGTCTGCGCACGATCCTCAAGCCCGTGCATTACGCGAGCGACTCGCAGTCTATCAACTAAATTACACGCGCAGTGCGACTGAATCTGAACTACCCAACACGGTGATCATTGAGTTACGCCCGGAAAACTTAACCCGCCGCTTATTGTCGGTGTTTCGTACCGGACAGGTCGCAGAGTATGAGTTAATATATCGCGTCGACTATCGCGTAACTTACCCCGGTTCGGAGGCGATTGATTCCAGTGTGGAAATTTTGCGCGAATATCAAGACGATCCGGATCAGGTATTGGCAAAATCACGCGAGCTCGATTTGATCCTTGATGAGATGCGCGCAGATGCTGCAGACCGCATGATCCGTTTAATGGCGAGCCAAGCGCCCGTCGCAATACCGAATCAATAGCCTGATGCAAATCTACCCCGATCGATTTAACGCCCACATTCAGCAAACACTACCGAGCATTGTTTTGCTGTTTGGTGATGAGCCACAACAAAAGCTAGAGTGCATTGATCAGCTTCGCACAACGGCCTTGGCGCAAGGCTTTAATGAACGACAAACGCTTGTGGCAGATAGTGAATTTGATTGGTCGCAGCTTATGCAGGCGACTCAATCGATGTCGCTGTTTGCTGATCGCCAGTACATTGAGCTCGAAATCCCAACCGGCAAACCCGGCACTGCGGGCAGTAAAGCGTTAGTAGAAATCGCCAATACCGAGTTAACTGATGTTTTATTGCTAGTGCATGGCGGCAAAATTGGCAAAGATGTACAAAATGCCAAATGGTTTAAAGCCTGTTTGCAGCGCGGATTTTATACCCCATGTTTTCCGCAAGAAGGCCAGCGCCTACAACAGTGGATCCGTCAATGTTTGCAGAGTAACAATCTACAAGCGGAACCTGAAGCCATCACGTTACTCGCCGATAATTGTGAAGGTAACTTGCTGGCCGCACGTCAGGAAATAGAAAAACTATCACTCCTATATCCCAATGCTCACATAACTCGCGAGCAAGTGGGTTCGGCTACTATCGACCAATCTCGATTCAATGTTTTTCAATTAGTCGACGGGTTACTGAATGGCGATATCCAGCGTGCAATTAAGATCCTGTATCGTCTCGAAAGTGAGGGCGTCGAACCGAATATCGTCATTTGGGCATTGATCCGCGAGTGGCAAACATTATGGGCGTTAAAACAAGAGCAGCTTGCTGGACAGCAACCCGCTTGGCAAAAACATCGAATTTGGCAGAATCGACAGGGTTTATATAGCGCCGCACTTGCCCGCTTAAACGCCGAAGATCTGCTGCAAATGCAGCATAAGTTGGCGATAGCAGATTTACAGTTTAAACAGACCAGTGTTAGCAAACCTTATGTCACACTGTGCCATTTATGTTTGTTGTTTCTTCCTGCGGCATTAGCCTCGTATACGTTATGAGCCGGATGCAAATGCCACTTGCTTTGTTCGGAGGCAGTTTCAATCCGCCCCATAACGGGCACATTTATCCATTAATCAGCGCCGCGCAGGAGTTTGGGTTAGAGCGTATTCGCCTGCTTCCAACCCCGAATCCGGCGCACAAGACGATCATTGGCGCATCCTTTGAGCAACGTGTCGAGATGCTAGAGTTAGTATGCCTTGACTATCCGTTATTTACTGTCGATTTAATCGAAACCCAACTGCCATCGCCCTCCTACACGATTCAAACATTGCGTCACTTGAGAGCACTGTCATCGGCTGGCAGTATCGTATTTATAATGGGGCAGGATTCGCTAAACACACTTGACCAATGGTACCAATGGGATGCCCTCATCGACCTGTGTAATATTTTGGTGTTGCCGCGCCAAGATGACATTACCGCCCCCTCACAACAGATAGCACAATGGATCGATAAGCATCATCAAAAACACAAGAGTCAGTTGCATACTGTGCCACATGGACAGCTATTTTTTGCAGAAAGCCCCCTTACAGAGGTATCATCTACGGAAATTCGTCACTTGCTTACACAACCGGACTCTGGCGACAAAACGCAGCATCTGCTGCCACGCAGTGTTTTCCAGTATTGTCAGCGCCATAATTTATATAACTAACGCTCAACTGTGATAGGAGAAAACTTGAACCACACAGAACTCGTTCAATTTGTTAAAGACAAGATTGATGATATGAAAGGTCGCGATCTCATCGAATTAGATGTATCCGGAAAATCCAGTATTACAGATACCTTAATTATTTGTTCAGGCAACTCTAAACGACACGTGATTTCAATTGCAGAAAATGTCACCTTAGCCTGTAAACAAGAAGGTAATCCTGCACTAAGTATTGAAGGCAAAGACACTGGCGAGTGGGTACTGGTTGATTTAGGCGATGTTGTTGTGCATGTAATGCAAGACGAAACTCGCGATTTCTATCAATTAGAGAAGCTCTGGAGCTAAATGCGCATTCAGATCATTGCCGTTGGGAACAAGATGCCGAAATGGGTGTCGGAAGGATGTAACGAATATTTACGTCGATTTCCACCGGATATGCCTGTCACGTTTACCGAAATTCCACCTGGGAAGCGCGGTAAAAACGCCGATATTCCGCGGATCCTCGAAAAAGAAGGTGATTTAATGCTGAAAGCCGCGGGTAAGCACACTCGGATTATTGCGCTAGCTGTGACCGGAAAAAACTGGAGTACAGGGCAATTAGCGCAAAATCTTGCCGCTTGGCAACTGGATGGGCGCGATGTCAGTTTATTGATCGGTGGGCCAGAAGGTTTATCTCCTGCCTGCACACAGGCTGCCGAACAGCAATGGTCCTTATCCGCACTTACTCTGCCGCATCCAATGGTCCGTGTCATTCTAGCTGAATCACTGTATCGCGCCTGGAGCGTTAATAATAATCATCCATACCACCGAGAGTAGTAGTGCCGATTAAGCGTCAAACCATTCGTGACCATACCGCTGAAGCGAATCTTTTTGCACGTCGCTCAGTGGTTGCGTTAATCATGATTGCAGCCTTGATTGGTATTGTGATTAGCAATCTCTACCATTTGCAGGTGACGCAGTTTGAAGACTACCAAACACGGTCAAACGGAAACCGCATCAAAGTGTTACCCGTGGCACCCAATCGCGGGCTAATTTTGGATCGAAATGGGATCATTTTGGCTGAAAATGTCCCCGTTTTTAGTCTCGAGGTGATCCCTGAACAAGTAGCAGATATAGACCAAATGCTCGCCGAGGTTAGGGCAATTATTACGGTTACCGATGAGCAAATCGACGATTTTAAAAAGAACTTAAAGAGTCAGCGACGCTTCAAACCTGTGGCTTTAAAAACCCGACTTGAACAAGATGAAGTTGCCAAGTTTTCGGTCCATCAACACCGCTTCGACGGTGTCAGCATTAATGCACGACTGGCGCGACATTATCCGTTTGGTGCTGCATTGACCCATGCGCTGGGCTACGTTGCCAAGATTAACAAAAATGATCTGAATAAACTTATCGAGTCAGGCCAAGAGGCGAATTACGATGCCACTCACGATATTGGGAAATTAGGTATCGAGCGATTTTATGAAGAGCGATTACACGGCCAAGTAGGTTACCAACAAGTTGAAGTCAACAATCAGGGGCGAATATTACGTACACTTGACTTTCAACCACCTATTCCCGGTGAAGACTTGGTGTTAAATTTAGATTTGGAATTGCAACTTGAGGTTCAGCGCTTGGTTGGCAACCGTCGCGCAGCAGTGATTGTAACCGAACCGAAAACCGGCGCGATTTTAAGCCTGTACTCAAACCCCAGTTATGATCCCAATATGTTCGTACATGGGATCAGTAGTCGAAATTATAATGCCCTACTCAACTCACGAGCACGCCCTTTGATCAACCGCGCCACACAGGGCCAATATCCACCTGCATCAACCATTAAACCGCACCTAGCGTTAGTCGGATTAGAGCGTGCCGTCATCGATAGTGAGACGGTCATGAAGGACTATGGTCGCTATCGTATCGATAACGTTGATCATGTTTGGCGAGATTGGAAACGAGGCGGCCATGGCGAAGTCGATGTAATCAAAGCAGTAGAAGTTTCCTGTGATACGTTCTTTTACGACCTCGCTTATAACTTGGGTATCGATGCCATCAGTGAGTCGATGAGTGAATTTGGATTCGGCGATTATACCGGGATCGATATTCATGAAGAGGCTGATGGAAATATGCCATCGCGCGGCTGGAAACGCGCACAGATGAACGAAGCTTGGTATATTGGCGATACAATCCCCGTGGGCATCGGCCAAGGCTTCTGGACCGCAACGCCAATTCAAATTAACGCCTCAGTAAACATGTTAATTAACCATGGTGAGAAAGTTCTCCCGCAACTATTGCGCGGCGTGAGTACCGCTGATGGTCTGCAACTTGAAGGACTCAAGACGGCTCGGCCGATAGATGTTGTCAATGATAAGCACTGGGATATGGCGCTCGACTCCATGTACGGAACGGTCAATCGCGAACATGGTACTGCACGCAATGCATTTGCCAAAACTCGTTACGTCTCGGCCGGTAAAACGGGGACAGCACAATTATTTACTGTCGGTCAAGATGAAGAATATGAAGAAGAAAATGTCGCGCTGCACTTACGCGATAATGCCATGTACATCGGCTATGCACCGTACGACAATCCAGAAATTTCAGTCACCGTGGTGCTTGAAAACGCTGGTGGTGGCAGTAGTAATGCGGCGCCATTGGCCCGTCAAATCATGGACTTTTATTTCCGTAATCACGAGTTTGCCCAACCGACTGAGGTTGCCGCCACCGAGGCTTTAAAAACACCATGATCCGCACACCCATTAATCCAAACAAAACGAGTTTGCTTCAACGCCTGCACATTGATGGCGTATTACTCTTAGGTTTATTGGTGTTGATGGCGGTAGGTTTAGTCACCATATACTCCGCTGGCGGCCAAGACCCAGCCCTGATCCAACGGCAACTTATCCGCCTTGGCTTAGCGCTGTTTGTGATGTTTTGTTTAGCGCAAATCCCCCCAATGATGTATCGCGGCATGGCAATCTATTTCTACACCGTCGGTTTATTAATGCTCGTCGGCGTACTTTTGTTTGGTGTCGTTGGTAAGGGTGCGCAACGCTGGCTAGACCTCGGTTTCATGCGCTTCCAACCATCAGAAATAATGAAGTTGGCAGTCCCTATGATGGTGGCTTGGTATATTAGTAAATTTACCCTACCCCCGCGCACCTATCAGATTGTGATTGGTTTTATCATGGTTGCGATCCCAACAGTATTGATTGCCAAACAGCCTGATTTGGGTACCTCATTGCTGATTGCCAGCTCTGGCATCTTTGCACTATTTCTCGCCGGTATGACTTGGAAACTAATCACTATTGTATCGGCTTTAGCCGGTGCTTTTATGCCTATCATGTGGTTTTTCTTAATGCAGGACTATCAAAAGCAACGGGTACTCACATTCTTAAATCCAGAAAGTGATCCGCTGGGTTCAGGCTACCACATTATTCAATCGAAAATTGCCATCGGCTCTGGTGGGATCGAGGGTAAAGGTTGGTTACAGGGCACTCAATCACAACTCGAATTTCTACCTGAACGTCATACCGATTTTATTTTTGCCGTCTTCAGCGAGGAATTTGGTCTGTTTGGGGTACTCGGTTTGCTCGGGATCTATGCCTTCATCGTGTTACGCGGTATGTGGATCGCAGTGCGTGCACAAGATGCATTTAGCAAGTTGCTAGCCGGTGCTATTACCCTTACCTTTTTTGTTTATGTGTTTGTTAACATGGGTATGGTCTCGGGTCTGTTGCCTGTTGTCGGAGTGCCATTGCCACTCGTTAGCTATGGTGGCACATCAATGGTGACACTGCTCGCTGGTTTTGGCATTCTAATGGCTATCAGTACGCAGGCCAGATTGTTATCGCGCTAATGAAAAATACAACAACAAACTTGGGGTCACTGTTATTGCTCGTTCTTGTTCTGCAAGGATGCCAATATGGCGGTCGCTACTCGCAGCGCCATGATTCAGCTCCCACTCATGTTCCCTCTTCGATCGCACGAGAAAGCGCAATTCCTCACTATGAGCCCTATCGCGAATGGAACAGCCGCCCATATACGGTGTTAGGAAAACGCTATTATCCGCTGCAAACTGGCAAAGGCTTTACTCAGTCGGGGTACGCTTCATGGTATGGACAAAAATTTCATGGCCATCTGACCTCAAACGGCGAAGTGTATGACATGTATGGAATGACAGCGGCGCACAAAACATTACCTTTACCCTCCTTTGTAAGAGTCACTAATCGCGCTAATGGTAAACAGGTCATAGTACGCGTGAACGACCGCGGCCCGTTTCATCAGGATAGGATCATCGACTTATCCTTTGCAGCCGCAAAAAAACTCGATTTTCTCAAAACAGGTACAGCGCAAGTAGACTTGGAAGTCATTCATTTTGATGCCCAAAACCGGGTGACTGTGGGGAATGGACCCACCATGAGTTACGCCGAGTATGCAGGGATCAGTGTGCCGGCACCAAACGAAGATACCACCGCTGCAGTGACAACTGAATCCGCCGCTCCCAGTGGGGTATATATTCAGGTTGCTGCACTCAGTGATGAACGCAAAATCCAAAAAATTTCTGATGATTTAACGGTGCGTTATCAAGTCCCAACCTTAACCGTCAATCAAGACAGTATTATTCGCCTTCGCTTGGGTCCAATTTCCAATCAACACCTAGCCGATTTGCTGTTAGATGAATTACGAACCACCGGATTTCCAGAAGCCTTTAGCATCTCGGCTCCCTAACCTAAGGGTAAAATCCAGGATTGATCTAACGCAGACTAAACTTTTCATATTTTTTATGGTCTTAGCCTAGTCCCAAGGTGGCGTTTTGCGATACTATTGCAACAGTTCGTTTTGCTAAACGTCGCGCTAATTCAAGGGGGCTCACTCCCTAAAACCATAACTCAAAAAACGGTAGTTTCATGCTTTCAAAATTACGTTATTTATCGGCTGCATTCTTTATCTCATTGACGCCATTATCACAAGCTGCGGTAGTTATCCCGCCACCGCCATCGGTAGCGGCTGAGGGGCATCTATTAATCGACCCAGCAACAGATACAGTGATTACCGAACAAAACGCTGATATGCGTTTAGCCCCCGCGAGTTTAACCAAAATCATGACGGTCTATGTCATCGGCAAGGAAATTCAAGCCGGTAATATTGCCATGACAGATAAAGTTAAAATTTCAGAGAATGCATGGGCTAAAAACTTTCCTGATTCTTCTAAAATGTTTATTGAAGTCGGTACTGAAGTTTCGGTAGCTGATTTGTTACGCGGTATTATGGTGCAATCAGGCAATGACGCCTGCGTAGCGATGGCTGAACACGTTGCCGGGAGCGAAAGTGCCTTTGCCAATATGATGAATGCGCACGCTTTAAATTTAGGTATGACAGGCACCAACTTTGTGAACAGTCATGGGTTGCACGATGCTGATCACTACACAACACCTCGCGATATGGCTGTTCTTTCTGCTGCGCTCATCAACGAAGTGCCAGAGATGTACGCCATTTACAGCGAGAAAGAATTTACCTACAACAATATTAAACAATACAACCGCAATAGCCTATTGTGGGATAAAAGCCTGAATGTCGATGGCATCAAAACCGGTCATACTTCTGATGCGGGCTACAGTCTGATTACCTCGGCAACCCAGGGGGATATGCGTTTAATATCTGTTGTTATGGGCACAGACAGTGAACGTTCACGTAAAGAAGAAAATAAAAAACTGCTGCGTTATGGTTTTCGCTTTTACGAAACAGTTACACCCTATGAAGCCGGCACCAGTTTTGTTGCTCACCGTATTTTTATGGGTGATCGTGAAACTGTAGACTTGGGAATTAATCAATCGACCCCAATTACCATCCCACGCGGACAGGTGAAGAACCTCGAGGCCAATTTTGTTCTCGACCAGAAATTAGAAGCCCCACTAGCTAAAGGTGAAGTGGTTGGTAAATTATTTATTCAACTTGATGGCGAAGATATAGCTGAATATCCACTGGTAGCGTTGCATGAAGTAAATGAAGGTGGATTTTTTGACCGAGCCGTTGACTATATTAAGTTACAGCTAGGTTTTGATAGTTAACAACGCAGATAGCGATAACGCAGGAGTTAACCGTGGACACCCGGTTTGATGAATTATTAGATTTCCCATGCTACCAAACTTTTAAGGTAATGGGCGTAGCGCATGAAAGCCTACCAGCGGTGGTGATAAACCGACTGCAACAACTCGCGCCCGGCGATTATGCGCCCAAGGTAAAACCGAGCAGCAAAGGTAATTATCACTCCTTATCATTGAGTGTAAAGGTAACCAGTAAGGACCATATGGAAACCATTTATACTGAACTCTCAAAGCTGGAATTAGTGCGCGTCGTACTTTAATTTATGACAGATAACTCCGGCATTCCCGTATTGGTTGTGCGGCAATTAGGGCGACAGCCCTATTTGCCGATTTGGCAGCGAATGCAGACCTTTACAGACCAGCGCAACGAGCACACCCAAGATGAAGTGTGGTTACTCGAACACGATCCAGTATTTACCCAAGGTCAAGCGGGTAAAGAAGAACACATTCTGATGCCCGGTGACATCCCTGTGGTTCCTGTTGACCGCGGTGGACAAGTTACGTACCACGGCCCTGGTCAAATAATGCTGTATTGCTTAATTGATATTAAACGCGCCAAGTTAGGTGTTAGGCATTTGGTCACGGCTCTCGAGCAATGTGTGGTGAACCTACTTGCCGAAGATACAATCCAAGCCTATGCCAAGGCCGATGCACCAGGAGTTTATGTTGATCAGAAAAAAATCTGTTCAGTCGGATTACGTATTCGCAAGGGTTGCTCCTTTCATGGTTTAGCACTCAACGTAAATATGGACCTGACCCCATTTCAACGGATCAACCCCTGTGGCTATGCCGGCTTAGAAATGGTAGATTGTGCGCGCTTAAATGGTCCAGATTCGGTGGCTAACGTAGCCATTCCGTTAGTACAGCATTTTGGTGCACTCATTGGTGTGCATTCATATGATTATATAGAAGGTTTTGATGAGTAACGTTAAACCCAAAGCGGGCGTCAAACTCCGCGATGACGAAAAAGTAAAACACATTCCAATCACCATAGTGCCAACGGAAAAAGAGCAGATGTTGCGCAAGCCTGATTGGATTAAGATAAAGCTTCCTCGCACTACTGACCGTATTGATCACATTAAGCAAACGCTACGCAAAAATAAACTTCACTCGGTGTGCGAAGAAGCTAGTTGCCCTAACCTTGCCGAGTGTTTTAACCACGGCACCGCAACGTTCATGATTTTAGGTGATATCTGTACCCGCCGATGCCCCTTTTGCGATGTCGCACATGGCAAACCCTTACCGCCATCAGCAGAAGAGCCACTTAAACTCGCAACGACAATCAAAGAAATGGGTCTGCGTTATGTGGTCATAACTTCGGTTGACAGAGATGACTTAAGAGATGGTGGTGCACAACATTTTGTCGATTGCATTAATGCCATACGCGAACACTCGCCAACGACTACGATTGAAGTACTAGTACCCGACTTTAGAGGGCGCATGGATCGTGCATTGGAAATCTTCAAGCAAGGTGTTCCAGATGTTTTCAATCATAATTTGGAAACCATTCCAAGGCTTTATCGTGAGTGTCGGCCGGGAGCTAACTATCAATGGTCATTGGACTTGCTGAAGAAATTTAAGGCACAGCATCCTGATATCCCGACGAAATCAGGGCTAATGATGGGAATGGGCGAAACCAACGAAGAAATTCAAATTGTCCTTGATGACCTGCGCGCGCATGACGTGGATATGTTAACACTTGGGCAATATCTTCAACCAAGTAAACACCACTACCCTGTCAAACGCTATGTTCCGCCTGTCGAGTTTGATGAACTCGGTGAGTATGCAAAGTCGATTGGTTTTTCACATGCAGCCTGTGGTCCTATGGTGCGTTCAAGCTACCACGCCGATAAGCAAGCGGCTGGCGAAGAAGTAAAATAGTCAACGCCGGTTAGACTGCGTTTGTCGAAAACGTACTCAGCCGCGCGGTGTTATAACAGGATGGCTCATATGCGCAAGAAGATTTACATTGCCTACACAGGCGGCACAATTGGTATGCGCCCTTCTGCTCGCGGTTACGTGCCGGCGCCTGGTTTTTTAACAGAAACCTTGGCTGGTATGCCTGAATTTAATCGCAGTGAAATGCCTGAGTTTCATATTCACGAATATGAAAACTTGATCGATTCTTCCGACATGACACCTGCCGACTGGCAAAAAATGGCAGACGATATCGCCGATCATTATGACCAATATGACGGTTTTATTATTCTGCACGGCACTGACACTATGGCATATACCGCTTCAGCGCTGAGTTTTATGTTTTCAGGCTTAAATAAACCTGTGATCGTTACTGGTTCGCAAATTCCTCTCGCAGAGCTTCGCTCCGATGGACAAGAGAACCTGTTGAATGCCTTATATATCGCAGCTAACTTTCCTATTCCTGAAGTTACTTTATTTTTTAATAACAAGCTCCTACGCGGAAATCGTGCACGCAAAGTCGATGCCAACGGTTTCGATGCATTTGAGTCGCCCAATTATCCAATATTGATCAATGCAGGGATAAAAATCCAAGTAACCCATCAGCACCGCCCTGCGCCGCAGGCTAGTGCACTTAGCGTCAAGCATATATTCCCGCAACCCATTGGATTGATCAGCTTATACCCCGGGATCTCGGCAGACGTAATCCAAAATATCTTACAACAACCAGTAAAAGCACTTATTTTATTGAGTTATGGCGTTGGCAATGCACCACAGTCAGAGGCCATACTGGCACCGCTGCGCTTTGCTCGTGAGCAAGGTATCATAGTTGTTAATTGTACCCAGTGCGCGCGTGGCAAAGTCGACATGAGTGGCTATGCCAACGGTCATGTTTTGAGCGAACTAGGCGTTGTTTCTGGGTCTGATATGACCCCCGAAGCGGCATTAGCCAAGTTGCATTTCTTGTTGTCACAAGGATATGACTACGATGCTACACGCCAATTGATGCAACAAGATCTGTGCGGCGAACTCAGCTAACATCACTCCAGATACAACTCAGAGTTCCCGTTTTATTAACGTTATCTCATGGCTACTGAGATGTGGGATAAGCGACAGCAATACTGTGATAGAACGCGGATATTACGCTAGCTATTTGGCTGGATTAAACTACGCTATAGAAGTGTTTATTCGATGCAGCACAATTGCAGCGAATCGCCCCCATTTCAGTCAACTGCGCCTAGCTAAGGAACGTCTATGCGAACATCAGCACTAGTATTACTCACCGCTTTACTATCACCAGTTTCATTCGCGGGCCCTCCCACGTTATTTGATATTGTTGAGTCACGCCCGCTCGAAGTTAAAGCTCGAGATGCGGCAAGAAACCCGGTTGAAACCCTACAGTTTTTTAAACTTGAACCTGGCATGACGGTGGCTGAAGCTCTTCCGGGGGGCGGTTGGTATACACAAATAATTGCTCCATTCGTGGGTGAAAAAGGGCGTGTGTACGGCATCAACTATAATGATGACATGTGGGCTCGCTTTGGTTTCTTCACCGACGAAGCAATTGCGGAGCAAGTGGCGTTAACCGCTAAATTTACTGGCATGGTAATGGCCTACCCCAACGCACCATTTGATGTCCAAGCATTTACGTTTGCCACTACACCCAAAGAATTACACGGCACCGCTGATCGCGTATTATTTATTCGCGCATTACACAACCTAAATCGCTTTGAAGAAGAAGCCGGTACATTAACCGAGGCGTTAACTGCGGCATACAACTTACTCAAAGACGGCGGAATGGTTGGCGTTGTCCAACATCGAGCGCCAGAGGATAACAGTGATAAGTGGGCAGATGGTAGTGCCGGCTACCTGAAACAGTCACAATTGATAGCCAGATTCGAGGGCGCGGGCTTCACCTTTGTTGATAGTAGTGAAATCAATGCTAACCCAAAAGACACTCCAACTGAGTCTGACATGGTTTGGCGCTTACCACCCACCTATTTTGGTGTGCAAGATGATCCGAATAAAAAAGCCAGCGTTGATGCCATTGGCGAATCGGATCGGATGACTTTACTATTTAAAAAATAAAGCCATGGCGAGCAAATCATAGCGCTCGCCCATTCATTCCAGCAGCAAGCGTATCTAGCCGCGATAACGTATCATCGAAACCCGTGTTCGCGGGCTTATATGTCACCCTAACATGAGCCGCATCTCGGCCATACTCTACGCGCATATCATCTTGGTGCCAGTTCTTTACTGTATTGAGAAAACGATAAGCCACAGGCTCACTGGTAAAGCTAAATTCAATACTTTCAGTAACCATTGTTAAAACCGCTCCGCATCGGCCATTAGCACGACCTGAACCCTGTCTAGGTATGTCTGTTCTTCTTGCAAAATAGGTCCCTTCGCTAACCAACCAGACACTAATTCATCACTACTCGGCATCCTGCCATTGTGCAATTTGTATTGCAGCATCAGTAATTGCTGGGCTTCGCGATCCGTTTGGCAGGATGGCGGAGACTGGCGTCCACAGGTAATTTCTAGCTGTATAGTCAATGCTGTGCGATCAAATTCCTGTGTATACTCGCTATCGATTACTTTAAACGGTAAATCACCGAGTGACTCGGGTGATTCTCCGCTCCCAACGATAGCAGACAGTTGCTGAAATACGGCTTTTAACGACGCCAATTTTTCAGCAGCCTGATGCTTTTTACTCAGCTCATTGAGCTCCGTTTCTATCTTTGTCAGTTTTTTCTGCAAGGCGCCTTTCTGCGCGGAAATTTCCACATCATTGCGAATGTGTTGTGACAATTCTCGTAACTGTTGTTGCAATTGGTCAGCACGTTTTAATGTCATTGGCTCCTGTAACATTACATCCCGCAATAATTGTATGTCGTCCTGCAATTCTTTGACTCGCTGGTCAGCTAAATTTTTATTTTCAGTTTGGCGTTGTCGTAAGGCAACAAACGCTTCATCATTGTACTGTCTAAATGCAGTCCAGAGCGCCTGATCCGTGTTTTTCCCAGCATATCCCACCGCCTTCCACTGGTCTTGTAAACGTTGCAGTTGAGTTGCGGTATCCTCTGGTAAGCTCGTCAAAATACTCTGCGCATGCGCGACTAATTGTTGCTTGCGCTGAGCGTTGTGTTTTTCAAGTTCGCGAACCCGCGAATTCAACGGCGCAGTGAGTTGCTTGAAACGGCGCGCTAATTCACGCCAATCCTTACGCTCTAACTCGCCAAGCCCATACCATGCTTGGCGCAAACGATGATAAGTTTGGGCTAATGAGGGATTGTCAATATCCACAGCCAGTTGCTCCAACTCTCCCAGAATAATTATCGCCTGTTGTTTATTCGCCGCGCGTTTCTCAGCCTGCTGTTGGTAAAACTCACGGCATGGAGCAAAAGCAGCCTCTGCAGCTTGCTCAAAAGCATTGGTAGTTTCTTGATCTAATGCGACATCACCCAATGATTGCCAGTTGGCGCGTATGGCGGCCACCTGCTGCTTGCGTTCCTGAATATCGATATTTTTCGCACTGGCCAGTGTCTGCATTTGTGTGAGGAGCTCAGGCCGTTTGGGCACTGCCACATAGGCTTGCCAGTCACTCAATTTCTCTGCTTCGCCACGAAGCTGTTCAAACTGCCGCATAAGCTGGTTTTGCTGGCGTTCAGCTAAATCCATAAAGCGTTCGTTTACCTGAGCATATATGGCTAACGCAGGCTTATACTTACCTTGTTCAATCAATGCCAACGCCGTACGGATTTTACTTCGACAAAAACGCTGATTATCGGATTGGCGCTGCTCAAATTGCACTATCACACCTTGCCACTGTTCGACCAACGAATCCCATAGGCGTAATATGTCAACAGGTACAGGATTAATAACACGCGTTAGTTGCTGCTTGAATTCACTCTCCAGGTTTCGAAACGCATTGACTTGCTCAATGGTCAGCGTTTCTTTGAGCGGTTTATCAAACTGCTGCAAAAATGTCGATAGACGAACTTTGACCGCGATAAGCAATTCAATATCAGAGGATAATGCAGCTAAGTAAGTCAGGCTTGTGCGCAGTGCTTCATAGGCTTCCTCCGCTTTCTTCTGCGGCTCTTCTAGGGTTTTATAGGCATGTAGATGCTGTTCTAGTTGAGTCTGAATTGTCGCATTTTCACGCGCCTGCAATTGCTCAAGTGTTTGTGCGATGTGAAACTGAGTTGTTGCCAATATGTTTTCAGCTTTTAGTCGCCATCGCTGTGCCTCTGCAGCCTGTTTTTCTGCGCGATGTTGAGCGTCTATTAGTGGCTTAAGACGAGTAAAAATTCCATCCAACCGGGCTTCAATTTTGGCTAGCTTGCTGCGCATTAAATCGGCTTGCTCAGAAGCCAACGAGGCAAGCTCTGGTAATACTGAATCAATATTGGTACGCAGCTTTTTACGCCGGTTTTGCCAAGTAAGATAGTCGTCGTGTTCGGCTAGTGCTTGCAGCTTTGCAAGATCCAATTTTAACCGCTGCTGCAACTCCAACGGTCGCTTGGCGCGTTCTTCCAACAAAGTAATTCGTGCGCTTACGACTTGTTGCATTTTCGGATCAGATACTTGCTTGCGTAACTTGATCAACATTGCTTGATTGTCGATGTTATCCAAAAGCTGCTTGAGCGCCGCGGGTTCGGTCAACTGCGCCAATACACTTCGGGTAAATTGACTGTCATTGATCCGCCCTAACACTAACTGCAATAACTCCAGATCCCGAGAAGGCCATGTCGCTTGCTCAAGCACTGCACGCAAAATCATTGGATCTTGGATTTCGCTGAGATTTGTTTTTTGTTGTTGTACCGATTGTTCACTGGATGGCGAGGTTAATGTTTCAATAACCTGTTGCTTTGCGGCCTTCTTGATTTGCTTATCAACCGCAATCTGCGACATTTTAAGCCATAAATCAAAGCTGTTTAGCCGAGTTAACGCTGCTAGGCTAACCCGCGCCTCAGCATCGTTAAACGCCAGTTCATGCAACTGACTCTTATGCTCTGGTTTATCTGGGTCAAGGTTGGCAATTGCACTAATGCGTACTGCAGGATCAGGGTGTGCATATTTGGGCGTAAACAGACGATTAAATATCATGCTTCTTGAACCGTGCAATTAAAGATTCTTGTGCCAATTTCAGCTCATTTTTAAGTTCCTGACGCGACTTTTGCACAATTTCGCCATCAGCCCCTATCGTCATGTGCTCACCTGATTGTTCAACCTTGGCCTGATAAATCATCACTGCCTGTAACAACAACTCCCGTTGATGGGCTTCTAACGCTGTACCATCAAACCATTTCCCGGTTTCCACTAACCCTTTAATACGGGCATACATTTCTGGCGTTAAAGCAGCAAGTAATTGTTCTAATTGCATAAATTAATTTACGAAAAACGTTTTAAGATAACCAGTCTGGCACGATTGATTAAGTACCAAACAAAACCAACAACCGAGCAACCGACAGCAATATTTTGTTGCAGATCAGTGGGTTGTTGACCGCCCCAATACCACAGACCAAAGCCAGAAACGAACAACAACATGGCCAGCATTGATTGGTTTTGCAAACTTTGTCGTTTATTAAAACGCTGCATTTGTTGCTTGCGCACTAAATCTTCTTCACTGGCGTTACCTATTGCAAAATCGCAATGGGAACAGGTTTTAGCTTTATCAGAAATTTTCTTATTACAAGATGGACAGTCTATTAATGCCATTTTCGACTCCTCTTCTTTAATTTGCAGCAAACAGAACTGCTGCTCATACGCAAAAAGCGCTCAAACAGATTGCGCAGATCAGGTTAAAACGGTGGATTACATAAAAGAAAGGCATCAGTTGCACACTGATGCCCACTTAAGAAAAGCGACGGTTATTTATTCCCGTTTCGTTGCCAATAATCGTTAACAGTTTCTTTCATCTCTTTGCGCAGTAGCATAATACCAAAAAGGTTAGGCAACGTCATAACCACGATCGCTACTGCAGATAGCGCCCACACCAAGGTCGTATCTGAAAACGAAGCCCAGATAAAACCAGCAACGTAAATGACTCGATACGGCATAACCGAGCGAGGGCCTAGTAGATAGGTCATCGCTCTATCACCGTAGTAAGACCAAGCAATCGCAGTCGAAAAGGCGAACAACAACAAACCGACGGACACGATATATTGGCCAAAATCACCAAAGAAACCACGGGTAAATGCAATCGCAGTTAATGGCGCCGAGTGCACCAATGATTTACCTGATACCTGCAAGTTATCACGCACCGGCTTCCCATCAACAATTTCCAGCATACCACTAAACAAATCTTCATCATTCACGCGATACTCAACATCTTCTGCGATAGAGCGTGAATTAATCAGTGTATAGCCACCGGAGACGGCAACACCATTAACCACAGAGATTTGCCCGTTGAATGCGGTTACTGCGTTGCCATCAACGTCATTTAAATAGCGATACAATTTATCTACGCTTGCAGCGTCACTTTCAGCATATTCACCAGCCACAAAAAGCATATCTGAACGGTCAAATATATTCTCATGCTTCTCTTTCCAGACGCCTGACGACAAGATGACAAGGCCGGTGATAGTACAAATGATAATGGTGTCGATAAAAGGTTCTAGGATGGAGACCATACCTTCTGACACTGGCTCTTTAGTCTTGGCTGCTGCGTGTGCAATTGGCGCAGAACCTTGACCTGCTTCGTTAGAGAACAGACCGCGGTTTACACCGCGATTGAATGCATAGGCTAAGGTCGCACCTAAGAAGCCGCCGGCTGCCGCCGAACCGGTAAAGGCATCGCCAATAACCGCCATAAAAGCCGGACCGATATTCTCAACATTAGCAAATATAACCGCAAATGCACCAACGAGATAAATGACCGCCATCAAGGGCACGATTCGAGCTGTCACCGCTGCGATACGTTGGATCCCGCCAAGAATAACTAAGGCGAGCAATATGCCAAGTGTCCAACCGACAATATACGCATCAATGCCGAATGTCGATTCAATACTGGTTGCAATACCATTGCTTTGTGGCAGGTTACCCGTACCAAATGAACTGATGACTGTGGCAATTGCAAACGCAACCGCTAACCATTTCATGTTGAGACGTCGGTCCATGTAATACATGGGCCCACCAGCCATAGTGCCATCCTCGGTTTTAACCCGATACTTGTGGGATAACGTGACCTCAACAAATTTTGTGGTCATGCCTAAAAATGCGGTCGCCCACATCCAAAACAACGCTGCCGGACCGCCTAAGAAAATCGCAAACGCCACCCCAGAGATATTTCCTGTACCCACAGTTCCTGATAAGGCCGTGGTGAGTGCTCTAAAGTGACTGGTATCACCGGGATCGGAGGCATTATCAAATTTACCAGTAATAACTTTACATGCATGTTTGAAAAAGCGAATTTGTGGGAACTTTAAGTAAATCGTAAAAAATAAACCCACACCTAGGAGTACATAAGGAAACCAAAAAGCGCCTCCCAGCAATCCATCTAAATCAACGAGAAAATTATACAAGCCTTCCAAGGAAATCCCCTTTTATTGTTATTGTTGTCGTTAATGCCCGCAAAGGTTACCCCAGTTCTTGAATAACTGCACGTATTGCGACCAATATATCTTCCCCCAATTGCATGCTGCGTTGCGGTGACCAACCATAGGCTGGGTCTGGCACATTTGCATTATCTTTAAAGGGCATTTCAAAGGTCAATCCCATGCAGTTGAAGCGCTGTGCAACCGCATTTGACGCTATCGTAAGATCGGCTTTACCCGGTTCATCTTTTGGGTAGCCATGTTCCACTTGGAATTCAGGCGTAACGGCCAGTAACGTATTGCGAAAGGTATCTTCTAGGCCTTGCATTCGAGCATCGAAATTGGGGATCCCTTCACTGCCTGCGACAAAGTTATACGGTAGCGCTTCATCACCGTGCAGATCAAGATACATATCAACCCCTGTATCCTGCATTTCCTGCAACACATAGAACACTTCAGGGCTCCGCTCTAAAGTCGGCTCGGCCCATTCACGATTAAGGTTGGCACCAACAGCATTAGTGCGTAAGTGCCCGCGGGCCGCGCCGTCAGGATTCATATTTGGCACTACATAGAAAACAGCTTCCTGTAACAGTGCCCGAGCTAATCCATCTTGTTCATCGAGCAAGCGCGTTAATAACCCTTCGGCACACCATTCAGCCATGGTCTCCCCAGGATGCTGACGTGCAGTGACCCATATCCGTTTTTTGTCTGCAGTGGGCTCACCAATAATCAACAATGACATGTCTCGCCCATCTAGGGTTTGACCGAGTAGCTTATGCGTACAATCTAATGAGGTTTGCGCATGTGCAATCAAATCAAGGTGACGCTCATAACTATAAGGTGCAAAATAAGCGAAATAGATGGTGGCATGCTCTGGCGTGAAGTCGACACTTAAACGCTCGCCATCAAAGCTTGATTCAATCCGAAACCACTCATCACGGTCATAGCTGGCAACAATGTCATAGCCTTGCCAACCATCGGGATACGCAGAAGATTTTAATTCATTGATTGTCAGCGTATGTTGTACATAAGGTGTGGAATGTAAGCGGAAATGGAACCATTGAAAGAAGTCCGACTGGTTATCTTTACGAATACGCAGTTGAATATCCGCGGGGGAATCAGCACTGATGACTTCAATATTACCGCTGTCAAAGTTTGCAGAAATTTGCATGACACGTCCGTTCTATTGTCAAAACGCTAGTGTAAACGGCTTGCCCCTATTCACTCAATAGCAATTCGTCTTCGTGAGAAATTTATCCATCTTGCGCATTAAAAACTTGACGTAATTTTAAGCCTAAAGCTGTGCTGTAGCCCTGGGTGCCAGCAACGACTTGATGTGATTTATTGATAACATAATAGGTTGGATAGGCTGATACGCTAAACTCGCGTCGTAATGCGTTATCTCCTAATAAAACCGGCGCCTCAATAGCGTGCGTCTGCACAAATTCAGAAACCTCATCGAGGTTAGAATAATCAAGTGCAACTCGCACAACCGCAACTTTATCAGTGTTAATGTATTCAAGATTCCCAATGCTCAAGTGACACACTTGGCACCAAGGAGCAAAAAAATAAATCAATGTTGGTTTATCTGTTGCCAGCAGCAAATGCTCCTGTCCATCGAGAGAAATCAACGTGCGATTATCAATCTTTACAGTACCATCAGTTGCTACAAGCGAGCGCTCCTGCCACTGTAAAACTGCAAAGATAATCAGTCCGCCGATAAGAATATCGCGCAACCACACTGTCCATTTTTGCCCTGCTAGTCTCATATCTGTTCCATAACTCAACGACGTGCACACTATGACCGTCTACACTAGCGGATCATTCCCGATTAAACAAAAACGCCCGCATCGAGCGGGCGTCTTAAACTACCGTTGCGAATTATTTACGTATATCTGCTGGGATTGTTGGGAAATCAAGTCCCGCCATGTCACGCACTACGCGCATAACCTGACAGCTGTAACCAAACTCGTTGTCATACCAAACATAAAGTGTAACACGATTATCCGCCACAATAGTTGCCTGACTATCAACCACCGCTGCAGCGCGTGCACCCACTAAATCCGTCGACACGATTTCTTTCGATGCAGTGTAATCAATCTGATGCTGTAAAGGTGAAAACAGCGCCGTATCACGCAAGAACTCGTTAATGGCAACCTTATCGGTTGGCTTATTCAAATTCAGATTTAAGATCGCCATAGACACATTCGGCGTTGGAACACGAATGGCGTTACCGGTTAACTTTCCAGCCAATTGTGGATAGGCTTTTGCTACTGCTTTAGCAGCACCAGTCTCAGTAATAACCATGTTCAGCGGTGCACTGCGACCACGACGTTCAGCTTTGTGATAATTATCAATTAAGTTTTGGTCATTGGTGTATGAATGCACTGTTTCGACATGCCCACTGATGATGCCATATTCTTCATCAATGGCTTTTAATACTGGTGTGATAGCGTTCGTAGTACAACTTGCTGCACTTAGAATATTGTCACTGGCTTCAATATCAGTGTGGTTCACGCCATGCACGATATTTTTGATATCACCTTTGCCCGGCGCAGTGAGTATCGCTTTTGCCGCGCCTTTGGCTTTTAGGTGCAAACCAAGGCCATCACGATCGCGCCAAATACCCGTATTATCGATAATAATCGCGTTGTTAATACCGTACTGAGTGTAATCGACTTCGTCTGGACTATTCGCATAAATGACTTGAATATACGAACCATTCGCTTTAATCGCTTTGCGTTCTTCATCAATGGTAATGCTACCGTTGAACGGCCCATGCACTGAATCACGACGCAGTAGGCTCGCCCGCTTTTCTAAGTCCCCGTCACGTCCACCTCGCACAACAATTGCACGTAAGCGGAGTTTATTGCTCTTACCTTGACGTTCGATCATCAAACGAGCAAGTAAACGCCCGATTCGACCAAAGCCATACAATACAACATCTTGTGGTGCTTGTTCGTCGTTCCGGTCGATGACATCAACCAAAGCTTCACGCAAGTACGCATCTAAGTCAGTTTTATCAACTGCACTACCATAATGGAAATCAAATGCTAATTTACCGATGTCAATCTGTGATGGAGCAAGCTGCATGTTGCTTAGCGCTTCAAGGATAGGCCAACTTTCACGAAGTCTTAGCTTGACGCCTTCATGTAAACGTACGGTGCGGTGGGCTTTGATCACATCAATCGCACTGGCATTAAGCAGCGGACGACCATAAATAGAAATTTCAACAGCATTGTTGCGATACATTTTACCGATCAACGGTAACATCATCTCTGCGTATTCTTGGCGTTCCTGCCAACTAGATTGTAACTCTTGCTCGAATTGTTGATTCATGCCCCACCTAGAAAGTAATCATTCGCTATACTTAACGCATCGCTGATATGCGCGTCTTAATTCCAAATATTCAGAACAATACGCTACACTGATTATCGACGATAACGCCCTCACTAAAATCGGGCGGTATTGTAATGAAGCATTTGAAGAACGCCAAATTGTTGAAAACTTTCAATTTTATATTTACTTGTGAGGGGAATACTATTTTTTTCCGTTATTTTTCCACAATTTTGTTAGTGCTTTTCGCGCTCTTGGGCAGCGGGTGTGATCAGATTACGAGTAAAACGGTTGCTCAAATGTGTAGCGAAGAACCGAGTATCTGTGATGACCTCAATCCGGATGCTTGGTGTCGAGCGGAAAAGGCTGACATTATCAAACATCGGTATCAACTGGCAGAACCGCCAACGCATAGCCAGCAGTACCAACTCATTTTGTTCTTCGAAGATTATCAAGACTGCATCGGCAAAGCTGCCCAAATCCGTCATAAGCAATTGCGCGAAAAGGAAACCGGGCGAATGAAAGGGCTATTAACCGCGCAAAATGAACTTAAACGTCTCGCCTATGAAACGCGCAACATCGATGATCCCTACCTTAGCTATTATCAATGGTCGCGCCATGGTAATGAAGATGCCCTTGCTCGTTTTTTACGCTTTGAACGCAATGGCGAACTGACTACTGCTCCATTACAAGTGGGTCTTGCCAGCTACCATGCCAAGCGGGATACTGGCAAAGCGATCAATGCTTTGTATACCGCACTTTCGTTGTATACCGATGAACAACCCATCGACCCAGAAATATTTACTTCCTTGTATACCTTGCACCAACAACGAGGAGAAAGTGAAATGGCAGTCGTTTTTGCCCTAATCGCTCAGGAATATGACAAGAATGAAATTGATGTCGTCACATTGCAACGCATAGCAAGTGATGCTGGGTTAGACTTTGACTATTTGCAAAAACGCGCCGATAGCATCCACGACACGATCGAAGCGCGCGAGTTTACCTTTTCATCGTAAATGAAATAAAATTTCATTTTTGCGTATCAAAATATTGACATATTTTGGTTATTTCGCAGATTTATTTGCTGAAAACTGGCTTCGCACAAACACGATTACTCTACTTTAACTCCTTTTGGTATAACTACGAGGCCAGAATCACTTACCGTTAATCCACGTTTTAAATCTGCCGCGCGATCAAAGCCAATCTCAACGCCGTCGGCAATGTAGACGTTTTTATCGATTATAACGCGACGTAGTTTGCAGTTTTGCCCTACATGCGCTTTACCGAGAAAAATGCAGTGATGAAGCTCGCACCCACAGCCTACCTGCACGCCAAAACCAAGTACACAGTTAACTAATGTCGCGGCAACCACTTGACAGCCGGCAGATAAAATTGAATCAACCACAACACTATTGTTGCCTAGTTCATCGCTCAAAACTTTTGCCGCCGGCAACGGCGGGCAATACGATCGCATTGGCCATTTAGGATTAATTAAGTTCAATCTTGCATTTTGTTGCAGTAAATCCATATGCGTTTGCCAAAATGTTTCTAAAGTTCCAACGTCTCGCCAGTACGAAGTATCCCTCTCACCTCTTATAGTATTTTGCGAAAAATCATACACATAGACTCGATGATGTGGAAATACTTTAGGGATCACGTCGCCGCCAAAGTCATGCGTTGAATTTTTGTCTTTAGCATCTTCTTCCAGTACAGCGTATAAAAACTGGGTCTCAAATACATAGTTGCCCATAGAAACCAACGCCATGTCTGGCTGACCAGGTATAGATTTAGGGTTTTCTGGTTTTTCCACAAAACCGACCATACGGAAATCTTCATCAACTTCTATAACACCGAAGCGACAAGCCTCTTTAATCGGCATTCGTGTGGCACAAACGGTTAGCTCCGCATCCTTGGCTTCGTGATAACCCACCATCTCTCGAATATTCATCTTATAAACATGATCGCCACCAAACACACACACATTGTCTGGGTGATGTAAGCCGATGAATTTACTATTTTGATAAATCGCATCAGCCGTTCCCTCATACCAGTGTTTGCCCATTCTCATTTGCGCGGGAACCGTTTGAATAAAGTTATCCGTGACACCAGAAAGGTGCCATGCTTGCCCCATATGAATACTTAAGGATTGGGACTTAAACTGAGTCAGCACATAGATTTTAAGAAAGTCTGAATTGACAAAATTGTTTAACACAAAGTCAATGATCCGCATATTGCCGGCAAAAGGCACCGCGGGCTTGCTGCGCGAGTTTGTTAGTGGATGAAGGCGTTTCCCTTCACCTCCGGCAAGTATCATGGCTAATGTGCGCGACATCGTAGTAACTCAACTTTCAATGTTTAATAATTAGACTATCAGAAGTGTTCATCGACCGAGATAAAGAGTGCCAAAAACTAGATTCAGATCAAATCTAGTCATGCCCTAGAATTGATCGTGGCACAAGTAAGTTGAGCAGATACCAACCCCATTCAATATATTTGCTGGCACCTTAAAATACATGCACTGCCCGCAGAGCTACTTTGTATAGTGAATACGATTCACTGAATAGATTTGCTTAACTGAAAACCCAATTTAACAGCCCCCATGGCGTCATTTAGTTGATACTGATTTGGATAACTCACAACGCCCATAAAATGCCTGTTTAAATAACTGTTTAATTTCCTTAACTAGCGGATATCGGGGATTTGCTGGCGTACACTGATCATCAAACGCTGACTCTGCCAACTCATCGAGTCGACTAATAAACTCTTCTTCATTCACGCCTGCCTGCTGGATGGAGGTTGGGATTTCAAGTTCCCTCTTTAAGCGCTCGACGGCCAATATCAATCGCTCAACCTTTTCCTCACTAGAATCTCCGCCGAGCCCCAGGTAGTCTGCGATTTTTGCGTAGCGCTCCGTCGCCTGAGGGTATTGATATTGCGGAAAGGTTCCTTGCTTTGCTGGTTTGTCAGTCGCGTTATAGCGGATCACTTCAGTGATGAGCAGTGCATTTGATAAGCCGTGTGCCAGATGAAATGCTGAGCCCAACTTATGCGCCATACTATGACATACGCCGAGAAAGGCATTGGCAAAAGCAATCCCTGCCATACTCGCTGCGTAATGCACTTTTTCACGTGCCTTTGGATCTTTTGCCCCTTGTTTGTAAGCGCTGGGCAAATATTTGAAAAGTAGACGAATGGCTTCCAATGCTTGACCGTTAGTAAACTCGTTAGCGTAAATACTGACGTATGCCTCGAGGCCATGCACCAGTGCATCTATACCACCATATGAGGTCAGCTTGGGTGGCAGTTCCATCACCAAATCAGGATCAATGATTGCCATATTAGGTGTTAGCTCATAATCTGCAATGGGGTACTTGATGTCAGTTTTGTGATCGGTCACCACGGCAAATGGAGTAACTTCAGAGCCGGTGCCTGAGGTCGTGGGTATTGCTACTAGCGGTTAGATCCGGCAACGAATTTAAGCGCAACGGAATTCACACAATAGCGCTGCCCCGTTGGGGCTGGGCCATCTTCAAACACGTGACCAAGGTGTGCATCGCATTGCTTACAAATAATCTCAATGCGCCGCATCCCATGGCTTAAATCCGTTTGATAACCGACATTATCATCGTTAGATTGAGCTGAGAACGACGGCCAACCGCAGCCGCTCTCAAACTTCGCTGTGGCATCAAATAACGGCGCACCGCAACAGGTACAATGGTAGCGCCCGGGTGCAAACTGATTGAGTAGCTCACCCGTAAACGGTCGCTCAGTGCCCTTCTCGCGACACACGCGAAATTCTTCTGGGGTTAGCTGTTGGCGCCACTCATCGTTACTTTTTTTCATCAACCTTTCCTGTCACAGAGAATTATTTCTTAATACTCACCTGTGGACGATGTGGGTCATTCCATTCAATGTGATAACGTTTGCCTTCAGGTTTATCCGTGCGTTGATAGGTGTGCGCACCAAAAAAGTCGCGCTGCCCTTGCAACAAGTTGGCGGGTAGCACGGCCATCCGATAAGAGTCATAGTAGCTTAGCGCTGATGTCATTGCTGGGCATGGCACCCCAGATAACACTGCTTGGCTAATGGCGCTGCGCCAATCCTGCTGATAAGCCACAATTTGCTGTGTAAAAAATGGATCAACCAGCAGGTTCGCTAGCTTTTCATCTTGCTCATAGGCATGCGTGATGGACTGCAAGAAAACGGCACGAATAATACAACCTGCCCGCCAAATTTTGGCGATTTCAGCAAAATCGAGTTTCCAGCCATGCTCCTTGGCTGCCATATCCATTAGCTGGAATCCTTGGGCATACGCGCAGATCTTACTGCAATATAACGCATGCTTAAGTGCAGTAATAATACCTTGCTTTTGTGCTTCGTCATATTGTTGGGTTTCAGGTCCTGCAAGGCATTGACTCGCTGCGACACGCTCTTTCTTCAAACTTGAAAGACTACGCGCAAAAACCGCTTGAGCGATGGTTTGTGCTGGACTTCCAACTTCTAGCGCACTGACAGCAGTCCAAAGGCCTGTGCCTTTCTGTCCTGCGCGATCAAGGATAACATCAACCAACGGCTGATCTGTTTCGGGATCATGCTGTTCCAAAACTTCAGCGCTAATCTCGATGAGGTAGCTATTTAGTTCTCCCTCATTCCACTCTCTAAATACTGCGGCGATGTCTTGTGGAGTCATCTTCAATGCCAAACGCATGATGTGATAGGCCTCACAAATCAACTGCATATCCGCATATTCAATTCCGTTGTGCACCATTTTGACGTAGTGCCCAGCACCAACGGGGCCGATATAGGTTGCGCAGGGATCCCCTTCGGTCACCGGCTGCCCTGGAGTGTTAGATTCAATCGGTTTACCCGTTTTCGGATCGACTTTTGCGGCGATAGCTTGGAACACAGGTTCTAAGCGTGTCCAAGCATAGGGATCGCCAGACGGCATTAAGGATGGTCCAAAGCGCGCCCCAACCTCACCGCCGGAAACAGCAGTAGAGAAAAATATGAACTTGCCTTTGTAGTGCTTTTCACGCTCAACCGAATCTGTCCATAAACTGTTGCCAGTATCAACGACAATGTCATCAGCTGCGATGCCAGAATCAATCAAATGATGACAAACATGGTCAACTGGTTCGCCCGCGGGCACGGATAAAATGATCAGATGGGGGGCTTTTAATTTACTTAGCAACTCGGTGTAAGAACGGCAAGCCATGACACGCGCTGGTTTATCGCCGCGCTCTTTTGCGTCTTGCGCAATGATTGCATCAACCTTGGTTTGGTCAAGATCAAAGCATGCAATACGATATCCATTATCGGCTAGATTTAAGGTAAGGTTTTTACCCATTACGCCAAGGCCGATAAATCCGATATCACACAGATTTTCGTCAGCGATTATTTGGTTCGGTTGATTCATCATGTTTTCCCCATCGCATAATGGGGCGGCATAATAGCAAAGCTCGCCTAATAGGAGTAGGTGAAAATTGCAATTGATTTACCCGCCTGTAAAAACAACTGCTTAACGCAGACTTTTGGTTGCATCGATAAATCCGCATAACGCGTATCTAAACGTAGAGTCCAGCCCGCCTTGGGCGCAAAAAATGGTAACGCAAAGCGTACATCGTCATCACTCGCATTAAAGCAGATTAGCCAATGCTCAGGCCGCATATTGCCCTGCTCTTGGACATGCCCCCGTATTTCGACCGCAAACGCTTGATTCTCACTTTCATGCCAATCTTGCGGCGCTTTGTTGGTGCCATCAGGTTTATACCAAAACACACTCGCCGGATTTCTACTCTGATAATAACCATCATCGTCTAATTGCATTTCTTGTAATAACTGACTGCTATTTCTTAATGCAATTACCTCGCGACAAAAACGCAAAAAACTGGCTTGCGTGGCAGACAAATCCCAATGTAACCAATTGATAGGATTATCCTGACAATAAGCGTTGTTATTTCCTTGTTGTGTGCGGCTTAATTCATCCCCACCGAGAATATGGGGCGTCCCCTGAGATAGCAGCAGAGTGGTAAAAAGATTGCGCTTTTGCCGTTCGCGCAACGCATTGATCTTAACATTGTCGGTTTCACCCTCATGCCCATAATTCGCAGACAGATTATGCGAATGTCCATCTCGGTTTTCTTCAAGGTTTGCTGTATTGTGTTTATGCTTGTACGTGACCAGGTCATGTAAGGTAAAGCCATCATGATAAGTGACCGGATTCACTGACGTACAAATCGGTTTAACCCCTTTATGAAAGATATCGCGTGAGCCCATAACGCGAGTGGCGAAATCACTGGTTAAGCCGCGATCACCGCGCCAGAATGCGCGTACGGTATCTCTAAATTTGTCGTTGCACTCGCGCCAGCCCAATGGAAAACCGCCTACCTGATATCCTCCTAAGCCGATATCCCAAGGCTCAGCAATGAGTAAAACATCGTGCAAAACAGGATCTTGCTCTATTGCTCTAAACAGCGCTGCATTTGTGTCAAACGCCAGCGGATCTCGGCCTAAACTCGCCGCCAAGTCAAAACGAAAACCATCAACACCGATAATTTCAACCCAATACCGTAACGCATCCATAATCAAGCGCAACATTTGCGGGTTAGCTACGTTAACACTGTTGCCACAGCCCGAGTTATTGATAAAGGCTTTGGAACCATCATCTAAATGCTGGTAAAGATAGGCCTGAGACCCCTGCAAACCTTTGAAGCACAACGTAGGACCACCGTCTCCCCCCTCTGCCGTATGGTTAAACACCACGTCCATAATCACTTCAATTCCTGCAGCGTGATAGGCATGCACCATTTGTTGACATTCAACTAGGGGATCAGCTATTGCGTAGCGCGGCTCCACAGCAAAGAAATTAATCGGGTTATACCCCCAATAATTAGTCAATCCCAATTGAGTAATATAGGGTTCAGGCATAAAACTGGCGCAGGGCAAAAATTGCACAGTAGTAATCCCTAAACTGCGTAAATGTGCCAAGATAGCTGGATGAGCAGCCCCTAAATAGGTTCCTCGCTGCGATTCGGGTACATCAGGATGCAGCTTCGACAATCCCTTTACATGGGCCTCGTATAGGATCCGTGGTTGTTCTTTACTGAATAAGCTCGATTTGCCTGCGGCCTTGGCCGGTTCAGTCACTACACACTTGGGTACCATGCGGTGACTATCATGTTGATATAACTTCTTATCCCAATGACAGGCGCGACTCAGTCGTTTGGCATAAGGATCAATAAGCAATTTTTGCGTACTGTTATTAGTCGGTATACCATCATCGACACGGTAACCATACAGACTACCGGCCGTAACCCCCGCAATATGTACGTGCCAAATATGCCCGGTTTTACCCAACATTGGGTATTCGACCAAGGGCGATTCATCTTTACCATCAAATAAACACAGAGAAACCGCTCGTGCATCGGGTGCATAGACCGCAAAATTGCATCCATCCTTGCTCAACGTCGCACCAAAAGGTTGCGGATTACCTGCTGCGATTTTCACCATAGATAGGGTTCGTTGTGTCAGTCAAAAACAAAGTAGAGCGTCGCCAACGGCGGCAAGTTAAACAAAATCGAATGGGGTTGATTATTCCAACCATGGGACTCCGATTTAACGCGTTCTTGGGCGGCATAATCGCTGCCCCAAAATTCGCTGCTGTCCGTATTTAGCAATAACCGGTATTCACCGGCATCTTGTACTCCGAGTCGAAAATTATCGCGGGGGATGGGCGTGAAATTGGTAATAGCATAAACCTTTTGCTTACCATTTTTACTACGTCTAACGAAAGACAAAATACTTTGCTCGGCATTTTCATGATCAATCCACTCAAATCCGCTCGCCTGACAATCCATCTCGTACAATGCTGGATGCTCGCGGTAACAATGATTGAGTGTTTTATATAGCCTCTGGATCCCTTGATGCTTGTCAAATGCCAACAGATCCCATTGCAACTGCCCATCATGATTCCATTCATTGGCTTGGCCTATTTCATTCCCCATGAAATTAAGCTTTTTCCCCGGATGAGCATACATAAAGGCTGCATAACTGCGCAAATTGGCAGCCTGTTGCCATTCATCACCGGGCATTTTACGGATCATTGATCCCTTGCCGTGCACGACTTCATCGTGAGAGATTGGCAGGACAAAATTTTCATCAAAGGCATACACCATTGAGAACGTGATTTCACCATGATGATAGCGGCGATAAGCCGGATCTTTACTGATAAAATGTAATGAATCGTGCATCCAGCCCATATTCCACTTAAAGCCAAAGCCCAATCCACCATCAAACACTGGGCGCGACACTTTAGCAAACGATGTTGACTCTTCAGCAATTGTCATAGCATGCGGAAACTTTTGATAAACTTCCTTATTCATCCATTGCAGTAGACTGATCGCCTCATAGTTGTGGTTACCACCATCAACATTTGGGATCCACTCACCGTCATTTCGTGAATAATCCAAGTAGAGCATTGAAGCCACAGCATCAACGCGTAAACCATCGATATGGAATTTATCCAACCAATACAGCGCATTCGCGACTAAAAATTGCCGCACAGTCTGTTTGCCGAAATCATAAATGCAGGAGTTCCAATCCGGATGCCATCCCTTCCTAGGATCTTCATACTCATAAACACAGCTGCCATCAAAGCGCGCCAACCCATGACCATCTTCAGGAAAGTGTGCAGGAACCCAGTCGATAATTACACCGATACCCTGCTGGTGACACTGATCCACAAAGAATTTAAAGTCGTCGGGATGACCGAAACGGCTTGTCGGCGCGAATAACCCGACGGGTTGATATCCCCACGAGCCGTCGAAGGGATATTCTGAAATAGGCAACAGTTCCACATGTGTATATTGCATATCGACGAGATAAGGGATCAACTCTGCCGCTAATTCGCGGTAACTTAAATAACGCTCACCACTCGCGGGATCTGGCCGCTTCCAAGAACCGAGGTGACATTCATAAATGCTCATCGGTTGCGTGTAAGGATCATTGTGTTGCCGATTCATCCAAGCCGAATCTTGCCAATCGTATTCGGTATGGTCATAAACTCGAGAAGCGTGAGACGGATACTGTTCAGCACTAAAACCGATAGGATCGGCCTTGTGCGGAAGTTGGTTACCTCCTGCATCTTTGACTTGGTACTTATACAGTGTTCCAGTTTGCAAGCCTGGCACAAATAACACCCAGAATCCCAGGTCAGTTTTTTGCATCGGGTGGCAACGCCCATCCCAGAGATTGAATTCACCAATCAATGAAACAGCTGAAGCATTAGGAGCATAAACCGCGAAACGCACCCCATTAACCGTGTGTTTATCATTTATACTGACGGTGCAAAGCTGTGCTCCAGCTTGCTGATAAAGGTTTTCAGGCGCATGATCGATAAAATGCACGGCATGATAGGCCTCTGCTTTGAACGCGTAGGGATCCAGTGTCTGATACGAGGTTTCCGCCGTTGTTATAGAGAATCCATATAACTCCGGTAATTTATTTTTAGCCAGAGATGCAACAAAAAAATCGGTACCTTCTTGAACTTGCATAGAGCAAATCACTTTTTTGCTACGCCAATCAATCAACTCGACGCTTTTAGCTCCGGGTAACCATGCACTCACCTTGAGCTGTTTGCCCTTTTCATGCACACCTAGATATTCAAAAGGGAAAGCGCAATGGGCCTGAGCGAGTTGTTGAATATGCTGCATTAATGATCCTTACTTGTCATTGCTGGCCTGTTGTCGAGCGCCGTCTATCCGCGCCGCGAGATGTAAAATATTGCCGTCATCAAAAATAGATGATAGCGAACGCGACAATTTACGCTTCCAATTTGGATATTCGTCAAATGTACCTGGAATATTGACAGGTTTATCCATTTGAAGCCAATCCTCTAACTGTAGGCTCAATAGCGCGCTGGATCCACCCGCCATGTGAACTTGCAGGCCATAATTTAAGGCTTCCGTCATTGGCGTGTGATCCACATACCGCCCTACGTCATCGCCAACCGATAAATGCCCGTGTAGCGAATCTAAAATTTGTTGCTTATTGGCATGTCGGTCGTCATATAAGGTTTTTAACACCTCGGGGTCACGATAAAGACCCAGATTTTTACCTAACTCCAAATCATTACAATGCCAGTAGCCAATCAAGGTTGGCATATCGTGTGTCGTTAACGTTGACATCGATTGCACGGGATAATGACTGGGTGAATAAAACCCGCCATCTTCAGCTTGTTCAAAGAAAAACACACGATATGAGTATATGCCGTTTTCCGCTAACTTCTCACGAATTTCATCCGGCACCGTACCCAAATCTTCACCGATCACTAGACTTTGTTTGCGCTGACTTTCCAGCGCCAAAATACCTAGCAGGTCATCAACCGGGTAATACACATAACCGCCAGATTCAGCGCCATCCCCCTTTCGGATCCACCACAAACGCAGTAACGCCATGGCGTGGTCGATACGCAATGCACCGGACGCATGCATGTTGGAGGCAAACAAATCGATGATCGGTTGATACCGCTGAGCATACAATTGCTCGGGGTCCATTGGCGGTAATCCCCAGTTTTGTCCAAGTGGTCCAAGGATATCTGGCGGAGCACCCACACTAGCGTCTGTGCAGTAGAGTGACTTATTGCCCCATATCTCGGCACTACCTTCACTGACACCAACCGCTAAGTCCCGATACAGTCCTATTTCCATCCCCAGTTCACGTGCTTTTTCACTGGCTTGTTCAAATTGCAACATGGCTTGCCATTGCAGAAACATATAAAACTTAATGCGCTTGGCATGCTGCTTTTGAAATTTCGCAACATCACTATTGCTATAATCTGAATACTTCGCAGGGAATACTGGCCAACCCCATGACTCCTTGCCCTCAGCGTGCAAATGCTCTTGCATGGCATCAAAAGTGGCGAGTACCTGCAGACTTTCACCACCCTCTTCAACGAACGCTTTGAATGCTTTATTCACTCTTGAATTTTTGCTCAAATGCTGGCTATTAAAAACCTCAAACACACGTGTTAGTGCAGCCAATTTTAATTTAGCCACAGCCGCGTAGTCGATGTAATCAATTTGCCGAACATGTTGCAGTTGTTGTTGGAAGCCTGAATTGGCGACCAAACTTTGCACCGACTCGTCGTTGTAACCATCAATCTTAGTGACATCGATATATAAATAATTCAGCCACCGGCGTGATGACGGCCCATACGGGCTGCAAGCGTCAGGGTTTGATGGATAAAGTGCATGGATTGGGTTCAAACCGATAAAATCAGCGCCTTGATTTGCCGCTTTTTCAACCAAGAAGAGCAAATCACTAAAGTCACCGATTCCCCAATTGCTTTCACTGCGCAAGCAATACAGTTGCACACTCAAGCCCCAAATCTTTTTCCCTTGGGCAACGGGATCGGGGGTGTAGCACTTTTCAGGCGCGATGATCAGACGCATGTCTGCGAGTAAGTCGTGGTCTTCAGCGCGCAATTCAAGATGGTGGTAACCGAGCGGTAGATCACTATCCAAGTTCACTGCATAGGCTTGAAACTCGCTGTCATTAATTTCTGCAGCATCGATCAAATCACAATCGACAGGCACAAAGGCGTGCTCAATGGTTGTACCGTCTTCCAGAGACAGCACTAATCTGTGCGGATCATTGACCAGCTCAATGGGTAACCTTACCGGCACGACTACGTGCTCGTTGGTCCTGACAACTTGTACGGGCTCCAGTGGCTTCATCCATGCACTTGCCACATGTTGATGAATTTGTTGTTCAATCACGGCATCGGTTTGGGTGTCATAACCCATGACCTCAAGTAATTTAGACTTGGTCGCTTCATCAACCTGCGCAGGCTTGCCCCACGCATCAATATATTTTGTTTCGATTCCACGCATTTCAACTAAAGAATCAAGCGCTTTTGATGCCATATATGTATCCATTAAAAAGTCAGTATATGAACCAACGTAAATAAATTGTTAATATTATGATTTAACAACGGCTGCATCGCATTTGAATACGTTTGCAGAACTTTATGCAAGCGATTAAATGTAATTTTACATCATTTTTGCGCTTAATCTTTGCGAAAATTGCTTTTTTGATCCATAATTTTCGTAATTATATTACACAAAAGGCAAGACAATGACTATCAAGGTTGGAATAAATGGTTTTGGTCGCATTGGACGACTCGTACTCAGAGCGGCAACTAAACGCAATGACATCAGTGTTGTCGCTATCAATGACCTGCTAGACGTAGACTACATCGCCTATATGTTAAAATATGATTCGACACATGGGCGTTTCGATGGTGCTGTCGATGTTGTCGATGGCAATCTGGTAGTGAATGGCCAAACGATTCGAGTTACTGCAGAAAAAGATCCTGCGGCCCTTGCTTGGTCCGATGTTGCTGTAGACGTTGTTGTTGAGGCTACTGGGTTATTCCTGACTGAAGAAACCGCGCAAAAGCATATCCAAGCCGGCGCCAAAAAAGTCGTGATGTCAGCCCCTTCTAAAGACGCAACCCCAATGTTTGTAATGGGTGTTAACCACAATGATTATGCCGGGCAAGCCATCGTGTCAAATGCGTCTTGTACAACCAACTGTCTCGCCCCATTAGCCAAAGTGTTAAATGACGAATTTGGCATAGTCGATGGTTTGATGACCACCGTACACGCAACCACTGCCACCCAAAAAACCGTCGATGGTCCTTCGCAGAAAGACTGGCGTGGTGGTCGGGGTGCCTCACAAAACATCATTCCATCATCAACCGGAGCAGCAAAAGCGGTTGGTCGTGTAATACCTGAGTTGAATGGTAAGTTGACGGGCATGGCTTTTCGCGTACCAACAGCCAATGTGTCTGTGGTAGATCTCACTGTTAATCTCGCTAAACCAGCAAGTTATGACGCTATTTGTGCGGCGATGAAAGCAGCCTCTGAGGGTGAGCTTAAAGGCGTACTTGGCTATACCGAAGATGCCGTTGTATCGCAAGACTTCATTGGTGAGACCCAAACCTCAGTATTTGATGCAACAGCAGGTATCGCTTTAACCGACACCTTTGTGAAAGTGGTAGCGTGGTATGACAACGAAATGGGATACTCCCACAAAGTTCTTGATTTAGTTGCCCATATCGCTAAGTGATCGATAGCGGTTCAATGTGGGTCCGCATTGAACCGCTCTTGCCGAAAGGCTAATCTATTTGCATCAGCAATCAATTAGACCCAACCTCAAATGAGTTCATTTAGCGTGCAATACTTGCAGCGCGATAACGTTGAAATCGTACGCGTGGAAAATGCCTTTGCGCAAGCAGAGTTCAGTTTATTTGGCGGACAGATGTTGTCTTTTATCCCCCATCATGACAAACGTGACCGCCTCTGGCTAAGTGAGAAAGCGATTTTTGATGGAACACGCCCGATCCGCGGGGGTATTCCGATTTGCTGGCCCTGGTTTGGGGCCGCTCCAGATTTCTTAACTGATTGCAGCCTGTTGCCCGCGCATGGATATGTGCGCACCTGCCAATGGGAAATCCTAGAGATATCTGATTGCCCAGAAGGTACACGCGTAATTATGCAGCCATCGGTTGATTATTCGACGCAGGTATTGCCGCATTTGCACGTAACTCTGCAGGTGCTAATAGGACAACAATTAAAGATTGATTTAATCACGGTCAATCAGGGCAACATAACACCTTTTTATGCGGCCCTGCACAGCTATTTTGCGCTTGACGATATCCATTCCACAGAGTTAGATGGCCTGAATTACCCCTATTGGGATAAGGTTACACAACGCGACAACAACGCTGCTGCAGTGCCTTATACCATTACCGGAGAAACTGACCGTATCCACGCCATCGCCGCGCCCACAGTAACTATTAAAGCCGGTAATTTTCAGACACAAGTCCATTCCAGCGGACATGATAGCATCGTCGTTTGGAATCCATGGCAAGATCTCAGTCAATCGATGCCCGACATGTCTGCTGACGGATTTCGTCAAATGCTGTGTGTGGAAACCGCGCGAACGCAAGCCAACAATTTAGCTCAACAGCAAACCCATTGCCTAAGTCAAACTATCGTTTAATGCTCTCGCGGGAACGATAATCAGATGCGCTAATGTCAGCAGTACTGGCAAACATACAAAAAAACCACCTACTGCCATAGGTGGTTTTCACAAGACGATCAACGCTTTATTGCCAGTATAAATTAAGCCATGAGCTTACTGCGCGTTTTTGATTGCAGTCGCTGCCAAGTCGGTTATCGCTGACCAGTTTTCTTGCTGCACTACGTCATCAGGCGCCAACCAAGAGCCACCAACACATTGCACATTCGGCAAAGCGAGATAGTCCAAATAATTATCCGGTCCGATCCCGCCAGTGGGACAAAAGGTTATCTCTGGGAATGGCCCGCCGATGGATTTGAGTGCTTTCACGCCTCCTGACGCTTCGGCTGGGAAAAACTTAAGATGGGTGTAACCGGCATCTTTGGCCTTCATTAAATCGCTAATTGACGAAATGCCTGGGATCAGGGGGATACTCCCGGCACTACCGGCAGCCAATAAATCAGCAGTCATTCCAGGGCTGATAGCAAACTTCGCGCCCGCTTCAGTTACTTCTTTTAATTGCTGAGCGTTGGTGACGGTTCCGGCACCAATGATAGCGTCAGGTACTGACTCGGCAATCGTTCTAATTACATCCAGCGCGGCTGGCGTGCGCAAAGTGACTTCGAGTACTTTTATCCCACCGGCCATAAGTGCTTGCGCAATCGGAACTGCGTGTGCAACGTCGTGGATAACCAGAACCGGAACGACCGGCCCAGAGGCGAAAACCTCAGAGGGAGAGATGGTCCAATTATTCATCATGCTTTTAAACTCGCTGTCTGTTGTGTTAAGTACGCGCCTGCCCCCAGCAATCCGTGATCGGGCTCAGCGATTAAGTAAGTGGGGATGGGTTTGACGTATTCGGCAAATTGGCCCTTGGCCTCAAAACAGCGGCGAAATTCACCTTGCTGCAGCTGTTCTAATAGCCGCATCGCTATCCCACCGCCAATAAAAACACCGCCGGTCGTCGCCAAATTCAAGGCCAGGTTGCCAGCAAAATTCCCCATTATGCGACAAAACTGCTGGATTGCCCGTTGACTCAGAGCACAGCTACCGTTACTGGCGGCCTGGCTGATATCCGCAGCCTCGATAAACTCAGGCTCGACATCTTCGGCCAACGCCAAAGCCCGATAAATGTTAACGATTCCTCGCCCTGACATGACTTCTTCAGCAGAAGCGCGACCATGCAAATCAACTAAATAGCGCCAAATAATGACATCAGTTTCATCGCACGGCGCAAAGTCAACATGACCGCCCTCGCCGTCGAGCGTTTGCCAGCCTGACGACGTTTGTGTCATATGCTCAACGCCCAATCCAGTACCAGGCCCAAACACCGCAATATTACCTTGCTTATCGCGCTGTCCGGCGCCGAGCTGAATCAACTGGTTATCCCTGAGCACAGGTAATGAATGCGCTACCGCGGTGAAGTCATTGATCACACCCAACCAATCCAGGCCTAATTCCTTTTGCAAATCAAGCTTGGAAAACTGCCAGCTGTGGTTGGTCATCTTGACCCAATCATTATTGGTCGGGCACGCGATTGCAATGCACCCGATCGTAAAATCTTTAATGCCAACTTCAGTGCAATAATGCTTAATTGCCGCGTCAATCGTGGCAAAATCTCTACACAAATACTTCTTTATATTGCTCAATTCGCCATCAACGTAACACGCTAAGCGAATATTGGTTCCGCCGACATCGGCAACAAATGCCTTCATTGACCTTGTTCCTGTTCCACAAACAATGAACATGCACCCTCTTCGGCACCGGTCAGGGTTGAGCGCATACCACCAAACATTTCACGGCCCATACCAATTTGATGCAAGGCAATGTCTGTTTGTGCAGCCTCGCGCGACGCTAGCTCATCAGCATCAACCAGTAAGGCCAACGAACCCGTAACGGTATCGATTTCAAGCATATCGCCGTTCTGCACTTTAGCCAGTAAACCGCCCTTATAGGCTTCTGGCGTTACATGAATCGCTGCAGGTACTTTACCTGAAGCACCTGACATCCGTCCGTCAGTCACTAATGCGACTTTATGACCGCGATCTTGCAGTACGCCAAGTGGCGGCGTTAATCGGTGTAACTCTGGCATACCTATAGCAGCAGGTCCTTGGAACCTAACCACGACGATACAATCACGATCAAGCTCACCCGCTTGGAACGCAGCATCTAATTCAAATTGGTCTTCAAACACCACTGCTGGTGCTTTGATCCGACAATGAGGTTCACGCAGGGCCGATGTTTTGATTACCGCACGTCCTAAATTGCCACTGAGAACCGATAGCCCACCATCAGGCTTGAAGGGTTCATCTAATGGCGCTAACACTGCTTTGTCGAGAGATTCCTTGGGGCCATCGCGCCATTCAAGTTCACCGTCATTAAGGAAAGGTTCTTTCGTGTACTGTTCGAGTCCTTCACCACAAATGGTCTTCACGTCGTTGTGCAATAGTCCTGCATCTAACAACTGCTTAAACAATAACGACATACCACCAGCGGCAGTGAAGTGGTTGATATCGGCGGAGCCATTGGGGTAGATCCGCGTTAACAACGGTGTGGCGTTGGAAAGATCAGAAAAATCATCCCAATTGACGATATAACCAGCAGCCCGTGCAACGGCAACTAAGTGCATGGTGTGATTCGTCGAACCACCGGTGGCAAGTAATGCCACGAGTCCATTGACAATGGCTTTAGCATCCACAATGTGACCAATTGGCGTGTAGTTATCCCCCAGATCCGTTAACCGTGTAACTTGCCGGGCAGCCGCTTTAGTCAGTGCATCACGCAAGGGTGTACCTGGATTAACAAATGACGAGCCGGGCAAATGCAATCCCATCATTTCAACCACTAATTGATTACTGTTCGCCGTTCCGTAAAACGTGCAAGTGCCCGCTGAATGATAGGATTGGGATTCAGCCTCAAGCAACTCATCGCGGCCGACCTTGCCTTCAGCATAGGCTTGTCTTACTCGCGCTTTCTCTTTATTGGGTAAGCCTGATGGCATTGGCCCTGCTGGCACAAACACGGTCGGTAGATGCCCAAAGCTTAGGCTACCGAGTAATAATCCAGGGACTATTTTATCGCAAATCCCCAACATCAGAGCCCCATCAAACATGTTATGTGACAATGCAACAGCAGTACTCATGGCGATCACGTCACGACTCATTAAGCTCAAATCCATACCCGGATTTCCCTGCGTTACACCATCACACATGGCAGGTACTCCGCCAGCAAACTGAGCAACGCTCCCCACCTCGCTGACCGCTTGTTTAATAATCGCAGGATAAGTTTCATACGGTTGATGGGCAGAGAGCATATCGTTGTAAGCGGAAACAATCGCCACATTCGCTTTAGTCATACTGCGTAAATCAGCTTTGTCAGCGCTATTACACGCAGCGAAACCATGCGCAAGATTACCGCATGACAAGACCCCACGGTGTGGACCGTCCCGCCGGGCTTTTTCAATTTTAGCGAGGTAGTCTGCGCGAGTTTTTATACTGCGCTCAATGATCCGTTGGGTTACTTCTTGAATTTGTGTATTCATATATACTCTCCTAAGGCGCCCACATCAATGTGACATCGCAGTTGTCCACGACAGCTTTAATTGGCTTTTCCAAGGCTGACTCTGCAGCCAGAGCGTCTTTTAAAACGTCTAGTTTCTTGTCACCCGTCAAATGCAAAAACACGTGTCGCGCCGATACTAACGCCGGCAACGTATACGACATGCGTTGATGCGGTGCGGTAGTAGGTTCAGTGGCAATAAAGGTGCGACCAGAATTTAGCGCCAGTCCATCAGCCAATTGAGCGCAGCACGGAAATAATGAAGCGGTATGTGCATCCTCGCCCATACCAAGGATTAGCACATCGAAAGGTTGTGCCGGCTGCTCTGCCGCCTGCTCGAGGCTCCGCTCTGCTGCAAACGCAGTGTCATGTGGTGTTTTTAATGCGAAGAAACTGGCACTTGCGGCATTTCCAACTAACAAATTTTCACGGACTAACTTTTCGTTACTGGCGCTATGTGAATTATCCACCCAGCGTTCATCAGCCAAGGTCACAGTCACTTTGCTCCAATCAAGGTTGATCTGGCTTAGTGCCTGAAATAGCGGTAACGGTGTACTGCCACCACTAACCACCAGAGAAGCTTTGCCCCGCAACGCAATAGCGTCAGTTAGGAGTTGCGCAATGCGTGCAGAAAAATCATCCACTAGCGCCGCTTTATCAGTAAAGTGTTGTTCGTTTAAAGCCATCTCTCTGCCCTACTTCTTTTTGGTTGTGCGACTTTCGTACCATGCACGATTTTCCCGCGCGAGCAACCCAATCGAGGCAACTGGGCCCCACGTGCCAGCTTGATAGGGTTCTGGTGGTTCATTGCTCCCTTTCCATGCATCCAAGATCGAATCGACCCATTTCCACGCCTGCTCTATTTCATCACGACGTACAAACAACGCCTGGTTACCACGCATGACTTCTAACAGTAACTTCTCATAGGCATCCGCAATTCGATCATCCGCAAAGGCTTCCGAGAAGCTTAAGTTCAGCTTAGATTTCTGCAAATCCATTGAACCACTACTTGCAAGACCCGGGACTTTATTCATTACAGTGATCTCAACACCTTCATCGGGTTGCAATCGGATCACGAGTTTATTGGGTGGGAGATTCGCAAAACTATCACCGAACAAATTGTGCGGTTGTCGTTTAAAGTAAATAACAATCTCGCTGACTTTCGTCGGCATACGCTTGCCGGTACGCAAGTAAAATGGTACACCTGCCCAGCGCCAGTTATCGATTTCAACTTTCAGTGCCACAAAGGTTTCCGTCAAACTCTCGGTATTGGCGTCCGGCTCTTCCAAATACCCTGGAACTTCCTGCCCTTTTACAAAACCATTAATGTATTGACCGCGCACGGTTGATTGCTGGTAGTTCGTCGCGTTGATTGGGCGCAATGCTTTTAATACCTTGAGCTTTTCATCTCGAATACTGTCTGCGTCGAGTGTTGTGGGTGGCTCCATCGCTATCAAACTAAGCACTTGCAATAGGTGATTCTGCACCATGTCACGCATCTGTCCGGCTTCATCGAAATACCCCCAGCGCCCTTCAATCCCTACAGATTCAGCGACACTGATTTGCACATGATCAATACAGTTATGGTCCCAGTTGGTTGCAAAAATGGAGTTAGCAAATCGCAAGGCGATCAAATTCAGCACCGTTTCTTTACCGAGATAATGATCGATACGATAGATTTGGTTTTCGCTGAAATACTCAGCGACTTGTTCATTAATGACGCAAGAAGACGCTAAATCATGCCCTATGGGCTTCTCTAGTACGACGCGCACACTACTATCGATTACACCGGCTTCATGTAAACCGCGGCAGATATCACCATAAATTGACGGTGGCGTTGCTAAATAGCAAACCATCGTCCGTTCTGGATCCACATGCTCGCAAAAAGCTTTATAGCTTTTGGCATCTTTCATGTCGACTTTGACATAATCCAAGCGTGCTTCTAGTCGCTTCCAAGTTTCCTCACAGAGTGTATCACCAGAGAATTTTTCAATGTTCTGTCTGACCTGCGCCTTATATTCATCAACCGAAATATCCTGCCTCGCAACCCCAACAATCGTTGAGTCCGGGTGAATAAGTTCTACTTTTTCAAGCTGATAAAGCGAGGGAAGAAGCTTGCGTCGTGCGAGGTCACCAAGGGTGCCAAATAAGACAAAATCACAGGGTTCTGTTGTGCTTTCGAATACCATGAGTCATACCTTAATTAAGGAGTGTGATGCTGTGCTGATTAATAGAAGCACCGCAAACGTATATCAGAGTAAACACTAAATGTTGTAATTTTACAACTTAATCCCCGTGCAGTTTTCAGTAAAATCCGCAAAAACGGGATCAAAATCGCGTTAAATGACGATTTCCTGTTAAAAAATTACAGCTTTTGATGTCATTTTACCAATTTGTCGTAGTATATTGGCACTCATATAACAATAGTATAGTAATCACGCTCAGCATCGCTATGAACATTCTTGAAAAAATAACTGAACACAAAGCTGCCTTCAGCAAGTCTGAACGCAAAGTCGCCGAAATCATTCTAGCGAATCCACAGACCGCCATTCATAGCAGTATTGCTACTCTGGCGAAAATGTCGGATGTAAGTGAACCTACCGTCAATCGTTTTTGTCGCCGCTTAGATACCAAAGGCTTCCCAGACTTCAAACTGCATTTGGCACAAAGTCTTGCTAATGGTACGCCGTATGTTAACCGGCACGTTGATGAAAACGACGGTCCTGCTGAGTACACCAATAAAATATTTGAATCGACCATGGCCTCGCTGGAGGTTGCGCGACAAAGTGTTGATATAGCAACGATTAATCGGGTCGTTGATTTGCTTACACAAGCACAAAAAATTTCGTTTTTTGGTCTTGGCGCATCAGCGTCAGTGGCGCATGATGCACTTAATAAATTCTTTCGTTTCAATGTGCCGGTTGTCTATTTTGAAGATGTTGTGATGCAACGAATGAGCTGCATGAATTGCGGTGAGGACGATGTAGTGGTGCTAATATCCCACACAGGCAGAACCAAAAGCCTGGTTGAAATTGCGGGTATCGCGCGCAGTAATGATGCAACAGTGGTTGGCATTACGTCAGCAGATAGTCCGCTAGCGAAAGAGTGTAACTACGTATTGTCGCTGGAAGTACCTGAAGACACCGACATGTATATGCCAATGGCATCGCGCATTGCCCAGTTGACGTTGATTGACATTCTGGCAACCGGGTTTACGTTACGCCGTGGTAATAAGTTCCGCGAAAACCTCAAGCGCGTTAAAGATACTCTCAGAGGCTCACGATTCGATAAGCGAGATTAACGCCTTATCCAATGGTCGTACCATTTGATGGCTAACTTTCATTTGCACTAACTGGGTACGCTGAACTACCATTAATGTAATTAAATTACGTAATGAAATTCCATTTCATTGTTAAATAGGCGCAAACGGCAAAGATTATGACTCGAAGAACCAAAATATTAGCGACCCTAGGTCCAGCGACAGATACGTTGGAAACCATAGAAGCCATCATCAGTGCAGGCGCAAATGTGGTGCGCATGAACTTCAGTCATGGCAATGCCGATGACCACATCGAGCGAGCTAAAAAAGTCCGCCAAGCCGCAAAAAACCTCGGTAAATATGTCGCCATATTGGGTGACTTACAAGGCCCGAAAATACGGGTGTCGCGCTTTAGGGATGGCGCGGTCAAACTTCCTTTGGGGCATCATTTTATCTTGGATGCAGAGTTCGACACCGATGCAGGTGACGTAAATACGGTTGGTATCGATTACAAAGCTTTACCCGGTGACGTCGGTCCCGGTGACATCTTGCTACTCGATGATGGTCGTATCCAGTTAGAGGTTGACTACGTAGATGGGCAAAAAATCCACACTAAAGTTACGGTTGGCGGCAAACTTTCCAATAATAAGGGGATCAATCGTCAGGGCGGCGGCCTATCGGCTGAGGCTTTAACCGAAAAAGACAAACGTGACATCATCACAGCAGCAAAAATCGGCGTTGATTATTTAGCTGTCTCCTTCCCTCGCAGCAGTGCGGATTTGAATTATGCGCGAGAACTGGCGCGACAGGCCGGCAGCGATGCTAAAATATGTGCCAAAGTTGAGCGAGCCGAAACGGTGGAGTCTGATTCTGCGATTGACGACATCATTTCCGCGTCAGATGCAGTGATGGTAGCACGCGGTGATTTGGGTGTTGAAATCGGCGATGCTGAATTGGTAGGTGTACAGAAGAAATTGATCGCGCGTTCACGCCAGTTAAATAAAGTGGTTATTACGGCGACCCAAATGATGGAATCCATGATTGATAGCCCAATGCCTACCCGCGCAGAAGTAATGGATGTCGCCAATGCTGTGTTGGACGGCACCGACGCTGTGATGCTGTCAGCCGAGACGGCTGCCGGCAATTACCCGGTAGAGACAGTAAAAGCCATGGCTCGGGTTTGTGAAGGAGCAGAAACTCATCCAAGTGTTAAAATTTCTAAACATCGTTTAGATGAATTTTTCACTTCGGTTAGTGAAACCGTCGCTATGTCAGCGGTATATGCAGCCAATCATCTCGCTAACATTAAGGCTATTGTTGGACTGACCGAGAGTGGTAACACACCAAAATTGATGTCTCGTATCACTACATCATTACCGATTATTGCGCTTTCCCGACACGAAGCGTCACTCAATACGATGGCGCTTTACCGTGGTGTACAACCCGTCTTTTTTGACTCTCGTAAGAGTGAACCTGGGCAATTAAAACAAGATGTGATCGATGTTTTAAAACAGCATGGTCTAGTGAAGTCTGGTGATCAGTTTATTATGACTTACGGCGATGAAATGGAAACTGTGGGCGCGACTAATGCGTGTAAAATTGTAACCGTTAACTAGCTCTCAGGGCGCTTAAACTGCGCCCTCAGATAACTTTCACGCTCAATCGCTTAGACCTGCTCTGGTGTTTTTATGATTGGCACTTTTGAGTAAAGTCTCAACCTTGCCAAACGGTAAAGTAATTATCAGCGTTGCGGCTAGGCGGCCCTTTTGGCTCACAACCTGGCGTTCCTAAATATAAAAATCCGACAATTTCATCATTATCATTAATGGACAAGGCTTCTTTCACATAGCTACACTGCGCATAACTGCCGGTCCGCCAAATACCGGCAAAGCCTTGCGCGACAGCCGCCATCTGCATAGCATGCACCGCGCAACCAGCGGATTGAACCTGTTCAATGAAAGGCACTTTAGGGTGTTCGATAGCGCGTGTTGCTGCGACAATGACCATCGGCGCCCGCACTGGCAATTGTGGCGCTCGTTCAATGGTTTTACTGTCTTCACCACGATGGATAGCCGAGGCTTCAAAGATTTCCCCTAATTGCTTTAATCCTTCCCCCGTGAAGATGATAAATTGCCACGGGGTCAAACACCCATGATCCGGCGCTCGCAGCGCCGCTTGCTTGATGATATCGAGCGCTTCGCCCGCTGGAGCTGGCGCTTGTAAACGTGGCAGAGATTGTCGTTGAGTTAATAATTCAATGGCATTCATTGCGATTCACAATAGTCGAATATAGAGACAATCACACTAACATAGCAAACGGCTCCTATCGATAATTTTTATCCGCTTACCGCGCGCTTGTGCAACCAATAATCAACCGAAACATAGCGTCCACCACCGAGAAAAAATAAGGCGACTAACATGATGAAATAGGTTGCCGCAAACTCTATACCGTTATTCAATATGACAAAGTTTCCGCTACTGGTTAGCCAATCATAATTTCCGTGTGTTTGTAACAACGACTTTGCTGCTGCGAGCTTATCCGCTGCCTCCATTACACTTGGATTACTCAAAATAGTGCCATCGGCTAACCAGCTACTGCTGTCCGCAATGGCTAACCAACCATTTTCCCAATGCACACTGAGCGCCGCAACCAACATGGTGAACATTAAAGGAAGGGCAATTAATCGCGTGGCTAAACCAATGATTAATAATGCCCCACCGATTAACTCTGTGCCTGCGGCCAAGGCTGCCATTACGGTTGGGAAAGGTAAGCCCAGTCCCCACTCACCATTGCCAAACCAAAGTACAACATCTTCAAAGCTAACAACTTTATTCCAACCCGCTTGCAGCATAATTGGGGCTAGGTATAGTCGCAGTAATAAGGGAGCGACTCCGTCAAATCGCTGGCTTGCATTGATTAATCTATGATAGGTTTGGACTATTGAGGCAATCACATCTCGACTCCGTGTACATGGGTTACATAACTAGAGCGTACGAGTCAGCATTAAATTTCAATAGTAATGAAAAATAATTGCGACCAAACTCAGCAACCTTCGGTATTTTCTCGTTTGCACCACCGGCAAGCGCGCAAAGTACGAGCAACCCCCAAAAAGGCACGCACGTTGATGGCCCTGAGCGCAGATGATCATAAAGCAATAGCTCAGCTCATTAAAAAGTGGTTAGGTGATAATTGAACAACAACACATCTGTCATAATTAATTACATTTTAAATTTCGCGATCCATTCCGGAATGATTAACATATAGACAGTTAAAGATCAGAGGTAGTACTTGCATGGCAAGCAATGGTAATTGGACTAAGTCTTTATTTGTTGGGCTTTGGAACGCACTGAATTTCAGTCGTAAATTAGTGTTCAACGCAATCTTCATTTTCCTTATCGTCGGGTTTTTCATCATCATAAGTAGTGGGGACGACAATAAAGTTACAGTACCGCAGGATAGCGCTCTGGTACTCAATCTTTACGGTACGCTTGTGGTTGAAAAAACGGCTGTAGATCCGTTTGAATCCTTTATCAATGAAGCCTTTGAGCAAGAAGAAGAAAACCCCGAAGTGCTAGTATCAGACGTTGTTATGGTGTTGGAAAACGCCAAAGCTGATAATCGGATTAAAGCACTGGTGCTGGATTTACATGGCTTATTTGGTGGCGGTTTAGATAAACTGCGCACCGTCGCCAATGCGATTGAAGACTTTAAGACGTCTGGCAAACCTGTGTATGCCGTTGGTGATTATTTCTCACAGGACCAATACTACATTGCAGCGCACGCTGACAATCTTTACTTACACCCCATGGGCGGCATGCTACTCGAAGGCTATGGCCGCTATCGAACCTACTTTGCTGAAGCCTTGGAAAAGCTCAAACTGACTACACATATATTCCGCGTAGGTACCTTCAAATCTGCAGTTGAACCCTATTTACGCAATGACATGTCAGAAGCGGCGAAAAAAGCCAACTCGGCGTGGTTAGATGTATATTGGCAACAATACAAACAGGATGTTGCAACCGCTCGCAACATGGATACCAGTAACTTTGACGAAAAGCTCGATGTATTGGTGGAAAAAATGGCTGCCGTTGATGGTGACTTTGCGCAATATGCACTAAACAACGGATGGGTCGATCAATTAAAAAACCGTGACCAAGTGCGTACTGAGTTGCAAGAAATCGTCGGCAAAGACTCCACTAAGCTCGGGTACAAAGCCATTAATTATGAGAATTACTTAAGTGTTATTAATTTACCTCTCGATTTGATGGCTACAGATAAAGACAAGGTCGGTATTGTAGTTGCTAAAGGCACAATCCTTAATGGGGACCAAAAAGCCGGCACTATCGGTGGTGACTCAACAGCCCGCTTGTTGCGCAAAGCTCGTTTAGACGACAGCATCAAGGCCGTGGTATTGCATGTAGACTCTCCTGGTGGCAGCGCATTTGCTTCCGAAGTTATTCGCAATGAAGTTGAGTTGTTAAAGCAAGCCGGTAAACCTGTCGTCGCGAAAATGGGTACTTATGCGGCCTCTGGTGGCTATTGGATTTCAGCAAGTGCAGACAAAATTATTGCTTCACCCAGCACGATTACCGGTTCAATTGGGGTTTTCGGTATGTTTTTGACTTACGAGAATACCTTAGAATATTTAGGCGTGCATACCGACGGTGTAGGCACAACTGAAGTTGCCGGAATATCCCCTGCCCGCAGTCTAGATCCGCGGGTTGGGCAAATTATTCAGCACAGCATTGAGCATTCTTACGACCAATTCATCAATCTCGTTACGACTGAGCGTAACTTGGATGAAAACAAAGTACGAGAAATCGCAGAAGGTCGGGTATGGATTGGTGAAACGGCGTTAGAGCTTGGCTTAGTCGATAGCTTAGGTGATTTGGACGATGCCATAGAAAGTGCCGCTGAGTTAGCCAACCTTGAGGACTATGCAGTGCGCAAAGTTGAACGATCTCTATCTCCAAAAGAAAAATTCTGGAAAGAGTTTTTTGGTCAAGCAGCCGTTTGGATGGCTGGCTCTGGTATTGCAACAAGCGAAAGTTATGCCATGGGATTGTTTAAACAAGTTGCCAAAGAATTTGACGCCGTAGCGCAACTCAATGACCCGCGCGGTGTTTACGCCATGTGTGTCGCTTGCGAACTAAACTAGTCCTGTGCACGTTCAAGAGCATGGGCGCCGTTTGGCGCCCATTGCATTTGCATGATTACTGAACCCCTAAAATGCCAAATTTACCAACACGTTGAAGCGCTCATTACGCAAGCTTCTGCGGCGCTTGGAAAGCCTTTAAAAGCGCCAACCATCGGCTTCCGGCGCGCAGGAAAAACGGGTGGCAGCGCACATTTACAGAAGAATCATATCAATCTAAACCCCATTTATTTGATAGAGAATGTGGCACATTATCAAGCCCACGTGATCCCTCACGAAGTGGCTCATATTGTGGTTTGGCAGTGTTTTGGTAGGGTAAAACCACATGGTAGAGAGTGGCAATCAGTGATGCGCGATATCTTTGGGGCTACGCCCTCTGTCACACATAATATGCAATCAAGTTTGCTGCGCGATAAGAGCTTTAAGTATCATTGCCTCTGCGGTGAGGTTAATCTAACTGTTCGGCGTCACAACAAAGTGTTGCGTGGACAACACTATCGATGCCGCAGATGTCAGCAGATATTGGTGGCTAAAACCACGACTTCGTAAATACCCGATCTAATTCATCGAAGGCTGTTTTTAACATCGCCGCCAGCTCTTTGTATCGGGGTTTTGGGGTCAGTGCTTTAAGCCGACACCCGTGCGCAGTCATCTTACTATGTATGTCGATATACCATGCTTTCAGCGCGGGGGGCAGTTGCTGATTGGCGCGAAAACCTAACCACATCAGCCCTTGCAACGGTAAGCTCAAGAAAAATGCGGCCACTGTGACGGCTTGTGGAATATGTGCCGTACCAAGTTGTTGGATCAACACTGCACAACTGACTACCGCTAGCGGTGGTGCCACCTTGATCAACAGACGTGTTAACGCAACCACACGACACTCAGGGAAAAGAGCGTACAAGGGTTTCTCCATTGGCCATGTCTTCATGTAAGACTGACCATCTTTGAGCATGGTGGCGACTGAGAGTGACATTTTGCTCGTTACCTCTAATTTGACACTTTAACTATAAACAAATACGGCTCATTTAGGTATATCGATTTCTTCTATAAAAGCATGAGCACTGATAGTGTTGATCTTTAACTATGACGTGTGGCGTATATCATCGTGTTAAGCCTTAGGTTTATCGAAAACGACGAAAAAATCGCGATTTTATTCATGCAAAGCGTGCGCGAGCAGTTGATTCTTAAAAATTAACCCCCAAAATACACAGCAGAAAATTTTTCCGGTTGTGTACCTGCACAACTTAGCTATCGGAGCTCATTTAATGCCTTCAGAAAAAAACACCCGACATGTTCGTTTATTAATTTTAGGATCTGGCCCAGCAGGTTATTCAGCGGCGGTGTATGCTGCCCGAGCCAATCTAAATCCTGTGCTGTTAACTGGTATTCAACAGGGTGGGCAATTGACCACTACTACAGAGGTTGAAAACTGGCCGGGTGATCCTGAAGGGTTAACTGGACCTGATTTAATGGTTCGGATGCAAAAGCATGCAGAAAAATTTGATACCGAAATTATTTTTGACCACATCAATAAAACCGACCTAAGCAAGCGTCCTTTTACCTTGGAAGGTGATAACGGTATCTACACCTGTGACGCTCTAATAATCGCTACAGGAGCGTCTGCGCGCTATCTAGGTCTGCCAACTGAACAAGCTTTCATGGGTAAAGGTGTATCGGCCTGTGCAACTTGCGACGGTTTCTTTTACCGTAATCAAAAGGTGGCTGTTGTTGGTGGCGGAAATACCGCAGTTGAAGAAGCCCTGTATTTGTCCAATATCGCGTCTGAAGTCCACGTTATCCATCGCCGTGATAGCTTCCGTAGTGAAAAGATTTTGGCTGACCGACTTATGGATAAAGCCCAGAATGGCAATGTTACCTTGCATTTAGACCGCACCTTAGATGAGGTTGTTGGTGATGACATGGGGGTTACTGGGATCAAGATTAAATCAACTAAAGACGATTCGATTGAATCACTCGATGTTGCTGGTCTCTTTATCGCGATTGGCCACAGCCCAAACACCGGTATTTTTGCCGGTCAATTAGAAATGAAAGACGGCTATATCGTAGTGAATAGCGGTCTTAATGGGAACGCCACACAAACCAGCGTAGAAGGCGTTTTCGCGGCTGGTGATGTGTCTGACCACATTTATCGTCAAGCCATAACATCTGCTGGTACTGGTTGCATGGCTGCTTTAGATGCTGAAAAATACCTTGACGGTCTGGCTTAATTCAACGCTATTGTTAGGCCTCTGATTGAGGCCTAAGTATGATCCAACTTTATCAGTTAGACAGCAGCTTACACTTCCCTCCCATCGACCTTGCCTTGCAAGAACCCAATGGTCTTCTGGCATTTGGTGGCGATCTCAGTGTGGAGCGCTTGGTGCAGGCCTATCAGCACGGCATATTTCCCTGGTTCAACGTTGGTGAGCCCATTTTATGGTGGTCACCCGATCCGCGGGCCATTCTGCGCTGCGAGAATTTTCATTGCGCAAAAAGTTTACATAAGCTGATCCGCCAACAACGCTATCAGATCACGATTAATCAAGCCTTTAATGATGTGATCAAGCATTGTGCTAACGTCCCTCGCAATCATTCGCTCGATACATCAGAACTCACCAGCCACACTTGGATCACTCAGGATATGCAACAAGCTTATCGTAAACTGCATCAACAAGGCTATGCTCATTCAGTTGAAGTCTGGGACGATAATGCACTAGTCGGAGGGTTATACGGCGTTGGTATTGGTGCGAGTTTCGCTGGAGAATCCATGTTTCATCTGGCGCCAAATACATCCAAACTCGCTCTTGCTGGATTAGTGCAGCATCTTCAAGCGCACGGCATTGACTTTATTGACTGTCAAATTGAGAACCCACATTTACTCTCATTAGGCGCTGAATCTATTCCACGCCAACAATTTTTAGCTATGCTTAAGACAGCACAAGCAAAACCAACGCAGTCAACATTATGGCAGTCACAACACATCAGCTTTTAATGAAGTTTGGACTAACTCAAACCTTTGAGTGCAGTTATATCCCTGCGCAGCGTGAACAACTGTTAGTTTATGTAGAAGAAAACGAGGACCAAAACGCACAATACGAATTACTCATTCGCGCGGGATTCCGCCGCAGTGGCGAGCAAATTTATCGACCGCATTGTCCCAACTGTAACGCCTGTGAAAGCCTGCGCATTCCCGTAAGCGAGTTTACAGCATCCAAAAGTCAGAAACGAATATTGGGTAAAAATCGCGCAATCACCGTAAAGTATCGTCGTGAAACACTGCCTGATCACTATCAACTCTATGAACGTTATATCAGCGGCCGACATGCCGATGGCAGCATGTATCCGCCAAGCCCTGCACAATATGAAAATTTCATTTATTGTAGTTGGAATCAAGCATTATTCTTTGAGGCGTGGGAGCAAGATAAATTAGTTGCGGTATCAGTCGTGGATGAATTGAGTGATTCCTACTCCGCTCTATACACCTATTTTGCACCGGATTTAGCTGAGCGCTCACTGGGTAAGTTTATGATCTTGAAAATTTTGGAATATGCGCAACAACAAAGCAAAGACTTTGTCTATTTAGGCTATCAAATCGATGCCTGTCAAAAAATGAATTATAAGAAAGACTTTTATCCCCACGAGCGATTTTTTGCCAATCAATGGCACCGGATCACAAAAAAAGGCCAGTAAGTGCTTTACACCTGCGTGGTTATTGATTAAAGTCCGCGCGGCTATTTTTTTGGAATATTTTGAGGTAATTGCTTTACATGGCAAAAGAAGACAGTATTGAAATGGAAGGCGTCATCCTAGACACCTTACCAAATACAATGTTTCGCGTAGAATTAGAGAACGGGCATGTGGTTACTGCGCACATTTCTGGCAAAATGCGTAAAAACTATATCCGCATCCTAACGGGTGACAAAGTTACCGTTGAAATGACGCCTTATGATCTAACCAAAGGGCGTATTATTTATCGCGCGCGCTAAGTAATGGCAATCCAACGAATCGAATAAAAAGCCCGGTCAATACCGGGCTTTTTTGTCCGTTTTTCACTTTAGGAAGACGTCGCTGGCTTATTCTTCTCCAGGGCTTTAAATTTGAACGTAAATTTATCCGCCTTCAGTCCAACTTTAACACTGCCACCGTTACTCAGTTCACCGAATAACAGTTCGTTCGCCAGTTCTTTCTTCAGGTGCTGCTGAATGACTCTGGCCATTGGACGAGCCCCCATGGCTTTATCGTATCCCAGTTCAGCCAAGTGGGCACGCGCCGCATTGCTGACTTCCAAGGAGACTCCCTTCGCATCCAGTTGCGCCTGCAATTCAATGATAAACTTATCAACCACTTGCAAGATAATATCTGGCTCTAAATGGTTGAACCAAATAATACCGTCTAAACGGTTACGAAATTCTGGTGAAAAGATTTTGTTGATCTCACTCAACGCATCATGGCTGTGATCTTGCTGCTTAAAGCCGATTGACTTGCGCACAGTTTCTTGTACACCAGCATTAGTCGTCATGACCAGCACGACATTACGGAAGTCAACCTTGCGTCCATTGTTGTCAGTCAAAGTGCCATGATCCATTACTTGCAACAAGATATTGTAGATATCACTGTGCGCTTTCTCTAGTTCATCAAGCAGTACAACTGAATACGGATTTTTGATCACGGCATCGGTCAATAGCCCACCTTGATCAAAGCCCACATAACCGGGTGGTGCACCAATCAGACGACTCACCGAGTGACGCTCCATATACTCAGACATATCAAAGCGAATAAGCTCCACGCCCATGATCTTAGCCAATTGTTGAGTAACTTCTGTTTTACCCACCCCTGTTGGACCAGCAAATAAGAAACTACCGGTTGGCTTTTGCTCATTTCCTAAACCCGAACGGGATAAATGGATCGCATCCGTTAATGTCTCGATGGCATTGTCTTGTCCAAACACCACCATCTTCAGGTTGCGACTTAGGTTCTTAAGTACTTCTTTGTCTGACGCCGATACAGATTTTTCCGGGATCCGCGCAATCTTCGCAATCACATGCTCGATATCGCCCACACCAATCGTTTTTTTACGTTTAGATTGTGGTAATAAACGCTGGCTGGCACCCGCTTCATCCATCACATCAATCGCTTTGTCTGGCAAGTGACGTTCATTGATATACTTAGCAGATAGCTCCGAGGCTGCCTGTATTGCCTTGTTGGTAAAGCGCACATTATGGTGTGCTTCATAGCGCGATTTTAAGCCCATCAAAATTTTTGTGGTGTCAGCTACACTGGGCTCCACAATATCGACTTTCTGGAAGCGTCGTGCGAGCGCCCTGTCCTTCTCAAAAATACCCTGATATTCCTGATAGGTGGTTGAACCAATACAGCGCAATTCACCGCTGGACAACTTCGGCTTAAGCAGATTTGACGCATCCATTACCCCACCGGATGCAGCGCCTGCCCCGATAATCGTATGGATTTCATCAATAAACAAAATTGCATGCTCGTCTTTACTTAGCTCTTTTAAAATGGCTTTTAAACGCTTTTCAAAATCACCACGATACTTAGTACCTGCGAGCAAGCCGCCTAAATCTAGTGAATACACCGTGCTTTCGGCGATAACATCTGGCACCTGTTTGTTTACAATACGATAAGCGAGACCTTCTGCGATTGCGGTTTTACCAACACCCGCTTCACCGACTAACAGTGGGTTATTCTTGCGACGTCGACATAAGATTTGAATCGTGCGTTCTAATTCACTGTCTCGCCCAATCAGCGGATCAATTTTGCCCTCTCTAGCACTTTCATTGAGATTACTGGCAAATTTATACAATGCTGATTGGTTTTCCTCACCCTCTGCGCCTTCTTCAGTCGACTCAGTGGTGCCCGGACTATCGTCATCCGCCTTGCTTACACCGTGACTAATAAAGTTAACCACGTCGAGGCGCGTCACATCGGCCTTTTTCAGGATATACACTGCTTGCGATTCTTGTTCGCTGAAAATTGCCACCAACACGTTAGCGCCTGTGACTTCTTCTTTTCCTGAGGATTGCACATGAAACACGGCGCGTTGCAATACGCGCTGGAAACCGAGAGTGGGTTGGGTTTCTCGCTCATTCTCATCATCTTCGAGGATCAATGGCGTAGTATCTTTCACAAACTCAGTAAGTTCGTTACGAATAATATCAATGTCTGCACCGCAGGCTTTCAGTGCCTCTTGTGCTGCGGGGTTATCCATCAGTGCCAGCAATAGATGCTCGACCGTCATGAACTCATGACGGTGTTCTCTGGCGAATACAAAAGCAGTGTTTAAGGTCTGCTCTAAATCTTTATTTAACATACTTCCCCCAAAAATACTTACGCGGGCTCCATGGAGCACATCAATGGGTGCTGGTGTTTACGCGCATATTGATTAACCTGCATGACTTTCGTCTCTGCAATTTCAGCAGTATAAACACCACATACTGCCTTCCCCCGATAATGAACCGTCAACATTAGTTGATTGGCCTTCTCACTGTCCATGTTGAAAAATTTTCTCAACACCTCAACGACGAAATCCATTGGCGTATAGTCATCATTATTAAGCAATACCTTATACATCGGCGGCGGCTGAGCTTTCTTGCGCACATCTTCCAGATGCTTTTGCTTATCAATACTGATGGTGTTGTCTTTACTCATACTTTAATAATAGTCACAGATTTGAAATTTTAAGAAACATTTGTTTCAGCGATTTTTACCTAATCGCCTTGACATATCATGGTTAAAATATCTACAGTTTAAGAGTGGTAATGTGAAGTGACGCACATTTCCCGCTTCTCTACTTCATTGTGGGGTCTAAAAAGTTGGAGTTCAAGGATTAAGAGGAAGTTGATGTATGGCAGTTGGTAAGGTTAAGTGGTTTAACAACGCGAAAGGGTTCGGTTTTATTGTGCCGGAAGATGGCGGCGATGACATCTTTGCACATTACTCAACGATTCAAATGGAAGGTTACCGTTCTCTAAAAGCAGGTCAAGAAGTAACGTTTGATATTCAGGAGGGCCCGAAAGGTCTCCATGCGGAAAATATCGATGTCCCGGATAAATCGGAACGCTAAAGGTTACAAAAAAGCCCGGTTTCCCGGGCTTTTTTATTACTTATTAATCTTTCAACTACACACCTGCAAGCGCATCACGGAGTAATTGACTTGGTGACATTGCTTTGCTGACTTTGCTTTCGTCAGGCATATAGTATCCGCCGATATCAATTGGCTGACCTTGCGTGGCATCAATTTCTGCCAAAATTTCTGTTTCTTTTTCCGCCAGAACCTTAGCCAGCTTTGAGAAGTGCTCGGCCATACTAGCGTTTTCTTGCTGTGCAGCAAGCGCTTCCGCCCAGTACATTGCAAGATAGAAATGGCTACCACGATTATCTAGTTCACCCGCCCGACGCAAGGGAGACTTGCCTTCATTGAGTAATTTTTCCGTAGCTTGGTCAAGCGTCTTGGCCAAAATTCGCGCATTCGCATTATCATTTTTAATCGCTACATCTTCCAATGATACCGCCAACGCTAGAAATTCACCGAGAGAATCCCAACGCAAATGGCCCTCTTCCACAAACTGCTGCACATGCTTAGGTGCTGAACCGCCTGCACCGGTTTCAAACAGGCCACCACCCGCCATCAGTGGCACGATTGAGAGCATTTTAGCGCTGGTGCCTAATTCAAGAATTGGGAACAAATCAGTCAGATAATCCCGCAATACGTTCCCAGTAACTGAAATCGTATCTAAACCACGGATAGCACGCTCCATACTGTAACGGATAGCGCGCACTGGCGACATAATCTGGATATCCAAGCCTGTCGTGTCGTGATCTTTCAGGTATCTTTCTACTTTCTTGATTAATTGCGCATCATGGGCGCGTTCATCGTCTAACCAAAATACTGCTGGCATACCACTTTGACGTGAGCGGGTTACCGCCAACTTGACCCAATCCTGGATCGGCGCATCTTTAGCCTGACACATACGCCAGATATCGCCCTCTTCGACTTGGTGCTCGATCAATACGTTTTCATCTTGATCAATAATGCGCACGGTTCCATCAGCTTCAAGTTCGAAAGTCTTATCGTGCGAGCCGTATTCTTCGGCTTTCTGTGCCATTAAGCCCACATTGGGAACCGTACCCATGGTTGTAGGGTCGAACGCACCGTGCGTTTTACAGAAGTTAATCACCTCTTGGTAAATCGTTGCATAAGTACTTTCAGGGATCACCGCTTTAGTGTCTTTAGGCTTACCATCTGGCCCCCACATTTGACCCGAGTTACGGATCATGGCTGGCATCGAGGCATCAACGATAACGTCACTAGGTACGTGTAAGTTAGAAATACCTTTGTCTGAATTCACCATGGCAAGTAATGGACGATCGGCATAGCATTTGTTGATGTCACGCTCGATCTCAGAGCGTTGTGACTCTGGTAACGTTGAAATCTTGTCATATACGCTACCCAACCCGTTGTTAGGATTTACGCCTAGCTCATCGAATAGCTCACCGTATTTTTCAAACAGATCTTTGTAAAAGACTTTAACGCAATGTCCGAACACGATCGGGTGCGACACCTTCATCATGGTTGCTTTAACGTGTAATGAAAACAGCACTCCGGTCTGACGCGCATCTTCAATTTGCTCTTCAAAGAACTTGCACAGTGCTTTCTTACTCATAAACATGCCGTCAATGACTTCACCCGCCAACAAATCAACCCGCGGCTTTAGCACTTTTTTGTTGCCGTTCTTATCTTCGAATTCAATGCGTACATGACCGGCTTTCTCGACCGTTAATGACTTCTCACCTGAATAAAAATCACCGCCGCGCATGTGCGCTACGTGGGTTTGTGAAGCCTGGCTCCAAGCCCCCATGGAGTGCGGGTGTTTCTTGGCATAATTTTTAACTGCGGTTGGCGCACGGCGATCAGAGTTGCCTTCGCGCAATACGGGGTTTACAGCACTGCCTAATACTTTGCCGTAGCGCTCTTTGATTTTCTTTTCTTCATCGGTTTTCGGATCTTCTGGGAAATTCGGTACTGCATAGCCTTTCCCTTGTAACTCTTTAATCGCGGCACGTAGCTGCGGGATAGAAGCACTAATATTGGGCAATTTTATAATGTTAGTGTCTGGGTGTTGGGTCAATTCGCCAAGTTCAGCTAACGCATCCGTAATACGTTGAGATTCCTCTAAGTATTCAGGAAAACTGGCTAAGATGCGCCCTGCCAGTGATATGTCACTGAGTTCAACGTCGATATCTGCAGTACCCGCGAAGGCTTTTATGATCGGGAGTAATGAATACGTCGCTAAGAGTGGCGCCTCATCCGTTTTCGTGTAGATGATTTTAGACTTTGATGTGGTCATTCTGAACCTCTTCAACTTGGCTCGTTGAGCCGATTAATTAAGAAATGCTTAAACGCTCAATTGTATATGGGCATATGCAAGATATACAAGTCATACCATTGTCGTATAAAGCATTTTTGATCAATGCTCGCTTCGCGTATGATGTCCTTTCAAGAAAAAAGCAGGTCACCATGCGCAAACTATCCAATAACTCTAGACAAGTTGTTCTATTTAACAAGCCATTTGATGTCCTGTCACAGTTTACCGATGACCAACAACGGCAGACCCTTAAAAACTATATCAATATTCCAGGCGTATATCCGGCAGGACGCTTGGATCGTGACTCAGAGGGATTATTGTTACTGACCAATGATGGCAAACTGCAGCATAAGCTCAGTCATCCTTCGCGCAAGACATCCAAGACCTATTGGGCACAGGTTGAAGGTGTTCCCGATTCTGCCAGCTTAACCGCCTTTGCAACCGGGCTGGAATTAAAGGATGGTCTAACGGCACCGGCTAAAATCCAAGTGATAGAACAACCCCACATATTGTGGCCGCGCACGCCCCCCATCCGCGAGCGTAAGAACATTCCAACCAGCTGGCTAGCGATAACCTTAACCGAAGGCAAAAATCGTCAAGTTAGGCGCATGACCGCACATATCGGCTATCCTACCTTGCGCCTAATCCGCTATCGGATTGGTAATTGGACCCTCGATGGGCTAATGAGCGGTGAATACCGGCAAATTATGCTGTAACAGTATCGAATTAGGGCGTGGCTTCTGCTAAAATTCGCGCCTTTCATTTTTAGCCTATAGGTAGTCATGTCAGAGTACACTCTTCCTTGTCCAATACCGGCTGCAGATGTTGCAGAGCCGCACACCAAAAAAGTCATTGTTGGTATGTCTGGCGGTGTGGACTCTTCCGTTTCAGCTTTCGTTCTGCAGCAACAAGGTTATCAGGTCGAAGGCGTTTTTATGAAGAACTGGGAAGAAGACGACAATGATGAGTATTGTGCCGCGGCTGAAGACCTCGCTGACGCACAAGCCGTGGCTGATAAGCTCGGTATTCATCTACATACGATTAATTTTGCTGCCGAGTATTGGGATAATGTATTTGAATACTTCTTAGCAGAATATAAAGCCGGCAGAACCCCTAATCCGGATATTATGTGCAATAAGGAAATCAAGTTTAAAGCCTTTCTGGAGTTTGCTGCCGAAGACTTAGGCGCTGATTTCATTGCCACTGGACATTATGTGAGAAGGCGTATCGTTGATGGTAAATATCAACTCTTGCGCGGAATGGATGACAATAAAGATCAGAGTTACTTTCTCTATACCCTGAGCCATGAACATGTGGCGAAAACCCTTTTCCCGATTGGTGATATCGAAAAACCACAAGTGCGAGAAATCGCTGCAGCAATTGGCTTAATCACGCATGATAAGAAAGACAGTACGGGCATCTGTTTTATCGGTGAACGTAAATTCAGCGATTTCTTAAGTCAGTATTTACCGGCGCAACCGGGGCCAATTGTCAGCGCTGAAGGTGAGCATTTAGGCGAGCATCAAGGACTGATGTACCATACGTTAGGTCAACGCAAAGGGCTGCACATTGGTGGACTGCGCGACCACGGTGATGAACCCTGGTACGTGGTAGACAAAGATGTTGCCAATAATACCTTAATTGTTGGCCAAGGCGCGGATCACCCGCGGTTATTTTCTAATGGGTTAATTGCCAAACAATTGCACTGGGTTGATCGCCAAGGGTTAAATGACGCCATCCGAGTGACGGTAAAAACACGGTATCGCCAACAGGATATACCAGCAACGTTAACCCCTCTGTCCGATGGTGATATTCAAGTCATGTTTGATCGCCCACAAAAAGCCGTCACACCCGGTCAATCCGTGGTTATTTATCAACAAGAAGTCTGCCTTGGTGGCGGCATTATAGAGAGTTATATTCGATAAATGTTAGTCCCTGCAATTGAACAACAACTCGCCCTCGCTGGGGTCTGTCAAGCCGCTGCGCTGGTCCAACGCATAGCCCGCCATGGCGAATTTGATCACAAAGCGGCCGAAGCCAGCTTATCCAGTATTTTGGTCACTAACCCAGAAAATCCGCAGCAGGTTTTCGGTGCGCTGGATAATCTCAAACTAGGCTTTGAGACTATTGTTGCACAGTTACATAATCAGCCCGGCAATAAAGACGCAGAATTAACGCGCTACATTGCTAGCATCTTAGGTCTAGAACGCAAATTAGCTAAGAACAGGCGAGCAATGGCACAGTTAGGCGAGCGTATTTCGCATGTCCAGCGCCAACTCAATCATGTTGAGTTTGACAATCATCAAATCATTGCGTCTCTCGCCAGCATTTATACCGATATTGTTAGCCCACTTGCTCCGCGTATTCAGATCGCCGGTCAGCAACAACATTTAAGTCAACCGCTCAATCAACAACGCGTCAGAGCACTGTTATTGGCTGGTGTACGCGCAGCTGTTATGTGGCGTCAAATGGGCGGCAAGCGCCGCAATATATTATTTAAACGTAAAACTATCATCGCGGCAGCCCAGCAGGCGCTACGTATAATCAACTGAATCGGAGTCGACATTGAATATTTCAACACTAACCGCAATTTCACCAATTGATGGTCGTTACGCCAGCAAAACCTCAGCGTTACACAGCATATTCAGTGAATTTGGTTTACTTAAGTATCGCGTTATCGTCGAAGTCCGCTGGTTGCAAATGCTCTCTTCATTAGACGGGATCGCAGAAGTCCCTGCGTTTTCAGCTGCAGGCAACGCGCATTTAGACGCGATTGTTGAAAACTTTTCCGTCAGTGATGCCGAGCGGATTAAAGAAATCGAGAAAACCACCAATCACGATGTTAAAGCGGTGGAATATTTTCTCAAAGAACAGGTTGAATCAGTACCTGAGTTAGCCGCGGTCACCGAGTTTATTCACTTTGCTTGTACCTCCGAAGATATCAATAACTTATCGCATGCACTCATGCTTGAGGAAGCTCGTCGCACAGTAGTTTTACCGATGCTGGATAATATCATTGAGCAAATGCAGGCGCTGAGCAAAGACTTAACCCCCGTTGCAATGATGGCACGCACCCATGGCCAGCCAGCCTCACCGACGACCATGGGTAAAGAATTCGCCAATGTAAGCTATCGTTTGCAGCGTCAACGCAAGCAAATTGCTGAGGTTGCAATATTAGGCAAAATTAACGGTGCGGTGGGTAACTACAACGCGCACTTGTCTGCGTATCCTGAAATTAATTGGCATGCCGTCGCTGAGCAATTTGTAACGCGCTTGGGAATCGAGTGGAATCCATACACAACACAAATTGAACCGCATGATTATATTGCCGAACTGTTCGATGCAATTGCCCGTTTCAACACAATTTTACTAGACTTCGACCGTGACGTTTGGGGTTATATTGCGCTTGGACACTTCAAACAGAAAACCGTTGCCGGTGAAATCGGTTCATCAACCATGCCGCATAAAGTCAACCCCATTGATTTTGAAAATTCAGAAGGCAATTTAGGGCTAGCTAATGCCCTATTCTCCCACTTAGCTGCCAAGTTACCGGTCTCGCGTTGGCAACGGGATCTTACTGATTCAACCGTACTGCGGAACCTTGGGGTTGGTTTAGGTTATTCGTTAATCGCCTATCAAGCCACGCTTAAAGGCATGAGTAAGCTTGAAGTTAATACGCAAAGCCTGTTGGATGAACTTAATGATAACTGGGAGTTATTGGCTGAACCAATCCAAACGGTAATGCGTCGCTACGGTATCGAAAAACCCTACGAAAAGCTCAAAGAACTCACTCGCGGTAAAAAAGTCAATGCACAAATTATCGCTGACTTTATTGATGCGCTTGAATTGCCAGAAACTGCGAAAGCTGAGCTCAAAGCTTTAACCCCAGCGAATTACATCGGTGATGCAATTAGACTATCCGAACAGTTACCACGCTAGCACCAAATAACTATCCTTAGCTAACTCTTGTTAGCTAAGGATAGTTCATGCTCGATTCAGTAAACCAAGCGCTCCGTTCGCTAGCGCTGCGCCCCTTTCGCAGAGCCATTCTACAACTTAAAGCAGCCTGGCTATCCCATACAGGTTCAGGGTTGGTCGTTGTTACGCTATTAATTTTTGCTTTGCAAATTCTAACCTTACTAAGGGCTGACGCCGCCATGCCTGAACTATGGCTAATCCATACGCTGTTTTACTTATGTACATTTATTACACTATTTGCCTACCGATTAATGACACAAAATCGCCGTTCTGCTCAATGGTTTTGGCAAATCACTCTCGCTAGCGCTTTCTGTATCGCTGAGTGGCAGCTACTGCATGTTCACTTCGCCCTTGGTAATCTTGCCACTGTGGCATTAACGTTGAACAATTGCCTACTACTTTTACTACTAAGCGCTTATTCTGCCATTTACTTACAAAATAACACGCGCAGTGCGCCGAATCGGCGCAAGCAATCTTCTCGGCAGCTAATCCCCAATAATTGGAACAGCCAGAGCGCGGCTTACGAAACCGTGAACATGTATCAAGAACTACATAACGTTACGGTTATGTTTATAGATATGAGCAACTTTTGTAACCTGGTCGATCGGCTGAACGCGAGTGAGCAACACGCCATGCTGCACCAGTTTTATTGCGAATTTGACCGCGTAGTGCATAGTCTTGGTTTATATCGCATCAAAACCAACGGCGACGAATATATTGTCGCTGGTGGCGTGACGCGTTCAGGCATTGATGCACTCCAAAGCACCAAAGTCCCACAAAATGCCCTGTCGCTATGCAACGCCGCATTGGCCATACGTAGCTACTTTAATAAAACCATTACGGCTTACACCGACAGCTGCCAATTACGTATTGGGATTGCCACTGGCGACGTCGTTGCCGGCCGAATTGGTCGCAAAGCAGTGGGCTTCGATTTGTGGGGTAAACCGATGCTACTGGCCTCACGGTTGGAAAGTAGTTGTATACCTGATCACATCCAGATTTGCCCTACAACCTATCACCAAATCAAGTCAGAACTTGTGGCAACCCGAAGAGGTGCACAGGCGCTAAAGGGGTTAGGTATTGTGACCTGCTACTGGTTGCTGGCGCAATCATCGCCTCATAGGACAAAACAAGAAACGGATGTCAAAGCAAATAGTGAGTCACTGTGATAATCTCATTTTTTAATTAATAAACGATTAATATACCCCAGTGATCCGAACTGACTTCAATATCGCCGACTTTTTGGCCAACTATTGGCAACAAAAACCCTGCTTGATACGTGGCTTAATACCCAAATTTATCGATCCTATAGACGAACATGATCTTGCTGGATTAAGCCAAGAGGAACATGTTGATAGCCGTATTGTTAGCTTACTCGACAATGGTGAATGGCATTCTCAATCAGGTCCATTTGTGGACTTTGACAACGTATTAAAGGGTAAATGGAGTTTATTAGTTCAGGCCACTGACCGAGATTTTCCAAGTGTTGATGCTCTCGCGCAGGCATTTGATTTTATTCCCTACTGGCGTTCTGACGATGTAATGATCAGTTACAGTGTACCGGGCGCGGGTGTGGGGGCGCATGTGGATCAGTACGATGTTTTTTTAATCCAGGGCAAAGGGCAACGGCGTTGGCAAGTAGGTAAGCCAACCAGCACACCGGAAGTTATTAATAATGGTTTACGCCACGTACCACCTTTTAGCGCGACCATCGACTGTATTTGTGAACCCGGCGATGTGCTTTACATCCCGCCCAATTGGCCGCACAAAGGTGAAACTTTAGTCGCTGCTATGACGTATTCTGTTGGTTACCGCGCGCCAGATAATGAGCTGTTGTTTGCCGCGATTGTAGACGGGCTAATGCAACAAACAATTGCTAATCAGCGTTATCAGGATCCGCAGCCTTCTTTTGCTTCTCTGCCCGCGCAGATATCGGAGTTTGAGCTTGATCGTCTAAAGCAGCAACTATGCGATACGATTCATTCGAATGCCGTTACCGATGTTTTGATCGCAGCGCTCAGCGCGCAGCATATTGAAACTGACGGTGAAGACTGCTCACCGGAAGAAATAATCCAATTGTTGCCTGATGGATTAAGATTAAATCGCCGCGAAGGATTGCGACCACTTTATGCCAATACGCAATCAGGCCACCATTTCACCTTCTTTGTTGACGGCGATAAAATGACCACCGCAGAGCCGCTGCGCCCCATTATAGAGCCTCTATTAAATCAGGCGCAGCATGTAATCTATCCCACGGGAGAAGTAGAACTCGACCACGAGTTAGCTCGGCTAATTTGTGCATTAATTAGTAACGGTTATTATTATCTCGATTAACGCTAGCTCTGTTTTATGTCTAGTCATGCACTACTGCTGTTGCCACAGACGATCCTGACTTTCAAGTTCAAAGAGATTTTCTGCGCGCGCTTCTAGCAAGGTCGCATAATCAAGCTGGGTTTTATCATGTGTGACTTGCAAGCGGATATTTTCAGCTTGTAGTTGCCACTTGAGGGCAAAGTGTTTTAATGCCGCCCTGGCATTATCTGCCACTGAAGCGGGTATAAAATCAACCGGTAGGTCACCGCTAACCACCCACAATTGTTTGCTATCACTGGTGTTGATTTTCCAAACCGCAATCAAAGGCGCTAAATAACGGCTTTCTTCAGCAACCACAGATTCGAACAACAATCCATTTTCAGCCAAATGCTTATTGGCTTTTTGAAATTGCTCTTTCGCCCATTCACCGAGTTGTTGTTGGTTTTGTGGTGTTTGTTGTTGCATAACTATCCTATTGTTTGTTGACGCAAGTGTTGTGCTAATACTTGCAATGGATGAAGCGGTTTAAAGTCGGCAAAGCGACCCACCTGACTGCGACAGGAATAGCCCGTCGCTAAAATGGTTTCGGGATTCGCATTGTTCACAACCGGAGCCCAACTTAATTCGTATATACCTTGGCTATTCGCGAGGTTTTGTTGTTCGTGGCCATAGGTTCCTGCCATCCCACAACACCCAACGGGCGTTGCAGTTAGGGTTAAACCCAGCTGGCTAAAAATTTCCGCCCACAGACGTTCAGACGCTGGTAGTGCGGTTTTCTCAGTGCAGTGACTGAGTAATCGATAAGTGACGGCTGGCGATTGCGGTTTAATACTAGCAATATTGCACTGCTCTATGGCATTTCTCAGCCATTCCTGCACCGTTAACACGGAGAAATCGCCGCGTTTGTCTTTAAGGATCTTGTTGTACTCATCGCGATAGCACAGCACTAGTGACGCATCTACGCCTACCATTGGAATGCCCAAGGTATAGAGCTGGTTTAACATGTTCGCAGTTTTTTGTGCGGTGCGGGCGAATCGATCTAAAAAACCTTTTACGTGCTGTGGTTTACCATTTGGGCTAAACGGCACTAGCACCGGCTTTAAACCAAGCGCCACAATCAGCTCAGCAAAGTGCGCAACGACTTCAGCATCATAAAACGAAGTAAAAGGATCCTGAATAATAAATACGTACTGACGGCGTTCGTCTGTGGACATGTGTGCAAAGCGCCTAAACTCATAACGCTCGCAGAGCGGCTCTGCGCGTTGTTTTAAATTAGGACTCGATAGTTTTGGCGTATCCACATAGCCAATGGTTTTCGTTAGTATCCACTGGGTCAGCCCATTGCCTTGCAACATGTTAAATAAACGTGGAAAGGCTGCCATTAACGGCGCTAGTACTTCAACATTGGCGACAAAATAGTCCTTTAGTGGGCGCATGTAGCGTTGATAATAAATGCTCAAGAACTTGGCCCTAAAGTCAGGCACATCAACTCCTACTGGGCACTGACTGGAACAGGATTTACAGGCTAGACAACCGTCCATGACTTCCAGTACTTCGTGCGAGAAATCTGCCTGTTTTGGGGTTTTGCGAGTATTCACCCAACGTTCCCACATTGAGGTACTGAATGTTTGCTGCTCCAACCGTTCAACGTCAACCCCTTGCTGCGCCAATAACCTTAACCATTCGCGGATCATTGTGGCGCGCCCTTTGGGACTGTGACGTCGATCACGCGTGATCTTGCTTGATGGGCACATTGGCGAAGTGACATCATAATTGAAACATAAGCCATTACCGTTACAGCTCATGGCCGGTTCAAAGGCTTGCTTAAACTGAATAGGGATCGTTCTGTCGAGGTGGCCTCGTTTCGGATCAGCGACTCGCACTAGTTCATCCGACGATTCAATGGGTGTGCATATTTTTCCCGGATTCATTTGGTTATGTGGGTCAAAGGCGGCTTTGATCTTACGCAATTCAGTGAACAGTTCCTCGCCAAAAAACGCGGGGCCATATTCACTGCGATACCCCTTACCGTGCTCGCCCCACATCAAACCGCCATATTTCGCCACCAAAGCCACAACTTGATCTGAAATTTGTAGCATCAATTTTTCTTGCTCTGGATCACACATATCCAGCGCTGGCCGCACGTGTAAAACCCCAGCATCGACATGTCCGAACATACCATAATGCAATTGATGGCTGTCCAGTAAGGCACGAAACTCCAAGATAAAATCCGCTAAGTTCTCAGGTGGGACAGCGGTATCTTCAGCGAACGCAATGGGTTTGCGCGCCCCTTTAGTTTTACCCAATAAGCCAACCGCTTTCTTGCGCATGGCATAAATTTTACTGATATCCGCACTGTTAAACGTTATCTGATAACCGATCACACCTGAGGTTTGCTGTTCAATAGCCGTGTCCAATGCGGTTGATAACGCCTGGATACGACTTGTAATTTCATCTTCTGACTCACTGTTGTACTCGACCATGTTGAGCCCGAGCATAATTTTGTTGGGCACATCACTAATTAAATCTTTGATACTTTCCCAAATAATGTCGGTGCGCGCGAGATCGAGGACATTGCTATCAACGGTCTCGACTGAAGTTGCCTCAGCGGCAACCATTGCCGGCGCATGCCGTAACGCAGACTCAAAGCTATCGTATTTAATGTTAACTAACGCCTTAAACGCAGGGATCGGAGTAATGTCGAGTTTTGCTTCGGCAATAAACGCCAATGAACCCTCTGAGCCTGTCAACAAACGGGTAATATCAACATGCGCTAACTCCTCGTCTACCGCATGTTCAAGATCATAGCCAGTAAGAAAGCGGTTTAAGCGCGGGAATTTAGCCAGTATCGCTTCTCGTTTCCCGACGCAAGAATCAACAACTTGGCGGTAGATGCGGCCAATTGTGTCGGTTGCCGCGCTCGTTTGTACATCAGCAAGGCTTTTAGGTGCGGTCTGCAGAACTTCACCGTTCGCTAAAACAGCGGTTAAGCTGAGCACATGATCACTGGTTTTACCATAAACGAGGGAGCCTTGCCCCGAAGCATCGGTATTGATCATACCGCCAAGGGTGGCACGATTACTGGTTGAGAGATCCGGTGAAAAAAAGAAACCATAAGGACGTAGAAAATCATTTAACGCGTCTTTGACAATGCCTGCCTGAACTTTGACCCAACGCTCCTCAACATTGATTTCCAATACCTGATTGAGGTAACGACTAATGTCAACAACGATACCGTGAGTGAGCGACTGCCCATTGGTTCCAGTGCCACCACCACGCGCCGAAAATTTAATAACCGGCATTGTATTAGCTAACTGACCAATACACTGTAAATCATCAACGCTGCGAGGGTAAACCACAGCCTGCGGCATCGCCTGATAAATCGAATTATCCGTTGCAACAGCTAAGCGACTGGAGTAGCTATGCTCAATATCCCCTGAAAACGCTGAACGACGTAAAGCATCTAAGTACGTCAAATACTCATTGGCGACACTACTTTCAGGTGGTACAACGGGCAATATCAAGCGACTGACTCCTTAAAATAAAGAGCGCAAAGTATACTAAAGCGCACAATGCTTTGCAGAACATTTTTAGCCAGTTTCGCGCTGAATTACGCAGAAAAAATATGCATTATTGTGCCCGCTGTACAAGAAATGGGTGTTTAGATTACAGATGTTCCGTAATTTAATAGTTTGAACTATTTCCCTATTCATAAAACCAGCGATTGAAGATACTGCATCAGTAAACGATAACGCTTTGTGTAAGCGAGCAACACTGCTGACATATTTATTAACACAATAGTACTTCAAAGATACGTCAGGGGTTTGCTATGGTCTAGGATTAAATTGGAGATGATATGTTAGCAAAAACCTTACGCACCACGATTGGCGGCAGTTTACTTGCCATCGGCGTAATCTTCACTATCGTACCTGGGTCAATTATATTGGTGCTAATCGGCTTGGTGTTACTCAGCATCGACCACGCGCTACCCAGACAGTGGTTACGCAAAGCCCAACACGGTATGACGGTGGGTGCACGTAAACTTGACGCTTGGCTGCTTAATCGGCGCTAGTCACGCGTTGAGAATAAGCTGCATACCACTGCGGGTACTCATCTATCGGCATGGGTTTAGCAAAATAATAGCCCTGCAGTAACGAGACCTGTTTATCGCGCAGGTAATTAACTTGTGCTTCAGTTTCAACCCCTTCTGCCACCGTCTGGTACTTAAATTCGCGTGCAATAAACAGCGATGCACGCACAATAACATCCTGAAAACTGTTCGTAGGATCCACAAACGCTTTGTCAATTTTTATGGTCGTTGCGGGTAAGCGTGTTAGCTGGGTAAAGTTTGAATATCCAGTACCGAAATCGTCAATGGACAAACCTACACCGAGCGCTCGGATCTCATTTAGTGTATGTAAAATATCCTGATGGTTTTCCATCAATGCAGTTTCAGTGATTTCTAGGTGCAAGCGTTGTGCTTGAAATCCGGTACGCGCCAATATTTGCTTTAAACGCACAAGAAATTGTTCGCTACTTAATTGTTTTGGGGATACGTTGACGGAGAGATGTTTGCTAGCAAGCAAGGGTTGCTGCAGCACTTCGACACAGCTCTGCTCCAACACCCAAAGTCCCAGTTCCAGTATAAAGCCCGTTTTCTCAGCTAATGGAATAAACTCATTGGGGCGTACCAGATCAGTGTAAAATTGCCAGCGTACCAACGCTTCTACGCCCCATAATTCACCGCTTTCTGCGTAGACTATCGGTTGATAAACCATAAACACTTGATGTTGTTTGATTGACTGCTTTAGTCCTGCAATGAGTTTTTGTTCTTGCACAACCTCTGATTTTAATTCGCTGTCATAAAACAAAAGTCCCTCACCTTGTTCACGCTTAAGCTTATACATGGCCACATCTGCTTTTTGCACCAAAATGCTCGGCGAGTCATCGTGTTCAGGAAACAGTGATATACCAATACTCGCATCTGTATTCAGCGAGTTCCCAGCAATATCAAGGGGCTCACTAACAACATCGAGTACGCGTTGAGCAAACTTCTGTACCCGTCCACGCTCGGCGAAAGGTAAAGCAATGACAAACTCATCGCCGCCCCAACGACACAAGAGCCCGGTTAACATGATTTGCTTTAAGCGGTTCGCAATCTCTTGAAGAACCAAATCACCTACGTGATGGCCCAAAGCATCATTAATCGCTTTAAAACCATTTAAATCAACAAACAAGATCGCCTGTTCATGCGCTTCCTTGAGTTCCGTCGATAGTGCTGTGGAAAATGCAGTGCGATTGAGCAGGTTTGTTAAAGGGTCTACATTGGAGAGCTTTTCTATCGCTTTTGTGCGTTTAAGGACCTTGTCTTCCAAGGTTAGGTTGGCTTCATCTAATTGCTGATTGGCTTGGCGTAATTGTGAGTAGGCTTTGGCCAATTCGTTACGCTCAGATTCAATTTGCCGTCGCAGGGTGACCTGTTGATTTTTGAATAATACCGATTGGCGCGTAATTTCGGCTGCGCGTCGACTGACATTGATCATCAGAAGCCAATAAATAAGCCCCAAAACCCCGACTTTGAATAATTCACCTTGTGAACTGGACAATGCAACAAGACTGATGGGCAGAAGCAAACATGTCGGGAACAGCAATGACAAATAACGGCTTGCAGATAACACAATGACTGCACCACCGGTCATCGAGCCTAGTGCTAGCAGAGTAAAATAGCGCTCCTCTAAACTTTGATAATTAAACAACACCACAGCACCGCTTGCCCACAACAAAGCAGTGCACGTAGCCAGACTCTTAAACCGCATTCTAGCGGCATTTGAAGCACCGATTTTGGCGGGATTGGCGCGCCAATACAGCCAATCGATTAGTCGCAATGTGAGGACAGTGCCCATAGCCCCCGCCAACAGAGTTCGTGCGTATGCAGGCGCCTCATTGGCAAAGAAAAAAATTAAGGAGAAATAAGTAATGGCAGTGATCAACACACCATTCAGCAAATGACGGTACAAATAACCAGTAAGTTCTAGCCGATCGAGCGTCAGATCTGTATCAGTCACTTGAGACGAAACATCTTTCATAAACGGGCAAAAGTTTTCTTTTCACCCTACACCAATCCACCCGTTTCGACAATCTTAAAACTAGCAGCATGTCTGATGCGCAAAGCACGCATAAAAAAGCCCCTTTGCAGGGGCTTGTTTAATTTATCGGCGGTGGTTGTTAACCATGTTTCTCGGCGAGATAAAGCCAAGTTTCGACCACAGTATCAGGGTTCAAAGACACACTATCAATGCCCTGCTCAACTAACCACGCTGCAAAATCTTCGTGGTCTGACGGACCCTGACCACAAATACCCACATATTTGCCGCGCGCCTTAGCCGCCTTAATTGCCATTGATAATAATGCTTTGACTGCCTCATTGCGTTCATCGAACAAATGCGCGATAACACCAGAGTCACGGTCGAGACCTAATGTTAATTGAGTCAGATCGTTAGAACCAATTGAGAATCCATCAAAGATATCCAAGAATTGATCAGCCAAGAGTGCATTTGACGGTAGCTCACACATCATGATCACGCGTAAACCATTTTCGCCTTGTTTCAAGCCCTGCTCAGCAAGTAACTCGATAACCTTTTGCCCTTCTTCCAAGGTTCGTACGAACGGGATCATGATTTCTACATTGGTCAAACCCATTTTATTTCGCACGCGTTTAATCGCTTCACACTCAAGCGCGAAACAATCACGGAAATCTTCTGAAATGTAGCGACTTGCACCACGGAAACCTAGCATTGGGTTTTCTTCGTCCGGCTCATACTGATACCCGCCGACTAAGTTAAAATATTCATTCGACTTAAAGTCAGACATACGCACAATCACCTTATTCGGTGAGAATGCAGCGCCAATAGTGGAAATACCCTCAACCAATTTTTCAATGTAAAACTCAACCGGTGATGCGTAACCTGCGATCATATCCGAGATTTCATCTTTCAAGTCATCAGGTTGGTCATCAAAATTAAGTAACGCTTTAGGATGCACGCCAATCATGCGATTGATGATAAATTCCAAACGCGCCAAGCCTACACCGGCATTGGGTAGACGCGCAAAATCAAACGCGCGGTCTGGATTGCCCACATTCATCATGACTTTCAAAGGTAAATCAGGCATCGCATCAATGCGAGAGGTTACTACGTCAAAATCTAACGCTTGGTTGTAGATATAACCCGTATCACCTTCAGCACATGATACAGTGACGGAATCACCCGTTATGATCGAATCTGTCGCGTTCGCACAGCCGACAACCGCGGGAATACCTAATTCACGCGCAATAATTGCTGCGTGACAAGTGCGTCCACCACGGTTAGTAACTATCGCTGCCGCTTTCTTCATGATCGGTTCCCAATCAGGGTCGGTCATGTCAGTGACTAACACATCGCCGGGCTGGATCTTGTCCATTTCTTCAATAGAAGCAAGTACTTTTGCTTGTCCAGAACCAATCTTATGGCCGATTGCGCGTCCTTCACAAACAATCGATGCTTGGCCTTTAAGCTGATAGCGTTCAATGACCTGCATGTCTTCGCGGCTACGCACTGTTTCAGGGCGTGCTTGAACGATATACAGTTTGCCATCTACACCGTCTTTCGCCCATTCGATGTCCATTGGGCGTTTATAATGCTGTTCAATAACCTGCGCTTGCTTGGCCAATTCCATTACTTCGTCATCCGACAAAGAGAATTGCATAGACTTGGCTTTTTCGATATCGACAATTTCCACCTGCTTGCCGTGCGCCATGTCTTCTGAATAGATCATCTGGGTTAGTTTACTCCCCAGGTTTCGACGCACGATGGCTGGATAGCCCGCGTTCATGGTTGGCTTGTGCACATAAAATTCATCCGGGTTTACCGCCCCTTGCACGACCATTTCGCCCAAACCATAAGAGCTAGTGATAAACACGACGTCGTCAAAACCGCTTTCAGTGTCAATGGTAAACATAACACCAGATGAAGCGATATCACTGCGCACCATACGCTGAATACCGGCAGACAGCGCTACGCCTTTATGGTCATATCCTTGATGCACACGATATGAAATGGCGCGGTCATTAAACAATGAGGCAAATACATGCTTGATCGCGACCATGACCGCGTCATAGCCTTTAACATTCAAAAAAGTTTCTTGCTGACCTGCAAATGAGGCATCAGGCATGTCTTCTGCTGTCGCGGAGGAGCGCACTGCGAACGAAGCTTGATCACCGGCATCGCCTTGCAAGGTTGTAAACGCTTCTTTAATTGCGTCTTCTAGTGCGGGTTGGAACGGTGTTTCGATAATCCAATCGCGAATGGTTTTGCCAGCTTCAGCCAGTGCGTTTACATCATCCACGTCAAGCGTGTCTAAGAGGTCGTGGATGCGCTTTTCAAGGCCGCTTTGTTCTAAAAATTCATTAAATGCTGAGGCAGTAGTCGCAAAACCGCCGGGCACCTGAACACCCGCATTAGCCAGGTTAGAAATCATTTCACCTAGAGAAGCGTTCTTGCCGCCTACTCTACCCACATCATGCATACCTAACTGCTGATACCAAAGTACGTACTCTTGCACTACTGAAGCCTCCGGCTATTTTTTTGCTAAATTTTAGGGTTTGTGTTTTTAGTACTGCTGCCTTACATTCTATTAAACTTTGCAGGCCTGCTTATTATTGGCAGCGATTTTAGAATGCTGTTGATATCAAAGTAAAATTTAATTTCCACCTGTAATAAATTTACAACAATGTTAAGGAGATGTTGTGCGCACTGCGTTTTATATTTCTGATGGTACAGCCATTACTTCTGAAGTGTTTGGCCATGCTTTACTGTCGCTTTTCCCGCTAAAACTCGAACATGTCACCATCCCTTTTGTTGAAACTGAAGAACAAGCTCACGAAGTATTAACAAAAATTTCTGAAAGTTTTCAAGAAAGTGGTGAGCGCCCTTTGGTGTTTTATACCATCGTAAACACCGAGGTACGTAAAATCATCGCCACCTCAGTGGGGATCAATTACAACTTTCTGGATCAATTTGTGGCGCCGCTTGAAAAAGTACTTGGCGTACCATCCAAACCCGAGAAGCATCGTACTCACAGCATTCATGAAACAACCTATGATATTCGGATTGAAGCTGTTAATTACGCGCTTGCTAACGATGATGGCTCGAATTTAAAAGACTATCACGAAGCCGACATTATTTTAGTTGGCGTATCACGCAGCGGTAAAACCCCAACCAGCCTATACCTTGCTTTACAGTACGGGATTAAAGCGGCGAACTATCCCTTCACCGAAGAGGATATGGGCGACATGCTGAAATTACCGCCCACACTGCGGCGCTTTAAGAACAAACTGTTTGGCTTAACTATTCAACCGGATCGACTCCATCAAATCCGTTCCGAGCGTCGTGCAAACAGCCGCTATGCGTCGATTCAGCAGTGCCGTATGGAATTGCGCGAAGTCGAAAACCTTTATCGCAAAGAAAAGATCCCGTTTTTAAATTCAACCAAGTACTCTATTGAGGAAATATCGGCTAAGATTTTAGCCACAACAGGCCTGCAGCGCCGTAAATACTAGGCTTTACTTTACGCGATTGCGTTAGCTACTTCTGAGTTTGTTGGGTCGACCACCGGTTACTTTGTCCGCGCGCCCTTCTTCTTTGGCTTTTTCTGCACGGCGTTTACGCACCTCTTTTGGGTCAGCGATCAAGGGGCGATAAATTTCAATCCGATCACCTGCCACCAGAGTTTCAGTAAGTTTAACCGTACGATTCCAAATGCCGACCTTATTCTTGGTTAAGTCGATATCTGTATACATCGCAAGAATACCGCTTTGTTCAATGGCACTTTGCACTGTGCTACCTGCGGCGACTTCAAAAGGCATTAAGGTTTGTTTTTCCGGCAGTGCATAGACTACTTCGATAGCAATTTTATCAGTCATTAGGCGTACACCTGCTTCGCCCGTTTTGTAAACGCATCAACCATGTTAGCCGCTATGCTATTAAATATCTTTCCAAACGCCGCTTGCGCCAAACGACTACTGAATTCAAAGGTTAAATTCAATTCTATTTTGCAGGCTGATTCTGACAAGGGAGTAAAGTGCCAAGCGCCACTTAAATGACTAAATGGGCCCTCGACCAAACGCATATCAATTCGTTGGTTTTCGACTAATTCGTTGTGGGTGGTAAACCACTGTTTAACGCCGGCTTTAGCAATCAATAATGATGCTTGCATCATAGAGCTGGTCTGTTGGTCTATGCGGCTTTGTGCACACCCAGGTAAAAACTCAGGGTATGACTCCACATCATTGACCAAGTCAAACATTGATTCAGCACTAAATGCCACTAACGCACTACGTTGGATGCTTGGCATGAAACCTCAATAAACAACACCTTCTTCGAGCTGCAGTTTAACATGAAAGACGGCAAGAAAAAGTGCACATGTTATGGTGATTTACGCATAAACTATGCAGACAATCGAGATGACTGCAGTATAATGCGCGGATGAAAAAGAAAAATACCAATCCAGGCACTATTGCCAAGAATAAAAAAGCCCGACACGAGTTTCATTTAGAAGATAAATTCGAGGCTGGCATTGAATTACAAGGCTGGGAAGTTAAAAGTATTCGTGCTGGTAAGGTCAGTATTACCGACACTTACGTCACCATAGATAAAGGTGAGGCCTATCTTTTGGGTTGTACCATCCAACCCCTTAATCAAGCATCTAGCCATGTGATTTGCGAACCAACGCGCGATCGTAAGCTGTTATTAAATAAGCGTGAACTCGACAAACTAATGGGTGCACGTGATCGTCAAGGTTACTCTATTGTCGCAACGGCTATGTATTGGAAGGCTTGTTGGGTAAAAGTGGAAATATACCTAGCGAAAGGAAAGCAAGCACATGACAAGCGCGATGCCGTTAAAGATCGCGATTGGGCGCGCCAGAAAGAACGAGTCATGAAACACAGCGCGTAACCCATGCCCTGTGTTTCGATACATCTATTTTACTTCGTTAGCAAAACGTCGGCGGTAACGCTTGGTTAACTTCGCCAAACGCAACTGATCCAGAATTAAGCTCCAGAATGGCGAATCTGAGTGGGAGGGTTGCTGACCTTTACTCATGCGCCTAAGCTGGCGCTTGATTATTGCCATGGTTGCCAAGCCTGCCAGTGTTTTGTCCTGCCAGGTTACCTTTGGAATAACGCCTTCAGTACTGCTATCTGTGCGCCAACGCTTGACTAAGTCTGGGGTAAACGCCAGTGCGCTGGCCATACCCACCAAGCTAACGCCGCTTTGTAGCACGCGCTCAGCGGTATCAAACCGACTCACGCCCCCGGTCGTCATGATGGGTATGTGCGTGCTTTTAGCAATTATTTCGGCAAACTCCAGAAAATAAGCCTCACGCGCCAAAGTGCGGTTATCGGCCGTGCGGCCTTGCATCGCCGGAGCCTCGTAACTTCCACCAGACAATTCAACAAAATCAATTCCGAGAGGCTCTAACATCTGTACGACACTCTCTGCATCTTCAACATCAAATCCACCGCTATCGTTATCTAAGGTAAATTTGTTGACATGGGGAGAGTGAGTGAGTGATATACTCGGTCACTACTGGGTTCATTGATTGTTATTTCGATTTTTCACGCACGTCAACGTTGACGGTAATGCGTTCTACAAGAAGAACTAAAAACAGAAGTACTTAAAATAGGAATGAAAGATAAATTTGTTGACACTTTGCGCAGCATCCATGCTGCGATTTTGCAATCGTCCAAGATTTTAATCCTGATTTGAATTTAAGATTCTCAGACAGCTTGTTCCAACAAGCTGTGACACATGTGCGAAGTAAAAGCGGTTTAGCAAGGTGGTGATGCGACGTGATTGTTACTTCGGTAAGACACAGCGCGTCCAGCGCTGCTGGTCAACCGAGAGAGCTAAAAAGCTGCAACGAGTAGTGAAAATATTAGGGGAAGTAAATCCCCATAGGCGACCAGCGCCATTCACAATGTCGAGCCTGGAGTATCCGCTTAACCCGCTTAGCATTGTCGTCCAAGGAAACCGGCACGAATCCATCCACTTCCATCACGTACCACTTGGTCGTTCCTTCATCCCGCCCAAAGATAATATGCCCTAGATGTTCACTTAGTCCTGGCTTGTAGACATCACAACGATAGCGGTGAATGGCGATAACGTCGTGCATCGTTTTCATCGTGCGGCGCATACACTACTGAGATTATCTGCTGTGAGTTAACGCCACTGCGTTATTAGATACATTCACCAAAGGAAATACTGCTGAGCCTTTCGGGATTAAATAGGGATTTCCAGAAGTATCTACCAGTGCGTAGACCGTGCCATTAATAACGTATGCGCTCAATGAGTGGTCGCTTAGCAAACACCAATCATCACCAACGGTCTGACGATAACCGGTCTGCCCATAAAACTCTGTCAATACACCAACGCCACTGTCTACCTTATCCAATGCATGTTTAGCTTTCATTACGCCTGCCCAGCTAAAGTTATCATAGGCATCATTCTGTCCCACAATGACCGATACACTCTCATCATGGGCGATGGCGTTACACACGACAGGGCAGTAATGGCGGTTCAAACGGAATTGCATTGGATTAAAAATACTGAATATGCATACAGTATATAATAGCAGGTAAATGCCTTTGAACAATGCGTTTACTTACTTATGTTGTATATTTCGCATTGTCCTGAACGGCTCTAATGTACGTTTTGCAGACACTGAGTTAATTTAAAACCTAGGATCTGCTTATCGTGCAAAGCGGACACTTACCAATAAAGAAACACTCTAAAATTTTGTTGAAAACAAATTGGAGCTTTTGAGACAAACCGGAATCTCAAGATATTCTAATTTTGATCGATTATTTATTAATTTGTGTGTTCGTTCCGTGCCAAATGCGGTCATTTCTCTCTCAAAGAAAGCTTGCTTTACTGCTGGAGCGGTCAGTCAGACTTGATTTATAAAAGAGCTGTCGCATCGGCAAATACGAAATAGGTAAATAGAATTTAGCTTTTTTGAATTAAGCAGGATTGTCTTGAGACCAAAGTTGAAAAAATAATTAAAAAGTTACTTTGATTAATTTCGGTGACTAGACTAAAAATAAAGAAAGCGCCTCGTGTCTCTTACACAAAGCGCTTTTAATGATTTAACTATCCATATTCTTGTTATGGGCTATCCTGTACAACACAGGCAACACAATCAGCGTTAGCAAAGTTGAAGAAATTATGCCACCAATGACCACCGTCGCTAACGGTCTTTGCACTTCAGCCCCTGTACCAACATTCAAAGCCATTGGAATAAAGCCGAGACTGGCGACAAGTGCGGTCATCAAAACAGGACGCAATCGCGTAATGGCCCCTTCAACAATAGACGTGATGAGGTCCCCTGTTTCTTCAAATTGTTGCTTTATAAACGACAACATCACAAGACCATTTAGCACCGCAATACCAGAAAGCGCGATAAACCCCACGCCTGCGGATATCGACAATGGCATGTCCCTTAGCCATAGTGAGAACACCCCGCCCGTCAATGCAAGCGGAACACCGGTAAATATAATAATCGCATCTCGCAGCGAGCCAAACACCACCACTAACAGCACCAAGATGACGAACAAGGTGGCAGGCACCACCAGAGATAATCGCTGACTCGCGCTTTCCAACTGTTCAAAGGTGCCGCCATAGTCGAGCCAGTAGCCTGCTGGCAAATCTACTTGTTCAGCTATTTGGGTTTTAGCTTCATCAACAAAGCTGCCCAAATCGCGATCACGCACATTGGCGGTGACGACTACTCGTCGCTTACCATTTTCTCGGCTAATTTGATTAGGGACGGTCGAATAAGCTAATTCAGCCACCTCCGACAAAGGCACAAAACCGCCATCGGGTATCGTAATAGGAATATTCCCAATTGCCTCTAAATTACTTCGCGTTTGCTCATCAAAGCGCACCATTAATTCAAAACGACGGTCTCCCTCAAATATCAGCCCTGCACTATTGCCCCCTACTGCTGATGCTAACCACGTCTGCAAATCCGTCACATCTAAGCCATATCGCGCCAGAGCAATGGGCTTGGGATTAATAGTAAATAAAGGGATATCGTCGACTTGTTCAAGTCGTGCGTCTGCTGCGCCATCAATGGACTGCAACACACGAAGTATGTCGTTAGCCGAGGCGACTAAGGTATCTAAATCATCCCCAAATACTTTGATGCCTAAATCTGAGCGGACGCCGCTTATCAATTCGTTGAAACGCATCTGAATGGGTTGGGTGAACTCATAGTTATTACCTGCCACTCCTTGTAAGTCTTGCTCTAACATTTCGACAAATTCGGCTTTCGAGAGATTGGGGTTAGGCCATTCATCACGTGGATGTAACATCACAAAGGTGTCGGTCACATTAGGCGGCATAGCATCGGTCGCTACCTCGGCTGTGCCGGTTTTGGCAAACACGGTTTTCACTTGCGGATAGCTCATGATTTTATCTTCAAGTGTTTTTTGCATCGACACGGCTTGTTCAATCCCCGTGCCGGGGATGCGCATAGCATGAAGGGCAATATCGCCTTCATCAAGCTGCGGAATAAACTCCGTGCCCAGTCGCGTTGCCATTACAACGCTGACCACCACAAGTGATGCCGCGCCCGCCAAGACAAACCATCTGAATTTAAGTGCGCCGCGCAAGATAGGTCGATACACCGACTTGCCCAATAAAATGATAGGGCTTTCTTTTTCACTGACTTTACCTGTCATAAACATGGCAACCGCCGCAGGCACAATGGTGATTGAGAACACCATCGCTGCAAGCAGTGCCATAATGACGGTCGCGGCCATGGGATGGAACATCTTGCCTTCTACGCCAGTTAATGAAAACAGCGGAATGTACACGACCGTGATGATGAGCACACCAAACAAACTAGGCCGTATCACCTCATTCGTGGCTTGAAAGACCAACTCTAGGCGCTCTTTTAGTGGCAACACGCCACCTGTGCGCTTTTGGGCTTCGGATAATCGCCTAATGCAGTTTTCTACAATAATCACAGCGCCATCGACAATCAGGCCAAAATCCAGTGCGCCTAGGCTCATCAAATTAGCCGATACACCATAATTGACCATGCCCGTGACGGTGGCGAGCATCGCAAGCGGAATTACAGCGGCAGTAATAAGCGCCGCACGAATATTACCCAGCAATACAAAGAGCACCACAATGACCAGTAATGCGCCTTCTACGAGGTTTTTTTGCACTGTATCAATCGCTTTATCAACAAGCTTTGTTCGGTCATAGACCGGGTCAATCACGATCCCAGTGGGCAGGCTTGTCTGTATGTCATCTACCTTGTCAGCGACTGCTTGTGCGACAGCGCGGGAATTACCGCCCACAATCATCATCGCGGTGCCCAGCACGGTCTCTACCCCTTCTTGCGTTGCTGCGCCGGTTCGAAGCTCTTTGCCAATTGCCACGCTGCCAATGTCTTTCACCATAACAGGAATCGAATTAACGCGTTTGACCACCACGTTTTCAATATCGCTAATGGTCTGTAACTGCCCTTGCGAACGAATCAGTATTTGCTGCCCATTACGCTCGATAAAGCCTGCCCCTTGATTGGCATTATTGCGCGCTAAGGCTTCATGAACATCAGCAAGACTTACCCCAAAGTTGAGCATTTTGAGTGGCTCAGGGTTCACATGATATTGTTTTACATAGCCCCCGATAGCATTAACCTCAGTAACGCCTTTTACTAATGAGAGCTGCGGTTTTACAATCCAATCATGGATTTCTCGCAGAGCCATAGCATCATAGGCCTCGCCATTTTCTTGCTGAGCGTTTTGTTCGGCGCGAAGGGTGTACATGAATATCTCGCCGAGGCCAGTGGCAATTGGTCCCATTTCTGGCTCTAAACCTTGCGGCAGTTGACTTTTTATCGCACCTAATTTGGTATTGATAAGGTTGCGCGCAAAGTACAGGTCGGTGCCTTCATCAAACACCACCGTGACTTGCGATAAACCATAGCGCGACAACGAACGGGTGTAAGATAGATTAGGTAAGCCTGCTAGCGCAGTTTCTACCACAAAGGTAATGCGCTGCTCGGTCTCAAGCGGTGAGTAGCCTGTTGCTTGGGTATTGATTTGCACTTGCACATTGGTGATATCAGGTACTGCGTCAATGGGCAGTTTGTTATAACTGAAAAAGCCCAACCCCATCACCAAAAAGGTCAGCATCAGCACCAAACCTTTGCGCTCTATGGAGGTCCTTAATATGGATTCAATCATACAAGTGCTCCTCTATCGCAATGGCCATCACTATCAGCAAGGCAAGCATTTATGCGTTGGATTGGAAAGTTCAGATGATTAATGATCATGTCCTGCCTCCGATTTTTCCAAGTCGGCTTTAAACAGAAAACTGTTGTTCACAACCACTACATCCGATACTGCAATACCGCTTAATACTTGAATGTTATCAGCGTCTTGTTTCCCTAGCCTGACAGGCTCAGGGTGATATTCATCACCCTTTTTAACAAAGACCACGGTGTTTCCTTCGTATTCTTGTATCGCTGCTTTGGGTAACATCATAGAAACATCAAGCGTATCAATCGTGATACTGCCTAAAACAGCAGCACCAACCGGCCAATGTCCGGACGTATTGTCAATTTTGGCGTAAGCAAGTACGTAAGGTTGCTCATCGGGTGAGGGCAAGATATGACTGATAACGGTATCAAATGTTGAATCGGCTAGTGTGAGTTGCACAGCCTGTTGCTCTGCGACTGTACGCAGTTGATTGGGAAACACTTTAAGCTGCGCCCAAACGCCGTCGTAATTCGCTAAAGAGAAGAGCACTTGTCCATTAGACAATTCACCTTCGTTCGCATGTCTGGCAATGACGGTGCCAGCAAAGGGGGCGGTAAGTGAATAGCTTTTAAGGCTTTCATTGGATTCAACTACAGCCAGTGCCGCACCTTTTTTTACCTTGTCGCCTAAATTAGCATTGACGCGTGTGACCACGCCATCAAATCTGGCGCGAATATGACTGAGCGAGGCAGGATCGGTCACAACATTACCATACACCGTCTTGGTAATGTTAAGGGTGCCTGCACTTACCGCTTGCGTCGTTACACCCACTTGTGCTGCCATTTCTGGGGTCATGGTTACAAACTCATTGCGATGCTCATCTTTTTTCTCATCGTCATGGTCGCCCTCGCCACTGATGGCAGCAAAAGAAATGAGTAATGCGCTTACCAATAAGGCAGCTCTGCATGAGGATAAAATAGTGATGGTTAGTGTTGAACGTTTCATTTTGACACTCGCTGAAAATTAGGGACTGATGATGTGGGTAAAGCAGACTGCGCCGATGTTGCCGAAGTGCTAGATAACGGCGTTGCCGTTAACGATTCAATATCAGCGGCTCGCTGATGGGCTTGTCGTGCTGAGTGAATAAGGGCTTGTTTAGCATCAAGCAGTTCTTGACGCGTACTCACCCACTCAAGGTAGCTAAAGCGACCATCAAGGTAAGCCTGCTCCACCAGTGTCAAGGCTTGCTCAAGTGGAGGAATGATTGAACTTTGTATTGTTTGCACATTAAGCAGTGCATTATTCCTTGCCATGAGCGCCGTATTGAGTTGGTGATAAAGGGCTAAGGCAGCGCCTTGTCGTTGTTGGTCTATTTGATCAAGCACTGCTTTTTGTTGCTCGTACTCGCCCAAGTTTCGCTCGCTAGCAAACAAGGGCATGCTGACCCCTGCCACAAAGGCGGTTTCATCAATTCCGTTTATGCGCCTAATACCCGCTGTCCAACTCAAATCAGCTTGATTGGCCGATTGCGCTAGCCTGACTTGCGCCTTTTGCAGTCGATATTCCTGTGCAAACACATCAATATTTGGGCTGTTGGCGACTTGCTCAAATAAAACCGAAAGAGAGGGCGATGGTGACAATGCAAACAAATTGCCTTCCACTTTAGTAAAGCGCGGTGCTTGCTCGCCCCACATAATGGCGAGGCTTTTTACCATCGCCACATGGGTTTGTTTGGCCATGAGTACATCAAGCCTTGCACGCGCCAATGCCGCATCGGCGCGTTGTTGTTCAAACGCGGGGGATGCGCCTGCTTCAACACGTTTTGCAACCGATTGATAAGTGTATATCGCTAATGCTTGTGCTTCTTCGTACGCTTCAATCAAGGCTTGCTGCGCCAATACATCCACATAGCGGCGGGTGACCTCAGCAAGGATATCCAAAGTGCGGATTTGCTTTTGTGCATCAATCACTTGTGATTTGGCGCTAGTAAAGTCACTTCGCGCTTGCAGTTTGTCTCCAAACTCAATCACCGACGATAAGCTCAAGGTAAGCTCGGTTTCTTTTATGCCAGAGACCTCACCAGTACCCAAAAAGTTTTCAAGCTCAATACCGGCGTTTAATTCAGGTTTAAGTGCTGCTGTTTTTAACTCACCTACGAGCGCTTGCTGCTTAAAGGCAAATTCATGCAAATAAGGTGCATTTGCCAAGGTGCGCTTGATGGCACTTTCTAAGCTAATTGACCTTGTTTCGCTGTTGCTTTGCATTTGCGCATGGGCAGGCAAATACGCAAAAACAGCCATACTACATACGCTCAAGGCACAGGTGCGCACCGAGCGTTTCAATGATAAAAATGTCATTGTTTACATCCTACTATGTCAAAAAATATTTCCCGCTATCAAGATAGCGAGCCAAGATTTGAGATAACTAGGAGGTGTATTTGGGTGGCCTAAGCAAGCGCGAGATTGGGGCGTCAATGACTTTTGACAGGTAGAAAAAGGCGTGACCTTCGTTGACTAAAAATGGTTTGAGACTTGATGCATCCCCTACCCACTGAGTATGAGAGCCATGGCAATGTCCGCAGTGATGGCAATCTGCTGGATTGTGGAAATTATCGTCTGAAGCAGAAGCATTCTGCGACGGCTGAGCATTGTCAGGCGCAATGAGTGCATGAGGATGATGGCCGTCGTGCTCATCATGATTATGTACTTCAGACAAATGCGTAACATCAAGCGAATGAAAGTCCAATAGACTGGCGACAGCCGTGAACGACTGACATAACATCAGCATGATCACTAAATAACTCGTCGCTTTTGTTTTAAACATCTATTACTGTTCTTCCATAGTTTATATTGCGAAGCATAGCATAATGCACACGACTTATCTGTGCACGAATCTTGCTGTTACTTGTTGTACTGCTAAAGCGCATCTGCCTCATCTCTGCACGCCTCATCAGCAAATTCAAATTCAATGGTTGTATGCACAAAATCATAATCAGCGAGAGACGCTCTAAGCGCCTCTTTTAACTCGCTCATGGTTTGCAATGAAATATTCTGCGTTAACTGTATATGTGCAGTCATCACATTGTGCTCACCGTCAAGTGACCAAATGTGGAAATGATGCACACTGTCCACGTTATCACTTTGTAATAAAATATTGCGCACCTCTTCTAATTGCTTCTTATCGGGTGTGGCCTGCAAAAACAATAGTACGGTCTCTTTTAGATTACGGCCTACGTTAAATAAGATAAAGAGTGTAAAACCAATCGATAGTATCGGATCGAGTATCGCCCAAGGCTTAAACATCAGCACAATCGACACAATGAGCACTGCTACCCAACCCAGTACATCCTCTAACAAATGCCAGTTAAGCACTTTTTCGTTAAGCGTACTGCCACCGCTCAGTTTGTAAGCGGCAAAACCGTTGACGGTAATACCAAAAATGGATAGCAGCAACATACCTTCAGCTTGCGGCATTTCAGGGTTAGATAAACGCGGAATGGCTTCAAACAAAATCCATACCGAGCCTGTAATCAAAACCAGTCCATTGATTAATGCACCTAGTAATGAAAAGCGCTTATAGCCATATGAAAAAGTCTTGTTAGCCTCTTTATCACTCAGTTTGTTTAAGCCCCATGCCGTGCCGATTGACAAGCTATCGCCTAAGTCATGCACCGCATCGGCCATAATGGCCGTGCTATTGGTGAGCCAACCACCAATAAACTCGATGATGGTAAAGACCACATTAAGAAAAAACGCCCAACCGATGCGTTTGGATGCTTCACCCCCGTGTGAGTGATTGTGGTGATGACTATGATTGTGACTGTGCATGCTTGATCTTATCTAATATTATTTGGTTACTTTGGCTGATAGGTAGCGGTTTGAATGGGCTAATGTTAGCACCGCCTGTATTACCATTTGGAATAAAACCTACGGCAGTTTTTGTAAATGCGCCGATAAGCCTTAAGATTTGACCTAAGCATTCTTTTACATCGCCATGTTTGAGTCCGTGTTTGAGCATGTAATAATGCGCCACACAATGAAGTCTTGTGGAATGTTGTCCAATGACATGCGCATCTTCTAAGTGTTGAAATGCGTCTTTAGCTCTACCTTCGGAAAGCGCGTTCGAATATGCGTTAAGCTTTTCTTGTACAAATGGTTTAGCTGCTTGATAAAAAGTCACGGCTAGCCTCCTGATAATGTTTTCACATTTTGATTTGCATTTAATTCTTGTGTGGCGTCTTTGAGTATCATCCAAGCACCACGTAGCACAACGATTGAAACAATCATTCCAATGATTAAATCTGGCAAGCGACTATCAAGCCATAGCACTAATGCACCTGCTGCAATCACGCCCATATTGGCAACCACGTCATTGGCAGAAAATATCCAACTGGCTCGCATGTTTACATCACCGTCTTTGTGCTTGCGAATGATCAATAAACAAATCACGTTTGCCACCAAGGCTACTGCTCCCATTCCCATCATAAGATAGGACACCGGCTCGCTACCCATAATCGAGCGACGAATAATGTCGATGAGAATAATCATGCCAAGCATTAATTGAAAATACCCACTGACTTTGGCTGCGTTGGCTTTGTGAATAATGGATTTACCCACGGCATAAATCCCAATGGCATATACAACGGCATCTGCAAGCATATCCATTGAGTCAGCGATTAATGCCGTGGAATCAGCCAACAGCCCTGCGGCTAGCTCAATGATGAACATGGCAGCATTGATAGCTAATAGCCAATAAAGTACACGTTTTTGTGATTTATCATTAATCGTGACTTCGCATCCACATCCACTCATATTGCCCCCAGCGCTATTATTTAGACACAGCATAAAGTCTATACATGGTATAGGGTCAAGCCTTCTTAATCATTTCTTTGTAATTTGGTTTTTTTAGCGCCTTTCAAGCCAAGCGCAACAAACAACAGCCCGAATAACACGGTGATTGGATGCACTAGCAAGCTATGAAGCATATTGATATCAGAGAAGAAACCGTGCGTGAGTGACACAATTGTAATTCCCAATCCTAGTAACACAAAAAATACTTTCATAATGAGTCCTCTTGTTAATGACATAACTTGTTAATGAAAAAATTCGTTTGCTTTACAAGCAGTAAAGCGAAGTATAAAGTCTATACTTAGAATAGAGTCAAGAGTGGATGTGTTATGAAAATTGGTGAGTTGGCGAAACGCTCAGGTTGCAGTATTCAAACAATCAGGTTTTATGAGCGTAAAGGTCTATTATCCAAGCCTGAGCGCACACAAGCTAATTACAGAAGCTATGATAAAACCTTGTTGGATGAATTGATTTTCATCAAGCAGTGTCGCTCGCTAGACATTTCAATGAAGGAAATTGAAACCTTGATCCACAATAAGAATAATCCAGAGCAAAGCTGTACTAGTGTTAATAAGCTCATAGACGAGCACATTTGCCAAGTGAACGAAAAAATAAAGGAGTTATCCTCCCTTAAGTTAACACTTGAGCAAATGGCTCAGTCCTGCGATGCCAACAAAACAATCAAAGAGTGCGGTATTTTGAGTGAGCTTAATGGGAGTTGATGTGGGTTTATAAAAACTGATATGCCGCTATACGAACAAACCTGCAATTCAAAAAGTGCTTACGATTTCAAAAAAGCCCAGCATCCGCTTTAGGTAGAAAGCGACCATTGAAATTCTAAAAATCGAACAAAGCTGGCTGTCCGGTTATTGTCTATAGATGCCGCTCGCAATGCATACAAACCTACCTCTATTGTCCATTTTAGAACAATCTTGCTCAACAATAATAAATGTCTGGAAATACGCCTTACTTAACATAATGTTTGTTATTGGCATAGCCGCTTTTGAGTTGGCGCAAATCAGGAGGTGAAACACCTATTTCTGGTGGTTTAATATCAGTAATTAGGCGTTTTTTGGCAGAGAATAATATTGGTTAATTTGACCACTTTCTGGTTTTGAGCGCTTCGCTTCATTTTTGAGTAATTCAGGTAAATAACTCATTCTTTGGTTAGCGTTACTGATGGTTTTGGTAATGCTGTTGAAGTCTGCTTCAGTGCCAACGATATGAATTTCAGCCTCGGCCCTTGTGATTGCCGTATACAACCACGCTCTATCAACGATTTTGCCTTTCTGTAGTGCGATTATGATTCTAGGGAATTGAGAGCCTTGCGCTTTGTGAAGGGTTATTGCATAACCCAATTCCATGCAGTCTAGCACGGATTGTGTGACCTCAACCTTATCCCCCGTATCTAGCGTTACTTCGCCAAAGCTTTCACCTGAAGGCTCAATGCTGCTAAGCGTTCCGAGCGACCCATTCTGAATCCCTTTGTCGTAGTGATTTTGCGTAAACAGAATCGCATCGTTCAATCTCAGGTTTTGGAAAAAACGCTCACCGTACATTTCGAACTCAAGTCTATTTCCGTCTGGATTGACGGCTTCATGAATGAGTTTATTAATGTCAGCAACAAGCGCTTTGGTCGGTGCCATCACACGACTGTTTCCAGGTGATTGCTGATACAGATTACAACAGACCTGAGCAATGTCGCTCTTGGTCGTTTCATGGAAGTGAATAGCGCCCGTACTTAGTTTCTCAGGTACGAGCCCTTGATTAATGAGCTTGGAGTATTCGGGGATGCCCGTTGAGCCTTCCTGGCGCTTAACAATATCTAGCATCGTGTTGGCAATAGCACCAGATTCAACAATGTCTGACAGCACCTTTCCGCACCCTATAGGTGGAAGCTGGTTAGGGTCTCCAGTGGCGATGATACGCACCTCTTGACCGATATGAGTGACGAGGCGGTACATTGTCGGTATGTCTATCATTGACGCCTCATCAATCACTAGCAGATGCTTTGGCTGCTCATGACTCGGCTCGATAGGGTCACACCGCAGAAGCTTGGCAATAGTGGATGTGGTAAACCCAATACTCTCATGCAGGCGCATTGCTGCTCGACCGCTGAGGGCTACAGCATGGATTTCATAACCTAAATTCCGATATGCCCGTAATGCTGTTCTAAGAACAGTGGTTTTTCCTGTTCCTGCTCCACCAGTGATCAGGCTTACTGCATTATCCAGGCAGGCCAGCACGGCCTGCGTTTGCTGTTTAGTCAGTTCATATGGTAATTCACCGACCGCAGAGCAATATGCAGAATCTGCATTTTCGTCATAAAGGTCACGTTGCTTAGCCAATGCTTTAAGTCGCTTAGCAACGACACTCTCCATTAACAGTTGTGCAGTTGGGTGGTAATAGCCGGTATCAGGATTAAGAATATATTGTGCTTTGTCGTGACCCGCTTTAAAGGCTTCTGATATCAACTCATTATTGTTGAGAATTTTACTCAAACAAGGGCGCAACGCTGCCTGAGTTGTATAGGTGTGCCCCTTCTCGATTTCTTTGCGAATGGCTGTTTCAAGTGCTGCGCTGAGTCTGCGATGGTCATTATTTGTGATCTTAAAGTGGTCGAATTCTACTAATCTATCAACATCCGCAAACGGCATACCAAAGCCAATCAGCGCATAGGGATTTTGCTTGATAGCCTCGATGGATTCTTCCCCGTGATGTTTTAACAAACGCTGCTGAACACTGGCGGGTATCTTGTGCTCAGTCATCCAGTTGCAATAAGCGAGATTCTTATATTTGGCGTAGCCTTTAAATAGTGCATCTATAGAATCTTCACTCAGGACGCTTCTGAGCCGTTCTCTTGCTTCAGGGGTATCTTTTTTTGCGGTTGAGTGGAAATCTTTCCCTAGCAGCTGCCAGAGCGCTCTCGCTTTACTTTCACCTATTCCTCTGAAGTCTTTTTCCTTGGCAATAAAGCGAATTACCTGCTCGCCAGTTTCTGGCAAGCTGCATTCGATGTGCTCTGGGGAATCATAGGTGTGCTGCTGCATCACAAAATCACCCGTTTCCATTTCTTCTATCGAGCGAGCGCCTTTTACCGACCAGTGTTGACCGATTGCGGGTTGTACGGGAATGGTATCGGGTTCAGCTTTAATTGTGATGTAATACTTACCACTGTTGGTTTTGTATGAGTTTTTTGCCAGTGGCACGCCACTGAATATCACCATATTGGTAGAGCTGTAAGGAATGCTGGTAACGCGCATTTGGTCTTCATGCAAAGCAACGATCATCGCGGCATGAATCCCATTTCTGACAAGGTTTCAGACAGTTCACCAAAGCGCTCTAGCTTGTTTTCCAGCTCCTTAACCTTGGCTTTCAATTCGATATTCTCGGCTTCTAATGCAGACACACGCTTTGAATCAAGTAGCTTACGATTCGCTGTGTTGTCGTATTGCTTTGGTTTGTCGGTATTTTGCTTTGCAGTTTCGGTTAGAGGAGGCAGGACACCTTTATCACGCAATTTATCTTCTAGCGCCTTGAGCGCCTCCCTCATCGCTGGATTCTGATTAAGCGCAGACTTGCCACAACCAATGGCTTTTGCCACTTCAATGCGGTTTAGCTGGCCTCTAAATATGATTTGCTTGAAGTCATCATCAGTCTGAGTGGCTTGCCATACCTCAAATGCTTCAAGGTTTTGCTGCGCCTTTTGTTGTCCGTTCATGACTTGCCTCGAGTGGCTTTTTCAAGTTGAGTTTCAAGCTCTGCGATCCTTATTTTTTGTTGATGGATTTTCTCCACAGCATCACTCAGCTCCCTGACGTAGGCTTTCACTTGCTCGGCATTATTGACGGCTTTCTTTTGGGACTCTCTGTATTCGGCTTCAAGCTCACGATATTTCTTTGCTAACTCATGTTGGGAATGAATGATTTTTGACTCTACGGCTTTGTCGAAATACTTATGTAACGCCTTGTTTTCGACTTCTGATAACGCTTTTTCTAATTCCGTTTTCTTTAGCTCTAGCTCTGGCTTTAATAGTGCTCGCCCCTGCTTGGCTTTCGTGCTGACATTTTGCCAAGCCTTGCTAAGACGGCCATTTTCCCGCTTAATGTAGTTAACCAGCTCAGGCATTCTGTCCTTACGAATATTCGAGCGTGTCACCCCTGCGCGCTCACATATTTGTTTAAGGACCAATGAGCGCTGGGTAGGCTTAAGCCTGCTGGCAAGCTTTGGATTCTCGAAGCTCGCTTCAATTTCTTTGACAATATCGAGCACCGTCAAATAGAGTTTTTCTTGTAATGGTTTACCCTGCGCCCAACCTGGAATTTTTGGAGCTTCGGGCGCTTTTGTGAAGTTACCTAGGGAAAAACGTGACATCTTAAACTTCCATCTCATCCAGAATTTTTTCAGCTTGTTTAACCACTCGCCTTGATGCGTCTACCGCTTTGCTCTTGACGTTTTTGCCCCACAGTTTTTCTTGCGCTTCTATCATGCTTTGGTGCGAAATCGCCGTTCTTACGATGAATTCTTTATTACCTTTGGCGGATACGGCATTGTGAGGACAGTCTGAGCATAGTTCAAAGCACCCATTTTCAATTAAGGGGGTTTGCGTCTTACGGTCATAGCATTTAGAGAGATGGCGAGTCGCTTTTCTAACGATGCAGTAACCGTACTCATGGGCGATGATGGATTCAAATTCATCTTCTATTGATTCAATAAACGCAGTGATGTCAGAGGTTTCAACAACGGTGACATCCATTGCTCGCGACAGATAACTGACAATCTTACCTGTCACGTCCCGTTTAAAATCTGGATCGTTCATCGCTTCGACATTTTCGGTGGCAATCCGCTCTAGTATTTCTTGCAAATAGCGTCGCTCAATCATGTTTTGAACTTCTTTATTAAGCTTGTTAAAGGTGTATGTCGTTGTCCAATAGCTGCCATAGGCGTGCAGAAAGTGACGACGTATAGCCTCAAACACATTACCCTCAAAGCGCCGAAGGGCAAACTCTGCCCACGTATGACGAAACATATGCGGGTGAACGTGGCCACACAATGCCTTCAATTCATGATGTGCGACCAGCGTCTTGTTAAGCTGACGTTTTAAAGCATGCTCAATTAGTTTGTGGCTTGTGCCTCGACTCATGCTTACTTCGCCGGGCTTTTTATTTAAATAAGTTTGACTAAAACTTCTTAAGAGTAGTGGCGATTTTACTCCCTTGGGGTTGTCACGTTTCTTAATGTAACTAAGCGCACACAAGGCCTCTGCAGCTTCCAAAGTTAACCCGCTAAGGGCGCGAGCTTCCGCCATGCCCTGTCGGTTTTTTATGATACTGGATGTAAACACCCAAGTACCATCGGGGTTTTTGTCGTAATCATCGGCGCTGATTGATAGTAATTCACTAGCACGAATACCTGTCAGGGTGAGCCAGATAACAATACAAGCATCATAAACAGCGCTACATTGATGATTAATATCGCAACTTTTAACCGAGAAATACTGACCATCATCGTTGATATGCTTATCCAACAACGCTTTAATTTGCCGGTAGTTTTCTAAATTTTTAAAGCTTTGCCCCTTTTTTTGTTTTTTATCCCCAGCAAGGTAATTAGAGAAGCCAGCTTTATACGTAAGCGGTTCAATCCAAAAACCCCTCTTTCGCTGAAGCGGCATAAACTCCAGTAAAAATGTAGTGTAGGGAGCACGAAGTGTCTCGATAGCACGCTGTAACATCGTCATTGCCAGCACCAGTGGTATAGACCCCCAGTTACCGCCTTTTATCCACTCTGAGTAACTTACGCCCTGCAACGCTAACGTGGGCGTCAAAGCGTCTTCCATGAAGTTAGTGGGTAACCGCACAGACATCCCATCTGAAATTATGTCTGCATCATATAGGCGCTTGGACGTTTCAAGCATTTTCAGCATTGTGGTAACGGCTGCATGACCTAGCGGTACAATATCTCTTTTCGCTGTCAATGGTATTGCGTTGAGCGATGCATCTTGCAATAGCTTAGCAATATCTTTTTCTTCCCACAGCGACAAAGACACCTCCGGCTTGTTCTGCGTCGCCCATACGCCAAAGCGCATCAAGGTGCCATGATAATTTCTTACCGTACCCTTCCTACCCATAAGAGTCTGTTTATTATCCCGCCAACCGCCGCAGCGCTGAACAAACATCTGCTTAGCCCACAGCTGCCAACGAGCATTTATCAGTGGGTGGTTAAAATCAAACTCCCAAGGAATGGCATTGTCTGAGCCGTCGCGCTGGACGATATCCATCCCTTTAAGAACATCATTGATGTACTGGTTAACCAGTGTGTTGGGCGCGTTGTCTGGATGGCTTGGCTCAGCCTCATGTCGTTGAATATCTTCAATACGAGTTGCCATATAAGCTCCTAAATGAGTGTGGCAAACGGAATGTCCAGCGTGGTCGAAAGTGCTTTACCTTTACGCTGAATATCTCTGGGAAACTTGGCGAGCACCTTTTCAAGATAGGTGCGCGTCGCGACTGCATCTATCGCCTTACTTTGACTGGGCGTATCATTAAGTAGCGTTGGTAGCTCGGATGTGATGTGCTCAATACGCAAATGCAGTAAGGCGGCGGTCAGGTCGTTAGCCACAAACACTGTCCTATCTTCGTGATGGATTTCACCAGATAACCCAATTTCTTCATCTAGCTCCGCGATGATGGATTGAATATCATCTTGCGTATCTTCGAAGCCCAGTAGACGTTTTGCCTCTGGTATATCTAACACTTGGGTGCGTTCTAAATATTGCGCTATTTTGCCCGCATCTTCTTCCATTAGCTCAGCAACCCGTCGTGCAAAGTGGTGGTCGACCGCTTCCTTGGGTGCTCTATCAAGATAGACATTTCGCTGCGTTTCAAGGCTGTGACCTTCTAATATCGCGCTGACATTTTCATCATCTTGATTGATTTTGGCATCACTACCCTTTTCTTTCACAGGGGCACGCGTCTTCATATAATTGCGTGACTGCCCAATCACATCGGGACTAAGAGATAGTTTACCCATCGTTGTTTTGAGCTTAGGCAACGGCTCACCAGCTCTCCTGCATCGGGTATATTCACGACCATGCGCTTTAAATTCTTCTTGATAGCGATTATTGTGCTCAATTAGTGCGCTAAGCCTGGTCAGAAAGGGGTTTGCTGCATCCTGTGAAACATCCTTTAGCAACTTGGCGTTTAACGCCGTGCCGAACGTGCATAGGCGCGTAAAAAACCGGCCCGTCTCGTTGTCTGTTGTTCCGAGGGGGCCTTGACGACTCTTTCCCACTTGAAATGGAAACAGTTTATCTTTAATGTCCTCGTCAGTCTCGCCCAGCCATGGCTGCAGATTGGTCACGGCATCCACATAATGTCTTAAGGCCACTTCGATAACATCATTCGGAGGGTACAGTCCCGTTACAAAGTTACTGCGACTGCGCCCTTTGGCATGCTGCCCCATGAATCCTCTGGTGTTATTTTCAATATCAGCAAGGGTTTTCCTTGCCTGATTACTTGCCTGCTCTCGCTCACTAGCAAAGAAGCACTGTGCAGCGAATATCTCAACATCTGATGGCCCAATAAGGTGGCGGAAGGTGAGGTCTGTAAAAGCGACGGTTTTAAATGACCGCCATTTTTCAGCTATTTTAATAAATAAAGCAGGCACCAATTGATTATCAGGAATAAAAGATGGCGGCGCGTTTTTACCAATGTAACCACGAATGACCTCGCAGCACTGCTCAGGCGTCAGCGTCGCCCCATAGTGATGTTTCAATCCCTGCGCTACCCGCTCAAGCAGCATATCGTCATTGAGCGCCAATACCGATTTAAACAGCGTGGCGTAGGTCGTTTTGGATAAGGAGACATAAGCGTCCAATTGCTGTAAAGACAGGTCATACAACCTTTTTTTGCTTTATTCCGTACGCTGTCTATATACTCAATTCGACCTTCACTCAAAGGCGGTGACGAGATGGCATGATGCTGCAACTGAGCAAGTGTATGGCGCACATCAGGCTGTAAAAGCAGTAATTCCCGCTGACGTTGATACTCATGGAGAATCCACGTACACACAATACGCAGCGATTGAATTAATTCTGTATCGCTAAAGCCCGTATTAAAGAGTGAAGACATCGAAGGCTTGGGATTGTGTTCGACTCTCGGCACTGACTTATATCTGAAAAGATAGCTATCAAATAACGCGATTGCAGCGTCATCGAATCGAAGACCGCTATCTTTAATTATGCCTTTGACTGCATGTGTTACACAATATAAGCACCTGGAGATGCTGGAGGAAGCTCTACCCACATCTCGCACATACTGAACAAATTCAGGCAAAACAGAAACGGGAATATCCGCATCGGTGTGATAGTTCTTTTCATCCAGGAACGCAAAGAAATCTCGAAATGATGCGTAATATCTTTCTTTAGTGCTAGGTGCTTTTTTTTGCGATTCGGGTAGTGTCAGAAAATACAGCAAGGCCCGACATAAGGATGATTGGTTCGCCTCTGGAATACGCAGTGTATACATGGTTTTATAACCACAATCCAGCTCGATCTCCCTCAAATTATCATCAGCACTTTTCTGGCTAAACCCCGGCTCAACATTCAGCCCGGTGTTATCGCTGGACGGCGAAATACTATCCAGTATGACGTGCTCTGAGATATTTAATTCGTCCGTCGTGTCTATATCATCCATCATGTTGATGACCTTGTTTAAATGTTTCACGCCATGTTTTCGCAAAGAAAGTTTCTTTTAGGGATAACGCCTTGATGATGTCCAAGCGGTTGTTCAATACTGCGTCATAGAAGATATAAATATCAGTGGTTTTTGGGTCGGAATGTCCAACCCATTGCGTGACAAAAACACGTGGATCAAGCCCTTCATCAACACATAGACCCACCATATTTGTTGCATAACAAGCACGTAAAAGGTGATATGAACGCTCATTCCAACGGTTGTATTCACTCTCTGATAGTGTGTTTGAAGCCAGATATTGGTTTTTACATTCAAGAAAAAGTTGTGAGCCATACATTTCGTTTTTCAAAGGCTCTCCATCTTTTTTGCACATTATCGAGCCATTAATGTGTTTTGCCTTTCCCCATATGAAATTATAAAGCGCCTCCGTAACCTCCACTGTCAGTCTGGCGGTTCGGTCTTTTTTACCTTTCCCTTTGATGTTCAGTTCCACGGATTGGGGAGTGCGTCTTTTTTGTTTTGGCAGCAATTCGCGTAGACGAGTCGCATTAAGATTATCGTAATTGACTAGCTCATGCGCTCTAAATCCCGCGTGATAGCCGAGTTTCAGCGCTAGTTCGTCACGCTCTTTTAAAAACGAGTCTTGTGTTATCAGGTATCCAAGGATCGCTGTATTAAACTCTTCTTCTTCCATATAAGTGCGATGAAGCTGAGTCGTCATCCCGCGCATCATGGTTTCGGTACTGATATCGTCGGTATAACTAAATGAAAAAAGTGGCTTGTTTGAGGTAAATCCGTGCTCGTAACAATAATTATAAAACTGATTGATGCTGGCGATATGGCGAACGATTGTTGCGGGTTTAAATCCACGCTGCTGATTTAAGTAACCATTTAGATAACCGTTCATCTGTTTGTCTGTCACATCTGTGTAATCAGAAGCCATCCCTGAACTATCTTCCAGCATCGTGAAAAATGTTCTTAAATCATTTGCATAAGAGCGAGTCGTATTTTCTGGCCTTCCTTTTATCGCTTCGTTAAACAGGAACATGCTTGGCTCAAACAAAGGAATGCCTTCTTCATCAACTAAACAATGAAAATTCAATTTGCGTCCCCCGTATGAATAATCCCATACCTGCTTTATTTTAATCATTTATTTATCACTAAATGCAATATGCTGTCAGTGTAGATCAAAAAAAAGACAGGTCAACATTTACTTGCCTAATGTCAACAATATGATAACGTTGAAAATCCGCTGAATTCAATTTAACCGAAACAGTGAATTTCGGACTGCAGACTTGTTTGATGCGTTCGACTACGGTTAATAGTAATCGCGCACGGTTGGCAAGCTCACCACCCCATTGGTCGTTGCGTTTATTGGTTAACGGTGACAAAAATTGCGCGAGTAAGTAACCGTGCGCCGCATGCACTTGAACGCCATCAAATCCTGCCTTCTCAGCCAACAAGGCAGTGGTTGCGAAACGCTCGATAAGATCAGCTATCTCGGCCTCGCTCATTGGCTTGGGTTGGGTAAATAGATTGGAGTGCTTCCCCATGTTCAATGCAACATCAGAGGGTGATAACACTTTCCCTCCCATTTTCTTGAATACTTGGCGCCCAGGATGATTAATTTGCATGATCACTTTGGTATTATTCTGCTGTGCAATTTCCGCCAAGGCTTGAAAGGACTCTAATGGCGTTCCCTGCTCTAATACAACCCCACCAGGGCCGGTCATGGCCAAATGATCAATCATCACATTGCCGGTAATAATCATACCAACTCCACCTTTTGCCCACTGCGCGTAGAGTTGTTGCAGCGCTTTACCGGGTAACTGTTCGGCCGTCGCGAGATTCTCTTCCATTGCAGCTTTCACGATGCGGTTTTTAATGGTCAGGCCACTGGCGAAGGTAAAGGGTTGTTCGATTAAGTTCATTATCGTATTCGTGTTTGTTCTGAATAACGCTACTATATGTTTCAAGTAAGCGTTGAGGTCAACAGCAATATGCAAATTCGTGTCTCCTTAATGCGACTTTTCACCGCCAATACATGCGTATAGATAATCATACTTATCAGACCACCTTCGCTTGCTACAATCGCGCAAATTTTAATCACGAGATCAATATCCATGTTGAAAAAGATTTGTTCCATTTTACTAATCACCACTATTACTGCGACAGCAAATGCTAACCTCATTGTTAACGGTAGCTTTGAAGATAACGCCGTAAATCCAGGCACCTGGCGTTGGTTTAACGCAGCCAACGTCAATGGTTGGTCAGGCAGTAACATAGAGATTTGGGATGACTTCTTAGGTGTTACCGCTGTGGAAGGCGCTCAGTTTGCTGAGTTAAACGCGCATGCCAATAACGGGCAGCAATTCACCATTGCACAGAGCTTTAATACAACAGTTAACAGCCTCTATGACTTGTCGTTTTTCTATCGCGCACGACGCTCAAATAACGAAGCGTTCCAGGTTGCATTATCAAATGGCCAATCAAACTTCTTTGAACAGATTATGACGGACCACGTGGTTGGGGAGTGGTCGTTCTTTAACGCCACATTCCGCGCGGCATCAAACACCACAACGCTACTATTTTCTTCGGTACAACCGCACTCAGGCACCGTTGGTAACTTTCTTGATAATGTTGTGGTAACCGGTTCGCCAACGACTTTGCGAGCACAGCCTGTGTCTGAGCCAGCCGCGTTTACATTACTGGCAATGTTTGCCGGCCTATTCTTGATGCGTTTAAAAAAGCGTCAAGTCGCCAAAAAATAACGCTAAGTTCTTCAAAGTCGTTAGAATTTCAGTCCCTTCCTGTGTTAGACTATGCGGTCTGGGGCTGATTAGGATTCGACAGGATTTGAGACGCTTTAGGTGCATGCAGAGGTGCGGTTTGCCTCTTTAAAAAGCCGCAATTAAATAGTCGCAAACGACGAAAACTACGCACTAGCCGCTTAATAACCGGTATAGGCCCTTCTACCCCAGCCTCTGTCCACTAGGCGGGGAATTGGAAGGTCATAAAAGTGGAATAGCGAGGGAAACTTGTCTAAGGTTGAACCGCGAAACAGTATTAGGCCAGCTGCAAGGAAATCCTGTTTGTCGGAGTTCCAAGTAGTTAAATAAAAGACAAAATAAGCATGTAGTACCGACGGTAGACACTTTCTGGACGCGGGTTCAAATCCCGCCAGCTCCACCAAATACAAAACCCGCGAATTCGCGGGTTTTCTGTTTTTATTGCTACTTAAATTTTATGTTTACTTATTGAGCTCCCACATAATTTATCGCGAAGTATTTCTTCCTGCATGAATTATTTGCTATGTTAGGTTCTAAGCAAATCAACATGATCGGTTTATGCTGAAACAACTAAAGCCCTTTGGCTTACTGTGCTGTCTTTTGAGTGCTGTTTGTACCTCAACATTGGCAACTGATAATTCGGTTGTTATTGTGGATCAAAACGGCAACCCAGTGCCTAATGCGGTTGTTGCTTTTCCAAGCAAGGTAAAGCCTGGTAGCGATCTTGACGTTGCCATAATGGATCAAGTTGATAAGCAATTTTTGCCGCGCGTTCTTGCGATCCAAAAAGGTCAAGCCGTTAAATTCCCAAACAGTGATGATATCCGTCATCACGTCTATAGTTTCTCTCCTGTGAAGCGTTTTGAAATCAAGCTTTATACGGGTTCAGACGTAGAACCAATTGTCTTTGAAAAGCCCGGTATTGGTGTGCTCGGTTGTAACATCCATGACGATATGATCGGGCATATATACATTGCAGATGGCGAAGCCACTGCCGTTACCGATGAGCAAGGGATTGCAACTTTTACCAACACAGTCCCCACTGAAGTGAATGTGTGGCACGCCGATATGTCAATCGATGGTTCGTTAAAGGCTAAAGTTACCCTGTCGAGCATCAGTGATCGAAATACCGGTGTTGTTACGTTAATAGAGCGTGAAACCAAGAAAGAAAAACGCACCTTCGGCAGTAGAACCTTTGGACGACAAAATTAACCGTGGCCTCTCATTCCCTTAATAAACATATCTTTAGGCTTAGCGCTGGCCTCGTTCTATTATGTACGCTGGCGATTTTGTTGAGTGTTTGGTCAACCACGATTCAACATGCTAAGCGCCAATTATCAGAAACTCTAGAAGTTGCTGAATCCGTGGTGATGGAGGTACTGCAAGGGCGAGAAGATTTGCTGTTTAACTCTGCCAATGTATTGACCTCTGATTTTGGCTTTCTCGATGCTATTTTCACCAACGACAATGCCACCATTGCCAGCACACTCGAGAACCATGGCGGTCGTGTGGACGCTGACTTGATGGCCTTGCTATCACTATCGGGAGAAGTTACCAGTAGCACCACTGACGGATTACCCACAGGGAGTGCCTTTCCCTACCCCAACTTAATTGAGCAAACTCTGCAACAAGGTGGAGCAAGCTCAATGATTTTAGTTAATCAACAGCTCTATCAGGTGCTTGTTGTTATTGTTGAAGCACCGCAGCCGCTTGCCATTGCCGTTGTTGGTTTTCGCATCGATGCAGATTTTCTGGCTCGCTTAAAATCCATTACTTTATTAGAAACCACCATTACCGCGATGCGTGGTGAAACCATGTTATTTGAGCGGACCACGCTAAATGATCAACAAGCGGTATTTAGTGATACCACGAGCGTTGATGATCTGTCTTGGTTATCGTTTATTCTGCTCAACCAGGCCAATTTGATTTCACAACGCGTGCCATTGATGAGCAATGACTTGCTGCAGGTTTCCTTGGGTTTATCCGAAAATAGCCAGCGTCTGTTTTCTGAATTTAGCCAATTACAATTGCAGATCAGTATCATCGCGGTCCTCTGTTTAATTATCTCACTGTTGTTAGGTGCTGCCGTTGCTCGGCGGCTGTCCAGTCCACTGAAACGCTTATCTGCAATTACCCAACGGATCGCTGGTGGAGATTACGCTGAACCGATTGAAATAAGTTCCAGTACTACCGAGATCGCGGAACTGTCCAGTTCGTTTTTATCTATGCAAAGCAACATCAAGCTGCGCGAAGAACAAATCCAATTTCAAGCGCAACATGACTTGCTAACTGGCTTATTTAATCGCTACCGCATTACCGATATGCTGAATCACTGGTTTACTGAACAACGACAATTTCAGGTCATTGGTATCAACATTCTTGGTTTTCGCGGGATCAATGATGTCTTCGGTCATCATAACGGCGATACTTGTCTGAAAGTTGTAGCAGAACGATTATCAAGTATTGGCGGTACCGCTGCCCGCTTGAACGGCGGCGAATTTCTCTGGTTACCGGATAATCCAGTTGATGACGCGACCTTGCAAAACGTGCAGGACAAATTGCAAACCCCTATCGAAATTGAAAGTGTGGTCATTCCTCTCAGAATGTCGTTGGGCGAGGTGCACTGCCCGGAAGATAGTGATAGTTCAGCTATTCTCCTAAAACGCTTAGCGATCACGCTGGATCAGGCACGCTCGGTGGTAGGCAACCGAGTTCGTTACAATGCCGACTTTGATGCGCAATATACCCGCCGCATTACCATCATCACTGAATTGAAAAAAGCGGTAAAATCCAACACCTCAGAGCTATCCTTGGCATATCAGCCAAAACTGGAATTATCTACCGGCAAAGTGACTCACGCTGAAGCTTTGATGCGATGGAACAGCAAAGTGCTTGGCTTTGTGCCACCGGATGAGTTTATTCAAATTGCGGAACAGGCTGGTCTTATTGGGGCAGTCACTGAATGGGTGGTTGAGCGCGCAGCCATGGACGCTCAGTATTTTAAACAACAGTCTATCGAACTTTGTATTGCGATTAATCTTTCCGCCAAAGATATCCTTGATCCAGCTCTGCTGCCCAAAATCCAAGCACTGATTAAGCGCTACCAATTGAACGAAACCCAACTGGCTTTTGAGATTACAGAAAGTGACTTAGTCACCGACGCAGATAAGGCTGTGAGCGAATTGAATATCTATCGTGAAGCTGGCTTTACTCTGGCCATCGATGATTTTGGAACTGGCTACTCTTCACTGGCTTATTTAAAAAGTTTACCGGTCACTGATTTAAAAATAGACAAAAGTTTTGTACTCAATCTTGACTCCAATGAAAACGATCAACAAATAGTGCAAACCATCATCGGTTTGGCACACAGTTTTGGCTTGAGCGTGATTGCCGAAGGTGTGGAAAACGCACGCAGTCTAGAGATGCTGCACCGCTGGCATTGTGAGTATATTCAAGGGTATCACATCTGTCGCCCACTACCGCGCGATGACTTTGTTCAATGGCACAATGAAAATGCCACAACCAATTGGCTACATTAATGATGAAACTCGTTAAACAACTGGCCATGCTAGCCATGGCAAATTGCCTTATTCAGCCTGCTATCGCGGCTGATGGTAAACTGGTGGGGACCGCAGGACTCATCCAAATTGAGGGTACTGGTGGCGGTGGCATTGTGCCGTGGGCTACCCTAAGTGGGTATGATTCACGCGATCAAATCTCAGTCAGTGCAGTCTCGACACAAGTTGATATTGATGATTATCGACTAAATGTGCTCGGCATCTCAGCCTCCTTCTTTGATCGAGTAGAAATCAGCGCTGCGCATCATCGTTTTGATTTGAAAACCCTCGGCGGTGACATTAAACAAAATGTCTTCGGCCTAAAATATCGCGTGTATGGTGATGCTGTCTATTCAACCTGGCCGCAACTAAGTGTTGGTCTCCAGCACAAGCGGCTTGAAGATAAAGCGGTTGCCGCACTCGTCGGCGCCAAATCCACGACCAGTGGAACCGATTTTTATGTTGCTGCTACCAAGGTACATCTCGGCGCTATTGCTGGTTACAACGCAGTTTGGAATCTAACCGCGCGTGCAACAAAGGCGAATCAATTGGGCCTACTGGGTTTTGGTGGCAATGCCAATGATAACTACGAAATCATGCTGGAAGCGTCAGCTGGCATCTTACTCTCGCGGCATGTAGCGATTGGCGCTGAGTACCGACAAAAACCCGATAACCTCGGTCTTGGTGAGGAAGATTGGTTGGACTATTTTGTTACCTATATCCCCAATAAACACTTCGCCTTAACCCTCGCATGGGCAGAGTTAGGTTCAATTGCAGGCGCTGAAGACCAAAATGGCCTGTACCTCTCAATCAATGGACAATTATGGTGAACACAATGGTAAAAATTTTCTGTATCGCTACGCTGTGTTTGCTAACTGTTGCTTGTGCCAGCCGTTCATCGTCTGTTTATGAACAGCTTGGCGGAAGTGAAAAAGTGACTGAAATTGTTGAAAATTTTGTGCTCGAGATTGAGCAAGATCCTACAATTCTGGCCTACTTTGAAGGTGCGAATATTGACCGATTTATAGAAAAACTCAGCGAACAAATCTGCCAACGCACGGGCGGACCCTGTGAATATACTGGTGACTCGATGGCACAAGTGCATGGTGGCATGAACATCACTGAAGCAGATTTTAACCGCACCGTGGATCTATTGATCAACGCTATGGATCGAGCCGATGTGCCGCACCGATTACAAAATCAGGTGCTCGCCGCTCTAGCACCTACCCGTAAGGAAATGCTGTATTTATAATTTCTTTTTGTTTTTTGTCCTCAAGCGTATTCGTCAAACGTTAAGGAGATGCACAATGAGCTGCAATAACTAAGAAAAAATACAAGAATGGGAATCCTGGATGACTGATGTGCGCCAAATGCTCTTCACCGTATTTGGCTCATCTACAAATCTATGCGCCCCCTTGCAATAGTAAGCTTCAACACACCTAACCTGACTATCATTCATAAAAAACTGATGTTTTTAAAGTTTTTATGAACATTTTACCTGAGTAATCACGTAGCAACTAGAACATGCAACATCACGTTTTGGCAACTACGCTTGTACAACGTGATCAAAATGAAAAGGATGGCTCATGAGTAATAACAGCTTGAACACAAAAAACAATCTTTCAATCAACGGTCAGTCCTATGACTACTATGATCTCACTTCACTGCCTGACCAAGATACTATTAGCCGCCTCCCCTTTAGTTTACGCATCTTGCTGGAAAACTTGCTACGCCATGAAGATGACTTGCACGTTACCCGCCAGGATATAGAAGCGGTTATCAATTGGGATCCTAAGGCGAAGCCTAGCCAACAAGTCGCTTTTGCTCCAGCACGTGTGGTACTACAAGATTTCACCGGCGTTCCGGCGATCGTCGATTTAGCTGCCATGCGTGATGCCGTTATCGCACTGGATAGTGACCCTGACAAAATCAATCCATTAGTGCCGGTTGATCTGGTCATCGACCACTCAGTCATGGTTGACTATTTTGGTACCGAGGATTCGCTCAGGAAAAACACCGCACGAGAGTTCGAACGTAATCAAGAGCGTTATCAATTTTTACGCTGGGGGCAAACGGCCTTTTCAAACTTCCGCGTTGTGCCCCCAGGTACAGGAATCGTGCACCAAGTGAATTTAGAGTATCTTGCCCATGTTGTAATGCAAACCACTACTGACGGAAATCCTATTCTCTATCCTGATACTCTGGTAGGAACTGATTCGCATACGACCATGATCAACGGACTGGGCGTACTCGGCTGGGGTGTCGGTGGCATTGAAGCCGAGGCAGCTATGCTCGGTCAGCCCATCAGTATGTTACTACCTGAAGTCGTTGGCTTTAAACTAGAGGGGGCTTTACCAGAAGGTGCGACAGCAACTGATTTAGTGCTCACCGTCACCCAAATGTTGCGCGAGCGCGGCGTGGTAGGCAAGTTTGTCGAATTCTTTGGTGACGGTCTTTCAAATCTGCCACTGGCTGATCGCGCAACCATAGCCAATATGGCCCCTGAGTATGGCGCCACCTGTGGTATTTTCCCGATTGATCAGGAAACCCTAGAATATATGCGGCTAAGCGGTCGCGAGCAAAGTCAAATTGATATTGTTGAGCACTACGCTAAGGCCCAAAATCTATGGCGTGAAGATGGCCAATCTGCACCAAACTATTCGGATACTTTGGTGCTGGACATGAGTGAGGTAGTGCCAAGCATCGCGGGGCCGAAGCGCCCGCAGGATAAAATCGCGTTGGAAACGGCAAAATCTGCATTTGTTGAGCATATGCAGTTGCAAGGCATTGAACTGGATGACAGTACCCTAGCCCGATTCGCTGATGAAGGCGGCGCGACCGCCGTTGGCAAGGAACAGACGCCTGGCGTAGAGACCTTTGAACTCAATGGCGAAACTCACCGTTTGAAGCATGGTGACGTGGTCATTGCAGCGATCACGTCTTGTACCAATACCTCAAATCCTGACGTCATGATTGCTGCAGGTCTGGTGGCTAAAAAAGCTCGCGAATTAGGCTTACAACCAAAGCCTTGGGTCAAAACCTCTTTGGCACCGGGTTCGCAAGTGGTTCCTGCGTACCTTGAAGCTGCGGGAGTGCTCGATGACCTGGAAGCGCTGGGATTTAACGTTGTCGGTTTTGGTTGTACCACCTGTATTGGTAATTCAGGGCCGTTACCAGAGCCCATCAGTGCAGCAGTTCAGCGCGGTAAACTCACTGTCAGTTCAGTGCTTTCCGGTAATCGCAACTTTGAAGGCCGGATCCATCAGGATGTGCGGGCAAATTATCTAGCTAGCCCACCACTGGTTGTCGCATATGCCCTCGCTGGCACCATGACTCTGGATTTAACAAAAGAGCCGATTGGTAGTGATAAAGATGGGCACCCAGTAATGCTCAAAGACATTTGGCCAACACGCGCTGAAATCAACGAAATAGTGGCAAAATCTCTTAATGCCGAGATGTACAAGAGCCGCTATGCTGACGTCTTTGAAGGCACAGAGCAATGGCGTGCACTACCAAGTCCGAGCGGCAAAACCTACACGTGGCCAGATTCCACCTACGTTAAGAATCCACCGTTTTTTGATGGAATATCAGCGCAAACGCCAACATGTAATGAAATCAAGAATGCTCGCTGTATCGTTAAAGTGGGCGATTCTATTACAACTGACCATATCTCACCTGCTGGTGCAATCCAAAGTGATAGTCCCGCCGGTAAATATCTGCAAGCCCAAGGTGTCGAACCCAAGGATTTCAATAGCTTAGGCTCACGGCGTGGCAACCATGAAGTAATGATGCGCGGTACCTTTGCGAATACTCGTTTGCGCAATCAACTAGCGCCAGAGACCGAAGGCGGTTACACCCGATACCTACCTTCGAATGAGGTCATGAGTATTTATGACGCTGCTATGCAATATGCCGATGATAAAACTCAATTAGTGGTTCTTGCAGGCAAAGAATACGGCACAGGTTCGAGTCGCGACTGGGCAGCCAAAGGCACTAAGTTGCTCGGTATCGAAGTGGTTATTGCAGAGAGTTATGAACGCATCCATCGTTCTAACTTGGTAGGCTTTGGGGTTTTACCTTTGCAATTCGCTGACGGTGATTCAGCGGCATCTTTAGAACTTACTGGGGAAGAAACCTTTGCAGTTTCGTCACTGGCGGATAAACCGCAGCGAGTGACCGTGACAGCGACGCGAACCGATGGCAGCTCCTTGGAATTTGAGGCTACCGTACGAATTGATACGGCAAGTGAGTGGCAGTATTACCAACACGGCGGTATTTTACACTATGTTCTGCGCAATTTAGCCGCCTAGTACTTAGCAAAACGACTGTGAGGATCTTACAAGCGCCCGTGAAAGAATTACGGGCGTTTTTCTTTACCGGTTGAAAATATACGGAACAGACTTACCAATTACTCATAAATTCATAATGTTACGAGACTTATCAGCTTGGCGTAATCCCTGCTTTTAGTTATTAAACTACTAATTAAGGAGATAACTATGTCTAATGATATTCGTGAAAAATTTTGGTTGGCCCTTGCGCAAAGTCCCAATGTAATGATCAGCTTAAATAAAAATGCCGACCATGCGATTCCCTTTAGAGCACAACTTGATGAGGAGGCTGAAGGCTGCTTTTGGTTTTTTACTACTCAAGACAATCGCGTCGCGGAAGGAGGCAAAACCAGTGCCCAATATAGCAGCAAAGATCATCAATTATTTGCGTCCATCAGGGGCCGACTTAGCGAAGAAAAGAACACTGAATTGATTGATAAGTATTGGTCAAATCAGGTTGAAGCATGGTTTAAAGAGGGTCGAGATGATCCCAATTTACGCCTTATGCGCTTTGATTTAGACGACGCGGAAGTGTGGACGGTGGACCCGTCCCTCGCCGCAATGATTAAATTTTCCACTGGTGCTACTGTAGAGCCTGAAGAAACAGGCGAACACGAAAAATTAGCGTTTTAATGGTTTAAAAAAACGGCGCACAACGCGCCGTTTTACCATTGAGTTTAAAATTACCAAATCTTAACGCGTTCTTCTGGCGCTAAGTAAAGCGCATCCTCCGGTGTTACATCAAACGCGGCGTACCACTCAGGTACGTTGCGTACTGCACCGTTGGCGCGAAACTTAGACGGTGAATGTGGATCAGTTTCGATCCGCACTCGTAATGCTTCGTCACGATATTGATTGGCCCAGACTTGACCATAGCCAAGAAATACCCGTTGAATGCCAGTAAAGCCATCCATTACTGGAGCTTCTTTACCATCTAAGGACATCTGATATGCCTTAAGACCAATACTGATACCACCAAGATCCCCAATGTTTTCACCAAGGGTAAACTCACCGTTCACAAAAAGTTCCGGTAAAGCTTCAAACTGATTATATTGCGCAATCAGATCACCGGTACGTGCATTAAACTCGTTACGATCTTCTTCTGTCCACCAATTGCGCATGACGCCATCACCATCAAAGGTACTACCCGCATCATCAAATCCGTGGCCAATTTCATGCCCGATAACCGCACCGATACCGCCGTAATTAACCGCATCTTCTGCTTGCAGGTCGAAAAATGGTGGTTGCAAAATTGCTGCAGGGAACACGATTTCATTGGCTGGCGGATTGTAGTAGGCATTGACCGTTTGTGGAGTCATTCCCCACTCGGTCTTGTCCACTGGTTTGCCTTGGCGCGCTAGCATTTCAGCATACTGCCAATCCGCTGCTGCTTGCATGTTACCAACCAAGTTCTTGGCATCGATATTTAAATCAGAATAGTCTTTCCATTGATCAGGATAGCCAATTTTAACCGTGAATTTTGAGAGCTTATCTAACGCTTGTGCCCGTGTTTCATCGGTCATCCAATCAAGTTCTTGAATACTTACTTCATACGCTTTGATCAGATTATCAACCAGCTCCTTCATGCGCTCTTTAGCTTCAGGTGGAAAGTGACGCTTCACATAGACCTTACCGATCACTTCACCCAATGTGCTATCTAGTACGCCAGTTGCCCGACGCCACATTGGACGTGGCTCTTCAACACCGCGCAACGCCTTGGAATAAAACTCAAAGTTGGCCTTATCAAACTCCTCGGTCAGGATGCTTGAAGCACCTTTAAGTACACTCCAACGCAAATATGTTTGCCAATCTTCGATGGCAATCGATTGGATCAGACCGTCAACTTGCTTGAGGTAGTCCTCTTGCATAATGATGAGTTTTTGCGGCGGGTTGAACTCACTCCCGGCAATGTAACGATCCCAATCAAAGGCTGGCATTAAGGCTTTGATTTCATCCATGCTCAAGCCTTGGTAATTTCCTGCCCAATTGCGCGTTTGTTCTTTTTTCATGTGTAACGCAGCAATACGTGATTCAATGTCATACACCGTTGCTGCTTTCTCTGCTGCTGCGTCTTCCCCAGCTAGGGTGAAAATCGTCGCTAAGTGTGCTTTATAGGCTGCTCGAATCGCTTCTGAAGCATCGCCTTCTTTAAAGTAGTACTCTCGATCAGGCATACCCAATCCATCCTGCCATATATACAGGCCGTACTCTTCTGGAGACTTAAAATCAGCGTACTGGAAGAAGCCGACTGGCACTTGCCACTGATAACGATTGGAGTAGCCAAAAAATTCTGCCAAGTCACTATGCGACTGGATACCTGCAATCCGTTCAAAAGCCGCTTTAAGCGGCGTTAAACCCAGAGCATTGCGCGTATCCATATCCATGTAAGACGTATACATGTCGCCAACTTTCTGTTCGTCAGAACCATGCGGAAAACTGCCATTAGCAGACTCGCGAATAATTTCGATCACGTCTTCTTGAGCATCATCGGCTAACTTTGAAAATGCACCATAGGTTGAGCGGTCGGCGGGAATTTCATTATTCTTTAAGAACGTACCGTTAACATAATTGAAGAAGTCGTCACCTGGATCGACGCTGAGGTCCATATTTTCAAGAAAAACACCTGAACGCAATTGTTGCTCCTGCTGCTCTGCACTGGTTGCAGCTGTTGCGGTTTCTTGCGGCACTGACGTGTTGGGGTTACACGCTGACAATGCGAGTGATGTCGCGATCGCCAACAAACTGATCTTGCCTTTCATATCTTTCCTATAGAGTAGTTGTTATTATGCAAAAGACGTATTGATGTTTGCTGTGCTCAGTGGCAAAGCAAAGATCAACACGCCAACGTTATTTTGTCACTTTTTTGCGATTGACGCAGGTAAATTCACAGTTTGTAACATGTTTGTTTGGCCAAACTCGATTATAACCGTCGACGCTGGCGTTAAGAATTACATTCAGCATCATGGTGAATCGCCGTGCAATCGAAGTAAGCGCACTTTGAGGATTAATTTGTGACCGACAATACCCCTTCCATCAATGAAGAATCTGAACACCTATTAGAATTACGCCACTTGAAAATGGACGACTTTGCTGACATCAAAGAGTTGATGGATGTGGTTTATGCTCAAGTTGGCGGGGCGTGGACGTTAAAAGAGTATAAGGCACAGATCTCCACCTTTCCCGAAGGTCAAATTTGTATCGAGGATAAAGGCAAAGTTGTGGCTGCTGCGTTTGCGGTTATTGTGGATTATGAGCAATTCGGTGACAAGCACACCTACGATGAAATAACCGGTGATGCGTACTTAACCACCCACGATCCTAATGGCGATGTATTGTATGGGGTGGATATTTTTGTATCACCTGAGTATCGCGGTATGCGACTGGGGCAGCGCTTATATGAAGCGCGCAAGGAACTGTGCCGAAATCTTAACCTGAAGTCGATCATTGCAGGAGGCCGGATCCCAAATTACTCAAAACATGCGCACTCAATGACGCCGTATGAGTATATTGAGCAAGTGAAATCAAAAGATATTTACGATCCAACTCTTACCTTTCAGATCTCCAACGGCTTTGAGGTTAAACAAGTACTCAAAGCCTACCTCCCAGAGGATAAAGCGTCATTAGGTTATGCCACCTTATTACAGTGGCATAACATCTATTACGATGCAGAAAAACCGAGCCTGATTGGCGGCAATAAATCAACGGCGCGTGTCGGCTGTGTGCAATGGCAGATGCGCTATTTCGAAAATGTTGAAGAACTCCTCCAGCAAGTGGAATATTTTGTCGACGCACTGAGTGACTACAAATGTGACGTTGCATTGTTCCCCGAATTCTTTAATGCCCCGTTGATGGGATTAAGCCCATCCGATAGCTCGATTGATGCGATTTGGCACTTAGCGACTTATACCGAAGAGATTTTGACCGCAATGTCTCACCTAGCGGTGAGTTACAACATCAACATTATCGCCGGTTCAATGCCAGTGATCGAAGATGATGAATTATATAACGTCAGCTATCTTTGCCACCGCGATGGGCAAATCGAAAACCAACATAAACTGCACCCCACGCCGCATGAAAAAGAAGACTGGATCATGAAAGGTGGCAATCAGCTTACTGCCTTTGATACTGATTTTGGCAAGATCGGTGTGCTGATTTGTTACGATGTCGAGTTTCCTGAACTCGCGCGCTTACTCGCTGATCAGGAAATGCAGGTACTGTTTGTGCCGTTCTGGACCGACACCAAAAATGGCTACTTACGTGTGCGTCGTTGTGCACAAGCCAGAGCGATTGAAAACGAGTGCTACGTCGCGATCGCTGGCAGTGTTGGTAACTTGCCCAAGGTCGATAACGTTGATATTCAATACGGGCAAACTGCAGTGTTCTCGCCATCTGACTTTGCATTTCCGCATGATGCTATCGTCTCAGAGACTACCCCCAATACCGAAATGACCCTTATCGTAGATTTGGATTTTGATAAGTTAACCAAACTCCAAAATGAGGGTTCAGTGCGTAACTTCCTTGATCGTAGGCGCGATTTATATCGCGTTGAATGGATTGGCAATAGTGACGACTAAACTAGCCTGAGGCATTGTAAACACGGGCGGCATCGGGCTATCATGCCGCTATAACTAATAACATTTTTCAGAGTGCTGTTAACGAATGAGCAATAGAAATGATGATGATTTACCACGCATCATGTTAGACGAAGAAGACCGTCGTGGATATCAACAAAAAGCGAACCCCTCCGCAGCCGGCGTAAGTCCAGCTCCGTCACCGAGCAGTACCGCTTCTGCTGGTACCTCAAGTGGCAATGGTCTGGCGGTTTTCGCATTGCTCTTAGCGCTTGGCGCAGGCGGTGCTGCTGGCTATTTATACATGCAGCTACAACAACAGCTGAGTGCGGCAAACGCAGCTGAAGCACGGATTGCTGACCTAGAAAACCGTTTGTCGGCAACGGGTGAAGATTTAGGTGAATCCACCGTCGCGTTGCAAGTTAAGGTATCTGAATTATCTAACCGTGCCGAAGAACTTTGGGACCAGATGGATAAACTTTGGGCCTCTGCTTGGCGGCGGAATCAAAAAGAAATCGGTGACCTCAACACCAAAGTCGACGAACAAGTAACCGCTCTCCGCTCAACAGCAAATGCGGCGAATCAAAGTGCGACTGCCAATAAGCAGAGTATTAATGGCATGCAAACGCAAGTTGAAAACGTCGCTAGCGAACTACTCGCAATTAATGTTCAGCTCGAGCGTCTAGCGGCAGCTAATGGGCAAGGTGAGCGCGATCTCAAGTCCACCACAGAAAAGCTTAGGCTGCTGGAGCAACGTAACGCAGCGCTAGTTACGCGGATTGGACAATTAGAGACTGAAATTCGTGACTTAGCCACACGCGTCGCGAGCGGTGCCACTAACCCTTAAGTAAATATGGAACGCCGGCTTATCACCGGCTCCAGCAAGATTACTTTCACTTACAAAAAAAGCGCCTCGCGGCGCTTTTTTATAGATTCGACATCAGATTAACGACGTAGACCTAAGCGTTTGATCAAATCAGTATAACGCTCTGCATTTTTACCTTTAAGGTAATCTAGCATCTTACGACGTTGGCTAACCATACGAAGCAAACCACGACGTGAGTGGTGATCTTTTTTGTTGCTTGCAAAGTGGCCTTGAAGCTTATTGATGTTGTGCGTAAGTAAAGCAACCTGCACCTCTGGTGAACCAGTGTCGCCTTCTTTGGTTGCGTAGTCAGCAATGATTGCTGCAGTTTCTTGTTTAGTGAGCATAGGATTCTCCTAATGAGTTTATCGAACGAGCCGACCGATCACTAATTCAGCCGAGCTCAAAAGAGCGCGTATTATAGCGATGTACAACTACAACGCAAGTATTTGCTGGAGTATTTTATCCGGCTACGACCTGATCGCTGGATTGAAATACCACTAAGCGTTTAGGGGTAACAAACGTATGTTCTGCAAATAAGCGTGGAGACTGGTCACGCGCACATTCAATGTGCTCTCCAACACCAATAAAGCGAGCCGGTTGGCCAGCTTCATTGCGCTGATACACCCGAATATAACTACCTAACGCACAATCCAATTGACAACAAATGCTCTGCCCACGCAGAAAACGTTCACCCTCAGCGTTATCTACTTCCATAATCGCAAGGTCGCTGGCAGCCGCATCCATTGGCAGCAATAAACTATCCAACCCAGAGAAGTCACCGTCATTCGCTTGCTCTGCGAGTGTGGCCAACTCGGCGAGGGTGTACATGGGCTCATCGGCATAGTGCGAAACAGCCACCCGGTGCAACTTAGAAACGAAGGCACCACAGCCGAGGGCCTGCCCCATGTCATCGACTAAAGTTCGAATGTAAGTGCCCTTTGAGCAATGCACTCGCATGGACGCATTTGTCCCATCAAAACCCGTCAGTTCCAGCGCATAAATCATGATATCACGCGCCTCACGCTCAACGCTTAGCCCTTTACGGGCATACCAATACAACGGCTTGCCTTCGTGTTTCAGGGCTGAATACATGGATGGTACTTGCTTCGAAGGCCCAGTGAATCTTGCAATAACGCTATGTAAATCTTGTTCTGAAAACTCAATGGGATGCTCGGCAACAATCTCGCCATCCGCATCTGACGTTGCAGTGCGTACACCGAAAGTAGCCGTAACCTCATAGGTTTTATCCGCATCCAAAAGAAATTGCGAAAACTTGGTTGCCTCGCCCAGACAAATTGGCAACATACCAGACGCTAAAGGATCCAACGCGCCGGTATGACCTGCTTTAGCCGCCTTATACAAACGTTTGACCTTTTGTAGCGCATCATTTGAGGATATTTCCAACCCTTTGTTGAGCATTAACATCCCATTGACCGCTCGCCCTTTATTTCTGCGCCCCACTAATTGTCCTCATCAGAGGATTTCTTACTGGCACGACGCTCATCGTCAGCAATGGTTTGCGAAACTAGGTTAGCAATACGTATTCCCTCGGTTAGGGAAGTATCACGAACAAAATGAACCGCTGGAACTGAGCGCATTCTGACTCGTTTGGCTAATAACGAGCGCACCATTCCTTTGGCGTCTTGCAACAGCTTTAAATTGGCTTCAACAACCGCTTGGTCATTTTCATAAAAGGTTACAAACACCTTGGCATGCGCTAGATCGCGCGATACCTCAACACCGGACACGGTCACCATAATCAACTCGGGAATGCGGTGCTTTACTTCGTTTTGTAGAATACTAGCAACTTCTTTGTGGATCTGCTGTGAAACGCGATCAGTACGTGAAAATTCGCGAGCCATACATTACTCCTATCTGGTTGGTATTAAGCGCAAAACGGAGGCTTACGCCTCCGTTATCTTGCGAAACCAACAGCAAAAATTAAATTTCGCGTTTAACTTCAACCACTTCGAATACTTCGATCTGGTCGCCGACTTTGACGTCATTGTAATTCTTAACGCCGATACCACATTCCATCCCGTTACGGACTTCCTGCACATCGTCTTTAAAGCGGCGCAATGATTCAAGTTCACCCTCGTAGATAACCACGTTATCACGCAAAACACGAATAGGGTTGCTACGTTTAACCGTTCCTTCAGTTACCATACAGCCAGCAATCGCACCCAACTTCGGTGACTTAAACACATCACGAACTTCGGCTAGACCCATGATTTCTTGTCTGAATTCTGGTGCCAACATACCACTCATGGCTTGTTTAACTTCATCGATCAAGTTGTAAATTACGCTGTAATAGCGCAAATCAATTTCTTCTGCTTCGATTACGCGCCTCGCAGTGGCATCCGCACGTACGTTAAAGCCGAGAATAATGGCGCTTGATGCAGCCGCTAAGCTCGCATCGGTCTCGGTGATCCCACCAACACCACTGCCCACAATGTTAACTTTAACTTCGTCAGTAGACAGCTTAATCAACGATTCTGAAATGGCTTCAACTGAGCCTTGAACGTCAGCTTTCAAGACAATATTGAGTTCGCTAACATCACCCGCTTCCATGTTTGCAAACATGTTTTCAAGTTTCGCTTTCTGTTGTTTAGCCAATTTCAATTCGCGTTGTTTAGCGTGACGTTTAGCAGCAACTTCACGGGCTTTGCGTTCGTCTTTGACCACCAACGCGTCTTCACCTGCGATAGGCACACCGGATAACCCGAGCACTTCCACTGGCGTTGACGGCCCAGCAGTTTTCACTTCGTTTCCGTTCTCATCGCGCATGGCGCGCACGCGGCCATATTCTTCACCACACAATAAAATATCGCCCGCTTTCAGTTCGCCCTGTTGGACTAACACCGAAGCTACCGGTCCACGCCCTTTATCCAAACGCGATTCAATCACGATACCACGACCAGGGCCTTTCGCTACTGCTTGCAGATCAAGTAACTCAGCTTGCAAGCTGATTGCATCTAACAGTTCGTCAATCCCCATCCCCGTTTTCGCCGAAACATTGACAAACTGGTGCTCGCCGCCCCACTCTTCTGAAATAACTTCAAGTTGAGAAAGCTCAGTTTTAACACGGTCTGGATCAGCGCTTTCTTTGTCCATTTTATTGACCGCAACGATTAACGGTACGCCCGCTGCACGACTATGCTGCACAGCTTCTTTAGTTTGTGGCATTACACCATCGTCTGCCGCAACAACTAACACTACGATATCGGTCGCGGTTGCACCACGTGCTCGCATGGCTGTAAACGCGGCGTGACCAGGAGTGTCCAAGAAGGCGATACGCCCTTTGTCCGTTTCTACGCTGTAGGCACCGATATGCTGGGTAATACCACCCGCTTCACCATCGGCGACTTTAGCGCGACGAATGTAATCCAACAACGACGTCTTACCATGGTCAACGTGCCCCATGATAGTTACGACTGGTGCTCGTGTGGTTTTCTCACCTTCTTCATTATCAGCCAACAACTCATCTTCAAGCGCGTTGTCGTTAACTAACTCATACTTGTGCCCCATCTCTTCAATCACCAGCACAGCCGTATCTTGATCAAGGACTTGGTTGATAGTCGCCATTTCACCCATTTTCATCATGGTTTTAATGACTTCAGTGGCTTTTACTGCCATGCGGCTAGCCAACTCACCAACGGTAATGGTTTCACCTAATTTAACGACACGCTCTACCGGTGATGCCGGCTTTTGGAAGCTATGCTTAAGGTCTTCACCAGCATTTTTCCGCTTTTTACGGCGACGTGAAGAACGCTCGACTTGCATATCTTCTTCGTCTTCCGCTTCTTGTGCATAACGATTTGAATGTAAATGCACTTCTTCAGCTTCTTCACGCTTACGACGCTCTTCTTCTTCTTTCCAGCGACGTTCGTTTTCTTCTGCCAGCTTACGCGCTTCCTCAGCGGCTCGTTTGGCATCTTCCTCAAGCTTACGTTGCGCTTCTTCTTCTTGTTGTTTCTTAATGCGTTCGGCTTCTTTCTGCGCAGCTTCTTGCTCGGCCTTTTCTTCAGGGCTTAGAGTAGATTCTGCAGCTTTGCGTTCTTCAGCTTCTTTTTTCGCTTTTTCAGCACGTGCAGCACGTTCAGCTTCCTGCGCTTTGCGCGCTTCGTCCGCTTTACGCTTTGCTTCTTCAGCTGCTTGACGCGCTTTGTCAGCAGCTTCCTGCTCAGCCTTACGACGTGCTTCGGCTTCCTCAGCTTTACGCTTGGCTTCTTCTTCCGCTAAACGCTGCTCTTCAACCTCTGTACGCTTAACGTAAGTACGCTTTTTACGCACTTCGACTTTAACCGCTTTGGATTTACCAACGCTAAGTGTACTGGTCGTTTTACGCTGCAACGTCATACGCTTTGGCGCTTCTGAGCCTGAGCCACCGTGTTGCTTACTGAGATAATCTAACAGTTGACGCTTTTCATCTTCTGTGACGCTATCTGCGGCCGTCTTAGTGATGCCCGCATCTTTAAACTGAGTTAACAGTCGGTCAACCGTTGTGCCAATATCATTGGCGAGTTTTTCAATGGATACTTCTGCCATTACGCGTTATTCCTCTTGTTGACCTTACTCTTCGTTAAACCAAACGATATTACGTGCAGCCATAATCAGCTCGCCCGCTTTCGCTTCGTCTAACTCTTCAATATCACTGATGTCATCAGTGCCTTGCTCTGCCAACGCTTCCAGGTCGGTAATTCCGCGGCTGGCGAGTACGAACGCCACATGACGTTCCATGCCTTCCAAATCCAACAACTCTTGAGTTGGCTCATTCGCTTCTAAGGATTCTTCGTTTTTCAATGCTTGAGTTGTTAGCGCCGCACGAGCACGGTTACGCAACTCTTCAACGGTATCTTCGTCGAGGCCTTCAATGGCTAACAACTCACCCACGGGTACGTAGGCAACTTCTTCTAACGTTGTGAAGCCTTCGTCTACCAATACGGTGGCGAAATCTTCATCAATATCAAGCCCTTCAGTGAACACACCCAACACTTTCGCATTTTCTTCAGCATGTTTGTTATTGAGATCTTCAACGGTCATCACGTTAAGCTCCCAGCCGGTCAGCTGACTCGCTAGACGCACGTTTTGACCACTGCGACCAATGGCCTGAGCAAGGTTGTCCGCCTCAACCGCAACATCCATAGTACCGCTGTCTTCGTCGACAACGATTGATGCCACTTCGGCAGGTGCCATAGCGTTGATCACGAATTGAGCCGGATTTTCATCCCATAGAACAATGTCAACTCGCTCACCACCCAATTCGCCCGACACGGCCTGTACCCGCGAACCACGCATACCGACACACGCACCAACCGGATCAAGACGTTTATCGTTGGTCTTAACCGCAATCTTGGCGCGTGAACCCGGGTCACGTGCTGCAGATTTAATTTCGAGTGTTTCTTCTGCTATTTCAGGCACTTCTAAGCGGAACAATTCAACCAACATGTCCGGATGTGTACGGCTGATGAATAACTGCGCACCGCGTGCTTCTGGACGGATCACGTACAGCAAGCCACGGACACGATCACCAGGCCGGAAGGTTTCACGCGGTAACATATCATCGCGGAAAATTACGCCTTCAGCGTTATTGCCCAAATCAATGATAACGTTATCACGATTCACTTTCTTGACTGTACCAGTCACCAAGTCACCAACGCGATCTTCATATTCCGCGATCATTTGCGCCCGCTCCGCCTCGCGAACCTTTTGCACAATGACTTGCTTAGCGGTTTGCGTTGTAATACGGTCAAACGCGATTGATTCGATTTGTTCTTCGACAAAATCACCGACTTGAATGTCAGGCTCGTCGATTTGTGCCGCAGACAAGGTCATCTCAGCGTAGGGATTTTCCTGTGGCTGGTCATCAGGGATTACCAACCAACGACGAAATGTATCAAAATCACCTGTTGTGCGATCAATCTCTACGCGCACTTCAATTTCGCCTTCGTTTTTCTTTTTAGTGGCACTCGCTAGGGCGTATTCCAACGCTTCAAATATTTTTTCACGCGGAACTTGTTTTTCATTTGATACGGCTTCCGCCACCAATAGTATTTCTTTACTCATTTCTGCCTCATTGACAATTACAGCGTAATTGAGCTGTTAATCAAACGTTGGAACCAGGTTCCCTTTTTCAATATTTGCAAACGCCAGATCAAATCTCTGCCCGTCCACTTCAACACTTACAACGCCATTTTCAACGGCTAGCAAGGTTCCTTTAAAATTACGTCGGTTATTCATAGGCATAGCCAAACGGATACTGACCGTTTCACCCACAACCGCTTGATAATGCTGTTCTTTGAATAGCGGTCTATCCATGCCCGGAGAGGACACTTCTAGGTTATATTCCGTACTTATCGGATCTTCAACATCTAACACTGCACTGACCTGATGACTAACATCGGCACAATCATCTACGCTAATGCCATTTTCATGGTCAATGAAAACGCGCAGAATGGAATGCTTTCCAGCCCGCACAAATTCAACGCCCACCAATTCATAGCCCAAGGCTTCAACTGGTGATGTCAACATTTCTGTTAGTCGTTTTTCTAATTGCGACAAACAAACCTCCAAATACGAAAAAAGGGCCTATAGCCCATCAGAAAAGCACGTCAACTCAGTGCCGATACGGAAAATACCAATAAAAAACCCCGGACAATGCGGGGCTCATATACTGGATGGGCGTTCTTCAACCCCATTTAATGAATCGGCAAGTTGCGCTTGAACAACACGTGCCTCGCGTGACACGTTACTATCCGTTCGAGGGAGCCCGCGTCAACAATGAGGCGCATTATATAGTGCTCACGCGTTGGCTGCAACCACCGCGTGCGACTATTCGTGATTACCTATTCCGACGCAAGTTCTGGATTTTTACGCTCCAGATATTCTTCTAAGCGATTGGAGATATTATGCAAATGCGCCAATAACTCAGGTGAGTCCTTTGCCAGTTCCTCAATATGTTGATAAAACGCTTGTTGTTTTTGCTTGGTTAAAAATGCAATGTCACTTTCATGTGCAGGCAGAGAATTAGACGCCCCCAACATAAACATTTGCGTTTGGTACCCCCATTCATCACGATAGAAACGCGGTAAGCATTCCTTTTTTGCTATCTGTGTACCCACTGGCTTCACCACCCTGCAATCAATGGTAAATTCCTTAATGGTATTTATCTCATTAAAGGCTTCATACATGGCGAATTTTGCCCGCTCATATTCACGCCAGTAATAAGCGGATGAACGCAAACCTTGCACCGATATGACTTCCATATCTTGTGGTGCGATGGTTTCAGTTGTTGGTTGTGCAAGCAGTGAGGGCGTAAACAACGCTGTAGCCAGCACAGACAAAGCAATCAGTCGAAAGTTTCTGTTCATTATCCGTGGTCCTAGTGTATTTTAATGAAAACAGCTATGTGACACGCACCTGCCTAAGATTACTTCCTGTTAGACAGTTGAGCGTCACAAATAACTTAAGTTATTTAACCTGAACCGATCATGAACATTGCGCCTACAAGCGTCGTAAACGCACAGCAAAACCACCTGCAGCCGCGATTTTTATTGTTAATGTGTCGGTCGCTGTTACTTCCTGTTTACTTATGTCTAGCGCATATGGATTCGTTTGCCAATCGGTACTATCTGCGTCGCGATATATTTGTGCCTCGAATTTCGCACCCGTGGGTAAAAAGTTCAACGGGATAGTAACTTCGCGTGCCACTTCATCGGTAATTCCGCCTAAATACCAGTCATTGCCGCTGTAATGACGGTGCTTTCGCTCCTGCCTTGCAAATACTACGTATTCGCCGATCTCGCCTTGTAAAGCAATAGACTGCTCCCAATCCGTAGGCACATCTTTAATAAATTGGAATGCAGCTGGGTGCTTAAGGTAATTTTCAGGAATGTCGGCAGCCATTTGGATGGGGCTGTATATCACCACATACTGAGCTAATTGTCGGGCTAGCGTGCTGTGCGCTCGCATCACGTCATGCATGCCATATTCGGGATTGTCTGCGTGCGCGCGCGGGTAATCAAAATCAAAGATGCCTGGGGTGAAATCCATAGGCCCAGACAGCATGCGGGTAAATACTAGCTTGGGGATATGATCCGCTGGATTAGGTGCCGACCAGCCCGAATTATATTCTTGACCACGTGCACTTTCCCTTGATATCCAGTTCGGATACGTGCGCCGTAAACCAGTATCTTTGACCGCCTCATGCGTGTTAATGGCGATCTTATATTTGGCAGCAGTTTTCACATTCTTGATAAAATGATTAACGACATCCTGACTGTCGGTAAACTCGTAGCGCATAATCCCCTTATCATCGCGACGCTTCAGATTTTGCCCATGCGCGACATAGCCTGTCTTTATTTGCTCGACGCCATGCTTTTGATACAAAGCAAAACCGTCTTCCATCTGCGCCTCATAGTTGCTGATCCCACCAGAAGTTTCATGGTGACCAATTAACTTTACGCCAACCGCTTTACCATGCATTGCAACTTTTTCAAGATCAAAGTCGGGATAGCTTTGGGTGAATGAAAACAGCTCGGAATTAGCAATCCAGTCACCATCCCAACTTTCATTCCAGCCTTCAACGAGGACACCATCAAATCCATGTTCAGCGGCAAAATTCATATACTCGATGGTACGTTCAGTAGTAGCGCCATGCCGTTCACCTGATCCCCACGTGAGTTTATTGATATGCATGCCCCACCAGATACCAATGTACTTACCCGGCGTGATCCAACTGACATCGCCTAGTTTATTCGCTTCATTTAAATTCAGCGCCAAAAAGGAATTAACCAGATCAACGGCTTCATCACCAATAGTGATCGTGCGCCATGGCGTATTAAATGCCCCGCTTTTACGGACTAGGGTTCCATCTGCGCGCGGCGCAAGATCAGCGACCAATCGACCGCCTTGTTTTAATGCCAAGCTCATGCCTGCATAGTCAATCAGTGCTGCTTCATGAATAGCCACATGGATACCATCAGCATACTTCATGGTCATTGGTGTATGCGCCATAGATACTCCTTGCAGTGGAGTTTCTCGATAGAGGTATTCATAGCGTTCTCGACCTTGGCCAGGGATCCAATAAGCGGTCGCCAGATGAGAATCAATCATGAAGAATTCGGTCAGTTCGCGGGTAATGGCGACATCTCCCAAGTCAGGCACCTCATAGCGGAAACCAACCCCGTCATTGAATACACGAACACGTACGTTGAAGGTAACGTTTGGCTTATTCAAATGACTAAAAGCAACCAGCAATTCATTATAGTTATTTATGATTTCACGCTGCTCACCCCAGGGCTGCTGCCAAGTTTCATTGACACTGCTACGCGCCAACTCCTTAACCGAGAAATCTCGATACATAGGAAACGCCTCAACAAAGGTAAAACCAAGCTTACTATTCTTAACTAAAAGCTTACCTTTGTATTCAACCCGATATTGGGCAAGTTGAGACTCATCGGTGAAGGTGAATTGAATGTTCCCATCAGGGGATTTGACTGCAAATTCAGTGGCTTGAACGCCGCCGATTAACAATAAAAAACAGCAGATTAAAAAGCGCATGTGATAGCTCCACAAGGTCAAATAATGACCATTATGGAGCAATTAACAGAGAATTAACACAAAAAACTTAAACGTTTTAGCTGGTCAGATCTTAGATCTCAGCAAGCGCATCCAACACCGCCATAACCTTGTCTGAGGCTTGTTCCATACGAGCTAGATTTTGCAAGCATTGAACGGTATCGCCATTACTAAAGGATACCAAAGCCTTAACCCCATTTTGATGTACTTGTGCATGTGGTTTTTCCAATTGCTTATAGGCTGATTCGTTACCGAATAAGGTCTTTCCAGCACCATTGTACCATTTACCCAAGCGGCAACTGAGGTGATCAGCAAAATCATCGGGGGACTTTGTACTTAACCCATATAGAACTGCGTACACATCAGATTTCCATACGATGTGATCCAGTTTAACCGTTTGTATAAACGTTCTGAGAGAAGAATCACTGATAGTGTCTTTCATTGATGCACAGCATTCGATAATTTGCGTGTAATGTTGGTTTAACGTAGATACCCCTGATGATAACTCGGTGTTATTTTCGCGGATTTGATCGACCGAGCTAACGGCAGACTTTGTCGATGCAATAATATTAGATACGAGATCGGAAACCTCACTGGCTGATTTGTTGGTCTCGGTTGCCAGTGTACGTACTTCATCAGCGACAACGCTAAATCCTCGACCAGCATCCCCTGCTCGGGCTGCCTCAATTGCAGCATTAAGGGCAAGTAAATTGGTTTGATCGGAAATACTGGTAATCGTAGAGACAAACTTATTAATACTATCCGCTTTTTCCGACAAGCCAGTAATACTGCTGTTCATACCTTCCATTTTTCCGCCCATCGCATTCATCGCACTGACAATGTCATCCAGGGAAGACGTTGCGGTGTCAAACAATTGATTCACGGTTTGAATAGCGCCTGTCTCTTGGTCAATACGTTGAAAGGATTCAAGCACAGTAGAGCGTATACCCTCTACTTGTTGTAGCGATGAGAGCACGGCTCTCGCCAGTTGGTTCTCAAAAGAACCCGTATCGCTGCTAGTTAATTTTGTCAGCTCCGTCTGCAAAGCTTGGTTTTCTTGTTCTAACTGAGCTCTCTCAGCAGTTAACTGCTCTAACTCGCGCTGCAAGGTCCGATTCTTTTGCTGTGCTTCATCAAGGCGACTGGCTTTTACAAACATAGGCTTTCTCGTTTTATTATTTTATCACTAGAGTAACTAGGCTAATCCACAAAGCAAGTGTCCGCGAGCTATTTTTCACTCGAAGGACAACCTAGTGTTAGGTTATCGGCTTTTAAGTCGCGAACTTGATCGGGTAATTGAACCGATCGATAGGCTACAAACAAAAATACATGTTATCAGCGTTGCATTAAAAAAATTTTGGCTTACAGCTGGATCATTAGTGCGCATTTGCTGTTTAAATTAGATTTTTAACACGACAGATTACTCGAAATAATATATACGCGGCAGAACCATCGCAATCCATTTTGATGGATCGAACTTTATTTATGAATAAGCTGTTTGATAACGTCAATTAAGGCGTTAGGTTCGATTGGCTTAACGATATGAGCGTTCATACCTGCAAGTCTGCTGCGTGTGATGTCCTCATCAATAGCGTGTGCGGTCATAGCAATAACAGGAATATTTAGCTGTAGCTCTTGGCGAATTTTTTGTGTTGCACTAAGCCCATCCATGACTGGCATTTGGATGTCCATTAAAATAACATCAATAGAACTGTCTTGTTGTGCAATTTCTACAGCCCGCTGACCATTCTCAGCAACACTGATGCGCGCGTTGGTATCCTTTAAATAACCGATTGCCACTTTACGATTCAACGCATTGTCTTCTGCCAGTAGAATATGAACGTCACTAAAATCGGGGACGTTTTCCGACTCTGATAGTGAAGTTTTAGGCGCAATAACTGCGCTATCCGACAAGTTAATAATCGCATCAAATATTGCGCTAGCACTGAGTGGTTTGAGCAAATAACAATTAACCCCGAGCTGTTTAACTAATCCCTTCAAGGTTGTTAAGTCTTGCTCTGCCAACATAATAATGTGTGGAGAATGCTCTCGAAACTCTTCACGCACAATAGACGCAACTTCAACGCCATCAACGTGCGGCATTTTCCAATTCAACAAAATAACGTCATAGGCTTGTTTTTGTTGCGCCGCAATCCGCATCAGGGTGATGCCAGCCATCCCATCGTTGGCGATAGTGACGGTGACTTCCATTCGCCTAAATGTTTGCTCACACAATTCACAGGAGGCTGGATCATTGTCGATAACCAATACGCGAAGCTTTTCATCAGTTGCGTTGAGACTACGCAGCTTAGGCTCATCAACCTTTTGAGTTTTTATCGTGAAGTAAAAGATTGAACCTTGACTCGGCACGCTTTCTACATCAATGTGACCGCCCATCAGCTCGACCAATTGTTTGGAAATTGACAGGCCTAATCCGGTGCCGCCGAAGCGACGCGTAATAGACTCATCGGCTTGCGTGAACGCACTGAATAAATTCTCTTTTTGTGCGCTAGACATACCAGTACCGGTATCTTTTACTTCAAATCGCAAGACCAGTGCTTTTTCATCAAATTGGCGGTTGACCACTACTGAAATGCTACCCTCGTCGGTGAATTTGATGGCATTACTCAGCAAGTTATTTAGCACCTGCTGCAGTCGAAGCGCATCCCCCCTGATCCGAACCGGTACGTCTGGGCTGATAAACCGGGACAATTCTACGCCCTTTTCTTGCGCCCTTAACTCAATCATTCGCAAGGAGCTTTCAATGACATCATCTAAACTAAATGGCTTGGACTCCAGTGTCATTTTGCCGGCCTCAATTTTAGAAAAATCGAGAATGTCGTTGACGAGTCCTAATAAGGTTTGTGAAGAATCTTCGATTTGTTTCAGATTCGTCGCTTGTTGTTGGTCTTCACTGCTGCGTAAGGAAAGTTTAGTTAACCCAATAATGGCATTGATCGGTGTGCGGATCTCGTGGCTCATACGTGCAACAAAGGAGGATTTTGCGTCTGTAGCCCTTTGTAATTCAGCGGATGTATTACGCAGCGCTTTTTTCTGACGTTGCAAACGAACCGTAAAAACAACCAGTATAGACATAGTGACGAAGGCTGATGTCAGTAACAATACCTGCAGCTGCATTTGTTGAGTGCTAATTTGTTGTTCAAATTGTAACTGCTCTATCTGACGATTTTTGGTTTCAAGGTCGAGTTTTGCCTGATTTATCGTCAGGAGCTGACGCTCAATAGACAATTGCGCCTCTTCTTCAATCTGCAACTGCTTTCTAACAGTCGCCAAACTTTGCTGATACTTACCATCCTGTTCGTATACATTAGCAAGCTTTTCAAGCGCTGTGGCCTGCTTATCTTTCGCTTGGACTTGTTCAGCTACAAACGCGGCTCGATTCAGCAATTGGGTTGCCAGCTCGCGCTCTCCGCCAGCTAAACGAATGTCACTCTCTACGAACAACATGTCTGGTAACGCGTAAGTAAAGTTAATTGCCGCGATGAAAGCTTTGGCTTTATCAATATACTCCATTGCTTCGACCAACTGCCCTTCGGCTAGGGCTAGACGTGCAAAGCCATAATAATTAGTCAATAAAAAGGGCGATTCTGATAGCTGGTGAGACTCCAGCTCTTGTTCAAAATGATAGCGTGCTTGCGCATAATCTCCGCGACTGAGAAAAACTAAGCCTAAATTATGGTGCGCTGATGCTGCTGCTTGTGTGTTGTTGTGCTTCAACGCCTCCTCAAGCAAAATCCAGCTGTACTCTGCTTGCTTATCAAATTGCTCTAGGGTTTCATAGATATTGATTGGGCCATCAATACTTAAAGTAATCTTGGGGCTATTATTAGCCGTATGTATATCAATACTACGCAAATAGGCTGCAAGCGCTGTTTGGTATTGCCCCAACAGGACGTAAATTGTCCCTTCACGCCTATATGCCTCGCCAAGTTGCTCCTGATTGTCGCTAACTTGTGCTAATCGTTTAGCCTCTTGCAGGTTCTCAAGTGCCCCAACCAACTCGTTATTCATGATCTGGTTATAAGCCAGTAAATTATGATAATAACTTTGTAGGCTAAGCGATGCTTGAATCACCTCATCAATAGCAGCAGTATCGAGTAATGCTTTAGTTCGCGCCCTGTCTACCAGCATATTGCGCTCAATCTCTACCAGAAGATCACGTCCAGATAGATCGTCTCCCGCATACAGCAAAGAGCTAACAAACGTTAGTAACAAAAAGCATGTAAGAACGAGAGCGCGGCGGGTCATAAAGATACTATTTCGAATGTGATATCCAAATGACAGACTTTAATCCCGCCATATCCAAACGCTCTTTGAGAGCGGCTTCATCATCGCCAAAAAGCAGGTCTAAGTCTTTTGCCTCAACACCAAAGGATTCAGCAGTCTCCCGCGGTGCTGCCTTATAACGTGCTTGTAACGTTGGGTTCTGGTCGAGTTCAGTAACAAATTCAACTAAACGGTCAGTCATACTACTTCCTTTTGTTCTGGTTTATTAATCGGATTAGCTGAGATACAAAGATTAGCGCGAATCTTGGCTTCATCAACGCCTAACTTGTGTAATATATCATGGTCAAAATCGGGCAGAGAGTTACCCGGTATGACTAATGTAGATACCGCTGACAGTATCGCATGAGGCAATTCTGACAATGCAATTTCTTCAATGCGCGAAACAAATATTGGCGAGGTCTTCGCTTCATAGATTATGACGCGCTGCTCAGGGGAATAAAACCGTTTCAATTTCTCGACCAAGAGCTTAAGGCCTTCGGTTTTCTGGGCTAACCTTGACGTGAAAGTATGGTCGCCTGCCCCCCAAATCTGCCAAATAATTTGCGTCATATGCGGGTCAATTGAGTACTGGCGAAATAAAAACTGCGTTGCTTCGTAGCTTTGACAACCATACTCAGCAGGATCAATACCCAAGTCAGCAACCAAACAGTCCTCAGCACTGATCCCAGGTTCCATATGCGCTGCCAATCCTCGTTCGCGCAAATACCGGATCACACGATGAGATGGGTTAACAAAAACGCCTGGATGACCATAAAATGCAGCGCACACCTTCTTCCCATGGTTCACTGCACAAACTAATACATCCGCCATTTCTTGATAGGTTTGCACGCGAGATTTCCCGACTGCATAAAAATCAGTCAGCAAGTAAACATTTGGGTTCAAACGCCGCACGTAGTCAATACCCGGTTTATTCGGAATAGCCACGTAAACTTCATCGGCAGCACGGATGTGATTTTGGGTGATTGCTGTCATTTGCCCAGAAACGCTGATCCCGGTGCCAACAACGACTAACGATCCATGTTTTTTTACGTCCATAATGCGTACTTCGGTTATCAATGCAATAAAGTATACGCTAATTTGGATAAAACGTAGACAGCTAATTGATTAGCACTATTTTGACAAAAGTGATGTGAAATCAGGAAAACAATCGTGGCCGCGCGTTTTGGGCACCGCGTGCCCAAAAGTGAAAAATCCGGCAAATTTCAGACACAAAAAAGCCCTGATAAATCAGGGCTTCATGTTTGGTTGCGGGAGCAGGATTTGAACCTACGACCTTCGGGTTATGAGCCCGACGAGCTACCAGACTGCTCCATCCCGCGCTTGTTCTGGTTTGATGCGGTGAGTTACCGTCTCAAGTGGGGCGTATTATACATAGCGTTTGATAACACGCAAGCGCTGTTTTGAAAAAACCGTTCGTTCGCTTAATTATTCGCCACCCCCCTCATCATTGGATAAGGTCAACTCAATTATTTAAAGGCTTCCATTTTCTCTGCGAGTTTAAAGTCCAGATCACTAAGCCCGTCAACGTCGTGCGTAGTAAGTGCAACGTCAACCTTGTTATAAACATTGAACCATTCAGGATGATGCTTAAGTTTCTCGGCCCATATCGCAATTTGTGACATCCAGCCGAACGCGCGAATAAAACTTTTAAATTTAAATGTTTTGATGATTTTGTCACCATCAAGTGTCCACTGCTCATCACTATCTAATGCCGCATTTAATTCGTTAAGTGCTTGTTGGATTTGGTCGCTCGAAAGTCTTTCTGCCATGCCATCTCTCCTGCTCAATTGTATTTTGGACTTATTGTTGTTTCGTATTAAATCAGAATTTAGATCGCGAGATAAAAAAACGCCCGGATTTACCGGGCGTTGGGTGTCAACTTAAGCTAACAAATTAGAACTCAATAGCGATGCGCGCATAGATTTGACGCCCACGCGGATCATGCACTTTTGAGTCAAAACCACTGTTCGTAAACACTTGAGGTGGTTCTTCATCAAATAAGTTGATGCCCCCAAGAGTTAGCAAATAGTCTGTTTCGGTTTCAAAAATTTCGCCGAGGTTTACATTGTACTGAGCGTCAACGGTAACCATGCTATCGATCTCTTTGAATCCGCTTGCACACGAGCCGCCATTCGGCGAACCATCGGCACAGTTTTGGTCGTCATCATAAGAACTGATATAACGCACGAATAGGTTAGCACTGTGAATATCATGCGACCAATTCAAGCCGAGATTCGCTCTTAGCTCCGGCGACGAAGTACCTATGTTGGTAAAGTTACGACGGCCGGCGCCATCAACCACGCCCGCTTGTGGATCCGTCAACTCATAATCAAGTACGTAGGTTGCATTAATACTCGGCGTAAATGTGCCCATGTCAGTTTCGATTTTGTAGCTGGTTACAATATCAATACCTGATGTATCTTGTGAACTCGCATTCACATAAGTGTTCAATACTTGCAATAATGGACCGTTTAACGGATCGCCCGCACGAATAATCACATCCGTGTTTTGTGGCCCGGCATTCAACAAGGCTTGCGCATTTTGCTGAATAATCAAATCTTCGAAACTGAAGTTCCAATAATCCAACTCGATAGAAAGATCATCAACCGGTTCAAACGAGAATCCAACGTTATACGCTGTAGATTCCTCTGGCTTTAGGTTCTCATTACCCGATGTGCGCACCGCCGCAAAGGCAGCAGCACCGCCAAACAGAGGATCGTTCAGCTGTTGTAATGAGGTTGCCCCACCATTGCGCAAGAATACCGTTGGTGCTCGGAATGATGTTGACCATGAACCACGGAGTGAAAAGTCCTCTGTCGCACGCCAAGAAAACGCCACTTTAGGATCAATCGTATCACCGATCGCGCCGCCGTAATCTTCATAGCGTAAGGCTAACTGAATATCGAGATCTTCAGAAACCGGCAACGCCATCTCAGCAAATGCTGCCCAAACATCTAACTTACCTTCGAAATCCGGGTTACCAATAACGAATGTAAAGCTGTCTTGATTAGACAATTCGTCATAATCCTGACTGAGTTTTTCTTCACGATACTGGAGGCCAAATGCGATACCTGCAGTGCCACCCTCCATATCAAACGCATCCAATGATGCAAAGCCTTCAATCACTTGAATGTCCGATTTAGAATCGATCACTTGTTTCGCGGTAAAGGAGTCAATCACGTATTGCGAATTGGGTAATACTGAGTAAGAGGTCGCAAATGGGTTGAAATATTCACAAGCACCTTGTCCTGGTGTACCCGTCAATGGGTTACAATCAGCACCACCAAGACCATTCAACGCTAAATTAAACTCGGTATTTAATACATCTTCCACTTGGAACAAGAAGTCGTTGGTCGCATTGGTATAACTTAATTCCCAGAAACCATTATCCAACTCACCCGTTAATGTAGTATTGAAGCGGAAAGTATCTGACTCGGTATTCGCTGGATCACCCTCAAAACCATTCCCTTCGGCACGACCAAAGAAGGCCACTGGAGCTCCAAATGGATTACTTGGATGAGTCGCAGGAACAACGGGTAAGGTTAGAATTGGGAAGCTCGGTGCGCCACCACGTTCGGCGCGATTGCGCGCGATACTAATCTCATTAGACCAACTAATATCATCCGTCAATTGATAGTTCGAGCTCACATAGGCTGTTACACGAGTCTCATCGGGTACATAGCTATAATAAGGGCCAAAATCGAAGCCACAGAAACCTACATTTAACCCAGGTACAGTGCCTGGGGGCGCCAACAACTGTGGATAGCCGCCATTTTCCTCACATCCGGTAGGGTCGATAAATGGAAAACCACCCAAGAAAAATGCACCAGGGTTACCCAGTGCACTGGTATCGTCTTGCGGACGTGATAAACGACGGTCTGAGATAAACAGCGGTGAACGGTTGGTATAGCTAATCGCAGCCATTATGTTGCCATCGTCACCCGATGTACCCCACAAACCCTGCAAGATATATTCTTTATTATCGCCGTGAGCGCCATCTTGGTAATCAAAGGTAACCTTTGCCCCTTCATAATTCTTTTTGGTGATAAAGTTAACAACCCCAGCAACCGCATCAGAGCCGTATAATGCTGAAGCTCCGTCCTTTATCACTTCCATGCGGTTGATCGCAATCATTGGAACCAATGAACTGGTATCCACGAAGTTAAGACCATCATTAGTTGGCTGGGCATTGACTACTTGGCGTTTGTTATTCAATAACACTAGGGTGGAAGCAACTCCCAAACCACGTAGGTTAATATTAGAGGTACCCGCAGTTGCATTTTGGGTAAAGGCATCTGGGTTATTTTGCGCGCCCGTATTAATTGTTAGGGTTTGCGTGATGTCGGCAATATTTTTTGCTCCAATCGAGTCAATCGATACGCTATCGACAACCGCGAGAGGCGACGGTGACTCGAAGTTCTCGCTGCGTCGAACGAAACTACCAGTTACCATAATTAATTCAAAGTCACGTTGCTCTGCTTGTTGTGCGTCTTCTTCTTGGGCAACGGCGAGTCCCGGTGCAAGCGCAAATTGTGCGGCAACGCAGGCGGCCAAGGCCGTTTTGCGAGTGGATAACTTCATTGTGTGTCCCCTATTATCAATGCCACCGAATTGAGTTGCATTGACCTTAAAGTAGTGGTCTCTAGGTTATTGTTATTGCGTACCTAATTTTGGTACACAACCAAAATAGTAGGCGTAACCCAGCACAATGTAAATTATATGTTGTTTATATGTTAACATTCGTAACGCAGATGGTCTGACCAGATTCACCATCTGCATCAACATTAAACAACAGAGCGGATGACCGCCAGCATCAGGAATTGACCAATTAGCGCAGGCTTTTCTCGCCCTTCAATTTCAACCACACAATCAAATGTGAATAAACGCCCCGTCGGTTTTTGCTCGATAGCAGCGACCTTAAACCCATAGCGGACTTTGTCATTAACCCTCACTGGTTCTAAAAATCGCAGGCTATTTATGCCGTAATTCAATACAGAAGCAATTTCGGGGTGAGCGTCAACAGCCTCATCAAATGCCCTAGGCATCAATGACGCAGATAAGAATCCATGTGCTATCGGTGTTTTAAAAGGGCTCTGGCTTGCGCAACGTTCTTCATCAATGTGGATCCATTGATGGTCGCCGGTTGCATCAGCAAAGGTATTAATCATTTGTTGCGTTATCAACATCCAATTGGTTGCCGGTAACGCATCTTCAACACTTAAATCTAACAAAGTTTTACGCATAGTGATCCCATGTAATTGCGATGATTGGCTATTTTTATACTATTAACTGCCTGAATATTTCAAATCAGATTCTATAATGTTTATTGATGATTAAACATGTTAAATTCTGATTAAAGATAACCGGATACATCGTACTTTATGAACTTAAATCGAATCGACCTCAATTTATTTGCTGTATTTGATGCGATATACACGGCAGGGAGCCTAACCAAAGCTGCAGATGTTCTTTGTATAACACAGCCGGCAGTGAGTAATTCTTTGGCCCGCCTGCGTGAAATGCTAAATGACCCTCTTTTTGTGCGCACTGGTCATAGCATGACGCCAACTCCGGTAGCGCAAAACATTATTGTTCCCGCACGTCAGGCCCTCGGTTTACTGCGTAAAAGCGTGCAACAGAGTCACACCTTTGATCCTGCGGTTTCAGAAAAAGCATTTAACTTTGCCAGCCGAGACTTATTAGAAGTAAGTATCATGCCAAGACTGATGGTTAGGCTGCAAAATGTAGCGCCTAACGTTACCTTGACTAACTATGAGATTGCGCGTAGTCAAGTTGTTTCATCAATGGCTAATGGCAGTTTGGATTTTTTTGCTGATGCTTCCACCTTTACCGATCCGCACCTATGTAAGCAACGTATCGCCTCTGACCGCTTTGTTGCTATTGCCCGCAAAAATCATCCAGCCCTTAAAAATGGGCTCGATTTAGAAACCTTTCTGCGTTTAGGGCATATCAATGTGTCTCATCGTAAAAGCGGTGCTGGGCCAATTGATATCGAACTTGATAAGATTGGTAAAAAGCGCAAAGTGATTATGCGTGGCCAACACTTTCTCACAGTGCCAAGTGCAATTGTAAAAACGGATCTAATTGCTTGCTTGCCTTACCATTTGGCTAAGCACTATGATCTTGCCATCTATGAATTGCCGTTAAACGTGCCTCCAGTAGAATATTTCTTATACTGGCATGTGAGTGCTGACCATGATCATGCACATATGTGGATGCGAGAACAAATTGCCGAGGTTGCGAAGGCATACGAGCCGCATTAGGGAAAACGAAAAGGCCTAGATCTGTGACAACACAAATTTAGGCCTGTTCAGTGATAACTACCACGAGTTCCAGAGATGACTCTCTGGTATTAATAGTCTGTAGCGTTGACGGAAGAATCAATTTTACTCTTCGTCATCGTCTCTGAAAATACAGTGTGATGCGTAATCTTTAGCTTCATTCGCAGTCCAATCACCTTTGGGTTTTTCAGCTAAGTCTTCGCACCATTGTTTGCTACCTACTTCTGGCGCACACCCAGCCACAAATACCAGCGCGCTGAGGGTAATTAAGAATCTTTTCCACATAGTCCTGCTCCTTTAGTCTTAATGATCACAACTTTATAGTGCTAATTACATTTGTTCAATGCTTTTTAAAATACTTGCAAATCCGCTGGTTCCCTGAGTTTGCGCCATGCGATCAAACCAAAGTGGACCTAACAGTGGAAATCGAATATAGCCCTGCGATACCCAAGTAACTTCAGTACCATCGACATGTTCAGTGAGACTAATCTCGCCTTTAATGTGTTCAAAACGTAATGGAGACGAGCGTTCTATCTGATACCCTAATCGATGCGGCGGTTCAAATAACACTATTCGTTCATGCAGGGTCATGCCACCTAACTTGACTTTACGCAATGCACCGACGCCGTTTTTCTCAGCCTGACCATGCTCAACTAGCACTGACTCATTGACAGGTTTGAACTGTGCGTAATTCGCATGATCAGCTAAAATCGCAAACACGGCTTCGATTGGTTTCTTAACCACTCGAGTCACTTTGATATCAAACACTGCGCTGTATCTCCTATTTAAAAGTTATTAAAAAAAATACCCATGTATCACATTGACTGTTTTTTAATCGGCCTGCATGGGCTTTAATTACTCTCGTTGAAAACATTTACTTTAATTTAAATCGAGGAATTAACCATGTTGAAAGTAGTTAAAACTTCTATCGCTATCGCTGCTGCATCACTTATGTTCACTGGTACTGCTCAAGCAGACGTTAACGAAGCCCTAGCTAATATTTGTAACATCGTACAAGCCGATGACAAAGGTCAACTGCGCAAAAAAATGAAAGCGGTTCAGTCTGACTACAACTTACGTTTGTCTGACTACTACTCAGGTATCTCGTGTGGCGGTAACAGCCTAATCCGCTTAGCAATCCTAAACAATGCGGTTGAAGCTGGCGAGTTGTTAGTTAAGAAAATGCCTAAGAGCGCGCTAAGCGAGCCTGAGCAAGACGGAAAAACATTATCTGCTTGGATCACTGAACAAGGTCTTGCAGACAATCCAGTCGCGGCCATATTGGCTGAGCGTATCTAAGCGCAAACCACAGATTCGGTGACTACGGTCACCCCCATGTTTCAACATGGTCGGCAGAGCAATCTGCTTCCTCGGAAGGCTCCCTCGGGAGCCTTTCTTTATTCTGGTCACAGAGCTGAAATAAATGCATGTATCGCGCATTGAATTGCGTCAGGCTCTTCATGGTGTATCCAGTGGCTCGCATTCGGAAAACGTATTTCCGCATAATCTTCAATGTAATCCCTTAATCCAGACAGTACACCTATATCAAACGCAGCGTCCTTTTCGCCCCATAATACCAATGTTGGTACCCTTATCTGTATATCAGGGATACGTATCTCAACAAGTGAACGCACCGTCTGATGTTTGCGCACTGGGTCACCAGACTCTCCCTCACGGGGAAACAGTTGTGGCATGGCCCGATAATAATTGAGCATACGAGTCACAGCTCCAGGTCGCTGCCAAGCTGTGATATATGCAGCACGTTCTTTTTCATCAAGTGGACACTGAATTTGATCGATACTGTGTTGCAATAATTGTTTAAAGCCATCTCGGGAAAGACTTAGGTCGGCGTCTGGTTCGAGAAACGTATGAATATAGTCGCTCATCAAACGTTGCTGACGATTATGGATCATTTCACGCGTAAAGGTGCTGGGATGCGCCGCATTGATAATAACTAAACGTTTAATGAGCTCAGGGAATCGCGCGGTCAAGGGCCATGCTATTGCCCCGCCCCAATCATGCGCAACCAGATATACAGGATGAGCACCGCTCACCCTACGTATAAACTCGGCGACCAATTTGACCAAATTAGGCACATTATAGTCTTCTGCGTTAGTTGGTCCCTCACTGAGGTTATACCCCGGTAAATCAAGCGCAACTGCATTAAAAGATTGACCAAAAAACGCTAATTGGCGTCGCCAAACCCCACTGTGTTCAGGGAAACCGTGCAAAAAAACAATGGTCTGAGCATTGGCTTCATCTAATCGCTGTGTCGGCGCCTGCTGCAAAAAATGCAGGCGCAACCCTAACACATCAATATACCGCGACTCAGCTTCAACGCTCCCAGTCATCGTTTTATCTATCCTTGAAAAAACGCGTCTTCCGTCATTGTCATCAAGTTGTCAGAACCCGAATGAATCGCCGATACCAACGAGCGAGTGCGTGTTAATAAGCGGTCAAAATAGAATTGCGCGGTTTGTAATTTAGCGGTGTAAAAATCAGTCTCAGTTGTACCAGCATCCAGTTTTTCCTGCGCGGTAACCGCCATGCGCAACCAAAAATAAGCCACAGTGACATAACCCGAGTACATCAAATAATCCACCGCAGCCGCTCCTAACTCGTCAGGGTTATTACCGGCGGATTTCATGATGTCATTGGTGAGTTGACCCCATTCATCAATGTGACTCTCAACCGCATTCGCCCACGCATTAAATTGCGCTTTACCGCGCAAGCTCTCGCAATAGCTGCGCATCTCTTGGATAAACACCTGCAGTAACTTACCTTGGCTACCCACAATTTTACGAGCCAACAAATCGATGGCTTGGATACCAGTCGTCCCCTCATACATGGTACAAATACGGGTATCACGAGCTAACTGCTCCATGCCCCATTCTTTGATGTACCCATGACCGCCGTAAACTTGCATCCCGTAACTGGTGCACTCTTGTGCAGTCTCAGTCAAAAAGGCTTTAACGATTGGCGTTAATAAAGCCAGCTTGGCATCTGCAACCTGGCGCTTTTCAGCATCTTGTTCATACAGGGTAACGTCGACTAACTGCATGCAGTAAATGGCCAATGCGCGATTGCCTTCGCGTAGGGCCTTTTGCGTCAACAGCATTCGTCTGACATCGGGATGTACGATGATCGGATCAGCCGGTGCATCGGGATTCTTTTTGCCCGTTAGTGAACGAAATTGCAGGCGATCTTTCGCATACGCCAATGCACCTTGAAATGACGCTTCGATAGCCGATAGCCCCTCCATCCCCGTGCCAATGCGTGCCATGTTCATAAAAGTGAACATACAATTTAACCCGCGATTAGGTTCGCCAATCAGATGGCCAGTGGCACCATCAAAATTGATCACACAAGTAGCACTACCTTTGATCCCCATCTTGTGTTCGATAGAACCACATTTAACTTGATTGCGGTCTGTCTTTTCACCGTTTTCATCAACATTAAATTTTGGCACGATGAACAACGAAATACCTTTGGTTCCGGCTGGAGCGTCGGGTAAACGGGCCAGAACGATATGCACAATGTTGTCTGACATATCATGCTCACCCGCAGAAATAAAAATCTTGGTTCCCGTGATTGCGTAAGTGCCGTCTGCGTTAGGCTCAGCTTTACACTTGAGCATACCAAGGTCAGAGCCACAATGGGATTCAGTTAAACACATGGTGCCGGTCCAGGTGCCATCAATCAGTTTAGGCAAGAACTGATTTTGCTGCGCTTCTGTGCCATGAGCTTTAAGCGTTTCCATACAGCCTTGACTCAAGCCAGGGTACATGGCCCACGCATGGTTTGCACCGGAAAACCATTCTGCCATAGAGGTTGCCAACGAATAAGGTAACGCCTGACCGCCAAAGGCTTCTGGATGCGCCATCGATGGCCAGCCACCCTCTACATATTGCTGATACGCTTCCTTAAAGCCAGTTGGGGTAGTGACCTCTCCGTCATTCCAAGTACACCCTTCGTCGTCACCCACAGCGTTTAATGGAGCAAGCACGTTCTCTGAAAATTTGGCCGCCTCATTAAAGATTGCGGTAACCAAGTCTTCGCTAACATCTGCAAATCCAAGTTGAGCATAGTGTTGATCGAAACCCAGTAGTTCATACAAGGTAAATAAAGTATCGCGTTGAGGAGCTTTGTAATTTTGCATTGTTTGTCGCCTTATAAAACTTCAAATAAGCCGGCTGCGCCCATGCCGCCGCCAATACACATCGTGCATACAACATATTTCGCACCGCGGCGTTTGCCTTCAATCAAGGCATGTCCAACCATGCGCGCACCGCTCATACCGTAGGGATGACCAACCGAAATCGCACCACCGTTGACATTTAGGAGTTCATTCGGGATCCCAAGCTTGTCGCGGCAATACAATACTTGAACTGCGAAAGCCTCATTAAGCTCCCATAAGCCAATATCATCCATACCCAAACCATGCTTTTGTAGCAATTTGGGAATGGCATAAATCGGTCCAATCCCCATTTCATCCGGCTCACAACCTGCCACAGCGATCCCGCGATAGACACCAAGGGGTTCTAGACCACGGCGCTCTGCTTCACTATCACTCATTAATACGCTAGCGCTTGCACCATCTGACAACTGACTTGCATTACCCGCTGTGATACAGCCACCTTCAATTACCGGGTTTAACCCCTGTAATCCGGCTAGCGTAGTCTCGGGACGATTACCTTCATCTTTTGCCAAGGTTGCTGTGTGAGAACTCACTTCACCTGTAGCTTTATCCATCACCGCTTGTTGGGCAGTTATTGGCACTATCTCTTGATCAAACTTGCCAGCTGCTTGCGCTTCTGCCGTGCGCATTTGCGATTGATAACCATATTCATCTTGCGCATCTCTGCTAATATTGTATCGCTTCGCGACGACTTCAGCGGTTTGCAGCATCGGCATATAAATGTCTTTGTGTTTGGCGATCAATGCAGGATCAGTCATGCGGTAGGTATTCATGTGCTTGTTTTGCACTAGCGAAATAGAATCCAAACCGCCAGCAACCATAATGTCAGTTTCGCCGTTCATAATACTGTTCGCTGCCGTTGCAATAGCGTACATACCCGAACTGCACTGACGATCCAAGGTCATACCTGACACGGTTACCGGTAAGCCGCCAGCCAATCCGGCTAAGCGCCCAATATTCATTGAACCGGATCCTTGAGTTAAGGCCGACCCCATGATTACATCATCAATTTCTTGACCTTCGAGCTTGGCCCTAGCCACCGCAGCCGCAATAGCATGCCCCCCCAACGAAGGCGCTTCTAAATTATTCAATACACCTTTGTAAGCACGTCCAATCGGCGAACGTGCGGTCGATACGATTACTGCATTGCGCATAATGTGTCCTCTAAATTCATTGATCTGATTAGTTGAAGGTTTTACCTTGCGCGGCTAATTGCTCAAGCAATGGTGCCGGTTGAAACCAGGCTTTACCGTAATCACCAAGCTTGTCCTGATATTTCTTCATTGCATTCAGTACGGTGTCTAAACCAATTTCATCGGCATATTTCATCGGACCACCGCGATACACCGGGAATCCATAGCCATACACGTAGATTACGTCGATATCACTGGCCTTCGCTGCAATACCTTCTGATAAAATTAGCGCACCTTCATTAATCAATGGGTAAATACAACGCTCAATAATCTCTTGTTCGCTAATTTCACGCTGCTCAATACCCAGTCTTGCTGCTTCTTGCTTAGCTAATTCAATGACCTTTTCATCGGGGATTGGTTGACGACTGCCTTCGTCATATAGATACACGCCTTTACCTACCTTTAAACCAACCCGCCCGTCTTCAACTAACCTATCAGCGACTACACAGTAACTTGGATCGTGCTCAATAAATGCCTTACGGGATTGACGAACAAAGTAACCTATATCGAGTCCCGCCATGTCGCCCATGGTGAAGGGGCCCATTGGCAAACCAAATTTGTAAATCACTTTGTCGACTTGTTCTGGACGCGCTCCTTCAAGCATCAAACGATTGGCCTCTCTACCGTAGGTTTCAATCATACGATTGCCAACAAACCCAAAACACACGCCAACGAGCACTGCGACTTTTTTGATGGTTTTAGCCAGCTGCATACAGGTTTTAATGACATCAGGCGCGGTATGCTCAGTCTTCACTATTTCCAGTAGCTTCATTACATTGGCTGGCGAGAAGAAATGAAGTCCAATCACGTCTTGCGGGCGTGACGTTGCATCAGCAATTAAATTAACATCTAACGTTGATGTATTGGTTGCCAGGATCGCACCAGGCTTACACACCGCATCGAGAGATTTAAATACGGCTTGTTTCACGTCTAGCTTTTCAAACACGGCTTCGATCACTAAGTCCACATCACCGAGGTCAGCGTAATCGGTAGTACCGGTCAGCAATGCCATGCGAGCTTCAACGTCAGCCTGGCTTAACTTGCCTTTTTTCGCACTCCGTTCATAGTTGCCGCGAATAATTTGTAAGCCTTTGTCTAAAGCCTCTTGCTTCATTTCCAGCATCAGCACTGGTATTCCGGCATTCGCAAAGTTCATCGCAATCCCTCCGCCCATGGTGCCTGCACCAATGACTGCAACGCGTTGAACCGGACGTGTGGGTGTTTGTTTATCAAAATCTTTTACGTGACCAGCAGCACGCTCTGCGAAAAAGAAGTGTTGTTGAGCGCGCGCTTGAGGAGTCTTCATACACTCCATGAATAATTCGCCCTCACGCGCCAAGCCGGCTTCGAAAGGAAGCTCTGTCGCCGCTTGCACTGCTTTAATGCAATTAAAGGGTGCGAAGAATCCACGGGCCGCCTTTTCAGTACCCGCGGTAAACTGAGTGAATAGTTCATCGCTGTAGGTTGCAGGATCAACAGTTAGATCGCATGTGCGAGGGATTGATGCCGCCATGTCTAACTGTTGCAGAAACTCAGCTGTCGCTGTCTGCAGTTCGTCTGGGCGCTCGGTTAATACAGCAAATAAGCTAGGCAGGTTTGCCGCAGCTTCAGGCTTCCCAGAAACAATCATATTGAGTGCTTGTTGCACAGGAATTAAGCGCGGTAACCGTTGCGTGCCCCCTGCTCCGGGCAGGATCCCAAGATGGACTTCAGGCAGGCCGACTTTATTGTCCTTGAAGGTGATACGGTAATGACAAGCTAGCGCTAATTCTAGCCCCCCGCCAAACGCGGGGCCTGGCAAGACCGCTACCACAGGTTTTGGAGATTGCTCAATTTTGGCTAAAACCTTGGTTGAAAGATTCGGTTCAAAGTCACCCGTTGCAAACTCACTGATATCTGCACCACCACTAAAGAAACCGATGTCAGACGTAATCACTATCGCATTGATGTCTCCATTCGCCAGCGCTTTATCTATTCCTTCAATAAGGCCAACCCGCACGGCTTTACCTAAAGCATTAACGGGAGGATTGTGCATGATCAAAGTTGCGACAGATCCATTTTCACTATACGAAACGGCAGGTTTTTCACTCATAACTAAATCACACCAAAGTAAAAATTTATCCGCATGGTATGACCTGTCACCTAATCAGTGAAGTTTATTGGTTTTATAATTCTGAATAAATTAAATCAATACTATTTACAATCCGTTTACACTAGTGGCCTACCGAAGAATCCTATTCGTTACTGTGAATTACACTGATTGATCCCGCCCACCCATTTCATGTAAAAGCGTGTCATTGGACGATAAAGGAAAACGATGATGCAGGCACTAAGAACTCCAGACGAACGATTTTTAGACCTACCTGGTTATGATTTTGCACCCAATTATCTTACCGTCGATGATTTCGAAGGTGGCCAATTGCGGATGCATTACATTGACGAAGGCCCAAAAACCGGCGAAGTCATTTGGATGCAGCATGGCGAACCCAGTTGGGCGTATCTTTATCGAAAAATGATCCGACCGCTTGCTGCTGCTGGCTATCGCGTCATCGTGCCTGACTTAATTGGCTTTGGGCGTTCAGACAAGCCGACCCAACGTTCAGACTATAGCTATCAACGTCATATGGACTGGGTACAACAACTACTCGACATATTGGAACTCAACGCTATTACGTTAGTCTGCCAGGACTGGGGAGGGTTACTTGGATTACGCTTGGTCGGTGAACAGCCAAACCGATTTAAACGAGTGGTTGCCTCGAATACCATGTTACCCACCGGTGACCATGCACCACCAGAAGCATTCTTTAAATGGAAAGCCTTTTCCCAAGAAGTACCAGAATTCCCTGCTGCAGGTATCATTAAGGGTGCAACCGTTCAACCCCTAGCAGAGGGGGTTTACGAAGCCTATAACGCGCCTTACCCGGATGAAAGCTACAAAGCTGGCGCAAGACAATTTCCGGCATTAGTTCCGGTTACTCCAAATGATCCTGCGAGTGCAGCCAATCGAGCAGCGTGGGAGGGGTTAAAGCAATTTAATCGCCCGTTTTTAACTTGCTTCAGTGATTCTGATCCGGTGACCGCCGGGGGTGACAAAATTATGCATAAGTTAATACCGGGCTGCACTGGCCAGCCTCACACAACAATTGCCCAGGCCGGTCATTTCGTCCAGGAAGATCAGGGTGAAAAATTCGCCGAAATCATCTTATCGTTTATGCAAGTAACCGCTTAACTTATTTGAATGAGAGTACCCTTATGGATCCATTACTTAATTTTTCTGCAAAAACAATCTTGATCACCGGCGCTGCCAGTGGTTTCGGGCGACTATTAGCGCAAGCATTTGCTGCTCGCGGTGCCAATTTAGTTCTCGGAGACATTGATGAGGCAGGGCTACAAGATACTGTCGCCTCGTTAAATATTGATGACGGTCGAGTCATTGCTATGATTAATGATGTTGCCAAAGAAAGCGATTGTGCCGCATTAGTCGAAGCCGCCATCACCCGCTTTGGTGCGTTACATTACGCCATCAATAATGCAGGAATTGCGCATCCGCCAGCAGCCATACATGAATTAACCGAAGCGGTATTCGATAAGCAAATGGACGTTAATGTAAAAGGCGTTATGTTTGGCATGAAATATCAAATTCCAGCCATGCTTAAAGCGGGTTCCGGGCATATTCTGAATTTAAGTTCAATGGCTGGTATTGGTGGTGCACCTAAAGGTGGTGCCTATGTAGCAGCAAAACATGCGGTAGCAGGGTTAACGCGCACCGCTGCTATCGAATATGGCCGTAAAAATATTCAAGTTAATGCTGTTTGCCCATTTTTTAGTCCAACCAATATTCTTAATGTTGATGGTTTTAATACTGAACAAGATCGAGCGCGGATGGCCATGGGATCACCCATGAAACGCCTAGGTGAGCCCCAGGAAATGGTCAATGTAATGGTACTGATGCTATCCCCAGGTAATACCTACATGAATGGGCAAACCATAGCGATAGACGGCGGTGTATCGGCATGGTAGCTACCCCTGCGGCGAACTAAAGAAACGCAATATTTAGATTGAACTCAACCGATACGTAGGTGTATTAAAAAATATACCTATGTATCACACCGACTGTTTTTTAACCGGCTTGCATGGGCTTTAATTACTCTCGTTGAAAACATTTACTTTAATTTAAATCGAGGAATTAACCATGTTGAAAGTAGTTAAAACTTCTATCGCTATCGCTGCTGCATCACTTATGTTCACTGGTACCGCTCAAGCAGACGTTAACGAAGCCCTAGCTAATATTTGTAACATCGTACAAGCCGATGACAAAGGTCAACTGCGCAAAAAAATGAAAGCGGTTCAGTCTGACTACAACTTACGTTTGTCTGACTACTACTCAGGTATCACGTGTGGCGGAAACAGCCTTATCCGCACCGCTATTCTTAACAATGCGGTTGAAGCTGGTGAGTTGTTAGTTAAGAAAATGCCTAAGAGCGCGCTGAGCGAGCCTGAGCAAGACGGTAAAACGTTGACTGCATGGGTCACTGAGCAAGGCTTAGCTGGCAACCCAGTCGCTGCAGTACTTGCTGAGCGTATCTAAGCACAAACCACAGGTCCGGTGACTGCGGTCACCCCCCATGTTTCAACATGGTCGGCAGAGTAATCTGCTTCCTCGGAAGGCTCCCTCGGGAGCCTTTCTTTATTCCACACTCGTTATTGATCGCGAGATAACATTCCCATACTCAAACACAAATGCAGGATCTTGCTCAATTTTAGCTATCGCTTCATCAACGGGAACAGGTTTGAGTTCGGTTATCCCAATCCAAGTATCACGGCTGTTATTTTTCGCTGCATATAACGCAACATCAGCAATACCGACAGTTGCGTCCCAACTTAAAGCCTGGATCTTTGCATGACTTAAAGGGTATGCGGTAAAGCCTATCGAGCACGTGATGCGTTTAGTCTCTCCGTCTTTGATGCTGTAGTGCTCCCCTCCAATGGCTCTCAAAACCCGTTCGGCTAACACTTCACCTTCCTGACGCGGCGTATTGTGTACAACGACTAAAAACTCTTCTCCGCCCCAGCGAATAAGATAGTCAATTTCACGGAACACCAGCTTGAGTCGTCGACTGGTCTCAAGCAACACCTGATCGCCAATTTGATGTCCGTAGGTGTCGTTAATCGATTTGAAATGATCGATATCAATTAGAAAAAAGAGTATGTCGTTGCCAAAATCCGGGACTATCCCACTTTTCTGACAATCGGCATAATAGCGATTCAATTTTGCCATGTCGCGCTCAATGTTTTGCGCTAAAAAACGGCGATTATGCAATCCGGTCAAGGCATCCGTCATACTGGCCTCGCGCAAAGCTTCAGCTTGCCGATTTAAGGTTTTATTAGCAGCACTCAATTCAGCTGTGCGAGCAGCAACCCTAGCCTCTAAAACGTTTTGTTGTTGGCGTAATTGACTCACGCGTAATTTATGTAAGCAATACAAAGCCAGCCCGAACAACACGACGAACACTGTTTGCGCAAACCAAGTTTGATACCATGCGGGCGGTATTAGGATGCGACGTGTAAAAGAGCCCGACTGCCAATTCTTACCATCATAGGAATATTCAATCTGCAGCGTGTAGTTGCCAGGTTTTGGCTGAGTAAAGGTTGCCGTGCGATGGTCAGAATCGGTATATGACCAGCTATCATCCTGCTCCTTCAAGCGATAACGATAGAGCACATTATTTGAAGCTATATAATCGAGAACGGTAAATTCAAACGAGATTCGTTTACTTAACGCCGGGAAATCGAGCTGAGTTGCCGTTAATGAGGGCGACAAAATACGGTCATCCGATGTGGTAACACTTACATCGGTAAGCAATAACTCGGTGTTATTTGGCTGTGAGTTTAACTGGGCTGGTTCGAGCAAGGTTAATCCGTTCGAACCACCAAAAACCATCACATTATTGGTCAGTTGCGTTGCCGCTCCGCGCCGAAACGGGCGATTTACTGCAATTGACTCACTCACTACTGTAGTCATATCTAACGTCAATATATCAACTGATACAATACTTTTAGAGGTACTGACAAACACTTTTCCATTCGCCTCGCCAGCAATCGCTTCAACTCTACCTCCGGGTTGTGCAGGGCTAATACTTAACTGCTGCCAACCCGCTTGTTCACGATACACAAACAGACCTGCATTACTGGTTGCCGCCCAGATTTGATCCAATGAGTCACGGTAAAGCATCGCGATAAACTGCTCTTGCAAAAGCCCCGTGGCCTTTGGTGCTGGCGTGACTAGTGGAGCTTGTAGTGCTGGGTTTGCGATTACATATAACCCGCGCCAAGTACCAATCCAGAGGTGCTGTGGTGTTGCCAATAAAGAAGCAACCCGACGGTCATGTTGAGCGTCGGCAAGTACGTTTACTGCTGTTTGATTTAGTTTATCGTAGGCCCACAAGCCGTCAGTACCGCCTACCCAGTCAACAGTGCCAGTCTGAGCATAGGCGCTAGAATATTTATCCACCGGTCGACCTGGCAGTTGTAACGGTTGGTTTTGACCCGTATTGGGATCTAACATTACAGACGAAAAGTTACTCGAGGCAAACAGTTGCCCATCGTTACTCATAAACAAAGTTTCAATCGGGTCTGCATCGCCTGACCATAATACCTGGCTTTGCCCGGTGATGGGATTAAGCCTTTCGAGCCCTTGACTGCCGGTCCCCACAACTAACTCACCGGCGACCGCGCGTACTGCATGAACGCTGCGCTGATTAAGGCCTTTATCGGTGTTCAATCCCCCTAATATGCGCTTAACTGCTTGATTGGCGATATCGTAGAATTGTAAATCGGTATTAACTCCCATCCATACCATACCGCGCGAATCGGTCATGAGAGTCCATACATTATCATTTGCCAAACCCGACGGATGTAGACGGTTAGCACGTGAATTTTTAACCTCAAGTAACTCTATATTTAGTTCAAAAAGTCCTCTGCCGAATGTGCCTATCAATAGGGTTCTATTGTTTACCGCCGTCAATGAGTAGATCCAAGGTTCAGGCGCGTTACTGTCTAATGCAATCTCAACGAAATGATCCCCGTCTTGAGCCGCAAACAATCCTTGGTTTGCAGTCCCTACATATAATCTGCCATTCGGAGAGGTGGTCAATGCACTGACACGGGTATTATCAGAGAAGCCTGCCACTGGTGTTAGTTGCGCATTAGCCTGATCAAACCTCATCTGCAGTAAGCCACGCCCTGTTCCCACCCATAACACCTTATCGTGTATTAGTAAGGCATGGATCCGAGCATTATAAGGTAAAGGAACAGATACTACGCTTCCAGACACCGGGCTATACTTAAATAGGGAACGATCGGACGCAAAAAAAACGGTATTTACTGGCGCAGAAGATACACTGATTTCCTGCACGGAGATGACGCTTACTTCTCTATTCGCTACCGCAATTAATTGGCGAGTATCTGTATTAAGCGTATACAACCCTCGACTGGTTCCGACCCAAATAGTACCCGCTTGGTCAGTGAACAGTGTTTGTACATCCGGACTAATACCCTCTGTGGTCGCGTCTGCGAATGTTGCCCGGACCAAGATATGTGAATCCCAACGCCACAAACCATTACCAGAGACAAACCAAACAAAGCCCTGCGGGTCTTCAGTAATTGCAATGATATCGCCGTCCACACCGACCAAATTCTTGATTGGAGAGTAGTAAACTGGGTGGGCAAACAGTTGCTGAGTGGCCAATGCTAGTGGCGAGAATAAGCAAGCGATAGCGCAACCCAAAAGGATCAAAAAGTGCTGCGGGAGCCTCATCATTTTCCCATGATTTGTTATTGTTCTGAGTGGGGGAACAGGATTACTTAGTGATACCCAAGAATATGTGCATACATGTTGATATGCAATGCCTAAACACTAGCATGGGTACTTTGAACATTACACACATTGGCCAATTGGGTATTAAAAAAAATACCCATGTATCACACCGACTGTTTTTTAACCGGCTTGCATGGGCTTTAATTACTCTCGTTGAAAACATTTACTTTAATTTAAATCGAGGAATTAACCATGTTGAAAGTAGTTAAAACTTCTATCGCTATCGCTGCTGCATCACTTATGTTCACTGGTACTGCTCAAGCAGACGTTAACGAAGCCCTAGCTAATATTTGTAACATCGTACAAGCCGATGACAAAGGTCAACTGCGCAAAAAAATGAAAGCGGTTCAGTCTGACTACAACTTACGTTTGTCTGACTACTACTCAGGTATCACGTGTGGCGGAAACAGCCTTATCCGCACCGCTATTCTTAACAATGCGGTTGAAGCTGGTGAGTTGTTAGTTAAGAAAATGCCTAAGAGCGCGCTGAGCGAGCCTGAGCAAGACGGTAAAACGTTGACTGCATGGGTCACTGAGCAAGGCTTAGCTGGCAACCCAGTCGCTGCAGTACTTGCTGAGCGTATCTAAGCCCTAACCACAGATCCGGTGACTGCGGTCACCCCCATGTTTCAACATGGTCGGCAGAGTAATCTGCTTCCTCAAAAGGCTCCCTCGGGAGCCTTTTGCTTTTTGCGCCCTAACCATACGACTTTATGTCGGGTAAGCACGTCTACGATGGTTTGGTCATTACTTGATGATGCCCCTGACCTCATTATGCGTATCTTTAGTTTTGTTTAGATCTTAAAAAGGTTTTATGTTTACCTATCAACACTTAACATTATCTTTGAAGTAAGATTTAAGGGATACGACCATGGATAAAAAGCTAATCGGATTAATCTTTATAATTATTGGTATCGGCCTTACCGTCTGGGGGTATAACGTGTATGACTCTGTAAGCTCAGAAATCAGTCGAACATTTAGTGGCGACACCCCAATTGAAGCGTGGCTCGGCATGGGCGGTGGCGCAATATGCATCATGATTGGGTTAACTCGGCTCAAGTAGCTTCAATGCTCGCTTTGCGGTGAGGCGAAGATATATAAGCCCCACCACCCGGCAATTGCGCTGGACATCGTTAAGAATACCCCCCATCCCCAGTCCAAAAGTGCAATGAAAAGGGAAAAGTTCGCTAGAATGCTGTAATTCGTTAGATTGTATGCGCCATAGCTAGCAGCACCCAGCACGGCACCGTTCAAAGCGGCAAAGATCATCGGTTTGCTTCGATTGGGCAACACAGCAAGAATAAAAACAGCCATCCCATATAAGGCATAAAAAACAGCCCAAGGCCAAGTGATAACCTCAGCACGCATTAAGCCAGTCATTTCTGTTTGGTACCACTCTTGTGCGAACCACCCTAACCAAAATACGTCCAAGATGGCAAAACTCAACAATATTGCGCCTAATGAAATGCCCATTTTCGTTGTACTTAACGGTTTATTTTGTTCCATTAGGAACTCCTTTGGTTTAAATCTTTGTTTCAAATAAAGCATTTACCCAGCTTATTGGAAGAACTATAAACAACTGTTTTATAGAGCATTAATTTCGTTTCCACACAAAACACCACGACCGAACATACGTTCAACGAATGAGCTATCGTATTAAAAAAAATACCTATGTATCACACCGACTGTTTTTTAACCGGCTTGCATGGGCTTTAATTACTCTCGTTGAAAACATTTACTTTAATTTAAATCGAGGAATTAACCATGTTGAAAGTAGTTAAAACTTCTATCGCTATCGCTGCTGCATCACTTATGTTCACTGGTACCGCTCAAGCAGACGTTAACGAAGCCCTAGCTAATATTTGTAACATCGTACAAGCCGATGACAAAGGTCAACTGCGCAAAAAAATGAAAGCGGTTCAGTCTGACTACAACTTACGTTTGTCTGACTACTACTCAGGCATCACGTGTGGCGGAAACAGCCTTATCCGCACCGCTATTCTTAACAATGCGGTTGAAGCTGGTGAGTTGTTAGTTAAGAAAATGCCTAAGAGCGCGCTGAGCGAGCCTGAGCAAGACGGTAAAACGTTGACTGCATGGGTCACTGAGCAAGGCTTAGCTGGCAACCCAGTCGCTGCAGTACTTGCTGAGCGTATCTAAGCTCTAACCACAGATCCGGTGACTGCGGTCACCCCCATGTTTCAACATGGAAAGCGAACGTTGTTCGCGGTAGAAAGCTCCTTAATAGGAGCTTTTTATTTTGCCCTGAATTAATGATAGAGCGCCTGACTCAGTGCATCAAACGTCAAATAAAAGCAGATTTCATGTACTTCGACATGTGAGGTACATAAACAACGTTAAGATTTCACTGCTTTAAGCGTTCGCTTTTTTACCCGTGCTTAAGGTTTTAAAACCATCTTACCGCGCACCGCTCGGCCCATAACTTTTTCCAACGCCACTTTTGCGTCAGGTAACGGTAGACACTCATCCACGATAACCTTAACTTTCCCTTGTACATACCAGGTCAATAATTCACGCATGTTTTGCGCAAAATCGTGTGGTTGATGCTGCGTAAATGAACCCCAAAAAACGCCCACGACTGAATACCCCTTCACGAGTGCCAAATTCACTGGGAATTCCGGAATTTCACCACCGGCAAAACCAATGACTAGCAAACGTCCATTCCATGCCATTGTTCGACTGCATGCGTGGAAGGTGTCCCCACCAACGCATTCATAGACCACATCAGCTCCTTTGCCATCTGTGGCTTGCTTTATTGCGTCTTTAAGATCTTGCTCAGTGTAATTAATCAACACATCTGCACCATTGGCTTTTGCCGTAGCTAATTTCTCAGCGGTCGAACAAACGGCAATGACTTTTGCGCCCATTAACTTACCAATTTGCACAGCAGCCAAGCCGGTGCCTCCGGCAGCCCCGGTGACGACCAATGTTTCACCTGGTTGTAGTTGCGCGCGTTGCTTGAGGGCGTGATGCGCAGTCGCATGCGCGGTTACCAGTGCCGCGGCCTCTTCACTTGGAATTGCATCGGGTAACGGCATAATGTGGGTTTGTGGAACCAGCACCTTTTCGGCATAACCACCAAGCATGCATAACGCGATTACGCGCTGCCCTAATTCAACCCCTTGCACACCCTCACCTATTGCCGAAATAGTGCCCGCCACCTCATTCCCAGGCACGAATGGGCGCTCAGGCTTCATTTGATACAACCCTTGCACCAATAGTCCATCAGGGAAATTGACGCCTGCCGCTTCTACATCAACGACAACATGCCCCTTTTTAGCCGAAACATCATCTATGTCTTGATAAACTAAGTTCTCGACTGGCCCAAATTCATTACAAACTATCGCTTTCATGTTAATTATCCTTATTTGATCAGTGATACTGCATGAGCAGCCAACGGACGCATCATGGCTTCTAGCGAAGCTGCTTGTTTATTCGATGCGTTCCCCAATTTTGCGCGCTTAACCACCCCTTGCACGATCGCCGCCAGACGAAAAAAACTAAACGCTAAATAAAACGACCAATTGTCAATTGAATCAATGCCCCGGCGCTGGCAATAGCTTTCGATATAAGCTTGCTCTTCAGGGATGCCTAATGCCGCTCGATCCAAGCCCCCCAACCCCGGGGCATGCCCGAGATCGGATGGCAAACGCAACTGCATGCACTGATAGGCTAAATCTGCAAACGGATGGCCTAGGGTGGATAGTTCCCAATCCAGCACCGCAATAACTTCAGGAGAGTGCGGGGCAAAAATCATATTATCCATGCGAAAGTCACCATGCACCAACGACACCTGACCATCATCGTCTGGCAGGCTTAGTCCTAACCAATCGATTAATGCCTCAATATCTTCGATATGTTCGGTTTCCGCAGCCCGGTATTGCTTGGTCCAGCGCTCATATTGACGAGCAAAATAGTTACCCGGCTTGCCATAGTCAGACAAGCCAACGGCATCGACATCGACACTATGTAAATCGGCCAACGTTTGATTCATCGCGTCATACATCGCTGCTCGTTCGTTATTTGACTTTATCTCCGGTAACGCACTACGCCAAAAGATCCGCCCTGATTTATATTCCATCAAGTAGAACATCGCGCCCAGCACGTCGGGGTCGGTGCATAGATGGATGGCATCGGGAACTGGCACCGCTGTGTCACGCAACGCTGATAAAACCCTAAATTCACGATCGACAGCATGAGCAGACTTGAGTAATTTGCCCGGGGGTTGTCGCCGCAACACATATTTTTGCTGATTTTCGGTTTCAAGCAAAAAGGTTGGATTAGATTGCCCTCCACTGAACTTTTCAGCGCGCGTCACAGCACCAATAGGCACGTCATTTGCGGTTAAGTATGCATTTAGCTGCGACAATGAAAGTAACGGATCATTTTGCATGATTAACTAACCTGCCTTGGCACTAGTTTCAGCGATTAAATTCCGCCCCAGTTGCATCATATGCACTTGATCTGGCCCATCAGCAAGTCGCACCGTACGCGCATATGCATAAGCAGCAGCGAGGGTAGTATCCTGGCTGGTACCCATAGCTCCGTGCATTTGGATTGCGTTATCGATCACATTACAAGCCATCTTAGGGGCCACAATCTTGATTGCAGCAATAATGTTTTTAGCGACTTTATTGCCGTATTTATCCATACAATCAGCCGCCTTTAAGGTCAATAAGCGTGCCTGCTCAATATCACAATGCATTTGTGCGATGGTTTCACGCACCGATTGTTGTTTACTCAATGGCTGACCAAAAGCGACGCGTTGCTCTACGCGCAAACAAGACTCATCCAGTGCACGCTGAGCCACACCAATCAAACGCATACAATGGTGAATACGTCCTGGTCCAAGACGCCCCTGCGCTATTTCAAACCCCTTTCCTTCGCCTACCAACAAATTGGCAGCAGGCACCCGTACGTTGTCAAATACAACTTCTGCATGACCTACTGGTTCATCATAGAAGCCCATGGCTGACATTGGACGGACAATGGATACACCCGGCGTGTTCATCGGTACCAGAATTTGACTTTGTTGTTGATGGCGCGCTGCACTGGGATCTGTTTTCCCCATCACAATCATGATCTGGCAATTTTCGTTCATAGCACCGCTGGTATACCACTTGCGGCCATTGATAACGTATTCATCACCGTCACGCTTTATCATAGTTTCAATATTAGTAGCGTCAGACGATGCGACCGCTGGTTCGGTCATGGCAAACGCAGAACGAATTTTGCCTTCCAATAAAGGCACCAACCACTCAGCCTTGTGGGCTTCAGAACCATATTTCGCCAATACTTCCATATTGCCAGTATCCGGTGCGCTACAATTAAAAATCTCAGCACTCCAAGGTACCCGACCCATGATCTCGCATAAGGGGGCATATTCAAGATTAGTGAGGCCTGCACCGTAAGGCTTGTATTCTTCAGGCAAAAAAAGATTCCACAATCCAGCGGCTTTTGCCTTTTCCTTGAGCGACTCCATGAGGTCTGGCGTGCGCCAACGGTTATCATTGTTTTCAACAGCATGAATATACTCTTGCTCGATGGGATATACATAGGTTTGCATAAACTCATTTAATTGTGTGATACGAGCATGAGTTGCGTCGGTGTAATCAAAATTCATAGTGGCTCCGATTGTTTCGATTAACTATAGCTAATCGCCGATTTTTTGCTGGGTGTTTCTAGATGCGGGATAGCGTTGAATTGGTGCACATGGGCACCACTTTTATTGGCGAAAATCTTCGACACGCTGGTGTTTCTTATCTGTAAATTTAGATTCACCATGGTGGCTGCATTGACGCCCAAAACCTGACTGATCATCATGGCAATGGCGCCGCCTGAGGTTGCCATTAAAATCCGTTTGTGTGGACTTGCAATGGCTTTTTCCAATACGTCCATAACCCGCGCTTGAAATCCTTGCCAAGATTCTGGCAACCCCTGATTGTCCAATTCGCCTTGTGACCACGCCAACATAGACTTGCGTAATAGCCGATAAAACTCTTCAGGCTTAGCGCCTTGAGCAGGTTTATCTGCGGGGTTCAACTGCAAATAGCCGTCAGCTACTGCTTGGAAATCAAACTCATTTAATCCTGGATGTACATCAATATCAGCAAGATGTGCATAGATGTTTTCACTGGCGACTTGATTAAGCCCTTGTAGAAATCCTTCTGCCGTTTCACGATGGCGCAGCATATCCCCGCGCCAGATAGCGTCGACAGCAAACTGATTCTCGGCGAAATGCTCGCCCAACCAAATAGATTGCTGGATCCCTAAATCACTTAACTTGTCGTAGTCAGCCTTACCAAATGAGGCTTGGCCATGGCGCACTAGAATGATTTCTGCCATGCGTTTATTCATTAATAATTTATTGTCTTTCGATGGTAGGGGAAAACCGCCCTATAATTGTAATTGATTCTATTGATGAATTTTTATTACACAGACGAATAGTAGAGCGTATAGACTCAACGCGAGTCGACTGCAAGATAATATAGGTGCTGAGGAAGAGCGCTAAATCCACTTTTTATTGCATGAGATCAATGTTCGCCCGTTATTGCAGCTATACACTAGCGGCTCAATCTCGAGAGGACTTTGTCTGTGCCAAACTTATTTGATGCCACTCTGTTAAACAAATATAACACTAGCGGTCCCCGCTATACCTCGTACCCAACGGCTTTAGAATTCAGCCCAGAACTCCCGGACAATCCGTTACGTCATGCAATGTTGACCAGCGCAGGTAGTGATTTATCGCTGTACATCCATATCCCGTTTTGTCATCAACTCTGCTACTACTGCGGTTGCAATAAGATCGTGACGCGGCATCAACACAAGGCGGATCGCTACCTTGACTATTTGGCTAAAGAAATAGCGCTTAATCACCATTGGTTCAGTCAGCAACGGATTAAGCAATGCCATCTCGGTGGCGGCACGCCTAGTTTCCTTACTACAGCACAAATGACGCGGCTGATGACATTATTACAACAGCACTATCGCTTCGCCGACGATTGCGAAATCAGCATCGAAATTGATCCTCGTTCGGTAGCGCCCGACTACTTAGGCAGGTTAAAAGAACTGGGCTTCAATCGCATAAGTATTGGTGTGCAGGACATTGATCCGGATGTGCAAACTGCGATCAATCGCCCGCAATCTACAGAGCATATCTCTCGATTAGTTAACACCGCGAAAGATTTGGGATTTGCTTCAGTGAATCTGGATTTGATCTATGGTCTCCCGCGGCAAACCAACGACTCATTTCGACGTACGATTGCAGCTGCTATTGGCATGGACCCAGAACGTATTTCACTGTTTAGTTATGCCCACCTTCCCTCTCGCTTCGCAGCGCAACGGAAAATAAAATCAGACTGGCTACCCTCGCCCGCCGAAAAGTTTGAACTTATGAAATTAGCCATCGAAATGCTTACCTCGCAGGGCTATACCATGATTGGAATGGATCATTTCGCAAAACCGAATGATGAACTGGCACTGGCTCAGCAACAAGGTACCCTGCACAGAAATTTTCAGGGTTATACCACACAAGGCGAACTGGACATGCTCGGGCTTGGGGTGTCGTCAATCAGTTTCATGGGAGACTGGTATCTACAAAACGCCAAGACCCTGAATGATTACTATGCAGCATTGGATGCACAATGCTTGCCCATTGAAAAAGGTGTGGGGATCAAAACCGACGATGCCATTCGCCGCGCGGTAATCATGTCACTCATGTGTAATTTACGCGTCGACTTCGCCACCATGGAACAAACTTATGAAATCGTATTCTCTGAGTATTTCGCGAAAGAGCTTGCGCTTTTAGGCCCTTTTGCAGAAGATAAATTGGTTAACATTAGTGCAGACTCAATTATAGTTGCTGAGCATGCACGATTGCTGATTAGAACCATTTGTATGGTATTTGATGCTTATCTAGGATTAGCCAAAAATTATCAACGGTTCTCACGGGTGATTTAATAATCTAACGAGGCGGGCCATGCAATGTTTGCGGCACTGCGTTATTGCTGTCATTTTATGCCTAACGCTAATCAATAAAGTCATCGCACAGTCAGACAATGTCAGTGCGGGTCACCTCGATACCTATGCAGATTTTCACTCTGAATATGTGCCTTCCCGCCGTGTGCAAGTATGGCTACCTGATGATTATTCGGCAGAGCAAAAATATGCCGTGCTATACATGCATGATGGACAAATGCTATTTGATGCAACGGTAACTTGGAATCAACAAGAATGGCGGGTTGATGAAGTGGCTGCAGATTTACAGTTGAAAAAACAGACCCACCCCTTCATTGTTGTTGGAATAGATAACGGTGGTGAACAGCGGCGCTATATAGAATATTTGCCGCAAGCTCCCTATCAGCGCCTCGCGTTAGCAGATAAACAGCACTTGTTTGTGCCCTACCTCGCTGAAACTCCCAGTAATATCGAAAACATTATTCAGTCTGATAATTACCTCAAGTTCCTCGTAAGCGAACTAAAGCCCTTTATTGATAAGACCTACTCGGTGCACACCGATCGAGCTAACACCTTCATTATGGGCTCAAGTATGGGCGGCTTAATTTCACTGTATGCGCTTGGCGAGTATCCTGAGGTGTTTGGTGGTGCAGCTTGTATCTCAACTCATTGGATTGGCGGCTCTGCAGAACAAACCAATGCCATCACTGAAGAATTGATACGTTACGTCGCTGAAGACCTACCCGCGCCAGGTGTACACAAACTGTATTTTGATTATGGTGACCAAACACTGGATGCGTATTACCCACCACTGCAACGGCGCGTTGATGAGATTATGCAACAGCGAGGATTTACTCCTGTGGACTGGCAAACACGCTTTTTTCCTGGAGCCAATCACAGTGAGCAAGCTTGGCAAGCGCGCTTAGACAAACCGTTATTATTTTTACTAAGCCAGCGCTAGCTCATTCACCCGTTAAAAGTTGAGCTTGGGCTTTCTTAGATAGCGTCGCGACAACCAATGCATAAGAATTGTCAATCAGGCGCTGGACTTCACTGCTAGCTATCTCCAGCTCAGGATAAACCGAAATCCAATGGCGCTTGTTCATATGATATCCCGGCGTAATCGCTGCATAAATATCACACAGTGCTGCGGCTTCCACCGGATCGCATTTTAAATTCAGCATTAAACGCTCACTATGCAAACCCAGCAGCGCAAACATCTTGTTGGCAACTTTGAATACCTGTACATCTGGACCGAAAGGGTATTCAAGCACAACCTGAGGTTTGCCAAGTAAGTATTCTCGCCATTGCGTTGCATTACCCGCTGCGCTGATCATTAGCCCCCCCTAGAAGTAAGCCTGCACACTATCGCCAACCTGTAACGCCAAGGTATGCACGGCTGTGTTCGACTGAATACAGGGCAACACATACCTCTGCCCCGCGAAATTTAGCGCTAGCAGCACCAAGTAATCATCACTCGTTATGGTTTCCATTGCAGAAATCGTTACCTTAATGCAATTTAGCAGACTGACTGCGGGTAACTGCTCACGCGTAAGCACGAGCTTTTCAGCTGCAATAATAATTCGGGTTAATCCTCTGCTCGTCAAATGCTCAGCGCTGCCCAAACGGATCTCGTCGCGACTGAATGGATGCAGATTTACGCTATCATAGGGTGCTTTGATCGCTGGCACATGTACGGTACAAAATAACAAATCAGGATGTTGTAGCAATAATGCCGGAGCGATTTGAGCGGCTAGTGCGTGGCTTAATTCCCAGACTGGCACTTGCAGACTAATGCGGCCAGCATCGACTTGCCATACCTGGTCGCTCACCAAGGTTAATTCACGGATATCATGCGACACCATAACGACTGATATACCAAATTCAGGCAATCGAGCTAACACCTGTAGAACTTGCCGCCGCAAGCGCTTATCCAAGCCGGTTAACGCTTCATCCAGCAAGAGCACATCGGGTTGATTCAATAATGCACGAACGATTGCCACGCGCTGAGTCTCGCCGCCTGATAGGGAAGCAACCGAGTGTTTTAGTAAATGTCGAATCTCAAACCAATCCAATAACTCTGCATAATTTAGCTGCTCTTTAACTGCGTTTGATCCAGCGGGCGCTGCATATTGCTGAGCAAAGCAAAGGTTCTCCGCAACGTTTAAATGTGGGAATAGCTGCATAGACTGAAATACAACACCTACTCGCTTCCCGTATTCACGCAAGGTTTTGGTAACATCGCGCTGATAAGCATGCAAGTTAGACTCTAACCCTGCGAGGCAACGTAAAAAACTGGATTTGCCTGCGCCCGACGCCCCGTATATACCAATAAAGCACGCCTCATCAGGGAACTCGGTTGCGACAGCAATGATTGAAGCATTAGCCGGTTGCCAATGAAAATTTATATCCATGAGCGCAGCTGTCCCCGTTGTAAGCGATATAACCCGGCTAAAAAGAGCAGCGAGAACAACAGCAAAATTAGCGCTAATTGATGAGCTTGGGCATAATTCATCGCTTCAACGTGTTCAAACAAGGCAATAGAGACCACGCGGGTTTCACCGGAGATATTGCCACCAATCATCAATACCACACCAAACTCTCCCACGGTGTGCGCAAAACTAAGTCCAGCAGCAAGAATAAATGCTGGTTTAGTCAACGGCAGGATCACTTTACGCCAACACTGCAGTGACGAGAGCTGCATAGATTTTGCTACATCAAGATATTGTGGATTGAGATGTTCAAAGGCATTCACTAAAGGCTGCACAGCAAAGGGTAACGAATAAAACACAGAGCCGATAAGTATGCCGGTGAAACTAAAAGCTAGCGTACTTCCGCTGACGGAGACCCACCATTCGCCCAGAGAATATTGGGGTGAAAATGCGACCAACAGGTAAAAACCCAATACCGTGGGGGGGAGCACTAAGGGTAAGGCAATTATCGCATGCACAATCGGCTTGACGGGATGCCGCCAGTGAGCCAACCACCACGCGAGTGGCGTCGCGATAATAAGCAATATCACGGTTGTCAGCGTGGCCAAATAAAGTGTCAACGTTATCGCTTGCCAATCAAGGTTGTCCATCACCGCTCCCGTCACGCAAGCCAAGCAACGAATGAGTTGTGCTAGAACGAACAAACGCTGCAAACTCTGCCGCAAGCAGTGGTCGCTGCGTACGCTTTAAGATCACCAATTGCTGCTCTATCGGCGCATAATAATCCGCAGGAAGCGGCAGGCTTTGGCTTTTGTCATTGATCAAATGACGCGCAACCAAGCCTCTTGATGCATTGCCAGAAGCGATAAACTGCATGGCTTGCATGACATTATTTGCAGTGATAAGAGTGACAGATTGATTCAGTTCTTGTACCCCTACACGTTGCAAAACTTGCTGCGCCGCAACCCCGTAAGGTGCGAACTTTGGATTCGCGATAACCAATGGCTCTCCGTTGGTCAGCCAGTTCCGCAAGGTAACAGGGGTCATGTCCGAGGGTAAGTCATTGGTTGACCAAATGGCGAGCTGGCCAACAAAATAGGTTTGCCGACTGCCCGCCAGAGTCATTCCTTGCTGCTCTAACCGCAACGGTCTGATGCTATCAGCCGACAGGAACACGTCGAAAGGAGCGCCATGCACTATTTGGGCATAAAGGGCACCACTGGCACCCACTGCGAGGGCAATAGCCTGGCCCCTCTGCCGATGAAAGGTGCTAGCAAGCTGTTCTGCGTGCGACGCGAAATTTGCCGCAACTGCCACCCGTAATGGCTCTGCGGTACTGACAAAGCAGCACAAAAACGTGCAGAGTAAACTACAGCGCCATGCAGTTACCATCGCTTTGCCGCTTCTTTATCGCTGCATTTCATTGCAACCCATTGCCATTCACCCTGTGCGTTTTGTTCCCTTTTCCACAACGGTACATCAGTTTTTAATCGATCCATGACAAACTGCGCACAATCAAACGCAGCTTTACGGTGTGAACTGGCGACGCCGACAAATACGATTTGCTCGTGTGCTTTAATCACACCGATACGATGGACAAGCATTAGCCGGTCGACCGCAAACCTTTGGGTCGCAGCGACTGCTAACGATTCAAAGGAGGTCTCTGTCATTCCAGGATAATGCTCAAGGGCAATAGCTTGTATTTGCTCTTCACCACTATAATCACGAGCAATACCCGTAAAGGTTACAAGCGCCCCGCAACCTGCAGTTTGGCGCAGTTCCGTATATAACTTAGTGATATCAAAATCGGCGTGTTGCACACGAACGCAATGCATCCCTACCCCCCGGTTACTGGGGGAAGAAACGCAACTTCATCACCGTCTTGTACCGGATGTTCAAGTGCTACCAACTGATGATTAACTGCACAGAGTGTACTTTGCGAGGAGACCAATTCAGCCAAACGCGGGTATTCTTTGCACACGCTAACAAGTACATCCCGTACCACACAATTTTGCATACACTCAACTGCGGTAGAACTGATGCCTAATTGTTCACGATAAAAGGCAAAAAATTTGACTGTAACCTTAATCACTCGCACTCCAATGTCCGGTTTTGCCACCAAGTTTCTCTAATACTCGAATGCCCTCGATACGCATATCTGGTTGCAATGCTTTACACATATCAAACAAGGTTAATGCAGCCACGCTGACGGCTGTTAATGCCTCCATTTCAACGCCTGTTTGACCTGTCAGCCGGCACACACTTTCAATACGGATCCGGTTACTGTCAGTGTCGATAAAAAAGTCGACGCCTACCTTACTCAAGGCTAATGGATGGCATAGCGGAATTAAATCACTGGTGCGCTTGGCTGCCTGAATACCAGCAATACGTGCAACCGCAAGCACATCTCCCTTGGCTAGAGATTGAGTGGTGACTGCGGCTAATGTCTCAGCATGCATATAGATAAACCCCTCTGCGCGCGCCTCGCGCACCGTGTCGGCCTTATCTGACACATCAACCATGTTGGCATTACCTTGGCGATCCAAATGTGAAAATGTCATCTCAATGTCTCCCATCGTCTTGTTCAATACGGAGATGAGTAACAAAGTTGCATGGGCGATGGGTGCTGTCTAATTGAGCTTGAATGATTTGACTCCACCCTGTCTTACAGGCCCCCGTAGAGCCTGGTAAACAAAAAATTACGGTGCTATTGGCAAAGCCAGCCAACGCCCGCGACTGAATAGTTGAAGTGCCAATCTCATGCAATGAAACGGCACGAAAAAGTTCACCAAATCCTTCGACTTCTTTATCAAATAAGACTTTGACCGCTTCTGGTGTCGAATCTCGAGCACCAAAACCCGTGCCGCCGTTAATCAGCACTGCCTGAATGTTTGGCTCAGCAATCCAACGCGATACTGTGGCACGGATGGCATAGATATCGTCTTTTACAATCTGCTTTTCAACACACCTATGCCCCGCTTCTTGTGCAGCTGCTGTTAAGTAGCGCCCCGACGAGTCAGTGTCCTCATCACGCGTGTCTGAGACCGTCAGGACGGCAAAATTGACTGGTGTCATTAGCATGTAAATCCTTTGTTCTTTCTCATGAATTTGTACCTTATTGCGCAAGTAGACTCAACTAACCATTGAAAAAACGTTCCCCCTCATGACGTACGATTGAAAGCCAAGTAATATTGAGATTATCCACTATTGTTAGGACCTGTCAGTTTGCTAAATTCATTCAATAAAGACTATTTAGTTGTTGCACAAAATGCCTCTGGTAGAAATATGCAGGTGCCGGTATACCGCTTTCGTGGCCAACAAACAGGTCCTAAGGTATACATTCAGAGTTCAATCCATGGTGCAGAGGTACAAGGCAACGTCGTCATCTATCACCTGATCCAATGGCTACAACACCATCCGATCCGCGGTGAAATCATCCTAGTGCCGAACTGCAATCCAGTCGGAACCAATATAAAGGCGGGTGAATATACCCTAGGACGTTTTGATCCTGTTAACGGCACCAATTGGAATCGCGGGTATCACTATGACGAAGAGAGCGTGCTGAGATTTGCTGCAACGGTTACCAAAGAAGAATCAGTTGCCTCGATAAAACAACGCTTCCGGGGTTTCCTCACCGAACAACTCAACCACAAACTTAATAATGCTTGGGGCTTGGGATTGGCCAATCAGCTTAATTTGAAGTTGCAACAATTGGCTATTGGCGCTGATATTGTGCTGGATTTGCACAATGGGCCAGTCTCAACGCGACATGTTTATATTCCTGAATACGCGTCCAACGCCGCACACGAATTTAATATTCCGCATGTGATTTTTATGCCTAACCGGTTCGCTGGAGCACTCGATGAAGCAACCTTCTGCCCCTGGTGGACATTGGCTGAAACGTTAAGTCAACAACACCAACGCGAGGTTAACTTTGCAGTTGAAGCCTTCACCGTTGAAATGGGTTCACAAGAAGTGGTCAATTTTGCTGAAGGTGAAGAAGACGCGGAAAGTATTTTAAGCTATCTCAATAGCAAACAAGTGTTAGTCGATAGTCCCATTAGCCCAAAATCAATGACGCGTTACGCGACGCACTTGCAGAATTATAAAACCCTGTATACACAACAAGGCGGCATGGTTGAATATTGCATAACACCGGGTGCGCAAGTAAAGCAAGGTGAGTGTTTAGCTAAAGTCTTGAACGTCGATGAACTCGATAATGAACGCGCAGTGGAGCTGATAACAGCCCCCTGCGATTTGATTGTAATTTTGCATTTTCCGTCAGCATCCGTGCTCAGTGGTACTCAACTGTATAAATGCTTCACCCAATATGTCCAATTAGATCGGTGAACCCGGTGGCATCCGCATTGGCACGAACTTCCCGTGCCACTCACCGGTCTGCCAAAACTGCTGCAAACTTGCCAGTAATCCTTGTGCCAGCGCATCGTCATCGTTGCGTTGTAACCAACGGGTAAACTCGCGCAGCTTTGCTTCCAATACAAAGCGATTTTCTGGGTCTAACGCTGTGTCTTGCATCGTTGTGATCAGGGCATTGATGACCAGTATCCGCACTCGTGCATTCAGCCCTTCAGCTTGCGACTGGGTCACATTATCCGTCGCTCGGATGCGGCGCTTCCATGTTGCTTCGACAATGGCATCAACAACATCCGTTACTGCAGGCAATTGATCATCTGCAGCATGCTGCCATGTGAGTCGATTCAAGCGTTCCGGTGTCAACACGAGCGCCAATGTATTCGCCGCACTCGCTTCTGCCGCAGCCAGCGGGTCAAACATTCGCCCAGTTCGCCCCTGAAAAGATTCACGTGAGTCCTGGCTTCCATAGACTTTAGGAATTAACAGTTTTCGAACGTGCTGAGGGATCGCCAGAAATTCCGGCGTCAAAGTGTCCAAAAGTACGTTCAAAGCTTGATATTGGCGCCCAGCTGCAACCGGACTTTGACCGTGAGCCGTCGCCGCACTTTTCACTTCGTATTCATACTCAATGCCGCCTATCAACTTGACCACTGCATCCACTTGGTAGCGATGGGCAAAATACAACGGTGCAAGATATTCCTCTAAAGCGGACAATGGCGTATTGACTGGGATGGTATCGATACCGAATTTGCTCAAGGCAAAGTCTCTTACCTCGATAATACGCAATAATTCAGCAATCGCATCGGCACCATTATCCCACAAATGGCCATCGGCGCTTGGATGCCGAGCAACGCGAGCATCGGGATCGGATTTATAGCGCATACCGCTAGCTTTTGCACTAGCGATGGTTGCTGCAAGTCCTGCGACTTCTGCCTCGGTAGTTGCATAATCCTGATAGCCATAGGCAATCGTATGCAGATCCCATTTCCCCATGCCGACCGCGTAGGCATTTTGCAACGTGATTTTACCGTCCACCAGCTCTGCTTGTGGATGCGGATAGTCCATGACTGAATCTCGCCCTGTTTCACTCGCGGCAAAATTATGGGCGATACCCAGGGTATGACCTACTTCGTGTGCTGATAGCTGGCGAATACGCGCTAGCGCCATATCGAGTTGTGCCTGTGTATCAGTATTTCCATCGGCAAACGGACTGGTGAGTCCTAATGCAATCAGATAATCCTGACGCACCCTTAACGATCCCAGTGTCACATGCCCTTTGATGATCTCCCCTGTACGGGGGTCAATAACAGATGAACCATACGACCAGCCGCGCGTGGCCCGATGCACCCACTGAATGACGTTATAGCGCACATCCATTGGATCAGCATCGGCTGGTAATACTTTTACCTGAAAAGCATCTTTATAACCAATTGCTGCAAAGGCTTGGTCCCACCACTGAGCGCCCTCCCGTAATGCTGACATTACGGGTTCTGGGATCCCCGGATCAAGGTAATAAATAATCGGCTCTTTAGCCGCACTCTCTGGCGCGCTTGGATCCACTTTTTCCAAGCGATGACGGGGAATGTATTGCTGCTCCATGGAAGCGGTTAATGGCGCTGAATAATCCATAAAACTATGCTCCCAAAAGCCACTAAATGGATGAAACTCGCGCGGTGTGTAGTCGGCATCAGGTAACTCGATAAAACTATGATGTGAGTGCACAGAAATTATTTCAGCATCGGGCGAAACCTGGCGCACAAACTCACCTGGTTGCTTGCCTGAAAAGGTGATTAATGCTTCTAGCTCAGTATTTTTCGGAAACGCTTTGCTGCGTGGTAAATACACACCGCTGCGTTTAGCATCAGGTTTGAATTGACCCTGTTTTGTGCTATCCAAACGATTAGCTATACCGTGAATATCGCTCAGCAAGAAATCGGTATAGTCGACCAACACGTGAGCATCCGACTCAGCCACAATAGTTAGCCCAGCAATAACCGAATCGGCAAACGCTTCGTCGATGCTCGCCTGCTCGGCGAGATTACTGGACGTCGCACGAAACGCAGTATTGAGTTGTTTGAGTAACACTTGTTCACCGTAGCGTTCAAATTCAACCAGGCGTGTATCGCCCAATTGCCCGCGGTCCAGACCGATATCATTGGAGCCAACGCCCTGCGGCAAACTGCTTTGAAACAACATTTGCTGATCAAATTGCGCAATTTGGAGATACAGTTTCCCCTCGCCAGGATCATAGTAGAAAGGCACAAAACCATCTTGAAATTGCATTCCTGTAGTAAATTCAGCAATGGTTTTTGCTGACAATACAGGGCTTATCAGTAGTAAACTCAGGATATATAACCACTTTCTCACACACAACTCCGCTACGCTCAGTTTGGGACAGTACGCTAGTATGACAAGCAACCGCACATTAATACAATGCCATCAGCCGAATTGATCCATGTCAAAGAGAAACCATACAAAATCTATAGGCTACACCATAAATAAAGGTGCAAAAGTTTTCCTATGGGTCAGTCAATTCATCATCAAGCGTTTGCGCAAGAACATTATCAAGCCTTCCATCGGCGCTTGGAGAGTGAGCTCGCCTTGCTCAAACCCTTGTTAGCGGAGCCCCAATTTGATAAAGCTGCGCCGTCACTTGGCGCTGAACTTGAAATGTATCTAGTTGACAATAACTGGTTACCTAAGCCCTGTAATCAGTGGTTGCTCGATCAGCGTAAAAGTGATTTGGTGCAGCCTGAACTCAATCAATATAATCTTGAATTTAACCTAGCCCCCGTCAGTACCTCAGAGCGCTCGCTAACTGCATTGCATGAACAGCTTGAAAATGAGCTCGTTGCCCTGCGCTCAATTGCCTATTCAGCAGACACGCAAATCGTCCCAATCGGCGTTTTACCGACTCTTGATGAGCGCCACTTAAGCCGCGAATATTTGACTAATCGTCCACGCTACCATGCTTTAGCTGAACAGCTAAATCAATTGAAAGGGTCTGCCTTTGATGTCGATATAAATGGCGTCGATAGCTTAAAGATGCGGACCAATGAGGTGACATTGGAAGGCGCTAATACTTCCTTCCAAGTGCACTTGCGCGTGCAATCCAGCCGCTTTACCGCAATGTTTAATGCCGCACAACTTGTCACTCCGTTAGCACTTGCATTAGCAGCCAACTCTCCCATATTAATGGGCAAGCGCTTATGGCATGAGACGCGTATTGCATTGTTTAAACAATCGATTGACAGTCGCAACCATGATTCGACCCGTTGGCGACAACCCGCGAGGGTAAACTTCGGGCATGGATGGTTGCGTCAATCGGTAGTTGAGATATTCGCCGAAAACATTGCTCTGTATCCAGCATTATTGCCGCAACTTCCTGCTGACTCGCCGCCTGATGCATTTAATGCTATTCAAATGCATCAAGGTACGATCTGGTCTTGGAATCGCCCCGTACTCGACGTGGGCAAAGATCCTCATCTACGCATTGAATTTCGCACTCTCCCAGCGGGTCCAAGTAATCTGGACATGGTCGCGAATTTGGCATTGCTCGTAGGGTTAACGGTTGGCCTAAGCCATAATATCGACAATTACATCAATAAATTACCCTTTGAATACGCTGAATTTAACTTTTATCGCGCTGCACAGCAGGGATTAAAAGCCAACATTCTTTGGCCGCAACAGCATCAACACCAGCTAACTGAACGAAAAATCAGTGATGTGGTGGCGGATATGCTACCCACTGCAAGTGCCGGGCTGCAAGAACTGGGGGTCGCGTCTGACGATATTAATTTATACCTCGGTATCATTGAACGACGTTTAGCCGCGCAGCAAACCGGTGCAATTTGGCAACTCTCGGCCTTTGATACATTAGCGAATGGCATGGACCAAGACGCGGCATTGAAGGAATTGATAAAACACTACACGCTAAACAACATTGCTAATCTACCTGTGGCTGATTGGGATCCAGTAAAGTGAAAACGACGAAGGCGATTGCTGTACAAGCAGTTAATACAGTAAGCAGCACAAGTGTTGCGCAGCTGCTCACTGAACTCAAAGGGCCTTGCGCTTTTTATTTCCAAGGGCGTGACTCAGAGCGTCGCTGTCGCGTTATCACTACACTACTGCACGCCAATGAACCCAGTGGCTTCAACGTACTATACCAGTTTATTAAGGAAGGCTTTCAACCTCTGGCAGACACTTACATTGTTGTTGCCAGTGTTGCCGCCGCTCAACTAGAGCCGCTTTTCAGTCATCGCATATTACCGGAGGAGCGTGACCTTAACCGCTGCTTTAGCCCACCCTATCAGGATTTTAATGGCCAGCTTGCCAAGTCAATTATTGATTTTATTGTCAGCCGCCATCCTGAGTTTGTGATTGACTTGCACAACACGTCTGGTAACGGACCGATTTTTAGTGTCGCCACCCGTTATCAACAGGAACATCTGGCCTTAGGATCATTTTTCTCGCGCTGGTTAGTGCATACCGATATTGCTTTGGGAGCACTCATGGAGGTTCCCTTTGCATGCCCAGTCATCACTGTCGAGGCCGGCGGTGCACATGAGCCACAAGCCGATTTCAATGCCTATACAGGGTTAACCAAATTATTGCTTAATCCGGAGCCGTTTGTACAACAACAAGCGATGGATGTGCTTCACCAACCGATTCGTTTTCGGCTCAATGAGAACAGCACTCTGACCTATTCTGACCGGCCTGTATTCGGCGTTAACGTTACCTTAGAGCAGAGTATAGAAAACGCGAATTTCGGAGTTATTGATGAAAACACTTGCCTAGGCTGGACTGATATAGAAGGTCTCGCCCATTTTCAATTACACGGTTGTGACACTTCAATTGAACACTTTTTTAGTGCCGAGAACGGTGAACTGAGGCCGCGCCAACCAATGAAATTATTTATGGCGACCACCCAAGCTGAGATTGCCAAGAGTGATTGTATTTTTTACTTTGTGGATACCCATCGACATGCCCATTACGCCAAAGTCTCGCCGTTAAAGCAAGACCATAACACGCTTAGTGAAAGCTATTAATTTTGGACTACAACGCGGCAATGCATTACGGCTAAACTAACCATTGGGCGCTAGCCTTGGGGAGCGCTAAATGGACTGTAAACCACTCCACCTCTCGCCACTACGTTGAATAACCTCAATGAACTGTTCTTCATCACTAAATAAGTGTAAGGACGTTTTAGCTCGCGTTGTAACCATCCTTTAAATCGATCACATTTTCATTAAGCTATTTTTGATATTTGTATAAGTTTCTTATGTTATTTACGATTATTAGATGTACTCTATATTTATACAATCAAACATAGCGATACAGTAATACGTAAATTCCAAATTTATGTATGCCTTTTAAACAATTCAAATCAGGGAGGATTTAGATGTTTAGTCAAGCCGTCATTGAAAAGTTAGAGTTTTACGTTTACTACTTACAAGACCCCAGAACAGGAGATGTGTTTTACGTCGGCAAGGGAATAGGTAATAGAGTGTTCAATCACCTCGATTGCGCTATTGAGACTGACGGAGTTAGCGACAAATTAAACATTATTAGAGAGATACAGAATGAAGGTTTTGATGTCAAACATTTCATATTACGTCACGGACTTGACGAACATACGGCTTTCGAAGTAGAAGCGTCACTTATAGATTTCTTAGGTAAATCTGCATTATCAAATCTTCAGGTAGGTCATTATTCGAGAGACTTTGGTCTAAAGACTTCAGAAGAAATTACAGCGATGTATGAAGCTGAAGAATTAGCAACTAAAGAACCTGTATTACTTATTAATATAAATCGCCGATATAACCGAGAGTTGACTGCTCATGAACTCTATGAGGCAACTAGGAAGTCTTGGGTTGTTGGAAAGCGAAAGAACAATGCAAAATATGCCATCGCGACTTATCGGGGTCTTACACGAGAAGTTTACAAGATTGATGACTGGTTTGAGGTAGAGTCCTCGGGTTCCAAGCGCTTTGGATTTAATGGAAGACTTGCTGCAACAGAAATAAGGGATGCGCTGAGATACAAATCAATCGTTAGGTACTTCAGTAAAGGCGCAGCAAACCCTATCAAATACATCAACTGTTAAAATCAGGCTTTTGCGTGTCAAAGTGATTTTTTTCTAGGCAGTTTAGTCATTAGGATTGATGTTATGAAAGTAAAAGAATATCTAGATATGTTTTCAAATTCTGGCGATATTAAAGTGCATGTTAAATTTAAAAAATTTAACGGTTCTATCGCAGTTTTGTCTATGGAGCCGAGAGAGATATTGAATCTAGTATCGGACAACGAGTTTATTTCTAAGGTTACTTTTGATGAGCATTCATTTACGGTTATCTCATATGAAATAAGGCCTACAACGAAAACACTAGTTATTACTGCGGAGCCTGACTGCAGAGACGAAAATCTTGATTAAGTCATATTATTTTGTTCCTCGACAACAGTATGCTTAATGAAGAAGTCTGAGAGCTCAAGTTACTAAATTTTATTAAACCAAAATCAAATTAGGTAAGGTGAGCGGCAATTTTTGTCTCATGAGCATCATAAACTCATTGCTGTCACTCACCAGATAATATTTTGAAAAGGAAGCCACATGTCTCAAGAGCTTACACCAGGTCTCGTTGTTGCCCATAGCCATAGGTTGGAAGATTTGACTGAGGTTGCGGTGTCACTCATGAAAATTTACCCGCTTGCTCCGTTAGAAGATGAGACGGTACTGGTGCAAAGCAATGGTATCGCACAGTGGCTAAAGATTTCATTAGCAAAGTCTGTAGGGATCGCCTCGATGATAAATGTGACCCTGCCTGCCCGTTTTGTCTGGAAAGCTTATCGAACGGTGTTAGGTGACGAGATCCCCAAGACTTCGCTGTTCGACAAAGATCGGTTGATTTGGCGCATTATGCGGGTTCTACCAACGTTGCTTGTCGATCAACCTGATCATTTCAATGCTCAGCGAAATTATTTAGGTGAACCTATAGATCAGCGTAGGTTGTTTCAACTCTCCGAACGTATTGCCGATTTATTTGACCAGTACCAAAACTACCGCGCGGATTGGTTGGATTCATGGACTAATGGTCGCTATCTATTAGATCACGAACAGCAACCCGTCAGTCAAGATAATCTCTGGCAGCCTTTACTATGGAAAGCATTAGTCGATGACATTGGTTCAGAGTTGCTTTGGACAAACAGAGCAGAACTTCACCGGCAATTTGTCAGGTCAGCAAAATCTCTAAGCAAAGGTCCTCGAGACTTACCTTCGAGAATTATTATTTTTGGTGTTTCTTCTCTACCACAGCAAACACTTGAGGTGCTTGATGCGCTTAAAGGTGTCACACAGATCGTTTTGTGTGTAAACAACCCTTGTAAGTATTACTGGGCTAACATCGTCGATGGAAAGGAAGCTTTAAAAGAAGCGCTAAAAGATGCTAAGCATAGGCAATCAGACAAGAACGTCGAGATTGAGAATGTAAGCGAAAACGAGTTTCACCTTGATGCTCATCCGTTGTTAGCGTCTTGGGGCAAACAAGGGCGTGATTACATTCATTTGCTCGATTTGTATGACGAAACACAAGAAAAAGAAGCTTCTTTTTCAGGTTTAAAGTTTGAGTTGTTCGACGAAACTAAGCCTCGAAATATATTGCAGCAGCTGCAAAGCGATATTCTAAACTTGCGTACTATATCAGAAACTAAAGCACTCTGGCCTCCCTTAAAGACGCCAGACAGTTCTATAAACTTTCATATTTGCCATAGCATACAACGTGAAGTTGAAGTTCTTCATGACCAGCTATTAGCAGCTTTTGCGGAAGACGGAGGTTTGCGCCCTAGGGACATTATCGTAATGGTGCCAGATGTGGATGCCTACGCGCCCCACGTTGAGGCTGTCTTTGGGCGGTTGCATCAGAATGATAAGCGTAAAATACCTTACACGTTAGCTGATCAGGGACAGCGACATCAACAACCCTTGTTAATCGCTGTTGAAACGCTACTTTCTTTGCAACAGTCTCGGGTCACACAGACCGATGTACTCGCCTTGCTCGGTGTTCCAGCGATTCAGAAGCGTTTAAACTTGAGCCAACAAGAATTAGAAGAATTATGTCGCTGGATAGATGAGTCAGGCGCGCGTTGGGGACTGAACGGTAGGCATCGTAGTCAATTTGGTATGCCAATAGATGAGCACACCAATAGCTGGTGGTTTGCGTTAGAGCGCATGATCATCGGATATGCAGCCGGAGAGCCTGTATCACTTACTCAGCCGAGATGGGCAGACGTTGAGCCTTATCACGAAATTGCGGGTCTATCTGCAGGAGCGGTCGGTAAACTTGGAGCTCTAGTTGAAGCGCTGGATGATTGGTGGTCTGAAACCAGTGGTCAGTATTCATTAACACAATGGACAGAGAAGGCAGGGCTATTACTCGACAAGTTTTTTCAATCGTCAGACGATAATGACTTAATGCTACTCGGTAAGCTTCGGTCTGAGCTTGCCAATTTATTAGAGATCACTAACGAAGCCGATTACGAAGACAAGCTGGAAATTAATATCTTTAGGGAGAGTTGGCTTTCACGTATCGACCAACCAAGCTTGAATCAACGTTTTTTAATGGGATCTGTGAATGTTGCGACTCTAATGCCTATGCGGGCAATACCGTTCAAGCACATCTATATTTTAGGCATGGATGATTCTGCTTACCCGCGCCGACAACCCAGTACGGATTTCGATTTGATGCAGAATCGCTATCGACCGGGTGACCGCTCACGAAGAGACGACGATAGGTACTTATTTTTAGAAGCTTTACTTTCTGCAAGAGAAAAACTTTATATTAGTTGGGTAGGCAGAAGTGCCCAAGATAACAGTGAATGGCCTCCTTCGGTTTTAGTGTCGCAACTAAGAGACCATTTAACTTATGGTTGGTGTCCAGAGGGTGTAGAAAAGGATTCATTTCTTAAACAATTCACAACCGAGCATAGACTTCAGCCTTTTAGTCCTGATTATTTTAACCAAGGGGCACATTTATTTAGTTACGCGAAAGAATGGCATGAGTTCTCTGCAGTGCAGATGACTGAAGAAGAGGAAAAGCCGACTTTTTGGAAACTGGATGATGAGCAACCACTCATTTTACGAGTTAAAGATCTGGTCAGCTTTATGCGCGAAACTTCAGAACCCTTTTTTACTAAGCGCTTAAGAACCTATTTTAGAGACGAAGATGTCGAGACTCATGATAGTGAGACCTTTGAATTCGGTGGACTTGAAAGTTGGACCTATCGCACAGCATTAATCAATGACTTACTTGATAATCTAAAAGATAAATTAGTGCATTCGAACGGCAAACTAGAAGAATTGAACGACCTACAAGCATTTTTTAAGCCCAAGCTTTCTGCGTTATACAGAGAAGGAAAACTGGGCGTGCAGCCATTCTCAATAAGCCTTGAGACCAAGCTTATCGAAAATGTTGAGCAAACAGTTCAGGCTGTGATGGCAGAGTTCTCAGAGTTTAAAGAGCCCGTTAATGACCTTAATATCCAACAAAAACTTGGGGATATCTCCTTAGAAGACTGTATTTCCGGTCTATACCGTACAAAAGATGAACGCATAATCCAGCTACGTATTAGTGCAAGCCGTGAGGAGAATAAGCACTTGTTCGAACCATATATTCGTCACTTGATGGCTGCAGTAGCTGCACACGAAGAGGGTTTGGGACCAGTGACTACGGTCGCGATTTTTCGTGAAGCTAAGGCAGGAAGTCGACCTAAGCGAATTGAATTGTGCCCAGTCTCTAAAGAAATCGCCACGTCGAGATTAAAAGACATAGTTAAAATATATCAGCAAACCTTGTCAGATCCTGTTACGACGGTAGGAGAGTTTGCCATAGTTTGGCTCGACACTTACTACAAGAAAATCTCCTTAAAGAAGGCTCCTCTTTCTGAGACTGAAGCAAAAAATGAGGCTGACCTTGCGGTTTTAAAGATGCTAACTGATCCTGAAAAGTCTGATGATTTACAAGGCAAGTTTCCGTATGCCCACCGCGTACTTCATGATTTTGAATCTTTGCTGGAGACGAAAAGTTTTGAAGACATGAAGTTGAGACTTTATGCGCCGTTGTTCCGCATCATGAATGACCAGACAGCAGAGTGTGAGTTACCTTCAGCAAAAGGAGAAGAGTGATGAGCAATAACCTTAAAGATCCTCGTGACTTCCCTTTGCATGGCAGTCGCTTAATAGAAGCGAGTGCGGGAACCGGTAAAACCTACACGATTGCAGCCTTGTATGTACGCTTAATTCTCCAACACGGCAAAGAGGATTTGCGTTTCGAGACAAAGCTCTCGCCAAGAAATATTCTGGTGATGACCTTTACCAATGCGGCAACGGCAGAGTTATCAGACCGTATTCGGGGGCGTCTTACAGAAACGGCGGAATTTTTTCGACAGGAAAGTGACAGTCATAAGGACCTATTTCTTGCAAACTTAAAAAGCGACTGTATTGCTCAAGGTTTATGTTTGAGGTCACTTGCTAGAGAACTCGAACTTGCTGCAGAGTCAATGGACGAATCTGCCGTATACACGATTAACGGTTGGTCGCAGAAGATGCTTACCGAGCATGCGTTTGCAAGCGGTAGTTTGTTCCAACAAACGGTGCAAACTGAAGATGATGAGCTTAAGTTAGCAGCTTCAGAAGATTACTTTCGTAAGTATGTGTATGCACTAGAGCCAGCATCGGCGCAGAATTTGATTGCTACTTTTAAGTCACCACAGTACTTGAGTGGGAAGGTGCGAGGACTTTCTTCTGACGGGCAAATGAGACCCGAGGAATTAGCAAATCTCGACGATGTAAAGAGCTTTGCAGAGCAGGATGCTAGGAATGCCGCTCTTACTATTAAGAATAAATACAAGCTTGTTGCTGAACAGATTAATGCATGCTTGCAAGCATTACCGGATAGTGGCAATAAAGGACGCAAGGCAGCTGGAAATGCGCTAGAAGCATGGACTACAGGTCCCGATTTGGATATCCAAGAAGCGCAGAATGTTAAAAAGTACATTACAGTTGAAGACCTTCAAAAGAAGCTCAAAGAAAATTTGCCAGATGGCATTGAGGTTTTAACGCAATTGCTTGATGACCTCGAACTCGTGGCGGGCTTTGTCAACCAAATTGATGCTGCACTATTCAAGCATGCTAGTGACTACATTGCGAAACGTTTCAAAGACCTTAAGTCGCAAGCGGCAGTGTTGGGCTTTGACGATATGCTGACAGGTCTTCGCGATGCACTTCGCGGTCCTAATGGTATGTTACTTGCTCAAACCATCCGTGAACAATTCCCCATCGCCTTGGTTGATGAGTTCCAAGATACTGATCCTGTGCAATATGAAATTTTTGACCTTATTTACAACATTGAAAACACATCGAAGAGTAATGGTATTTTTCTCATCGGTGACCCCAAACAAGCAATCTACAGTTTTCGAAATGCGGATATTTTCACTTATCTAAAAGCGCGTAAGGCGACCGAGGGAAGACATTACAACCTAGATACCAACTATCGGTCGAGTCAGAAAATGGTTGACGCCATTAATGAGCTCTTCGCAAAGGGAGATTTTGCTGAACGCGGAGCCTTTTTATACAAATCGGAAATACCTTTCAAACCAGTCAGCGCAAATGGGCAATCACGCATCTTTAGAGGGTTGGATGGTCAGGACGCTGCTGCCCTAGAATGGGCAGTAGATACCAACGCTGGCGGTAATAAGGCAGATTATCAAGGGCCTGCAGCCGACTATCATGCAAATCTTATAGCAAAGCTTTTAACCAGTAAGGTAGCAGGATTTTACGATAATGGAGAAAGAGCGGCAGTTAAAAGTAAGGATATTGCCGTCTTGGTTGCCAATGCGAAGGAAGCTAATCTTATTAGAAAACAGCTTTCTAAGCGTAACATTCGCAGTGTTTATCTCTCAGAAAACGATGCAGTCTATGCCCAACCGGTGGCTCAGGATCTGCTCAGCATATTACGGGCTTGTGCGCATCCAAGAGATCCTAATCGAATTCGAACAGCATTATCTGTACCCTTACTTGCGTTACATTTAGCCGACCTAGTGAAATATCAAGAAGATGAAACTAAGTGGGAAGAGGCTGTTGATGCATTTATCGGGTACCACGAAATATGGGAGCACCGAGGTGTGCTTGCCGCACTACATTGCTTACTGCATGACTTTAAAGTACCTAGTCGGTTGTTGGCTGAACCAAGTGAAGGTGAAAGAACGCTATCAGACGCTTTGCATATCTGTGAGCTTTTACAAAATGAGAGCTTACTGCATGAGGGCATGGCGGGCCTTGAGGATTATTTTGCGCAACAAGTGAATGATTTTAAAAACACCAGCAGTGCCTATGGCGTGAGTACAAAACGCACAGGAGTAGATGCGCTAAAACTGCGTTTAGAAAGCGACCAAGATTTGGTGAAGGTCATTACTTATCATAAATCGAAAGGTCTGCAGTATCCGTTGGTGTTTATGCCTTTCGCTGCCTATACAGCGGAGCGGCGTTATCGCATTGATAACAAATTCCCAATTTCATATCACGACTCCGATAAAATTGGCGAGAGAGTGAAAAAGGTTGCGTGGGATAAATCGAACAAACGCAGCATACAACTTATCGAAGAAGAGCAACTCGCTGAGAGTGTGAGGAAAATGTATGTCGCGCTAACTCGTGCCGAGTTTGCAACTTTCGTCACTTTGCGAATTACTGGCGAAGTAAAGTCTAACCCTCTCTTTTATCTGCTGCTTGGTGACAATGTTAAAAGTGCTAAAGATTGCCCTCTTTTAGAAACTGCGCAGTCTCGTTGGGTGGCAACGAATAATAATCATACCTCAGTTATCCCCTTACCATTTGAGTCTCGGGTTAGTGTTCCACGTGCTGATAAGAGACACACAAATTTGACCGCAAGATCGATGCCCGACTATCACAAATTCGAGCGTTGGTGGGTTGCAAGTTATAGTGCCCTTCAATATGGCAATGAAGTTTTAGCTCCACAGACTCCACCGGAGATGAATACCCTAGAAGAGCGTGAGGAGGACGACTCCCTTGGTGTGCCGGACCAGACTTTAGAAAAACGGATACACCATTTGCCCAAAGGGGCTGGACCAGGAACCTTTTTGCATTCTCTATTAGAGGATGCAGCAGATATGGGCTTTAAAAATGTTGCGCAGAATCATGATGTGTTAACAGAGCTTGTGAAGAAACGATGCCTAAGCTCATTTTGGCAAAAGTATAGTGATGATTTAGCCAAGTGGCTGCAAGCTTATTTACAAACGGCGTTTCATTACAGCGCTGAAATGCGAGTGGTAAGTGATAGCTTTACCCTGCAAGATCTTAAAACTTACAAGGCAGAGCCAGAGTTTTGGTTTGCCGTGAACGATGTGAGAGTAGAGCAAGTAGACACTTTAATGATGAAGTACATTATGCCTGGGCAAGAACGCCCTAAGCTAGAGAGCAACACGCTCAACGGTATGCTTAAAGGCTTTATAGACTTGGTTTACGAGCATGATGGCCGATACTTTGTGGCCGACTATAAATCGAATTGGTTGGGTGAAACGGACCAAGATTATAGCTACGGGAATATGCGTAAGAAAATCTTAAGTAGTCGGTATGACCTGCAGTATGTGATTTATACTTTGGCTTTGCATAAGCTTTTGCAGGCTCGTCTGGGCTCTTTTTATGATTACGATAAACATATTGGCGGCGCCGTTTATTTATTTTTACGAGGCAATGGAGCTGATACCGCAGGGGCTTTCTGTGACAGACCCCCTAGCTCCTTAATAGATCAGTTAGAGAAGTTGTTTGCCGGCCCCAACGAGCAAAACAAGGAAGTGTCATATGGGTAATCATGAAATACTCGACATACTTGAAGTATGGCAGGCAAACGAATGGATCCGCGCACTTGATCGCCAGTTGGCGTTGCAGCTAATGCGAGCGGACGTTCCGGCATCTGTTGCATTCATTGCTGCTATTGTGTCACATCAAGTCGGGCGAGGTCATACGTGCTTGGCTATGGAGAGTCTTGTCGACAATCCTCAGCGCCTTCTCGATATTCCACCATCTGGCTGGCAGCCGCCCTTGGGTGAAATAACTGCCCCTCAAATTGAAGATGTATTGCGGCTAGTATTTGAAGTCGATAGCCTTTGTTTAATAATGGGAGAGTGGAAGCAAGCTGTATCGGATTGTGATGCGATTCGCGTTTTAAATAAAGCTGATGACAATCTACAACCATTAGTATGGGACGCAGAACATAAACTCTTATTTCTTCGACGCTACTGGCAACATGAGGCGCAAATAAGTGATTGGTTAATCTCAAGGATGTTATACGAAAACAAGCTACAAGCTTCTTTGGTGGCTCCTATCGTTGACAAATTTATACCGAGTGGTAAGTCAACTAATTGGCAAAAGATAGCGTGTGCGAATGCGGCAAAACAAAATTTTAGTGTGATTACAGGCGGTCCAGGAACTGGCAAAACGTATACGGTAGTGCGGGTATTGGCAACTTTAGAACAGTTGCAAAGTGACCTTCGCGTTGCGCTTGCTGCTCCAACGGGAAAAGCTGCCGCACGCATGCAAGAGTCTATTGATCAAGCACTGCAAGAAGGCGGGAATAGCGGTATGTTTAATGGTGTGAAGCGTGTGCTAACAAGAAAAGCTTCAACCTTACACCGACTTTTAGGAACGCAGCGAAACAGTCGCTATTTTCGACATAGGAAAGACAATCTCTTACCCTTTGATGTGGTAGTTATCGATGAGGCATCGATGATCGACACGGAAATGTTCAATGCTTTATTGCAAGCAATAGGTCCCGCCACAAAGTTGATTTTATTAGGCGATAAGGACCAACTCGCGCCCGTTGAGGCTGGCTCAGTATTAGCCTCGATTTGTCGCGGTGCGGAAAACCGTCGATTTTCGCGACTCCATCACCAATGGTTAGTACAGGCGAGCAATGAAAACCTTGGAGTTGAATATTCGACACAAAGCGACGAGCTAAACTGGCTTGATCATGTAGTTATGTTAGATGGCTCACAGCGCTTTACAGGGTCGGTTGCAGACCTAGCTGCTGCAGTCAATTCACAGGACATTGAGTTGGCAGAACAAACGCTTCAAAACCCTGATGAGAACCTTTCGGTACTGACGTCAATAAATGGTGTGACTTCAATTGATAGCTTGATGTCTTATGTCATCCCTCAATTTAAGCCCTACACTACAAGTTACTCAAAAGCCGCCATGCTTGATGCAGACAATATAGATAACTGGGCGCTATCGGTTTTATCTGCACATACAAAGTTTCTAATCCTCACCGGACTTAGAAATGGGCCATGGGGGCAGCGAGCCATCAATACCATCATCACCCAGAAATTAGGTGGGAAGTCCGATAAGTGGTATCACGGAAGGCCTGTGATGGTAACTAGCAACGACTACAGTTTGAATCTGAACAATGGTGATATTGGGGTGGCATTGAACCACCCTGACGATGGGCGCCTCAAGGTTGCATTTCCCGGCAAGGAGAAGGGGGCCGTGAAATGGGTAATTCCCAGTCGTTTAACAGAGGTTGAAACGGTATATGCCATGACCGTGCATAAATCTCAGGGCTCGGAATTTGCGCATACGGTTCTTGTGCTACCGGATCGAAGCTCGCCCGTATTGACCAAAGAACTTCTTTACACCGGGATTACACGAGCGAAACCAAAGCTAACGCTTGTGATCCCAAATGAGCAAGTATGGCAGGAAGCTGTTGATACTCGAATTGAAAGAGTTGGCGGACTATTTTTATAAGAATAATTGGGACCAAATGCTTTTGATAAAGGCGATTTGTGCCATTTACGGATCGTCATGGATTCTCTTTTGAACTGCTGTTTTTGTTTAGATTATCTGAACTTGGGGCTGATCACACTGACGTGACGCAGTCATAACCGCCTGCAGTAATGCGGCTAGGTGTTCGAGTTTGTTTGAAGGATATAGACGGAGCAAGATAGTCGTGTAGTTATCAGATCTGAGCACATGGTAAAACATCGCACAGTGAAAACCTAGAGAGAAAAATCCCGTACGAACTTCAGGACACGTAAAATTCGTACGGGCAAGGTTATTGCGTTATTACCTACTCAGGTCGCTCAGCGTTGCCTGGCACTTAACGGCCTTCCATGTAGATAAAAACTCAGTTAACGATTGAGAAATAGCATTATCGATGCCAATGTTTTTTATTCTTTTATTTCAATGACATGAAGTTTTCACTCCAATATCATGGGTGATTAGATCGGCGTTTTTGGTGCACAACTGCATTACAATAGTGCACCACCTTTTGATTAAAAAACGCGTGGATGCCTAATGCATTGTGAACAAAAATCAGTAAACTTAGCTGCCTAATTAATCCAATTATATTTGCTATGCATCCAATAGAACTTAAAATTTTAGATCCGCGTATTGGTGATTCAATTCCCCTCCCCTCATATGCTACCGACGGCTCTGCTGGCGTTGATTTGCGAGCATGTCTCGACGAAAACGTGGTATTACAACCAGGTGAAACGTTTTTAGTACCCACGGGGATTGCTATTCATATCGCAGATAACAGTCTTGCTGCTACTATCCTTCCGCGCTCCGGACTAGGTCACAAACACGGGATTGTTTTGGGTAATTTAGTTGGATTGATTGATTCTGACTATCAAGGCCAGTTGTTCATCTCTTGCTGGAACCGAGGTAATGAAACCTTCACTATCGCAAGTGGCGATAGGATAGCACAACTCGTCTTTGTACCTGTGGTACAAGCCGCATTTACCATTGTTGATGAGTTTGGTTCTAGTCAACGAGGCGAAGGCGGCTTTGGCTCGACTGGCGTAGCCTGATATATTTATTGGGAGTACTGGTCGGCACGCCGCTCGTACTCCGCACATGCTGGCGTGGTAATATCTTCGTTTAATTGATCACAGCTTAACTGTGCCATTGAATTTAAACAGTCCGTTGCGGGCTGATAAAGCTCATGTTGACCGCTGATGTCAGAGTAATTCATCAGGCTATCGCACACACCAGCGATCATACCTTCCAACATTTGCTTCATTTGCGGGGTTATGTCAGGCGAACCGGCCATCTCTTGCATGGCGCAGGATTTGAACTTCTCACATGCCGCTTTCGAGGCTTGCTGAAGTGGGTCTGTTGCGTTAGCTGGAACCGATTGAATGCACAGCGCAGATGCTACTGTACAAATAAGAACAACCTTTTTATAAAGAGAATCGCTTGAGTTGAACACTAATTAACAGCCTTCCATGGGGTATTTGTGTTTAAAAATTAGCCATTATTTACATAAATATCAAGCTAAAAAAAGATACACTCTGCAAGAGAAGTATCCATATATGCTATCTGAGGTGAAAGCTAGTCATATAAATATGGACTTAGTCGACAGCAGATTAAATATAAGAAAGTAAGTTTTTAGCTAATTAACTGGCTTATCTTTCAAAACCGTAAAACATTGGTAAAGAGACTTGATTGATGCCGGTAAAAAAACCGGACAGTGTGTCCGGTTTATCTTCAGTGGGTCGCTCTATCAGAATACGTAATTAACACCAATTCTCACAAGTGTTGCATCCGCGGAATCATCTACATCGTCGGAGTACTTGCTAATGTCTGCTTTGAACGCGATATTGGTGTCAAAGTCGTAACGCAACGTTGCTGTAAGCACGTTGAATTCATCCAACTGCGCCATTTGCGAGCCCATAGCAACGCCCATCAATTGAGCGATAACTTCTGGTGGTAATGGCGCAGCACCAATCGCTGCAATCTTATCGGCATACTTCACGTCACCACTAGACTCGAAGCTTTCATACGTTAACGCGGGTGTCCATTTGCCAAACCGCTTACCGGCAGTGACGTAAAACGCGTCATCATCATTAGCAAAGCTATCGTCAACTTTGATATTGGTATACTCAGCACCCACAAACCAATCAAAGTTATCGTACATCACGCTGAAACCAACAAATTCGCCAGTATCGTCTTCGATCTTCAAGTTACCCGCTAACTCAGTAAAACCGAGGCTTTCTAACGCAGCAAACCCTTGTCCGACTGACAGACCTACGGCATCCGTTGATTGGGTCAAATCAATTGTCGTGCTGGTGCGGCCATAAACGCCGCGCAGAGTCCACTCACCATCACCAAATTGTAATGAAACTAAGCCGGTATTATCGCCGATATTGTCCGTTCCGAAAGTTTCACCTCTGTATTGGCCAAATGCCAAATCCAAAAGATAATCCCAATCACCGGCTAACCCAGTCACTGAAACTTTTACCCCGTCCATATTATTAAATGGCACGTCATAAACCACTGATGGGACTGACAACCAGTGGTAGGAGTAACCCACATCTAAAGAAGAGGAGTAAGTAAACAGGGGTAAGCGGAAGCGCCCTGCAGTTACCGTGACGTTGTCAGTCGCCGCATAGGATAAATACGCCCACTCAAAATCCGGATCGTAGTCATTCTCGCCCCGAGCCAGGATCTGCGCAGTTGCGGTCATCTTTTCATTGATGTCACCACTGACTTGGATCGCAAACAAACTGTCCTGACTAAAAGTGATATCCTCGTCATAGCCATACAGAGTATCGTCGCTACTTGTCATGCCACCGACGAAGTTGGCAAATCCATTGATCCTAACTTCTGCATGCGCTGCAGTGCTGATAGCCATGGCAATGGCTGTTATTGCAAATAACTTTTTCATATTGGTCTCCCTAACCTAGTTCAAGTTAACTGCTTTAACCGCGTCAGTTAGCGATGCCGAGTCAATATAACCAATCGCACTTGGATTTTTTGAAACTAACTCGATCACTTCAGCATCACTGCCCACTTCTTTGGGCGGTACGCCTTTACCGGTGAACACCAACTTTGACCAATACGCTGAAACTTGTGACGAGCTGCGCCCCAAAACATTAGTGTCAAAATCAGCACGCACAGCACTATCGGCGATTTGATTGACCGGAATTGATTCACTGCCATCAGAAAATTTCTTTTCTTTACCTAGGAAAATGCGTTGCACGCTTTTTTCGTCTAATGCGGCATTATTATCCGGGTGCACGATTACCGTGGTTTGCGCGAAGGCACTGAAACTCACCCCTACGGTCAACAACGAAGATAAAATAAATTTGCTTACTTTCATTGAGATTCTCCCAATTGAATTTTGAATACAGCGGAGCGTGATTGCGCTCCGCTGACACCGCTTAAAATACGTAATTAACACCAATTCTCACAAGTGTTGCATCCGCAGAATCATCCACATCGTCTGAATATTTGCTGATGTCTGCTTTGAACGCGATATTGGTGTCAAAGTCGTAACGCAACGTTGCTGTAAGCACGTTGAATTCATCCAACTGCGCCATTTGCGAGCCCATAGCAACGCCCATCAATTGAGCGATAACTTCTGGTGGTAATGGCGCAGCACCAATCGCTGCAATCTTATCGGCATACTTCACGTCACCACTAGACTCGAAGCTTTCATACGTTAACGCGGGTGTCCATTTGCCAAAACGCTTACCGGCAGTGACGTAAAACGCGTCATCATCATTAGCAAAGCTATCGTCAACTTTGATATTGGTATACTCAGCACCCACAAACCAATCAAAGTTATCGTACATCACGCTGAAACCAACAAATTCGCCAGTATCGTCTTCGATCTTCAAGTTACCCGCTAACTCAGTAAAACCGAGGCTTTCTAACGCAGCAAACCCTTGTCCGACTGACAGACCTACGGCATCCGTTGATTGGGTCAAATCAATTGTCGTGCTGGTGCGGCCATAAACGCCGCGCAGAGTCCACTCACCATCACCAAATTGTAATGAAACTAAGCCGGTATTATCGCCGATATTGTCCGTTCCGAAAGTTTCACCTCTGTATTGGCCAAATGCCAAATCCAAAAGATAATCCCAATCACCGGCTAACCCAGTCACTGAAACTTTTACCCCGTCCATATTATTAAATGGCACGTCATAAACCACTGATGGGACTGACAACCAGTGGTAGGAGTAACCCACATCTAAAGAAGAGGAGTAAGTAAACAGGGGTAAGCGGAAGCGCCCTGCAGTTACCGTGACGTTGTCAGTCGCCGCATAGGATAAATACGCCCACTCAAAATCCGGATCGTAGTCATTCTCGCCCCGAGCCAGGACCTGCGCTGTTGCAGTCATCTTTTCGTTAATGTCACCACTGACTTGGATCGCAAACAAACTGTCCTGATTAAAGCTAATATCTTCGTCGTAACCGTACAGTGTGTCATCGCTGCTCGTGATCCCACCAACCAGATTGGCGAATCCATTGATCCTAACTTCTGCATGAGCTGCAGTGCTAATAGCCATGGCAATGGCTGTCATTGCAAAATACTTTTTCATCGGAACCCCCAATCTTAATTAACTGAAATGGCTTTTACATCGCCGGTTACAGAAGCACTATCGACATAGCCAATAGCACTCGGATCAGATGCGACTGCGGCGATTACCGCTGCATCATCGGCGACTTCGGTGGGTGGAACCCCTTTACCGGTGAACACCAGCTTTGACCAATAGGCAGATACCTGCGCTGAACTTCGACCGATGATTGACGTATCGAAATCCGCTCGCACGCCAGATTCTGCTACCTGATTAATGGGAGTCGCTTCAGAGCCTCCGGGAAACTTCTTTTCCTTGCCCAGGAAAATACGCTGTACCGTTTTGGCATCAATGGCATCGGCGTTGCTGGGATGCACCACCATAACCACCTCAGCTGATGCGATATGACTCGCAAGAGACAGTAAGACGGCTATGCCTCCTGTTATAACGTGCTTTTTCAACATGGCATTCCTCATTTTTTTGAGTGTTTTCATTACTTTAGCGGCGCGAACTTTAGTGACACAATGATTAATAAACAACCAATTTTAGGTATCGTTTTTTATACGTCGGTGCTGCAAAACATAACCAACAGCTAACTCGCCATTTGTAAACCTACGCACACAAAAAAGGAGGCCAATGCCTCCTTTCAATCTGCTGCGATACCGGTAACTTGCATTATCCGGCATGGAACAAAACCCTGTTCTTAATCAACAGTTTAGTCGTTCCACACAACCTTGCCAGAATATTTTTTCTGGATCACATCTTGATATCGCTCTTCGAGTACATGACGCTTCACTTTGAGCGTTGGCGTGAGCAAATCATTTTCAATTGACCACTCTTCTTGCATGATCACTACACGATCCAAGCGTTGATGGCTCTCCAATTCACCATTGATCTTTTCTAAAGTTGCAAGCAAGGCCGACTCTACATCATCCTTGGGTTGATTGGCTGCTTCAGCCGATAACACCAATAATGCGATAGGTTGTGGCAAGTTCGTACCGGTAACACAGACTTGTTCAACGATAGGGTTCTCCATGATTTTTGCTTCAATCGGCGCTGGTGTAACGTATTTGCCTTTTGCAGTTTTGAAAATATCTTTCAAACGGCCGGTAATACGCACGTAACCTTCGTTATCGATAGTGCCTTTATCTCCTGTCCTTAACCAGCCATCCTCAGTAAAGGCCTCAGCAGTTTTTTCCGGTTCTAAGTAATACTCTTTCATATTACAAGGTGACTGAACCTGAATTTCGCCCTCATCCGAGATCCGAATATTGACACCGTCATAGGCATGACCGATACAGCCGACCTTGTCCGAGCGATACGGCACGCTACTGGTGCCATACGCGCAGTTTTCGGTCATCCCCCATCCCTCACTGATCTTCACCCCAATGCGCTCAAACCAGCGAATAACCGCCGGCGCTAAAGGCGCTGAACCACTCGCCCAAAGACGTGCTTGGTCGATCCCTAACCCTTGCCGGATCTTGCGTGCAATCACACCTTTGACGATCGGAATGCTCAACAGTAGATTCAGTTTTTTCTGTGGCATTTTGGCTAAAATACCCATTTGGAATTTTGTCCACAAACGTGGCACTGAAATAAACAAAGTTGGCTGGCAGGCAACCACGTCTCGCTGGAAGGTATCTAATGACTCAACGAAACTCACCTGCATGGACGAGTAAAGGCTCGCTAATTCTACTAAAACCCGCTCAGTGATATGCGCTAGTGGCAAATAACTGAGTACACGGTCGTCTTTTGAGACAGTCAGCGCAGAAAGTGAATTTTGCGCTGCCCAACAAATCGTATTAAAGGTATGCACAACGCCTTTCGGTTTGCCGGTGCTGCCAGACGTGTAAATAATGGTGGCCATAGCATCCATTTCAACGTTAGGCTGGCCCTCCAATGGCTCAATATCAATGAATTCTCGCCACTGCATATCTGTTTTAATACCCGGATATGGAAACGCGACAGATTTAACATTCGCCGGAATGGCCTGCAGTTGATTTTCAGTATCGTCCAACTTACCAACGAAAATCAATTGAGTCTCGGAATGGTTTAATACGTATTCGATGGTACTTTGCCCTGCGGTAGCAAAGATTGGCACAGACACATGACCCGCCATCATGATTGCAAGATCTGCAACAAACCATTCCATGCAGTTTTTCGACAAAATACAAATGCGGCTACCCGGTTCAAGATCCATTGAAACGAGGCGATTCGCTACTTTCCGAACCAACGTGCCGACCTCTGACCAAGTGTAGTCTTTGACGACGCCATCAACGGGTTGTTTTAGATAAACCGAATCGGGACACTCTTGCTCCCATTTGTACAGCATGCTCAGGGGTGAAGCTGGATTTTGTGTCATAGTTGTCAATACTTCCGTTTGTAGGGGCATATTCATCTTATGTTAGACCAATTAACATTGCATTTACATAGGCTAATTAAGACTGCTTCGTTTGCCAAATTCAATATTAATAAGTCGACTAATAACTCATGTTTATTCGAGCAATTAAATCAGTAGTAACGTAAAAAGCTGTTTCAGCCAAGGAAAACGTAACTATGCTTCAATAGGGATGCGCCCGACCTTAAACTGGCTGCGCTTCAGCATCGGCTGTGGAGCTAACTGAAACAGATCACCGTTTTTGCCAGCAAATGTTTTCATAACGCCTGCCATTTTTGCAATCCGCGCGTTAGCCTCTATATGTTCGGCCTCACCATGCACCGGGATTGCTAGCTGAGGCTTAACCCAGTGATACATCGCCGTTAACTCATCTTTATAGGGGTGCCCTGAAGCATGGATTGGATGCTCACTAGTTTCAGATAAAACAACGTTAATTTTGCGCTGCTCGAACTGAATGACGAGGCGTTCAACCTCTCTTTCGTTCCCCGGAATTATCATGGCGCTAAAAAGTACGGTATCCCCCGCATCTAAGGTGAGATCGGGGTGCGTATCCAAAGCCAGTCGCGCCAGCGCCGCGCGTGGCTCTCCCTGACTCCCCGTTGCAATAGCCAGTACTTCTTCACGAGGTAAGTAGCCAATATGTTTGGGATCTATGAGTTCCACATCATCGGGCCAATAACCGGTAACACGGGCAATACTTACCATATTTTGTAAGCTTCGCCCGAACACAGCAACGTAACGTTTGGTCTGTTGCGCGACTTTTGCTAGCGCCAGGAGGCGCGCAACATTACTGGCAAAGCACGTGACCACTACTCGACCCGTTTGCTGTTTTATGCTCTCAAGCAGGCCTTGGTAGCACTGATACTCTGATACGGAATGCCCGGCTTTTAAAGCATTAGTCGAGTCACATACCATAGCTAATAAGTTGCGAGCAGCAAGTTTTTGAAAAATTGTCGCATCAAATTTTTTACCTAATCCCGGGCGATGATCGATTTTCCAATCTGCAGTATGAAAAACCTCCCCAACTGGCGTAGCGATAATTAAGGCACTAGGCTCGGGTAATGAATGTGTGATGGGTAACCATTCAAGCGTAAAATCCCCAACATTTAGGGGCTTTTCAAATTCAACTTCGACAATGGGCACCTGCCCGTCCAAGCCTGCTGATGCTAACTTACGGCGCAACACTTCAGCGGTAAATGGGGTCGTGTAAATCGGCGCTTGTAAACGTCGCCACACATGTGCAATACCGCCAATGTGATCTTCATGGGCATGAGTAATGACAATCCCGACCAAATTTTCTTTTTGTTGAGCAATAAATCTTGGATCGGCCGCCACAACACGAAAACGTTGTGCAGAATCGGGGCTTAAGGGTTCATCGAAAGTAATCCCGCAGTCCACCATCAACCATTGCCCGTTATGCCCATACAAATTCAGGTTCATACCGATTTCTCCGGTTCCCCCCAATGGCACAAACCAAAGTTGATCTTGATCTGCTATCATCGATAACAACTCACTCTATTTGCTTACTCCAATCATTACAGAATAACCTCAGCACGACTAATAAAAAAGGGTGCCGAAGCACCCTTGATCACTTAAAAGTAATACCTGAATGTCGCACCGATGGTGCGCGGTTGATTCGTTCGATACGCTAGTCGTGCGCGTCCACCACGTTCGCGGTCAAAGGATAAGTTAGCGTTTTCATCTAAAACATTATTAATGTATAGCAACGCCTCCCATTGATCGAACTCAAATCCCATATTCAGATTTAGCGTCTGATAACTATCCAGCTCTAAGTCAAGATTTGTTTGTTCAGAACCCGTCGCCCCGCCAAATGGCAGATTAGATACAAATTGTCCAGCTCCTGCGACTTGGTCACTCGGTTGCGTAATGCGATCACCTGTGTACTGCAACGACGCTGACATATAAGTATTCACCGAGTTAAACAACGGAGTTGGGAAATTGTATGTCGTCGCTAGCGCAAATTGCAATTCAGGAACAGACGCCAATCTGTTACCTTTCGCCACTCCGCCAATGACATTTCCATTACTATCTAAAACGGTCGAATCGAATTCAGCTTCAATCACAGAACCAGCGAAGCTGATAAACAGGTAATCAGTCGCCTGACGGGTAAATTCGAACTCTAGACCCTGTGTATGGGCTTCTTCAACGTTAAAGGAAATCCGTGACGAACACGAGCCGGCATCCAAAGTTACCTGTAAATCATCGATATCATTGTAGAATGCCGCTACATTGGCAGTCCAACCACGCGCTGCAGCCTTCATTCCAACTTCATAGTTAATCAAGGTTTCATCATCATAATCTTGGAACCCACCGAATACCGCTCGGTCACTGTCGTTACACAAGGTTTCGTTCAGTGGATCATTAACCCCACCTAAGCGAAACCCTTGCGAAACTTGCGCATTCACATTGACCGTTTCGTTCATACGGTAATTGGCAATCAGGCGCGAAGTAAATCCATCGGATTGGGTAGAATCCACTTGATCGTCACCATTTGAAAAGAGTCCACCAGTAGTAAATCGCCGGCTTTCCTCATAATCGTAGAAGCGCGTACCTGCGGTTACGCTTAGATCATCGTTGACATCAAACGTTAATTCACCAAACACCGCCAGCTGCTCAAGATCATAAGGTAAGTCAGCGTTATAGGGAGAATCTGCGCCAAATCCATTCGCCACCGCAGCCGATACCCCATCGCCTAACACTGAATCGGTGAATGCATCATAACCTGGCGTTGGTAAACGCTGTGAATACGTGCGCTGGGTATCCGAAAAGAACACGCCTGCTAACCACTGCAGTGCATCATCGCCATTCGATGCCGCACGGAATTCAAAGGTATCCTGTTCAACTTGCGTGCGGTCACGTAAATTCGACGGTAACAAAACGGCGGCGTCCGGATAACCCAGATCAACACTGACTGAACCTGTGAGTGCGCTGGCATCACGGCTAACTAAAATATCTCGATCGGTGTAACTATACACGGCGGTAAGATCCACTGTATTTAATTGCCACTCTGCCGTTACATCAGCGATCGTAATATCGTCTTCAAATCCTTCGTTCAGTAATAGGTACTGTTCTCGTTCTCCCAACTGAATAGCAGGTCGAGTTGTTGTGTATGGGTTAGCAAACAAGTTGAAGACTTCTTGTCGATTGAAGCCTCCCATGTCGATGGATTGAAAGATCAGGCGTGGGGTTATGCTTAGGTTTTCTGTAGCTTGCCACTTTAAAGCCACTCGGCCTCCGGTGCGCTCACCATCGTTAACATCCTTAAAGCGGGTGTTATTCTCACTCAGTGCATCGATAAAACCGGCATAATCAGTGCGGTAAGCGACTGCACGTAAGGCCAAGGTATCATCGGTCAAGGGCACATTCACCATCCCTTTGATATGGTTACCATTGCTACCATCAGTGACGGTGTTCAAATTTGCTTCTACTGACGCTTCGGTCAACCCTAATTCAGGTTGGTTGGTAATGTAGCGCAATGTGCCACCAATTGAACCGCTGCCGAAAAGGGTTCCTTGTGGCCCACGCAACGCTTCAACGCGGTTTAAGTCATATAAATCCAAATCCGGTGTAAACAACGAAAGTGATATTACACTTTCATCCAGATAGACCCCAACCTGCTCTTTTACCCCAGGTTGGTCGCGCACGATTTGTCCCGCTGAAACCCCTCGCATAGCGACCTGACTTTGACCTGGCCCTAAGTTTTGGATGGATACACCGGCAACGCTACGCGTTAATTCTTCAAGGTTGGTTGCGCCTGCACGCTCAATATCTTTTTGGGTTTGTGCGTTAATTGAAAAGGGAACTTCTTGCAAGCTGGTCGACCGTTTGGTAGCGGTAACCATTATCACTTCAACATCATCCTCACTGGGTTTTTCCTGTGCCAATACAGGTGTCGCAATGAGGCCAGAAATTGCTAATGCCAGCAATGACGGCTTGAACAAACTAGGATTATTTTTCATCGGTGTGTTCCTTCATAACTATTATTGTTATCGTATGTGTTAGCAAATCCCCATCGGCATTAGTCAGCCGCGTGTCACTATGAGGATCGCTCTCATTGGTTTAGCAACAATCCTTACAACATACAAGTAAACCAACAAATACTTACAAATTACTATGCATAACGGCTCTAGCCTTATCGCTTTAATAGCGTTTCCAACTCCTCTGGCAGAAAAACCAAACCATCTTCACCGGGAACAGGAAACACAGCGACCGCTAAGTCATCCTCTTGCATCCCCCGCGTCCAACGAGCAAACCAATCATTTAAGCTTATGGCAACCGCAGCACACTCACTCCACTCTTCATTCCGCCAAAGTTCTGCAGCTTCTTGCGTTGGCCACACAGGGATACAGTCCTCATCGTCAGTAGTCAGCATTACCGCTCCATCATCATCGGATAAGATCCAGATTTGCTGGTACTGATTAACGAGCTGATCGAAATACTGCGTGCGTCTCTCGGCTGGCGCAGCCAACATATCATTTAAGTCTGGCGAGTTTAATTTATCGTTCATCATTTAGTTTATAGAAGACACGTTTGGTAAAGGTAGCTTATATAAACATTCAACAGCTGAACACACAACTAGATTCAGAATGGATACTGCGATTCGAGGTTGCCGATTTAATCTTCTAGTAACGCAGAGATAACATATTGAAAACGCTTAGGTATGGTAATTCATGGCATACACGCTTATGATGATGATATAGCAGTGATAGAGCGCAAACTATGAATCAGCGGCTGTGTTGTTTTCTCTTCATTATTGGACTAGTTTCATTCCCTTGTGCTGCAATTCAGCAACTCCGAATCGTCTACGCTGCAGACTTGCCAATTATAGGTGCGCAAGCACATGGGGATTACGCAGAATTGGCAACGCTGTTGCGCGAACAACGCGCCCAACAAGAAGTTTTATTCGTTTTTGGTGGGGCAAGTTTAGCGCCAAGTCCGCTGGCTTCCTTTGATTCTGGCTCGCACATTATTGATATTCTGAATCTACTCGCACCTGATGTTATGAGTGTGACTAAACGAGAGTTCAGTTATTTTGAGGATGAACTGATCCTCAGAAGTTATGAAGCCTCTTTCCCAATGCTATTATCTAACGCCGTGGATGTATATACCCAGCAGCCCCTTGATGGACTCTATACGCAGATGCTAATTGCCAAGAGTGGGGTAAATGTGGGCTTTATCTCTATTTTGTCGCCACAAATCGGTGAAGAATATTTACTGCAGCGCGCCCGCATTATGCCGCCGCGCGAGAGTGTTGAACGTCATGCAAAAGAGTTGCGGGCTCAGGGTGCCGACTTCATTATATTGTTGCATTCAGACAAATTTGATTTTATCCCACAGCTTCTTGATCAAGCGACCATTCATCTTGCGATTCAAAGCGACCCGAATAACCCGACAAATAGTTCTCTCCAGACTGAACAGCATCCCCAGCAACTCAAGATTGATCAAGTGGGTCACGCAGCGGTGATTAATGTCGTATTTGAGGCTCATTCGTTTAAATCCGAAAAGCCACAGATTACGCTTGACTACTCACTTCGTGACCTTGCAGCAATTGAACCCGATGCTAGTGTTAACGCAGCGATCAATCACTATCAACAACGTCTTGAATCACAACTCGACGTGCCACTTGCAACCATTACTCAACGCTTTAGTACGCAACGAGAAGTCGTGCGTCAAGAGGAAAGCGGATTTGGCAATCTGATTGCTGACGCTATGCGGTTGGAAGCGCAAAGTGATATTGCCATGATTAACAGCGGCGTCATTCGGGGTGAACGCAAGTATCAACCCAATACAATTTTCAGCCAACGCGATTTGTTATTGGAACTTCCTTTTAGAGCCCGCTTGGTGGTGCTAAATATATCTGGTGAACAACTAAAGCTTGCGCTCGAAAACGGAGTCAGTTTGTATCAAGATGCAAAAGGACGCTTTTTGCAAGTATCCGGTATGGCTTATCGTTTTTCTCCATCAAAACCCGTCGGTCAAAGAATTACTGAAATTACCGTTAATGGTGAACCACTGAAAAACACCAAAAGTTATCGCTTGGCAACAACCGATTATTTGTATCGCGGTGGCGATGGCTTTACGGTATTTAAAACGCTAGAACGCAGTTTTAATAATGCTCCAACCAGTCCTCTAATTGCTGATATCGTTGCGCGCAATTTAAAGCGCAACAAACACCTCTCGGTAGAGACTGAACAACGGATCACCCGAGTTGAATAAGGCAGAAACAGAGAATTTATGATATGAGAAGTCTGCATTCCATCCGTACTATCACAAATATCCTACTAGGGCTATTTGTCGCACTTTTTCTCGTTATTATCATTTTTAGCTATCGCCAACTTTCTGAAACCGAAGAATCATATTCTCATATCGCCAATAACGTCGTCCCTACACTGGCTGACAATGGGATTTTACACAGCCAATTAACCGCTTTAGCCTTTTTGGTATCTAGCTTTTCACAATCTAACAGTGCGCCAGAAATGCGTGTCAATGAGCGTCAAGTGAATGAGAAAATTGAAGAGATATATCGCTTGATGGATGCTGATAGTGCTGCAGTGAACGACCTTAAAACTGTACAAGCGGAATTTGACCTTCTAAAAGACGCCATGACGCAGTCATTGTCTCTACAACAAGCCGAATTTCGGCAGCAAGGATTAATTAGCCAGCAAATGGCGCATGGCCCTGATGCTAAAAGTTACAGCATTGACATCAGCCAATCATTGTTTGCTCTTCACACCGCAATTGGTCAACTTTTTCAGGCTGAACGGCTGATGGACTTGCGCAATCAGGAAAGTCGTATTAACGGTCTTTTTACCCAATTGAATAGCAATAGCAACCAACGCAAAACGATCGATCAGTACCTAGCCGTCTTGCAGGAATTAACCTTTGGAGACGAGGGCTATGCCAGTATAAAAGCGAAAATCATGCGTGAGCGCGCTCGCATCGAAGGGCAAAGTAATTTTATCCGCCGATTTGTGCTTGATATTGCCAAAGATGCTGAATTTCGCGCCTATCAATTCGCCGAACAACAGGCGCAGCTAACTTCAACGTTTGCTAAAACAACCTCCCAGAAATTTAGCATACTATTGGCTGTTTACACGCTCACTTTCCTGATCGGCCTGTTACTGATTTTGTTTATCAAAACTCGCGTCGTATCGCGCTTGGTTACGCTTAATCAATCAATCAAAGAGCAGGCCAAACGCGCAGTAAAAATTTCTCGTACTGAAGATAAGGACGAGATTGGCGAGTTAACCAATACTATTGCCAATCAATTCGACACAATTGAACATCAAAAGAATGAACTGACTCAAATGAGTTTCGTTGATAGCTTAACTAAAGTAGCCAATAGGCGCGCTTTCACTGAACACATGAAACAAATTTTACCGTTGGCAATTCGCAATAAAATTCCCCTGTCAGTGCTGCTAATTGATGTGGACTTCTTCAAACAATACAATGATGAATACGGTCATATTAAAGGCGATGAAACGCTGCTTGCAGTAGCCCAAACACTGGAAAATATGGGCCGCAGAGGAACTGACTTTGTCGCTCGCTATGGTGGTGAGGAATTCGTTTGTGTTCTCCTTGGGCCCACGCATGAGGAAGCCTACAATTTTGCAGTGCAAATCTGTGAGCATGTCAGGGCACTGGCTATCCCTCACAGCGCCAGTCTGAACGACCCTCGATTAACCGTTAGTATTGGTATTTGTACCGAGCTTAATCCAGACGACTCGTCAACTGAACGCCTGGTCCAGTGTGCGGATACGGCATTATATCAAGCGAAAACACAAGGTCGTAATCGCGTTGTGGAGTATCGCGCCTAAAAAAACTTGCTTTTATTGAATTATCAGCGATACTGTATATATAAACAGTATCGGAGGGTAAGTAATGTCTTACGGACTTTCTTGTGTCGATCAAGCAGTAGCAAAATATGGTTTAAGTGCTCAGCGCTGTGAGAATCAATTTCAACAGGTTATTTGTTGTTTTGGTGGTGAAGTTCCTTGCATTCAAGGTAAAAGCCTGCCCTTTTGTATTAAGCGCTTTTTATTTCAGGCCCCACTTTATTCACAGTGGTTTTTACACATTTTAACGTTACCTAAGACAGATAGACCCTTAGCATGTTTTATCTGCGATCTTAAAGGCAACATTGTAGAACGGGTTTATTACCAGAATTCACGTAAATATTATGCCGCATGTGACCGCTTGTTGAATTCAATAGTGGCATTAGTGGAAGAGCAGAAAATTGCCGCATGAGTTAAATGTCGCCAACGGTTGCTCAAGGGAGTGGATTCACTCCGTCTAAACCAGCAAATATGAACAAAAAAGGCTAACCTACTTAAAGTAAATTAGCCTTTTCAACTTTCTCACCCACTCAGTTCACAAACGCTTCATTCGCTTTTATTGTCAGTGGATGATAACCCGGCTTCGCTTCAGCAAAGGCTTTTTGCGCAAAAGCCTTGCCGTCTGCAGTTTTTGCTAGCTCTCGATATAAAGGCTTGACGAGTTTGTTCCGTCCAATCGAAACTAAATAATTGTATAACCTATCATAGGCAGGCATGTACTCATTGCGTACCGCGATCATTAACCAACTATGGGCAATTTCATTATTCATGCTTGCGGTCAATTCAAATGCAGCATCAAGCTCAGCTAACTGCTCATCATTTAATGTCTCTGGCATATTGTTAAGAAAGTATAGCCACTCATGCACCGTCCATGCAGCAGTATCTATACTACTTGCTTTGCTTTCGCCGTTAAGCCAAGCCAACCTTACAGTATCAATTTTGCTAAACGCATCAGATTCCGGCTCCGGCGCAGCGTCAGGAATTCCTGGCGCAAATATCCACTCTTCGATGCGCTTGCGATCAAGTTTGTTTGGGTAGTCTGCCAATAAGGTCTGGTCTAAATAACGCAAGAATTCATCTGTGGTGATGCTTTGGAATGCGAACGCATTAAAATACTCCAATAAAAACCGATCGAAGTTATCACGACCAACCTTGTATTCTAACTCGCGTAGAAACAAAGCGCCTTTTTCATAGGGAATGTTAGAGAATACATCGTCTGGATTACGCCCACGTAAATCAATAGCCATAATCTGATCGTTTGCTGGCAGACTTGCTATATCGGCTTGTAAATCCTGGTAGCCCAACACCGCCTCCATTTTGTAGCGATCAGTGCCATAAATCATCTCCATGATGCGATACGTTAAATACGTTGTAAATCCTTCGTTTAACCACAAATCTCGCCATGTTGCATTGGTAACAGTATTGCCAGACCAACTGTGAGCAAGCTCATGAGCAATCAAAGCAACTAAGCTCTTATCACCGGCGATGACTGTTGGAGTAATAAACGATAAACGCGGATTTTCCATCCCACCAAAGGGGAATGAAGGCGGCAGAATAAGCAAATCATAGCGGTCCCAGCTGTAGGGCCCATACTTTTCTTCAGTCGCTAGCAACATACTTTCAGTGTCAGCAAACTCCTCTGCGGCAGCGTCAAGAATCGTTGGCTCTGCATACACCCCTGTGCGCTCCCCCATTGCCTTAAATTGTAAATCACCAATAGCTAGAGCAATTAAATACGATGGTATAGGCTGTGGCATTTTAAATTCATATTCACCATCACGCGGGGTATTCGGATCATTGGCTGCGCTCATGACCGCTACCAACTCTGCAGGTGTTCTGATAGTGGCGTTATACGTCACCCGGACTTGAGGTGAATCTTGCAACGGAATAAAGCTTCGCGCATGCACTGCTTGCGCTTGCGTAAACAAAAACGGATGTTGCTTACCTGCTGTTTGTTGTGGTGTCAGCCATTGCACTCCCGAGGCATGCGGCGATGTCGCATAACTAATTGTGATCTGGTTTGCCTCTGCGGGAACTTGAATATGCAAGGCGGCACCTAGTTCTGGATCAGCAGGCATTAACTCAAATGCTAGCGATTGCCCGTTGGCAGCCACGTCAGAGACCATTAAATCACGTGTATCAAGAATTAATGTTGACGCTGTTGAGTCAGTTTTATCTAACTGTAATGTCACCGTACCGCTCAATGTCTTCGCAGTGAAATCGGCGGTAAGATCTAAATCTAAGTGTGTTACCCGTATAACATCAGGATTGGCATAGGAATGATAATCTACGCCAGCCTGAATATGCGATGCTTGACTTTCATCAGCCACTGGGAGCGTGTTGCCAGATTGGGATGCAGTGGGTGCAGGAGAGCACGCAACCACACTCAACCACAATATCGACAATAGGAGTACGTTTTTGAACATATAGACCCTTCGGGTTAGTTGAGAATGTAAAATCTACAATATTGTACACAACTAACGCACTGATGCGTATTTATCTTAGTTTACCGCATCACTATGCAGAAAGCGTAATAACGAACTCCTAGATACTCTATAATTATTCAAAATAAAATTTAAAAATCATGGACTTATTAGTTTCTTTTGCGTTAGAAATGGTGTTTTTTACTTGCGATCTCCAGACGAATCTCTAGGATCTACCTTTAAGTCAATCAACTGGTAACTTATTTGTGAGCACCCTTACCACGCCATCAATCACGCTGATCCAAAATGCCCAGGTCTATTCTCCTTCGTCATTAGGATTAATGAACGTTGTGTTAGCTGGCGGTAAAATCATTTACTTGGGTGCGGACACACCACATATTGATGACAAGCTGGAACCAGAAGTGATTGATGCTGATGGTAAAGCGCTAATTCCAGGGTTTATTGATAGTCATACCCATATTACCGGTGGTGGCGGTGAAGCTGGCTTTGCCACTCGTGTCCCTCCAGTGCCATTAACTCAGTTTACGCGAGCTGGTGTTACGACAGCTGTTGGATTGCTTGGCACCGATGATGTAACTCGTAATACCGAATCAATGCTCGCTCAGGTTTATGCACTACGCGAAGAGGGCTTATCTACGTATTGCTACACCGGCGGCTACCATCTCCCACCCACAACGCTGACTGGCAGCATTAAATCCGATATTGTGTTTATTGAACCCATTATCGGTGTTGGTGAACTCGCCATCAGTGACCATCGTTCCAGTCAGCCAACCCTCAATGAATTATTAAAAGTCGCAGCGGAAGCCCATGTCGCACGGCTGATGACGGGTAAAGCTGGAATTGTACACTTACATTTAGGCGATGGTGAGCGCGGCTTGAGTCTAGTTCGAGACGCCCTTTCACAAGCTGAAATACCCGCACGAACCTATAACCCAACACACATCAATCGGCGTAAAGCGCTATTTGAAGAAGCATGCGAACTGGCTAAGCTTGGATGCTGGATTGATGTCACGGCATTTGAGACCGGCGATGTTGGCTATGAACCCGCTGAGGCATTAATTCGGTATATGCAGCAAGCATTGCCTCAAGATAAATTAACGATTAGTTCTGACGGAGGTGGATGTTTACCTACCTTTGATTGTCATGGACACATGACTAAAATGGACTTTGCCAGTTCGCAAGCGATGACGGAAGTCTTTTACAGCTTGCTTGATGAAGGTTATGCATTAGCAACCGTGTTACCATTTTTTACGAGTAACGTGGCAGACGTCATGCAATTTACGCAGAAAGGTAGAATTGCAATAGGTAAAGATGCTGATTTGATCCTGCTCGATCATGATAATCGTATTAGTAGTGTCTTTTTACAGGGGCGCCAACATATAAAGAACGGCCAAGTTATTATTAAAGGCACCTTTGAATAACCCCGAGTCGGTGATGTAGTAATAGTCATGAATGGTATTGAGATCAAGGATTTACAGTTTAGCTACCCGAATACCGATACCATAGTAATCGATATCCCCGTATGGTCGGTTAAACAGGGCGAGCAGTTATTCATCGTAGGTCCCTCAGGTTCCGGTAAGAGTACTCTACTGAACCTGTTATGCGGTACATTGACGCCGACTCGTGGCGTCATTGAACTCTTACAGCAGCCCTTTTCTGCGTTATCCTCGCGTCAGCGTGACCGGTTCCGAGCCAAACACATTGGTGTGGTCTTCCAACAATTCAATCTTATTCCCTATTTAACGGTACAGCAGAACATTCAAGTAGCCGCGTACTTTGGTAATAATCCAATACAAGAAAATCACGCAACGCTTGAGGCCTATTTCAGTTTATTGCAGCTCCCTGAGTCATTACTCGATAAGCCTGCTGCCACGCTCAGTGTAGGTCAACAACAGCGGGTTGCCATAGCTCGTGCTTTGATCAACAAACCAGAGCTATTAATTGTTGACGAGCCAACCTCGGCGCTTGACCATCAAGCCCGAGATGGTTTTATGCAATTGTTGTTTGAGTGTACCGAAAGAAGCAATAGTACTTTGCTATTTGTTAGTCATGACGAAACACTTGCGGCGCATTTTAACCGCACAGTTCACATCCAATCGCTGCTGCAAGCAGGAGCAAATACATGTTAATCCGCATCGCTATTGCCAGCCTAAAAAGCCGTCGCGGAGCGGTCATCATGACCTTGTTGTCGATTATCGTAAGCGTTTCACTGCTTTTGAGTGTCGAACTTATCCGCCAGCAAGCCAAAGCCAGTTTTGGGCGCACAGTGTCGGGGGTTGATTTGATTGTTGGAGCGCGCACTGGGCCCACCAATTTATTGCTTTACTCCGTATTTCGTATGGGCAATCCGGCCAACAATATTGCCTGGCAAAGCTATCAAAATATAAAGCAGTCACCAACTGTGGCATGGAGCATCCCGATGTCTTTGGGAGATTCTCATCGTGGCTACCGCGTCTTAGGAACGACTACAGATTACTTTGCTCACTTTAAGTATGGCAACAAACAACCGTTGTCGTTTCAAACAGGGGATACGTTTGATTCCCCCTTTACTATTGTTTTGGGTGCTGATGTTGCAAGTTCACTGGGCTATCAGGTTGGCGATGAGATCGTCCTATCACACGGTGTTGGACACACTAGTTTTCATCATCACGACCATTCCCCCTTTACGGTTAGCGGCATTCTTACACCGACCGGTACTCCAGTTGATCAAACCTTGCATGTCAGTTTAGCCGGAATTGAAGTGATGCACATGCCTGAAAAAGCCGTTTATGCGTTAAAGGAACAATGGTCACAAGGTATAGATGTCAATATTGAGATATCTTCGCTGTCAGCCATCATGTTAGGACTCAACTCTAAAATCCAGGCCTTGCAATTGCAACGTCAGATCAATCAATATCAACCTGAGCCGCTGATGGCAATCCTACCCGGTGTAGCCTTAACAGAGTTGTGGCAATTGGTTGGTAATGTTGAAAATGTATTATTATTAATATCTGCGTTTATTCTGGTTTCATCGCTATTGGGAATGGCAACTATGTTGTTAACCTCCATCCGCGAGCGCCAGCGAGAATTTGCGGTGTTACGCGCGGTCGGTGCAGGCCCACTCACGATTTTCACTTTGATCCAAGTAGAAGCCATTTTAATCACCTTGATAGCCTGTGGTATCGCCACAAGCTTTGTGTGGATTACTATTGTGCTCGGCAGCGATTGGTTGAGTCATGAATTTGGCCTGTTTATCGAAAATACGGTATTCAGTGGTCACACCATGCTCATCATCGGTGTGGCAGTCACCTTAACTATATTGATTGCCTGTATCCCGGCACTCAATGCCTACCGTGAAACATTACATCGGGGCTTAAGCAACTAAGCGGGTATCGGTAAGTGCCCATTCAGACAAAAGTCAACACGTTGAAATCGGGTTACCTCAGACTGATCAATTGCTTTAAAAGCTGCTGTTGTGGCACCGACCTCACTTATCCAACGCCACATTGACAAAGGTTTATTTTGCTTGAACGCTAAGGGAGTGAATAACCCAATACAAGTGGCTGGCGTTGGCGAACGAGCGGATGGATACTCAAAAGCAATGATATCATTTGCGCGCATATCACTACCCAATTGTTGCGCCGCAAGATAATTCGCCTTATCACAAATGCTGTCACGAAACGGCGCAAATACATCGGTCTGAAACTGTAATCCACGCTCAGCATGGTACTCCACGCTAAACAGTGTATGCTCGCTGCGCAACATAGGTTTTGGCGGTGGTGCCTGCATCGACTGCCAGAAAACGAATCGGTAATACGCACACTCTGCCAGTACTGCCGCAATGCTTAGGCCGCCGTAAAACAGGCTAGCCTCATGTTGCCGACCAAAACGTGAGCCCCAAGGCAATGGTGGATACCGAAATGGAGTGCGTAATAAGTAGTGATAGTGGTTGTACTCCTCCGCTTCAGAGGGCTTGACCTGTTCGAGCAAGTCTTCAAGCAACGCTTGTTCTTCTAACGTGTCAACTAGACTAAGCGTGGCTGCATACTCCTGGCCTTCAACTAAGCGATACAAAAGTCCTGAAATAGGCGTGATTTGGTCTTTGGCTTGCGATGCTCGCCAAATATTCACGCTTTACCTCGCAAAGCGTCTACATACCCTAAAACCACCATCAAGCCTTGGATTGATTTTACTTGTTCGCGCGGAACACCGGCGGTAACAGTGTTGTAACTTGACATAAAATGCTTGATCCAGTCTTTATCGCCTCCCGTCAATGCATAAATCGCGCGCGCAACGCGGACCAGCAATAAGGCCAATTCACCATGTTTACTCGCTGGATCAATGCTTAATTGGGTTTTCATCCGACTAATAGCTGTTCTGTGCACACCTAGCACGGCGCCTAAATCGGCCTGCTTGAGACCCAATTGTTCAGCGGCATTAAAAAATGCCTTGGCAAGCACCATATCGGGTTCAGCTCGGGTTTGCGGAATTGCTGACATATGACCTCCTAGATGACAATCAAGATAGCACGAATGTCAGATTTTAACAATTTTGCTAACTTTGTGAATATATCACACTAGAATCGCTTCCGCTCCAGCCACAAAGCACTGACTAACAATAACCACACTGCCCACAGCCACTCTTTTCGAATAGGTTGATACTTCACGTCGGTAGGTAACGTTACCTCAGCAGTTTGCTCAACTACCTGAGCAGTTGCGCTTAGCGCATCATGTTGTCGCCAAGCTAGCCAAGCCGTATCCGGATATACATAGAATGGTAAAGTCAGCCCGCCCTCTTCTGTATTCATTTTTTTCAAGGCTAATTTCTGCCAACCGCCTGTTCCGCCCCAACCCAGCGTACATTGTAATTGGGGATCTAATTGGTCTGGTATTACATCCGGCAGAACCACAGCGGTCTCCTGTGCCAAAACACTGAGCTGCAATTCTGTTTCGGCATTGTGAATACAAGCGCTAAATGGTGCATTAACTGTGTGTACGGGTTCTTCGGTGCCAATAGTAAGCTGTTGCGCTTGTTCTGGACGCGCCAGTAAATTCAATAAGTTGGCCCAATAATCACTGTAGCGCTCTGCCTCTCCAGTCGTTTGCATTACGTAAGTGTTAGGCAATAAACTCAATCCGACCTGACCATTCATCCAAGCTCTCAAAACCACCAATGGTTCTCCAGTGGTCGCACGCACTGCGGTCAATACATTCTGTGTGGGTAATGTGAGCGACACATACGCCATGGGTTCTGACGCACGCAGACTTTGCCACACCGGCAAGACTCCAGAATAATCTTCGCGCATGGACTGCAGTGTTTCAGATCCAAACGCAGGAACATCCTGCCAGTCAGCCGATTGCAGCGCTTCTGAACTTAACCATATATGCAGACCCAGCCCGCCTCTGACTGCTGCGCTCAATATATCTCTTTGGGTTTGCTCTAAATGGGTAAATGCACGCCAATCAAGCAACGCAACATCATAATGTGCGAGATCTTCCGGCAACTGAATGCGTTCACCGGCATTGCTCGGAAGGCGCTGATTGAACTGTTGGATACGCGTTGCCTTTTTACTGATCTGGCTTACAACCTTAACCTGAGCTCCGCGATCGACAAGGTAATTTTGCAAATGACGAGTGGCAAAACTGGGAGCTGATTGCAAAATTAAAACCTGCAAGGGTTCAGCAGGTAACACCGCAACTGCGATCTGCTCGGAAGCAAGACTTGTTTGCCCCAGCCTATCCGCATAGACCCGCACTTCATATAACCAATTCCCTTGGCTCTGCGGTTGCCATTGCATGGTTACCATTGCATTCGGCTGTACTAATTGTTCCTGCATGACAGCACCTGTCGGATCTAGCAATTCAACGCGATATAAGGATTGCTGCTCAGCACCTGCGGCTACTGCAAAAGAGAGTGTAACGCTTGCCCCCAAACGTACCGAGGATTGCCAGTGCGCGTTGTAGAGACCCGTCATTTGCTGACTGGGAATTTGGGAGAAGCGCTTGTTTTGCCAATCGGTGCTTTGTTGCACCAGCCGCCATTGAGCCGCTGTTAGACCGTCCCCCACCAGTATGACATGCGAGGCTTGCTCAATACCGCGCAGCCAATGAGTCGCTGCAGGGGAATTAGTTACTTGCTCAGCGCCAGAAATAGCTGCTTGTAATGCATCAGCGTCAACCCGGTCTGCATGAGTTGTCTGCAGCACTAATGTCTGTTGCATAACTGCTCGCCATTGAATATCACACAACAACAACAGTAATAAAAGCCAAGCCAAACCATTGCCGCATACAACGGCTCGCTGGCGAGCCGCACGAGCTTGCAAACGCTGCCACATCCAGCGGGTGCTAAGTGCAAAACCTAGCACGGCAATAAGCAACAAAACGACGTTCAGAGTCTCCCCATAAGGGAGTTGAATAAGTAAATTACCCAAACTCATTGGCTGACTTCCAAAGCCTGATACCGCTGTACTAGCGGATGTGTAGACTTATCCTGTTGAGAACTGGAACGCGGAGGTGCATTTAACGGTTCTAACCACTGATATAAAGCATGCTCCAGTTGCATCGCACAGTCGCTACATGAGCGGCTTTGCCACTCACCTGCGACTAGCATACGTTGGATGTTTGTCAGAGCCCGCAATACTATCCCTGCCTCCAATTGGTCTTGTTCACTCAGTTCCAGTGACTGTTGTAAATCACCACCAACATCGTGTAATAATTGCTTGTCATCAGGGCTCATCGTGTCTATCGCAAACACCGTCACTTGGTTCAGACGGAACAGTAATTCGCGAACTCTAGACTCACCATTATTGGTCAGTTCAAGCTCCTGCTTCTGACTCAAAGATGGAATGTCGCTAAGGTCTCCTTGATAGCGCCGCTCTTCAGATACCGGAGGCGGTTCAAACCCGAGGCGTTGCACATAAACCCGGTCCGCTTGCTTAGCGCGATTAAGAAAGTCCAAAGCCTTTTCCTCAAACGGCAATGCTCTTTCTGGTTCCGACAATAATAGGAAAAGTTCCGCTTGCCACATGTTAGCGATGGATTGCTTCATTAAGACTTTTGGACTGAACTCACCTTTACGTAAAGAAATAAATCCCACATCAACTTCACCATGGTCGTGACCAAATTGCTCAATAACCTCAGTAAACCCCGAACGGTCCGCGTTTGATGGCGTTCCTGTCACACTGGATTCATGCGTGTGTGAGTGTTGGTCAGATGCTTGTTCTGCGTGATCCTCATCGGCGTGTTCATGTTCGTGATGCTCTTGAGTAGGACCTTGTTCCATGGTTTGCATCACGCCACTCTCAAATTCATCCCCTAAATATTGTCCATAGCGGTGTTTTAAATCACTTTGAGCCATTCCTAAGGCTCGCGATAGCTTATCAAATTCGGACTTTGCCAATTGCTCTCGCTGCTCAATCAGCGCATTGGTCTCAATGATAATTTGCCGTTGGCTTTTGAAATATTCGGGCATAAAGTCAATGACAATACCTTCGCTGGTTATCCCTGCTACGTTTTCATCAAGCCATCGAATGATGCGTGTTTCTGAACGCGCCTCCTGCGCCTGTGGTTGCTTATTATCCCGCGCTATCACGGTAAAATAAAACTCGTCTCCAGGTTCCATTCCGAGATCAATCAAAGACCACTGCTTCATGTAGTTATAAGTAATTCCCGCAGCCTCAGTGGCAACCGGCGTTACAGTATCAAACTCAAAAATTTCGTCACGAAACTTAACGGCTTCACCACTACCTTTGGCAATTGACGCTTCAATGTATACCTTGCTTAATCCAAAATCATCAGATACCAACACATCTGCACTCACCACGGGTAAACTGTCCTGCACAAACTGAGTCACAGAATGTTGTGGCGCTTGAATTTGAACTCGCGGTCGTCGATCGCGTAGCACTTCTAAACTAAACACATCGGATATCGCCTGCTCCTCGTGATTAAAATGATATACCGTTGAGCGCGTTACGTTATGCTGCACAGATAATTCCTGTGCGCTTGCCGCTTGCATTGCCAACCGTTCGCTCCCGATTTGTACAAAATAGTCAAACGCAGTAATGGGTTGTGACCCTACCACCTGCCAAGTAACTGATGAGCCTTCAACAATCGATAAATTTCCTGCGCCAGAGGCGGTCGCAGCTAGACCTGTATAGGCTGGCGGCTGCACTTTTAGGGCAAATGTATACGTGAGAGGCGAAGAGGAAGGTTGAGCTTTATTGACGATTTCAGCGACCGGTAGTGCTTTTACATTAAGCAGTGGTATTTTGTTTATGGCAATGGTGCTCAGTATTATAAGTGCAGCCGTCACCACTGTCGTGCGTAACCTAACGGTGTCCATTGCGGTTTGCGCAAAAACTTCCCAATGATCACTAACAACATTTGTAATACGCTGCTTTTGCAAGCGCTTAAGTAAATCAAGGTTTGCATCCGCACAAGCCAACAAATGCGCGCTTTGCTGCATGCTTGGGAGGGACTGATTAGCGTGCAACAGCAAATTATGCAGAGAATATTGCGCCAGTGGCCGACGTAACCACAGCCAAACAACCCATACCAGCAAGGCTATCAGGAAACTGAACGGTGTAATCGTCACGTGCATTAGCCTGCTGATAACAATTGATAATAACCATGCCAGCAGCAGGCAATTAATGCCTATAACGGCATATTTAAGTAGCGCCTTTTGTTTAACTCGTTGATGCAGAGCCAAGACACGGGTATCAAGCACGAGGCACCTCATCGGACACGTTATGGCGGGTTGGATACTCGCTTAATATTCGCTCCAACAAAAACAGTACAACAATGCTTAAGACAAGCCATGGCGGTATAGTTGAGTGCTCTCGTCGTAGCGACGTAGCCAACGATTGCGGCTCTTGCGTAGTCAACGACACGCCACTACGCTGAATTTGTTGGTTGGTCAGCGCTATGCGGCGCCATAAATCCTGCTCAATATCAAGAGCAAATAATTGCTGTGCTAATTGCAATGCAAAATCGCGATGTTGCCAGGCTAAATCCCGTGCAAAAATTACCTGCCGAGTAGCCGCCCCCACCGCCCACTTAGCCAATGCTTGCTGCATTTCGTTCGCAGTAGCACTGGTAGATAAAACAATAATAGTATCGACTTGCTCAGGAATTTTTAGCGTACTTGATGCCGGCAATTCCGTAATTGTTATGTCAGTGGCCAGTACATCTTGTATGGCTTGCAGTGCCGTCTTGCTCTTTGCGTAGGCTGGATGTTGGTTCCCCACTAATGCAATATGCTTGGCCAACGAAGAAATCTTCAAGCTTGAGTTTGCAACATTGCTGTTGTCCGCCACGATGTACCAGTCAATGGGTTGAGAGAAAGCGACTTTGTCTCCCCTATAGTGGTTGGCAGTGTTGCTGGCATAAACCGCAATCCTGGTATCCTTGGCTATGCCCTGCTCGCGCGTTAGCTGCTCGAGTAAAAGCGCTAATCGCGCCCATACACTAAGCACCTGAGTTACTCCATCAAAATGACTACTCAACGGCGCGGCATCGTCAGTGAATTGTTTCTGGCTCAACGCTTGTGGCGTTGCACTAAGCAACCAGAAGCTTGCTTCTTGCTGCTGCACAAAATCACTAAACATCTGTTTTTTCTCAGTCTCCGAGACTGCACTTAACCATCCAGGCGTAATAACATTGATGCTCTTGGGCGGGGGCTTAGGTTCAGTGCAAGCGACGTTGGCCAATAATAACGTTAGCGCCAACAACAGTAACAGGCGCACCAAAAGCAACAGGCGTTGCGTAAGTTTTAGCTTGTGTTCAATGGGAATGGTCAATTTAGGCAATAAACGGGTAAATGCAAACGGCTGCCGACGTAACTCACTGCGGCTGATCAAGTGAATTATGAGCGGAATGAACAATGCCAATGCCGTCCATAACGCTAAAGGCTCATTCACTTGTAAATTAAGCCATGACATTACTCGCGTTCCTGCCACGTCATCAAAGCAATCATTCGACGCAAGGCTTCCCCCACGGGGGTCGCAATATTTACACTATGCAGTACGCAATGCATGGACTGCAGCTGGAGCATAAGCGCAGCAAAGTAGGCTTGACGGTTGTGCAAGTACTCTTGCTTAATCGCTTCTGCGTTAACTTTTATTCGTTCTGCGGTTTCCCGGTCTTCAAACTCAAACCGTCCGTGGTAGGAAAAATTCGCCTCTTGTTCGGTATACAGTTGAACTGGGTGAATGGCCGTTTGTCGACTCGACAACTGACGAATAACCTCGGTTACCTCATCTTGCTGTTGGAAAAAGTCACTCAATAAAAAAATAATGGCGTTCTTGCGCGCCATGGCCAATTGCGATTGTAATTGAGTAATATCGGGAAATGCGTGACCACTTTGTAGATTCTGCAAACTTACCAAACAACGATTAAAGTGCCGCACGCCCGGCATTGCTGGAACGTATTCTGGGTTTCTACCCGATAATCCAACGATTCCAACCGAGTCGCCCTGATAGCATGCGATATGGCCTAACGTAGCAGCAAACACTCGCGCAAAATCCAACTTACTCAATCCGGTGACAGCACAGGTTTCTTGCATAGAAGCGCTACAATCGACTAACAACCAAATATTAATATCGCTCTCTCTTTCTGCCTCGCGAACAAAATGACGTTGACTACGGGCATACAGTTTCCAGTCAATTTTATTGATCTCATCACCCGGTTCATAAGCGCGATATTGGGCGAATTCAGCGCCAATGCCGCGTTGACGACTGGCATGCTCGCCCATTCGGGCACCTTGCGCGACCGTGCGCGCCAGCAGCCTTAAATCGCGAACTTCAGCCAATAATTGCGAGGTTAAGATTACGGATTGGGACATAAAATTACGGTAACGGCCCCGCCGGCACTGCTATCGCAGAAAGCAGCTGATCAATCACATCATCAACAACAATCCTTTGCGCTTCGGCTTGAAAGTTCAACAACAAACGATGACGCATGACTGCTGGAGCTACCGCTCGGACATCATCCACAGTGACTGCGAAGCGACGGTCCAACAGTGCATGAGCCTTGGCGCACAACACTAAGGCTTGGCCGCAGCGTGGTCCTGCCCCCCACTGCACGAATTGTTGCACTTGTAAGTTGCTACTGACCTGTGGACGAGTTTGTTGTACCAGTTGCACAACCCACTCAGTCATTGCATCACTGATTTCAACCTGTCGCACTAATCCTTGTAATGCCAGCACCTCATCCGCTGTCAGTTGTGCTTGAAGAGATGGCTTAGCGACTCCCGTAGTGCGCTGTAAAATTGCGACTTCATCGCTAAACGTTGGGTAATCCACTTTGACAAACATCAGGAAGCGATCCAATTGTGCTTCAGGCAATGGATAGGTACCGGCCTGCTCAACTGGGTTCTGGGTCGCCAGAACAAAAAACGGCTGTGGTAGTTGACGAACGTCACCGGCATAGCTAATTTGCCGTTCTTGCATAGCTTCGAGCAAGGCAGCTTGGGTTTTCGCCGGCGTGCGGTTGATTTCATCAGCCAAGAGGATTTGAGTAAATACTGGTCCTTGCTGAAATTTAAAGAACTTATCGCCGCTGTCGTGATCAGTTTCCAGTATCTCAGTGCCCAAAATGTCACTGGGCATTAAATCAGGAGTAAATTGAATACGTTTAAAGCTCATTGCCAATGCATCCGCCAGACTGCTTACCATGAGAGTTTTGGCTAAGCCTGGAACCCCTTCGAGTAAACAATGTCCGCCCGCAAGCAAACTAATCAACAATTGCTGTACAACTGAATGCTGACCAACAATGACCTTGCCTATTTCAGCGCTGACCGCATCTAATTTGCTTAACGCCGCTTGTACCTCTGCTTCTGAGGTTATCTCTGTTGTTTGCATAGTTTTATTCCATCAGGCCGTCATCGCATACATCACAATATTGACAGCGAACTTGGTGTTGTCGACACGCAACCAGCGCTTATTACGAAAGTCGTAATCCCATTCACAACCAAAATCTTTATTGCTATAGAGAACGCCAATACGACCGTTAATTTCTATTGCTTTTAAATACTCATGGACCAGATCATCCCCCCACCCGTTCAACTCCATAGAAGTCCGTGGTGGCCCATCAAATTCAAAAAATGACGAATACAGAGGGTGATCATTAGGGATCTTTTGCAGCGCATCAGGCCCAAATATCTCTGCCATCTGCCGCTCAAACGAACGCGCAAACATACCATCGATGTCATGATTGCAATCATCGACAAAAACAAAGCCACCATTGCGCACATAGGTCTCAAAGTTTTGTCTTTCTTGCAGCGAAAATTGAACTAGCCGATGCCCAGCCATATAACAGAAAGGAGCTGTCAGCATAACCGGATCACTTAACGGTACAATCCTCTCGGTTAAATCGACACGCAAACTTGTGTACTCGATTAAGGAATTAAGCACATTAGCAGGCATTCGCTCATCCACATCCCAATTGCCCGATTCATAGCTCAATCGGGTGAAGTAAAAGTCATAAGGTTGAGCATACACTCTGCTTGGTAACGCTGCAGCAAGCGCAAGATATGCACTGGATTTTAGAAAGCGACGACGATTTACATACATGATTGAGTTACTGCTTAGGAACTACAATGGTGAAATTGACTGCCTCAAAAGGCCCATTCAACAGATGGCGCCATCAATGCTTTAAGATTCATAGATGGCGCCGATGCTAGTTAAACAGCGTCAGATAAACTGCTAAAGGTAAAATCTCTGACTTTCATGGTTGGGATCATATTCCCGTCGATCCGCTGAGGTTCGCCCAAAGCTTCGATGTTATTAAGCATCACGATTGGGCTTTCATTAAAGCGGAAGTTCTTGATTGGGAACTTGATTTTGCCATCTTCGATATAGAAAGTGCCATCACGAGTTAACCCGGTGTACAGCAACGTTTGTGGATCGAGCTGACGGATATACCATAAACGCGTAACTAAAATGCCGCGCCGAGTGCTGGCAATCATATCTTCTAGCGATTGATCACCACCTTCCATAATAATGTTGCCACCATTCGGAATATACGGAACGCCAGTTTTCTTTGCCCAATAGGGGGTATTTGGCATGTTCATCACCACCCCATTTTTGATCCAATCCACGCGCTTACGCGGGAAACCATCTCCCCCGAATGGCGCAGCTGGTGCCACCGGATGCTGCGGGTCACTGTATATAGTGACACGCTCATCAAACATTTTCTCGCCCAAGCGATTTTTTGGCGCCTTCTCTGCGTCTTCACCTTCTTTGGGTTTGTAACTTAAGAAACTGCGTCCTTCGTCTGCCGCACGCTGCCCAAAATTAAACGCCATATTATTCAGCAAACCTACGCTGGCCGCCGGTTCAAGTATAACCGTATATTTACCCGGCTCCATGGCTTTAGCGTCAACGCTCCCCTTCGCTTTTTGGATAGCAATACTTGATGCCTTGGCAGTATCAAGCATTTTGTAATCGCTGTAGTTGCGCGTTACCCAGCCAGAACCTTTGCCATCTTCGGTACGAATCGTGACCGAAAAGTCTACGTTAGTGCTGGTGTTATAGGCAAACAAGCCTTTGTTGTTCATGATCGCAGTAAAAGTGACCGCTTCTTCCAAAAAGCCTGACGAAACTAATTTGTTCTTCTTCGATGGGGCAATACTGTTCTCCGCGGCTTGAGCCCGATCTTCGGGTGTCACACTTGCGGTAGACTCAAAGTAAGTATTTGATTTAACGTACTCTTGCTTACCAAATACCGGCATATGTTCTTCATTTTCTGGCGCTAATTTGGCCAATTCCTCAGAACGTCTTACCACCTTCTCTAAAGAGGCATTATCGAATTCATTAATCGTCGCAACGCCCGTGCGCTTGCCAAATGTAGATTGCACCGCCAACGTAAGATCACTCTCTTCACCAGCGGTCGATACGGTGTTTCTAGCATAGCGAATATTGCCACCTACACGACCTTCTAAATTACACTCACACTCATCTGCTTTAGACAACGCTACCACTTTCTTGAGTAGGTCTTGCGCGTCTTTTTCAGTCATTATTGTCATATTCTTTTCCTTCTTTATTCGACTTAGACGTTGCGCGCCGTATTGATCACGTTCACGTTGTTAAAGCGCGTGGTTGGACAGCCATGGGAAACTGCACTCACCTGTGAGGGCTGACCTTTACCATCAAAGAAAGAGCCTCCTAAACGGTAGTCAGATTGTCCTGCCATCTGCACACAATTGTTCCAAAACTCTTGGGTATTGGATTGATAGGCAACGTCTTCAATCTGTTCAGTGATTTTACCGTTCTTGATTTCATAGAACAGTTGTCCACCAAATTGGAAGTTATAGCGTTGCTGGTCGATAGAAAATGAGCCACGGCCTGCAATGTAGATACCGTCTTCGACATCCTTAATAACATCATCAGCAGACAAATCTTCCTTATTTGGACGCAAGGAAACATTCGGCATACGCTGGAATTGCACATCGCGCCAGCTCTGTGAGTAACAGCAGCCATGCGATTCATTTTGGTCGATCATATGGACTTGGTCACGAATTGCTTGATAGTTGACCAAGATGCCATCTTTAACTAAGTCCCATTCCTTCGTTTTTACCCCTTCATCATCATAACCAACGTTACCGAGTGATGTCGGTTGAGTTTTATCTGCAAACAAATTAACGATGTCAGAACCATACTGAAACTTGCCGCTACGCCATTTATCCAGTGTCGCAAAGCTAGTGCCAGCAAAGTTTGCTTCATAACCTAAAACACGGTCGAGTTCTAATGGGTGCCCCACCGATTCGTGGATCGTCAGCATCAAATGTGCAGGGTCAAGAACTAAGTCATATTTACCTGGCTCTACCGATTTAGCTTTTAGCTTTGCTTGTAACTGTTGACCAGCAGCCGCTGCATCTTCAATCATATCGTAACTATTTTTGTAGCCAACATTGGCGCCAGATACCCGTATTTTGTCCTCTTCTTTACCATCCAAATATTCAAACCCCATGCCGACAGGGTTACCTAAACTGGTGCGCTGTTTAAAACCACGTTCACCGATCGCGGTGGCAAAGAATGGTGCCCACAAGCGATGTACATCTTGGTCAATATAGGAGCCATCAGTTGAAGCAAAGTACTTTTGCTCGTTAACCAGAAAGAGTACTGAAGTGATGAAGTTTGCTCCATTTTGCATGGCTGCATCGTTCACAGAGAGTAACAGGTCCACTTTTTCCTTAACTGGAATTTCCATTGCGTTTTTCTTGATTGGCGTTTGCCAACTAACATCACCGACCCCTTTGACAGGTGCCAATTTAACCGGCTCAGTTTGGAATTTAGAATTCGCTTTAGCGACTGCTACCGCTTTCTCTGCAGTGCGCGCGATACTATCAGGTGTCATATTTGAGGTTGAAGCAAAGCCCCAGGTGCCATTAGCAATGACCCGGATGCCAATACCCGCTGACTCGGTATTAACGATATTATCAACGCGATTTTCATTGGTCGTAACAAACTGGTTCAGGTAACGACCAATGCGTGCATCGGCATAGGTTGCCCCTTTGGCTTTTGCTGCGTTCAACGCTATGTTTGCCAACTTCTTCTTGTAGGCTACATCCATTGGCTTATCCAACAATTGATCGGCGCTGACCGCGATCCCGGACACTGGTAGCATAAGCGCTCCCATTCCGGCAGCACCGCCGAGCTTAATAAAATCGCGTCGTTCCATTTCTCTTCCTCTGTCTGACTGGTTTTAATTGTTATCTGTTCTGTGGTAACACAAGCGCATATTGAATGCGACCTTGTCCCGCTGAACCGCTATAAACTCACGGCGAATACCTTAAAATAAGCGACCATGAGTGCGGTTTACAGGTTAAACAGTGTTTTAGTATAGGAGAACAATAAAAAACCGCTCAATGCCAAAGCGGTTTTTTATTGCAAGGAATTCGTAACAAAGCGTTACATGCAGATAAGGCGTTACAAGGTAAGCGCGTAAGCGCCAAGGATTCCGGCTTTATCGCCAAGTTCCGGCGGCTGAATGATGTCAGTAAATTCGACGCCTGCCGGCAACACCAAGTAATCGGCTAACGAACGAGCCGTCTTGCGCGCAATTTCAGCGTACAGCTCCGCGCGGCCCATAACGCCCCCACCGATAACAATTTTAAATGGACTATAGGCTAGCATGAGGTTGTGACACAGCAGTGCCAGCACATCAGTTTCAGCATCCCACGCAGGGTGGTCGACAGGTAGATCTTGCGCCGGCTTTTGCCAAATTTGCCGCATACTTGTGCCTGACGCTAGCCCTTCAACACAGCTGCCATGAAACGAACATTGACCGGTCAGCTCAGCGGGTGCAGGCACCAACCAATGACCCACTTCTGGATGCACTAGCCCCTTTAGGGTTTGCCCATTAATCACCACACCCACCCCCACTCCAGTACCTACGGTGACGTAAACCGCAACCGCTTTCTGTCGGGCTGCCCCCCATAATGACTCCGCTAATGCCGCAGCATTCACATCGGTATCCAAGACAACTTGTACCTTCAGATCACGTTCTAGCCATTGCTTGATAGGCGTATTACTCCATGTAGGTTTGGGCGTGCGTGTAATACAACCAAAACTCGGTGAATTAGGTTGCAAATCAAGTGGGCCAAAACAAGCTAACCCGAGTTGATGAAATTCGTACCCTTTATCACGTAACTGTTGAAAGAAATCCACAACCGCAGTAAGTGTATCGTCCGGCGTTGTTGTTTCCACCCGCTGCTGCGCAACAATATTGCGTTGAGCATCTACTAGGGCACAATTGAACTTCGTCCCTCCGGCTTCTATCGCTGCAACATATGAAGCATGCTGACTCATATTACCCTCACTTAAAATCCGCAAAACCTGATTGCTAGTTGACAATTAACGCAACTTATTCTAAAACGTTTAAGTTAATATAGCGATAATGGCATACAGTGTAAATAGAATGTGACTATCGCAATGCAACTTTCTCCCGTTAATTAGCCGATACTGGGCTTCCAGTGAAGTAGGTGGAGCATTATGGATCTACAACTAGAAAGTCAAAGAACACTTCAGCGGGTGCTCTCCGATCTCGATCTGGAGCAACTACCAAAAGTACAGCAAAAAACTTTCGTTGCACGTCTGCATTTAGAGTTTCCACAACTATTCACCCTGCTTCATCAGATCTACGGGCATCGCTACGATTTTTATTTTCATATTCAGGCATTACTTAAAATTATGCTTGCTGGGTACACGGAACGCCCACGTCGACTTAAAACGCATGATCAAAAACGACTTAATTCTCCACTATGGTATCGCAGTGAAAACATGGTGGGTATGGCACTTTATGTCGATTTATTTGCTGGCGACTTACGTGGTGTCATCCGTCAAATTCCATATTTCCAGACACTTGGGATCACCTATTTACACCTTATGCCGTTATACAAATCTCCGGAAGGTGACAGTGACGGTGGCTATGCAGTTTCCGACTATCGCACTGTAAACCCCCGCTTGGGCAGTGTAAAAGATCTCGAAGTGTTATCCAAAGCATTAGCAGACGTTGGCATTAGTCTAGTCCTTGACTTTGTCTTTAATCACACTTCCGATGAGCATCGCTGGGCCCTCGCAGCCAAAGCCGGTGAACGAGAGTATCAAGAGTTTTACTATATGTTCGATGATCGCACTATTCCTGATCAATACGAGCAACATTTAAGAGAAATTTTCCCCCAAGTGCGACGTGGTAATTTCACTTGGAATGAAGAGTCGGGTAAATGGGTATGGACCACATTTAACAACTTCCAGTGGGATTTAAATTACTCAAATCCCGCGGTGTTTAATGCGATTGTCGGAGAAATGCTATTTCTCGCTAACCTCGGTTGTGAGGCTTTGCGACTTGATGCACTCGCCTTCATATGGAAGGAAATGGGTACAAATTGTGAAAACCAAGCCAACGCCCATCGTCTCATTCAGGCATTTAATAGCTGTTTACGCGTTGTTGCACCTGCGGTTGTGTTTAAATCCGAAGCCATCGTACACCCTGATGAGGTCAATAAGTATATAGCGCCAGAGGAATGCCAACTGTCATATAACCCTTTATTAATGGCGCTTATTTGGAATAGCCTGGCAACTAGAAAAACTCACTTACTGACCGAATCTATGCGCCGTAGTTTTACTATTAATCCGGCATGTACCTGGGTCAATTATGTGCGTTGTCATGATGATATTGGTTGGACCTTTGATGACAAAGTTGCGTGGCAACTGGGTATTAATGCAAATGACCACCGCCATTTTCTCAATCAATTTTATACCGGCCGATTTGAAGGCAGCTTTGCCAACGGCGTCGCTTTTGCCGAAAACCCGTCGAATGGCGACTGCCGTGTATGCGGCTCACTAGCTTCGCTGGCGGGATTAGAACAAGCAATCGAACAAAATGATGCATTGCAAATCGAGCATGCCATCGCACGCATCTTATTGGTACATACTATTATCTTTGGCATTGGTGGGATCCCATTATTGTATTCTGGCGATGAGCTCGGTTTACTGAATGATTACACTTATCAACAAGACGTCTCAAAGCAACATGATGCGCGCTGGGTCCAGCGGATTGCGGTGACTGAATCTGCCGTAGCTCGCGCGCATGCTGAAGGTCGACCAGAGCAGCGTATATTTATGGGCTTGCAAAAACTTATCGCGTTGCGCCAGTCGTTGCCAATATTAGGTGTCGCTGAAACCCAAATTTTGGTGACTAATAACCCGCATGTGTTTGCTTTTTTACGCCACAACGAAAACAACCAGAAATTACTCGCATTACATAATTTCAGTGAGCATACTCAACGAGTTGATAAAAAGGTATTGGAGACCATTGGCCATCGCAATCTACAAGATTTGCTGCAGGAAGTAGAATTCGAATACTTTGACCAAGATGTGGTTTTAGCACCGTATCAGGTTAGTTGGTTGCGCGCTCAGTACTAGACTAAACACCAATTCAACGCGACCGAATTGAGTCGCGTTCCACTACCCGTGTAGCAAAAACCATTTGCTTGCTTTCACCAGAAAGCAACATCGTTGCGGCCAGTTTGCCCTTTTCAATACTTTGCTGACACACCGTGGAAAGGGGTGGCGTTGAGCGTTCAGCTTCGGGGATCCCGTCAAAGCCCGTGATTGAAACATCCTCGGGTACACGTAAACCTAGTCCTTTGGCAACTCGAATCGCAGACAATGCGATTACATCACTCATACACAGCAGTACATTGGGGCGAGGGCTTCTAGTTAGTGCTTCACGCGCAGCAATTTCAGCATTAGCTGGATTATTAATAGGAATATTCCAAATTGCATCAGCTGGAATATGCTGTCCGGCCTCTTTCGCTGCCTTAAAAAAACCCGCTAAGCGATCTCTGGATATTTCCTTATACTCTTGTTCAACATCTTCTTGAGTTAAACGACATACACGATTTGAATCGATAAGCTTCAAACCAAGGATTGCCACCTCATCCTTTGATCCAATGGCGAGACGTGCAATTTGGTAAGCCCCTTGTTGATTATCGATATTAACTGATGCGCTTGTACCACCATCGAAATCAACCACAACTATCGGTTTGCCAGTGCGCAAAATACGTTCGTAGGTCGCCTCATTAATCGTACCGTAAAGAATAAAGCCATCGGGTAAAGACTCTGCGCCCCGTTGCTCCGAATTATCCACATCGCTGGATAACAACAGCATATGCTTATTATTTTCTGCCAGCACATCGGCGATACCCTGCAACAACTGACTCGCCACTGGGTCCGATAGACTGTAACTTAGTGAATCAGACAACATGACACCGATAACATCGGACGCGCCACGGCGTAATGTTCGCGCGGCAAGGTTTGGCCCATGATATCCCAACTTAGCCGACTCTTTTAAAATTCGTTCACGCAACTTCGCCGACAATTGATCCGGCCGATTAAAGGCATTAGATATTGTCGCCGTAGATACGCCAAGCGCATGAGCAACCTGCTTGAGATTCATTTTCGCTTTAATGGCTAAGCCCTCTATTTTGACACGTGATTCAGTGCATTTTACACGCCCTACACCAAATCAACTTAAATCTTTAAGACACGTTTAGAAAAGCAATATAGCGATGATCAGCGCAATAAACAATAATTGCATTGAAAAATGCAAACTTATCTGTTTTGGCATGCAGTGCAAAGCTGCCAAAGCATTTTTATTGCATGTTACGCACAAACGATATTGATCCATATCCCACAAAAAAATAAACATTAAAGCTATATTTTACAATGCTTTACAATAAACTAAGAAAAACTTTTCAACGTCAATCGGCACAAAATTAAGCGTTAATCATCAGTGCTTTTGACGCCTCTTAGCCCTTATTAAAAAAACCAAATAATTACTGGATCATTTTATCTTAAACCTTTAAGATTAATCTTAACAACATATTTACAACCGGTCATTTTGTGATTGACCCATTGCAATAGCGTGGTATTCAAATGTCAGGCAGCGTCACCGATAAACCCTCTATGTCGTTTTGGCAAATCTGGAATATGAGCTTTGGCTTTTTCGGGATCCAATATGGCTTTGGTCTGCAGCAAGCTAATTTAAGCCCTATATTCAGGTACCACGGTGCCGATGAAGCCAGCCTCCCGATCCTGTGGTTAGCGGGCCCCGTCACAGGTTTACTGATCCAACCGTTAATTGGTGCAATGAGTGATGGTACTTGGACACGTTTTGGACGGCGCAAACCCTACTTTTTGATTGGTGCATTAGTTGCCAGCGTCGCAGTTATGTTTATGCCTTATGTGCCTTATTTGTGGATGGCAGTCGGCCTATTCTGGATTCTAGATGCGGGGATGAATACCGCAATGGAACCCTATCGAGCATTGGTCGGTGATAAGTTGAACACGCAGCAGCGAACCGTTGGCTACGCAATGCAAACCTTCATGCTCGCTGCGGGCCAAATGTTGGCTGGGCTAATGCCACTGATCATGCTGGCATTTGGCGTGTCAGCGGCTACCGACGGTAATACAATACCTGACATTGTAAAGTATTCATTCGTTATTGGCGTGGTAGCAATACTGATTTCAGTCACTTGGACCAACTTAACAACCAAAGAAGATCCACCAGAGGACTTGGTCGCATTCAGGCAAGCCCGCGCGGGCAAAAATCTATTATTAAGTGCGATTACTGATATCGGAAAAGCTGTCAAAAATATGCCCGATGAAATTCGTCGATTATGGTGGGTAAAATTCTTTTCATGGTATGGCATGCCGTTAATGTGGCAGTATCTAGCCTTGTCGATCGCGCGACATAGCTTTAATGCTCCAACACCTGACTCGCCCGGGTTTGCAGAAGGTACTGCGAATGTTGGCCTGGCATTTACGGTGATGAACATAACCACAGTCATTCTGTCATTTTTAGTACCCTCGATTACCCGCAGGATAGGTAAGAAAAACACCTATGCTCTGTTTCTACTTATTGGCGGTTGTGGCTTTGTGTCTATGCTATTTTCCGACTCACTGAATTGGGTTCTATTTACTATGGCGTTAGTCGGTATCGGTTGGGCTGGCATTATTACCATGCCATTTATTATTGCTGCGGATGTGGTAGATCGCGCGCAAATGGGTATCTATATGGGCCTGCTTAATGCGTTCATTTGTTTACCACAAATTATTAGCATGACCACCATCGGTTTTTACTATGACTCTCTACTGCAATCAGATCCGCGAAACGCACTCGTTTTATGCGGTGTTTGCCTTATTCTTGCTGCACTTTGTGCAACGCGATTACGCGATAATCTGCATCAGGTAGATACCGGTGAGGTATTAGAATCTGAAACCAACGCTCGAACCATGACCGAACGCTAACTGACAGGTACTCAATGTGACTAATCGAAGTAATTTGCAGCGTGTATGGTGGAAAGAAGCGATCGTCTATCAGATCTATCCACGCAGCTTTCAGGATAGTAATGGTGATGGGATCGGCGACTTACGGGGGATCATAAATCGGTTAGACTACATCGCCAGTTTAGGTATTGACGTAGTCTGGCTCAACCCGATTTATCATTCACCGAATGATGATAATGGTTATGATATCGCCGATTACCAGCGCATTATGGCTGAGTTTGGCGACATGGAAGACTTTAACGAACTACTCCAAGGGATGCATGATCGCAATATCAGGCTAGTGATGGATCTGGTTGTCAATCACTCAAGTGACGAGCATCCTTGGTTTGAAGCCTCACGTAGCAGTCGAGATAATCCTTACCGCGACTATTACCACTGGTGGCCAGCAGAACAAGGCACGCCACCAGCACGCTGGAGCTATTTTGATAAACAAGGCTCGGCTTGGAAATACGATGCGCATACCGATGCCTACTATTTGCATTATTTTTCCGAAAAACAACCCGATCTCAACTGGGAAAATCCCAAACTACGTCAAGAAATCTACGACATGATGCACTTTTGGTTTAAAAAAGGCATTGATGGGTTTCGTATGGACGTGATCACATTCATATCCAAACACCCCGGGTATCCAGAGTTTCCGCCCGAGTATCAAGGGCAGAATATGATCGACATCTATGCTCAAGGACCAAACCTGCATCGCTATCTGCAAGAAATGAACGAACAGGTCCTACGCCATTATGACATTATGACTGTCGCTGAAGGACCTGGCACCAAGCCAGATAATGTACTGGCATTGGTTGATGAGCGCCGCAATGAACTTAACATGAACTACCATTTCGACCATCAAGCGATTGGGGTTGGAGCACGCTATATTTTAAATGATGATTTCCAGAATCTGGTTAAATTTAAACAAGTCCTGACTGAGTGGGATGAGGTTTTTGCAGAACATGGCTGGAATACTATCTATCTAGGCAACCACGATTTCCCCCGCATGGTCTCGCGCTGGGCCAGTGATGAGCCTCGCTGGCGTGCCATTGCGTCGAAAATGTTAACCGCGTTTTTATTATCGATGCGAGGAACCCCCTACTATTATATGGGCGACGAAATTGGTATGACTAATATCAAGTTCGACGATATCGAGAGTTACCAAGACTTAATGACGATCAATTGGTATTACCTCACACAAGCTGAAGGCGGTGACACTCAAGCATTGCTGGAATCGCATAAGATAACCGCGCGCGATAATGCCAGAACCCCGATGCAATGGGACACAACTGATAATGCTGGCTTTACTTCTGGCTCCCCGTGGCTTGCGGTGAACCCTAATTACCTTGAAGTCAACGTGGCGGCACAAGAGCAACAGCCCAATTCCGAACTACACTTTTTCCGCCGTATGGCTGCACTGAGAAGATCAGAACTCGCGTTAATCTATGGAGATTACCATCTGCTGTTGCCTGAGGATCCGGCCATTTATGCATACACTCGAACGTTGGAAAATGACAGGTTATTAGTGCTGCTGAACTTCTCTGAAGTTACGCAAACCTGTTCAATTACGAGCATAACAGAGACGTCAGAGGTTTTAATTAATAACTACCCTACTGTAGAACTAAATGAGGGAAGCCTAGAATTAGCCCCCTACCAAGCACTCATTCTTAGGATTGATTAATCTGTTGTAAAGCGTTGCAGGAACTCATCATGGGCCAGCATTTTTTGCAGTGGCCCTTGTTTCGCTGAGCGAATCTTCCCCAAAATGCCAAATAACTCCTGCTCAGCCAACGCGTCGACCGTTGGATGGTAATCCTGCGGCATAATACCCTGGCCCAGCATGACTTGAACCCACGACGCATCGCGGAAAATATCGTTCTGCTCGTTAAAGATGGCAGCAGACGCTTTAAACGCTTCTATCTTACTGTGCAGTCTAGTTGGGATATTGAGTTCACGCATGTAACGCCAGAAGTCTGAATCCTGCCTTTCATTTACGTAATAATGCAAAATGATAAAGTCACGAATGGTTTCGAATTCCTGTTGCGACTCTTCGTTATACAAGTCTATCATGGCCGATGAAATGCTCTGATTAGGGAACATTTTCATCAGTCGCACAATACCTGACTGGATCAAGTGAATACTGGTGCTTTCTAATGGCTCCAAAAAGCCGCTACTTAAGCCGATAGCAATTACGTTTTTATTCCATTGTTTGCGTGTGCGACCGGTGGTAAATGTAATCTTACGCGGTTCATCGAGGGCTTTACTGTCAAGATTTTGCATTAGCGTTTGTTCAGCCTGCGCGTCTGTCGTGAATTTTGAGCTATATACGATACCGTTGCCGTTGCGATGGGTCAGTGGGATCCGCCATTGCCATCCACAAGCATGCGCAATGCTGCGCGTATAAGGCAGCGTCGATGCAAACCGCTCACTTGGCACTGCTAGTGCGCTATCAGCGGGTAGAAGTTCACTGTAATCGTCGTACTCTACACCCAGCGCCTGCTTGATCAGAAGACCACGAAAACCCGTACAGTCTATGAACAAATCACCGTCTATGCGCGTTTGACCTTGTAAGTGCAACGCCTTGATAAAGCCCGTTTGCGGATCTTGTTCGACACGATCGATGATCCCTTCCGTGCGCTTAACCCCATTTTCCTCTGCCATTTTACGCAAAAACAGACCATATAAGCCGGAATCGAAATGATATGCATAAGGTACGTCATACACCGGATTCTGAGTATTGACTTTATTAAATACGCCCTGCTGCGCGCTCAAATAATTAAGGTCGAAGTCCCACAATGAATCATTCAATCCGAGTTGCTTTGCTTTTAGCCAATAGTGATGGAAGCTGCAAAAACCAATGGTCGCGCCCGGTGCCCCGAAAGTATGGAAGTAACTCTCGCCGGGCACACGCCAGTTCTCAAATTTAATTGCGAGTTTAATTGTCCCGTTGGTGGCTCTAAGAAAATCCTTTTCATCAATGCCTAAGGTTTGGTTAAATATTTGAAGCGGTGGAATCGTCGCCTCTCCTACCCCAACAATTCCGATCGACTCCGATTCAATCAGTTGGATTTCGATATTCTTTGGTAATACTTTACGCAGCAATGCTGCTGTCATCCAACCCGCGGTACCACCACCAGCAATGACTACTTTTCGAACTGAATTGTGCATTAATAAAACCGTTCTGACATTATCACTTGATACTTTAAAGCGCGTGTAAGCAAAAGTAAAAAAGACCTCAAAAGCTAAACCCAAGGGCTTAGCTTAAGAGGTCTTCCACGGGACTCGAGTTAATAGAATGAGTAGTTAAAGTTTAACAAGTAAGCCGGGCCGAATGAACGACGCTGACGGACAATACCAGGGAAGCTATTATCGCTTGTTTCTTCATCTACATCTGTTAGGTTCGTGCCCTGTAATGAAATACGCAGGCCTTGCAGCCATTCAATATCAGTGTTATCTGCAAAGTCGTAACTGATTTGTGCATCAACTAGCGTAACGCCTTCGCGAGTTGCTTCAGCAATCTTGTTCGAACCACCTCTCTCATAAGTGAGGAAGTCTGAGCGATCAGTCGCCGCTACACGAATTTCAAAACCATTCATCTCGTAGTATGCGGTAAATGAGAAGGTTTCGTCAGACTGACCTGGGATCCGTGAGCCATTGTCTAGTTCTGCATCGATAAAGGTCGCTGATGCGGCAAAGCCAAATCCATCTAACGCATCGGAAACTACACGTAAAGGCACGTTTGCCGTTAATTCAAAGCCTTCTACACTGCCTTCGTTGCCATCTTGGAACGAAGACTCAGTGCCGAAGTCTGGCGGCGTTGCTAAATCACCTGCGTCAAAGAACGTGCCACCGCCCGGGCCATAAAAACCCGCAACATCAATGACACGATCATGGAAGCCAGGAATAAAGTAGTTAGCACCTTCGTTATTGGGATCGTTGGTGAAATCGATCAACGTTTGCGCGTCCAATGTCCAGTTCACAAGATCTTTGTAGAAGAACGCGGCAGATAAATATCCTTCTTCAGCGAAATAATACTCATATGAAAGATCAAAGTTATTGGCCTCCAGCGGACGTAGTTCAGGATTCCCACCCGCTTTAGACCATGGTGATCCGAATTGCTGCACCGCTTCTACGGAGTTTGGGATCGTAATGAACTGGATATTTTGGTCGAACTTTACGAATGCAGAGGCTTGCATTTGGTCGATTCGCGCACGACTGATAGATTTATTGGCGGCGAAACGTACGAACTGACTGTCGCCAACTTCCCAACTCACGTTCAAGCTCGGTAGCGTATGGCTGTATGAAGCACCAGCACTGCGCTCACAATCGGTATCAATAACCCCATCGTTGTTATCGTCACACACCGCGAAATTTGGTCCAACGATACCAATGTAACCGGTCGACTGTTGGTCTGTATCAACGTATTGTAAACCTATATTACCCGTTAGCGGCTTACCCATTAGTTCAGTACTAAAGTCTGCTTTTACATATAGCGTAAGCACTTCTTCGTCTACGGTGTAGGTGTCTCCCAGACGGTCAGGCTCTAAGAAACCCGCATCATTGAGCACATAGGTACCATCGTTATAGGGTGCAAATCCATCATACGCAACAACCTGGCCAAACCCTGCCCAAGATAAATCGGCCAAGCCAAAAATGTAATTGTTAGGTATTGCAGCAGAATTGGGTTGGGTATCGTTAAAATAAGACGCGGCGGTAGCAAAGAAACCTTTATTCACCTTATCTTTGTAACGGTCACTATAGTTAACCCCAAAGGTAACGTGAGTGAAGAAATCGCCTTCTAAAAAGGTATCTGCTTCTAAGCGAATAGTGGTTAATTCCTCTTCAAAGTCCGCGAAGTTGTTAAAACCATCCTGCGCATTTAGATACGTATACGGGTCACCATTTGGACGTAACAAATCGGTTGTAAACTGATCGGCCAAGTTGGCCAAGCCACCACCCCACACCTGTGGTCCAGTTAATTGCAGTAAGGCTGGATCTGAAAAAGCATTTAAACCACTGGAACCCGTAAAGAAGATCCCGTCTGGGCTCATTACAAATTGTCGTGTGCCGAGCTGATCAGCTGAAAGCGTGCCTGAACGTGCCAAGCCTGCATAAGATTCTGCCCGTTGATCACGCTTGCTTGATTCACTTCGAGCGGCATCAAGTGTAACCGTCCAATCATCATTCAGTGCATATTCTAAATTGACCCCAAAGACTTGCAGGTCACCTTCTTTTTGCAGTGGATCAGTACGCAACACAGGATTTGCTTCAATTTGCGTGCCCGTTACATTTGCGCCAGTGCCTTGCAAACTGCTTTGGTCGACCACGAAAGGTTCAATAAATCCGCGCAGGACTCCCGAGTCAGAATAATCGATATTGAGATAATCAAAGACGATGTCGACTTTCTCAGTGGGACGCCACTGCAATATTGCAGAAACAGTGTCACGTTTTAGTTCTGTACTGATGGCTTGAGTATCTAAACCAGTAGGCAATATCTGCCCTGCGTCATTTTCTGAATAGCCCCATACCCCGTATTTTTGTTGATTATTGGGTGATTCAGTGGTGGCTAACGAAACCGCTAGCCCAACTGTGTCGTCAGCAAACTTCTCGATAAAAGAAAGGGCAAATCGATGACCTTTGTTATCAAACTCGGGGTTATCAGAATCATTACCGGTTTGTTCATATAATCCGTTGAGAGTTAAGGTTTCTTGAGCTTGCAAAGGACGCACGGTTTGTAAGTCCACTGTACCACCAATGCCCTGTACTAATAGCGTGGCATCCATACTCTTATAGATAGTGGCACCAGTCATGATTTCAGAAGGATACAGGTCGTATTCCACGCCACGGTTATCACCAATACCAATTAACTCTCGCCCATTAAGTGAGGTACCAGTAAAGTCTTCTTTAAATCCACGCACCGAAATACCAGAGGTACGCCCCCCGACTCGTTCGCCGGCGAGGCCAGGCAAACGCGCTAATGATTCAGCAATGGATGAATCCGGCAATTGACCAATATCTTCTGCAGAGATCGCTTCGACAATCGAACTGCTGTCCATCTTGACGGCTTGCGAGCGGATCAAGGAACCGCGGATACCTTTGACTGAAATAACTTCCACATCTTCAGCTGATGGTTCTTGCTGCGCTTGCTGGGATAACGCCTGCCCTGAAAACAATGCAGTAGAAACTGCGACGGACAACAACGCTGGTTTGAATAAGCTTGGTTTTCTCATTGTGTGTGCCTTTGCTCGATTAAAACGTGTTTGTGGGTGTAACAATATTGTTAATACTAGTTAACAATTTTTAACCAATCAAGCTTTTTCTTAATTGTTTAAGATCTTTTTAAACCCTTTATTTTTAGCAATAGTGAGAGTTATTAAAAATTTTGACTTAAATGTTTTAGCTTTAGACTGTATTGCGTAAATCTGATCAACTAATCGCACAGCAACATTCGGACCTGAATAATAAAAAAACACGGTGGTCAAAATTTAATCTATATTTTAGTAGGCAGCATGCGTTAGCACAGTTTTCAAAATTGAAATGGAGGTGACTGATGAGCAACACCCAGCACTGGGATGCGGCAACCATTGCACAACGCTATGAGCAGGTAAAATTAGATATCATTAATATGAATCTTAAAAACCGGCGTTTCTTAGTCGGGCTGATTATTACCTTAATGATCGGCGTTGCCATATCTGCATTTTACCTTTTCCCTAAAGACAAAATTGAACCTTGGTTCTTTGTCGTATTGTTTGGGTTGATGCTAATCGGCGTGATTTTTATATTTTTAGTGGTAAACACATCTGAAAAGTGTGTTTCAAAGCTGACCATTTGTTCAATCGTGATCGATGACAAACAAGTTTTTCTAGAAAGTATATCTGAGGTCTCCTGTGGTGGAGACGCAATTAAAACTTTTCTTCAATTCTGCGACAAAACCACAAATATAGTCAAAGCAGCCAAAGGAGCTGAATAAATGCATAAGGATATAGAAGCAGCAGTCGCTCATTTAGAGGAAAGTCGACGTAGAGCAAAACTCACATTCACCGCTGCGCTACTCATCGTTTTAGCAATTGCAACAGCCTTTTACTACGCAGCTCTCGAGTATTCTACCAATCGCGAAGAGCTTAACGCACTGCGCTTAGAAATGCAGGAACTGAGACAGCAAACAGAGCAATTACAGTCTGAAAGTGAGTCTTTCAAGCTACGTACACAAGCTTCGTTTAATGACATGAGTCAATTTAAACAATCGTTTGAAGCCTTAGCGCTGACCAGCAGTTCGCTAGACAAAGCGTTATATGTCGCTGAGAAATACCTACAAAAAGCGCCCTTAAATAGTGAAGAATTACGTGTAATGCAAACTTCACTTGAGGACCACTCGGATTCCGGTTCATCACATTTGCTACAAGGTATTCATTTTCTCGAAAACAAAGATTTTGCAGCTGCCACACGCGAGTTCGAGAAAGCCCGTCAAACGCAAGCGACCCAAGCTCTCGCAACTTGGGGCTTAGGCCGAGTCATGCTTGATAGCAAGCAATTTGATCAGGCACTAGAGATTTTCAATCAATTAGTGACGAGTTCTGATGACAGTATACGCTATGGTGTGCTGGTCGATAGAGGGCTTACTTGGGTTAGGCTAACCAATGTTGAAAAAAACCTTTATAAAGCCCTAGCCGATTATAAGTCTGCAATTGCAATTGGTGAACGTTACCCAACGGTTTATCGGCGTCGAGGACTAGTGCTATTGCATATGGGCGAAATAGAACATGCCCGTCGCGACTTTGAAAAAGCCGTAAATTTATCAATCAACGATGCTGAATTGGCTTCGGCATTAGAAAACATTGGTCTTATCTATTTACAAGAAAAACAATGGAAAAAAGCTATCGAAAACTCCCGTTTTGTCGCCCAAATTTATCCGCAAAGCACGTGGAATTGGTCTATTCAAGCAATTGCTGCGGCTCAAGACAATCGCCAAGAAATGCGAAAGTGTGCGGTTTTAAAATGGATAAATAGTGGGGGGACACCTAAATCATCCATGCTTCATTATGTAGTGCCTGCACAATGGCAGCTGCTTAGTGAATTTTACGCCTCACATCAATCAATGCTTGCCGAAGGTGCCAATGAGTCTTGCAATATACTTGCAGACCAGGCGTCATCAAACGCCCTAAAAAGCCTTTAAATGTTCAAGTTCTGCATGGCGCACAGATTCACCTATTTGGGCGCCAGATAAACCTGCAGCTATGGCTGATTTAGCCGCAGCAGATGGGTCAAAAGCAGCCATATGCTGAGCCAAGCGGCGCGCAAAGTCAGCTTGTGTATAGGCCTTATTCTTCAACGTTGGCCCGCGCCCCTGCGCATCACACTGACATGCCATCAAGAACTGTTCAAACCGTAATGGTTGTTTCACAGCATCCATTCCTTGGATAAGAAAGTTATACAACGTTTGCGGTTTTAATTGTGTAATCCGATGACAATGGGTGTGCCATTGGCTAGTCAGACACGCCAGATCTCGGTATTTATTCGGGACTCGCCAACGCTGACAAAACCCTTTAATCACCTCTACGCCTGCGGCTTCATGGCCGCTTAAATTTCCATTTCGCGCGAAGCAAACAGACTTACCAAAATCATGCATAACGACAGCAAAGCGGGTTGCTACGTCACACTCAAGCTCGGCTGCGCGCTTCAATGCTAACATTGTGTGTGTTAGCACATCACCTTCAGGATGATACTCCGCCGGTTGTTCAACGCCCTGCATGGCTTCAATCTCAGAAAAAATCCCCAAGCCCATTAAGGCATTGAAATACAATTGTGGGTGTGGTTCAGATAGAGCCTTTTCAGTTTCTGCCCAAACACGCTCTGCAACTAGAAAATCCAGTTCACCACTTGCTTGCATTGTTGCAATAAGGTTTTGCGTTGAAGCATGAATGCGCCAACCTTCACCAAACCTCGCGTAAAATCTGGCAAGCCGTAATACTCGTACCGGGTCTTCTGAAAAGGCCTGTGTCGTGTGCCGTAACAGCTTTTCCTGCAGGTCTCTCTTGCCTCCATAGGGGTCGATTAATACGCCGTCGCCGGTCATTGCCATTGCATTAATGGTAAGGTCGCGGCGCGCGAGGTCCTGCTCTAAAGTAACGCTGGCATTCGCATCAACAATAAATCCTTTGTACCCTCTACCTTGTTTCCGTTCAGTGCGCGCTAAGGCAAATTCCTGTTTGCTTTGCGGATGCAAAAACACGGGAAAATCAGCGCCCACGGAGATAAATCCGAGCGCTTCCATTTGTTCTGGAGTTTTACCCACCACAACATAGTCGTGATCTTTCGGAGTGAGCCCGAGTAATTTATCTCTGACAGCTCCACCGACCAAGTAAACGTGGTCATTGAGTTCTTGAGGGAATAAAGATTTAGTCGCTGACATTAGGTAAACAGCCGCGATCTCGACGGCTTAATCGCTCCTTCCGTCAGCAGCGATCATCCCCAGCGTAAATACGACAATGAGTACGGTAACGCCAATATTAATCGTCGGTACTGAGGTGCGATAGAACCAACCCAACATGTCAGTTTCTAGCAGGATCCGATCAACATAACGAAACAACTGAATAAAGGCCAAGCTAACGAAGCTATAGGCGAGAATTTTGGACGCTACGTCAAACTTCAATTGACACTTTCGTGCCAGCAATACCACTATCGCTACAAATGCAATATCTGTGATCGCAAAACCAAGGTACCAAGCATTACGCACAAACTCCTGATTTTCAGGGTTTAATGCAAGATCAAGTAAATACTGCTCATACACATAGTGAGCTGGAGTCAGTAATAAAATACCAACGCACAGGTAAACGAATGTATCTGCGCGCCGGAAATTAAGAATGTAGGCTAAACATGCCATTACTTGCAGGTAAAGCCCAAACTGTTGGATAAAGTCTCTTACAACGAATATGTCCACACGTTACATAGGTGGTTCGTTTCCACCGCCATTTCCCATGCCATCTGATTCTTCACTGCACCGCTCTGGAAATAGCTTACAAACGTCCACAAACTCCTTTGATTCCTTGACGACAATTGGCTGTGGTTGGGTAACAACAGCGTGAGAAACACCTGCGACAACGGCTAACGCAGCAACGACCATAAGTTTATTGGCTTTCATAAATTCTCCTTTTAGCTCATCACCATTGATGTGCGCTTAAAGAATACAGAACTTATGTGGCCAACTTCGCCTGTCCGAAAGTACAGGTTTTAACTACCCTCGACTATAGCGTATTAGCATTGAAATTCAATGTTTAAAGCACAAGAGCACCGCATGGCATGTAGCCAATATGCGCCTTACAGAACCATAAACAGTAGCCATTATTAACGCCGAGTGGACAGGTTAAGCCAGTAAAAATTTGCCTTTGCTTCGAAAACAAAAAAGCCGATGGCAATCAACCATCGGCTTTACTGAGTACTACTATTCCGAAGAAAACGAATCGTTTATTGAACTTTCGCTTTGCCCTTCATATGTGCAGAAACTACATTCTCAACAAAAAACTGAGCTCGCTCACCTACACGCTCTGCTACGTCAGTGGCTGGCGCATTACCCTTTCCTTGAGTTGCTGCGACTTCAGGAATAGTAGTCGAAGACACAACCCCAGCAACAACCGCATCAACCCAATCTGCGTGATAAGAAACGCGGGTATCACCTGACATCTCACCATACGAACTATCTAGACCACAGGTAAAATCGGTACCTTTAGCAATGTTGTCACAACCATGGGTAAATCCAAACGAGTGCACCCCGGCGATTTTACCGTTAATGAAGCCTGGACCGCCCGAATCACCCGGCGCTACACCAGTTTCAAACTCACCGTAACCTTTGAAATCAGGGTAACTACCATCTTTATGCGAAGAGCATTTACCATCGCGCGCCTGCCCCGGATTGTTTTCATTCTCACGACTACAGCGGAAATCGGAAGAGAACCACCATTCCATCGCGTTATGTTTGCTACCACCGCTATCAAAATCGTGTAGAAGCTGATCGTCAATACCGGTTCCCAAGAAAGGTTCTAGTACTTGCTCATACTGATTTAAACCCGTTCTAGCATAGAAAAAGTCTGCATCTCCGGTTGCCCCTTTGTTGCCCTTGCCTGAACGTCCATGGCCATAATGACGTGTTTCAGAGCCAAATTCGTCGGGTGTACGATAAAGCTCATAAGTTTCAATTTCATCAGGAAGTGGCTGGGCAAGTTCAACCACCGCGATATCACCATGAGCGAATGCGCCAAGGAATGGATTCAAAATATCGTAGAAAGGATGCACGGCAAATGAACTTGCATCAATAATCATTGGCTGCTCAAGTCCAGCGGTCAATACAAAGCGCAGGCGCGTTAGGGTTGACCCCGCATTTCTAACACAGTGAGCCGCCGTCAAAATGTGGGTTTTACTAATCGCACTTGCGGTACAAATAAAGCCACCACCATCGCTAAATTGGATAAATATAGAACCTACGCCATTACGTAAATTCTCTCCCGCATTCGCATATAACGGATCGTCAGGTGCTCCTACCGTGATTAGATTCGGCGCATTTTCAATATCATCAAGAATTTCGGTTGCAGATACGCCAAGGCTTACTGCACTCGCTACTGTCGTCATTAGTAAAGACTTCACTAACTTTTTCATATTTTACTTCCTTAATCTGTATTTCATGCTTGGTGAAATACTCGTGTTTATTTTGTTGTCGTTGGTTGTCATTTAAACAACCAGAAAAATACTATATGGCTTCACCGTAAATCGCAAAAAGGATTTAGCGAGACTATAGTAAGAGGATGAGTCAAATGAATTCGTCATAGAATGAGCCTTAAGACCATCTTTGTCGTACTAATCGGCTGACAGCGGTTAATGGACACAGAAAACAATCGGATTAGCAACTTGCGGACTTTTACAATGCTAAAAGAAAAAGAAAGGTTAAAAACATTGCAAGCGTTAAGCGTACTCGATACGCCACCAGAAGAACGGTTTGACCGGATCACTCAGTTTGCAAGTAATCTTTTGGATATGCCAACAGTGCTAGTTAGCTTGATTGATGAAAACCGACAATGGTTTAAGTCCAAGGTTGGATTAGAGGTTGATGAAACCCCTCGCGATATTTCCTTTTGCACACATGCGATACAACAAGACCAAGCACTTATTGTCCCAGATGCGTTAAATGATCCACGGTTCGTAAACAATCCTTTAGTCATGGGTGAACCTCATATTCGTTTTTACGCTGGACAGCCACTCACACATCCCAATGGGAGTAAGTTAGGTACGCTGTGTTTAATTGATCAACGTGCACGAAATCTAACCCTCGATGAACAGGATGTATTACGCGAATTATCAACGCTCGTAGAACAAGAATTGATTATCTCAGCATCTCCATCAATCGATGCAGAGACAGGAATATCTAATAAAGAAGCCTTTCTCGAGTTGGGCAATATCACTATGCAATATGCCGTACAGCATCAAATTCCTGTCTCGTTAGTTTTCTTTCACGTCGCTGGGCATATTGACGAATTCAATGAGAAAAAGGTGTATCAAAGTCTCATGCACACGGTAGGCTCGACCTTCCGTCAATCGATGCGCGGTTCAGATGTTGTTGGTCGGTATGAAAAATATAGCTTTGTAGCACTCTGTTCTAACGCCGATGAAAGTAGTATTGACCAGATTATTAAGCGGTTGAAATTGCACCTAGAGAATGAATTAACCGAATTAGGGCTGGAACACCGGTTTGAGCTGCTTTTGGGCTCTACCACAGCAGCACCTTCAGAAGACCTCAACAGTTTAATATTATCTGCCTTTTCCTCAGTATCGTAACCTCCAAATTGGCGAGTAAACGCCTTAAATTTAAAGCGTTAACACAGTCCGCAGCATTTCATTTTTTGCATTAATGGAATAAACAAGAGCGCAAATGTAAGAACGCACTGATAGTTGCTTATGTGAATAGTGCTTTTTTCTCTTCAACTAACTGGAGAAAGTCTTCACTCTCAATCTCATCAGCAGAGGCTATTATCTGCTTGTTAAAACTGATTGTGAGTATCGCTTCTTTTCGGCTCTGTAAATACCCGGCGGCGACAGCTCCAATCCTCACAAAATCTAAATAGCTTACTGCTGTGTTTTGTACCTTGAGATTGCGCCAGTGTTCTGCAACCTGCACCACACCCTCGTCGAAATCCCATTCTCGCGTAATCGCACCGCCAATACGCCCAGATAATTTTTGTATGGCTTGATTCAAAAAGGCTGGGCTTATGGCTCCTGTACCTAAGCGCTCTGCCTCCGTCAAAATAGGTAGGACTCCAATATTGTGCAGCAATAATGCAAGCGTCATCACATCGGTGTCTAACGCAATCTTACTCTTTTGCCGTTTAAATAATTCAAACACGGCTAGCGCATGCGCAACCACATTGACCGTGCGCTCCCAAACCTGATCTAAGTACTGCTTAATCAATGGGTTAGTGCTCAGAAAGAGCTGTTCCATTGCAAGTGCCATGGCGTTATTTTTGATCTGCACTAAACCAATACGATTGACAGCTTGCGTTACCGTTTCGGCCTTGACGTTACGGGCGTACAATACACTATTGGCTAATTTGATGATGCGAGCACTGAGTGACGGATCCAACGCGATAACGTCAGCCATTTTATGCAAATTAACATCTGGATCTTGCGCCGTCTCACGCACCCGCATGGCGATCGCTGGCAGAGTTGGCAGCACCAAAGTGTCGTTGTTAATTTTATCAACTAGCGTTTGCAATAAGGCGTTTTCAGATTCCACAGAGATATCATCAATCTTTTACTTCTTGTGCTTCAATCATAGCATCATTGAAATTATGTATACCAAGAAAATCAGTAGACTCAATCGATAAGGTTAAATGATCAGCTCTCGATTTAATGGCGTTTTTACACGACGTTGTAACCTAAACTTAAGCGACAAGTTCAATTAACCATCATGGATGGATCCGCGACAAATAAGCGGCCCGAAGCTTCGCCAGATTTATACTTGCCCCCTCACCGCAGCACAGCATGACTGAAAAAAATCAAACAGCCGCTCACTGAATTTAAGTCGTTTTTAAACTTTTCTTCGATTCTCTTCGACTTAGCCTGTGATTGTTAATTTCAGGTCAGTCAAATGAAAATTGAAGATACTAGTGCGCAAGATGAAGTGCTTGCGCCGAAACGCAAAAAAAGTACGTGGACGATTACACTAGCCTCTGGTTTAGCTGTGATTGGCTTTTTATATTACTTGTCTCCTGCCGTGAGTGCATGGAGCCAGTCTGGCGCATCGGTGCCACTTGATCGCTTGCGCATTGCCACTGTGACCCGCGGTGACCTCCAGCGTGATTTATCAGTCCAAGGCCGCGTTGTGGCTGCGGTTAGTCCAACGCTATACAGTCCAGCCTCTGGCACCATCACCTTGCATGTCGAAGCGGGTGACAACGTGACACTCGGTCAGACATTGGCAACCATTGAAAGCCCCGAATTGACCAATCAACTCAGTCAGGAGCGTGCGGTACTTGAAGAAAATGAAACCGCGCTCTCACGCGAGCGGATCAGTGCCAAAAAAGCCATGTTAGAAAATCAAAAATCCGTTGATATTGCCAAAGTAGCATTAATCGCCGCGGATCGGGAAAAGCGCCGCGCTGATAAAGCGTTTGCTACGCAATCGATCAGCTCCATCGACCACGAAAAAGCGAATGACGACCTCCAGAATGCGCAATTGGTGCATCAACATGCGGTGCAGGATGCAGAATTGGACGCTGAGAGCCTGGCGTTTGAAATTCGTAGTAGAGAACTAATTGTCGATCGACAACGACTATTGGTATCCGACTTGGAGCGTCAAGTGAGTGAACTTAAGGTTTTATCTCCGGTGAATGGCATTGTTGGCAATCTTGCTGTCGAACAAAAAAACCAGGTCGCTGACAATCAAGTGTTACTCAGCGTGGTCGACCTCACCGAATTTGAATTGGAAGTTGATATTCCAGAAAGCTACGCCGATGACCTGGCCATTGGTATGCCTGCCATGGTCTCTATCAATGGTACGTCGCACCCTGCGCAGCTAGTGACTATTTCACCTGAAATTGAAAACAATCAAGTCACTGGACGGGTGCGATTTACCGCCACCGATTTAACCGGCAACAGCATCGATAAACCCACAGGTCTAAGGCAGAATCAGCGCCTCACCACCCGCATCCTCATGGAAAATAAACCCGACGTATTACTCGTAAAGCGCGGCCAATTTTTAGAATCAGGAGCAGGAAAAATCGCCTATAAGATCGAAGACAACATGGCCAAAAAAGTGGCCATCCGTACCGGCGCGCGCAGCCTATCTGATGTGGAAATAGCCACTGGGTTAGAGGCTGGTGACCAAATCATCATTTCTTCTACTGATCAATTTGACGGCGCAGATACTGTGCTGATCACCCAATAACAGCAAGCGACAAGGAACACTTATGTTAACCATGCACAATTTAACCAAAACATTTATAACTGATAGCGTGCAAACTCATGCATTGCGGGATTTTAATCTCACTGTTGACGAAGGAGACTTTGTTGCCGTAACCGGGCCTTCCGGTTCTGGAAAAACCACGTTTCTTAATATTGCTGGATTATTGGAAACTTTCAATGGCGGCAGTTATACCTTGGATGGTCAGGATGTTACGCACCTATCTGACAAGCAGCGTAGCCAAGTACGCAACGAAAAGATTGGCTTCATATTCCAGAATTTTAATCTGATCCCAGAACTTAACTTATTCGATAATGTTGATGTCCCCTTACGTTATCGTCGTTTCTCTAGTGCCGAGCGCAAAAAGCGCATTGAAAATAGCCTGGAAATGGTGGGACTGGCAAAACGCATGAAGCATTTACCGTCTCAATTATCGGGAGGGCAACAGCAACGGGTTGCCATTGCTCGCGCTTTGGCCGGAGAGCCCCGTTTTTTACTCGCAGATGAACCGACCGGAAACCTCGATACCAAAATGGCGCAATCGGTTATGCAATTGCTGAACGACATCAATCAGTCTGGCACCACGATCGTCATGGTGACTCACGATCCACACCTCGCGCAGCAAGCGAAACGCAATATCTTCGTGCGTGATGGTCGAGTTAGCGAAGGCATGGCTGAAGAAGCTATGGCTACCAAAATTGCCGTTTAGGAGTGTGACCATGTTTACTTACTACCTCCGTCTTGGCTTTGCCAGTATGCGCCGTAATCCAATATTGAGCTCACTGATGGTCATTGCGATTGCTCTGGGCATTGGCGCTAGCGTATCTGTGGTCACGGTTAATTATCTCATGTCATCGAATCCAATCCCACACAAAAGTGAGCAACTGTACTACGTGCAACTGGATAGCTGGAGTCCACATCAACCGGCGCGTGAGCCAAATGAGCCACCCGACCAAGTCACCTTTCGAGATGCCATCAATTTAATGCAGGCGAAAGCTGCTTTCCGTCAAACCGCAACCGCAAGTTCGGGGGCTGTCATTGAGCCTGACGATCCCGATGTCCGCCCATTTATGGGCTCATTGCGCTTGAGCTACGCTGACTTCTTTGCGATGTTTGATACCCCGTTTTTATATGGCAATGGCTGGTCAGCCAATGACGATGACAATGGCAGCTACGTTGTGGTGCTCAGTAAGGCCTTAAATGAGCGGGTTTTCGGCGGAGAAAACTCAGTCGGACGCACGATTCGGATCGCTGACAACAATTTTCAAGTAGTCGGAGTGCTCAACGATTGGCAACCCGTTCCGCGCTTTTACGATGTCACTGTTGGAGCATTTAATGATATTGAAGACGTGTTTATGCCGTTTTATTTCAAGCAGGCGTTAGAGCTGGGGACGGGCGGTAACACAAATTGTTGGAAGTCACCGGAAGGTGAAGGATTTCAAGCATTTCTAAATTCAGAATGTGTCAACTACCAGTTTTGGGCAGAGCTACCGACCCAACAAGATAAAGATGCCTACATGACGTTTCTCAATAATTATGTTGCCGAACAAAAACTCTTGGGGCGGTTTGAACGACCACTCAATAATCGCTTATCTAATGTAATGGAATGGTTGGAAAATGAAGAAGTCGTCGCCGATGATGCGCAAATCATGCTGTGGCTGGCGTTTATGTTTTTGTTTGTTTGCTTGGTTAATACCGTCGGCTTGCTGCTGGCGAAGTTTAGCCGTAAGTCGTCGGAAATAGGCTTACGTCGAGCCATTGGCGCCTCACAGCAGGATATTTTTGTACAACACATTATTGAGACCGCATGCATTGGTTTACTTGGCGGTTTTCTTGGCTTGCTGTTTGCCTACGTCGGATTAGAAGGGATCAAATTATTATACGGTGATTTTATGCGTAATTTGGTCAAGCTTGATTTCACCATGGTTGGCTTTGCTTTTCTACTTGCCCTATTGAGCAGCATCCTTGCCGGCATTTATCCCACTTGGCGTGCTTGCCAAGTACAACCCGCTGCACAACTAAAATCTTAACGAGGCCCGTTTATGAATATTTCACATTTAGAATTAGGGCCCATGTGGCGAGCAATGATGCGCAACAAAGTGGGTGCCATATTGATAGCGTTGCAAATCGCAGTGACCATGACCATTGTTATTAATAGTGTTTCAATCGTGCTTGAGCGCGATAAGATGATGCAGCGTGCAAGTGGACTGGATGAGGCCAACACGTTCTATATTACCAACACTGGTTACGGTAGCGATTATGACGCAAAAGCAACAGCCATTGAGGATTTGCTAGCGTTGCGGGCTTTGCCTGGTGTAGTCAATGCAATCCAATTAAATGCAATACCTATCAGTGGTGGCGGCTGGTCTATGTCATTAGCGACTGAGCCTGGTGCTGATATTGAGGGCACGGGTACTGCCGTGTACATGGTCGATGAACATGGGTTAGTAACCATGGATTTGGAACTGGTCGCTGGACGAAATTTTACCGCCAATGAGGTTCGTTGGCGAGGGCCTTCCCAGCCGGACTGGCCTGAGTCAGTTATCATTACCCAAGCATTAGCCGAAAGCCTGTTTGACTCGATTGACGCGGCAATAGGGCAAATCGTATACATTGGCGATGATGAGCCTATGACAGTCATTGGTGTTATTGACCAGTTACAAGCCCCTTGGGTCGGTTGGAACAACTTGGAAAACGCGATGCTGTCACCGGAAAACCTCGGGTTTCAGTCGGTTAGATACCTTATTCGTACTGAAGACGGCTTGCGCGATAAGCTTATGCCGGAAGTAGAGGAGTTACTGGCTAATCGCGCTTCAGGTCGAATTATTCGCAACATGGATACCCTAACGGAAACACGTGAACGGAGCTATCGGCAGCACAATGCCATGATCAAGATCTTGCTCACCGTAATCGTGTGTTTAACCTTGATCACCGCCTTGGGTATTGTGGGTCTGGCCAGCTTTAGTGTGCAAAAACGGATCAAACAAATTGGCACTAAGCGCGCATTAGGTGCAAGCAAAGGTGCCATTAAGCGCTACTTTATGCTGGAAAATGGACTAATCAGTCTGTGTGGCGTCGCCCTCGGGACTGTGCTAACCATCGCTCTCAACTTACTCTTGGTGGATTGGTTTAATCTAACCCCACTGGATTGGTTCTATATTCCTATTGGGATCGTCAGCCTGCTAATTGTTGGCCAATTAGCGGTATTTGGGCCTGCGACGCGAGCAGCGAGTATTGCACCCGCGACGGCAACTCGAACGCTGTAACCTTAAGGTGTTCGCCCGCCAGAAACTCGGCGTAACTCCAAAAAAAGCACGCTAGCAAATTAGCGTGCTTTTGGTTTTAGCATTGACTGTTTATCTATGTTCAAGCGCAGGTGGGCAGTTATTTAATCATCACTGAATGCCTTGACCATAGTGTTGATAGACTCTTTCGCATCACCCAAGATCATACGCGTATTCTCTTTAAAGAATAATGGATTATCGACGCCTGCGAAGCCAGCATTGGCTGAACGTTTGAGCACAAATACGGTTTTTGCACGATACACTTCAATAACTGGCATACCGTAAATTGGGCTACCTTGCATTTCCTTGGCGGCAGGATTCACTACGTCATTTGCGCCTATCACAATCACTACGTCGTAGTTTTGCATACGTGGATTGACATCATCCATTTCCATTAATTGGTCATAGGGTACATCCGCTTCGGCCAGTAGTACGTTCATGTGCCCTGGCATTCGACCCGCAACGGGGTGAATGGCGTATTCTACATTCGCGCCGTTATCTTCCAGCAAGATTTGTAATTCACGCACCGCATGTTGGGCCTGAGCCACCGCCATACCGTAGCCTGGAACGACTAACACCGACTGGGCTGCTTCTAGCACATAATAGGCATCCTGGGCTGATAAGGGGCGGATTTCTCCCTCAATTTGTGCGCTACTCTCAATTGGCGTGGCAAATCCCGACAACAGCACATTCATCAATGAGCGATTCATCGCTTTACACATAATGTTGGTCAAAATAAGTCCTGATGCACCAACCAGTAATCCCGTCACAATCAAAATTGTATTGTTAACAGCAAGCCCAGCGGATGCCGCAGCGATCCCTGAATAACTATTGAGCAAGGCGATCACAACTGGCATATCCGCGCCACCAATCGAGATCGTAGCCCAAAAACCGAAACTCAATGCCACAGCGATAATAAGCCATAACCACATTGGGTTACTTGGCTCAACAACAAACAAATATCCCAGGACCAGCAAACCAAGAATATGCAGAATGCTAAGTTCACGCAAACCAGTAAATACCACCGCCTTAGTGGTAATCTTTTCCCCTAGTTTAGCCCAAGCAATCAAGGATCCAGAGAAGGTGATCGCGCCAATAATTAAGGTAAACAGCAAAGATACCAGTAAAAACAATGCACCCGAGTGATCGCTATTGCCACTATATTCATGGACGACTGCCCAGGCTAAAAGTAATGAGGCAGCACCGCCAAATCCGTTGAATAGTGAAACCATTTGCGGCATTGCTGTCATCTGAACTGTACGCGCAGCCCATGTCCCTATGGCAGCGCCGAGCAACATTCCACCGATAATATAATGGTAACTAATGATGTTCTGGTCGAGTAGAGTCACAACTACGGCTAACAGCATACCCAACGCTGACACAGCATTGCCTTTACGCGCTGAGGCTGGGTGACTGAGGAACTTTAAACCAATAATGAACAGGATGGCAGCAAGAATATAAGCCGCATTTACGAGCAAGATAGAAGTACTCATCGCTTATTCTCCAGACTGCTTTTTCTTAAACATACCAAGCATGCGGTCGGTGACTAAATAACCGCCAACCACATTGATCGTCGCCAGTGTTACCGCCGCTGTGCCTAATATAGTGGTTAACCATTGCTGCTCTGCACCAGCGGAAACCATAGCACCGACTAACGTGATCCCTGATATCGCATTCGCGCCAGACATTAGCGGTGTGTGCAAGGTAGCCGGTACTTTACGGATCAACTCGAATCCCAAAAATGCAGCGAGCACGACAATAAAGAGAAGGTAGATCATCGTCATAGTGAGTTACTCCGTGTAGGCCTTAGTTAACATCTGATTGGTGATGGCACCCTCGTGAGTAATGGCACAACCACGAATAATTTCATCTTCAAAATTGACGTCCAAACGCTTGGTTTCAGCATTGAAAAATTCGTCAATGAGATTAAACAAATTATTTGCATACATATCAGTCGCGGCTTTGGCGACTTGCTGCGCCCAATCGCCATTTCCAATAATTTGCACACCATTTTGAACAACCGTTTCTCCAGCCACGGATCCTTCAACATTCCCGCCTGATTGCGCCGCCATGTCGACGATGACACTGCCAGGGCGCATTTGCTTAACCACATCGGCAGTGATCAAGCGCGGGGGGCGTCGGCCAAATAATTGCGCGGTGGTAATGACAATATCAGCATCGATAATTGCCGCTTTTTGGCCGTCGGCTTGGCGTTGCTTTTGCGCATCAGTTAATTCATTGGCGTAGCCGTCTTTAGTCTGACCGGATCCACCTATATCGATTTTAAGAAACTTTGCGCCAAGCGACTCAACCTGCTCAGCGACCACGTCGCGCGTATCATATGCTAATACGCTAGCGCCCAACCGGCGTGCCGTTGCAATGGCCTGCAGACCGGCAACGCCGGCACCAATAATAAACACCTTCGCGGGTTTAATCGTTCCCGAAGGGGTCATCATCATGGGTAAAATAGAAGCATATTGGTTTGCTGCTTGCAGCATCATGACATAACCTGCCAAGCTCGCTTGTGAACTTAGCGCATCCATTTTTTGCGCCCGCGATGAACGCGGGATCATTTCAACTGATAGAGCAGTTAACCCCCGCGTCGCCATTGCTTTGACCAGCGCCTCTTGGAAAAATGGATCAAGGTGACCGATGACTATGCAGCTCTGTGGTAACAGCGCGATTGCGTTGGTTGTGGGCGAATTAACAGCGAGTAATATATCAGCAGTACTCAACGCTGCGCCCGGTTCACTGAACACATTTGCACCCGCAGCAAGATAGTCTTCGTCAGAATAGCCGGCCTGCTTCCCCGCACCGGTTTGTAAACTCACTTGCATACCGAGTCGGATGAGTGCTTTCACACTCACCGGTGTGATAGCACAGCGCTTATCAACTTTGTCGAACCACTCACACTCAATCGATTCATTTAATACGATAAGATTCATGTGCCTCCGCAGACATTTCACTCAGTTTTAGTCTGCCTTTAGCACAACACAGTGGTCGTACCACTGCACATTCTTTCAACAAATAGTGAAAATACAAACTCCCTATGCAATAGTTAAGTCAATGATACTATTGAATTTATTATATTCTTCATTGCTCTTTTGTGATCAGGAACAAGAGAATTACTGGGCATTTTGCAGTCGCAAGCCATGCACTACGTATCCGAAATGAGATAACTTGGTAACTTCATGCGGTTCAACGGGAATCGCCGCCGCGGTGACATGTGCTAATCTTAGCCAATTCTAGATTCGCTCAGAGCAATAAAATTATGCCACGTGTCAATTTCTCTCTTGCTGCACTGATAAGCTTAATTGGATTAAGTTTTTATACCTTACAATTAGCCGCAGTCGAGCTGCATAACGAAGAGTCTGGGCAGTCGGAAAAGAAAGATATCCCAGCCGCTCAGCGCTTTCAAACCGAGCATAAGGGGAAATTTAACGGCCGTTCGTTGAGCTACATAGCGTCTGCCGGCGAAACTTATGTGCGCGACAAGAACGAACAAGCCATCGCCAGTATTTTTTCCTTCGACTATATCGTGCCAAGCAAATCCTCTCGACCGGTAACCTTTATTTGGAACGGCGGGCCTGGCTCCTCTTCGACTTGGTTGCATATGGGCGGCTATGGGCCTAAGCGCATTGTGGTTCCAAGCGACGCAGATCATCCCGGCGCGGCTCCGTATACCATTCAAGACGCACCTGAAACCATTCTGGATGTTACTGATATGGTATTTGTTGACCCTGTGGGCACGGGGTTTTCGCGCGCCATCGGTGAGGCTAAAGGCGAAGATTTTTGGGGACTCACGCAAGATGCTAATGTTATAGGAGCCTTTATTGCGCAATGGTTAAGCGAGAATAATCGCTGGAACTCGCCAATCTTTTTACTCGGAGAAAGTTTCGGCACGACGCGCGCAGCAGCTGTTGCTAAGGTGTTGCTTGATCAACATGTGCTCAACGTTAATGGGATAATCTTTGTATCGCAAGCCTTGGACTATCAAGGTTCTACACCTTATGTCGACGACAATATCATTTCCTACATTACCTACATCCCTACACTAGCTGCGACTGCGTGGTATCACGGCAAAGTCGAAAAACAAGGTAGTTTTGAAGATTTTATTCAACAAAGCCGTGAGTTTGCTGTACAGCGTTTGTTGCCGGCGCTGTTTCAAGGCAATCGACTGGATGCTGCCCAACGTACCGCTTTGATCAAGGAAATGCATCATTTCAGCGGTCTAAGTGAGCGCTACCTTGAGCAAGTTGACCTGCGGGTCAATGCTCACCGCTACGCCAAGGAATTGCTGCGCGAAAACGGCCTTGCAGTTGGACTTTTAGATAGTCGCTATCGAAAAGATGAGCGTGATGACGTGGCGGCTGGCCCACAAGGTGATGCCAGTGACGCTATATCGCCAGCCTATAAAGCGGCACTAATGCACTACATGCGCAATGATTTGAAGATTGACTGGCAACGCAAGTACCTGAATCCAAGCGATCCGGATTTATCGGCTAAGTGGCGCTGGAGCCCACTGCCTGATGGTGAGTCATGGGAACCCCACTATGTGAATACGGCACATGATCTCGCCGCAGTATTGCGCAGTAACCCTCAGCTCCGGGTTTTGGTTGCCTCTGGATATTATGATTTAGTTACGCCATTTTTTGATGCCGAGTACACACTCAATCGACACGGCATAGCGGCGGATAAAATTGATTATCGCTACTATCACGGCGGCCATATGATGTATGTACACGAACCCGCACGCCAAGCCTTACTTAAGGACTCAAGAGATTTTATTCAACAACAGTTAGCGCAATAGCTGACGTTTTTTGAGGATCGATTAAATGTCTCGACTTAAAAACCTTTACACCCGCCGCTATGCGCAACCAGTAGAATTATCCGCGGCTGATAAACGCAGTGCTATCGATAAAATTATGCAACAGGGACTGCATGGCATTTGCTTTAGTCCCTATATCGAGGGGCAAGGACCGGGTTCAGCCTTAAGCAAAGAACAGATCACAGCGCGCTTGACAGTACTACAACCGCACGCCCAGTGGATCCGGACTTTTTCGTGTACCGAAGGGAATGAGCAAATCCCTGCCATTGCTAAATCTATGGGCTTTAAGACCCTTGTCGGCGTCTGGCTTGATGACGATCTTGAGGCTAATGAACGAGAACTAACCAATGCTATTGAATTGATGCGACAAGGGCATGTTGACCTGCTCGCGGTTGGTAATGAAGTCATGCTACGCGAGGAAATGTCAGAAAGTGAACTGGTTGCGTATATCGAAAAGGCTAAACAAGCCGCGCATGGGATCCCGGTGGGATACGTAGATGCTTATTATTTGTTTGAAGAGAATCCAAAAGTCGCTGATGCGTGTGATGTGATCTTTGCCAACTGTTACCCGTTTTGGGAGGGTTATTCCATTGAACATGCTCTCGTTTACATGAAAGACATGTATTACCGCGCGAAAGCCGTTGCAGGCGATAAGCCGGTGATCATTAGTGAAACTGGCTGGCCGAATAAAGGGAGTTTAGAAGGCGATGCACTGCCCTCAGAAGACAACGCTATGCGTTATTTCATTGATGCCGTGCGCTGGACACAACAGTGTGAAATACCGCTATTTTATTTTTCTTCCTTCGATGAGGCTTGGAAAGTCGATGCAGAAGGTGATGTAGGCGCTTATTGGGGCCTTTGGGATAAAGATGGAGTACCGAAATTTTGGTAAATACAACGACTGCGGCCCAACGCGGAAAACTTGAATCGATAGGCATTGCCTACCACAATGCCATTTGTTATTCGGGCTATCGTGCCGGACAGAACCCCAGTTTAGGGATCTACCCGAGCTACTCACACGTTTTGCAAGATCTTCAAATCCTGCAAGAGCACTGGACCTATTTACGCCTTTATGATGCTGGGCCGCACGCGCATACCGTGCTGGAAGTCATTCGGCGAGAAAAATTACCATTCAAAGTCCTACTTGGTATGGATTTGGCGGCTGAACAAGTCAATCCCAATTGTCCATGGCAACCTACCTACCCTGATCATGAATTACAGCGTAACCGCCAACATAATGATGAGGAATTGCAACGCGTATTGCGCCTAGCGAAGGAATACACTGATATAGCGCTAGGGATCTCAATTGGTAATGAAGCCAGTGTGGATTGGACCGACCATAAAGTTAATACTGCGCGCTTGATCCATTTTGCCCAACAGTTAAAAGCACAAGTGGAGTTACCCATCACGTTTTGCGAGAACTATGTCCCCTGGGCCCGCGGTGAACTCGACAACCTCGCAGAGTGCTTGGATATGATAGCGTTGCATAGCTACCCGCTGTGGGAGTCACAATCGATTGAGCATGCGCTGCATTTTACTGAACAGAATTACTTTGATGTTGCCGACCGTTTCCCGCATAAGCCCGTCATTATTACTGAAGCAGGTTGGACAACAAACGCCAATGGACATGCGTTTCCAGCGCATTTTGCCAATGAAGCATGGCAAGCTGAGTATTGCCAAGCATTGCTTAATTGGAGTCGCGAAAATGGCGTACTTACGTTTCTCTTTGAGGCTTTCGATGAAGACTGGAAGGGCTCAGATGATCCCTCTGAACCAGAAAAACACTGGGGTATTTATCGGATCAACCGACAAGCAAAACCGGTGGTTGACACGCTACACAAATAGTCTGGCAAACGGTAAGCTAAGCGACCTATAGAACGGAATTTAGTCAGGACTGTTGCAATGACAAAGTGTATTACGGTGGTCACCGGTGGTAGCGCAGGTATTGGCCTAGCGATTGTTGAGCAACAAGTCGCGGTGGGTGCAACGGTGATTAATCTCGATATTCAGGATTTTGCCGAGCCCAAAGAAAACGCCACTTGGCTGCCCTGCGATGTATCACAAGTGGCGGCTGTTGACGCTGCAATTACTAACTGTATTGCTCAGCATGGACAAATCGACCGCTTGGTGTGCAACGCTGGGATCCACCTGTCCGCCAATCTCGAAGAAACTTCGGAAGAGTCTCTTGATCGCATTTTTGCGATTAATGTTAAGGGTACATATGCAGCCCTGAAAGCAACCTTGCCGATCATGCGTCAGCAGCAGAAAGGGTCCATCGTACTGATGGGATCTGATCAAGCATTTGTCGGTAAACGCAATTCATTTGCCTATGGATTGACCAAATCTGCTCTGGCCTCGATGGCGAAGACCACTGCACTGGATTACGCTGCGTATGGTATTCGAGTGAATGCCGTTTGCCCTGGCACGATTGAAACACCGTTATTTCATCAAGCAATAGATAACTACCTAGTTCAATCGGGGCGCAACGAAGCTGACGTATTGCAGGAGGAGGCACAATTGCAACCATTAGGAGTGATTGGTCAACCCGAAGATGTAGCTGAGCTCACTGGCTTCTTGCTCAGTGACAAGGCCAAGTTTATTACTGGCAGCTGCCATGCAGTTGATGGCGGTTATACCGCGCAATAAGTTATCGCCAAGACTGAGAATAAGTATGCAAAACTGTGACGTAACGCCCAGCCTCATTCCCTTTGAAACGGCAAAACAGGCATTACTCGACCTAGTCCAAGGGCCAACAAAAAGTGAAATAATCGCATTATGTGACGCTGTGGGGCGAATTACTGCAAGTCCTATTGATTCATCGATCAATGTGCCTTTCTTTGATAACTCCTCGATGGATGGCTTTGCGCTCTGCGACCTAACCCAGAGTCTGACTGAGTTCAGAATGGTCGGAACCGTCATGGCTGGCAGCTGCAGCGCACACAAACTAGAGTCTGGCGAATGCATGCGGATCATGACTGGAGCTCCTGTACCAGAAGGTACTACCGCTGTTGAAATGAAAGAAAATGCGACCGTTGCAGGAAGTCGTGTGCGATTGCACAGCTCTGTTGCAGAAGGAAAAAATATCCGTAAAGCGGGTGAAGATATTCGCCGTGGCGATCGCGTTATGCCTAAAGGCCAAAGACTGACAACTGTCGACATTGGCATGTTAGCTTCTTTGGGCATTAGTCATGTTGAGGTATACAAAAAACCCACCGTCGCGGTTATATCCACCGGCGACGAAGTATTGCAACCGGGTGAAGCGCTCCGCAAGGGGCATCTCTATGACAGCAACCGATATACACTTATTGCTATGTTGCAACGTCTGCCGGTTAATATTCTTGACTTAGGCCATGTGAAAGATGACGTTCAGGAGCTTGACTCAGCTTTTCGCCAGGCTGACACGCAAGCGGATGTGGTTATCTCGTCAGGCGGCGTTTCAGTGGGCGAAGCCGATCTAACCAAGCAAGTGCTACAAGCAATCGGCAAAATCCATTTTACCCAAATAGCCATGAAGCCCGGCAAACCCTTCGCTTTTGGGCAATTACCAAACAGTGACTTCTTTGGCTTACCCGGAAACCCCGTCTCCGCCGCGGTTACCTTTTACAAGCTTGTGGTGCCTGCCCTCCAACACTTATGTGGTCAATTGCCGATGCAACCGCAGGTACTGCCGGCTAAACTCACAAAACCGATCCGAAAGAGAGCTGGGCGTTTAGATTTCCAGCGTGGACGGATGCAAGTGGATGATCTGGGAGAGCTATCGGTTACTCCGCTCCCGAATCAAAGTTCAGGCGTGTTATCCTCGTTGGCACAGGCCAACTGTTTTATTCATGTACCACAAGACAGTGTTGGCTATGATGCTGGCGCAAGAGTCTCAATTGAACTCTTTAGCGAAATAATTAAATAAAATTCCGGCAATAACATTGGCCAATATTCGTAAGACCTAACCGCCAATTTGCGCAAAATTGACGGTCGCTCCGGTTTGATGTTCCGTTAACTGATGAGCAGTGACCTTGTGTTGCATCGCTGCCACAATAATCGCTTTTGTTTGCTCAACATCGGAAGATCTCAGGGCCGCGCGCAAATCTATCCCCGAATCTGCAAACAGACACATTTGTAATTGACCGGTTGCCGACACCCGCAAGCGGTTGCAACTCTGACAAAAATCTTTGCTGTAAGGCATGATCAAACCGATACGACCAGCATAATCTGGATGAAAAAATTCCTGTGCGGGTCCCGCTAACTTACGGGCAATGCTACGTTGCCAACCGTTAGCAAGCAGATAGTCTTTAACCCCTTCACCTGACTGATGATTTGCCTTAAAGAATGAGCGATTATCACCCGTTTCCATGAGTTCGATAAACCGGTAAGTCACCTCACGGGATTTTAGCCAAGCCAAGGTACTTTCGAGTTGGGAATTACACAACTGTTTCAACAAAACAGCATTTAGTTTTACTTGCTTCAGCCCCGCCTCAAGCGCTTGTTCCACGCCTTGCATCACTTGGTCGAAGTTTGAATATCCGGTCATCGCAATAAAACTTTGAGGATCTAAACTGTCAACGCTGATGTTAACCGATTGCAGTCCAGCAGCCACATACTCATGAATATTGCGGGCCAAGCGATACCCATTGGTTGTCATTGCCACATGTTCGACTCCCTGAGTCTCCCGGCATATCTGAATAACTTCAACTAAGTCGCGACGTAATGTCGGCTCACCTCCGGTAATACGCACTTTCTGCATACCGAGTTGTGCAAAGGCGGCGACTAGTGTGGTGATTTCATCTAAAGTCAAAAACTCTACTTTAGTCTCACAGCCATAGCCGTCTGGCAGGCAGTACTGACACTTAAAGTTACACACATCGGTAATTGATAAGCGTAAATACTGAAACTGTCTGCCCAAACGGTCTGCCAACATGTTAATTTTGCTCGTCATAGCGCATAAACTTTGATCCCCTAACGGTATCAGCATCTAGCCAATATTTATACTCAATGACAACAGGTAGTTGCCATTAATCAAACAGACCGATAATTTAAAAGACTTCTTGCAAAGTAAAATGACCTCGCTTTCACGCTCACTTCACATCGATTCATTCAAACTCCCATTATCGTTATTCTTAAATGGAATTCTCAAATGTATCACCCTCACCTTTCTCTTACGTTGAGCTTCAGTCTAATAACACTGGCGAATAATCCAATCCCTGCGCTGCAGAGTGAAGTGGTAGACCCTTCAGGTAACGAGATGGCACAGGCGCACTTGCTGCTAAAGCTAGATGACGCCATTACCCAATTTGAGTCAATCTCACTCAACAAGTGGGCCTATCAAGTGGAACGTGTTGAGAACGAAGAAGGAACCATTACCCAAAGTATCGAGCGATATGATCCAGTCAATGGACCGGGCAACGCATGGTCGCTGGTGCAATTAAACGAGCAAATACCTTCGCAGAAACAACGTGAAGCATTTGCCAAGCGCAAAAATGGGCGCATAGATAGCGCTGAAGAAATCAATGTTTCACTTCGTTTACGTGAACTTATTCAACTCGACACTATCCAGCGCGTTGCGGAAGATCCGACCTATATCTATGCCACGTTTGATGTCTACTTCAGTCAACTAGGTGAAGAAGATTCCAAACAACTGCAAGGCACTCTCAAGTATGCGAAAGTCGACGATTATATCGAACACATAACCATCGTGAATACCGCTCCCCTTGCTCCTGTTTTTACTGCGAAGATTACCGGTCTGCAGTTAAACCTTAGCTTCACCAAAATGCAACAAGCGGTTTTACCGCAGCAAATTGAGCTTAGCATGCAAGGAACTTTTGCTATCTTTACCGAGATTAATGAGGTCTCCCGCGATACCTTTTCGCAGTTTCAATACCGCGGTAAACCATTGCCGATCAAGTAAAAGTGATAGTCACTGTTGTGCCTGACGCGCTGGCTACTGCCAACGTCCATCCTTGAAATTCACACAGTCGCTTCACAATGGATAAACCAAAGCCAAATCCAGTACTTTGCTGACTTTTCGCGCCGACATCCATCACGCAGTTTGTCAACTCCGGTTCAATCCCGGGACCGGAGTCTTTTATGTATAGGGTACCATCTCTGTAAAACAAGCTGACCGTACCCTCCTGGGTGAAGCGAAACGCGTTACTGAGGAGATTATCTAGCACCACTTTAAGCACATTTTCATCACCATTAACCATGACCGAACAGCTGTCGGCGATGTCTACTTCTATCGGCTTATCAGCCAGCAGCAATCGGTTGTCTAACACTGCGCGTTCGATAACTGGCATCAGTGCAGTGGATTTTGCTTGATGACTGCCATGCTCCTCTCGTGCAAGCATGAGTAAAGTCTGCACGGTTTGTTCCATTTGCTCAGTGGCTTGCAAGATCCGTTGCAATGCAGGTTGGTCGTCATCGTGCTGCTGCTGTAACAGCTCAACGGCATTTTTGATCACGGCCAACGGCGTACGTAACTCATGACTAACATCTCGAGTGAAACTTTTTTCGCGAGAAATGGCATTGGCGATCCGCTGTAGACTGTGCTCGAGTGCTTGTGCCAATAGACCCACTTCGTTGGGTGGATAATGAGCGGCAAAATTGGACGGCAACTTATCCGGTGCAACACTGTTCACCAAATATGCTAGCTGATCCAGCGGTCGAGTCGTGCGGCGACCAATTAACCATGCGACTAAACATGCGACCGCGGTGACCAGCAATCCGCTAACAACTAAGAATTGGATCACACCGCCGCGCATGGGGCGCACTAATAGTTGCTGGCTAACCTCAGCGACTAAAAAAACGTCTGAATGCTGTGGGAAACGATAGAGATGATAGTGCCTCCCCTGCTTTCCGTAAAACTCAGTACGCTGTGGCTCTTCTATCGCAATTGAGCGGAAATCATCTGGTAAGTCAGCCGAGCTGAATATCAGTTGCATCGATGGGTTGCGAGTCTCAGGCCACTGTCCATCGCGAGCATATTGTGTACTCAGATATTTAGCCTCCTGCACAACACTCTTTTCAATGAAACGATCCTCAAGGTTGTACATCAACATCAAGGATATAACCCCATAAACCGCAGAGATAATTAGTGTAAACACACAAAATCGCCAAACAATCCGACGACTCAAACTATGAAATTTCTGTGCTCCCTGTGGGACTGATTGCGCCATCCTTAATCCTTAATGTCTAACGTGAAGCCCGCACCAAATACGGTTTTTAAAATAGGGAATGCGAACGGTTTATCGAGCACGGAACGTAATTGATAGACATGCGAACGCAGGGCATCAGATTCCGTCGGTTCATCGCCCCAAAGCTTTTGGCTAAGTTCTGAGCGCGTCACTACTTGCGGATAGGCCTCTGCCAGTATGGTCATGATCTTGTAGCCCATCGCACTAACCGCTACCGGCTCTTCGTCGCGCATTATCTGTCTGCGTTTACGGTCAATAGTCAACGGACCAATGCTGATTACATCACTGGTTTGTAAGCGGTGACGACCAGATAGAGCTAGACAGCGGACTTCCAACTCCTGCAACGAAAAAGGTTTGGTCAGGTAATCATCCGCCCCGGTTTGAAAACCCGCGACCTTATCATCGATACTGTCGCGGGCAGTCAGCATTAGGATAGGAATATGTCGCGGCAATTTTTCACGCAACTCACGACAAACATCTAAACCATCCATGCTGGGCAAGTTTAAGTCCAGAATGAGAACGTCATAGTAGTTCGTCAAGGCTAACTCTAGCCCTTGTTTACCTTGAGTCGCAAAATCGAAGACATGACCCTTTTGCTCCATATAATCAGCAATATTACGCGCAATATTCAGTTCATCTTCAACTAAAAGAATGTGCAAATGAGTTGGTTGGGTCATGTCACTCTCCCCGCATTGCAGAACCACGCTGGGTTATTGCAACATGCTGTTAAGCATTTCTTGAGCCGCAGTAAAATCAGGGTGATTGTGTAAAATTCCCTGCAACGTTTGAGTACTTGCCACAGTATCACCCAAGCGCTGCTGCGTCTTGGCAATTTGAATATCCAAATTGGGATTGTTAATCGCACTTTGCCCAATCTGCATCAGTGTTAACGCCTGTTGTAGCTCTTGCTCATTGTCGGCTAGATTCAAAAAATAGTACCCATACATTCCCACCAGTTCAATGTGCAATTGATCAGCCTGCTGGGTTATTTGTTGGGCTGCTGTTATATCACCTGCCAATAAATCTGCGACCAAGGCTAGCGTGTCATCATCGCGAAATGATTGCATAGGCGCAGGTGTTAAACCCATTTGCTCTACCATAGCTGTAGCGGCAGCTATCGTCGACGTCGGATTTTGTGCAGTAATTAAACGCTCATCGACTGCCACAAACTCAAGCATTATTTCTGCAGCAGCGAAGTTCCCGCCCCGCGCTTTTAACTTGTCTTCCAGAAGAAAATCAAATTCCGGCAGCCACTTTTTACCGAAAAGTTGTTCTTCCTCGTTGGTAAAACCATTGACTGTTTTACCGGCAACGAGGTAGTCACCATTGGAGAGTTTCACATCCACTAACGCCGCTGGCCCATGACACACCGCTGCAACCACTCCCTGTTGTTGATAAATGTCAGCAATCAAACCCTGTAACGCCAAATCTTTAGGCAAATCGAACATAGCCCCTTTTCCACCCACTACGAATACGCCAGCATAGTCGCTTGCATCAACATGTTTAGTTGCCAGTGTATTATTCAGCTTCTGCATGATCATCGAGTCTGCGAGCACCGGAGCGTTAAAGTCAGCCGTTGGATCATACTTATCCGCTTCAACCGCCCCGCCGTTTGGACTGGCGACATCGACCTCGACACCATTCGCTTTAAAAACTAAGTAGGCCTTAGCAAACTCATCAAACTCATATCCGGGTGCTGTTTGCCCGTTATCTTGCCCATTACTGCTAACCACCATTAGCACACGTTTATCTGTTGGTTTTGCCCATGCTGAGGTTAAATTAATGCAGGCCAGCAAGAGTGCAAAAAATGTGATGTACCACTGATTTCTTTTGTTCATTGTTTTATCTCCACGTTAGCTAAGTGCACTTTGACATGTAGCGCGTGAAACGAATGTGAAACGTCTTACTTCGCTATGTCTACTCCGCCATGAGATCTCGAACGTTACTGCGAAGACTTCTGCGACTGGCTAGCAAACCTATACTGAGCACCGCGATTAAAATCACTAACAAGGTACAGATAAGCCAGGTAATGTCCGGACGATAAGGTAAAGAGAATTGCGATTGATAAATCAGCACTCCGGCCAACCAAGTTCCTAAGATGGCACCTCCAGCAGCAATTAACGCGGTAAACAACCACTCAATGCTGTTCATGTACCAACAGGTTTTCTGGCTTAAGCCGAAGCTTAGGATAATGCTGTTTTTATGCCGCTCTTGTTTTTCAAGTGCTTGCACTGAGGCAATAATCACAATACTCGCTAGGGCACAAATCAAAAAAGCAAAACCGCTAATCACATGAGTGACCAACGCCAAAGTTCGATCAAATCGCTGCGTCATCTCCTGCATCGAAACCATTCGTAGCGTGGGATGACGTTGCCAAACCTGACTTAAGTCAGCAAAATCAGTGTCGGAGAGCTCCAGACTCGCCATTGCAAAGTGCTGTGCCGCAAGATGATTTACCGCGGTGGCTGGCATTTGGACCCAAAATGTAATCGAACCTGCTCCCGGCTGGTAAGCATGACTCGCTGCGATGCGAAACGTAATCGGCTGGCTGGCAATATGAAAGGTAAGTGCATCGCCAATCCTTAACCCGAGATCGGTCATTACTTCTTCTTCAACCGAAACCTGTTGCCAATCGTTGGTACCTGAACCCCACCAAATGCCATCAAGGACGCGATTATTGCTCGGTACAGAGTCAGTCCAATGTAACCGGATCTCGCGCTGCAGGGTGGCTAAACTTCCACTTGGCTTATTGGTATAGTCGGCAATTGGCACAGCGTTGATAGCCGATAACTTGGCATACATAAAGGGTTTGTATTGGCGCAACTCTGCATCACGCTCGTTCGCCCACTCCCGAATATCATCAAGCTGTTGAGCGCTAGCTTGAGTCACTAACAAGTTGCCATCATGCGCACGCTGATAACTATGCATCGTCGAGCCTAAATCACGCAGTAGCATAAGAGTGAAAAGCAGCAAGAAGGCACATAAACCCACGCCCATCACCTGTGTGGTTTTGCTTAATAAACGCTGCTTCATCATAAATAATGTAAATGGGACTAGCCCTGAATAGCGCTGCGTCAACCATTCACCCAGTGTCAGTCCACCCCAGCTGATCAACAATATCAGGAATACACAGGACAGCATGGCCCCCAATACCATAAAGGTTAACTGTGCGTTGTCTGAATAGGCGAACCCAATGCCCAAAAGCACGAAGCCCGCACATATCAATGCGAATATGCCACGCCCGTTAGAACGTTGATGCGTGACCAACTGACGCACAGTGGCTTGCTGTAAAGCCAGCCAAACAGGAAGTTGAAAAGTTATGAACAGCACTGCACCAGCGAATAACGGCTTAAGTAAGCCTATAGGATTAAATTGCCAACTAAGCTCCATTAACGTCGATGAAAGCCATTGTACGACTAACCAATGACTCACAGTTGACGCAAGCATCACCCAGGGCATCAGCAAGACCATACTGATCAGCCACTTACTGAACGCTAACGTTAACGCCTGCTGTCTGGAAGCCCCAATACTTAGGCAAACTGCGGCAAAAAACTGCTCTTGACGAGTTTTTACTTGGGTAATTTGCTGGATCGCAATACTCGCCATAAAAAACAAAATGATTGATGCCAGACCGATGAAGTTCTCGGTGCGTTGCCAAAATAGCGCGAGGGGATGAGCGCCCTGCTTGTGATGTACTTGCGCCGCTGGTAATTCGGTCTTTTGCCAGTCGAGTATTGCGGTTAGTTTAGTACCACTCGCGGTCGCCATATAACGGTAGGAAATAGTGCTGGGGTTAAAATTCAAACTTGCTAGCGCATCTCGGTGGATCAAGGCGCGCATGTCAAGATTATACCCTTCCATCAAACGATCAGGTTCGTGCTGCAGCAACTGGGTAATCTTAAACGGCTGTTGTGCGATAACTACTGTATCACCTACATTCAGCGCCAGCCCCGCTAAAAGGCGTTCATCGGGCCAGATCTCATCAATCGCAGGCCCGGACTCAACCACTTTTCCAACAGCACCGGCAAAGTCAGCCACTTTTAGCTGCCCTTGCAATGGATAGTCATCTCCAACCGCTTTAAGCGTTGCGCGCTGCCACTGACCAGAATGGGTCAACGTGGTTCGTACTGACTGCGTAAAAATACTGCCATCTGCTAGGTGCTCAAATTGCTCGATTTGCTGCGCAGTCATTGCTGTTGATTGACTGATCACAACATCAGCTCCCAACAAGTTTTGCAGGTTGTTAGCTAAATACTGTTGAATTGAATCACTCGACAAACTCAAAGTAACAATGAATGTCAGTAAAATTCCCTTAACCCACGCCAAAGTTCGATTGTAAGTAGCACTTTTTTCAAGCTGGTTTAGCCGCCAAGCAAGCTGAAGTTTAGTCCCTAACATATGTCCTCCTTAGCCTGCTGCAGTGCCAATTCACACTGCCCTTGCTTGAAAGTCAACAAGTGATCTGCTCGTGCCGCTAGCGTTTCACTATGAGTAACCAGAATTAAACCCGCCCCGTTGTCCTGACAACACGCAAATAAGCAGGTAATTACGTCTTGCGCGCTACGTGTATCCAGGTTACCGGTGGGTTCATCGGCAAAAATAAATTTCGGCTCAAAAACCAACGCTCTTGCAATCGCAACGCGTTGCTGTTCGCCGCCACTGAGCTGATTAGGTTTATGTAACAAACGGTGACTTAAGCCAACTTTTTGCAACCATTCCCTCGCCTTTTTCTCAGCATTCGAGATGCCACGCAATTTTAGCGGCAAAGCGACATTATTTAGCGCATTGAGCTCCGGCAGTAAATGAAACTGTTGAAAGATAAAACCTATGTCTTTACGTAATTCATGGATGGGAAAACGATGCCCATTTTGCACATAATCAACTCTGCCAGAACTCGGTTGTTCAAGCCCAGAAGCCAGCATTAATAAGCTCGACTTACCTGAGCCCGATGGGCCTACAATCGCGTAGGACTGTGCTTGCGCGAGGGATAAACTCAGCTGCTGGAACAACACTACCTCATGTTGTCCCGTTTTGAATGCCTGACTTACATTGGTTAGTTCAATCTGACTTGTTGTTATTGGCATGTGATGACCTCTTTAATTGCACACCAATAACCTAATGTTAGGAACGTGAAATCAATGTGAAAGAGCGTCTCGCTAACAATTCAGCGCCGATGTCGGGTAAATGTCGTGTTGCTTTCCTACCCGACAACTTTATGCTTACTACAAACTCCTGAATGTGTCTTGGCAATGCGTACACCACAATTGAAACAACTCCGAATTAGTCGCCATATTTCGCAAGAACAGCTCGCCACAATGGCGGGGTTAAATGTTCGCACCATCCAACGAATAGAAAGTGGTCATAATGCCAGTGTTGAATCAGTGAAGTGTATCGCCGCAGCCTTAGACATAGAGCTTGAACTATTAACTCAGGAGACATTTATGCTAGATAAAAATGCAGAGAACTGGAAGTCGTTACCATTGCTATTAAAGATTTGGTTTATGTTTAACTTTCTACAAGCCAGACCGACGCGAGAAGCTGCGGTAAGAATCGAAATTATTGCTCATTCATTCGGGTTTGTGTTCTGTTGTTTGGGCTTGATCAGTGAACCGGCTCTGGCTGGCGGAATAATTTTATTGGCTTCGGCCTACTTATTTAATTTGCTCAAGTGGCAGGGTGATAAATACGGTATTTGGTATTTACCCGATTCAGATTAGTGCTAGACCCATTGTTTAAAACCGCACTGCTGTCCTGAGGATATTCTGAACTTAGGCTAAAATTTTGGCATTAGCCTAAAGCAGGTATTCAGGTGCAATAGGCGTATATTTATCACAACTTTGAATTAACGCATGCGCGGTTAGTGCCTCTACACTGACCACCCGCGTTGTTATGCTGGCACCCTGTTTTATCCGCCACAGTAACTGTGCAAAATCGCCATCACCGCTAAGTAAAACAACATGCTCAACGCTAGGTGCACAATCCATAACATCGATAGTGATACCGACATCCCAATCCCCTTTTGCTGAGCCATCGGCGCGCTGGATGTACGGCTTTAACTTGACCTCAAATCCAATATTACGCAATGCGCTTTGGAAACGGTGCTGCCCATCGTTTTGACTATCAATTGCATAGGCATTGGCCACATATATTTCATAACTCTCAGCCAACTCTGTATAAAACTTGCGGTAGTTGAATTGCCGTTGAAACGTGTGGCGACAGGTGTAGTAGATATTCTGCACATCAACAAATATTGCCGCCCTTGGTTTACTAGCATGGCTCATGATGATGAGCGAGTAACTTGTGAATTAGGTTTTCTAACGCGACGCCGACGACGTGTTGGGTTAGGCTTTGTATCGTTACTGCCCATCGGTTCCTTGCTCTTATGGGAAGCACCTTGCGAGAGTGTCGGCTTTTTGGGCTTTTTCGGCTTTTTCGGTTTACTCGGTAATTTTATTAGCGGTAATTCTTCATTGGGTTCAAAACCACTGACTACGTCGCGCTGAATAGTTAGTTTAATTAACCGTTCAATGCTGGCGAGTTGTTTCGCTTCGTCAACACTAACCAAAGATACGGCTAAGCCGTCTTTACCCGCGCGACCCGTGCGACCGATACGATGAACATAATCCTCAGCGACATGCGGCAAATCAAAGTTAACCACAAAAGGTAACTGCGAAATATCAATACCCCGAGCGGCAATGTCAGTTGCCACTAAAACTTGTAATTTGTCGTCTTTAAAATCAGCCAAGGCTCGCGTGCGCACGTTCTGACTTTTGTTGCCATGAATCGCCGCCGCTTTAATCCCTTGCTTATTTAGAAATGTAGTCAAACGGTTAGCGCCATGCTTGGTACGACAAAATACCAATGTTTGATACCATCCCTGCTGCTTAATCAAATGCACTAAGAGTTTTGATTTTTGTGCTTTATTTACCGGGTGTAAGCGCTGTTCAATGCGCTCAACAGTAGAGTTTGGTGGTGTCACAGAGACTTCGACCGGCTCGTTGACCAGGTTACGTGCTAATTCGCGGATCTCATCAGAAAAAGTGGCTGAAAAGAGTAAGTTTTGGCGCTGTTTTGGCAGTAATGCCAATATTTTCTTGATATCGTGGATAAATCCCATGTCTAGCATGCGGTCAGCTTCATCGAGCACCAAAACTTCCAATTGCTCAAACTTTACGGCATTTTGTTGATAAAGGTCGAGCAAACGGCCAGGCGTAGCAACGAGTACATCAGTACCGCGGCGTAACTGCATCATTTGCGGATTTATTTTCACTCCACCAAAGACCAAGTTGCAGCGCAGAGGCAGATCCGCGCCATAATTTTTTACGCTATCAGCGACCTGAGCCGCGAGTTCCCTCGTTGGTGTCAACACCAATGCCCTGATGCGATTACTGCTGACCTTGCGGCCGCTGTCCATTAACCGTTGTAGTAACGGTAAGGTAAAGGCTGCAGTTTTACCGGTCCCAGTTTGGGCTGCTGCCATCACGTCGCGGCCCTCTAACACCGGGGCTATGGCTTTTTGTTGTATAGGAGATGGGGAGTCGTAACCTTGCTTTGCAAGCGCTGTCAATAAGGGGGAAATTAATCCGAGTGATTCAAATGTCATGCTGTCTCATAATAAAATTGCTGCAAGAGCCGAAATGTTTACTCAGCTCATATCCAGTCCGCTCAGACTACTTAGCCTGAGCGGTCGTGGAGGATACAGTAATCCTGCATGCTTTACTAATACTTGTTGATTTTTTGTGCAGCTTTGCGGGTATTCACAGTTCACAGCAACCATTGGGTAAAATCTCGCGACAGCGCAGCCATCTCCATACCTAATAGTCTCGTTAGCTCCTCTTCAGTTACCGTATTGCAACCATTGCTGGCTTCAATCAGTAACAACGCCGCTAAAGCTGTCGCATGTTTTTCAAGTAAATAGGACGTAAATGCCCAACTCAGCGCGTAAAACGCCTCAGTATTGCTTTCTTGCCAGCGATCTCTTGACGCATTCACCAGTTCACTTAGTGACAACGAGGGCTCCAATAAGGCCGCATGATTTTGCCAAACACTCGCTCCTCCCGCTGACTCTGCGACCTCAGCCATACCTTCATTTAGCCAGGTGGCCATATTCCCAAACCAAGCACGATTTATCGCATGCATGGCTTCGTGTGTCGCGCTATTCAAACCTGCCTCACCCTTGCCTAGATATACCGCAGATTCATTTTTGGCACTGCTATAGAATGCAGGAGCGGCTCCAATCGTCGGTGCAACTTGCTGACGATACGCGTCAAAGTTGGCCTTATTGCTAAATAACCTGATTTTAATTAAGACAGGAGTGATTAAACTTTGGTCCGTAACTTGAGCGAAATAGGCAATAGCTGCATCGATTCTCGCGCGCAACAGTGTGCGAAAGCCATGTTCGGGAATATCACCAATGAGATCAATCGTGATGTTTTCTGGTTTAATTTCAGCCACTAGTTGCGCCTTCCTGAAGGATGGAGGCTTGCGGTTACTCAGGGTGATAACCCCTTGTTCATCTTCCCATTGGTAAATAGTGTTTGATGTGGCCATTTGAGTTTTACAGTTGGACGATGGGACAAGAGCACCGATATGACTGGGGCCGCGATCATGCAACACCTCTATAGCGCGCTTTTCAACAACCGCAGCATTAGGCATTTCAATGACTGGTTGTATGTGGCTTTGACTTGTCTTGGACTTTGGATTAATTGATTCCGGCTCAACAAACCACTGAGAGTAGAATACTGAGTCTCTGAGTAGATAGACCACCAGCAAGGCGTTCAGAATAAAGACCAGTAACGTCCACAGGAGTCTATTTCTGAGTTTTGTCATGCTTATACCAGTGATGAAAGTTTTGCTGCATTAAAAATCCTGCTTTCAAATAAATTGCCCCAATCTAAATTTCCTCGCGAGCGAGGAAAGATAAAATATTCCCGCAAACCCAGCTGCTATAAGCGACGTAAAATATGTGGTATGCCTAAATTGATAAATTACGGTATTCAAGTTTATTTGCATACGTTTAGGGATGATTATTGATCTTGGCAGATGAGCGACTAAACCTTCGGCACATATTGTGCGACAAACTTTATGAAATATTCTCACTTACAGCCATTTGTTTAGACAACATGATAAAAAATTACATTACAAAATTGCTCAAAGGGTTTGCTTATTTTGGCAAAGATCTTGTTTTATTAGTATTGGGTATTTATCTGGCTTTGTGGACTGAGAACAAAGTTGAACAATGGAACGATCATCAGAAACAACTTAGCTACCTTCAGCAGCTTAATCAAGATTTACTTGTTGACCAAAGTCAAATACAAGAGCTAATTCCAGCATTAGAAGAAAAAGTGATTGCCTTGCAGAATGCAATTCAATTTTTTCAAGCATTTGATGGCAACGTCGATTCGAAGGAGGCTCAACAGCAAGCGTTACACGCAGCCAACATTGTAAACAATTATTATTTTTTTAGTCCGCAAGACTTCACTTTCACTTCAATGCGGGAAAGCGGTGACTTTAAACTAATATCGGATACTCAGGTTAAGCGTAATTTACTCAAAATCAACAGACGTTACGCTCTTCAACACACCCTCCAACAGAACTTTATGCAAGGGTTAGACGATGAATTTATCCCCATGTGGGTGAGGCACGCAGATATGATTGAAAATCAGTTGGTTGAACCTAGTATTTTGAAACAACCCATATTTAAAAATATGTTGGGATTTGCTTGGAACGAGACCTCTGTGCGATTAAAGAATCTCCAAAAGGCGCAACAAGAAGTGGCCGAAACGATTACCCTATTAAATCACGCGTACTCAAAAGACTAACATTGTTAATTTTGGTTAAACTACTAAAACATTGCGCAGGTTTAAGCCCTCTGCATGCGCGAAGGGCTGTGACGAGGTAGAATCTAAATCCATTGACAACCAATAGGTATGTATGACAAGAATTCAGCATCTAGCCTTCAAGTTCTGTCATTATGTTCAAACCTGTCATAGCGTTAACTTTCACCTTTTTGACTGCCCTGCCGGCTATCGCCGACTCATCGATGAGTGACTCACAAAGTGCAAGATTAAGCGCATGGTTTGCGCAAAAATACCACGAGTACTTGCAGTTTTCTCCCATTATGCGCACGCGCCTTGGAAGCAAGGATGGCTACGCCGAAATCGATGATATGAGTGAGAGCGCAGAACTCAAACGCGTTAATTGGTTTACGTCGTCTGCCGCAGACCTACAAAAACAGTTTGACTATCTGAGTTTATCACTGGAAGAGCAAACCTCATTTGACGTATTTATGCAGCAGGCCGAGCATGCACAGCTTGCCTATCAATATCGTTATAATCGGTATTTTTTTCATCAAATGGAAGGGATCCACGTTAGACTCCCCAACTTTTTAATCAATAGCCATAAAGTAGCATCGATTGATGATATGCAGGCCTATGTTAGTCGTATTGGCGAACTATCGAGAGCGATTAACCAGCTTCTGGTTCGGGCCCAGCAGAATGCTGAAAAGAATGTGCGCCCTCCCAAGTTCTCCTATGTGGAGGTAATACAGCACTGTAAAAACCTGATCACTGGGCAGCCGTTTGACACTAGCGATACCGATGCACCGTTATTCGCTGATGCTAAACAAGAAATTCAGCATCTACTGGATGCAGGCAAGATAACAACAGAGCAAGCGAGCAAACTCCTGCAAAATGTTAGCCATGAGTTGAAGGCGAGTTTTAAACCCGCGTATCAAAATGTAATTGACTGGATGCAGTCGGATATTGTGAATGTTGCAGATATTGCCAAAGGTGTGAGCGCTTTACCTGATGGACACAACTACTACGCTGCCACATTAAAAATCCAAAACACAACGTCCATGACGGCTGATGAAATTCATGCGCTGGGACTTGAACAAGTAGCCCGGATCCGACGGGATATGCAAAACATCATGGATGAAGTTGGCTTCAAGGGGACCTTACAGGACTTTTTTAAACGGGTGCGGGATAACAAAGCAGACCGTCGTTTCTTTTATCCTGATACAGACGCAGGCCGGGCGGCCTATTTGCAAGACTCTCGAGATTATCTGACCAAGCTAAACCAATCTCTGCCCGATTATTTTGGCATATTACCCAAAGCCGACCTTGTGGTCAGACGCGTTGAGCCTTTTCGTGAACAACCTGGCATGGCACAACACTATTATGCTGGCACGCCGGATGGTTCGCGCCCTGGGACCTATTATGCGCACCTGTCTGACATGACGGCCATGCCGATCATCGAAATGGAAGCCATTGCTTACCACGAAGGTAACCCCGGTCATCATATGCAAATTTCGATCGCTCAAGAGTTAGCAAACGTACCGGCATTTCGCACGCAAGCCTCCTTTACCGGATTTGTTGAGGGATGGGCGGTGTATAGCGAATTGCTGGCTAAGGAAATGGGCGCGTTTCAAGACCCGTATTCAGATTTTGGTCGACTAGTCCTTGAGATCTGGCGGGCGATACGTTTGGTTGCTGACACAGGGATCAATGCGAAAGGTTGGACTGAACAACAAGCATTTGAATTCTTTCAACAGAACTCACCGCGCTCAGCAATCTCCATGCGCACAGAAGTACAGCGTTATTTTGTTTGGCCAGGGCAAGCGACCGCCTATATGATTGGCCGCTTAAAAATTTTAGCATTACGCGATAAAGCCCAACAACAATTGGGAGACAACTTTGATATCAGAACCTTCCACGATCAAGTGCTTGGCGGCGGCTCTTTACCCCTGTCAATCTTAGAAAAACGAATAGATAACTGGATAACCCAGCAACTTGAATCGGCCGCAAAAAGAGAGACTAACGTATGACGAAACATTCAATGCCTGTCGGTGTGGGAGGCAAATCACCCGAGCAAGCACTCGCTGAACTAAACGACATGACGACTGCGTTAAAGCCTATTCAAATTGCCGAATTCCAAGAGCGGATAAGCCAAGCGCAGACCTTCATGCGCGCACACGGTATCGACGCTATTTATGTCAATGCAGGGACCAATCTCGCCTATTTTACTGGTTTACAATGGTATCCGAGCGAGCGTCTCGTCGGCATGGTTTTGCCAGCAACTGGAAATATTCACTATATAGCTCCAAATTTTGAACTTGGCTCAATAAATGACGCAATGCTTATCGAAGCGCCGATCGCCCTTTGGCACGAGCATGAAAATCCATTTGCGCAATTACACCAATTGCTTGGCGAGATGGGAATTAGCGCAGAAGCAACGATAGGAATGGATGAAAACGCTCCGTTTTTTATCTATGACGGCCTCAAAACTGTCCATAGCAGTTACCACATTATCGATGCCAAGGTTGTCACGGCGCACTGCCGCATGCACAAGTCAGACACCGAATTAGCCATAATCCAAACCGCAATGAACATGACACTTAAAGTGCATCAAGCCGCAGCCAGCATTCTGCATGAAGGGATCACTACGACCGAAGTAGCAGCGTTCATCAATTCTGCACATAAAAAATGCGGCGCATCCGGGAGTTCGTTCTGCATCGTATTATTTGGCATTGCCTCATCTTTTCCGCATGGCGTAAAAGAACCGCAAACACTGAAATACGGTGATGTAGTACTCATCGATACTGGCTGCCGCTTGCAGGGGTACCACTCCGATATTACCCGGACCTATGTGTTTGGTGAGGCATCGGCTTACCAGCGCACGGTTTGGCAGCATGAGAAATCAGCACAACTGGCAGCGTTTAATGCGGCTCAATTGGGGGCGACTTGTGGCGATGTTGATCACGCAGCTCGAAGCTATCTCGAATCGGTGGGCCTTGGACCCGGCTATAAGGTGCCGGGTTGCCCTCATCGCACCGGGCATGGACTCGGCATGGATATTCATGAATGGCCCTATCTGGTTAAAGATAATCCGCAAGTTCTAGGGCACGGCATGTGTTTTAGTAATGAGCCGATGATTGTGGTGCCGGATCAATTTGGCATCCGATTAGAGGACCATTTCTACATTACCCAAGATGGACCGCGGTGGTTTACCGAGCCAGCTTACAGTATCGATGATCCCTTTGGCCTTGCTTAACTAAACAATAAGACAAATTCGATCACCCAATTAATACTCTCCATGATAAATTATCCAGTAATCTAGACGGAGCATTTGATGAAAAGTAATTTTTTAGCGTGGATCTATCGGCAACGCTTTATCAAAAGGTGGAACCGGAATGACAACCTAGTCCAAACCGACATCGATTTACATTCGCATTGTTTGAATGTGTCGGTAATTGCTCACCTATTGGCAGAAATCGATAACCGACTTTTTGACGCAGAGCATAATTGCGAAAGGGTCGCTTTATTGGGTCTTTATCACGAATGTGCGGAAGGTGTGAGTGGCGATTTGGCCTCTCCTGTTAAGTATGCCACACCTGAAATCACTAAAGAAATCAAAGCATTTGAGGATGAGATCGAGCGTATGTGTGCAAATTCATTACCCGCGCCTCTGAAAGACGTATTTTCTGGTTTTATTATCCAAAATGACGTCCCCGACGCTGACAAAGCCATCATCAAAGCTGCTGACGATCTTGCTGCATGGTACAAATGTCGAGAAGAAGTTGAGAAGGCCAAGAACAGCGATTTTGTCGATGCTTTAAAGAATTTATCGGCGAAAATAGACAGCCACGCAACAACAATGCCTTGTGTACAGTGGTTTATCGAAAACTTCAATGAAGGATGGACAAAAACAATAGATGCACTGATGGCAGAGGCCAATCATGAGTCAACGTGACTCTTGTAACCGATTCTAAAGATGCAACATCATACCGCTCACTAAGGGGTAGTTTCGAATAAGCATGTCCTGCTGGTGAATCCGTTGCGCAGCATTCTCAGACATAGATCAATGTTTCTGGTATTAATAACTATTCTTCTACAGCCTTTGGTGTTTAAGGTGAGATTGGTACTATTATTAAGTTAATCAGCCGTTCTAGGGTGCAACTTGTCAACTGAATACGATTCAATAGAGATCATAGCAGACTATGCAAACAAGCTGATTTCAATGAACGAACAATCAGAGATTGTTTGGTATCTCGCGCAGCACGTGATCCGTAAGCTTGGGTTTGAAGATGTTGTCATATATTTAACCGACGACAGCGGGAACCTATGTCAAGTGGCAGCGGGTGATAATAAAACAGACTTTTCCCGCACCAACATTGTTAACCCTTTGGTTCTAGCTTTTGGTGAAGGCGTTGTTGGAACGGCAGCCAAATCTCAACAAATTCAGTTAATTGAAGATACTCGAAAAATTGATTCATATATTGTTGATGATGATATTCGGCTTTCTGAATTGGCAGTACCAATGGTTGCCGGTGGTGAGCTTATCGGTATTATTGATTCGGAACACCATGAAGCGCATTTTTTTACTGACTATCACGTAAAACTGCTTACCATATTGGCAGGTCTCACCGCCAACAAGCTTGTTCAGGCTAAAAACCATACCGCCTTGCAAGCAACAATAGAAAAGCTGGAATACAACAGTAAAATTCAAAATATATTGTTCGAAATCGCTGAACTAATATTCCACGTTAATAATTTAACCGAGTTTTTCAAAGAGCTGCACCAAATTCTTGGCCAGCTGCTTTTCACTAAGAACTTTATTGTCGCTTTGAGGTATGAACAACAGCCTTTTTATCTTATTCCGTTTGCATGCGATGAAATGGATGATATACCAGACAACATAAAGGTAGATATCGATAACGACAGTCCTACCCTTACCAGTGTGTTATTCACACTAAACAAACCACTCCTGCTCAACGAGAGTGAGTTCGACAGATTCCTGCAGAATAACAACATAAGAGTCAGAGGGACAATCCCAACATCTTGGCTCGGAGTCCCGTTTGGCGAGGGCGATCTGCAAGGTGCGGTTTTAGTCCAATGTTATGACAAAAGCTATACATTCGAACATCAAGATCAACAATTACTGCAATATGTTGGCCGGCATATTTATAACGCTGTTGAACGAATGGAAGCAAAAAAACAATTAGAATATCTAGCACTACACGACCCTCTCACGGGCTTGGCAAACCGCGCATTTTTTAATTCTCAATTGAGCAAAGCGATCAGTAAATATACACGCAACCCAATTCTCCAGTTTTATGTTTTATATATCGACTTAGATGGATTCAAGTTTGTAAATGATAAGTTTGGGCATCACTTTGGCGACAAGTTATTGGCGAGAATTGCAGCGCGCATGCAAGAAAGCATAAGAGAGGCCGACACTATTTGTCGCCTCGGCGGTGATGAGTTTGCCCTGCTCATAAACGATATTGAAGTCGTCAATGAAATCAGCATTCAGCAGTTGTCTCAACGTCTGCTAACTATCATCAATGAAACAATCACCATTGATGGTATGAAAGCCTCTGTATCAGCAAGTATTGGAGTTGTTAACAGCAGAACCAACCAAGGCGATCTGGACCACTTGCTGGCTTGCGCTGATGAAGCAATGTATATCGCTAAATCGCTCGGTAAGAATCAGGTTTATTTTCATGAGAGTGCGTCTATCGAGCACTTTATGCATTCCTATGCGTTTCCGAAACATTTTAATAACTCGATAAAGAATAAAGAATTTGTTTTGTTCGGGCAGGCGATTGTAAATACGAGCAATCTTGAAGTGGTAGCAATAGAAGTACTTGTCCGTTGGCAACACCCAGATTTAGGGTTGTTATTACCCAATAAATTTATCGAACACATAACTCACAGTGGCTTGGTGGAACAATTGGATTTATATGTCCTAGAAGAACTAATAAGCTATTTAAAAAAGAATGTGGCTCACCTTCCATCAAGGTTTGTTTTTAACATTAACATATCACCCAAAGGGTTTGTTTCATCGTTATTGTTACAAAAACTAACCGAACTCAAAACACAAAATCCGCAGCTAGTTCAGCACATTTGCCTTGAATTGACTGAACATTCATTAGCAAATAACATTGAAGAAACTCAGAAAAGTATCATTAAAATCAAACGTTTAGGTATAAGCGTCGCGCTGGATGATTTCGGCACCGGCTATTCCAGTTTAAATTACCTGCATCAGTTTCATTTTGATACATTGAAAATTGATCGCTCTTTTTTGTGTAATTACAAGAATGGAAGCCCGAGTAAAACTATATTCGAAGCGATCATCAATCTTGCAAAATCTCTCAACATAAGTGTGGTCGCAGAAGGTGTAGAATCTCAGGATCAGCTGCTCATGTTGCAAGAGTTAGGTTGTGATAAAGCTCAAGGTTACTATTTTAATAGGCCCTCCCCCATCAGCGATATCCCTCAAACTCTATTCAAGCTCAGCAGCAAAACTGACAGGACATAAGGAGAACTAACGCGCAATTTAAACGATATCGGGGCAAGGGATGTTTGCTTTTACTTATTGATTTAACACGTTGTATTGAGATGTGTCTATTAGGAAACCAGCTTCTGAATAGGCTTTGACTATCCTTCCTTGTTGTCGCAGTAACGTCAATCCTTCTGACAGAGCTGCAAAGGCAGCCTTACCTTTTGGATGCTTCTTGCTGATCACAAAATGGCGACTGTCATTTAGTAAAAGTGCAGTATTAGGTACATGCTTCAAACGAATCGATTCTAACTCATAGTAAGGATCACCGTTGGAATTAAACGGCATCATTATGAAATCAATCATCATGTTAGAGACCAAGTTCGCCTGACTCACCCACTCATCTTCACGGATCAGCTCTTTGAGTGGCAGGTCTGATAGTGTTTTCCAGTCTGTTTGCCAACGGGGGGTGGATACTGCAGTAAAACGTCTAAGGTCATCGATATGCCTTATCGCGAAAATTGAAGGGTGTTCGGGACTCGCGAAAATACCTGCATAGTATTCTCCTTTACGAATGACTGGCGCAGAGATATAGACTAACTCAATTATCGCCTCCGCGTCAGATAACCAATAGGTATCGAAGCTGAGAAGCAGCCGCCCTTGCTCTAACAAACGCGTATTACGAAAGTTAACTCGACCAGGCAGGTATTGAAAAGGCTCATTAAAACCACCCGCAACTAACGCTTGCTGAGCGATAACCATATCAACGACATCACGCCGAATAAACTCACTACGAAAATTATCTATCGCGAGGACATTACGATCAGCAACAAAATTAATATAATTTTCATAGACGTCGTCGCGAATGTAGATTTGTGTTGCGGCCTCACTTTTAGGCCAAACATGAAAAAATAGAAGGACTATAATCATCCACATGGCCCTAAAATGAATCATGTCGTCCTCTCACATCAGTGACCTACAAATACCGACCAATCGCCATTTCAGAGCAAAAGCGCGGCTTCTCTCGCATAGCAACTCACTCAGTACCAAGATTTTTGAACACTTCCCCGCCCTTCATTACAAAACTCACGTTTTCTAGGACACGAATATCGGTTAAAGGATCACCGTTAACTGCAACGATGTCTCCCCATTTACCTGCTTCAATGCTTCCCAATTCATCGGCTTTACCTAAGTTATCAGCGCCATTGATCGTGCCCGCTTTAATGGCTTCCATTGGGCTCATTCCACCGTGCTCAACTAATAATCTAAATTCCACGCCATTCATTCCATGCGGTCCAACCCCGGCGTCTGTTGAAAGTACAATTTTAACACCTGCGCTATGCGCTTCTCTAACATACTGATTGAAATATTTTACGGCTTGTCCTGCTTTTTCTCGTTGTGCAGGAGTGAGAAAGCTTTGCGGATTGTCAAGTAATGGCATGATAGGCAAAAAAGCAGACATGGTTGGTGATAGGTAAGCGCCAGTTTCCTTGAACAATTGAATACTCTCTGCATTCAAAAAAGTACCATGTTCTATCGTATCAGCGCCGGCCCGCAACACGGCATTAATTCCCTCTGGTCCATGTGCATGAGCCGCTACTCTGCGCCCCAAAAGGTGTGCTGTTTCAACAATGGCTTTTAACTCGTCTGCAAAAAACTGTTGCTCCAATCCAGCATTACTCTCAGACATCACACCAGCAGTAGCCGTCAACTTTACATGGTCAGCTTTTCGTCTAATCTGTTCACGTACCGCTTTTCGACACTGTGCAACGCCATCGCATACGCCAGAGGTTCGCATAGCGTCAGCTATCGATTCTTTGAAGCTATGTGTGATATCGCCATGTCCACCGTTAATCGCTATAGGATGCCCCGCCACAAAAGTGCGTGGCCCCACAATAAATCCCTGATTAATCCCATCTCTGATCGCATAAATCGCATCATTAGTAAAAGCGCCCATGTCACGAACCGAGGTAAAACCGGCCATTAAGGTGTCTTTTGCGTATTTAGCACCTCGGATTGCCATATCTGCGTCAGACATATTGACCCAATTAACTCGCTCATTGGGTTGAAAATAAAGCGTTAGATGGACATGACCATCAATGAAACCAGGCAGAACAAATTTATCCTTTAGGTCGTGCAGCTCTACTTTATCTCCTTGCTCCAAGGGTAACGCCTTAGCATCAACAAACCCATTTTGAACAGCAAATACCTTGCCGTCTTTAAGAATAACACTTTGCGAACTTGTCACGTTTTCGCCAGGCACAGCCAGAAGCCTACCTGCATGCAATATGTCCCAATCAGCAGCCATCACTTTCGTGACTGAGCATATGAAAAATAAACCGAGAATAGTATTGGTTGTGCGCATATGAAGCCGTTCCTTGTTGCTAGTAAATAACCAAGTACTCGCTCAGTTACATTGTTAAAGACGATAAGTCGTTTGAGTATAGTACGAAATAATCTACGCCACACGATAGTGGGCCATTGCATTACCTTTGCGCTACTAATTGAAGAAAGTTTAGAGCAGCGGTGGTTTTCGAGACAACATACTGAGAATGTTAAAAGTTTGTTCTCAATCAATCTTTAAAAAATGGCATTCAGGAATAATCTAACTACACTGAAATTTACAACTATAACAACTGACAAGACATAACCCCCTGTTTAGCCAAAAGAAGTCTTAAAATCAGCGAGGACAATATGAATTATTTTGTTACCGGTATGACCGGGTTTATCGGACAGCAGTTTTTGGATGTCCTGAGTCAACGAGAAGGCAAAATTTATGCTCTGGTTAGAGCTGGTTCAGTAGAAAAACTTGAGCGCCTGCGCTACGAAAAAGGCATTGACGCGGAAAAACTCATCCCTGTTGTGGGGGATTTGGGTAAGCCCAATTGTGGTGTAGATGCCGATGCACTTGAACGCATTGATCACTTTTACCACTTGGGTGCTATCTATGATCTAACCGCTGATCAAGCGCAACAAAAAACCGCTAATGTAGAAGGTACGCGCGAAGCGCTGCACCTTGCAAAGCAACTTAACGTAACCTGCTTCCACCACATCAGTTCAATTGTCGCTGCTGGCTTCTATCCTGGCGTTTTCTCCGAAGAGATGTTTGATGAAGCCGTTGATGTAGATAAAAACCCTTATTTTGAAACTAAACATATTTCTGAAGGCTTAGTTAGAAATCAGTCTGAAGTCCCCTGGCGAATATATCGCCCAGCAGTTGTTGTGGGCAACTCGGAGACGGGGTGGATCAACAAGATTGATGGGCCCTACTACTTTTTTGAATTGATCAACACCATTTCAGAAGTATTGCCACGCTGGGTGCCGCTGCCGGTTTATCGCGGCAATGAGTTTAACATTGTCCCTGTTGACTTTATTGCCAAAGCACTCGATCACATAAGCCATAAGCCTGATCTAGATGGAACGTGCTTTCATCTAACAAACCCCAAGTCATCGCCGTTTGGTTCAGTTATTAACACCTTCTTGCGTGCGGCTAAAGGGCCCACAATGAAGATGGATCTTCCTGCCGATCGGTTACTCGACTTCTTGCCAATTGGCGCTCGGATGTTTCTAGAGAACAAAGTGATTGTCAATCGCGTAAAGACGCAGCTATTGGAAAATTTGGGGATACCCAAAGAAGTACTGTTAACTGAACATTTAAACACCCAGTATGATTGTTCTAATACACTAAAAGCACTTGCGGGTAGCGGTATTAGCGTACCACCGTTAAAGACATATGCCGCGCGGCTTTGGAATTATTGGGAGCAACATCTCAACCCTGCATTCCTCAAACCACAATATCTCAGCGATGTGGTTAAAGGGAAAACCGTAATGATAACTGGTGGCTCAGAGGGCATTGGCTTTGAAGCGGCCAAGATGTGTGCAGAAGCAGGCGCTAAAGTGCTATTGGTTGCAAGAACCCAAGCAAAGCTAGATCATGCCGTGGCGGAAATTGTCGATGCTGGTGGTGAAGCTGTGGGCTACGCCTGTGACCTGGCTGATATGAATGCGTGTGATGCATTGATTGATCAAGTACTCAAAGAGCACGGCTTCGTTGACGTGCTGGTTAACAATGCGGGACGTTCTATACGGCGTTCGTTAAACCTCACCTATGAACGCTTCCACGATTTTGAGCGGGTAATGCAGCTGAACTACTTCTCTGCCGTCAAAATAACCATGCGTTTGTTGCCATCAATGGTAGAGCGCAAACAAGGGCATGTAGTCAATATTTCGACCATCGCCGCTATGGGTAAAGGTAGCCCTCGATTCTCCTCATATACAGCGTCTAAAACAGCGCTGGACTCTTGGGCGAATTCAGCAGCGTTGGAATACGCAGGAGATAACATTGCGTTTACCAATATTCACATGCCGCTGGTCAGAACCAAAATGATCGCAGCGACAAAATCTTATTCAGATATTAATGTGTTGAGTACTAAAGAAGCCGTGCGCTTAATTAATGATGCTATTGTTTACCGCCCAGCAGAAGTCAACACCATGACTGGCACAATTGTGCGCCAATTAGGCATTCTGTCGCCGAAACTGAATAAGCTTATCTTCTCGACCTTATATCAGATCACTGATGACTCTGAGGCTGCGAAGGCCTCTGCACATCCGACTGCAGAGCAAGATAAGAATGTCGTAGCAACTAAGGCTATGGATGCCTTGCAACAGTTGCATCTGGACAAAGAGACGCTGGAATCAATCAACAATATCTTGCGTGGTTACCACACGTAGAAATAACCGCACTGGCCACTGGTTCTAGCGACCAGTGGTTTATGCATAGCAGACAATTGATGGTAAATGCTTTTGAGGTAAATCATGGCGACCAAACTTAATGCTCTGGATCTGGCGTTTTTGTCGTTGGAAAAACAGACAACACCTGTCAATGTAGCAAGCCTAACGATCTTACAAATACCGGAGAACTATCAAGGTAACTATGCCAGAGATCTCATCACTGAGTTAGAACAACAGCCGCCCGGCGAGCCCTTTAATCAAAAGCTTAGCTCAGAGCATGTGACATCCATGCCAAGTTGGATTGAGGACGAACAGTTCGACATCCATTATCACGTAAGACACTCCGCCTTGCCCAAGCCTGGTACCCAAGAGGATTTGCTCGAACTCATATCCCGCATGCACAGTCGCCTGTTGGACAAACAGCGTCCGCTTTGGGAGTTCTACCTGATAGAGGGGCTTGAGGGAAATCGTATTGCTATGTATATGAAAATGCACCATGCATGTATTGATGGCATGGGTGGCGTTGAGTTAATGGAGAACTGCTTCAGTCTAGCAGAGCAAGACCAGGTGATTGCGCCATGGAGCGGTTTAAAAAAGTCAAAGAAACCGGCTATACAAGCGGAAAAATCGAGTCTCACCGGAACGGCAATCAATTTTGGTAAAGGCGTTAGCAAAGCAGGCAGTTTAGTGCAGGATCTGTCCAAACTATTTGCCAATCAAGGCTTAAAAATTGTTGGTCTCAAGTCAGACAAGGCACCAGTCCCCTTCACTGCACCTAAATCTCTGTTTAATGTCCCTATCACAGGTACCCGGCGCTTTGCGGTGAACGCTATGGACCTCAACGAAATCAAAGCGGTAGGTAAACAAGCAGGTGCAACCGTTAATGATATGATCCTAGCCATGTGCTCCGGCGCATTGAGACAATACATGAAGGACAGGCAACAATTGCCCGACAAGCCGCTTATCGCCACGGTCCCCGTATCCGTAAGGCAATTGCACAGAACGGGCAATCAAATTACGTATGTCATGGCCAACTTAGCCACCAATGAGGGGGATTCTCTCAAACGTTTGGCGAAAATAGGTGAATCAACTAAGAGTGCTAAGGAAGAAGTTCAAGAGGTAGCGATTGAAGCAGCCACTGGGTTTGCCGTTATCGCACAGGGCTTTACTGCGGCACTCAATCAACTCAACATAACGGGATTTGTGCCGCCCCCCGCTAATGTGACAATTTCGAATGTTCCTGGCCCCAAACAACCGTTGTATTTCGGGCGAGCCAAGCTCACAGCCATGTATCCGTTATCAGTACTGATTGATGGGCAATCGTTAAATATCACGGTGGTCAGCTATTGCGATACGATCAGTTTCGGCTTTATGGCCTGCCGTGATGTTTTGCCGGATGTGGATGTATTGGCAGAATATGTCGATGAGGCCTTCGAGAGTATTAAACGTCGCCTAGCGCTCAACGAATTAATTGGCAAACCACTGTAACCAGCGCGTGGCGTCTGTCGCTAAATCTCACCACGCCGCTGCTCTAATGTCAGTTTAATTTGATGGGCCTTTTCTTCGGTTAGGTCGTACTTCCACATCACCAGTATCGCCAGTAAGGCTGTTGCGGCAGGTATGACAATATCCGCAATCCGAAGTTTGGTCATGGTTTCTACTGTTTGTACTGCAGCGCCAGCATCAAAGCCGACAAGTTTCAACACCACCCCCGCAAGAAACAGTGCCAAGGCCTGCCCAAGCTTAACCATTAACCAATAGATAGCACCAAATGTTCCCTCTTTGCGCGGCATACCGTTATTTAACTCATCCAAGTCACATACGTCAGCTGTCATACTCATCATAAGCGTAAATAGACCGCCAATACCAAATGACATTAACGGAATAGGCATAAATATTAACCATGGATTCTCGGGATTAAAGCCATACCATTTGAGGCCATATCCGACCACAGAAATTAGCGTAGAAATAATAAAGGCTTTGCGTTTACCCCAGGTGTTAGCCATCCAGCTAACGATTGGAATAACAAAAAAAGCCGTCATTACAGCGCTCAAAGTAGCAAACCAAGCTGGCCATGTGCCAGCCGCGCCATAGTCACCATTAAACATATGGAAAACAATAATAAAATAGCTAAACGATGCCACTAGCTGGAAACCATTAAAGACCAGGAAAGTAGCGCCGCACACTCTTACAAAAGAACTATTCTTGAACGTTTGCAGGATGTTTTTGAAGATTTCTTTAATATTACTCCAAAGGTTCTTCAATGAGATCTCGGCGCGGTCTTCGATTTTATCGCTATCGATACCTTTACAAAATAATCCTGGCAATATACCTAAGACAATGCAGCCTCCCGCAACCAACAGAGACAATGTTTGCACGCCTTCAGCTTGCGTTGGGAAGATGGAGGGATCGGCTATCAGCACCCAAAACCACGGCACAATCATCCAAGCAATCTGGCCCATAAACTGCGAAAACGCCATTAGACGGGTGCGCTCATTATAGTCAGCAGTGATTTCATAGCCCAAACCAACAAATGGCGTAGCGTAGATAGTATTCCCAATCGTGAAGGCCAGAGAAAAACCCAAGAAATACCAAAAGGTAAAATCGTCATTCCAGTCTGGGTTCATTTGCCAAAGCACAGCAAACAGTGTCCCGCTGAGTATTGCACCAATGACAATGTATGGCCGACGACGCCCCCAACGCGATTTGGTGTTATCGGTAATAAACCCCATGATCGGATCGGTAATCGCATCTAAAAAACGTGGGATCGCGCCAAGTATGCCAGCAGTGAGCGGATCAACGCCAAACCCCGTGATCAGAAAAAATGAAAACACACTTAGTGCCGACGGCAAAAAGTTGAGAACAAAAGTACCTGCACCATAGGCGGTCTTTTGCCCCAAGGGGACGCGATCTTTTTCGGCGGTAATATAATGAGACATTTATTTCACATGCAATCCATTGGATTAACGCAATGTAAACGAAGTTGTTGCACAACTGTTAATCTAAAATCATTAAATTAGATGATGTGGCTTTGAATTGCGGTGAGGTGGACTTAGCACGCGAACATTTATAACCGGTAATGGCTAAAGTCCTATAAAAAAACAAAGCTACGCTGCAAATTGCCCCAGCTAAAGACTGCTATTGAATTACTTGCCCATCGTTTTTTTACAAACTGAATACCTGAATTAACCCTACTTCACCACCCGATGACTTAGTGTTCCCTCCGATAACAAAAACCGTCGAAGCAATCCGTGCTGATGCATTATGTCGACTGGGTAGATAACCAATATCAACTTCATGCCATTGTTGCGTTTTCATATCAAACATAAAAGTTTGGTCGAGATCATCATAATTGCCAAACGTGTAGAGCTTGTCGTCGACTACGGCAATCGAGTTAGCGCTAAATCCGCTTCTCAGGGTTTATTGCTTCTCAACGAGTTTCGCCTAGAATTTGGTGACTCTAAATATTTCAACCTCACTCAGAGCAACAATGCCTGGCTGCTCATCAAAGCATTCATGCATCAACCGTTGAGATATTTTATCCGCCACGTTCGGATCAAGAATAATCGTTTCGATCTTTACAATCCTGAATTCATCAACCAATGACAAATGTTGCGACTGATGCAAATGAAATGAACCGTTTCCGCCCCCCTCAAAAATGGAGAATCCTTTTGCCCCTTCCTGCTCGAGTACTTCCAATACATGCTCTTCAAACACTTTTTCTGTCGTAATTGAGATTTGTACAGCTTTATATTTCATTATGTTTTCCATGATTCTGTGTTTTAGAATACCCAAACAGCCATTTGTGTAAATAGTGGGATACCGATCGCAATACAAATAGGCGTGCCAATGCTAGTCGACGAGCCAATAAACGCAGATGGATTTGCTTTAGGCAACCCAGCTCGCAGAGTTGGAGGCCCTGAAATGTCTGAGCTCGACGCTGCAAGAACAGCCATTAAGACAACACCGCCAGGACTGAAACCGGTTAATTCATGGGCAATAATACCAAAGCAAAATGCGATTCCACCGTGGACTAGAGGTGCGACAACGGCATAAACCGCATACCAATGGGCTACTCGACGCAATTCAGATAGTCGCTGCCACGCTTCAATCCCCATGATAATCATTAGAATAGACAAGAATCCACGAAATAGTGGTTCATAAAAACTGTCGTAGACAGACTCTGGTTTGGTGAGTAATCCAAGCAGCAGACCCAAGATCAATGCCGACAACGCCGCCCCTTGTAGGCTATCTTTGATAACTTCGCCTACAGAGACTTGTTTTTTGTGGCTTGTTTGCGCATCAATTTTCGATTGTTCTGATTTTTTCTCACCAGCCATTCTGCCTAACACAATGGCAGCGACTAAAGCCGGTATGTCCATGAAAGGATAAAGTGCCGAAACCCAAGCTTCGTAGCGCATCCCAACATCATCTAAATGTAACATTGCAGCAGCAAACGTCGATGCGGATACTGCACCAAATAAGCCGGCAGTAGCAATTGCATCTACTGGCTTTATACCCGGTAACTTAGCGAGCGTAAATCTCCCCAAAAAGACGATAATGATACCGATACCGACACACATTAGTGCTGGCAGTATTATTTCGGCAAAATTTGCATCTCTTATTTCAATACCTCCACGCAAGCCTATTTTCATCAACAAAACAAAAACAATGAATTTATAAACCTGCTCCGGAATAGTTAAGCGACTGCCTACAGCAGCCATGAACATACCGCCTAACAAAAATCCAAGGGTCGGCGTTTGCAGGCCTTTTATTATGAGTTGCAAAAAATTCAGTAGTAAATCCATTGGTTCAAACGTCTCTGCTGTAAACAATCAATTTGGCAAGAACGAAGCGTGCTTGCCTAGTCAGTGGCGCGAATTATGCCTTGCAAGAGAAATATAAATAAAATACATATATCCTATGTAAAACATACATTATTTAGAACAATAGGGTTATGAGTAGACTCAATTACCACCATCTCTATTATTTTTGGCGCGTGGCGAATGGGCAAAGTTTGACCAAAGTTGCTAAAGAACTTCACATTTCGCAATCTGCGCTATCCACTCAAATACAAGCGTTAGAAGGTCGTTATGGGGTCCAGTTATTTGAACGTTCTGGCAGAGTACTTAGGGTAACTGATGTTGGACAGCAGGTACTAAGGTTTGCAAATGATATATTCAGTAGCGGAGAGCAGCTCGAGCGGTTGCTACACAAAGGCATCGAGGTTAACACCAGTGTTATCAATATTGGGGTGTTGTCGCATCTGTCGCGAAACTTTGTCGATCGCTTTATAGCTCCTCTATTGCAAGAGTCAAATCTTGAAATAAATATATCATTAAGCGGGATGACCGAGCTATTGGTCGGTTTAGCTAACCATGAATTTGATTTTATCTTAACTAATCGAGTTATTCATGAAACCGCGCCTCACCAACAATGGCAACATACCAAAATTGATCAACAACACGTTGCTATCGTTGGACCTCCACACGCGCAACCAAACGCAAAATTCCCTGCAGCGTATGAAAAAGCAAAGTGGGTACTACCTGCAAAGACCACTGAAATCCGATCGGCCTTTGATGCGTTATGTGCTGAACAACAATATACTGCTGACGTAGTCGCAACGTCTGACGATATGGCTATGCTAAGACTGCTTGCAAGGGACAGCGGTGCGCTGTCAGTCCTGCCTCCGCTAGTCGTACGTGATGAGATAGGACAGGGAGTTTTAACCGTTTTTGAAGTATTGGAGAATATAAACGAAAACTTTTTCGCAATCACACTGTTGGGGCGTCGCCAATCCGATAGAGTTACCGAGTTACTAAATAAAACCACGACTATTAGTTGATTCGATGCCCCCTTGCAGAAGCATTTGACCGGCTAGCTTCGGTAATGATTAAACACGATTCAACTCACAACCTGCATCCACAAGACTCTGCTCACTTCACAAGCCCTTACAAAGAAACAATGAGCTTTTGACTATTCGATAGGATCTAGCTTTTTGGCGTCATCAGGCTGCACTTTTTGCAGCCTGATGACGTCACGCTAGAGTGTTTCTTCCAACCATTTAAAGAATTCTCGCTGCCACACAATGCCGTTCTGTGGTGTAAGAACCCAGTGATTTTCTTCTGGGAAGTACAGGAACCGACTCTTTAACCCGCGCAATCTAGCGGCTTGGAAAGCTTGTATCCCCTGCCCTAGAGGTACACGGTAGTCCTTACCATTATGGATAACCAACATTGGACTATCCCATTTATCAATATAATTAATAGGATTAAACTCAGCATAAGCTTTTCTCGCGGCAGCATTATTAGTTTCCCAATACGCACCACCGAAATCATGATTTACGAAAAATAATTCTTCCGTTGTACCGTACATGCTACGCGTATCGAAAACGCCACAATGAGAGATAAATGTCTTAAATCTACCATTGTCATTGCCGGCCAAATAGAACGCAGAATAACCACCAAAACTGGCTCCAACAGCTCCTATACGATCCTTGTCTACATAAGACTCTTTGGCAATATCATCGATGGCATCGAGATAGTCTTGCATTGCTTGCCCACCCCAATCTTTACTTATGTCCTCATTCCATTTAACCCCATGACCGGGCATGCCGCGGCGATTGGGAGCAACCACAATGTATCCTTGTGAAGCCATTACTTGGAAGTTCCATCGAAACGAATAAAACTGCGACAGCGCGCCTTGCGGACCACCCTGGAGGTACAACAAAGTTGGATATTTTTGTGACGCATCGAAATTAGGTGGATAGATAACCCAAACAAACATCTCTTTACCGTCTTGTGTTGTAACCATTCGCTCTTTTACTGTAGGTAAATCAAGCTCTGCATAAAACGCCTTATTCACCGCTGTCAAAGCAACTAAGTTTTGTTTTTTTATATCAAAGCGATATATCTCTGTAGCGCTATTCATACTGCTGCGGGTGACGACAATGTGGTCGTCTAAAGCTGCCACGATGCCATTCACATCAAACATTCCGCTAGTTAGTTGTTTTACTTGCGGTTTTGATTGAGTGCTAACCGCCACTTCAAATAATTGAACCGTTCCGCCCGTCGGTGCCACAAAATAGATCCGCTTTGCATCATGACTCCATTTGAAACTATTAACCGTGCCATCCCAATGAGCAGTAAGATTTATCTCAGTGCCGTTGAGCTTAACAATGATGTCGTTTTTATCAGCTTCATATCCGGGAACATCCATGCGTAACCATGCTAATTGGCCTGTTGATGAAAACGCGGGATATTTGTCATAACCGAGATTATTTTCGGTAATATTGAGCGTTTCCTTGCTCGCCAGGTTATAGCGATAAATGTCGGTATTAGTACTCGTTACATATTCAGACCCTGATAGCTTTTTACTGACATAGTAAATATTTTCTCCCTTAGGGCCCCAAATGTAATCTGCTGCGCCACCAAAAGGTGCCGTGGGTGTAGCGAAAGCTTCTCCCGCCATAATGTCGACTTTCTCTTCGCTGGCTAAGTCTTGGTAAAATACATGGTTAAAGCTTCCATCATTCCATGTATCCCAGTGGCGATAGTTCAAATCATCAAAAACATAAGCATTGGCTTTACTTAACTCCGAATACTTATCGACGGCCAATACGGTTTCCACTTCCACAGATTGATGGAATAACCGCTTGCTACCATCGGGAGAAATTTTATCGTTCTGCAGGATACCTTGATATGCATCTAACAGTAGTGGCGCCCCTCCCTTAATTGGCACCTGATAAACTTTGCTACTAAAGTCATTATTCGCAACATTGGGCGTGGTAACCCGGTAAATGACATGAGTTCCTGCGTTGTTTAAGCCCAGTGGGCTGACTCGCTGAACTTGCCAAAGCTTTTCAGGCGTCATCACCTGTTGAGCTGAAACACTGATGCTTAGTGATAAAGCCAAGCCAACCATAACAAGAAGACGATTAAACACCTATACTCTCCAAAAAATTAAACCGATCCTAGCCTACATAAATCAATTTAAAGTTACTAGACGACTTTCTACCTCAAGCAAATGAAGACTTATTCACTAGACCGATAAGGTGGGCTCTTGACAACAATAGTCACCTACAACACGAAGGAAGGTATTACTAAAAGTGCAAGACGAACGTCGCCTCTTTGCTTATGGGATGGTGTTAATAAATAGATTTTCTAAGGATATCAGGAATAGAATTGGTCGGTGTGAGAGGATTTGAACCTCCGACCCCTGACACCCCATGACAGTGCGCTACCAGGCTGCGCTACACACCGACCGAAGCGCGCATTCTACTGATTTTCCGTTTTAAAGCAAAGGGTAATTAGCCGCAATCCAACGCTATTCACACGATATCAGACTAATTGTTGAATTCTTGTACAACTTTCAACCCAGGTGCCGATAGATAAATTGTAAATATTCCGGATCATCAACTACTTTTAGAACAGATACCCTACAGTGAAGTTGTTTTAAGTTGTTTTTAAATAGGTAAATCAAGGAGTCTATTCAGCATGCGGAACAATCAACCAGTCACGCAACGGGAATATAAAATACCTTCCGATTACCGTCTTATTTCCTCGACTGATTTACGCGGCCATATTAAATACTGCAATAACCAGTTTATTGAGGTCAGTGGTTTTGAGCGTGAGGAACTGATTAACCAAAATCATAACTTAGTCCGCCACCCGGATATGCCAGAGGGTGTTTTCCGAGAAATGTGGGCTACCCTGCAAGCTGGCAAGATTTGGATGGGATTGGTCAAAAACCGACGTAAAAATGGTGATCATTACTGGGTTTCAGCATTTGTCACCCCAGTCTTTGAAAGCGGTGAGGTTGTTGGTTATGAATCGGTTCGTGTACCTGCCCTGCCGGCTGAAATCGAGCGAGCCGAGGCTCGATATGAACGTTTACGTGCCGGTAAATCAAGCACTAGCCTTGGTGAACTAGCTTGGCATTATGCGAAGAAAACATTGCCAACCTGGGGGATTGGGTTACCTATCGTTATTGTTTTAGGCCTTTTAAGCGGCTGGTCAGCCGCGTTGATTGGCTTGATTGGGTTCTGTTGCTCTGCAGTTTGGCAAAGTATAGTCACCACAAAAGACTGGGAAGATTTAATGAATTTGAGCCCAGACTCGTATAGTAATCCGGTAGTCGCACAAACCTATTTTGACGATTACGGTGCTCGCGCCAGAGCTAAATTAGTGCTTGGTTGTGAGCTGGCACGCACTCGAACAGCCTTGACTCGTACGTCAGATGCCGTTGGTGGTCTCGATGGCGTTGCCAATAGTACTCACGAGCTGGCTGAAACAACCAGTGCTATTGTGTTGAAGCAAAACGAAGCCACTCAACAAATTGCCTCGGCAATTACTGAAATGTCCCAGGCAATTCAAGAAGTCGCTGAACGTGTTGAGTTAAATGCGAATAGCGCCAAAGCAGCTGCGAAAAACGTGCAGGATGGAAATCATAAAGCTGAAGAATCCATGAGCGCTATTCTTGAACTGCGGGATGCGGTGTCAATAATTTCACAAACAGTAAAAGAGTTAGCTCAATCTACTTCTGATATTGGCGAGGCTGCGAGTATTATTAGTAGTATTGCTGACCAAACCAACCTGCTTGCATTAAACGCGGCAATTGAGGCTGCTCGGGCTGGAGAACAAGGCCGCGGCTTTGCTGTGGTCGCAGATGAGGTACGATCGCTGGCATCCAAGACCCGCGAATCAACCGATCGCATCCATAACATCATTAAAGAGTTGTCAGAGCGTTCTGAGCGGGCAGTTAAAGTGTCGGATGATGGTATGCATGCAGCAGAACGTGGCACGGCTATTGTCGAGGAGACGCGCGCCACCCTCAACGAAATCAATCAAGCTGTGGTCGGGATCAGTGATATGACCATTGAAATGTCATCCGCAGTTGAAGAGCAAAGCACAGTGGCTGAACATATTAATCAGCAAATAGTTCAAATTGCCGAAGGAGCAGTGGAAACAGAGCACTCAACCAAGCGCTCACTGGAAGCCACACGTAAATTACGTCGCACAATCAGTGACGTCAATTCGGTAATTGCACGCTTCTCAAATAAGAAAAAAATTGGTTATGACAGCTAGCAATACATGAAGATTTTATGAAGTTTAGCGCTTTCGGTGTACAGATGTACGCTGAAAAGCTACACTTGTTATTCATTGTCGAATATTTTTCTTCTTATGCTACCAAAGAAATCAATCGCCATGGATCATGGCCACTATTCGCCCGTTGAGGAGCTACTCAATGCCAGTACACATGCGCTTGGGTTTTGCCTTGCCATCATAGGACTGATTGCTCTTAGCGCAAAAAGCGATAGTCCCGTTGAATATGCAACTGCGCTTGTGTACGCAACAAGCCTTGCTGCAATGTTTATATCTTCAACGATTTATCACTCCGTTAAAGACCTCCACTGGCGCAAGGTCCTACGGAAAATTGATCATACCGCAATTTATTTATTAATTGCTGGCACTTATACACCGTTTATGGTGCTTGCGGTTGGCGGATGGATAGGTACTGCGGCACTAATTACTGTTTGGAGTATTGCCGTCGCAGGCATTGTTTTTAAAACGACTGTTGGTCATAAATATCCAAAAATTAGTGTGACGACCTATGCAGCATTAGGGTGGTTTGCTATTTTGTTGATCTACCCTATCTATCAGTCACTTTCTGCCGGTGGTTTTACCCTTTTGGTTGCTGGCGGGCTCTGTTACAGCGCAGGGATCCCATTTTATATGTTAAAAAGCCGCCACTACACGCATGCTATTTGGCATTTGTTCGTAGTTGCTGGTGCAGCCTGCCATTTCTTTGCTATCTATTACCACGTAGTTTGATGCAAAGAGCTACTTTTCAGTCTGATAATTAACTCTTATCATCCGCGCTGATCCGGCTAGCGACTGCGCTGTCCTGGCCTTTGTATTTTGCGTCTAATCGAGCATTGTAGGGTTTTTCTGCTGGATTGGATAACACTTCAAATGACAAGGCGCCGATTTTCATACCCGGCTTTAAGGCCAAAGGTAATTTACCGCTATTGAAAAACTCTAATACAATATTACCCGACCAACCTGGGTCAATCCGGTGCGCAGTAACATGCACCATTAAACCCAATCGCGCCAGCGACGAACGCCCATCAAGCCAGCCAACGATATCGTCGGGTAAGGTGACTGATTCTAAGGTTACCGCTAACGCGAGTTCGCCTGGATGTAAGAAAAAGGCTTTACCTTCAGCGACTTGTATTTCGTCACTCATCACTGAATTCAAGGCTTCCTGCATTTCTTCTTTTTTGCCACTGAGATCAATGTAAGGCGCCGCATGATCTTCAAACACGCGGAATTTATTACCCAAACGAATATCCACAGTAACACCGCTGATCTGGTCATAATCAGGTGTTGGGGTAATGGCAATTTTGCCTTCCTGCAAATGCTTGTATATATCGCGGTCACACAAACGCATGTTATACGTCTCCATTTAATTCGTCGCCTGAGCAGCGACCTCGCGTATTATGCTTGGCAGTATTCACGCAAGCAATACCTTGTGTTCGATTAAGATTTTTGCACTACCGATATTGGCTCACCACGCACCACCTTTGCCGACTCAGGATGCACCTCAAGATCAAATGCCAGTTGTTGTGACAACGTTCTTGCGGCTTGCAAATACGCCTGAGCCAATGGACCTGAAGGATCCGTTTGTAATAAGTTCTCGCCACTATCGGCGTGTTCACGGATCCGAATATCCAAAGGTAACGCGCCAATCAATGGAATATTGTGCCGATCAGCCAAACGTTGTCCGCCTTCTGTAGCAAATATGTATTCACGCTCTCCACACTTGCGGCATTGGTAATAGCTCATATTCTCAATCAACCCTAATACCGGAATATTCACTTTCTCAAACATCGCAATACCTTTTGTCGCATCCGCTAAGGCTATATCTTGTGGTGTGGTAACCACAACGGCAGCTGTTAACGGCACTTGCTGCGACATAGTAAGTTGAATATCTCCCGTACCTGGCGGCATATCAACCAATAAGTAATCCAACACTGGCCATTGTGTTTCATACAGTAATTGATGTAATGCGCGGCTGGCCATGGGCCCCCGCCATACTGTCGCGTTTTCCGCCGGCACCAGATACCCAATTGAATTCGCAACAATTCCGTGAGCGGTAACCGGTTGCATATGCTTGTTGTCTTCGCTACGGGGGTGTTCTTGCGGATTGCCCAACATAATTGGAACAGATGGACCATAAATATCCGCATCAAGAACCCCAACTTTCGCGCCTTCTTGCTGTAGCGCATATGCAAGATTAACAGTGGTCGCCGACTTTCCGACGCCGCCTTTGCCCGATGCAATGGCAATGATGTTTTTAACATTGAGCACGGGGGGCTTAGCGCTTTGCATGACGGGAATTTGTGTGGTTACTTGGATAGCGGGCATGGTTAGCTCAGTGAAACGCTGTGCCCATTCGGCTTGTAACCAATCCAGCAGAATATCTGTTTGTGAAGTCGCGGCAAAGGGCAAGCCAACGGTTATAACGTCGTCTTCCACACTGACCCAAGCACTCGGCTTACTATGATCAACTACAAAAAATTCTGCCAATAACGAAACTAAATGTTTCTTTAGTGCATCTTCGCTGGATGTTGATCGAGAAAAAATCCCCACTGTTGTCTCCTTAGATCGCCGATAAAATGCGCGAATCTATCGCATTCATAGCGCTTAATTTACGGATGCAAACAAACCGTGTTTACGGTAGTATTTGCAGCTATTTTTTTTAACCCAATTGCTCGGAAATACATGTCAACCATCGATCCGTCTTTATCGTCAGGCAAGCAACGCCGAATTCTGGTAACCAGTGCGTTACCCTATGCTAACGGTTCTATCCATCTAGGTCACCTGCTAGAACACATCCAAACGGATATCTGGGCTCGCTTTCAGCGCATGCGTGGCCATCAATGTTACAGTGTGTGCGCAGATGACGCGCATGGCACACCGGTTATGCTTAAAGCGCAAGAGCTGGGTATTACCCCCGAGCAAATGGTCGCCCAGACCCGTGCCGAACATCATCAAGATTTACTCGATTTTTACGTCGAATATGACAATTACTACGTCACTCACTCAGATGAGAACAAAACTCTGTGTGAAGAAGTCTACAACCGTCTGAACAGTAATGGTTATATCAGTACCCGAACCATCAGTCAGCTTTTCGACCCAGAAAAAAACATGTTCTTGCCCGATCGGTTTGTCAAAGGTACTTGCCCTAATTGCGGCGCTGAAGATCAATATGGCGATAGCTGCGACGTATGCTCGGCGACCTACAGTCCAACTGAAATTAAAAATCCGCGTTCGGCAGTTTCCGGTGCCACTCCGATCTTGAAAGACTCAGAGCATTATTTCTTTGACCTGCCACAATTTGAAACCATGTTAAAGGAATGGTTACGCAGTGGCGCTGTGCAAACCGAAATGGCGAATAAGCTAAATGAATGGTTTGAACAAGGACTACAACAGTGGGATATCAGTCGCGATGCGCCTTATTTCGGTTTCGAGATCCCAAATGCACCCAATAAATACTTTTATGTTTGGGTAGATGCTCCTGTCGGTTACATGGCCAGCTTCAAAAACCTGTGCGATCGCGAAGGCATTGATTTTGATGCCTATTGGCTAAATGGCAAAGATACCGAGCTTTATCACTTTATTGGTAAAGACATCACGTATTTCCACTGCCTTTTTTGGCCTGCGATGCTTGAGGGCGCGGGGTTCCGGAAGCCAACGGGTGTTAATGTTCACGGTTTCGTTACCGTCAATGGCGCTAAAATGTCAAAATCGCGCGGGACATTTATTAAAGGCCGCACCTACCTTGACCATCTTAATCCAGAGTACTTACGCTACTACTTTGCATCAAAGCTAAGTGATGCCGTTACCGATATTGATTTAAACTTTGAAGACTTTGCGCAAAAAGTTAACGCAGATTTAGTCGGTAAAGTGGTTAATATTGCTAGCCGGTGCGCGAGCTTTATTACCAAGCGCTTTAACGGCAAGCTTTCAGCTAACTGTGCCGATGCGGATTTATTAGCTGCATTTACCAATGCCGCTGAGTCAATTGCGAAAGGCTTTGAGACACGCCAATATCATAAAGCAATCCGAGAAATAATGGCTCTTGCGGACCGTGCCAACCAATATATCGATGCGCAGGCACCGTGGGTCACAATTAAGGATGAGGATAAGCAAAGCCTCACACACGATGTTTGTTCATTAGGTATCAACTGTTTCCGTATTTTAGTGACTTACCTCAAACCGGTATTACCGAAATTAGCTGAACAGGCAGAAGCCTTTTTAAATGATACGCTAACTTGGGAAAGTGCTTCTCAGCCTCTCTATGAGCATGCTATCAATAAATTCAAGCCGATGATGCAACGCATTGAAATGGATAAAGTTAACGCTATGATCGAAGACTCAAAAGAGACCATTACACCAGAAGCGGCAACGCCTGCAGCACGCGTATCAGATCCGATCGCTGAAACGATCAATTTTGATGATTTTGCCAAAATTGATTTGCGCATCGCTAAAATTTTAACAGCAGAGCACGTTGAAGGAGCTGACAAGCTATTGCGGTTGGAGCTGGATATTGGTGATGAAACTCGGCAAGTTTTTGCTGGAATAAAATCTGCCTACCAACCGGAAGATTTGACTGGCAAGTATACGGTAATGGTGGCTAACTTGGCCCCGCGTAAAATGCGCTTTGGCCTATCTGAAGGTATGGTTTTAGCGGCAGGCCCAGGCGGCAAGGACTTATACATCCTAGAGCCACATAGTGGGGCAAAACCGGGCATGCGGGTTAAGTAAGCTTCCCCAAAAAAACCAAACGCCCGTTCAATTTGACGGGCGTTTTTCTATCATTCAAATCTTATCCGCAACACGGCGACACACAGTTACAGTGAATGGATCAACTTGTTGCTCGCTTCTTCAAATGCCTGTAACGCACCCGCATCGACCTTCCCTGACGCCTGGCTTTTTGATAGTAGCGCAGAAGCAGCGTCAGCAAACCGGCGATAGCTGGTATCTAAACCACGTAAGTCGGCTTCTGAAACTCCGTCCAGGTTGGCTAACTGACTTTCACTGTAGCCAGGTAACTGAGCCGTCTGTCCACTAGCTAAGGCTTCATAAACACTGCTTTTTAACGCTAATACTTCAAGTTGCGCTGCAGTAAACAAACTTTCTCCTGCAGTTTCCCTGATGGTATTGCGCATACGCTTTGCCAGTGACAAAATATCCGATACACGTGAACGCACATCTCCCGTTTTACCTACCAGTTCGCGGGACTTTTCTGAAACTTCATTAATATTGGTTTCAATATTCCGCGTGCCTTCTTCGATCTTGGCTACCAAGTTATTAATTTCCTGAGTAGATTCAGAAGAACGCATTGCTAGATTACGCACTTCCTCTGCAACCACCGCAAAGCCTCGCCCAGTTTCGCCGGCGCGCGCCGCCTCAATAGCAGCGTTCAGTGCCAGTAGGTTGGTTTGCTCGGCGATTGAATTAATCACCACAACGAAATTACTAATGCTACTCGCTAAACCAGAAAGCTCGCCCGCATGTTTAACTCCGCGTGATGATATCTCATCAATCTGGCTTAAACCCGAAACGGTGTCATCCAACACTTCGGATGATCCCTCAAAAGTCGCATCAGAGCCGGCTAATTCATCACGTTGGGCCAACAACGCATGTGCAGCTTCCAACGCTTTTTCGCGCACGTTAGCTATGCTGCCGCCTGACTGCGCAACCGCACGCAAGAATTGGTGACTGGCCTCCACTTCGCTTTTCATCCGAGCTGCATCATGCGATTCAGCATCTAACTGGGCTCGTAGTTCAGCTACTTGGCTTTCAAGTGCTGAATTTTGGTCACTGAGTTTTTTTATTTGTTGCAAATCTTCCGGCTTGGACTTTCTTGAAAACATCGCCTGTGGTCTCACTCAAGGTTGATAAACGATTAATTGTCACAAAGTTGTTATCGACATTATTGCCGAAATCTCCACTTTCGCCAGTTTATTCATTGAATTAATTTCTGGTTTGTATGCTCGCTGATGCACCAATAGCTGAAAATTTAGGTTTCAGCCGCCATGAGGGTTTAACCAAAGAAAGCGGGATTTCGCGTTTGCGCGCGATGATCACATAAGCAGCTCCACTCCAGGGTAGATATTTAGCGCACCAGCGGTTTAGCCTGGTTGCTTGATGATTGGTATCTTTGAATAATAAGCAGAAGTGAGCAATTTTGGTACTCTCAATCACCTCGAAGCCCAATAATTGTAACCAATCCATCACTCGCCCTTGACGGAAATAGCGCGCTTGACGCAACGAGTGGTAGCGCTTGAAAGGCAAAAAACTAAGTAGCCAATCAAGGCTAAAAGGATTTAAGCCAATTAACATGAGATGACCATTTGGCGTTATTACCCGATCAATTTCGCGAAGTACTTGGTGGGGATCAGCTGAGTAGTCTAATTCAAGTGCAGCCACTACAGCATCAATACTGTTTTCAGCTAACGGCATCTCGGTAGCGTTAGCAACTATGGAAGACTTTGCTTCGCGGGTGTGGGTCAGTGTCACTGTGTGCTTTATGGTGCATTCCGATAACTCAACATCAGCTGTAAGGCGGCCTATCTTAAGCAAGTGGTAGCCAAAACAAAGGCGCGAATGTGCAGCCAATTTCAGCGCGATGGATTGCTGCAATAGCTCACCATTTGGCAGCGCTTGCCAGCTTTTTGGATAATGACTGTGATTGTGCTTTAACGCTGCCTTCATGCGGTATTTTTCTTTCCAATCCCACGTTGATATGCCTATCACATCTCCCTATAGTACATGACTATAAGTGACTAGTGATGAGTGAAAATCAATGAGCGATGCCCTGCCCAGTAATGTATCGATAACACCAATTCCAGCCTTTGTCGACAACTACATTTGGTGTTTCTATGATGACAAACGATGCGTGGTGGTAGACCCCGGTGACGCTGAACCGGTTATTTCGTTCTGTCAGCAACATCAATTGGACCTTGTTGCGGTTTTGATCACACACCATCATGCCGACCACACTGGCGGGCTAACTCAACTCTGTCAACGTTGGTCTCACTTGCGCGTGATTGGGCCTGACAACCCGAGGATCAGGTTAATCAACGAGCCAGTAAAAGAATCGGACAACGTAGTGATACCTGAGCTTGCACTGAGCTTTGAAATCATTGAAATCCCCGGCCATACGCTCGACCATATTGGCTTTATTGGCCATGGTGGTGTGCTCTGCGGTGATACGTTATTTAGCGCCGGGTGCGGGCGTCTGTTTGAAGGCTCACCCGCCCAGATGCAACAGTCTTTGGCAAAACTATCTGCCCTACCCAACGCAACATTAGTGTGGTGTACCCATGAATACACGCTTGCGAATATGGCTTTTGCGCGCGCGGTCGAGCCCGACAATCGGGCCTTGAATGAACGCTTCGCGTGGGCTCAAGCCAAGCGTGCTGCTGAGCAACCTACCTTACCGAGTCAAATGGGTATCGAAAAAGCAATCAATCCATTTCTACGCAGCCACAGTGATGCCATTCGCCAGTCCGTAGAGCGTCAGGGAAATCAGGCCATTGAGACTGAACTTGACGTTTTCACTGCGGTCAGAGCGTGGAAAGATAATTTTTGATCCTCTGCCAAGTCCCATAGTCAGGTTGGTATTACACCGGACAAACAGGTAAACTGACGCATGGATTATTGTTGCTAGCCAAGGTTTTAAATGACGAATAGAGCTGCTGTTACCGCGTGCGGTATTGCCTTTTGGGTAATCTTATCAGGTTGTGTTAGCACCACACAGCCTACCCTTTCGACGCAACCCGCTAAGGTTAGTGAACAGGCCGAAGAGCCGGTTGATAATGAAGGTGTCATTGCAACTATGCATCCGGTCGAGCCCATCGAGCTCGATTTAACCACGCCGGAAGAAAGTGCTCCGGAACTCACCAACCTTTGGGATATCGCAGCGTTAGATTTTAGTTTCCCTATTCCTAATGACTCGCGAGTAAACGCCCAAAAACGCTGGTACCTTAAACACCCCAATTATATGGCACGTGTATCCAAGCGTGCAGAGCCTTTCCTGCTGCACATTATAGAGCGCCTTAAAGCCCGCGATATGCCAATGGAAATGGTACTGCTCCCCATTGTCGAGAGTGCATTTGATCCCTTCGCTTATTCACATGGCAGTGCAGCTGGCATGTGGCAGTTTATCGAAGGCACGGGAAAGCGCTTTGGTCTGAAACAAACGTGGTGGTACGACGGTCGCCGTGATGTCATTGCATCAACCGAAGCAGCGATAGATTACCTGCAATACCTGCATCAGTTTTTTGACGGCGATTGGTTGCATGCGTTGGCTGCCTACAATAGTGGCGAGGGGCGAGTAAAGCGCGCTATTCGCAAGAATGCCAGACAAGGTAAACCCACAGACTTTTGGTCCCTCGAACTACCGCGCGAAACGCGGGCCTATGTCCCGAAATTGTTGGCATTAGCGGATATTCTAAAAAACCGTGAACGGTACGAATTTGCATGGCCTGTAATAAAAGATGAGCCGGTCATTGAAATCGTGGATGTGCATCAACAGATTGACCTAGCGATTGCAGCTAAGTTTGCGGGGTTGTCGGTTGAAGCATTATCAGCACTGAATCCCGGCTTTAATCGCTGGGCAACAGATCCAGAGGGTCCGCACCAGTTAGTGTTGCCCAAAAAATCCGTTGAACCCTTTCTTACCGCACTGGCAGAAGCTGACGAAAGTGAGCGCCTGAATTGGGCTCGCCACGAAATAAAGCGCGGCGACAGTTTATTAAAGATTGCGAAGCAATATCACACGACCGCAGACGTAATAAAGCAAGTAAATCAACTGAAAGGTAATGTTATCCGCGCTGGAGACCACCTCCTCGTGCCCGTTGCATTGCGCGATTTACAAGACTATTCGCTTTCATCAGAGCAGCGGTTATTGGCCTTACAAAATAGAGATCGCAGAGGCCATCAGATTACCCATACGATTGTCTCTGGCGATACCTTTTGGGACTTATCACGCAAATATGGGGTAACGACTAAAGCATTGGCTCAATGGAATGGTATGGCGCCGGGCGATATGCTGCGCCCTGGGCAAAAGCTTGTAGTTTGGATAGAGGGTGAAGCAACCCCCGAAGCGATGACTCGAACCGTAACCTACACCGTGCGCAATGGGGATTCTTTATCACGTATCGCCAACAAATTTAAAGTCCGTGTCTCGCAGTTAAAACAGTGGAATAGTCTGCACCAACAAAAATACCTGCAACCAGGGCAAAAGTTAACTGTCATTGTCGACGTAGCCAATATTGCTAGCTAGAGACGCTTAAATGCTAAAGATCAATCGGGAGAATTTGCGCGCTAGTCATGAGGGTCCATGGTTATTGCTGGATCTTGCGATGCTGGGCGTTTTGTTGCTGAATATGCTGTGGCTGATCTTTGACGCACTGTATGCCACCGATGTGGTATATCGTTTTTTAGGCGAGTACACACCCGCATTTGTGGTAGCTTACAACCCGCTGCATGAAAACTTCCTGTTTGTTGATCTGGTGTTTATCGGCATCTTTTTAACCGAGTTTGTGGTGCGCTGGATTGCTTCAGTTGTGCGTAAAACTTACATGCGCTGGTATTTTTTCCCATTTATTCATTGGTATGATTTAGTGGGCTGCATCCCGCTAGCAGCAACCCGGATTTTCCGCTTCTTGCGGATCATTTCCATCCTCCATCGCCTGCACAAATTTAATATCATCGACTTAAACCAAACGGCGCTATTTCGCTTTATCGCTTTCTATTACGACGTAATAGTCGAAGAGCTGAGTGATCGGATCGTGGTAAAAGTGATCAGTGATGCACAAAAAGATATCAGTGCCGGCTCTCCCCTTATCGATGACATAGTGCAAACCGTCCTGTTGCCACGCAAACAAATCATTACGCATTGGGGGGCTTCAACGCTCAATCATGTGGGGCACAGTATTTTACATCCTGTGCACGGTAAAGTGATCCGCGAGCACGTGCTGGGTAGTGTTGGCAAGGCGATCCGTAACAACGATCATATTTCAGCCATGAAAATCGTGCCCGTTGTTGGCTCAACCATTGAAAAAACGTTGGAGGCTGCGGTTACCGATATTGTGACTCAGTCAATTATCAATCTACTCTCCGACCTGACCCCAGAACAAATTGAAGAGTTTGTCACCAATGGTTTTGAACAAGAAACGATTGAAGAGAAAGCGTTGGATAGTGAAGTGTTGTTGGTCGTGAACGAAGTACTGGATTTAGTCAAAGCACACGTTGGCAACAAGCGGTGGCATAGTGAGCTGGCTGCGCGTAAAGCACAGCCAGTGGTAGAAGACACGAACTTATAATCGACGCCATGTGGTGCCCTGCGGACCGTCCTCTAACTCAATATTGAGTGCCTTTAATGCATCTCTGGCGGCATCCGCTCTGGCCCAGTCTTTGGCAGCACGCGCATCGTTACGCTGCTTAATCAACGCTTCGATTTCTGCTACATCATCCCCCTGCTCACCTTGCAGGTAGACATTTGGGTCCAGCTGTAAAATCCCTAAGATGGCGCCTAAACCAACGAGAACGTAAGCCAATTTTGCAGCTTCCGTTGGATCTGATTTAGCCTTATTAAGATCGCGAGCAATCTCAAATAACACCGCAATGGCCTCTGGCATATTGAGATCATCATCCATAGCAGCGTTAAATTTATCCAGGTAGCCGGCGTAATCTAACTCACCTGTACTCGGAATATCGACGCCGCGCAATGCCGTGTACAAACGCTCCAAGCCGGCTCGAGCTTGTAGAATATTGTCTTCGCTATAGCTTAATTGACTGCGGTAATGCGCCGACATCAAAAAGAACCGCAAAGTCTCCGGATCGTGCTGCTGAAGTACATCGCGTAAGGTAAAAAAGTTGCCTAATGACTTAGACATTTTCTCATCATTGACTTGCACCATGCCAGCGTGCATCCATACGTTCACGTATGGCGTATCAAAAGCGCAGCATGACTGGGCAATTTCATTTTCATGATGGGGGAAAATCAGATCTGAGCCACCACCGTGAATATCAAAATGCTCGCCCAGATGCTTATGATTCATTGCAGAACATTCGATGTGCCATCCTGGGCGCCCCTTACCCCACGGTGAATCCCAACTCGGCTCACCTGGCTTGGTAGCTTTCCATAGCGCAAAATCCATCGGGTCACGCTTTTGTTCATCAACATCAACCCGCGCACCGGCGTTTAGCTGGGTTAAATCTTGCTTACTTAGCTCGCCATAAGCACCGTATGTAGAAACTTCGAATAATACGTCACCACTTGCGGTCACATAAGCATGACCTTTCTCAATTAAGCGTTCAATTACCGCAATTATCTCACTCATATGCGTGGTGACACGCGGCTCAATATCAGGCTCCAATAAGTTAATCGCAGCAAAATCTTCGTGCATCATTGCAATGGTGCGCGCGGTCAGCTCATCCGGACTTTCGCCGTTGGCGTTAGCGCGTTGGATGATCTTGTCATCAACGTCAGTGATGTTACGGACGTAGGTGACATCATATCCGCGCGAGCGCAGGTAGCGCACCAGGATGTCAAAACTCAAATAGGTTCTGGCGTGGCCCATATGACAGAGGTCGTAAACGGTTATTCCACACACATACAATCCCACTTTATTCTCTTCTCGCGGAACAAACGGTTGCTTTTGACGCGTGCGTGTATTGAATAACTGCAACATAATGCGCTGACCTTTTGGTTAAATAAAAACGGCGCGAAGTGTAGCAAATTCAACGTGTCTGTACACTAGCGCGGTTAATCTTTTGTGCAGAGATAGATTGCTGTACACTTCACCCAATTGTTTAATAAGAGTAAAACCATGGTTATTTTACATACAAATTACGGCGATATTGCACTCAAACTGTTTGCCGAAGAAGCACCTAAGACAGTCGCTAATTTTATGCGCTACGTGGAAGGTGGATTCTACACCGGGACATTATTCCATCGCGTTATCAAAAATTTCATGATCCAGGGCGGTGGATTTGATAGCGAAATGCAAGAAAAAGAGACAGGTGCGCCGATAGAGAACGAAGCCAATAATGGCAAAAGGAATCTGCGCGGGACAATTGCAATGGCTCGTACCAATGATCCACATAGTGCGACCGCACAATTCTTTATCAACCTTGTTGATAATGACTTTCTTGATTTTCGGAATGAGACCGTCAACGGCTGGGGGTATTGTGTCTTTGGTGAAGTTGTCGCAGGAATGGACATTGTAGATACGATTGCAGAGGCCAAAACTCGTGTTGATGGCTACCATGCTGATGTTCCCATTAGCCCTTATGTCATTGAATCCATTTCGGTTCGCAAAGACTAAATGAAATAGCCGGAACTGCGCGACGTTGTTCTGGCTATTGTTCAACTGTGTTTTACCGAGTTTATGCCGCAGACTTACTTTATCTCTGATTTACATCTTGGCGAAGATTTCCCGGAAATCACGGCTTGCTTTGAAGTCTTTATGCGTGAGAAAGCGCCGCACGCTGAAGCATTGTATGTGCTAGGCGACCTGTTTGAAGTTTGGATCGGCGACGATAATCAAACGCCATTTAATCAACACATTGCAGCCATCTTCAAAACTTTATCCACTTCTACGCCGATTTACTTTATTCACGGTAATCGTGATTTTGCGATTGGGCAACGCTTCGCTCAACAAGCAGGATTTACTATTCTGGATGAGCAAACTGTTATCGACTTATACGGCGAGCCTACCCTGCTGTTGCACGGCGACGAATTATGTACTGACGATGTTGAGTATCAAAAATTCCGAAGCCGCGCGCGCACACGGTGGTGGCAGACGCTCATGGGCGCGTTGCCACTGGCAATACGTCGTCATTTAGCGTCACGAGGCCGAAAAAAAAGCAAAGCGAATAAACAACGATTGGCGGCTGATATTATGGACGTCGCGCCAGACGCTGTGGTCGAGACGTTCAATAAACACAATGTGCGCACCATGATCCATGGTCATACCCATCGCCCTGCGGTTCATCAGCTAGAGATTAACGGCGAACCCGCACAACGCATTGTGCTGGGCGATTGGTACGAACAAGGCAGTGTTTTGGTCGCTTCACCCTCTGGAATGAACCTGCACAACTTGGCTTTTTGAGTGTAATCAAGCGCCAGCCAGCGCCATAGCTAAGTTGTCATAAACCCTTAATTTTTAAGTCACAAATAGTCAATAAATCCTTCAAATTTCAGTCAATTTTCTGTCATAAAACCAGCCTAGTCTCGTAGCGGTCGCTGCTTGGTCTTGCCGTACAGCAGCTGGATCTCCACACAAAAACTAAAGGAAACATCGAATGAAACTGATGCGGAAAAGTGTTGTTAGTGCATTGGCATTAGCAATTTCTACGAGCATTCACGCGGGCGTTATCCCTGAGCACCAAAGTGAAAATGAATGGTTCACAGGTGCACAATCAGTGATTGCCACAAAACTTGACGTGAACAATCGCTTGCGAGCCAAAAATGTTATTTTATTTGTCGGTGATGGCATGGGTATTTCAACCCTCACGTCAGCCCGTATCTTGGAAGGTCAACAAAACGGCAATCCTGGTGAAGAAGGTTATTTAAGCTTTGAGGCTTTCCCGCACACGGCTCTGGTTAAAACCTATAACGTCGATGCACAAACACCAGATTCCGCGGGCACCATGACTGCCATGATGTCAGGATTAAAAACCGATGTTGGGGTTATTGGTGTAGACGAAGACATCGAGCGCGGTAATTGCTCAACCGTGTTTGGCAATGAAGTGGTAACGGCACTGGAACTGGCCGAAATCAAAGGCCTTTCTACCGGTATCATTTCGACAGCGCGCATCACACACGCTACACCGGCGGCAACCTACGCAAAATCAGCGGACCGTAACTGGGAAGATGTTTCTGATATGCCTGAAGCTGCAGTATCAGCAGGTTGTAAAGATATTGCCGATCAATTGGTTAACTTCGAGAGTTATTTAGAAGCGCGCTACACTGGCGTAGATGTTGATGGTATTGAAGTCGCCATGGGCGGTGGCCGTCGCCATTTCTTACCCCGCGATGAAGCATTCAACAGTCCTGATGCCGTGAGTTCGGTAGAAGGCGATCGTACTGACGGTAGAGATCTTACCGCAGAGTGGCAAGCGCAGTACAATAACGGCGTATATGTGTACGACCAAGCTGGCTTCGATGCTATTGATACCAGTACGACTGAACGGATGTTTGGCCTGTTCAATGAATCGCATATGCAATACGAAGCGGACCGCAGTAACGATATTGCCGGTGAGCCATCGATCAGTGAAATGACAGGCAAAGCCATTGAGATCCTTGACAACAATGCGAAAGGATTCTTTTTAATGGTTGAGTCTGGCCGTATTGACCATGCTCACCATGCAGGCAGTGCTTATGGCGCATTAACTGATACGATTGAATTTGCCAAAGCCGTGCAAACAGCATACGAGAACACCGACCCGAATGAGACGCTCATCTTAGTTACAGCAGATCATGGCCACGTATTCACCATTGCCGGCTACCCTAAACGCGGGAATCCTATCTTAGGCAAGGTTGTTGGTGTCGGTTCAGAGGAACCAGCAACCGCAGCAGATGGTATGCCCTACACCACACTTGGCTATACCAATGGATTAGGTTTTCGTGATCTCGGTAATGAAACGGATGCTGATGCTACCTACGCCTTCGCACCCGACACGGGTCGCAAAGACTTAACGACGATTGATACCGAAGCGAGTGGGTTCCACCAAGAAGCCCTAATCCCCGCTTCATCTGAAACGCATTCTGGTGAAGATATTTCATTGCATGCGTCAGGTCCAGGCGCTCAATTAGTGCAGGGTGTGGTTGAGCAAAACATGGTATTCCACCTCATTAATCAATCTTTAGGTCTCATTGAAGAATAAGCGAGTTAAGAATGAAATTACTAAAATTAAGTATTATTGCGCTTGCTGTTGCAAGCCTGAATGGCTGCTTCCTTGAGGGCGACGATGGAGCACAAGGCCCAGCTGGCGCTCCTGGGCAGAATGGAGCCCCCGGACAGGATGGAGCCCCCGGACAAGATGGTGCCAATGGCAACAACGGCCTGAATAGTCTAACCGTGCAAACACAATTAGCCGTGGGCGACACCAATTGCCCCAATAGCGGTGTTCAGTTTGATTCTGGACTGGACCTCAACAGCGATGGTTTGTTAAGTACAGATGAAATCACAGATACCAGTTATGTCTGCGTGCCTGGGGTAACAGAAGTGAATTCAGGCGAACTTTTATCAAGCTTGAACAATGCATGGTTCATGGCCGGAGAGGCGGAAATTGCTGAAGCTAAACAGGTATGGCAAACCGCTACAGGTCAGTCCAATGTTAATATGTCGCAAACTGAAAACGGTAACTTGGTTTCGGAATATCAGTTTGAATCCGCTGAACAAATGGAAAACGCGCTAGCTGAGATCCGCGGGAATGCCAAAAACGTGATCCTGTTTGTTGGTGATGGAATGGGTGTTTCGACAGTGACTGCAGCGCGTATTCTTGAAGGCCAATTAAAGGGGCTAGACGGCGAAGAAAACCAACTGAGTTTTGATACCTTCCCGTTTGCGGGTTTAATCAAAACCTATAATGTGGATGCACAAACACCTGATTCAGCTGGCACTATGACAGCAATGATGAGTGGTGTTAAAACCGATGTCGGAACGATTGGCGTCGACGCTGACATCAGTCGTGGCGACTGCTCAACAGTAGCAGGCAATGAATTAGTGAGTGCACTAGAAATTGCCGAGATTGCTGGTATGTCAACTGGAATAATATCCACCGCTCGCATTACTCATGCAACACCTGCTGCGACCTATGCAAAATCAGCGGATCGCAATTGGGAAGATATTTCAGATATGCCAACTGAAGCGGTCAACGCGGGCTGTACTGACATCGCTGACCAATTAGTTAATTTTGAAGCGAATCTTGAAGGACGTTATGCCGGTTTGGATATTGATGGAATTGAAGTTGCGATGGGTGGCGGACGACGTCATTTTTTACCCCGCGACCCAGCATTTAATAGTCCGGATGCAGTAAGTGCTACTGAAGGTGATCGTACCGACGGCCGAGACTTGACGGCAGAGTGGCAAGCTTCGTATGGCAATGGTGTTTACGTTTATGATCAAGCTGGTTTTGATGCGATTGACACAGAAACCACCGAACGCATCTTTGGCTTGTTTAACGAATCGCATATGCAATACGACGCCGACCGAGACAATGATATTGCCGGTGAGCCTTCGATTGCCGACATGACGGCAAAAGCAATAGGTGTGTTAGACAACAATCCGCAAGGCTTTTTCTTGATGGTAGAGTCGGGTCGGATTGACCATTCACATCATGCGGGCAGCGCATACGGGGCGCTAACCGATACTATCGCATTTGCTGATGCGATTGCCGTTGCTGATCAGTTAACGAGTGACGAAGATACTTTAATCATTGTAACCGCTGATCATGGCCACGTATTTACTATCGCTGGTTATCCTAAGCGCGGCAATCCAATACTCGGCAAAGTCGTCGCTGTTGGTTCGGATGAGCCGGCCCTTGCCGCCGATGGTATGCCATATACCACGCTTGGCTACACCAACGGTCTAGGCTTCCGCGATTTTGGTGACGAAACCGATGCTGATGCAACATATGCACTCGCGCCCGATACTGGCCGCAAAGACCTAACCAATGTAGATACTCAAGCAAGCGGATTTCACCAAGAAGCGCTGATCCCGCTGAGCTCTGAAACCCATTCAGGCGAGGATATTGGGATCTATGCCAAAGGACCAGGCGCTGTTCTGGTTAATGGGACCAATGAACAAAGTTTAGTCTTCCATGTAATGGCATTTGCTAGCGACATGGTCACTAAAGCTGATGCTGTCATTGAGTAATTGCACAATTAAATGATTTGACCATAGGGCCTCTCGCATGAGCGGCCCTATTGCCTATGAGAAACCCCTTATGATCAAGAATATAATAGCCCGTACGCTTATTTTAACTTTTATGACTCTCCTATCGGTTAACGCTCTAGGACAATCATCCTGCGCTATTGATACACAAAATCTACGTGCTGAATACACCATTACTGCAACTCATCAAAATGGTCATGAACAACTTACCAAGCTTGTTCTGTGGCGTCAGGATCACCAAGTTGCCCATCAGTATCCACAAACCCAAGTTACGGAAATGTGGCAACAGGTAAGGAAACATAAAATTAAACCGTATCGGATGTTTGATGAACATCAACGCACTATTGAATACCAACCGGGTGAATCAGTGCATGGCAAAACCGAAAAAGACTGGTCGCATCGCTATCAACTCATCGCTGATCATGTCATCGAACAAATGCCAGTAGAAGAAGAATTGGAGGACACATGCCACACATCACAAATACGCGTTGCACAGTTTGGTGATGTCACCATGCGTCTCGCTTGGTTACCCGAACTCAAACTCATTCAATCGTTGACCTGGAAATCTTCGCAGGGTCAAGAAACGTGGCAGTTGATAGCGCTAGCAAGTGAACCAAAAGAAATCGCTGATTTCTTTGCCCAACGCCATACTTATTATGCCACTGATTTTGCCGATATTGGCGATGACCACACAGACCCATTTCTTACCCAAATGACGAATTTAGGTTTTATCGAGCACGGTGCTAATGGTTTCTACCAAGCGTCAAAACAAGGCATTTCCGCAACCAGTGCAGCCAGTCATGGTCATCAGCATTAATTCGAGAGCTGCGCTAGGCCACCGTGCTTAGCGTATTCAGCTCCTCTATAGGACCACTATGAAAGCGAAACTCAGTGTCGGGCTGGCGCACCAAGTTCGCTTCAACCTCTGCAAAGAACTGTACTCTTGCGCTAATGTCACTGCCATGTACTCGCTCTGCCAGGGTTAAATAATCGTTGAAATGGCGTGCTTCAGAGCGTAACAATGAAACATAGAACTTATGTAGCTCATCATCCAAGTGAGGTGCTAGCTTGGCGAAGCGCTCACAGGAGCGCGCTTCGATAAACGCACCACAAATGAGGGTATCGATCAATTTAGCTGGCTCGTGAGTGCGCACGTGCGTCATTAGTCCGCGCGCGTACCTAGCCGCTGTTAGAGTTTGATAGTCGATATTGTGCGCTTGCATGATTTCCAGAACCTGTTGGAAATGGTGCAACTCTTCTTTAATCAACAACACCATCTTATCGATTAATTCATCGCCATGAGTAAAATGTGATTTACTGATGAGTTTTTTCGACAAATTGATGTGGGCACTAAAATCGCCATTGCCTTGTTTCCGATAAACATAATCTTCAAACGGCTTTAGCCAGGCCAATAGCGCTGCACTGCTTGCCTGATCGACTGCGTATCGACGTAACAACAGCATGGCTGTTTGTGCAGCTTTTAACTCACAATTAGCATGATCAATTAATAAAATTGGGAGATTTTCGCTTTGACACGCAGTTGCTAGCCAAGTATCCGGGGTTTCGCACAATAAAAATTGCTGGATAGGTGCTAATAAATTTTCACTATACACAATACACTGCTTCACTCAATATAACGCGAGCATGTTATCACACCAGAATGACCAACACAGTAACACGTTAGGTAATTAATCGAGGGCTAACGTGCAGCCTTGTTAGCTTTTACTTGGATCGACATGATCATTTCGTCAATCACAGCAGCGACGTCCGAAAGCTTTTCTTCTGCGATAAAAATACTCATGCTAGAACGGACATTAATCAGTTCTGCGCTCGGCTCACCAATTTGAATGTTATCTAATTCAGATTGCAGACGCTCGAAAAACGACTTTGCGCTATTTTCTTCGATATTTGGTAAGCACAGAATAAACTGCTCAGGTCCATAGCGGCCAATAATATCAGTGTCCCGAGTAATATTTTTCAACGTTTGTGCGAGGCGACGTAAAACGCTATTACCTTTTGACAAACCGGTAGCCATGGTAAGCTCACGGAAATTACTTAAATCTAACAGTGCAAGCGCGTTGGCTTTACCTTTCTCCGGCGCTGTCAATTGTTCGATACGCACCCGCGCTGCATCACCATTGAGTAAATCGGTGGTAGGATCAAACCTTAATGTTTCCAAATGCCGCTTACGCAGGTACACGATCACGATCAGTATCGCCAGCAAAGCGACCAATCCACCAATAACGATGATGCGCTGCTTCAAATTCTTGGCATCTTCGACTTCAGACTCAAGGGAGTAAATTTTAGAGTATAGGTTTGCTACACCATGAATACTGGCGGACGATTGACTGCTTTTGGTGGTATCTCCAGCACGCTGAGCGTATTCACGAAAAGCGTCTTCGGTGCTCGCCCAATCTTTTTGTAGCAGGGCAATTTCAACTTGCAGTTGAAGATAATCTAAATTTTGTCGCAAAAAGCGCTGTACCGACGCAGGCTTTTGTTCAAACGCCTGCAGGTATTCCGCAACACAATCAAGATCCTGTTCCGCAACACAAGGTACAACGGCATACCAGTCCGCCATTGCTTTAAACACCGGGTTTGATAATGCACTAACGCGCTCTTTCAACTGCGGCAATTCTCTCTTCATGCTGGCAATATCATTAACCCGATAGTAATAACCAACCAGTGCATGGTAATAAAAGTAATTCGTTAGCGGCGTATCAACCGTCTGGTTAATTTCGTTGAATTCAACTATCGCTGCATATGCACGGTCATATTGACCGCTGGCTAACAAGGATGAAATAGCACTAATCAAAATCGTCAGCTGATTACTACCTGTGTAAACTTTCAATCCCATTTCATGGGCTTTTAGGTATTGCTCAGCGGCTAAAACATGTTGCTGTAATCCGCCGTAAATCAAACCAATAGAGTTATGGATATGCGCTAACGCCTGATAATTTTCACTCGCAGAATACAGCTCAAGAACATTAAACATCATGCCCAATCGCTCACCGACCGGCAGTTCATTGCGACAATTTGTAATGATACCTAATGTGGCACTCAGAAAAATATCGCTAAAGGTATCCCGTGCGAGCATTTGCGCTTGTTCATAATAATCACAGCGCTCAGGTTGTTCTTTAACATCATAGGTAAACCCGATTTGATATATCGCTGAGGCATAAAAATAGCTCGATTGATCGATATCGTCCCACTCGACTAAATCAAATAGTAATGCTTGCGCTTCAGACGTTTTACCTTCGCAAATCAGGAAATGGGACTTTTCTGCTGACAGCGCTACTCGCTGTTGCAGTGTTAGAACAGCACTTTGTAGGTAACGTTCTAACTGCTCGTAATCGTTTGGATTTGGACAATCATAGGTAACAGTTTTAACGTTATCGATAAAAGCGTTCACTTCCGCTGCGGATTGCGCCGCAGCTTGTTTGGTTGCCAATAAACCAATCGTTGATAAAAATACGAGAGCTTTAACTATCATTTCTACTCAATGCTGTTTTTTGGTTAGCATAAACGGTAAACGGGTAATCTACTACCCGTGCAATACAAATCAGTGTATGCATGGTTAGTTTTTCTGCAATCTTCAATTTACAGTTCGACTGCGGGCGCTCGTAACCAGTTGAGTGGATCGTAGACAGTGTCGGCACTTGTCACATGTAATGTAAACGCATGGCGCGAGTGATTAGAACGATTAGCCGCGCTAAAATGCGGTAGCGTGCCGCTCATTAACACCACGCTACCTGCGTCAACTTCGAGCGGCAATGCGTAGTCGAGATTGGGCCAAGGCTCATTGTGCAACAACTTTAACTCTGTGTGGTCATCCGGATAACGCACAAACTGCTCTTTTAAGGCCAATCCATCGCCACGCTTATCCACTTGCAAACACCCATTCTCGATAGTTGCAGGTTGGATAGCCAGCCAAAATGTAACTACTGATATTGGTTCGGTTTTAAAATACGTTGCATCTTGATGCCAGCGGATTTGCCCACCAATCCGTGGCTGCTTAAAAATGTACATGGATTGCCGAATTTCTGGGCGCGTCAATCCTACATCTAGCATCATGTCGCGGATTTTTGCCTGTGTGCTAAATGCCTTGAAGGTTGGCGATAAAGCGTGCAGCGCATGCCCAATTTTATTGATACTGAGTGCTTTATCCTGACGCAGCGACCCGTGCTCATCAAACGCTTCGGCTTCAAAAAAACAACGAACTTTGTCATCGGAGTATAGAAAATACGTATCTTGATCAGTATCACTGGAGAAGGTGGAAAAGATCGAGCGCGATTCGGATTCATCAAAATCAGCGACAATCCGTTCTGCTTCAGCCTGTAGTGTGCGAACTTCGTCCTGAGTGAAGCAGTTTGGCAACACTACAAATCCACGCTGATGAAAGGCTTCTCGCTGTTGGCTTGTTAACATCACATTATCCCTGAAACCCCTAGCTTGTTTTCACATTCTAGCCTTAGCGGTCAACTTGACTCAATTAATTTAATTCGGCAATCACTTGGCGGTTTGGATAAACGCTTAAAGAATCTTTCGAATACGCCGTTCTCACGCATGGTTTTAATGGAATGACTTAAGGCTTCAACTTTGTCTTTGTGCTTTCGATTGATCAGATGATAACTAATAAACGGATAGGCAGTTTCGTCGCGAAAATAAATCTCTGCGACGGGGGTGTCACACAATACGTGTAACAAGGTTACTTCACTACCAACCAAAGCATCAACCCCACCGTTTAATAGTGCTGTGCGTAAGAAAGTGGCATCTTGATTAAATAAACACTGTAGATTGAATTGTTCACAAAAAGAGGGCGCTGCCTGAAAGCCGCTAACAATCCCCAAAATGTTCTGCGAGTTGCGCTGACATTTCTCAGCCGTTAAGCAGAAGAACTTTAGCTCGTGTTGGTATATCGGTTCTGGCACTTGCAATAAATTTTGGTATTGCTTCGCGACTTCAGGTAAACGCGCCGACTCTGCATCTATCTCGCCCCAATTCGCCAAGCGTAAACCGCGCTTTGAAGGATAATAGGCTAACACAGGTCGGATCCCTAAAGGCTGATACATTTGGTTAAATATGGCTTGCAGTTCCCCCTTATCGACTACGTCTTGATAGGAATCATTGACAGCAATGACGTAATCAGTGGCCATGCTTGACCAACTAATGAAACACAGTAAACACGCTATTACCCAGCTTTGCATCCACACTTTACTCAAGCCAAAACCAACTATCTCAGCATAACAGGTAGCGTTATCAGGATCACTAAGCGGTAGTCAATTATGCCGCTTTCAGGGTTTGCGCCACTTGTTCAAGAGATTTCCCCTTGGTCTCTGGGACAAAGCGCAACACACAAATCAAACCAATAAACGCAAACACGCCGTAGAGCATAAAGGTCATAGCAGCACCAAGCGTGGCCAGCTCCCAAGGAAACACCAGTTGTACCAAAAAGCTGACAAAACTATTCACGACACCAACTAACGAAATCGCAATTCCGCGCAGGTGATTGGGGAATATTTCTGAAAACATCACCCACATCACTGGTCCTAATGACATGGCAAAAGAAGCCACAAAGCCAATAATGCCAGCGAGAATGAGCATTGCATTCATGTTACTTGCACTTTGTAAAATGGCGCCTTGATGTTTATTGAATACAGCTTCGCCGACCGTGCTACGCAGCGCATTCTTAAAGGTCACATCGGATCCAAAGACTTGCCCTGAAAGAACCGCCAATTGGCTCAGTTCCGCTTCATTGGTACTCACCACCAATTCACTCACGGTAGCTTCATCAAGTGAATAAGTTGCCGATTTAAAGCCATAAGCACAAATCGACATACTGATTATGACGCCTGACAGACCGACAATAAGTAGTGGCTTGCGGCCAATACGATCAATTAATACCATGGCCAGAATGGTAAATATTACATTCACCACCCCAATAAAAATCGCCTGCATAAACGCCGCATTGGTGCCTACCCCACTCTGTTCAAAAATGGTCGGTGCATAGAAAAACACCACATTAATTCCCGTCACCTGCTGCGAGATCCCCACAATTAAACCAATCAGTATTGGCCACCGCATAGTTTTACCAAAAAGTTCGGCAAGGCGTACCTTTAACGCAGGCTTTTCAGTTGTACCAACGTGGGTAATTTCAGCAAAATGCTGTTTTGCCTGTTGTTCTGCAAATAATTTAGTTAACACGGTTAGGGCTTCGTCTTTATGCCCATTCAGCGCTAACCACCGGGGGCTGCGTGGAATGGTAAACAACAAGACAAACCAAACCAAAGCAGGAATGATTTCTATTCCCAGCATCCAGCGCCACACATTGTCTCCAATACCCAATGCTTGCACCCAATCAGCAGGACTTTGGCTCATCTGTAGCAAGTAATAATTTGTAAAGTAAGAAACCGAAAAGCCGATCACAATGTTGAATTGATTGACCGAAACCATCTTACCACGATGCTCTGGTGCGCTAATTTCGGCAATATAGATGGGGGCTATCATCAGCGAACAAAACGCCATACCACCAATAAATCGCGCTGCGATTAGCATCCAGTAGTCCACTGCAAAGGCTGATGCCACAGCCGATAACAAATACAGAAAAGCGATTATTTGCAAGGTTTTTCTGCGTCCAATAGCATCACATACCGCTCCCGCTAAGAAAGTCGCCACAATTCCGCCCAAAGTAGGCGAACTAACGACGAAGCCTTGTTGCCACGCAGTCAATGAAAACTCCGTTGCAACGAAGCCAACAGCACCAGATATCACTGACGCATCAAAACCGAAAATAAAACCACCCAGTGATACGATGATGGTGTAATACAAAGCCAAGCGGTTATTTAGCATAGTGTTCCTTACTGACGGTTTTATTATTAGTGTGATGTTTTAAAGGCGACCAGTCGCGGCGCATTCTCGGATTTAGCGTCGATCTTTTTGCTCAAGCAGCGATGCCCTATCGGCCAACGCTCACGGTACGGCATGCTAGGATTAATTAACGGTAATTCGACAACCGAGTACTCCGTCGGCCAGGCAAACGGCAAACGCCCGCTAAACTCTCTTTTGGCATATAACAAATCAGCAATACTCTGCCCCTCACTGCCGGGCAACCATGCAGCCACAAATGCCTGCGATAACGCAAACTCCTGATCAATAATCAATGGTCTACCACTCAGTAACACGGTAACAACGGGAATACCTTGTGTGGCAATCACTTGTATCAACTCAAAGTCTTCCGGATGCAGGTCACTCAACGCCAAACTGCGTCCATAGGGCGGCTGTAAGGAAAGATTTCCCTCTACACGACTGCCAGACTCTAACAACACCTGATCATTAGGCCGAATATCGCCTACTCCCTCAGCATAAGGCCGTTCGCCAATAACCACAACGGCAACGTCAAAGTCTAGTTGCTCTGAATGTTTGACTTCTTGGGCTGGCACGATTTGGCTTACAGTTGCATATTGCTGCAAACCACGCGCAATAGAGGTAGCACCTTGCACCCCGTTGTCAGCGTCAACGCCTTGCCAATCGATCGTAAACCCACCACACTGCATCCCCGTGTTAGTTGCGCCGCGGCCAGTTATCAATAACCGTTGCTGAGGTTGTAGCGGCAAGCAATCGTTGTCATTTTTTAACAGTACACAGCTTTTCACTGCGGCTTCTTTCGCTGCCGCGCGATGTCCAGGACTACCAAACCGCTTTCGATAAGGAATGCTGCGTTCAGAAGGCCTTAATGCAGTAAAAAGTCCACGTGCCAGTTTTGCAGTAAGAATACGGCTGACTGCCTCATCAATGCGATTTATTGAGACACTGCCAAGCTCAATATGCTTGGCGAGTATTTCTTGAAAACTGCGCCAATTCTGGGGCACCATAAACATATCAATCCCTGCATTCACACTTTGGCCAACCGCTTTATATAAATCATCATCGACGTAATTAACGCCTTGCATGTCAGATAATACGAATCCGCTAAAGCCTAACTGCTGTTTAAGTTTTTGCTCAATCAAGGCACGATTGCTGTGACATTTGTCACCATTCCAACTACTAAATGCGACCATGATACAGAGCACACCAGCGTCGATAGCAGCACGAAAAGGCGCGATATGCCGCTCCATTTCATCAGCGGTTGCTAACATATCACCTTGTTCTATACCGTGCGCCGTGCCGCCATCGCCAACAAAGTGTTTGGCACATGCAAGCAAAGGATAGTCACTGCGATACTCGTTGATGGCACCTATATAAGTGCGCGCAAAGTCACTGGTAACTTCAGGCACAGCTGAAACACTTTCGTACATCCGCCCCCAGTGGTAATGGTGTGCCATTGCCAAATTAGGCCCAAAGATCCAGTTCGCTCCTATTGCTCGCACCTCATCGGCAGTTACCGCCGCTAGGCTTTTAATGGTAGTTGCAGAATTTGCCGCACCAATTCCGATATTGTGGGGAAAAATTGTGGCACCTTGTACGTTCGCATTGCCGTGAATCGCATCAAGACCATAAAGTAAGGGGATCTTCACAGTATCATCTACTGCCAGCGCAGCATCCCAAAAACCATCGATCATCGCGATCCAATGATCGACAGTATTAGGCTCAGGACAAGAGCCTGCAGAACTCATCACGCCACCTAGCTTGTATTTACTGACATCTTCTGCAGTGCACGTCGATTGGTCAGCCAACGTCATTTGCCCGATCTTTTGGGCTAATGACAACTGCTTTACCAGTGCTTCAGCTTGCTGACGATAGTTCAGTAAAGTCGCCATAGTTATTGCTCAATCAGTACTAACTTAGCAGTCATATCACAATCACTGTCGGTTCCAACACCAAACCAGAAGACACCTGGCTCAACGCGGTATTGACTGCGTTGGTCATAAAAACCGAGGCGCGCTGTATCGACTTCAAAGCACACCTCTTTCGACTCTTGGGCAGGTAAATCAATGCGCTGAAAATCCAGTAACTCTTTGACGGGACGCGTGACGCTCGCAACGGGATCACGGACATAGAGTTGTGCGACTTCGGTACTTGTCACGTTACTGGCATTATGAATAGTCACATGAACCTTAAAGCATTCTCCTACATTCACCGTTTCCTGACTAAGGCGCAGCGCTGAGTACTCAAAAGTGGCATAGCTGAGACCATAACCAAACGCAAATAGCGGGGTGAAATGAATATCCATATGTGAAGCAGCCATACCTAACGAGGTCTGTTCTGCTCGCATTGGAAAATCATTCATGTGCGCATAATTAGCGTGGGTCACCGGCCTACCCGTGTTTTTGTGGGCGTAATAAATAGGAATTTGTCCGCCATGCCGAGGAAACGATACTGGCAACTTTCCGACCGGGGAGCGATTCCCAACTAATAAGTCAGCTATCGCGTCACCCGCGCGATGCCCAGGGTGCCAAGCATAGAGAATTGCATCCACTTTATCGACAATCTCAGTCAAAACCAATGGACGCCCCGCCATAATAACTAGGATCAGCGGTTTACCCGACCCTTTAAGCGTTTCTGCTACGGTGTGCACTAACATCGTTTGCGCACCTGGCAAGGTAATGTCCGCACGACAGTGAGCTTCGCCGGATAAAATGGCTTCTTCACCTAAGCATAAAATAACCGCATCGCTATTACCGGCAGCGGCTACCGCTAGTACGATATGTTCCTGTGAATGATCGCGTGAGTGTTGAAAAACCGGTTCATAGTGAACTTTAGTGCTCGCTGGCAGTACCGCGTGCAAGCCGGATAATAGTGTTGTTGAATGTTCAGCTTGACCGTCAAAAATCCAGGTACCTAACTGTTCATAATCATCATCCGCTAGAAAGCCTAACACTGAGATTTGCTTGAGTTTTTGTGTGTCTAACGGCAAAACCTGTGCTTTATTTTTCAGCAACACGCAGCTTTGGAGCGCGGCTTCGTAGGCCAGTGTCAGTGATGATTGAGTTAACTTGTCAACTGCTGCTGGCGCTTCTCGTGTAAACAAGCCAAGCGCAAACTTTACTTGCAGTATACGCAATACGGCTTCATCGATTAGGGGCAAACTGATCCGCCCCTGCTCAAGCAAAGAGTGTGCGTTTTCAATAAACGTTTGGCTGACCATTTCCATATCAACCCCGGCATTCAGCGCTAGATCAGCCGCATGCGCGCGGTCCGCTGCAATGCCATGCACGATCAGTTGATCAACCGAGGCCCAATCACTCACCACAAAGCCATTGAATCCCCATTCTTCTTTCAAAATGTCAGTAAGCAACCATTTGTTCGCAGAAACAGGCACACCGTTTAAGTCGCTGAATGAGGTCATAAAAGTCATAGCGCCAACGTCGTTGGCTGCTTTGAACGGCGGCAGGTAAACATGTCTTAATTCATGCTCACTCAGGTTGGTGGTGTTGTAGTCTTTACCACTTTCAGAAGCACCATACCCGGCAAAATGTTTGGCGCAAGCTGCAATTGCTGTACTTTGAGTCGGATCGTCCGTTTGATACCCTCGCACCATCGCATTGCCTAACCGCGACGTGAGTAAAGGATCCTCACCAAAAGATTCGGCAATGCGTCCCCAACGTGGATCTCGCGCAACATCAATCATTGGGGAGAAAGTCCAATTAATACCAACTGATGCAGCCTCAACTGCACTGACTCGAGCCACATCCTGCACTAATTGCTCATTCCAGGAACAGGCCAGCCCTAAGGGTATGGGAAATATAGTAGCAAACCCATGGATAACATCGCGCCCAATCAGAAGTGGAATGCCCAGTCGACTTTCCTGCGTCGCAAGACGCTGCAATTCTGCTACGGTATCACGGTCGACCTCATTGATAATCGAGCCAACATGTCCACTTCGCACTTGTTCAGCCAATGCAGGGCTAATCTGAGCATTTTCACCATTTAATTGATTCATCTGCCCAAGCTTTTCCACCAAGGTCATTTGCGCCAATAATTGCCTAGCAGCGTCAGCATGTTCATTAAGCGATAGCTCTTGGGTAAAGCTTTGGGCTGATTTAATCACAGTCGTTTTGCTCAATTCGCGAAAAAATTTTTTTATTATGGATTTTCCGACTGTATGGAAATCCTCGCTGGATGCAATTCGAATGCGGTCAAATGGATTTGTCTAAGGGCGACTCGGATGGTAATTGTTAATTTTCATTAACATTACTCACTCGACCATTTTACCGCATGATCAAACCCCGCCTATCGAATAAGGCTTGCCATTGCGTCATGCAATCTCAACCATACGCTTAACAACCTGTTAACAGACCGAGTTATTCCGCCTTAAGGAATTTTAATGAAGCCAACTGCAATACACGCCGAGACACAGGAAAAAGACAAAATCCCCTTTCTATTAAAGTGCGTGTATGGTTTTGGCGCTATCGTTAATAACCTACTTGCCGCAGCCATCGGTGGGATGGTGATTGTCCTTAACCTTGGGTTAAGTATGAACCCCGCGTTGGTTGGCTTATTAGGCGCTTTACCGCGCTTAACCGACGCCATTACCGATCCATTAATGGGCTACATCTCAGACCGGACTCGCAGCCGCTGGGGTCGTCGTCGACCGTACATATTTTGCGGCGCCATTCTCACCGGGATTGTGTTTGTTATCTTGTGGCAACTGCCCGAGGGACAAAGTGAGAACTTTTATTTCTGGTATTTTCTGATTGGTTCACTGATTTTTTATTTAGCCTACACCATGTTCGCAACCCCATGGGTAGCATTAGGCTACGAGCTGACCCCCGACTATCATGAACGCACACGCTTGATGGCCACACAAAACTTTATGGGCCAACTCGCCTATTTAGTTTCGCCGTGGTTTTTGTGGTTTATGCAGCACGAGGCCCTGTTTGATAACATGATCGAAGGCGCTGGCTATCTCGCCATGATCATCGGTGCATTCACCATAGGTGTCGGTATTTTACCTGCGATATTTCTAAAAGAGCCACAAGCCAGTCTGTTCGAAAAGCAGTCAAAGGCACTCAACCAAGTGGAACCTCCTATGAGTGGCGTGAAAGACTTCTTGCGCGGGTTTGCGATTACCATTTCATTTCAGCCATTCTTAGCCCTTTGCATTGCGACCTTTTTGATCTTCAATGGCTTTATTATGGTCGCGTCATTCCAGTCCTACGTAATCATTTACTATGTGTTTGCAGGCAACCAATCTCTTGGTGCTGAATATGCCGGTTGGGCAGGCACTGTACTCGGGTTGTCAGCATTTATGGTAATCTTGGTTACGGCTAAATTATCCAGCTTATATGGCAAACGCAAAGCTTTCTTCATTACGATAGGTATCGCAACATTTGGCTATTGTCTGAAGTGGTTCTGCTATGATCCCAACAATCCAGCATTATTGCTTTTACCCGTTCCCTTCTATGCTTTTGGTCTGGGTAGTTTGTTCACACTTGTGGGCTCCATGGTTGCTGACGTTTGTGATGCCGATGAACTTAATACCGGACAGCGTAGAGAAGGCATGTACGGCTCTATTTTTTGGTGGGTCGTTAAATTGGGGCAGGCTGTAGCGTTAGCGGCGGGAGGCGTTTTATTAAATGTCACAGGTTTTGATGTAGACTTGGGTTCTGCTCAAGCAGCAGAAGCACTGATGCTCATGCGACTATTTGATGCTTTTGTACCTGCGTTTTGTTCATTTGTGGCAATTCTAGTGATCGCTAAATATCCGATCACCGAAGCAAGCGCTGCTACAACCCGACAACAATTGGAGACCCGGCGCGGTAGCATTGAGGCAGCTTAAACAGTAAAGCCGTGTTCAGCTAACCACTGTTGCGCTTGCGCATGGGTTGTAAAGAAACGGCGCTCAAATTTATTTATCGCTTGGTTGCGTATTTTCAACGGCGCAGCTTTTACCGACTCTTCAGTCAAGACAATAGCATCTTTACGAAACCCCAGTTCGATGCTTTCGTTGATGAGCGACTCAATAACAGGTAAACAATCGGGCGTAAATAATTCCCATTGATTGATGTCGGTAATGATGCCAAATGTACTGCCAGCAAACTTTTGTATCGCAACTTTAACGTCGCGCTGATAATTCTTAGCAGTTTCTAAATTCCATGCACCGCTAATAGCGATGTCTAAAAAGCGGGAATAAGGCTGGATAGTATAATTACCATGGGCTTCGAACACGAACGCGCCCCTCGTTTAGCGTCATAACAACCACTAACAACTCACAATCAGAATAATTGATACACTCAATAACTATATATGAAATACTCCATTTCGGTACAGATTTAACCGGGATATCTTGTGGTGAAATACTTTCAATACGCTGCTTTCGGCTTAGTGGTATTGACCATTTCTCTCGTGGTATACATTTTTGCTAATAAAGTCAACGACATGCCTTTTTCTGAGCTGCAAAGTAGATGGGCACTAGCTCCCTCTCAATTTGTTGCGGCACAGGACATGCAAATCCATTTTCGTGACCAAGGCGACAGATCGGCTAAGGAAACTATTCTGTTAATCCACGGTACCGGTGCCTCACTACATACCTGGGAAGGATGGATAAATCACCTGACACCCAAATACCGCGTTATTACCCTGGATATTCCTGGCTTTGGCTTAACTGGTCCAGAGCCCAATAATAACTACACCATTGAGAACTATGTTGAAACCATCGTTAAAGTAATGGATAACATGTCGATTCAACGCGCCGTAATTGGCGGTAACTCGCTCGGAGGATACATTGCTTGGGCCACCGCCTTGTTGCACCCGGAGAGGGTATCTAGACTAATCCTCGTGGACCCATCGGGTTATCCAAGTGAGGCCCAGTCAGTACCTATTGCATTTAAAATTTCGCAATATCCAATGGCTAAGGTGTTACTCAACAACTTCCTGCCAAAATGGTTGGTACGTAGCAGTGTTCGCAATGTTTATGGCAATCCCGATTTGGTAACAGAAACATTAGTCCAACGTTACTACGAACTGAGCCTGCGCGAAGGAAATCGAGCAGCATTAGCTGCTCGATTCGCGCAAACTCAGCCAGGTCCTTTGGCCGCGCGTCTGACTGAAATAAGTCAGCCAACCCTTATTCTCTGGGGCGCAAAAGACAAGCTGATCCCTGTTACGGTAAGCGCTGTTTTTGCTAGCCAGATAGCACACAATGAGTTAGTGATTTTCGATTCTCTTGGACATGTGCCTCACGAGGAAGACCCTAATATGACCATACAGCCAGTGTTACAATTTTTGTCTAACACGAATGACGAGAACGCCAAAAAAGAAAGCCGCAATCGCAAGCAATAAACGGCTTTAGGTTGGGACTTAGTCGCAGCCGCCCTGCGTGAACCAAGCAGAGCTGCTACTAACAATCTCACACTAACTGTCTGTTACCGAGTAACAACTCAAATGCGGTAAAATGGTCTCTTAAGGAGGTCAAGTGGGTCGGTTTTTGAGCGACTTATTTACCCATAAATTTAGGTGAAATTTACCAGGGCATTTAATCGCAGTGCCAGTCCGCCTTAGCTTATTTGGGTTGTGTTTACCCCGCAATGAACTACTTTCCGTGCATAACTGCGACCAAACGTTGGACGCGAAAAGAACTACACGTAGGGAAAGAGATAATGTTGCCAGATGTTCGCCTCCTCTGCTTAATGCTGCTAGCAAGTACTGTATTACTTGGTTGTTCAGACCCTACTCCCACCAAAACTCAATCGCAAAACAAGCCAATCAATACCTCGCCGTTTACTGCAGGCGTTGTAACTGCGATTAACTTTGGTGGGCCGGCTTATCGTGGCAAGGATGGCGTGTTTTATGCGGCTGATGAATTGACCTTGGCAGCTGATAAAGGCGAGTCAGAGGCCATAAAAGGTACTCAAGACCCTACCTTATACCAAAGTTATCGCGTGAGTCGTGACGAAGATATGCAGATCAACTTACCGGTTGATAATGGCCGCTATGCAATTACCTTTAAATTTGCAGAACCAGATGACACAGCTGTAGGACAACGTATTTTTGACGTGCTAGCTGAAGATCAAACCGTTATTGAGCAACTCGACGTGCGTCTGGCGCGCGATAATCAACCCTTATCTGCGTTGGTGCGCAGTGTGTATGGTGTAGAGGTAAACGACCAAACACTCAATATAAGATTAAAAGCATTGACTGGCGCGCCATTGATTCATGGGATCATCGTGCGTAAGCAAGCAGTGGTGGATGAGCGCGCATGGGCATTAGTATGGAACGATGAATTTTCTCACGATGGCGCTCCTGATCCAAGCAAGTGGTCATTTGACGTGTGGCCTGCCAGAAAAGTAAATGATGAAGACCAAGCGTATACTGATCGTGCCAAAAATGCGCGAGTAAAGGATGGCCATTTGATTATCGAGGCCCACAAGGAATCATACGCCAACGCTGAGTACACCTCGGCGCGCTTGCATAATCAAGGTATGGGCGATTTTCTCTATGGTAAAGTTGATGTAAGAGCGCGCGTACCCAATGGTCAGGGAACTTGGGCTGCTGCGTGGATGTTACCGTCAAACCCATTTAAATATGCGACTCAATGCGAGTCTGGTGAAGACTGGCAAGGCAGTGCAAGTTGTGATGCATGGCCCAACTCCGGCGAAATCGATATCCTGGAGCATGTCGGCTATGACATGCAAACCGTGCATGGCACAGTACATAACAAAGCTTATTATTGGATGAACTGGCAACAACGCAAAGCCAGTATTGAAGGGCAATCCGTAGACACCGAATTTCATGTGTACTCATTGGAGTGGTCACCCGAATACATCATTATTAGTTTTGATAGCGTGCCTTATTTCTATTATGAAAATGATGGTACTGGGTGGGAGTCATGGCCTTTTGATCATCCCTATCACGTCATTTTGAACTTAGCCATTGGTGGCGCCTGGGGCCGAGCTGGAGGGCCTATCGATGATTCGATTTTTCCGGTTCGCATGGAAGTTGACTACGTTAGAATTTATCAACTTGCCCAGTAACCATGAATTTCTTTTACCTGTTTAGCAATCTAGAGTGTTTCTAATCCTATGCAAAACACAATACAACATAACACCAAATGTACTGGTGAATTGACACAACTAGACGGTCAGTCTTTCTACAAAATTAATCATGTAGATGCCATGCCACCGTTTTTTATCAGTGTGGTTTCAGATAGCAATCATTGGCTGTTTGCGGCGTCTACTGGCGGTCTAACCATGGGGCGCGTATCGCCAGAATACGCGGTTTTTCCGTACGTAACCGTCGATAAGATCTATGAAAGTGCTCCCCATACGGGCCCCAAAACGATCGTAAAAGTCACCAACAATGATGCTCAGCCTCAATTTTGGGAACCATTTAATACTGAGCACAATGATCGTTACACGATCACTCGCAATCTGTATAAAAGCGAGTTAGGCAATGTTCTGCGTTTTGAAGAAATTAACCATGAGCTAGGACTGCAATTTCATTACACCTGGAAATTTTCGGATGAGTTTGGGTTTAGTCGTTGTTGCTCTCTCGTTAATGTATCAGATAAACAGCAACATATTGAATTCATTGATGGTTTACAAAATATTTTACCTGCAGGAACGCCACGATACACGCAAACTCAATCGAGCAACCTCGTTGATGCGTACAAATGGACAGAACGAGTACCCAATACATCGTTAGCACTGTATACCCTATATTCAGCAATAACTGACCGCGCCGAGCCCGCTGAGTCATTGCGTGCGACAACTGTTTTTAGCACTGGACTTAAGACTGCGTCAGTCTATTTATCCAATCAATGTTTGCGTGCTTTTAAACAAGGTGCCTCGCTACAGCCAGAAGAATATAGTCGAGGTGTTCGCGGTGACTATTTGATTCACGATTCCTGTGCACTCGCTGCTGGCCAAGCCATTAACTGGCGTATGACGATCAATGTAGAGCAAACACAAGCGCAAGTCAGTGAGCTGCTTAAACAACTAGAAGCGGGAAGCCAGCTAGAGCAAACTCTGGATGCTTCTTATTCACAAGGTAATGATGCTCTAGCGCGGATAATGGCTGCAGCCGACGGTTTTCAACTAACCGGTGAGCCAGTGGTTGCCCTGCACCACTATGCAAATACTTTATTTAACGTATTGCGCGGCGGTATATTTGCCGATCAATACACCATCACTAGTGCTGATCTAGTTAAAACCATAAAACATTTTAACCACCCATGCTTCGAGCGAGTGCAGGGTTCACTCCAGGATTTGCCCGCAGAGTTTACGCTCGATACACTAAAAGATTGGGTAGAACAAATAGATGATGCGCAGCTCTCGCGATTGGTAAATGAATATTTACCCATCACGTTTGGGCGCCGCCATGGCGACCCAAGCCGCCCATGGAATCAATTTGCCATCGAATTAACTGATGAACATGGTGATCCGTTACTCAGCTATCAAGGCAACTGGCGCGATATTTTTCAAAATTGGGAAGCCTTAAGCTTAAGCTATCCAGAATTCACGGAATCAGTCATCGCTAAGTTCGTCAATGCATCTACAGTTGATGGTTACAACCCCTATCGCATAACCAAACAGGGGATTGATTGGGAGGTTGAAGAACCCGATGACCCCTGGAGTTACATTGGCTACTGGGGCGACCACCAGATTATCTACTTACAAAAACTGCTAGAGACGTCGCATAAGTTTCATCCGAGTACGCTGCTGTCATTGTTACAAAAGCGTCACTTCAGTTATGCCAATGTACCTTATCGGATCAAAGATTTTGACGATTTAGTGTCTAATCCAAAAGCCACAGTGGTTTACGATGATGAGCTGGCCCATACGATAGAGCAGCGCGTGGCTGAACTAGGCGCCGATGGTAAGTTGGTTTTAACCGACCAAGGCGAAGTGTACCAAGTCAATCTCATGGAAAAGTTGTTGGTACCACTATTGACGAAACTCAGTAACTTGGTTGTTGACGGCGGTATTTGGCTAAATACTCAGCGCCCCGAATGGAATGACGCGAATAACGCCCTCGTTGGTCAGGGCTTATCTATGGTTACCTTGTATTACATGAATCGCTACGTTGCGTTCTTGCAAGACACTCTAGAAGCCAGCCTCACCAGCTCTGATGGCAACTTCCAATTGACAACCGAAGTCGCAGAGTGGTTATCACAAACCTCGGCCATATTGCATGAAGCAACTGAATTACTTGGGCAAAAGACCGTTTCACCCGAGTACCAATTTACCATCCTCGGTAAGCTCGGGCGGGCAGCTGAAAGTTATCGCCAAGCGATGTACACGCACACCGGAGAGTTTAAACAATCTACGGTCGACGCACACAGCATTCTGGCTATGCTTAACCAAGCGAAGCGTTTGATCCAGCATAGTATTGCTGCCAACGAAAAGCCTTCTGGCCTCTATCATGCCTATAATATTTTGACCATCAATCAACACTCGTTAAATGTAGACTACCTTTATGACATGCTTGAAGGTCAAGTCGCTGCGCTTAGTTCGGGTGCGTTGTCAGCTGACCAAGCAAAACGTACGCTGGACAGCCTGTTTGCATCTGAGATGTATCGGGATGATCAAAAAACCTTCATGTTGTACCCCGATCGTGCCCAACAATCGTTCCTACAAAAGAATGTTATTCCGTCTGAGCGCGTGCAATCCAATAAATTGCTTGTGGCAATGTTAGAAAACTCTGACAGACGGTTAATAGAACAAGACCAAACCAAGCAATACCGCTTCAATAGTGCGTTGGCTAATGCTAACACCATAAAAGACAGATGGCAGGCAGTGCTAGCTGATTATCCTGAACTTGCCGACCAGTCAGCACTCGAACATATTCTTGCAACCTACGAAACTGTGTTTAAACACAGCGAATTCACCGGGCGTTCAGGCGGCATGTTTGGTTTCGAAGGACTCGGCTGTATTTATTGGCATATGGTTTCCAAACTGCTCTTAGCCGTTCAGGAAGCTGCCGTTGCCAGTTATCAGCAAGCGCCTGACGCTGCCGTTACGCGCGCATTGATTGAGTATTATTACCGCGTTAGAGAAGGGATCGGTTTCAATAAAACCCCAGCGGAATATGGAGCATTTCCCGCAGATCCTTATTCACACACGCCCAAGCATGCGGGAGCTCAACAGCCGGGTATGACAGGGCAAGTGAAAGAAGAGGTAATCACTCGACTGGTCGAATTGGGTGGTTTTGTAGAAAATGGCTGTATTCAGTTTTCACCGTTCATGTTGCGCCCGCAGGAATTCATTGAGCAAGCTCAGGAATTTCGCTATCTAGATGTAGATAATGCGTGGCAAACGATCAATTTACCGCCTCACTCACTCGCCTACACGTGGTGTCAGGTGCCGATTGTGTATGAACTTTCTGACGCTGAACTACCCAGTTTAGAAATTACCTGCCAGGACGCATCGGTAATATCACTGTCAGAGCCGTGCCTTGATAGTAAGTTGAGTGAGGCTATTTTTAAACGCAATGGCCACGTTCGCAATATTCTGTTGCGATTGCCAAGATCGCAGTTGCTCAACGTGTAATGTTCAGGTAAGCGACTGAAAAATCAGTCGCTTACCGCTTTATTCTAGGTCTCCTGGAGAGACTCGCTCAGTACTCTTTTCTGTGCAATACTAGTCATTCATCCATGAATAGTTACAGAGATATGACGCTAGTAAGTTCGTTAGCTCAAGAACCCGAAGTCTTTTACGATCCCCCCGATACCTCTTTTCTGTATTGGCAACTGGGTTTTTGGGGTTTTCTCGGCATTGTTTCATTTTTCACGCTAACGCTTTGGTATAACCAATTATCTTGGAATTACGTGGCGCCAATCTTAACCCAATCCGCCTTAGGTATGCTGTTTTCGATATTAATTGAGAAAGGCATCTTACGCGTTTGGCATCGCTCTACTCTCACTAAGTCCATTATTAGCTTTTCACTGGTGGTGTTGGTTTCATTGCTGTGGACAGTTTTACGTATGGCAATGTTTCAATATATGACAGGTGAAGAACATATTTGGGATGATTTTGGTGGTTGGTTCTTTAGCAGTATTTTTGTGTATATCAGTTGGGCAGCATTGTTTTATGGAGTGAAATACTACGAACTGCTACAACATGAGCACCGTATAATGCTGCGCGCTGAAGCTGAAGCCAAAGCGCAACAGATTAAACGCATGCAGGCACAAACCGCTGCCAAAGACGCACAAATGAAAATGTTGCGGTATCAGCTAAATCCGCACTTCCTGTGTAATACCTTAAATGCCATTAATGCATTAATTGAAGTCGATGATAGCGAAAAAGCTCAAATCATGACGGTTAATCTAAGTCAGTTTTTGCGCCATTCGTTGGACAACATACCCAACGCTAAAATCACCTTAGACAGTGAGATCGCAGCACTCAATTTGTACCTAAAAATAGAAAAAATTCGCTTTGAAGATCGTCTGAACTTACAGTTTGATATCGCGGAAGAGGCCAAAACAGGTTTGGTCCCTAGCCTTTTATTGCAGCCGATTATTGAAAATTCAATGAAACACGCCATCGCTAAATGTGAAAATGGCGGCACTATTTGCGTCATTGCGAAAGTCGAAGATAATCAATTATCGATTACCATGAGCGACACTGGCCCTGGCGTAAAGATAGGTAAAAGTAAGCTTGAGAGTGTCACTGGACGCGGCGTTGGATTGAAAAATACAGATGAGCGCCTGAAGTTGCTGTATCAATCTAACTATTCATTTACTATCACCAGCGCGGCCAATGGTGGTTTACAGACCGATATCAAGATACCCTATGAGCCGGTAACTACAAACGCAACAAGAGACGGGAAGTGATGACGGTATTGCGCACTATAATTGTTGACGATGAACCCCTTGCACTCGGGTTACTAAAGTCCAAATTGCAAAAAAATCCGCACATTGAAATCGTAGCGCAATGTAAAAATGGGCGCGAAGCTCTGGATGCTGCCTTGTCTGAATCTGCTGATATTATGTTCTTGGATATTCAAATGCCAGGCATCGACGGGCTGGATGTGGTCAAGCAGATCCAAGGCGACGCTATGCCATTGATTGTGTTTACCACTGCGTTTGAACAATATGCAATCAATGCCTTTGATCTGCATGCCGTTGATTACATCTTAAAGCCCATCGACCAAGACCGCATTGATCGTGCGATTGATCGGGCGCGTGACCGCTTGAGTTCTGATGAATCAAGAGATTTTAAATCAGGCATTATAAACGCCATGAATACCATGAGCGTCCATGAAAGCCAAAACGAAGAACTGGCGAGTCAACCGCGCAAAATCATTATTAAAGATCGCGAGGAAATAACTCTACTCGAGCAGCCAGATATTGCTTGGTTGGAAGCTGCTGGAGATTATGTGTGTGTGCATGCGAACGGAGAAACTCATATCAAGAGAAGTACGTTAAAAGAACTGCTTGGCGAACTTGATGCTTCAATATTTAAACGGGTTCATCGCTCAACGATCGTCAATTTGAATTTCATCGAAAAAGTCATCCCCCACACCAAAGGTGAGTTCTTTTTAATCTTAGGTGAACACCACAAAATTAAGGTCAGTCGCAACTACCGTGACGTGATTAAATCTTATCTTCAAGCGGGCGCTTAATACGCCCACTCTATCCAACTAAGCAGTCCGGTTCAGCGCAAAACTCTGGTATCCCTTGCTAAGTCAGCTTAGCTTTGAGTTTAATAAATTACATGCAAAAGGTACTGTTATGACACTGCGCTGGATTATACGATCGCTGAGCATTCTCACGTTGTGTTGTTTTGCCACGTTTCACTCTGCCGCAAAAGTAGAACAAGCACTAATACAACCTAAGTCCGCTTTACTCGACGGCGAATATTTTGGTTTAGCTTATTCAGGTTATCGGTTAGGACAACACCCTGACCGCGGCACGGGCGCTAACAACCCATCTGCTGATGAAGTGTTGGAAGATTTGCGCATCCTCGTGGACTACGGGGTAAAGCTTATTCGTTTGTATGATGCTGGTGAAAATAGCCGTATGACACTTGAGTTAATTCACGAGCACTCACTCCCTATCACCGTTCTGCAAGGGATCTGGCTTGATGCAGAGATCAGTAACCACGAAGGCTGCCCATGGCTCGATGAACCGATCCCTGCCCCCAAACTGGCGCAAAATAAACTGCGTAATTTGCAGGAAATTGAGCGCGGTATCGAGCTGGCTAGGACTTTTAAAGATATTGTAATTGCGGTCAATGTGGGTAACGAGGCCTTAGTCGAATGGAATGATCATATGGTCTCAGTGGAAAACGTAATCACCTACGTGCAACAAGTAAAAAGCGCAATTGATCAACCAGTCACAGTGGCGGATAACTACGAATGGTGGATTAAATCTGGAGCCGAGCTGGCCAAACATGTGGACTTTCTGGGTATCCATACCTATCCGGTTTGGGAAAACAAACCTATTGCAGAAGGATTATCGTACACCCAAGAAAATATCTTGGACGTTCGCAACGCACATCCAGATATTCCGATTGCCATTCTAGAAGCGGGTTGGGCGACCACCGCGAGTGAGTTTCCTGAGCAAGCCAATAATCCTAACCAGATCCGCTATCTTGAGGAGATGTTAGCCTGGTCACAAGCCACTAATATTACCGTGTTGTTCTTCGAGGCTTTTGATGAACCATGGAAAGGTAATCCAGCCAATCCTGCGGGGGCAGAAAAACACTGGGGGCTGTTTTATGTTGATCGCTCTGCCAAGCCCGCAGCACAAATACTGCGCAAGAGCCTGCCATAAATACTGCAACCGTCAGACGTTTTAATAATCACCGGCCTGAATAGCATCAGGCCGTAACATTGCGCAAATAAATCCAACCAATGCTTGACGATTTTTTAAGCATCAAGCAAACTAATTGTTAACACCTTGTTAATATTTGTTATCAGTATTTACATCGTGGTTCAACCAATCAAATAATTATAAATGCATAAGATGCTATATTGTCCTAAGGAGACATGCTGATGATTTTGAATCACCTATGGGGGATCTACGCGCACCCTAAAGAAGAATGGCAAACGATAGATGAGCGCCACGAAAGTTATTTTTATGCGCTGAGTCATATCAGTATCATTGCTCTCATCCCAGCAATTGTGGGTTATTACTCAGCAGCGCATATCGGTTGGAGTATTGGTGTTGGCGATGTGATCAAGCTCACCCAACAAAGTGCCATGCTAATGAGTGTAGCCATGTATTTCGGCCTTATTGCAGGGGTTGTTGCGCTTGCGATACTTGCCCATGAATTAGCGAAAGCGTTTGACGCCCATCCCACCTACACGCAATCACTTGAACTTGCAGCCTACACTGCAACCCCGCTCTTTATGGTAGGTTTTGCGGCACTCTATCCGGTATTGTGGTTTGTTATGGCGGTCGGACTTGTGGGTTTGTCTTATTCAGTCTATCTGCTGTACTCTGGGGTGCCGATTATGATGCACATTCCAGAGGAAAAAGGATTTATCTATTCAAGCTCTGTGGTTACTTGTGGTCTGGTATTGCTCGTCATCTTAATGGCAACAACCGTTATTTTATGGAGTACAGGCGTTGGCCCAGTGTATGTGCACTAGGTGAACGTTTTGTCGGCCTGTTGAAGGTCAAAAGCCAGCGTTAACGCTGGCTTTTTTTATTTCGTCTCCAGTGCAGATCCACGGCTCTTTTGGAGGTTATTAGCACTTACATATTGTGCACGTCGAGATTACTTAGTTCAGCCTGCATTGTTGGGGCTTTCTTAGTGTTCTCTCCGCGCGCGGCATCAATACTTTCCAAATACTTCTGATCAACATCACCGGTAATATAATTGCCATCAAACACTGAAGTTTCAAAGCGGGTAATGCTGTCATTTTCTTCACGCACAGCATCAACCAAGTCACCGAGATCCTGAAAGATTAATCCATCCGCTTGGATCAAGTCACTAATCTGATCAATCTCACGCCCATAAGCAACTAACTCATTAGCAGAGGGCATATCGATACCGTACACGTTTGGAAAGCGGATTTCTGGCGCAGCTGAAGCAAAGTAAACTTTCTTAGCACCCGACTCTCTCGCCATTTCAATGATCTGGCTAGACGTCGTGCCTCGCACAATGGAATCGTCCACTAATAAGACGTTTTTGTCTTTAAACTCAGAGGAAATGGCATTCAATTTACGACGCACAGATTTTTTCCGCATGGTCTGCCCAGGCATAATAAAAGTGCGCCCAATATAGCGATTCTTCACAAAACCCTGACGATACGGTAAGTCCAATGTGTTCGCGATTTGTAGCGCAACATCCATTGATGTTTCAGGAATTGGAATTACCACATCGATATCCAAATCCGCCCACTCGCGTTTAATTTTCTCACCCAATTTTTTACCCATATTGACCCGTGATGCATACACTGAGATACCGTCTATAAATGAGTCTGGACGAGCAAAATAAACAAATTCAAAAATGCAGGGGGAAGAAATTGGATCTTCAGCGCACTGCTGAGTGTAAAGCTGACCTTGTTCGGTTATGTAAACCGCTTCGCCTGGCGCTACATCACGCACAAACTTAAAGCCGACAGCATCTAACGCGACACTCTCTGATGCAACCATATATTCGTCACCTAGTTCACTCACCCGCTTGCCCAGTGCGAGAGGACGGATCCCGTTGGGATCTCGAAAGGCGACAATTCCGTGCCCAATGATTGCTGCTACAACAGCATAAGCACCTCTGATCTTACGATGCACCTTGCTGACAACTTTGAATATATCGGCGCTGTTTAGTGTGAGTTCAGAGCAATTCTGTAACTCGTGAGCCAGAATGTTGAGCAATAATTCTGAGTCTGATGTGGTATTGATATGACGTCGCGCTATGCGAGAGACCTCTTGCTGCAATTCAGCGGCATTAGTCAAGTTGCCATTGTGCGCAAAAGCAATACCAAACGGCGAATTCACATAAAAAGGCTGGGCTTCAGCCGAGCTGGATGTGCCAGCAGTAGGGTAACGACAGTGGCCGATGCCCATATTACCGGTTAAACGCTTCATATGACGCGTATGGAAGACATCGCGCACTAACCCGTTGGCTTTGCGTAAATTAAACATATTGTTGTCGATAGTCATAATCCCTGCAGCATCTTGACCACGATGCTGTAAGACTGTCAGGCCGTCATACAAAGACTGTGCAACACCTGTTTTACCAACAATTCCAACAATACCACACATGTGAATTACCTATCTCTTAAGTAGTTAAGAAGCTTGAACTGTCCTTCATATATTGAAAGAACCATTCAATTATGATTGCAAATTCAGGCACCAATAACGATGCCTGCCACCATTCACTGCTTGCTGCTGGGGTGAAGGTGTCCATGAAAAACAACAATGCGCTGATAATCAAAACGCCACGCAAAGCACCGAAAACGGCGCCAAGTGCCCGATCTGTGCCACTTAAACCCGTCGCTTTAACTAATTGCGTGAACACATAATTAACCAAAGCGCCTACGAGCAAAGTAGCGACAAAGAGAATGGCGATAGCGACACCGTTGCGTAATAACTCGTCGGCTATGCGAGTAAGATAAACAGCGATATCGGGATAAAACTGACTCGCAATAAACAGGGCGGAGAACCAAACAGCCAATGAAATGGCTTCTTTCACAAATCCGCGGATCAAACTAATGATGGTCGACAGAGCGATAATGCCAATGATGGCGAAATCAAACCAATTCATTCAAATTATACTTCGATAAGTAGCCGACAGCCGCAGCGCGAATGGAATGGCGCGCATTTTAGCAGATGCGAAGTTGAATACCAATTAAACTAACAATGAATTTGAGGCTAATTGAGCGTTTGTGTAAAGTTAAAAAGACTGACTAAACTCGGTGATTTTCCCTGATAAACCAGTCAACTCCTTGAGATGAGGTAAAGCTTCTTCTAATTTCTTATACTGTAAATCAGGGCCTACGAACACCTTTGTCAAACGCCCGGCACTGGTCTCCACAGGGCGACTAAAGGTGCGGTATCCAGCATTTTCTAATTTATCCAACAACTCACGGACATTTTTCTGATGGCGGAAACTGCCGAGTTGAATCACCCAACCCGCATCTTCATTAACATCAACATCAGGTGTCTCAACAACGGTTTGCTGCGCAAGGGAAGATTCTGGTGCTGTATCCTCGCCAACTGAAATGTCCGATTCAACGGGCTTTGCCTGAGCCTCAGAGGCCTCATCAACCGGTAGCTCAGTTACTATCTCAACGGGCCTTGCTGCTGTGTTGGCAACTTCTTCAGTGGGAAAGTTTTGTGGTTTAACTAAGGCGTTGCGCTCGGGCGCTTCAGGAATTGAAACGAACGTTGGGGTCTCTTGACTTTTCTTCCCATCCAAAATATCAGGTAAAAAAATCACCGCGAGTGCGACGACGATAATAGTGCCGACTAGGCGGTTTTGTAATGCGCTGGACAAACCCCAAACTCCTTTATTTTTGCCGACACATTATAGGGCATCGAGCCTGTTTAGTGTCAATAACTGATCAACGGTTACAAACGATCCGAATACTAACACAGTATCTTGTGCTTGCACCTTAGCATTGATTGTCGCGATTGCGTCTGCAACACTGTCGAAGCAACCAATGACGTCTTTAGGATCCAGACAACTCGCCAATGTTGCAGCACTCGCTGCGCGCTCACCGGGTAGCGTGACTGGCAGCCACTGTGGGGATAAAGCGTGCAACTGCTGCAGTGTTTCAACCATCGCTTTATCCTTCATCATGCCAACAATAATAAACAGTTGCCCTTTTAAATGAGGCTTTAATTCATAAGCAATAGCTTTGGCTGCGTGGGGGTTGTGACCCACATCCGCAATCCACAATGGTGCGTGTTGGATCACCTGCATACGCCCTGGCAATGTTGCCGTGGCGACCAAGTCTTGCAGCACTAATGGCTGCGCCATTAAGGACTGCAATAATCCAAGTGCCTGCAGTCCAGCCAATGCTGTCGATATATTGTCGCGCAATAAGCGTGGCTCAGGTAACGCGCTAATCACAGCACCCTCCCCTTGCCATTCCCACTGCCCATCCGCCTTTACCGTGCAATCAAAATCAAGGCCTTTGCGCGCTATTTGACGAGATAACCTATGCGCCTGAGACAACATTGTCTGAGGCGTATCACGTTCACCCAGGACAATGGGTATATCAGGACGGAATATCCCTGCTTTTTCAAACGCAACTGAATCACGGGTGGTACCTAAGAACTCTTGGTGGTCTAGATCAATGCTGGTAACAATTGCAAGATCAGCATCTACAATATTGGTCGCATCTAGCCGACCACCTAAGCCCACTTCTAAAATCAAATAGTCAGGCGCTTTTTGATAAGCCATAAGCAGCGCCGCTAAAGTGCCGAACTCAAAATAAGTCAATGAATCATTACCGCGCATGCGCTCAATTTGCAGGAAGGCATCACAAAACGCTTGCGCCTCTGGGAGTGAGGTATTGATCCGCACACGCTCACGATAATCGCTAATGTGTGGTGAGCTGTAAACCACCACGCTATGACCCAATCCGCTTAGCGCCAGTTCAATAAATCGACACGTAGAACCCTTACCGTTGGTGCCCGCTACGGTAATAACTGTCGTATGGTTGAATTGAATGCCGAGTCGCTGATAAACGCGAGAAACACGATCCAAGCCCATATCGATTTCATTGGGATGGATCGCAAGTAGGTAATTTAGCCATTGGTCGAGAGACCACGCTGTTTTGGCAGTCACCCGATCATTAGCAGTTGTGTTCATGAATTAATGTCGATGCAATTTCCGTAAAATGGCATGCAGTGTATCGCGCATTTCTCTGCGGTCAACAATCATATCAATTGCGCCTTTTTCCAATAAAAACTCACTGCGTTGGAACCCTGGTGGTAAAGTCTCGCGCACAGTTTGCTCAATCACCCGAGGACCAGCGAAACCAATTAACGCTTTTGGTTCTGCAATATTGATATCACCAAGCATTGCCAGACTGGCGGAAACGCCGCCCATAGTAGGGTCGGTTAACACCGAAATAAAAGGTAATCCCCTTTCACTCATTTTTGCCAGGGCAGCACTGGTCTTTGCCATTTGCATGAGCGAAAATAAAGCCTCTTGCATACGAGCTCCACCACTTGCTGAAAAGCAAATGAGTGGCATGTTGTGTTCTAAACACTCATTGACCGCTGCAACAAAGCGCGCCCCCACCACTGACGCCATTGAACCGCCCATAAAGCTGAATTCAAAACATGCGACTACGACCGGCATCCCCTTTAGTTTGCCTCGCATTACCACTAAAGCGTCTTTCTCATTGGTGGCTTTTTGTGCCGCAGCAATGCGTTCTTTGTAGCGCTTTGAGTCCTTAAACTTCAGAACATCCTGTGGCTCTAAATTTGCGGCAAGTTCCGTCCGTTCCGTCGCATCCAGCAGACTATCTATACGCTTACGCGCTTTAATCCGCATGTGGTGGTCGCATTTCGGGCAAACTTCTAACTGCTTTTCCAATTCTGACTTATACAGTACGGCGCTACACTCGCCGCACTTCGTCCAAACGCCCTCAGGCACATTGCCTTTCGTTGACGTTTGCGTTCTGGGAAGGATCTTTTGTATCCAACTCATAATTTGTTAATTCCTGTCGTACCCACAACAATAAAGCGGTATTAGAGCATATTTGATGGCGGGGTTAAAAATAAAACTGGTCTAAGAAGTTGGATCTTGTCGCTCTAGTGGCAATCTGTGCTCATTAACCTTCAATTGCGCAAGGGCTAATCTTTAGTCGTTAAATTGAGTCAGCTAAAAATAGTGGACCCAGTGGTCTTACTGGTAAGCCAAATTCATCCGGATAACTTACTCGTACTAGATACAAACCGTTTGGCTTTGCAGTAGCCCCCGCTTTAGTCCGATCCTTGCTGTCTAACAACTCTTTGATCCATTCGGTTGGTTGTTCACCACACCCCACTTCCAACAACGAACCGGTAATGTTGCGCACCATATGGTGTAAAAAGGCATTACCCTCCACATCAACAATGACGTATTGCCCTTTTCGCTGCACTGAAATTGCGGTTAAATTTCTAAATGGTGATGTTGATTGACAATGTGCTGCGCGAAATGCACTAAAATCATTCTCGCCAATTAAACATTGCGCCGCATGATGCATTTTATCTGCATCCAAAGGACGGTACTCATGGGTAACTCCTTGAGTGTGGATCCCCGGGCGCAACTTTGCATTGTAAAGAATATAACGATAGCGACGGGCGGTAGCTGAATAACGCGCATGAAATTGTGTATCGACTTCACGTGACCACGTCACCGCAACAGTATCCGGCAAATGGGTATTCACACCCATTGTCCATGCTCGCTCTGGCCGCATTACTGGAGAATCAAAATGCACGATTTGCCCTGTTGCATGCACACCTGCATCCGTGCGACCAGCACAATGAATTGTGATTGATGTGTTCGCAATTTTGGCTAACGCGTCTTCAATACTCTGCTGCACAGAAGCCACATGACTTTGACGCTGCCAACCCGAAAAACTGGCACCGTCGTATTCTATACCGAGAACAACTCGCAATGTGTAGTTTGCCTATGTGTGATCATTCGTGGGCGCAAGTGTAGCCTAACTGAAATATCCGTAACAACCCGTTAAGCAAGATTATCGAGCAGCACTTTGGCTTCTTCTTTTTGTTCCTCTGAACCTTGCTCAATGACTTGGAGTAACAACTCTTTTGCTGCTTCGTTGTCATCCATTTCTATATATGCGATGGCTAAATCAAGATTTGCCGCTTGCGCGCCTCCATCATCAACATCAACCATTACATCATCATTACTGGTGCCCGTATATCCCTCAAGATCCACATCTAAATTTAGTTCTGCATCATCCACATTGCTGCCGTCATCGCTTTCACTCTCTGCCAGCAATGTATCCACATCAACAAAATCCTCTGACTCTGCAGGTTCTTCAGGCTCAGTGAAAAGCGCGTCTAAATCGAGGTCTGGGTTATCTAACTTAAGCTCAGGTTTACCCTCGACTTCTGAATCAATACTTTCCAGCAATTCATCGAAATCAGCACCCTCAATCTCCTCAAGGACCAGACTATCTTGATCTTTTTCTTCATTCAGCCAGTCACCTAAGCCTGGCATGTCGTCTAAATCATCATCACCGTCAGCTAATTCAAACGCAGGTTCTGGGTCTGCACCAGAGTCTTCCAACGTGTCATCATCGAGTGAGAACTCATCAAACTCTTCGGTTAATAGTGCATCATCAAAGTCTTCATCTACTGTTGAAGGACCATCGTTCAAACTTGGAATATCGTCTAGTTCAAAACTCTCAGTACTGGACTCATCAACGATCTCAAGCTCGTTATCATCCGCAACCCTATCGCTATCAAAGACATCGAGTAACTCTTCGGTCGCAGCCTCGGTTTCAGCTTCGCTGATGCCCTCTTCGTCCGAAGCCAAGTAAGCTTCTTCAGTATCGAGAGTAAATTCAGACTCAGGGGTAGCCTCGTCCTCGGCTTCAAATTCTGCCAAGAGCTCATCAGACAGCCCATCATTCAGCGTCCCGTCCTCTGCTGTTGGATCAGACTCAGTGCCTGTTTCTAGTTCTTCAGCTTCATCCGCTGTCTCAGCCTCAAGCTCCGCTAACAATTCGTCAGTGAGAGGATCATCTATTTCTTCCTCTACAGCTGAATCTTCTGTTGCACTGGTTTCCAGTTCTTCAGCATCGTCCGCTGTCTCAGCCTCAAGCTCAGCTAACAATTCGTCAGTGAGAGGATCATCTATTTCTTCCTCTACAGCTGAATCTTCTGTTGCACTGGTTTCCAGTTCTTCAGCATCGTCCGCTGTCTCAGCCTCAAGCTCAGCTAACAATTCGTCAGTGAGAGGATCATCTATTTCTTCCTCCACAGTTGAATCATCGGTCGCACTGGTATCCAGTTCTTCAGCATCGTCCGCTGTCTCAGCCTCAAGCTCAGCTAACAATTCGTCAGTCAAGGGGTCTTCTATTTCTTCCTCTAGAGCTGAACCTTCTGTTGCACTGGTGTCCAATTCTTCAATATCGTTTGTCGTTTCCTCTTCAAGCTCGGCCAGTAATTCATCGGTTAGGGGATCGTCTATCTCGTCCTCTACTGCTGAATCGGCTACTGTACTCGAATCGAGTTCTTCGGCGTCATTCTCTGCGGTAAGTTCCGCGAGTAGCTCATCAGACAACGGGTCATCTAATTCAGTAATATCATCAACGTCAATATCGTCTAAATCAGCCGCAAACTCATCAAGGGTTTGAATATCGTGTTGGGCTTGAACCGGATCTGCAGGTTCTGGTTCATCGACAGCTAAATCATCTTCATCGTCTTCATCAACAAAGCCCTGCATCATTTCGATTTGTTCTAGCTCGCCTAATATTTCATCGGTGACTCTATCTAGTGCTTCATTTTGGGCTGCAACCTCGTCACCAAGCTGCTCCAACATTTGGCTAGACACACCCGTTGCTACATCGACATCAATATTCGCGGGAACATCTGATTTCTTTTCCGGCTCCTCAAGTAACTCATCGATGCTAATCTCGGGTTTGTCTTCTTCAGCCTCAACCGGAGAAAAACTCTGCTCTGCATCTTCATCGAGTAGCGCATCGATATCATCACTTTCAGCTAACTCTTCATCCAACTGCTCATCCAAAGCCGCTTCCAGATCATCAGCGGCCAATTCAGCTGCAATATCAGTATCTATCTCGCCAATTTCATCTTCTTCAAATAACTCGTCAAACGAATCGCCATCAACATCACCCGCTTCATCCAGCTCTGACGCAAGTGCATCATCAATGTCGTCGTCAAGGGCGTCTGACAAATCAATATCTTCGTCATCAGACAAGTCAATCCCTTCTAAGGCATCATCAGTGGCGTCTAGCTCTTGTAAGAGCTCGTCATCATCCTCGAACAATGAATCATCATCGTCATCTAAATCGGGGACTAGCATTTCGTCACTTAGATCGGCATAACTTTCCAATTCACTCTCGACCGCATCATCCAATGACTCTTCTAATTCTTCCGATAGAACATCATCAAGTAATTCGTCGTCATTAAACAAGTCATCATCAGCATCAGGTGCGGCTAGGTCATCCATCAATGCATCACTCAAGTCGTCCATTGGCGCTTGAGTTGCAGCAGATTGTGCGATAGGTGCAGCTTGACTTTCCGTCAATACCGGAGGAGCGTCAGCGTTTTTTTTACGTTTTACCAGCCAAAATACAAGACCGCCAAGCAATAACAACGTCAGTAATGATGAGCCACCGATAATGGCCGCAGGACTACTTAACAGATTAGTCAGGGAAGATTCTTGCTCCGCTTTCTCGCGCGCTTCGCGCTGGCTAATGAGATCAAGTGTTTGCTGCAGCAATTCAACTTGCTGATCGATTTGAGGTTGAACTTGTTCATTTACTTGACTACGTAGCTCATTGATATCTTCATTGACCGCATCTAGCCGCTCAAAAACTTTACGATTCTCGTCAATTAAGGCCTGCACGTTATCGATAGAGGCGGCAAATTGTTGCCGCAATAAGTCGAATTGTTCGATTTGCTGTTGATCAATCCGCGACAGTTTCTGTTCGATTTGATTTGTTTTTTCATCAAGATCAGCCTTTTTGACTAGTTCGCCCGGCGGTTTGATGTTAGTAGGTTCATTCGACGTTTGCGTGGATGGGACTGCTGCTTGATTGAAGGCTTCTGTGCGTTTACGTGCATCCTCAGGATCAATACGCGCAATGTAGCGTTCAGATGGCAAATTGAGTACCGCACCATCAACTAAAAAATTAATATTGCCCTGCTCAAACGCATCAGGATTGAGTTCATAAATAGCTATCATCACCTGATAAACCGAGAGATCGCGGTTTTGTCGGTAGCGTGAGGCAATACGCCACAAAGTATCAGAAGCATCGATAGGGCCATATATCGCACCAGAAAATTGGCTCTGGCTATCCCTTGGGCCCTTGATTTGCAGATTCGAGGATTGCGCAGAAGCTTCGCTAACCACAGTAAAAACGATGGCGAGTGCTACACTCATCATTATTTTGCGGCTTAAATTCATTGCGTTCCTTATTCTTTTTATAGCGTTAATATCAGCGAGCAAAAGCTTCTATGATCATCGTCTAGTTTAATGTGTTTCGGGGCAAAAAAGCCACTTTTACTACCATTAAAGTTACTTCAAATTCCGAAGTAACCGTTTTGTTTGCAAATTCTGCTCCAATCTGCGTCGCACAAACAGAGAAAGTCCTAATTTTCGCCTTGCTAAGCATAGTGTAGGCAATAAAAAAGGTGCTACGGATTCCCCGTACCACCTTTTTATCGACAATTTGAGCATATTATTGAGGATGTCTACACCAGACTGATGCCTCTGAACTGGATCTGCGTCAGAAAATACTCATCACATATAATCGCGAATGAGTACTTCGGCAATTTGCACGCTGTTAGTTGCAGCGCCCTTACGCACATTATCCGAAACAACCCATAAATTAATCCCATTGGGGTGTGAGATATCGTTGCGAATACGCCCAACATGCACACTGTCGTTACCACTAGCACTGCTCACTTGAGTCGGAAAGTCTTCCCTGTCTGTGTATACCGTGATACCTGGAGCAGCCGCCAAAATTTGTTTAATATCTTCTGCATCGACCGGCTGACGGGCCTCAATGTGAATGGCTTCACCATGTCCATAAAACACGGGAACGCGAACCGCAGTAGGATTCACTCGAATCGATTCATCCCCCATAATTTTATGCGTTTCCCACACCATCTTCATTTCTTCTTTGGTGTAGTCATTATCCATAAACACATCAATCTGCGGGATTGCATTAAAGGCAATCTGGCGACTAAAACCTTCAGTATTCACTTCTCTGCCATTCATTAATGCCGCCGTCTGTTGTGCCAGACCGTCCATAGCTGATTTGCCAGCTCCCGACACTGACTGGTAAGTGCACACATTAATACGATCGATACCCACAGCATCATGGATCGGCTTCAGCGCAACCAACATTTGAATAGTTGAACAATTCGGGTTCGCAATTATGTTGCGATTGCGAAAGTCAGCCAACGCATGCGAGTTCACTTCCGGGACCACTAAAGGAATATCGGGCTCGTAACGGAAGTGGGACGTATTATCGATAACCACACAACCAGCGTCAGCCGCAATTGGTGCAAACTTCGCTGAGACACTGCCCCCCGCAGAAAAGAAACCTAATTGCACTTGGCTCCAATCAAATGTATCGGCATTTAGCACTTCAATTTCTTTACCCTTAAAATTGATCGTTCCACCCGCAGAGCGTTCACTCGCGAGTGGATAAAGTGTTCCGATTGGAAAGCCGCGCTCTTCCAAAACTTCAATCATCGTTTTACCGACCAATCCTGTTGCACCTAAAACGGCGACATCAAAGGCTTGTGACATATGTGTGCTTTCTCCTACGGAAATGTCTATATTAACTGTACTGTGAAACCCAGTGCACTGAGCGTCGACACAACAGGGTGACTTTGCTGTTGTTTAGCAATCTGCAGCCTTTGGGCACTGAATTCTCTACGCTGCCGATAATTTTTACGTAACGCTTGAAACACCCCATCCTGCAGCTCGGATTGTGCCATCGCTGCGCGAAAATTCCTATCATCCTCGCGACTATCATATAGCGAAAAAATCAATCGATGAATCATTTCTTCATTCAAGCTCTCGGCGCACAATTCAATTGGGGGGATGTCCGGTAGTAATTCTGTTAATTCCAGCCCTATAGGCTCTGCTAATTGCTGACATAGCCATTGGTATACCATGAATGTACCCCGACTTTTACCCTCCAATGAATGCCCTGCAATATGTGGGGTGGCAATTTCTGTATGGGCAATTAGCGCGCGATTAATTAATGGTTCGTTCTCCCATGCGTCTAAAATAAGTGCAGGACTTGCGTGATCATTCTGCAATTGCAAAAACGCTGTTTCATCTAACACACCGCCGCGACACGCATTGATCACTAACTGTGATGGTCGCAATGCAGACAAGAATGCGCCATCGATTAAGTGTGCGGTTGGATGTTGACCACCTTTGACGAGCGGCACGTGCAAACATATCACATCACACTGCTGGATAACGTCGAGTGCTACAAATTCTCGTGGATCCGGAGTGAGCTGTAAAGGCGGATCACATAATTCAACGGGTACGCCAAGGGCGGCCAATTTAGCCGCTAACGCTGACCCAACATGGCCTGCACCGACGATCCCTACTCTCAATGTTCTTAGCCATGTGAGATCGTTGCCGCTATCTTCAGCATAAGCGAATAAGCAACTCACCACATATTCAGCAACTGCAACAGCGTTGCATCCAGCCGCGGCATACCAAGGAATATTGGCTGCAGCTAAATACTCGGTGTCCAGATGATTGAAACCCGCGGTTGCAGTAGCCACCCACTTTAATTGCTGAGCATATTTGAGCAGCCCGGCATCGACTTTGGTTGTTGAGCGTACGAGTAATGCATCGACGTCTGTGAGCATTGCTGGCTCTAGGTTATCCGCAGCAAACGCCTCGGCATCGCCTAATAGCGAAAAGCACTCAGCAGCCAATGGCATGTTATCATCATAGAGAATTTTCATGCCTTGAGTTTACCGAATGGCTAGCTAAATCTCACTGATAAATTGCGCAATGAATTGATTTACCTTTTTGGCATCCTCAAGCTGCGGATAATGCCCCACGGACAATGCTGCGGTGGTCACGTTTGGTAGCAACGCTTGAAAGCGTTCTAGCATGTGCTCCCCCGAAATGGGATCATGCACGCCATTGATAAAAGCTAATCGCTTGGGAGCACATTCAGCTTGACGCTGCATTGCAGCGACCCAACGATCGCGATGGTTAGCTCGTTCATCAATATATTTCAGCAGGTTTGGAATAACTCGTTTGCCGCGATTGCGCAATAGCAAAGTCCACAAGATATCAATCGTTTCGCTCGTCGGCGGCGTGTGGGGTGCGAATATCTTCGCAAAACTCCGTTTGAGCGAACGCTTTGACATAAATACCGCAACTGCTGGGCCAACCGGACTGTTAAGTAGTTTTTGCATCAGTAACGGGCGGTGACTTTCGGCGAATAACCCGCCGTTCAGCCAAATAACTTGCTCAATAACGAAATTCAGTGCGGATGATTGAGTAGAGCTTTCGCTAGCTAACACTTGTCGCGCAAGCAACTCCTGAGCCACTGAATTACCATAATCATGAGCAATGATAATGGCATTGCTAATCCCTAACTGTCCGCATAGCCCGTCTACAACATTCGCTTGCTCAAGCAAAGAATAGTGATAAGGATGGGGTTTGGCTGAGGAGCCAAACCCCAGTAAGTCCATGGCTAGCAAAGAATGCGACTCTGCAAACGCCTGCCATTGGTTATGCCAGTCCCATGCCGCACTAGGGAAACCATGAATAAACACCAGCGTTGGAGCTAGCGAGTGCGTATTTTGCTGATACCAATAGCTGATTTGATGGCCGCCTATTTGGGCCTTATTTGCATTAGCATCAGTTTCAACCAGCGATGGCGATAGCATTATTCTTTATAACCTGGTGATTCTCTATCCAGTCGGCGCAAGATCCCGGGCCATGCAAGTGCACCGCCCATGGAGCGGGTCACCTGATTTGCCTGCGCTTTAATCCCAGCTAAAATTTGTGCAGGGATGGGAATTAGCTTTTGCCCTGTTGATTGCGCTTGAATTTGTATTTCGCAACTACGCTGCAAGATAAACATCCCTAAAAAGGCATCTGCTACGGTTTCTGCACAGGTTAACAAACCATGATTGCGTAAGATCATAAAGTTAGTGTTGCCTAAGTCGGCGACTAAACGCTGCTTTTCATCAGGGTTCAAAGCAACTCCCTCATAATCATGATAAGAGAGGGAAGCCAAAGCGAATAATGACTGCTGACTGTAGGGTTGTAGTCCATCTTGTAACACCGATACGGCAATACCGGCGGAGGTGTGCAAGTGCATTACACACTTGGCGTCATCACGTGCCTCGTGCACCGCGCTGTGAATGGTAAATCCGGCAGGGTTAATGTCAAACTCACTCTGCATCACCTTATTGCCGTGTAAGTCGACTTTAACCAAACTGGACGCGGTGACCTCTTCAAACATCATGCCATAGGGATTAATTAAAAAATGATGCTCAGGGCCTGGTACACGTGCTGAAATGTGAGTAAAAACCAGATCATCCCAGCCATAAAGCGCGACTGTGCGATAACACGCGGCTAAATCAACACGCAATTGCCATTCTTCCGCAGAGACTTGTTGTTGTACATGCATAATAATCACCTTGGGTTTGTTTGCTGAATAGTATAGGCTGACATTCACCCTATAACTGTCGCGAATGCGACAATGTTGCAATTATGTTATCAGTAGCCCACAAAACCACTCTGCGCTCAACGGTTTGGTTTAATGCCATGAGCGAACCTGTGCAGAATGCCTTTATCGCGTGCATTAAAGTGCAATCGTTAAGTCCCGGTAAAGCGCTCTATGCCAAAGGTGACGTCGGAAACGGCTTTCATTGTGTATTGGAAGGGCGAATTAAAGTTAGCAATATCCATAGCAGTGGTAAACAAATGGTGCTGGCTTATCTGGACGTGGGTAGTTGGTTTGGAGAAATTTCAATGTTCGACGGTTTAGGCCGAACCCATGATGCCCATGCCGATAAACAAACCTTGCTGGCGTTTATTAGTCGCGCCGATTTTCATCAATTACTGCAACGCTATCCGGAGACCTATCACTACTTTACACAACTGCTTTGTCAACGTTTACGCAATACGTTTAGCTTTATCGATGCAACTGCGAGCTTGGATCTTAAACAACAGCTAGCAAAACGCTTAGTTTTACTGAGTAGTAATTTTGGCCAACGCTTAGCAGGACATAACGCTTATGATATCAGCGCATCACAAGAAACCCTGGCCATGATGATCAACTCATCACGCCAAACGGTTAATCGGTTACTTAAAGAAATGGAGCAGCAGGGCTTAATCCGCATTCGGTATGGCGGGATCGCCCTGCTCGATCTAACGCAATTAAAAGCGCTGTGTGAATGGGACTAACTTAACGATACCGCGACATTACTAACGTGGCATTAGTGCCACCAAAACCAAAACTATTCGACATAATGGTATTCAACTCTGTATGACGCGTTTGCGTAACGATGTCGAGGCCTTGAGCTTCAGGATCAAGCGAATCGATGTTAATTGACGGCGCAATAAAGCCATGTTTCATCATCAGCAGGCTATATATCGCCTCGTTAACACCAGCGGCTCCCAAGGCGTGCCCAGTAAGCGACTTAGTCGCGCTAATGGGCGGTGACTGATCACCAAATACCTGTTTGATCGCCTTTAATTCTTGCACATCACCGACCGGCGTTGATGTTCCATGGGTGTTAAGGTAATCGATGGGTCCAGCGACATTTTGCATGGCCATTTGCATACAACGCACGGCACCTTCACCAGACGGTGCAACCATATCGTAGCCATCCGACGTAGCACCATAGCCAGTAATTTCAGCATAAATCGTCGCACCTCTTGCCAGCGCATGCTCTAATTCTTCAACGACCACCATACCGCCGCCGCCGGAGCTGACAAAACCGTCACGTTCAGCACAATAGGTACGGGACGCTACAGCTGGGTTTTCGTTATACTTTGACGATAATGCCCCCATGGCGTCAAACTGACTAGACAACGTCCAATCCAACTCTTCACCGCCACCTGCGAATACCACGTCCTGTTTGTTCAACTGGATCATTTCCACGGCATTCCCAATACAGTGTGCGCTGGTTGCACAAGCCGATGAGATCGAGTAATTGATGCCCTTGATTTTAAAGGGGGTAGCTAAACACGCCGAAACAGTTGACCCCATGCAACGGGTAACCATATACGGGCCGACGCGCTTTATTCCTTTTTCGCGCAGAATATCAGCAGAAGCAACTTGATTGATCGAAGACGCCCCACCTGAACCAGCGATAATACCGGTGCGCGGATTAGAAATTTGCGCCTCCGTCAAGCCAGAATCTGCTACAGCCTGTTGCATAGCAATATAGGCATAAGCGGCTGCATCGCCCATAAAACGCATGACCTTGCGGTCAATATGCTCTTTAAAATCAATCTCTATGTTACCCCAAACCTGGCTACGCATTCCCATTTCAGCAAACTGTTCTGAAAAAGTTATGCCTGATTTACCCTGCTTGAGAGACTCGGCCACGGCGGTTTGGTCGGTACCGATGCTCGACACAATGCCGATACCAGTAATTACTGCTCTTCTCATATTTCACCTAGTTACTTTAAGTCGGCATATAGTAATGGTTTCGACATGCGAAAGTGGTCTGCTCTTTATCTAAGTTTTGAACCACCAGCATTTTTTACCAATAATAGGTATTATGCGATCCATTAGCTTAAACCTTACTAATTGAGTCATTCCGTTGCAACGCACTTTTGCTGATATTGAGTTTAATAGCGATGGCACTCCCATCGCCAAAAACTACGATGATGTGTATTTTTCCAATGCCAATGGAGAAGCGGAAACACGCTATGTGTTTCTCGCTAATAATCAATTATCAGAACGCTGGGCCCATACCTCGTCGCGCCAATTTGTTATTGCCGAAACGGGCTTTGGCACTGGCCTCAACTTTCTTATAGCTACCCAAGCATTTGCAGACTGGAAGCGCGACCAGCCTAACAGCCCATTGTGTCAATTACATTTCATCTCAACGGAAAAGTTTCCCTTAGCAGAACAGGACTGGCGCGCCGCCTTGGCATCTTTCCAACATTTAGCCCTGACCGACAAACTGCTGAGCTCACTGATTTTTAACAGTACGGGCTGTCAACGCTTGCACTTTCGACTCGAACAGGCGGAGATTATTCTTGACCTATGGATCGGCGACGCGATTGAATCCTTCGAAAGCATGTCGGTTGCAGCACCAGAAAGTGCACCTATTCCGAATGTGAACGCCTGGTTTCTGGATGGTTTTGCACCCAGTAAGAATGCCGATATGTGGCAACCTCAGCTATTTTCGCAAATGGCAAGATTGAGTGCCAACGACGCCACGTTTGCCACATTTACTGCTGCAGGATTTGTAAAACGAGGCTTGCAAGCTGCTGGGTTTGTTGTCGAAAAACGTCCTGGATTTGGGCGTAAGCGAGATATGCTGGCGGGCCACTTTGCCGCCGAGCCCATTCCGAAAGCCCCCAGCCGCCAACATGACATAACACCACTTGCAGTACTCAAAAATTGCTCACAACCGCATGTGGTTATTGTTGGTGCCGGGATAGCGGGCGCATCCCTCGCATATGCATTGGCCCGGCGCAACGTTAAAGTAACCATGATTTGCCAGGGCGATAGCGTAGCCGATGCCGCGTCAGGCAACCCTCAGGCGGGTATTTATCCGCAATTACATGCCCAAGCCAGTATTCTTAGTCGGATCCAATTAGCGTGTTTTAGCTACGCACGCCACGTGTACGATACTATAGTGCAAGACGGTTTCCAGTTTGGTCATGATTGGTGTGGTGTAATGCAAGTTGGTTTTTCCGACGAAGTGCTCAAGCGACAAAATAATTTGCTTGATACCGCTATTTGGCCTGCAGCGTTAGTACAAGCGATAACGCCAGCAGAAGCGACGCGCATTGCGGGTGTTCACCTCCCCTACTCAGGGCTCTATTTACCCGCCGCCGGTTGGGCATCACCGCCTGAGTTGGTGCAGGCCATGCTAGGATTTGTACGTCAGCATTGTGACTTTACCCTATATACTTCAAGTACGTATCAAGACCATCATTACCTTGAGAATGAACAACAGGCACTGCGTATTGAGATTACCCATGCAGATAAGCCCATTACGCTCTGTGCCGATGCTTTGATTTTTGCCAGCGGACATCAATCAGACAGTTTAGAAGTGCTTAATCACCTACCGTTTGTGCTTACTCGCGGCCAAGTAGAAAAGCTCAATAGCCGTGGTGAATTGACGAACTTAAATACAGTTATTTGCCATAAGGGTTATTTAACTCCTGCTTACAAAGGCACGCATGCACTAGGGTCTACCTATGGCAAAAATGATACGGCGTTAGAGGTGCGCATGGCAGACATAGAACAAAACCTAGCGACTCATCGCAAATCTCTGCAACAATGTGATTGGGCCGGTGCATTCTCACACACAGGTGAAAGTCGAGCGGCTATTCGTTGTTCAACACCAGACCACCTGCCGATCGTCGGCGCCCTTTCGGATAACGCTGCGCAACAAATGCAGTACGCCAATTATTTACAGCGAGGCAATCGTACAGCAAGACAATCTCCGGCTACCTTGTCTGGATGTTATGTCTTGAGTGGTTTGGGATCACGGGGATTCACTACTGCGCCGTTGATGGCTGAGCGACTCGTCAGCGAATTGTTTGCTGAACCACTACCCATGAGTCAGGACTTATTGAATGCTATTGCGCCCAACCGGTTTTTACTGCGCGCAATCAAGCGCGGTCATTTCACGTAGAATGAGCTTACAACGCACTGATATACGGATTGATTTCAGCCACTACGAAATCTGGAATGAGAACATTGGCACTGGCAACAACACGCCTGTCGGCCAAGGCAACAATCCGCGCATTCACCGAGACTCCGTGACTGCGCTGGATGATGGTTCCAGTGAGTACATGATTCATCGCAAGTTTGTCGGCTAAACGCTCAGCATTGCGGCTGAAAATAAAGTCGCCTGTTGGCGTAACGCTAATCGCATTACCAACCTTAAAATCAACCACTCCAATGCCGAAATGCTGAATTTCACCGATAAAGTATTCCGTTAGCTGATTACCCAGTGGACTGGAGGTTTGTAAAGACGCATCCAATTCAACAAAAGAAACAACACCGACTAAATCTGCCGGGGTAAGGGCTACCGCTCGATCCATTAATTGCATCGCTAATTGTGCGGCATACTCGCGTATCGATTTATGCGTGTTCTGTGCAGCAAAAAGTTGCGGTGTACGTGCACGCATTCGACTGTGTTCGCCGTCTAAATCATCCGACAATTGCATGTTGTCGCGACTGTCTGGCTGATAACGTTGAGCAAAATCTAGTGATTGGGAAGTCTGGATATCATTGTTCTGCGCCTTGGTCGCAGCGCTGCGATTGCTCGTGGCCATATGCGTTGATTCAACTGGCTGTGCTGTTTCATCAGGTGGATCAAAAACCGCCATCATTTTATCGGTAATAGCACAACCGGTGAGCAACCCACAGCTTAAAACAAAAGCGTAAACATTCACTAGACGTCCCATTGCACTTATCCTCGCGTCAATCTTACGCCATCCTGCATTTCATCTGATTGACGTTCGCTGGGGATCAGCGCATCAACCACATAAAAAGGCACCAACGATTGTGCACTAGCGACTACCGCCTTAGAGCGCAACCCCAAGATCCGCGCATTGACCAAATACCCCCCTTGGTGCTTCGTTAGCGTACCAGTCAACACGTATTCCATTGGCAAGTTCGCGCTAAGTTCTAGATAATCGCGCGTTAGTAAAAAATCGCCTTGTTCAGTAACACGCACATAATCGGTAGCTTTAAAGTCAATCACAGGGATCCGGAATTTGTGCAACTCATGCACAAATGATTCAGCCATTTGATGCCCCAGTAAATTGGTTTCCTGTAAATCACTATCCAGTAATGCAAAGTGAGTTACCGCAATCGGGGTTTTGGTCGTGATGTATTCCATATTACTGATCATGTCCTGCGTCATGTTCTTGACATAATCGCCGATGTGCTTGGTCAATGGACGTCCTTTATAGGCCCCCTGCACACTTGAATACACTGGTGGCTGACCAAATGCGCCAAAACTATCGGCTTCACCAGAACTCTCCCCCATCGTATCATCAGCTGGCTGAATTCCAGTTATATCAATCACTTGCATATTGGCTGGCGTATCACCAACACGCTGCATGGCCGTAGTCTCTTGCTCTGAGCTAAACATCGAGCAACCGCTCACGATTGCCGTAAGTGCCATCATCGCGACCCAATTGCGTGCTGTATTTTTCATAGAAACACCATTCTTTATTCGTTGTACTGCTATGCACTGACTTTTCATAAACTTGCCTCTGTGCGATAAATCCTGCCATTACGCGTAGTGACTTGCTCCCGTTGCCAAAAAAGCTCCGCGGGGAAAAAGCGTGTTGCAGCAGCGATGACATCTTTATTCTGTGCATTAATGATGCGGGCGTTGACCACTGCGCCTTCTTGCTGATAAACCAGCGTCCCGGTGATGTAGTAGTCCACCGAATTTGATGAAGTCAGACGCTCAATATCGCGAGTTAGTACCCGATCAGAAGTATCATTAATTAATATATCGTTGGAAAGCTTAAACTCTTGAGTGATAAAGCCACGCCGCGCTGCCTCTGTCATCATCCCCTGCTCGAGTTGGTGGCCCAAATACATCAATGGACTTTGCCAATCGGGATCATGTTGTAATGTGTCGACGGGCACAAATCCCACGACTGCGTAGCGCGAGTTACGGTTACTCCGTACCCTACTGAATAATTCATTGGCTAATTGATGGGTATGCAGCTCAACATTACCGAGAGCGGAAGAAATTGTCGGGGCTGGATCCACGAGATTATCATCTGGCGTTTGTGAGCAGCCATAAAGGAGGTACAGGCTACATAAAACCAGCAGTATGTGTTTTTTAAGCGCGGCAACGGGTAACATAATTTTGCTTCTGGTTAACTTTCCTGACGTAATCTAAGCAAGAAGTTAGCCAAAGCGCTTATCAATAATCTTCTTTTGGCGTCCCGCTGGTATGGCGAGGGTTAGCTGATATATGCCAACGGCTAACGTACAAGCTGGATACGTTCAGCGGCAAGTCATTGCCGCTTAGCCACTGGTTGTTAGTAGTGACTGCCATAATGCATACACCTGACCTTGCTCAGTTAACGCTAATTCATCATTGCTAAATGCAGCTTTTAAACTGGCTTGCATAAATTCATCCAAGTGCACAATGCTTGCGTCTGGCAACTTTTCAGTTTGACTCACCACTATATCAAAGTGGCCATGCAGATAACTTGCGATAAATAACTCATGATCATCAGCATGATTAACTGCATCAAGCAGTTTGTCTTCAATTTGATCAATTTTATGCTTTAACATTTGGTTTATTTTCCGTTGATTGTTGGCCAAGACTTTGGCGCATCAATGTATGGCCTTTGCCAGCCCGTTAATCATCGACCTGTAATCGAGGATTAACTTAAACTGTTCCAGCAACCGGATAAAGTACGTGATCTCGATAACCGGTCGTTACGCGGATGGTTCCAGCTAATGCCTGATCAAGCGATACATCGCCCGTATCAACCTGAATAGCTCTTCCCTGCAATCCCTGCAACTTGCTCTTACTGGCGAGCACAATGATGTTTGCCTGACCTGCATGGCGAATCAGTGGTGCCGAAATTTGTTGGTTTCCACGCCCAAAAATATGCCCTTGGCCACCGATCAAAGTCACTACGATTTTGACCGGTTTATTGCCTATCGCGGCGAGTAATTCCTGCGCAGAGAGATCCTTACCAATCACTGCATTGTTGAGCACCAAATCAATCCCTAGCAACGAATTATCCAAACCAATACTCTGCATTGCACCATTGATCGTTGAGCCTGAACCGATCACAAACATATGTTCAGGAAATTCATCAAAGAGTTCCTGCAAGTAATCGCCAAATTCCATAATGAGTAGTTCATCACTTTCCTTACCCCCCATTTTTACTGCTTGAATGTATTGCAGTTCTTCAGGGACTTGCATTTCCCCCACATGTTTAGCAATCACTTGACCTTGCCGAAAAGCAATTTCATCTATATCGCGAACCTCAGCTTCTTTTACGCTGACTAATTCGCCATTGACTAGCTTTTCTAGCACAACACCTGCTGCACTTGGTGAAACGGCATAAACGCCAGAATGAATTTTACACCCCGCAGGGATCCCCAAAACTGGCAGTTTATCGCCAATTATTTGATAGATATCGGTTGCGGTACCATCCCCACCAGCGAAAACCAAAGCATCGATGTTCTCTGTTAACATACGCTTAGCTGCCGTTTGCGTATCTTGGGCTTCGGTTTGTGCAGTTTGCGGCGAATAGATGACCTGTACTGCAAAACCCAATTCACGCGCCGTGTACTCGCCCATATCTCCGGCAGCGGTTACAATTTGCACCTTATCTGCGCAGGGTTGTAATCGCTCCAGCGCTACGGCTGCACGGCTATTGGCCAAGGGAATGGCACCTTTGGCTAATGCCTGTTCGCGGGTCGCTTTGCCATCACTGCCTTTAAGTGCAGTCGCACCGCCAATACCGGCAAACGGATTGATAATTAAACCCAATCTAAACTGCTGTGGCATGGACGAGATCCTTACTCAAAGCGAGGCAATTTTGCAGCGTTAATGGCGGTGTTTGATAATACTTATGTAGTGCCATTACGAGTCGCTGTGCGCGCGGTGGAAAACCACCCAACAGGTAGCTTTCTAACTGTTTTTTTACCTGTTGAGCGAAGTTGAAACGATCAGGTTCAGCGCCATTTAAGTTATCGGTACTGACCCCAAAACATCGCCCACAAGCGACGCTAAACGCCCATTCTAGTGCCTGCGGCTTTACTTCTACTTTTTCAAATTCAGCTTGCTCGTGTGCGTTGCGCCCATCAGGACAATACCAGTAGCCATAGTCAATTATTTCGCGACGCGCGCGACCCGCAATACACCAATGCGCAATTTCATGCAAAGCACTGCTAAAGTAGCCGTGGGCAAATTCGATACGATGATAGGCACAAGAAGCGTCAGCAGGTAGATAAATAGGCTCACCTTTACCGCGGACTAAACGCGTATTCTCGCTTACAAAGAGCGCATTAAAGAGTGCGATCAACTCATCAACGGCTTGCGTTTCGTTGCCAATCGATGAATTGTGCATGACGGGCCCTAATTCTGCCTGCCACTCAGGTGCCACATTTAAACTTTTCACGATACTTTCACGTCATTTGAGAATGCCGCGCAGTGTACCAGAAACAACGTGATGCTTGTAATAGGACATAACTTGCGCCAACCTATAGCCATGTTTCATTGTCGCTATACTATCCAGTGTCATTAAGTGCAGACAAAATTATCCAACATATTCATACGGTAAACGCTCGGCGAGACCTTGCGGCCAAAATGGGCAAGCTTGATACGGTCATGCGTTTACAAGAATGGCAGTGTCGTCGTTTGCTTACCACACATGCAGATTTGCGCGCCGAGCCGACCTTTGCCGATGCCATGCAGTTTTTTGTTGATGAACTCTACGGCCCTAAGGACTTTAGTCAACGCGACAAAGATCTCACTCGTGTGATCCCAAAGCTCGCAGCAGTGCTGCCGGAAAAAGCACTCAAAGCATTGGATGATGCACTGCGTTTAAATGCGCTGTCATTCGATCTCGACCTCGATATGGTTGATGCTTTAGACCAGATTGGCGTGCATGAAGCGCTCAACGGCGGCACATTATCAGCGCATGACTATGCGTTGGCCTATCGACAAGTGGGGCGCCCAGAACAGCGTGCTGAACAAATTGATATTGTTGAGCAACTCGGCTTGCAATTAGCCGACGTAGTGCATGTTAGAGGGATTAGTTTATTGATCAAAATGGCGCGCAAGCCTGCTGAGCTTGCAGGCGTTTTAGCGCTCCATGAATTTCTTGCTGAAGGCTTTTCGGCATTTAAACAATTAGGCGATGTTCGCGCTTTTCTCGATCCGATTGTGTCGCGTGAAAGAGCCATTATGACGCAACTATTTGCTACGAATTTCAGTAGTGAAAACAATCCATTACCGCAGAATGTTCACGTATGATAGCAAGCGACTTATGGCAATTGCCTAATCCATTTATTGAATCTTGGCACATACCGTCAGACGTAATTGACCATTATGGTCATGTCAACAACGTCGCCTATATCAGCCAAATTGAAAAACTGGCTTGGGCACATAGTAATGCTTTGGGGTTAAGTATTGAGCAGTATCAAGAGCTGGACCGCGGTATGGCGATTCGCCGCCATGAAGTTGATTACCTTTTACCCTGTCACGAAGGCAATACCATTGCCTGTGCAACATGGATAGTAACCTGCGATCGTCGCTTGACGTTATCACGCCGTTTTCAATTTATTTGTACGACTCGGAAAAAAACGGTATTTACTGCCCAAACTGACTTTATCTGCATTGCATTGTCCACGGGTATGCCAAAACGCATGCCTGAAGCCTTTCAACAGGCTTATGGAGGCGCCATGATAGCGCTCGAGCAAACGCAAGGTTAAGCACAGATGACTTGGGGAATAAGGGTTGTTTATTGTGCACTCATTGTTTCGTTAGCGCTTAACGTCTATCTATTGTTCTTTACTGGCTCCCCCCCAAAAAAAAGTGAAACCCTATCTGCGGTGCAGGGAGAGGCTTCCCCTCAGGCAACGTCAGCCCCTCAAATAGAGGTTGACGTTGGTGCGCCCTCCCCCGGGAAAACGACTATTTATGATGAGCCCACCGTCACACCATCGGGTCCCTCCTCGACTGTAACTCTCGCTGATCTCAATGCCTATTTTCGTGCGGAGGACTGGCCGCAATTAACTATCGCACTGCGCGAATACTTGCGTGACAATCCAAATGATTTAGAGGCGCATCTACTAGAAGCTGAAATGATTGCGCGTACCAAACCTCTGAATGTTGCGTTAGTCAATTTTTACACGCTCTTAGATAAGCCATTTGATACCGAGGTCCGCGCTTCATTACAAGAGAAAATCGAGCAATTATTTGAAAATGCAACAGAACAACTGCGATTCGACCGAGCCTGGGACTTATTAGCTGAACTACTTGAGCCTTTGGTACAAATTGCTCCGAATGAGCGCCGCTACTTGATCTTGTTGGCTGAAGCTTATGCCCAACAAGCCAACGAAGTCATGATGGAAAATGCACTGGCAGGCCTGCCATTTGACGACCCAGCAGCTGACGCCGTGCGGCAAATATTGGCGCGTAAGCAACAGTTCAGCAATGACGGCAGTGAACTGGCTGGCACAGATGCTTTATCTGAAGCCGTCGACTTTGGCCGGGCAACACGGATCCCGCTTGAGCGGATCGGTAATCAATATATGCTTGAACTATCCGTGGATAGTAACCCGGTCAAACTGATGATCGATACGGGCGCGTCTACTACGGCTATTACCACTCGTACCTGGTCACGCTTAAGCCGCAGAGTCGCGGCGAAATACATTGGTATCTTTCGGGTCAATACTGCAGCGGGTTATATTCAGGCGCCCATGTTTTCAATTAAGAGTGTACAACTAGGGCCGTTGCAATTTGATGATGTGTCAGTCATGGTGATACCGTCCAGAATGATGGGCGATGACCCAGCAATGTCGCCGCAAGGATTGTTAGGCATGAATATTTTGAGTCAGTACAATTTTCAAATTGATCAGCAAAATGCGGTCTTGCTTTTACGTAAACGCATTATAGACTGAAATAAAAGCTTGCGGGTTGCATCTGCTCGCTTTGGTCGAATTTCGTCGCCCCAATTCTCTGAGAACATTTATTATGCAAGCATTTGTCTTGGTCATTTTTATAAGCTTTTTCAGTACTTTTAGTTGGGCGAATATCAACGCTAAAAAACCATCATTTACCCAGCTTTCTCGCGCAGTCTATAAAGACCAACTCGAAGGGTTTTGGTTAGGGCAAAGTCTGGCAAATTGGACTGGATTAGTCACTGAAATGGACAAAATTGGTGGCTCTGGCATACACGGTATTTTTTACACCCGTGATGATTGGGGGGCACCTGACCAGCCAAGCATATGGGGACAAGGAGTACCCAGTAATTTATCCGATACCATTAACTGGGTATTTGTCAGCCCAGAGGGGATCTGGGGGGCAGATGACGATACGGATATTGAATACATGTATCAATTTCTATTAGCTCAACACCAAGCAACTGTGCTTACCCCTGAACAGATTAGCGCTGGCTGGTTAAGTCACATTTATTCAGAACAAAACACACCTTTTTTAACCCCTGAGGGCACAGCTGAGAATTACTTGTGGGTTTCAAACCAACGTGCGCACGAGTTGATGCAAGAGGGCATTCTTCCCCCAGCAACAAGTTCACCTGAGTTGAACGAACATTTTGAAATGATTGATGCGCAATTAACCACTGAAATTTTTGGCTTATATGCGCCAACAAGACCAGACGTTGCGCTGATATTGGCTCACTTGCCGATCCGCACTACGGCGCGAGAAAATGCGGCTTGGGCAGCTGAATTTTATGTCATTATGCATGCTCTTGCGGCGTCCCTCCCGCCGCAGCAATCGCCGAAAAAAAATATTCACTTATTAGCCAATCAAGCGCGAAAACATCTACCGAATGATTCATACACAGCGGCGATGTTTGATTTTGTGAAATCCCAATATGAGCGAGGGAGTTCGTGGGAAGAAGCGCGTGACAGTCTCTACCAACGTTACCAGGTCGAACAACAGGATGGCTATGATATGACAGCTAGAAATCTGTATTGCAACGGATGCTTCGCTTCTGGCATCAATTTCGGCGCTAGTATTATTAGTCTGTTATATGGGGAGGGAGACTTTAAAAATACCATAAAGATAGCCGTATTATGTGGTTGGGACTCGGATAACCCTGCTGCTACGTGGGGAGGCTTACTGGGTTTCATACTCGGAAAACAGGAAATAGAGCGTATCTTTAAGCAAACATTTTCCTCGCGCTTCCATATTCATCGCACTCGAGGAAATTTTCCTAACGATGGAGTTGATGACTTTAGCTCAATGGCCGACGTTGGTGTGGCCATTATAGACCGGGTTGTTGAGCAAGAAATTGGCGGGTATATCGATAACGATTATTGGTTTATACCCGCTTTGCAGCATGCACATTAGCGCAGTAAATCGCTGCCCTCAGCCAAGCGCTTCGAGCTGCCCCCGATTAAAACGCAGCGGCCAATCTTGTTCCCTGATCAATAGCGCGCTTAGCATCCAGTTCAGCCGCTTCGTCTGCGCCACCAATTAAGTGATACGGTTTCTGCAATCCATCAACTAACGCCCGTAAAGGCTCCTGACCGGCACAAACGATGATATTATCAACCGCTAACACTTGCGGCTCATCATTGACTTTAATGTGTAAGCCTGCGTCGTCAATTTTCTCGTAACTGACGCCGGCTAGCATGTGAACGCCTTTCATCATGAGACCCGCTCGATGTGCCCAGCCGGTCGTCTTACCTAGGCCGGCCCCCACCTTGCTGCTTTTACGCTGCAATAAATAAATTTCGCGCGGCGACGGCTCTGGTTGCGGCTGCATACCTTCTACACCACCACGAGCCTGTAGGCTCATATCAATCCCCCACTCGCGCATAAATTCAGCAATGTTTTGACTTGGCGAGCGTTCGCCATGGGACAAAAACTCTGATGTATCAAAACCAATGCCGCCAGCTCCGATAATGGCAACGCGTTTTCCGACCGGCTTTTTGTGCTTAATAACATCGATATACGACAATACACTCGGATGCTCGATACCTTCGATGGCAGGTGTACGTGGAGAAATCCCTGTCGCCAGAATGACTTCATCAAAACTACCGTCATTCAAATCATCAACCGATACGCGCGTATTTAAGCGCACATCAACCTTGTAGATTTCCAATTGCTTCTTAAAGTAGCGCAGCGTCTCGTAGAACTCTTCTTTGCCGGGGATCTGCTTGGCGATATTAAATTGCCCGCCAATTTCCGAATCAGCGTCAAACAAGGTAACTGAATGCCCGCGCGAGGCTGCTGTTGTCGCAGCCGCCAGCCCCGCTGGGCCAGCACCGATGACGGCAATGTGCTTGGGGCTGGTCGTCGGTTGGATCACTAATTCAGTCTCATGACAGGCACGCGGATTCACTAGGCAACTCGTCATCTTGCCGGCGAATACATGATCGAGACAGGCTTGATTACACCCAATGCAAGTATTTATTTCATCTGCGCGCCCTTGTTCAGCCTTGACTACAAACTCCGCATCGGCCAAAAATGGCCGCGCCATTGAGACCATATCAGCATCACCGCGCGCCAAAACCTCTTCGGCGACATGCGGCATATTAATCCGGTTAGACGTGATCACCGGTACATTTAGAGCCTCGCGAAATTTTGCAGTTACCCAAGTAAAGGCTGCTCGTGGAACCTTAGTCGCAATAGTCGGGATCCGCGCCTCATGCCAACCAATCCCAGTATTGATAATGGTTGCGCCAGCTGCTTCAATGGCCTTACCCAAAGTCACCACTTCTTCATAAGTTGAGCCACCTTCTACCAGGTCGAGCATAGATAAACGGTAAATGATAATGAAGTGCTCACCCACAGCCTCACGCACACGACGCACAACTTCGATAGGCAGGCGGATCCGATTCGCATATTCTCCGCCCCATTCATCATCGCGGTGGTTGGTGCGTTGGGCAATAAACTGATTGAGGAAGTATCCTTCAGATCCCATGATTTCAACACCATCGTAGCCAGCACGTTGGGCTTGCTTGGCGGTGTAGACAAAGTCATCGATCTGCTTTTGTATCCCTGCTTCGTCCAGCGCTTTCGGTTTATAAGGATTGATGGGCGCCTGCACAGCACTTGGCGCTACGAGCGCTTTGTTGTAAGCGTAGCGACCAGTATGCAGAATTTGCATGCAGATTTTACCACCAGCCGCATGCACAGCGTCTGTCACCTCTTTATGATTGGCGACCGCTTGATCAGAATCCAAACGCCGCGTTACCGCATGTGTGGCCCCTTCATCATTGGGCCCAATACCGCCAGTTACAATAAGGCCAACACCGCCACGCGCCCGCTCAGCGAAAAACGCTGCCATGCGCTTGTGTCCATCAGGCAATTCTTCTAACCCTGTATGCATGGACCCCATCAATATCCGGTTCTTGAGCGTGGTAAAACCTAAATCTAAAGGCCGAAACAAATGTGGGTAATGAGGATTGGGTGTTGCCGTAGCTGTTGATTGCATAAAAGTGTTCTCTTATTGCGAAATTTCAAAATAAATTACGTTTAGATTCAGTTATTCTGCATGCGACTATGCAGCGGATGAAGTTCATCAAATGAGGCAGCCTCGCCCGATTTTTGTGCATGCATCGCTGCTTCGATGTCAGGCATTTGAAACATTCCCGCTTGCCAAGTTGCCATGTGATTTAGGCTGTCTTGCACATTGTGGTCGCGCGCGTACGTGATCATGTGTTTACACCCATGCACGGCAAGCGGTGAATGCTGAGCGATTTGTTGAGCTATCGCCATAACTCCCTCTAGCATCTCCTCTTGTGAAGCAAATACTTGGTTAACCAAGCCACAACGCAAAGCCTCTGTCGCCGAGAGGTTGCGCCCCGTATAGGCAAGCTCGCGCACGAGCCCCTGTGGGATCAAGTGCGGGAGGCGCTGTAAGGTTCCCACATCAGCGGTCATACCAATCGCAGTCTCCTTAATACAAAAAAAGGCATCTTCGGTGCAATAACGCGAACAACACGCACTGATCATATCGACCGCACCGCCAATAACGCCCCCTTGAACCGCGACTAACACTGGCATTCGCACCTCTTCAAGTGCGTTAAAAGCATCTTGCAGCTCAAACACCATTCGCCGTAAACGCTCAGCGCGACGTGCCGGCTCGCCTTTAAAATCCTTGGCCATATTGGCAAAAACAGCAAGGTCCATCCCAGCACTGAAATGGCGGCCTTGAGAGGAAATGACAATGACTCGCGCTGCAGCATGCTCATCAATCTGGCGCACGGTTTCAGGCAATTCCTGCCAGAATCTCGGTACCATGCTATTGAGCTGTTTAGGACGGGCTAATTGAATGTGTGCAATGTGTTCGTCAATACTGACCTTCAGCGTGGTCAAATGACTAAAATCGAGTTGCGTAGATTCGCTCATAAGGCTGCTCGCTATAAACTAGACAGCGTCAAGATAGAGGGTTATATTGACAGTGTCAAGATCAAGCTTAGCCAGGAAATAATAAGCACATGTCACAGGTGCATAGTAAAGCAAACTATCATCACGGTAATTTACGCCAATGTTTGGTTGAGCATGCATCCCGCATGCTCAACGAAGGGGGCGTTGAGAGCCTCTCAATGCGCAAATTAGCCGATGCAGTTGGGGTTTCTCGGACGGCGCTTTATCATCATTTTGCGGATAAAAATGCCTTACTTTGTGCGATTACGGAGCAAGGTTTCACACGTTGGCGCGAAGAAGCTGAGCGTATTTTTTCCCGCGACGACTTATCTGCACACGAAAAAGTTCGTCAATTTGTACGCGATTACATTTACTACGCGGCTGATAATCCCCAACTGTACGAGCTCATGTTTGGTCGTACTATTTGGAAAAATGCCAGTCCAACAGACTCGCTGAAAGCGGTGGCTTATCCAAGCTTTCAACAACAGGTCGAAATGACGCGTCACTGGCAAGCCATAGGCATAATGCCTGCCAGTGAAGATACCCTGCGCCTAGCACAAGTGACCTGGGGAACCATGCACGGGATTGCGCGACTATTAATTGATGGGATATACGCTGATCGCTCTCACATCGATGAAATGTGCGATTGTGCAATGCATTTATTTACCTCACGTACCAACCCGGTATAGTAAACAAAAAAGCTCTCTGCTGAGACCACTCGAATATGCCCGATAACCTAGTAAAGCAGCTGCGAACAATCGTCGGCCAACGCCACGTGCGCACGGGTCGCGGAGAAACCGAGCATTTTCGCCGCGGTTGGCGCTCGGGTGGCGGTCATGCTTTGGCCGTGGTTTTCCCGCAAGATTTCCTCGCTCTTTGGCAAGTATTGCAGGCTTGCGTTAACGCCAATGCGATTATCATCATGCAGGCAGCTAACACAGGATTAACCGAAGGCTCTACCCCAAGCGCTGATGGATATGATCGCGAAATTGTCATTATTAACACCCTCGCCATGGATGGACTGACTGTGCTTGGCGAGGGGCAACAAGTGTTGTGCTATCCGGGCACTACTCTGCACCACCTGGAGACAACCTTAAAGCCCTTGCGACGAGCCCCCCATTCTGTGATTGGTTCGTCTTGTTTGGGCGCTTCGGTGATAGGCGGCATTGCGAACAATTCGGGCGGTGCTCTGGTACAACGAGGTCCCGCTTACACCGAAATGGCACTATTTGCCTGGGTTAATGAGCACGGAGAGTTGCAGCTCGTCAACCATCTGGGTCTTGATTTAGGCGCAACCCCTGAAGAAATGCTTAGTAATTTGCGCGCTGGCAACTTCTCTACCGCGATCGCAGCACATACTGAAAAGGCATCAGCTACTGATTATCCGGCCCGTGTGCGAGACGTTAATGCCGACAGCCCGAGTCGCTTTAACGCTGATCCAACTCGGCTATATGAAGCCAGTGGATGTGCTGGAAAAATTGCAGTATTTGCTGTTCGTGTAGACACTTTTGCCGTTCCTGCCAAGGAACAAACCTTTTACATTGGAACCAATCGTGCTGATGTGTTGACCGAGCTCCGTCGCCACATGCTCCAGCATTTTTCTGCATTACCGGAAGTGGCTGAGTATTTACATCGAGATACGTTCACAATAGCTAAGCACTACGGCAAGGATACCTTTCTCAGTGTGCAACACTTGGGCACCCAACGATTACCGAGCCTCTTCGCGCTTAAAGGGCGGTTAGACAGTACCTTAAACAAACTGCCATTGCTGCCGGATTGCTTAACCGATCGTGCGATGCAGTATGCTTCCAACCTGTTGCCGCAACATTTACCGCCACGTATGCTGGCATTTGAACATGAGTTTGAACATCATTTGATTATAAAAATGAGTGATGCTGGGATACACGAAGCTGAGCTGTTTTTACGTGACTATTTTGCTGACGAGTCGCATGGCGCCTACTTCGAATGCTCTGCTGATGAGTCTAGCAAGGCCTTTTTACATCGCTTTGCCGCCGCTGGTGCTGCAGTTCGCTACCAGATGATGCATGCTGATGAGGTGGGTGACATCCTAGCCTTGGATATTGCGTTACGCAGAAATGATCGTGACTGGGTCGAACAACTACCCAGTTTGTTAGATGCTATGATTGCGAAAAAACTGTATTACGGCCATTTCTTTTGTCATGTATTCCACCAAGACTATATCTTAAAGCCCGGCGTCGACCCTAAAGTCGTGAAAGACTTGCTATTAAAAGAACTTGATAAACGCGGGGCCAAATACCCTGCTGAACACAACGTGGGGCACTTGTACCAAGCGGAATCGAGTTTACAAACCTTTTATAAGAGCCTTGATCCCACCAATACCTTTAATCCCGGCATTGGTGGATTAGATAAACACAAACGCAACTGTGGGTGCTGCTAGCCGTACCTAATTGCTTAAAGCGCCGTTTCCTGTTGAATAAACTCTGCCGCACGCTCTGCAATCATGATAGTTGGGGCATTGGTATTACCACCGACTAGGCTTGGCATTACTGATGCGTCGACGACACGCAAGCCTTTAACCCCATAGACACGAAGTTGGGGATCCACCACTGCCATAGGATCTGACTCTTGCCCCATTTTACAAGTACCAATCGGATGATAGATGGTTTCTGATTTTTCCCGAATGAAGGCCAGGATCGCTTCATCACTCTGCGCCTCTGCTCCTGGTGCATGTTCGGTACTCTCAAACTCTTCAAATCCGGCAGAAGCCATGATTTCCCTAGCTTTACGCACACCTTCGATCATGACTTTTTGATCATCAGGATGAGACAAGTAATTCGGTTCAATTAGTGCATGGTCGGCTGGATGATTGCTCTGCAATCGGATCTCTCCTCGGCTTTTAGGGTACAAGCAACATACGTGCACGCCATAACCGTAACCTAATACAGAATGACGACCGTGGTCTTCTAGAATTGCAGGTAAAAAGTGAAATTGAATATCTGGACCGGATTGCGCCAATGAAGAGCGCATAAAACCACCAGCTTCAGCAATATTTGAGGAAAATAGCCCCTTACGTTTAAACAAGTATTTAAACGTTGCAGCGATATACTTAGGTAGTGCAGAGAATGCCACAGCATATCCCTCGCGTGCTTTACACTTATGCTGCACAATCGCGTCTAGGTGGTCTTGCAAATTTTGCCCTACCCCAGGTAAATCAACCTGTACGTGGATCCCCTTTTCACGCAAATGCTCAGCCGGTCCAATCCCTGAAAGCATCAGCAATTGTGGCGAATTAATCGCGCCACCGCATAATATAACTTCCTGACTTGCCTTAAGACGTTGAGCTTTGCCGCCAATACGCGCTTGTACGCCTGTAGCCTGCCCATCCTTTAACAAAACACGCTCAACCATCACGCCAGTCATAACCGTAAGATTATTGCGCTGTAAAGCGGGTTTTAAAAATCCTTTTGCCGTCGAGCAACGCTGTCCACCCACTTGGGAAACTTGATAAAAGCCTAAACCTTCGCGCTCTTCCCGATTAAAATCATCCAGAATATTGAAACCGACAGCATCTGCGGCGGCAACAAAGCGATGCGATAATTTATCCTTATGCCGTAAATCATCGACATTCAGTGGACCACCGACACCATGATACTCGTCAGCCCCGCGCTGGTTGTTTTCGGACCGTTTGAAAAACGGCAATACTGAGTCCCAGTCCCAACCCGTCGCACCCTTGGCGGCCCAATCGTTGTAGTCGTTTATATCACCGCGAATGTAGCACATCGCATTAATGGAACTTGAACCGCCTAACGTCTTGCCACGCGGCCAGAATAATTCTCGATTATTTAACTGCGCTTGTGGTGCTGTGTGATAGCCCCAACCAATCCCCTCGACACGGGAAAGCAGTGATAAACCAAATGGAATGTGGATTAACGGGTTACGGTCTTTACCACCCGCCTCTAATAGACACACTTTGCACGCAGGATTCTCGCTCAAACGCGCCGCCAGCGTGGCGCCAGCTGAACCTGCACCGACAATAATAAAATCAAAGGCGTCAGTTGTTGTTTGCATCATTTTTACTACCTAGAACTGGATCCCGAACTGCTCGGACATCGTACCAGTGTACCAAAATTGTTTATCCAAGAGTTAGCAGAATGTTAATAAAAATTAGAAAAAACAACCTAACTAAAAACACATATATAGCAAACGATGAGCGACGCAATTATTAACCTGCAGCTCATCGCGAGCTGTTTTATTCTTTCGCCAAAAAAGAAATAAAAATCATTGCGTTCATAGCGGTTGTCGTTTTGAGCATTAATGATGCTTAGTTGGTTATAAACTGAAGATGCTACTGCGGTTACATCGATACCGTTGCACGCAGGATCTGCGCAAATTATCGAAATTTCAATATCAATTGCGCATTGCGCACTTGGTCAAAGGTGTTCTACACTTAGCGTAACAAGTCATTCAGCGTGATTGTAGTGTTCAAAACTCTCGTTTTTATCATCTTCAGCCTGCCTATTTTCTGCCTTACCGCGAAAGAGTTTACAATTGCTATCAATGAGCGCCAAATCTATCGCTATGTCGATGCACAAGGCTTTTGGCAGGGCCAAGATATAGAGTTAATTCGTGCTGTGTTTAAACGCACTCCATACACGCTCACTTTCGTCGCTATGCCTTGGTCGAGGGTATTAAAAAGCATTGAGTCAGGCTTAGTCGATATGACACTGGCAGCGAGCATATTACCTGAGCGACAAAACTATGCGTACTTTTCCTCGCATATTTTTAGACACAGCCACTACGTACTTTTTGTCAATAAACAACGAATGGACTCCTTTGCAGGTATCAAATCGTTGGCCGATGTTGCTGCCTCAAACGTGTTGATTGGCGCATTACGTGGGGCAATTTACTCCGACTCATATGCACACTTAGTGGAAGACAAAAAATTTCTGGAGCGCATGGTTTTTATCGACAATGACCAAAACCTACCCCAGTTAGCGGCTCTAGGACGTGTGGATGGCTATATTGAATCAGAGATTGAAGGCCGCCACTATTTACAAAACTGGGATTCAAAACAACACCAGATGGTGCCACTCTTTCGTATCACCAGTGATCAGGAGGCGAGCAATTATCTCATGTTTAGTAAACAAACGATTGACTTGGCTACGGTCGCCGAATTTGATGCAGCGCTCAGCGACTTACATGCGAGCGGTGAATACCTCAGTATCGTTGCCAAATACTTACCTAGCGTGCGTCACTGAGTCTCGTTCTATACCATCACACGCAAAATTTACTCAAGAAGCATCCGACCGACAACCCGCGTGAAAAAAGCAAGAGCACCAAACAGTCTCAATCAATCGCTATCTAATGATGAGTGTCAACTTTCTTTACATTTATCGATTTTCGGCCAAACTAGAAACCACGTAAATAACTGATTTAAATAGACCAATTAACGCAGGCACGGTTTATGCAAAGCACAAAATGCGCAACTTTTATTTAACTCGCGCAGAACCACTCAACAAGGAACAGGTATGAAAAAACTTTTAACAAAAGCATTTATGCTAGCTGCTATGTTCAGTATTGCGCAAAGTGCTACTGCTGCAGTTATCTATTTGGACTTCGAGAATATCGCGCCTTATCCCAATGACAGTACTGTCCAAATTGCAGGGTATTACAATGGCGGCACTTCAAGCTTTGGCACCACAGGAACTAATTTTGGCGTAGAATTTAGTAGCGGTGCTACGCTATTGTGCCTGAATAACGTCGGAGAAACTTGCAGCAATACCTCGCGCGGCGATGTGGGTATTAGCACTTCACGCAATGGAGCGTTGTATTTCCCTACAACTAATCCGTTTATGAATGTTGCTGCTGGTTTTACTAACGGTTTCTCGTTTGTCTACTCAGATCCGTTTGCAGCCGGTAGCTTCTTGAGTATATTCGACGGCTTGAATGGCACAGGCAACTTACTAACTACAGTCGTGTTACCAGGAACATTGAATGGTAGGTCCGGTGGATGTGATGCCGCGTATGACGCAAGCTACTGCCCATTCAACAGTTTTGGCGTCAGTTTCTCTGGTGTTGCTCAATCAGTATTATTTGGCGGCTCAGTGAATAGCCAAGTTTTCGACGATATTACTTTTGGCAGCTCGACGGTTGGAGGAACTACGGTTCCTGAGCCATCGACCCTTGCCATTTTGATGCTTTCTGTATTAGGTCTTACGTTAAAACGTAAAAATCGCTAGGCAGCACGCAACAATTCTACTCAAGACTATTGCGCCTGAATACAGGCGCAATTACGTTTTGGAGTCCATAAATCTGAAACTCTACTCCCTACATTTTTTGTAGCCTACAAACAAAACTATAGGGGAAGCAATACTTAACATTTATCCGGTTAACAGTTAGCTCATCCTCTATCAAAATACCTTGCAATCGTAAAAACCAAGCCTCTGGTCTAGTACAACTTATGTAGGACTATTCATAACTGTCAATTGACTCTGCCTAGTTCTGATTTAATCTACTGTCAAGTTCTCAGTCACAAATACAAATGATTGGATTTTCGTAATTCTAGGCACTTAACCGGATGATCGCAGTATGCAAACAAAAGCTTTATTCAGCCCCTTTATACACCCCAAATTAACCCTCAACAATCGCGTCGTTATGGCACCTATGACGCGTCAGTTTTCACCTAATGGGATCCCAACAGAAGCTGTAGCAGGCTATTATCAACGTCGGGCGCAAGGTGGCACCGGGTTGATTATTACTGAAGGTACTACTGTTAATGATCCGGTAGCAACTATGGCTGAGAGCATCCCGCAATTCCATGGTGAAGCAGCATTACAAGGTTGGCAACAGGTAGTGAATGAGGTGCATGCTGCGGGCGCTAAAATAATGCCACAACTATGGCATGTTGGAATGGCACGTGTGGCTGATAAAGCTCCCTTCCCTGAATTACCGAGTGCCGGTCCATCGGGCCTTTTTAAACCAGGTAAGCAAGGAGCTGAACCAATGACCGTTAAGCATATCGAGCGCGTCATTGCGGCCTTTGCCAGCGCTGCCGCTGATGCCAAACGCTTAGGCTTCGATGGCGTTGAAATACATGGTGCGCACGGCTATTTAATTGACCAATTTTTCTGGGAAGGTACCAATCAGCGCACTGATGCATGGGGCGGCGATATGCAACGCCGGTCACGCTTTGCAGTGGAAATAATCAAAGCGATCCGCGCCGCGACCGCCCCCGACTACCCTATTATTCTGCGTTATTCACAGTGGAAACAGCAGGACTATGCGGCCCGCTTAGCTCACTCCCCCCAAGAACTTGAAGCATTCCTGACACCGCTTAGTGATGCTGGAGTGGACATTTTCCATTGCTCACAACGTCGCTACTGGGAACCTGAATTCGAAGATAGTGCATTGAACTTAGCCGGATGGACTAAGAAATTAACGGGGAAGCCAACCATCACTGTCGGCTCTGTGGGTTTGGATGGTGACTTCTTTGAAGCATTTCAAGGCAAAGGTTCAGGTACCCGCTCAATTGATGACTTGCTGGCTCGCATTGAGCAAGGCGAGTTTGATTTAGTCGCGGTCGGCAGAGCACTACTGCAAGACCCTAACTGGGCTAATAAAATCAAGAATCAGCAATTAGATGAGCTCGAACAATACTCCGGTGATGCATTAGCGACCTTATCTTAAGTTACGCTTAGAGGTAGCGTGCTAGCCAATCCAGAGTTTCTGCTAACATGGCTTGTCGATTTTTCTGCAAGCCATGATTATCGTCAGGATAAATCACTAATTTATGCGCATGTTCATGCTGTGCAAGAGCCTCTGCAAGCATTTCAGACTGTTTAACATTCACCCGCTTATCTGCGCTACCATGCATGAGTAGCACCGGCGCTGAGGGTAATTGATCAATCCAATGAATAACTGAGCGCGATTGCAGTGCTGCGGCTCGATTGTTAGCAAAATCTGGTACGCGTTTTTGATACACCTTTTCCATTGCTGGCCGCCATGCCAGCGCTTGCTCTGCGTCAGCATCTCCTGCAATAGCGACAATCGCCTTGAGGTTTGGCATCTGTTTGGCCGCTAAGTAACTTTGCATCGCACCGCGGCTCCAACCCATCAATGCAATTCGCGTTGGATCAGCTGCCGGGATCTCGACTAATAGCTGAGGTAGCGCCAATACATCATTCACGTCCTTACCGCCGAATTCATCGGCACCGTTGTTGGCAATAAAACGGGTACTTGCGCCCCGATATTGACTGCCAATAACCACGTAACCAGCCAGAGCTAAATCAGCTAAGAGACTGATTTTCTGAGCGAAAACCACTGCACCAAAATCGGCATTTCCGCCACGATTGAATATCACTACGGGCAGAGAACCCGTTTCTGCAGATTTGGGTTTAAGGTAATACCCTGCCACGGTCAACCCATCAACGCTATAGGTAAAGTCGACACAATCAAGCTGTTGTTTCTTGGTGTCAAAGTCTGCCTGATTAAAGCGGATGAGAAAGCGCTCTTTATTAAACTGCTTTTTATTGGCTTGCAACGCGTTTACCCATGAGTCAAAGCTTGTGAAGCCTCCTCTGAAACAAGTGTTTTGGGTGAGTAATTGGGTCTCTGCAGATACATTAGCAGTGGTCAAAAGACCAAAGAAAAGTAACCAAACGGTTTTCATAAACATCCTTGTGTTTTTAATTATAAGTTCTGTGGGTAACAGTATACTTAACATTGTTTTGCAGATATACGGTCAATCACCAAGCGCTTCACCAGATATGCTTAAACAGCATACCTCCCAACACGAGCTAATGTTGCATTGCAAAAAATAAAAATTAAAAAATATTCAAAGCTTAAGTTTTCCATAAGGTTGACAACTTAACCTACCTCTGAAATTTATGCGAGGTAGTTACAATGCATTCACTTTACAGTCAGCCAGGTAACACAACTTTAAACTCCCTGAGTGAACAACCAGCGCAAGGAAAAAAATATCATTTTGATATTGCAACCTATGCCATTGGTGATGCGGGGCGAATAGCCGCCGAGCGCTTTATTGAAAGAGGTTTTCAGGGTGCTTATAACGCCTCGGTTAAAGTATCAACACCGTGGATCTTGGCCATAAATAATGGTGCCTTTAAAGCTGCTTTGGGTATTCGTGCAGCGAATGCCCCCTTGTTCTTAGAGCAATACCTGGACGTACCCATCGAAACCCTGCTCAACCAATACTTGCCCGTGCAACGCGCAGAAATCGCTGAGATTGCTCACCTATACAGTAATTCAAGCAAATTTACCTTACCGTTATTTTTAATCAGTGCGGTTTCACTGTTTACGAATGGTTTTGCCGCAATGACGTTTTCTGCAACATCTCAAGTAAAGTCATTGATCCAACGTGCAGGGATTATCACCCATGAACTGGCTGATGCAGATCCTAGCAAATTACAACAAAGCACTGCTGACTGGGGTAGTTACTATCAAACCGAGCCCAAGGTTTTAGCGGTATCTTTGAGCAACGTAATGCAGGTAATAAACCGTTCCGAGCGTTACCACAAAATGTTTGAACTGCTTACAGATAAGATCGCACAAACCGCGAAGGCACTGCCAGCTGGAGCTGTCATATGAATTGGCTCGCCCAACAGATTGAAAGCCATGGTAGCAAGGTTGCGGTGCAAGATTCGGTAACATCCTTAACCTACACGCAACTGGTTGACCATAGCAACGAACTAGCAAAATGGTTAGTTTCACAAAACGTGCGTTCTGTCGCTTTATTAGCCGATAATTCGGTTGCTTGGATAGTGGTTGACCTTGCCTGTCAAATAGCTCAGGTTATTTGTACGCCAATACCCGTTTTTTTTACCCCAGCACAAAGCCAAGCCGTTATCGCATCGGTGGCTGCAGAGCTAATCTTTAGCGACCAACACGATACTGAACAGCCATCACAATCCTGTGCTTATACCTCTCTGAATGTTACTCGCCTGCATCCCACAAATACTATTTATGCGCCTGAAAAAACGTCAAAAGTAACCTATACCTCAGGTAGCACGGGAACGCCCAAGGGCGTTTGCTTAAGTACCGAGCAGCAACTTACCGTGGCTCACTCGCTGGCTCAGTTTATCGACGTAAATCATCCAAAGCATTTATGTCTTTTGCCATTACCGGTGCTACTAGAAAATATTGCAGGCGTTTACGCACCACTGTTAGCTGGCGGCACGGTTATTTTAAACTCTCAAGAGGAAAAAGGGTTTGCCGGCAGTACGCTGGCAAACCCACTGGCATTAATACAGTGCATTGAAACACACCAACCCAACACTCTGATCCTCGTACCCGAGCTTTTACAAGTGCTCGTAAATGCAGCAGGGCATGACTGGCGGCCACCAAAATCACTCCAATTTGTTGCCGTAGGTGGTAGCCGCGTCGCACCAACACTAATATTGCGCGCACGCGCACTCGGCATACCCGTGGTGCAAGGGTATGGATTATCCGAATGTGCATCCGTGGTGAGTTTATGTGCACCAGACGATGACGTGACCAGCGTCGGTCATATTCTCCCTCATTTGAGTGCGCGCCTTGAAAATAATGAGTTGGTGGTATCGGGTAACACCTTTTTAGGTTATCTAGAACAACCCGATAGTTGGAGTCAACAAGAGGTATACACCGGTGACCTGGCGCAATTAACCGGTAATCATTTACAAATAATAGGACGGCGCAAAAATACCTTAATTAACTCACTGGGGCGGAACATTTCTCCCGAATGGGTAGAGGCCGAAATTCTCGCGACAGGCTTATTTTTACAAGCAGTTGTTGTGGGTGATGCAATGCCATTTTGCACGGCAATCTTAGTTCCAGCCCGTGCCGATCTGAGTGCTGCACATATCACCCAAGTGATCACAATGGTCAATCAGAGTTTACCGGATTACGCCAGAGTATATCACCCCATTATCCTGCCCAATGCAATGCGGCCTGATGAAGGATTGTATACGCAAAACATGCGCCCCCGCAGAGCCGCAATACAAAAGCATTTTAAACAACGAATTGAACAAGTGTACGCAAGTGCATCAAATGTGGAGTTGACATTATGAAATTATTTGAGCGTTTACAAACTGAAACTATTCAAGAGCGTGATTATTTACTCTCTTCGCCTATCATCGCGCGGTGTTTTCAGGGCGATATTGTTACCCAAGACTATGTCGCTTTCTTGACCCAAGCATTCCACCATGTCAAGCACACAGTACCGTTATTGATGGCAGTAGGTGCCCGCTTAGGTGACGATCAAGAATGGTTGCGTGAGGCCGTGGCTGAGTACATCGAAGAAGAAATTGGTCATCAAGAATGGATCCTGAATGATATTGCTGCATGCGGCGTAAACAAAGCTTCCGTGCGGGTCAGTCAGCCGGCCTTGGCGACGGAATTAATGGTCTCATTTGCCTACGATCAGGTCAATCGCGTTAACCCACTAGCATTCTTTGGCATGGTGCATGTGTTAGAGGGTACAAGTATTGCTATGGCAGACAATGCTGCTGATAATATCCAGCAAGCCCTAGGATTGCCGAACTCAGCATTTAGTTATTTGCGCTCGCACGGCGCTCTTGACCAAGAACACGTGAAGTTTTTCACTGACTTAATGAACAAAATAGAGTGCCCAGTAGAGCAAGACCTCATTGTGAATAGCGCGAAAAAGTTTTATCGCTTGTATGCTGAAATTTTCCGCACTTTGCCGGTCTCTACCAGTCAACAGCAGGCGGCTTAAGACAATGACTGAGCAAATTAAGCGTTGTCTGGTAACTGGGGCCTCCGGCGGTATTGGTGGCGCTATTGCCCGCGCTCTTGATGCGTCGGGTTACAGTGTGATCATTCAGGGGCGCAATCAGCAAAAACTGACTGCCTTGCAGGCAAGTATGAGCGAGCGCACGACCATCGTCACTGGCGACTTACGATCAGCTACAGAGTGTGAATCTGTGCTCAAAAATGCATTTTCAGATGGTGATATTACGCTGCTGATTAATGCCGCTGGCGTGTCAGAGTTTAGCGCTTTTGCAAAGCAAAGTGCTGAGTCAATTGAGGCGCAGCTGAGCACCAACCTTGTTGCGCCGATTCTATTCACACAAGCCTTCTTAAACCATGCACAGCAAGATCCTTCTGCAACACAAGAGACGATTATCGTGAATGTCGGCTCTGCGTTCGGTTATATCGGCTACCCCGGTTTTAGCACCTATTGTGCAAGCAAGTTTGGCCTGCGTGGATTTACCGAAGCTCTGGCCAGAGAATACGGCGATACTCGTTACAAATTCATTTATTTTGCCCCGCGCGCAACCCAAACGGGTATCAATTCTGCCAACGTCGATGCCATGAATGCAGCCCTGGGGAATACGGTTGATGCCACTGAAACTGTTGCCGCAGCACTGATCCAATTACTTAAGAGTAAACGAAGAGAAACTGTTGTTGGTTGGCCAGAAAAACTGTTTGTCCGAATTAATGGTGTGTTACCTAACATCGTTGATAACGCCATAAACAGCAAACTAGCAACTATAAAGCGCTACCTACACGCTTAACACGTAATGCTTTTAAACGAGGTTAAATCTATGCAATTTAAAACAATATTCTCCCTAATTTTAAGCCTGAACATGCTCGCAAGTGTTGCTGACGCGGCTGATCCTGTTAGCTTTGATGCACAGTTGCTTGCACTGCAAAAACAATGGGCAGTAGTGAATTATACGTTATCCGATAACGCACAAGAGGCTGCTTTTGAGCAATTGGTCAATGATGCAAAATTGCTATCTGAACACTATCCGGATCGCGCGGAACCCTACGTTTGGTTAGGCATTATTCAAAGCAGCTATGCCGGTGCTAAAGGTGGCATTGGCGCGCTATCATTGGCAAAAGAAGCGAAGAGATCGCTAGAGCAGTCAATAACCATTGATCAAACTGTGCTGCAAGGTTCTGCATATACCAGCCTTGGTACGTTGTACCATAAAGTGCCCGGGTGGCCGCTAGCCTTCGGTGATGATGATGATGCAAAAGCATTTTTGGAAAAAGCCATTGCACTAAACCCCGATGGTATTGATCCCAATTATTTCTATGGCGAATTCCTATTTGATGAGCGTCAATACAGCGCAGCGAAGGCCCACCTTGAGCATGCGCTTGAGGCTCCTGCACGAATAGAGCGCCCCTTAGCAGATGAATCACGACGCGCGGAAATTCAAATGTTGTTAGCTAAAGTGAATAAAAAGTTGGCTAAGCAGAAACACTAATTCCCGACTGTAATTAAATTATGCAAACCACTGCATTGTGAGCAGTGGTTTTGGATTTTCGGCTTGACTCTCAGAGTGAGCCCTGCATTATTTAGGGCAACGTCCCTCTTCACTGTTTGTGCATGCATATTCCTTGGCACCCACTATCGTTTTCCGATCGCTTAAAAGTCGCCGCGGCGTTAGTCTTGGTTAAGTTAGGAAAGCTCAAATATGACCAGTTTACCGAGCAGGAATTAAATGAGCTGCTTACACCTTACTTCCCGCAGCAGATGCCTATTCCGGTGCCCATTGGCAAGGCGACTTTAAGTCTACTTGAGGGCGAATTACGTATGCCTGAATCCACCAATCGTTTGCAGTTACAGCTACTCTGTGGCATGGAAGTGCGCGCTCTCGGCAACCCGATATATCGGGCCCATTTAATAGTGGTTGTTTCAGCGTTACCGCATTACGACATTGCAACGAAGACGTTAAGCATCGATAATATCCAAGTCGATGATATTGCGCTTGTACACGACGAATATTCACTTCTCAAAGACACCACAAAAATCATTGATAGCTTATCTCCTGTGCAGTTAAGTAGTCTCTTTACTAGTCCAGTCAAATCGGCGTTAAGCGTATTAACCGCCGGTTCATCAACAACCGCGATGGGATACCTCAACCTGTATATCGGCGGCAGCAAACAGCGCATTCTCGACTATCACAAACCACAAATTGAGGAACACATTATCAATGCGGTGACTGAGGCTGATCTCAATTTTACCCTAGACCCAGCTGAATGGCGTCAAAACTTATTCTCACGCAAAGGCAAGACTGTGGTTGTAGAAGGTCGAGAACTGCGGTTTTATTTTTGATCAGGCACTGCGTTTTAACATCTCCCGCGCATGATGAGTGAGAGATACCATAGCTTCTCGAACTTTGCTAACAGCGTTCAAGGGTTGTTGAAAAGGAATAAACACCACGCCATCTTTGTGCTGAACATGGAACCCTTCAGCAAAGACTGTCAACATTTTCACTTCGTCAACCTGAGCATAGTTGCCACTGTATTCTTGCAGTATCACGTGTAATGCCTCTTCATGATCCTCCTGCATATGAGCAACCACATTTGCCTCACTTTCTCGCATATCAGCAAAATTATCCTGCCAATCGGATGCACTAAACCAATAAATTTGTCCAAATCCACCGATATAACGCACCCGCTGTGTGGTTAAACGATAAAATCTAAAATCATGCGCTTCTACATATTGCTTAGCTTGTGGGAACAACCGGAAATAGCGTTGCTGTGATGCATGATCTACACAATCTGCCTGCGCCTTTGCCAATACGGTCACACGAGCACTGGCTTGGCTATCTGTTGCCGTATTATCGTATACACACAAGCTGACATGCGCATCGGCTTGCATATTGCGTGAATGCTGAGCGATATCGGAGGCATAAATCACTAAATCGCCATCATCCGTTAACAGAAATGGCGTTACGGAACCAAACGGAAAGCCTTTGATAGACAAGCTTTGAGTGGCAAGAACACCTGAGTGTAAACGTCTTAGCAAAAGCCGTGCTGCATGAATATGATATTGTTTCTGGGTATTTTCCATAGCAAATTTCTCCTAGCTAATAAGTGGTTGGTAAAACAAACGGGAGAGCGTGTTGTTATGCGCAGAATGACTTAGCACGGTGCCTTCAGTCGCAAAACAGGCATTAATATTGGTTGTAGTAAAAACCTGTTTGGTTGGGCCGTGGGCAAGCACTTTTCCACCGGACATGAACAACATGAAATCGCTGATGCGCGCAGCTTCATTCAGATCATGTTCAATCAGGATGGCACTTCCGCCAAGCCTTATGAAATCGCGTAAATGGGAATACAAGAGCTGGCTTTGGCGAATATCTAACGCACTACATGGCTCATCTAAGAGCAAAACACAGCCCTCATAATCTGCTCTTTGAGTAAGCTGTACTAACGCCCTGGCATATTCAACCAGTTGGAATTCTCCCCCCGACAAGGTAGTGATATCACGCATCAATAAACGGCTCATCTTTAGGGCATTAATAACATCCACAATATGCCTGTCGCTCTGCTCGCGAGTTTCAGAAAACTGACTACGCGCTAAGCGCAGATATTCAATAACCGATAAACTAAATGAAGGACGTGCAGCTTGCTCAACGTAAGCTCGACAGCGACTCAGTTCTAACAAACTGAAGGTATGCAGTGGGCGACTGGACAATGACACAGTACCACTGCTCAAACTTTCTGGTTCTAGTAATACCCGCATTAAGGTTGATTTTCCGGCGCCATTGGCACCGACTATCGTGGTGAGTGCGGCACTGGTAAACCGTAAAGTTCCAATCTGTAAAAGTGTACGCTGACCTTTGCAAAACTGAACATGCTCGAGGTTAAACATGCCTTCCTCCTATTTGTTGGCGCCAAATCAGGTAAATAAAAAACGGTACTCCTAGGGCTGAGGTGAGCAAGCCAACGGGTAATTCAGCGGGAATAATGAGTGTTCTTGCTAAGGTGTCTGCAGTCGTCACTAATAGGCCACCAGTGACCGCGACTACTGGCATGAGTCGCCCGAGGTGACCACCTAGCAATAGCCGGCATATATGCGGAACCACTAAACCAACAAAGCCCACGATTCCGGTAAAACTTACGCAAACAGCGATCACTGCCGCGCAGATCAGCAAAGTTTTGCGTTTCAACAGAGTGACATTAATCCCTTGGCAACGGGCCTGTTGTTCACCGCAACTCATTTGCATTAAGGCGTGGCGTTGCTTAAACAAAAAAGCAAGACTCAAGGTAACCGTCAGCAGAGTGAGCCAAACCATCGACCAGGACGCCCCTGCGTAACTTCCCATACTCCAGAAGGTAATTTGTCGTAACGTTTGATCATCGGCGATAAAAGTGACCAGCCCCAAACATGTCATGGCTGCAGCATTGATCGCAACGCCCGCCAGAATCAGCAATAGATTGCCACCCGCCTGCTCGCGCTTGGAGATAAGCACTAATAGCAACATCGCCACCGCGGCACCAGCAAACGCCATGGCGGGCGTAAACAGTGTTGGCGCAGCGTGTAAACTGAACAGTTGATTGCCAAGTAACATCGCGATACCAGCAAACAAAGCCGCACATGCAGACACACCCAACAAACCAGGATCTGCAAGCGGATTGCGGGTCAGTGCTTGCAAGGTCAATCCACAAATGGCTAATCCCGCCCCCGTGCTTAATGTCAAAAGTACGCGGGGTAATCGAATGTCAAATAAAATGGCGAGGTCAAAACTTGTATCGTCTGGGGCATGCAGAACCTGCCAAAGCGCCACCGGATATGCTCCTGATCCCAAAGCCCAGATAATAGCTATGGGTGAAACTATCGCAAAAAAGAGCAGTATTAAGCGCCCAACACGCGACTGTGCATGGTGATGCTGGCGGATAATTGCTGCGGGCGAAATTCTACTTGCTTGCATAGCCGAGGATCCACTAAAGACTACGGACTTCGCGCACAGCATCTGGCAAGCGCGGCGTTAAGCCAAGAAATAGCAAGGGATCAACAAATACTATCCGGCACCCCTTGAGCTGTGCCCATCGTCGCAATGCAGGCATTGCGCAAAATTGCTCAGCCGGTTTTCCTTGACGCTGATGCTCGGGTAGCATTAACCAATCCGGAATCCGTTGTAAGAATGCCTCACTCGATAATGGTTTAAAGCCATCAATATCGTCGAAGACATTTGTCGTGCCTGCTAATGAGTAAATCAGATGAGGCACCGTATCGTGCCCAGCGACCAGCATGCCGCGCTCACTAATATTCATTAGAAAAGCAGCACGATCACCTTGACTGCTTTGCGACGCTACTTCTGCTAGCGCCGTATTTATCTGGCTAACCAGCGCTTCGCCTGCATCTTGGCTATCGATGATATGGGCAATCTGCCGGATCATAGACATCAAGCCATCGACGGATTTTTCCGCACGGACCTGCTCAACCCGAACTCCTAGCGTGGCTAACTGTTGCAAGACTCGTGCAGGCCCCACCCCATCTACGCCAATGACTAGATCCGGCCGCATCGCGACAACCCCCTCTAAGGGAAGTTGGCGATAGTAACCCACTTTGGGTAAGTGATTGGCGGCTGCCGGATAAGTGCTGCTGGTATCTGTAGCGACAAGCCGCTCACCGGCTCCAAGGGCAAATAAAATTTCGGTCACACTGCCACCTGCAGCAATAATGCGCAGTTCCTCTTTGGATTGCTCAGCAGATACTGAACGTGTCAGCGTGAGTAGGAGCGCGGCAACAAAGATTAATATACGTTGCATAAACATGACTTTCCTTGCGATCGAATTCACTTGTTGCAAATAGTAATCATTCTCATTAGCATTTGCAAAACAATTTACTCAAAAAGGAAAAGCCTGTGTTAAAAAACAATCACCTCGCCCTTTCGTTAATTGCTACAACGGTGTTCTCTTCATCAGTGTTAGGGGCTAGCGAAAGCGTCAGAGAAACCCAATCACCTGACAGTGGCATTGAAGTGATCACAGTTACTGCGACCAAAAGTCTGCGAGAAATAAATGAAATCGCTGCCAACGTAACACAATTGGATCATCTAACCATCGAGAGCCTTGCGGCCGGCGACATTCGCGACATGCTGCGTTACGAACCGGGCGTTAGTGTCGAGGGTGGTGGCAGATTTGGCTTATCCAGCTTTAATATCCGCGGGATTAACGGGGATCGGGTATTGATCCTGATGGACGGCGTACCATTAGCTGATGAATTTAGTTTTGGTCCAGCGCTATCAGCACGGCGGGATTTCATTGATGTGGATATGCTCGAATCTGTCGAGATTATACGTGGACCAGCATCAACTCTGTATGGAAGTGACGCTATTGGCGGGGTCGTGGCCTTTTCTAGTAAGCAACCGGCTAGTTTAGTTAATCGAGACGGCGAAGTTGCTGGCCGATTTAAATTGGCAGGCCGCACCACTAGTGAAGACCTAGCTGCCAATATTCAGCTGGCAAGCACTCATAAAGATTGGCAATGGTTAATCAATGCTGGTGTGCGCCAAGGACATGCAACCCAAACTTTCTATTCAGATTCAGCAATAGGAACTGAGAGAAAATCGGCCGATCCCATGGATGTCGCAAGTGAAAACCTATTAGGTAAACTGATCTACACACCTAACGCAATGCATCAGTTTCAGCTTACAGCCGAATGGTTTGGTAGTGCGACTGAATCTAACCTGTTGTCAGAGTATGGTTCCGTAGTTCGCGGTGTACGTATTCTCGATAGTTTTGGCGACGATAAACGTGAGCGTGGTCGCCTCTCAATAAACTACCAATATTCGCCAACCATGCTGAGTCATTTGTCTAAAATTAATGCTTTGGCTTACATAAACCATTCAGAAACCCAACAGGATACTCGCCAAACACGACGCAGCTTAGCGCCTACCAGTGTGGCCTTTGAGCGGCAGCGATCAAGTCTGTTCGAACAGCAGGTCATTGGTGCTCAGTTGCAACTTGATCAGCAGTTTTCTGGTTTTGGTGAGCACTATTTAATCTATGGCATGCAGTGGGAGGAAACCCGTTCAGAGAGCCTGCGACGAGGGCAATCCATCCAGTCCGAAAGCGGGATCCAATTGCCCGAATTTGAACACTTCCCCGCACGCGACTTTCCACTTTCTACGCTGCGTGAAATTGCCTTTTTCGTACAAGACGAAATTACTCTCTTCAATGGGAACTGGCTATTGAGCCCTGGCGTGCGTTTTGACAAATTTGAACTGACACCACAGGAAGACCCTATTTTTGACGCTGCAAATCCCAATGTAGCTATTACTGACTACAGTGACCAGCAATGGTCGCTCAAATTGGGCAGTGTCTACAACATCACTCCTGATTTGAATCTGTGGTGGCAGTTTGCGCAAGGCTTCAGGATCCCCCCCATGGATGATGTGAATATTGGCTTTACCAGCTTTGCCGGCGGCTACACTTCGCTACCCAATGCTAATTTAAAACCAGAGTCTGTGGATAGTCATGAAGTCGGCATCCGCTATTCAAACCGCCATGTAGACGTTAACTTAAGTGTCTACCAGAATAACTACGACAATTTTATTGAATCACTTGCAGTGGTTGGCTTTAATCCCGTCACGAATTTATTGGAATTTCAGGCGATTAATATTGATGAAGTCAGTATTGAAGGTATTGATCTGCAAGTTCACTGGTATCTAGGGGCAAGGTTTCCGCAATTACAGAATTTGCAAGTGCGCTTCTCAACCAGCACTCAGCAGAGCGAAGACAAGTCTACCGGTTTAGCCTTAGATTCTGTTCTCCCTAATCAAACTGTGATTGGTCTGCAATACGGCGAATCGGATGCTCCTTGGAACTTAAGTTTGATTGCCACATATACAGGTGCCGCTGAACGGGTGGAGACGGGAGTAGAGGAAACGCCCATGTTCCGAGCGCCGAGCCATACGACGGTTGACGTAATCTTGAATTACAACCTGTCCAAGGATTTAAAATTAAACCTCGGGATATTTAATTTAACCGATGAGGAGTACTGGTATGCATCCGAGGTGCGCGGGCGCACGGTCGATCAAAACCTAGCCCGCTTTTCCGCGCCGGGCAGGAACTTGTCTGCAAACCTCATCTATTCATTCTAAGCCATGCAGAGATCAGACTCTTGAGCATGGAGTCTGATCCTGATCAATCTTCAAGAATGAGTATAGTGTTAGCCTGCATAGGTGATCTGAGAGGATTTTCTTATGACTGATGCCCGCCTGCTTCGCCTGTTAAAAATCGTAATGCTTTGCGGAATTGGGTTAATTTTGCTGGGCATCTACCTGCATAACTTCAGTGACGCCATCGAAGCCATGGGCGTGACAGGTATCATTATCAGTGCGGTGTGCGTTGCCGTGGGTATGGCGATGTCGCTGCCAACCAAAATGTATCTCACTTTCATCTGGGTTAAGCATGAAAGTGACGCTAAAAACCACCAAAAGCCCAACGAGACTTATTGACCTACGGCCTTTTTACTATCCTGGGTATCGAGTGTTTCAGTGACAATGGATACCGGCATTTCTGCGAGATGTTCGCCCATATCCGCAATATTAACTGTTGGATCATCGATACTTTTCTCAAGTAGGTCGAATGCTTCTGCGCAATAATCAGCTAGCGGTTGTAAAGATTTAATATTCTTATTGCAACAAACCATACCAATATTCGCCACGCCGTTATAAGTCATAAGCGTGATATTCACGCCGCCACCGGGTGTCATGGTAGAAACCGGATAATTAGCCAAGAGCTCGCTATCCTTCAAGTACCGTTTTTCCGCGGGTCCAGGCACATTCGACACCAATAGGTTAGCAATTGGCCGGGTCACGTTCGACAGGCGTAACACTTCAAAAATCAAGGCAAATGACTGAATTACGACAGTGTAATAACTAAATGCCCCCGGGCTGGCTTGCTGCGCCGCCTGCTTGACGATACGATGATTGGCGATGATTTGTCGTAAGCGGACGTAAGGGTCTGTTTTCCCGTGTGCAAGCTCCACTGGCACAATGGCTATCTTATTCCCTGAAGTTTGTTCGCCTGGTTTGCGCAAATTAATTGGCATATTGGTAAATAGTGCTTTCTCGAAAGTGTGGCCATAGTCCTGCAGAAAACGGTGGATACCGATGTCGAACACACATAACAGCACCTCGTTTGCAGATGCTCGGGTTTTCTTTCCCACTTGGCGGACGCGCTCAAAATCGATATCCATGGTCGCTACCGCCCTACCCGATTTTACTTGCCCCGTTAATACCGTGCGGGTACCACTAAACGGCACGGGCATATAATGCCGATTAATCCAAATGATTTTAAAAAACAGACGAATAAAGATAACAAGTAAGTCCTTAAGACCCACCAAAAAGCTCCATAACTGGCGTACAACTTTACGCCATAATTTAACGCGCGGTCGACTGGAACGCTTGCGGCGAACCGCCCATACAGGAACAAAACTCTCATCCGTTTTTTCGGTATGATAGCCCTCTTGGAACCAGCGCACCAAAGTGGCACCATCGCCATACATATGGTGAACTTTGACATAAATGCCGTAGGTATCACTCTTACCATCATGAATAAAATGAAATTGCCAGAGGGGCTTGTCACGGTCTAACAAGACTTCATGCATCTTGGCGACATAATCATCCAACGCTTGCCGATCGTGCATGTCTTCAATCACATGGATCTGCACGTGATAATTCATGTCCAAACGCTTGACTGGTTGCAATTTAACTGGAAAGCCAAGAATACTTTTCACCCGACAATTAAACGGATTAGAGGCTTTATCGTATTGCACAACCTCTTGATAAAGCGCGTCGACATAATCGTTGCCTTGAGCATCCTTTGGCTTTTTGAGTAACTGCAAACTAGCGACATGCTTGGGATTATCGACAGATTCGGTGATCCAAAAGATTTTATCTAAAAAGGTCAGGGTTTTCGCTTTTTCTGGCTTTTTCATCACTTCACCTTATTCGTCACCGCGCGTAAATGCGTGCACAGCGATGCTTTGCTGCAATTGGGCGAGATTATCCACCGCGACTTGCATCCTTGGCATCAACATCGTTAATAGTAAATTCAGCGTATCATAAATCTGAGTGTCGTCATCAAAACGCTTTTTCATCTGGAAATACTGACAAGACTGGATCATGACCAGACTACACACTTCGACCAAGGGTTTAAGCTCACTGGCTTCTACGCGAATATGCTGATGCTTGATAGCGTGCGAAAACATGGCCTCTAGTCTGGCTTCAATCAATTTAACTAAACGCTGCATGCCTTTTTCTACGTCTGGATACTTCTCCATCAAGTCCATCGGTGAGCGATATAAAAAGCGATAAAGGTGAATTTTTTCGAGTAATATGTAGATGTAATAAAACTGTTCTTCGAGTGACAGCTCACCGGTATTTTGCACATTGAGCAACTTTTCCATTTGCGCAACGTGTAACTCAAACAGAGCGTCGACGATAATTTCCTTACCCTTAAAGTGGTAATACAGGTTGCCGGGACTAATATCTAACTCGTTGGCAATATCCACGCTGGTTACACTGGCTTCACCTTCCTGATTAAAAAGCTCTAGTGAAGTTGCTAGTATTCGCTCTGCCGTTTTCATACCGTAACCTTAGCCAAACACAAAGTACAATTGTGCAAATCCTGCCAATCCTCCCAGAATAGCGCCAGTTACGATCAACTTCCACTCATCAGCTTGATATGCAGGTCTTAACACACCCTCGAACTCTTCTGGACTTAATTGCTGCATACGAGCACACAAATCGTTGCCCACTTGCAGCGCATTATTTGCATAATCATAAGCATACATCAGGTATTTATCTGAATGAGAGAATATCTGCTTTACCGCTAACTCTTTCATGGCAAAGTATTTATCAGAGCCTACGCCCAGTGCAAAATAAGGCTGGGCAATGGCCACATAACGCTCGATCGCATCGTTGACATGCAACTCGATCAGTTCTAATAACTGTGCTGAGCCCGAACCATGCAGGATCATATTGGTAATGTTCTTAGAATTAATCAGCTTCTCTTCAATAATATCAGAGTAAACCCGCGCAACTTCGTTTTGCCGCTTAAGAAACATCCCCTGGATTTTGAATGGTCCAAGATTAATGGGTTGCTTTGGTTCAAAAATAATTTTAATTGCGATCCAGTTGGTCGCGTACCCGACTAATAACCCCCCAAGAGGTAAGATCCACCATGCTTGATAAAAATGCCACAGCAGCATAGTCGGTAATCCGAATAGAAAACCAAAATAAAACCCTGACTTAACAATGAATGGGAATTCTTTCTCACCGGATTTTAAGAAAATCTCATTAATTAATTCGGGTTCGTTAACCAACTGTTCAACCACCAGCTCTTTGATGTTCAATATTTCATTAATGTTATATTGAAAATCATTCACCATTTTATGCACAACATTAGGTATATCGGCTTCAATTCGGGCGTAAACCAGATTTTTACCCTGCACAGGTAAACCTGCCCAAAGTTGTGGCGCTGATTCGCGCATAACTTCGTTGACGATTTTGCGCACAACTTGCTTTAAGCGCCGCTGGATCGCATTGGTTAACTCATCGGGATCTAAACGTTCGGCTAATTCTTCAACGCTGAGTAACTTACCCAATACCAACTCAACTTCAATTTCAGCCATTTCCCGACGTTTGGCAGGAATTAGACCTTGCCAGCCAAAGAAAGGTTTTATGCCAAAGAATTCGATGGGATAAAACATCATCTTAACCGCAAGAAAATTAGTCACCCACCCTACGATGGCACTAACCAGGGGAATCGATAACAATGTTAGGGTGGCGAGGTTCCATTCCATAGTGATGAATATGCGCTTTATTATTATAAATTGAACTTCAAGGTTTGAGTGTACCCTAAACATTCGCCTGCGTAACCTCCTTGCCGGCTTAATTTCACGCGTTTTTTAAGCATTTATTTAGATTCGTGGGTATTAAGAAATTGGGTAGTGGTTTCTAAACATTTTGTTTACACTGAGAACAATATAATCAACTTTAAAGGTGCAGTATGCCTTTGTTTGATAACCGTTTGGCGCAACTCGAAGACGCCATTGAACATGCCGACTCATATACTGAGTATCGTGAGGCGTGCGCGGCACATGATGAACTCTCTGGCGCAGACGAATGGAAAGCCAAAGACCCCTGCCGAGATTATGATTACCGCTTGATCCGCAAGCGGGTACAACGAATCAAGTTGGCCCGTGGACAGGGTGACATTCTTGGACTGATGTCCATTTTGCATGAAGGGCTTCACGGAAATTTGGGTAATATTGCCAATCCCGTGTTGCAGCATCAATCAAAGCTAGGGACAAAAACGCTCATTGAAGAATTTATTGAGCAAGTCGTGCTGGCATTGGATGATATTTACGCCGCGGATGAAGCAGAAATCGACTTTTACGAGAAGTTATCCTTTTTTGAGGAAACTGCCCATGCCTTTGGTCGCAGCTGTTTGATGCTAAGTGGTGGTGCCGGTTTAGGCTTTTTCCACTGCGGCGTCGTGAAATCTCTGAATGAACGGGGGGTATTGCCCGGTGTCATTTCTGGTGCAAGTGCCGGTTCAATTATTGCTGCGATGTTGGGTACCCGAACGCATGATGAATTGTTGGATGTTCTCAGTGCTGAATTTATTTACCATAAATTCCGCGATTGGCGCATTTTTAAAGGTGTGCGGGGCAAGAGTTTATTCGATTCAACCAAGCTTGAAAACGCGCTTATAGAGTTATTTGACGTAATGACCTTTGAAGAGGCCTTTAAGCGCACCGGCCTGCATATAACAATTACGGTTTCAGCGGCCGACCTCCACCAATTTTCACGCTTACTAAACGCTAAAACGTCACCGAATGCGATCATTACGCAGGCAGTTCGGGCCTCTTGTGCAGTCCCTATCGTATTCAGTCCAGTGCAATTACGAGCCAAAGCGGCGAATGGCGATATCGTGCCTTATATTCCGAATCGACGCTTTGCCGACGGTTCACTCATGGCTGACTTACCTTTTGAGCGCTTGGCCAGGTTGTACGGTGTCAATCATAGCATCGTCAGCCAGACCAACCCTTTAGCGGTACCGTTTTTATCGCGTAATCGCAAAGATGCCAATTCTGCGCTGGGAATTACCCTGCGGCATTTAACCAATTTGACTAAAGTAAACAGCATTTACGCGTTTGATTTACTCGAATCCGCAATTGGTAATAAGGCTGCCAAATTGGCCATTCATAAAGTCCGTTCGATTATCGACCAGCAGTATGTTGGCGATATTAATATTTTGCCCGAACGTGGAGTGAGAAGTTTAGCTCACTTATGGTCCAACCCTAGTGTCGACAGTATCGCAGAACTTATTCGTAGTGGTGAGCGGGCAACTTGGCCGCAATTGGATTATATCGAGCGTAGCACTCGTGTAAGCCAAACCCTCAGACGTTACTTGAAGCAACTGAAAGAGCGCGAGGCACGCGTATTAGCGAAAAGTAATAACTTGAGGTTAGTGGAATCAAAAACGGCATGACGCCACAAATTAAAGACGCTTACTTAACCCAAGTACAAGCAATTGTTGACGAAATCGCGCATGCCACCGATAGCACAAATTCGGTCATGAGCGATGTGTCGTACTATTTTATTAATTCTGCCCGACGCGCCAAGCAACAACTTGAACTAAAAGTAAAAATCGCCGAATTACAAGACCATGAAGCGCTTGCGGAACAGCAGCAAAAAGAGCTGGATGCGCTTATCGCACAGCTCGATGCGCTGCAAAGCCAAGCGGACAAAGACAGACAACAAAGACTGCAACGGACGAGAAACATTTGTCAGTCGATTTATGACTTATGTGAAGGCAAGAATAGGCAACAAAGCCGAAACAAAACCGCAAAGTTTCTCGCCTCGCTATGGATGTTGTCAGACTTACAGAACGAGCGTCTTCAAGACTTCCATCAGCGCCTAAAAATTCCGTATAAGATGGCTCTTACCCTGCGGCTGGTTGATGAAGTTATCGAGCAACAATTATTGCGCGTACCCAATTGGTCTGCATTTATCGATCCTGATATCCGTTTTCACGGGACTGAGGCTGAGCGCCAAAAGTGGTTTGCTTTAGTCGCCGTTCCGACGCTTACCGCAGCTTTATTTCAAGATGCAGGGCTTTTCCACCCGCTGGCGATAAAGCTTTTGCGTGGCAGTGACAAATCCAAAGACCCATTTCGAGTGCTTGATAATGAAGAGCGCACATCACTGTTAAAGATGAACTATCGCTTCAGTATTGATTATGTAACGACTGGGTTAGACGTCGATTATGGCACGGCGTACGCAACACCAGAAACACAAATACTCGCCCATGCCACACTGTTAGAGCTAGTCAAAGATGCATACAAACCGGTGACGGGTATCGGTGAACTGCTAAAGATCCCACAAATATATGCTTCGGTTGTATTTTCAACCAAGCAGGACTTTAAACGTTCTGAAGTACCCAAGGGTTGTATGCTAATTGATCAACTCGCAAAGAAAGGCGCGATTAGCGAGCCTTTAGCACAGGCATTTAACCGAATTGTTGGTGCCTTTCCGCAAGGATTTGGGCTTTTTACAGCAACTGCGAAAAACTTAGTCTTTGGCTTATATCCGCAACAAATGCATGAGCCGACCGTGATCCCACTGTTGAACTTGGACAACGAGCCATTAGATCAAGAGTCCAGTACGTTGGCCATGCAGCAAAATTATTATTTTACGAGTACACGCGAGGCAGAAGGTCATACCGAGCAATCGAAACAAAACAGAATTTGGCGCGCGAGCGAGGACTTCACAGACTGGTGCCCTAAATGGAAAAAGTTATAGCCGTCAGTGCATTGAAGAACAGTTACGAACGTTAAAAGATAAGTAATAAAAAAGGAGCCAGCGCTCCTTTTCTGTTAATTATTCACCCGCTTTTGGTGTACTTTTCGCTGCAGGCTTTTTCGCTGCCGGCTTGCGTGTTGTCGTTCTTTTGGGCGCAGGCTTCTTGGCTGCAGGTTTGCTCGCAGTCGTTGCGGCTGGTTTAGACGCGGTGGTCTTAGCAGCAGTAGTTTTTGCCGCAGTCTTTGCTGGCGCTTTGCGAGTCGCAGCCTTTTTCTCTGCAGGCGCTTTGGCTGCTGCGTTTGCTTCTCTGGCCTTACGCTCAGCCAATAGTGCAACTTGCTCAATCAGGTCGTCAACTTTCTTGGATAACTGATTGAGTTGCTTGTCTCGTTTGGCGCTACCAAAACTAAAAGCATCAAACCAGTTTTTGATCGATTGGTTCATTTTATCGCTCCGTGGCATCGATTTTTTTAAATCAGCCTCAACCGCTTCACCGCGACTAGCTAATTCATTAAATAAATCGTTAGATTTAGTCACAGCCTTATCAAACTCAGCCGACATATCACTTAACTGGCTTGCAACCAATCCACAATATGCATTTACAAAACTAACGAACGGATTCTTTGTGTTAGAAGACATACGAACTCCTGTTTTTAGATTTTTGGCTGTGAACCATTAGAAGTGTAGACGTTACCTAGTTGAGTGCAAAAAAAACCAATCAACAAGGCAAAACGCACTCCTAGGAGTGCGTTTTTAAAGACTTACTTAGCAGCGGCTAATTTAGCGACAGCTTCTGTCAACGCATCAATCTTGGCCGAAAGCTCTTCGATTTTCTGGTCAGCGTTGTCGTTATCCAAGCCAAGCTTCTTACGAACGTCAGCTACGCGACCTTCAACTTCAGAAGTTGTTTGCTTGAATTTACCTTTTGCATCTTGCTCAAGCGCTTCACCCTTAACCACTAATTCTTCAAAAACTTTTTGAGTTTCAGTGCTTAATTGCTCGTAACGACCTTGTGCTTCGTCGATGCTCTTACCGTATGCACCTAAACCTGCCAACCAGATTTTACGTGCGAATTCTTCAGCTTCGTTAAATTTAGCTTTGATTTGATCTGTCTTAGTCATGTTGCTCTCCAGTGACCGATTAGTTAATTCCGGTATAGATTACAAATAACAATTAGAAACCGCATACTAACTGGGATTATTTTTCGATCTATTTCGAAAAATAAAAATATGCGTTTGATTTTTATAATAATTTTATTTTAGTCAACCAAGTCAGATGGCATTGCGTCACGCACTTCGGCCCAAACCTTACCGCTTTCAATCCCATATTTTCGGAGTAAATTTGGCACACTCTCATAATCGCCAGTCTCGGCCGCGTTAAGCAAATTCTGATAAAACTGCTTGGCGACGTCACGCGCTTTTTGATGGGAGAAAAAGTAACCACCGATACGTGCATACATGTTGCGGAAACCGTTCATCATCAACACAAAGACAGGATTACCTGACGCTAAGGCCAAGTCATGATTCATCTGATAATCAAAATTAGCGAATTCAGGCCCATCTTCCGCAATAGTGGTATAACGGCTGATAATTTCGATGGACTTTTCTGGATTGTTGCGCAGCGCACCGCGGATAAATACCGCACTTAAATTAGTCCTCGCCGCGAGCAAGTTGTCGATTAGATCCGAAATCCCCGCTTGATCTAAGCGCGCTAGCGTTTCCAAGATGTTAAGCCCGCAGGTTTCCCAGAAGTTATTCACCCGCGTTGGCTTACCATGCTGGATTGTCAGCCAACCATCACGCGCTAGACGTTGCAAAACTTCACGCAGCGTTGTGCGGGTTACGCCGATCAACTCTGACAATTCACGTTCGGCAGGCAAAATTGTACCCGGCGCAAAGCGACCACTCCAAATGGATTCTACGATATATTCTTCCGCGAAGCCTGCGGGGCTCTGTGCCTTATAAATCATGTACGACGCACCTGTGAATTGTTTTTATTTTTAACTGATTGTACCAGTCAATATTGGCAGTATTCCAGCCTAACGTAAACAAATAAATAACATATTCTCTGTCTACCGTTGGCAAGCTGCAGCATTATAGCACTTAATCGATTTATAACTGACTGATTTTACGTTTGATTCACTCCTTAATGACCTACTGACTGTGCCACCCAGCGTGTGCCAATTCTTTGTTGTCGTTCCTTTTAAGTATCGCTGCCTTATTCGCGGACTTTTTAGTCGGTCACTTAAAAGCTTCTCCGCAGAGTTCCATAGCCTAACTCGACCTTGCCCCCTAAATTCAACTAACTCATTATTCTGATGCCCTGTTGATAACGAAAAGGTTAAATTACAGCGGAACTAACAATTCATGTTCAATTCATCAATAATCAGGTTTATGATGATGAAACTATCAGTATTTTCTTACACTTTACCGTGTTTGCCCTCAAGGAAATCCTATGCAAATTTCGATGACAACGGCGATCTACCGAAACTTTTTAGGCCATGCGCCAGATTGGTACAAGCAAACAATCATTGTCTTCTTGTTACTTAATCCGCTGTTATTCCTCTGGAACCCCTATATTGCAGGGTGGGCACTCATTGCTGAATTTATTTTCACCTTAGCAATGGCGTTAAAATGTTACCCACTGCAACCGGGAGGCCTACTGCTGATCCAAGCCTTGTTTATTGGGCTGACGTCCCCCGAACACATGATGCATGAGATCGCGTTAAATATTGAAGTGATCCTGTTGCTGGTGTTCATGGTGGCGGGTATCTATTTTATGAAGGACTTATTGCTGTTTTTATTTACCAAATTGGTCATTAAAGTCACCAATAAGACCGTGTTGTCATTATCCTTTATTGCTGCCTCTGCATTTTTATCGGCTTTTCTTGATGCCCTGACAGTCGTGGCCGTGATTATTGCGGTTGGTTTAGGCTTTTATACGATTTACCACAAAGTCGCATCGGGTAAAGATTTTCATCATGATCATGACCACACCTCTGATGATGGTGTGAACGAACAACCCGGTGCCAACGACCTAGATGATTTTCGGGCATTTCTCCGCAACTTAATGATGCATTCCGCGATTGGTACTGCTTTAGGTGGCGTAATGACGATGGTGGGTGAACCGCAAAACCTGATTATTGCTGATAAGGCCTCTTGGGGATTTGTCGAATTCTTTATTCGCATGTCACCAATCACTATTCCGGTTTTTATCGCCGGATTACTGACTGCCGCATTACTAGAAAAATTCAAATGGTTTAGTTACGGGGCGCAAATGCCAGCTGTGGTGCGCAACATCCTTGTCGATTATGATAAACACATGGATGCGCAACGCACGCCTCGCGATAAAGCCAAATTGCTGGTACAAGCATTAATCGGTATTTGGCTAGTTGTTGGTCTGGCATTCCATTTAGCTGCGGTCGGACTTATCGGATTGAGTGTAATTGTGCTGGCAACTTCAAGCAGTGGGGTTATCGAAGAACATGCATTGGGTAAGGCCTTCGAAGAGGCACTGCCGTTCACTGCATTGTTATGCGTCTTTTTTGGCGTGGTCGCCGTGATAATTGATCAAGGCTTATTTCAGCCGGTTATTCATTGGGTTCTCACGTTCGATGGTACCAACCAATTAGTGATGTTCTATCTCGCCAATGGCGTGTTATCGATGGTTAGTGATAACGTGTTTGTCGGCTCGGTATACATTACTGAGGTCGCAACGGCGCTACAAAACGGTGAGATCACGCGTGATCAGTTCGATCTATTAGCGGTCGCCATTAATACTGGAACAAACCTACCCAGCGTGGCTACGCCGAATGGGCAAGCCGCCTTTTTGTTCTTATTAACGTCTGCCATCGCGCCATTGTTACGTTTGTCGTACGGCAAAATGGTCTATATGGCGTTGCCTTATACTATTGTTTTAACCATTGTTGGTTTACTTGCCACCTATTATGGTCTAGCCGGCGCAACTGATTATCTTTATGATATGCACTGGATTAACCACCACACTGAAATTCCTGGCGGAATTTCAGACGCTAGCCATTAATAGGATGTCGTTGGTATGGTGAAATTGTTAAGTGAATGGTCGAAACAGCGTTCTAGCTGGGCACTACTCTTTGTTTCTGCGTTGAGTTTAGAACTCACCGCACTTTACTTTCAACACGGCATGGGCCTGGAACCCTGTATAAAGTGCATTTACCAACGTACGGCGATGTTCGGAATTTTGTTTGCAGCGTTGATCCCGCTGTTGCTGAATACCCCATTAACTAGACTAATAGCCTACATTGTTTGGGGTATCAGTGCAGTCTGGGGCTTTTTGATTGCTTACGAACACGTTGATATATTAACTGCTGCAAATCCATTTTTTGCCACTTGCGACATCGTCCCTAATTTTCCAAGCTGGTTACCGTTACATGAATGGTTGCCGGCGATATTTGCTGCGCCCGGTGACTGTTTGGATAATTCCTGGCAATTCGCTGGTTTTGGTATGGCGCAATGGATGATGGTGATTTTTGGCTTCTACAGTAGTTTACTGTTGGTAGTGATTGGCGCTCGTTCAATTGATATCTTCAAGCGGCCATAAGGCAATGTAGTCCTCAAACGCATCTAGATTTACGTCGGACTCGCACACGGTTTTCCCACGGACCGACATTCCTGCGGCGTGCATGGCGGTTTTCTTGCCTCGATTCAACAATGGGTGCCAACTGGGCAACCCACGGCCTTCATGCAGCCGCCGATAAGAACAACTGGGCGGCATATAATATATCTTGTCCAGGTTATCTTTGGTCAACTTAACACAATCAGGCACGCGAATTGTACGGTTCTGGTAATCGGAACAACTGCAGGTTTTAGTGTTCAGTAGCTCACAGACAATATTGGTAAAATGTACCTGTTCACCATCGTGAATTGTCTCGCTACCGTCAACTTCATAGACCGATAACTCTTGGCTTTGATCGTCGATAAATTTGTGCAAGCAGCACTTGGCGCAGCCATCACAAATAGATTCCCATTCTGACGCTGACATGTCTGCTAGGGACTTAGCTTCCCAAAATGGCTTGTTCTCGCTATCCGTCATTACTTGCTACCTACTGCTTAATGCAGCATTGGGTGGTTACCTTTAGTTTATCACCTAACGATAAACCAAGTTTATCTTGATCATGCAATTCACCGACACCCGCAGGCGTCCCAGTCAGCACAATATCGCCAGGTAATAAGGTAAAGTTTTCACTAATTTCACTTAACAGCTGGGCTATAGGAAACACCATATCGGCGCTATCACCCTGCTGTACTAACCTATCATTAAGGGTAAGTTGAAATCTAATCTTGTGCCAATCAGACAAAGCGCTTGCGGGCAAAAATGGGGTAACAGGACAGGAACCGTCAAAGGCTTTCGCTCGTTCCCAAGGGTGTTGCGCGTGTTTTAATTGATTTTGCGTCGTGCGCAAGGTTAAATCCAACGCCAAGCCAAACCCTACGACAGCATCACGCGCATGCTCAGGTGTTGCGTTGGTCAACGGTTCCCCAATTAACACTGCCAACTCTGTTTCATAATGATAGGCTTCTTCGCGTTGCCTTAAACTAATTGTCCCTTCAATCAACTGTAAAGAGGTTGCAGGTTTCATAAATAACACGGGCATATCGGGTACTTGATTACCAAGCTCTTGTGCATGTGCCACATAATTGCGCCCTACACACACGACTTTACCAACGGGTAAAGACGAAATTGGGCTGCGCTCAGAATACCAATAATGCTGATAGTCCATTAATGCCCCTTCTGGATCCGTTCAGATAAATAGGCCACTGAAACCCCAAAATAACTGGATCGGTTCCATTTCATTAACGTCTGAAAATTGTTATACACTAAATACGCTCGTCCTGAGGGACCATCTGGCATGATCAAATTGGCTAGCACATCTGCCGTAGGCAAGTTGTCGCCGTTAAATCTTCTTACTCCCAGCGCTTGCCACTCTGCCAGTGATTTTCTTGCGCTAAGATTTAAACTCGCATGCTGAGATAAATCGGGATCTAAAAGAGAGACTTGACGCCCCCAAGTTTGGTCATCTCGCCACCCTTCTTGCGCAAGGTAATTGGCGATAGAAGCGAATACATCAGCATAAGAGGACCAAATGTCTGCTCTACCATCTTCATCGAAATCCACCGCGTAGGTCAAAAATGAACTGGGAAGAAATTGGCTTTGCCCCATGGCACCAGCCCAAGAACCTGTAAAGCGTTCTATCGGCACATGCCCCTGTTTTAGAATATCTAAAGCAGCAAAAAACTGCTTACGAAACAGTGCTTCTCGACGCCCCTCAAAGGCTAACGTTGCTAATGCAGCCAACACGGGCACATTGCCTTGGATCCTACCAAAGTTACTTTCGTTGCCCCATAGCGCCACAATAAAGCGCTTTTGCACCCCAAACTGTTGTTCTACCCGAGTCAACAACGCTTGATGTTCTGCTAATAAGTCGACCGCTTGTTTGACTTTCCAGTCTGGCACGCGCGTTTTTAAATATTCAGTCAAGGTGATTTTACGTTCAGGCTGATTGCGGTCGCTACGGATGACTTTCTCACGCAGCGCAATAGTTGCAAACGCGGGTTCAAGTAATTCAGAGGCAAAACCACGCTCAATTGCCTCTTGCTTAAGACCGTTGACATAGTCATTGAATGCTTGATTATCGCTATTATCGGCGGCAATTGTTGATCCGACTGAACTCCAACATAGCGCCAAAACAACGAGTAAAGAGAAAAACTTATTCATTACAGAAATTACTTTTTGTCGTGGGGTGGTTGCGGTGTTAACCCTAACGCCGCGCGATGTTCAGCCAACCAATTTTCTTGTTGTGGCGGCATTTGCAGGTAAAACCCATCGCGTTCAAATGCATCTAGCAGCTCCGCCCTACTAACGGCATGCAACCGCTTTTCGCTATGTGCGGGGATGTGCATCACCAATAGAGGCACACCAAACATGTTCATCAGTGCTTCAGGTACTTGACTGAAATCGTCGACCTGAGGGATATACAAGTACATCCCGGCCTTTTTCCGTGTCTTATACACACTGCAAAGTAATGAAGGTACCGTCATTCTATTTCTCTTACTGGTTGACCTAATAGAGCGAGTAATTTGTCCTTAAACAATGGTTTGCGCCAACCCGACAATAAATCTGGTTGTAATCCCTGCACTGCCGTTTCATCAATTTCAAACCACCACCATTTAAGCAGTTGATTAAGCTGCTTTTTCGACGCGATGATAGCCTCATCAATGCCAGTTTGCTCCGCAACTAATTGGCACAGAGATTTTAACTCAGCTAACTGCTTTTTGTACTTTGCTAAATCATTTAACCGAACAATCTTAGCCACTTGTAAGTGATCATTATTGTTCTGCCATGCCGATACTGCATCACACACTATCCGCACCAGTGTATCACCATGCCGCCTGATTTCTTGCGGCAACAACGTTTTCATCGCGTGCAATTCACTTTTAGATTGTGGCAAACGCATCGCAACTGCAATCAGATGTTGCTCCTTAACAGTAAAGTTAATGGCAATATCATGCTTGCGCGCTTGCGTTAGACGCCAAGCTGCCAATTGTTGCAATACAAAGCGTTGGGTGGCATTCAGTTTCCATGCATTACCAAAAAACAGGTACGCGAAATCCGCAGGTATTTGACTGGCTTTTTTGGCCGCCAGTATGGCTATCTCGCTATAAACAATACTTAACCATTGTTTTGCTTCAATTCGCGGCTGTAATTGTTGGTAAATCTGATACAAATAGACCACATCATTGGCCGCGTATACGAGCTGTTTATCTGATAGCGGGCGGGCCAACCAGTCGGTTCGTGATTCGCCCTTATCAAGCTCAACACTGCATTCCAGCTCGACTAATTTGGAATACCCAAGGGTTGGGCCTAGACCCAACATATTCGCTGCAAACTGCGTATCAAACACAGGTGTCGGAGCAACGCCTAAATGGCTAATAAAGACTTCAAGATCTTCGGAACACGCATGTAAAACCTTGACCACATTTGGGTTAGTTAAAACACGAGCCAGAGGCGCTAAATCATTGAGCGGTAACGGGTCAATCAAATAGGTTTGTTTGCCATCATTTATTTGGATTAAACCCAGTTGCGGTAGCAGTGTACGCGTGCGCACGAATTCCGTATCGATGGCTATCGCAGAACATTGAGTCAGTTGTTGGCAGAGCGATGAGAATGAGTCCTGATCGGTGATATGCCGATAGCTGGAACTAGCAGCTATCGACATTGTGTACATCCATTAATCGCGTAACTCACGACGTAAAATTTTACCCACATTGGTTTTCGGTAAATCCTCTTTAAATACCACGTGCTTTGGTACTTTGTAACCTGTTAGATGCGTCCGACAGTGTTCAATCACCATGGTTTCGGTTAATTGTTCGTCTTTTTTCACTACGAAGAGTTTCACTACTTCGCCTGAAACTTCATGCGGAACACCTACAGCAGCGGCTTCCAACACCATGTCATGCATCGCGGCGACTTCTTCGATTTCATTGGGGAAAACGTTAAAGCCAGAAACCAAGATCATATCTTTTTTGCGGTCAACAATATAGAAATAACCTTCTTCATCCATCCGTGCGATATCTCCCGTTGCCAACCAACCATCTTTAATAATTTCAGCGGTTGCTTCAGGACGATTGAGATAACCCAACATAACTTGTGGCCCTTTTACCCACATTTCGCCGACTTCACCCGGTCCTACCTCATTGCCGTCTTCGTCCACTAATTTAATATCGGTGGATGGTACTGGCATACCAATACTCCCCTTATACTCTTTGAGCTGAGGAGGATTGACTGTAACTACCGGTGAACACTCAGTGAGGCCATAACCTTCTAACAACACGGTTTTAGTCACCTTGTGCCATTTTTCAGCGACTGGGCGTTGGACCGCCATGCCACCGCCAAGACCAAACTTAAAGTGACTGAAATCAAGTTCACTAAAACCTGGAGTGTTTAACAACCCGTTAAATAAGGTGTTAACTCCTGGCAATACCGCGAACGGATATTTACTGAGTTCGTTAACAAAGGCTGGCATGTCTCTCGGGTTGGTGATCAATAGGTTGGGACAGCCAAACTTCATGAACAGCAAGCAGCTGCCTTGTAACGCGAATATATGATACAGCGGCAAAGCGGTGACAACTAAATCCTCGCCTGGCGTGATTGCAGTTGAGAGTAAACCAGAAATCTGCTCAAGATTAGCAACCATGTTGCGATGCGTCAGCATGCCACCTTTCGACACCCCAGTGGTACCGCCGGTATATTGTAAAAAAGCGATTTCACTGTTCTTAATGTCAGGCCGCGTATAACTTTGCGATGCCCCTTGCTTCAATGCTTGGGTAAAACGTTGTGCTCCTGGAATGTCGTACGCAGGTATTAGTTTTTTAACATGTTTAATCGCAAAATTCACAAACCAGCGCTTTGGCGCCGGTAACATATCACCGACCGAGGTCAAAAGGACATTCTCGACCGGTGTATTGTTGATAACCTGCTGCAATGTAGTCGCAAAATTCTCGACGATGACAATGGTTTTTACATTCGCATCAGTTAGCTGATGTTGCAATTCACGCGGCGTGTAGAGTGGATTAACATTGACCACAACCATTCCCGCGCGCAATATTCCGAAGATCGCGACAGGGTACTGGAGTAAATTCGGCATCATAATAGCGACTGAATCACCACGTTTTAAACCCGAGTTTTGCAAGTAGGCTGCAAACTGTTTTGATTGCTGATCAATCTCTGCAAAGGTCATCGAATGACCCATATTAATATACGCGGTCTTGTCGCGATACTTTTCAACGGATTGCTCAAATACATCAACCAATGATGAATAGACATCCGGATCGATTTCAGGCGCTATACGAGGGTCATAGTGCTGCAGCCAAATTTTTTCCATGGTTATTCCAGCTTTTAGTTTTTATTGGTTATTAATGTTAGGCCGTCGTAGCTTTAGGCATCTGCGATGGCTCTTTACACATGGTAGTCAAAGTTAACACAAAGTTAAATCCATGCGGTGAAGTAATTTACATTTACGCAGCATTTGTCGACAAAAAAACCATAATTTCCTGACTAATCACGGCAGGATGTTGCATGTGACAATGATGTCCACCCTCAACTTCTGCGCAGGTAGCCGTGGTAAACCAAGCCATCTGTGCTGCACGCGTTTTATCAGCATGGATGAAGCCTTTTTTTGCAATAAGTATTAACACAGGACACTCGATTGCAGACACAATCTCGCGCGCTTGCCGCTCACTTAAGCGCAGTAATGATTGATTGCGTAGGCGTCTGTCCGTACGCCACTGAACATCCCTCTCATTGCTGCTGTTGGGAGCGTCGACATTCCTTACCGAGCGTTGCAGCAGCAATTCAATCTGCGCCGGTTCCAAATCACTGTGAGTACTGCGCTGCTTTACTGCTTGTATGAAAGGCAAAGTGACTGGGTTGGATTGGCGTGTCCTGCGTTTACTACGCTGCTCAATACCAGCCTTTATGCTACTGACGGTTTGCTGTGAATGTAATGGTCCACAGGCATCAAAGGAAACAACTGCGCGCACATGCTCAGGAAAAATTGCCGCAAAAATACTCGCCAGAATACCGCCCATACTATGCCCCAGCAAGGTAACACTTGACCAACTTTGGGTTTGCATTAATTGATACAAGTCGTCGATATAGTCCAACTGGTAATATTCGCTGCCCGTCGGCCGATGCTGTGAATGGCCGTGCCCAGGCCAATCGATAGCAATAAAATGAAAATTATTAAAAAACGGCGCGATTGGCACGAAGCTATTGGCGTTATCCAGCCAGCCATGCAGCGCTAAAATCAAAGGTTTGCCCTGCTGACCGTTGCTCAGCCCAGCCAAGCGAATATGGGGTAACTCAAATACTACTGGCTGTAGGTCAATATCTGTCAAGGTCAACTCCAAGAATAAGTAAATCGTTGTCAACCAATCACTCGGCTTGCCGCAAATGATTATCGAAGCGACGATGGAAGCATATTTTCATCGCTAACTGCAAGGCTGCAATAGCGAGCTTTTTCGGCAAGTTAACAGCGGCAATTTCTTGCCGCAGCAAATGCCATTATGGGGAAAAGTAGCACAAAAGGTGGCAAGTAGTTGCCGCCTACGCGTATAAATCAATCCCCAACATGCCGCGCACTTCTTCACGACGTGATTCTCGTTCGAGGCTTTGATAAGCATCCAAGGCTGACTGCACTTGCAAGGGCGGGTTATCGTAGCCGGCGCGAGTGTCTTTGCGATATTGATCTGCCCGCTGATAGGCTTCAGCGGATGCTTGTCTTATAACGGTTTGCTGGGCGGGTAACTCTGTTTGAGCACGCTGTTGCTGCTGCGTACGTGAGTCTGCTTCACGTTCAGGCTGGCGCGCGGGCGTATTAACCACCAATGCGTTTTGTGCGGCAACAATTGATGACTCAATATCCAAAGGCTAACTCTTCTGTCCGTTTTACGATGAACAACTGAATAATAAAACAAGAATTGTTCCAATTACTCCCGACCCGGCAATTTTTTCCAAGTAACGGTGTCGCGCAAATACACTGGCTCAACATCCATAATCGAACGGGTAAGACCTTGTTCTGCCGCATTAACCACAAAGGGCAACATAAATTTCGCGTTTGGTAACGTTACTGCTGGTTGTGGTAAAGCATGACCATACAGTGCGGACAACTCAGGATATGCGTCCCAACCAGTGCCAGCGGTCAGTACATCTGTTAACGCACGGTCTTTGCACAGACTGTTCACCTGATGTGCTGCCGCAGAAGGTGCTAATACTTGTTCATCATTGCAAGGCTGCAAGGTGCCTTGCTGCCATTGATAGGCAGCAAAATACACTTCATTCATGCGTGCATCGATTGCAACAAAGGCACATGCCCCCTCAATACCATGCTGAGATAAACTCTCATAAGCCATAGCAGCCAAAGTTGAGACGCCAACCACGGGGGTATCCAAGGCGAACGCTAACCCTTGCACTGTCGCCATAGCAATCCTGACACCAGTAAAGCTACCCGGCCCATGACCAAACCCTATGCTGTCAACTTGCTGTAATTCAATTCCGGCCTCACCACAAACCGCTTGGACCATAGGAAGTATGCGTTGACTGTGCTGCTGGGGACACACTTCGAACCGTGAGAACACAGAGGTCCCCACTTGCAATGCCACAGAACACGCCTCGGTTGCTGTATCAATAGTAAGAATCGTAGTAGGTTTGGCTGCCATATTAATTCACTTCTGTGGCTGATTGACTATTTATGGAAGTTGCCTCAGCACGCACCGAGGTCAAAAACTGCAGGGTTTTATCCCAGTCACGACTGCGTAACATGGGCGGTAAACTACTAATAAAAATCTTACCATAGTCTTTGGTTACTAGGCGATGATCACAAATCACCAACACCCCTTTATCACGCGCATCACGGATCAAACGCCCTGCCCCCTGCTTCAACGTTATCACTGCCTGTGGTATTGAAATCTGGGCGAACGGATTACCGCCACGACGTTTACAATCCTCACTGCGTGCTTGCAAGAGTGGATCATCCGGCGCCGCAAAAGGCAATTTATCGATCATTACACAGATCAAATCTTCACCACGCACGTCCACGCCTTCCCAGAAAGCGCCCGTCCCTAGTAAAACCGTATTTTTCTCATCCACATAACGTTGCAATAATTCACGTTTGGAGGTAGTGCCTTGAACTAACAAGGTTTTATCCGTCAATCCAACCAGCGATTCAGCTACCGCACGTAGCGTGGCATGGCTGGTAAACAATAAAAAACAGCGCCCGCCACTGGCGCCAATAATATCCAATGCGATGTCAGTTAAACGCTGGTTTCTCTGCGGGTGGTTAGGCTCAGGTAAATAGCGTGGAACGCATAACATTGACTGTTTTTGATAATCGAACGGACTGTCCAATAACAACGTTTGTGCTGCTTCCAATCCCATGCGAGCCTGGAAGTGTTGAAACCCTCCATCTACCATCAGGGTGGCAGAAGTAAAGATCCAAGCTTTGTCAGAATTTTCAACAAATGCGCGAAATTTACCTGCGATTGATAACGGGGTTAAATGTAAAATAAAGTGACGTGGTGTAGTTTCAAACCACAAACTCACGCCCGATTTCTCGGTGTCCAATAGGCGCTCAAGGCGCTCCCGAGCCTGACTTAAGCGTTCATAAAAAGTATCTAGATCCTTATCTCGCCCAATGTGCAACTTCATGACTTCCTGTAATACACCAAGCGCATCTTGGACTCGACTGATCGCACTGAAAATCTCGCCTTCATTCAGCTTTTTGCGCCAATCGCCGCGCTGCGATGCCTCACCTAATAGTAACCGGAAATCCATCAACAACTGGCGGCACTTCTCGGCCGCTTTATCGAGTTGTTGGGCATCTTTCAAAACTGTTCGATACAACGTATTAATATCTCGACACATGTCCATCAATTGACGACTGGATAATGCTTCACCAAAGTACTCACTGGCAATTTCTGGAATTTGATGGGCTTCATCAAAAATAACGGCGTCAACATCAGGAATGAGCTCACCAAAACCGGTATCTTTAAGCGCCATATCGGCAAAAAACAGGTGGTGATTCACGACCACAATATCTGCTTCCATTGCTTTCTTACGTGCTTTAACCAGATAACAATCAGCGTACTCAGGGCAGTCCTTGCCAGCACAGTTATCTACCGTAGAAGTAATTAACGGGAGCACTTTCGCGTCTTCAGGTATGGTTGATAGTTCACCAACATCCCCCGTACGCGTGGTCGTTGACCATTTACGTACATGGGTCATTTGTTCCAACGTTTCGGCGTCTAATAATGTGGTAGCCCGATTGTTTTGTGCCAAGCGGTGAATACATAAATAATTGGCGCGGCCTTTTAACAAGGCGGTTTGCCTTTCCCCACTAAGTACCCGTTTGATAACGGGTAAATCTCGATGATAGAGCTGCTCCTGCAGATTCTTAGTCCCAGTGGAAATGATGACTTTACGTTGACCACTCAATGCAGGAGCCAAATAGGCAAAGGTTTTCCCCGTTCCAGTTCCCGCCTCAACGATCAAAGACTCGCGCTGCTTCAGGGTGCTGCTAACGGCAAGCGCCATTTGGGTTTGCGATTCACGGGGTAAAAAACCCTCAATGGCTTGGGCTAAAAGACCGTCTGGTGAAAATATCTTGGCAATACTAGGCATTCGAGGCGTTTACTCATTTATCGACACCGAATTATGCCAAATAAATCAAGCAAGGTCGCCCTTATAAAGTACAGGAATATGAGGATTTGACGATAAATCAATGAATTATCCATCAGTATTTTCGTTGTTATTATCATTAAAAATCGGATCAAAGACTGCAATATTCCTAATTTCTATGGTAAAAATAATTAGCCATTAACATTTTACTTACAAAAATGAAGTAAGGAGATAGGGTGAAATACGCACTTCGACTGGCGATTATTCTAGCGTTATTGTGGTTATTGCTGTCCGGCTACTACCACCCTTTAATGTTAACCTTTGGCGCATTTTCTGTGCTCTTTGTGGTGTGGTTAACTGGCCGTATGGATGAAGTGGATAAAGACCGCTTCACCTTATTCGTGACAGTTGATTTTGTTGTTTTCCTATTCAAACTATTCAAGCGAGTCGTCTTATCCAATATCGATGTAACACTACGGATCATTGGTGTTAAACCAGTCCAATCACGTTTTATCGAACTTGAAATGCCGTTTGACGACGATTTAAGCAAAGTACTCTATGCCAATGCAATTACGCTGACCCCCGGCACCTCTAGCGTCTCAATGGAAAACGGTAAGTTATTGGTGCATGCGCTTAGCGAAGCAGGAGCCGAGGATCTCAAAAATGGCGATATGCTAGGGATAATGCCGCGCACGAGCGAATATCGCAAAGCCATGAAACAACAACGGGAGCAACAAAAATAATGGAGCTTTCCATGACGACTGTCTATTTAGTTGCAGGTATCGCCATCATGATCACAATGGCGCTTGCGGTTGCGCGAGCATTATTAGGGCCAACGGTGTTCGATCGTATTCTGGCGGTAAATATGTTTGGGACTAAGGCGGTTTTGCTGGTCTCAGTATTTGCGTTTTTTTCGGGGCGCCCCGATCTGTTAGACATTGCATTACTCTATTCGCTACTCAACTTCATCGGCGTGGTCGCTGCTCTGCGGCTCGTTGAGCGCGGTAAGTTTTTTGCTGATAGTCGTGAGCATGAGCAGTCTGGAGATCCATTATGATCCTTGATGTGTTAAGTGTTTTATCGATTGCTTTGGGATGCTTCCTCAGTCTCGTCGGTGGAATTGGCATGTTTCGCCTTCCCGACATGTACACTCGACTGCATGCCGTTGGGATTACCGATACCTTGTGCAGCTTCCTTATATTTTTTGGCTTGGCGATTCAAGCTGGCTTAAGTTTAGTTATCTTTAAGCTTATTTTTGTCTTCATGTTCTTACTGTTTACTTCACCGGTATCTTCGTTTGCATTGGCCAATAATGCATGGCGCTATGGGTTGCGCAGCACAGACGAAGCAATGCCAACCAAGGGAGGTGATCAAGCATGAGTCTGATAATCAATCTGATCTTGCTCATCTTTTTACTGATTATGGCTATCGCTATTCTGCGTGTACGTCATTTGCTCGCCATGGCTATGTTGTTTGGTCTATACAGTTTGCTGGTTGCGGGTGTATTTGTTGTATTAGATGCCCCAGACGTCGCTTTTACGGAAGCAGCAGTGGGCACCGGTATTTCTACAGTACTGATGCTGGTTACATTAGCCTCAATCCGCAATGGTCATGAAGCCAGAACTGATTCGCACACGAAAAAAGGTCCTTTACTATTATCCTTCGTAATGGGTGCCGCACTGGTTTATGGCACCCACGACATTGCTGAGCTTGGCGATCCCGACGCTGCACCGCACAAAGAAGTGGGAAGCTATTACATTCGTGTTGGGCAGGCCGAAACCGGTGTACCCAATTTGGTTACCGCAGTATTAGCCAGTTATCGTGGCTTCGACACGTTAGGAGAAGTGACCGTAGTCTTGACTGCCGGACTAGCGATATTGATGCTACTCAGTCGGCGCGAAAAAGTCCGCGTCAAACCAAGCCAGCCAAAGCCAAATGATGCTGGAGGTGAACATGACGCCGGATAATTTGATCCTAAAAGTCATTACTAAGTGGTTGGTTCCAATTATTTTACTCTTCGCCTTCTATGTTCAGTTTCATGGTGACTATAGCCCTGGCGGCGGGTTTCAGGCCGGCGTGATATTTAGCTCTGCGTTTTTACTCTACGCATTGGTGTATGGATTAGATGCAACTGCACGGATCTTACCCGATGAAAAACTGCGTATCGCTGCCTGTATTGGGGTCTTGCTATACGCAGGTGTTGGCATAGCGTCGATGCTTAAAGGGGGTAATTTTTTGGACTACAGCGTACTGGCTGATGAGTCGGTCAATGGCCAGCATGTGGGCATTATCCTCATTGAACTCGGCGTCGGTATTACCGTTGGTTCAGTGATGCTACTGATTTTCTTTACTTTTGCCAGAAGGATTGCGCCTAAATGATCGAATATATCATTGGTCACATTAATTACTGGCTAATTATTGCAGTCATGATGGTCGGGCTATATACCCTGATGAGCCGCTCAAACATGATAAAAAAAATGGCAGGGCTAGCTGTTTTCCAAACTGCCGTAATCCTGTTTTATGTCAGTTTAGGTAAGGTTGAAGGCGGCACCGCTCCAATCGTCGCGGAAGGTTTTACCATTTACTCTAACCCACTGCCGCAAGTATTAATGTTAACGGCGATTGTGGTTGGTGTTGCGACCACCGCGTTGGGCTTCTCTCTCATCATTCGGATAAAAGAAGCTTACGGTACGATTGAAGAAGATGAAGTACTACAAAAGGATGCTGAAGAATGAACGCACAGTTAACGGTTTTACTGGTTGTACTGCCCTTAATCTGTGCCCCCATTACCGCAATGTTAAGGGGTAAAGGGGTTGCATGGTTTTTGTCGTTTGTCTTAAGTTTAGTGTGCTTCGGATTGTCCTTGTGGTTACTGGCTGACGTGGTCGGGGGTAAGGTCCTGCATTACGAACTCGGTGGTTGGCGGCCGCCATGGGGCATTGAATATCAAATCGATGCGCTGAATGCTTTAATCGCTGTGATCATCTCAGCAATGGCCAGTCTTGCCATGCTGTATGCACCCAAGAGTGTCGAAAAAGAGATATCTGAGCATGTTGTGCCACTGTTCTATGCCACATTTCAATTGTGCTTATTAGGCTTACTCGGCATTGCATTAACGGGTGATATTTTTAATTTGTTCGTATTCCTAGAGATCTCATCACTTTCATCCTATGCATTAATCGCCATGGGTAAACACCGCAAGGCCCTTACCGCTGCTTTCTACTATCTCGTGCTGGGCACCATGGGAGCGACCTTCTTTTTGATTGGGGTTGGGATGCTATATGCCGCTTCAGGCAGTCTTAACATGGCAGATATTCTCGCGCGATTTGGCAACTATCAGGACCAACAGCTTGTGACTACATCACTCGCATTTATCCTGGTGGGAGTCGCACTCAAAGCAGCTATATTTCCGCTCCACAGTTGGTTGCCCTCGAGCTATAGTCAAGCACCATCGGTAGTCAGTGTGTTTTTAGCGGCTAGTGCGACCAAAGTTGCTATCTATGTTCTGATCCGTTGCTTATTTAACGTCTACCCCATGGAGTATTGGACCACCATTGTACTCCCCGATCTATTAGTGGGTTTGGGCTGCGTCGGTATTTTGTATGGTTCGTTTAGAGCCTTTGGGCAACTCGATATGAAACGTTTACTCGCATATTCGTCAGTCGCTCAAATTGGCTATATGGTGGTTGGTATTGGATTGGTCAATCAAACGGCGATGACAGCCAGTTTGCTGCATTTGTTTAATCATGCCTTAATGAAAGCTGCCTTGTTTATGGTGGCTGGCATCCTTCTTTATCGCGCTAACACCACGTATCTAAAAGATTTACGTGGCTTAGGTCGGGATGATCCACGCACGTTGTTAGCCTTAGCTATCGCTGGCTTAAGCCTGATTGGAATGCCCGGAACTGTTGGGTTTATCAGTAAGTGGTATCTCATCTCTGGCGCCTTGGAAGTCGGCCGTTGGTATGTAGTTTTAGTTGTCCTTGCCGGCTCAGTACTCGCTATCCTTTATGTTTGGAAGATGATTGAATCCTTATACTTTGCCCGCGCTGAAAAACCTCATGTTCATCATGTGAGTCCAGGTACTGAAGATGTTGCGCATACCCCAGCCAGTATGAGTATCGCCTTATGGTTAGCCGTTATTGGGTGTGTCTACTTTGGGCTCGACACGGACTTTTCTCGACACGCAGCAGAAACAGCGGTCAAGGCGCTGTTTAGTCAGCAAGGAGGCTTGTAATGGGAGCCCTATTTGCATTGGACAATTTGCTCTTGCTTAGCTTTATAGTGCCGTTAGCTGCGGCGCTGATTATTAGCCGTCTCGATCAAGAGCCGAATGTCCGCGAAGGCGTAACTATCATTGCTGCAGTGCTACTGTTTACGCTTAACATCCTTATTTATTTAGCATTGCCAGAGGCCGAGAATTTTAGCGTAACGCTTGCCGAGCCGATGCCTGGCCTAGCCATCGCTTTTGGCGTTGAACCATTCGGGGTAATGTTTGCACTTATTGCGAGTGGTTTATGGATCGTTACCAGTATTTACGCGATTGGTTATATGCGTGGTCATCATGAGGAAAATCAAACCCGGTTTTTCATGCTGTTTGCGATCGCGCTCGCGGGTGTGATGGCGATCGCTTACTCAAACAATCTCTTAACGTTATTCTTATTTTATGAAGTATTGACGGTATCAACCTATCCGCTGGTTACCCACGCTGGTACGAGCAAAGCGCGTAAAGGCGGACGCACTTATTTAACCCTACTCATGGGTTCTTCCATTGTCTTCTTTTTGCCCGCCGTTATTATCGTTTACAGCATCACTGGTACCCTCGATTTTAAGGCTGGCGGTTTTCTCGCCGGTCAGTTAGATCCTGCTTGGTTAGCGCCATTAATGCTTTTATTCCTGCTCGGAATTGGCAAAGCCGGTATGATGCCAATGCATAAATGGCTGCCAGCAGCGATGGTTGCGCCAACCCCTGTGAGTGCTTTACTGCATGCTGTCGCGGTAGTGAAAGCCGGGGTATTTAGTATTCTGAAAATTGTTATGTTTGTGGTTGGCCCTGACTTTCTAAGTCAAACCACCAGCACCCACTGGTTGCTCTGGTTGCCAATGATCACGATTGTCGTTGCCTCATTAATAGCCATGACCAAAGACAATCTAAAAGAGCGTTTAGCATACTCCACTATCAGTCAGTTGAGCTACATAATCCTCGGTGCATTACTGGCTAACTCAATGGGTTTGCTGGGCGGTTCATTGCATATTGCAATGCACGCCTTTGCTAAAATAACGTTGTTTTTTGCCGCAGGTGCTATCTTGGTCGCTACACATAAAACGCAGGTCAGCGAACTGGATGGTTTAGGCCGTTACATGCCAGTAACGTTTACCCTGTTTTTCATTGCTACGCTGTCAATCATTGGCATTCCTTTGTTCGGTGGCATGTGGAGTAAATGGTATTTAATCTCAGGCGTTTCCAACTTTACTGGGAATGCGATTATTGGTTGGGGGCTAATGCTGACCTTAATGCTGAGTTCGCTGTTGAATATTGCCTATTTATTGGTCATACCGGTGCGCGCATTCTTTGCTCAGCCGCTATCAGAAAAGCAGTATAACGAGGCACCCTTACCCTGCTTGATCGGCATGCTGATCCCGGCCGCATTGTGTGTTTATCTATTCTTTGCCCCAGAGCTGTTTTATCAGCTAGCTAACGCCGCATTACCCAATGATCTTCAAGTCGTGCTACCGACTACTAGTCTAGGAGCTTCGTCACAATGAATTTGCATGAAAAACCCTCTCAGACGCACCCAGAGACTGATGGAGACCATCCTGGATTTTTTGATAAACCCGACACAATAAAGTGGATATTGCGCGTATTTTATGGATTATGTGCGGTGTTGGTAATCCTCGATTTCGTGGTTCACCGGCATATCTATGTGAGCTTTGAAAACATCCCTACCTTTTACGCGCTGTATGGCTTTATCGCGTGCGTTGTGTTGGTTTTACTGGCAAAGGTGATGCGCATCATGCTGATGCGGGGTGAAGACTATTATGAGCCCGCTAATACTGACGAAAACAGTGCGGCAGGTAGCAATGGGAGATTAGATTAATGTGGATTGATAATCTTCCGCCCTTTGTCATCTTTTTTATCGCCGCACTATTTGCCGGTATTCTGACTGGGCGAGCGCGGTTATTGCTTTTGCTGGTGCCGATTTGGGGCGCTCTGAATATGCACTTGACGTTGGACGCAGTGAGTGCCGTTAACATTGAGGTATTGGGCTTTGAATTAGGTTTACTCTCAGTCGACAAACTCGCCATGATGTTTGGTTATCTTTTCCATATTGCGGCCTTACTTTCGCTTATTTATTCCCTGCATGTTGAAGACAAAGTACAACAAGTAGCCGGATTATTATATGCGGGTAGCGCCTTGGGAGCCGTTTTCGCTGCAGATTTTATAACCTTATTCGTATTCTGGGAGTTACTTGCATTAACGTCGGTCTTTTTAGTCTGGGCACGGCGTACGTCATCGGCTTTGCGCGCTGGAAACCGTTATCTCATTATTCAGGTACTTTCCGGCGTACTCCTGTTAGCCGGTGCTATTATGCTCGCACAACAGGGTAATAGCTTAGCCATTCAGCATGTGGGTTTGTCTGGCACTGCCAGCTGGTTGTTATTTATTGCTTTCGGTATCAAAGCAGCCTTCCCATTTATGCATACCTGGCTGACTGACGCCTATCCAGAGGCCACTCCGACCGGTACTGTATTCTTATCAGCGTTCACAACCAAAGTAGCTATCTACGCGCTTGCCCGCACCTTCGCGGGTGAAGAGTTGTTAGTTTATATTGGAGCGGCAATGACCTGCTTCCCGATATTCTATGCGGTAATTGAAAACGATTTACGTAAAGTATTGGCTTACAGCCTAATTAACCAGTTAGGTTTTATGGTATGTGGGATTGGCATTGGCACAGCACTTGCGCTCAATGGCGCGGTGGCACACGCTTTTAATGATGTGATATTTAAAGGCTTGCTGTTTATGACCATGGGCGCGGTGCTCATGCGGGTCGGTCATGTGAAAGGCTCCGACCTGGGTGGATTGTATAAAACCATGCCCAAAACCACAGTATTTTGTATTGTTGGGGCTGCATCAATTTCTGCGTTCCCATTGTTTAGCGGATTTGTGAGCAAAAGTATGGTTATGGCGGCGATGATAGAAGCCGGCCATGAGTATCTCTGGTTAATGCTATTGTTCGCGTCTGCTGGTGTATTCCACCACGCAGGGATAAAGATCCCGTTCTTCGCATTCTTCGCCCATGATTCAGGACTGCGCCCTAAAGAGGCGCCCACTAACATGCTTATAGCTATGTTCATAGCCTCGGTATTATGTATCGCCATTGGCTCATACCCGCAGTTGGTATATCAGCTGCTGCCGTGGGAAAATTCCTATCAGCCTTATGACATAACCCACACATTAACGCAATTACAGTTACTCTTCTTTTCTGCCTTGGCGTTTGTTTGGCTCAATCGTCAAGGTTTGTATCCACCAGAGCTGCGCAGTGTTAATTTGGATGTGGAATGGTTGTATCGAAGATTACTACCGTCCTTTAGTATGGCGATCCGCTCCACCCTGTCGGCGACCAAACGAGTGATTAATCAGCAGTGGAATACCATTCTCGATCAGTTACCCGATATGGATACCGAAAGCAGTGCAACCGGCACCGAGCTGACGCGTCGCATGGCCTATTTGTTTGTTATCGTGATCGTCATTGGGATTTTGGTCGAACTGTTCAGCAAATAGTATTATCTCGAATGCAGTTCGCGCCGGCGAACTGCAAATTTTACTCAACAACCGATAGCTTTGGTGAGAACTGTGCGATTGAAACCGATGCTTATTTTTAGAGCTGTAATGTTGCTTATTGGCATTGGTTCTCTGGCATTCGTGCCTTGGGCATTCTTGTGGGCGTGGTTAACACCCACGTCAGATTCTATCCAGCAACAGGTTAACCAAGTACACAACTACCAGCTCGATGGAATAATTGTGTATGTTGACCGACCGAACACTGAGCCCGAGTTGTATGTCGCTGGATGGAAAAATAGAGCGCAAAAAATTCCGATTGACCCTCAGGGATTATTTAAAATTGCCAGTATAAGTAAGCTCTACATTGCTGCCGCAACGAGCAAATTGATTGCTGAGCAGCAGCTAAGCTTAGACACTACATTAGCCGAGTTCTTTCCTGAGTACGCCGACCGTATTGCTAATGCACGTGCAATCACTTTGAAAATGCTGATCAATCACACCAGTGGTCTTGCAAACTATACAGACCATCCAGACTATCCTTGGAGTGACCTGTATAAACACACTGATGAAGTGATGGCATTGATTCTTGATCAACCCGAAAGCTTTAAACCTGAAGCTGATTATGGCTACTCGAATACGAATTACTATTTTCTTGGCAGAATACTGGATAACACCTTAGGTTATAGCCATCACCAGTATATTCGGACTCACATTGTTGAAAAACTCGGCCTAAGTAATACCTACAGCTTGCTGAGTGAAGTCGATACCCAAAAACTGACGAGTGGTTACTTTGTCGGCTATGAGCCCGATTTAAAGCACAACAATCATGTGCATGCTGGCGGATCGATGATAGCCACTGCGAGTGATGTGGGCATATTTATTCGCGCATTAAATGATGGGTCTTTACTCAATAAAACGGAACAAACGATTTATAATCAATTATATCCTCGAGGTCATACCGGCTCCTTACCCGGTTACTCGAGCCAAGCTTGGTACCATCCTGAAATCGATACCGTGATCGTGCAATTCGTCAATACCGGAGGAGGTATGTCGTGGAGCTTTACCGAATTGATGTACAGTCGGATCCTAGCTATCGTTGAGCAGCAGCAATCTGCAGCCAAGAACTGAGTGTTCACCGGTAAAGTTTCAAGCCCAGTTAAGACTTAAGCCAGACTCTTGCGTGCCACGGCATTAGGGCTATATGGGCCACTGCATGATTATCAATCGCCTGATGCTCAACCGCTGCATTCTTAGTTTTCAGCCTTATCTCGCGCCACTGCCCTGTGATTAAATCGCTAGCCAGCGTCGTTTCCATCTCTTCTGAACTCAAATTTAACACCACCAATACCGCGCAATTTTCGTCCTGTCGTACAAATGAGAAAACCCTGTCCATTTGATCATTTTCTACTTGTAGCATCGTTGCCCCGTGTGTACCGTTATGCAAGGGGGTATGGGCTTTTTTGAGTGCCATTAGCTGGGTATACAAGTCGCCAATATAGTGCGCTTGCCAAGCAATAGGATCGCGTTCAAAGAAAGCTAATCGTTTAGTTTCACCAGCCTCTTGACCATTATGGATCAGAGGCATGCCCTCCCCTAATACGGATAACACAATAGCAGCATCTAAGGCTTCACCAAACTGTTCATATTGCGTACCATCCCAGGCATTCTTATCATGGTTGCTAACGAACGTCATGCGCAGGGCGTCTCTAGGCCAAGCGCGTTCATTCCACGAATAGTATTGACGTAGTTTATTCAATGTTACCTTTTGTGCCGCGATGCCGTGCATTATCTCATTCCAGGACCAGGCATACGTCATATCAAACGCATACTCATGTAAGTCACGGGCTTCCCATTCGGCTAGCATGAATACGGGTTTTATCCTATCCAACGCTGTCCTGGCTTGACGCCAAAAGTCATTCGGTACGTAGCCTGCCACATCGCAGCGAAAGCCATCAATATCATAGGTATTAATCCAATAACACATCGCCTCGATCATATATTCGCGCAGTGCCGGTTGGCGATAATCAAACTCAATAATGTCAGACCAGTCCCACCAAGGTGAGGGGCGAAAGTCCCCTTTGTGATCGGTGGCGTACCATTCTGGGTGTTCCTCGACTAATGGATTATCCCAGGCACTGTGATTGGGCACCCAGTCGATAATGATCTTCATGTCGAGCTGGTGAACGGCATCGACCAGTTGTTGGAGCTGGGCAGCATCACCAAATTCTGGATTAATCGCGCGAAAATCTCTCACCGCATATGGACTACCCAAAGTGCCTTTGCGATTTTTTTCGCCAATGGGGTGGATCGGCATCAACCACACAATGTCGGCGCCTAGACGCTGAATTCTTGGCAACTCAGGAATAATGCTGACAAAATCACCGAGTGGCGAAAATTGCCGGGTATTGATTTGATAGATACCTGCGGTATAACTCCATTCTGGGTGCGTAACGTGAGAATACTCTGAAACAGGAAAACGCGGTATCGACATTTATACAAGCAATTATGGAACAATACTCTAAAGCATAGGTCATACAGACAGTTTTAACAGTGACGATTACAAATATGGAAAAATCACATAAGCGACTAATGTTAGTTTTTTCTGCATTCTATCTAATTCTCTCAGGATGCAGCTCAAAATCCTTGTACGATGCAGCACAACAAAACCGCTTACAAACCTGCCAAACGCTTTATGGTGCTCAAAAAGAAGAATGTGAAGCTCGCTACCGCAAAGACTATGAAACCTATGAGCGCGAGCGACAGGAAGTTGTAGGTAAAGAAAATCCGTAATCGATTAGCTCAGTACAGACGGCAGCCCACTTAGGCCTAAAATTAGCACCCACGTTGCAAAGAAGACCTTGAGTTTGGTCGCGGAAAACATTAACACCACACGTTTAGCGATGATGCCACCAATTACAGCGCCGGCTCCCGCAAACAACACAACAGGCCAATAAACGGCTTCTGTGGCGAATATGTGGTAACCAATGGCTGACCAAACCGTCAGCGCGCTGAGTATCACGGCGACGGCGATAGCAAATGTCACATTGAAGCCTCGAATAATAAGATACACGGCAACCAATTCACCAACACCGACCGATAACCATGCGGTAATTGCACCACCAACTACCCCCGTGATGGCGAGTAATAGTGAGTCATACCGCTGCAGGTGTTGACTAAAGACTGTCCTTTTAAGCAAAGGGATGGAAGCATAAATCGCGAGAGCTAGCAGTACGGAGAACACCCCAAACCACAGATGCAATTGATCGACACCACTGGCATGCAAATTAAACCAGCCACGAAATTCCGCATATTGGACCATTGCAATACCTAACCAACTGGTAGGCACAGTAATTAATAGTGTTTTCGCCAACATTTGCCAATCTGCAGACTGGCGCTGAGAATCAAGATAATAACGATACCAAGTAACAGCGCCCGCTGTCATTCCACAACATTGGATCGCGAAACTTGTGGCTACAATCGTCGTGGCAGAAAAGCCCAAATGATTAAAAAAGGGGACGAAAACTACGCCACCGCCCGCACCCGTGGCATTGGCAAAGATTGCGCCGGTAATACCCAGCGCAGCAAAGCTACCGTAGCCAGCAATTAGCTCTAGGGTATTCGGTATACTGAACAATAAAGTGAGCCAAGCCAGCAATAAACATAAGCGAACGGGATGGCGTTTAATGAGGTTGAACAACGGCAAATTTATCCTTTATTTTCTGTGGCGCTGAATGTGCCAGAAATTTTCTTCGCTGCCAATACGTATAAGCTTGATCATTTGGTTCATAATGCCTGTAATAACTGAATGGTAGAATTCATGCAAAACGAAAGTGGCATAACCACGATTCGACTGACGCCAAACCGCTCAGCGACTTGGTTAAACACCAAGTGGCTTATGCTGACAATGACGCTTTTAGTACTCCTAATAGCGACCGCTTGGGCGCTTGTGGGTGCTTGGGTTATTTTACCCTTTGCAGGCCTCGAAGTTGGGCTATTGGTGTACATTATGTATCGAGTATCGCAAAAAACCTATCGCAGCGAGACGGTTAAACTCGGCAAAGATGAAATAATCGTAGAAAGCCGACTGTCAGCTAAACAACGACAGCGGATCACATTACAGCGCGATGAATTGCATTTGGAGGTGGAAGAGACTGAACAAGACTGGCACCTACCTGACATTCAGTTAGTCACTCCCCATCGCACCATACGCATCGGTGCATTTCTCAGTCTCAGTGATCGTAAATTATTGATTGAGCGTTTACGCAATACTGGAGTGCCAATGTGTCGTACGCATTGGTGGAAAAATCAGTAGTTCGTTCACGCGAATCGCATTACATGCATCACTGATGGGTCAATATGACCGTCCACAAAGGCCTGATATTGTTGCACTATCGCTGGTTCGCCGACATGTTCTTCCGTGCTCAGGATCGTTTGAAAATGCTCAATAAAACTCTGCCAATGGCGCACATAGCGTTGTTGAAATTCTTTCGGGCCCCACTCTTTGTTGAAGCGACGAACTTCGTCGGGCGCAAAAAATACATGTCCGACAGTACTCGTATTTGCGATACTTTGCGCCCCCACGTCCGTGGCACCAATCAGCAAAGTGAGCGCTTTGGCATTCGCATGACTTGCGCGCCATTGCGTCAATCGCGCTTGGTCACCCGCAAAGTCTAAACACCAATCATTCGCCCCCATCGCATCAGTAGTGACCGCCGCATACTCCATAACCGAATCATAACAGCCAGTGCCTTCAACAAAACCTTTCTGTTTCGTCGACGTCACTCCGATTAGCTGAGCGTTAGGTAATATCTCGCGCAGAATTTGTGCAGTCCCGTAGGCTGTCTTGCTTGAGGCGCTGGTAAACCAAATTACCGCGTCATCACCACACTTGCGTTCCTGTAACGCATAGGCCAACACGAACGACGTTGTGAACAAAGGTCTGAAATTAAGCGTCCAAGCGGATAGCGCCTCATTATGTGTGGGATCACTGTTACATCTGATGTATTGGTCGTAAACCGGTGAAATAGATTTTCGCTGCGGATGGGCATCCATAAACGAATGTTCAGTGATTTTGTCGGCGTGGATCACTAGGTGACTAGCCATGGGCAAGTAACCGTATACTTTCTCACCTACCTCCAACTCGGGCGTATTACTCTCTAGTACCGTCGCAAATCCCCAAACGGGGGTAATACCATAGCCTTCTGAGGCTGGGAAAAACCCCCAATAACCAAACTTGTCGCCTAATAATGCATAAGTAATATTGTTGGACGAAAAGCCAAATTCATCGATTTTTAGAACTACCGCGCGCGGGTCTGACTCATTATGCAGTGCCGAGTCAACTTGACGTAAATTCTTTAAGGCATCCTTCTGCACTTCTATCTCACTGCGTGAATATGACATTACTCGTTCTCCTTAATGATCGAGGGAACCCGCTTTTGGGTATTATTTGATAATCGATACTTTAGGCACATTTACTTCGTACCGCGCTCACTTTTATGAATAGTTGGGCTGCACCACGATTTATTCGAAAAAAACTGCTTAAACGCCTACTATGAACAAAAGCTTAGATGGAGAGATGCTAAATGACCAAATCTTTTGACGTTGTTGTCTTCGGCGCGACCAGTTTTGTCGGCAAGATCACCTGCCGATATCTCACAGAAAATTACCGTGATGGTTCATTAAACTGGGCGATTGCTGCGCGCTCGCAAAGCAAATTGGACGACCTCGCAACAGAATTAGGGTTAACCGATACTCCACAAATTATTGCTGATGCTGAGGACCAAGCATCTATCGATGCACTTGCCGTACAGACCAAAGTCGTCATTTCAACGGTCGGCCCCTACGCCCTTTATGGTGAGCCCATGGTAAAAGCCTGCGCTGAAAATGGCACAGATTATGTCGATCTGACGGGCGAACCGCAATGGATCAGGGCCATGCTAGATAAGTACGAAGGGGTGGCAGCGAATAGTGGCGCTCGTATCATCAATTGCTGCGGCTTTGATTCGATCCCCTCTGATTTAGGTGTTTACTATCTACAGATGGCCGCGAAGGAGAAATATGGCGAATATTGTGACCATGTCAAAACTCGCGTCAAAGCGATGAAAGGTGGCGCATCGGGGGGGACTGTCGCATCGTTAATCAATGTTGTTAAACAGGCATCCAGTGATCCAAAATTACGTAAACTGTTGGCCAATCCCTATGCATTGTGTCCGAGTGGACATCCATTTAAAGCCTATCAAAGTAATCTTTCACACGCGAAGTTTGAGCAAGAAACTGGCAGTTGGATAGCCCCATTTATTATGGCAAGTATCAATACCCGAGTGGTCCACCGCACGAATGGTTTATTGGGTGCTGCGTATGGTGAGCGGTTTATTTATGACGAAGCCATGATGACGGGTAAAAATGCAAAAGGTGGCATTATGGGTTGGACTGTCACTGCTGCCATCTCTGGCCTTATGATTGGTGCTGCAATCCCCCCTACGCGCTGGGTTCTAGAAAATACGATTTTACCTAAGCCTGGTGAAGGCCCAAGCGAGAAAGAACAGGAAAACGGCTTTTTTGATTTTCGCATCTTTGGTCTAACTCCCAGCAACAAAAAAATAGTCGTTAAGGTTACTGGGGATCGTGACCCAGGGTATGGCTCGACCGCCAAAATGCTAGCTGAATCAGCAATATGCTTAGCTAAAGATGACGCTATGCAGGAAGTACCGGGTGGGTTCCATACGCCTGCGTATGCGTTCAAGGAACATTTAATCGTGCGCTTGCAAGATAATGCAGGATTGACGTTCTCAGTTATTGACGGCGCATAAACCGCGTTATCGCTCCTGAGTTGATTGAACCTGACAAAGCCTAGCCTGAGCATTACAGGCTAGGCTTTGTCGATTAACTAGCTGCCAGCAACTCGCGGCTCACACTGCACAACTTCAAAGGCATAACCATAATCAGCTGCCGGATCCTGCGTGATCATCAAAGCGAGATTCTCGTCTAAAATTGCGGACCGCTGATCCGCACGTTTTACGCACTTGCTGTGAGGGTAAGCCTCTAAATTGTATAGGAAAACTGCAATAACTTTACCTATCGCCTTTGATTTTTCGGCAAGTTTCTGGTCTTCACTATCAAGCTCATTCAGCTGTTCATTCAGTAAGGCCTTTTCTTCCTCGGACAGCTTCGCTTGCACGCTGGGATGAGCGAGCATGTTTTTTACCCCAGGCGCCGCAGCAATTTCCGCTAATGCCTCTTCATCGGTGGATTCATCTTTTTCCACTACGGCGACGTCAAATGGCATTTGCACATAAACATTTGAAAAATAGGGTGTCGTGAGATGAAACATGGATATCAAGACGATTGGTATTAATATAATTCGCAATACCATAGTTAACAGAGGTCGACGCCGATCCTCCCAATGGATCGCGGTTTTAATACCAAGTAAACGCAGTGGTAAACGGACAATTAACCAAACGTTTGCTGTTACCATCGCCAAGCCAAAAAACAACGTTGACGCAATTGTTAACCAAAAAGGCAGCAAAACCAGTGTGGTAAAACCCAAAGTAAACACGAATGATGACGGCTCAACGCCAGTGATTTGATTGATTTGTAGCGCGGAGTAAGCAATCGAAATGTTGGCTGTACCAGCATACAAAATCAAAATAAGTGATTTACCTAACGTAGTGGCCCATAAACGATGAAATACGTTGACAAGTTCGCGCAACAATCCAACAAAGGCCACGAACCCGGGCACCAGTAAGCTCACGTTATCGCTAAAAACCAATTCCGAAATAATCAGCAAAAACGCAACGAAATAGCATAACTGAGAGAAATTGTAATCGTGCCACCACAGCGTTCTGGTTTCCGTAGTATCCGATTTGTCAGCTCGATTAATGAGTGGCAGCTCGAACCGTGCTAAGAATCTATTCAATAATCCGCGCTGTTCAATTGCCTGCCGTTCTGCATTGTGCTTATCTTCATTCGTTGTCAGTGAGTTATCCATGCATTATCTCAGTCAACACTTCTCTCTTCCATCCTATGCGATATTGCGATGTGCGCCAACCGATAGTTGTGGCATGACAATACTCACAGGTTGAGCGAACCTTCAACGGTGCTCCAATCCTGGTGAGCTAAAAGTAAACAGCGTTTTTCAGATTTACTCCGGTAACGGAATAAACTCCTTTTCATCACCAGGTACTTTGGCAAAGCGACCGGCTTGCCAATCAGCTTTCGCCCGCTCAATGCTTTTCGTGTCAGTTGAAGCAAAATTCCAATACATTTTTCGTGGTGCCATTTTTTCACCGCCAATAACCGCTACTCTAGCCGCTGTTAACGCCAGTATATCAACGTCACTTTCAGATGATAAAACCGCCATTTGGTATTGCTTTACTATCACATCATCAATACTGATTTCACCTTCGGCCACGTAGATTGCACGTTGTTCAGCAGCTGCTACCGAAAGTCTTTGTGTCGCTCGCAAGTGAGCTTCGAAATAAAGTGTCTTCGCCAGCGTCTTAACGGGTGAAACAACCCCATATGCTTCACCCATGATGACCCTTACAGTAGCACCATCGACATTAATTTGCGGTACAGTTTCTTCGGGATAGTGAATAAATTCTGGCGCCATGTCCTGATCTTCTTCGGGCAACGCCAACCACAATTGCAAACCATGGAGTTCGTGTTCAATGCAGGTAACCTCAGGACTTTCACGCTCCGAGTGTACAATCCCAGAACCGGCAATCATTAAATTGATATCGCCGGGTTTAATCGCTTGTAATGAACCTAGTGAATCTCGGTGCAATATTTCACCGGTAAACAAATAAGTGACCGTGGCTAAATGGATATGCGGATGTGGTCGTACGTTGATACCCTCGCCGGCGGGAAAAACGACTGGCCCCATATGATCAAAGAACAACCAGGGGCCGACCATGCGTTGCTCACGGCTTGGCAATAGCCGCCGTACTGAAAAGCCACCTAGCGATTTTTCTTTCGGCGTGATCAAAATTTTGATTTTTTCACACCCCCCTGACTTACAGCTTGCCTCTTCCTTTAACTTACCTTCAAGGCTCATGGCTCCCCCTACCTGATTTTTATACCATTTATGCATTTATTTCAGCTTGCACCGCTGCTGTGCTAACCGCCTGCTTATAGTGTAGTGATCTTTCCATATTAAGCAGCGTTTAAAATATCAACAGGAGGCAATGCATGAACTTATTTATTGAATCAATTGAGGGCGGTACATACCTCGTAGCGCTTGAACACGACTCTCAACGCCAGGTCATTATGGACAATGCTAACCAACCATTGGTGTTCCATTGCCTAAACGAAATTCGCTCCCACTTTGCGAACAAGAATTTCGCTAAAGTTATCTTAAAACAAGCGACGCCCTATGATGAAATGTGCGGTATGGAGGCCGGTAGCGAACCTTTAGAAATGGAAATTGACTGGTAACCTGTACCAAATTGCTCTTGCTTGTTAGCGCCCCGGTGTTTAGCCTTGCAGAAAAAGGACCACAACACAGGAAAGTCATATGCGCCTAAAATCATTATTGTTTTCGTGTTTACTTATTTTTTCTCTCCCAGCCTTCTCTGCTTCCGTGTGGAAAGTCACACATCAGGGCAACACAGTTTACATTGGGGGCACTGTACACATCCTTAGCGAAGACGATTATCCGTTGCCGCGGGAGTACAAAACGGCTTATGAGCAGGCGCAAAAACTCATTTTTGAAACCGATATGGCTGCGATAGAGTCACTGGAGTTTCAACAAAAAACACTCAAGGAAATGACGTACCAAGATGGTCGCACCTTTAAAGATACGTTATCAGCACCGGTGAGTAGTGCGGTTGAACAACACTTAACTGCACGCGGCGTGCCGGTAGAAAATCTCTTATCCTTCAAGCCATCGTTACTTTCCATCACGCTTAGCATGCTCGAGTTTCAAGTTATTGGCCTAAATTCGCAAGGCGTTGACAAATACTTCTCAACACTGGCATTAGGAGACAACAAAGCAACCGGGTGGTTGGAGTCGCCCGATCAACAACTGGCATTTTTAGCCGGGTTGGGACGTGGTCAGGAAGACCAGTTGATCACCTATACATTGGCCGAAATAGACACACTAAAAGCGTCTGTAGATGAACTCCGTGAACAGTGGCGAGCCGGAGATATGGAGGGTTTAGCCGCTGCAAATATCGATGAAATGGTGACCAAGTTTCCAGCGATATATAACGACTTATTGGTTGCACGAAATACCCAATGGATCCCACAAATAAAAGCCATGCTTGAAGATCAAACGACTGAGTTTGTGCTAGTTGGAGTACTTCATCTTGCCGGGCCTGACAGTGTCCTAAATATGCTTAACGCTGACGGCTACATTATCGAGAAACTATAAAAAGTTAAGTTAGCCAGTTTGCTGCGGTCGCCTTTTTACTCAACAGTAATAAGGCGATGGCAGTTATTAAAACCAGCCCTTGCATCACCAGTGGAGTTGTCGCAAACGCGTCGAGTTTATTCATTGCCATTAAGATCCCTGCGTCCTGCACGACAATACCGACAAGTGACACTAAAAATAATGCAGTTGCAGCGGATCGCTTGAGTAATAACGCCAAGCATCCTAATGCACCGCCGACCACAGCCAGTAATGACGCATAAGGCAACCAAACAGGGCTTTCAGTAATCATGGATTGCTGCTCACTTGGCAATGCCGCAATCTGCTCTGGTGTTAGTGTTAGATTCATAAGCACCGCTACCAAACCTAAAATATTCCACAGCAGAGCAATGATAACGACTGGTGAGAACCATTTGGCCGGACTATGCATAACTAACTCCCTAAACCCTGCATCAGTGCGCTGGGCTTTCCTGTTTGATGACCGTTGCAGAAGTAAGCATAGTGCAAAAAAAAGCCTGAGCAAATGTATGTCAGTTGCACAGGCTTCACTATAACAAGTTGTAAAGGTATCGCTACGCTGCTCGCATCTCAGCGTCTTCGTCTGCATCAACCTCATGAGTGAGTAAATATTCAAACGCAGCAAGTGACGCTTTTGACCCCTCTCCCATTGAAATCACAATTTGCTTGTACGGAACAGTGGTCACATCGCCGGCAGCAAAAATACCGGCTTCTGACGTATGACATTTCTCATCAATGATGATCTCACCGTATTGAGTCATATCAACAACCCCTTTAACAAATTGACTGTTGGGCACTAATCCAATTTGCACGAATACACCCGATAGCCCTAATGTATGGACTTCTTCTGTTTGTCGGTCTTGATACTCAATCGCGGCGACTTTACCATTTTCAGCAACAATCTGGCGCGTCGCTGCGTTCTTGATGATACTGATGTTGTCACGTTTCAAGGCCTGGTCAATCAGCACCTGATCAGCCTTCAGTTCTGGTAAAAATTCAAATACCGTCACTGACTTTACAATTCCCGCAAGGTCTAATGCCGCTTCGATCCCTGAATTACCGCCACCAATAACAGCAACATCTTTGCCTTTGAAGAATGGACCATCGCAATGTGGACAATAGGCCACGCCATTGCCTAAGTTTTCTTTTTCACCCGGCACTCCCAGCTCGCGCCACCGCGCACCTGTAGCAAGAATGATAGAACGGGCTTTAATCACTTCACCCGACGATAATGTAATGGTCTTAACGTTACCAGAATCGATGGATTCCACCCGCACATGCTCTTTCAAGGTAATATCGTAATCTTGCATGTGCTGCATCAGATTACCAACCAACTCAGGCCCCGTGGTTTTAGGCACAGAGATTAAATTTTCAATCCCCATGGTGTCTTTTACCTGCCCGCCGAAACGGTCGGCAACCACAGCCACCTTCAATCCTTTGCGAGCACTATAAATCGCCGACGCGACGCCTGCAGGACCGCCGCCCACGACCACGACATCTTGGAGCGGCAAGGATTGCCCACTATTCGCAGATTTTAATGCGGAGTCTCGCTCGATTAACTTGTCAATAAGTGTCGCAGCATCAACTTTACCGTTAGCGAATAGCTGACCATTTAAATAAACGCTCGGTACACCTTGGATATCACGCTCTTCGATCAGTTGCGGATAAACGCCGCCATCAATCATTTCTGCACTAATTTTTGAGTTTAAGAGTGCAAACTGATTCACTGCTTGTACAACGTCTGGACAGTTGTGACAACTTAGACTAATAAATACCTCAAAGTGTAGTTCTTCATTTACCGCTTGAATGATGCGCTTCAAGCTGTCGTCAATTTTTAACTCTGTACCAGACGCATGTAAAATTGCCAACACCAGTGAGTTGAACTCATGTCCACCTGGTACACCTGAAAAACGGATCCCGGTGTCTTGGCCATCGGCCTCAATCAGGAAGCTAACCGGGCTACGCAGTGTTTCACCTGTATCACGCTGGTCAACTGAAATTTTGTCACTTACTTCGGCAATCGCTGACAGAAAAGACACAAGCTCATCGCGCTTGCTATGCTCACCGGTTTGCACGACGAACGTAATCTGTTTCTGCATTGACTCAAAGTAGCCTTTTAATGCATTTAAAATATCTTGGTTTAACACGGTAATTCGCCTTTTATTCGTCAGTTTGAGAAAGGGAGTGGAGAACCACTCCCCCGCTTATCATGCCGCTAGTTTGCGCGCTTAAATTTTACCGACAAGGTCGAGTGAAGGTGCTAATGTTGCTTCACCTTCTTTCCATTTTGCCGGGCATACTTCACCTGGGTGCGACGCGACGTATTGCGCAGCCTTAACCTTACGAACTAAGTCATCTGCATCACGACCAATACCTTCAGCGGTGATTTCCATTGCCTGAATGATGCCATCAGGATCAACCACGAAGGTTGCACGGTCAGCTAGACCCATGTTCTCACGCATACAATCGAAATTGCGGGTGATCTCACCGGTTGGGTCGCCGATCATCGCGAACTTAATTTTACCGATTGTATCTGACGCTTCATGCCATGCTGCGTGAGTGAAATGCGTGTCAGTTGATACTGAGAACACCTCAACGCCGCGTGATTGAAGTTCTTCATATTTGTCTGCAACATCACCTAATTCAGTTGGACATACGAAGGTAAAATCAGCCGGGTAAAATACAAACACAGCCCATTTTCCTTTGATATCATCACTACTCACTTCAACAAATTCACCATTTTTGAATGCATTCGCTTTGAATGGTTTGATTGCTGTATTGATTAACGCCATATTTTTTCTCCGTTAGACTTAAGAAATTGGTGGCCGACGACCACGAGATTAAATTGCTGTATTTCTACACGCATTCACTAGCGTGCGATCATTTCGTATTGAAATTGCTGACTATAGTAAAAAGGTGGACGTAAAAAGGATAATTGGGAAAGTTGAAACGCTTAATCAATTTTATCAATCAACCGTAACAATGCGGCAGAGAATACTAATAAACCAAGCGATAGAAGGCCAGCGGCAAGCAGCTAAGACAGACGTTCTCAGTCAACAACCAAGGTTTGCAGCGCGTCTCGGATGGGAACTGGGATTGACGTGCTTTGCCCGCTTACCCGGTCGACAAATACATGCACAAACTCACCAACTGCGGCAGCTGATTGGCTTTCATCGGAAAAAATACCAAGACTGTATGTAACCGAGCTCCTACCCAACCGGCTAACTTTGACTCCAACGTTGATGGTTTGTGGATAAGCAATCGGAGAAAAATAATTACAGTGTGAATTGACAACGTAAGCGACTACAGCACCCTGATGAATGTCTAAACCCGCGCGATCGATAAGAAAGCGATTCACTGCGCTATCAAAATAGCTGTAATAAACAACATTATTAATATGCCCATAAATATCATTGTCGCTCCAGCGTGAGTCAATTGCATAAAACTGTGCAAAAGAATTGCGCGTCGCTGTTGCTTGACTACTCATTAATATGCCTCTTGATAAATCTTTAATGCATCCTCGCGGGTAATTGTGCGCGGATTATTAACCAGCAAGCGTTGCTGCAACATAGCATCATCAGCCAGCTGAGATAAAAAGTTTTCTGGCACACTGCAGTCACGCAATCGAGTAGGTAATCCGAGTGCTTTGCTGATATTTGAGCAATAATCTATCAATGCCATCGCAGCTTCAGTTGGCGGCGTTGCAGAAGTGACTGAAGAACACACCAGGCTGGCTAATTCGGCGTAAAGCCGCGTAGCATGACTGTAGTTAAAATTTAGTACATGAGGTAATACCAGCGCGTTACTTAAACCATGTGAAATGTGAAAATGGCCCCCGAGAGGATAAGCCAGTGCATGCACTCCTGCAACGGGCGCATTAGCAAAGGCCTGTCCAGCAAGCATGGCACCATATAACATATTGGCTCTGGCTTCCCGGTTTTCACCCTCTCTAACCGCTGTATGTATGTTGCGGCTCAATACATGTAATGCTTGCCGCGCAAGCATATCTGAATACGGATTTTTACGAATTTTACTGGTATACGCTTCTATTGCATGCACCATCGCATCGATGCCGGTAGCCGCTGTAATATGAGGCGGTAAACCGAGCGTTAATTCAGGATCTAAAATAGCCAAGTCCGGCTGCAAGCGTTCGGAAACTACTCCTGCTTTAGTGGTCCCCCCCGTTGTAACGATGGCAATCGGCGTTACCTCGGAGCCAGTACCTGCCGTCGTGGGAACTTGAACTAAGTTCAAGCGCTGTCCATGTGCTTGTTCAACACCAAAAACCTCTTCCAATGATTGCTGGTTGTTTGGATGTGCAAGTAATGCAACCAACTTAGCGACATCCATCGAACTGCCACCGCCAAAACCAATCACAACTCTAACATCTGCCGACCTAGCTTGCTCTGCTGCGTTCAATACTGTCGTTGCTGATGGGTCTGGTTCGACCGCATCAAATACCACTGCCGTTATACCTTGATTTTGCAATTCAGCTAGCGTTGAGGACAATAGGCCCGCAGCTTGGATCCCAGCATCTGTAACTAGCATTACACTTGATAGTCGCTGCCGTGCACAATACTCTTTCAGCACTTGCGCGACTGGCTGGCCCACAGTCATTCTCGCAGTGGTAGCAAAACTAAACTCGTGCATGATCTAGCTCCCAACGTCATCTGAAATACGCCAATGGCGGCTGATTTTTATTGCTTCAATGAAAGCAGATCAGCTAAGGAAGTCAAATCATTGAAATTAAGTTTGCTGAATTAACCATGCACATATTATGACTAACGTTTACCAGCTATAGAGCCAATAATAATCATAGCGATGGCCTCAGACTGAGGCCAAAAACAAAGCTCTACTGGATATATTTTTCGACAAACGATGCGATAGCCTGCATCGCTTGCATGCGGTTTTGCTTGCTACTCAGAAAATGGTTGCCGTCCTCAAGCTCTAAAAACTCGACCGTTTTGTCCGCGTCCTCAAGTGCATCTAGCATTCTTTCCGACTGCTGAATGGGCACACTTTCGTCATACTCGCCGTGGATCAATAAAATTGGCGCTTGGATCTGATTAACATGATTAATCGGTGAAATTGCGGCCAAATGAGACTCATCTACATCGCCTCGACTAATAGCGTCCTCCCAATACGCGACGACCCAATGGTCACTACCGTAATCTTTCCGTTCATCCTTTAACATTCGTTCCACATCTGCAACACCATTGATTGATACCGCACAACGGTACATATCAGGGGTAAATGCTGCCCCTGCTAATGCAGCGTAGCCTCCATAGCTACCGCCCACTATGCAAATCCTGGAAGCATCGATTTTCCCCTCCGCAATCAAGGCTAAAACGCTATCAGTTATATCATCTTGCATTTTACGCCCCCATTCACCGTGTCCAGCATAACGAAACGCCCGTCCAAAACCCGAGCTACCGCGAAACTGAGGTTGTATCACCATAAAGCCGCGATTAGCGAAAAACTGTGCCATATAGTCAAAGCCTTTGGTGTCATGAGCAGCTGGTCCGCCATGCGGCATGACAATTGCTGGGAGCTTATCTGCCGTTTGACCACGAGGGATAGTAATCAGGGTTGGGATACTCAACCCGTCACGCGCAATGATCGCTAGCTCAACTACCGGACTGACCGAATCTACTGGGATGTCAGGGCGACTTGACGCAAGTAACTGTAATGCACCTTTTGTATACAGAATATATTCACCGACACTCTCTTTACCCTGCATGTAAAAAATGATGTTTTGCCAATTATCGGAGTAATCCTGAATAGCAAAGGAATTATCCGGCATGGCTTTATTAATACCCCGCATACGCGCGTTAAGCTTTTCATCAAAGAAATAATAACTCGGCTCAAAGCCTGAAAATGCGGCACCATGCACGACCCGCTGTAAATCAGTTACTAGGTGGCTAACATCTTTGTTGTCGTCATGAAACAGTGGCTCAGAAATTGCGCCGTCGGCTAATGCCATGGTGTAATAGGCGCGTCGGTCGCTGGTATCCGAGTATGAGCTAAACACAAGGTGTTGTTGATCGGGCGTTACTCCGGAAAACCCCTTGGTGCGAATGTCTGTTTCTTCGCGATAAATTTCAACCCATTCATCGTCAATCCGCGCCTCGATACGGTGCAAATTTTCTTCGTTGTTAAAGCGCTCGCGAGCGATAACCTCGCCTTTACCATTGAGGAAAAAATCGTCGGTATCAGCGGTGCCGCGCTCATAGACTCTGGGTTCGCGTTTCTTCTCCAAACTGACTTTATACAAATTGTATCTGCCCGGACTTTCATAGGCTGGCATAAATGCATACTTCTTATCCTCAGAAATCCCAACAATACGGCCCAGCTGAGTTTGGCCCTTGTAGATCCCAAATCCCTGCTCTAAGAGGGCGTTTATCATGCCGGTTTCCAAATTGAAGGCGTAGGCCCAGCTGGAATCATGACGACCTTTGTAGCCGCGCAGTTTAATGTTCTTTGTCGCGACTAAAACAACCACATTATCGCTGGCAAAGTAGAGCGTGTTTGGATTAATCCCATCGATACGGGCAGCTCGTATAAGTTCACCATTGGTTCTGTTTTGTACAATTAATAGATCGTGCTCTCCAGACACATCGCGATAAGCAACCAGTTCCCCACTGGGAGAGATAGAAAACAGACTAGTAGAGGGCAACGCACCGTAGGCATCTACGGGAATGAGCTTGCTATTCGCATAGACGGGAAAGATAAAAACAAGTAAACACAGTGCAACAAAGCACCTTAAAGTCCGTTTCATAGAGCAATCCTAAGTAAAGATACGATTTTGGCTAATTCGCCAACGTTTTAGGGCTCTAATTTTACTTAGCTAAAGCGAGTTAAACAAGCAAAAGCAGATTTATGCAACTATCCGCTCGTTGTATATAGCTTACTTTTTCATTTTGAGAAAATCGGTTAGCTTGAGACTCATTGTTTAATGGCTGATATACGCCAGAAGGCGCGATGTATCTGTGACTTAACCCAAGCAAAACTTCGCTAAACCGTGATATCTAAATGCTCCCCCTCGCCAGAGTCTTTAGCATTTTCATCACGGTCCTTCGCCTCATGCAAATATTCTTGTTTATTGTGAATAAGCGGCTCATCATCGGCGGCGACACATTCGTCAGTAGTATCAATGATTAACCCCATATGCTCGTCGCTGTAATCTTTCGACTCTTGATGCTCACGCTGATTCTGGTGGCGTGCTTCTTGTTCGCGTTCGCGCACTCGAGGCAAATTCTCTTCTTCAGGCGTAGGATGCACAGGCGTTTTCTTGACAACCTTTTTCACATTGCCGCGATCTTCTTTTATCGGTACTGTTCCTCTGCGCGGAAGTACTGAAAATAAAAGGTCGTTACTCATCCGTTACCCTCGTCATTCATCGCCGTCTAGCGTTGTTGGGTTAGACGCTTTATATAACTAAAAGTTTTACATTATAGCCAACAAAAGTGATTTAATTATCAATGTCAGCCGTAAAACCATTGCAAAATTGCTGCCACTTAGTTAATGTTTCGGCTCGTTAACGGTCCAGCTTTATATTTTTCAGGGCCATATTGGATTAAATACTACATGAATTTTATTTGCGCCGCTCATCACCACCATAAAGCATAGCCTTTCAGGTTCGTGCTGGAAGGTTTATTGTCCTTCCGGCGGCGTGAAAATAATAACACCCTCGGAGGACACTTCCGGGGGTTTTTTGTTTGTGCGCGTCAATAATTACACACTATATAAGAGGATAGGTTTCCATGAGTGACGTTAAACGACTGCGAATCGCTGTGCAAAAGTCAGGTCGATTAAGTGATGACAGCATTGCATTATTGAAAGCAATCGGGATCAAATTACAAATTCGCGATCGTCTTCTCATTGCTCATTCTACCAATCAGCCTATCGACCTATTATTGGTGCGCGATGACGATATTCCCGGTTTAGTCATGGATGGCATCGTTGATCTCGGCTTTATCGGTCAAAATGAGCTTGAAGAAAAGATGCTCGAACGCGCAGCTGCAAATCGCCCTCACGAGTTTAAAACTCTACGTGAGCTAGACTACGGTGGTTGCCGGTTGTCAATCGCGATCCCAAATGAAATGGAATATGCCGATATGCATGCGTTGCAAGGTAAGAAAGTTGCGACAACCTATCCTTTCTTACTGGAGCGTTTCTTCAAACAAAACGCGATTGATGCCGCAGCAGTCATGCTAACCGGTTCGGTAGAAGTTGCACCGCGTGCGGGTGTTGCTGACGCTATTTGTGACTTAGTCTCGACCGGAGCCACGTTGGAAGCCAATGGTTTGCGCGAAAAAGACACGGTATTTGAATCCAAAGCTGTATTAATTCAATGCGCGCGTCCACTGAGCGACGAAAAGCAAGAATTAATCAATCGACTGTTACCTCGTATTGACGGTGTTACCCAAGCGAAAGAAAGCAAGTACATCATGTTACACGCGCCCAAGGCCTATCTTGAGCAGGTTAAACGGTTACTGCCAGGAGCTGAGAATCCAACAGTATTACCATTAGCCAGCAGCGATGAAATCGTCGCCGTGCACGTGGTAAGCCCGGAAACACTATTTTGGGAAACCATGGAGAAGTTAAAATCATTAGGCTGCAGCTCAATTCTCGTGATGCCTATCGAAAAAATGATGGGTTAACGGGGTAAAGCAATGATTAAGTGGAATCAACTCAATCAGGAAGCACAAGCGAAAGTCCTTGAGCGGCCTGCACTGGCCGATAGCGATTCACTGACGGCAACTGTTAAGCAGATTATTGACGACGTGCGACTCAACGGTGATGCAGCTATTTTGGCACTCACGCGTCAATTTGATGGAGCCGAGCTCGATCAATTAGCACTTAATAGTGGCGAGATAGAAAGCGCAGGTAAGCGTCTCGCCCCGGCAACAAAACAGGCGATTGATACAGCTTATAGCAATATTAAACGTTTTCATGAAGCACAACAGCCAAGCGCAGTCGATATCGAAACAATGCCCGGTGTACGCTGCCAACAACTGACTCAAGCCATAGCCAAGGTTGGTTTGTATATCCCAGGCGGTACGGCTCCCCTGCCCTCTACGGTATTGATGCTAGGCGTACCTGCACAAGTTGCTGGTTGTCAGACTGTTGTGCTGTGTACACCGCCAAACAAGCAAGGAGAAATTGCTGCTGAGATCCGCTACGCAGCTAGTCTCTGCGGCATTACCCAAATATTCCTATGCGGCGGAGCGCAAGCGATCGCAGGCATGGCATTTGGTACTACTAGCATTCCTAAAGTCGATAAAATTTACGGTCCTGGCAATAGTTTTGTGACCGAAGCTAAACAACAAGTTAGCACTCTAGTAGGGGGCGCGGCTATTGATATGCCTGCAGGGCCATCAGAAGTATTGGTTCTCGCTGATGAAAATGCTAATCCAGATTTTGTGGCTGCAGATTTACTCTCACAAGCAGAGCATGGTAAGGATTCACAAGCGGTATTGGTCAGCAACTGTGAGACTCTCATTCGCGCGACTGAGCAGGCTGTTGTTCAGCAATTGGCTAATTTATCGCGCAATGAGATCGCAACCGCGGCGATGCAACACAGTCGCTATATTTTAACCGAAGACTTTGCTCAAGCCATTGCTGTCAGCAACGAATATGCCCCTGAGCACCTAATTATACAGGCAGAAAATGCCCGTAACTGGCTGCCTTCGATCAGCAATGCCGGTAGCATTTTTGTGGGCGCTTGGTCGCCTGAATCTGCCGGTGACTATGCCAGTGGTACCAATCACGTATTACCCACGTATGGATACTCTCGCATGTATTCCAGTCTAGGCCTACTCGATTTTATGCGCCGCTACACGGTGCAAGAGTTATCGCGATCGGGTTTCCAAGCACTTGCACCAACATTATTGTCATTAGCAAGTGCAGAAGGACTTGACGCCCACGGAAATGCGGTAGCGATCCGACTCGATGCACTCAATCAGGAGGCTCAATGAGTACTTTATTGTCTCGCCTAACCAATACGAATATCGCAAAGTTAAAACCGTATGAGAGTGCCAGACGCCTCTATAGCGGTGGCCAAGATTGGTTGAATGCAAATGAGTCACCATTTAGCAATCCTTATCAACTAGATGATACTAGGCTCAATCGGTATCCCTCTTGTCAGCCTGGCGCAGTAGTCCAACAATATGCAGACTATGCTGGCCTTGCGGCGGAACAGGTGCTAGTTACCCGTGGCGCCGATGAGGGTATTGAATTGTTGATCCGCGCTTTCTGTCAGCCGGGTCAGTCAAAGATTATGATTTGTCCACCCACATACGGCATGTATGCGATTAGCGCTGAAACCTGTAATGTCGGTGTCATCAGCGTACCGCAGACCCACGACTTTGAGCTCGATATCGATGCGATGCTAGCACAACGAGATCAAGTCAATCTGGTATTTATTTGCTCGCCCAATAACCCTACGGGGAATATAGTGGCACAAGCACAGATTGAAACGATTCTCGCTGCCTTTGCTGATTCGGCGTTAGTCGTGGTTGACGAGGCCTATATTGAATTTGCCATGGGCAATCAATGGGCGCAGCGCTTGGCTGAATACCCGCACCTAGTCGTGTTGCGCACGCTTTCTAAAGCTTTTGCACTGGCTGGGCTTCGCTGCGGTTTCACGCTAGCTTCAGAGGACATTATTCAAACTCTCCTCAAGGTCATTGCGCCCTATCCTATCCCAGAGCCAGTAGCACAAATAGCAGCACAAGCATTGGCTGAAGGGCCAGTAAACCGAATGCGCGAACAGGTCGCAATCATTGCTGACGAGCGACTGCGCCTGACCCGTGCGTTGATTAAATATAAGGCGATCGAATTAGTCGGTGCACAAGAGGCCAATTTCATCTTATTCCGCTGTCCACAAAAAGATAGCTTAATGGCCCATCTAGTGGGAAATGGTATGCTCATCCGCGATCAATCGAAACAATTCAAACTCGATGACTGTTTGCGTATATCAATCGGTACAGCCGCACAAAACGACCGACTACTCGATCTTATTGATTCATTCTTTTCCGCCGAGGAGCAGCACTAATGCAACAGGCTATTTTATTTATCGACCGCGATGGTACCCTCGTTGAAGAGCCGCCGATTGATAAGCAACTAGACAGTTTAGAAAAGCTCGTCTTTGAACCTTATGTGATCCCAGTCCTGCTTAAATTACAGCAAGCAGGCTTTACCTTAGTGATGGTCAGCAACCAAGATGGTCTTGGCACTGATAGCTTTCCACAAGCCGATTTTGATGCTCCGCATAATGCCATGATGAATGTATTTACGAGTCAAGGCGTACACTTTGCCGATGTGCTTATCTGCCCCCATTTTGAGAGCGATGATTGCGCTTGCCGTAAACCAAAATTAGGTTTGGTCAAGGACTACTTACAGCAGGGTAAAATCGACTTCACGCGCTCCTATGTGATTGGGGACCGTCACACCGATATGCAACTGGCTGAAAATATGGGGATCCGTGGTTTGCAATACGCGCGAGACTCCCTCGATTGGCAAGCTATCGAGCACGAGTTACTGCATTCATCACGAACCGCTGAAGTGGTTAGAAGAACCTCCGAAACCGATATCCGGGTTCAGGTGAATTTGGACTCCACTAATAAATCAACAATCCATACGGGGATCGGCTTCTTTGATCATATGCTCGATCAAATTGCCACCCACGGTGGTTTCGAATTAAATGTCAACGTTGAGGGCGATCTACACATTGATGACCATCATAGTGTCGAAGACACCGCGCTTGCTATTGGTGAAGCATTGAAAAAAGCCTTAGGTAATAAGCGTGGTATTGGTCGTTTCGGCTTTGCTTTGCCCATGGATGAGTGTCGCGCTGAGTGTATATTGGATATATCTAATCGTCCGCACTTGGTGTTTAAGGCTAATTTTACCCGCGAATCTGTCGGCGAAATGGCCACTGAGATGGTGCAACATTTCTTCTATTCATTGGCGCAATCGATGGGCTTGAGTTTGCATTTATCAACCACCGAAGGTAATGCACACCATCAAGTCGAAAGCCTCTTTAAAGTATTTGGCCGAGCCCTGCGCCAAGCCATTCAAAAAAGTGGTGATGCATTACCCAGCAGTAAGGGAGCATTGTAGGCATGCAACAACGAATCGTGATCGTGAATACGGGCTGCGCCAATATCTCCTCGGTTAAGTTTGCCTTTGACCGACTGAATGTTGCGGTGGCCGTCAGTGACGACCCAGCCATTATCACACAAGCGGATAAAGTCATTTTGCCTGGCGTAGGAAGTGCCAACGCCGCCATGGCGAGTATCCATCACAAGCAGCTGGCGCCGACCTTAAAATCACTAACTCAGCCAGTACTTGGGGTGTGTTTAGGCATGCAATTGATGGTCAGCTGGTCAGAAGAAAGTACGAGTGAACGGACGGATTGCTTGGATCTCATCCCTGGTGAAGTTCGACGGTTGCAAGTCGGCGATTTGCGCCTCCCGCATATGGGCTGGAATGCTGTTGACGCCGTTCAGCACAATGACTTGTTCAAACACATTCCAAATGGCAGCTTCTTTTATTTTGTGCATAGCTTCGCGATTGCGCCGTTTGAGCATACGCTTGCTACCTGCGAATACGGCCAGCGTTTCTCTGCTGCAATTCAACGCAATAACTTTTTCGGTGTTCAATTTCACCCTGAACGTTCAGGGGATGCCGGCGCACAACTATTACAGAACTTTGTGAGTTTATAATGATCATTCCAGCTATCGACTTAATTGATGGAAATGTAGTTCGTCTTTATCAAGGTGACTATACGCAAAAAACCGATTATGCCTTCGACCCAGTGGCTGTAGTCCACAATTATGCCGACCAAGGCGCCGAATGGCTGCACATTGTTGATCTCACGGGCGCTAAGGATACCAGTCAACGCCAGTTGGGTTTAATTGAGGCAATGGTAAAAACCCAACGCATGCAATTTCAAGCGGGTGGTGGGATCCGCTCTGAATCAGATGTAGAACAGTTATTATCTATCGGTGTAGCGCGTGTTGTGATCGGTTCACTAGCAGTCAAGGAGCCAGCTCTGATCAGAGAATGGCTGGCACGTTATGGCGGCGATAAAATTGTGTTGGCGTTAGACATAAACATCGACTCACAAGGCAACAAATTTATTGCCACTCATGGCTGGCAGGAGAACAGCGGTGTCTCTATCGAGCACTTGCTCAACGACCTTTTAGACGCAGGCGCACAGCATGTACTATGTACCGACATTAGTCGCGATGGAACCCTGCAGGGAGCTAACCACCAGCTCTACAGCGAAATGAGTGACTTATTCCCAAATATTCAATGGCAAGCCTCAGGCGGCATTGGTTCGATTGCTGATATTGAGATATTAAAGCCGACTGGCGTCAATGGCGTGATCCTCGGGCGCGCTTTACTTGAGGGCAAGTTTACAGTGAAGGAGGCGATCCAATGTTGGCAAGGCGCATAATCCCCTGTCTTGATGTAAAAGATGGACTTGTGGTCAAGGGAGTACAGTTTCGCAATCACGAAATTATTGGTGATATTGTCCCTCTCGCTGAACGCTATGCGGCTGAAGGCGCAGACGAATTAGTGTTCTATGATATCACCGCATCAAGCGACCAGCGTGTCGTAGACAAAAGCTGGGTTAGCCGTATCGCAGCAGTGATTGATATTCCATTTTGCGTCGCCGGCGGTATTAAATCCATTGACGATGCGGGCCGAATTCTGGAAATGGGCGCCGACAAAATATCGATCAACTCACCTGCCCTCAATGACCCCAACTTAATTAACCAACTGCATGATATTTTCGGTCAACAGTGTGTCGTAATCGGCATTGATAGTTTCTACAATGCTGAAAACCAATGCTATGAAGTGTATAAATTCACTGGTGACGAATCTCGTACGCAGCAAACGCAGTGGCAAACCATTGATTGGATCAAAGAAGTGCAGTCCCGTGGCGCCGGTGAAATAGTGCTTAACTGCATGAACCAAGATGGTGTGCGCAAAGGCTATGATCTCACCCAACTGTCTGCAGTTAGAGCCGCTTGTCAGGTGCCTTTAATTGCGTCTGGCGGCGCCGGCGAGATGCAACACTTTGCTGACGCCTTTAAGCAAGCCGACGTGGATGGCGCCTTGGCTGCATCAGTGTTTCATAAATCGATCATTGATATTCGAGAGTTGAAGGACTTTCTGCGCCAGCAAGGCGTGGTCATTCGCCAAGATTTTTCTGCCCAACGGTAAGGTACTAAACATGCAAATCACTCAACAAACACTTAATGCCGTGGACTGGAATAAAATGCACGACCTTGTGCCAGCAATTGTGCAAGATAGTGTCAGCGGAAAAGTATTGATGCAAGGCTTTATGAACCAAGCGGCGGCGGCTAAAACCCTCGAGAGTGGCTTAGTGACCTTCTTCAGTCGTTCAAAAAATCGTTTGTGGACTAAAGGGGAGACATCGAATAATACCTTGCAATTAGTCAGCATCCATAGCGATTGTGACAACGACTCATTATTAGTCCTCGCCGAACCTCAGGGCCCTACCTGTCACAAAGGTACAGAGAGTTGCTGGGATAGTAGTGGTACAGCGGACCTAACTTTTTTAGCCGATTTAGAGCGTTTATTGGCTGCCCGTAAAGATGCTGATCCAGATTCCAGTTATACTGCAGCACTGTATGCCAAGGGGATCAAGCGAATCGCCCAAAAGGTAGGCGAAGAAGGTGTAGAAACTGCGCTGGCCGCAACCGTGCAAGATATAGAAGAACTAAAAAATGAATCCGCTGATCTGCTGTATCATTTGATGGTTTTGTTGCAGGCAAGTGGCTTAAACCTATCGGATGTCATTGGGGTATTGAGGCAACGGCACAGCTCGAAGTGATAAAATCCAGCATGAAAGTAAACTATATACCCTTCGCACCCAAACATTTCTCTGCCGTTATTGCACTGGGCAATCACGTGCATGGTGATAATTACCTCGATCAAGAGTCGCTGACGGTGATTTATCACAAAGGCTGGCAAAATGGCATTAATGCCAGCTGGGTTGCTCTCATTCCACACGGCGAGTTTGCAACTGACGCCGTTGAGCCGACGCATCTGACTGACGACGGTCTGTTAGTCGGTTTTCGCCTCACTTATGCACCGCAGCAGTGGGATGCCGATGAATGGTGTTCGCCTCAGCGATGGTCACACCCCAAAGAGCAGGTTTGCTACTTTAAATGCAACACAGTTGATGCTAGTTTTCGCGGACTAGGCATCGGCGCGACGTTACTTAAGCACTCGATCGAACAAGCAAAATTGCAAGGTGCAGCTGCTGGGATCGCACATATTTGGCTGGCGAGTCCAAATAACTCAGCGTTTGGATATTTTAGTGCCTGTGGCGGGGAACTGGTTAAAAAACACGCCAATCGTTGGCAACAACTGGCATTGGAAGAAAACTATCAGTGCCCTGTTTGCCCGGGCATATGCACCTGCACCGCGGCTGAGATGATATTACCATTTAACCGGGTATTATAAGGCTATATGTACGATCCATTAGTTGATCCGCACCCGCCATCCAGTGCAGCGAAACCTGACAGCTTTTGGGCTGATAACCATCCTTCCACCAGCACTTACCCTAAGCTGACTGACTGCCAAGACGTGGATGTAGCAATTATCGGTGGCGGCTACACGGGGCTCTCAACGGCATTACATCTAGCACAAAGTTATGACGTGAAGGCGTGTGTTCTGGAGGCCAATCAACCTGGCTGGGGATGCAGTGGTCGCAATGGTGGCTTTGTTCTGCCTGGCACCGGACGATTGGGCGCTGAGCAATTACGCAAACGCTTTGGTGATAAGATAAGTTCAGCACTGTACGCAGAATACTTAAACTCAATTAATGATGTTGCTAATCTGATTGACGCTGGGATAGAGTGTGACCGAGTGCACGGCGGCTATCTTAAACTCGCTCATTCAGCGGCAGCCATGCAACCCCTTAAGCAGCACGCAGAGTTTGCCAGACAACGCTACAGTGAGAGTATTGAAGTACTCGACGCACAGATGGTTACCGCTAACTACTTGGCAGGTACGCATTCATATGGTGGGATCTATTATCCATCGGCTTTCGCCATCAACCCTTGGCGATTCTGTCAAGGCTTGGCACAACTAGCCGCTACCGCGGGCGCTACAATCTATGGCAATAGCCCGGTAAGTCAGGTTTCTTCCACCCATGGCATGCACATATTGCAGACTCCGGCAGGAACACTGCGCGCCAAGCATCTGATTGTAGCCAGTAATGCTTATGGACAACGTCATCTGGTACCACAGCTGAATAATAAGCTCTTTCCGGTGATATCATCGATTGTTGTAACCGCCCCGTTGACCCCACGACAATTGTTAGCGCTGGGCATGCGGAATGGTTTAATGACCATGGACACTAGACCTTTAAAATACTACTACCGGTTATTGCCCGATAATCGGCTGTTATTCGGTGGTCGCGGCGCAGTCAGAGGAAAGCATGCCTCAGCTAAAAAATATAAAGTCGCTTTAGTTCAGGGGTTGCAAGACACCTTTCCTACCTTACGTGATATCGCCATATCTCATTTTTGGAGTGGCTGGGTTGCCGTTTCCTATGATGATTTCCCGCGCATTTACCATGCCAAGCAGGATAGATTGCTCTACAGCGCAGGTTATTGTGGTTCTGGCCTGGCGTTTTCAGTGCTGGCCGGTAAACGTCTGGCACAATTGCTAATGGAACCAGAATCCTTGCCTGATTTCCCATTTTGGCAAAGCCCGTTAAAAACCTTTCCGCTTGCATTTGCCCGCCGCCCGGCCTTGCATGCGTACTATGCCTGGCAAAAATTCAAGCAGAGCATGAGCTAGCAGCAAATTACGGCAATACGTTTAGATTGCTTATCAGCGCAAACACTAGTTTTGTGCTCGCGTGACATAATCGGTGTTTACGACTAAATTGATAGTAGCGGTAATCCAAGAGCCAATTATGCAAAGCAAAATTTCCGACCCCATCCCAAATTTTGTTGTCAACTCAACCAAAAATATTGCTTTGATCTCATGCGTCATCCTGTTTCCATTTATGGTTGTCGACTTACTGCAAGGAAACTATCTTTTAGCCGCCGGTATTGCGGGATTATTAGCCTTATACCTCGCCACGGCCTATCGCTGCCATCATAATAATTACAGTCTCAAGATGAGTCTCTTCGGGATTGCACCAGTGATAACCTGCCTGTCAGTCTATTCACTTTACAAACTAGGCATTTCGGCATCCTTTTGGTCATTTGCCGCACTTTTTGTGTTGTATTTCGTTTTACCATTAAGGCTCGCTGCCTGGATCAATGGTGCGTTCATTATAATCATAACCCCCTTCGCCTATAACATAATGCAAATCAACGAGTTCTCTCGATTTATGTTAGTTCTAATTGGCACTAGCGGATTCGTATTTATGTGTATGCGTGAGATTTACAACCAAAACAGGCTATTGGTCACCCTATCCTACACCGATGCTTTAACCGGTCTAAATAATCGAGCGACATTAAATGACTCAATCCTCCAAGTCATCAATATTGAACAACGCTATCAAACGCCAGTCACGATGTTGATGATCGACGTGGACCACTTCAAAACGATCAACGACCAGTATGGTCACAACGTGGGTGATGACACATTAAAAGGTATTGCGGCATTGATGCATAAAAATTCTCGCGAGCCGGATAAGTTATTTAGGATCGGTGGGGAGGAGTTTTTAGTCTTACTGCATGACACTGATGCTGACTCGGCTAAAGCTATCGCTGAGCGATTTAGGCAAGCCGTCGCCAATGCCAAGCTACTCTCAACCCAGGAAGTTACTGTGAGTATTGGCGTGTGTCAAAAAACGAGCAACATGTCAGCGCAAGAATGGATGTCAATGTGTGATGAACAGCTATACAAGGCAAAAGCTGAAGGCCGTAACAGAACCGTATGCAACTAAAATAGTTGTTTAACTCCAAATGGATAATTTGAACAAGTCTTAACTTTATCTGTCAGATTCGAACTACTGGACTCAATCAAATATGACAGTCGCATAAGTGCCATTTGCAGATCGTCGAAAGCTTGTCCCTGAGCGATCCCTTCGTACGTAAAGCGGAAGTTGAAACACTGGACATTGCACGTCGCAATGAGCTTCTGAATTACGTCTATTTATTGTTCTGATATGTGCAATTACCCTTTCAAACATTTTTCATGGTATGGTCGAGCACAGTGAAATTTCAACGTTAATCACTACCAGATTATTACACAGGATGTCGTAAATGAAGTTAGTTCATAGCTTAGTTGTTTTTGGCTTTGCTACATTATTGGTAGCCTGTTCTGATAGCCCTCAACAACCTGACCCTGACTTCAGACCTAAACATAGAGTTGCACACTTTTCCCCTGAGAGTAGTCCACTTGTTTTAATTGACGAAGCCCATAATAACTTTTTGACGTTAAGCGGCAGATATAAGCCATTTGCACAAGTTCTAAAAAGTGACGGGTTCAGAGTCGATTCGAACGATAAACCAATTACAGAAAATCAGCTAAAGCAAGTGGATATTTTAGTAATTGCAAACGCGCTTGACAGAAAGCGACATGACTGGCTTCCACCTTATGGAGATGCGTTTGATGACAATGAAGTTGAAGTGCTCAAGAGCTGGATATCGAACGGTGGTTCACTTTTTTTAGTTGCTGATCACACACCGTTTCCCAAAGCTATAGATAATCTGGCACTAGCACTTGGTTTTCAATTCATCAATGGACATGTTGGAAACGCAACCTTTAGCAAAGTGAATCATTCGCTCACTGAACACGCTACAACTTACAATAAAGAAATTTCGCAAAATATAGATGAAAAATCACAGCCTCTTTTTCTGCAAAGTATTAATAATGTATCACCAGATATACTACAGGTAAGATCGTTTGGTGGCTCAGCATTTAAAGCTCCCGAAAAAGCAATATCTCTACTGAGATTAGGGAACGGTATCACTGCTACAGAACCCAAAATACCGTTTCAAGTTAACGCGGATACACCAAAGATTCCAATGTCAGGATGGAGTCAAGGTGCTGTTTTAGAGCTAGGCAAAGGACGTGTAGCAGTTTTTTCTGAAGGCATGATGTTCTCTTCGCAATTAGTTAAAAGTACAGGCAAAACTATGGGGTTACGCTCTGTTGGTGCGGAACAAAATGAAGAGTTTTTACTGAACATAATGCGCTGGCTAGCTGACTCGCAAGACTGATAATTGACTAGCTGTCTACAGGTTCAAAGGCAGCCTATTGCTCTGGGAAACGATTTTGCGTAAACAAATTTCGATTCTGGCTCATGCCAGAAACTCAGAGTCTCAAACCAAACAGTCCGCTATTTGTCTATTGATGCCCGTCAGCGCTCGTTGTTGGGCAGCTCCGTACGTAAACCGGACCTTGGTGCTATGCACTTTCCACCCTCTTGTTCTGTAGATTTACATGAAAATCATCTACACACTGTGATGCCAATTCACGGCAAGGACGCCATTGCCAGCAACTCACTCTCATACCTATAATCGACATCGGCCAGAGCAAACATTGCTGTATCAATTAGTCGAACGTCACTACCCGGAATTTCTGGAGCAGCTTTCACGCCAAGGTAAATCGCTGCCACGTCATGTAGAAAGAGAGTTTGAAGAATTTCTCAAATGTGGTCGATTAGAGCATGGTTTTTTGCGCGTAGTATGTGACGACTGCAAACATGAGAAACTGGTCGCGTTTAGTTGCAAGAAACGAGGTTTCTGCCCAAGTTGCGGGGCAAGACGGATGGCTGAAAGTGCCAAATTGTTAGTTGATGATGTTCTTCATGGCTACCCGGTACGCCAATGGGTATTGAGTTTACCCATCCCGCTTCGTCTATTACTTGTCAGGTACCCCAAACATTTAAGCAAAATCATGCAAATCATCCACCGTGCTATTGCAATAGACATTATTCATCGAGCAGGGTTTCTAAAAAAAGCAGGCCAAGACAGGAGCGGTAACTTACATTCAGCGTTTTGGCAGTGCGTTGAATTTAAACATTCACTTCCACATGCTGTTTCTAGAAGGCGTATTCACGCAAGAACGAGAGAGTACAAATTTCAAACGAGTTAAAGCCCCCAACCATGGCAATATGGAGTGCCTTGTTCATACTATCAGCCATCGAATTGCACACTACCTGGAAATATCAGGCTTGATTGAGCGTGATATGGATAACACGTTTCTCGATTTACCTATGGGTGATGAAGATAGTTTACTGCCCTTGCAGGCTGCCTCAGTAGATTACCGCATTGCTGTAGGACTAGATACAGGCAAAAAAGTCTTTGCCTTGCAAACCTTACCTGCCAAAGATGAACAACATTACGGTCAATTAGCTCAAATAAACGGTTTTAGCTTACACGCTGGGGTGTTTGCAGACAGTCACCAAACTGACAAGCTGGAACGTTTGTGCAGATACATAGCGCGGTTCGCAATTAGCGAGCAACGATTGAGCCTGACCGATTCAGGAAAAGTGCGTTATGAACTCAAGACACCCTACAACAATGGCACGACTCACGTGTTTTTCAGCCCGCTGGATTTTGTTAGTAAACTCGCCGCGTTGGTGCCACCACGCAGACTAAACCTCATTCGTTTTTATGGCGTCTTTGCTTCTAACAGCAAGGTGCGAGCTGAGGTTACGGCTTCACAGCGGGGAAAGAATAGTCCTCGCTTGGCAGAACACCAACATGAGTCTGATAAACCCTACCATGCGCGCAGCATGTCGTGGGCGCAGAGGTTAAAAAGAGTATTCAATATTAACATTGCATTTGCGAAGTGTGTGAGAGCAACAATGTCAAAATAATCGCCTGCATAATAGCGGGTGACCGCTCAGGCCTGAAATCATCGCGAAGATATTAACGCATTTGGATAAGAATCGCTCTGCTACTACTGCCAACACATGCCGGGCACCACCACTAAATTAATCTACCCAACCAGCACGACTTAGTGATTTTTTCATGCAGCGAGATTTCGAGTTCGGAGCTTAAAAGTCCTACCACCAATATCGTTTAAACAATAACTTGTTGAGGCGCCATTTTTAACATCTCAAGAACAAGTCTTTCAGTACCAATGGCCAGCCTATTGACTTATGTTAATGACATCTACTTCGTTATGGTCAGCGATTTTTCAATTTCATACACACGAAACGAGCTTTCAATTCAGCTGTCACAGTGTGTAATAAATGGCTTTAATTTTTCTTATACTCCGATGAGCATTTTTCTATTCAATACACCCGTCGAGCGCTTATTGAGGCTCGACGGGTATGAATAGCCCTTCCAATTCTACCGGCTTAACAATCACACCAGTTCACAAACCGCTCAAAATGTAATCTAATGAGATATCACAACTAACATTGCGGCGATTTCATACTGAATACCGGCCTGCAATCTTAAAAGGAATTGAAGTTGGTCTTATTTAAAACATGGTTACTGCAGGGCATTTTTCACAGCGCGCCAGGCTACATAGAAATAGATGGTGACCAGGTTTCATTTACGCTCATTGACACCGGCACGTTTGGCAAAAATAAACTCAACGAATTACTCAACAATAACGAAGCCTTTGACTGCATAGCCAGTGGCGAAACAGTTAAAGTGTTTGAAGTCTCACGCCAGGATGCCCGGTTCGAATCTCCCTGGTATATGTTCAGCGGCGGCGGTGTACTGTCGTTTTCAGGCCAAGCATATAAGCTGTCTTTTATGCAGCCACAAAATACCAAGTTTCCCTACCAGCGATTGGGTGTTATCCGTGAATCAGACTTTGCTGACTTTAGTGACGGGCGCAAGTTCGGCAAGCGCTTTCAATCATTTATAGATGACCCGGATACCGACTGGTGAGTACTGATTAAGACTCTCTACATTACATAGCGGACTTAACCTAAATAAAACAACGCATTACTTTGCTTTTGTTCCACCCCAAAAACAATATCGATACCTACCGCCCGATGAACCGATAGCACATCAGATTTTGTCACGCTCTTATACACAGCTTCAGGCACATCCAGCGCGCCATCATCAGTAAGCAACCGATAGCGGGTTTTAGACCGGTTAGAAGTTAGGGTTATTTTATCCTTTACCCTGACAGATGAGATGATTTTGGGCCGCGCAGCGTGTAAGAACTTTCGATACTGTAATAGCGGTACCAGCAGCTTGTACGCGTTGATAATCAATACGACCGCCAGCGGCACGGTAAATAAGATAAACCCCGTGGTAAAAACGGATGTAAAAAATAGCGCGATCGCCATAAAGAAGAAGAGTTTTTTTCGCCACGCTCTAAAGAAGATCCGCTGCACAATTAATCGTTCTTTAGCAGATATTGCGCACTCTTTGTCCCGCATCGGCTCATATACAGTCGAGCTGACATTGAACCTGGGGGAGTGCTGTTGCGGTTGCGCCGCTAATATCCGAAACTGCAGTACTTGCTTCTTTTGCGGGCTGATTTCAAGATAAACTTTGTCGCCTGCAGAGGCCTGATTATAAACACTCAAATCGACACTAAATTCCTTGTCGTCAAGGCTGACATAGTAAGTTGTGTGAGTTGTTCTTCGTCTTGAGCCATAGCCAGCCCTGACGTTAGTTGAATGACTGCCGGTTGTTGACGTGTGCCGGTTTACCCGTTTATTGGTCACAACACCGGTATAGCAATGTTTTACTCCGTTTTTAAGTTCGAGGTAATTCTGGCGCAGCACCACAACTATCACTGTTGCAAAAATGGCGGCAAACACACCAAATATGTATAGCGGGGCCTGACTCATATGAGGACCGGATAGTACGTTGGAGAAAATTACAAAAAAAATGCCGCCGGCAAACAGGGTAAACCCGGCTATTAACCAATATTGTTTTTGTAGTTGCTGACGGTCTTTATCTGATAAAGGCTTTACATCGTAGGTACTTGGCAAGAGTCATTCATCCATAAACTGAGCACTGAATCCGAGCAGGTTTTTTATGAGGTTTTGCGCGGCACAGCAATAGTTTTACGTCAGATCAACCGTATACACAAGCTTAATTTGTTCGAAAATAACACAAACATATTGAACAAAAACCGAACTACACTTAGTATGCAAAAAATTAACACGGAGTATCGTTATGAAATATATTCAAGGACTGAAGTACGTTGTTCTGCTCTCGCTATTTACCCACTTTTGCGCGCTGTCTCAAACATCAACCTCTGAACAAGCCTGTATGAAAGGCAGCCCAGACGCCTGCTTTAATACCGCGCTCGATTACTACGACGGTGCTGGTATTCCTCAGGATATTAAGAAAGCCGTCTCGTTTTTTAGCAAAGCCTGCGAAATGGGTTTATCCAATAGCTGTATGAACGCTGCGATGATTGCAAAAGGTGGCGGTGGTAACCTGCCCGCAAATATTGAACTGGCGACCGTCAATTTTGAAAATGCTTGTGCATTAGGTGTAAAACAGGGCTGCGACAATGCGTTTTATTACCGTAGCAATGAAAAATCACCCGTTTACAACCCGGCTAAGGGCATGCTGGTGGTTAAAAATGCCTGTGTCATTGGCAATGAAAAAGCCTGCTTTTGGGGGCTATACCGCGCATACGATGGCAGCCAGGGTAAACATCCCGAGTTAATTGATAAGGAAAAAGCCGCCTGGTTTGGCGAGTTTACCTGCCGAAAATACAATGATGCTCTCGGTTGTCATGCCGCAGAGCTTTACTACGCCAATCCCGAGTCACCCGGCTTTGATGCCGAAAAAGCGTTAATTTACTCCAAGCTTAGCTGTGATAGCTATTCGTCTAAAGCCAGCTGCTATAATGTGGGGAGTATTTACTGGCAGATAGAAGAAGATAAATTAACAACCCATTACCTAAAGAAAGCTTGTGAACTGGGTCACGAAAGCGCCTGTGAGTATGCAAAAAAATGGCGCAAATATTACGACGAAAAAGTGGCCTACGAAGAACAAAAAGCGCGCAATGATGCGATTATAAACAGTGCTTTGGCCCAGGGACAGTATGGGCAAGCTGTCTATGCTGCAATTCATCAGTTACGTTCACAAGCGCATCTTGAACGGGCCGTTATGGCCACAAGTCACGCCGGTGCTATGGGTCAGGTTAACACCAATGATTTATACGTTATAGCCTCATGGTTCTCATCAGGCCCGGTTCGCAGTGCCGCCAATGCCGAAATGTCAGCCCGCGGGACCTGGCTGGAAGGCACATTTGGTGAAGGCACTAACACTGCCGGCGCAGCCAGCGCCAGATGGCAGGAAGCCTATGGCAGTACGTTACCTTCGCCTTCCTCATCATCGTCTTCACCAAGCGCTATTGCAATACCCAGTGCCGCCCAAATATCAGCCGAAACCCGCGAAAAATACCGTTATGCACATTGTACAATGGCCGGTAGTAATACCAGCGCCAGTGTATGTAGGAATTAAGCGGTAATGTCCCCCAATATTAAAGACCTCATTCAGAATTATTCACCACTTCGATGTGGATAATTCCTGTTCTGATTAACAATAGTTAAGAAATTAATATGATTAAGAAGTTTTTGTTTGTTTTAAGCATTATGACATTGTTTTCATCGAGCACCATAGCGCAAACTGTTGTTCGCGGTTGGACACCGTACGAGCAAAACAAACAATGTATGGTCCACGAGACTTATTACAATCCAAAGTATCGAAAAGATGGTACAAAAACCTGGATTTTCCAAGATCATACGATGGCGACTATGATCCTCAAATGGCATATCAGTGGCGACCAGATCCTTAACGAGCTCCCTTATACTAATCGACGACAATTTGCTGCTTGCTTTAATGGGGAGCGGGAGTGCGGGATACCGCTAAATCATGATATCGCAAATGAACTTGATACACACGAAGTGCCTAAAAATGGCCTTTGGAAAGATTATTTTAAAAATCCGCCTCCCAAAAGCGCTATACGTAACGCAATGGCTGTTGTTGGGGATTGTTTCGGATCTGCTGGCGAGGGCATCTATCTCGATGAGCTGGGGCTTACAGAAACGGACCTTCCCGTAGACATATGTTATCGCGCCGGACAAACGATGTGGTGGTCAGGCGAAAGATATCGTAACGAAGCACCAAGTCTGACTGACGCACAGCTCGCTAAATATAAAGAATGGGGTGTTCTCGCCTACTTTTTAGTTAATCGATTTTATGACAAACCCGATGGCGCTCCGACACGCTGCGGCTTTGCTCCGGTCGAGCTGATTCCATCGCTGATGCAATATTATGACGACAATGGGTATGCAGCACTCGAAGACCCGGTACAGATTGCTGCTCGCAAAGCGGAGGAAGCTGCTGCCGCTAAAGCTGCGGCAGAAGCTAAAGCGCGTGAAGAAGCCTATTTACGCAAGTCAAAACGTGAACGTCTTATGTCAAGAAACGACTATGAGCGCTTCGGCACGCTGGACGGTTGCCAGATCGCATATTCTTATGTGTTTGGTGGTATTAACCGAGACAATATGAGTTTTATTGTAGATCCGGTGCCTGATACTGGCATTAGCTGGGCGCTTGAGTTCGAGAAGACCCAGGCCGCCGGGCAGACGTGTCCGGCTATGCCGCAAGAACTGGGGGACTGGGTAGCCTCACAAGACCCGCAACTATTCGAAGCCTATGGTGCCGAGGAGGAATTCCGGAACACCAAGCCGAGTATATTCAACTCCAAGGACTGGAGAGCATTTGTTGAACGTTGGATGTGGCGCAATCAGACCTTTTCAGAGAGCTATGTCCAAGGCGGCAACTGTCAGGCGGCAATATGGTATTCACGCAACATAGCCCATGATTGGAATGCTTTCAATCAGGCTCAATTGGATTTTGTAGGCCTCGCTCGCGTTTTTGGACGTTGGGGAGCACCAGATAGTGCATTGTGTGCTGCGATCCCACCAGATGTGCTGCCGCTGGCTCGCAAGACTTGGGAGCGAAATTACAATCAGGTCATGCGTGAAAAGGCCAGACAAGAGGCACAGTGGAATGCCGCTAATCGCCGGGAAGCCGCACGCCGAGCAGAAATAAATGCCGCATACGATAAGCTACTGAACTGGAAGCCGTCTAATAATAAAGTTTCCGAATTGCGCTGTTACAATGTCGAAACAACGAAATATGGAACACGTCAAAACTGCTTCAGCGGCTAGAATGTTCAAAACGGGTCAGAGCCTTTTTTATTTTTCAGCTCTGACCATTTTTATTATTTGCTTTAAGTCTACTGCCGTTTGATATGGAATATTCATTGCTCCAAGGTCCGGTTTTTGTCTTCAGCAGACTACCGCCTTCGCGGAAGTGACGGTCAGGTTTTCGCTCATTGCAGATCCGATGATCTGTACGCTTAGGTCGAATCCAGAATAAAAAAGTGTCAGATTAAATATGAGCTACTACAGATAATTAGCGCTAATTTCTGCTCAATTAATTGGCCTCACATTCGGTCTTTGTATTGTCCTGAAGATATAATAAAATTCTGTTGTTATACCAATTCGCGTAAAGCTGAGCGAGTGCACCGAAACGCTGATAGTCGTAACTACCATACTCGAAAGACTCATTGCTTAAGGTGCGATAACCAACCATTGTTACCCAGCAGTTATTAATATTTAGCGGCATTTTCAGGTGATGATTATGCACAGCAATAAATCGTAGATCCTTTTGTTCAATCGCTTGTTCTGCATCCAGCACAGGATCTGAATTTACTATCCAAGTTAATTTCTCGGGCGTCGCTTTGTGCGCTAAGTCAAAACAGCTACAGAGTCCAAGTACTAATAAAATCGCGGTACTAAATTTGATTATGTCATTCATCCTCAGTTTCCTAGTGCACACCGCAACACGTAACAATCCTTTACAGTTTAGCGCTGGTAATACTCGCGTTCGGGTTTAGATTAAGTTGGGTCTGACAAAGGAGAGTTCAATGACTGGGCTTAAAACATTTTTCCGCCAAAATAATGGGTTTTTGATTTTTCTCGTGCTTTTATTTGCTTGCCGCAGCAGTATTGCTGATTGGTACCACGTGCCGTCCGGCTCTATGTTGCCAACAATTGTTGAAGGCGATCGAGTATTTGTTGAAAAAATGGCCTACCGTTTGGACATTCCGTTCTCTGATATTCCTATCATGCAAATCGCCACACCTCAGCGCGGCGATATCGTTACCTTTGAATCCAGTGCCGCAAACGAGCGTTTAATAAAACGTATCATCGGATTACCCGGCGACCAAGTGGCCATGGTCAACAATCAATTAGTGATCAATGGTGAGATCCAAGCTCAGTTGGGTGACGGAGATGATCGCCTCGAGCAGTTAACCGGCCACCCGCATGCCTTACGCTTGAGCTCAGCACGCACCGAATTGGCAAGTTTCCCGGTTGTTACGGTGCCGGAGGGACACTATTTAGTACTCGGCGACAATCGCAATCATAGTGCCGATTCACGCGTCTATGGTTTTGTCCCATTGGAGGAAATCAGTGGCAAGGCAACACTGGTTATTACCTCGCTAGACATCGAGAACTACTATATTCCGCGTTCGGACCGGTGGTTTGAGAAGTTGATATAGCTTTAAACTAAACGTAAATGTTGCGTTGATAGAACTGCGTAGGACAAAAAAATATTAAATTTGTCGAATGAAATGACTGAAATCAATTGCCGCAGTTGAGATGCCAAAGCCTTCTCTCAACTGCGATAAGCGTCCAATATTATCGCGCGATTAAGCCGCTAATCTAGCTGACTGACTGGCCATTTTACGAATAGCACTAAGCATAAACTGCTGTCGCTTATCTAATAACAACTCTTGTTCTGCGCGCGAACGTGCCCAGTTGAATCTTTCGGTTAATTGATTAAAGCCACTGACAACACTGTCGTGGAATTCACGTCCGCGGTATTGCTTACTTAGCCCCTCACCGCTGACCAAGTGTTGCTTAGGAAGTAATTCATAGCCTGAAAAATAACGTTGATAATTCATAATGTACCCTCTCTCTCAGATACTATATCGTCCAACGCTAGCAAAACTTAAACCGGTGCCAATGTGAATAAAAACAAACTGTCGCCGAACCAGGGTTTTGATATTTTTAACTAAAATAAAACAATTAAAATCAATAGGATAAAAATAATTTCAATATTTATTCTTGAAAAACATTCGAGCGTTCCTACATATGTATTGTCGATGCTCAACAGAGGTCGACACAACCGCCGCCGAATAATCGGGGCATATTAACTAACATATTGCTTTATTTTGAGGATATGACTATGCGTACTATCGATCTATCTCCACTTTACCGTTCATTTATTGGTTCTGACCATTTAGCTTCACTCGTCGACGCCGCGACCCGCGCCGAAAAACAGAGCGCCTATCCACCATACAATATTGAGCTTGTCGGCGATGATAAATACCGAATTACAATGGCTGTTGCCGGTTTTAGTAAAAACGACGTATCCATTGAGGTTCAAGAAAACTCAATGACCGTTACTGGCAGCAAAGAAAGCAAGGATGAAGAGCGCAAGTTTTTACACAAAGGCATTTCTGAGCGTAACTTCGAGCGTAAATTCCAACTTGGCGACCACGTCAAAGTGCTCTCTGCCGATATGGAGAATGGCTTGCTACACATCGATCTTGAACGTGTGATCCCAGAAGCGAAGAAACCACGTAAAATCGAAATAGGCAGTCAATTACTCGAAAACAAATAATCGAGTGTAAATATTCTCCCTGTTAACTGAAAACGGCGCCGTAAGGCGCCGTTTTTCATTGCTTTGCAGTTAGAAATGCAACCACATCAAATTACAAATACTGAGTAACAAAATCGCACCAAAGGTTAACAGCATACCAACGATCCGCTGCCAACTTGCACCTATGTGATGACGTAAACCATACGCGTGGGTCAAGCGACCAAACAATAATGCCGCACAAGCGATATGGACGATTAAATTGAAGTCAGTATTCAATTCAACGCAAAGCGCCAAGATCAAGGTGATTGGCACGTACTCAGCGAAGTTGCCATGTGCGCGTGATAAGCGTTGTAAGGCGGTATCTCCGCCATCGCCTAGACTCACCCGCGAGGCACGCCGAGCCTTAACCACCAAAATCGACAAATACAGGTAGCAGATAGCGAGCAAACTCGCGTAAAACCCGGTAATCTCGACGCTCAATGATTGCATTGCAATTAACCTAACAGTTCAGCTAGCTGCTGACTAACTGCACTAACAGCCTGGGTCCCATCAATTTTGTGGTAGTGGCATTTTCCAGCTGACGCGGCTGTTTGATAAAAATCGACCAACGGTTTGGTTTGCTCATGATACACACCAAGGCGCTTGCGTACCGTATCTTCTTTATCATCATCACGAATAATAAGGTCTTCACCGGTAGCATCGTCTTTGCCTGCCACTTGAGGGGGGTTGTAGTCGACATGATAAACTCGCCCCGACGCAGGATGCACACGGCGCCCACTCATACGATCAACAATTACGTCGTCAGGCACATCAAATTCAATAACGTGATCTACCACAATACCGCCGACTTCCATTGCCTCAGCTTGTGGGATAGTGCGAGGAAAACCATCGAGTAAAAAGCCGTTCTCACAATCTGACTGAGCGACACGTTCTTTCACTAAACCGATGATAATATCATCAGAGACAAGCTGACCGGCATCCATGACTTTCTTTGCCGCGATACCGAGTTCTGTGCCAGCCTTGATCGCTGCTCGAAGCATATCTCCGGTGCTGATTTGAGGTATATTGTATCGCCCCATCAAAAACTGGGCTTGTGTTCCTTTGCCGGCGCCTGGCGCGCCCAAAAGAATGATCCGCATGCTGCGTACTCTCCGCTAATTTTTATTTTCTGCCAGCACTTTACACATTCAGCTCAAGGCTGACAAGGCAAAGCCAAGGATTATCCATACGCATTAGACCAAAAGCGTATGGAAATCCAAACACCGCTCGCTCCAAAAGGTTTCAAATAATCTAAACTCACAATAATTAACGCTAAAATTCAGGCGGTTATAAATAGAAGTTAAACTTTCATTAGAGATATAAAAAAGCGAGCTATAAAGCTCGCTTTTTCTCACATTAATCAAACAAAATAGGCTTATTTTGATAAGCTCATTAATAAACTGTTTAATTTGCGTACAAATGAAGATGGATCTTCTAAACTGCCTTGCTCAGAGAGCGCAGCTTGATCATAAAGTACTTCAGCCCACTGCTTAAATGTTGCTTCATCTTGAATATCGGCAACATGTTTAATCAATTGATGCTCAGGGTTAATCTCAAAGTGATATTTCACCTCTGGCACAGGCTGCCCTGCAGCTTGCATTAACTTCATCATTTGCGTAGTCATGCCATTATCATCAGCCACAATCACCGCCGGAGAGTCAGTAAGACGATGGGTATATTTCACCTCCATGACCTTCTCACCCAGCGCGGTTTTTAGCCGCTCGGTTACGCCTTCGACTTGCTTTTCCGCTTCTTCTTGGGCTTTCTTGCTTTCTTCGTCATCTAGCTTGGATAAATCAACATCACCGCGCGCAATTGATTGAATTGATTTTTCTTTATACTCGTTTAAGTGCGACATCAACCATTCGTCAATGCGCTCAGACAGAAGCAGCACTTCAATGCCTTTCTTACGGAAGATTTCTAAATGTGGACTGTTTTTAGCAGCTTGATAGCTATCTGCAGTTACATAGTAAATCTTATCCTGACCGTCCTTCATTCGCTCAATGTAGTCGTCCAAAGAAACGGTTTGCTCATTGGAATCATTGTGCGTTGACGCAAAGCGCAATAGGCCGGCAATTTTCTCTCGATTCGCAAAGTCTTCTGCCGGGCCCTCTTTCAACACGTTACCAAATTCGCCCCAGAATACTTGGTAGTCTTCTGGATTATTCTTGGCCATGCGCTCTAGCATTTGCAGCACACGTTTAGTACAACCCTGACGCAGCGCTTGCGACACCTTATTGTCTTGCAGGATCTCGCGCGACACGTTTAATGGCAGATCATTGCTATCCAATAAGCCCTTCACGAAACGCAGGTAAGTTGGCATAAATTGCTCAGCGTCATCCATAATGAAAACGCGCTGCACGTACAGCTTCAAACCATGTTTATGTTCACGATTCCATAAGTCAAAAGGGGCTTTACTCGGGATGTATAACAGACTGGTATATTCTGTTTTCCCTTCCACTCGATTATGAGACCAGCTCAACGGGTCAGCAAAGTCGTGCGAAACGTGCTTGTAAAACTCTTTATATTCCTCGTCTGACACTTCAGATTTATCGCGTGTCCACAGTGCAGTCGCTTTGTTAACCGCTTCCCATTCGCCGGGTTGAGCTGGGATTTTTTCACCATCAGGGCCATCGCGTTCATCAACCGGTTCTTTCCACATCAGTACTGGAATGCTGATGTGATCGGAATATTTGCCAACGATTGAGCGTAATTTCCAATTGTCGACATACTCTTTTTCATCTTCACGCACATGCAGTACGATTTCTGTTCCGCGTGTCGGCTTTTCGATATCGGCAATTGTAAACTCACCTTCACCGGCAGATGTCCACTCGACACCTTGGGATGCCTCGACTCCGGCTTTGCGAGTACGCACAACAACCTTGTCTGCGACGATGAATGCAGAGTAGAAACCAACCCCAAACTGACCAATCAACTTAGAATCTTTGGCCTGATCGCCGGTCAACTGACTAAAGAAGTCTTTAGTGCCTGACTTAGCGATAGTGCCAAGGTTCTCAATGACTTCATCACGCGTCATACCAATACCGTTGTCACTGATAGTGATGGTTCCAGCCTCTTTATCGACACTGAGTTTAACATTCAGGTCGCCGTCATCTTCGTACAGTTTGTCATCGGATAACGCTTTAAAGCGTAACTTGTCCGCCGCATCAGCAGCGTTAGATACAAGTTCTCTGAGGAAAATTTCTTTATTGGAATACAGTGAATGGATCATCAACTGTAGTAACTGTTTTACTTCAGTTTGAAAACCATGAGTCTCTTGGTGTGTCGCCTGCGACATAAGACCTCTTCTCCTTTAACGTGCAATTACAACGCCAGAAGGTATCTCTGGCAAAGCCTCTAATAACATTGCCAGAGGTAAGGTCTTGTTTTAAAAATTCAAGGTATGAAAATGCTTTTTGCTGTTTTTACAGGGTTTTTCTGCCACTCAGTGCATGCCCAAGTGTATTTCCGTCAATATATTCCAACTCGCCACCGACCGGCACTCCATGAGCGATGCGGGATGCAGCAATAAGCCGCTTACGACACATCTCTGCAATGTAATGTGCTGTTGCCTCCCCCTCTACCGTGGGGTTCGTGGCAAGGATTAACTCCTTGATCCCACCTGCATCAAGTTGCTGAGCTAACTCATCCAGTCCGATATCCTCGGGACCAATCCCATCAAGTGGCGACAAATGCCCCATAAGAACAAAGTAGCGACCATCAAACTGGGCTGTTTGCTCAATCGCGAAGACATCTTGCGGAGCTTCCACAATACAAATAGTGTCGGCACTGCCCCGCGTTGGATGGGCACAGATATCGCAGCGTTCTTGCTCGGTAAATGTACGGCACTGTTGACAGTGACTTATGTGCTCCATCGCATCGTGCAGCACTTGACTCAAGCGCAACGCTCCGTCGCGATTACGCTCTAGAAGACTAAACGCCATGCGCTGCGCACTTTTTGCGCCGACACTGGGCAGCACGCGCAGAGCGTCGATTAATTCATTGAGCAATGGGCTAAATTGCGCCGGCATCGCTAATCGGCCTTAAAACGGCATCTTAAAACCCGGTGGCATCTGCATCCCACCGGTAATCGAAGACATTTTTTCTTGCGTGGTGCTTTGCACCCGACGCACTGCATCATTGATAGCAGCAGCGACTAAGTCTTCGAGCATCTCTTTATCATCATCCATGAGCGAGGGATCAACCTCAACGCGACGTACATTGTGATTGCAGGTCATAGTCACTTTGACCATACCCGCACCTGACTCACCAATAACTTCGATGGATTGAAGCTCTTCCTGCGCCTTTTGCATTTTTTCCTGCATCTGCTGCGCTTGCTTCATGATATTACCCATACCACCTTTAAACATGTACCACTCCTAAATTACTGCGGCTTAATACTGTCTTCTAGTACGTTGCCGTTAAATGTTTTGATTAAATACTGAATACCTTCATCACTCTGCACAATCTGCTCAGCATATGCCTGTCGCATCGCGTCTATTCTCTGCTGTAGCTTGTAAGGTGTAGATGCCGACTCGGCAATATTCACTCGCAACGTGACGTTTTCACCTAGCGCATTAGCCAGCGCGAGTTGCAAATGTTGTTTTAGCCCATCATTCAATAAATGTTCTTGTGCTGGATCCAATTCGAGCTCAACCACTCCATCAGATTTTCGATACGCGGAATGAATGGCTACCTGCTTGGCCAACCCCGCCAACTGTGCCTTGCTAATCAGCTCAGCCCAATAGTCCAACTGACTCGCCATCACCAATTTAGTGCCATCCGGTAGCTTTGGAGATAGGGGAATATTCTCTGAGTTAATTGACTGTTCTGGCTGTAATTGAGACTGCGTTGTTGTGCTTGCTACAGAGGAATTAGTCGCAAGAGTTTGTGTAGAATCCACATACTCATTCATTGGCGTCTGAGTTAAGCCGTCATGTTCACCCGACGGGTTATCTTCTGCTAAATCGAAGGGCGGCTGCTGTTCGGCAGGAATACCATCCCTATCATCAGATACCGATTCATTGGACGCCACTGCCGATGTCTGCGCCCCAGGCGCATTGCTTTCGCGAGTATCGGTTGTATCTGGTGTCAGCAACGGTTGGCTAGTTGAAGGCGTAATGTTTTGCGCTAACTCAACCTGCGCCTCGGCCTCAACGGACTTTTTTACTGGTGCTGCCACCTCAGTAGGCGACATTTGTGACATGCGCTGCTGCATCTCCAGCATGGCTTTGGTGCGCGCAAGGTTAGCTTCTTCTTCGGACTGAGCGGTTGCTGACTCTGCAGCCTCAGCTTCGCGATATTGCTCAGCTTGTGCTTGGATAGCAGCTTGCTGAGCGAGTAATTCATCGTGACCATCATCCACCGGAAGCTCATCTTTACTTGCAGGCGATTGAATATCGGCGACCGGCTCATCCTTATCATCCGATTGTACACTACCTGAAAAACTGTCTGGCTCAGATATCGCTGCGCTATCGTGCGCTTGCACAGTCTCCGGCACAGCAATTTGTGGCGGGTTTTGAATAATCCCTTCAATCGCCGCAAGGGGAGCTTTAGGCGCAAATGCCAGCATGCGCATTAGGATCATTTCTACACCCGTTCGTGGATCAGGTGCATAATTTAAAGTACGGAGTCCATCAACGCCAATTTGATAAAGTAACTGCACATGCTCAGGCGTGAAACCTTTTGCTAACTGATAAATGACCTTGGCGTGATTCGTCTCTAAACGACAGGCGTCTGGCACGATCTGGGTTAGCGCTACCTGATGTAGGGTCGCGTTTAGTTCATGCAAGATTTGCGCATAATCGGGTGCGTGCTGACTAAGTTCTTCGACCAGTTCCATCACCACATCGACGTCATGGTTTGCCAAACTTTGGGCTAAGCGCAAAACATGGTTGCGATCAAGCAAGCCCAACATAGATACTACCGTTTGCTGGGTAACGGAGTTATTCCCTTGAGCGATGGCTTGATCGGTTAAACTCAACGCATCACGCATACTCCCTTGCGCTGCACGAGCAATTAACGCGATGGCAGTAGATTCAAAGCTGATAGCTTCTTGCGTCAATACATGTTCAAGCTGTTGGCTTATCTGCTCTCGCGATAGGGCTTTTAAGTTGAACTGCAAGCACCTTGATAAAATGGTCACTGGCAGCTTTTGCGGATCCGTGGTGGCGAGTAAGAACTTAACGTGCGGGGGCGGTTCTTCAAGGGTTTTTAACAATGCATTGAAGCTGTGCTTTGATAGCATGTGGACTTCGTCTATCAAGTAAACCTTGTACTCGCCTCGGGTGGGGCGGTATTGCACGTTGTCCAACAACTCGCGAGTATCTTCGACTTTAGTCCGCGACGCTGCATCAATTTCCAACAAATCGACAAACCGGCCTTGCTCGATATCTTGACAGGTATTGCATTGACCACAAGGGTTAGAGCTCTGCCCGGTCTCACAATTCAAACTCTTAGCAAAAATACGTGCAATTGTGGTTTTTCCAACTCCACGTGTTCCGGTAAATAAATACGCGTGATGCAAGCGGTTGTTGTCTAGCGCATTGGAAATTGCGGAAACCACATGTTCTTGCCCGACTAATTGGGAAAACACTTGTGGTCGCCATTTACGCGCTAGAACCTGATAGCTCATTACCCGTTATTCGCCTTCAAATTCACACAATGTAAACGACGTTATTCCATGCTCAGCAAGACGCTTTTCTCCGCCAATATCTGGTAATGAAATAACAAACCCCGCATGCTCGACGATACCGCCCAACTGTTTGATCAGTTTCGCTGTTGCCAGCATCGTGCCGCCAGTAGCCAGCAAATCATCGATCATCAAGACCCGCTCACCCGGCTTGACCGCGTCTTTGTGCATTTCCAAAGTATCCATACCGTACTCTAGTTCATAGCTTTCTGCTATAACGTCACGCGGCAATTTCCCCGGTTTACGGACCGGTATAAAACCAATCCCAAGTTCAATTGCCAAGGGAGCCCCAAATAGAAAACCACGCGCTTCAGTTCCAGCTACTTTATCGAAATTCATCGGAGCGAAATGCTCGACCATTAACGCTAAACAGCTAGAAAAGGCCTTGTGATCTTCCAGGACGCTGGTCACATCACGGAACTGGATCCCTGGTTTGGGATAATCAGGAATAGTCTTTACAACAGATTTTATATATTCAGTAGTCACAACAAGTCTTAACGGCTAAAGAAAAACACAATCCACCCCAAAATGACATGCATTAAGGGCAAAGCGACGAGAGTACCGACCGCAGCAAGAAAATACCACCAGTTGAAAACTTCTTTAAACTCAGAATGATCAGCCATTTGCGATACCATTTAGTTGACAAATAAAACAGCCGCAAATGGTACTGTAATGAACGCAAAAATGACAGCGAAAATCGACGTTGTTCCAGCGATTATTGCGTCGAATACTGCCCTACAACCCGCTTGTCGGAAAAATCATTAAGGATATCAATGGTGGCTTTGAGTAATTGGTGTGACGTCATCTCAGGTAATTGTGGTGCCAAAGCATCGACTAGATCCTGAACGCTCGTTCCGCCTGACTGTTCCAATAAGTGAAGTAATACTGCTGTCACCTGATTCAACAGTATGAATTCTACTTGATCGTGTGCATTACGATAAACTAAGAGAAATACTTGGTCTGCGGGTGCTTCCGGTTGAAAATCTGGGCCAATTTGATGTACCGGATACTGATAACTAACCAATGAGGCTAACGCTGACATATGCAGCTCGGTACCAGCATGTATGGCTTTAGCGGGTTGCTGTGGCAAGTCGCCTTTGCGTACCGAGACATCTAATTCTAACCACTCATAATGCGCTAATTCTGCTAGAAAGTTAGGATCAGACTGGGTTTGTGTATATTCATTGGCAAGATACTCAACGAATTCTTTACTGATGTCGACAAATAGCGGCGAACGACAATGATGATGGCTGAAAAACTTACGCGCAAGGCTTAACCAATCATCTTCTTTATACAATGATTTCAAAACCGGAAAGCCACTGTCTAAAAAGCCCAGAATATTATTAAAAAAAAGCTCCCGATAGATAGCCATTCTGCGATCGTCGATCCCGCCGTCAAATGCATGTTTTTCCGGGTCGCGAATATGTGCGGTGAATGTCTGTTGAATTTCAGTAAACGATTTCATGCTCGTTGACTTGTGCGCGAAGTATCACTGAATTCTGCTTGAATGCTTTTGATCGTACTCACCTCAAGCATCAACGCATCCATACTGGGTATATTAAAGTCACGCTCCAGTAACGTTGGGAAAACTCCATGTGTTTGATAAGCGAAACGCAACAACTCCCAAACCTCAGGTTTAACGTCTGCGCCATGGGTATCCACTTTTAAGTCATCCGCTTCATCATAATGACCAGCGATATGACCATAGACTATTTTCCCTGTTGGCATTGCCGATATAAAATCGCGTGCTGAGTAACCATGATTGATCGCGTTTACAAACACATTATTAACGTCCAAGAGAAGCTCACAGCCAGAGCGCTGGAGTACTTGCTGCGTAAACTCGACCTCTGACATTTCTTGGCCTGGCGCGGCATAGTAAGAAACATTTTCTAATATCAATGGCCGTTGCAAGATGTCCTGTACCTGAACAATTCGACTGACCACATGATCAATCGCATCCGCCGAAAACGGGATTGGCATTAGGTCGTACATATGCCCCTGATGCGAACAGTAACTCAGATGCTCGCTGTAATAGTCAATACTGTGTTCAGCCAGAAAATTTTTTATTTGTTTAACAAAATTGATATCTAACGGATCAGAGCTGCCAATAGAGAGAGATAGGCCGTGGGTTGTAAACCTGTTTTTAGCGGTAAGTGCCTTGAGTTGACGCTGGTATTGACCACCAAAACTCATCCAGTTTTCGGGTGCAACTTCCCAAAAGTCGACATCAAGCTCGGGACTAGCAATCACATCATCTAGCATCTCGCGTCGTAATCCTAAACCTGCACCGCTCAGACTTGTCATATCTGCCTCATTATTCTATGCCTAAATGGTGATAAAAAAGCCGGTATTGTACCGGCCTTTTCACTTTAAGCGATTCTCGCTTGCTTATGCTTGGCCACCACACTTGCCTTCGCCACATTTACCTTCTTTGGCTTTCTTAGCTTTGTCGCCGCCACATTTACCTTCTCCGCACTTGCCTTCTTTCTTGGCTTTGTCGCCGCCACATTTGCCTTCTCCGCACTTACCTTCATGCTTGGCTTTGTCGCCACCACATTTGCCTTCTCCGCATTTACCTTCTTTCTTAGCTTTATCGCCACCGCATTTGCCTTCGCCACACTTGCCTTCATGCTTGGCTTTATCGCCACCGCATTTGCCTTCGCCACACTTGCCTTCTTTCTTAGCCTTGTCGCCGCCGCATTTGCCTTCACCACACTTACCTTCGGCTTCTTTTTTAGCTTTGTCACCGCCACACTTGCCTTCACCGCATTTACCTTCAGCGGCAAAAGTCATATAGCCTGATTCTAACTGCTGCGCTCCAAACGGCGAAGCATTGGCCTGCAGACTCACGGTACTTAGTGAGCCAATAACAACAGCGCCTAACGCAGTAGCAATAGTCGTTTTTTTAACCTGTTTCATAAATTCTTCCTGTAGTTTGTGAGTCATCGTGCTGTAAACGCACTTGCTAATTAAGACCTTCGTTATCAGTTAATCATTTCATTTTTTTAAAAAAAATCAACGTTAGTAACTAACACATTAATAAATAAACACTTTTTTTATTTCAAACTGTCAACTGGATGTACCAGCCGTCAAAATCTCTGCGGTTTCTTCAAATCGTACTTTTTGCCCTTCGCGTAAGCGTTCAGCGCCACGCACAACGACAGGTAATGCATCACTTATGTCGCCAAACACTTCTATCCGGTTATATTGTCCTACCCCTGTCTCTACCGGAATTCTCCGAGCTTGATTTTCATCATCCACTTGGAAAATAAATGTACCTGATTTACGCAATACCAGTGCATCACGCGGTACGGTTAAACCTTCATGCGCAGTACTGTGCGGCAGAGCGACGCGTACGGCACTACCAATCGCAAACGAATCAGCCTCCAGCGCGATTCTTACCTCCATTAATCGTGATTGTTCATCACCAACTGGCACAATTGCTCTAATCGGATGGTGAGATTGCTGATTACGTTGCTCGATTGCCACTTGAGTCCCAGCATTTAGATACGGTAGCGTAGTTAAAGGAGCCCGCACAACCACCTCAATATTTTGGGTGTCTACCACACGTAATAAGGTTTGTCCTGTCGAGGTATATTCACCTGGTGTTTGAATGCGTTCGACAACCATAGCGGTAAAGGGCGCTCGCAACTGACTTTGATCGATTTGATATTGAATAAGATCTCTATCGTAACGGGACTGATTCAACTCTTGTTTAGCCATCTCAAGCTCAATACTGATATCGTCCAATTGATCCTTTGACGTATTGTTTAATGCTGCCATTTGGGTAAATCGCGCAACTTTGCGCATCAGCAGCTCCACACGCGCTTGCCATTTGTCCATCGCGACTTCGTGCTGCCCTTTGAGTAATTGCAAACGTTTGTCATCAAGCTTAGCAATAACCTCACCCGCGGCAATAATATCCCCCACATCTGCCATCCATTGGATCCGACCTGGCACCTCGGCAGCTAGGTTTGCGTCAATCCGACTCATCACACTTCCCGGCATCCAAACATGCTCTACTATCGATTCAGATTTTACTTGTTCTACGTGCACCAGAGATGCCTCTGCTGGATCTTGTAAGGCCAAAACACCACTCGACATTGAGGCCGTTAATAGTCCGAGTACGGCAACAGACTGAGTTAAATAATTCATCGTCAATGTCCTTTGTTTTAAAGTTTGTCTTCTAATTTATTCAATTTTATTGATTGCGCACTGCCTGCAGCCTGCACGGAGTTAAACCGTCGCTTAAATAGCGAGAAATCTAATTGCAACAAGGTGGGAAGCAGGACCAGGGTAAACAATGTACTGACTAACATACCGCCTACAATAACGGCTGCCAGACCGCGATAAATTACACTTCCAGCACCTGGCATTAGCAGTAATGGCAACATGCCAAAAATTGACGTTAAGGTGCTCATAAAAATCGGTCGCAGGCGGAGCAGTAATGACTGATGCACGGCTTCACGACGCGACAATCCTTCACGTTCACCACAGCGGGTTTGGTGTACCAGTAATATGGCATTATTAACCACGAGACCGAGCAAAATGATGAACCCTATCATAGTGAGAAGATCCAGCGGTTGGAATGAAACTAAATTCAAAAGCCGAATTGCAATAACACCGCCGACCGTAGCCAATGGTATCGCCAAGACCACCAATACACTGTCTTTTAAGGAGCGAAACAACCCTGCCATCAAGACTAATAACAAACCCATTGCAAACAGAAAGTTTTGGCTCATGGTTGTTACTGCTTGTTTCAAGCTATCGGCACTACCACCATAGGCAATATGGCCATCTGTGGGCATCGACGCCAAGAGTGCAGGTTCTACTTCCGCAGTGATAATGGCCATGGCTTCTTCAAGTGTCATGTCTTCGGGTGGGTTTAAACTCAGCGTGAGCGTCCGTTTCCGTTCAATCCGCTGGATCTGACTTGGCCCGACCGCGCGCTCAATGCTAACGAGTTCACCTAAGGGTACGACCTGACCACTGGGCGTCATTAAGGGCGTTGTTGCAAGTGCTTCTGGCGTTGCCCAGTCTTGCGAACGCAGAATAATATTCATGCGCTTAATACCATCGAAATATTCACCCACATAAACCCCATCTCCCATGGCGCGGACTAAGCTAGCGACTTGGGCCCGATCAAAGCCGACTTCCATCATGCGGGCGTCATTCGGATAAAATTGCAGCTCAGGTTCAGCCTGCTCCAACGCGGGATTGGCGCGCACATTGGCGCCCGGAAAGGCCTCGCGTAACAGGTCCATGCCGCGTTGAGCTGCGATAGCAAGACCATCTTGGTCCGTTGCCTGTAACCGTAAGTCGATTGAGCGTCCATTGCCGAACCCGCCAAATAAATTACCCTGCATAGCAAATGCTTGAGTATCGGGTAAGTCCTTCAGAATTTCATCGCGCATTAGGGTTTCTAACGCTTTTACTTGCGACTGATCTTTCGCTCGAACACCGATAGTTCCCCCATTACCCCAAACGATTATGTAATAGTTTTTAAGCGCCGGCTCCTTGAGTCCATCCATATAAGGTTGGAGTCGCTCTACCACTAATGACATGACTTCTTCTTCAACAAACGCCTCACTAGCACCGGCAGGAAAATTAAAGAACGCGTCAACCGCGTCTCGTTTTACCGGCGGAAGATAATCAAGTTTGGGGATCAACATAATCGTAGCGAACAAAGGTACGCCCATTAACAGTGTGGCTACGGCGAGGCGCTTAGGGTTACTAGACGACAACCGCATGATCCCTGCTGCAAGACGCTGCCAGGTTTTGGTATGCTTATCTTCTGGCAATGCTTGGTTCAGAAAGCGTTGGGCAATGACGGGTAAAACCGTAACCGCAATCACAAAGGATATCGTTACGGCTATTGCAATGGTTAGGGCCAGATCAGCGAACAGTTGACCCTCTACATCACTTAAGAACATCACCGGGATAAAGATCGCGACCGTGGTTGCAGTAGAAGCCATCAACGCCCCAAAAACCTGACTTGTAGCAATTGCTGCCGCATCTTGCGAGTCATGCCCCTTGCTGCGCTGCCTTACAATATTTTCCAACACAACAATGGCAGCATCGAGTACCATGCCAACGGCAAATGCCAAGCCAGCCAGTGAAATGACATTGAGTGAACGGCCGGTGATCTGAAGCACAATAAACGTACTTAACAGTGAAATGGGAATAGTCAGCGCAACGATCAATGTGGCGCGAATTTGACGCATAAACCACCATAAGATCCCGATAGCTAACAAGACGCCAATAAATAAGTTACTGGTCACCAGATTAACCGCGCGGTATATGAATACCGACGCATCGAATGACTGAACCATGGTGAGTTGCTGTGGGTTGAGCATAGTAGCGTTGATTTCAGCGACTTTGCTTTTAACCGCTTCTAGCGTGGTAAGTACATTTGCATCATTTTCACGATCAATGCGTATAGAAATCGCTGGATTACCATTTTGAATACTGTAATTAGAACCGTCTGCTCGTTGAATTCTAATTTCCGCGATATCGGCGAGAGTAACCGGACGCCCATCTCGCCATTCAAGAATCATCTGCCCCATTTCGTTGGGTGTGTAGCGCCCTTCAAACCGCAACGTGTAACGTCTTCTGCCCACGTCGACAAAACCACCAGACACATCATTCGAGGAGCCAAGCATGCGCGTGATATTGGTTAGATCGATCCCTAGCTGGGCGGCAAGAAACGGGTCAAATACAATTTGGAATTCTTGTGGGCCGCCAATCCCGCTTTCCATACGTGCACGCGAAACTCCTGGAATCGCCTCTAATTCTGGCCGTATTTCATCCTCAAAATACGTCAAATAGCTATCTATGCTGCCCTCATTTCCGGGTAAACGCTGTAAAAAGAAATACGTTAAAGCGGGCTGACCACCGCCCCAGCCGCCGAGCATAATATTGGGTGACAACGCATCTCTGGGTAATGGTGGGATCCGATTCATACGGCTGATCACATCGATCAACGTTTGTTGCATATCAGTATTTAAGTCGAATTCTAGGTTGATCCATGCATTTCCTTGATTAGCCCAGGCTGACATGCTGTGCAACCCTGGGATCCCTTGCAGCACCTCTTCTTGTGGTTCAAGGATTTCTGATTCAATTTCCTGCGGCGACGCAGCTCGCCAAAAAGTTTGAATAGAAATTCTCGGCCGTTCGATATCAGGAAACAATTGAATAGGTAATTTAAATAGACTGTATGCGCCAATTAAACTCAGTATCGCAACGACAATCGCGACACCTGAAGCATTTTTTATAGCTGCTCGCGTTATATCCATGGGACGATCCCAACGATGAAATGTGCGTTAACTATAGGTCGCTAAAAATATCGAAAAAGTTTAAAACTACAAATGGATCATTTAATAAGCCCAACGACAGTAGGGCTATGTAGTTGTTTCAGAGTGTGTCTGCGCTGCGTTTATTGGGCGCAATCAGCAGTAGATTCAACGCTTCGTCGCACAACGGATTGCAACGCATATCCGCGTCAGCATGTAAGGTATTTGATCGGCTTAACAGTTTTAGAGAGCGTTACAATGATGAACCTATAGCGAGCGTTAGGTGGTTCCCGCGTATGTGGAACTGGCGCAGCATTTGTTTGAACCAATAAAAAAGCCCTTCTCTTTCGAGAAGGGCTTTTTTATTTAAATAGGAGTCTGGCGATGTGCTACTCTCACATGGGGAAACCCCACACTACCATCGCCGCTAACGTGTTTCACTTCTGAGTTCGGAATGGATTCAGGTGGTACCACGTCGCTATTGTCGCCAGACATAAACTGTTGGTGCAAATTCATGATGATTGCGAAGCTTTCATCGTGACATTTGCGCAAGGAGGACTCACAGTACTCTCGAGGAGTATGCCAAGTCAGCCTTACTTAAATCTTAACTATTCGGAATCACTGATATCTTTAATCTAAGAGCGCGTTTTATATGGTCTTACGATTGTCACCACAAACACATTAGGTGTTGTATGGTTAAGCCTCTCGGGCAATTAGTACAGGTTAGCTTAACGCCTTACAACGCTTCCACACCCTGCCTATCAACGTCATCGTCTATAACAACCCTTCCAGGACTTACGTCCAGGGATGACTCATCTTGGGGCCGGCTTCCCGCTTAGATGCTTTCAGCGGTTATCCGTTCCGAACGTAGCTACCGGGCAATGCCTTTGGCAAAACAACCCGAACACCAGCGGTTCGTCCACTCCGGTCCTCTCGTACTAGGAGCAGCTCCCCTCAATCATCCAACGCCCACACCAGATAGGGACCGAACTGTCTCACGACGTTCTAAACCCAGCTCGCGTACCACTTTAAATGGCGAACAGCCATACCCTTGGGACCGACTTCAGCCCCAGGATGTGATGAGCCGACATCGAGGTGCCAAACACCGCCGTCGATATGAACTCTTGGGCGGTATCAGCCTGTTATCCCCGGAGTACCTTTTATCCGTTGAGCGATGGCCCTTCCATTCAGAACCACCGGATCACTATGACCTACTTTCGTACCTGCTCGACGTGTCTGTCTCGCAGTTAAGCTAGCTTATGCCATTGCACTAACCTCACGATGTCCGACCGTGATTAGCTAACCTTCGTGCTCCTCCGTTACTATTTGGGAGGAGACCGCCCCAGTCAAACTACCCACCAGACACTGTCCACACTCCGGATAACGGAGCAATGTTAGAACATCAAACATACAAGGGTGGTATTTCAAGGACGGCTCCACGTCATCTGGCGACAACGCTTCAAAGCCTCCCACCTATCCTACACATGTAGGGTCAATGTTCAGTGCCAAGCTGTAGTAAAGGTTCACGGGGTCTTTCCGTCTAGGTGCGGGTACACTGCATCTTCACAGCAATTTCAATTTCACTGAGTCTCGGGTGGAGACAGCGTGGCCATGGTTACACCATTCGTGCAGGTCGGAACTTACCCGACAAGGAATTTCGCTACCTTAGGACCGTTATAGTTACGGCCGCCGTTTACCGGGGCTTCGATCAAGAGCTTCGCTTACGCTAACCCCATCAATTAACCTTCCGGCACCGGGCAGGTGTCACACCGTATACGTCATCTTTCGATTTAGCACAGTGCTGTGTTTTTAATAAACAGTCCCAGCCACCTGGTCACTGCGACCCCCATCAGCTTACGGAGCAAGTCCTTCACTAACAGGGGCGTACCTTCTCCCGAAGTTACGGTACTATTTTGCCGAGTTCCTTCACCCGAGTTCTCTCAAGCGCCTTAGTATTCTCTACCTGACCACCTGTGTCGGTTTGGGGTACGGTTCATATAATCATAAGCTTAGAGGCTTTTCCTGGAAGCAGGGCATCAACCACTTCATCACCGTAGTGACTCGTCTCGTGTCTCGGCCTTAGAAACCCGGATTTACCTAAGTTTCCAGCCTACTCACTTTCACGTGGACAACCAACGCCACGATGGCCTAGCCTTCTCCGTCCCCCCATCACTGATTATATAAGTACGGGAATATTAACCCGTTTCCCATCGACTACGCATTTCTGCCTCGCCTTAGGGGCCGACTTACCCTGCCCTGATTAGCATGGGACAGGAAACCTTGGTCTTCCGGCGTGGGGGTTTTTCACCCCCATTATCGTTACTCATGTCAGCATTCGCACTTGTGATATGTCCAGCATGCTTCTCAACACACCTTCATCCACTTACACAACGCTCCCCTACCCAGCGTACAAGTACGCTGCCGCAGCTTCGGTATATTGCTTAGCCCCGTTACATCTTCCGCGCAGGCCGACTCGACTAGTGAGCTATTACGCTTTCTTTAAAGGGTGGCTGCTTCTAAGCCAACCTCCTAGCTGTCTTAGCCTTCCCACATCGTTTCCCACTTAGCAATATTTTGGGACCTTAGCTGGCGGTCTGGGTTGTTTCCCTCTCCACGACGGACGTTAGCACCCGCCGTGTGTCTCCCGGATAGTTCTCATTGGTATTCGGAGTTTGCAAAGGGTTGGTAAGTCGGGATGACCCCCTAGCCTTAACAGTGCTCTACCCCCAAT